>NZ_JACCCG010000014.1 GCF_013410955.1 Microbacterium sp. AK009 | reverse complement strand
AATCAGGTGTCGATGCTGACGCGGGTTCCTGCGGACACGATTAAGGGCTGGGTGCGGCGTGCGCAGATCGATGGGGGTGCTCGGCCTGGGGTAACCAGTGATCAGCTGGCGGAGTTGAAGAAACTGCGGCGTGAGAATGCCGAGTTGCGGCGGGCCAACGCGATCTTGAAGAGCGCGTCGGCTTTCTTCGCGGCGGAGCTCGACCGCCCCTCAAGCTGATTGTTGAGTTCGTCGATCGGGAACGGTCGAGATTCGGGGTCGAGCCGGTCTGCAGGGTGCTCACCGAGCACGGGATGCAGATCGCCCCGTCAACGTATTACGCGGTTAAGAGCAGGCCGCCGTCGAAGCGGGCCGTGTCGGACGCGACGCTGACTGCGGTGATTAGCGCGGTCTGGGAACGCAATCACGGTGTGTACGGGGTGCGGAAGATGTGGCATGCCCTACGTCGGGAAGGGCACCACGTCGGCCGTGACCGGGTCGCTCGGCTGATGCGCGCCGCCGGCTGCGTGGGCGTCGTGCGCGGCCAGCACCGAACCATCACGACGCGGCGGGATGAGACCGCGGCGCGGTTTCCGGATCTCGTCGAACGAGGATGGGGCATCAGCAAGCCCGACACCGTCTGGGTCGCGGACTTCACCTATGTGTGGACGTATCAGGGGTTCTGTTACGTCGCGTTCATCACCGACGTCGCTTCCCGCCGCATCCTGGGTTGGAAGGCGTCGATGTCGAAGGAAAGCTCGCTGGTCACCGACGCTCTGCAGCAAGCGCTCGCGACGCGGCGGCGGACTTCGGCGACATTCACCGGCGACGGGCTGGTCCATCACTCCGACGCCGGCAGCCAATACACCTCCATCGCGCTCACCGAGCAACTCCGTGAAGCCGGGATCGCCGGGTCGATTGGGTCAGTCGGCGACGCGCTGGACAACGCCCTCATGGAGTCGACCATCGGGTTGTTCAAGAACGAGCTGATCCATCGGCGTCGATCCTGGACATCGCGGCAACAGGTAGAGACAGCCACCGCCGAGTGGGTCACGTGGTTCAACTACGAGCGGCTGCACTCATCGATCGCATACCGACCACCTATCGAGTACGAGACCGAATACCATCAAGCACACGCCCAGGAGCCCCTGGCCGCGTGACAGAAAAGCCTCCACGGAACCCAGGACGGTTCA
>NZ_JACCCG010000013.1 GCF_013410955.1 Microbacterium sp. AK009 | reverse complement strand
TGGGCCGCCCCCTTCATTCGGTCCGGTCGCTGTGCGAGTCGTCGGTTTCCAGTTGATGGGTGCATTGCCGAGCGTAGTCGACCGGTGCGAGGTATCCGAGCGATGAGTGCCGGCGGTCATGGTTGTACTCGGTCTTCCAGTCGCCGATCACGACCTGGGCGTGCAGCAGCGAGTAGAAGCTGTTGATGTTCAGGCACTCGTCGCGGAGCCTGCTGTTGAACGACTCGACGTACCCGTTGTGCCAGGGCGAGCCGGGCGGAATGTAGGACAGGCCGGTGCGGGTGCCGGCCCAGTCGGCCATCGCGTCGCTGATGAACTCCGGGCCGTTGTCTGATCTGAGCACCGCGGGCGCGCCGCGGACGGCGACGAGGTCCTCGAGGTGGGCAGTGAGTCGGTCCGCGGTGATCGACCGCTCGACAAGCCCTCCGATGCACTCACGGGTGTGTTCGTCGACGATGGAGCAGATCTTGATCGGGCGGCCCTGCTCGTCGGCATCGAACTGGAAGTCCACCGCCCACACGAGATTCGGTGCGACCGCTGCCGGGGCGTCGACGGTCGAGGATCCGACGCGTTTGCGCCGCCGCCGCTGGGGGACACGGAGGCCTTCCTCGCGCCAGAGCCGCTGGATCTTCTTGTGGTTCACGACCCACCCCTCGCCGCGAGCGTCGTGGTAGGCCCTGCGGTATCCCCACCGCGGATGCTTCTTCGCGTACGCGCGCAGCCAGTCCCGCAACGCCCTGTCCGGGTCGGCGGTCGTGTCGCCCTTGAGCGGGCGACGGTACGCGGACCTGCTCAGCCCGGCCAGACGGCACGCCATCCGCTCGCTCACCTGCAGTGTCCTGATCAGGTGAGCGACGGCGGCGCGGCGCCTGCCCGGGCCTAGAAGTTTCCCTCAGCCAACTCCTTCAGCGCGGCCTTCTCCAGCTCCGCTTCGGCCAGCAGCCGCTTCAGAGTGGCGTTCTGCTTCTCGAGCTCCTTGAGACGCTTCGCGTCGTCGGCCTTCAGGCCGCCGTACTGGTTCCGCCACCGGTAGTACGTCTGCTCGGACACGCCGAGCTCCCGACACACCGCGGCGACGTCCGCGCCGTCGGCGAGCATCCTGTCGGCCTGCCCGAGCTTTCGGACGACCTGCTCCGGGGTGTGACGCTTCCTGCTGTTCGTCATGATCTGACCAGTCTCCCTGCCCGAACCCTCGGGCGACAGGACGACTCACACAACGACTGGACCTACAAGACGGGGTCAGTCCA
>NZ_JACCCG010000012.1 GCF_013410955.1 Microbacterium sp. AK009 | reverse complement strand
CTGTTCGTCATGATCTGACCAGTCTCCCTGCCCGAACCCTCGGGCGACAGGACGACTCACACAACGACTGGACCTACAAGACGGGGTCAGTCCACTGGCAGCCGAGTTCGAGGCCCTGCAGGACCGCTTGCGAAATCGCATCATCACCACGTGGCAACGTGAGTTGAACGCTCGTCGAGGCTCGGGCGGCAGCATCCGACAGCCACTCCATCAGATCGAGGTTGTGGAGCTCCAGCATCGGCGGTCACGGGCACTCGATCCGCACGTGCACCGGCACCTTTGGCTAAGCGTCAAGGTGCTCGGCGAGGACGGGAAGTGGTCGAACGTTGACTCGCGCGTGGCGATGCGGCTGCACACGCTCATCAACGCTGAGGGGGATGTCGCGGCCCGTACCGACCCCGACTGGATTGCCGCCCTGGCGCGACACGGTTACACAATCGGCGTCGACGGGGAAGTTCCGCAGGTCGCACACGCCGTGCCCGCTCTGTCACGCCGGTCGAGCCAGATCGAAGCGAACCGCGCGACACTTCTTGCCGAGTGGCGCGACGATCACCCGGGACAAGAGCCCAGCCGTGACATCCAGAAGCAGATCGATCGTCAGGCGTGGGCGAAGGAGCGGCCCGGCAAGCCGAAGGGACTGGAGGAGGATGCCTGGGAGCAGACGGTCCGAGATGAGTTAGCCGCGATCGACCCCTGGCTGCTGGCGGAGCGCGCGTCTGTCGCAGTGCGGGCTGTCGACGTCGAGAACATCGATCTCGATCTGTTAGCGGCTCGAGCGATCGTGGACGCCGATGACCGGTCGGCGGGCTCTGGCGGGCGCGTTAGCTTGTTCGATCTCCGCGCGGGAGCGACGCGTGCGGTCGCGGCATCCGGGGTCGTCGCCCACCGTCAGGCGCTTCAGGCGACGATCGACGCTGTCGTATCGCGTTCGCTCGCTCACACGGTCGACCTGCTCGACGGCGCCGTAGACCGGCCTCAACACATCAAGGGGTACATGACGACGCGCACCGCCGCGCTCAAGGTCGAGCTTGCCCGCCGGTTCGGCTCGCTCAACATCGCCGGAGCCGCGCTGTCACCCGAGGCCATGCGACTGGTCTCAGAGTCAGAACTGCCAACAGGTGTCGTCATCGAGTCCGGGCAGGCTGAGGCCGCTGGTGCCATCGCCGGCACTGACCGGCTCGTGACCATCACCGGACCGGCTGGCACGGGAAAGACGACGATGCTCCGTGTCGCGCACGCCGCACTTACCCTCCAGCGTCGTCGGCTCATCGTTGTGGCGCCGACTCGAAAGGCGGCATCGGTCGCCGGACGCGAGATCGGTGCACCCGCCTCGTCGGTACACGCGCTGCTTGCCGACCATGGATGGCGCTGGGGGCGCGACGCCGCTGGTGCGGAGACCTGGACACGCCTCATCCCCGGCGACATCGACCCCACCACGGGCGCTCCCTACCCGGGGTCGACCCGCTACCCAGTCAACCACGACGACCGCATCGTCATTGACGAAGCCGGCATGCTCGATCTCCACACGGCCAACGCCCTCGCTGCGCTCGCTCTCGAGACTGGCGCTGGCCTGGCGATGGTGGGTGACCATCTCCAGGCCATGCCCGTGGGCCACTCGGGTGCCATGGCGACCATGGCTCGCCGAAGTGGTTCTGTCGTCGAACTCAGCGCGGTGCATCGCTTCCGCGACCAGGAGTACGCGGCACTGACACTCCGGCTCCGCGAACCAGGATCGATGGATGCTGCGCTCGCCGTCGCCGCCGAATTGGACGATCGAGGAGTCATACATCGCGTCGATGACAATAGCGGTGCCCGTGACTTGATGGCCGAGGCGTACTTTCGATGGGCCGGTCGGCACAGGCGAGTGGCGCTCGTCACCGCGACGAACGAGGAAGCAGACGCCGTCAACGACGCGATCCAGCAGCGGCGGCTGGACCTCGGCCAGCTGCGTTTGAACCGGGTGGCCGTCGGACGCGGCGAGCAACGGCTGCTTGAAGGCGACGTGGTGCAGACGCGCCGCAACGACAGAGCCGCTGACGTCGACAATCGCGCGGTTTGGGCTATCCGTCGCATCCGTCCCGGCAGTATCGACCTCGTTAGCCTCACCGACAGCGCCGACATCCGTCGCATCTCCACTGACTACGCTGCGTCGCACGTACACCTGGCCTATGCGTCCACCGTCCACGGAATTCAGGGAGAGACGACCGACGCGTCGATCGTCGGTCCCGGCGTGGATGCGTCGGGGCTGTATGTCGGAATGACCCGGGGTCGCGCTCACAATGAGGCGATCGCGATTGCTCGGACGAGGGATGCCGCGGTCGCGGCCATTGCGGAGAGCATGACGCGTAGCCCGATCGAGGCGTCGATCGAAGACTCCCGCGCGGCGGCGATGACAGAGTTGCGGCTGGCGGCACGATTCGTGGATTCGGGCGCGCCCTTCGTTTCCGCCGGATTCACGACGCCGCAAAGCGGCCGCACGCCTAGCCTGTCCTGACCCGAAACCACGCAATCGCTCCTACTTCTGTTCGGGACAGCGGCGAGTTACCGCATTGCGCCACACAACGACGCTGCGCCGACCGCCGGAAGCTTCCCATTCGACGATGACGACACGGTCGTTCCATCCCGCAGCTTCGGCCGGAAGGCGAGAGGCGGGCTCATCCGCCCACGAGATCCACGCCCACACCTCGGGGAGCCGTCCGCGCGGTGCCCACTGGATCGGTTGGGGCCCGTAGGCGTTGCTGCCGAGTGTGCAGGCCCGCCGACGTGTCGTGCTCTGCTGGATGCGCTCATCGTTCAGCGCGTCGTAGTGTGCCGGTAACACGCAGAGTTCGATTCGGCAGTGTTGTGGCTTGCCGAGGCTCGCGATCGGGATCCGATGCCCACGACTTGCGCGCCGGATGGTCTTCCTCAACGCCTATCGGCTGGCGGCTGGACCGATGAGGTGGTCACCTTCTCGAGTTAGGGCAGGTTGGTGGTCGCCGTCGCGGTTGCCGCGACGATCCATGAGATATCGATCGGTTCAGTCGGGGGCAGTTCGATGTCGGCGGGGCCGACCGGGTATGCGCGCATTGTGCGTCTCCTCATCTGGTTCGGCGTGTCGTAGGCGGAGTTGAGGTCGAGCCCGGCGCCTCCAACTTCTGCGCGTAGCGTCGCCGAGCCTGGGTCAGGTTTCGCGCGGCGGAGGCGAGCGGGCGATGATTCAACTTGCGTGGGTGGCGGGTCGGCGACGTTATGTCACTTTGGATTCTGGTGCCTGCATGTTGGCGGGCGCTGGGGACAACTTGGCCCGGAGGAGGTCCTTTGCGCGCGCGTGACGACTTCGAGCGGTCGAGGGATTCACGTTGAGTAGACGTGCCGCGTCATCGATGGAGAACCCGTCCCAATGCACGAGCCGGATCAGCTCTCCAAGGTCCTCGGGTAGCTCGGAGACCGCGCGTCGGACGTCCATCCGTTCCCCGTCGTCGACGACATGACTGTCCCTGATTGTTTGCGCGAGGCGCTGTACGAGGGCGTCGTGGCGCCGGATCGATCGGTGATGGTGCTGCAAGATGTTTCGGGCGATCCCGAAGAGCCAGAGCCGCGCACGGTGCTGATCTTCTGGCATCTTTCTCATCGAGCGAACGGCGGCTTCAACCGTTTGGGCAACGAGGTCAGCGGCATCTTCGGGGATATCAACGCGACGCAGGAAATAGCCGAGAAGGGCGGGTGCACTGTCCTTTACGACGTGCGAGATCACGGGGTGCCCGGGGCCGGGTCGGTCGTGCACTGCGTTTCAACGACAGACCCGATCCCGCCGTCGGCGAGGTCTGGACTGGCTTCGAAGATGACCGCCGCGAGCTCGGCCGAGAGCGCCGATGTTGTGGCGTCCTGCAGGATCCTGGCATCTGAGAACCAGTCCGCTGACCACAGCGGACCCTCATGGTAGACCCCGTAGTCCGCGGCTTGTTCACCCGGGAGGAGGCGCGGCAACTCGTCGAGACGTCCGAGAGCGTTGAGGGTGCCGGCAACGGATTGCGGATCAGGCTCCAGAGCATCAAGGTCCTGCGCTGACAGCCAGGTCTCAGCAGTGGCTCGCACTTCTTCCGGGAGGGCCTCCATCGCAAAGCGGGTTTCGCAGTCTCCGAGCCACTCTCCCTCAGCGTCGGTCCATGATCGCTCGAGCACGACGTCAGGGTCTGTGACGGTAACCCAGGGCCCCCATTGTGACGCGGCTACGGCACCGGCGCCGGTCATGGCGAGAAGGACGCCCGCGGCTCCGGCCAGGCTCGCAACCCGTCGGCGGCTCGACTTAGGTGATGCAGCCAGGCGCGCATCGAGCAGATCCGCCAACGAACGGCTCACTTCTGCGTTGTCGGTGAAGACCTTCCCTGCGTCTTGCAAGCGGTCATCCAAAGAATCGTTCATGGGGCTCCTCAATCTGGTTCACTGAGACGTTCCCGGCTCCCCGGGTTTTGTCCACGCGTTCCCGGTTGCCCTTACCTCCGCCAGAACCGGCGGCCAAGGTCGGCTGGAGCTCGGGGACCGCTGGCTCTACACGGGTAGCCGCCGGGCAAGTCACTTAGCGATGCTCTATGTTGCTGCCGGCCAGGGCGTACCAGGCTGTTGCTGTTGTCAGGCTGATACCGAGGAGCCGGGCGATGACGGCGGGCGGGACCTGGGTGATGAGTGAGGCAGCTGCGGCTTGGTGTGCTCGGCGGGGTGAGACGCCGATCGCGCGCAACTTCGCGGCGAGGCTTCCGGGAAGCATGTGGTCGTCGTGTCGGTAGCCGGGAAAGATCCAGATTTCATCGCCCGGCCTTCCGCCGACACGGTTGCGAACGGTCGTGCCGGCGAGGATCGATTCGACCCACGGGGCCGCGACAACGGGAAGTTCCAGATCGAGAGTGCCAAAGCGGATCCGTGGTCGCCCGTCGATCAGTGCGAGTGCGTCACGTCGCAGCTGCACGATCTTGTGCACGCGTATCCCGTAGGCGATGGTGAGCACCACAGCTAAACGGATCCGCGGTGGGTGAATGTCCTCGGTGAGAGCTCGTCGCAGCGCGGCCTCGTTGGAGCCGGTGAGTTTTCCTCCGAGGTTGAACGGCTTTCGTTGATAGCCCGGGGCGACGAGACCGGTGTTGGTGCCAGATGTCGCGCACCAGAGGAGGAACCGGCGCGCCTTCAGTGGGGTGCGGACGCTCACCACCCAGGAGTCGAGTGTTGCCTGCTGAGCGGTGTTGATCGTGGCGCTGGCGGCGTTGACGGCGCGGATCAGGGACAGGATTACGCGGAGCTCGTTGCGGTCGTTGGCTGCCTGCGTCATCGTCAGGTGGCGGGTGGTGTCCGTGCGTTGCTGTCTCCATCGCACGAACTGGCGTACCGCGAGTCGGTCCGGGCCGTGCGGTAGCGCCGCGATCTCACGCGCTGCCAGGGCTTGGAAGGCGATCGCGTACTCGTCTCGGCTGGGGAGCACGTCAAGCTGCACAAGCAAAGAGCGCACCTGCGAGACGGCCCGCATGGTTCCGAGCCGATCGAGCCGGTCGTGGGTCACCGGCTCCCGGAGCGCGGTGACGGCCGTGATGGTGCGCCAGACGTTGGATCGCCTCGTGGTGAGACTCACCACGTAATCGGTGTCCGCGTCGCGGAGGTGCTGGTTCAGCGCGGCGAGCTTCGGTTGTCGGCGGAGAACGTCGTCGGTGAAGGTGGCCGCGAGGGCGTCAGCTGCGCGGCAATGGCGGCAGAGCTGAGCGGTGAGGTGATCGATCCTGTTGCAGCGGCTGCAGGGGCGTAGGAACTCCGGTCCATAGCGCCGGCAGTAGTGGCAGTACCGGCCGCTGGGAAGGACCGCGGCAACCGTCCCGCTGTGCCCGCAGGTGGGTGGCTCGGGCATTGCTGTCAGTCAGTCAGGTGGGCGCGTTGGGGTCTGAGTCCGCGATCGCGGATCGCTGCGGACGCGGAGTCGCCGTTGACCGCTTGGTCCGTCTCGCGCGCCCGGCCCAGGTCCACCTTCACGATCAGGTCATCGGCGGTGCACCCGAGGATGTCCGTGAGCGCGATCAGGACGCTCAGGTTGAGGCGTTCGGGTTTGTCGGCCACGAGCCGGTAGACCTGGCTCGATGACAAGTGCACCCCACGCTCGGCGAGCAGGGGAATCAGCTTCGTGGTGCTGAACATCCCTGCCGCCGCCATCTGCTCCCGCAAGCGCCATTCATAGCCGATCATCACCGTCATGAGGTCTCCCTTTTGTTGTCGAGATTGTTCATCAGGCCCGCGCGGTCCAGAGCAGATGCCAGCATCCGGTTCGCGAACTCTGCTGAGACGTGCGTGTAGATCCCGGTTGTCGATTGGTACGCGTGTCCGAGTTGCCGTTGGACGAAGACCGGGTCGTGGCCGTCCTCGATGAGGTGGGTGGCATAGCTGTGCCGCAGGCAGTGCGGTGTCAGCCGGGGATCTAGGCCGATGTCGTCGCGGAGTTGCGCGAACTTGTCGTTCAGCGAACGGGTGCCCAGCCGTGTCCCGCGCTCGGAGACCCACATCGCCGACGTCGTCCCCACCCTCACGAGCGGAAGAACGTTGCGAACGTAGTCCTCCACCGCCGTCACAGCCCACGGCAGCACCGTCGCCACGGTGCGGGGTTTCGGCGGGGACCCTCGAGACGCTTTGCCGTATCGCACACGCAAGAAACCGAAGTCTCCGAAGGCGGGAAACTTTGGGTTGTTGTAGAAGTCGACCGTGTCAAGCATCAACGCCTCGCGGGCTCGCAATCCCCAGCTATAGATCACCTTCAGCAACGTCGCATCCCGATATGCGGACGCGGCACCCTTCCGCCCGGTGGACACCCGGGCCTCTACCTCGTCGTCTGCGCGATCGAACAGCAGCTGCAGCTCGGAGCGCGTGAGTGGTCGTCGACGCGGATCGCCTTCGTAGTCCTGGACGTGCGGGCGGGTGTTCCATTCATGGCATACCTGCACCGGGTGCGTCCCGAACCTGCGTTCGCACTCCTGGGCCCACCCGTAATGCGGCGAGCAGAGGAAGTCGCAGAACTGCCGAATCGCATGCTGATTGTTCCGCAGCGTCGAGGGTGCCAACTGGCGCACGGACGCCATATCGAGCATCCACTCGTCGAACGCTGCGGCCGTCCAGTGCCAGGGATAGGCGTTGGCGTGGCGTTGAAATCTCCGCACGGCGTGGAGGCTCTGGTTCACCGTCCGGGACTGTAACGCCCGGCCACCGACCTGCTGCGCGGACCAACCCTGCAGCATCGCATCGAAGACCGCCGCGTCTTCGCGCAGGAAAGCCACATCGTCGACAGATACAGACTGGCCGACCCAAACGGGACCCGATCCTTCATGATCCTCCCGTTTGACGAGTTAATCATGCATTAAACGGGAAGCGCAGGAGTTTTGTCAACCAAATGCAGCTCTGCGGAACAGCGCCTGGCGACATCTTCGTCAGTAGTGCACGGCTAGGGTCATGCAGCCGATGCAACTCCGCTGACTTCGCCTCATAGCGACGGTTCTTCGTCACCCCAGACCGGGTTCCTTCCTCCGGCCGAGAGATGAAAGTCGAATCGAGGATACGTCAGGTCGCCAACGAGCGATCGCTGCTTGCGGCGGTGAGCAAGCTCACGTGAGGCAGGTACGCCAGATCGCACGAGCGGCAGACATACCCGCCTACAACGTCATACAGCGCTGTCCTACAGCCAGGGCAGGCCGGCTGGCGTGCGTGTTCGAACTCGTCCATCAGCGCTCAGGGATGGTGACCGTACTTGATCCGAGCGGCGCGCATCGTGCGCTGCTCCACCAGCCCCATCACGATCAGCCCGATGGTGGCGAGAACCAGACAGATCCATCCGACGACGCCTGCCCATTCGCCCGCCAGGGCAGACGGCGCCAGTTGCACCGCGAACGCTCCGACGAAGAGGGCCAGACCGAACCAGACCATGCCGTTCGATATCGCCGCGGTCCTCGCGATCCGCGCCCGCTTGCTCATGAGCCCAACCTCCCACCGCACAGACCCACTGTCTACCAAGTCACAGTGACTTCGAAGCGCCTCCCGCGCGAACTGTGGAAAGCAGCCGGCCCACGGCCGACTGGACGAGCCGCTACGCGGCGCTGTCTTTGGTTCCCAGGGTCGAGCCGGAAACTCCGAGCCTATGCGAGCTCCACCGGCTCCGTTCCCTCCGGTCGCTCTTTGCAGACTCCACCCTCCGCTGCGCTCCAGGCTCCGCTTAGCAACCGCTCCCTCCGGGCACTACGCCGCCTCAGCCCGCACCGGCACTACGTGTCCGGCCCGACGCCGGGAAAACGGTGAGGAGAAGAAGAGATGACACGAAGTAGAAGACCATCGCGCGCTAGCCTGAACGCCCTCTGGGACGCTGCCGGGCGCGTCCGCGACGCCGCGAACCACGGGGACCACGCCACGAACGACAGCGTGCGCCGCGAATGGGCCGCTATCGACGCCGAACTCACCGCCCTCGGCATCCCCACCTACGACCGTCACGGCCCCTCCGGTCCCGACCGTGCATGGTGGACCGCTCAGAACACCACCGGCCGCATCATCGGCGTCTGGGCCGAATCCTACGAAGAAGCCGTCATCCACCTCGGCGCCGCCCACAACGCCGCCTGAACCGTCCTGGGTTCCGTGGAGGCTTTTCTGTCACGCGGCCAGGGGCTCCTGGGCGTGTGCTTGATGGTATTCGGTCTCGTACTCGATAG
>NZ_JACCCG010000011.1 GCF_013410955.1 Microbacterium sp. AK009 | reverse complement strand
CCTCGCACCGGTCGACTACGCTCGGCAATGCACCCATCAACTGGAAACCGACGACTCGCACAGCGACCGGACCGAATGAAGGGGGCGGCCCACCAGCTCTGGATGCAGCAGCGCGACCAGGCTGTACGACTTCGGGGCGTTGATCGTGCCGTCGAGCACGAGATCGGCGTCGGGCGAAAGGAGTTCGCGTCCGCGGCGCTCGCCGGTAAGCGGGTCTCGCCCGTCGACCCATTGTGCAAGCTGATAGCGGTCCAGTCGATCGGCCGCGACATGCCCATTGGCGACGGTGAACCGGGTAACGGCTGGCTCACCACCGTACTCCGTCAGCGCTTCGACACCCCTTGAGAGGCGCGTTGCGGCGTCGCACCCGCCAGTGAGAGCGTAGGCGATCGCGGAGCGGATGCCGTGAGACTCAACTCCCCGTTTCCATCTCTCGAGCCCGCCGCGCATGTGGACAGAGTACTAGTCGTTGCAATATTACGTTATGGATTCACAGAAAGTGCCTGCGTGCATCGTTGTTCTGGTGGGTCAAAAGGGCGGCACTGGCGGTGGCTGTACTTCGGACCTCGGATTGCCGTCCTTGGCGCACGAGCGTCAATGTTCGACCGGCCGTTAGGGTTTCGATCTCATGGTCAACGATCCGATTGCAGACGGGGAGACCCCGCACTGCCCCGCGTGCGGGGCCGTACTGGGATGGGGGCGCTGCCTATGCGTGCCACTCCTGCCGCATCGTTGTGGTGAGCAGCATCCCGGTGTTTCCTCCCCTCAGGCGCCCGTCAGCAACTGGGCAATCCAGCCGTGCCAGGTCTCCTTGACTGCGGAAGCGCCGCACGAGGTTTCATAGTGCGTATGCCGCACCCTCGTCGACCATGGCCTCGTTCGGGTCATACGTGCGTGGCCGGAGACGGCTAACGAGAGATACATTGCCACCACGGTCCGTACAGTGAGCGACCGGCTTCCGATCGCGCCGCTTCGTCAGATAACTTGACCGGGTGGCTCGTTCCAAACTTCACCGTCGGTGCGACCTCTGTGGAGAGGATCGACCACAGTCGTACGCAGTCAGACTGGAGGCAGACGAGGACGGCGCTGAGACGCACATCGTCTACTGCACCGCCTGCCGTACGAGGACGGCTAGCCAGCGCGGCTACTCCGAGGCCTTCATGTTCGACCACGCAGGCTTCCTCGACTGGGACGACCACCCCCTGGGTGGGCTCTATGACGAGCCCATCTGCACGATCTGCGACAAGAAGCTTGACGTTGTGAATGGACGGCGCGTGTGCCTGGCACATCCGAGCGCCGGACTCTACTTCCATCGTTGATCGATGCATTGCCCGATGCCGCCCATTAGGTACGGTCAACGACCGGCCACCGCGCCGGACAGGAGTTGTCAAGACGATCGGGACTTCACGAATGCTCGCAACGCGTCAGCCTTCGGGATGTCGACCCAAAGCTGAACGCTGTCGTCTGAAGGTCCGGTCCCACCGACCACATAACCAGCGGACGCGATGGTGTCGAACAGCGGTGCGAGGATCTTCGCTCTCGCGGCGGAGACGTAGCCGACTTTTCGTCCGTTGCTGAGGACCGCCACAGCGCACGGATCGTGGGAGTTGTCGGGTTCGCGTACGAGAACATACTCCGTGCCCCCGACCGCTCGCCTTTCGTTCCAACCGACATAGTTCCCGATGCCCTTGATCCGCATGCGGGTTGAGTCCAGTCGCCGGAGGTCCGTCGGCTCTGAAACTGTAACTGTCGTTGGCGGAATGAAGTCGGGTTCGTCCGGCACGTACGCTACGGCACGCTGCTCCTCCGCGAAGTCGCGATCAGGCTCCACCACAGACGGGAACAAGGTGGCGCGCGCCCGCCAGGTTCCGTCCTTGGGGTCAGCCCAGACCCGCACCGGCGCGATACCTTGGCCCTTGCCCAGGACCGTGGCCACTTCGGCGCTGATCTCGTTCGGCACGTAGCCGATGTGCCATCCACGGATGACTACCTTGACCGCGTTCAGGTCATATGGATTTGAGGGCTCAGGCTCGAGGTGTGCGGTCTGCTGGGTCACCCCGCCCGCGGGCAGCCCGAGTTCATCGAACAGACGACGCATGGCGTCGCGACGGAAGCTCTCGCCCTGCACTTCGATCTCACCCCACCGGGGACTTAGCTCGCGTACTGGTACCGGCGAAGGAGCGGCCGCTTCCTTACCTTTGCCGAAGAGTGTGGACCAAAAGCCCATCGGTTCCTCCAAACGTCGGTGCTCGAAGCATAGAGGCGATGCGCACCAACAGTTGGTCAGATCTCGTGCACTCGGCGAGGCTAAGTCACCACCACGGTCGCTGATCGCGAGTCAATCAACGACCGCTACTCGAGCAGCCGCGGTGACGGCCGAGCGCGGCAGCGTGGGGGCACAAGCGGCGTAGCGTCGTGCGTCACGCGGCGTTCGCCCGGTCGCATCTCACCGCCCTTCGATCGACCGACCATAATCGGGCCATGGATGAAAATCTGGTTGGGCTGCTGACGATCGCAATAGGCGGTACCGGGATTGTGGGGATCGTCGGGCTGATCATCCAGAATTCCCGCGCGACGCGCTTGCGGCACGCCGTCCGCGAGGCGCAAGCCATCGTTCAGACCGGAGGGCTCTCCGGCAACGCCGAGCCGGCAATGCGAACAGCGGCGACCCTGGACGCTTACCGACTGGCTGCTATCAGCCTGATCCCGTGGCGTCTGGGGCCCGTTGACTGGGTGGTGATCGCCCTAACCCCGTTCTTCGTCTGGGGAATCAGCGAGATCGCGATCGCATTTTCTCGCGACCTCGCGGGTTTGCTCGCGCCGACTTTAGAGATCACCTGGTTCGCAATCTCGCTGGGCATAGCGTTCATCGCCGGCGTCTTGACGTCCAAGAACCGATCGATTCAAAAGGACCGCGCGCAGTTAGTCGGACAGATGCTGGATGGCCAGACGATCGAGATAGAGGTCCGGGGTCGTGCCATCGAATTGTCCGTGCCCGCTGAAGGCACACGCCGCCCGATCTAGCCCGCCGCATCCGGCGCACGTCAACCCAAGGGCCCGCCGTCCGCACGTCATCGACCGGTGTTCGAGCCGGACGACACCCAGTGACCGCCATGTCGGATGTCTGTGAGACGGTCCATCCATGGCGAACAAGCGGAACCCGCTCCAATCAAAGCGCGTCCCGTACTGGTCCAGCTCGACTTCCCTCGAGGTACGTCGCTTCCTGCCCGACCGATGCCAAGCCCCGCTTCGCCTGGAGGACGTACAGCGGTTCGTCCGTGAGACAAGGAAAAGGCCCCAGGTCCGACTGGCCGTCCTCGGAGTGCTTCGCCAACAGCACGAACGGTGCGGAGGCGCTGCTGGCGGGTGTGGGCATTCTCTTTTACCGCCTTCGCGATCATCGTGGCCGTCGCCGTTCCGGGCCCAGAAGACTGGATCATGACAAGCCTCTGGTTCGTTCTTGCTGCTGTCCTCGTCTTCGTCGCGCTGAACTTCGTGCGGGTCTCGTGCGCGGTTCACGCGCGACGAATCACATCGATGAGGTGGCTGAGCGCGTACGAAGACGCCGTTCGCCACGAGCGACGGGGTTGGACCGTTCGCTGAGCGAGCGGCTTTCGGTCGGCTTAGCTTCCGTGGGGCCGCGCGTCGGTCCGCAGCCACCAAACATCGACGAGATGCCCCGGAACGGTCGCGTGGCACCTTACCCATAGAGTGAACCCGTGGTGTTCAGCTCCGTGTTGTCGACCGCCGGCCGACAGCCTGCCGGAGCCCTGGACAGACTGGGTCTTGTCGAGACGATCCCGGGTACGAGCTGGTGGGACCGGTTCGTGTCGGAACTGCTCGGGCCCGCGGCCGCGGCCGAGCTCGTGATCACTACTTTTGGGACGGCACTCGCTCTTGTCGGTGCAGTAGTGCTGTTCCGTAGACAGTTACGACACGATCGCGAGCTCTTGCGAGAGCAACTAACGGCGGACCGACGGAGCCGGATTGCAGATGTCCGCGCTGCGGCAGCTCGAAGTCTCGGTCAGTCGTTGTTCGAGTCGACCTCGGCATTCGACGCCATGGACGACCCCGCGCTCCACGCCGCGCTTTCGGTCCGAGGAAGCTACAGCACGATGAAGGAGGCAGTGCCCGACGCGGATGTCGTCTATGACGCGCACGGGCGTGCTGTTCGAGAACTCGATCTAGACGACAGCGTGTTGGATCTCTGGCGAATGAGGAACAAATGGTGGGAAGCGGTACGGTCGCTCATCAGCGATCCCCGGATCGCATCCCTACCGCTCAAGGATCAGCAGGCCATCCTGTTTGCCACCGTCGACGCGCAGTTCTCTCCACTTCGCGGTCTGACGAAGTCTCTTGGCAGGCGTCTTCTTCGTTGGGATGGAGAGGGGGATCCGCCGACTTTGACTCCGGAAGAGCGCCAAAACACTCCCCTACTCACGGCGTCGCGAGCCGAGGTCCGCGTGATGGCCGAGGCTGAGTTCGTCAAACAGCTCCAGCCCGTGACTAGGGACTGAGCGTACGAGCGGTCCTGTTGTCGCATCGTCGGCGTTGCCGATACGATCACGCTCCTCCCAGCCGCGATGATTCATGCTCTCCTGCGTCCTCAGCGGAACCGGCTCGCGGGCACTTTCTCGCCCCCTTTACGCACGCGCGCCGCAGGGGGTGGAACTCCGGGAACGATGCCGTCACGAAAACCCGCCGCTCGGGACGACGGGCAGGGAAGCGATGGTGAACACACCCAGGCCGCCTGTTGCCGATACTGGCAACACGTCCATATGATTGCCCGATGGGGAACGGGAAGAGCGCTGCGTCCGCTCTACGCGATCTGAGGCAACGTCAGGGCCATACGCTGCGATCGGCAGCAGCGGAACTGGGCATCGCTCCGTCGCAACTCTCCCGCATCGAGCGTGGAGAAAGAGCCATCGGGGACGCGGCCGCGAAACGACTCTCCGATTACTACGCCGTGCCAGCGGAGGTCATCGATCTCCTCCGGGGCCAGGCGCCGTCCGATGTAATTGCCATACTTCAGCAGCACCCTGAAGAGATTGTCAGGCTGCGCGAAAAGTACGGCCAGCGATGACGGCACCTGCTCCCGTTGACCCATGGGAGTTGCTGCTTCTTTCCCGACCCCTCGGAGATTACAACCTGACGCAATGCCTCGGTCGGGGCGGGTTTGGATACGTCTTCGAAGCCGTCCACGCGCACAGCGGAGCACGGTTCGCCGCGAAGGTGCTGAAGCCCTCAGCTGCCGACAGCGCCGACAACGTAGTGGACTTCGAAAACGAAGGCCAATTGCTGCGACGGCTGAAGTCATGTGACGGAGTGATCGACTACATCGAGAGCGGCTCGGACACCTTCAACCTCGAGGCAGCACCTGGGATTACGGTGCCGGTACCGATTCGCTTCCATATTCTTGCGATGGCATCTGGATCCGCCGGAGAGTTGACGGCTGATCCAGCCACCCGCAACAGTCTGGACTGGACTGCTCGGCTCCGCCTCTGGCGCGATGCCGTTGTGGCGGTCCACCAGATGCATCGACACGATATCGCTCATCGCGATCTCAAAGCCGAGAACTGTCTACTCATGGTCCGTGGGAACACGACTCGAGTGAGGCTGGCCGACTTCGGTCGAGCCAAGGACATGTCGAGCGCGCCGGCCCGATCGCTCGAGGACTACCTCCACGGGCGCGGAGACATGCGTTTCGCTCCGCCCGAGTTCCTGTTCCTTCAGGGGGAACCGGCCGCGCGAGACTTCATCTGCGCCGACTATTACGGCCTTGGGTCGCTCTTGGTCGAGCTAACATCCGGGCAGCCCCTCTCGGCGTTGGTTTTCGGGGACTGGGGATCCATTGTTCGGATGGCACAGGACGACATACTCGCGGGCCGGCGGCGCAATCTCGCGGGACTTTCCGGGCAATATGTGGCCGTGATCGCCGACCTGGTTTCCGTCATGCCGGCCACGATCCGCGAGGATGCGAACACCCTCTTGCGTCGACTCTGCAGCCCCGAGCCCTCCAAGCGCCTGGAGAGTTCGCCGTTTCGTCGAGACCGATTGACGCAAAACCCCCTCGACTGGGTTATTCGCAGAGTGGACATTATGGTCAGACGCTTGGAAATCGAAGCCCGCGACGAGCGACGGAACAGGAAGATTCCCGCATGATCAACGCGCTTGGAGTTGTCGAGACCATAGGAACAGAGACTTCGTTCGCTTCCGAGGTGCTGAGGCCAGCGGCGCCCGGCGTTGGGGGTGCTTCTGCTGGAGTCGCATCCCGACGGTCGCTCTTCGGCGACGCCAGAGAACGGGTCAGGTCGCTAATCAGCGACAGCATCGCGTCGAGCGTTCGTTCGGCTGAAGCCTCTGCTCTGGCCGTCCGCACGTCGACCACGGTTTCCGCGCTTGCTCAGGCGTATCAGGCTGCAGGCGAAAAGGAGAAGGCGGCGGCGCACGCTACAGAAGCACTGCATCTCGTGGTCGAAGGGGTGCACCGGGGCGTCGTCGATCCGATGGCCACAAAGATTGCAATTGAGGTGTTGCTAAACAGCTCGACCATTGACACCGCTTTGGACTTTGCTGAGCGGCTTCCGCTGAGTGATTACCTCAAACTTGAAGTGGCGACGACACTCGCGTACAGGCAGCGGTTCGAGGAGGCCCACCGATTCATCGCCGACAGCGACGCACCGCAGCGGGATGCAGTGCTGGGGTACGTGCTTGCGCTTCAAGGCGAATATGCATCCGCTATCCCGAAGCTACGACGGGCGCTTCGATTGAGCCCTTCCGACGTTGAGTCGGCTCTCAATCTCTCCATTGCGTTCTCGCAGTCTGGGTCGCGGAAGAAGGCGGTCAGCGCAGCGCTTCAGGCGAGGAGCGCCGCTCCTGGTCGAATGGACGTGCTGATCCATCTACTGGACATGTTGCTCGCAGCTGGCGATATCGATCGAGCGCAACGAGAGCTCAAGTCCGTGTCGATACCGTCAGCCGAACAGCCCTCGCGACTGCTGATCGCGGAGGCGCGAATCAAGCTGGCGCAAGGAGAACTCGACCGAGCTGTGCGTATGCTCGAACGCGCCGCCGCCAGGGCCGAGGAGGAAGGCGATGACGACTCTGTAGCCGAAGTTCGAAGCAACCTCATCCACCTCCGCGTCGCTCACGGAGACATGGAGAGGGATGCCGGGTTCGCTTCGTTGCTGAGGCTCAGTCAAGATATGCCGGCCAGCGATGTTGTCGTTGCCAATCTGGCCCGAGTCGCTTGGCGCACGAGCCAGGCAGCCGCCCTGGATGAGCGCTTCAGCTTCGTTCGGCAAGGTATGGATCGCTCACGAAGGGCGTTTATCGAGTATGAGCTCGCGACGCTGAAGGGCGAGAACGAACAGGCATCGGTTCATGCGCTCGAGTGGTTGCGGCTCGAGCCCGAGAATCCTCGCGCGGCAGCGGCCGCTCTTGTCGCACTCGGAATTGGCGAGGAACGTTGGAACGAAGCTGCGCGCATCGCGCTTCGCGTGGTTCGTAGCAACCGCGACGATGCGACCGTTCTCAACAACGCTGCGTACGTTCTTGCCATGGCTGGGATGGGCCAGCGCGCAGTCAAGATCATCTCTCCGCTCGCGGAGGATAGCTACATCTTTAAGGCGACCCTTGGGCTCGCCTACCTAGCTTGTGAGCAGATCGAACTCGGAATGAAGCTCTACCGGCAGGCGGCCGATGATGCTGAAAAGTTTGGCGATGACTCGAGAAGTCTGATGACTGAGTATCAAGCGTTGGTAGTTCGACAGCTTGGCGTCCATTACGTTGCGGACACGTCTGTGCTCGCTGCCCTATCGCTGCCGCCCTATCCCCTTCCCGATGACTGGGAGGACAGACCAGAGTTTGTGCGTCTTCGTAACGTTGCCGCGATGCGGGGGTTCGGCTGGCCGCTGGAACTATGAACGACGGTCGTTGCGGGCCTTGCAGCCCGATGCGTGAGCGCGAGCATTCGCTTTTGGTAGATGCAGAATAGTCGTCGTGCCCTGTTCGCGGACGTGGTTCCGAGATACGCACGATGCCCCCGCACAGTTGCGCGGGTGCGCGGGGCTCGGATGCGCGTGGGCCCGAGCCGAGCATAGGTCGTGTTCGGGCAGTCGCCCGCTGATTATCGCTCACCAAGATCCCATCGAATGCACGCCCGCGGTCCCGGATCGCGCTGGTGCGCGCATGCGGTTCGATCCGATCGGACTGTCAGACCGAGCCGATAGCGTCAGACAAAGATCGGGAGGGTGTTGATGAAGCCGGAAGTTGCCGTTGTCGAGCTGAAGAAGCTGAAGGAACAGGCAGTCGAGGACCCACTCGTGCAAGCCTCCACACCGCAGCACAAGGAGTGGAAGGCCAAAGTCGTGGCGGTGCTCGAACGTAGCCTCGGTGCTGATTCGTCTACCGTGCAGCAGTTCAAGAAGCTGAGCTATCATGTCGGCTTCTACAGCGGTGCCCCTGGGGAGGCGGAAAAAGACGCTCGGTACTTTCGTGGTCGCGTTCAGGATGCTGCTGGCCTAATCGAGGCGGCCATCTATGAACTCGAGTTGTCGGTTGGTGCCCCCGCGATCGAAGGCGGTAGCTACGACTCGGGCCTATGGGACCACGTCAAGCACTCGGTCGAAGAAGAGCGGTGGGAGCAGGTGGCCAGCGCAGCCGCGATTTACGTTGAGGACAAAGTGCGTCGATGGGCCGGCAACCCGACCAACCAGGACGGCGGCAAGCTGATAGGTCAGACTCTATTCGCTAAAGCGTTCGGACCGGGCGGTGTGCTCGCACTGGGGAGCCAGCGCAACGAGACAGAGGGCTGGCGCAGCCTCGGAACGGGAATGGTCGCGGCCATCAGCAACGTCGATCGTCACAATATTCAGGAGCGGGCTGACGCGAAACAGTATGCCCTTGGAGTGCTGGGCCTAGCGAGCTTGCTACTGATCCAAATCCGCTACGAGCACGCCGACGCGATTACGCCGGCAGCCGGGTCGCGCTGACCTGAGAATAGGCTCGCCCGGTCCCCACTCGGCAGCGATCGCTGATCCGAATCGCCCGCAAAGGGATGGGCTTGCGGCCGCGCGTATCCGGATTGCCGCTCCCCGAGATCACGAACTCCGGCGGAAGGATGGCTCCCGCCTACACTTGGGGCCATGCGTCCGCCTGCCACACCATCCGGCTGGCTCTTGGGCACCATCGCGCAGTTCGACGCACTCACCGACCTCGCCAACCTCGTGATCGCGCGCCTAACGGAGGCTGCTGCGGACGGCAATTCGGCCGCGTCGAATGAGATCATCCGGGTGCGTCGCGGGTTGAGGGAAGTCGATCCGCGAGATGCGACCTCCGTCACAACGCTTGCTTCTTCTTTGTCTCAACGCGCTGCCGAGTTGGGACCATGAGCGGCATCAACCCGGTCCCGCTGATCTTCGCCGGCACCGAGCCGAGCCCCGCGCCGGAGCTCGTGCTCGTCGTCGGGCAACCGGGCGCGGGAGCACAGAGTCTCCTTCACGCCATGCTCAGCGAACACGCCCCCACTGTTGC
The DNA here is from genome assembly GCF_013410955.1 of Microbacterium sp. AK009. Taxonomy (GTDB): domain Bacteria; phylum Actinomycetota; class Actinomycetes; order Actinomycetales; family Microbacteriaceae; genus Microbacterium. Next base: position 2,371 of record NZ_JACCCG010000011.1, on the reverse strand, counting down.
CAGCGTCGCCGCGGAGGATTTCGCCGCGTTCCATCCGGACTTTCTTGAGCTCACCACTTGGCGCCCACTGGACGCGCCCGCGGCAATTGCCCCGCGAGTGGCGGAATGGATCGGCGCCACCCTCGACCACGCGCGTACTTCCCACCGATCACTGCAGTTCACAACGAGCGTGAGCACGCCGGCGCCTGCGATCGGCACGGCCACGGCTTTCAAGGCGGAGGGGTTCTCGACGCACCTTGTGATCGTCGCCACCCCTCAACACGAAAGCTTGTTGGCAACGGCCTCCCGCTTCCTGAATGCTCGCCGCCTGCGACTGCCGGCCAGGTTTACGGATCGTGCCGCGCACGACCGCAGCTTCGCCGGCACCCAATCGCTCGCCCGGGCAGCCGAGGATGCCGCTGACCTGGACCGAGTGACTTTGCTCGATCAGACCGGTCGGCGAATCTTCGATGCCACCCACGAGGATGGATTGGCCGGCGTCGCTGAGGCGATCGAGGTTGCACACGCTGCACCGATTTCGGTCCTCGAGGGCGCCCGATGGTTCGGGGAGCTACGTGCGATTACCGACTTCGCGAGGCGCGCGCGTGAACTCGCGCCACCCGTGACTGAAGTGCTCATCGAGCTGCACGAACTCGCGCTGACAGAGGTCCTGCCGCGGATGCCTGTGCCACCCGATTCGTCTTTCGCGGTCGACCAGGTGATGCGTTTGCGCTCTGAGATCGACGCGCTCTCGTTCGAGCTACCAGAATCCGCTCGGTCGGTTGGCCCGATCGAGGAGGCCGGGCCAGTGGTGTCACCCGCACCGTCGCGTGGTGGGCCGTCGCTGTAGGCACCCTTTTCTCAGTCGTCCCCCTCGCTCCGATAAGCAGCTCGCCTAGCGGTCGGGCGGGGCGAAGTGCCGGGAGCGAACCGTTGCTAAGCGGAGCCGGCGCGCAGCACCGCGCGGAGTCTGCAAATGGTGAGCGTCGGGAACGGAGCCGTGCGCGACCGCTACAGTCTCGCGTTAGGAGCGATAGTCGTACTTCGTCATCGAGATCAGGCACATCGGGTCGATGACTTCGGCCCACATCTACGCCTCGCTATTCTCCCCGGACCAGCCAACGCGGTCGCAGACGCCGACCCGCGCTACTGCGCCCGACGCTCCCACTCCGCGATGAACGCGCGTCGGTCGGCGGTCGGGTCAGTGATCAGAAGCTGGATGCTGCGGGCCAGCGCCTCGGCATCAACTCCCTCTTTCCTCGACAGCGGCTCGACGCACCAGGCGACGTCCTCTTCGACGGTGTACCCGGGCTCAGTAGTCGACCGGGAGGGGTGGTAGCGAAAGGCGCATTGGGCCACGCGAAAGATGAGTTCCTCGACATCTGCGCGGTCGATCATGCGGGCTCCTTTGGTCATTGTCATCGTCCCATCTCCCGAGTCTGCGCGTGACTGCGTGTGGGAAGCGGAGCGTTGTCGCTCGCCCGGGGTGCGCTGCGCGACGAGTGGCGAAGCTGGTCGTTGATTGCACGTGCGATGGCGTCGAGTCGCTCCTCTTCCCCTTCGCGAGCGACGCTGGCAGCGGAGCGTGCTGTGGGTTCCGGACGCCCCGGGGCATTGGCGTGCCGGTACTCGGCGCGGGCCCGGGCACAGTCTCGCTGAAAGGCGGTGAGGAGCTCGGCTGGCGTCCCTAGCTCCTCGAGCATCGTCTCAATCTCATTGGCTGTTCGTGGTCGCGTGAAGAACGTCGTCGCCGCGCGGCGATTGGCGTCGCGTTCGGCCTTCAAGGTGCGGTGAACGCGGTAGGCCGGGAGACCGGCGTGAAGACGTCGCTTTTCTCTCGCTCGCCACGCCCGCTGCTTCTCCAACTGCGCGTCACGGTTTTCGGCGTAGTACTCCCGGCGGCGGGCTTTGACCTTCTCCGCGTGGTTCCCGTAGTAGCGGGCAGCACCGGCGCGCTTCTGCTCCGGGTCAGCGCGATACTTCTCGCGCAGTTTGGCGTTCTCGCGCTCCCGGTGGCCGTCCCGCCACCGCTTGTTCCGCTCCCGCTTCGCTACCCGGTAGCCGTCAGGATCCGCCGCGCGCTGTGCCGCCCGGTACTGACGCTGCGCCTCGAGGTGACGCTCGCGGTTTTCCGCGTACCAATCTCGGGCGCGTGCGCGGGCTGCTGCGCGGCGCTCCTCATCAGCGCGTTCCTTTTCACGCCTGGCCCGGTCCCGTTCGCGACGCCGCGCCTTGCTTGCGTCACTCCCGCGGTTATCGCGATACTGCTTGACCTTGTCGGGGTTGGCTTGCTTCCACTGGGCCGCCCCCTTCATTCGGTCCGGTCGCTGTGCGAGTCGTCGGTTTCCAGTTGATGGGTGCATTGCCGAGCGTAGTCGACCGGTGCGAGGTA
>NZ_JACCCG010000010.1 GCF_013410955.1 Microbacterium sp. AK009 | reverse complement strand
CCACCCGCTCGATCGTCTCCTTGTCATACTTCGCCGGCATAACCCTCATCCTCCTAGATGGGATCAGAGCCTCCACGGAACCCAGGACGGTTCAAACACCGGGATGCCGAAGGCCGGCAAAGCTCTGCCATATCGACCACTCGAAGGACTTCGCCCTCGGCGGGCCCAGCTGCAACGACAACCTCTGCAACGAATGCGCCAGACACCACACCCTCAAACACGCCACGAACTGGCACGTCGAACAACTCCCCGGCGGCATCCTGAAATTCACCAGCCCCGGCGGGAAGACCTACGACAGCCGCCCACCCTCACGGGTCGCCTTCATCCCCACCGACGACGGCGGACTCGGCGTCGCACCCTTCTAACCCGATCGCGCGTGCGCTCGCGCATGGGGACGACGGTGTCGTCCGAGATCCCCGACACCGAACCGCTCCCCGATGCCGAGCCGCTGGCCGAGGTCGCCCCCGTTCCCGGGAGCGGGACCGGCCCTCCTCAGCAGGGACGCCCGCTCCCCGCCACGGGCTGAGGCGCGACCTTTCGCCGAGGCTGAGGCGGAACCTTCCGCCGAGACCGTGCCCGACGGTGGTGCGTGCCGCGCCCGGGCGGTTATCGGCGTGCGCGAAGACATTGACTACAAACTTTCATTGACGCTCGTCACTGTGACTTCTACTATGACTCGCGTGCGACGATGACGCCGCATGTCAACGACGATGACGTCGAAAGGTTCGGGACCTATGACCTCTGCTCGAGCGCGCCTGTGGGCGTGTACGACCGCGACGGTGGCGCTCCTCGCCTCCGTCCTCACCCCGGTGGCGGCCTTCGCCGCACCACCAGACGCCGCCATCGAGGTGCTCTCCGGGCGCGCCGACAGCGTCTCGGGCGGCGACGCCCTCATTGGCATCTCCGGTGTCACCGACGAGATGCGCATCACCGCAGCCGGTGCGGATGTCACCGCGGCCTTCGCGCCGCTCGACGGCAGACTCGTCGGCGAGGTCACGGGCCTCCCGATCGGCGTCAGCGAGATCACCGTGACGTCGGCGACGGGGGCCGAGCTCGCGAGTCTCGAGGTCGAGAACCACCCGGTCACCGGTCCGGTCTTCTCCGGCCCGCAGCATCCGATGTACTGCACCGCGTCGGGCGCGCCCTGGAACCTCGGACCCGTCGACGAGGACTGCCACGTCGAGTCGGCGGCCGTGTCCTACCGCTACCGCACCACGGGCGGACAGTTCGCGAACTACCCGACCGACGGCTCGACCCCGGGGGATGTCGCCAGCACGACGACCCTCGAGGGCGACTCGGTTCCTTACGTGGTCCGCATCGAGCGCGGCACCATCAACCGCGCGGTGTACGAGACCGCGATGCTGCACCAGCCCACCGACCCCGAACCCACTCCGTTCGCGAGCCCCGCGGGATGGAACGGGCGCCTCGCGTACACCTTCGGCGGGGCCTGCGGCGTCGGGTACTGGCAGGGTTCGTCCACCGGCGGTGTCGAGAACGACCTCCTCCTCAGCCGCGGGTACGCGGTGGCATCGGCGACCTTCAACGTCTACGCCCAGAACTGCAACGACGTCACGAGCGCCGAGACCGCGATGATGGTCAAGGAGCACGTCGTCGAGCAGCTCGGTCCCGTGACCTACACGATCGGGTCGGGCGGGTCGGCGGGAACCATGCAGCAGCTGCTCCTCTCGAACAACTACCCCGGCATCCTCGACGGCGTCCTGGGCGAGATCGGCTACCCCGATGAGCGCTCGACCACCATCGGCGGACACGACTGCCGCGGACTGCTCGGCTACTGGAACTCGCCCGCCGGAGCCGGCTGGACCGACGCGCAGAAGCTCGCGGTCACCGGCCACGCCACCACGGGCACGTGCTTCGGCTTCACCTTCTTCGACGGTGTCGACGACCCCAACCGCGGCTGCAACGCGGCGATCCCGGTCGCGGACCGGTGGTCGCCGACGAACCCCGACGGCCTCCGCTGCACGATCGCCGACATGGTGAAGAACGTCTACGGCACCGACGAACAGGGCCGCGGCCTGCGCGTGGAGCCCGACAATGTCGGCATCCAGTACGGATTGACCGCCCTCGAGGACGGGGTGATCACGCCCGAGCAGTTCCTGTCGCTGAACGAGAACATCGGCGGCATCGACGTCGACGGCGCCCGCACGGCCGAGCGCTCCGAGGCGAGCGTCGAAGCGATCGAGCGGGCCTTCGCCACGGGCCGGGTCAACATGATGACCGGCGGGCTCGAGACCATCCCGGTCATCGAGATCCGCAACTACACCGACCCGACGGGCGACTTCCACGAGCGGTACCGGTCCGCCATCATCCGGGAGCGGATGCTGCAGGCCTGGGGTGATGCCGACACCCACGTCAACTGGACCGGCCCCAACAACGGCCCGGCGACGGCGGCGATGCGTGCCGAAGCGCTGACCCAGCTCGAGGCGTGGCTCGACGCGATCGTCGAGGCGGGAGGCCCGGGCGATCGTGCCCGCACCGTCGCCGCACGGCCCGCGGGCCTGAGCGACGGGTGCTTCGACGCCCAGGGCGGCTTCATCTCCGAGGTGCTGGACTACGACGACCCCACCACCACGTGCAACACGCTGTATCCCTACCACTCGCAGCCGCGAGCGGAGGCGGGGATGCCGCTGTCGGCCGAGGTGCTGAAGTGCCAGCTCACCGAGCCGGTGCGGGGTGACTACCCCGAGATGACCGATGACGAGTGGAACCGTCTCACGGCGCTGTTCGACACCGGAGTCTGCGACTACACCCAGCCGAGCCAGGGCTTCACCGAGCTGGAGGGAACCTGGCTGGACTTCGGTGACACCGAGGTGGCCGCGCTCGACGGTGTAGGGATCACGGGCAGTGCGCGTCTTGGTGCCGAGCTCACCGCGACCGGCTCGTCGTCGACCGCGGAGGCGACGCTGTCGTACCAGTGGTTCGCCGATGGGCAGCCGATCGAGGGTGCGACCGGAGCGACCTACGTCGTCGAACCAGGCGTCGCCGGTAGGGCGATCACGGTGCGGGTGACGGCATCGGCGCCCGGCTTGGTCGACCGCAGCGTCGTGTCGGACCCCACCCTTCGGGTGCTGCAGGCCACGGCGCCGACGATCGACGGCACGCCGGTGGTCGGAGAACGGCTCGCCGCGGTGCCGGGTGCCTGGACCGAGGGGGCCAGGCTCACCTACCAGTGGTACGTCGGCGATCGTGCCATCCGCGGTCAGAACAGCGCCACGCTGAAGGTCAGCGCGGCCTACCTCCGCCAGCCGCTCAGCGTCGAGGTGACCGGCACGCTCGACGGCTACGAGACGGTGACGCTGCGGTCGGAGCCGACGCTGAAGACGGCGCTCGCGACGGAGGGCTTCGTCATCGGCCTGCCGTGGGTCGGCGCGAAGGTCACCGCGGTTGCCGGGGTCTGGACACCCGGCACGTCGATCAGCTACCAGTGGCTCCGCGACGGGGAGCCGATCACGGGTGCGACCGGCCGCCAGTACACGCTGACGAGGGATGACCGCGGCGCGAGCATCTCGGTCGCGGTCACCGGCACGCTCGACGGTTACCCGACGGTCACCCTCGAATCGCGGAACGCGGTACGGCTGCGCTGACCGGAGAGCCCACCCCTCGACACACGTGACCCCGTGTGTCGAGGGGTGAGCGCCGCGCCGGCGCCGTGATTACGCTCGACCCATGTCCACGCCGCCGTTCCGCGCCGACATCGTCGGCAGCTTCCTTCGTCCGCCCGCGCTCGCCGCGGCGCGCGCGCGTCACGCCGCGGGCGAGCTGGATGCCGCGGGGCTGCGCGTCGCTGAGGACACCGCGATCGCCGAACTCGTCGTGCAGCAGGCGGATGCGGGGCTGCAGCTCGCCACTGACGGCGAGTTCCGTCGCTCGTGGTGGCACTTCGATTTCTTCGGGCTGCTCGACGGCGTCGAGATCGTCGAGCTCGACCACGGCATCCAGTTCCAGGGGGTGCAGACGCGGCCGCGGGGCATCGAGATCACCGGACCGATCGGGTTCAGCCCGAGCCATCCGTTCCTCGACCACTATCGGTCGCTGGCGTCGCTCCTCGAGCGGACGACCGGAGCCGTGCCCAAGTTCTCGATCCCCGCGCCGACCGTGCTCGACTTCCGCCTCGAGCCGGGGCACATCGACGCCGGCACCTACGGTGGGCGGGACGACATCGTCGACGACCTCGTCACGGCGTACCGCGACGCCGTGCAGGCGTTCTACGACGCCGGCGCCCGGTACCTGCAGTTCGACGACACCGCCTGGGCGTACCTCTGTTCCGAGGAGGAGCTGGCCAAGGCGGCGAGCCGTGGCATCCGCACCGACGGCATCGCCGAGCGCTACGCCGATCTGCTGAACCGCATTCTCGAGGGGCGGCCCGACGACCTCACCGTCACCACGCACGTGTGCCGCGGCAACTTCCGCTCGACGTGGATCTCATCGGGCGGGTACGAGCCGGTTGCCGAGCAGCTTCTGGGAGTGGTCGACTACGACGGTTACTTCCTGGAGTACGACAGCGAGCGCGCGGGAGGCTTCGAGCCGCTGCGGTTCCTCCCCGAGGGTGACAAGACGGTGGTGCTCGGGCTGATCACGACCAAGAGCGGCGCGCTGGAGGATCCGGATGCTGTGCGTCGGCGTATCGACGAAGCCGCGGCGTTCGCGCCCCTCGGGCAGCTGGCGCTCAGCCCGCAGTGCGGATTCGCCTCGACGGAGGAGGGGAACCTGCTCACCGAGGACGAGCAGTGGGCGAAGATCCGCGAGGTCGTCGCCGTCGCCGACGCCGTCTGGGGCTGACCGACCGGGTCAGGGCTTCTTGTAGGGCTCGCCGCGCATGGCGGCGGCGTCGATCTCCTCCTGGTTCTCCACGAACGGGGTGCCGTGCGTGTGGAAGGTGGGAACGGTCTTCGCGCCCCAGGCCTGACCCTTCGCCCGCTCGGCCTGGCTCCACTCCACGACCGGCCAATCCGGGTCGAGGATGAGCCGCGCACCGGCATTCGCCAGCTCGATCCGGTTGCCGCCCGGCTCCCAGACGTAGATGAAGAACGTCTGGTTGATCGCGTGCTTGTACGGACCGAACTCGATGTGCACGCCGTTCTCGAGGAAGATGTCGGCGGCCTTCAGGATGTCCTCCCGCGTGTCGGGCGCGAAGGCGAAGTGGTGGAAGCGGCCCCGCTCGCCCGTCCAGTCGTCGGAGTAGACCACGTCGTACGACTTCTGCTGGAACCGGAACCACCAGGCTCCGTAGCGACCGTCGTCCAGGCGCACCCGCTCCGACTCGCGCGAGCGCATCACATCGCGCCAGAACTCACCGGCCGCGTTGACGTCGGAGGCGAGGTAGTTGATGTGATCCATGCGACGCGCATTGACCCCGCGCCCCGGGAACGCCGACGCCTGATTCTTGAGGGCCGGCCGGTCCTCGTCGTCGGAGACGTAGTGCTCGGTGTCGTAGTACACCGCCATGAGGTGCCCGTCGGGGTCTTCGAACTCGTACGACCGACCGACGCCGACCTCGGGCTCACGCCACCCGTGACCCAGCCCGGTCGCCTCGATCGCCGCGACCCGCCGCTCGAGCGCCTCGGGACTGGTCGTGCGGAAGAGCGTGCGGCCGATGCCGTTGGTGTCGGAGGAGGTGAGCTTCAGCGTGTACAGCTGGTACTCGTCCCAGCACCGCAGGTAGACGGAGTCACCCTGTTCGGCGACGACGCGCATCGCCAGCAGATCCCGGAAGAAGTGCAGGCTCTCGTCGAAGGTCGGGGTGAACAGCTCGACGCCGCCGATGTGGGCGAGGTCGAAGTTCTCGCTGCTGGCCATGGTCGGTCCTCTCTGACGCGGGTGGGTCTGACGCGGTTGGGGTACGGCTCACCGGCGGGGCCGTGGGAACACGGTGCCGTCGAAAATCTTGCGGGCGGTGCGAAGGGATGCGGATGCGGCGTGCCAGTGGCCCTGCTCGTCGGCGGCGACCCGCACCCGTGAGGTGAGGATGCCGCTCGGGTGCTCGACGTCGAGCGCGAGGCCGTCGGCCGGCTCGCCGTCGGGCCTGCGAGCGACGTCCGCGGCGACGGTTCCGGGAACGCAGATCCCGGCAGCAACCGACGCCGCCATCAGCACGCCGATCGACGAGTGGACGCGGTGGGGGATGAACGCCCGCGTCGAGACGGCGCCACCCTGGGTGGGGGGCGAGACGAGGATCATCTTCGGGACGGTCTGGTCCGTCACCTCGCCGAGCCCCATCAGCGGGCCTGCCGCAAGACGCACCTCTTCGACGGCCGCGCGTACCGCGTCGTCGGCTTCGAGTTCTTCCGGCGTCTCGCCCCCCGTCGCCCCGACGTCCTCGGGGCGCAGGAGCACCACCGGCATCCCGTTGTCGACGAGCGTCACGGTGCGCCCGGCGACGACATCGGTCGCGTTCCCGGTGGGGAGCAGGGGACGGATGCCGCCCGACTCGAGCTCGATCGGAGCGGCCGTTCCCGGGACGCCGTCGATCGATGCGTCACCGTCGTAGCGGGGCAGGCCGTTCTCCATCGGGAAGGTCGCGGTCGCGACATCCCCGGTGTTGACGAGCCTTATGCGGATGACGGCATGATCGCCGTGGACGTCGACCAGGCCACGCTCCACGGCGAACGGACCGACACCGGCGAGCAGATTGCCGCACGTCTGGGTCGTGCCGACCGTGGGCTCGTCCACGCCGATCTGGAGGAACAGGTAGTCGACGTCGACGTCCGGCTCGCTCGACCGGCTGACGATCGCGACCTTCGAGGTGAGCGGGTGCGCACCGCCGAGCCCGTCGATCTGGCGGGCGTCGGGGCTGCCCATGATGCGCAGCAGGAGGTCGTCTCGGGCCCCGGCGTCGGCCGGGACATCGACCGCGACGAAGTACGCGCCCTTCGAGGTGCCGCCCCGCAGCAGCATGCACCGGATGCCGTCACCGCTGCCCACGCTGATATTCCTCCTGCGTGATATACGTGACGCCGAGGTCGGCGAGAAGCGGCCGGAGGCCCTTGCGGTCGAGGCTCAGCTCCTGCCCCGATCCGTACGCCTCGCGATCGGCGTCCTCCTTGGCCACACGCGCATCAGCGGCGGCCAGTGCCGCGGCGGCGTCGGCGCGCGGCACCACGATGACGCCGTCGTCGTCGGCGATGACCACATCACCCGGGTTCACCACCGCGCCCGCGACCACGACCGGAACGTTCACCGACCCGGGCGTCGCCTTGACCGTGCCCTGCGCGTGCACGCCGTTCGACCACACCGGGAAGCCCATCTCGCGGAGGTCGGCGATGTCACGTACACCGGTGGTGGTGACGAGGCCCCGCACCCCGCGGGCCTTCAGGGCCGTGGCGAAGAGATCGCCGAAGGCGCCGTCGGAGGACGGCGAGGTGGTGGTCACGACGAGCAGGTCACCGGCCCGGCACTGCTCGATCGCCGCATGGATCATGAGGTTGTCGCCCGGTGCCGAGGAGACGGTGACGGCGCTGCCGGCCACGCGTGCGGCATCCTGAATCGGACGGATCCCGGGCCCGACGAGGCCCGTGCGGCCCATGGCCTCGTGCACCGTCGCGACCCCGTGAGCTGCCAGCGCATCGATCACGCCGGGGTCGGCCCGAGCGATGTCGGTGACGATGACGGGCCGGGTGCTCATGACAGGACGTTCGTCACCTGCGGGAGATAGCGCATGTACGCCTCGCCCATGGTGTCGTGGGGAAGGCCGAGGTTCGGGCCCGCGTTGCGCTTGACCTGCACACCGCGACGCACGGCGAGGTCGGTGTAGTACGACCACATGTGCTTCTGGGCGGGGAGGCACTCCATCGCCGCCCGCTTGCGGGGGAAGGCGTCGGTGATGTCGAGCAGGACGTTCGGGGTGAAGTCGCACTGCTCGGGCTGATGCGGCTCGAAGAAGAACACCGGTGGAGCGCCGATGATCTGCTCCTTCGTCGGCGTCGATCCGTCGCCGTGGGGAACGCCGATGGCCTGGGCGAGGATCCGCGCCTCCAGCGCCATCCGCGCCGCCGCCGGGTGGTCGCCGTTGTAGGGGTCATGCAGGGTGTGGGTGAGCACGACGGTGGGCTGCACCCGCCGGTAGAGGTCGACCAGCTTCACGACGGCGTCGCGGGATTCGACGAGGGGATAGTCACCGAGGTCGAGGAACTCGATCTCGGCGCCCAGAGCGGATGCCGCGGCCTCGGCCTCTTCGCGACGGATCGCCTTGATCTCGTCGAGGTCTTTGCCCTGCAGCCACTGGCTGGCGGACTCGCCGCGCTCGCCGTACGACAGGCAGGCCACCACTGCACGTTCACCGCGCAACGCAGCGGATGCGATCGCACCCCCGGCGCGCCAAACGAAGTCGCCCGCGTGGGCGCTGACCACCAGCAGTGTGCCCTGAGCCTCTGACATGCCGTAAGAGAACCACACCCCTAGCGGAATGGTCAAGATATTGTCTACAATCTCGGCTACCGGATCCCTTCGCTCGTAGGGATACCGCCCACCGACGCCGCACTCGCGGACGCTGTGCTGACAAGGAAGTCGAGGACGCCCCATGGCCGCCACCCTCCAGGAACTGCTCGATGAGCGCGGGAACACCGTGGACATGCTCCGCAACTCCCGTCTCGGCACGTACATCTACCCGGTGGTGCCGGCCGAGTTCACCAACTGGCGACGCGAGCAGAAGGCGTGGCGTGAGACCGCCGTGCTCTATGACCAGTCTCACCACATGGTGAACTTCTTCATGTCGGGCCCCGGTGCGCTGCAGCTGCTCTCCGACACGGGCATCAACAGCTTCGCCAACTTTCCGGTCAACGTCGCCAAGCAGTTCGTCCCCACCGCCTCCAACGGCGGCGTGATCGGAGACGGGATCCTCTTCCACGAGGCCGAGAACGACTACGTCTACGTCGGCCGCGCGCCCGCGGCGAACTGGTTGCAGTTCCACGCCGAGACCGGCGGCTACGACGTCGAGACCCGCTACGACGATCGCTCCCCCTCCCGGCCCTACGGCGCCGCCGTGCACCGCGAGTACTACCGCTTCCAGATCCAGGGCCCGAACGCCTGGGCGATCATCGAGGAGCTCGCCGGCGGCGAGGTCGAGAAGGTCAAGTTCTTCCACATGGGCGAGATGACGATCGCCGGCGAGAGCGTCCGCACCCTCCGCCACGGCATGGCCGGTGCCCCGGGCCTGGAGCTGTGGGGTCCGTACGAGCACCACGGCAAGATCCGCGACGCGATCCTCGAGGCCGGCGCTGAGTTCGGCATCGAGCCCTGCGGTTCGCGCGCGTACTCCTCCAACACCCTCGAGTCGGGCTGGATCCCCTCGCCGCTTCCGGCCATCTACACCGGCGGCGACATCGAGCGCCGCTATCGCGAGTGGCTTCCCGCGAACAGCTACGAGGCCATCAACGCCCTCGCCGGCTCCTTCGTCTCCGACAGCATCGACGACTACTACCTGAACCCCTGGGAGCTCGGGTACGGCTCGTTCGTGAAGTTCGACCACGACTTCATCGGCCGCGAGGCGCTCGAGCAGATCGACCCCGAGCGTCAGCGCAAGAAGGTCACGCTCGCCTGGAACGACGAGGACCTCGCCAAGGTCCTCGCCTCGCCCCTGGACCGCGAGGGCCCCGGCTACCAGTTCTTCGACCTGCCGAACGCCAACTACGGCTCGTCCAACTACGACGCCGTCATCGACGCCGACGGCAACACCGTCGGGCTGTCGCTCTTCACCGGCGTGACCGCGAACGAGAAGCGCGGCCTGTCGCTCGCGACGGTCGACCGCGACGTGCCGATCGGTGCCGAGGTGCGCGTGGTGTGGGGCGAGCCCGACGGCGGGTCGGGCAAGACCACCGTCGAGCCCCACGAGCAGATCGCCGTGCGCGCCGTGGTGAGCCCTGTGCCCTACGCCGAGACCGCCCGCACCGAGTACCACGGCGGCTGGCGCACCACCGGTCAGGCCTGAGCGGCGCGGGGCGCCGCTCAGGCCTGAGCGGCGCGGGGCGCCGCCGGTCTGCCCGGCGCCTTCAGTCCGGGGCGCCTGCGGCGCGGAGGCGCGCCAGCCACGCGATCGTCGCGCGCGTCATGTCGGTGGGGGCACCCAGGGCCTCGAGCTCCGCGAGGGCGTCGTGCATCTCCTGCTCGCGCCGTGCGGCATGGGTGCGAGTGCCGTCGACGAGCCGCGCGACGCGCTGGTGACCCTCGCCGTCGACGTCGAGCTCGGCGGCGATGTGGTCGTGCATCCACGCCTCGGCGTCGGCGGCGCGCGCCGCATCGAGGCTCTCGAGCACCACGGCGGCGAGCCCCTTCATGAACACGCTCCGCAGGAGCTTGCGCTCGGCGGCCACCCCCGCGGGCGCGTCGATCACCTCGACGGGCACCCCCAGGGGGCCGACCAGGGCGGCGAACGGCGGGGCCCCGTCGCCGGACGCGAGGAGGGGAGTCCCGTGGCCGGCCCGCGGCACGGGGGCGAGCACCGCGACATCCGCCATCGACACCCCGCGGTCGGCCGCCATCCTCGCGACCGCCCGCATCGCGTCGGGCGAGGCGGCGTTGAGGTCGGCGTAGATCGTGGGCGCGACGATGTGGGGGAGGAGGCTCGAGGCGACCTCGACCGCGAGCCTGCCGTGGACCAGGCTCAGCACCAGGTCGGCGTCGGCGACGGCAGCGGCGGCATCGCGGGCGTGGACCACACCGGGGAGGTCGGGCGCGTGGTGCGGATCGAACCCCCGGACACGGGCGCCGGCCCCCGCGAGTCCGGCGGCGTAGCGGCTCCCCGCCTCACCGAGCCCGATGACGGCGATCGTCGGCTCACTCACCGCGCACCACGATCCCGGCGTCGTGCGGGTCGCTCGTGAGCTGCTCGAAGTACTCCAGCGATCGCTCCGACCCGCGCACGAGCGAGCGGATGCCGAGCGGATGCTCCTCCGCGTCGGCCCGATAGGCCTCGGCGAGATCCTTCGCGATGCCCGCCGCCGCGCGGCGGAGCAGTCCGATGTACGGATGCGGCGACGCGCCGTCGTTGGGGACGACGAACCCGACCGCGGCGTAGACCGAACCGTCGGGCCCGGAGACCGGCACGGCGATCCCGCGTGACTCGGCGTGGATGTGGCCGTCGTTGACCGCGAAGCCGTCGGCGCGCACCTGCCGGAGGCGTGCCCGCAGATCCTTCTCGGTGCGGAGGGTGTGCTCGGTGTAGACGCGGAGCCCCTGCCGGACCACTTCGGTCACGAGCGCCGGATCGGCGAAGGCGAGGAGCACGAGTCCGCTCGAGGACGCGTGCAGCGGCATCCGCCCCCCGATGAGGGTGGCGTTCAGCACCGCGTCCCGGGTCGAGAGGCGCTCGATGAACAGCACGTCGGTGCCGCTCAGCACCCCCAGCTGCGTGTGCTGTCGCACCCTCTCGTGCACGGCGGCGAGCCACGGGCGGGCGATCTCGCGCAGCCCCAGAGCGCCCGGTGTGCGGCTGGCGAACTCCTAGAGGCGTACGCCCAGACGATACGTCCGGTCCGGCAGCCGCTCGAGCAGACCTTCGCGCTCGAGTTCGCCCACGAGGCGGTGCGCACTGGATCGAGGCAGCCCCGAGGCATCCGCGATCTCACTGAGCGTCAGGAACGGATGCCACGCGTCGAAGGTCTCCAGGATGCGGAGGTGTTTGTGGAGCACCGACTCCCCCGCGGATCCGCGTGCCATGCCCACCTCCCTCGGTGCCGCCATGTTAGCCGCGCCGCAGGCGGCCCGGTTCATCATGGTTGTCATGGTCGTGCCCTTCCTGCTCTCCGTGCGCGAGGTCGCGGACGGCGACGAGGTGCACCTGCTCCCCACCGGCAACGCCACGCTGCTCGTCGCGCCCGACACGGCGGTCGAGCCCCACCGGCTCGTCCTCCCGCACCGAGGCGTCATCCGAGCACCCGGCCCGGTCGTCCTCGCCGCGCTGTCGCCGAATGCCGTGAAGTGCCTGCTCGGCGATCCGCGCCGACATCTCGAGCGCACGATCGCCGTCACCGACCACCCCCTGCTGGTCCCGTTCGCGGGCGCCGACGGGATGCCGCAGGTCGCCGACCTTCTGCGCGACCTCCGCGACAGTCTCACCGTGACGGCCGACGAGCGCGACTTCCTCGATCTCTGGGAGACCGTGGGGCGTGGCGAGGAGCTTCCCACCGGCGATCGGCGGGTGCAGCGACTGGTACTCCGATACGCCGGGCGCTCGCCGCTGGCCCTCAACACCCTCGCGCGGCTCGCGCGCACGCTGGATGCCGACAACCGCACCGGGGGGCACAACTCGCTCGGGGCCTTCGCCGATTCCTCGCACTACGTCCGGGTCTGCCGAGCGCATACCGGCCGGACCCCCACCGCCTGGCGGAACATGTCGCAGACGTTCTATTGACGAGCGCCCGAGGGTGGCTAGCGTCGATCGCAGCACCGAGGAGGGATGCCATGGCACTGGGCCCCAAGGCGATGGGCGAGGCGATCGTCGCGAACTTGAAGACCAAGACGGGCAAAGACCTGGCCGGCTGGCAGGCTGAGCTGACCGCCGCCGGCGCCGCGGATGCGGCGACCGCCAAGCGGCTGCTCATCGAGCGCTGCCTCGGACAGTTCCAGGCCGCCTCGGTGGCGGAGTACACCTTCGGCGATGACCACTACGCCGATGCCGAACGCCTCGTCGACGACCAGTTCGCGCGGTATCCCGAGCAGCGCGCGCTCTACGACCACGCCCTCGACCGGCTCGCAGAGCCCCGGTTCACGCCCAAGCCGTGCCGCACCTACCTCCCCGTGTACCGAGACGGGCGGATCGCGGTGTCGTTCAAGGCGACACCGCGCGGACTCTACGCCGCGCTCCCTCCCCGACCCCACCGCGGTGCCGGGCCGCGTCGATCACAAGCCGTCGCTCGGCGGCAGCCCGCGGCTGAAGGACGGCGTCTACCTCACCTCGCTCGACCAGGTCGATCGCGTGATGGGCCAGGTGGGCTGAGGTGGAGTACGCGCTGCAGACCGCGCTCGCCGCGGTCATCCTGATCATCCTCGGCGGGGTCTCCCAGGCGCTTCCCTGGGGGATCGGGTCGGCGCGGCAGATGGCGCAGCGAACGTCGATCGATGACGATGGGGCGGGGCCGAAGGTCGTCGACGTCTCGGCCGATCCGGTCACCCATGGTCGTTTCGACTCCGAGATGGCGGGTCGGGTCACCACCCTCACCACCGATCGCACCTTCTCGTGGATCGTGAGCCAGCCGCTGTCGTACTACCGTCCCGGCCGGTACCTGGCCTGGGAGATCGTGACGCAGGTGCTCGTCGCGGCGGGTCTCGTCGCCGTGAACGTCGTGCTGGCCGACATCGCGCCGCAGACGCGGATCGGCGTGATCGCGATCGCCGCGGTCGTCGCCGCGATGGCGACCTACGGTCAGCTCCGCAACTGGTGGGGGATGAGCTGGCGCTACACCCTCGGCGTGTCGGTCACCCTCGTCGTCGCCTGGGTGGCGGCGGCGGCGGCCGTCGTCGTCATCTGGGGCTGACGGCGTTTCGCCGCGCATCGCGGCGCGCGCGCAGCGCGAGGAGGGCCGCCACGGTGAAGGGCACCATGGCGAGGTGGCAGAGGGCGAGGGCGACGGTGCTGCCGGTGTCGAAGTCGGCGGGGATGGTGAGTGCGAAGATCGTCCCCACCTCGAGCAGCACCGCCACGACCAGGGCGACGAGGAACACCCAGCGCCACCAGTGCCCGACGATCGCCGCCACCGTCAGCCCCACGAGGAGCGGGACGGCGGTGAACTGGATCAGCACCGGGGGCAGCACCTGCAGCGGACCGCCCGCGGCGGTGAACCAGAACTCCACGCCGAGAAGGCGCGCGACCCCGTAGATCGCGAGGTTCGCCAGCACGGCGCCCGCCACGGCGATGAGGATGATCCACGCCGACCTCAGGGACGCATATCTATCCATCGCGCGGCGCATGCTCGCACGCTACCCGACTTCGGCCCCTCCTCGAAGCGTCGTGCGCGTCGCGCTCACGCGGAGATCCGCGCTCCTGAGGACGGATTGGCGGGATGCGGTCCGCAGGAGCGCGAATCTTCTCACGAAGGAGAGAACAGGAGTCGACGCGAGGGCCGGTTGAGGCCCGCGGAGCGTGGGAGGGGTCAGTCGTTCGCGCGATACACCGTGCGGGCGTACTCGTGGTACGGCGCCGGTGCGACGGTCGCGCGGATGCGCACCTGGCGGTGCTGCTCCACCGAATGCTTGCGCGAGATCGGGTCTTCGCCCCAGAGCACCTCGACCTCGGCGCCCTCGGGCACGTCGTTGTCGAGCGTCGCGAGCGACATGTACAGCTGGTCGAAGGCGACGTAGCCCGCATCGGTCGAGATGCCCACGCGGCCCCCGTCCTGCTGCACCTCGTCCATCTGGTAGAGGCCGTACCGCGCCTTGGGGAAGTCGAGGTACTTCGCCGGCACGCCGGGCTCGACCTGCGAGCGGACGACGTCGGCGACATCCGAGGAGTTCCAGATCAACGTGACCTTGCGCCGCTTCGGGGCTTCGGCGATCTTCTCCAGCGCTTCGCGACCGTGGAAGTCGTGGTCGAAGCGCACCGAACGGCCGAGGCCCAGATCGAACGGCGTCATGTAGTAGTCGTGGATGTCGGTGGAGTACAGCGAGCCGCCGATCGACCCGATGCGCGCGGCGGGGAGCCACTCGCGGTACTCGGCGAAGTCGTCGTCGAAGACGGCGGGGAACGGGGTGGGCACCCATCCCGACTCCAGCGGCGACGACGAGTAGGCCTTCGCACCCACGCGGCGGATGTCGAACTCCTCCCCGGCCGCCATGATCGCGTTCAGCACGATCTCGTTGTCCTCCCACGGACCGTAGAACTCGAAGCCGGGCTGCCCGGCCATGCCGTGGCGGAGCGCCTTGACGGGGCGCCCGGCGATCTCGACGTCGCCGATGTGGAAGAACTTGATCGCCGGAGCCGGCCCGCCGAAGATCTTCTCCATCACGCGGTCGGCGTGCGGGCCCTGCAGCTCGTACCGGTAGAACGTCGGGGGACCCTGACGCATGTGCGAGTTGGGATCGAGGCGGTACCGCACGTCCTTGCCGGCGGCCTCGGCCTTCTCGATGTTGAACCGCACCCAGTCGATGAGCATGTGGTGCCCCACGAGCACGAGGCCGTCGGGACCTTCGTGGTTGTAGAACAGGATGCCGTCGCCGATGAGATAGCCGTCCTTGTTCACCGAGATGAGCTGCTTGGCGACACCGGGCCGGAAGGTCGCGAACGTGTTCGGCGAGATGCTCTGCAGCAGCGGGATCAGGTCGGCGCCGTCCATGAACAGCTGCGTCATGTGGTGGGACTGATCCATCAGTGCCACCGAGGTGTTCCAGGCGCGCTGCTCGTCGCGCCAGTTGGTGAACTCCGGCGCCACCGGGAAGGTGAACGCGGGCCAGTTCTGGTTCCGCAGCAGTTCCACCGGGCTTCCCTCGCGGGCGATCGCCTGGGCCAGTGTTTCGGTCATCGTCGACCCTCCATTCGTCGGCGTCACACTATGCGGCGGACGCGCGGTCGCGACGAATCGTTCCGTTCAACGGAACTCCGCCCCGCCACGCTGTCGACGGGCGCCACCATCGGAGCACGAGGTCACGAAAGGGCTACAGTCATCCCATCTGCGCACCAAAATCGTTGACAATTTCTACGATGATCGCGTAGCGTCCCCTCCACGGGATGACTCGATCCCTGGTCAGAGCAGAGTCGCGACGACGGAAGGCGGGCAATGGGTGCTCGATTGACGGTGTCGGACGTCAGCCTCCACTTCGGCGGTGTCCGGGTGCTCGAAGACGTCTCCTTCACCGTGGAACCCGGAAGCATCGCGGGGCTCGTCGGGCCGAACGGAGCCGGCAAGACCTCGCTGTTCAACTGCATCAGCGGTCACTACAAGCCCTCGAGCGGGTCGATCGCCATCGACGGGTCCGAAGTGCTGGGGTCGTCCCCGGCGAGTCTGGCCAAGCACGGGCTCGCCCGTACGTTCCAGCATCCGGCTCTCCAACTGCGGGAGACCGTCCTCGAGAACGTGCTTCTCGGCGCCCACGGCCGCCTGCCCGGCGGCGCTCTGGAGTGGTCGATCCGGATGCCGCGGACGCGGCGCACCGAGAAGGAGCTGCGTGCCGAGGCGCTGGCCCTGCTGGAGCGCAACGGCCTCGGCTGGACCGCGCACGTCCGGGCCGACGAGCTGTCGCACGGACTCCACAAGGGCATCGAGCTCTGCCGCGCGCTGATGAGCCGCCCCTCGCTCCTGCTCCTGGACGAGCCGGCGGCGGGGCTCCCGCACAACGAGGTGGAGCAGCTGATCGAGACAGTGCGCCGCGTCCGTGACGACGGCATCACCGTCGTCGTCGTCGAGCACAACATGGGCCTCATCGCCGCGCTCACCGATCACGTGGTCGTCCTCGACCACGGACGCAAGCTCATGGAGGGCACCGCCGCCGAGGCCCAGTCCGATCCGCGCGTGATCGAGGCGTACATCGGAAAGGACGCCGCCGATGACGCTGCTTGAGCTGAAGGACGTCACCGCCTTCTACGGACCCGTCCAGGTGCTGGAGGGGGTCTCGCTGACGGTGCCGGACGGCGGGGCGGTCGGCATCCTCGGCGCGAACGGCGCCGGCAAGACCACCACCCTCCGCGCGATCAGCGGCACCGTCCGCGCCGGCGGCAGCATCCTCTTCGAGGGCAAGGACATCCGCGGCTCCAAGCCGGAGAAGGTCGCGGCGATGGGGATCGCGCACGTTCCCGAGGGGCGCGGCACCCTCGGCGGGCTCACCGTCCGCGAGAACCTCCGTGTCGGCGCGTACCTGCGGCGCGACCGCAAGGGGATCGAGAGCGACATCGAGTACTGCCTCGACCTCTTCCCGCAGCTGCGCGACCGCATCCGCTCGCACGGGTCGGCCCTGTCGGGCGGAGAGCAGCAGATGCTCGCTGTGGCCCGCGCGATCATGGCCAAGCCCCGTCTCATGCTGCTGGACGAGGCATCGCTCGGGCTCGCGCCCTCCACGGCCAAGACGGTCTACGAGGCGATCGGACGTCTCCGCCGCGAGTCGGGCATCGCCATGCTCATCGTGGAGCAGAACGCCAACCTCGCCTTCACCCTCGTCGACAGCGCCACGGTGCTCGAGACGGGTCGCAACGCCGTGACCGGCTCGACCGCGGAGCTGCGAGGCATGGACGAGATCCGCCGCGCGTACCTGGGAGGCTGACGTGCAGACCTTCATCCAACTCGTGGTCGACGGCCTGTCGACTGGGTCGATCTACGCGGCGCTCGCGCTCGCGATCGTCCTGGTGAATCAGGCCACGGGCCTGATCAACTTCGCCCAGGGCGGCATCGCCGTGCTCTCGGCCTACATCGCCTACCAGTTCACGGTGTGGGGGCTTCCGCTCATCCTGGCGATCCTCGCTTCGGTGGCGGTGTCCTTTTTCATCGGGGCGTTCATCGAGCGCTACCTGATGCGTCGCTTCGAGAAGGGCGACCCCGACACCGCCGTGGTGGTGACGATCGGTCTGCTGACCCTCATCACCGGTATCTGCGCGTGGATCTGGAGCTACAACAACCTGCAGTTCCCCTCGCTCTTCCCGCTCGACACCGTCACGATCCTCGGCGCGGTGGTCAGCGTCCGCTCCCTCGGGACGATCCTCGTCATCGTCGTGATCATGCTGATCCTGCAGGGGCTGTTCCTCGGTACCAAGCTCGGCCTGGCCCTGCGGGCCGTGGCGATCAACCCCGAGTCGGCGTCGTTCTCGGGTCTGAAGGTCGGCCGGCTCCTCATGGTCGGGTGGGGACTGGCGGCCGCCCTCGGCGCCGTCGCCGGCGCGATGGTCGCCCCCCAACTCACCCTCACCCCCGGCATGATGGACGGCGCCCTCGTCTACGCGCTCGCCGCCGTCATCATCGGCGGTCTCTCCAGCCCGCTGGGCGCCGTGGTCGCAGCGTGGCTGATCGGGGTTCTGGAGAACCTCGCTGCGGTCTACGTGCCCTTCATCGGCTACGACCTCCGGATCGCGGTTCCCTTCATCCTCCTGTTCATCGTCCTCATCCTGAGGCCGCAGGGCCTGTTCGGCCGGAAAGTCGTGGTGCGGGTGTGATGACAACGGCAACCGGCATCCTGCAGCGTCCCTGGGTCAGGTGGGCGGGGCTCGCGCTCGGCGTCATCCTCGCCATCGTGCTCCCGCTCGTCTTCGACGCGGGCACGAACTCCACCCTCGCCCGCATCGGCGTCTTCGCCGTCGCCGTGCTCGGCCTGAACGTGATCATGGGCTACACCGGCCAGGTCATGCTCGGCCAGATCTTCTTCGTCGGACTCGGCGCCTACATCACCGCCTACGGGGTGACCCAGGAGTGGAACATCATCCTGGTGTTCGTCCTCGCCCTGGCCCTCACCGCGCTCGTCGGGCTCGTGATCGCCCTGGCCGCGGCTCGCCTCGGCGGGCTCGCGATCGCCATGGTGACCATCGCCCTCCCGATCGTGGGGGTACCGCTCGCCCGACGCCTGGGGGAGTTCACCGGTGGATCGCAGGGCCTGTCGGCGCGGTTCTCGGGCGCCCCCGAGTGGGCGCCGCTCTACGACGACCAGTGGCAGCTGTACCTCGTGCTGCTGATCGGCGGCATCACCTTCCTCCTCACCCGCAACCTCGTGCGGGGGAAGTACGGCCGCGCATTCGCCATCGTGAAGGAGAACGAGGCGGTCGCGGCATCCATGGGCATCTCGCCCTACAAGTACAAGGTGCTCGCCTTCACCATCGCCGCCCTCATCGGCGGGGTGAGCGGGTTCCTCTACATGGTCGTGATCCAGTACACCTCGCCCGAGACGCTGAGCTTCGGTCACTCGATCGAACTCGTCATCTCGATGGTCGTCGGTGGGGCGGGCAGCATCGTCGGGTCGATCCTCGGCGGTGCCTACTACGTCCTCGTCCCGCAGCTGACGAACATCATCGACCCGAACCTGACCGCGATGCTGCAGGGCGCCATCCTGCTGCTCGTGCTGTTCCTCCTCCCCGGCGGGCTGGTCTCGCTTCCCCGGGTCATCGGGCGGCTCGTCCGCCGCGGTAACCGGGGCGGAGGGACCGGCGCGCGGTCTCAGGCGGCGACACCGCAGCCGGTCGCCGCATCCCACCCATCCACCGAGAGAAAGCAAGACACATGAGCGAGTTCCACACGAAGACGTGGTGGGCCGCCCCCTTCATTCGGTCCGGTCGCTGTGCGAGTCGTCGGTTTCCAGTTGATGGGTGCATTGCCGAGCGTAGTCGACCGGTGCGAGGT
>NZ_JACCCG010000009.1 GCF_013410955.1 Microbacterium sp. AK009 | reverse complement strand
ACCACCCGCTCGATCGTCTCCTTGTCATACTTCGCCGGCATAACCCTCATCCTCCTAGATGGGATCAGAGCCTCCACGGAACCCAGGACGGTTCATGGACCTCCCCCACCGGGCGGGTCTACACCGACAACCCACCAGGACACGGGGTGCACTTCACCCCCGAAGAAGACCTCCCCGACGACCTCTGGGCGACATGGACCAACCCGGGCACCGAATTCCGGATCACCAGCGAACCGGTCGACGACCCACACGCGCCCGCGCCCTTCTGACGACCGCGCCGTTCTGGAGACCCGCCGTTCGTGCGACCCGCCCGCTCGGGCGACCCTCCCGCTCGGGCGACCCTCCCCGTTGGAGGAGCCCACCGCTCTGGCGACCCGCCGTTCTGGGAACCCCGACACCCGCGTCCCTCTGACGAGCCGCGAGAACCCGCGCGCGTGTGACTCCCATGTGAGGCCACGGGAGCCCTGACGGCACGCGCAACGCGAGGGCACGACGGCGTGGCTCGTGCTGAGAACGCGGGGTGGCTGCTTCGGAGAACCCTCGGGTGCGAAGAACCCGAGGCGGATGCTGCTGAGAACGTCGTGTGCGTCTCGTGGGTACCGAAGTGGCGGCGACTACGCTTTCGGGCATGAGCAGCGTGACACCGGCAGTGGTTCCGGCCTGGGTGAAGGTCACCGTCTGGTCCTCGCGATCGGCTTGGCGGTCCTGGGCGTAGTCCTGGCTGTCGTGTCGAGCAGCTTCCTGCCCCTGATCATGTTCGCCGGTCTGGCGGTGCCGATGATGCCGATCGGTTCGCTGCGGCCGTCGCGACGGGTGGCTTCGGGCAGGCACTGAGCACGCGTCCCGCGACCCTCACTGCGCGCAGGCACGGCTCGGCGCTGGCATCCCGGATCATCTGAATCCGACCCGACGACCGACCGCACGGAAGCGAGCCCGCAGCGACCATTTCGCCCGCGGTGAACGTCAGGCGAAAACTCCTGGAAACTCCGGCCGCACGCCTCGGCGCAGTCGTAACGTGACGGCATGCAGGCAGGTCTCCACTTCTGGAACTTCTCCGTCCCCGGCGCTCCCGACACCCTCCCCGAGGTGCTCGGTCGCACCGCCCGCACCGCCGAGCAGGGCGGATTCACGCAGTTCACCGTCATGGACCACTGGTTCCAGATGGAGCGCGTCGCCCCCGCCGAGGAGCCGATGCTCGAAGCCTTCACGACCCTCGGCTTCCTGGCCGCGCACACGCACTCCATGCGGATCGGTCCACTCGTGACCGGTGTGACGTACCGGTATCCGGGACTGCTCGCGAAGATCGTCACGACCCTGGATGTCCTGAGCGAAGGCCGCGCGATGCTCGGCATCGGCGCCGCGTGGTACGACCGGGAGCACCGGGGCCTGGGCGTGCCCTTCCCGCCGCTTGCCGAGCGTTTCGAACGACTGGAGGAGACGCTGCAGATCGCGCTGCAGATGTGGAGCGACGACACCGGCGCCTACCGGGGCACGCACTACGCGCTGGAGGAGACGCTCTCCAGCCCGGCGCCGATCCAGCGGCCCCACCCGCCGATCATGATCGGCGGTCAGGGGGAGCGGAAGACCCTGCGCTTGGTCGCGCAGTACGCGCAGATCGTCAACCTCACCACCGCGGACCCCGAGCGGGTCGCGTACCTCCTCGACGTTCTTCGCGGGCACTGCGATCGCCTCGGCACCGACTACGACGCGATCGAGAAGACGGTCATCGCCGCGTTCTCGGATCCGTACGACCCCGGGTTCCTCCCCCAGATGGAGAAGCTGTCGGCCCTCGGGATCACCCAGGTCGTGCTCGGAGCCTCTCCCGACGACCCCGTCGGACGGGTGGCACGCGTGGCTGACGAGGTTCTTCCCGCCCTCGCCGAGATCTGAGGCGAATCCACGGGGCGACACGCAACCGCCTTGCCGGGCCAGCCAGCCGGTGTCGCATACCGTTATGCGCATGGGCGGACAGGTGCTGGGTGGCGGGGTGATCGTGCTCGTGGCGGTGCTGCTGTGGCTGGTCTACCTGCTGCCGTCATGGCACAGCCGCCGTCAGTTCGACGCCGCCGAGCGGAACGCCGTCCGGCTGAACCAGGCTCTGCGGGTCCTCGCAGAGACGAGTGAGACGCCGGCCGAGGTCCGCCTCGAGCTCTCAGCCCGCACGGCCGCCGCGCAGCAGAAGCTCGCGAAGCGCGCGATGGCCGAACGCGAAGAGGCTGCTCTCGAACAGGCCCGCATCGATCTCGAACGGGCCCGCGCCGAGAAGGCCGCGGCCAAGGCCGCTCCGGAAGCCCGTCAGGCTCGTGCTCGTCGCCGCGTGCGGCTCGTCGCGACGACGCTGGGTCTGGGTGGTCTGGCTCTCACCGGATGGGGTGCATGGCTGACCGTGTCGACCGGTGCGGTCGGCGCACTCATCGGGGGTTTGAGCCTCGTCGTGGTGTCTCTGTCAGTCCTGGCGCAGATGGCGCGCGTCGCCGCGCGGGTGGCGCGCCGGTCCGCGGCATCCGCTGTTCCTGTCGTCCGTCAGGCGCCGGCAGTTCAGGATGTGGCCCTGCCGGCCGCTCGCCAGCGGGCGGCATGGGCACCCCGCGAGCTGCCGAAGCCCCTCACCGTGTCGGTCGGCTCGCAGGCCGCTGCCGTGCGCGATGTCGAGGATGCTCGCGAGGAGCTCCGTCAGGCCGCGGTCGCCGAGGCAGCGCGGATGCGCGCCGAAGCTCAGCGCCCCCCGTCGATCGAGGTTGCGCGCGCGGCGCGCGCGGCGCAGGCGGGTCCGGACTTCGCTCAGATGGGCTACGTCGACGACGCGGAGATCGAGGATCACGTTCGTCGCCTGCTCGAGCGTCGCGCCGCCGGCGCGTGAGGTCCGGGTGAGCGCGCGGCATTCGTCGGTCACCCAGCGAGGGTGATAATGTAACGGAGGTTCTCGGGCCTGTGGCGCAGTTGGTAGCGCGCTTCGTTCGCAATGAAGAGGTCAGGGGTTCGAATCCCCTCAGGTCCACCAATCCGAGAAGAGCTCGCCCGGAGGGCGGGCTCTTCTTGTTTTCGCGGGTCTGTCGTGCCGCGCGCGGCACGCGCATAATGAGCGGATGACGGCGCACCCTCGTCTCCACGACGGACCGTTCTACCACGGCACCCGTGCCGAACTGGCGCCGGGCGATCGCCTCAGCCCCGGATTCCGCTCGAACTACCGCTCCGACGTCATCATGAATCACGTCTACTTCACCGCCTCGGTGGACGGTGCCGGTCTGGCAGCAGAGCTGGCCGTGATGCTCGGGCCCGGGAATGCCCGGCCGCACGTCTACCGCGTCGAAGTGACGGGTGACGTCGAGGACGACCCGAACGTCACGGACAAGAAGTTCCCGGGCAACCCGACGCAGTCCTACCGGTCGAATTCACCGCTCATCGTGGTGGAAGAGGTCAGCGACTGGACGAGACTGGATCAGGACGCGCGAGAGGAATGGCGGCGACGGCTGGCGGCTCTGACAGCAAGCGGGGCCGAGATCATCAACTGACCTCGGCCCGCACTCGATCAGGCCATCGCGGGCGCCCGGTGGCCGACCGACAGCCGCTGCGCGGCGAGACCCTCGGCGGCCATGAGCGGGGTGATCCCGCGCTCGGCGGCGTCGTCGAAGACCCGGCGGAGGGTGTCGCCGATGCCGGCGACCCGGTCCATGATCTCCTCGCGCGTGCCGAGCTTCTTGGCCTCGAGGTCGAGGTAGATCACCCCACCGGCGTTCACGACGAAGTCGGGGGCGTAGAGGATGCCCCGTGCGGCGAGCCGGTCCGCGCCGGCGTGCTCGGCCAGCGGGTTGTTCGCCGGGCCGCAGACCGCGCGGGCGTCGAGGTCGTCGATGACCTCGGTGGTGAGGATCCCGCCGATCCCTGCGGGGACGAAGACGTCGGCGGGAACGAGGTGCTCGAATCCGGGCTCGCTCCAGGAGGCCCCGAGTTCACGGGCGAGGTCCCGCTTGGCGGGGTTCACATCGGTGACCGTCAGGACCGCTCCCTCGGCGGCGAGGCGCAGCGCGAGGCGACTGCCGACCTGACCGAGGCCGGAGATGGTGATGCGTCGGCCCGCGACATCCGCACTGCCGGTCACCCGCTCGAGGGTCGCCCGCAGCGACGCGTAGACGCCGAGGCTCGTGGGTCCTGCCGGCTCGCCCGAGCCGCCGACGGCGTCGGGAAGCCCCACGACGTGTTCCGTGCGCTCGCGGACCGTCAGCATGTCGTCGGTGGTCGAGCCGACGTCTTCCGCGGTGCGGTACAGGCCGTTCAGCGCCTCGACGGCGTCGCCGAGATCGAGGAAGGCGGCCCGCCGGCGGTCGGCGTCGAGCATCGTCCCCTCGGGAAGGGCGATGACCGACTTCCCGCCTCCGGCATCGAGACCCGCCGCGGCATTCTTCAGCGTCATCGCCGCCGACAGGCGCAGGGCGTCGCCGAGCGCGTCGCTCCAGTGCGGGTAGGTCCACAGGCGCGCGCCACCGAGCGCGGAACCGAGGACGGAGGAGTGCAGGGCCACGGCGAGGAACAGACCGCTGCGCCGCCCCGTGATCACCTCCACGCGCTCGTGGGTGAAATCGGGCAGGGGCAGGGTGTGCGTCATCGCGTCCTCTTTCGGCGGGCCTTGTGGGCGTGCTCTCGGATGCGGCCGCTTCGCCGCATCCGACTCCATTGCATCACCGCCGGGGCCGCGGTTCAACCGCGCCGCGCCGCGACCGCGCCGCGACGACTGCGGCAGTGGGTTCACCAGACGAGCAGCTTCTCCGGTCGCATGCAGATGACCGCGGAGAACTCCTCCAAGATCGTGTCCGCCGGCATCCCGAAGTCTTCGATCCCGTCTGCGTACTTCGCCTCCCACCGGTCGCGCACCGGAGTGATCCATTCGGCGGCCGATTGATCCAGGATGCGGGCGGAGCCGGTCAGCACGACGACATCCGCGCCGAATCGGCCCTGGGTGTTCAGATGCACCAGAGCGCGAGAGCCACGCGCGACGTGCCGAGCTTTCACGGAGTCGCGCCGAGTCAGGATCCACACCGCCTCCTCATGCCAGAAGAACCACACCGGCACGGCATGGGGTGTTCCGTCGGCGGCGACGGTGGTGAACCAGGCGATCAGCTCCGACTCGAGCAGCCGCTGCGCGTTGTCGTGCATCGCGTCTCCGGGAGTGAACAACTTCGTCATGACGCTCCTCCTGTCGTGTGTCGGCGCCACGGTATCGGCGACCTCCGACCCTAGGCTGACGGTCATGACCTCCTCGCTCCCGCCCCGCAGTCGCCTGGTCCATGACGCCCTCCGCGCCGCCGGAATCGCCGGCGAGATCGTCGTGCTCCCTGATGCGGCTTCGACGGCACTCCTCGCCGCCGAGGCGCTGGGTGTCGAGGTGGGGGCGATCGCGAACAGCCTGGTGTTCTGGAGCGACGGCGAACCGCTCCTGGTGATGACGAGCGGTGCGCACCGCGTCGACACGGCTGCACTCGCCGCCCGCCTGGGTCGCGAGTCGATCCGACGTGCGACCCCCGAGCAGGTGCGGGATGCCACGGGCCAGGCGATCGGGGGAGTGGCACCCACCGGTCACCCGGCCGCGCTCACCACCGTCGTCGACGAGGATCTCGCGCAGTACCCCGAGATCTGGGCTGCCGGCGGGACGCCGCACACCGTCTTCCCGCTCACCTTCGGCGAGCTGGTGCGCCTCACCGGCGGCACCGTGAGCAAGGTCGACTGAGCGGGCGGGTCGTCAGCGCCCCTCGAGGGCGCTCAGCGCCACGACGGCCGCGGCCGCCGACCACGCCTGCGGGCGGCACGCCGCAGGGTACGGCGCCGGGCGAGACACCTCGGTGACCGGGTCGCCCGAGTGGAGCTCGGGAACCCGATAGGAGAACGCCTCTGCCGCGGCGAGCATGCCCGCCACGACCTGCTGCGCCTCGGCATGGAGGCCGGCGCGCAGCATCCCGTGCGCGGCGATGGCCGTGTCATGCGTCCACACGCTCCCACCGTGATACGACAGCGGCCAGTAGCCCTCCGCCCCGGTCGACATGGTGCGGATCCCGAACCCGCTCGAGAGCGACGCGCCCAAGAGCAGCCGGGCGACGTGCGCCTCGTCGTCGGCGTCGAGGATGCCGGTGCCGATCAGGTGACCGATGTTGCTGGTGAGGGTGTCGACGGGCTGCTTGTGACGGTCCAGCGCTACCGCCGGATACCGCCCCTCAGGGGTCTGGACCCAGTAGGCCGCGGCGAAACGCTCGCGCAGCTCGCCCGCCCACGCCCGCAGGCGAGCGGCCTCGTCGGCGTCTCCTGCAAGGGCTTCGAGGATCTCGGCGCCGGCGAGGGCGGCCTCATAGGCGTACCCCTGCACCTCGCACAGCGCGATCGGCCCCTCCGCCAGGCGGCCGTCGCGCCACTGGATCGAATCGCCGGAGTCCTTCCACCCCTGATTGGCCAGACCGTGCCCGGTGCGATCGAGATAGTCGATGAAACCGTCGCCGTCGTTGTCGCCGTGGTCGAGGAGCCATCCGAGCGCCGCGCGCAGCGTCGGCAAGAGGGCCGTGACCTCGGCCTCGGGCATTCCGGCGTGCCACGCGTCGGCGAGGAGGCAGACCCATAGCGCCGTCGCATCGACCGTGCCGTAGTACAACGGGGGAAGGGCGATCCCCTCGCCCGGCTGCTCGAGCGTGGTCGAACGCAGCTCGTGGAGGATCTTGCCCGGCTCCTGCGCCGAGTCGGGCTCGTCCCGGTCGCCCTGCAGCCGCGCGAGGACGCGGAGGGTGGATGCCGCCATGCCGACGTCGAGCGGAAGAGAGAGGCGTGCCGCCCAGAGCGAATCCCGCCCGAACAGCGTGAAGAACCAGGGCGCGCCCGCGGCGTAGAACGCGTCGTCCCGTGCATCGGGGAGCGTCAGCCTCAGCGCGTCGAGATCGCCGAGGGCGACCTCGAGCCATCGGCCGAGACGGGGATCGCCGCCGCGTGCCGCCCCCAGTGCGGCCGCCAGGTCGATGCGGCTCGGCTGCGACGCACCGGAGACGACTGCGGTGGTGTCGTCCAGAGCCATCCGCCACGACACCGTCGCCTCACCGCGGGCGGGGAGGGCGATCGACCATGCCGCCCGGATGTCGGATCCGTCGACCTCGATCACGCCGTCCTCGGTGTCGACGGTGAACGAGGCGGTCTGAGAACGGGCCGTCGCCGTGGCATCCGTCCCCTGGGCTTCCGTCCCTCGAACCTCCGTCAGCGCCGCCTCGGGGAGGCCGGCCTTGACGTCGTGGAGCGAGGCGAACTCGGCGCCGAGGCGAAGCCGGAGCGTCGCCGACAGCGGTTCGTCGCGCGCTGAGCGCAGCGTCCAGGTCTCGCGCACCTCGCCCGGTGCGACGACGCGCTCCCGCAGCAGGCGGACCTTCGGGTCGGGGGTGTCGTCGTCGAGACCGCGCAGCACCGCACTGAAGACCGCGCGCGACGGGCCGTCGGGCGCGACGGAGATCCACTCGACCTCCGATTGGTCGCAGGAGAGCTCCAGCTCGCGCACGTGCCGGACGTCGCCGTGGTAGATCCCGTCGATCGCGCCCGCGCCGGCGTCGCCGGTCTCGCGCGACCACACCTGCGTGGGGGCGCGCAGCACGATGACCGCGTCGTCGAGCAGCGGCTGTCGCGTGCGGGTCGCGGGCTCGGTGAGGGGGTTCATCCTTTGACGGCTCCTTCGCTGGTGTTCATGATGCGCTTTTGGAAGATGAAGAACAGCACGGCCACCGGGATCGTCATGATCAGCGCCGCGGCGAGCTTGATCGGGTACTGCGTACCCTGACTGAGCTGACCGGATGCCAGCGACGCGACGCCCTTGGTGAGCGTGGTGAGCTCGGGCGACTGGGTGGCGACGATGAAGTGGCTGAGCTCGTTCCACGACCCCTGGAACGACAGGATGACGATCGTGATGAGGGCGGGGCGCGCCATCGGGAGCACCACCGACCAGAACACCCGGAAAGCTCCTGCGCCGTCGATGCGTGCCTGCTCTTCGACCGAGACCGGGATGGACTCGAAGAAGTTCTTCATGATGAAGACCCCGGCGGCATCGACGAGGAGCGGCAGGATCATCGCCGCATAGGTGTCGTAGATGCCGATCTGGTTCAGCACGAGGAACTTCGGGATGAGGAGCACCACCGCCGGCACCGCCATCACACCCACGACGAGCGCGAAGATCGCTCCCCGGCCGCGGAAGTGCAAGCGGGCGAGGGCGTACCCGGCGAGGGACACGAAGAACACCCGGCCGAGCGTCACCACGACCGTGACGATCGTGGAGTTGACGAACCAGAGCGGGAAGTCGCTCCGACCGAAGAGGGCCTCGTACGCCGCGAACGTCACCGTCTGCGGGATGAGCGAGAGCGCGTTGCTCGCCGCCTCGGAGTCGGTCTTGAAGGACGTCGCGACCTGCACCAGGAACGGGAAGATGTAGATGATCGCGAGGATCACCAGCAGCGCGTAGAGGAAGATCTGTCCGCTCACCCGGCGGGAGAGGCCGTTGCGGCGGGCGCGGGGCGCGGCTGTGGACCGATCGGGATCGACCTGCGCGACCTTCGCCTGCGGCGGAAGTGTCTCGCTCATGACCTGCCTCCCTTCACTTCGTAGCGCGCGGCGCGTCGCTTGGAGACCCCGCGTTCACGCAGCACCCAGCGCTGGATGAGCGTGAAGAAGATGATGATGAGGAAGAGCAGGAAGGCGATCGCCGACCCCTCGCCCCACTCCTGACGGGTGAACGCGGCCTCGTAGGACAGGTAGGCGGGGGTGACGGTGGTCTTCGCCGGACCGCCTTCGGTGCCGGTGTAGATCTGGTCGAAGACCTGCCAGCCGCCGATGACCCCGAGGGTCACGACCGTGAAGATCGTGGGGCGCAGCTGCGGGAGGGTGATGTGCCAGAACCGCTGCCAGCCGTTGGCGCCGTCCATCATCCCGGCCTCGCCGAGCTCGCCGCCGACATTCTGCAGGGCCGCGATGAAGAGCAGCATGAAGGTGCCGCTGGTGGTGAAGACCGCCATGAGGATGAAGGCCGACAGGGCGACGGAGGGTCCGGCGAGCCATTCCCACAGGCTCACGCCCAGCACGTCGGTCTGGGTGAGCGCTTCCGGACCGCTCGTGATCCCGAGTCCTGCGAGGGCGTTGTGGACGATGCCGCTCGGCTCCTGGAACCAGTTGGGCCCGGTGATCCCGATCCAGGCGAGGACGGCGTTGACCACACCGGTCTGGGAGAACAGGAACAGCCAGAGGATCGTGATGGCCACCGAGGAGGTGACCGAGGGGAAGTAGAACGCGGTGCGGAAGAAACCGCGCCCGCGCAGCACCGCACGGTTGACCAGCACGGCGAGGAAGAGCGACAGTGCGGTCTGGAGCGGCACGACGAGCAGGACGTACCAGGCGATGTTGCGAAGGGAGATCCCGAAGTCGCGTTCGGCGAGCCCGCCGCCGGTGGTCACCGCGGCGTAGTTCTCCAGACCGACGAAGTTGACCGTTCCCGACAGGGGGCTTCCCCGCCCCGCCCAGTCCGAGAAGCTCACCCAGAGCGCCATCAGCACGGGGATCAGGAGGAACAGCCCCAGGATCAGGATGACGGGGAGGACGAACACCCACCCCGCGGCGGCCTCCCCGCGCCGGATCCCGGTGTTCCGGGATCCGGCGCGGGGGGTGGTGACCGTGGCGGTCATGTCAACCGACCACGGCCTCGAGGTTGCCCTGCACCGAGTCGAGGATGGTCGTCGGGTCGGACTCGGCCAGCGACTCCAGCTGCGCGTTGAAGTCGGTGATGACCGCGGCCGCGTCGGCCTGCGTCGGCAGGAACTGCGCGTACTCCGCACCGTCGATGAAGGCGGCGAGGTCGGGGTTGGCCTCGCGCCACGCGTCGGCGGTGGTCTCCAGCGACGGCATGATGCCGAACGCCTCGGAGAAGGCCAGCTGCTGCTCGGAGGCGGTCAGGTACTCCACCAGTTCGAGCGCGGCCTGCTGGTTGGGGCTGTCGGCGGCCATGCCCCAGCAGTTGGTGAACTGCAGCGTTCCGGGGCCGCCCGGGCCCTCGGGAAGCTGGGCGACGAGGTAGTTCACGTCGGGGTAGTCGTTGCGGAGGGCGCCCTCGATCCAGTTGCCCTCGATCACCATCGCGGCGGAGCCGAGGCCGAACGCCTCGCCGCCCCAGCCGGCGCCGATGTCGGTGGCGTAGGCGAAGTTGCCGCCCTCGAGGTTGGTCTTGACGTACTCGAGTGCCTCGACGTTCTCGGGGCTGTTGGCCGTCGCCGCGCCGTCGGTCACAAGACCGCCGCCGGCCTGCGCCATGAAGGCGCCGACGCGCTGGACCTCGGGGCCGAAGGCGAGACCCGTGACGCCGCCGGTGGTGAGCGTCTGGCTGACCGTGGCGAGCTCCTCCCACGTGGTGGGCACGTCGTCCTCGGTGAGCCCTGCGGCCTCCCACAGGTCGGTGTTGATGATGAGCGCCAGGGTCGAGAAGTCCTTCGGAGCGCAGTAGAACTCGTCCTCGTAGGTGAAGTTGTCCACCAGCGGCGCGTAGAAGTCACCGGCGTTGGAGAGCTCGTCGCCGTACGCCCGCAGCGAGCCGTTGTCGGCGTAGCCGGCGAGGGCGTCGGGCGAGAGGTAGAACAGGTCCGGCGGCGACCCCGCGGCGAAGCCCTGGGCGAGCTGCTGGTTGAGGTCGCTGGCGATCTCGACGCTCGCGTCGACGCCGGATTCGGCCGACCACGCGGCGACCGCTTCCTCGACGGCGGTGGCCTCGGCCTCGCCGCTGGAGGCGATGAGGACGCTGATGGCGTCGTCGGACGAGGTCAGCTCTCCGTCGGCAGCGGCGCCACCGCCGCCGCCGTCATCGAAGCTTCCGCCGCCGCATCCGGTCAGCACCAGGGCGCCGGCGGTGAGGATCGCTCCCGCGCCGAATGCGGCGCGCAACTTCCTGCGTGTCATATCTCCCTCTCCTTTGAATGAAGTCGCGACACCGTTCGGGTGATCCGGGGGTGTATGAACGATCAAATATGAACGTTCAAATTCGGTGTCGCTGGAAGACTACGGCCCGGCTCTTTCGCGTGTCAACGACGGACGGCTACGCTCAGGTAACGATTTGATCGTTCACATCCGTGTTGTCCAGACCACAGGGGGGCGGAGGATGGCGAAGGCACCGACCGTCGAAGACGTCGCCCGTCGCGCGGGGGTGTCGCGTCAGACGGTCTCGAACGTGATCAACACCCCCGCGATCGTGCGGGAGGAGACCCGGGTACGCGTCCAGCGTGCGATCGACGAGCTCGCCTACCGGCCTCACGTGGCCGCGCGGAGTCTCCGCACCCGGCGGAGCTCGACCATCGGCGTGCACATCGATCCGTTCAGCGGCGGGATCTCCGGGGTCATCCTCGACCGCTTCATCCACGCCCTGACCGAGAACGCCAACGAGCGGGCGCTCCGAGTGCTCATCTACAGCGCGCGCAGCCGAGACGAGGAGATCGCGCGGCTCAGCGATCTGATCGACGGCGGCGAGATCGATGCGGCGGTGATCACCGGTACGGCCTACGGCGATCCGCGGACGGGGTGGCTGGACGGTCGGGGGCTTCCCTACGCCGCCTTCGGGCGGCCCTGGGGCGGCGGCGACGTGTGGGAATCCGGGCACTCGTGGGTCGACGTCGACGGGGCGGCCGGCACCCGGGCCGCGACGAGGCACGCGGTCGAGGCCTGGGGATCCCGTGTCGCGTGGCTCGGCTGGCCGCCCGATGCGGGCACCGGCGATGACCGGGAACGCGGATGGCGCGAGGCGATGCGGGCCTCGGGGCTCGCCGGTCCGGTCTTCCGCGCGCCCGACAGCGTGGCGGAGGCCCGCAGCGTGATGGCTCAGGCGTTCGCCGATCCGATGGTGCGCGACGGGGTCGATGCGGTGGTGTGCGTGAGTGACGCACTCGCCGTCGGAGCGCACTTGGCCGCCGTCGACACTGGCGCGAGCGGGATCGGGCTCATCGGCTTCGACAACACTCCGGTCGCCGAGGCGCTTGGGCTCTCGAGCGTCGAGCAGGCGCCCGAGCTCGTGGCCGGTGCGGTGCTCGACCTCCTCACCGATGACACCGGGCGCCGCATCGTCGGCGGCGAGGGTCCTCCTGAGCGGATGCTCGTCGAGCCGCGCCTCGTGGTCCGCTGACCTTCACCCGCCGATCCGTCGCGCGAGGACCCCGGCCGTCTCACGCACGAGCGCAGCGACGTCGGGATGCCGAGGCGTCGCCTCTTCGGCCCAGGTTGCCGCCACCGCCGCCGCGGGCCACCCGGCGTGATCCACCACGACGGCGGCGACCGACCGGAATCCGAGCGTCACCTCGCCGTGCTCCTCGGCGACACCGGCCGCGCGGACGTCGCGGAGGATCCGCCGAAGCTCGCTCAGGCGCCGGGGCCCGCGACCGGTGCGATCGGCGAACGCCGACGCATCGGGAAACAGGGCCCGGACCTGGGCGGGGGGAAGGGCCGCGAGCATCGCGCGACCGGTCGCCGTGAGGTGCGCGGGAAGGCGCACCCCGACGTCCGTCACGAGCGTCGGGCGGCCGGGCGCGCGCTCCTCCACGAGGTACAGCACGTCGCGGCCGCTCATCACCGCCAGGTGCGTGCTCTCGCCGAGACGGTCGGCGAGAGCGGCCACGAGCGGGCGTCCCAGTCGCGCGAGCGGCTGCTGGCGCGCATAGCCGCCGCCGAGCTCGAAGGCGGCGATCCCCAGCCCCCAGCGCTGCTCGGCGGCGAGGTGCACGACGAAGCCGCGGCGCTCGAGGGTCGTCAGCAGGTGGTACACCGTCGAGCGCGGAAGGGCGAGGGCGTCGGCGATCGTGCGGGCAGGCACCGGCCCGCGCTGCCGGGCGAGATGCGACAGGATCCGGAGCGTCTGGTCGGCAGCGGGCACCTGCGGCCTATCCCCGGCGGCTCTCTCCCGAACGGCACTGCTGTCTGAGATCACAGACACAGGATGCCACGCGGGCCTGGCATTGCACGATGTCGAGGAGTGCAATCGAGACATGTCCTCACTCCTCTCGGCCACGAAGGTGTCCGTCGGCGATCGACCCCTCACCCTGGCCGGTGTCGTCGCCGTCGCCCGTCACGATGCGGCCGTCCGGGTGTCCGCCGCGGCTCTCGCGCAGGTGCGCGAGACGCGAGCGCTCATCGAGAGCCTCGCCGACAACCCCCGCCCCCACTACGGCATCTCGACGGGCTTCGGCGCGCTCGCGACCACCTTCATCGCCCCCGAGCGACGACGTCAGCTGCAGGCGAGCCTCATCCGCTCGCACGCTGCGGGGACGGGTGCCGAGGTCGAGCGGGAGGTGGTGAGGGCCCTCCAGCTCCTCCGTCTCCAGACCCTCGCCTCGGGACGCACGGGGGTGCGCGCCGAGGTCGTGGAGATGTACGCGGACATGCTGAACGCCGGAATCACCCCGGTCGTGCGCGAGTACGGATCCCTCGGGTGCTCGGGCGATCTCGCACCACTCGCCCACATCGCGCTCGCGGCGATGGGGGAAGGCGACGTGCGGGTGCCCGGCGGCGACGTCGTCAGCGCGCACGACGCGCTCGCCGCGGCATCCCTCACCCCTCTCGTCCTCGAGGAGAAGGAGGGCCTGGCCCTCATCAACGGCACCGACGGGATGCTGGGGATGCTCCTCCTCGCCGCCCACGACTTCGAGATGCTCCTCGACACCGCCGACGTGGCCGCGGCGCTCTCGATCGAGAGCCAGCTCGGCACCGATGCCGTGTTCGCTGCCGACCTCATGGCGCTGCGGCCCCACCCGGGTCAGCGGGATGCGGCCGCGCACCTGCGCTCCCTCCTCGCCGGGTCGGGCATCGTCGCCAGTCACCGCGACCCCGAGGTGTGCACGCGCGTGCAGGATGCGTACTCCCTGCGGTGCAGCCCTCAGGTGCACGGCGCCGCCCGCGACACCCTCGCCCACGCCTCGACCGTCGCCGCGCGCGAACTGGCCGCCGCGATCGACAATCCCGTCGTGACACCGGACGGCCGGGTGGAATCGAACGGTAACTTCCACGGCGCACCGATCGGCTACGTGCTGGACTTCCTCGCCATCGCCGTCGCCGACGTGGCGTCGATCTCGGAGCGGCGCACCGACCGTGCGCTCGACGTGGCGCGCAACCACGGCCTGCCGCCCTTCCTCGCCGACGAGCCGGGGGTCGACTCGGGTTTCATGATCGCCCAGTACGCGGCTGCCGGAATCGTGTCGGAGCTCAAGCGCCTCGCCGCTCCCGCCTCGGTGGACTCGATCCCGTCCTCGGCGATGCAGGAGGACCACGTGTCGATGGGGTGGGCGGCGGGGCGCAAACTCCGCCGCGCGCTCGATGGTCTTGCGCGCGTGCTGGCGATCGAGGTGATGGTCGGGGTGCGGGCGCAGCAGCTGCGTGCGCCTCTTGAACCCGCGCCGTCGACCGGCGCGGTCGCCGACCTCGTGCGGGATGTGTCCGGGGGGCCTGGTCCGGATCGGTTCCTCTCGCCCGAGATCCAGGCCGTGACCGAGTTCGTCGTCACCGGCGCCGTCGCTCGCGCCGCGGCATCCGCACTCTCGTTCGCCCCACTCAAGGAGGACTCATGACCGACGTCCATGCCCCTGCCCGTGTGATCCACGCGCCCCGAGGCGGTGAGAAGAGCGCGAAGAGCTGGGGAGCCGAGGCTGCCAAGCGCATGCTCATGAACAATCTCGACCCCGAGGTCGCCGAGCGCCCCGACGACCTCGTCGTGTACGGCGGCACCGGCAAGGCTGCGCGGACGTGGGAGGCGTACGACGCGATCGTCCGCACGCTCGACGAGCTCGAGCCGGACGAGACGCTCCTCGTGCAGTCGGGAAAGCCGGTGGGCGTCTTCCGGACCCACGAGTGGGCGCCCCGCGTGCTCATCGCCAACTCGAACCTCGTCGGCGATTGGGCGACCTGGCCCGAGTTCCGCCGCCTGGAGCACCTGGGCCTCACGATGTACGGCCAGATGACGGCGGGGTCGTGGATCTACATCGGCACGCAGGGCATCCTGCAGGGGACGTACGAGACCTTCGCCGCCGTCGCGCGGTCGTTGGGCCGCGACGACCTCGCCGGCACGTTGACCCTGACCGGCGGATGCGGCGGCATGGGCGGCGCGCAGCCGCTCGCGGTGACGCTCAACGGGGGAGCGGTGCTGATCGTCGACGTCGACGAAACGCGCCTGGCGCGCCGCGCGGCGCACGGCTACCTCGACGAGTACACGACCGATCTCGACGCCGCCGTCGCCCGGGTCGTCGCGGCGCGCGCCGCCGGCGAGGCGCTGTCGGTAGGCGTGGTGGGGAACGCGGCGGAGGTGTTCCCCGAGCTGCTGCGTCGCGGGACCCCGATCGACATCGTCACCGACCAGACCAGCGCGCACGACCCGCTGTCGTACCTCCCCGTCGGCGTCTCCGTCGAAAACTGGCACGTCGAGGCCGAGCGCGACCCGGCGGAGTTCACGCGGCGGGCGCGGGAATCGATGGCGGCGCAGGTGGCGGCGATGGTCGGCTTCCAGGATGCCGGTGCCGAGGTCTTCGACTACGGCAACTCGATCCGTGCTGAGGCGCAGCTGGGCGGCTTCGACCGGGC
Source organism: Microbacterium sp. AK009 (assembly GCF_013410955.1). GTDB lineage: Bacteria > Actinomycetota > Actinomycetes > Actinomycetales > Microbacteriaceae > Microbacterium. The sequence continues at coordinate 18,772 of NZ_JACCCG010000009.1, read as the reverse complement.
CTTCGCGTTCCCCGGGTTCGTGCCGGCGTACATCCGTCCGCAGTTCGCCGAGGGGCGCGGTCCGTTCCGCTGGGTGGCGCTGTCGGGCGACCCTGAGGACATCCGCAAGACCGACGAGGCCGTCAAGGCGCTGTTCCCCGAGAATGCGGGGCTCGTGCGCTGGCTCGATAAGGCCGGCGACGCGGTGCACTTCGAAGGCCTCCCCGCGCGCATCTGCTGGCTCGGCTACCAGGAGCGCCACCTCGCCGGGCTGAGGTTCAACGAGATGGTCGCCTCCGGCGAGCTCGCGGGGCCGATCGTGATCGGGCGCGACCACCTCGACGCCGGCTCCGTCGCTTCGCCGTACCGCGAGACCGAGGCGATGGCCGACGGGTCGGACGCGATCGCCGACTGGCCGCTGCTGAACGCCCTGCTGAACACCGCGTCGGGGGCGTCATGGGTGTCGATCCACCACGGCGGCGGGGTGGGCATCGGGCGTTCGATCCACGCCGGACAGGTGACCGTCGCGGACGGGACGCCGCTCGCTGCAGAGAAGCTCGCTCGCGTGCTCGTGAACGACCCGGGAACCGGCGTCATGCGACACGTGGATGCCGGCTACGAACGCGCCCGCGAGGTCGCTGCCGAGCGCGGGCTGAAGGTGCCGATGCTGTGACAGCGACGCTCATCACGAACATCGGGGAGCTGACGACGAATGTCGGCGCCGAGGGGGATGCGTGCGGCACGCTGCGTGACGCGGCCGTGCTGATGGAGGACGGTCTGATCGTGTGGGTCGGCGCGGCAGGGGAGGCGGCGGGCGTTTCGTCTCACTTCGCTCGCTCAACGACCGGGAGCGCGGCGGGGCCACCAGACCGCGAGACTGCAACGGGACGCCGAGACGGAGGGGATTCCCCCAGTTCTCGGCGCTCAGATGCACTTTCGCGCGCGCACGGCGGGGTCGAGATCGTGGATGCCGCGGGCCGGGCGGCGCTGCCCGGGTTCGTCGACTCCCACACCCACCTGGTCTCCGCCGGCGACCGTGCCGACGAGTTCGAGGCGCGGATGGCCGGGCACTCCTATTCCGCCGGCGGAATACGCCGGACGGTCGCAGCGACGCGGACCGCCACCGATGACGAGTTGCGCGGTCGCCTGCGCGGATTCGTCGCCGAACTGCACCGGCAGGGGACCACCACCGCCGAGATAAAGACCGGCTACGGGCTCACGGTGGCCGACGAGGAGCGGCTGGCGCGCCTGGCGCGGGAGGTCACCGACGAGGTCACCTTCCTCGGCGCGCACGTCGTGCCCGAGGAGTACGCCGGCGATCGACAGGGCTACGTCGACCTCGTCTGCGGGCCGATGCTCGAGCGCTGCGCACCCCTCAGCGGGTGGATCGACGTCTTCTGCGAGGACGGCGCCTTCACCGCGGCGGAGGCACGGCGGATCCTCGAGGCGGGCATCGCGCAGGGTCTGGCACCGCGGGTGCACGGGAACCAGCTCGGCGCCGGACCCGGAGTGGCGCTCGCCGTCGAGATGCGGGCGGCGTCGGTGGATCACTGCACCTTCCTGACCGGCGACGATATCGCCCTCCTCGCCGGATCCGACACGGTGGCGACCCTGCTCCCCGGGGTGGAGTTTTCCACGCGGCAGCCCTACCCTGACGCCCGGAGACTCCTCGACGCCGGGGTCACGGTCGCGCTCGCCAGCGACTGCAACCCCGGCTCCAGCTTCACCAGCTCGATGCCGCTCATGATCGCCCTCGCGGTGCGGGAGATGGGCATGACCACCGCCGAGGCCGTGTGGGCGGCGACCGCGGGCGGGGCCCGCGCGCTCCGCCGCGACGACGTCGGCGCGATCGCACCCGGCATGAGGGCCGATCTGGTGCTGCTGGACGCGCCGTCGCGGACGCACCTGGCTTACCGCCCCGGCGTCCCGCTCGTCCGTACTGTCTGGAAGAACGGCATCGAGGTGTGAGCGTGCAAATCGGTGCCGGTCCGTCGCCGGCGCCGCCGACCGCCGGCGCGTAACTCCTCCACAACGCAGGCTCTCGCGGTCCGAAGCCGCGGAAAACCGCGGGGGCGCGGCCCGATGCGGTGCAGGTTTGAGGAGTTGTGCGCCCGGCCCCCGGCCCCGGCTACCCGGCCGATCGCGCGCGAGGCCGCCCGGCAACCAGACCGCCCGCCCGGCGCCTCACCGGGGTGTGTCGAGGTGCCACTCGATCGGGTCGACCGCGCCGACGAGCGCCCAGTCGTCATCGTCCCAGCGGAACCGGGCGACCGCGCAGGTCGGCATCTCACCGATCCGCCCCCCGGAGAGCGCGGCGGCGAGCTCGGCCATGCCGGGGTTGTGGGCGACGAGCATCACCCGCGAAGCGCCGGTCTCCGACGCGGTGGTGAGGAGGGTCGGGGGTGGGGCCCCGTAGAGGTCGGGGACGAGGGTGACCGTGGTCTCGAGCGCCGCGGCGAACGCCTCAGCGGTCGTCCGGGCGCGCACGGCGGTGCTGGACAGCAGCGCCTCGGGGCGGAAACCCGTCGCGGCCAGGCGCGCGGCCATCCGCGGCGCATCGCGCACACCGCGTTCGTTCAGCGGGCGGTCATGATCGCGGAGCCCCGGGTCGCCCCAGTCCGACTTCGCGTGTCGCGCCAGCACCAGTTCGATCGTCATCGCATCGCCCTTCCCGCCAGAAGCTCCAGGACGCACAGGGCCGCGAGTCGCACCGTCCGGCGGTCCTCGGCGTCGGCCGTCGCGTCGACTTCGACGATATCGGCCGAGACCAGCCGGTCATCCGACGCCGCCGATCGCACCAGCGTGCGAAGCGCGTCAGCGCTCAGCCCCCCCGGAACCGAGGCCGGGCACCCCGGCGCGACCGAGCGGTCGCAGACATCCACATCGATGTCCAGGTGCACGCCCCCTGCTCCCGCTCCGGCGATCTCGAACGCCTCGGCCACAAGGTCGGCGGCGGGGCGCCGGCGAACCTGATCGAGCGTGACGAGGGTGATCCCGAAGTTCCGCGCGCGAGCGAGGTAGGCGGGGGAGTTGGCGAAATCCGCGATGCCGATCTGCACGATGTGGGCCGGGTCGAGTCCGTCCTCGATGAGTCGGCGCACCGGCGAGCCGTTCGACCGCCCGTCGCGCATGTCGAGATGCGCGTCGAGGGTGACCAGGCCCCCCGCTCGTGCCCCCTGGGCGACCGGCACTGTCGCGGCGTTGTCACCGCCGAGTGCGATCACGAGCGCACCGCGGGCGCGGAGTTCCGCCACCGCGCGCCGCACGCGCGACTCACCGTCGTCGCCATCGGGCTCGGCGATGTCCCCGGCGTCGGCGATCGCGAGAGCGGCATCGAGGTCGACGGCGGGCGGTCCGATCAGGGTGGGGCTGTAGCGGCGGAGCGCTTCGCGCACGGCGGCGGGGGTGGCGTGCGCACCGGTCGCCGACAACGACGTGCGCCAGGTCGGCACGCCGAGGATCGCGACATCGACGGCGCCCGACGCCTCCGCGCGGTCGTGAGCGGACGGCCAGTCACCGGCCCGCGGCCAGAGGGGGTCGTGGAAGAGGCCGCTCACACCGACACGTACACCCAGGCGACGCGGCCGCTGGCGAGCGGGGCCGAGATGCGGCGATAGAGCGAGACCTCGTACTCGTCGGCGGCGTCGAGCTCGTCCTCGGTGATGGACATGACCTTCCCCACCACCTTGTCCAGCGGGTTGCCGGTCGCACGCACGATGGGGTGCACCGCGTGCCCCGAGACATCCACCACCCGCTCGTCGACGATCTCGGCGTAGTCCACCGTGAACCCGGGCAGCACGTCGGGCTCGGCCTCGACGATCCTGCCGAAGGTGTCCAGCTGCACCTCGGGCTGCTGGAGTGTGCCGTAGCTGAAGAGCAGTTCGCCGCCCACCGATTCCACGCGCTCACTGTAGCGCCGCAGAAGCGTCATCCCCAGATGGCGCGGGCGATCGTATAGATGACGAGGCCCGCCAGCGACCCGACGATGGTGCCGTTGAGCCGGATGTACTGCAGGTCGCGGCCGACCATGAGCTCGATCTTCTCGGTCGTCTCCTGCGGGTCCCACTTCTCGACGGTGTCGGTGATGATCGAGGCGATGTCGTGCCGATACCGATCGACGAGGAACACGGCGGCGTCGGTCACCCAGCCGTCCACGCGCTGCTGCAGGGCGGGGTCGGTCACCAGGCGCTCGCCGATGTCGGCCAGGGCGTCGGCGAGGCGCCGGCGCAGACCGCTGTCGGGGTCGTCGAGGGCGGCGAGCAGCCCGGACTTCGCGGTGCCCCACGCCTGCGCGGCGAGTTCGCGGACCCGGGGGCTGTCGAAGAGGGACTCCTTGGCGTCTTCGAGCCGTCCGATGGTGGCGGGATCGGTCTGCAGGTTCCGGGCGAGGCGCTCGAGGTACCCGTCGATCGCGTGCCGCGCCGGATGATCGGGGTCGGCGCGCACGACCGCCACGAACTTCACCGCCTCGTTGTACACGGTCTCGTCGACGAGGCGCTGCGCGATCCGAGGCACCCAGCTGGGCAGTCGCCGCGAGACCAGACCCTCGAAAGCGACCCTGTTGGCGGCGAGCCAGTGCTCGATCGTCTCGGCGGCCAGGTCGACGGCACTGTGGTGGGCGCCCGCGGCGATCACCCGGCCGAGCCAGGCGCCCACCGGCGGCCCCCACTCCGGCTCGAGGACGTGCTCGCGGGCGAGCTCCTCGATGACGTCGCGCACGTCGTCGTCGCTCAGCGCGCGGAGGACCCCGGCGGCGATCACCGAGGCTTCGGAACCCACGCGGGCCGCGTGCGCGGGCTCGCGCAGCCACTCGCCCGCCCGGCGGGACACATGGGTCGCGGCGACCTTCGTGCGCACCACGTCGCCGCGCAGGAACTCGGTCTCGACGAACTCGCCGAGCGTGCGGCCGATCTCGTCCTTGCGTTTGGGGATGATGGCGGTGTGCGGGATGGGGAGACCGAGCGGATGCCGGAACAGAGCCGTCACCGCGAACCAGTCCGCCAGCGCCCCCACCATGCCGCCTTCGGCGGCCGCGCGGACGTAGCCGAGCCAGGGCACCTGCTCCTGGAGCGAGAACGCGATCGCGAACACCACGGCCATCGCCAGCAGAGCGCCCAGGGCCACGGCCTTCATCGTGCGCAGGCCGCGGCGCCGCTGCTGGTCGGCGGGGCTCAGGAGAGCCGTCGGGGTACGTGCCATCCGGTCATCCTCGCACGCGTGCCTCTGCGGACCGCGAGAGTCAGGAGCGCGTCTCCAGCGGCCCGAGCCACGCCGTCGCCGCGGCGGAGTGAGCCGATTCCGGGTCGGAGGGATGGAACACCCCGGCGGCGACGTCGCGATAGAGCCGGGAGAGTTCCGCGCGTGCGAAGAAGGACGACCCGCCCGCGACGATGAGCGCCTCGTCGACGACGGATTTGGCTGTGGTGACGGCGCGGTGCTTGACCCCCGACAGCAGCGAGAACCAGCGGCCCCCGTGGTCGACGTTCTCTGCGAGATCGCGGCAGAGCGCGTCGATCTGCGGCGGCAGCGCGTCATAGGCGATAGCCATGTCGGCCACCTGCCAGCGCAGCCGCGGGTTCTGGCTGTCCTTCCGCGTGGCGGCGGCAACGGCGAGGTCGAGCGCGCGGCGCGCGATGCCGGTGTACACCGAGGCGATGAGCAGTTCGAACACGCTGAAGATGCCGAACACGAGCGGATCGGGCTGAGGCCCGGGTGCCACGCGCCTGACCACGCGCCCGGGCGGAGCGAGAGCGCCGTGGAGCTCCGTCGTGCGGGACTGCGTGGCGCGCATGCCGAGGGTGTCCCAGTCGTCGCGGATGCGCACCCGACCCGCAGCCTCCTCGCTTCGCGGAACGAACGCGTAGACGATCCGCGGGCCGTCGGTCGAGTGGGTGTCGAGGCCGTGGAGCCCCAGCTGCGTCCAGACGGGGGAGAGGGTGGTGAAGATCTTCGTGCCGGTGAAGGCGTACCCGCCGTCCGGGCGGGGTTCGGCGGCGGTGTCGCTGCCGAAGAGCACGAGGTCGTTGCCGGCTTCGCTGATGCCGAAGGCGAACACCTCCCCGGCCGCCGCGCCCTCCAGGACGAAGCGCAGGTCGTCGATGCCGCGGTCCAGGAGCTGGCGTGCGACGCCCGTCCACACCAGGTGCATGTTGATCGCGAGAGCCGTGGCCGGGGCGGCGGTGGCAAGACGCTGCTGCAGCAGCGCGACTTCGGCGAGGGCCAGCCCCCGACCCCCGAGGGCCTCGGGCACGAGGAGGGCGAGGTACCCGATCCCACGGAGTTCGTCGAGGTCGGCCGCGGGGAAGGTGTTCTCGCGATCGTGCGTCCCCGCGCGCTCGCGGAACCGCTCCAGCAGCTCCGGCGGGAGGATCGTCTCCGGTTCGATCACGATCCCATTGTCCGTCGCTCCTGCAGCACCCGGCGCAGCTCCGCGACGGTCTGTTCGGGCTTGTCGCGATGCGGCGAGTGCCCGGCGCCGGTGACCACCGTCATCCGCACCCGGTCGTTGGCTGCGAGCACCTCGGTGGCGAGCGGGCCGTCGAAGATGCTGTACACCCCCGGGTCTGCGGCGAGAACGTCCACGTCGACATCGAGTCGGGCCAGGGCGTCGCGCACGTCCCACACAGGGTTCTGCAGGCTCGTCTGCTCGACCGCCCACCTGCTGGCCTGCCGGGCCGCGAGGGCCTTCAGCTCGATGTCATGAGGATGCCACTGCGGGTGCGCCGCGCGCACGGCACCCTCCGTCGGGTCGGCGAAGGCCTCCTCCTGACTTCGTCGCACGACCTCGCGGTCGTGGGCGGAGAGGTGGATGGCGGGATCGATGAGGATGATGCGACGCGTCCATTCCGGAGTCGCCGCGGCGGCGAGCGTGGTCGCCGCGCCGCCGAGGGAGTGGCCGATGACGAGGTCCCAGGTCGCATCGCTCTCCTCGGGACGGGTGCGGGCGAGGTCGGCGGCGTAGGCGGGGATCGTGTAGTCGAGCACGCGCGGGGCGACGCCGTGCCCGCGCAGATCGACGGCGTCCGCGCGCCACCCGTCTTCGGCCAGCGCCACGCCGAAGCGCCACATCAGCGCCGCGGTGGAACCGAGTCCGTGGACGAGCAGGGTGCGCCGCGGGGCGCGCGGGTCGCCCCAGGAGATGCGGGGGAGAGTCACCGGGAACATCACGCCCTTCAGCGTAAGCGGGCCTCGCCGCCTCTGGGTGGCGGAAGATGGAGGGCATGATCTCGACCGACCTCGCCCTCGAACTGCGCGCGGCGGGTCTCGTGTGGCATCCGACATCCGGTGATCGCTTCCAGCTGGACGAACCCGAGTTCGATGCCGACATCTTCACCGTCAGCGAGATGACCATCGAGCCGCGCGATTACCCGACCGGTCGCATCCTGGCCTTCAACGGCACGACCGAGTGGGCGCTCGATTCCGTCGCGCTCGAAGACGCCCTGTGGCTGCCGCACGAGAGCCAGCTGCGGGAGCTGCTGCGCGGGGCGTTCCGGTCGCTGCGCCGGCTCGTCGACACCCATCAGGTGGAGATCGAGCTGGGGGGCGAGGTCGTCGTCTTCGAGCACCCCGAACCCGCCGACGCCTACGCGATGGCGGTTCTGGAGCTGCTGCGTCGCATCCAGTAGCGGGCTCGCCCGCGGCATCCGCTCAGATGATCGTCGAGACGGGTTCGGTATCGGGGATGGGGCTGGCGTCGCGCCCACGAAGGTCGGGGAACCCCCGCACGAACACCACCGCGACGAGGAAGCCGACGCCCGCGAAGGCCGCCGCCGCGATGTAGGCGCCCTGCGGACCCACGCCGTCGATGAGGAACCCGGCGACGGCCGAGCCGGCGGCGGCGCCGATGAGCTGCCCGGTGCCGATCCATCCGTACGCCTCGGCGGTCTCGCTGAACTTCACGCTCGCCGAGGTCATCGCGAACAGCACCGCCAGGGCCGGGGCGATTCCGATGCCGGCGAGGAAGAGCGTTCCGCCCAGCCACCACACATCCAGCGAGATGAGGGCGAGGAGGAGGCCCAGGGTGAAGATGCCCATGCGGCGCGCCATGGCCCACGGGCCGATGGGGATGTGGCCGAAGCCGAGCCCGCCGGCGAGGCTGCCGATGGAGAAGACCGCCAGGACCAGCCCTGCCTCCAGCCCGCTGTGGCCGAAGGTCGCCACGACGCCGGCCTCGACCGCGGCGCAGCCGCCGATGAGGAGGAAGCCGATGACGGTGGCCAGGAGCACGGGCGGCTTGGCGAGCACCCGTCCGAGGCGTCGGCGGCTCCGGGGGATCCGCACGCGCCCGACCTCGGGCGACAGGATGAACCACACTCCGCCGCCGACGAGGATCACGACGATGAGCACCAGGGCTTCGACCGTGCCGATCTGGGTCGCCACGAAGGTGACGAGGACCGGCGCGATGATCCAGATGATCTCCTGCAGCGAGGCGTCCAGCGAGAACAGGGGCGTCAGCTGACGGGAGTTGACCATCTTGGGGTAGATCGTGCGCACCGCCGACTGGACCGGGGGCGTCGACAGCCCCGCCACCAGCCCCAGCACCATGTAGGCGGGGAGCGGCATCTCCACCAGGGCCAGCGTCGCGATCGCGACCGCGCAGATCGCCAGGGTGATCGAGAGCACCCGTCGCATGCCCCACAGGCCCATCCAGCGGCTGGTCACCGGGCCGGCGACCGCCTGGCCGACGGAGGTGGCGGCCAGGACCAGACCGGCCGCGCCGTAGGAGCCGGTCACCTGCTCGATATGGAGCAGGACGGCCAGGCTCGTCATGCCGTTGGGGAAGCGGGCGGTCAGCTGTGCGGCGATGATGCGCGCCACTCCGGGGGTGCGCAGAAGGTCTCGATATCCCGCCACGCCACCACGCTAGTGCGACACGCCGCGACACGCCGTCGCGCTCTGTCCACAGGGAATCGGATGTCGGAACCCCCGAATATCGTCCCCCCTGTGGAGGAGTTCTCCATCGGGTTGGGAAAGCCGCGCGAATCCGGGCTTTCCGATCTCGCGATCGATGGGCCGCCTGTGGATGAAACGGTGGACAACCTGTGTTGTACATGGGGATGACAGTGAGAAAACTACACGGATGTAACTACTATCCCTAGTGGTGCTATCCGATGTCGGCACCCATATGTAGTATTGGACTCCCGGTGGGGGTCACCGGAGGAAACACTCGAGATCGAGGGGAGAACGGATCGACATGGCGATCACCGTTTACACCAAGCCGTCCTGCGTGCAGTGCACTGCGACCTACCGCGCGCTGGACTCGAAGGGCATCGCATACGAGGTCCACGACCTCTCCGAAGACCCGGCCGCGCTCGAGCAGGTCAAGGCCCTCGGCTACCTGCAGGCGCCCGTCGTCATCACCGACGAAGACCACTGGTCGGGCTTCCGTCCCGACAAGATCGACGAACTGGCGTCGCGCCTGGCCTGAAGCCGGCGCCGCGTCGGGGACCGCGAGGATCGAGCCCAGGAGGGAACGATGAGCGCACTGGCGACATCCGCCCCGCTCCTGGTCTATTTCTCCAGCGTGTCGGGCAACACCGCACGCTTCATCGAGAAGCTCGACCTCCCCGCCATCCGCATCCCGATCACCGCCTCCGAACCGACCCCGGTCGTGGACGAGCCCTTCGTTCTCGTGACCCCCACCTACGGGGGAGGCCAGGGACGCGGTGAAGAGAAGGGTGCCGTCCCCAAGCAGGTCATCCGTTTCCTCAACGACGAGCGGAACAGGCGACTTCTGCGCGGAGTGATCTCCGCAGGCAACAGCAACTTCGGCGAGTCGTTCTGCCTCGCCGGCGAAATCATCAGCCGCAAGTGCCGGGTGCCGCACTTGTACCGGCTCGAAGTATTCGGCACGCCTGAAGACGTGGCACGCGTCAGCGATGGATTGGAACGATGGTGGAAGCTGCACTGACCGAGAAGGACTTCAAGACCGAGGCGCGATTCGAGGGTCTGGACTATCACGCCCTGAACGCGATGCTGAACCTGTACGGACCGGACGGGAAGATCCAGTTCGACGCCGACAAGCGCGCTGCGCGGGAGTACTTCCTCCAGCACGTGAACCAGAACACGGTGTTCTTCCACTCGCTCAAGGAGCGCCTGGACTACCTCGTGGAGAAGGAGTACTACGAGCCCACGGTGCTCGAGAAGTACCCCTTCGAGTTCATCCAGCAGCTCAACGACCTCGCCTACGGCAAGAAGTTCCGCTTCGAGACGTTCCTCGGCGCCTTCAAGTACTACACCAGCTACACGCTGAAGACCTTCGACGGCAAGCGGTACCTCGAGCGCTTCGAGGACCGTGTCGTGATGACCGCGCTCGGGCTCGCCGACGGCGACCAGGCGCTCGCCGTCCAGCTGGTCGAGGAGATCATCTCCGGTCGCTTCCAGCCGGCCACGCCGACGTTCCTCAACACCGGGAAGGCGCAGCGCGGCGAACTCGTGTCGTGCTTCCTCCTGCGGATCGAAGACAACATGGAGTCGATCGCCCGCGGCATCAACTCCGCTCTGCAGCTGTCCAAGCGCGGTGGCGGGGTGGCGCTCCTGCTGTCGAACATCCGTGAGGCCGGCGCTCCGATCAAGCAGATCGAGAACCAGTCATCGGGCATCATCCCCGTGATGAAGCTCCTCGAAGACAGCTTCAGCTACGCCAACCAGCTCGGCGCCCGCCAGGGCGCGGGGGCGGTGTACCTCTCGGCCCATCACCCCGACATCCTGCGCTTCCTCGACACCAAGCGTGAGAACGCCGACGAGAAGATCCGCATCAAGACGCTCTCGCTGGGTGTGGTGATCCCCGACATCACGTTCGAGCTGGCCAAGAACGACGAGGACATGTACCTCTTCTCGCCCTACGACGTCGAGCGCGTCTACGGGGTGCCCTTCGGCGACATCTCCGTCACCGAGAAGTACCGCGAGATGGTCGACGACGCCCGCATCAAGAAGACCAAGATCAACGCGCGCGAGTTCTTCCAGACCCTCGCCGAGATCCAGTTCGAGTCGGGCTACCCGTACATCATGTTCGAGGACACGGTGAACAAGGCCAACCCGATCAAGGGTCGGATCAACATGTCCAACCTGTGCTCGGAGATCCTGCAGGTCAACACCCCGACGACGTACAACGAGGACCTCTCCTACGCCCAGATCGGCAAGGACATCTCCTGCAACCTGGGGTCGATGAACATCGCGCTGGCGATGGACGGCGGCAACCTCGGCCAGACGGTCGAGACCGCCATCCGGGCCCTCACCGCGGTGAGCGACCAGAGCCACATCCGCTCGGTCCGTTCGATCGAGGACGGCAACGACCGCTCGCACGCGATCGGTCTCGGGCAGATGAACCTGCACGGGTTCCTCGCCCGCGAGCACATCCACTACGGCTCGGAAGAGGGCCTGGACTTCACGAACATCTACTTCTACACGGTGCTCTTCCACGCCCTGCGCGCGTCGAACCGCCTCGCCATCGAGCGCGGCACGACCTTCGACGGGTTCTGGGACTCGGCGTACGCGTCGGGGGAGTTCTTCGACAAGTACACCGATCAGGCGTGGGTGCCTGCCACGGAGCGGGTGAAGGAGCTGTTCGCCGAGGTCCCCGTTCCCACCCAGGACGACTGGCGTGAGCTGAAGGCGAGCATCCAGCAGCACGGCATCTACAACCAGAACCTGCAGGCGGTTCCGCCGACGGGATCGATCTCGTACATCAACAACTCGACGTCGTCGATCCACCCGATCGCGTCGAAGATCGAGATCCGCAAGGAAGGCAAGCTCGGCCGCGTCTACTACCCGGCGCCGTTCATGACGAACGAGAACCTCGAGTACTACGAAGACGCGTACGAGATCGGCTACGAGAAGGTCATCGACACGTACGCCGCGGCGACGCAGCACGTCGACCAGGGGCTGTCGCTGACGCTCTTCTTCAAGGACACCGCGACCACGCGCGACATCAACCGCGCGCAGATCTACGCCTGGAAGAAGGGCATCAAGACCATCTACTACATCCGCCTGCGGCAGATGGCGCTCGAGGGAACCGACATGACCGAGTGCGTCAGCTGCATGCTGTGACCCTCTGATCAGGACTTTTTTAGGAGACATGATGGCTGAGAAGCTCCAACTGCTCAACCGGGTCCAGGCGATCAACTGGAACCGCATCCAGGACGACAAAGACCTCGAGGTCTGGAACCGCCTGGTGAACAACTTCTGGCTGCCCGAGAAGGTGCCGCTGTCCAACGACATCCAGTCGTGGAACACGCTGACCCCGCAGGAGCAGACGCTGACGATGCGGGTCTTCACCGGGCTGACCCTCCTGGACACGATCCAGGGCACGGTCGGCGCGGTGTCGCTGATCCCCGACGCGATCACCCCCCACGAGGAGGCGGTGTACACCAACATCGCGTTCATGGAGTCGGTGCACGCCAAGAGCTACTCGTCGATCTTCTCGACGCTGTGCTCGACGCCGGAGATCGACGACGCCTTCCGCTGGTCGACGGAGAACGAGAACCTTCAGAAGAAGGCGCGGATCGTCATGGACTACTACCGCGGTGACGAGCCCCTCAAGCGCAAGGTGGCGTCGACCCTGCTGGAGTCGTTCCTGTTCTACTCGGGCTTCTACCTGCCGCTGTACTGGTCGTCGAAGGCGAAGCTGACGAACACGGCCGACATCATCCGCCTCATCATCCGTGACGAGGCCGTCCACGGCTACTACATCGGCTACAAGTTCCAGCGTGGTCTGGAGCTGCTGGATGACGCGGCGCGACAGGACATCAAGGACTACGCGTTCTCGCTCCTGTACGAGCTGTACGACAACGAGATCCAGTACACCCAGGATCTCTATGACGAGGTCGGCCTCACCGAGGACGTGAAGAAGTTCCTGCACTACAACGCCAACAAGGCGCTGATGAACCTCGGCTACGAGGCGATGTTCCCGGCGACCGTCACCGACGTGAACCCGGCGATCCTGTCGGCGCTCTCGCCGAACGCCGACGAGAACCACGACTTCTTCAGCGGGTCGGGGTCGTCGTACGTCATCGGCAAGGCCGTCGCGACCGAGGACGACGACTGGGACTTCTGAAGTCCCCGATGAGAAGCGATCTAACCGAGGAGGTGGAGATGGAAATTCGCAGCACTGGAACCGAGCGCGAGGCGCCCGGCGTCACGCTTGCCCACGAAATGCCCACAGTTCATCGACACCGATGCCGCGCGACTATCCAGTCGCGCTCCTCGGCAACCCCATTCGAAGGGCTCTCGCGCACACTCGCGAGGGCCCTTCGCCCGTTGTCCTCGACATTCGCATCGAGGCAGATGGCGACGAAAGGAGGTACCCCGCCATGACGAATCACTACCCTCAGGGGCCCGACGGCACCTGGAAGACCGGTCAGCGCGTCCCGTTCGACGGAACGTGGGCTGACCAATATGGGGTCGTCAGCTTCCACGAACGTGGAGCGACGTTCCCGCCGTGCATCGACCGCAAGGGAGAATGCGCGTTCCGTTTCCTGATCGAAGCTGTTGCAGCAGCGTGATTTCGATCGACTGATTAGGCATCAGCCCCCGACTTAGGTCGGGGGCTTTTGTCGTTTTCGAGGACGCGGTCCCTGCGGTCGACGCACAGTGGGAGTAACACACAGCATCCTTCACGTATGCCCGGCTCCGCAAGGGCATTGAGCTCTCGGGCGTGTCACGAGACAGCGGCTCGGTGCGCCTGCGACATCGCCACCGCGACAGCTTCGAGATCGTCGTCGAACAGGTCGGCGTTTTCGGCGTAGACGTCGACCGTCATCGCCGCGGACGCGTGCCCGAGCACGCGCTGCACGGCCTTCACATTCGCGCCGGCGGAGATCGCCAGTGACGCGGCCGTGTGCCGCTGGTCGTGCGGGGTGATCATCGGGAAGCTGGCGTCAGCGACCTGGCACGCGGTCACGGCCTGCACGAACCAGCCCGAGTCCGGTGCGGGTATGACATCGGCGTCGCCCCGTCGGAGAACACGAAACCGTCGCGGCCCGTTCCCTCGCAGAGCTTTGCGATCGGCTTTGTGGGGATCGGTGCCGTCTCCGATTCGTCCGTCAACGGCGGCACGATCGATTCGTCACTGAAGCACCCCAGCACGGACGGGCTGCTGTTCGACGGATCGACGGCCAGTCAGACCGTGCCCTCTCCCGCTGATGGCGGCGGATGGCTGGTCGTCGCCTACACACAGTCACCGGACCAGACCATGCGATGCATGATCAACGGCGTGGTGTCTGGCCCGGCGATCACTAATCCGCCGAGCGTGAACACGTTCGATCAGATCTACCTCGGCCTCGCCGGAGGGCCCTGGTTCAACGGCGACGTCGCGGAGTTCGTGATCTGGCCGTTCGGGCTCACCCCGCTCCAGATGAGCGCGATCCACGACGCGATGCGAACCCGACACTCCGCCTTCAACATCGGCGAGTGACACGATTCAGACAACGCAAAAGGCTCCCTCGGGTTCACCCGGCACTGGGTGGGCTCGAGGGGGCCTTTTGCGTTTGTGGGCTACTGGGGTGCGATGAACACCCGGGCGCCTGAGGAGTAGTTCTCAACGACCCACACGCCGCCGGCTATCTCAGCCTCGGGGACGCTGACCGGCACGTTCGCATTGACGGCGTCGGTCCCCTCATAGACATCGCCGATGTCAAAGAGCTGGTTCTCGATAGTCACGCTGTAGTTGTCCATCGTGTCGTACGAGGTCCCACCCGCGGTCACGAACGAGACCCCGAAGCTAGCCCACGGCTGGAATGGTCCTCCGGGCGGCTGACCCTGCGCTGCCGACTGCGCGTTGAAGTTCGCCCAGTCGATCTGAATCACCAGCGGCAGGACCGAGAAGTCGGCCGCGACCTGGGTTGGTCCGGATGCTCCGACCTTGAATGCTGAGTCCGCGCTGAACGCGAGCACCTGCCCGACAGGGACCGGGTTCTCCCGCGTCCCCACCGCGGCGGCAGCTTCTTCGGTCTCGGTCTCGGACGGTGCAGGCTCTGCCGAGGCGGACGGCTCGGTCGTCGGTGTGGCGATCGCTTCCGGCTGCGGCGCCGGGCTGCTGCACCCGACCACCCCGAGAACGAGAGCGATGGTAGCTGCGCTGAGCGCAGCCGTATTGACGATGCGACGCATCGGTGTTCCCCCTAGTGATGACTGCGGCGCGGCCCCTTCCGCGCGCATGAGGGAAAGGCTATCCGAAGCTGGCGACCCGCCGCGGTCACGGATCGATCACGACCGGGCGGCGGGTGAGCTGGCCCTGGCCCTCGTGAGCATCTCGTGCCACTTAGGCGTCCTTTAGAACCGACAACAACTTTCTGCGCCGCAAGGTGGTCGATTACGCCACTGGTGCGTATTACAAGGTGAGGGACCAATCCCCTCAGCCCGGCAGCACTGCACCCTGGACTGCGCGATGCCGAAGCCATCGACAGAAAGGAGACATCGACATGACGAGGGCCTCGCATCGAGTGGGGCCCTCGCGCACACCCTCCAGCTGGCGAGAGCCGAGGATCCCATCGCAAGGTCATCGTATCTCGACGAGCTGCCCGAAAAGGAAGGACCGTGATGGAGTACATCATCGTGCTCGGGCTCGTCGCCCTCATCATCTATATCGCCAAGCAGTGCCAGGCCTCATGGCGCGGCTCGTGCTCGATCGGATTCTCTGGTCGAGCACGACCCGTGTCGGAGGCGCATGTCACCCTGATGTGATGGGCGACCTCTCTGCACACGACCGCAACGAGATGCTACGGGCCTTCGCCGGGCTGCTGACGGCGAAGGTTGCGGACGACCCCTCCGCCACCAACGCCCAGCTCAAATTCATTGTCCAGGAGCAGGTCGCCGCATCGAACGGCGATGCCGCAATACTGGTGGCGCGGATGGCCAAACAGGTTGAAGCCGGCGCGGTGGTCGCACATACCGTGCTCCGAATGCTTTCCAGCCGCTTCGGTCTGACTGAAGCGGAGCTTCAGCAGGCGCTGGCCGAGGCCATTTCTTCCGAAGACCTTGTTCAGGACTGACGCTGAGCAACACGCGGGCCCTCGATGAGAGCGGTCGTCAGGATCACACGGGGCGCCCGCCGGCATCCGGAGCGATCCAACGGGCGATTCCCGTGGTGATCTAAACGCTGCCCATCTACGTCCCCGTTGTGCCTAGAGGGGCGATATCACGCGGGTGAGCCTGTGATCGCGCGGCGACGCGATGAACCACGACTTCTTCAGCGGGTCGGGCTCGTCGTACGTCATCGGCAAGGCCGTCGCGACCGAGGACGACGACTGGGACTTCTGACCTCCCGGTTCTGACTCCGGGTTCGGTTACGCGCTGATCAGCTCGGCGGGAATCGTGCGCAGCGCGCGGGCGAGGTCGTTGCGGAGATCGTCGACGTGTTCGAGCCCGATCGACAGTCGCACGAGGCCCGCGTGCGGGCGCGCGTGCGCGGGGACCGGACGGTGCGTCAGGGCGGCGGGGTGCTGGATGAGGGAGTCGACCCCTCCCAGTGACACGGCGTGCGTGAAGAGCGTGACGGCCGAGGTGACGGCGGCCGCAGCCTCGAACCCTCCGCGAAGGCTCACCGCGATCATCGCGCCGGTTCCCCGCATCTGACGTCGCAGCAGGCCACGCGGATCCCCGTCGAGTCCGGGGTAGTGCACCTCGGCGATCTCCGGCTGCTCCTGCAGCCATGCCACAAGTCGGCGCGCCGTGCCCTGCTGCCGTTCGAGGCGCACCGGCAGGGTCGGCAGTCCTCGGTGCAGCAGATATGCGCCGAGGGGGTGCAGAAGTCCACCGGTCACCGCGCGCACACGACGCAGCGCGGCGGCGGTCTCGGCATCGCACGCGATGACACCGGCGATGACGTCGCCGTGGCCGCCGAGGTACTTCGTCGCGCTGTGCAGCGACATCGCCGCGCCGAGCGCGACCGGGTTCTGCAGCAGTGGCGTTGCGAACGTGTTGTCGACGAGGACGGGGATGCTGCCGGCTGACGCCACCACCGCAGCGATGTCGACGAGTTCGAGCGTGGGATTGGCGGGCGTCTCGACGACGACCAGCCCGGTTTCGGGTCGGATCGCGGCGGCGATCTCGTCCTCGTGGCAGTACGTGACCTCGATGCCGAGCAGCCCCGACGAGAGCAGGTGGTCGGTCCCGCCGTAGAGCGGGCGCACCGCGATGACATGCGACCTTCCGGTCGCTGCACTGTGGGCGATGATCGCGGCGGTCATCGCCGCCATGCCCGAGGCGAAGGCGACAGCCTCCTCGGCGCCCTCCAGTTCGGCCAGCGCGCTCTCGAAGCGGGCGACGGTGGGATTCCACAACCGCGCATACACGAGCCCGCCTTCCGGGAGCGGGTGACCCCCGCTCGCCATGGATTCGTAGGACAGCCCACCGGCTTCCAGGTCGGGGATGGGGTTCGTGGTCGACAGGTCGATCGGGAGCGCGTGAACGCCGAGACCCTCGAGGTCGGCCCGTCCGGCGTGCACGGCGACGGTGTCGTTGTGGCGGTGAGCAGATTCCATGCAGCTAGTGTGAGGGGAATCACAACAGGATGGTTGGGTGCCAGGCTGAAAGGGTGGAGAACCCGCGCTTGATCCGAATTTCCTGCAACAACGATGGGCTCGAGGAAGGGTTCTTCGATGAAATCTCAGGGCGGCGAGCTCCTGGATGACACCGACGTCCGCATCCTGCGGCTGCTACAGCTCGACGGTGACCTCACCAACCGGGCCCTTGCCGGGCGGCTCGGCCTGGCCGAATCCACGTGTGCCCATCGGGTGCGCATGCTGCGTGCGCGGGGAGTGATCCGCGGATCGCAGGTGCGCTTGAACGAGGCTGCGCTGGGCTATCCGATCCAGGCGCTCATCCGCGTGCGGCTGGGAAGTCACTCGGCCTCTCGTGTCCGCGACCTGTTCGACGCGCTCTGTGCCATCCCGTCCGCGCTGCGTGTCTTCCACGTCGCCGGAGTGGACGACTTCCTCGTCCATGTGGCCGTGCGCGATCCCGAAGCGCTGCGCGATGTGGTTCTGGAGCACATCACCGTGCACCCCGTTGTGCGGGCGACCGAGACGCAGCTCCTGTTCGAGGTGCGCGACGGTCAAGGTCCCCTCATCTGAGCGGGTTCTTCCGGCTTGGGCCGGCGCGGCTGTGCGGCGTCGGGTTCAACCTCGGGTTTCTCACGCCGCAGTTTCTTCAACTCCGCCAGCTGATCACTGGTTACCCCAGGCCGAGCACCCCCATCGATCTGCGCACGCCGCACCCAGCCCTTAATCGTGTCCGCAGGAACCCGCGTCAGCATCGACACCTGATTCGTCGACGCCGCCTGAGACTCCTCCGGAAACTCGAGCCGACGCTCGGAATACATCCGAACCACCCGCTCGATCGTCTCCTTGTCATACTTCGCCGGCATAACCCTCATCCTCCTAGATGGGATCAGAGCCTCCACGGAACCCAGGACGGTTCACCGTGTGGAGTTGACGGGAATCCTGGCGGAGGCCGAGCAAGCGCAGCAGGTGTTGGCTCAGGCGGAGGCGGCGCAGGCCAGGGTGTTGGCGAAAGCGGGCGCGTTCGCGGCGCGGCTGGCGGAGGGATCCTCCGTGGTGGTGCGGGACAGGGACATGGCTCTCCGCGGTGTCGCGGCGGAGATCGCGGCGGCGGTGCGGGTGTCCGACCGTGCGGTGCAGCGCCAGATCGATTCGGCGTACACGCTGGTGAATGACTTCCCGGCGACGGTTCACTGCCTGGTGAACCGTCCTGGGTTCCGTGGAGGCTCTGATCCCATCTAGGAGGATGAGGGTTATGCCGGCGAAGTATGACAAGGAGACGATCGAGCGGGTGG
>NZ_JACCCG010000008.1 GCF_013410955.1 Microbacterium sp. AK009 | reverse complement strand
CCGGCGGTCGCGGAGCGGGGGCCGGATGCCGTCCTAGTGGCTGGTGGTGATGGTGTAGCCGGGGATTTCGCCGTCCTGGATCGCGTGTATCTCGTCGATCATGTCGTTCATGACGGTGTGCTCGTCGAACGGGGCGAGGTGGGTGTCCCAGCCGGGGCCGAGCTGCGCGTCGGCCCACAGGCCGGCCAGGCGCACGTCGGTGTCGGCGGTGAAGCGGTGGCCTTCGGGGGTGGTGAGGGTGAGCATGGTGCCTCCGGGTGAGGGGAGGGGGCCTGTGCGGCCCCCTCCGGTGGGTCACTCGTCGTCGGTGTCGTCGAAGTCCTCGGCGTAGTCCGCCGTGGTGTCCTCGTTCGCGGTGGTGACGATCTGCTCGACCTCGCTGAGTCCGTATCCCCACGCGGCGAGCTGGGTGAAGTAGGCCCGGTCGGTGGGGGAGGGGTGTCGCCAGGTCTGCTTGCTGGTGACGTTCTCGATCGCGCCGAGCACGACCGCGAGGGCGACGTGCTGCGCCTTGCCGGGGGTCTGCTCAACGAGTGCGGCGAGCTTGTCGGCCTCCCAGTACCCGCCGCGGTCGATGCCGAGGAGTTCGTGCGCGAGAGTGTTGCCGTCGCGGGTGGCGAGGCTGACGGCCTGCCGGTGCACGGTCAGCCCCGTGGCGACCACCGCGGCGGCGTCCTTGGGGAGCGTCTTGCGGGACAGGAGGGTGGTGAGCCATTCGCGGCGCACGACCTCGGCGGAGGCCCACGCCTTGTTGTTGGCGATCAGGGTCCGACGTTCAGCCTTCTGCTCGTCGGTCATCGGCCCGGCCGCCGATGCGCCCTCCTTGCGAAATCCGGCCGCCTTGGGGTCACTGAGGTAGTAGACCACCTGGGCGTCGCCGTTCCACGGCACGCGGACGTACGCGGCGCGCCCGTCGACGCTCTCGATGTCCTCGACGTTCACCCGCTCACCGTCCTGGGTGCGCAGCTCGCGGATGTTGGTGTGGCCGGAGTCGCCGTAGTAGACCTCGTGGTCGAGGATCGTGTATCCGCGGGCGGTCAGGTCCGCTTCGGCGTCGGCCTTGACCTTGGCACGGGTTCGCTCGTCGCGGGCGCGCTGGGCGGCGTGGGTGAACTGGGCCGGGTTGCTGGTGGCGACCTCGATCAGTTGTGCCCGTGTGGCGTCGTCGTCGAACTCGATGAGCACCGCGGCCTGGTCGAGGGTCAGCGGGTGCTCGTGGATCGCGGATGCCGCGACCGCGTTTTCGGCCACGGCGAGGGCGGTCTTGACGTCCTTGGGCTTGGTGGCGGTGCGCTTGGCGATCGCGGTGACGCTCATGCCCTCGAACGCGAGTTGCTGGAACGCGGCGGCTCGGTCGCCGTCAGTGAGGGCTTCGCGCTGGTCGTTCTCGACCATCTGCTGGATGATCCGTTCGGCGGTGGCTTCGTCGGCGTCGACGATGTAGACGGGGATCGTCGTCGCGCCTGCTTCTCGGGCCGCGAGGGTGCGTCGCTGTCCTGCACGGACGAGGACGTTGCCGTTCTCGTCGCGTCGGGCGAGCACGGGCGTCAGGACGCCGTTCTCCCGGATGCTCTGTACGAATGCGGCCGTCAGCGGGGCGCTGGGCCTGACGTTGGCCTCGATCACGAGGGCGTGCGGGTCGATGTGCTCGACGGTCCCGGTGTGGGTGGTGGTGTCGGTCATGATCTTCTCTCTCCGATCAACTGTTTTGCCCGCCTGTCTGGCAAGAGGATCGTTTGAGAGCGGGAGCGGCGAGAGTGCGGGTCGTGGAATACCGGACTGAGCGCAGCGAGGGAGGATATGCCGCGAAAGCCCGGCACGGCAGCCGCGGAGCGAACTACGATTCGGCGGCCAGGCAGACGGACAAGGTTGGGGCTGCGCCGCGCAGCGGCTCCTCCACCGAGTGGGCTCGAGCACCCTTCCGCGCTCGAGCGCAGATCTACGCTGTGGCGGTGGACGTCGACGAGGAACTGGATCTCTCTCCGACGTGCGCAGCGTGCCTGGTGCAGCTGGTCCCGGTCGAGTTCGGCCGGCATGTGGCGTGGGAGTGCCCCGGGTGCCGGCTGGTGCGGATCGGGTGATTCAGGCCGCGTCGAGTGCGACGGCGGGGGAGAGCACACCGGCTCGCACGAGATTGAGCGCTTCGCGGTGGTCGCCGCGGCCGTCAGGGCCTCGCGGGTAGCGGGCGTAGTCGGGACGATCGTTCTGAGCGAACAGGGCGACACCGCTGGAAGCTCGTCGACCGCGGCGCTTCTTGTTGGGCTTGCGCATCCAGGTCAGCTCGGCGTTCCACCACTCCCAGCGACCGCGCTCGGCGCCGTACCGGGTACGGCGGTGATCGAGGTAGCCGGCGACGTCGAGCTCGTCGGCGGCCCGGTCGAGGGCCGTGTCGTCGCCTCGGCTCCAGCCGGGACCGCCACGGCGTGCGAGACGATGGGACCGGAGGCGGTGCAGCGCGGTCCGCACGCGGGCGCCGTCCAGACCAGTTCGCTGCACCAGGTCGTCGACGGTCGAATGCGCGTCGACCGCAAGGTGCTTGAACACCAGTCCCGTAGTGCGGCCCAGGCTGCGCGGTGCAGCGAACGTGTCGTGCGCGAGCGGTTGGAGCTCGCGGCTGAGTCGTGTCGTCCAGTAGGTGCGGTTGAGGGGGAGGGTGGGAGCCTGGGGGCGTGCAGGCACTTGTGTCCGGTCCCGGTCGTCTGAGCCTGTGGAGAACCGCTGGGAGAGTCGGTAGCGCTGCCCGTGGGGGGCCTCGGGTTCCCCGACGCGGACGATCCAGGCCGACTCGGGGTCCTCGTCGACGAGGGGCCGGGTGAGGGTCTGGAGCGCGGTGTGGACGGTGGTGCGTCCGTAGCCGGTGTCGGCCGAGAGGCGGCGCACGTCGGCTTCGACGACGAGCTGCGCCGATTGGGCGATGTAGAGGCAGAGGGCGTCGAGGACGGCACGGGTGCTGTGCGTCCCTGTGCTGCGCCGTGCGGCCGATGACGCCCGGTCCGCCCCCCACAGGCCTGGCATGGCGTTCGCGCGCTCCTGGGCGCGTTCTACGGCCGCCAGGGCGGTGTTCGAGCGGGCGGCGTAGTTGGTGTCGTCGCCGGTGCCATTGAGAGGGTGCGCGGCGACGTAGCGGACGGCGTTGTTCCATGCGGCGTCGAGGGCGCGGATGCGGCCGCGTTCGGTGCGGGGGATGCGGTCGCCGCCGTGCCGGCCGCGGAGGGTGCGCACGTGTTCGAACGCGGGCTCGTCGACGACGGCGAGGACGTCGGCGTAGCGCCAGCGGGAGTGTGCGCAGCCGGCGAGAACGGCTGCGAGGGTGTAGGAGGTGTCCTCTCCCGGCTCGGTGTGGAGCATCGCGTCCACGCGGGGAGTGAGCGGGCGTTTCGGGCCCGCAATGTAGGGGTGGCCGTCGTCGTCGACGGTCATGCCTCGGAGGAGGCCGAGGGTCGGGGAGGGGAGTTCGGCGCCGGCGTCGATGAGGAACGCGGTGAGGTCGGTGATCGCGTCGGCGGGGACGGTGCAGTTGGTGAGGGCTGTGAGCGGCCCTTGGGCCACGGATACACCGCCGAGGCGGTGGGGGGCCCCGGGCGGCCTCACACAGCCCGTGGCCGGGTTGGCCAGGGGAGTGGGGTCGAGCGAGGGGAGCAGCTGCGCGGTGAGCAGCGCGAGAGTGCGTACGAGGTCGGCGTCGGCGGATTCGGCCAGGCCGATCCAGACGTGTCGGCCGCCGGTGGGGCCGGACGCGCACACCAGGTGCGCGATGTTGAGCTCATCGAGCCAGTGGGAGAGGCGGGCGGCGTCGTAGGGGGCGTTGCCGCGGGAGCTGTCGAAGTCGAAGCAGACGTATGCGTAGCGTCGGTCGTCGCCGGCGAGATACATCGCCCAGGGCGTGTGCGGGGGGAGCTCGTTGATCGACCACTCGTGGTCGTACTCGTTCAGGATCTCGCCGGACGCAAGCTGCGCGGCCGCGCGAACGCGATCGCGCGGGCTCAGGGCACGCGTGAGGGCCCACGCGACGGCCGCATCGAAGTCCGACACGCGGGTATCTGCGACAGAAAGCCTGGCGCTAGCGCTAGTGCTTGGTATAGTCAGTCGCAACTCCTTCTGGGAACGACGAAGCCTCCGGCTTCACCGGCTCGGATGGTGTTACTTAGCTCGAAGTCACATGTTTGGCGACGAGGGACTCAGAGCTACGAATCCTTGAGGAGCCCGCCGGTAACGGCGGGCTCTTTCGTTTAAGCGGCAGCTGTGCTGGCCTCCTGGGGGATGTCGAGCTGATTCGCGCGGTCACGCGAGGGACGGTCAACGAGCGGCATAGACCCGTTTTCGTCGACGAGCTTGTTGATGAGGGCTTCCAAGTAGTACGACATGGTGACGCCAGAGGCTTCAGCGGCCTCCCGGACGTCATCACGCGCGGTTGGCGACACGCGGCCCTGGAGGAGGACGGTGGGCGCGTCATTGGCGCGCCGTGCGCGCCGCCCGAAATCACTCATGGCCCCATCCTGGCGAGAGTATGCATAATGCTCGGGTACCGCGGCGGCGTGTCGATCAGTTTCGCTGGGGTGCTAGGACGAAAGGCGCTGGTTGCTGCATTCGTCCAGTCGTTCGCGTAGCTGCCACTTGTGGACGATCCAGCGGCCTCCGACGAAGGAGCCGGGGATGTGGCCCTGTTCGAGCCAGATGTAGATGGTGCCCTTGTACTTGACCCGGAACAGCTGCATGAGGTCGCGGTAGTTGAGTTCGTCGGGGTAGCCGGCGAGCACATCGACGGGCTCGCTGGGGCGGGGGCGGTTGCTCGTCGCGGCGAGCCAGGCGCGTATCTCGGCTTTGAAGATGATCCAGGAGTCAGCGATCCGGTGTCCGGGGATCGTGCCGTCGCGCAGGCGCGCTCGGACGGCTGGCGCACCGGTGCGGATGATCTTGGCCACGTCGGCGGTGGTCAGCGTGTCGGGGTACTGCGACCAGTAGTCCTCTTCGCTCACCGGCTCGGGGGTTTCATGTGGGCTCCGTTCGGGTTCGGAGTGTTTCCTAGCTGAGTCACCTAGTGAAGCGGCGCGGCCAGGTGAGGTGACGCTCTCAGTATCGCGCGGGTTGTCGGTCATCTGGGGGACACCTCCTGGTCATCGTTGACGAGGGAGACGGTGAGGCGGACGTCACCGATCACGGCGATGTCCTGGTCGTGCAGCTGGAGCGGCTGCCACGGCGTGAGCTCCAGCGCCGCGGTGCCGGGTCGTTCGATGGTGGTTCCGTTGGAGGAGGCGCGGTCGGTGGCCCAGAGGGCGCCGTCGTGCCATTCGATGCGTAGGTGGGTGCGGGAGAGCATCCGGGACTCGTCGTTGACGCTGACGAGCAGGTCGACGTCCTCGCCGTCGTCGGCGGCGGGTCGTCGGCCGATCAGGGCGGCGCCGCTGACGTGGGCGACGTCGCCCGTGCTGAATCGGAGGGTCGCGGTCGGTGCGGCCGGCCGCCGTGGTGTCGGCCGTTGAGCGAGGCGTGTGTGCTCGAGGTCGGGGTCGACAGGTGTCGGCGGTGCCGCGATCGGCTCGGCCGGTCGCGGTGGCGGCTGGTAGACGGCTGGAGCGGGCGGGGTGATCGGCGGTGGGCCGATCACCCCTCGACCTGTGGCAGCTGCGGTCGCGGGCACGGTGACGGCCTGCTTGCGCGGCCGCCGGGCCTTCTCGGCCGCCTCCTCGGCCAGGTCGGTGACGGTCCCGTTGGGGTGCACGGCGACGAGCCACTTTCCGTCCGGGTCGGTGATCTGCATGCGCAGCGGCCGGTGCAGCTCGGCCGCGACCGCCGTGGCGTACTCGGTGACCGCGCGGCGGGTGATGTCGCTGGGGGCGGCGTCGAAGTGCTCGTGTCGGCCCGCGACGTTGACGTGGGCGCTGCCGTTCGGTGCGACGTCGACGTACACGACGGGGTAGGCGGGGACCGGTGCGCTCATCAGGGCCTCCGGCAGGATTCGGGCTGGCAGAGCACCATGCCGAAGGCTTGGTAGAACTCCTCGGGGTTCACGAAGCCGTAGGACGTCGGGGGGCCGCCGAGGTCCTCGCCGGCCTTGAGGCTGGCGATCGCGGGGTCGGTGGTGCCCTCCTTGTTGATGCGCAGGTCGAGGTGGCATCCGCCGGATGGTCCCTCGTTGCCGGTGAGCGCGATCGGTTGGCCGGCGGTCACGGTGTCGCCTACGGCGACGGAGATGTCGGAGAGCTTCATGTGGAGGTAGGACGCGCTCCAGCCATCTGGCGATTTGATCGTGAGCTGGATGCCTCCGATGTAGGTCACGGTGCCGTCGCTGATGGAGTAGATCTGGTCCTTGCAGTTGTTGGGCCAGTGCTGGAGATCGACAGCGGGGTGCCAGGTCGAGGCGCCCGGGATGTCGATTACGCGGGGCCCATAGTCGTCGGTCATGTTGAAGCCGGGTCCGAGCGGGTAGACGATGCTGCCGTTGCCGGCGCATCCGCCGCCGCTGGCGGCGTCGCCGGCGATCGCGGTGACGACCTGGTTCGCGGCGTCGAAGAACTTCTCGTAGTGGTACGGGTCGGCGTTGCGCTGCACCTTGTGAGCGGCGATGGTGGGTTCGAGGGTCTGCCAGTCGGGGAGCGCGGCGAGGCGGGTGAAGAACTGCGTGGCGGCGTAGGTGGGGTCCATCACCTGGTCGCGGGTGCCCCAGCTGCCGAGGCACCACTGCTGCTGGAACAGCCCGAGGGAGCACGTGGGGGTGCCGTCCGGGTTGGTGACGCCGTTGATGTCGTCGCCGTAGCCGATGTTGCGCAGCGAGCTCTCGCCCATCGCGGTCATCACGCCGATGACCTGCGCCTGCCGGTCGAGGCCGAGGGGGACGGCCGCGTTCATGATGAGCGCGGCGTTGGTGAGTTGTTCACCGGAGTAGCCGGCCACGGGCTCGGTGGGCACTTTCGTGGGGTCGACGGTTCCGGCGTCGCCGCTGCATGCGGCGGCCGAGCCGCCCGCGGTCATGAACAGGAGCACGAGGGCGAAGATGCTGGCGACGACGACGAGCGGCGTTGCCACGATGAGCACGCCGGCAGTCGACTTTCCTTCTGCCATGCCGCTATCCCTCTGCGGGGCGGATCCGATCGGCCAGCCATGCCGCGTCCGGGCTGGGGCGGCTCAGGCTGACGTTGTACGGGCCGGCGTCGGTGGGTACTTGGACGATCAGCGCGACCTCCGTCGACGCGGGCAGGATCGTGCCTGCGCCGGTGACCTGGCGCACCGGGACCCGGGCGGGGTCGGTGTCCTCATAGGCGGCGGCACCCGTCTGGGTGAGGTACGGGTAGAGGCCGTTGATCCACTCGTTGTAGCTGAGGTCGGGGCGGGCGAACGCCGCGACGGCCTTCTCGGCGGTGTCCATCGCGGCTGCCTGGCTGTCTGTGCCGGCCTCCGGCA
Source organism: Microbacterium sp. AK009 (assembly GCF_013410955.1). Taxonomy (GTDB): domain Bacteria; phylum Actinomycetota; class Actinomycetes; order Actinomycetales; family Microbacteriaceae; genus Microbacterium. The sequence continues at coordinate 62,258 of NZ_JACCCG010000008.1, read as the reverse complement.
CGGGGTCGGCGGTGGCGTTGTCGACGGGAGGCGTGGGGTTGGCGGGGTTGGTGGAGGCGGCGGTCGGTGAGCTGCTGGGCGCGGGCGTCCCTGGCCCGTCGGCGGTGCCGACGCATCCGGCGAGGGTGAGCGCTGTCAGGAGCGGCACGAGGGCCGCGGCGGCGCGGTTCACAGCCCGTCCGCTACGGTCGCGGTCACTTGCAGCCATGCCTCGCGGGTTTCGGCGCTGAGGGCGTCGAAGTTGAGCGTGCCGCCGTCGACGAGGGCGGGATCGTGCGGGACGTCGAGGACGGCGCGCGTGAGGCTGTTGAAGTGGCTGTGGAGGCGATCGTGCAGCTGCGGGTCTGCCACTTTGGCCGGAGACGCGAGCACGGTGACGGCCTGGCGGACCTTGGCCTCGTGGCCCTTCTCGGTGAGCCCGTCGACGAGCCAGGCGGCGGATGCCGCCGTGTCCTCGCGGACGGTGGAGACGATGACGAGCTGGTCGGCTGCGGCGACGGCCGCTTCCCAGTTGGAGGCGCGCATATTGTTGCCGGTGTCGACGACGATCACCCGGTAGAACCGGCTGAGGGTCGCGTGCAGCTCGTTGAACGCTGCCGCGTCGATGGTGCTCGAGGCGGCCGCGTCCTCGTCGGATGCGAGCACGTCGAACTGCGTCGACCCTTGCAGGCGCGTGTAGTTGTCGAGGTCCCCGACGCGGGCGTTGCGGACGTCGTTGAAGCGGTCGAGGTCGCGGAGCAGATCGACCGCGGTGTTCTGATGCCGCGCGGGCTGCGCTCTCCATCCGAGCGTGCCGCGCGTCTCGTTGTTGTCCCAGGCCAGGGTGGAGCCGCCGCGGTGGGTGCCGAAGGTGGCGGCGAGCAGGAGGGTGGCGGTGGTCTTGTGGGCGCCGCCCTTCGGGTTGATGACGACGACGGTTCGAGGTCCGCGGAGGGACCGCTGTACGCGCTCGATCGCGGAGCGGTGGGCGAGCTCGAACTCGCTCGGGCGGGGCGAGACGAGGCCGGCGGTGAGACGGCGCACCACGGCCTGCCAGCCCATCGTGGCGGGCCCGACTGGTGCGGGTGGCCTGGACTTCAGAAAGTCGTCGAGGGTGGGGCGCTTCGCCTCCGCGCGGGTCATCGGCGCCGCTGGCGCTGAGGCGGGCGGTTCGTCGACGGCCGGCGTCGCGGGGGCGGCGACGGCGGATGCTTCATCCAAGAGGGTGAGAGCTTCCATCCGGCCGTCCGGGTGGACGGCGAACTGCTGTTCGCCCAGCGAGTCGCGCGTCGTGAGCCTGACGGGGCGCTGCAGCTCGATCGCGGTGGCGGTGACGAGAGCGTGGATCTCCTTGCGGACGGCTTGCTCGTCGACGCCCTCGACGGGCGTCGTGCGGCCGTCGATGCTGACTGTCCCGCCGGTGGGTGTGTCCACCACGGCCACGATTCGGGGGTACGTCGCCACGGGGTCAGTCATGGTGTGCCTCTCTCGTATGTGTGAGGTGGGCGGTTTCCGCGGTCTCAACGTATCGCGATTCCGGGGGGTTTGAAATGATAATCGACGGTTCTTGAGCGTTCTGGGTAGGATTACGTCGCAAGCGGCGTTCCTCCACAGGGGGGTCACAAAGCTAACCGGATGACGGAGGCCGAGTTGAGGATGGGTTTAGTCCTATGCAGAGCGGAGCGAGCATGACGAACGCGAACCCCTGGCTTACCGGTCCGGATCGAGCACCGGATCCTGAGCCTGAGGCCGTTCTTCCCGCGACGCGCCGGCAGGCTCGCACCGGCCCGGCAACGCCTCAGCCGGGCGTTCCGACACCGGACACGGCGGATCGTCTGCCGCGATGGTCGCAGGCCTGGCCGGCGACGGTGTGGTGGCTCGGGGTGCACGGCGGTGCCGGCGAGTCGACCCTGGCTTCGCTCGCGGCCGGGAGTCGTCCGGCGCAGCACGGCTGGCCGATGCCTGAGACTCCTGGCACCTCCAGCCGTGTCGCGCTCGTGGCTCGCACGAACTGGTCTGGCCTCACCGCGGCGCAGCGCGCGGCGACTGAGTGGGCCTCGGGTGTGCTGGGCGACGCCGTGCAGCTGGTCGGCCTGGTCCTCATCGCGGATGCGCCTGGTCGGCTGCCGAAGCCGCTGCGTGACCTGCAACAGGTCATCGCAGGCGGGGTTCCTCGGGTGTGGACGGTGCCGTGGGTCGACGCCTGGCGGCTTGGTCCCGTCGACCTTGCTGCCCCGATCCCGAAAGAGCTCCGTGCACTGCTGGCGGATCTGCAACTGTCTCCGAGCGGCCTCGCTCACAACTGAAAGGACGAACCATGTCGCTCCAGCTCCTTGCAGCCGAAGCCGTCAACGTGCTCACCGCACTGCCTGACCCCGATCCGGTCGCCCCTCCTGGATTCGAGGCGGTCGGGACGATCCTCGGCTGGGCGAAGTGGGTAGGTCTTATCGCCGCGATCCTTGCGCTGATCGCTGTGGCGGTCATGTTCATGTTCAACTCTCGCCGCGGCGAGGGCGGCGAGCACGTCAAGACGTTCGTGGCCATCCTCGTCGGCGTCATGGTGATCGGCGCCGCCACAGCTCTCGTCGGATTCATCTCCGGCTCGTAATTCCGCGAGGAGGGACGGACCTATGAGCACCGCTGAGTCGCCAAGCCCCTTCCGCAGGCGGGGTTTCGTCGTCGCCGCGATCGTCGTTGGGGCGATCGTTCTCGCTGCGATCATCGTCCTCGTCACGCCCCTCTTGCGTGGGGGCGACAACAACGCGGACCCGATGCCGGCGCCCACCACCTCGTCGTCGGCCGACCCGAGCGCGGCCGATCCGAGTGTGTGCGGCCTGGAGGGCTTCGAGGAGACAAGCTCTCTCACGACGCCGCCGTCGAACGAGTGGGAGCTCGTCGGAACTATGGCCGCTCCGGTCGACGCGGCGTCCGGTCCCGGAGACGTCGACTCTGCCGGCTTCCGCTCCTGTTTCGCCCACACCGCCGAGGGGGCGCTCTTCGCAGCCGTCAACTTCGTGGCCACCGGCACCGACGCTACGCTCGGGCCGCGCCTCGTCGAGCTTGTCGCTCCTGGGCCTGGGCGTGACGTGCTAGAAGGTCAGTCCTCGGACGGAAACACGTCGAATCTGCGGGCTCAGGTCGCGGGTTACAACATCGCGGCCTATTCGGCGGACAACGCCACCGTCGACCTTGCCCTCAACTACTCCAGCGGCCAGCTCGTAAGCGTCCCGCTCAAGCTCGTCTGGGCGGAGGGGGACTGGAAGGTCGAAATGACCTCTGCGGGAGAGCTCCCGTTGTCTCCTGCAGAAATCCAAAACCTCGGGGGTTACACGCCCTGGTCCGGAGCTTGAGCATGGCCACACAGCCTGACTGCGAGTGGTGGGACCTCGTGTGCAAGGGCGGCAACGCCATTGGCGATGTCGTGTCGCAGGCGTCGAATGATGCGATTCAAGAGCTGACGAATCGCGTCATGGAGGGCTTCGGTAAGGCGATCGCGAGCATGGGGAGCATGTGGGTCGCGGTGCCCACCCCTATCCTGACCGCGGGTGACGGGTCGACTACGGGCGGCGGTACGCCGCCGGGCAGCGAGGCGTTCACCACGATCCTCAACTACGTCACCTACATCGGCCTGGCGATCGCCGTCTTGTCGCTGATCGCGCTCGGCGCGCTGGTGGCGTTGCGGATGCGGCGCGGCGAGGGCCTGCGGAACCTCGGCGCGCTCGGTGTGGTGTTCATCGCCGTGATGCTGATTTCCGGGGCGTCAGCGCTGGTGGGCGGCATCCTTAGCTCGAGCGCGCCGGGTGGCTCGTCCTCGGCGGTCGGGTTTCTACAGAATTCGTTGTGGTACTACGTCGGCGGCCTGGCGGTGCTGTCTGTGATTGTCGGCGGCATCCGCATGGCGTGGGAGCAGCGCGCGCAGCCGGGCAAGGATCTGATCCAGTCGCTCTTGACTCTGATCGTCGTCTCGGGTGCGGGTCTGGCGATCCTGACCCTCGCTGTCACCGCCGCCGATTCGTTTTCCGTGTGGGTGTTGAACAACTCCACGGACTGCGACGTGTCCGCTGGCGGGGAGTCGCAGTGCTTCGGCACGAACGTGGCCGCGATGATCGCGCTGAGCACGTCGTCGCCCATTGGGCTGATCGGTGTGCTGATCCTCGGCGCGATCGCGTTGCTGATGGTGTTCGTGCAGGTCGCCCTCATGGTGGTCCGCGGCGGCTTGCTGGTGATCCTGGCTGGTGTGCTCCCGCTGGCGGCGAGCTTCACGAACACGCAGATGGGCAAGCAGTGGTTCGGCCGGATCGTCGGCTGGACCCTCGCGTTCATCCTGTACAAGCCGGCCGCGGCGCTGATCTACGCGGCCGCGTTCCAGCTCGTCGGGACCGATGCGTTCCAGGACGACGGCGGCGGCCTCTGGTCGATCCTGACCGGCATGGCGCTGATGCTCATGGCCCTCATCGCCCTTCCCGCGCTGCTGCGCTTCGTCGCTCCGATGACGAGCGCCGTCGCAGGCGGAGGCATGTCGGGCATGGCTGTGGCCGGCGCCGCGGGCGCGGTGGGCGGTGAGCTGGCTACCGGCGCGATCCGCCGCACGTCCAGCTCCGGCGGCGGTGCGTCGTACGCCGGCGGTGGCGGCGGGTCGACGAGCGCGCCCAGCGGCGCCGGGACCGCGGGAGGCGGCGGCGCTGCCGCCACCGCGGGCCGTGCGGCACCGGTCGGCGCCGGGGCCGGAGCGGGGGCTGCCGCCGGTGGTGCCGCTGCTGGTGGTGGCGCCGCTGCCGGTGGCGCCACCGCCGGTGGTGCCGCCGCGGCCGGGCCTGCCGCGCCGATCGTGCTGGGCGCGAAGATCGCCGGCGACGTCGCGAAGGGCGCGGCGAACACGGCCAAGGGGGCAGTGCAGTCCGCGACAGATGATTCGGCCGGCGGCGGCCCGAGCGGATCGCGGTAGGCGGGGAGGTTCCTTATGACGATCACCACGACGACGGAGGCCGCTGAGAACGCGCCTCGCAGCTACGGCAACTGGACGAAACCCAAGACCGCCGGCCTGCTGGGCCTGAGTGCCCTCGGCACGGCGATCTTGTTCGTCGGTGCCGGGTTCGCGGTGCTGGTCACGATGTTTTCGAACATCGTCAACGGCGTCATCACGGGTGTCATCTTTGGCCTGTTCCTCCTGACGGTGGCGGCGAAGGACAAGCACGGACAGAGCCTGCTGATGCGGGCCACGACGAGGGTGGGATGGATGTTCACGAAAGCGAAGGGCGCAAACCTGTACCGTTCCGGCCCTCTCGGCCGCGCCGAGTGGGGCACGGCGCAGTTGCCGGGCCTGGCTGCGGGGTCCCGCCTGACGGAGTGGCGGGATTCGTACAACCGCCCGTTTGCGCTGGTGCAGGTGCCGGCGACTTCGCACTACACGGTCGTGATCGGCACCGAGCCGGACGGCGCGGCGCTCGTGGACCGGGAGCAGATCGACGCCTGGGTGGCCGAGTGGGGCATGTGGCTGGCGAGCTTGGGCGATGAGCCGGGCATCGAGGCCGTGTCGGTCACGATCGAGACGGCTCCTGACACGGGCACGCGGCTGCGCCGCGAGGTCACGAGCCGTATCGACGAGAACGCGCCCGAGTTCGCCAAGAGGCTCCTGGGCGATCTGGTGGACCGCTACCCGGCCGGGTCGGCCACGATCAAGGCGTACGTCGCGATCACGTTCCACGCCGCGGCCCGCTCGGGCGGCCGCAAACGCACCCCGGACGAGATGGGCCGCGAGCTGGCGTCCCGGCTGCCGGGCATCACGCAGGGCCTCACCGCGACGGGAGCGGGCACCTCGCGGCCGCTGAGCGCTCAACAGCTGTGCGAGGTCATCCGCATCGCTTACGACCCGGCCGCGGCGCGACTGATCGACGAGGCCAACGCGGCGGGTGAGCCGCCGGAGCTGTACTGGCCGGAGGTGGGTCCGACTGCGCATCAGGCCGGGTGGGACACCTACCGGCACGACTCCGCCGTGTCGGTGACGTGGATGATGAGCGGCGCCCCGCGGGGCAACGTGCCCTCGAGCATCCTGTCGCGGCTGCTGGCTCCGCACCGGGACGTGGCCCGCAAGCGGATCACTCTGCTGTACCGGCCGATCGATGCGGCGAAGGCGGCCGCGATCGTCGAGTCGGACGTGCGCGCGGCGAGCTTCAACCTCACCACGTCGAACAAGCCGACCGCTCGGAACATGACCGCCGCCCGCGCCGCTATGGCGACCGCGGCGGAGGAGGCCAGCGGCGCCGGCCTGGTGCAGTTCGGCATGCTGGTCACCGCGACGGTGCTCGATGCCTCGCAGGAGGCCGATGCCCGCGCGGCGATCGACAACCTGTCCGCCACGGCTCGGGTGCGGTTGCGGGTCGTGCACGGCTCCCAGGATTCGGCTTTCGCGGCCGCGCTGCCGCTCGGCCTCGTGCTGCCGAAGCATCTCCAGGTGCCGAACGAGATTAGGGAGCAGCTGTAATGCCGGCGATCGACGAGGCCCGCCGGCGCCGCTCACAGAAGCGCAAGCCCCGCGAGCTGCCCGCTGAGCGTGCCGCTCGGCCGGAGCGGGAGAAGAAGCCGGAGATACGCCGGCCGGGCCCGCGCGGCTGGCTCGGCCGCGGTCGCGGCGAGGCGAACGTCGTCGATCCGGTCGAGGAGTGGCGCGGCACCACCGTGCAGGTGTGCGGACTGCACCCCTTCTCGGTCGGCACGGGCACGCCGATGATCGGCGTGCCGATGGGGCTCCAGCTGTTCACCGGCGCGACGGTGTGCGCCGACCCGATCAGCTGGTTCCAGGACGCCGACCTCATCTCGAACCCGTCCGTGTTCGTGCTCGGCCTGCCCGGCCTGGGCAAGTCGACCTACACCCGGCGCACCGCGGCGGGCCTGGCGGGGCTGGGCACCCTGCCGCTGGTGCTCGGAGACTTGAAGCCCGACTACGTGGACATGATCCGCGCGCTCGGCGGCCAGGTCATCACCCTCGGCCGCGGCCGCGGGCACCTGAATATCCTCGACCCCGGCGAGGCGTTCGAGGCCGCGGAGCGGCTGCGGAAGGCGGGGAGGGAGAAGGAGCGTGCCCAGGTCCTCGCGGACGCCCACGGGCGCCGGCACACGATGGTGGCGGCGCTGTTGACGATCCTCCGCAAGGAGCCGCCCACCGACCGGGAGGAGTCGATCATTGACCGCGCCCTGCGGGTGCTGGACGAGCGGCACGACGGTGTGCCGGTGCTCGGGGATCTGCTGCGCGTGATCCAGGAGGCGCCCCAGGAGGTCCGCGATGTCGCGCTGGACCGTGGGGACGACAACCGCTACAAGGCGATCACCGAGAACCTGGAGGCGTCGCTGATCAGCCTCACTTCCGGCGGCCGGCTCGGGGAGACGTTCGCGCACGCCACAGACGTGCCGATGATGCGGGACCGTCCCGTGGTCTACGACGTCTCCTCGATCGACGACTCCGACACCGACATGCAGGCCGCGATCCTGCTGGCCTGCTGGTCGGCGGGTTTCGGCACCGTGAACGTGGCCAACGCCCTCGCGGATGCCGGGCTGGAGCCGCGACGCCACTACTTCGTGATCCTCGACGAGCTGTGGCGGGCGCTGCGCGCCGGGCGCGGCATGGTCGACCGGGTGGACGCGCTGACCCGCCTGAACCGGCAACGAGGCGTGGGGCTGGCGATGATTTCGCACACCATGAGCGACCTTCTCGCCCTCCCCACCGACGAGGATCGGATGAAGGCCCGCGGTTTCGTCGAACGCGCCGGCATGGTCGTGTGCGGTGGGCTGCCGGGCGCGGAGATGCACATGCTCACCAGCGCTGTGCCGCTCTCCCGTGCCGAACAGGAGCTCCTCACCTCCTGGCAGGACCCCGGCACCTGGGACGCGGGCCCCGGGTCGGAGCCGCCGGGCCGCGGGAAGTTCCTCATCAAGGTCGGCGGGCACCCCGGCATCCCGATCAAGGTCGAGCTGGTCGAGGCCGAACGTGCGATCAACGACACCAACAAGCTCTGGCATGCCACCGCGGCGTTCCCTGACCCGGACGAGTCGAACCCGATGATCGGGCTCGACGATGCCGAGCACGCCGCTCACGAGTTCGCGGTGGAGGTCGACGGGGCCGCTCCCGTCGAGGCGGAGGACGGGGCGGCATGAGCGCCACCAACAAGCGCGGCCAGGGCATCGACGGTTCCACGATCGCGATGCTGGTCGCGGTCGTCGCGGTGCTCGTCCTGCTCGGGAGCGTGTGGGCGGCCGTCGCGCTCGGCTCCCAGCTCGATGGGGTGAACCAGGGGCGCACCGCTGACCCGTTCGAGGTGTTCTTCGGCGTGCTGCGCGGCACGGTGACGTGGCCGGCCTCGGCCACCTGGATTCTCGCGGTGATCGCCGTCGTGGTGGTCGTCCTGGCTGTGCTGATCGGGGTGGCGATCGCGCGAGCTCGTCGACGTCGCAGCATCGTCGACTCCGCCGCCGCCCACATGGGCAAGGGCAAGCAGCTGCGGTCCCTGTCGGCCGCGGGCGCGCGGCAGACGGCGCAGCGGCTCGGCGTGCAGGGCTGGGTCGGTGTGCTCATCGGGATCACCGTGGCGGGCCGTCAGCGGCTCTACGCCTCCCCGGAGGACATGATCACCCTCGTCGCCGGCCCGCGCGTGGGCAAGTCCACGGCGTACGTCATTCCGGCGATCGCGGATGCTCCCGGGGCGGTGCTCACCACGTCGAACAAGCGCGACGTCCTCGACGCGACGAGGGACCTGCGCGCGTGCAAGGGCCGCGTGTGGGCGTTCGATCCGCAGAACATCGCCCTGGAGCCGCCGACCTGGTGGTGGAACCCGCTCTCGTACGTCACCGACGATGTGAAGGCCGCGAAGCTGGCCGCGCACTTCGCGTCCGGTTCCCGCGCCGGCGACAGCCGCGGGGACGCGTACTTCGACAACGCGGGGCAGGATCTTCTCGCCGGCTTCCTGCTGGCGGCCGCGCTCGAGCACCTGCCGATCACCACGGCGTTCACCTGGACCACCGTGCCCGGCGACGACGAGCCGGTGCGCATCCTCCGCCGGCACGGGTACGACCAAATGGCCGACTCCGTGTCGGGGCAGGTCAACGGCGAGTCCCGTCGCCGTGACAGCGTGTACGGCACGGCCGCGCAGATGGCGTCGTGCTTGAAGGTCCGCGCGATCGCGCAGTGGGTCACCCCGCAGGGCAACGCGGACCCGCGGCCGCAGTTCGACCCGCACGGTTTCGTGCGCGGCACCGACACGCTCTACAGCCTCTCCAAGGAGGGCCGCGGCACGGCTGGGCCGTTGGTGACCGCTCTGACGGCGGCCACCGTCGAGGCGGCGGAGGAGTATGCGACCAAGCAGCCGGGCGGCCGTCTCCAGACGCCGCTGCTGGGCGTCCTCGACGAGGCCGCGAACGTGTGCCGTTGGCATGATCTTCCCGACCTGTACAGCCACTACGGGTCCCGCGGGATCGTGCTGATGACCATCCTGCAGTCGTGGTCCCAGGGCGTGCAGGTGTGGGGGCGTGACGGGATGCGGAAGCTGTGGAGTGCGTCGAACGTCGCCGTGTATGGCGGTGGTGTGAAGGAGCCGGAGTTCCTGAACGAGCTGTCGCAGATGATCGGTGACTACGACCGCCGCACGACGTCGACGAGCGTCGGCCGCGGTTCCCGGTCGACGTCGCACGGCATCCAGCGTGAACGGACCCTGGACATTGCCGACCTCGGGGCGCTGCCTCGTGGCCGTGCGGTCGTGTTCGCGTCGGGTGCGCCGGCGACGCTGGTGGAGACGGTGCCGTGGATGAGCGGCCCGCACGCGGCCGCGCTGCGCGCGTCGATCGCGGTGCATGATCCCTCCCAGACGGCCGACGCGCCGGTGGCGCCGACGCCGGCGCCACCGGCGGTGGGCGAGGACGTCTCCGACGAGTGGATCAACACGGCCCGGACGGAGCCGGAGCCGTGAGCGACGCGCTGGACGCTTTCCGCGAGGACGACGAGCCGGATGCCGCCGTCGACGAGGCTCCTGAGCTGGTCTACGGCTCCGTCGACGAGTTCGTGCGCGAGTACCTGCGGCACATGTACACCCGCCCCGTGGGGGGCGGTAACGCCCGCTACCGGTGGGCAGCCGAATGGTGGCGGTTCCCGGAGGCGGTGGCCCGGATCGAGGGCCTGTGGCGCGCGTGGGAGCATCTGCGGCAGGACCCCGCGAACGGATCGAGCACCTGGTGGGCCGAACACGCCGATCACCACATGCCGATCCTGCTGAGCCCGGATGGGCCATTCGCCCGGTCGACGGACTCGTGCGATCCCGGCGAGCCGCTGCCGTACACGGCACCCCCGGCGGGCTGGTTCCCGGACATGCGGGGGTAGATCCCCGCTCTTCTTCTCTCCCCACCCCGTATTCGGCTGATTGTGGCCCCTCGGTGGCGGGGTCAAGGGTGCCCGGTCGGGCATCGCGCAGCGACGCTCCGCGCCCTTGACCCCGCCAGCGGACGGGGCTGGATCATCAGCTATCGGGTGGGGCGAGGAGGTTCTGGATGCGAGAAGTGCCGCTGGTGTGATCCTCGGCGCGACTTGGTGATAGTGAGTTCCCCGCGCTGCATGCCACGCCGCCGTGGGCGGGATCGGGGAAGGGTGACTCGCATGGCGTCGCACGGGACATCGCATCGGAGCATCGCACGGCGCGTCGCAATATCTGGCGTCGCACCGCAAGTGAGAGGACGCCGTTTCCGGGATCGCGAATTTAGCCCTGTGGTTTGATCAGGGTCATGGATCTGGAATTGGCTTCCGCGTCGCCGGAAGATACGCGGGCCGAGTTCACTCGGCTGTCGGCCCGCGGCTACACGCAGCTACGGCACGTGCTGGTGCAGCTGCCTGACCGTGGCGGCCCGCGTGCTTCGACGCTTGCACGGATGCTCCACGAGCGCAAGCACCGCCCCTTGTTGCTCTACATCATGCTGCTCACCTGCTGGCCGTGGCTCCAGGGCCGCCGCGACCCGCTGGAGGGCGCGGTGTGGATTCGCGCGCTCACCGCGAAGGGCGCGCCCACATGGTCGCCGTCGACGCTCTCGCGGTCCTGGGCGGAGCTCGTCGACCTCGGCCTGGTGGACAAGGGCGACAAGCGCGAGGGCCGGCTGATCCGGCCTGTGCCGCGCCGCGAGGACGGCGGCGCCGACTACGAGCTCCCTGGCGGCCGCCGGGACCGGTGGAACGCGTACTTCTCCCTGCCCGACCAGTTCTGGACGGAGGAGCTGTTCGCGAAGCTGTCGCTGCCGGCGCTGGTCATGCTGCTGCTGGTCGCGAAAGAGACCCAGGGCAAGGACGAGGTGTGGCTGACCTACGACAACGCCGAGGAATGGTACGGGATCAAGCCGAAGTCGGCGCAGAACGGGCTCACCGAGCTGCAGAAGCTCGGCATCCTGCACCGCCGGGCGGAGGTCGTGAAGGCGCCGTTGGCCGCCCATGGCCGCACCGTGCGGATGTGGTACTCGCTGACCGGGCCCTACGGGCACCAGTCACGTCAGGCGCTCCAGAACCGCGCTGCGAAGGAACGCAGAAAACGACTCAAACGCGACGCCCGCGCCGCGGCAGTTCGCCCGAAGAAGGAACAGCAATGACCATCTCCCGCATGCTCTACGTCGACGACTCCGGCGCCGTCGACCACGGGCTCATCGTGTACGGCTGGATCGAGGTCGCCCCCGACCGGTGGCGGCACGGCCTGCGCACCATCCTGGAGCTGCGCAAGCAGCTGTACCGGGACCATCACGTGCCGCCCGCGGTGGAGCTGCACGCGACCAAGTTCGTCAACGGGCGCACCCGCATCTCGACCAGCTCCGGGGCGGACACCGCGGAGTGGAAGACGCTGGGCCGCGCGGTCGCGGTCCAGTGCCTCGAGACGCTGGCCGCGTGCCCGGATATCCGGGTCGGTGCGGTCTGGCGGGGCACCGCGGCGACCGGCCGCGCGTACTACGAGGAGCGTGGCCAGGTGTATCAAACGCTCATCGAGGGGTGGAACGCGGAGCATCGCGCCGCGGACAGCTACGCCTTCGTCAGCATGGACGGCAACGGGGACGATCCGACCTACTTCAACGCGCACCGGTCGTTGCCGCTGGACACGCGGCATCTGATCGAGGACCCGATGATGCACGACTCCCGGCGGTCGCAGTGGGTGCAGATGGCCGACCTGGTGGCCTACACCGCGTTCACGCACCTGAACCGCCACTCGGGCAACGAGTTCGGGTGGACCTGGTACGAGGACTACCTGCTCGGCAAGGACGTCAACGGCGGCCCGAAGCGGGTCTAGCGGTTAAACAGCAAGACCCGCTTATCCACGTGTGTGGGGCGGGTCCGCTCATCCAGTATGAGCCACCCCGCTACCAACCGCAAGGCAGCACCGTTCCGCTGTCAGAGAAGCCAGCTGGCGGGAGTCAGCCCTTCCGGGTGACGGTCGCGCCGCCCGTGTTGCGCTTGTTCTCCGTCACGGTGGTGTGGGGGTGACGTGCGGCCGTCGACGAGGAGACGAACCGGCCGGCGGCGAGGTCGCGCTTGAGACGATCCCGCAGCTCGCGGGCGGCGGTGCGCGCCTCTTCGCTGTAGACGTTGGTCATCGTCGCTCACCACCTTCTGGTTCGGTCGGCGCCGGAGGGTCGACTATCTCGGATATCTCAATCGCCATTCTCGCATCCTCGGCGGTGGCGAGGCTAGGGATCACCAGGGCGTCGAGGACTTTCGACCCGACCACCGATGTGTCGGGGTCGATCGCCTTCTCGGTGGCCCAGGTGAACCGGTCCCACCATTGCGACCGTTGCTCCGCGAGCTGACGCTGCTTGCGGTCCTTCGCGGAGTTGCGCCAGGCGATCCCGCCGGCGATCGCCGCGGCGAAGAACGCCGCGGTGCCGCCGAAGCCGGGCGAGAGGAGGTAGGTCGCCCACCACTGCCCGTCTGGGACGGGCGGCGGAATGGAGCGGCCGATGACGATGCCGGCGACCGCGGCGCCGGCCACGATCAGCCACCACCACCACGGCGGCCGCCGCGGCGACGGGGTGTGGTCGACAGGCTCGGGTGTCACCGCGACAGGCCGCCCCGGTCGCGCTGCTGTGTCACGCCGGCGCGGGACTTCCGCGGCCGCGGCGAGCGACCGGTGGGCGTGGTGACCGCCTCCCGAGGGGGCTTCGCGTTGCCGGTGTCGGCCAGCACGCGGCCGCGGATCTCCTGCTCGCTGGCGGTGCCCTCCAGCGATCGTGCGAACGCCTCACGGCGCTCCGCGCTGTCGTAGGCCACCGTGCTGACCTCGCGCGCCTGACGGACCTCCTGGGCGGCGTCAGCGGCGTCTCTGTCCGCCTGCGCTGCGGCGTCCGGGTCGTCCGCCTCCCAGGCGCGGGCGCGGTCCTCGTCCGCGTCGCGGTCGCGTCCCTCGGCGGTCGCGAGGAGGAGCTGGCTGGCGGTCAGGTCCTCGCCGGCGCGACGTCGTTCCTCGCGCGCCTGCGCGCGATCGCGTTCGGCCTGGCGCAGCGCTTCGGCCACGACGGCGGGGTCGGCACCGGGACGGTCGACGTCGACGCCGTACCGGTCCCGCACCTCCCGGCGGATGGTGTCGTGGGCGGCCGCGGCGGTGTCGTCGTGGTCGCGCCACGCGGTGGCCGTCTCGTGGACGCCGGCGATGTCCTCCACGCTGGCCCGGTTCCACCATTCGGGCTGGTTCACCACGGCGAGCTGCGCGCGTGCGGCGCCGCGTTCGGCGTCGAAGCGGGCTTGCAGCTCGCGCGCCTCCTGGCGGGCGTCAGCTTCTCGCTGCCGGGCCACCTGCTCCCGCAGTCGGGAGACGCGCTCCCCGAACTGCGATGCGACGGTCAGGGCGACGCGCAGCGAATCGTCGAACGCCTCGCCTACACCGTCTGTCTCCTCGGCCATGATCCTGCTCCCTTCCTACTCCCTGCCGTGGCCGTCACGATCGCGTGACGTGTCGGAGGTGGTCCGCTTGCGCGGGGTGATCGGGTTCGGCAACGGCGACCTGGTGCCGGGCGCGGCAAGCCCGCGCTGTGCGCGGCGCACCGCTTCCTCTTCCGGGGTCAACGACGCCGCCGGCGCCGTATCCTTCGTCGGCACGGCCGGGAGCCGTTCCTGGACCGCGGCGAGCTTGTCGCGCAACGACTGGCTCATCTGCTCGGCGCGGCGGGCGTCGCCGGCGGCCTGGTGGGCGTCCAGGAGCGCGACCGACAGACGGCCGAGCTGACGGAACAGGATCGCCTCGGCCGCGGTGCCGCGGCCCGCAGTCGCGGCTTGCAGGAGCATCATCGCCGCGCCGGACGCCGAGCCCATCCGCACCGGCTTCGGGGCCGACTGGTGCGCGCGGATGTGGGCGCTGCGCGACAGCTCGCGAGCGGTGTCCGCGAGCGGGCCGGCGGTCGTCTCGACCCGCTGGGACCACGCCGCAAACGCGCCCGCCGTCTCGCGGGCGACGTGCGCCCACGTCGCCCGATCCCCCGGAGACACGTCCCGCAGCTGCGCGCGCAGCGCGCCGAGCTCGCGGGTGTACTGCTCCCACAGCTCCGGGTCCGGGGTTGCCTCTTCCCGGCCGGGCGCGACCGGCCGGTACTGCCACGGGTTCTTGCTCGTGGCGCGCCACTCGTCGACGGCGGCCTGAGCCGTCTGCGGACTGTCCGGCCACCCCTCCCGAAGCCTCGGGAGGGTCAAGTCGCGGGCCAGCCGGCCTCCGCCGAACCACACCGGCCGGTCTTGCCCGGTCGGGCGCAACGCGACGGAGTAGCCGGCTACGACGTCATCCCGCCCGGCCGCGTAGCGGGGGCGGATGAGGACTCCGCCCTGGCGCAGCCGGCGCACGAACTCGCCTTCGTCCAGCGACGCGATCGCCGCGGCGCGGACGGTCCGCTCGAGGCGGTGCGCATCGACCTCGAGCGCGCCCTGACGTTCCGCACGGGCGCGCTCGGCGGGCTTCACGCCCCGCTCGCCCATGCCCCGCTGGCGGGACTCCAACGGGGTCAGGCCGTGCTCCCGCTCCAGGTCGCGGCACACGTCCTGGGCGCGCGTGAAGTCGTTGTGCGTGCTCGCTTTGGTGCCGTCCTCGCGGACGAGGGACACGGCGATGTGCACGTGATCGTTGCCGTTCGTCGACAGCCCGTGACGCACAGCCACCCACCGGCACGGGGCCTTCCCGGACTCCTCGGTGAAGCCCATCCGGTCGACGAATTGCTGCGCGATCGTGCCCCACTGCTCGTCGCTGAGCTGGCCCTCGTCGGCGTGCAGCGACAGCGAGCAATGCCACACGTCCGCGGCAACTCGGTCGCTGTGCAGCTCCCCGGTCTGTGGATCTTCGACCCGCACCTGCCGAGTGACCTCGACCCCGTACGCCAGGCGCGGGGTGTCCAGCGCGAGTCCGATGTCGCGGGCCGCGGCCTGGTCCAACACGGCGTATCCGTGGCGGGCCATGATCGCGTGATCGCCGGCGACAAGATGCTGCTCGGTGTGCTCGTTGGCGCGTCCTTCGCCGGCGAGGTAGCTCATCAGTCCGACAATGCGCGAGCCGCGCGTGATGTTCGGGATCATGCGCCCGCTAGCGCACGGATCGTCTCGTCGATCCGTGCGCTCAGCCCCCGGTACTCCACGACCACCGTCTCGGCCTCCTCGGGGAACCGGCCCTCGGTGTTCGCATACCGGGCGAGCTGGTTCACGTTGTTCGCCACGGTGCCGAGGGTGCGCGACAGCGCGAACAGTTCCGCGATCGTCTGCTTGCGCTCCGTGCTCGTCTCGACGTGCGCGTTCAGGCCCGCCTCGACCAGGAACCGGGGCACGGTCACACCGGCCACCACGGCGCGGGCGCGCAGCTGCGCGTCCTCCTCCGCGTTCGTCTTCACGACGTACCGGCCGGCGTCCCTCGGCGTGGCCGAGTTCGCGCGCCGCTGACGACCGAACAAGCGGCGCTCGTTCTGCTCCGCCATGTCGTCACCGTCCTCTCGGCCCAGCGCAGCGAACCCGCCTCCTGGCGGGGACCATACGGCCAGTATGCCGCCGGGATCGCCCGGCGTCCAGACTTAGGTTACCTAAGTCTATAGCTTGCTCTGCCAGAGGCTCCGCCACGAGTACAGCGGTAGCGCAGCGAGGTCGGCACCGCTAGGGGCCATTCTCTCCCTCGTCGGCTCGTACGGCGACAGTTAATCTGGGTCGCATGAGCGACACGAACGTGAACCCGGAAGAGGCCGCGCAGAAGGCGCGGGAGCTGATCGAGGCAGACGTCAACGCGCGCGTCGACGCCGTGCGTCAGGTCGTCGCCGCGGCGAACGATGCCGACGACGCGGAGCGGCAATGGAAGGATGCCACCGCGGCGCATGAGCGGGCCTGGCGGGCCGCGCTGGACGCCGGCTGGTCAGAGAAGGATCTGCGTGCCACCGGCGCACGCGCACCCGGTCACTCGGCGCGTCCCCGACGTGCTCGCACCGCTCCCGCACGTACCTCGACCCCTGCGGCTTCTGCTTCTTCTGAGGGGTGAGCCTTCGGCTCTGATCTTCCCAACGGCCCCCGTCACGCTGCGCGCTGACGGGGGCCGTTGCGTGGGCAACGTTCGTTGCCTTTCGGCCTGTGGATGATACGCGCCGGTTTCGCTCCGGCAAGGGCTTTCGCGGCATATCCTCCCTCGCTGCGCTCAGTCCGGTATTCCACGGTCCCCTGCCTCCGCGCCCCCGACGCTGTGATTCGGCTTTTGCCGAAAGGCAATGAGGTTGAAGGGAGAAGTGCCATGAACGATGAACCGCTGACCGTGTACTCCAAGCCCGGTTGCGTGCAGTGCAAGGCGACGCTGCGGGCGCTCGACAACGCGGGCATCCGGTACCGGGTGGTCGATCTGACCGGCGACCCGGTGGCGTTGGAGCACGTCAAGGGATTCGGGTTCGCTCAGGCTCCCGTGGTCGAGGGCGCCGGCGATCCGTGGTCGGGTTTCCGTCCCGACCGAATCGACGAGCTGGTCAAGTCGAGGGCGGTGTGAGCGTGGCTGCGCCGGTGAGCTTCGCGACGGTGCAGACGACGTTCCCGAGTCGCGACGAGGACCACTATCGGCTGGCGCAGAAGGTCGGGCAACGCGACCAACAGCTGCACGACTACGGCCGGCACGGCTACCGGCTGGCGAACACGGTGACGGTCACCGGCGCCGAGTTCGTGACGGTGATCGACACGCTCACGAGGGAGAACGATTGATGCTGCACGACCACTCCCCCGAGCCCCTGTTGCTGACGCCGGATGAGGCGGCGGCGATCCTCGATCGCGACCTGGCGGAGCTGCGACAGTGGCGTGCTCAGAACATCGGCCCCATCTTCCACGACCTCGGCCGCGGACTGATTCGCTACGCCCGCGATTCGGTGATCCAGGAGGCGGCTACGACGTCGGCTCGATGAGAGACGTCGCCGCCAGCCCTCCCAAGCAACGTCGGCCGGACCAGGCAAGATGGTGAGTGTGAATTCCGGCGCGCGCGACCCCCTCGACAGCGCTGAGCTCCGCAAGTCGCGCGGCGCCTTCTTCACGCCCCCCGAGATCGCTACGTTCATCGTCGATTGGGCTGTGCGGTCCACGGACGACAAAGTGTTGGAGCCATCGGCGGGGGACGCGGAGTTTCTTGTTCACGCCACCGCCCGCCTTCAGGCGCTCGGGGTAGCAGCGCCACAGGTCTTCGGAGTGGAACTGCATGACTGGAGCGCTCGCCTTGGAGTGAGTCGGGTGGCCGCGGCCGGGGGCAACGCCGTCATGACAGTGGGGGACTTCTTCGACGCACCCGCGGACGGTCAATATTCAGCGGTTGTCGGCAACCCTCCCTACATCCGCTTCCAGGACTTTTCTGGGGACGCGCGGGCCAAGGCTCGCTCCGCCGCACTTCGCGGTGGCGTCGCGCTGTCGGGGCTTGCCTCGTCATGGGCCGCGTTCACCGTGCACGGTGCGTTGAGTCTTCGCCGCGGCGGACGCCTCGGCTTCGTGCTGCCCGCAGAGCTCCTGCACGCAAACTACGCGGCGCCTGTGCGGCGGTTCCTGTTCGAGAACTTCGCGCAGGTAGACCTCGTCTTGTTCGAGGAGCGGGTCTTTGCCGAGGCGGAGACGGAGGCACTGCTCCTTCTCGCGGACGGATACGGCGGCTCGACCGACCATGCGCGCATCCGCCAAGTCGCAACTGCAACCGCTCTGTCTGTCGAACTTCCGTCAGCCGCGACCTGGGCACCGGCGGACCCGTCCGCTAAGTGGTCAGGATCCACGGTCAGCCCGGAGGCCGCCGGTATCTATGCGAAGCTCGTGCTGGACGGGCGTTTCGCCGCTCTGAAGACCTGGGGCGAAACGACGCTCGGCATGGTCACCGGCAACAACAAGTACTTCGCTCTGAGCCCCGCGGAGGTGTCTGAGCTGGAGCTGCGGCCTACCGATGTTCTCCGGCTCTCTCCCCCTGGATCTAGTCACCTTCGCGGCCTGGAGTTCTCCACCCGAGCTCACACCGAGCTTGGCCGAGCAGGTAAGCGGACCATCTTGTTCCGCCCCTCGGGCAAGCCGTCCGAGGCGGCGTGGCGGTACATTCGCCAAGGTGAAGACGACGGCGTGAACCGCGCGTACAAATGCCGCGTCCGCAAGGAATGGTGGCGCGTGCCGCTGGTCTCGCGGGCCGATCTGCTCCTCACCTACATGAACGCAGACACGCCACGGCTCACCACCAACACGGCTGGCGCCCTGCACCTTAACTCGGTGCACGGTGTGTACCTCAACGATGCGCACCGGGATTTGGCGCGCGAACTTCTTCCTGTCGCCGCCCTGAACTCAGTGACGATGCTCGGCGCTGAGTTCACCGGTCGTGCGTACGGCGGTGGCATGTTGAAGATGGAACCGGGCGAAGCAGATCTATGGGCACTTCCCTCCCCCTCGACGATTTCAGCAGCTCGTGAGGATCTGCTGGCCATACGCCCTCAAGTCGCGGGCAAGCTCCGCACCGGGAAGGTGCTGGAGGCAGCCAAGCTCGTAGACGATGTGCTGCTAGTGGGGTCGCTCGGAATGCGCCGCCCAGAAGTGGCCGAGATTCGCGCTGCACGCGCCACACTCGCCGGCCGCCGTGAGGCAAGGAGTCGACGTGGCAGCTATTGATGATCGCCTCGTCGCCGCACTCAAGTCGTGCGGCTCCAAACCAGGGAATGACGCACCCCAGGCCACCAAGAAGAACTACAACGAGAAGCTGTCGGCCGCTGTCGCACTGGCGGTCGCAGCGGAACTCCGCGCTCGAGGGATGGACGGCGCACGACCGGCGGGTCCCGGCGAGGTTGGTCTCAGTGGAGCGGAGCGTCGCCTGGCCGGAGGCATCGGCGCGAAGAAAGTCGACGTCACCTGGGCGACCGAGGAGTCGGGGCTCATCCTTGCTGTGAGCGTGAAGACGATTCTCTTCAAAGACAGTCGCACCCAAAACTTTCAGAAGAACCTGACGAATCGGCGGGCGGACCTTCTGAATGAGGCGGTCACACTGCACCGCCGATTCCCCTACGCGGTTCTCGCGGCGCTGCTGATCTTCGACGCCGGTGCTGCTCACGACGGAACGGGTCGACGCAAATCAACGTTCCTCAACGCCGGTCCGCGACTACGACTCTTCACCGGTCGACAAGATCCCGCGGGGCGCGACGAGCAATACGAGAAGTTCTACGTGCTTCTGGCTGACCTGAACGACACCATGCCATCAATCCGAGCATATGAAGCGAACGACCTCGAGAACGAAGTCCCTCTCTCAGAGGCGTTCGACACTCTCGTAGCGCTCATCGGAGAGCGCAACTTCGACCTCTACGAAGGCCTCGACGGGCAGGTGACGAAGGCCTAGCCGGTTCGCCTCAGACGTCTACGCTCACGTTCTCGGTCTGGGCCAGCGCGCGGCGGACGGAGGCGGAGCTGACCTGCAACGTCTTGGCGATCGTTTCCCACGTCGCCGGCGGGGTCTGTGCGCGCATCTGGCGCGCCACCTCGACCCGCTCGGCGCTCATCACCGTGGGGCGGCCTCCGACGCGGCCCTGGGCGCGTGCGTACTCCAGACCGAGCCGGGTGTTCTCCCGGATCGTGTCCACGCGCAGCTGCGCGAAAACAGCGACGATGCCGAACAGGGCACGGCCCATCGGGGTCGTGGTGTCGATCACCGGTTCGGTGAGGCTCTTGATGTCGACGCCCTTGTCCTCCAGCTCGTGCAGCGTCTCGATCAGGATGCGCTCGGTGCCGCCGAGCCGGTCGAGGCGGCGCACCAACAGCACGTCGCCGGCGCGGAGGTAGTCCATGCACGCAACCCACTGCGGGCGATCCTTGACCCGGCTGGAGTCGCCGTGGTCGACGAACACGCGCACAGCTCCCGCGGCGCGCAGCTCGGCCTCCTGCGCCTCCGGGTTCTGTTCACGCTTAGACACCCGGGCGTACCCGACGACGGTCATAGTCCCCTCCCCTCCTCGGCTTCTCGGCCGGGCGTTGCGCGACGGCGCGATCGTCCCGTCGACGTCGACGGCGCGGAGCGTCCGGGCGGCAGGCTGCTGTCCAGGTTGGCGAACGCGCGCAGCTGCTCCGCCCGTTCCGGGGTGAGCCGGCCGCCGGCGGCGGGCTGCACGATGCGGTCGAAGATCGCGTGCAGCTCGGTGAAGTCCTGCCGTTCCATCGCCGCCCGGGAGGCCTGGTCGTTCTCTGCTCCGGTCACTCGGCTCCAGTCGAGGTCGAACCCGGCGCCGGCGGCGATCTGCGTCCAGAAGATCCGTTGCGTGCGACCGTTGCCCTCACGGAACGGGTGCAGGTAGTTCACCTGGTCGTAGTGGTGCGCCAGGCGCGCCACGAACCGGTCACGGTCCAGGCCGTGCAGCTGGTGCTCCTCCGCGAGCTCCGCGAACGCGAACCCCGCCCCGGACTCCAGCCGGGACACCGGCATGAAGAACTCGGCGGCGGGATCGGTGCCCTTACGGATGTCGACGGTGCGCAGCTGGCCGGCCCAGTCGTAGACGTCCTGGAACAGCTGCCGATGGATCGCCTGGAGCTGTCGGAGATCTCCGGTGACCTTCACGGGTCGGGTGATCATCTCGGCCCGCCGCCACTCGGTCAGTTCCGCTTCGGCGCGATCCAGCGTCGCCCGGTCGGTCAGGCCGAGCCGATTGCGGAGGACGCCCGATGCGGGCTCGAGGTACGGGTCGACGAACTCAGGCAAGGCCCCAGCGGGCCCGCGTGCGGCGTCCCAGCTCGTCGACGTCGAACTCCCCCGCCGCGTAGGCGGCGGCATCGGCGCGGTACTCGGGGCCGGCGGTCAGGCCCTCCATCGCGGAGCTGTGTGCGGCGTCGGCCACGACGCGCTCGCGCAGCTCGCGCTCGGCCGCGGAAATGGTGCTGGCGGTCCTGACGCTCATGGTGGCCTCCCTCGTTGTCTCTAGTCTACCCGACTTGCTCAAAAACCTATAGAGGAGGTTTTGCACAGAATGGGGTTTTGACAAGGGTTTTGAGCATCCGAACTTTCCCGGATTTTCGGGAGGCACGCTGCGCGGCTGCGGTCCTGCTCAGAACCGATCGTTTTCGGCGCAGCATCAACGATGCACGTGCCGCGGGGCAGACGTCAGCCTGGACCCAGCTGAAGGTGTGGGTCGGGCCAAAGCGGTCGGGTCCAGCCGTCGGTTCCCTCCACGCTGCACGTTTGCCTCCACCGCTCGTGGAGGAACGGCTCTACTCCGTAGGGCAGCGACGTTCTGCCGATTCGCTGTAGGAAGGCACTGGGCGTGCTTCCGCGTCTGCCGATGTCGTCGCTGCGCCGTTGCGTTCGATGTCTTGGATGAGCCACTCCATTTCGAAGATCTCGCGTCGCTGCGCTTCGCTGATTTCGACAGCGAGTTCACACACCCGTACGTCTTGGATCTGGGCGCGCTCCGATCGCGTGATGGCGAGTGAGTGGTGCGGGATCATCGAGTTCATGAATCCTGTGTCGTTCACCAGGATCTGGCTGCGGTCGAGGAACACGCCCCCGCCGATGAGCAGCAAGCCGGCCGCGATGATGGCGATATTGGCTTTGGTGTTCCTGTACATGTTCAGCATCCAGCCGAGCATGACGAGGACCATGGTGCCACCCATGGTGAGAGCCATGAATACGCGGCTTTCGCTGAAGCGGATGTGGCTCCATTGCCAGGAGCCCACGAACATCACCCAGTACATGATGACCATCGCTGTGAGGATCATCGCGCCGAATCGGATGTACATGTTCATCGGCTTGTGGGCCTTCTGCTGACTTTGGCCGGTGCCTGCATTGCTGTTTGAAGGCATGGGAAAGAGACCCCTTTCGTTCGGAGATCTTCGGTGGGCGAGGGGTGTGATCAGAGGGTGTTGAGTAGCTCAGCGCAGGCGTTCTCGCAGCGACGGCACGCTTCGGCGCAGATGCGGCAGTGGTCATGCATGTCGGCGTGCTGTTCGCATTCGTCCGCGCAGCTAGCACACGCGGTGCGGCAGGCTTCGAGGGCAGCCCGGATGAGATTGGCGTCGTAGCCGGTGTGGCGAGAAAGGATCCGGCCTGTTGCCTCACAGAGGTCTGCGCAGTCCAGGTTGGTGCGGATGCACTTGGTGAGGTCGGCGACCATGTCTTCACTGAGACATGCGTCGGCGCACGCGGTGCACGCTTGGGCGCACTCGAGGCAGGCCTCGATGCACGCGACCAGCTTGTCGCGGTCGATGTTTCCCAAGTCGCGCGGGTAGGTGTTCAGCATTTCTTGAATGACCATGGTGGTCTTCCTCTCGGTCGATCACCGCCCACCCCGACAGTAAGCCGAGGGAGCCGAACCCGGCAGGGGACTTGCACATGGTCGGGATGCGCGATATCGGGCGCGCTGTCCTCGCCAGCTTGTAAGAGTCGGGGCGCGATGAAGGAGCCGCCGCGCGGGGCGGTGAAAAACACGCGGCGGCTCCAGTCTGGGGGGCGCCTCGGGGTGAGACGCAGGGGGTTTTCAGCAGACCGCGTGGGCGCGCAGCCAGAGCAGAGGGTCGGTGGCCGTGGTGCCACCTTGGAGAACTTCAAAGTGCAGGTGAGCCCCGAAGGACCGGCCGGTGTCGCCGGTGCGACCGATGTACTGGCCGACACGGACGGTGTCACCGACCTCGACCTGCCGAGAGTCGTACTCCATGTGGGCATAGCGGCTGGACACCGTTTGGCCATCGATGACGTGATCGATCACGATGGTGACGCCGAAGGCCCCACCGTTGTCGGTCGCGACGCGCACGACGCCGTCTGCGACGGCTTGGATGTGCGCACCGGCGCCGGGAACGAAGTCGGTGCCCTCGTGCATCTTGCCGCTGCGCATGCCGAATCCGTAGGTGACGGGCACCCCGACCGCGTAGGGCCATTGGACCGCGCAAGTGGGGTCATTGCGGAACACTGCATCCGAGTAGTTGACGATGCCGGCGGTGCCCGCAAGGTCGACCAGCGTGCCGGTGGAGTAGCTGTCGCGGCTGAGGCTGACATCGGTTCCGGCTTCTGCTGATGTCACGTACGCCTGGATGTCCTCGCTGAGCGCGCTGCGGGGAGTCGAGACGGTGTCGTCGTGCTCATGGGGAAGGGCTTCGGCGTCGACGGTCATACCGATGGTCAGAACGCCGACGAGCCCGACGATGCGTGCCGAGAGAAAAGCCGCCCGTAGGCCAGCGGAACGGCGACGCACAGTGGCTGACGCGCCCACATGCCTTTCCTGCTCGGGTGGGATACCCCGGGTCGAACTGGCTGATTTCTCGGTGGCGTCTTCCGTTGCTGGTGCTGAAGTGAAGGAGAACAGGCGGGCCGCGGCTTCGAAGGGATCGATCGGCGGGTGTCCATCCCCCGGTGCCACTGTGTCATTGTTCGACCGGGCGTCTCGCGGCTGTTGGTCGCGGGGCGTCGTGTGGGCAGGGGTGCTGAGGGTTTTGTGCGTGGAGGCGCGAGCGCGTGCTTGGCGTCGCGTTAGGACGGGCTCGATGCGATGCGTCGGAGCCTCGGCCGGTTCTTTGGTGGTTGTGTGGCGCGGTCGGGTGGACCGGCGGCGTGTGGGAGCTTCGGCGGTGAGGTCGGGCACGTGTGTGGTCTCTCGGGTGAGCGTCAGCTAGGAGGCGGGAAGCAGGCTCAGCCCGCTGTCATCGACGACGAGGATGTCGCCGGCATCGGTGACGGTGATTGCCTGACCGGTGCCGTGCACGGAACCAACGTTCCGCCACACTGGATCAGCGGTCGTGCTGCTCCAGATGGCCCCCTTCGTTCCGACGCCGATGAGGCGTTCACGGTCCGGGGATGAGGCGATGACAAAAAGGCTGGGGGCGTCCGGAACGGGACCGAATGTTGCTCCGCGATCGGTACTGACGCGGAGTCCGTCCGGGGTCGCGGCGATGATACGGCCCGTAGCGTCGACGGCGAGACCGAAGACAAGCAGAGTCGCGCCTGTTGGAGCCCACGTGGCACCGAGGTCGGTGCTCGCCAAGATGAGGCCGTCGCCGGTTTCCTGTCCGTACAGGGTGCCGTCCGGTCCGGCGGTGAGGACGTGGAAGTCTTTCTCGCCGGTGAACGCCACCGGCTCCCATGTCATGCCGCCGTCGCTGCTGCGGATGATGCCAAGGTTTCCCTCCCCAAGCTCCCCGGGGGTGCCCCGGCCGGGATGGCCGGAGGCGATGAGGGTGTCGTCGACGGCGGTGAGGCCCATCGCATCGAAGCTGTAGCTGCCGACGCGGGAGCCGAGTTGCCCGTCAGCGGTGGCGGCGTAGAGGCCCTCGTGGGTGCCGAGAAGGAAGCCGTCATCGTCTGGCGCGGGCACGATCGCGTGAACGTGAGACAGCGCCGTGTCGGCGTGGTCGCTGCCGGTCGATGGCGGTTCGGCTGCGGCGCAGCCGGTGAGCAGCAAGCTGGTGAGCGCGACGAAGCTCGCCGTCGCGCGCAGGTGAATGCGCATTCGCACCCTTTCGATTCCAGGGTGAGGACGCCCCTGCGGAGCGTCCTCACCGGTGGGGTGCGTTAGAGCTGCGCGAGCAGTTCCTGCATCTCGGTAATCTCGGCGGTCTGCGTGTCGACGATGGTCTGCGCCATCGCGACCGCGTCAGCGTTCTGGCCGTTGTCGACTTCGTCCTGGGCCATCTCGATCGCGCCTTCATGGTGCATCGTCATCTGCTCGAGGAACAGCCGGGACGCCTCGGCGCCGGTGGCGGCTTCCAGCGCGGCCATGTCGTCCTCGCTCATCATGCCGCCGCCGTGATCCATGCCCTCCATGCTGTCCATATCGGGCATGTCGGCACCCCACTCGGTCAGCCAGGACTGCAGCTGGTCGATCTCGGGCTGCTGGGCGGCCTTGATGTCCGAGGCCAGGGTCAGCACACCCGGGTCGATGCCCTCCTTGTCCAGGATCATGTCAGCCATCTCGACGGCCTGCTGATGGTGAGGGATCATCATCTGCGCGAACATCACATCCGCGTCGTTGAAGTCCGCGGTCACCGTGGACGATGAGGACGGGGACGAGCTGCTGCCGTGGTCCATGCCAGGCATGGACTCCGAGCCGGAGCCGTCGGCGCAGCCGGCGAGGGTGAGGGCGGCGGCGAGGGTGAGCGCAGCGGTCGCTGCGGTACGAATCTTCATCAGGGTTCTCCAAATACAGGGGTACGTGAACGAACACCGGTCGCATCGACAGGTGCGTAAAGGCGGAGCCGGCAGGAGTGCGCCGGCTCGGCCGCATCACGTACGACTGATGCAGAGAGCTGTGAGAGAAGGCGGCCGCAGCCTCGGCCTGCCGGGAAGCGCGGCACTGAGTGGCCGCGGGCGTGGCAGGACCGACAACCACACCTGGCTCGGGCGGAGTCGGGCCAGCAGCAGCACGCTAGCCAGCAGCGCCAGCACACACGCCATGGCCAACATGTCGGCGTGGCCTGAGCCACAATCCGCACACCCTTCGTCCGTCACGGTGGCACCGGAGTGGTGATCATCCACGGTGACACTGGCGGTGGCGACGGTGGCTTGGTGGCCGGTCTGGGCGGCGGTGTGGGTGTTGAGGGAGTGCATGGCCAGCAGGCCGACGATGACCGCGGCGGTCAACGCGATGAGCAGCAGAAGGGTGCGGGCTATCGACCGTCCGGCGTGGAGCCGGTCTGTCAGTGTGATCAGCGACATGTCACCTCCCTCCCTTCCACGGTACGTCACTCCTGTCAGCGGTCGGTAACCGCGTCCGGGCTGAGGTTGAGGCGTCGCAGTAGTTGAGCGTTGAGGGCGACGACGATGGTGGACAGCGACATCAGGATGGCGCCGACAGACATGGGTAGGACGAACCCGACGGGGGCGAGTACCCCGGCGGCGAGCGGGACGGAGATGAGGTTGTACCCGGCGGCCCACCACAGGTTCTGCTTCATCTTGCGGTAGCTGGCGCGAGACAACTCGATCACCGACAGCACGGAGCGGGGATCGTCACTGGCAAGAATGACACCGGCGGACGCTATCGCCACATCGGTGCCCGCACCGATGGCGATACCGACGTCGGCTTGCGCGAGAGCCGGTGCATCGTTGACCCCGTCACCGACCATGGCGACCTTGCGGCCTTCGCTTTGAAGCTCCTTGACCTTGGACGCCTTGTCCTCCGGCCGGACTCCGGCGAAGAACCGGTCGATACCGAGGTCGGCGGCGACGGAGGCGGCGACCGCTTCGGCGTCTCCGGTGATCATGACGACCTGCACACCCCGCTGATGTAGCGCGTCGACGGCCGCGCGGGATTCGGGACGGATCTCGTCTGCCAGGCGCAATGCCCCTGCGACCTGCCCGTCGACGAGAACGTGCAGGATGATCGCGCCCTCGTTGCGCCACTCATCCGCGACCGGCAGCTCGGCCGCGCCCTCCTGCTTCAGCATGTACGGGCCGCCGACCTGGACGGTGCGACCGGTCACCCGCGCACGGACACCGACGGCCGGTGAGGACTGAAAGTCGACGGCAGCGGGAACGGTGAACTGCTTCTCGTGCGCGGCGTTCACGATCGCCCGAGCCAGAGGGTGTTCCGAGTCTGCTTCGGCGGCGGCGGCCCACGTGAGCAGCTCGTCTGCGTCGATACCAGCGGCCGGGTCGATCGCGGTGACGGCGGGGGTGCCCTTGGTGAGGGTGCCGGTCTTGTCGAACAGGACCGTGTCGACGGTGCGCATGCTCTCCAGCGCGAGGCGGTCTTTCACGAGCACACCGCCGCGGGCGGCGCGCTCGGTCGCGATGGACACCACCAGCGGGATGGCAAGGCCCAGGGCGTGCGGGCAGGCGATGACGAGGACGGTGATGGTGCGGATCACGGCTTGGTCGGGGAGCCCGACCAAGGTCCAGACCGTGGCTGTGATCGCGGCCGCCCCGAGAGCGAACCAGAACAGCCACCCGGCGGCACGGTCCGCGAGGCGTTGTGCGTGAGAGGAGGAGTTCTGCGCTTCGGTGACGAGTTTCTGGATGCCGGCCAGCGCGGTGTCCTCCCCGACCGCAGTGATTTCCACCCTCACCCCGGAGTCGGTGGCGACGGTGCCTGCGATGACCTGGTCGCCGTCGCTGCGGCGAACCGGGCGGGATTCGCCAGTGATCATCGACTCGTCCATGCTGGCCGTGCCCTGCACGATCCGACCATCCGCGGGGACCCGCCCGCCGGGGCGGACAACGACGACGTCACCAACTTGCAGATCGGCGGGGGCGACGGTGACAGTGCTGTCCCCGTCAACCTTTTCGGCCTCGTCGGGCAGGAGCGCGGCGAGAGAGTCCAGCGCGGAGGTGGTCTGGGCGAGGGAACGCATCTCGATCCAGTGCCCGAGGAGCATGATGACGATCAGCAGCGCCAGCTCCCACCAGAAGTCCAGCTCGTGGTGCAGCAGCCCTATGCTGGCCCCCCACGAGGCGAGGAATGCGACGGTGATCGCGAGGGCGATGAGGAGCATCATGCCGGGCTTGCGGGCACGGAGCTCGCTGACGGCACCGGTGAGGAACGGGGCGCCACCCCACACATACATGACGGTGCCGAGGATGGGGGACACCCATTCCACCCATGCGGCGTCCGGCAGCGGGTATCCAATCAGCATCGAGAACATCGTGGAGAACCCCACGACCGGCACAGCGAGAATCAGCATGATCCAGAACAGGCGCCGGAACCGGGCAACGTGATCGCCGTGTCCGGCGTGCCCGCCGTGGTCGGCGTGGCCGTGCCCGGACTGTCCGGCGGCGGGTGCCCGCTCGTCTTCGCTCTGCGGGTGACTCATCGCCGCGTGGTCGTGTTCGGCGGTGGCCGCCGGGGCGTGGTGGTTGTGGTGGTCGTGCTGGCTCATCGGAGCCTCCTTCTCTGGGTGCGCCGGTGCGGGGGCACGTTCAGGCCGGTTGGGGCACGGGAACGGGGGTCGTAGGGGCGGGTGCCGGGTCGGGTCGGAACCGGCGCAGCCGAAGGCTGTTGGTCACCACGAACACCGATGACAACGCCATCGCCGCCGCAGCGACGAGAGGATTGAGCAGGCCGGCCATGGCTATCGGAATGGCGGCGACGTTGTACGCGAACGCCCAGAACAGGTTTCCCTTGATGGTGCCGAGAGTGCGGCGGGCGAGGCGGATCGCGTCCACGACGACGGCCAGGTCGCCGGAGACGATGGTGATGTCGCTGGCTGCGATCGCGGCGTCCGTGCCTCCCCCCATGGCCAGGCCGAGGTCGGCGGCGGCGAGGGCCGCGGCGTCATTGACGCCGTCACCGACCATCGCGACCACGTGCCCGTCGTCCTGGAGCTTGCGGATCACATCAAGCTTTCCGGCAGGAGTGACCTCGGCGTGCACGTCGGAGATACCCACCTCGGCGGCGATCCGCGCGGCGGTGGTGGCGTTGTCGCCGGTCAGCAGCACCGGGCGCAACCCGAGCGCCTGGAAGCGGGTGATCGCGGCGGCGCTGGTCGGCTTCACCGTGTCGGCCACCCCAATCGCGCCGAGGTACTCCCCGTCGCGACCGACCGCGATCGCAGTACCACTCTGCGCGAGAGCGCGCAGCTCAGCGGCGGCTTCGGCCGGCGGGTGGATGCCCCACTGATCGGCCAGCCAGGACGCTCGGCCGGCGACGATCGCCGCCCCGTCCACGATGCCCTGGACGCCAAACCCGGCGTGCGACGCGAAGCTGTCCGCGTAACCGCTCGCGGGTGCAGCAGTGACGACGGCGCGGGCGACCGGATGCTCAGATCCCGACTCGACCGCCCCAGCAACGCGCAGCAGCTCGTCCGGGGTGACGCCGTGGGCGGGGCGAATGTCGGTGACGGTCATCTGACCGGTGGTGACGGTGCCGGTCTTATCGAGCACGATGGTGTCGACCATGCGGGTCTGCTCCAGCACCTGCGGTCCGCGGATCAGAATGCCCAGCTGGGAACCGCGGCCGGTCCCGACCAGCAGCGCGGTGGGGGTGGCGAGCCCGAGCGCGCAGGGGCACGCGATGATCAGGGTGGCCACCGCCGCGGTGAAGGCCAGCTCGAGCGAGGCTCCGGCGATCGTCCAGCCGAGGAACGCGGCCACGGCCAGTCCGATGACGATGGGGACGAAAACGGCAGACACGCGGTCAGCGATGCGCTGCACCTTGGCCTTGCCGGTCTGAGCTTCCTCCATCAGCCGGCGCATGCGGGCAAGCTCTGTGTCCGCGCCGACCCGGGTGATTTCGACCGTGAGGCGACCACCGACGTTCACCGTGGCGCCGACGACACGGGAACCGGTGGCGACTTCGACGGGCACCGACTCTCCGGTGAGCATACTGGCGTCGATCGCGGAGGAACCATCGATCACCAGCCCGTCGGAGGGGACCTTCTCCCCCGGTCGAACCAGTACGGTGTCTCCGACCGCGAGCTGCGCGACCGGCACCGTCCGTTCGACGCCGTCGACGAGCTTTGTAGCGTGCTTCGCGCCCATCTCCAGCAACGCCCGCAGCGCCTCCGACGATGATTTCTTCGCGCGTGCTTCGGCGTACCGTCCGGCGAGGATGAATACGGTGACCAGCGCCGCGACTTCCAGGTAGATCTCATGGCCACCCGCCTGCGGGGCGCCGACGAGGGTAAAGGTCATCGTCATCCCCGGCATACCTGCCCCGCCGAAGAACAGTGCGTACAGGGACCACCCGAACGCCGCGATCACGCCGACGCTGATGAGGGTGTCCATAGTCGCCGCGCCGTGACGGGCGTTGACCGCCGCGGCCCGGTGAAAGGGCCACGCCCCCCATACCGCGACCGGCGCGGTGAGCGTGAGGGCCAGCCACTGCCAGTACTCGAACTGCAACGCCGGGACCATCGACAGCACCGCCACCGGCAACGACAGTGCAGTACTGATCAGCAGGCGCCGCCGCAGCGTCCCGACCTCGCCGTCCTCACGGTCCGGGGTGTTCTCATCGATGTCATCGCTCGTCGGCGGTGCGGGAAGGGCTGCCTGGTATCCGGCGGATGCGACGGTGGCGATGAGGGTGGCGGGGTCGACGTCGTTCCCGCGAACACGCGCTTTTTCGGTGGCGTAATTCACCGACGCTTCCACACCGGGAAGCTTGTTCAGCTTGCGTTCGATCCGGGTCGCGCACGACGCGCACGTCATCCCGGAGATATCGAGCTCGACGTCGACCGTGCTCATGCGGGGCTACCTGCCACGGTGTAGCCGGCCTCCTCGACCGCGGCTTTCACGGCGTCAGAGTTGATCGGCGCGGCGCTGTGAATGGTGACCCGTGACGTACCGCCGGCGTTCAGGTCAACTGTGACGTTCTCCACACCGTCGATCGCGGTCAGCTCCTCGGTGACGCTCGACACGCAGTGCGAGCACGTCATCCCGTCTACGAGGACGTCTTTCGTGACGGCGGCGGAGGTCGATGCGGGAGCGTCCGTCGCTGCGGATGTGGTGCAGCAGGCGCAGCCGGCGTTGGTGTCTTTCAGACCGAGGTCGATGCGGTCAGTCATGATGTGCTCCTTCAAGGGGATTCGGTGTGATCAAGAACGGACGAGTCGGGCGATGGCGTCGTTGGCCTCACGGATCTTCTCCGCAGCTACCTGGCCGCCTTCGGCGCTCGCTTCCGCGACGCAGTGGCTCAGGTGGTCGCCCAGCAGGGACAGCGCCACTGTTTCCAGGGCCTTCGTCGCGGCAGAAACTTGAGTGAGGATGTCGATGCAGTACTTGTCTTCGTCGATCATTCGGGCGATCCCGCGCACCTGACCCTCGACCCGACGCAGTCGCTTCTGCAGGTCGTCTTTGTTGCCGTCGTATCCGTTCACAGATACACCATACCCCCCTAGGGTATTGATAGCAACAGGACGGGGTAATCACCTCGCACCCGGCGTACAGCGTTCTGTTTATTCAGCGCTCTCTGTATCTCGGTGTCATGTCCACCCCGACCGCTACCGCACCGTGACGCACACCGCGGCGCTCGCCCGCCTCGGCCACGCGCTCTCTGACCCGACGCGCGCGGGCGTCCTCCTGGCGCTGCGCGAAGCACCCGCCTACCCCTCCGACCTGGCCGACGCCCTTGCCGTCTCTCGTCAGGTCATGTCGAACCAGCTCGCGTGCCTGCGCGGCTGTGGCCTCGTCGAGGCCTTTGCCCGATGGTCGACGGACCTGGTATCGACTCGCGGACTCACACCTCGCCCCTGCCTTGGACGAGCTGCTGCGCGTTGTCCTCTACGTCGAGCCCGGCTGCTGCGCCGGAGAGAGCTGCACCTGCGCATGACCACCACCGCTTCCCGCATCGCTGACAACCGCCGACAGGTCCTGCAACGCCGCATCCGGTGGATTGTCACGGCGACGATCGCCTACAACCTGATCGAGGCCGTCGTCGCGATCGCCGCCGGCACGGTGGCATCCTCGGCCGCGCTGATCGGGTTCGGCCTGGACTCGACGATCGAGGTTCTGTCGGCAGCCGCGGTCGCCTGGCAGTTCACCCGTCGCGACCCCGAGCGGTGGGAAAAGGGCACGCTCCGCGTAATCGCGGTCGCGTTTTCGCCTTCGCCGCGTACGTCACCGTCACGTCCGTGCTCACTCTCATCGACCAAGTGGACGTCAAGCACTCCACTCTCGGTATCGTCATCACCGCCCTCAGCGTCGTCATCATGCCGTTCCTCTCGCTCGCGGAGCGTCGCGCCGGTCGCGAGCTGGGATCGGCCACGGCCCGACACGCCATATCGCCGGCGCGGTCGTCGGACGGGAAGAGGTCTATAGCCGCGACAACGATCACGGGTGAGCTAGGACAGCCTTGTCAATTGCGTTCGGCGGAACAATCGCTCGGCGTCGTCGAGTAGCTCAGAGCGGCGACAATCATGACGTCTAGACGCGCAGCTGCCTAAATTGCCCTGCATGACGGTTGTGTCAGAGCCCGAATGCTCCCCCGCTGATCAAGATGAAGATGCCAAGCCCGATAAGAACGAGAGGGAACAAGATGTGCTCCCAACGTTCCAGGATCTCCGCGATCGGACGTCGCGTGGCAATGAACTTGGCCACGACCACCAGCACTGCAACGAATACGAGGAACACAACGCAGTATGCGACGACGGCAGCGGACCCCACGCTGAGGAAGACGGGAACGTAGACGCCGATGTTGTCCCCACCGTTAGCGAAGGTGACTCCAGCCACGGCCCAGACAGCGACCTTCTTGCCTTCGATCTTGCTCTCATCGTCATCGTCATCGTCGTCGTGTCGGCGGTGCCAGGCTTGCCAAGCCGCCCACAGCCCTAGACCTAGCGGAATGAGCCCGAAGTAGGGAATCACCTCTGGAGGCAGAAACGCCCCAGCGCCGAGGGATACGAGCACGGCGGCGCCGAGAATACCTGCGAATCCCACATACTGACCAACGAGGATCCGAACTGTAGTTCCCCGTTGCCCGGCGCCGCGGGCGAAGAACAGAGAGAGCACGATGATGTCGTCGATGTTCGTCGCGAGGAACAGCCCGATCGCCTGCAGAACGGAGGAGAAGATCATGCTCGGGTCTTTCCCTGACGGAGGTATAGCAGGAGGCCGAATCCGACGCCGATGCCGATGATGACGTCGGCGAGGTTACCGATGAACAGGTTGCCGTAGGCGAGAAAGTCTGTGACATGACCCACTCCGAATCCGGGTGGAGCAAACAGCCGATCTAGGAGGTTACCGACCGCGCCGCCCCAGATTAGCCCGATCACGACGGCCCACCCCGCGGTGCGGGCGCGTGTGGCGGCAAGGAGCAGACCCACGGATGCTGCGGCCGCGATGAGGGTGATCAGCCAGGTTGAGCCGGATCCGAGAGACATGACGGTGCCGGGGTTGAACGCGAGTTGTAGGCCGAGCAAGTCTCCGAGGAGCGGGATGCGGGCTTGTTCGCTGAGCCGTGCGAGGGCGAGTGCTTTGGTGCCTTGGTCGATCAGCACGGCACTGGCGGCAACGGCGAACGCGAGCAGAAACAGTCGGGGTCGCACGCGCGCACCAATTGGGCCGGCGGCACTCAATACGGCACCCGCCCTCCCGGGCGCACGGCTGTCAGCGGGCCCGGTCATGGTGCGTGCGCCGCGCCGCGCGGAGGCCGTTGAGGATGACGATGACTTCCGCGATTTCGTGGACGAGCACCACGGCCGCAAGTCCGAGGATTCCGGTGATCGCCAGCGGTAGGAGGACAGCGATGATCGCGATGGACAGTATGACGTTCTGGTTGATGATATTGCGGCCGCGGCGGGCATGGGCGAGGGCCTGCGGAATGAGGCGCAGGTCGTGGCCGGTGAATGCGACGTCGGCGGACTCGATGGCGGCATCGGCGCCCTTGGCTCCCATCGCGATCCCTAGGTCGGCGGCTGCGAGAGCGGGGGCGTCGTTGATACCGTCCCCGATCATGGCGGTGGGCTGCGACTTCGACAGTTCCGCGACAGCGGTGGCCTTATCCTCGGGGCGTAGTTCGGCACGTACGTCGCTGATGCCGGCCTGTGCGGCGAGGGCGGCGGCGGTGCGGGCGTTGTCGCCGGTGAGCATCGTCACGCCGATCCCACGCCGGTTCAGTGTGTCAATGACTTCGGGAACCTCGGGGCGCAGCTCGTCCCGCACTCCGATCGCTCCGGCGGGCTGGTCGTTGCGGTGGACGATCACAACGGTCATGCCCTCGGACTCCATCGCCTGCACCTCGTCGGCCAGCGTGCCAGCGTCCAGCCAGCGTGGACTCCCTACCGCGAGACGAGCACCGTCGAGGGTGCCGACGATGCCGTGGCCCGCGGTCTCGCGGACGTCGGTAGCAGCCGGAGCGCCGGGAACCGCGTTGGTGATCGCTGCGGCGAGGGGATGTGTGCTGTGACCTTCCAGGCTCGCTGCCCATGCCAGCACGTCATCCTTGGTCGCGCCGGTGGTGACGACACGGGTCACGGTGGGCTCATTGCGAGTCAGGGTGCCGGTCTTGTCGACGGCGAGGTGGCGGATGCCACCGAATCGCTCGAAAGCGGCCCCGGACTTTACGACCACGCCGAACTTGGAGGCTGCGCCGATCGCAGAGACGACGGTGACCGGGACGGCGATCGCCAGAGCACATGGCGAGGCTGCGACCAGCACGACCAGGGCGCGGGTGATCCACAGCTCGGGGTCGCCGCTCAGCAGCGACCCGAGCGCGCCGACCAGCACGGCGAGGATCATCACCCCGGGCACGAGGGGGCGGGCGATCCGGTCGGCCAGGCGGGCGCGGTCGCCCTTCTCGGCCTGGGCCTGCTCGACCAGCTCAACGATCGTGGTGAGCGAGTTGTCGGTGCCGGCGGCGGTGGCCTCGACTTCGAGGACGCCGGTGGTGTTGATCGACCCGGCCGACACGTCGGTGCCGGGCTCGACCTCGACCGGGATCGACTCGCCTGTGATCGCCGACGTGTCCAGGCTGCTCCGCCCGGCGCGCACGATGCCGTCCGTGGCAATCCGCTCGCCCGGCCGGACCACGAGCACGTCACCGACGCGCAGTTCCTTCGCCTCCACCTCGACCGTGGCGTCGCCGCGCTGGACCCGTGCGGTGTCGGGCACCAGCTTCAACAGTGCCCGCAATCCTGCGCGGGCGCGGTCCATCGCCTTGTCTTCCAACGCCTCCGCGATGGAGTACAAGAACGCCAGCGCGGCGGCCTCCTCGACATAGCCGAGGATCACGGCGCCAGTGGCGCTGATTGTCATCAGCAGGCCGATGCCTAGCTTGCCCTTGGTGAACAGCTTGCGCAGCGCGCCCGGCACAAACGTGTACGCGCCCAGCAGCAGACCGATCCAGAACAGCACCAGGCCCGCGGTCTCCGCGCCGGTCCAGTCGCACACCAGGCCGGCGGCGAACGCGACGCCGGAGGCAATCGGGATCAGAACGCTCGGGCTCCGATACCACGGCCGGTCATCGTCATCGTCGTCGTCGTCGAGGTCGACGTGTTCGACTTGCGAACTCGTGACCGCGCTCATGCCCGAACCTCCCCCGGCACGCAGCCCTCGACCCCGCAGTTTGGGTCCATGCACGGCACGCTCTCGTCGACCGCGAGCGTCACATCAACCAGCGCCGTCAGGGCGCGGGCAAGGTGCGGGTCTGCGACCTCGTAGCGGGTCTGCCGCCCCTCGGGCTCGGCCACCACGATCCCGCACCCCCGTAAACACGTCAGATGGTTCGACACGTTCGAGCGGGAAAGCCCCAGATCGCGAGACAGCACCGCGGGGTAACTCGGGCCGGCCAAAAGCGTCAGGAGGATGCGTGAGCGGGTCGGGTCGGCCATGGCGCGCCCCAGCCGGTTCATTATGTCGAGTCGATCGGCATGAGTCAGCATGCGATGACTATACACTGGACAATGAACTATTTGGGTGGGAGATCGGCCCGTACAGCCGGTCATCGACCGATGAGGCGCGGCGGATCCCGCCTTATCTGAATCCTCGGACGACCATTTCAACGAACCAACGGCGCATGAACAGTAGCGAGAACTGCGCCTATCTAGCTCACCTACGTCGATTGGTCACGAATCATCTGGCTGTTCGAGAGCCTCAAGCGTGGGTCACGGTCGCCTCCTCCTCTTGGATATGAGCTGTTTCTATCTGAAAGGTGGAGTGGAGAACAGAGACCTCGAAGTGGTTGGCGACGCATTCCTTCACCTCCTCCAGCACTCTCGCAGCGTGACCGTCTGAGAAGCACCGATCTTCAACGACCACGTGAGCGCTGATGGTGGGCAGCCCGGTTGCGACGATGGAAGCGTGCAGATCATGGACGTCTTTGACGTGGTCGAGCTTGAGAATGTGGGCACGAACTTGGTCGAGGTCTAAGCCGGGAGGCGTGAATTCCATTAGAACGCTAGTGGTCTCGCGTAGGAGCTTGAAGGCGCGCGGCACGATGAGCGCGGCGATCAACAAGCCGGCGATCGCGTCAGCCTGCATGAAACCTGTGGTTGCGATCACAATCGCTGCCGTAATGACGCCAAGCGATCCCAGTGCATCGTTGAGTACTTCAAGGAACGCGGCGCGCATGTTGAAGTTTGCTTCGCGAGTTGAGGACAGAAGGACTATTGCGGCGATGTTGGCTGTGAGGCCGATGATGCCGAACACCAGGAGCTCGGTTCCCGGCACCTCGGGCGGTTCGAACAAGCGGCGAATTCCCTCGATCGCGGTGTAGGCGCCAACGAGGAGGAGCAGGGTCGCTTGCCCCATTGCGGCGATGACCTCGATGCGACGGAAACCCCACGTGCGCTTCGCGCTGGCCGGCCGCAATACGAGGGTTGCAGCGATCAGGGCAACCAGGAGGCCAGAAGCGTCCGTGATCGCATGTGCGGTGTCGGTGAGTAGCGCGAGACTGCCCGTGACAATTGATCCGATTGCTTGGGCGACGACAATTATCCCGGTAAGGCCAAAAGCGATCCAAAGCCTCTTGCGGTGGTCCCCCGGTTGGCCTGCGGCACCCGGGGTGGAACCGTGATTGTGCCCAGCGCCCATTAGCGGATCTCCGTTCTCTCCTTGTGGGCAAGGTGGGGGTCACGCAGGTGTGTGTGCAGTTGGGCGTGGGTTCCGGTGGCGCTGAGGAGCGATTGAGCCGCGTTGATGAGCGCGGCGGTTGCGTTTGGCTCGGTCAGCGAATACCACGAGGAGCGACCTTCCGGACGGACCGTAATCAGGCGACAGTCGAGCAAGAAGCTCAGGTGTTTACTCACGGTGGACTGTGCAAGACCGATGTGCTCAACCAGATCTCGTACTCGATGCTCGCCGGAGGCGAGGTGCTGTAGGACCGCCAATCGGGTTGGGTCCCCGAGTGCGTCGAACAGGTGGGCATACACTTCGGTGGCACCTTCATCCAGCGGGGATCCAACCGCGACCTTCATCGTCATAATGCGATGATATCGTTTTTTGGACAACGCATCTATGCCAACGTCATCTGACGAATGTGTGGGAGGGCGCCGAGGCGACAGCCGCCATGACGCGTAGCCCTCTTCGAGCTACTACGGCGGACCTCATGCGCCTGTTTTTCGTGCAAGGCGGGGAGCGTCGTGGGATCGACCGCGAGAATAAGCCTGTCTACTGCGGTCACCGAGCGTCCCCCTTGTTTTCGGCACACCGAAAAATTAGCCTTCTTGGGTGCCGACTCCCTTTTGGCCGGGATCTCGGAGCTCCCGCGCGGCGCGTCGCGTGTCCACGAACCGCAGGGCTTGGCTGATAGGTCCGGCGATTGTCGCTGGAGTGGCCTACCTTGACCCGGGCAACGTGGCGAGCAATATGACGGCGGGCGCTCGGTACGGCTACCTGCTCGTGTGGGTCATTGTGCTCGCCAATGTCATGGCTTGGCTTATTCAATACCTGTCGGCGAAACTCGGTATCGTCACAGGGCGGAGCCTCCCAGAAACCATGGGCGACCGTATTCACAACTCCTGGGCGCGTCGGGCGTACTGGTTCCAGGCCGAGCTCGTCGCAATGGCGACCGACATCGCCGAGGTCATAGGTGGAGCGGTTGCGCTGTACTTGCTATTTGACATCCCGCTTTTGTGGGGTGGGATCATTACCGGAGGCGTCTCGCTCACTTTGCTCCTCGTGCAGTCGCGCGGCGGGGCGAGGCCGTTCGAGTTTGCCGTGATCGTTCTTACGGTCATCATCGCGATCGGCTTTACCTACGGCGTGTTCGTCGGAGCGCCTGACCCGGCCCGGGTGGTCGGCGGACTACTTCCGCGTTTCGACAGCACTGGCTCCGTGCTCCTGGCTGCATCGATCCTCGGTGCGACAATCATGCCGCACGCAATCTATGCGCACGGCGCCCTCGCGCGTGATCGGTTCACGCCGCCTGCGCCAAAGAACCTGGCGACAGCGGGTGCCATACCGCGAGGCGTCATGCTCGATGACGTTCGCGGGATCTCGACATCCCGTCTACTGCGCGCGACGCGCTGGGACGTCACGCTCGCGATGCTGATCGCCGGCACCGTTAACCTCTGCATCCTTCTACTGGCTGCAGCCAATCTCGCTGGAATGCCCGGCACGGACACCCTCGAGGGTGCATACTCGGCTCTCTACGACGACATTGGTCCTGTCGTCGCGACCCTTTTCGCCATCGGACTACTCGCCAGCGGTCTGGCGAGCACGTCAGTCGGAGCGTATGCGGGTGCGGAGATCATGCGAGGCTTGCTGCGCCTCCGCGTGCCGTTGCTCGCGCGTCGGCTGGTGACGCTTGTGCCCGCGCTTGTTCTTCTTGGGTTCGGCGTCGATCCTACTCTCGCGCTCGTGCT
This sequence comes from Microbacterium sp. AK009, assembly GCF_013410955.1. GTDB lineage: Bacteria > Actinomycetota > Actinomycetes > Actinomycetales > Microbacteriaceae > Microbacterium. The sequence goes on along the minus strand of NZ_JACCCG010000008.1, from coordinate 23,647 downwards.
GAGCCAGGTGTTGCTTTCGTTCGGCATCCCGTTTGCGCTTGTGCCGTTGATCGTGGTTACGGCAAAGTTTGAGGTGCTCGGCCCCTTCCGCAACCATGTAGCGACGACGGTAGCGGGAATCGCCGCAGCCGTCTTTCTCATCATCCTTAACGGTGTCCTGGTATGGCTCGTGCTCACCGGGGCGTGAGTGTCTGTGACCGCTTGTTCTGAGACCAGGGTGACGGTCTGATTCCGACCTACCTGGAGATTTGGCCTGCTCGCCGAGGGCGGGGAGGGCGGTGGTCGGGATGGGGAACAGGGTCGAGGCTATTCGCGAACATTCGCCGTGACGCGCGAGCGAGGAGCTCAGTATCTGAGCACTCGCCCGCCGCTACGGTGCGCCGGGGCACGGTACGGCAGGCCTTGGTGTCTGCGTCCCGACAAGCTTCCTCCTGGTTACCCTCGACCACCATCTGAATCGGCCTGACTTTCGTTCCGTTCTTCAAGCAAGGATGGAACTCGATGAACAGGAAGTACTCGCCGGAGATGCGTGAGCGGGCGTTGCGGATGCTCGCGGAGACGCGGCGGTCGCACCCGACGATGATGAGCGCGGTCCGTCACGTGGCCGGTCTGCTCGGGATGAGCCCCGAGACGCTGCGCCTCTGGCAGCGTCGCTACGAGGTCGACGCCGGCGTGAAGCCCGGGCTCACGACCGATGCGGCGGCGGAGATCAAGCGGCTGCAGAAGGAGAACGCCGAGCTGCGGAAGGCGAATGAGATCCTCAAGGCTGCGAGCGTGTTTTTCGCGAAGGAGCTCGACCGCCCCTGACCGAGATGATCCGGTTCATTGACGAGTACCGGGATCGTTTCGGGGTCGAGCTCATCTGCCAGGTCCTCCGACCGGCAGTTCAAGGGTTTCTCACCTCCCGCGGCTATCGCGCCGCCGTCGGTCGTGCGCCGTCAGCGCGGCAGTTGAAGGACGAGCTGCTCGTCCCGGAGGTCGCGAGGCTGCATGCGGAGAACTACCGCGTCTATGGGCGCCGGAAGATGCATGCGCTGATGCGTCGACAGGGGTGGGAGATCGGTCGTGACCAGACCGAGCGGCTCATGCGCCTCGCTGGGGTGCGCGGCGTCCGTAAGTCGAAGCGGGTGTTCACGACCCGCCCCGACAAGACGACCGCGCTGCCGAGCGATCTCGTGAACCGTCGCTTCACCGCGCAAGCGCCCCGTCGGCTCTGGGTCTGCGACGTCACCTACGTCGCGACCTGGAGTGGTTTCGCCTATGTCGCGTTCGTCACCGACGTGTACTCGAGGCGCATCGTCGGCTGGAACGTCGCGGCGACGTTGCGCTCGGAGATTCTGCCGATGCAGGCCCTCGACATGGCCGCTTGGAACGTCGGCGGCCGCCTCGACGGCCTCATCCATCACGCGGACCACGGGTCGAACTACACCGCGATGATCTACACGGAGCGGATCGTCGAGCTCGGCGCCGTGCCGTCGACGGGCACCGTTGGCGATTCGTTCGACAACGCGATGGCCGAGGCGGTGAACAACCTCTACAAGACCGAGCTGATCCGCCAGGGTGGGCCGTGGCGGACGGTCGAGCAGGTCGAGCTCGCGACGCTCGAGTGGGTGTGGTGGTGGAACAACTCCCGGCTCCACGGCGAGCTCGACATGCGCACTCCCGTCGAGGTCGAGAAGGCGTACTACGCTGACCAAGAATTAGGCCAGCCGGCACCTGCTGGACAAGGCTCCCGATAGGAATGAGGGCCAGGCCGATTCAATCCGCGGGTGTCATCTTCGGTCACGGGCGTCCTTCTTCGCCAGCGCGGTGAGGTGCGCGTTGTACGCCTCGAGCTCGGCGTCGTCGGTGCGGTCGGCGTGGCGGTCGCTGCGCTTCTGGTCGCGGGCGTCGCTGCGGCTCCACTGAATCGCCACCGTAATGGCGAGAATGAGCGTCGGTATCTCGCCGACCGACCACGCGAGACCGCCGCCGATGTACTGGTCCTCGAGCGGAGAGGGGCCCCATGTACGTCCCATCGACCCGAACCACTCGGCGACCATGAGCCCGGTCTGCATCATCATCGCCACCCCGAAGAACGCGTGCATCGCCATGACGCCGATGAGCAGCAGCAGCCGGCCCGCGTACGGGAGCCGCCAGGGCACCGGGTCGATGCCGATCAGGGTGAGGGCGAAGAGGTATCCGGTGATGAGGAAGTGGGCGATCATCCACTCGTGGCCGAGGTGGTCGTACAGCGACCAGCGGAAGAGATCGGTGTAGTAGAACGCCCAGAGCGACCCGATGAACAGCCCCGCAGCGACGAAGGGGTTCGTCAGTACGCGGGCGATGGGGGTGTGCACCGCCCAGAGGATCCACTCGCGGCCGCCGCGCGTGCCGTCATCGCGCTTGTGGATCGCCCGCGCCGCCAGGGTCACGGGGGCACCAGCGACCAGCAGCACGGGGATCGCCATCGTGAGCAGCATGTGGCCGAGCATGTGCACGCTGAACAGGTAGTCCTGGTAGACGTTGATGACTCCGCCGGTGACCCACACCAGCAGCATCATGCCGGTGACCCACATGATCGTGCGGTGTACCGGCCAGGGGTCGCCGCGGCGGCGCAGCCGCCATACCCCGACAAGGTAGAAGAAGATCGCGAACCCGGCGATCACCGCCCACAGCAGATCGATGTTCCATGCGGTGACCCACCGTTCGATCGTGAGCTCCGCGGGCAGCGGTGCACCGGTGAGGCGTTCCGCTGGCGTCGGGGTCTCGGGAAGCGGGGCCGGGTTCGGTGGCGGGGTGCGGGCCAGCGCTGCAGCGGCACCGCTGGCCACACCCATCAACGCCAACTCGAACACGATCAAGATCCAGAAGGGGCGGGATGCCACGTTGGAGCCGCGCATCTTGCCGATCAGTCGCATGCGGTACCACGCGCCGAGGAGCCCGAGACCGATCAGCGCGACGACTTTCCCGGCCAAGATTGCGCCATAAGGGAAGAGCAGGTCCGACCACTGCTGCAGGCCGATAGCCGCCCGCACCGTGCCGGATACGGCGACGAGCACGAACGCGGCCAAGGCGATGCTTGAGTAGCGGGCGACGACATCGGCGATGCGCTGCCGCTGGAGGACTGGACGGATGGCGACGAGCAAGAGGAGACCGCCGAGCCACACCGCGGCGCCGATGATGTGCAGGATGAGCGCCGTCATCGCCTCATGGTGAAGGGCGTCATCACCGGAGTGCCCTTGCGTGCCCATCGGCACGAGCGAGGCGACCGCCAGCAGGGCGACCAGAAGCGTTCCAACCCAGGACCGCACCGCGAATGTGAGGACGGTGAGTGCTGCGCCCGCGACCGTTGTGATCAGCCACGTCCGGCCCACCTCGAGTTCGACGAGGAACCGTCCGAGCTGGGCACCGAACTGCGGTCCGACGTCGATCGCGGGGTTGAAGACGCTGAGAAACGTGAGGAACCCGGTCGCACCGGCTGCCACGGTGAACACGGCAGCGGAGATCGAGGCGGTATCGAGGGAGGTATCGAACTCGCGCTCACCCGTCCGCAACGTGAACAGCGCCGTCACGAGCACACCGACCATTCCCGCGGCGGCGAGGTTTACGACCAGCTTCGTGGCCGGAAGCCCCCAGCGCACGACCGGGCCGGCGTCGCCGAGCGGGAGCTGTGCAGCGCCGCCACCGAATGCCAGTGCGCCGACTAGGACAGCAAGTGCCGCCCCAACGAGGATCGCCGGCCCGACTACCCGCAGCGTGCGGTAGTTGATCTCTCTGGTGTGCGGCATCATTCGTGCCCGGTGTGAATCGGGTTGTTCTCCGCGCGCTCGCCTGCGAGACGTTTCTGGGCGTTGGGGTCCACGGGTTCTTTCGGGTCGGGATCATTCGCAGCCGGCGGAGCAGGTTTGCTTTCGCGGCCGCGGGCCGTGCGATCGGGTGCTATTGGCAGCCGATCCGCGCCTGCATGGATTTCATCGCGCTGATCTCGGCGGCCTGTCCGTTCTTAATGTTCTCTGCGACGGTTAGGGCACGTGAATCTGTGCCGAGCTCGATGAGCGCCTCCGCCATCGGGATGGCGCCTTCGTGGTGGCGAATGAGCAGCCCGAGGAAGAGACAATCGGCTTGCTGCCCGGTCGCACCCTCCAAAGCGGAGATCTCTTCAGCGGAGGCCATGCCCATCGCGATGCGCGCCTCTTCCTCCGTCATGGCCGAACCGTCAGACATCGCATGGCCGCTGCCACCCGGAGAGGCATCCATCCACTGCATCATCGGACCACCGGACTGCGACAGCCCCCACTGCACAAGCCAGTCGTACATCTCGCCACGCTGGCCCGCCTGCCCGGTGGCGATGTCGTACGCGAAGATCCTCAGCTCCTCGTCGGATGTTTTGCGGTAGATCTCCATGGCCATCTGGATGGCCTGCGCGTGATGGACCTGCATGTCGCGTGAAAAGCCCGCCTCGGGAGAGTCAGCACCCGGTGTGCCCGCGCCCTGGGACCCGAAAGTTGAGAAGCGTCCCCCAGCGAAGGTCAGCGCGCCGACCGCAAGCAGAACGAGAAGGACGATCCACCACCGCGGCCACCGGCGGGATGGGGACGCGTCGCTGGTTTCACTGCGGTTCATTGCTTTCCCGGTGCGTCGTATGCGCCAGTGCAGGCGGCGTTCGGCTCGGGGGCGTTCTGGCTGCGCCAGTACTCTTCGAAAAAGGCGCCGATACGCTCGTCGTTCGCCGAATCAACCTTCAGCTGCTGGTTCCAGTTGGACATCACGATCGGCGCATCCAGTCCCTCGTAGGGGGAAAGAACGACGTAGGTTGAGGGCAGAAGGCTCTTGAGGGTTTCGAGTTGTTCACCGGCGACCTCGTCGGGGTTGTAGGTCACCCACACAGCGCTGTGCTCCATGGAGTGGACCGCGTTCTCATTCGGGACCGGTTCGTCATAGATGCCGCAGTTCAACCAGACAGCGTTGTGCGGGCCGCCCGCTGGAGGGCTTTGCTCGTACTGGACAGCACCGGCGACGTGCTCAGCCGTGTTCTCGAAGGTCTGGACTCCTTCAATGGTTGCCCCCTCGCTGCCGGCTTCGTACTGTCTTGGCGGTAACGGTGTGAGCACGACGGACGCGACGATGAGGCCGATAATCACCACAGCCGCCGTTGACCCGACAACCCACCAGACCAGTTTGCTGCGGCGGCGTTTGGCGAGCTGCTTCTGATACTTGGCCAACTTTTGTTGGCGCTTTTGCTCACGCTGTTGTTTGACGGTCACCGGCCCATGTTGAGACCTGTTGGTCGAGTTCGAGCGGTTCGAAGGCATAGGTGTGCTTCCAGTTCGTGTGAGGAGTTGCGGAAGAGGATCAAGTGAGGCCGGAGTAGGAGTGGAGGCCCTGGAAAAACATGTTCACGATTGTGAAGTTGAACAACACCGCGACGAACCCGATGATGGACAGCCAGGCGGAGCGGGTGCCACGCCACCCCCGGGTCGCGCGGGCGTGGATGTACCCGGCATAGACCACCCAGATCACGAACGTCCACACTTCCTTGACGTCGAAGCCCCAGTAGCGACCCCAGGAGTCGTTGGCCCAGATCGCACCGGCAATCAGGGTGAAGGTCCAAAACACGAACCCCACGATCGCGAACCGGTAGGCGAGGGACTCGAGCACGTCGGCGATGGGCAGAGTGCGCAAGAACCCAGGACCGGCGGGGTGGGCAGTATCCGAGGATGCTCGGGCGCGGCGTTCACGGCGGGCCTGCAGGAGCTGGGTGATGGAGATGCCGCAGGCGATCGCGAACAGGGCGGTGGCCAGGGAGGCGACGAAGACGTGGATGACCAGCCACACGCTCTTGAGCGGATCCATCAGCGGCACAACTTCGACGTAGAACGAGATTGTCGCGCCGCCGAGCAGCAGCACCACCATGCCGATGAGAAACGCACCCAGGAAGCGGAGGTCGTAGCGGCGCAGCACCAGCAGGTAGACGGCGACGATCAAGACGGTGCCGGTTAGCGCAAACTCGTACATGTTCGCCCACGGCACCCGCTCTGCGGCGATCCCGCGCAGGATGGTGCCGGCCAGGTGGAACAGGAACGCGAGGACCGTCAGCGACGTTCCGATCCGTGCCCACAGCAGCCGATGCCGCTGTGCAGGCGGCGTGCGAACCCTGTTCACCGCCCCACTCTGGGCCTTTTCCGTCTGCTGGCTCGCCCGGGCGGTAGCGCCGGCCAGGACCGGCTCTTGCTGTGGGACGCCGGCGGGGACGGAGCGTTGAGCCAGGTCGATGGTGTACGCGATGAACGCAAGCAGGTAGGTGCCGATCGACGTCCACACCAGCAGCAGTGAGATGCCGTCGAGGGAGAGCGGGTCGGTTCCGGTCATGGCAGGGTCGTCCTCTTCGTTATCTCGGTCAGGGAGTGCCCGCGAGCGGGGTGGTGCGGAAGATCCGTGCGGCACATGGGTTAGCCCGCGTTCGCTTCCAGCCAGGCCAGCGAGTCCACGGCGGTTCCGTCGAGGTAGACCTCGAAGTGCAGATGGTTCGCGGTGGAGCGGCCCGTGCTGCCCACGAGTCCGACGGTCTGCCCGGCCGTGACGGTCTGACCGGCGGCGACCTGTCGGCTGCCGGTTTGCATGTGGGGGTACACCGTCCTCACCTGTTGCCCGTTCAGAACGGATTCCACGACGACGGTGACCCCGTATGCGCCGTAGCTGTCCTGTGAAATCCGCACGACACCGTCGACGGAGGCGTAGACGGGGGTGCCGCCGGCAGCGACCATGTCGGTCCCCATGTGCGCGCCGCCGCGAGCTCCAAACCTGTCTGTCACAGTGAACGGGCCGCCGACCGGCCACCGCACGGCTCCGCTGCCAGGGGGCACCATGCTGTAGTCGAACGGTACCGACGCGACCTGCGCGGAGGCCCGCGCCCGCTCGGCGGCTGCTTGTGCCGCTGCTTCTCGCGCCTTTTTCTGATCAATCTCCTCCTGACTGGTGGCAGCGTAGCTGTCGCGGGTGAGCTGCGCTGCGCCCGCATCGGACGCGACGACCAATGACTGCGCGTCCTCCAAAGCGACCTGCTGCAGTGAGCGGGTTTCCAAGTCCGCGGGCTGCCAAGCCCCGTACGCCGGGAGAGCAAAAGTGGCAACGAGACCAGCAACCATCGCAAGGACTACCAGGGTCCGTGCTGGGCGCAACGACGTCGGCCTACGCAGAGCACTTGCTGCACTGGGCGCGCGCGACGTCACGGATGCGCACGAAGCGGGAGGCGGTGTCGCGAGCCCTCGAAGACTGCGTCGTGTCGGGACCGACTGGAGGTGATCCCCCGTTGGGGTGGTCCGTTCAGCCATGGTGTCCTCCTTCATTTCGGGTCAGAGGGAGACGCCGCGAGCGGCGAGGAAAGTGGCGGGGTTGACCGGGGAGCCGCCCACGTACACTTCGAAGTGGAGGTTGCAGCCGAACGCGTTGCCGGTCTCTCCCTCACGGGCGATCAGGTCGCCAGCATTCACGCGTTGCCCGTACCCGACGTAGAAGCCGCCGTTGCGGATGTGGGCGTACCCGGTGCCGATCCCCTCGCCGTGGTCGATCTTGATGTAGTTGCCGTAGCCACCGTTGTACCCGGCGTAGACGACGGTGCCCGCCGCGACGGCATAGATCCCCGCGCCGCAGCCGCCGCTGAGATCGACACCGTAGTGATAGCTGGTCGAGCAGTACCCGTTTCCGCACTGGGAGCTGCGCGGCCCGAACCCCGACGTGCGATTCCCTGATGTCGGCCGTGCCCATCCGGAGCTGACCACACCCCCGCCGCCGCCCGAGGCGGCGAGCCGTTCTGCTTCGGCACGCTCCGCCGCTCGCCGCTGCTCCTCGGCGATGCGGGCAGCCTCGATTCCAGCCTGATAATCGGCGATGGTTTTCGCGGTGGTGTCCTCGAGGGCGGCGAGCTGGGCCTGCAACTCGCCGAGATGGAGAGTCTGCGCGTCCACCGCGGCCTGTGCGGCATCCGCGGCCTGCTGCGACTCGAGCATCTTCTGCTCGGCGACCTGCTGCAGCCGGTCCCGTTCGTTTCGGGCGACCACGGCCTGATCGGTGAGGCTCTGCGCAGCATCGCGGGCGGTGATCGCGGCCGCATACGCTCCCTGGTTGCGTTCCAGCAGCTTGTCCATCACGCCCAGCCGGGACAGGAGATCGTCCGCGGTCGCTGCCGACCCGGAAAAGAACAGTTCAAGGGAGGCTGTGTCGCCCCCATCGCGGTATAGCTGCGCGGCGATGCGGCCGGCCTTGTTCGCCGCATCGGCCGCGTTTTGCGCTTCCACGTCGGCTTGGGACTGCAACGTGTCGGCCCGGAAGGAGGCGTCGAAATACTCCTGCTGGGCGGTGTAGAACGCACCAGCGGCCTGCTCGGCGGCGGTGCGGGTGCGCGCCACCTCACCGTTCAGGCTTTCGATAAGGCCCTGGATCCGCTGCACCTCAGCGGCTTTGGTGGCCTCGTTTGCTTTCGCGGCTTGCACGTCCTCCCAGGACGGATAGGTCGCCGCGAACGCTGGCGGCAGCAGCGGGCCGCCGACCAGGACGGCGACCGAGCTCAATATTCCCGCGGTCAGCAGAAAGCGCCGGCTCACACCAGCCCGGAATGCGCGGCTCTCCGCGGGCGTGGGCGCGCACCCGCACTCCTCCGCCATCAAATCATCAGGAAGGGTGAGATCACTGCCCGTCGCCAGCGTTCGCCGCGACCCGGCAAGTCGACCTCCGGCAGGCCTCTCCCGTGGCGTGTTCATGACTGCCTCCCCGGATTAGTCGAACGATCTGCGCCGTCCGCACACGTGCGAGCACGGTGGGAGACCCCCGCCGCTGTGAGAGCGCCGACGGCGGCGAGGATGATGAGAGCCGTGAGCCAGGGACCGAGGATCACCGCGGGGGTGAGTCCGGTGCGCAGTGGGACGGCGCCGATCGAAGCGCCTGCGGTGTCGACGCCGATACTGTCGAGGGTGGTGCCGTCAGGGGCGATCACCTGACTGGTGCCCACCGTCGAGACGTTGACCACGGCGCGAGCGGTTTCGATGGCGCGCATCCGGGCGAACGCGAGCTGCTGCAGATTCTCGTCGGTGCCACGGAAGTCGGCGTTGTTGGTCTGGAACACGAACACCTCCGCGCCGGCGCGGGCGCCCTCCCAGATCACAGCGTCGTAGATCACGTCGAAGCAGATCGCCAACCCCACCCCGACATCGCCGACCCGCACAATCGGCGAATTGGTGCCTGGGGTGTACTCCCGCTGGATCAGTCCCACCAAGTCGGGGACGATCAGCTCGTAGAACCACCGGTCGGGCACGTACTCCCCGAACGGGACCGGATTGACCTTGTCGTGCCACTGCCGGTCCGTGGGATCCGCAGTCCACAGCAGGGAGGTGTTGAAGACATCGTCGCCGCGGGTGGTGGCGGCGTTCATCAGTAGCGGGGCCTCGGCCGAGCGCACGACCCGGTTCAACGCCTCGGCGGCGGCGGGATCACTGAGCGGGTCGGCGTCGACGCCGCCCTCCGGCCAGGCCAGCAGATCCATCGGCTGCCCGTACAGCGGCACAGTGGCGGCGGTCTGCGCGGCCAGGACGTCGCCAGGCGCCTTGTCGTCGAAGTACCCGGTCGGGCCGTTTCCCTGCACCCATCCCACGCGGAACTCCCCGGCCGGCGCGGTGGGGAACTGCGGTGTCACGACCAGGAGAACAGCGACGCTCACGGCAGGGTGCAGCCCCAGCATGAACCGGAGGCCGCCAGCGCGGACCCACTGCACCACAGAGGCGCACACCACGACAATCAGCAAGGAGAGGCCGTTCACGCTGGTCCACGACGCGACCTCCGCGAGTGGCCCGCCCACCTGGGTCATGCCGAGGCGCGCCCACGGGAATCCGGAATACGGCCACGCGCCCATCACCACCTCCCGGGCTGTCCACAGAACCGCGATCAGCGGCGGCACCACGAGCAGCTGCACGGCCCCGCGGGCCGGATATCGGGCGGTCCACCGGTAGGCGAGGGTGATCGGCACCGCACCGGCGCCGAACAGGACCGCTTCCAGCCCGGCGAGGGCAAGCCACGGCACCGGGCCGAGGAACTCCCCCACCCACACCAGATGTGTCATGTAGAACACGGCGCCGAAGACCGTGCCGACCAGCAACGCTCCGCCGGTGCTGCGGCCGATCAGCGCCACTAGGGCGACCGTGACGCTCACGAACGTCAACGGCCACCACCCCACCGGCGCGGAGGCGAGATCCAGCAGCAGGCCGGCGGCCCCGGATGCCAGCACCGCCGCCCACACCGGCAGCGACCACGCCGCAACGGTGCGGCGCGGCGCCTCCAGCTCCGGCGCGGCGGCCGACGCAGGGGTGGGCAGGGTCGTGCGCATGGTTCAGGTGTCTTTCTGGTGGAGGCGGGCGAGGTAGTCGTTGTAGGCGTCGAGCTCGGGATCGCCGTGGACGTCGGCGCGACGGTCGGCGGCGACCGCCTGGGCGGTGTCGTCGCGGAACCAGCGGTGCATGACGTAGATGAGCATCAGCAAGGTGGGGGCCTCGCCGTAGGACCAGGCCAGCCCACCGGCGAGGCCCTGGTCTTCGATTGGGTCGATGCCCAGCGCGCTCGTCGGGCCGGCGAACCCATCGATGAGGGTGGTGGTGGCCATCATCAGGAAGACGCCGAAGAACGCGTGCAGGGCGGCTTCGGCGAACACGTCCAGGGCGCGGCCGCCGTGACTCATCCGCACCGGCAGCGGGTCAGACGACAGGATCGGGATGGTGAACAGCATCCCCGCGACCAGGAACCCGACCTCGAGGAGGGTGTGCCCGGTGATAGTGGACAGGATCGGGTCGGCGAAGTTCGCCAGGTACAGACCATAGAACGCGGCCAGGTACAGCGGCACCGCCAGCCACGGGCTGAGCAACCACCGCGCGGTGCGACTGCGCAGCCCGTGGCTGGCGGCACGGAGCACCAGGAGACCGGGGCCGTGGTGCGGAGTAGCGCGCAGCAGCAGGGTGCCGGGAGAGCCGAGAACCAGCAGCGGAGGGATCGCCATCATCAAGGTGAGCTGCTGGAACATGAACACCGAGAACAGGGCATACCCATAGTTCTCCACCGCCAGCCCAGTCACGGCGGCGAGGGCGACGCAGCCGAGCAGGAAGCTGATCGTCCGCCACACCGGCCAGCCCCGGCCGCGCGCCCACATGCGGATCGCGCCGGCCAGGTAGGCGACCGCGAGCAGCCCCGCGAGGATCGGCAACACCGGGGCCGGAAGTGGGGCCGGGGTGAGGAACCCGCCAAGGGTCGGCGGGGCGTCCGGAATCCACACGGTCGTCACGGCGTACCCTTCGCCGGCGGCTCGACGCCGAGGATCTGCGCGTGGCGGGCCGCGAACTCGTCGACGGCGCGTGCCAACGCAGGGTCTTCGCCGCGGGCCAGCCCCGCGTATTCGACGTGCACGCCACCCGGGGTGGTGTGCGCTTTCACCCAGAGCCGCCGGCGGGGCACGAACAGGCCGGCGAACAGGCCCAGGGTGGCAAGGACCGAGAACGCGAGCACCCAGCCGCTGCTGGGGTCCCGTTGGATCTGCAACGACGCGAACCGCTTCACCGGCTCCTCCGCCGTGACCTCCTCCCACGTAATCGTGCCCCACCCGTTCGGCAGGTCCACTGTGGCGCCGGGAGTGAGCTCGAGCGAATCGACCGCGGTGTCGCCGCCGGTGTGCTGGGTCAGCCCGTCCACTTCGAGCGTGTACACCGATCTCGGAGTGCCGTCGTCGATGCCCAGATCACCACTGAACACATTGAGCGTCATCACGGGATTGATGACGTCGGGGTAGATCGAGGTAAACGCGCCGGAGGGCAAGACGCCCTGGGTGGGGTAGAAGAACCCGACCAACCCGACCTGTTCGGGTAGCCCATCCGGGATCTTGATGATCCCTAGCGAGGTCATGTTGCCGTCCTGCGGCAGGAACGGCTGCGACTCGCTGTACACCACCTCGCCGGCGGCGTCGCGGATCGTGAGGGTGGGGGCGTAGCCGTTGCCGAGCAGGTAGATCCGGTCACCCTCGACGGTGATCGGGTAATTCACGATCACGTTCTGCGGCCGGTCATCCTGCCCAGGCTGGCGGATGGTGACGTCCGCGGAAAAGTCGCCGGCCTGGCCTGCGCCCGGGGTGCCAGGGAGCCGGTAGGAGACCTGGAAGTCATCGAGGGTGAGCGAGTAGGGGGCAAGACCTGTGCCGTCGACGAACCGGCCGGGGTTGAACGAGGAGTAGTCGCTGAGCGCGTTCACGAACGTGGTGCCTTCCACCACCACTCGTTGCCCCGTGTACGCGAACGACCCGCCGATTCCCACCGAGACCAGCACCCCGACGAGGGCGACGTGGAAGATGAGGTTGCCGGTTTCCCGCAGGTATCCGCGCTCGGCAGACACCGACGCGGCGCCGCGGGCGTCGTAGCGTTCCACCCGGTACCCGGACTTACGCAGCTGCTCTGCCGCGACGTCAACCGCGTGCGCGGCGACGTCGGGCTGCGCGTCCCCTACCGGGATGGTGACCTCTCGGTACTCGGACAGGCGTGATAGCCGCGCCGGGGTGCGCGGCGGGCGAGTGCGCAGCGCCTTGTAATGATGCTTGGCGCGTGGAATCACGCAACCGATCAGGGAAGTGAACAGCAGCAGGTAAATCGCGGAGAACCACGGCGACAGGTACACGTCGAACAGCCCAACCGCGTCCGCCAGCGGGAAGACATCGGGGTTGTTTCGCTCCCACTGGATGACGCCGTTGGGGTCGGCGCTGCGTTGCGGGAACAGCGACCCGGGCACGGCGGCGATGGCGAGGAACAGCAGCAGCACCAGCGCGGTGCGCATGCTGGTCAGTTGCCGCCACGCCCACCGCAGCCAGCCCGTGATGCCGAGCGTCGGCTGGGTGATCTCGGTTGCGGCATCGACGTCGGTGTCGGCGTGATCGCCCGGGCGCAGCGGATCGGCCGTCACGTCCGTGCCCGTGTTAGAGCGGGAGGGGGACATTGATCACCACCTGTTGCAGCTGCGACATCAGCGCCGTCCACAGTCCCGTGACCATCAGCAGGCCGAGGGCGATGAGCATGGCCCCGCCGATGATGTTCAGTGCCCGGATGTGGCGGCGCAGGAACGTGACCGATCGGGACGCCCAGCCCCACCCCGCCGCGAGGATCAGGAACGGGATGCCGAGGCCTAGCGAGTACGCCAGCCCGAGCAGGCCAGCGCGGGCGGGGTCACCGAGGTTCCACGACATCGAGATGATCGCTGCGAGTGTTGGGCCGATGCAGGGCGTCCAGCCGACGCCGAGCGCGAACCCGAGGAGCGGCGCCCCGATCAGCCCGGCCCTGCCCTGCGCCTGGGGTCGGAGGGCCCGCTGCGCAATGCCGAAGAAGCCGAGGAACACCAGACCCAGGGTGATGATGACGACGCCGAACACACGGGTGAGGATGCCCGCGTACTGCAGCAGCAGGTATCCGAAGGTGCCGCCGAGGATCGTTACGGCGACGAAGACGACCGTGAACCCGGCGATGAATAGTGTCACGCCCAGCAGCAGCCGGGCGCGCTCCACTGTCTCGGTGCGCCCGCCGTTCACAGTGGGGGATGTTGTCGTGGTGGTGGTGCTGCCGAGGTAGCCGAGGTAACCGGGCACGAGCGGGAGAACGCACGGGGACAAGAAGGAAACCAGCCCGGCGAGGATCGCGACCGGGATCGCGACCCACAGCGCCCCGTCGACGATCACCTGACCCGGGGTCACGAGCTGTCCTCGGCGAGGGTGTCGGCGACCAGAGTGGACAGGATCGACTCGCTGGCCAACTGGCCGATGATCCGCGCCGCGACCCGCCCCTCCTGGTCGACCACCAAGGTGGTGGGGGTGGCCTGGATCGGGGTGACCTGCGCGAAGGCGAGTTTCACCCGCCCGTCATTCACGTCGATCACGCTCGGGTAGGTGACGTTGTTGTCGCGGGCGAAAGACAACGCGGTCGCGGGCTGGTCGTAGGTGTTGACCCCGAGGAACGCGACACCCTGCTCCTGGTACTTCTGCCAGACCTCCTCTAGCAGAGGCGCCTCGACGATGCACGGCCCGCAGGCGGCATACCAGAAGTTCACCACCAGCACCCCGCCCCGGTAGTCGTCACTAGACACCGTCTCCCCGGTCTCGGTGACGCCCTCGAACTCGACCGGTTCTCCTCGTTCGGTCTGCGGGATCTCTATGACCTGAAAATCGCCGGCGATAAAGCCCTTCTCGTTTCCGTTCCGGTATTGCTGCGCGAGCGAGTCGCTAGATCCGCATCCGGCAAGCAGCACGGCAACAAGTAGGACCGAGGCGGGTGCAGTCAGAGCGCGGTGGTTCATGGTCGCTTGACCTTGATCAGTGCACCGGCCATCAGGAACACGATTGCGGCGACCAGTTGCGCGGCGGTCCACACCGGCCCGTTGAACGGGAACGGGAATACGGGGTTCCAGATCACCACGATCACTGCGAACACCGGCACCCACCACCACTGCCGCGCCTGGATCGCGAACCACCCCACGATGACCGCCAGGATCGCGGCGACGAATAGCACCACCGTGAACCAGTCCCCGCCTATCAAGGCCGGTGCAAGGAACAACACCGCCGCGGCGATCAGCCCCGGTGCGAACGCGTTGCGCTGATAGACGGACGGGGTGCGCTGCTGTGCCATCATGACCCGCTCACCTTTGCCTCCGGCGCCGGCCCCTGGGGTGCCCTTTCCTGCTCTGGCGCTTTCGCTCGGGGTCCGCGGTGTCGGCTCCAAAAGCTGAGGGAGAGGGCGATCACGCCAGCACCGAGGGCAACATAGGCAAGGTTGCCGATGAAGAGGTTTCCGTAGGCGAGGAAGTCGGTGACGTGCCCGACCCCGAACCCGGGCGGGGAGAACAGCCGGTCGATCAGGTTTCCGATCGCGCCACCCAGGATCAGCCCTATTCCCACCGCCCCCCATCCCGTCCGTGCCCGCGCCGCAGCGACGATCAGCACCACTACGGCGCCCACGCCGAGGAGAGTGCGTACCCCCGTGAATTCGGCGCCGAGAGAGAAGATTGCGCCCGGGTTGAACGCGAGCTGCAGCCCGAGCAGATCTCCCAGCAGCGGGACCCGCTCGTCCAGGCTCAACCCGCTGAGCGCGGCCGCTTTTGACGCCTGATCAACCAGAACCACCACACCGGCCGCTGAGCACGCGATCGCAAATTGTCGAGACTGCTCACGATTCATCGGCCAGAGCGTCCTTCCCCGTGTCGCCCACTTCGCCGCCTTGACCGGACGAAGCAGCTGCGGCTGCTCTGTCGCGTCGGCGGCGCTCTCGAGCCACCATGAGTACGACAATCAGAGCGCCGCCGACAACGATTACACCGCTCACGACCGCGAAGACGGGTAGAAGCTCCCCCCCTCCGGAGGGGCCGTTGTGAACCTCTGCGGAGGTCGCGGCCGGGGTCGTCGCAGACGGTTCGGGTGTCTGTTGCTCGGTCGCTTCGGAGATGGGGGTACTGGTGGGCACCGCGACGGCTTCGACGGTGTACTGGTACTCATTGCTGATCGGGTGCCCGTCGCTGGAGACGACCCGCCACCGCACCGTGAAGACCCCAGTCTGACCCGGCCGCACAGCCTGGGTGACGGTGGTCCCGTCAATGATGGGGTCTCCGGACGCGAGGTTCTGCCCGTCTGCCGCGACGACCTCGATGATCACCGCGCTGAAATCGGTGAGAATCTCCCCGCTGAAGGTCAGCGAGATCTCCTCCGGGACCACGGTGATCGTGGAACCGGGTTCCGGGGAGGACGAGACGATCTCATCGTGCGCGGCCGCGGGAGCTGCAACGGCGAACAGCAGACCGGCGGTCAGCAGCAGCGCCGCCAGCCCGGGCAGAACGGAGCGTCGACGGACCCCGGGGGTAGGTGATCGGCGCCGGGATGCGCGGACGGCAACGGGTATAGAGGTCATGGTCTCGGTCCTTTCAGGGCCGGTTGATGATGTGCTGGGCGATCGTCGTCGCGTCTCTCCGAACCCCTGCCACGGTGTCGGACCCGCGACCGCCGTACTGCGGCATCCCCGCCACGAACAACCCGGGAAGACCGGTCATGGTGCGCCGAGGCCGAGGAGAACTGGGCGGTTGCGGCAGCCAACGATCACCAGGGTCGTAGCCGGTTGCGAGAATCACCGATCGGGGGGAGAAGTGGGTGCTGTCGGCGAAGGTCACTACCGCGCCGCTAGCGGCTTCCACTGCGGGGGTGATCGTAACGCCCGCACGGCGAAGCCGCTCGTAGCTGTCGCCAAAGACAGGCTCGGGTCGCCTCTTCCGCGACAACAGCGACACGCTTTCACCTGCTGCGGCGGGGTAGCTTCTCTCAGGCCGATGCTGCCGCGGAGTGCGCACGGACAGCGTGACGGTGTGCGAGGCAGATAATTCGCGGGCCAGCTGCACACCGCTGTTTCCGCCGCCGACGATCAGCACGTCGCCAGCGGGGATCTCTTTTGGGTACAAGTACTCGCTGCTGTGCATCACTACCCCTGGCACCGTCAGCCCGCTCGCCCAATCGGGAACCCGGGGGTGAGTGTGCGCACCGGTCGCGCAGACCACGTTGCGGGTCTGCACCTCACCCGCTGTCGTCGACAACAACAATGTCGAGCCATCTCCCCGATGCTCCACCCTGGTCGCGCGGACGCCCCAGACCGTCTCCACACCAAAGCCTGCTTCTACGAAAGTGAGATAGTCAGCCATCTCATCCGCGCGCGGATGCCGGTGTTGATCACCCAGCAGCCGTCGGGAAGGCAGCGCGCTGTGGCGGGCGTCGCTGAGCAGCTTCATCGAATGCCACCGCGACGCCCAGGAACGGTGCCCAGGCGGGGCCGCGTCGATCACCACGAAATCCTGTTGCGGTCGAAGACCTACAGCGCTCAGCGCCACAGCGACCGCGAGACCGGCCTGCCCGGCGCCGACGACGATCACCCGACGATGCGACAACCCCGTCCGCATCACTGCCCACCGCTCACCGCAGCCTGGACGGCATTCTCCAGGTCATCCCACTCCTGCAGCTCGGCGAGTTTCCCGTCGATGAAGAACGTAGGTGTGCTCCTTACCCCCAGAGCGCGCCCCTCCTCGAAGTCAAACTCGACACGCTCGGTCGTCGCTGGGTCCGCCACCGCGGCGTCATAGGCCGCCATGTCCAGGCCGAGCTCTTCCGCGAAGCCGCGGAACAAATCGGCACGCGACTCCTGCGCCTCGCCCCACTCCGCCTGAGTCTCAAACAACCGGTGGTACATGTCCTCGAACCGGTCCTGCTGCGCGGCCGCTTCCGCAGCTACCGCGGCGTTCTTTGAGTTGAAATGACCCGGAAGAGGGAAGTAGCGGACCACATACGTGATCTCCCCGTCGAATTGCTCCCGCAGATCCTCCACAATCGGGTAGAACGCCCCACATGCCTCGCATTCGAAATCCAGGAACTCCACCACCGTGACCGCTCCCTCACCTCCGCCATCGAGAATGTGCGAGTTCTGCCGCACCAGCTGCGACGACGAGGAGCCGTTCCCGGATGAGGGCAGAGCGGCTTTGCTCTGATTGATAAGGACATAGATCAACGCGGCCCCAATCAGCACCACCACAACGGCAATACTGATCAACGTCGCCTTTACTGACGTTTTCATCGGGTACTCCAAACCAAGACACAACACAGGACAGCACCCGAGCACACACAGCCCGGGACGAAACACCACCACCACGGGGCGGCGTGCCAGATGTCAGGTTCGAGAAAGACCCAGCTGAGTCAACGACAACACGACCGGGTGCGCGCTCAGGGCCGGCGCAGGAAACAGCGAAGGCACCCGAGGTGCCTCACGGAGAACGGGCGGCATCCGTCGGTGCCATAGCCTTCGCAAAGCCACCATGAATGTGAGGCCACACAGAACACCGAAGACACACAACGCCGCACCGGCCAGCGCGTTCGATCCGGACCATGCGCCGCTGCCGACTTCCTCGTGCTCTGCGGGGGCGTCGGCCACCGGTTCCACGTGCGGGTCCATCAGCCCGGATACCACGAGCGGAATAGACGTCGCCTCACTCGATTCCGAATGCGCCGTTGCTGCCAGACCGAGCATCAGTAGCAACGCCAGACCGATGCTAGTAATGAGCCTCATTATCAACCACTGCTCGTTCAGCGTCGCGGAACGCGGAATCCGGGCTGAAGAGACCATCCCCCACAGCCTACAGTGCACACCAAAGAGCACTCAGATGCCGACACATCCCTGCTGGCGAGCGGGCGTCGGAGCCCCTTCCCGGTTCTCTTCGGCCGAGCCACTGCGGGGCCCCGGTTTACAGCTGTAAGCGTCAGCTTCGGCTCGCCCGCCGGAACCTGTGCGTGAGCACCGCGGCGACGACCGCGAACGCCGTGGCGGCGAGGCCGGCGGGCACGAGCAGATAGGGCACGATGACGAGCATGGAGCGAGCTAGGAAGCTCTCAACGGGGATGAAGCTGGCGAGGGTGCAGATCAGGCTTACTAGCGCCAGTACGGTCCATTGGCGGCCGCTGTAGCGGAGAACGCGCACGCCGGCGCCGTCGTGCCACCACAGCCGTAAGGGCTCGGGGATCGTCACGGCGCTCTCCTGTCGCTCGGTGGCTCTATTGTCGCGTACAGCAACGCCCCCGGCCGGGAGAGAGTGCGGTCGGGGCATTGCTGCGCATGGGACTGACTATTCCTCGATCGGCGGTTTGGTGCCAGAGGCGCCGTTCCGCAGGTCGCCAAGGTAGATCGGTCAACGCGAATCTTTGGTGACCCGGCCGACGACGGGCGTCACGATGACCAGGTGATCGAGGACAGGTTGTTCCCACACCATGCAGTCGCGGTAGACGTGGCCGCGGTATGCCCCGTCCACGCCGTCGACGATGCGAGGCAGCTCGGTGGCGTGGATCGGGAGCAGAAGCGAGTTCTCGGGCGTCAGGGTGATGCTGTGCTCGGCTTTCGGCTCAGCGGACTGGGCCGCGTCGAGCATGGCGTCGACGAGCTGCTGCACATGGGTCCGTGCGCCGCTCATTCGTCGAACCAGCGCACCACGCCGTTCGCGGAATGCGCGGCCCGGAGAGCTTGGGAGGCGGTGCCGAGCGCGGCGGCGGCCCGTTGCAGCTCGGCGGCGGCGGTGACGGTTCCTGTCGCTCCGTCCCCTCGGTTGTCCTCGCCGGCGTAGTGCTCGCCGTCGACGACGCGTGAGTGCCAGGCGCCAAGCTGCTGACAGACCTGTTCGAGGTCGTCGACGGTGGCGACCAGCTCACCGAGCAGCGTGTAGGAATCGAACGGCGCCGGGACGTCTCTGGTCGAGTGCGCGAGGGTTCTGGCCTGGGATGAGAGTTCGCGGGCGACCTCGACTTGACGGTGTTCTTCATTCACGGCCATGTTTCTTACCTTCTCTCGCGTCACCGACACGGCCGGGGCGGTCTGGGGCCCCGGCCGTGACGTGGGTGGCTACTGCTGGTCGTCGCGGGTGTTCCGGCTGATGGTGACGGTCGCGCGAGCGAGGTCCGCGCCGATGCTGTCGGCGTCGATGACGCGCCCGTATTGCTTGTTGGCGTCCTCGCCCCAGCGAGAGGTGTGCTCGCGTCCGGTGACGATCACGGCGTCGCCCTTGTGCAGGGATGCGGCTGCGTTCTCGCCCAGCTCGAACCGGGCCTCGATGAAGTGCGTCGTGGGGGTGTCGTGGCCCTGCCACTTGCCCTGTCGGTACTCCCCCGTGTTCTCGATGACGCGGAGCTTGGTGATCTGAATGCTGCCGGCCTGCACGACCTCGGGGTCGGCGGCCAGGTTTCCGGTGATGGTGCGGACGGACATGGTTCTCTCCTATCGGTTGTTGGCGATGCGGTCGATGTGGTCGGGGTGGAATCCGCTCCAGTGGTCCTCGTCGGTGATGACGACGACGGGCGCCTCGGTGTATCCCAGGTCCTCGACGACGTACGTGCGTGCCGCCTCGTCGTCCCTGATGTTCACCTCGACGAACTCGATTCCCTTGCTGGTCATCACGTTCTTGGTGAGCGTGCAGCGGGCGCATGCCGGGCCGGTGGTGTACACCGTGATTTGCTCAGCCATTGCTCTGCCCCTCTCCCTACCAACCGTTCTTCTTTGCCTTCCGGCAATCGAGGGATTAACGGCGTGCGCAGCGGAGGGAGCAACGGACCGTGGAATACCGGACTGAGCGCAGCGAGGGAGGATATGCCGCGAAAGCCGTTGGCCCGCAGTGCAGCCGCCGTATCCTCGACAGCCGGACAGGTCAAAGAATGCATGAGAGTGTCTGCGGCGCGCAGCGGCTCCTTGTGCGGGCCGGCCTCCGTGCCGGCGTGCTGCCGTGTGCTGTCGCCGCATGATCGCGTCGCGGGGTCGGGTCAGCTCTCGCGGTCGTGCGGGGCGAGGTGCAGCCGGTAGGCGGTGGCGACGAGGGCGCTGCGCGAGGGCGCGCCGGCGTCGGCGGTGAGCTCGTCGAGCGCGCGGCGCTGGTCACCGTCGAGGCGGAGCTGGATCTGGATGCCGCCGCTGCCTCTGGCGCGGCGTGCGCGGCGTTGCAGCGGCCCGCCGCTGGGTGCGGTGGGGGTGCCGGCGAACGCGGCGGTCAGCCGCTCGGTGGGGATATGGTCGAGCGCGTCGACGAGGAGTTCGTCGTAGGTCTTGTCCGGCTCCCCCGCCGCGGTGCGGGTCTTGGCTGCGCGGACGAGGGCGAGGATGTCGGGCTCGAGGTACACGGCGACGTTCTGCACGCCCTCATGCTGGGCGGGGACGCGCCGGGGTGCCGGGGTGCGTTCGGCGGCGGGCTTGGGTGTCGGCTTCCGCCGCGCAGCGACCGGCTCGACTGCCACGGCAGTGTCGGCCGGCGTGGGTTCGGCGGGGCGGGTGGTTTTGGGCAGGAGTCCGCCGAGGCTGGCGGCGCGGCCGTTGCCGGAGCCTTTGAACGCGTCCGCGAGGCTGGGGCGGTCGATCTGCGGCTCGCTCATGATGCGACGCTCACTTCCTGCTCGATTTCCGCGACGCGGGTGAGCAGTTCCCTGGCGATGTTCTCGTAGTCGGTCGCGAGTCCGGATGCGTCCCGCGCGTACAGGCCGCCGGTCGGTGTGGTGCCGCTGCGGAGGGCTTTGATGCGGGCGGCGCGGTCGTCGATCGCGGCTTCCTCCAGTTCGTGGACGAGTAGGCCCCGTCGTCGCGCGTCGGCGGCGGCGCTGTCGAGGTGGCGGATGCGGGTGGTGAACACGGGGGCGGCGTCTCCGAGCACCTGGGCGAGGCTGGCGCGCACGTCTCGTTCGAGGCGGGTGGTGCGGGAAGCGATCGCGAACAGGGCGACGCCCGCGAGGCGGAGGCTGGGGTTGCGCTCTCGGACGTCGAGGAAGCGTTCCGCGATGCGCGTCACGCCGTCGATGCTGGCCTCGTCGGGTCGGGTGGGGATGATGACGGCGCGGGAGACGGTGAGCGCGGCGGTGACGATGATGCGGTCGCCGGGTGGGGTGTCGATGAGGATGAGGTCGTAGTCGTCTGCGATCGCGCCGAGCTTGGCTTCGAGGATGTATGCGAGGTCCTCTCCCCCGCGTTGTGCGCGGCTGGCCATGACGGCGGCGACGTCGCCGAGGGCGGGGCCTCCGGGTACGACGTCGAGTCGGTCGCGCACGTTGCGCAGCACGGGCAGCGGTGCTGCGGTGATGAGCGCGGTGAGGAGGTCGTCGCCGGTGTCGGGTGTGTAGCCGAGGTCGCGGGCGACGTTGCCTTGCTGGTCGAGGTCGAGGATGAGGACGCGGTTGCCGGCGGCGGCGGTGAGGCCGCCGATGTTGCTGACGAGGCTGGTCTTGCCGACACCGCCCTTGCCTTGGGCGACGGTGACGGTTCTGTGGATGCTCATGATTCCTCCTGCGGTGCGTCCTGTGGGACTGCCCGCTTGTAATACTGCGGGATTCGTCACGTAATGTCGGGCGTTGCGTGCGGCGTGTTGCTATGCATGGCCTATAGCGTGATTTCTCGCATCTCCTCCTGCCCACCTTACCGCGTGACATATGGCTATACGTATGGCTTTACTAGTCGAGATTGGGGAGCGCGAGGGGATGTCCCCTCGGCCACGGCGGCCCGGAGGGAAGGCCGTGCCGGATGCGGGGAGGGGAGACCGTGCCCCGGGTCTCAGTCGTCGGTGGTGCGGGTGAGCGTGTCGACGAATGTCACGTAGTCGGCGCCGTCGATGGTGGCGGTGTGGGCGAGCGCGTACCCGGCGCGGGCATAGTCCGCGACTTCCTGGGCGCGGTAGCCGATTTGGCGGCTCTTGCTCACCACGTCGTCGTCGCTCTTGGCGACGCGGTTCTCGATGACCTGGATGCTCTCGCTCATGGCTGGGTGTTCCTTCCGGTTCTCAGGCCGCCACGGGGGCGGGGCTGTCGGTGGTGGTGATCGCGTCCGCGAGTGCGTGGGCGGCGCGTAGGACGTTGGCGGCGGTGGCCTTCACGGTGTCGGTGTCGCAGTTGCTCCATCCGGCGACGTAGCCGACGCTGTAGGCGCTGGTGTCCAGGCCGAGAATCCCGGCGACGACGTACGCGACGCTCTCGGCTTCAGTTTCCTTGATCCCGCGGTGCTCGACGTACTCGGCGTGGTCTTCCTCGGCGTGCAGGATGACGTGGGCTGCCTCGTGCAGTGCGGTCTTGGCTGCCTGGGCGGGGGAGAGGTTCGCGTCAATGACGACGCGCTGTGTTCCGTCCGTTGCGGTGTAGCCGTTTGCGGTTCCGGCGATCGGCTCGCGCTTGACGCTCCAGCCCTTGTCGGTGAGGTAGTCGGCTACGGCGTTGTAGATCCCTGCGGGGTCGTCTCCGGTGAGCGGCTGGGCGATGTTGGCCGGGTCGCCTGCTTCCTCGTCGATGAGGTCGGTCTGCCCCATGTCGAACACGGACACCGGGAAGAAGCGCACGCGGCGCAGTTCTTCCTCTTCGCCGGTCTGCTCGTTCTCCACCGTCTCGCGCACGTCGCGGCCGCCGAAAATGCGGATGCCGTGCTCTCCCTTGCGCACCTGCCGGTTGAGGCTCTGCCAGGTCCGGTATCCGGCGACGTGGGTGGCCTCGGGGCACTGCGCGAAGATCAACAGCAGGTTTCCCAGGCTGTAGCGGTGGAACGCCTGAGCGAACGCGAGGAACCGGGTCCACGTCTCGGAGTCGCGCAGCCCCTCGATCTGTTCCGTGATCGTCTCGTGCAGCTGCTCGGCCTCGGCGCGTCGTTCCTCGGCGCTCTTGCGGGTGCTGACTTTGCGGGTCATGGCTCTCTCCCTTCCCAAACCCCTCACGTTTTCTTGCCGTGAAGGCGACTTGTCGCCGCTAGGGAGTGCCAGCTGGAGCGCAACCCGTGAGGGCGGTGGGGGAGAGAAGTTCGGCGCGATGTGAGGGAGCGCAGCGACCGCGTGCCGAAGTTGTCGGGGGAGCCGGCGGCGTAGCCGCTTGCGTGGAGGGTGGCCGACCGTATGCTGCCGAAGGCTTCACGGCAAGAAAATGCGCCCGGTAGGGCGGGGCTGTCCGGCCGGAGGCCGGTCCGATCGGTGGGGGAGCGCGAGGGGGCCCGGCCCCCTCGCCGGCGGTCGCGGAGCGGGGGCCGGATGCCGTCCTAGTGGCTGGTGGTGATGGTGTAGCCGGGGATTTCGCCGTCCTGGATCGCGTGTATCTCGT
>NZ_JACCCG010000007.1 GCF_013410955.1 Microbacterium sp. AK009 | reverse complement strand
CTGTTCGTCATGATCTGACCAGTCTCCCTGCCCGAACCCTCGGGCGACAGGACGACTCACACAACGACTGGACCTACAAGACGGGGTCAGTCCACCACTGCTTGAGTCGCTCGGCTTTGCGACTCGCGCCCGCCGCGGCACCTGAATCACCGGCTTCCGTCGCCATGACGTGTCACACCCGCCCGGTTGGCGTGCCCGCAGTTTGGCCGCCGTTCGGTTCGCCTTCGATACGAGCGGCGAGCTGAGTGAACAGGTCGGGCCGGAACCCCGACCAGTGCATGTCGGGATGCTGATCTACGACGACTACGGGCGCCTCCGAATGGCCGAGTGTTTGAGTCACCAGCTCCACCGCCGCAGCGTCGGTCGAGAGGTCGACAACTCGGAAGTCGATTCCTACTGCTGCCAATGCCCGACACGTCAAGGTGCAACGAATGCAGCCAGGACCTGTTGAGTACACGGTGACGGTCGCCATCATCGCCGCCGAAGGTTGCGGATGTCGTGCCGACAGATCTGAGCGTTGTCTTCCTTGAACTGTTCGACTTCCAATGCGTCGTAGCGCACCGCTCGCCCTAGCTTGAAGAAGTTCGGGCCCCGTCGGTAGTAGCGCCAGATCGCGAGTGCATTCTCGGTCACCCCGAGCTTGGCAGCGACCTCAGCGGGGGTCAGTAGCCGACGCTCGTCTGGACTGGCCTTCTCCGTTGATGTATTCGTCATTTCTAGCCTCCTTGCATACCCTCTCCGATGTTTGACATGAGTAGAGCATTGTTTGCTATGGTCGGTCAAGAGCAATCTGCGTATAAACGACGCGGCCTGACAGACTGAGGAGGTGAAGGTCGACGTGCGCACACCTGACGGAGCACCCATGACATGGGAAGATGCGACACTGCCCGTCGGTTCCGCGTTGCGGATTGCTCCTGCGTTCCGCGCAAGCGCCACCTACGAAGCTGTTGGTATCGAGACGACGTTGCACGCCCGATACCAAGCGTCCGAGGGTCGCTACCTGGTCAGCGAGGTCAACAATCGTGCCCTCCGTGCCGACGTCGAGGTGAACAATCTCGCGCTTCGGCAGGTGCCGATCCAGGGCATGGTTCAGGCGGCGGCACCGCACTGCATCGCGCTCACTCTCGACAACGATGCCGATCCGACGGCGACGTGGATCACTGCCGCGGAATTGAGTGGCACCGCCGGACGGATCATCCCCAAATGGCTAGCGAAGGACGTCGTCAAGCGAGCCAATAAGGATGCTCGGATGGATGCCATCGAAATCCTCTATGGCACCGCGGCCCTGGCTGGGCTGCCACCGGTCAGGGCCGTCCAGCACGAACTTGGAGTACCGCATCGCACAGCCTCTGACTGGATTAAGAAGGCTCGTGCAGCTGGGCGCCTGGAGGGCATGAACTACATCGTCGGCCGCCAGGCGGATGGGTAGCGTTCACCCCTACTCAACGAAAGCCGGTAAGCGGTACCTCGTCCGCTACTTCAAACCCGACATGACCCAGGCGGCGAAGCGCGGGTTCCTCACTAAGCGCGATGCCGAAGCGTATCTCGCGAGCGTCGAGGTGGCCATCACCAAGAGGCAATACATCGACCCGGGCGACGCGCGCACCACCATCGCCGAGCTCGGCACGATCTGGCTCGAGGATCAGAAAGCCGTTTTGAAGCCGTCCTCGATGCATCCCCTCGAGTCGTGCTGGAGAGTCCACGTCCTCACTAGATGGGGCTCAATCCAGGTTGCAGATGTTCGCTACAGCGATGCGCGCGCGTGGGTGACGTCCCTGACGAGCACCCATAGCGCAACGACGGTGATACGCGCCTACGGCATCCTCGCCGCAATCCTGGACGTCGCTGTTCGCGACCGGCGGCTCAGCGAGAACCCCGTCCGCGGCATCAAGCTCCCACGTAAGCAACCAAAGCGGCGCGTGTACCTCAGTCACCGCCAGGTCGAGCTGCTCGCGTCGGAGGCCCGCTTCCCTGAACTCATCCTCTTCTTGGCCTACACCGGGCTCCGCTGGGGTGAGGCGACTGGCCTGCGAACGAGGGATGTCGATCCCCAACGGAGACGCGTCCACGTTCAAGAGAATGCGGTGATGGTCGGTGGCGCGATCCACACGGGAACACCGAAGACCCATGCCAGCAGATCAGTCCCCTACCCCGACTTCCTCGACCCCGCCATTCGCGCGAACCTGAGCGGCAAGACCCTCGAGCAGCTCGTGTTCGGCAACGGCGACGATCACCTAAGACTGCCCAACTCGAGAGACGGGTGGTTCGCCGCCGCCGTGCGGCGCGCGCAAACCATTGACCCGGACATGCCTCGCATATCTCCACACGACCTTCGCCACACCGCAGCGAGCCTCGCGATCAGCGCCGGCGCAAACGTGAAGGCCATTCAGAGAATGCTCGGCCACGCTAGTGCGGCCATGACGCTCGACACCTACGCAGACCTCTTCGATGACGACCTCGACTACGTCGCCCAGGCACTGAGCCGAGCACGAGACAGTCAACGGACGATCATGATCGGCGAGACCGACTACGGACGCCCGACAAGCCTTCGTAGGTGGCCGGAACTCGGCCCCGGCCAGCACTCTCGCTGACCGTCTTCGAGGCACGCAGCGCTCACGCGCCCGGTGAGAAAGCCAGTCTTTCTCATTTCTTTCTCACTTGGCTTCCAAGAGCAAGAAGAAACCCCCGCGATCCCAGTGTTTACAAGGGATCTGCGGGGGTTCCAGGTGGCGGTGACGGTGGGATTTGAACCCACGGTAGGGGGTTACCCTACACAACTTTTCGAGAGTTGCACCTTCGGCCGCTCGGACACGTCACCGCCGACCAGTGTACGACACGCCTGCGGGAGCCGCGAATCCACGCCCGCTTCACCGCCTGGCGAGGTGTCGATGCACCGACGAGATCACCACAGACCCCTCGCCCACGGCCGACGCGACGCGTTTGACCGAGCTCCGGCGAGTGTCGCCCACGGCGAACAGGCCCGGTATCGAGGTCTCCAGCGCCCCTGGCACCGAGCGACCCGCCCACGGTTCGGGGGCATCCTCGTCGGCCTCGGAGGCGCCGGTGAAGATGAAGCCCCAGCGGTCGCGGAGTACCTCGGATGGCAGCCAGTCGGTCCGCGGGCGCGCGCCGATGGTGATGAAGAGCGCCTCACAGGGAACGCGCTGACGCTCCCCCGTGTCGACCCGCTCGACCTCGATCTCCGCCAGCCGTTCACCCGCCGCATCCGGGAACGCGTCGGTGACCCTGCTCCCTGTGACGATCTCGACCCCGAGCGCGTCGAGCTGAGCGATGAGGTACGACGACATGCTCGCGGCGAGCGATGGTCCCCGAACGAGCAGGGAGACGGATGCCGCGTAGCGCGCCAGATGGAGCGCCGCCTGCCCCGCGGAGTTCCCCCCGCCGACGACGTAGACCGCACGACCGCGCTGCGCCTTCGCCTCGACCGATGACGCCCCGTAGAACACCGATGCGCCGACGAAGCGCTGCAGCGCGGGCACCCGGAGCCGACGGTACGACACCCCGGTGGCGACGACCACCGCGCCCGCGCGGACGGAATCCTCTCCGACGCGAAGCGTGAAGCCGTCGGCGAGGTCCAGCCCGGTCACCGTCCGGGCAAGGCAGAACCGCGCGCCGAACACCCAGGCCTGCTGGTACGCGCGCTCCGCGAGCTCACCCCCGCTCACCCCGCGCGGAAAGCCGAGATAGTTGCGGATCAACGAGCTGCCTCCCGCCTGTCCGCCGAGCGACTCGCGCTCCAGCACGACGGTCGACAGACCTTCGGATGCCGCGTAGACCGCGGCCGCGAGGCCCGCCGGCCCCGCTCCCACGATGGCGACATCGACGGGGGCGTCGGGCAGTTCGGTGCCGAGGCCGCGGGAGGTGGCGAGCTCGGCGTCGTCGGGGTCGAGGAGGAACGCCCCCTCCGGGGTGGCGACGACGGGGGCGCCCGGGTACGCCACGCCCGCCTCGGCCAGCATGCGTGCCGCCTCCGGCGAGGCCGGCTCGCGGCGGGTCACCGAAACGCCCGTGCGGGTGAGGAGCTGCTCGAGGAGGTGCGTGCGCGGCGCGTGATCCTCGCCGATGACGGTGTAGCCGACCCGGCCGCCCACGGCGCCCCGCCATTCGCGCAGCAGATCGGTGACGGTGCGATGGAAGTCCTCGTCCGCCAGCGCGTGGGGTCGCACCACGTAGTAGTCGATCTGCAGCTGCGCCATCGCCTCGAGGACGCGCCGGGCGGTCTCGGGGTGCGCCCAGGCACCCCAGGCCAGCAGCAGTCCGCGACGGGCGTCGGGAAAGAGCCGTCGCGCGTGGGCGAAGACCGTCTCACCCTCCGGCGAGGGCAGGTCGTCATCGGCGAGCACCAGAGCGACGGTCCCCGCCTCCGCCGCCACCCTCTCGAGCGCCTCGTGCGCATCGGCGCCGGCAGAGACGACCGCGTAGTCCGCGCCGTAGCGGCGCTCGAGCGCGTCGGGCACAGCCGGCCCGTCGGCATCCGACCGCTCGGCGACCAGGATGACCGGCGGCCGCGCCATCGCGTTCTCCATCGGCCTCGCCCCTGCCGCGAGTGTATTACCGCGCCCGTCCGACCGCCACCGTCGTCCGCGCGGGCGACTCGCTCGCCGGCGAGAGAAGCGGATGACGCGCGCCCGGCGCGGCTGGGAGACTGAGCGCATGGCGGTCATCGAGAACTCCAAGGTCACCATCGTCGGCGCCGGTAGCGTGGGAGCGAGCACCGCGTACGCGGCGCTGATCCGCGGCTCCGCCCGCCACGTCGCCCTGTACGACATCGCCACCGCGAAGGTCGACGCCGAAGTGCTCGACCTCGCCCACGGCACGCAGTTCACCGGGCGCAGCGACATCACCGGCGGCAGCGACATCGCCGTCGCCGAGGGGTCGCACGTCGTCGTCATCACCGCGGGCGCGAAGCAGGACCCCGGCCAGACGCGGATCGACCTCGCGGGCGTGAACGCCGGCATCCTTCAGCGCATGCTGCCCGATCTCCTCGAGGTCGCCCCGAACGCGATCTACGTCATCGTCACGAACCCCTGCGATGTGCTGACCGTGCGGGCGCAGCAGGAGACCGGGCTCCCGCCCGAGCGCATCTTCGCCTCGGGCACCGTGCTCGACACCTCGCGCCTGCGCTGGAAGCTGGCGCAGCGCGCGGGGGTGTCGACCTCGAGCGTGCACGCCTACATCGTCGGCGAGCACGGCGACACGGAGTTCCCGCTGTGGTCGCGCGCGACGATCGGCACGGTGCCGATCCGCGAGTGGCAGGCCGAGGGGCATCCGCCGATGACCCAGACCGAACTCGACGACATCGCCGTGGATGTGCGGGATGCCGCGTACAAGGTCATCCAGGGGAAGGGCGCGACGAACTACGCCATCGGCCTCTCCAGCGCCCGCATCATCGAGGCGATCCTCGGGGATGAGCACGCGGTGATGCCGGTCTCGACCGTGCTCCGCGACTTCCACGGGGTCGACGGGGTCGCCCTGTCGGTGCCGTCGATCGTCAGCGCGTCGGGCGCGACCCTCGTGCGTGAGACCGGATTCTCCGACCACGAGCTCGAGCTGTTCCAGCGCTCGGCCGCCGCGATCCATGACGTCGCGCGCTCGCTCCCCTGAGCTGACGCCGGCCGCACCGCTCAGCCGAGGAACCCGCGCAGCAGCGCCTCCGAGCCGGCGAGGTGGTCGAGGACGGCGGTCTCCGCGGCATCCGCTCGCCCGGTCAGGATCGCGGTCACGATCGCCTCGTGCTGAGCGTTGGAATGCTCGATGTTGCGGGGAAGGAGCGGGAACGCGTCGAGCCAGACGTTGACCTGCGCGCGATTCTCGGCGAGCAGGGCGACAAGGGAGGGAACGGCGGCGAGCTCGGCGATCGTCAGGTGCAGGAGGGTGTCGAGCCGGCGGTAGTCGTCGGTGCCGGCGAGCGCCGCCTGCTCATGGCGGGCCCAGAGCTCGGCGCGGGCGTCCGGGTCGAGCGTGCGCCCCGCGGCGGTGCGCGCCGCGCCCGCCTCGAGCACGCGGCGAAGACCCAGCACGTCTTCGAGTTCGGCCGCGGTCACCTCGACCGACGCCGGCGGCGGCAGCGGGTCGGCGACGAACGTGCCGCCGTACCGGCCGCGTCGCCTGACGAGGTAGCCGGTGTCGGCGAGCTCGCGGATGGCCTCCCGCACGGTGTCGCGGCTCACCCCGTAGAGCCCCGCGAGCTCGCGCTCGGGCGGGAGCGACTCCCCGGGCGCGACCACCCCGAGCCGCACGGTCTGGATGAGTCGGGCCACCGTGTCTTCGAGGGCGTTCCCCCCGCGCACGGGCCGGTAGACCGCGCGCCGCACAGCGGGAAGGGGCACCTCGACCGACACCGCACTCACCTACAGGGGCGTGACGTACGCGTTGGTGATGCCGCCGTCGACGACGAACGCGGTGGCGGTGATGAACGAGGCGTCGTCGGAGGCGAGGAACGCGACGGCGGCTGCCATCTCCTCCGGCTCGGCGAACCGCCCCATGGGCACATGGACGAGCCGGCGCTGGGCGCGCTCGGGGTCTTTCGCGAAGAGCTCCTGCAGAAGCGGGGTGTTCACCGGCCCCGGGCAGAGCGCGTTCACGCGGATCCCCTGCCGGGCGAACTGCACCCCGAGCTCCCGCGTCATCGCGAGCACCCCGCCCTTCGAGGCGGTGTAGGAGATCTGCGAGGTGGCTGAGCCCAGCAGCGCCACGAACGAGGCGGTGTTGATGATCGAGCCGCGACCCGCGGGCACCATGTGACGCAGCGCCGCGCGCGAGCAGAGGTACACGCTCTTGAGGTTGACGTCCTGCACCCGATCCCACGCGGGAAGCTCCGTCGTCTCGATCGAGTCGTCGTCGGCGGGCGAGATCCCGGCGTTGTTGAAGGCGATGTCCAGGCGCCCGAGATCGCCGGCGACCGAGTCGAAGAGCTGTTTGACGGATGCCTCGTCGGCGACGTCGACCGGACGGAAGAGCCCGTCCACCTCGGCGGCCGCCCGTTCGCCCGACGCCGGGTCGACGTCGGCGATCACGACGCGGGCGCCCTCGGCGGCGAAGCGACGGGCGGTGGCCAGGCCGATGCCGCTCGCGCCGCCGGTGACGATGGCGACCTGGTCGGCGAGGCGTTGCGTGAGGTCCATGCTGGTTCTTTCTGTGTGGGGCGTTTCGTCTCGTTGGTTCGCGGTTCCTGAGCCTGTCGAAGGGCGCTCAACGACCCGTGCGGGTCAATCGGTGGCGAAGAAGACGTTCTTGGTCTCGGTGAAGTGCTCGGCGGCGTCGGGTCCGAGCTCGCGCCCGAGGCCGGAGGCCTTCATACCCCCGAACGGGGTGGCGTAGCGCACCGAGGAGTGCGAGTTGACCGACAGCACGCCGCTCTTCACCCCGCGGGCGACGCGCACGGCGCGGCCGAGGTTCTCGGTCCACAGCGATCCGGCCAGGCCGTAGATGGTGTCGTTGGCGAGGCGGATGGCGTCGGCCTCGTCGTCGAAGGGCAGCACCGCCACGACGGGTCCGAAGACCTCGTCCTGCGCGATCCGGTCACCGGGGGATGCCAGTACGACCGTGGGCGCGAACCAGAACCCGTCACCGCCGGGCGCCGCTCCGCGGAAGGCGACGTCGGCGTCGTCGAGGAAGCCGGCGACGGTGTCACGGTGGGAGGCGGAGATGAGCGGACCCATGTCGGTGTCGGGCGACGCCGGGTCGCCGACCCGCCACGCCTGGACGGCCGGTTCGAGCAGCTCGAGGAACCGGTCGTAGACCGAGCGCTCGACGAGGAGGCGGCTGCGGGCGCAGCAGTCCTGCCCGGCGTTGTCGAACACCGAGCCGGGAGCGCTCGCGGCGGCGCGCTCGAGGTCGGCGTCGGCGAAGACGATGTTCGCCGACTTGCCGCCGAGCTCCAACGTCACGGGCTTCAGCATGCGGGCACAGCCCGCCGCGACATCCGTCCCCACTTCGGTGGACCCCGTGAAGACGACCTTCCGCACATCGGGGTGGCTGACGAAGCGCTGCCCGACGACCGAGCCCGAGCCGGTGACGACCTGGAAGAGCCCGGCGGGCAGGCCCGCCTCGAGGGCGAGCTCGCCGAGCCGAACGGCGGTGAGCGGTGTCAGCTCGGCGGGCTTCAGCACCACGGCGTTGCCGGCGGCGAGCGCCGGCACGAACCCCCACGAGGCGATCGTCATCGGGAAGTTCCACGGCACGATGATCCCCACGACCCCATACGGCTCGTGGAAGGTGACATCCAGGCCCCCGGCGACGGGGATCTGCTGACCGATGAGGCGCTCGGGCGCGGCCGCGTAGTAGTTCAGCACCTGCGCGACGTGCGACGCCTCCCACCTCGCCGACCCGATCGGGTGGCCCGAGTTCTCCACCTCGAGGGCGGCGAGTTCGTCGACGTGCGCCTCGACCACGCGCGCGAACGCGCGGAGCGCATCGGCGCGGGCGACGGGGGCCAGTGCCGCCCAGGCCCGCTGCGCGGCGACGGCGCCCGCGATGGCGGCATCGACCTCGGCGAGCCCCGCCCGCGGGATCTCGCGGAACGCGCGCCCGGTCGCCGGATTGACGAGGGTGATCGTGTCGCTCACGCGGACACCTCCTGGTGCGGGTCGAGGTCGCGCGAGCGCGCGCGGTAGCCGGCGGCCTCACGCACGAGCCCGGCGAACAGCCGTCGGTCATCGAGGTTCTGTTCGGGATGCCACTGCACGCCGAGGAGGTACCCGTCGCCGGTTCCCTCCACCGCGTAGACGAGCCCATCGTCGGTGCGCGCGATCACGGCGAGCCCGCCGCCGAGGCGGTCGATGCCCTGGTGATGGTAGCTGTGCACCTCCTGCGTGCCCGCCCCGACGAGCTCGGCGAGGCGCGAGCCCGCCTCCACCTCGGTCGGGTTCGTCGCGAAGACTCCGCCGCCCAGGCGGTACTTCTCCGTTCCGAGCACGTCGGGGAGGTGCTGATGCAGAGTGCCGCCGCGCGCGACGTTCACCACCTGCATCCCGCGACAGATCGCCAGCACCGGCATCCGCCTCTCCTCCGCACCCGCCAACAGGGCCAGCTCCCACGCGTCGCGGTCGGCGCGGGCGGGGTCGGTGAGCGGATGCCGGGGCGCACCGTACAGCTCGGGCTGCACGTCGACGCCACCGGTGAGGATGAGCCCGTCGAGCCCGTCGAGGACCGCGGGCGCGGCGTCGTCGGGTGCGGGTTGCGGCGGGAGGAGCACCGCGATGCCACCCGAGGCGGTCACGGCGTCGAAGTAGACCTCGGGAAGGAAGGCGGCGCGCACGTCCCACACGCCCTGCGCAGCCTGCTCGAGGTAGGTCGTGAGGCCGATGACGGGTCGCCGGGTGCGGGCGCCGCCGCGTTCGTCAGAGCCGCTCGAAACCACGCACCCGCTCCCAGTCGGTCACCGCGGCGTCGTAGGCCTCGACCTCGATGCGCGCCTGATTGAGGTAGTGCTCGACGACCTCGTCGCCGAACGCCGCGCGCGCGATCGCCGACTCGTCGAAGAGACGCGCGGCCTCGCGGAGCGTCGTCGGCAGATGATCGACGCCGGCGTCGTAGGCGTTGCCGCGCAGCGGCTCGGGCAGCGGCAGCTCGTGCTCGAGGCCGTGAAGGCCGCCGGCGATGATCGCGGAGATCGCCATGTACGGGTTGACGTCGCCGCCGGGCACCCGGTTCTCCACCCGGAGGGACGAGCCGTGCCCGACCACGCGCAGCGCGCAGGTGCGGTTGTCGACGCCCCAGGCGATGCCGGTCGGGGCGAAGCTCCCCTTCGCGAAGCGCTTGTAGGAGTTGATCGTGGGGGCGTAGAGCAGGGTGAACTCGCGGAGCGTGGCGAGGATGCCGGCGATCCACGACTGCATGAGCGGGCTGAAGCCGTGGGGACCGTCTCCGGCCATCACGGGCTCCCCCGACTCCGAGCGCACCGAGAGATGGATGTGGCAGCTGTTGCCCTCGCGCTCGTTGAACTTGGCCATGAAGGTGATCGCCTTGCCGTGCTGGTCGGCGATCTGCTTCGCGCCGGTCTTGTAGATGGTGTGCTGGTCGGCGGTCTCGAGCACCTCGGCGAAGCGGAACGCGATCTCCTGCTGCCCGAGGTTGCATTCGCCCTTGACGCCCTCGCAGTACATGCCCGCCCCGTCCATACCCAGACGGATGTCGCGCAGCAGCGGCTCCAGGCGAGTGGAGGCGAGGATGTCGTAATCGACGTTGTAGTCGGTGGAGGGCGCGAGGTCGCGATACCCCTTGGCCCACGCCGAGCGGTAGCTCTCGTCGAAGACCATGAACTCCAGCTCCGTGCCGCTGTAGCCGACGAGCCCGCGCTCGGCGAGGCGCGCACGCTGCGCCTGCAGGATCGCGCGGGGCGACTGCGCGACAGGGTCGCCGCTTTCCCATCCGAGGTCGGCCATGACGAGCGCGGTGCCCGGCTGCCAGGGGATGCGGCGCAGGGTTTCGACGTCGGGGAGCAGCATCATGTCGCCGTACCCGGTCTCCCAGCTGGCCATGGTGTAGCCGTCGACGGTGTTCATGTCGACGTCGACCGAGAGCAGGTAGTTGCAGGCCTCCGCACCGTGGTGCAGCACCTCCTCCTGGAACAGTCGCGCCGACACGCGCTTGCCGACCAGGCGCCCCTGGGCATCGGCGAACCCGACGATGACGGTGTCGATCTCGCCGGCCGCGATCGCGGCCGCCAACTCGGGCGGGGTCATGTTTCCCGGCATCCTTGCTCCTCACGGTGGTGCAGCACTCCCCCACCGTCAGGCGGCGCCGCTGCGGCCGATCGGTGAGGTCCGGTCGCGACCACTGTAACCGGGTCGGTCGAGATAAAGGTAGACACAGCCCACCATTAGGTCCACAATCATGCGCAAGGCGCAGACCCTCGCCGCACCCGAGCGCACGGAGGACGGATGTCACAGTCGAAGAGCGAGTCGCAGAAGGTCGCCGGAGCGACCTATACGCGAGCCGGACAGGAGTACTTCGAAAAACGCGGGCTGAAACGCGCCGCCGGGATCTGGGGCCTCTGGGGTCTCGCCGTCGCCGCGGTGATCTCCGGCGACTTCTCGGGCTGGAACTTCGGAATCGACTTCGCCGGCTTCGGCGGCATGCTGATCGCCTTCGCCGTTCTGGTGCTGATGTACTACGGGCTGATCTTCTCGATCGGGGAGATGGCGGCGGCGATGCCGCACACCGGTGGGGCGTACTCGTTCGCGCGTTCGGCGATGGGCCCCTGGGGGGGACTCGTCACGGGCCTCGCCGAGACGATCGAGTACGTCGCCACGACCGCGGTGATCGTGTACTTCTCGGCGTCCTACGCCGATGCGATCACGAGCGAGCTGCTCGGCCTGTCTCTGCCTGCCTGGGTGTGGTGGCTGGTGCTGTACGTGCTGTTCATCGCCCTGAACTCGGCGGGAGCGGCGATCTCGTTCCGCTTCGCCATCATCGTGTCGGTCATCTCCATCGGCATCATCCTCGTCTTCTCCCTCATGTCTGTCTTCTCGGGTGCGTTCCAGTGGGCGAACCTGTGGGACATCGCCCCCGACCCGGGCCAGACCGCGTTCCTGCCGCACGGTGTACTGCCGATCCTGTTCGCCCTCCCCTTCGCCATGTGGTTCTTCCTCGGCATCGAGGAGCTGCCGCTGGCGGCCGAGGAATCGCACAACCCGGTGCGCGACATCCCCAAAGCCGGTTTCTGGGCCCGGGGCACCCTCATCGTCACCGGGCTGCTGGTGCTCTTCCTCAACACCGGCGTCATCGGTGCCGAGGCGACGGGAGTCGCCGGTGAGCCGCTGCTCGACGGGTTCCGCGCCATCGTGGGCGATGAGGCGGCAGCCGTCCTCGCCCTCCTCGCCCTCGTCGGTCTTCTCGCGTCGCTGCAGGGGATCATGTTCGCCTACGGACGCAACATGTACTCCCTCTCCCGCGCCGGCTACTACCCGCGCTTCCTTTCCCTCACCGGCACGCGCAAGACCCCGTGGGTGGCGCTGACGGTCGGGGCGGCGATCGGTTTCGTGGCGCTGATGATCCTCGACACCCTCTCCGCCGTGAACGAAGGGGCCGGCGCCGTGGCCGGCGCGATCGTGCTGAACATCGCGGTGTGGGGCGCGGTGCTGGCGTACTTCCTGCAGATGGTGTCGTTCGTGCTGCTGCGGCGGAAGTTCCCGGACGTCGCCCGCCCCTACAAGAGCCCGTGGGGCGTACCGGGTGCGGTCCTGGCGGCGGTGATCGCGGCGATCGTCTTCGTCGGGTTCCTGCTGAACCCCACCTTCCTTCCGGCGATCATCGCGATCGTCATCGTGTACGTCGTCATCCTGCTCGGATTCGGGCTGTTCTTCCGTCACCGTCTCGTGCTTTCGCCCGAGGAGGAATACGCTTTGTCCGGGGGCCGCCACCGCGACCCTCAGGCAGAGGGATACGACGCCATGGAGTCCGAGGTCTTCGGCAAAGACGCCTGACCTTTCCCACCGGGGCGAGGTGCTGCGACTGGGGGGTTGCAGCGCCTCGCCGACGGTGAGCGGATCGGATGTCGGGCGCCCCGGCTAAGGTCGCAGCATGCCCCGTCGCACCGCCACCTCCGCTCCCTACCGGTGCACGGAATGCGGGTGGACGACGGCCCGCTGGGTCGGGCGTTGCGGCGAGTGCCAGCAGTGGGGCACGGTCGTCGAAGCTTCGGAGCAGACCGGCATCACCACGCAGATCACATCGGTTTCGCCGGGTGCGCAGCGCGCAGCCCGACCGATCACCGCGGTCGACACGCGGGACGCCCCGCGGCGGACGACGGGGGTCGGCGAGTTCGATCGCGTGCTCGGCGGGGGTCTCGTCCCCGGCGCGGCCATCCTCCTCTCCGGAGAGCCGGGGGTCGGCAAGTCGACGCTGCTGCTCGAGGTGGCGGTGCACACGGCACGCAGCGGCCAGCGCGTGCTGTACGCCAGCGCCGAGGAGTCGCTCGCCCAGGTGCGCCTCCGCGCGGAGCGCACGGGCGCTCTCCACGACGAGCTGTATCTGGCCAGCGAGACCGACCTGGCCACGATCCTCGGCCACATCGACGAGGTCGCTCCCGACCTGCTGATCGTCGACTCGGTGCAGACGGTGTCCTCCGCGCTGTCCGACGGCGCGGCCGGGCACCCGAGCCAGGTCCGCGAGGTCGCTTCCACCCTCATCCGGGTGGCCAAGGAGCGCGCCCTGCCGACGATCCTCGTCGGACACGTCACGAAAGACGGCACGATCGCGGGCCCGCGGATCCTCGAGCACCTCGTCGACGTCGTCTGCCAGTTCGAGGGCGACCGGCAGACATCCCTGCGGTTCGTGCGAGCGCTGAAGAACCGGTTCGGCCCGACAGACGAGGTCGGATGCTTCGACATGACCGGGGAGGGGATCGCCGAGGTCCCCGACCCGAGCGCCCTGTTCCTCGGCCACGGCGAGCCGGTGCCCGGCACGTGTGTGACGATCGCGCTCGAGGGCCGGCGGGCGATGCCTGTCGAGATCCAGGCGCTCACGATCCCCACGGCGTCGCCGAACGCCCGCCGCGTCGTCAGCGGCGTGGACGGCGCCCGGGTGGCGATGATCCTCGCCGTCATCGAGAAGCGGCTGAATCTCAAGGTCTCGGCCTGCGACGTCTACGTCTCGACCGTGGGCGGGGTGCGCCTGCTCGAGCCCGCGGCAGACCTCGCCATCGCGGTCGCAGTGGTCAACTCGATGCGCGACCGGGCCCTGGCGCGCGGGGTCGCGGCGATCGGCGAGCTCACCCTCGCCGGCGAAGTGCGGCCGGTCACGCAGGCCGCGCAGCGGCGCACCGAGGCGGGGCGCCTCGGCTACGCCACAGTCGTCGACGCGTCATCCGGTCATCTCGCCGCCGCGCTGCGCGATCTGGTGCCCCACGCGTCCGGGCGTCTGCGCGACATCCCCGAGTTCTGAGGCAGCGCGCGGGGCGCGCGTGCCGGCGTGCCCGCGTGTCCGCAAGGCGTCGCGCGCTTGCGTGTGTATCGCACACGCCGCCTCGGATCACCGTGCCGACCCATCCCAGCGGCACGCCGGAGGAGATCCGCACAAGGAAGGCCTCTCCGTCGCCCCCCCGAACCTCCCGTAGGTCGATCTCCTCCCGTGTGCCGCCGACACGCACCCCCACCGCCCGCACACGCCGCACTCGGATCACCGTGCCAACCCATCCCAGCGGCACACCGGAGGAGATCCGCACAGCGAAGGCCCCGCCGTCGCCCCCCGAACCTCCCGTACGTCGATCTCCTCCCGTGTGCCGCCGACATCGACGGGACGGCGCGGCGCGGCGCGATCAGGCGTCGAGCGCGGCGCGGGTCAGGCGTCGAGCGCGGCGATGAGGTCGTCGGGGGATGCCTGCATGGGGTGCGGACCGGCGATGTCGAAGAATACCGTTTTCACGGCCTCACGATGGCGCCCGAGGAAGGCGCGCAGCCAGGCCGGCGACTGCAGCGCCACGGTGGGCGGCAGACTCTCGGGCTTGTGAGCGGCGTCGCTGAACAGCAGCAGGGCGAGGTCCCCCGATTCGGGGTCGCGGTAGGTCCATACCTCGCCGGCGTCACGCGGGTCATCGCGCGCCCCGGCGCGCAGCAGCGGGACGACGGTGGGACCATGCCGCAGCGCGAACGCCACCGCGGCCATGTCCTGCGTCTGGAGGGCGTCGCTGAGCGCCGTGTTGCGGAAGTCCAGATCGGGCGCTCGTCGAGCGCGCTTCTTCCCCGCCATTCCCCCAGCCTACGGGAACGTCAATGGCCCTCCCGAGGATCCCCTGCGAGGAGAGGTTCGGCGGGAGGGCCATGCCCACCAGGGAACGTCTGGACGCTCGCTGGGGACGAACTCGCTGCTGGGGACAACGACGACCGCTCACCCGATGGACCCCTCCAGGATACGTGGCTGCATCGTGATTCCGCTGTCCCCCGAATGGGGGACACGCCGACGGCAATACGGCCCCGTAGGCGCCATCTTCC
Organism: Microbacterium sp. AK009; assembly: GCF_013410955.1. Classification (GTDB taxonomy): domain Bacteria; phylum Actinomycetota; class Actinomycetes; order Actinomycetales; family Microbacteriaceae; genus Microbacterium. Next base: position 82,064 of record NZ_JACCCG010000007.1, on the reverse strand, counting down.
GCGCCTGCGGAAAAGAAGAAAATCTTGTCCCCCAAACGGTGGACAAGGTCGCTCAGCGCCCGTTAGTGTGATCTCGGCGATCGAGCGGGGCTGGGGCTATCACAAGCCGCTCGATCCGACTGGGGTAGCTGGGAGCCAAGGGGGCATGGGGGCCGACTGATCGTTCACAGCATGTGAGTCCCCTCGCATCGACTGCATCGATGCGAGGGGACCGCAATCCCGTCTGAAGCACGATGACCGATTGGGGATTCGGACGGGCCGGCTACTTGGGGGACGCCGGCCCGGTGCTGGGGACACCGTGCGTGCTCCTGAGTCCAGGGACCAGCCCACTCTAACCCGGCCGCGGCGCCCACACGCCGCGGCCGGGCTGGTATACCGCCCGATCAGGCGATATATCGCTTCTCATGCCCGCTTCGGAGCCGGTTGTCGCTCACTGAAGCAGGAACTGCGCGGTGTTGGTGGAGTTCATGCCACCGATCGACACGTACAGGTGGTACGACGCCCCTCCCGCCGGCGCGGCCTGGCGTTCGGTGGCACCGCAGGTCTCCACCGACGATCGCGTGCGATCCCAGGTGATCGGTGCGGCACTGGTGACGACCTGGCCCTCCTCGAGAAGCACCATCAGGTCGCTCGGCTCCGCCTGACAGTCGGTGGACTTCCACCAGGTGTCGTTGCCGCTCATCACCGTGAACACCTGACCGGTGGTCCCGACGTTCAGCGTGCACGCGTCGCCGTTGTTGGTGAGCCGGATGGACAGTTGCGGGTTCTCCCCCGCCGCGTACTCGGTCTTGTCGGTGACAGCCTCGACGAGCAGGTCTCCGGGCACGCACGGCTCTGCGGAACTCGTGACAGCGACGTCATCCGCGGTCTCTGCAGCCTCGGCGTCGGATGCGGCCCTATCACCGCTTGGCCCGGGCGTCGGCGTCGCAGCCGAACCGTCGGACTCCAGCGCAGGAAGATCGGTCGCGACGGGGTCGCCGGTCGGTGTCGGCGACGCGACGGGCGCAGGACTGTCGGCGGCGGAGCCGCGCCAGGGCGGCGCGACGACCAGCCACACCACGAGGGCGATGACGGCGAGGAGACCGAGAAGCACCACGAGGCGCCGCCGGCGATAGACCGCCGGGGAATGGCGCCGACGTGTGACGGTTTCGGTCATGCGACCAGGCTAGGTCGCGGTCCTCGCCGTCCTGGGATGGCACGCCCTGCACGCCCGGGAACGACAGCGCCGGCGCGCCACCGTGAGGTGGACGCGCCGGCGCGGAGGCGTCGGTCAGCGGGTGACGCTGCGGTTGCGCGTGACGAGGACGTAGATCCCCAGCACGATGATGGCGCCGATGATCGAGCCGATGATGCCGGCCGGCTGCAGGAAGCCGCCCATGGGGTCGGCGCCGAAGATCAGGAATCCGAGGAATCCGCCGACGAACGAGCCGACGATGCCGAGCACGATGGTCAGCAGGATGCCCATGCTCTGCTTGCCGGGGATGACGGCGCGAGCGATGAGACCGGCGATGAGGCCGATGACGATGAGGCCGAGGATGGTCCAGAGCATGATCTCTCCTTGTGGGTCAGGCCATGGGGCCGTGTGCGCGCTCCGGGTGAAACGCTCGACCTATCTGAGCAGACGCTGGATGATTCGCTCGAACCCTTGCTTCGCCGGCGGAGAAGGCGTATAAGGACGTCGGTGACAGATCAGAGATTCTTGAGCATGCGCGTGTTGCCGAGGGTGTTCGGTTTCACATGCGCGAGATCGAGGAATTCGGCGATGCCCTCATCGGGGCTGCGCACCAGCTGGGAGTAGACGTCGGGGTCGACGATCTGCTCTCCGATCTCGTCGAACCCCCGACTGCGGAAGAAGTCCACTTCGAAGGTCAGGCAGAACAGCCGCGTGAGCCCGAGGGTGCGCGCGTTCTCCTCCAGGTGGTTGACCAGAGCCCGGCCTACGCCGTGGTGAAGCCATTCGTCCGCGACGATGAGGGTGCGCACCTCACCGAGGTCTTCCCACATGACGTGCAGTGCGCCGCATCCGATCAGAACCCCGTCGGCACTCTCGGCGACGACGAACTGCTGGGTCGACTCGTACAGCACCACGAGGTCCTTGCCGAGCAGGATGCGCTTCTGTACATAGGGCTCCAGAAGAGTCTGGATGCCGCGGATGTCGGCGGTGCGCGCGGGGCGGACGGTGTAGTCGGACATCGGGTCCACGATACGCCCCGTTCCCGGCGGCGACAGACGAAGGGGCGGGTACCGGTTCCCCGGTACCCGCCCCTGTCGCTCCGACTGGCTCAGCCTCCCGCGACGATGTCGGGCGTCGCGGTGATCTCACCGGCGGCGCCGACCCCGACGGCGACCTTGTCGCCGCGCGGGCCGTGCTCGAAGACGAACTCGCCGTTCTCGGCGTCGACCTTCACGTGGTCGCCGGGCTCGAGCTCACCGTGCAGGATCTTCTCCGACAGGCGGTCCTCCACCTCGCGCTGCATGGCGCGGCGGAGGGGCCGGGCGCCGAGCGCCGGGTCGAAGCCGATCTCGATCAGCTTGTCCTTCGCGGCATCGGTCAGCTCCACCGTCATGTCGCGGTCGAGCAGACGCTCGCCGAGGCGCTTGGTGAACAGACCCACGATCTGACGGAGCTCGTCCTTGTTCAGCTGCGGGAAGACGATGATGTCGTCGACGCGGTTGAGGAACTCGGGCTTGAAGTTGCGCTTGAGCTCCTCGTTGACCTTGCCCTTCATCCGGTCGTAGGTCGTGCCCTGGTCGCCCTCCACCTGGAAGCCGACGGGGCCGCCCGCGATCGCCGACGACCCGAGGTTCGTCGTCATGATGATGACGGTGTTCTTGAAGTCGATGACGCGACCCTGACCGTCGGTCAGTCGGCCCTCTTCGAGGATCTGCAGGAGCGAGTTGAAGATGTCGGGGTGGGCCTTCTCGATCTCGTCGAAGAGCACCACGCTGAAGGGCTTCCGCCGCACCTTCTCGGTCAGCTGCCCGCCCTCTTCGAAGCCGACGAACCCGGGAGGGGCACCGAACAGCCGCGAGACGGTGTGCTTCTCACCGAACTCCGACATGTCGAGCGAGATCAGCGCCGACTCGTCGTCGAAGAGGAACTCGGCAAGCGCCTTGGCGAGCTCGGTCTTTCCCACACCGGTGGGACCGGCGAAGATGAACGAGCCTGAGGGGCGCTTGGGGTCTTTGAGGCCCGCACGCTGACGGCGGATCGTCTTCGACAGCGCGGCGATCGCCTCCTCCTGGCCGATGACCCGCTGGTGCAGGGCCTTCTCCATGAAGACCAGGCGGCTGGACTCCTCCTCGGTGAGCTTGAACACCGGGATGCCGGTGGCCTGGGCGAGCACCTCGGCGATCAGACCCTCGTCGACCACCGCGTGGCTGGCGACGTCACCCGAGCGCCACTGCTTCTCCAGGCGCAGGCGCTCGGCCAGCAGCGACTTCTCCTCGTCGCGCAGCGACGCGGCCTTCTCGAAGTCCTGCTCCTCGCTCGCGCGCTCCTTGTCCTCGCGGACCTTGGCGATCTTGTCGTCGAACTCACGGAGCTCGGGAGGGCTGGACAGGATCGACAGGCGCAGGCGGGCCCCCGCCTCATCGATCAGGTCGATCGCCTTGTCGGGGAGGAACCGGTCGGAGATGTAGCGGTCGGCGAGGTTCGCGGCCGCGACGATCGCGCCGTCGGTGATCTGCACCTTGTGGTGCGCCTCGTACCGGTCGCGCAGGCCCTTCAGGATGTTGATCGCGTGGGGGAGGCTGGGCTCGGCGACCTGAATCGGCTGGAAGCGACGCTCCAGCGCAGCATCCTTCTCGAAATGCTTGCGGTACTCGTCGAGTGTCGTGGCGCCGATCGTCTGCAGCTCACCGCGAGCGAGGAGCGGCTTCAGAATGGATGCCGCGTCGATGGCGCCCTCGGCAGCGCCCGCGCCGACCAGGGTGTGGATCTCGTCGATGAAGACGATGATGTCGCCGCGGGTGCGGATCTCCTTGGTGACCTTCTTCAGGCGCTCCTCGAAGTCGCCGCGGTAGCGGGACCCGGCTATGAGCGACCCGAGGTCGAGGGAGTAGAGCTGCTTGTCCTTCAGCGTCTCGGGCACGTCGCCCTTCACGATCGCCTGGGCGAGACCCTCGACGACGGCGGTCTTGCCGACGCCGGGCTCACCGATGAGGACCGGGTTGTTCTTGGAGCGGCGCGAGAGGATCTGCATGACCCGCTCGATCTCCTTCTCACGCCCGATGACGGGGTCGAGCTTGTTGTCGCGCGCGGCCTGGGTGAGGTTGCGGCCGAACTGGTCGAGCACCTGCGAGCCGCCCTGCGGACCGGAGCTCTGCTGCTCGCCGGCGCCGGTGGACACGCCCGCGGGCTCCTTGCCCTGGTAGCCCGAGAGCAGCTGGATCACCTGCTGGCGCACCTTGTTCAGGTCGGCGCCGAGCTTGACGAGCACCTGCGCGGCGACACCCTCGCCCTCGCGGATGAGGCCGAGGAGGATGTGCTCGGTGCCGATGTAGTTGTGGCCGAGCTGGAGGGCCTCGCGGAGGCTGAGCTCGAGAACTTTCTTCGCGCGCGGCGTGAACGGGATGTGGCCGGTGGGCTGCTGCTGCCCCTGGCCGATGATGTCCTGCACCTGCTCGCGCACGGCGTCCAGCGAGATGCCGAGGGACTCGAGCGCCTTCGCGGCAACGCCCTCACCCTCGTGGATCAGCCCCAGCAGGATGTGCTCGGTGCCGATGTAGTTGTGGTTGAGCATCTTCGCCTCTTCTTGGGCGAGCACAACCACACGACGGGCTCGGTCGGTGAATCTCTCGAACATCGTTCACTCTCCTCTACGACGCGTCGGGTCGATTGCTTCCACTGCGTCTAGATCGAGGGTAGCCAGCGGGCCCCGGCCCGATGCCCGTGTTCGCCGTGGGCATATAGCGTCGTGCGGAGGTGGCCGGTCACCGCGTCAGTGCGGCCCGCACACGCGCTGCGAGGGCGGCGTCGCCGTCCTCGAGGTGCGCCGCCGATACGCGGACCACGAACCAGCCCGCGGCGGCGAGCGCTTCGTACCGGGCGAGGTCGCGGGCCCACTGCTCGCGGGTGAACAGGTGGTGCTCGCCTTCGTACTCGATGGCCACGCGAGCCTCGGGGTACGCCAGGTCGACGCAGGCGATCACCCGGCCGGTGTGGTCGCGGACCTCATGGTTCAGGGCAGGTTCGGGGAGGCCCGCGTCGATCAGGAGCAGCCGGCACCGGGTTTCGCGCGGAGAAGCTGATCGGGTGCGGATGCGCGGCAGCGCCGCGCGGAGCGCCGCAGCGCCGACCCGGCGGGGCACCGCGGCGGCGGCGGTGAGGTGTTCGAGAGTCGCCAAGGGAGGCGTGTCGTCTCGGAACATGCGCTCGCGCACCGCCGCGTCGCCGACCGCGATGAGGTCGTACGGATCACGGAGCGTCGCACCGAGCGCCGCCCAGGTGCTGGCGGGCGAGGTGAGTCGTAGCCCGTGCCCGGGGTGCTCGACGATGTACGCCGACGCGGGGTGCACTTCGTGCCCGCGGATGCCGTGCCGCCGGGGGTGACGCGCCGGACCGAAGACGGCGACGTCGGGTCCGTTCCGGACGGCGGCTCGCAGGACGTGCGGGGGAATCGGGAGCCCCCAGAGAGCGGCAGCCGTGACGTGGCTGAAGAACTGGTTCGCGGCCATGACCGGTCGATACTCGAGAGCGGCGTTGACGACGGCTTCACTGGGGAGGTCCGATCGCGCCGGGATCGGGATGCTCCGAGCGCCCCAGAAGGGCGTGTCGAGGTCGCGGCCGCGAAGACGTTTCGGCGTGACACCCGCCTGCAGGGCGGCGCGCACGGAGAACGGCGTCTGCAGGGTCGGCGGGAGTTCATGCGGCATCCCGTCATCGTGTTCCACCGTGTTGCTCTTCCGGGTGCACCCGCGGGCTCCCGTGGACAACGGCTCGCGGCCCGGCCCCTGTGCAGGAGAGGAGCTCGCTCGCTTCCCCCGTCACGTTCTGCCCCAATTCCCGCCCGCGGGGGGCGAAACGTGACGGGGGAGCAGCGCATCGCCGCCCTCCCCCGACAACTTCCGCCCCGAAACAGCCTCGAGAGGGGCGAAACGTGATGGGAGAACGGAACAGCGCGGACGCGCGGAGCCCCGGGGACAGGCGCGCCGCACTCCCCCGACAACTTCCGCCCCGAAATGGCCTCGAGAAGGGCGAAACGTGACGGGGGAACAGAACAGCGCGAACACGCGGAGCACCGGGGTGCACGAACGCCACACTCCCCCGACAACTTCGGCCCCGAAACGCCCCCGAGAAGGGCGAAACGTGACGGGGGAACAGATTGGCGCCGGGCCGGGTGAGCAGACGCGCGACGCGCGGCGCGCGACTCAGGCGCGGCCGAGAACCGGGACCCGGACGTCGGCGAACTCGCCGCCCGACAGCACGGCCGTCACAGCCGCGTCGTCGTCGACGTCGCCGGTGACCATGACGACGGTGACCCGCGGCGCCATGTCGGCGGTGCACACCTGGTCGGCGACGGGCTCGGCGAAGCGCACCTGCACCTCGGCGCCGGCCGCTTCGGCGGACTCCAGCACCGGCGGGCAGGTCGAAGACCCCCAGCTGAGGACCAGCAACATGTCGTCATCGGCCCACCCCGCGCTGGGCGCGAACTCCTCGGGCACCGCGATTTCCCCCTCGAGGCCGTCGAGGTCTGTGTCGTCGGCGTAGGTGCCGGTGACGACGATCTCGAGCTCGCGGGTCGGGTCGACGCCTTCGGGCAGCCCCACGTACGATCCGCGCGGCACGAGGTCGCGCGTGCACGCCTCCCCTTCCGGGTCGCTGATGTCGACGGTGAGCACGCCGTCGGCGTACGTCGGCTCGCCGACCACCGGCAGACACGACGATGACCCGTACGTGACGAGTCCCACGCCGCGCCCGCCGTCGAGCCACGCCGCTTCGACGTCGTCCGTCCCCGCAGCGCCGCCCGACGACGCCCCGGGCGACGCCGACGCCGAGCCCGACTCCGTCGGCGCCGCAGACCCGCTCCCGGCCCCCGAGGGGGTTGCGCACCCGGCGAGCATCATCGCCCCCGCTCCGAGAACGGCGAGAGCGAGAAGAAGGCGAGGTCGCGTCATGCCCACATCATGCCGCGAACGGCGGCCCGCGTCATCCGTCTTCTGAAACGCCTACTGCAGAGCCGACGTCAGCCGCGCGATGTTGTCGAGCACGGTGGAGCGCAGCGGCTGCTTCAGCCACTCCTCGAGGGTGAGTTCGCGGGAGAGCGAGCGGTACTTGTCCTCGACGTCGCGCATCTCGCGCACGAACTCCTCGCCGCGCACGAGCATCGAGATCTCCATGTTCAGACCGAACGAGCGCATGTCCATGTTGCTCGACCCGATCACGGCGATCTCATCGTCGATGGTCATGCACTTGGAGTGCAGGATGTAGGGCTTGCGGTACATCCAGATCTTCACACCGGCGCGCAGCAGCGCCTCGTAATAGCTGCGCTGCGCGTGGTAGACCATCGCCTGATCGCCCTCCTCCGAGACGAACAGCTCGACCTCGAGTCCGCGCTGGCAGGCGGTCGTGATCGCCAGCAGCAGCGCCTCGTCGGGCACGAAGTAAGGGCTGACGATGATGATGCGGCGCTGGGCGTAGTAGAGCAGCGCGGCGAACAGGCGCAGGTTGTTCTCGGAGTCGAACCCGGGACCCGAGGGGACGATCTGACAGTCGAGGTCGCCGTGGCTGGACTCGACCTTGAACAGGTCGATCTCGTCGGTGAGGATCTCGTCGGTCTCGCTGTACCAGTCGCTGAGGAAGACGGCATTGATGGATGCCACGACGGGGCCGTGCAGCCGCACCATGAGGTCGACCCAGTGCAGCCCTCGCTTGATGTTCTTCCGCAGGTTGTAGGTGGAGTCGGTGACGTTCTGCGACCCCATGTACCCGACCTTGCCGTCGATGACGAGGAGCTTCCGGTGGTTGCGGAGGTCGGGGCGCTGGTACTTCCCCTTGAGCGGCTGTACCGGAAGCATGAGGCGCCAGTGGGCGCCCATGGCGTCCAGGCGCCGGAGCGTCTGCTTGTAGAACGGCTTCCCCCGGTTCGCCCAGTGATCCAGCAGCACCCGCACGACCACGCCGCGGGCGGCGACCTCCTCGAGGGCGGCGAAGAACTTCTCCGTCGAGGCGTCGGTCTGCAGGATGTAGAACTCCACGTGCACGTACCGCTCAGCCGCGCGGATGGCCTCGGCCATCTCGTCGAGGCTCTCCTGGTAGTCGGAGATGAGGTGGGCGTCGTTGTCGCCGGCGAGCGGCATCGCGCCCAAGGCCCGATTCATCGTCACCAGCGACTGGAACCACTGCGGGGCGTGCGGGCGCAGAGTGCCGAAGTCGAGGCCGGCGCTGGTGTCGCGGATGTACTGGTTGATGGCCTCCTGCTGACGCCGGCGCTTGCGCGGCAGCCGCGGATTGCCGATGAGGAGGAAGAGGAAGACCCCGATGAGGGGGATGAAGTAGATCGCGAGGAGCCACGCCATCGCGGCGGTGGGGCGCCGATTGCGCGGAACGTAGATGACCGCGAGGATGCGCACGACGATGTCGAAGACGAACACCAGGAGGAGCCACCAGGACGCATCCAGTGTGATCTCGATCACGACTCCCCCCGTTCCACCCGCCCGCCCCCTGCCAGCGTAGCGGGCCGGGGGTTCAGCGCCCGGCGGGGGCCGGGGGCGCGTCGGGTGCCGCCGACGCGGGGGGAAGTCCGCGCTTGGCGCGCTCCTGCGCCTCGATGCGCGTGTAGGCGCGCCGCTCGTTCCGGTCGGCATGCAGGATGCTGCGGAGGATCCAAAAGAACAGGGCGCTGACCACCACCGTGGGAAGGAGCGTCCACGCCGCTGCGATCCAGAAGCCGTCCATGGACTCCAGGATACGCGGGCACGCCCTGGGGGCGGCCCGGGAGAGAGCGGATGCGGCGGCGCAACCTCTCCTGCACAGCCGGCGGAGCGGGCGAGTTGACCACAGAGTGCGCCGACGAGCCCCCACGGCCGGACGCCGACGACGAAGGTCGGGGCATGACCACGATCGTGAAGGCCGCCAGCGCGGCAGAGTTCCTGTCCTTCGTCCCTCGCATGCTGGGCTACGTACCGACCAACAGCGCGGTGCTCATCCCGTTTCAGGGCACGCGCACCCTCGGCGCGATGCGCATCGACCTCCCCGCGGCCGCCGATACCGACGCTGCGGCGGCGACCTACGTCGGACTCGTATGCCGGATCGAGGCGGCCGATGCGCTCGCGGTGGTGGTGTTCACCGACGAGCGGTTCGACGGCGGCCTCGCTCCCGCGGCCGCGCTGGCCGAGGGCATCCGCGAGCGGGCCGACGCGAGCGGCCTGCGCGTGGTCGACCTGCTCTGCCGTGCCTCCGACGGCTGGGCGTCGTACCTCGACGCCGACACCCCGCCCGGCGGCCGGCCGTTGCCGGAGATCTTGGGCGCCGACGCGTCGCCCGCCGCGCTCGCCGACATCCCGTTCGCGGGGGGCGACCAGTGGACGGGCGCCGCTCTCCCCGCGGTCGACCTCGCCGAGAAGGAGAGGGTGGGTCACGCGCTGCAGGCGATCCGCGTCGCGATCGAGGGTTTCGGGTCGACCGCGGCCGGACCCAAGCGCATCGACCCGCGCGGGCTCGAAGCAGCGTGCCTGCTCGACGATCTCCCCGCCCTGTTCGAGGAGGCGCTGCAGTGGAACCCCGAGATGCTCGACCCGTTCGATGCGGCCCTGCTGCTGTGGTGCCTCGAGCGGCCGGCGACCCGGGATGTCGCACTGGTGCAGTGGTGCGACGACATCGACCGCGGCGACGAGGCGATGGCTGCGCAGCTGCGTTGGGAAGCAGGAGAGCCCTACCCCGCGGAGGTCGCCCAGCGCATGTGGGGTGAGGGTCCCCAGCCCTCGGCCGAGCGCCTGCGCGGCGCCCTCGAGGTCACCCGTCGCGTCGCCGCCGCGGCGCCGCGCGCCGCTCGCCCCGGGCCGCTCGCGGTCTGCGCGTGGCTGTCGTGGGCGCTCGGCCGATCGACCCACGCCGAGTGGTTCGTCCGGGAAGCCGCCGAGATCGACCCGACCCATGGCCTCACCGGGATCGTCCAGGCGATGGTGCGCAGCGGCCACCTGCCCGAGTGGGCGTTCGCCCGCACCGACGTGTGGCGCCCGGAGGATGCGATGGACGCCGCGGGGTGACCGGCTACTTCACCAGCGGGAAGAGGATCGTCTCGCGGATGCCGAGCCCGGTGATCGCCATGAGGAGCCGGTCGATCCCCATGCCCATGCCGCCCGTGGGGGGCATGCCGTGCTCGAGGGCGCGAAGGAACTCCTCGTCGATCCGCATGGCCTCGACGTCGCCGCGCGCGGCGAGCTTGGCCTGCTCGACGAATCGTTCCCGTTGGATGACCGGGTCGACGAGCTCGGAGTACCCCGTCGCCAGCTCGAAGCCGCGGACATACAGGTCCCACTTCTCCACCAAGCCCGGGATCGAGCGGTGCTCACGGACGAGCGGGCTGGTGTCGACGGGGAAGTCCATCACGAAGGTGGGGCGCGTGAGGCCCGGCTTGACGAAGTGCTCCCAGAGCTCTTCGACGAGCTTGCCGTGGGTGGCGTGCGGCGGTGCCTCCACGCCGACATCGGCGGCGAAGGCCAGCAGATCGTCGAGCGAGGTCTCGGGGGTGATCGCCCGGCCCGCGGCATCCGAAAGGGAGTCGTACATCGACAGCCGCTCCCACTGCCCGCCCAGGTCGTACACGGTGCCGTCGGCCCAGGTGACGGTGGTCGAGCCGGCGACCGCGACGGCGGCGTTCTGGATGAGCTCCTGGGTGAGATCGGCGATGCCGTGGTAGTCGGTGTAGGCCTGGTAGGCCTCGAGCATCGCGAACTCCGGGCTGTGGGTGGAGTCTGCGCCTTCGTTGCGGAAGTTGCGGTTGATCTCGAAGACCCTGTCGAGCCCACCCACCACCGCGCGCTTGAGGAACAGCTCTGGCGCGATGCGGAGGTACAGCTCGGTGTCGAAGGCGTTGGAATGAGTGACGAACGGGCGCGCCGATGCGCCACCGTGCTGCACCTGCAGCATCGGCGTCTCGACCTCGATGAAGTCGTGAGCGGTGAATGTCTGCCGGAGGCTCGCGTTCACCGCGGCGCGGGCGCGCACGGTCGCGCGGGCTTGATCGCGCACGATGAGGTCGAGGAAGCGGCTGCGCACCCGACCCTCTTCGCTCAGCTCGCCGTAGACGTTGGGGAGGGGCAGCACGGCCTTCGCGGCGATCGCCCACGAGGTGGCCATGATCGACAGCTCGCCGCGGCGGCTGGAGATGACCTCGCCCGAGACGAAGACGTGGTCGCCGAGGTCGACCAGTTCCTTCCACCGCTGCAGGGACTCCTCGCCCACGGCGGCGAGGGAGATCATGGCCTGGATGCGACTGCCGTCGCCCGACTGCAGGGTGGCGAAGCACAGCTTCCCCGTATTGCGGCTGAAGACGACCCGCCCCGCGACGCCCGCCGTCACCCCGGTCTCGGCGCCCGCCTCGAGGTCGCCGAACCGCGCGCGGAGCGCGGGGATCGTGTCGGTCACCGGCACCGCCACCGGGTAGGCGCCGCCGGCGGCATCCGTCCGCTCCGCGATGAGACGCTCGCGCTTGGCCAGGCGTACCGCCTTCTGCTCGAAGACTTCTTCCTCGCTGGGCTCGGAAGCGTCGGCGTCGTGAGCGGCGCCGGGCGCGGGCGAATCGATCATGGACAGGCTCCTCGGGGGTCGCCGTCAAGTGTATCGACGGGGCACCGGGACCCCGTCGGCGGGAGGCGGCACCCCGCACGCGATCACGCCGGCGGTTGCGCGGGCCTGATCGCGGCGGTCACTGCAGCGAGATCTCGGTGTTGTCGATGAAGCGGTGCCCCGCGACGGTCGCGGCGATCAGCGCGAGCGCCCGCCCGCGGTGGCCCTCGTCGACGGGGAGGAAGGTGGCCGGGTCGACCACCGTGAGGTACTCGAGGTTGATCCGCGGTTCGCCCATGAGCGCGGACTGGGCCGCGGCGATGCAGGCGTCGACCCCGCGGTCGGCATTGGAGGCCGCAGCGTCGAGGGCGACGGTCAGTTTGCCGGCCGCCTGGCGATCGCGGTCTTCGAGCAGGGACGCGCGGGTCGAGACGGGCAGCCCGTCATCGCCGCGCACGGTCTCGACCGTGGCGACGGCGACGTCGAAGAAGAGGTCGCGGATCATCCGCTCGACCAGGAAGATCCGCTGCCGGTCGCGGAGTCCGTAGACGGCGACGTCGGGCTCGACCAGGTGGAAGAGCTTCGCCTCGACGGTGAGGAGGCCGTCGAAGTAGTACGGGCGAAACCGGCCCTCGTACCGCAGCCCGAGGTCGCCGGCGCTGATCTTCGTCGTCGCCGTGCCGTTCGGCAGCAGGTCGGCGGTCTCGGGGGCGAACACCACATCGACGCCGAGCGACTCCAGCAGCAGACGGTCGGCGTCGGGGGTGCGTGGGTACGCCTCGAAGTCGGCCGTCGAGCCGAAGCGCAGCGGGTTGACGTAGGTCGACACCACCACGATCTCCGCCCGCTCCCGGGCTGTGTCGATGAGGTCGATGTGACCGTCGTGGAGGGAGCCGATCGTGGACACCAGCGCGACCGTCGCGTCCGGGGCGTCGCGGCGGGCCTCGGCCAGGCGGCGGCGCAGCGCCTCAGGGGTGCGGATCACCCGTCGATCGTATCGGCGGGGCGAGTCCGGTCGTTCCCGGCCGTCAGCCCTGGCATGCCTCGCGCGCGCCGCGGACCTGCCGCGGGCGCGCCGGCGGCCTGACGGCCGGGGACTCAGTGTCCGACGAGCGCCGGGCGCGGTTCCACAGCGGCCGATCCCTCCCCGGCCAGCCAGGAGGTGATGACGTCGACGACCTCGTCGAGGTGCGATTCGAGCAGGAAGTGGCCCCCGTCGATGAGCTCGACACGAACCGCGTCGGCGTCACGCGCGAACGCGCGGGCCCCGTCGGCGTGGAAGATCTCGTCGTTTTGCCCCCAGACCGCGAGGACGGGCACGCGAGACCGACGGATCCAGTCGTGTACCGCGGGATAGAGCTCTCGATTCGAGACGTAGTCGCGGAAGAGGGCGAGCTGCACGTCGTCCTGCCCCTCCCGGGCGAGGAGGGCGAGGTCGTGCTCCCAGGCATCGGGGTCGACGGTGGTGGGATCGGGGACGCCGTGGGTGTACTGCCATTCCACGGCCTCTCGACCGAGCGCGGGTCGGAGCGCATCCCGCGTCTGAACGGTCTTCTCGGCGGCGTCAGCCCAGATGGGATCCCAGAAGCTCGGGACGAAGCCGTCTTCGTAGGCGTTGCCGTTCTGGGAGATGACGCCGGTGACCGCGGCGGGGTCTGCCAGAGCCAGACGCCACCCGATCGGGGCGCCGTAGTCCTGGACGTAGATCGCGTACTGCGTCACGCCGATCGCCGACAGGAAGCGACCGGTCACCTCCGCGAGGGCGGCGAAGGTGTAGTCGAACTCGTTCACCGACGGCGCCGACGAGCGGCCGAACCCGATGTGGTCCGGGGCGACGACGCGGTAGCGCTCCGCCAGGGCGGGAATGAGATGGCGGAACATGTGGGAGCTCGTCGGGTACCCGTGCAGGAGGACGAGGGTGGGTGCATCAGCGGATCCGGCCTCGCGGTAGAAGACATCGAACCCATCGACGGACACGGTGCGGTGGTGGACGGCGACCATGACTAACCTTTCACTCTTGTTTTACTGGTTAGCCCCACGCTAACATGGTCGAGACGCGTCTGCGACGCGAGAAGGTGAGGGATGGTGCTCCGCGACGAAGAACTCCTGCTCGCCGTCCTGAACAGCGCTCCCGTCACCGACGGGGTGGCCGCCGACGCGCTCGACGAGAGCCGAGAAGGAGCCGCGCTGGTGCAGAGCTGGGGCGGATCGGGCTCTCCGAAGGAGCTCGCACGCCTTCAGCAGGTGCGGGCGGCTCTGCAGGCCGTCATCCGCGGCGAAGAGCCGGCCACCGACGACCTGGCGAGTGCACTCGCCTCCGCCACTCAGACGCCGCGCGTGACCCGCGACGGCGTGACCTGGGATCTGCGTGTTCCCGACGACGATCGGCTCGCCGTCGAGACGATCCTTGCGTGGTCGCGGGTGATCACGGATCTTCCCGGTCGCCTCCGCCCCTGCGCGAACGCGGAGTGCAACCTGTTCCTCGTCGATCACAGCCGACCGGGCACCGCGAAGTGGTGCTCGATGGCCACGTGCGGGAACAGGATGAAAGCGCGGGCGTACGCCCGTCGCGCGGCGGCGGGGTGAGGTGGCGCGCCGAGGAGGACACATGAGCGAGCACCTGCGGCCGCAGCATCCCGATGAGGGGGACGCAGCCGAGTCGGTCGATGTCGGCGGCGCGCTCGCCGAGGTCCACCGCGCAGAATGGGGGCGGATCGTCGCGGGTCTCGCCCGCCGGTTCGGCGACCTCGATCTCGCCGAGGAGGTCGCCGCCGACGCGTTCGCCGTCGCCGTCGAACGCTGGGCCGTCGACGGTGTACCCCCGAACCCGGGCGCCTGGATCACGACGACGGCGCATCGCAAGGCCATCGACCGCCTGCGGCGCGAGGCTCGGCGAGACGCCAAGCACCGGGAGGCCCTGATCCTCGCCGACGACTCCCCCGCCGATCCCGTCGGCGCCGTCGCCGACGATCGCCTGCGGCTGCTTTTCGTGTGCTGCCATCCTCTCCTCGGTCTCGAGACACGGGTGGCCCTGACCCTCCGTGTCGTCGCGGGGCTCAGCGTCGATCAGATCGCGCGCCTGTTCCTGGTGCCGCCGACGACCGTCGCGCAGCGCATCACGCGGGGGAAGGCGAAGATCGGCGCAGCGCGCGTGCCGTTCCGTGTTCCGGAGGAGGGCGACCTCCCCGGACGCGCCGCCGCCGTGGTCGCCGTGCTCTCGCTGATGTACACGCAGGGGTACGCCGCCACCGGCGACGCCCCCGACCGGCTGCGCCTCGACCTCCTCACCGAGGCGCTCCGGCTCGCACGCGAAGTGCACGCGCTGCTCCCGGACGACGGTGACGTCACCGGGCTCCTCGCCCTCCTCCTCGCCTCGATCGCACGGGCCCCCGCCAGGATCAGCGACGGCGGCGTGCTTCTGACCCTCGCCGAACAGGACCGCGGTGCATGGGACCGCGACCTGATCGCGGAGGCCGAGACGCTCCTGGGCGAGCGGATGCGACAGGCCCGCGCCACCGGCATCCGTCTCGGCCGTTTCGAGCTGCTTGCGGCCATCCATCTCGTCCATGCGCACGCCCCCGACGCGGGGAGCACCGATTGGTCGCGGATCGTCGCGCTCTACGAGATGCTCGCCCAGGTCGATCCGAGCCCGATGGTGGGCGTCAATCACGCCATCGCTGTCGCCGAAGCCGACTCGCCCGAGGCGGGCCTCGCCGTTCTCGAACGGCACGACGACGGCCTCGCCGGACACTACGCCTTCCACGCCGTCCGCGCCCACCTGCTCGCGTCGAGCGGCGCACCCATCGAGGCCCGCGACGCGTACGAACGCGCGATCTCCCTCGCGCCGACCCCCGCGATGGCGGAGCTCTTGACCGCGCGCCGCGACGGCGTCGATGCGACGACGCCCGGATGAATCATCCACCGGGTGTCGTATCGGACGCCTCACGATCGTCGCTTGTTCGAGAGGGGCCGTCCGGGCCCGGCATCACCACACGAAAGAGGAGCAGATGAGCAACAGGTACCTGGTCATCCACATGACCGACCCGACCGGCACCGACATCACGCGGGACGAAGACCAGCGCATGCTCGAGGGCTGGCTTGCTGAAGGCGAAAGGAAGGGGATGCTGCAGAGCGGCGCCCCGACGGCGCCGGCGCATCAGGCGAAGTCGGTGGTCGTCCGCGATGGGCGTGCCCTCATCACCGACGGGCCCTTCCCGGAGTTCACCGAGTGGTTCGCCGGATACGACGTGATCACGGCGGAGTCGATCGACGACGTCGCCGGGCTCATGGCCAAGCATCCGACCGCGATCGCCGGACGGGTGTACGTGCTGCCGCTGGTGAAGCTCCCCTGGGACGAGGACTGAGGATCTCCGCGGTGCCCGGGAATGCTCGGGCGCCGCGGAGCGCTTCACTCCTCCATGACCGACATCACCCAGCCTGCACAGTCATCCGGCACGTTCCGCATCGGCGGCGACCTCGAGGTCAACCGTCTCGGCTACGGGACCATGCAGCTCACGGGGCCCGGCGTCTGGGGCCCGCCGAAGGACCACGACGAGGCGATCCGCGTTCTGCGCCGGGCGGTCGAGCTCGGAGTGAACTTCTTCGACACCGCCGAGTCGTACGGCCCCTACGTCGCTGAAGAGCTTCTGAAGGAGGCTCTGCACCCCTACGCCGACGACGTCGTCATCGCGACCAAGTCGGGCCTGACCCGCACGGCCCCGAACGTCTGGCCGCCGCTCGGCCGCCCGGAGTTCCTGCGTCAGGGCGCGGAGATGAGCCTCCGCCGGCTCGGGCTCGAGCGCATCGACCTCTTCCAGCTGCACCGCATCGACCCGAAGGTGCCGCTCGAAGACCAGGTCGGCGAGCTGAAGGCCCTTCAGGATGAGGGCAAGATCCGCCACATCGGCCTGTCGGAGGTCACGATCGACGAGGTGAAGGAGGCGCAGAAGATCGCCGAGATCGTCACCGTCCAGAACCTCTACAACCTCCAGACCCGCGACGCGGAAGACCTTCTCGACTGGTCCGAGGAGCAGGGCATCGGGTTCATCCCGTGGTTCCCGCTCGCGACCGGCGGTCTCACCGGCGCCGACTCGCCGCTCACCGACATCGCTGCGCGGAAGGACGCGACCCCCGCGC
The DNA here is from genome assembly GCF_013410955.1 of Microbacterium sp. AK009. GTDB lineage: Bacteria > Actinomycetota > Actinomycetes > Actinomycetales > Microbacteriaceae > Microbacterium. The sequence goes on along the minus strand of NZ_JACCCG010000007.1, from coordinate 65,197 downwards.
AGGTCGCGCTCGCGTGGCTGCTGAAGCGCTCGCCCGTCATGCTCCCGATCCCCGGCACGTCCAGCGTCGCCCACCTCGAGGACAACATGCAGGGCGGCGTCATCGAGCTGACCGACGAGGAGTTCGCCGAGCTTTCGGCGCTCCGCGCCTGACCCGCTCTCCCCGTTTGGGGCGGACTTCCCCGCTTGGGGCGCGAAAAGGCCGCCCCGAACGGAGGAATCCGCCCCGAACCCGGGCAGGGCCGAGGAATCCGCCCCGAACCCGGACATGGCGGAGGAATCCGCCCCGAACCCGGGCACGACCGAGCGGGCGCGCGGCGAGGCTCAGGCGTCGGGCGACGCCCCGGGAGGCTCGATCACCGGGGCGTCGGCCCGCGTCAGGGCGTGGTCGATCGTGGTGTGCACGAGGCTCGACAGGTAGCGCCCGGGATCCTCGACCCCGGCGTGGGAGAGCAGGTCCGCGGCCTGGGCGATGATCGAGCGCGAGAACTCCGTCGCGGTCGAGATCGCCTCGGCATAGACCGGCCGCTGGTCCTCGGCCACCTCGACCGGCTCGCAGCCGAGCTCGACCGCCAGCGCCTGCGCGATCGGGAGCACCGGCGCCGGCGCGGAGACCGCCGCGTAGGCGTGGGTCAGCTGCCGCAGATCGATGGATGACCCGGTGAAGGCGATCGCGGGATGGATCGCCAGCGGGATGGCGCCCTGCGCCGTCGCCGGTTGGAGCACCGCGATCCCGTAGGAGGCGTCGGTGTGCAGCACCAGCTGGCCCGGTCGCCAGGCATCGACGGCGGCGAGGCCTGCGACCAGACCCGGAAGCTCGGCGCGCGGGACGGCGATCACGACCAGGTCGCTCCCCGCGATGAGCTCGACCGGGTCGAGCACGGGCACATCGGGCAGCACCGCGTCGACGCGGTCGCGGTCGGAGCCGGCGGTGATGCCGACGATCGCGTGACCGGCACCGCGGAGGGCAGCGCCCATCACCGGGCCGACGCGACCCGCTCCGATGATGCCGACGCCGAGTCGTCCGTCACGCCTCACCGCGACACCTCCTCCGCGCGGCCGGTGTCCGTCGCTGCGACAGCGTCAGGTGCAGCAGGCGACCCCGCAGGGTCGACAGGAACGGTGATCTCGTCGAACGCTTCGTCCCCCGCCCACCGGTGGCTCCGATCGGTCGCGGCCGCCACGATCGCCGCGGCCTCGGTGCGCTCGAACAGCGACAACGCGTCATCCCGGTCGATGATGCCGAGCGACCCGCTCACGCGGCCGATGACGGTGTGCACCTGCAGATTCGCGACCCTGAGCGACCGGTCGACCGGCCCCTGCGCGATCGCGAGGCTCTGCATGCGCGCGAGGGGGAAGAGGGCGAGCTTGCGCCAGATGAATCCTCGGCGCACGAACAGCACGTCGGGCGTGAGGAAGGCGCCGTTGCGCCGCCAGCTGGTGGGCCGAAGCCAGGCGGCGCGGCGCGGCGTGGTCACGTAGGGGTCGCCGTCCTCGGGCCCGAGAACACCGTGCTGGAACACCAGCGGCCATTCCTCGCGCGGAAGGTGCGGCAGCAGCAGCTGCAGGACGCGCTCGACGTCGGTGCGGTTGCCGACGGGGAGGACCGTGGCGAACTGGTCCGTCCCTGCGGCCTCGAGACCTCGGCCGGACAGCCGATTGACCGAGATCGCCCACCATCCGGCCGGCCGCCACAGGATCGGCTGGCTGATCTCCAGGGCGTGGATGCGGCCCGGCGGCAGCGTCTCGGTGACGGTGGTGAACAGGCCGAAGGTGATGCGGACACCGCTGGAAGTGGGGGCGATCGAGTATCGCAGCGACCGCGTGATCGTCCGCACCCAGTACGCCCCGAAGCCGAGGAGAGCCGGGATGGCGGTCAGCAGCAGCCACGGCGTGCCGAGGATCGATGCCACCACGATCGCCGCGACGAGGACGAGGAGGAAGAGCAGCGAGCCGTCGAGCAGGTGCGAGGCGATGAGGCGCCCGACGGGGATGTTCACCACCGAATCGGGCTCCTCGGCGGGATCCTCCGCCCCCTCGATCATCTCGGTGAGCCCGGCCGCGACGGTCGATGCGGCTGCCGACACCCGGCCACTTCCTCCCGCCGCCGCGGCTGCCTGACGGGCCTCGGCCAGGCGGCGCCCCGAGGCGAGCCGCAGGATGTCGGCCCGCACCGCCTCGGCGTTGGCGGTGGAGAGGTACTCGAGCTTGACGTTGCCGTCGGTGCCGGCGCCGACGACCTCGAGCTTGGCCATGCCCATGAGCCGGGCGATCATGGGCCTGGTGAGGTTGACCCCCTGCACCCGGTCCAGCGGCGCCCGCCGCTGGGTGCGGAACAGCACCCCGCTGCGCACTTCGACGTCGTCGCCGGTGATCCGGAACGTGTGGAACCGCCACGACAGGTAGAAGACGCCGACGAGCACCACGATCACCACGATCACCGCGCCGAGGGCGGCGAGGATGAGCCCGCGCTCGAAGATGAAGTCCAGCGGATCACCGGTCTCGAAGTCGCCCGGTTCAACCTCGGGGACGAAGATCGGCACGACCCCCTGAATGAGCCGGTCGCGGAAGTTGGCGATGAGGATGCCGGCGATGATGACCAGCGTCAGCCCGCCCCGCAGGAGCGGAGTGAGCGGATGCAGGCGGTGCCAGTCGCCGTCGCTGAGCGGCGAGCGGGTCGGCGCGGGGGCGCTCGTCACAGTCCCGTCCGGCGGGTCTCGGCGACATCGATGAGGGTGTCGCGCAGCTGCTCGGCCGCCCCCTGCGTGAGGCCGGGGAGCGTCACACCCGACACGGCCGCTGCGGTGACGATCTTCAGCTGGGCTATCCCGAAGCCGCGATCGAGGGGGCCGTGGGTGATGTCGACAAGCTGCATCCGGCCGTAGGGAACGGCGACGATGCGCTGCCACAGGATGCCGCGGCGGAAGACGAGGTCGTCACGCCGGAGCTGGTAGCCGTACGACCGCGCCTGCCGAGGGGTGACGACGAGCACCGCGGCGAGGATCACGAGCAGGATCCCGGCCGGGATCATAAGCCAGCGGAGGTCGAACAGGAACACCGCGACGAGACCGGCGACGAGCACCAGGAGGAAGAAGAAGCCGGTCGTGATGAGCTGCACCCGCACGTAGCCCTTCGCCAGCTGATACCAGGTGCCGTCGCCGAGGGGGAGCCGGTTCTCCGAGCGCGGCTCGACGACGCGATCGAAGGCGCCGCCGGTGAACACCGCGGGGTCGTAGTCGTCCTGCCGAACCTCGTCCGCTTCGAGCGGCGCCGCCACTGCGGCAGCATCCGCCACGCGCTCAGTGTCCGCCGGGTTGGAGTCCGGGGTCGGAGCCTCCGGGCTGTTCGTCATCGTCGTCCTTCCGGATCGTGCAGAACTGCTCTGCGACCAGGCCCGCGACCACCAGCAGCACCGCGCACAGGGCCGTCGCGATGACAGCCCCCAACGAGCCTAGCGAGGGCGGAACGGGGCGGGTGAGCAGGAACAGCGCCAAGCCCATCGAAATCCCGGTCACGATCGCTCCGACCAGGCTCGACGCCTTCGCGAGCACCGCGATGCGCAGCGCCCGGAACGGATCGACCGGGGCGGCGGTGCCGCGCGTGGCGCGGCGGATCGGCACCGCAAGGGCGACGATCACAGCGGCCAGCAGCACCAGGAGGATCGGCAGGGAGACGGCGGGAGTGAAGGTCGCCCGCCCCGCCGAGGTCAGTGCCTGGTCGATCACGAATCCGGCGGCGACGCCGAGCACGGCGACGATGACGAGGACGAGCGGTCGCGTGCGCCTCACGAGGGTTCCCGGAGGCGCGCGAGGATGTCGGCGACCCGACCGACCCCGGGAAGCACCGCGTCGGGGTCGACCTGCAGCCACGGCTCGAGGACGAAGTCGCGCTCTGCGGCCCGCGGGTGCGGGAGGATCAGCGCCGGGCCGTCGCTGGTGACGTCGCCGTAGGCGATGAGGTCGAGGTCGAGCGTGCGGTCGGCCCAGCGGCCCCCCCGCTCCCGGCCGTGCCGCGCTTCGATGGCGTGCAGGTAGCCGAGCAGGACGGTCGGCGCGAGGCGCGTGGTCAGCAGCGCCACCGAGTTGAGGTACGCGGGGGCGTCGGCGTCCGGCCCCTCCGGAGTCAGGGCCACCGACTCGATCGGCCCGGCGGTCTTCACATGGGTCACGAGCGGCAGCCGGGCGAGGTCGGTCAGCGCCGCGTCGAGAATGGCGGCGCGGTCGCCCAGGTTCGACCCGAGTGCGACGACGGCGATCGCCTCGTCGCGACGCCGGTGCGTCGCATCCGTCTTCAGACCCTCAGCCAGTCGACGACTCATCTGCGTTGCCTTTCGTATCGGCCCGCGCGCGTGTGATCGTCACCGACACATCGGCGAAGGTCAGCGGGATCGGGGCCTGCGGCTTGTGGACGCTCACGCGCACGGCAGAGACGAGCGGACGCTCGAGCACGGCGCGGGCGATCCGGTCGGCGAGCGTCTCGAGCAGGTTCACGGGGGCGCCCGCGACGATCGCGGCGACCTCTTCGGCGAGCTCGCCGTAGTGCACCGTGTCGGAGACCTCGTCACTGCGCGCCGCGGGGCGGGTGTCGAGCGTCAGATCCAGGTCGATGACGAAGTCCTGGCCGTCGCGCCGCTCGTCGTCGTAGACGCCGTGGTACCCGAAGACCCGCAGACCCGTCAGCGTGATCGTGTCGCCGTCCACCGACGGTCTCCTTCCCACGCCTCGGCGACGAGCAGCGCGTCGCGGGTGGCGCGGACGTCGTGCACGCGCACGCCCCACACCCCCTCCTGCGCGGCGAGCGCGCTCGTGACGGCCGTCGCCAGGTCGCGCCGCTCTTCGGACGCGTCGTCGAGCGTCGGGCCCGATGCGCCGGCGGCGCCGCCTCCGACGAGCGTCTCGGCGAGGAAGCGCTTGCGGCTCGTTCCGATGAGGACGCGGGGTCCGATGCCGAGGATGCGGGGGAGCCCGCGCAGCACCGACCAGTTCTGATCGCCGCGTTTGCCGAACCCGATCCCCGGATCGAGGATGACGCGGGACGGAGCGATGCCGGCGACCGCCGCGGCTTCCAGGCGCGCCGAGAGCTCGATGACCACCTCGCGGACGACGTCGCCGTACTCGGCGCGTGCGTACATGTCGCTCGAGGGCCCCCGCCAGTGGCCGATGACGAACTCGGCGCCCGTTCCGGCGACGGCCGGGAGCATCTCGGGGTCGGCGAGGCCGCCCGAGACGTCGTTGACGATGGTGGCGCCGGCCTCGACGGCGGCGACGGCGGTGGAGGCGTTCATGGTGTCGATGCTCACCGTCGCACCCTCGGCCGCCCAGGCGCGGATGGGGGGGAGCACGCGCTCCTGCTCGACACCCGGATCGACCCGGTCGGCGCCGGGCCGGGTCGATTCGCCGCCGAGGTCGAGGATGTCGGCGCCGGCGGCGCGAAGGACGCGGCCGCGTGCGATCGCGGCATCCTGCGCGAAGTAGCGCCCGCCGTCGCTGAAGGAGTCGGGCGTGACGTTGACGATGCCCATGACGACGGTCATTCGCGCGGCGCCCCCATGAGGAGCATCAGCTCGGTCCGGGCGATCGGGTCTGTAAATTCGCCGCGCGCGGCGATCGTCACCGTCGAGGCATCCCGCTGACGCTCTCCGCGGAAGGTGACGCAGCCGTGGGTCGCCTCGAGCACGACGAGGACGCCTCGGGTGTCCAGCGCATCCCAGATGGTGTCGGCGATCTGCTCGCCCAGGCGCTCCTGCACCTGCGGGCGCGAGGCGAGCACGTCGACCACCTTCGGCAGCGCACCCAGACCCACCACCTGCTCGCCCGGCAGATAGGCGATGTGGGCCTTCCCGCGGAAGAGCAGCAGGTGGTGCTCGCAGACGGAGCGGAAGTGGATGTCGCGGAGCATCACCGCGCCCGAGGGCAGCGTGTCGGGTGCGGGGCCCCGGCTGACGGAGATGGTGTGCGAGAGCGGCTCGGCGGGGTCCTCCCCCACACCGGAGAAGAACTCCGCGTACGCATCGGCGACACGCTGCGGCGTGAGCTTCAACCCCGGTCGGTCGGGATCCTCCCCGATCGCCGACAGAAGCTCGGTCACGAGCGCGGCGACGCGCTCTCGGTCAACGGCCACAGGCCGAGCCTACGCGGTCGCCGGGCGCGCCTGTCCGCTCGGCCGGCGGCGCGGCGCCTTCTCTGCGGCAGGCTCTTCCGCCTCGACAGAAGCCGCCACGCCCGCGGGCTCCGCGCGTCGCGGCACGTCGACGGGGGGAAGCGTCGATACGGGCCGGTCGCTGCTGGAAAGCCACTGCGGACGTGGCGGGAGCTTGCGAATGTCGGAGAAGATCTCAGCGAGTTCGATGTGATCCAGCGTCTCCTTCTCGAGCAGCGCCAGAGCGAGCGTGTCGAGCACGTCGCGGTTGGCGTTGATGACCTCGTACGCCTCGTTGTGCGCCTGCTCGATGAGCGCGCGCACCTCGGCGTCGACCCGCTCGGCGATGCGCTCGCTGAAGTCGCGGCCGTGACCCATGTCGCGGCCCATGAACACCTCGCCCGAGGACTGGCCGAGCTTGACCGGACCCACCTGCGTGGTCATCCCGTACTCGGTCACCATCTTGCGGGCGATGCTCGTGGCCTTCTCGATGTCGTTCGAGGCGCCGGTGGTGGGGTCGTGGAACACGATCTCCTCGGCGACGCGGCCGCCCATGGCGTACGTGAGCTGATCCTGCAGCTCGTTGCGGGTGACCGAGTACTTGTCATCCAGCGGCAGCACCATCGTGTAGCCGAGCGCCTTGCCACGCGGGAGGATCGTGACCTTGGTCACCGGGTCGGTGTGGTTCATCGCCGCGGCGGCGAGGGCGTGACCGCCCTCGTGGTACGCGGTGATCAGCTTCTCCTTGTCGCGCATCACCCGCGTGCGGCGCTGCGGACCGGCGATCACACGGTCGATCGCCTCATCCAGCGCCCGGTTGTCGATCAGCTGGGCGTTGGAGCGGGCGGTCAGCAGGGCCGCCTCGTTCAGCACGTTCGCCAGGTCTGCGCCGGTGAAGCCGGGGGTCTTGCGGGCGACGACCTCGAGGTCGACGCTGTCGGCGAGGGGCTTGCCGCGACCGTGCACCTGCAGGATCTTCTGGCGGCCCTTCAGGTCGGGCGCGTCGACGCCGATCTGACGGTCGAAGCGCCCCGGACGCAGCAGCGCCGGGTCGAGGATGTCGGGACGGTTCGTCGCCGCGATGACGATGACGTTCGCCTTCGGGTCGAAGCCGTCCATCTCCACGAGCATCTGGTTGAGGGTCTGCTCGCGCTCGTCGTGACCGCCGCCCATGCCGGCACCGCGGTGGCGGCCGACGGCGTCGATCTCGTCGATGAAGATGATGGCGGGGGCGTTCTCCTTGGCCTGGTTGAACAGGTCGCGCACGCGGCTGGCGCCGACGCCGACGAACATCTCGACGAAGTCCGACCCCGAGATCGAGTAGAAGGGGACGCCCGCTTCACCCGCGACGGCGCGAGCCAGCAGCGTCTTGCCCGTTCCGGGAGGGCCGTACAGCAGCACGCCCTTGGGGATGCGGGCGCCGACGGCCTGGAACTTGGCGGGATCCTTCAGGAAGTCCTTGATCTCCTGCATCTCCTCGATGGCCTCATCAGCACCGGCGACATCGACGAAGGTGACCTGGGGCATCTCCTTGGTCACGAGCTTCGCGCGGGACTTCCCGAACTGCATGACCTTGCTTCCCCCGCCCTGGGCGCTGGAGAGGAGGAACCAGAAGAGCAGACCCAGCAGCAGCAGCGGGATCATCAGCGAGAGGAATCCGTCGAACCAGGACGGCTGCGGCACCGCGTCGTTGAATCCGTCCTCGGGGTTGGCCGCGTTGATCGCGTTCACGACCTCTTCGGCGCGAGCCTGCACGTAGTAGAACTGCACGTCGGTGGCGCCCTCGTACGGCTCGGCGAGGGTGAGGTCGACGCGCTGGTCGCCGTCGGTGGTGAGGACCTCGGTCACCGTGCCGCCGTCGAGGAGTTCCAGGCCCTCCTGCGTGGAGATCTGCTTGGCACCGCCCAGGCTCGAGATCAGCGAGAAGCCCACGATCAGGAAGATCCCGATCAGCACGATGTAGAACAGGGGGTTCCTGGTGATCTTCTTCAGCTTCATGGTGCGGGCGGGGCCCGATCCCTTTCTCGACGAGCCGTGAGCGTGGCGGGAGCCGCGGTGACGGTGAACTCAGGGTAACGCGGGCTCTCTATGCCCGGCCTGTGCGTTCGTCGTGGGCGGAATCGATGCGGGCGCTCAGGGTCAGGCGTAGACGTGCGGGGCGAGCACCGCGACGTCGCGCAGGTTGCGGTACTTCTCGGCGAAATCGAGGCCGTAGCCGATGACGAAGTCGTTCGGGATGTCGAACCCGACGTACTTGCAGTCCACGTGCACCTTGGCGGCATCCGGCTTGCGGAAGAGCGCGAACACCTCCACGGAGGCGACCCCGCGGGAGGCGAAGTTGTCCAGCAGCCAGCGGAGTGTGAGGCCGGAGTCGATGATGTCCTCGACGATGAGCACGTGCTTGTCGTGCAGGTCGGTGTCGAGGTCCTTCCGGATCTGCACCACGCCGCTCGAGCGGGTTCCGGCGCCGTAGGACGACACCGCCATCCAGTCCATGGGGTAGGACACCGGCAGGGCGCGGGAGAAGTCCGCCATCACCATGATCGCCCCCTTGAGGACGCCGACGAGCACCACGTCCTTGCCCGCGTAGTCGGCGGCGACCTGCGCCGCGATCTCGTCGAGCTTGGTGCGGATCTCCTCCTCGGTGACGAGAACCCGGGTGATGTCGCCTTCGATGTCGGCCGCGCGCATGCGTTCCAGCTTACGGCGCCGCGTGTCGCGCGCCGAGCGCCCGCGTGGCTCTGCAGATTCCGCGCGGGGCACGCCCCCGGCCGAGGATGTCGCAGAACGAGCGGCATCACCTCCGGAACGACGCGTCTTCTGAGACATGCAGGAGAGGATGTCGCATAAGCGACGACCCGCGAGGCCGGAGGCCGCACCTTGTGTGACACGCCGGCGCGAAGCGCGGCCCGCGGCGGCGCGAAGCGCGGCCCGCGGCGACGGCGGCGCGAAGCGCGGCCCACGGCGGCGCGAAGCGCGGCGGCGGGCGCGAGGCGGTCCGCGGCGGCGGGCGCGAGGCGACAGTCCCCCCAGCCCCACGCTGAGGATGTCGCAGAACGAGCGGCATCCATCCCCGGAACGCCGCGACTTCTGAGACACCCGGGAGAGGATGTCGCAGAAGCGGCGACCTGCGCCGCGCGATGCGCGCACCTACTGAGACATGCTCAGGGGGATGTCGCAGAAGAGGCGGCGTGCGGTGCAGAAGGTCGCGCCTCCCGAGACACGGCGGAGCGACGGGCGCACAAGGCGCAGGCCCGCTGCACCCTCACCGGGCGGTGAACACCACGCGGCCGCCCACGCGCGCAGCGCGGCACGACGGGAGGTCGATCGGGCCCTGCCCCGACCAGTCGGTGACCAGGCGCGCGACCTCGAGCGTCTGCACTCGGGTGAGGCTCTCGCCGAACTCGGCGGCCACGACGTGGCGGATGATCCGGTGCCGGAGCGCCGGGGGGTTGGCGGCGAGCGCCGCGACCGAGACGGCGATGCCGGCCTCGGCGTGCTCGACGATGTCCTCGATCGTCTCGTCGATCATCTCCTCGAAGGCCGCCGCATCCTCCCGCAGCTGCTCGGCGGTGCGCGCGAGCGCCTCGGCGATGCCCGGGCCGAGCTCGGCCTCGAGCACCGGCAGCACCCGCTCCCGCACCCGCACCCGCGCGAAGCGCGCATCGGCGTTGTGCGGGTCGTCCCACGGGGTGAGCCCCTCCGCCGCGCAGGCCGCCCGAGTGGTCTCGCGGCGAAGGCCAAGGAGCGGTCGGAGCATCGGCAGGCCGTCGAGATCGGATGCCACGGCCATCCCCTGCAGGCTCGCCGCGCCCGAGCCGCGCGCGAGCCCCAGCAGCACCGTCTCGGCCTGGTCGTCGAGCGTGTGGCCGGTGAGGATCGCTGCGGCACCCTCCTCGCGGGCGGCGTTCCGGAGCGCGCGGTACCGCGCGTCGCGCGCCGCAGCCTCCGGCCCGCCCCCGGCACCTACGTCCACCCGCACCACACGGGCGGAGGCCCCGAGGGTCTCGGCGACCCGGCGGGCCGCATCCGCGGCATCCGCAGATCCCTCCTGCAGACCGTGGTCGACCGTGATCGCGACCACGCGAATCCGCCGCCGTGCGGCCTCGAAGACCGTTGCGGCCGCGAGGGCGAGCGAGTCGGCACCGCCCGAGAGGGCGACGATCACGGGATCACCGTCGGTCACGGCCTCGAGGCTCGTGCGCACGGCCAGCCGCACCGCGGCCACAGCCGGATCGAGCGAAGGTCGGTGGGTCACGACATCACGCTACCGAGCGTCGGCGCGGCGACCGAGGACCGAGCCCTCGAAGGGCTCTACGTTGTGGCCATGGAATCCGAATCCGAGATGGGTCGCACCCGCTACCGGCTGTACATGATCATCGGCCTCGTCGTGTCGTTGCTCTTCACCGCTGCCGGCGTCGCCGCTCTGCTCACCGGCGGCGGTCCGGTACTCGGCTGGGCCATGATCGTCGCCGGCCTCGCCATCGCCGTCGTCTCGGTCGTGCAGCTGCGACGATCCTGAGCGCGCAGGCCGCCGCGACTAGGCTGGTCGCCGGCCACCCACCCGTTCTGAAGGAGCACAGGCATGGGCGCATACGACGCCGTCATCGAGATCCCGCGCAACAGCAACATCAAGTACGAGGTCGACCACGGCACCGGACGGGTCTTCCTCGACCGCATCCTCTTCACGCCGATGGGGTACCCGACCAACTACGGGTTCTTCGAGAACACCCTCGGCGAAGACGGCGACCCGCTCGACGTGCTGGTGCTCCTCGACCAGGACCTCATGCCCGGCATCCTCGCGAAGGTCCGCCCCGTCGGCGTGCTGAAGATGGTCGACGAAGCCGGCGGCGACGACAAGGTCGTCGCGGTGCTCGCGAAGGACCCGCGCTGGTCGCACATCCAGGATGTCGACGACATCCCCGAGTACACCAAGAACGAGATCGGGCACTTCTTCGAGCACTACAAGGACCTCGAGCCGAACAAGTGGGTCAAGGTCGACCAGTGGGCAGGCGCCGCCGAGGCGGAGCGCCTGGTGAGCGAGGCCTTCGTCCGCTTTGAAGAGCACGAGGGCGAGACCCGCACCCAGGGTGAGGGCGAAGCCCCCAACACGCTGGACTGAGGCTGGAGCGACGGTGGCGCGGAACGGGTTCGGGCCACGCGCCGCCGCGCTCTCCGAGGCCATCGCCTCGCGGCTGTGGCCGATCCCGCTCGCCGCGACGGTGGTCGCCGTCATCCTCGGCGTCGTGCTTCCCGAGGTCGACCGGGCGATCGATCAAGACCTGCCCGCCACCTTCGCCGCTCTGCTGTTCGGAGGGGGCGTCGAGGCGGCGCGGGCTGTGCTCTCGGCGATCGCCGGCTCGGTCATCACCGTCACATCGCTGACGTTCTCGTTGACCGTCGTCGCCCTGCAGCTGGCAAGCAGCCAGGGCTCGCCGCGGCTGCTGCGGATGTTCGCCGCCGACCGGATGGTGCACGCGACCCTGGCGATCTTCATCGGTACGTTCGCCTACGCCCTGACGGTGCTGCGGACGGTGGAGGACGCCACCGAGGATGCGAGCGCCTTCGTCCCTCGGATCGCGGTCACCGTGGCATCCGTCCTGACGCTCACCAGCGTGGTGATGCTGACGTTCTTCCTCGGGCATCTTGCGCGGCAGCTTCGGCTCGAGACCATGATGCGCGACGCTCACCGGGAAGCGTCTCGCACCATCGGGATGCTGTGGGATGCTGCGCCGGGGCGCCCGGCCCCGGTCGCCCCTCGAACGCCGCAGGAAGCACGGGAGGTGACCGCGACGACGTCGGGCTTCCTCTCCGAGGTCGACCGGTCCGAGCTGGTCGCGATCGCGCGCGAGCACGACGTCGTCGTCGAGGAGATCTCACCGACGGGCGCGAATGTGGTGACCGGCTCGCCGCTGGTTCGGTGGTGGCCGCGCGCGGGCGAAGCGACGCGCGCTGATGCCGGCCTCGATGGCCGCCTTCGCGATCAGTTCAGCCTGTCGTACGAGCCCACTCCCTCGCAGGATGTGAGCTTCGGGATACGGCAGATCACCGACGTCGCGATGAAGGCCCTCTCCCCCGGAGTCAACGACCCGACGACGGCCGAGTACGCGGTGGGGCATCTGGCCGACCTCCTCGCGGACATCGCCGCGCGCGGTCCGCTGCCGGCGTCGTTCACGGATGACACAGGTGTCGCGCGTCTCATTCCGGCGCACGCCTCGTTCGCATCGCTCGTCGCGCTGAGCCTCGGCCGTGTTCGTCACTACGGCTCCGGTGACCCGCTCGTCGCCGGCCGTCTGCTCCGCGCCTACGGCGAGGTCGGCCGTCGCACCGTCGATGACGGCCAGCGGGAGGTGCTGCGGACCGAACTGGCACGCACCGTGCGCGCGATCGACGTGCACGCCGCCGACGACACGGACATCCGGGATGCGCGACGGATCGCGGACGAGGTTCGAGCAGCCCTCGACTGACCGACGGGCGACACGACCCGGGCGATCAGACGCCGATGCCCCGGGCGGCCATGAAGTCGATCGGGTTCGTCGTGCCCCCGTTGACGTAGCACTCGAAGTGGAGGTGGCAGCCGAACGAGCGTCCGGTGTTGCCCTCGGCGCCGATGAGCTGACCGGCGTTGACCCACTGGCCGTAGCCGACATAGATCGCCGACATGTGGCCGTAGCCGGTGCCGATGCCGCCGCCGTGATCGATGCGGACGTAATTGCCGTACCCGCCGTTGTAGCCGGAATAGGTCACCCGGCCCGCTGAGGCGGCGAAGATCCCCGCACCGCACCCGGCGGCCAGGTCGACCCCGGCGTGGAACGAGCTCGCACATCCCTGCGGGCCGCACTGGCTGGTGCGCCACCCGTAGCCGGAGGACCGCCAGCCCGACGACGGACGAGCCCAGCCGGTCCCGACGACGCCGCCGCCGTTCCCGCCGCCTCCGCCGCCGCCGCCACCGCCGCCACCGCCGCCACCGCCACCGCCGCCGCCACCGCCGCCGCCGCTGTTCTGCTGGGCTTCGCGACGCTTGCGCTCCTCCTCAGCGAGGCGGGCGGCCTCGGCCGCACGGGCGCGAGCTTCCTCCTCCTCGCGGCGCTTGCGCTCCTCCTCGGCCTTGCGACGGGCCTCGACGCCGGCCTGGTAGTCGGCGATCGTCTTGGCGGTGGTGTCGCGAAGGGCCGCGAGCTGGGCCTCGAGCTCGACGCGATGCGTCTGCTGCGCAGCCAGAGCCGCCTCGGCTGCGGCGGCCGCCTCCTGCGCGGCCACCATCTTCTGCTCCGCCTCCTGCTGCAGGCGGTCGCGCTCCGCACGCTGCACGGCGGCCTGGTCGCTGAGGCTCTGCGCTGAGTCGCGGGCGGTGATCGCCTCGGCGTAGACCCCGCGGTTGCGCTCAACGAGCTTGTCCATCGTGCCGAGCTTGGCGAGCAGATCATCGGCCGTGGCGGCGGAGCCGGCGAAGAACAGCTCGAGCGAAGTGTCGTCACCGCCGTTCCGATAGAGCTCGGCGGCCACGCGGCCGGCCTTGTTGGCGGCATCCGTGGCCTTCTCGGCCTGCTCGTCCGCCTGCCGCTGCAACTCATCGGCGCGGTAGGCGGCCTCGAAAAAGGCCTGCTGCGCCTCGTAGTACTCGTCGCCGGCCCGGACCGCTTCCGCCTGTTTCGCGGCGACATCGGCGGCGAGGCTGGCGATCAGGCCCTCGATGCGGGTGATCTCCGCGGCCTTCGCGCCCTCGTTCTGCTTGGCGCGCTCGACGTCGTCCCACGACGGGTAATCGACAGCGAAGGCCGGCGCAAGAGCAGGACCCGTCAGCGCGCCCGCTGCGGCGAGGCCGAAGATCCCGAGCCCGAGCAGGCCGCGACGACTGAGGTCGGGCCAGAGCATCGCCTTCTCGCGTGCCGTGGGCGCGCAGCCGCAGTCGTCATGCATAGCGTCGGAGTCCACAGGCCCTCTCCTTCGCGCACAGGCAGAAGTAGACGTGCATCACATTAGCAACATCAGTCACAATCGCAACGGTGATCACCGGAATCGTGCCCGTCGATCCCGGTCTGCCTTTCGCCCCAGTGTCGTGGTGGAGCCCACCGCTCACGCGCGCGACGCGCGGAGCGACGCGGCATCCGAGAGCTCGATTGGCGCAAGCGCCGGGGATTGCGTATGCTTGGGCGTCGGCGAGTGAGCCTCCGGGTTCGTTCATCCGGCCCCATCGTTTAGCGGCCTAGGACGCCGCCCTTTCACGGCGGTAGCACGGGTTCGAATCCCGTTGGGGTCACTCCGTAAGGCACAATTGAATAAGCATGGCCCTGTAGCGCAGTTGGTTAGCGTGCCGCCCTGTCACGGCGGAGGTCGCGGGTTCAAGTCCCGTCAGGGTCGCTCCAAGCGGCGGGCCTTCTTTCGAGAGGGCCTTTCGTCTAGGACGTGGCATCGCGTCGTTCGCGATACGGATGCTGCGCGGCTCTGTAGCTCAGTTGGTAGAGCGCACGACTGAAAATCGTGAGGTCACGGGATCGACGCCCGTCGGAGCCACTGGGACCCTCGTGTGGCTTCTACACACGGGGGTTTCTTCATTCCCTCCGGGCAACGCCGAAGCCGCAGCGATCCGCCCGATGCGCGGGATCATCGCGCCGGACGTGATGCGTCGTCACACTCGACCGGTCTCACAGATCGAAGCGGTGCGGGACGGCTCCGTCGCCGTCGCGATAGGGAGCGAATCCCATCGCCGCGTAGTACGCCAACGCCGCGGAGTTGTCCGCCCCGATCGTCGCGTCGATGTGGGCGAGCCCGGCGGCTCGGGCCGCCGCGAGCGAGCGGTCGAACAGGCCGCGTCCGATGCCCCTGCGTGCGGCATCGGGATGTATGTGGGTGCCGATGATTCCCCAGCCGGTCTCCACGCCATAGGGGTTTCCCTCCCACGCTCGTTTCAACGACTGGAATCCGACGACCACACCGCCGCGGTCCGCGACCGTGCAGGAGAGGGAGTGCTCGGGGTCGAGATATCGCTCGGTCACGAAGACGGCATCGACCGGAGAGGCGCGCAGCCCCGCGCGGTGGATCGCGTTCTGGACCTCGACCATGTCGTCGAGATCGGAGTGCCGGGCTTCACGGAACTCGATCATGTCGTCATCCTCGCATCCGTCGCGAGAGCCGCACCTCCCCCCGCCGCACGGGTTCCGAACGGTCGACACCTCAAGGGGTGGTTGTGCGCCTCCTTCAGGTGAGAAGTGTCTCGCCGATGAAGCCGCCCTCGGCGCATCCGGGTGGTGCGGCGAAGACGGCGGAGCCGATGGGGGTGGTCCATTCGTTGAGCAGGTCGAGTTCGTCGAGGCGGCGTTGGATCGGGATGAACTGCCGGTCGATGTCGGCTTGGAACGACACGAAGATGAGCCCGGCGTTGGCGATCTGCCCCGCGGCGGGGGTGTCGTCGTAGTTGAACGCGCGACGGAAGATGCGCTCGTGCGGGTTGTCGCTTCGGGAGCGGCGCAGGTGGGAGAACTCCGGGATGACCGGAAAGCCGATCGGCGTCTTGGCGTCGAAGTCGGGTTCGTCGAACTCGTCCGTACCGGTCAGCGGCGCGCCGTTGGACTGGTAGCGGCCGACCGACTGATCCCTCCCGGGCCGATCCAGGCGGTCCCACGTGTCGAGATCCATGGCGATCCTCCGGATCACGACCCCGGTGCCGCCGGCGGCCCATCCGTCAGCGGTGTTCCAGACCACCGCGTCGAAGTCGGCGGTGCCCGGTTCGGGATTGGTGGTGCCGTCGACCTGGCCGAAGAGGTTCCGCATGGTCGTGCCGGGTTTGACCGAGCCGTGAGCGCGTCGGAATCCCTGCTGGGTCCAGCGGAGCGTGGCGAAGCTGCGGGTGTCTTTCAGCAGCATGCGCGAAGCGTGCGCCACCGTCAGCGGGTCGTCCGCAGCGATCTGGATCAGTAGGTCACCATCGCTGTACCCGGGTTGCAGTTGATCGATCCCGAACGCCGGCAGCGGGGCAAGCCATGCCGGACCGGTGCCGCCGGCCCGCGCGACGAGCCCGGCGCCGAACCCGAAGGTGACGGTGAGGCGGGCGGGGGCGACCGCGAGCTCGGGCTCGGAGTCGGCCAGGGCAGGCTGTCCCTGCGTCATGCGGGCGGCGTCGTCGGTGAGGATCCGCATCATCCGCCGCAGCCCGTCCCTGTCGACGCCGGGAAGAAGGTCGAGGGCGAGGAACGTCCCGTGGGCTTGAGCGGCGGTGTCGATGCCGGCCTGATGCTCGCCGTGGAACGGCACCGTCACGTCGCCGTTCAGCGGGACCGATGCGGCAGCCGTGGAGCGGGCGGGTTCGGGCGCGGCGCGAAGTGCGGTGTCGATTCCGATCGCGGTGACGGCGCCGACGCCGGCGACAGCGCCTCCGAGGAGGAACTGCCGCCGGGTCGAGCCGCTGCGATCAGAACGGCTGCTCCGATCGCGGGGAGCCATTACTGATCCATCTCCATGTCCATCTCCCCGCCCTCATACGTCTCGTTCGCGCCGGAGTAGTCCTTCACCGGCGCGGTGAACTCGTATGTGCTGTCGTCGGAGAAGGTGAGGGTGAAGGTGACCTCCTCCCCCGCCGCAAGCGGCGCGGTGAGGTCCATCAGCATGATGTGATTGCCACCGGGTTCGAGGGTCATCGAACCGTCGGCGGGGATCACGAACCCGCCTCCGATCTCGCGCATCACCATCTGGCCGTCATCGTTCTCCACCGTCTCGTGGAGTTCGATCATGGATGACGCCTCGGTCGTGGCCGACACCACCGTCACGTCTGTGTCGCTGTCGTTGGTGAGTTCTCCGAACGCGGCCGACATGCCGGACTCGGCTGACTTGACCCACGCATCACTGATGACGACAGCGTCGCCCGCAGAGATGGTGGCGGCGGTGTCGGTCGCCGGGGTCGTGGAGGTTGCGCAGCCAGTGAGGGCAAGCGCAGCCACGGCGGTGAGGACGCCGAGGCGGGTGCGGGTAGAACGATTCATCACGAAGGTACCTTTCAGGAATGCTCCGACGGCGGCGCAACGGCCTCGTCGGCACCGACGACGTGACGTCGACGGCGAAGGAAGAAGATGGCGGCGAGCACGGCGACAGCCACAGCTGCGCCCGCGATGCCGATGAGGACGACTCGGAGGACGCCCCCGTTCTCCTGTGCGTTCTGACTCTGCTGTTCCGGCGCTGCGGCCCCACCCGTGTCCGTGGACGCATCTGTGCCGCCGGCAGCGGCGCTGCGTTGCAAGGGTTCAGCGTTCCCCACGGTGAACGGGATCACCCCGGAGATGGGGTGACCGTCCGAGGAGACGACCCGCCACCGAATCTCGTACCCACCGACCGGCATGCCCTCCTCGAGAGGAACAGTCAAGGTGTCCCACTCGATGACGGGAGCCGCAGCCGTCCAATCTCGATCCGCATGGTCTGCAACCAGCACCAGGGCGCCGAGCTCCATCACATCGCCGCTGAAGGTCAGTGACACGGAAGACGGCGGGACATCCAGACGCGCATCCTCCCCGGGCGAACTGGACAGCAATTCATCGTGAGCCGAAGCCGGGGCAACGGACGCCAGAACCACGACGACCGCCGCCACCAGCCCGACCGAGAACCGGCGGATCGGTGACATGACAACCTCTCGCACGCACCGTGAAGGGTGCGCAGGATTCGAGCGCTCGGAGGGAACGCGAGGAACGCGCCGAGGCGCGCGTCAGGCTGCGGCGTCGGCGAAGGTCAGAACACAGCGACGGCCGGCGGCCCGCGCCGCGACACCGCGAAGACGATGGCCGAAGCCACCGGCGGCACCCACGTGCCGACGGCGGCGACGCGCCCCGAGAGAGGCCGCACAGGCAGATTCAGAACCGGGAAAAGCCGGCGCCACGCCCAACGAGCGAACTCCGCGACGATCTCCCACAGCCGGTCGAGCGCCCGCTCGCCGCGGTACAGCGCAGCGATCGTCACAACCGCGGCAAGACCGTGCATGAGCCACATCGACGCATCCGCATGCAGATTCGTCGATGACCCCGCGGCGTCGGTCATCGCCAGAGACGCCACGCCGTGAGCGTGATGCGAAGACACGACAGGCGAGGAAGCGGACGAAGGCACCGCGCCCAGAACGAAGAGCGTGTGGAACAGCACCTGGCTCACCGCGACGGCCAGAGACAGCCGCCACAGCGACACCCGCCGTCCAGCGAGAACCGTGCAGACCGCCAGAGACAGGATGAGCGGCACGACGATTCCCAGCCACCCGGGCATGTGACCGCCGCCCGTGACATGCGACACCAGGGCGACGAACGTCGCAACCCCGGCTGCCACCGAACCCCGCACGACGCGGACGGCTCGAGCAGTGGACACTCCCTCAGTCTCGCACGTCGCCGGCATCATGTTCCCAGGGCCGACCTATCGTGGCACGCATGGTCGACGCCCTCACCTCCGCCGACGCCGAGAAGCCGTCGTGGCCCACCCAGATCCGTAGCGCCACCTGGAGATACGTGCTCCGGCGCACGTTCGTGGAGTTCGTGCGCGACGACGGCGTGGACGCGGCGGGCTCCCTCACGTTCTTCGGCGTGCTGGCGATCTTCCCCGCAGGTCTGGCGATCATGGCGGTGATCGGCATCGTGGGGGACAGCGACGACGTCCGCGAGCGGCTGCTCTCGCTCTTGGAACAAGTGGCACCGGGCGCGGTCATCGACACCGCCGACGCCATACTCGCCAACGTCTCGGGAACGACGGGCGCGGACATCGCGCTCATTCTGAGCATCGCGGTCGCGCTGTGGTCGTCGTCCATCTATGTCAGCGCGTTCGGGCGCTGCGTCAACCGCATCTACGGCGTGGCGGAAGGCCGTCCGTACTGGAAACGCAAGCCGTTCCAGCTCGGGCTCACCGTCCTGCTCCTCGCCGCCGTGATGCTGATGATCGCCATCGTGATGCTCTCGGGACCCACCCTGCGGCTCGTCGGAGGCCTCCTGGGCTTCGGAGAGGTGGCCCTCGATGTCTGGAGCATCGCACGGTGGCCGGTGTTCGCGCTCGCCCTCGTCGGCGTCATCGCGATCCTCTACCGGGGCACCGGAAACATCCGATTGCCGCGATTCCGGTGGCTGGTGCTCGGCGCATTCGTCGCTCTGCTGGTGATGGGTACGGCCTCGCTCGGTTTCGGCTTCTACGTGTCGAACTTCGCACGCTACAACGAGACGTTCGGCACGTTCGCCGGAGTGACGATCTTTCTGATCTGGCTCTTCCTGGTCAACGTCGCCCTCCTGCTCGGAGTGGAGCTGAATGCCGAGATCGAGCGGGGCCGAGAGCTGCAAGCGGGGTTTCCCGCCGAGGAGGCCGTCCACATCCCGCTGCGGGACACCACGGTCATCGAGCGGAACGAACGTGCGAGCCGGATCACTCGCGAGCACGGCTCCCTGCTGCGCCAAGGGGAGGTCCCCCCTCCCCGGCCCGACTCCGTCGTCACACGCATCCGCGAGTGGCTCGGACGGCGCGCTGATCGCAGGGTTCAGTCCCGGCCGCGGGACTGATCCGCCCTCCGGCGAGAACCACCGCCCCCCGTCCACCGGACCTCGTTCGGTCGCACGATCGCGATGATGTCGCAGGGAAGGGGCGATCCACTGCGACCTCGGCAGAATTCTGCGACGCCGCGGCACGGGATGACGCATAATCCAGATAGCGCGTCCTCGACCCGAACGGTTCCCCATGCCCTTTCGCAACGCCGCCACCCTGCAGGGGTGGCTGGAGGAGTTCCTCGCCTCCGGCGATCACGCCGGCTTCGCCGGCACGGTCCGTGTGCTCCCGCAGGACGGCGCTGGAGGCGCCGACACCGGGCTGGTGGGCGTGAGCTTCGAGCGCCTGTCCACCACGACCGCGATCCGCCCGGAGCGGCCCGGCTCTTCGCGATGGCTGGTGAGCTTCGAGCCGCGCGACGCACCCATATCGATGCCTCCCGAGCAGGTCAGCGCCCTGGCGGAGGACCTCGCTTACGTGGCCCGGCTCTGTCAGTTCCTGGAGCGCAAGTCGGCGGAGTACCTGGGGCGCGATCAGCCCTAGCCGGACCCGGTATCAGCGCGACGCGACCGCCGCCGTCAAGTCGTCGAGGAGCATCGACAATTCCTGGATGCGCGCCACATCGCGAAGCGCCACGGCCTCGTCGAAGTCCTCGTCGAAGCGGCAGAGCGATGACCACGGGTCATCCGACAGATCGACGGCGGGATTGATCCGGATGACGCGGCGATCGTCGGGGTCGTAGTCCCGGGTCGCGACACCACGCTCGACCAGCCGGTCGATGAGCGCAGTGGCGCCGGCCGCGGTGATGCCGAGGTATGAGGCGATATCAGCCGCGCGAACTCCCGGTCGCTCGCAGATGAACATCAGTGCGCGCGCGTCGCCCTCCCCCATGTTGAGGTCCCGGCGGGCCTGCGCGAACGCCGCGGAGCGCGCATCGGCGTAAACCGAGAGCGACCTGCGCAGAGCGGATGGCTGTCGTGCGATGGTGATCGCCTCCATCCTCATGCCCACCCGAGCGGTAGGTCACCCCCTGAGTATTACATCAATTTAATTAAATTGGTGAACTATCGTGTTACCGTTGCCTCATCGTCATTGGCTCGCTCCCGGTGGTGATACCTCGATCCCAAACGTTGGGTGGGCCCGGCGAAGGAGTGGACCATGGGTAACTTGTACTACGGCAGCGACACGCAGGCGATCTCGATGCCCGACCGCATGCTCGCGCATGTGAAGGTGCTGGCAGCGACGAAGCTGAGGCGGAACGAATCCTTCACCATCACGTGGCGTCACACCGACGACGAAGCCCCCGGGCGCACGACGCTCTGGCTGCATCCGGCCATTCCCCTCCGCTTCACTTTCAGCACCGTCGACGCCGAGAAGATCGATGGCCCGCTTCTGCAGCGGCTCGCAGCCGAAGCGAGCTCATCGGGAGGCCTCAACCTCGATGCACGCATGTTCGAGGCTCCCGTCGAGCCCATTGCGGCGCCGGTGCGAGAACTCGCCCACGCCTGACACCCGACGGTCAAGAGAGCGACATCGCTGATGTCACTCTCCCGAAAGGCGCGCATGGACAGTCTTTCCCGGGCCGTCGGCCGGCTTCTCAAGACCGTGTTCGCGGGCATCCTCGCTCTTCGGCATCCGCGACCCATCCACCCGCACGGCGTGGCATTGGTCGGCCGGTCGCGGTGGATCGGGCCATCCGGAAGCGGCATCCGATGGATCGACGAGGCTCCCACCGAGCCACAGGTGGTGACAGCCCGCGCGTCGCGCTCCCTCGGGGTTCCTGCACCGCTGCCTGACATCGTGGGACTGGCCATCCGCTTCCACACCCCCGACGGCTTCGCGGATCTGGAGTTGGCCTCCACAGGACTTGCCGTCCCCACGCGCTTCGCACTGCGGGTCCACGGCTCGCCGTCTCGCGCGCGCTTCACCACTCTCCTGCCCTACCGCGGCGTCCACGGCAACGTGCTCGTCGGAGCCGTCACCATCTCACCCGGCGATCTCCCCATCGACCCCGGCGAGCTCGCCGTTGCGCTGCGGAAGACCCCGTGGCGCCTGCGCCTGCTCGTCGCGCGACCCTCAGGCCGCTGGCACCCCTTCGCCGAAGTGGAGCTGTGGAGTGAGGAGGAGGGCGGGGACTCGCCCATCCACTTCGACGCCGGCCGGCACATGCTTCCCGGGGCCACGATGCCGGCGTGGGTCTGGAACGCCAGAGAACCCTCGTATCGACTCACCCGTCGCCACAGGTCACGCCGGGTCGACGTTCACGACGCCCCCCGTTCCACCGCGCCGACCCTCCCTCGCTGACGCCGCCGTAGGCTGACGGCATGGGAGACGGTCCGCGACGGGGCACCGCCCCGCTGGAGGCGGGCGAGGCCGAAGAGCTCCGGTCCCTGCGCCGGCGCGCGTTCAGCCCCGAGGCGGACATCCACCTCGATTCCGCAGCGCTCGCGCGCCTCGACGAGCTCGAAGCGCGCGCCCTTCCCGCACCTCCCCCCGCCGCTCCTGAACCCGCGCCGCCCCTGCCCCCGGGCGCCGCGGCCCCCCGCCCCTCGGCGACGGGCGCGGCCACCGACATCCTGCTGATCTCTGTCGATGAGGATGCCGCCGACGCGGCCGACGACCAGCAACCGCGTCGCACCCGACGACCTCGGCCGGCCGTGACCTGGGCGGCCTCGCTCGTGGGCGCCCTCGTCGTCGGTGCGGGAATCACGGCCGGGGTGATGGGGGCTGCCGCCGGCAGCGGCGAGGTCCGCCAGGTGGCGACCCTGACCGTGGTCGAGGACTTCCAGGCGCCGATGTTCATGGATCCCGAGGCGTCATCGGTGCGCGGCTTCGAGGACTTCCACGGCATGGTCGTGATGGCCAGCGACCAGAAGTGGCTCGGGCCGGGTTCGGACCAGTGCCTCGTCATCACCGCCGGTGGCGACATCAGCTACCAGTCCCAGGCGTTCCAAGGACGACTGTTCGTGGGGTGCGGCGCGGGCGAGTTCCCCGCCTCAGCGCAGTTCACGGTCTCCCCGGGGCTCCCCCGCGACCTCATCGCGGCGTTCCCCGTCGGCACCCCGATCCAGTTCGTGCTCGACGGGTCTCGCGTCGGGGTGTTCGTGGGGCAGGAGAAGTCCGTCGAAGCAGGCGGAGCGGGCGGAGCGGGCGGATGACGCGCGATGGCACGATCGACGAACTCCGGCGCCTGCGGGAGCGCGCGTGGGGTCCCGCCGCCGACCTCGCCGACGATCCGGCCGCGCTGGCGCGGCTGCGCGCCCTCGAGGCCGCCGCCAGGGAGAAGTCCGCGCGGTCGGATGACCCGGACCCGCCGGCTCACGGACCCGCAACGCCCACCGCCCCGTCCGCCGGCGCCCCCGCCGCACCGGCCGCACCTGATGCCCCTGCGCCGCTCGGCTCCGAGCCCGAGAGCCGGCCCCTTGCCGATGGCGGTGAGCCCGCGGCATCCGACCTCTCCCCGGCCTCCGACCACCCGCCGGCGTCCGACCAACCGCCGGCCTCCGACCTCTCCTCGGCCTCCGACCTCTCCTTGACCGAGGACCGACGTCCGGCCGAGGAACGACCGCCGCTCCGCGCCTGGTTCCCCCGACGCCGCGCGCCCTGGGCCGCCTCGCTCATCGCGGCGGCGGCGATCGGTGCGATCATCGCCGTCGCCGGCGCGACCACGGTCGAGCGCACCGGCGGCGGCCAGCAGGTCGGCACCCTCGCCCGAGACCCCGGTTTCACTCCGCCGGATTTCCTCGGCATCCCCGCGGACTCGCTGCGCGGGTTCGACGAGTTCTACGGCCTCACCGTCGTCAGCAGCGACGAGGAGTGGATCGGGGGCGGCACGGACGAGTGCCTCCTGGTGGTCGGAGGCAGCGTGGCCGGCGAGCTCGGCGGCGAGGCGCAGCAGCAGGTCTTCCTCGGCTGCGGCGTCGGCGCGTTCGCCGCATCGGTGTCGTTCCGCGTGCAGCCGAGGATGCCCGCGGAGCTGCTCGAGCGCTTCCCCGAAGGTACGCCGCTGAAGTTCGTGCGTCAGGGCTCCGACGTGCGGGTGCTCGCCGGCGACACGCCCTGATCACGACGCGGGCCGGTTTCACGGCTCGCGCGGCGTGCCGCGATCCGACGCCCGATGATGCCCTGCCGCGGCGCGAACAGGTAGGCGAGTGTGAAGAACACCCCCTGCACGAGGACGACGAGGCCCCCGGATGCCGCATCGAACCAGTAGCTCAGATAGATGCCGATCACGGACGCTGCCGCCGAGACGACCGGCGCGATGACGAGCATGCGCCCGAACCGGTCGGTGAGGAGGTACGCGGTCGCGCCCGGGATGATGAGCATCGCCACGACGAGGATCACGCCGACCACCTGCAGCGCGACGACGGCGGTGAGGGCGAGCACCCCGAGCAGGAGTGCCCCGAGCATGCGCGGCGACAGCCCGATCGCGAACGCGTGCGTCGGGTCGAAGGCGTAGAGCGTGAGGTCGCGCCGCCTGACGAGGAGGACGGCGAACGCGACGGCGGCGAGGATGAGGATCTGCACGAACTCGGCGTCGGAGATCCCCAGGATGTTGCCGAAGATGATGTGGCTGAGATCGGCCTGGCTGGGTGTGACCGAGATCAGGACGAGCCCCAGGGCGAAGAGCGTGGTGAAGACGATGCCGATCGCGGCATCCTCCTTCACCCTGCTGGTGCCGCGGATGAGACCGATGAGCGCGACGGCGAGCAGGCCGAAGATCAGCGCGCCGAGCGCGAAGGGCGCGCCGAAGACGTAGGCGAGCACGACCCCGGGGAGGACGGCGTGCGAGACCGCGTCGCCCATGAGCGACCAGCCGACGAGCACCAGCCAGCACGACAGCAGCGCGCACACGATCGCGGCGACGACCGTGGTGGCGAGTGCGCGCACCATGAAGTCGTACTGCAGCGGCTCGAGGAGGATGTCGAGGGGGGTCACGGGGCATCCTCCTCCGCGAGGGGCCGCCGCGGGGCGGGCTGGTCGTCGAGCCCGAACGCGCGCGCCAGGGTCGCGGGTTCGAGAGCCTGGGCGACGGGCCCGTGGAAGAGCACGCGGTTCATCAGCAGCACGGCCTCGTCGGCGAGATCGGGAAGCGCGTGGAGGTCGTGGGTCGAGACGAGGACGGTCCGCCCCGCCGCCGCAAAGTCGCGGAGGAGGCCGACGATGGTCGCCTCGGAGCGCTTGTCGACACCGGCGAAGGGTTCGTCCAGAAGCAGGATGCCGGCATCCTGCGCGATCGCCCGTGCGACGAACGCGCGCTTGCGCTGGCCGCCCGAGAGGCGGCCGATCTGCCGGTCGCCGAGCCCCTCCAGGTCGACGCGGGCGAGCGCGTCGTCGACCGCCCGGCGGTCGGCGGCGCCCGCGCGGCGCGTCAGGCCGAGCCGCCCGTAGCGGCCCATCATCACGACGTCGCGCACCGAGACCGGGAAGGTCCAGTCGACGGCCTCCGACTGCGGCACGTATCCGACGCGCCCCTGTCGCCGCGCGACCGCCGGGTCGGCGCCGTCGATGCGCACGGTGCCGGCGTCGGGGCGGAGGCGCCCCACGATGGCGGCGAAGAGGGTGGACTTCCCCGACCCGTTCATGCCGATGAGACCGGTCACGCGGCCGGCGGCGACCTCGAGCGAGACGTCGCGCAGCGCGACGACGTCCCCGTAGCGGACGGTGAGGTGGGAGACCTCGATGGGATGCGTCATCCGCCTTCCCCTCGCAGACCCCCGGCGATCAGCTCGACGTCGTAGCGGAGGAGATCGAGGTAGGTCGGTACGGGCCCGTCGGGTTCGGACAGCGAATCGACGTAGAGGGTGCCGCCGAAGGCGGCGTCGGTTGCCTCCACGACCTGCTGCATCGGGCGGTCCGACACGGTCGACTCGCAGAAGACCGCCGGGACACGAGCGTCGTCGACCCGCTCGATCACGGCGGCGATCCGCTGCGGGGTCGCCTGCTGCTCGGCGTTCACCGGCCAGATGTAGGCCTCGTCGAGCCCGGCGTCTCGCGCGAGGTACGAGAACGCACCCTCGCAGGTGACGAGCACACGCTCGGCCTCGGGCACAGCTTCGAGTTCGGCGAGCAGGTCGTCGAAGACCGCCTGCAGCTCGGCCTTGTACGCCTCACCGTCCGCGGCGTAGTCGTCGGCGTTCTCGGGATCGAGTTCGCCGAAGGCCGAGACCATGTTGTCGACGTAGATCGCGGCGTTCACAGGGCTCATCCACGCGTGCGGATTCGGCAGGCCCGCGTACGCGTCACCGGAGATGTCGATCGGTTCGACCCCCTCCGACACCACGACGTGCGGCACGTCGACCGATTCGACGAACTGGGCGAACCAAGCCTCCAGCCCGAGCCCGTTGTCGAGGATCAGGTCGGCATCGGCTGCCCGGCGGACGTCGCCCGGCGTCGGCTCGTACCCGTGGATCTCGGCGCCGACCTTGGTGAGCGACTCGACGCGGAGGTTGTCGCCGGCGACGTTCTCTGCCATGTCGGCGAGCACCGTGAATGTCGTGAGGACGACGGGGCGGTCATCGTCCGCGGGGCCGCCGGCGGCGCCGCCGGCGCACCCCGCGAGTGCGACGGCGAGCGCCAGCATCCCTGTGAGGAGCGCACCGGCGCGCGTCGCTCGATTTTTCGGCATACCGAAAAATATAGCGGGCGGAGGCGTCGGGCGACATCACGATGCGGATGCGCGCGCTCCGCGTTGCCGACGTCGTCGCCGTCGAGGGGCTACGATGCCTTCGGCGCGGGGGCGCTGCGAAGGGGGCGTGCGATGGCGCAGGTAGGTCGATCCGGGAGGCGCCGGGCCAGCGCCCGCGTGCGACGCCGGAGGCGTCTGGTCGCGACGATCGCGGCCACCGCGCTCGTGGTCATCCTGGTGGCCACGGTCACGATCGCGGCGCTCACCCGCGGTGCGCCAGCGCCCGCGGCCGACGGCGACACCTCGACCGCGCCCTCGGCCTCGGCCTCGCCGTCGCCCGAGCCGACCCCGCTCACACCGGTCGAGACGCTCCTCGCGAGCACCGACGACCCCAATGCCTGCGCGGTGAGCTTCGCCGGCGACGGCGTCGACCAGGCGCCGATGCTGCAGACGCAGGGGACGCTGTACGCCGGGCTGCCGATCCCGGGGCGCGAGGGCGCTGTGTTCGCCGGCTGGTACGCGACCCCCGAGGATGCCGCGGCGTTCGCCGTGCCCGCCCGGGTGAACGGATCGGAGATGGTCGCCTGCACCGACCGCCAGGTGACGCTGCACGGGGCGTGGAAGACCCCGGAGGAGAACGCCGCCGAAGACGCACGCATCCCGATCCTCATGTACCACCAGTTCACCACCAACCCCGAGGGTGAGAGCGGCTGGTTGCGCGGCAACTACGCGTACATCGGCGACTTCGACGCGCACATGAACCACATCGCCACCGGCGGGTTCTACCTCCCGACGTGGGATGAGCTGAGCGCCTTCATCGACGGGCGCCTGTGGCTTCCGAACCGGTCGGTGATCGTCACCGACGACGACGCCGACCAGACCTGGTTCGATCTCGCGGTGCCGGTGGTCGACAAGTACCAGGTGCTCTCGACGTCGTTCATGATCACCGCCTACCGGCAGGACCCGGCGCCCTCGCCCTATGTACTCCGCCGCTCGCACACGCACGACATGCATCAGGCCGGCGCGAACGGCGATGGGCGGATCACGAACTACGCCGTTCCTGAGATCGTGGCCGACATGGAGGCATCCGCGCAGGTTCTCGGGGTCAAGGAGGTGATGGCCTACCCCTTCGGGCACTACAACGACACCGCGAAGGAGGGCCTGCGCCAGGCGGGCTTCGAGATGGCGCGCACCATCGAGCCCGGATACGTCACCATCGGCACCGACAAGCTCGCCCTCCCCACCATCCGCATCAACTACGGGATGGGCCTCGACGCGCTGGTGAACCTCATCGGCTGAGTTGCGGGGGTGCGCGCGCGCCGGCGGGGGTCGGGTCGCGGCGTCCCGCGATGTGGGTTCCGCGCCGGCCGCTTTTCCGCGTTCGCGCGCCCTTTCTTCGCGTTCGCGCGGGCCCCTTCTTCGCGTTCGCGCTGGCCCTTTCGTTGCGTTCGCGCTGGCCCCTCCGTTACGTTCGCCCGGGCCCCCTCTTCGCGTTCCCGCGGATATCCGCGCTCACGAGGATGGGATCGACGCGAAGGATCCTCAGGAAGGCGGATCTCCTCGTGGAGGTCGAGCGCGCGGGCGGCTGCGCCGGCATCATCGCCGACCGGCGGCATCCGGCTTCCTCGCTCCCGCGGACATCCGCGCTCACGAGGATGGGATCGGCGCGAAGGATCCTCCTGAAGGCGGATCTCCTCGTGAGCGCGAGGAAGACAGGCGTTCGGGCGGCGGGGGCGGCGCGGGCGGCGCGCGCGCAGCGCAGCGCAGGAGCGGAGCGCGTCAGAGCTCGCCGGGCGACATCGCCTGCGCGTCGAGCTCGTCGACGAATTGCCGCGCGCGGCTCGGGGCACCCGCGCGCCGCGGCGCGTAGACGACCAGCGAGTGGAACATGAACCGCAGGAGGAAGGCGACCACGAGGGTCATCCCGGCGGCGATCACGCTGGAGATGTGCCACGTCTCCACCAGGAGCGCGATCACCGGGATGCGGATCAGCGCCTCGGCGTTGTTGAAGGCGAACGACTTCGCGAAGCGGGTCCAGACACCGGATGCCTCGTGCTTCATGTCGTGGAAGACGAAGCGCTCCTGCAGCAGGAAGTTGCCGATGATCGTGGCTTCGGCGGCGATGACGGCCGCGACGATGTAGCCGACGCCGAACTGGATCAGCACCCACATGATCGCGAGGTTCGCCACCGCTCCGAGTCCGCCGATGAGGGCGAACAGCGACATCTTGCCGAAGCGCAGCGCGGTCAGCTGCGCGAGGAAGTGCAGGCCCTGACGAAACGACGCCTTCGACCGGCCCGCGTGACGCTCGGCGAAGTCGAACGGCACTTCGGCGATGCGCAGCGAGCGCCGCGCGAGAATCTCGAGGAGGATCTTGAACCCGCGCGGCATGAGCGTCGCCGGATCGACCGCGCGCCGGTCGATGAGGAAGAACCCCGTCATCGGGTCGGTGACCTCGTGCAGCCGGATGGGGAACATCGCCTTGGTCAGCGCCGTCGACGCGCTCGAGACGAGCACGCGGGTGCGGTCGGCGAGGCCGCCGGAGGTGCCGCCGCCGGCGTAGCGCGAGGCGATGACCACGTCGACGCCGCCCTGGATGAAACGTCGGTAGAGCTCGGGGATCTTCTCGGGCGGATGCTGCAGATCGGCGTCCATCACCAGGCACGCATCCGCGGCGGCGGCCTGCATGCCTGCCATCACCGCGCCGCCGAGGCCCCCGGTGCGCTTCGCGCGGTGGATCAGCCGGACGGGGAGCGCCGCGCTGCGCGCGACCTCCTCCACGACGGCCGGGGTGTCGTCGGTGCTGTCGTCGACCACGATGATCTCGGCCTCGATGCCCTCGACCGCCGCCGAGACGCGCGAGACCAGCTCCGGGATGTTCGGAGCCTCATTGAAGGTCGGGACGATGATCGAGAGCTGCACTGCCGACCATCGTCGCATGATCGTGCGGGGCGGCGCGCGGCGTGGGGGAATGCGTGAAGCGCCCTCAGGTGTTGTCCATGGTCGGCACGAAAGGATTGATGCATGACCGACAACGCCACCCCCATCACGATGTTCGGCGCTGACTGGTGCCGAGACTGCATCCGCACGAAGAAGCAGCTCGACGAGCTGGGCGTCGCCTACACCTACGTCGACCTCGTCGCACAGCCGGAAGCTGCCGACGTCGCCCGCGAGATCTCGGGCCGGACGAACATCCCCGTCGTCGTCTACCCCGACGCCTCGCACCACGTCGAGCCCTCGAACTCCGACGTCGAGGCGAAGCTGCGGGAGCTGGCGCTCCTCTGACCCGAGGCGCGCGCGTCGCGCCGCGCCGCCCGATCGAGGTGGCGGAAATGGTCGCCGTTCGACCCTCAACGCGACCATTTGTGCCACGTGGCTGGCGCGTGCCCGATCGAGGTGGCGAAGATGGTCGTCCCGAGGCGCTGAACGCGACCATATGTGCCACCTCGATCCGCGCGCCCGCTCCCCCGCGCGTCGCGCCCGATCGAGGTGACGGAAATGGTCGCCCCGAGACCCTGAACGCGACCATATGTGCCACCTCGATCCGCGCGCCCGCTCCCCGCGCACCGCGCCCGATCGAGGTGGCGAGGATGGTCGCCCCGAGACCCTGAACGCGACCATTCGTGCCACGTGGATGGCGCGTGCCCGATCGTGGTGGAGATGGTCGCCGTTCGACCCTGAACGCGACCATTTGTGCCACCTCGATCCGCGCGCCCGCGGCCGCGCACCATCGATCCCCCGCCCGCGCACGCGCCTGCGCGCCAGCCCATCCCCGCGCGGCGCCGCGCCGTCCGCCGCACGCGCCATCCGATCCTCCGCCCGCGACGAACAGGTGAGGTCAGGCCGTAGAGCGGAAGGGGCCCGCATGACCACGTCGACGGCACGTCGCCCGATCGGGTGGGCCGCGGCATCCGGGATCATCGCCGCCGCCGCCTTCCTCGCGGCGGCCGAACTCGTCGCCCTGCTCGTCGCGCGGAGCGCGAGCCCGATCCTCGCGGTCGGGTCGTTCCTCATCGACATCGTCCCGCAGCCGATCAAGGAGTTCGCGATCTCCACCTTCGGCGACGCCGACAAGGTCGTGCTGCTGATCGGGATCGGATGCGGCGTGGTCGTCGCCGCGGCAGCGGCGGGCGTTCTGCAGTACGTCCGGCCGCCGCTCGGGGTCGCCGCCCTGGCACTGGCGGGCATCCTCTCGGGCGCCGCGACGCTCACGCGTGCCGGCGCGACCCCCCTCAGCGTTCTGCCGCCGCTCGTGGGCACGGTCGCCGGCGTCCTCGCCCTCATCCTGCTCGTCAACCGTCTCCGCCGGTGGCGCGCGCCGCGCGCGACCGCAGCCGGTGTGGCGCAAACGGACGCCGCTCCCGCCGGCCCGCAGACCGACGCCGCACCCAGGGACGGGCAGAACCCCGTCGCCGAACGATCCAGCTCGGTCGATCGGCGCGCCTTCCTTCGCGCCGGCCTCCTCACCGCCGCGGCGGCGGTCGTCGTCGGCGCGGGCTCCCGCGTCGTCAACGCCGCGACCTCGTCCCTCGCGGCCGTCCGCGAAGAGCTGGCCCTCCCCGCACCCCGCACGACGGTGACGATCCCCGACGGGGCGAGCTTCGACATCCCGGGCCTGTCGCCCCTCATCACGCCGAACGACGAGTTCTACCGCGTCGACACCGCGCTGACCGTGCCGTCGATCGACCCCGCGACCTGGCGCCTGCGCATCGACGGCATGGTCGACACCCCCGTCGAGCTCAGCTTCGACGATCTCGTCGCGATGGGGCTCGACGAGTACGCCGTCACCCTGACGTGCGTCTCGAACGAGGTCGGCGGCGGGCTGGTCGGCAATGCCGTCTGGCTCGGCGTGCCGCTCCGCGACGTGCTGCGGATGGCGGGACCGCAGGAGGGCGCCGACATGGTGCTCTCGCGCAGCGTCGACGGATACACCGCGTCCACGCCGCTCAGCGCCGTCACCGACGACGGCATCGACGCGATCCTCGCCGTCGGGATGAACGGCGAACCGCTCCCCTTCGAGCACGGCTTCCCGGTGCGGATGGTGGTGCCGGGCCTCTACGGTTACGTCTCGGCGACCAAGTGGCTCACCCAGCTGACCGTCACGACCTTCGCGCAGGACGAGGCCTACTGGACCCCCCGCGGGTACAGCGCCGAGGCGCCGATCAAGTTCTCCTCCCGCATCGACACCCCGCGTACGGGCACCCCGATCCCCGCCGGGCGCACGCCCATCGCGGGCATGGCCTGGGCCCAGACCGTCGGGATCGAGCGGGTCGAGGTCAGCATCGACGACGGCCCCTGGCAGCAGGCGACGCTGTCGACACCGATCAACGACGACACCTGGGTGCAGTGGTTCCTCGACTGGGACGCCACTGCCGGCACCCACTACGTCGCCGTCCGCGCGGTCAACCGCGACGGCGAGACCCAGATCCAGGAGCGGGCGCCGATCGCACCCGACGGATCGACCGGATGGCAGCGGGTGCTGGTCACGGTCCGCTGACCCGACCCGCACCGGCGACGACCCGCGCCCCACCCGACCGGACCCGAACCCCCATCGCCCGGACCCCACGCGCCCACAGCCGACCCCCCGCGACTGGCTAGGCTGACGGAGTGACGGTCGAGCGCAACACCCGTCCACTGGAGCCCACGGTCGAGACCGACTTCTCCGACCGGATGAGCTACGGCGGCTATCTGCAACTTCCCACCCTGCTGTCTGCGCAGCTGCCGCTGAGCGACCCCGAGCACCACGACGAGCTGCTGTTCATCGTGCAGCACCAGACCACCGAGCTGTGGCTGAAACTCGTGCTGCACGAGCTCGCCGAGGCGTGCCGACTGCTGCGCCGAGACGAACTCGCCCCGGCGCTGAAGTGCATCGCGCGGGTCAAGCACATCCAGCGCACCCTCACCGAGCAGTGGTCGGTGCTCGCGACCCTCACCCCCACCGAGTACGCCCAGTTCCGGAGCGTCCTCGGCAAGGCGAGCGGCTTCCAGTCGGCGCAGTACCGCGCCGTGGAGTTCACGCTCGGCAACAAGAACGCCGCGGTCCTGAAGGTGTTCGACGCCGACCCCGCCGCACATGAGCTCGTCCGCACCGCGCTCGAGCAGCCGAGCCTCTACGACGAGTTCCTCCGACTCCTCGCGCGCACCGGCTACGACATCCCGAGCGAGATCCTCGACCGCGACGTCACCCAGGCGTGGACCTTCACGCCCGAGCTGGTGCCCGTCTTCACGCGCATCTACGCCGACACCGCGACGCACTGGGCCGCGTACGAGACGTGCGAAGAACTCGTCGACCTCGAGGAGAACTTCCAGTTCTGGCGCTTCCGTCACCTGAAGACGGTTGAGCGCATCATCGGCGGCAAGACCGGAACGGGCGGGTCGAGCGGGGTGCCGTTCCTGCGCCGCGCCCTGGACCTCGCGTTTTTCCCGGAACTCTGGGCGGTGCGCACCGAGGTGCCCGATGCCGCATCCTGAGCCGCTCCGCGCACTGCTCGGACCGGACGCCACCCCGGTTCGTCGCGCCCTCACCGACGAGGCGGGCGTCTCGCTCCCCGCGTTCGTCGATCACCACGTGCACCTGCACCTCATCAACGGCGAGCGTCTGCCGCTCGGCGGGATCGCGGCGGTGGTCGACCTCGGCGGCGACCCCGCGGCGCTCGCCGCCCGCCCCGCCGGCGCGCTCCCGCACGTGACCTATGCCGGCGCCTTCCTCACCACCCTCGGCGGCTACCCCGCCGGTCGCGAGTGGGCCCCGCCCGCCATCGTCCGCCAGATCACCGACCCCTCCCCCCAGGTCGGGCGAGCCGGGGGCGCGGCGACGGCGGTGGACGAGCAACGGCTCGCCGGGGCATCGGTCATCAAGATCGTCCTCCACCACGAACGCCCCCTTCCCGACGACGCCGTGGCGGCGATCGTCGACACGGCGCACGCTGCCGGGCTCGTCGTCGTCGCGCACGTCGAAGGAGACGGGATGACGCGGCGCGCCGTCGACGCCGGGGTCGACGCCCTCGCGCATACGCCGTTCACCGAGCGACTCGACGAGGCCCTCATCGCCCGTGCGGCCGCCGCGCAGATGTGGATCTCGACCCTCGACATCCACCGCGACGACGCCGAGGCGGCCGGTATCGCCCGCGAGAACCTCCGGGCGTTCCGCGCGGCGGGCGGCCGCGTCGTCTACGGCACCGACCTCGGCAACGGCGAGCTGCCGCTCGGGGTGAACCCCCGCGAACTCCGCGCCCTCATCTCGGCCGGCTGCGACGCCTCCGACCTCGTCGCCGCGCTGACCGACCCGTGGCCCGGCACCGCGTCGCTGCCGGGGGTGCGCACGTTCCTGCGCGGCCGGCCGCCGAGCGGCGCCGACGGCCTCGCCGCCCTCGCCGATTGGCTCGCCTCGGCGAGCGTGCTGCCGAGCGAAGACCTTCTCCCCGACCTCGACGACGAGGCCGCGAACGCCGACAGTGAGGACGACGATGACTGACCCCCGTGAGCGTGCCGGTGCGCAGGACTGGGATGCCGCGGCATCCGCTCTCGACGCCGCCGACCCCCTCCGCGGCTTCCGTGACCGGTTCGTCGGATCCGAGACCTCGCTGGTCTACTTCGACGGCAACTCCCTCGGCCGGCCCCCGCGTGCGACCGCTGAGCGGCTCGCCCGCTTCGTCACCGACGAGTGGGGCGGGCGGCTCATCCGCGGATGGGACGAGGCGTGGATGCGCCTCCCCTACGCCGTCGGCGACGAGATCGGCCGGGTGACCCTCGGGGCGGCGGCCGGGCAGACCGTCGTGGGCGATTCGACCACCGTGCTGCTGTACAAGCTGATGCGCGCCGCCGTCGATCGCCAGCGCCGTCTCGACCCCGCCCGGGTCGAGATCGTCATCGACACCGACAACTTCCCCACCGACCGGTTCCTCGTCGAAGGGATCGCCGCCGAGCGGGGCGCGACGATCCGGTGGATCGAGGTCGACACCGCCGCCGGGGTCACCCCTGACCAGCTCCGCGCTGTGGTGGGTCCGGCGACCGCCCTCGTCGTGCTGTCGCACGTAGCCTACCGCTCGGGGCACCTGGCCGACGCCCCCGCCCTCACCGCCGTCGCCCGCGACGCCGGTGCGCTGCTGCTGTGGGATGTCTGCCACTCCGCCGGATCCGTCCCCGTCGAGCTCGACGCCTGGGGCGCCGACCTGGCGGTGGGCTGCACGTACAAGTACCTGGGCGGCGGCCCCGGGTCGCCGGCCTTCGCCTACGTGGCGACGCGGCTGCAGTCGGAGCTCACCCAGCCGATCCAGGGGTGGATGGGCGCCGCCGACGTCTTCTCGATGGGGCCGCGGTACGAACCCGCCGACGGCATGGGCCGGTTCCTGTCGGGTACCCCGCCGATCGTCGGGATGCTCGCGATGCAAGACACCCTCGCGATGATCGATGAGGCGGGCATCGGGCCGATCCGCGAGAAGTCGCGTGCGCTCACCGGCTTCGCCGTCGACCTCGCGGGCGACCTGCTCGCCCGCTACGGCGTCACCCTCGGATCGCCCCGCGACGGGGCCGATCGGGGCGGGCACGTGACGCTGCGGCATCCGCAGATGCGCGCCGTGACGGCGCGTCTCTGGGAGAACGACGTCATCCCCGACTACCGCGACCCGGGGGGCCTGCGCATCGGACTGTCGCCGCTGTCGACGAGCTTCGCCGAGACCCTCGCGGGCATGCGGGCCGTCGCTGACGCGCTGGAGGCCCTCGAGGGGGATGCCGCCGACGCGGCGGACGGGGCCGGCGGTCAGGGGACCACGGCCGGCACCGGCAGTGGCACAGGCACTGGCACCGGCAGTGACACAGGCACCGGCACCGGCACAGCGGCTTAGGCTGGGCGCGTGCCGGCACCTAACATCGACGTCGCCCTTCATGACCTGCGCGAGGGATCGCGGGCCTGGGTCGCGCTGACCGTGTCGCAGCGGGCGCGCCTGCTCGACCGGGTGCATGCGAGCATCAGTGACGCCGCCCCCGAGTGGGCGGCCGCGGCGGCGCGGTCGAAGGGCCTCGACGCCGCTCACCCCCTCCGCGGTGAGGAGTGGCTCTCGGGCCCGTACGGCGCGATCGAACTCGTCGACGCCCTGGCGTCCACTCTCCGTCGCCTGGCGCAGGGCGGCAACCCGCTCGACGGGGTGCGCGTCACCACCGCGCCCGGGGGGCGCGTTCGCGTGGACGCCTTCCCGCTCCGCCCGATCGACGCGCTGCTGCTGTCGGGCTTCACCGGGGAGGTGTGGCTGAGACCGGGCGTCACCGAGGCCGAGGCTCGGGCGAGGGCCGGTCTCGCGCAGCGCTCCCCCGGGACCCCCGGCGGGGTGGGGCTCGTGCTCGGCGCCGGCAACGTCACCTCCATCCCGGTCGCCGATGTGCTGTACGAGCTGTTCGCCCACAACCGCGTGGCGATGCTGAAGCTGAACCCGACGCAGGAGGCGCTGCTGCCGGTGTTCACGCGCGCGCTCGCTCCGCTCATCGAGCCGGGATTCCTGCGCGTGATCGCCGGCGGACCCGAGGTGGGCGCCGCCCTCACCGCGCACCCCGGCATCGACCACGTGCACATCACCGGGTCTGCGGCGACGTTCGAGCGGATCGTGTGGGGCGACGGGCCGCAGGCCCGCCGCCGCCGTCGTGAGAACCGTCCCGCACTGAAGAAGCCGATCACGGCCGAGCTCGGCGGGGTCTCGCCGATCATCGTGGTGCCCGGGGAATGGTCGGCTGCCGACATCCGCTATCAGGCCGAGCACATCGCGACCATGCGGCTGCAGAACGCCGGGCACAACTGCATCGCCGGGCAGGTCGTGCTGATCAGTCGCGACTGGCCGCAGCGCGCGCAATTCCTGGCGGCGCTCCGCCGCGCGTACGACGAGGCGACCCCGCGGACGCCCTGGTACCCGGGCAGTGCGGAACGGATGGATGCCGCGGCGGCGGCCTACCCCGACGCGGTGTGGTGCGCCGACGGCACGCGACTGCTCGTCGAGACCGAGGCGGGCGCTGTTCCCGGACCGATCGAGGAGACCGAGTACTTCGCGCCGGTCCTCGGCGTCATCGCGCTCCCGGGACTTGGTCAGGAGTTCCTCGACGCCGCGGTGACCCACGCGAACGAGCGGTTGACCGGCACGCTCGGCGCCAACATCCTGATCGACCCCGCGACCGAGGCGGCGCTCGGCGACGGCTTCGAGCGCGCGGTGGCCGACCTGCGGTACGGGGCGATCGCGATCAACGCCTGGACGGCCTTCGTCTTCCTCACCCCGACGCTCACCTGGAGCGCGTTCCCCGGGAGCACGCTGCAAGACGTCGGAAGCGGCATCGGCGTCGTGCACAACGCTCTGCTCCTCGACGACGTCGAGCGCTCGGTCGCCCGCGGACCGTTCCGGCCTTTCCCGCGCTCGCTCAGCGCGCTCACGCGCGGCGGCCGGTTCTCGGTGCTGCCAAAGCCGCCGTGGTTCGTGTCGTCGCGCACGGGGGCGACGGTGAGCGAGGGGTTCACGCGGTTCCGGATGCACCGGCGGTGGCCGGCACTCGCGGCGACGCTGCTGCGGGCGTTCCGGGCGTAGGCGGTGCGGCACCTCGGTCGGCGGCGCGATGGAGCGGCGGCGCGGCTCAGCCGACCGCGAGGACCACTCCCCATGCGAGCGCGGTCGTCGCCAGGAGGGGGAGGATGCCCGGGGCGTCGGCGTCCGCCGGCCGGAACCAGCCGCGGAACCACACCGCGATCGACAGCGCGAGGACGACGAGGGTGACGATGCGCGTCCCGAGCCGGACCGGGTCGCCGACGACACCCCCGCCGATCTGCGCGAAGGCGATCAAGCCCCAGGGCACGATGCCGATGACCGCCGCCAGCGCGGCGGGGCGCCGAAGACCCCGGATGCTCTGGGGCGCCGTCGGGGTGTTGGAGGCGTGGGCGGGGTTGGGGTCGTCGCGGCGCGGGGCGACGAGGGCGCCGTCGAGGGCGAGCAGCATGACCGCGCCGGCGGTCAGGGCGTAGAGCGCGACGAGGGTGGTGAGTTCGGTTATGCCGTTCAGCTGGGCGATGAGGAACACCGCGACGCCCGACAGCTGCGACCACCCGATCCAGGTGACCAGGCGCGCGCGCGTGGCGAGCGATTCGATGCGCGCGACGGCGGCGTCGACGAGCCCGCCGAAGGCGAGCAGCACCATCGCGGCCCATCCCGCGTGGACCGTCGCGACCGCGACATCCGTTCCCCCCAGCCGGGCGGTGACCTCGCCGGTGGCCGGCATGGCGGTGAGGGTGATGACGACGCCGACGATGACCGCCTGCACTAGGTACAGTCCTGCGCGAACGAGCCTCATGCGCTCATTCTGCCCGGCCGCGGGCGTCGCGATGCGGGGGTTGCGCGGGCGGATTCACGCCCCACCACCTCGCGCCGTCGGTCGACCCCCGGCCGAACCCGACGAGTTGCGCCACCTCGATCACCGGCGACAACGGGGCGCGGATCGGGGTGGCACGAATCGTCGCCCATCGCCGCCGAACCCGACCAACAGAGCCACCTCGATCACCGGCGCGGACCGGGGTGGCACAGATGGTCGCCGACAGGTCGCACGCGCGACCATTTCCGCCACCTCGCCGCTGCGCGGCATCCACCCATCGACAAAGGTGGCGCAGATGGCGACCTTCCGCGCCTCGAGGTCACGATCTGCGCCACTTTCGCGGCGGAACTCGAGACGAAGGTGGCGCAGATGGTGACCTTCACCCGGCCAAGGTCACCATCTGCGCCACCTCGACGTCGTGCGCCCGGACGGCCCACGTGCGTACGAGCCCACCCGATCCCGCCTGCCGCGGCGTCCTCGCAAGAGGACGGGCGACACGCAGGAAAGGGTGGGCTCGTCGGCCGAGGCCCCCGGCGAGAGGGGCCCCGGCCACCGGCGCGGATTGGGCCGCGCCGGTGTCGTGCAGCGGGTTACTCCGCGACGGGGATCGACTGCGCCTCGAGCGTCGAGATCGTGGCCGCCTGGCCCTCCTCGAGCGCTTCGAGCAGCGTGCCGTTGCCCTGAGCGGCGGCCTTGAAGCCGTCGGAGACGTCACCGTAGGTCTGCGTCATGGTCGGGCCCCACGTGAAGTTGGGGTCGACCTGGGTCGCGGCCTCGGCGAAGACGTCGTAGATCGCCTGTCCGCCGTAGAACTCCACGCCCTCCTTCAGCACGGGCAGCTCGAGGCCCGCGGTGGTGGCGGGGTAGATCTGCGCGGTCTCGTTGAGCGAGGTGAGCGCCTCCTCCGAGGTGTTCAGCCACAGCGCGAACTTCGCCGCCTCGTAGAGGTGGTCGGTGCCGTTGAAGACCGCGATGGACGAGCCACCCCAGTTGCCGGCCTTCTGGTCACCGGCGTTCCACTGCGGGGCCAGGGCCACCGACCAGTTGCCCGAGGTGTCCGGAGCGCCCGAGAGGATCGAGTTCGCACCCCACACGGCCGAGTTCCAGGTCCACACCTCGCCCGAGTTGTAGGCGTTGTTCCACTCGTCGGTCCAGGCCGGGTAGGTCGAGACGAGGTCGTTCTCGATGAGGTCCTGCCAGTAGTCGGCGACCGTCGTCGACTCCTCACCGGTGAGGTTCACCGTCCAGGCGTCGCCGTCGTTCTCGAACCACTGACCGCCCGCCTGCCACACGAAGCCGGCGAACTGGTTGATGTCGCTGTCGGAGAAGTTGGTGATGTACCCACCGGCCTCGCGCACCTTCACGGCAGCCTCGCGGTACTCCTCCCACGTGGTCGGAACCTCGATGCCGTTCTGCTCGAACAGGTCGCTGCGGTAGAACAGCGCCATCGGGCCCTGGTCCTGCGGGATGCCGTAGACCTCGTCCTCGGTGCCGAGCGTCACCTGGCCCCAGGTCCAGTCGAGGAACTGGTCCTCGGCGGCGAGCACGTCCTCGCAGGCGCCGAGGTCGACCAGGCCGTCCTGCACGCGGAAGTTCGGCAGCGCGTCGTACTCGATCTGACCGAGGTCGGGAGCGTTCCCGGCCTCGAGCTGGTTGAAGAAGTTCTGGTAGGTGCCGGCGTTGCCTGACGGGCCCGTCTGCACCTCGACCTGGATGTCGGGGTTCTCCTCGTTCCACATCGCGACGGCATCCTCGATGCCGGGGATCCACGAGGTGAACGTGAGGGTGACATCCTCGCCGGCCGGCTCGCAGGAGGCGGCGTCGCCTCCACTGCCCGAGCCTCCGCCGGCCGCACAGCCGGCGACGGCGAGCGCGGACACGGTGAGCAGGGCTGCGGCGGCCGCTCGTTTCGTTGAACGCATTGTTTCCTTCTCTCGGTGGTGGGTGCCCGGGTTGCTGCCCGGGCGGGGGGGCTACTTCAGCGCGCCGGTGCCGAGGCCCGTGCGCCAATACCGCTGAAGCAGCAGGAACGTGATGATCAGGGGAACGATCGACAGCAGCGACCCGACGAGCACGAAGGTGCGGAGCTCGGGGAACTGGTTGATCGTGGAGTTCCAGGCGTAGAGCCCGTAGGTCACCGGGAACAGCTCTTCGCTGCGCAGCATGATCAGCGGCAGGAAGAAGTTGTTCCAGATGGAGACGAACTGGAAGAGGAACACCGTCACCAGTGCCGGGAACATCAGGCGGATCGACACGGTGAAGAAGGTCCGGATCTCCCCCGCGCCGTCGAGGCGGCTCGCCTCGAGCAGTTCGTCGGGGACGGATGCCTCGGCGAAGACGCGGCTCAGATAGACACCGAACGGGCTGACGATGCTCGGAAGGAAGACCGCCCAGAAGGTGTTGGTCAGCTGCACCTGGCTGAAGAGCAGGAACAGCGGCAGCGCGAGCGCTGTCGCGGGGACGAGCACCCCGCCGAGAACGACGTTGAAGAGCGTCTCGCGGCCGGGGAACCGGTACTTCGCCAGGGCGTAGCCGCACATCGACGCCAGGAGGGTCGCCACCACGGCGCCGACGCCGGCATACAGCAGGCTGTTCAGCAGCCACCGGAGGTACACCCCGTCGCGGTAGGCGACGAGGGCCCCGACGTTCTCGAAGAACCGGAAGTCCGCGAACCACAGCGGGTTGGTGCTGAACAGGTCGCCCCGGTCCTTCGTGGAGGCGATGAGCAGCCACCAGATGGGCGTCAGGAAGTAGAGGGTGAAGACCCCCATGACGATGAACGCGGCGGTGCGGGGGATGACGCCTTCGCGGGGTCCGCGACCCCCGGCATCCTGTCCGCCGCTCTTCCGACGGCGCGACGCCGTGGGGTTCACGGCCGTCATCGTGGTCGTCGTGGTCATGACGCCGCCGCCTTCCGCCGGGTGATGCGCAGGAACGTGAAGGACAGGACGAAGGTCGCGAGGGCCAGGACCACCGAGAACGCCGCCGCCAGCGACACGTTCGGGATCGAGCTCGTGGCGTAGATCGTCATGTTCGGGGTGTAGCTGCTGGTGACCGCCGAGCTGAACGCCCGGAAGGTCTGCGGCTCGGCGAGCAGCTGCAGGGTGCCGATGATCGACAGCACCCCGGTGAGGACGAGGGCGGGACGGATGAGCGGGATCTTGATCGACCACGCGATCCGCGCCTGCCCCGCGCCGTCCAGACGCGCCGCCTCGTAAATGTCGCCCGGAATCGCAAGAAGCGTGGAGTAGATGATCAGCATGTTGTAGCCGACGAACACCCACGTCACGACATTCGCGATCGACCACAGCACCAGGTCGGAGGAGAGGAAGTCGACCTGGCTGGTGACCGCCTCGAAGGGCGACAGGTTGGGCGAGTAGAGGAAGCCCCACATGATCGCGGCGATGACGCCGGGCACC
Source organism: Microbacterium sp. AK009 (assembly GCF_013410955.1). Classification (GTDB taxonomy): domain Bacteria; phylum Actinomycetota; class Actinomycetes; order Actinomycetales; family Microbacteriaceae; genus Microbacterium. Next base: position 24,194 of record NZ_JACCCG010000007.1, on the reverse strand, counting down.
GCGTACGGCACGAAGAACGCCAGGCGGAAGAACTTCTTCCCCCGCAGCAGCGGCGAATCGAGCAGCAGGGCGAACAGGAGCGCGAGGCCCAGCATCACGGGCACCTGGACGACCCCGAAGAGGAACACCCGGCCCACGGATGACCAGAACTCGGCGTTCTGGAAGACCAGCGCATACTGCGCGAACCCGCCGAAGACTTCGCGGGCTTCACCGAACGTTCCCTCGCGCTCGACGACGAGCAGCGACTGCCACACGGCGTAGCCGATGGGGATCACGTAGAAGAGCGCGAAGACCAGCGCGAACGGCGACACGAAGGCGACGATCGCCCACGGGTTCTGCACGCGCGGACGCTTGCGCTTCTGCGGCGGCGCGTCGGGCGCCGCGACCGTGCCGGCGAGGCCGGCGATGGATGGCGAAGTGGTCATGCCGTCTCCTCTGTCGGCTGCTCACGGATGACACGGACGCCGCCGGCGGGGACGACGATGGTCCCCGTCGCGCGGCTCTGGGTCACGAGATCGTCTCCGACCGCGTCGACCTCGACGGGTCGGTCGGTGGTGTTGATGACGAAGCGGTAGGCGCGGTCGGCGCCGCGGCGACGGATGATCTCGACTCCGCGTCCGGCTCCGGGCTCGGGGCTCGCGCCGGCCGCCGCGGCGGCGGTCTCGAGCAGGTCGCGCAGCGCCGGTGCGTCCAGGAGCGTCGCGATGTACCAGGCGTCGCCGCTGCCGGCGGATCCGCCGGTGCGGCGGGTGATCGCCGGGAAGCCCGCCGACGGCCCGTCGGCGAAGCGTGCCACGACCGTCGCGTCGGTCACCGACATCCGCTCGGTCCACATCGTCGCGGTCACGCCGGTGTCGAGGGCGACGGTGGTTCCGGGAAGGACGGGGGCGAACTCCTCGACGCGGATGCCGAGCAGGTCGCGCCAGGCGCCCGGGTGACCGCCGGGGCGGACCCGGTCGTTCTCGTCGACGATGCCGCTGTAGAAGGTGACGACGACGTGGGTGCCGGTGGCGGCCGCGCCGTCCAGCGCGCGGGCGTCGGCGTCGGAGACGAGGTGCAGCCCCGGCACGACCACGAGGCGGTACCGCGAGAGGTCGACACCGGGCCGGACCACGTCGACCGTGTGGCCGAGGTCGCGCAGCGCGCCGTAGATCGCGTGCACCTGGTCGAGGTAGCCGAGCGCGTGGTTCGGGCGGTTCTCGGCGTCGGCGGCCCACCACGATTCCCAGCTGAAGAGCATCGCGACATCGGCGGTGACGGTCGTGCCCGCGACCTCGTCAAGGCGACCGATGAGGGCGCCGAGCTCGCGCACCTCGCGCCAGAGCGCGCTGTCGGTGCCGGCGTGGGGAAGGAGCGCCGAGTGGAACTTCTCCGAACCCTGGAGCGAGGCGCGCCACTGGAAGTAGCACACGGCATCGGCGCCCCGCGCGACGTGAGAGAGCGAGTCGCGGGTCATCTGGCCCGGCGCCTTCGCGAGGTTCACCGGCTGCCAGTTCACCGCGCCGGTGGAGTGCTCCATGAGCAGCCACGGCTCGCCGCCGGCGAGCCCCCGGGTGAGGTCGGCGGTGAACGCGAGCTCGGCGAGCGGGTCGGCCAGGCGCGAGTCGAGGTAGTGGTCGTTGGCGATGACGTCCATCTCGGGCGCCCAGGTCCAGTAGTCGAGGGCCTCGATGTGGGCGGTCACCATGAAATTGGTGGTGACGGGGATGTCGCTGTGGCGACGGATCACGTCGCGCTCGGCCCGGTAGTGCGAGAGCACCTCGTCGCTGCAGAAGCGGCGGTAGTCCAGAACCTGACCGGGGTTGCGGGTGGAGACGGTGCGCAGCGGCGTGAGGACCTCATCGAAGTCGGTGTAGCGCTGGCTCCAGAAGCTCGTCCCCCAGGCGGCGTTCAGGGCGTCGATGGTGCGGTACTTCGCGCGCAGCCACCGGCGGAAGGCGCGGGTCGACTCGGCGCAGTGGCATTCGGCGTTGTGGCACCCGAGCTCGTTCGAGACGTGCCACAGGGCGACGGCGGGGTGCGCCCCGTACCGCGCGGCGACGGCCTCGACCAGCGCGAGCGCATACCGGCGGAACACCGGCGAGCTCGGGCACCAGGCCTGGCGACCGCCGGGGTACCGGGTGGTGCCGTCATCCATCACCGGCAGGATCTCAGGATGCCGCGTGGTCAGCCACGGCGGCGCGGACGAGGTGCCGGTGCCGAGGTTCACGCGGATGCCGTTGTCGTGTAGCAGCGAGACGACCTCATCGAGCTCGTCGAAGTGGAAGACGCCGTCGGGACCCTGCAGCGCCGACCAGCCGAAGACGTTGATCGCGACGAGGTCGACTCCGGCCTCGCGCATTAGGGCGACGTCTTCGCGCCACACCTCGGGCGTCCACTGCTCGGGGTTGTAGTCGCAGCCGAAGGCGACACCCTGGTGCGCGAAGCGCGGGCGAGCCGGCGACACGTCGATCTCGGTGAGAAGCGCGTCGTCGCTCTGCGGGGGGAGCGTCGTTGCGAGATGGTCCACGGATCTCCAGATATACGGTGTTGTCTGCGGTTGCTGTGTGAACGTGCACAGTTTCCCGGACGACAACTCCTCGTCGAGAGTCTGTGAACGTACACACACTGGCATCTCCGCGGGTCAGCTGTCAAGCGGAAAGTCGGACGGCGGGGGCTACAGTGGCCTCGTGACCTCTCCGCCCGTGCGCCCGAAGCGTGCCACCGTGCACGATGTGGCGCAGGAGGCCGGGGTCTCGCGCGGCACGGTCAGCCGGTACGTCAACGGCGACCGCTATGTCTCGTCCGGCGCACGCGAGGCCATCGAAGCGGCGATCGCAAAGGTCGGATACGTGCCGAACACCGCGGCGCGCAACCTCGTCATGCAGCGGAGCCAGGCGGTCGGTTTCATCGTGCACGAGCCCCACTCGCTGTTCATCGAGGATCCGAACATCGGCGAGATCCTGCTGGGCGCCAACGCCGCCCTCTCGGAGGCCGACCATCAGATGGCCGTCCTCATCGCCGACACCGGCCGCGACACCGACCGTGTCGCCCGCTACCTCTCCGGCGGCTTCGTCGACGGCGTCATCATCGTCTCGGCCCGCGCGAACGACCCGATCACGCGGGTCGTGGAGCGCCTCCAACTGCCCGCGGCGTATGTGGGCCACCCTCCCGGCGCCTCCTCGGCCTCGTTCGTCGTCATCGACAACCGCGGGTCGGCCCGGGCCATCACCTCGCGCCTGGTCGAGACGGGTCGCCGGCGGATCGGGATGATCGCCGCCGCGCTCGACCGCGACTCGGGGTCCGATCGCCTCGCCGGATTCCGCGAGGCGCTCGGCGACCGGTTCGACGAGACTCTGGTCGAACCCGTGCCGCTGTACTCGTACTCGGCGGGGAGGGAGGGCATGCAGGCGCTGTTAGCGCGCTCACCCGACATCGACGGCGTCTTCGCAGCCTCCGATGCCGTCGCCGCCGGGGCGGTGGAGGCCCTGCGCGCGGCCGGACGCCGCGTGCCCGAGGATGTCGGCGTGGTCGGCTTCGACGACTCGGCGTGGGCGCGCCGCACCCTGCCGGCCCTGTCGACCGTGCGCCAGCCCGCGGCACGGCTGGGCGCCGAGGCGGCGCGGCTGGTGCTCGACCGGATCGGCGGCGCCCCCGGCGGCGCCGAGGTGATGCTCGAGTGCGAGACGGTGTGGCGGGAGTCGGCGTGAACCTCGACGACAGCACCCTCGCGGCGCGCGTGCTCGAGGCACGGCTGGAGGTGCGGCATCCGTCGCCGCTGAAGCGCGCAGCGAAGTACCTCGGCGCGTTCGCGCTGGCCGTCATGGGTGGGGGCGACGACCTCGCCGCCCCCACGTTCGACCTCGTGGTGGTGCGCTCCGACAGCGACGCTCCGGTGCTCCGCGTGAACGCCGGAACGGATGCCGAGGCGAGCCGCCTGCTCGAAACGGTGCGGCGCGACCTCGGTGAGAAGACGGTGCGGGACTTCTTCGCCGAGTGGCGCGTACTCGACGCCTGAAGCGTCGCCTCCCGCCCGCATCCCCGCCCATCTCCCCCTGTCCTGCTCCCCGCCCTGCCCTCCGGCTTCGGAGAACCGCGCGAACTCCGGACGAGGTGCCGGGGTCGGCTCTGAAGTAGGCGCGAATCCCCGAAGCTCGTCAGGCGCCGGCGAGCCGCCGCCGGTACGCGGCGGGCGCTTCCCCGCAGCGATCGCGGAATCGCGCGTAGAACTGGCTCTGCGAGCCGAACCCGGCGGCGAAGCCGACTTCGCTGATGGGCAGGTCGGTCGTCAGCAGCAGCCGCTGCGCCCGCGCGACCCGGCACTGCAGCAGGTACTCGCCGATCGTGATGCCGAGCGCCCGCCGGAACAGCGTCATGGCGTACTGCGGATGCAGGTGCACGTGCCGGGCGACATCCTCCACCCGCAGGTCGTCGCCCGAGCGCTCCGAGATGAAGGCGGCCATCTCTCCGGCTGTGCCCTTGACCCCCGGATGCCCCGGGGCGACCTCCGTGCGGCGCGCGGCGATCCGCCGCAGGAGCGCCTCGACTTCGAGCTCTGCCGCGCGCCGCTCGACGTCGCCGGGCTCGTGCGAGAGCGCGCCGGCCCACAGCTCCGCGCGCTCGGCGAGCGCGAGCCCTGCGCCTTCCGACACCAGCACGAGGTCGCCGGCGAGGAGAGAGCCGATGAATCCGCCCGGCAACGACCAGCCGAGGGCGACCCCGAGCGGCACGGTGAGCCAGCTCACCTCGTCGACAGCGGTGACCAGCCGGTGCGGCCGGGCCGCCCAGAACACCCCCAGGCTCCCCGCCGGGATCGTGACCTCGCGCCCATCGATGAGGTACACCAGCGGTGACGGCGCGGCGTTGACTTCGAGGTCATCGTGCCGGTGCGCGGCGAACATCGCCGGTACCGCTCCGCGGAACGACGCCAAGCCGAACCACTCCGGCCGCTCCTCCAGCATCCTCATGATCCCGGAATTCTGCCATGCATCCCGGGAAGATCTACGACGGAGTGCTCCGTAGCGTTCTTGCCATGACCGACACCACCCTCACCCGCACCCCCGCACCGACGCGCGCGTGGCACCTGACTTCCGAAGAGATCGCGTTCTTCGACGCCCACGGCTACCTGGTGCTCCGCGACCGGATCCCCGCTCCCCTGCTGGAGCGCCTCCGCGCGGCATCCGATGCCTGGATGACCGAGGGGCGCGCCCTCGGTCCTGATCACCCCGACGCGGCGGACTACGCCTGGGCGAACCGTGGCGGGCAGAAGCGCATGTTCCGCGTCGACTACCTCCACAACAAGGGCCAGGCCGCCTCGCTCGAGCTGCTGGGCAGCCCCGCGGTGCTGGGGATCGCTGAGAGCCTCGCCGGCACGGACTTCGTCCCGACCTACGAGTCGCTGGTGTTCAAGGACGCCGGCGACGGGGCCGCGATCGACTGGCACCAGGACGCCGTGCACCCCCGCACGAACCGCATCTTCAACATCGACGTCTACCTCGACGCCTCCCGCGCCGGCGAGGGCGCCCTCCGGGTCGCCCCCGGCTCCCACCTCGCCCCGGTCGACGTCTGTCAGCTGCAGGAGGAGTACGGATGGGACGCGCCCGGGGTCATCCAGGTCGAGCTGAACCCCGGCGACGTGCTCGTGCACGACGTGATGATCGTCCACGGCTCGGAGGCCGTGACCGGTAATCGCCTGCGCCGGACGATCTACTACGAATTCCGCGCGGCCGAGCAGATCCTCCGCGAGGGACCCTGGGACGCCGAGTGGGTGGACCGGCGCCTCCGGCTCGTGCCGCTGGGACTCCGCGAGCACGCGCGGCAGAACCCCGATGCCGAGGCGTTCGACTGGCGGATCTCGCCCGACCTCGCACCCCAGGTGGGCGACGACGTCGACGCCGAGCTGCGCATCGCGCACGTCGTGCACTCGCCGGGGTCGTACTGCAGCGCCGGGAGCGTGCCCTTCACCGCGTGAGTCGCCGGGTGAGTCGCGGGGTGGAACTCACTCGGTGACCTCGGTCGACGCGGCGGCGTCGTCCGCCGCGAACCGGTCGGTCGCCGCGCGCAGCGCTGCGGCGATCCCCGGTTCGGAGGCGGAGTGCCCCGCGTCGTCGATGATCACGAGCTCGGCCTCCGGCCACGCCCGGTGCAGATCCCACGCCGTCATCGCCGGCGTGCAGACGTCGTACCTGCCCTGGACGATGACCCCAGGGATGTCGCGGAGCGCCGTCGCGCCACGGATCAGCTGTTCCTCGGTGAACCATCCGCCGTGCATGAAGAAGTGGTTCTCGATGCGGGCGAAGGCGGTCGCCGCGACCTCGTCGGTCATGGTGCTGACGAGGTCGGGGTCGGGGCGAAGGGTCAGGGTCGCCGCCTCCCACCGCGTCCACGCCTTCGCCGCGGGCACGTGGACGGCCGGGTCGGGGTCGGAGAGCCGACGGCAGTACGCCTCGATCATGCGAGAGCGTTCGAGCACCGGGATCGGTGCGAGGTAGTCCTCCCAGAGGTCAGGGAAGATCGCCGCGGCACCCCCCTCGTAGAACCACTCCAGCTCATGGGGGCGAAGCGTGAAGACGCCGCGCAGCACCACCTCGGTGACAGCCTCGGGGTGCGTCTCGGCGTAGGCGAGGGCAAGTGCACTCCCCCACGATCCGCCGAACACCTGCCAGCGGGTGATTCCGAGGTTCCGCCGCAGCAGCTCGATGTCGGCGACGAGGTGCCAGGTGGTGTTGAAGCGCAGGTCGGCCTCGGGCGACGACGCGTGCGGAGTGCTGCGGCCGCAGCCGCGCTGGTCGAACAGCACGATGCGGTAGCGCTCGGGGTCGAAGAACCGGCGGTGCCAGGGCGAGGTACCCGCCCCGGGGCCGCCGTGCAGGAACACCACGGGTTTGCCGTCGGGGTTCCCGCTCTGCTCCCAGTAGACCCGGTTGCCGTCGCCGACGAGCAGCTCGCCGGTCGCATACGGCTCGATCGGCGGGTAGAGGATGTCGTCGAGGTGCGCCGGACCGCCCTTCACAGCGCGCTCCCCGAGACCGCGAACGTATCGCAGGCGCCCACACCCCCCTGGTAGCCCGCAGCGAACCAGCGCTGCCGCTGCTCGCTCGACCCGTGCGTCCAGCTCTCGGGGTTCACCGGCGCCCCGGACTCCTGCTGGATGTGATCGTCGCCGACCGTGGCGGCGGCGTTCAGCGCATCGGTGATCTGGGTGCCCGTCGGCGTCTCGAAGAACGGCACGCCGTTCTGATCGAGCTGTTCCGTCATCGCCGCCACCCAGGCGCCGGCGAAGCAGTCGGCCTGCAGTTCGATGCGAACGCCGTTGCTGTCGGGGCCGGTGCCGTTATCGGGGTTCTGCTGAGTGATGCCGGTGATGTTCTGCACGTGGTGGCCGTACTCGTGGGCGAGCACATAGAGCTGGGCGAGCTCGCCGGCGCTCGCATCGAACCGCTCGCGCAGGAGCCCGAAGAAGGTGGGGTCGATGTACACCGTCTCCTCGGGCGGGCAGTAGAACGGCCCCGTCGCATTCGACGCTGTGCCGCACGCCGACGAGGTGGACTGGTCGACGATGATCAGCTGCGGCTGCCGGTAGCCCTCGACCTGTTCGGCCCAGTACTGATCGAGCACGAGAGACCCGGCCGCCAGGCGGCATTCGTCATTGCGGTTGGCGTCGGCTCCGGTCTCGCACGACGCGATCTCGCTGCCCTCGCCGCCCGCGACCCCGGGCACGCCGCCCCCGCCGAGAAGGCCGGAGAAGTCTCCCCCGGTGAACAGGTTCAGCAGCAGCACGGCGATCGCCCCGATACCGGCCACGCCGCCACCGGCGAGAACGAGCCCTCCACCGCGTCGTCGCGCCGTATTCCCGCCGACCTGTGCGTTCTCATTGAACGTCATCTGCTCACGGTACCGCCCCTGGCCACTTCCTCACGGGACGACGCCGCCCGGGCCTATGCTCGGAGCCATGCGCGCGACGACGATCACCCTCACCGGCGCCGGAGGGCAGATCGGCTACGCCCTGCTGTTCCGCATCGCCGCCGGCGACATGCTCGGTCCGGAGCGCCCGGTGAACCTGCGCCTGCTGGAGATCCCCACCGGACTCCGCGCCGCCGAGGGTGCGGCGCTGGAGCTGCAGGACTGCGCCTTCCCCCTGCTCGCCGGCGTCGAGATCTCGGATGACCCGCGCACGGCCTTCGACGGCTGCGAGATCGCCCTGCTCGTCGGCGCCCGCCCCCGCGGCCCCGGCATGGAGCGCGCAGACCTGCTCGCCGCGAACGCGGGGATCTTCGGCCCGCAGGGCGCGGCGCTCAACGACGTCGCCGACGACGCCATCCGCGTAGTCACCGTGGGGAACCCCGCGAACACCAACGCCCTCATCGCGCAGTCGTCCGCCCCCGACATCCCTCCCGAGCGCTTCACCGCCCTGACCCGCCTCGATCACAACCGCGCCGTCGGCCAGCTCGCCGCCGCCCTCGAGGTGAACCCCCGCGACATCGACGGGGTGATCGTATGGGGAAACCACTCGGCCACGCAGTACCCCGACGTGTCGCACGCCACCGTCGCCGGCCGCCCGGTCATCGACGCACTCGCCGAGCGGCTCGGCGACGTGGACACCGCCCTCGCATGGCTCGACGACGAGTTCGTCCCCCGGGTCGCGCGCCGCGGCGCGGAGATCATCGAGGTGCGCGGGTCGTCGTCGATCGCCTCGGCTGCGCACGCGACGATCGAGCACGTCCGCAGCGACGTGCTCGGGGGCTTCCGCACGTCGGCGGCGGTCGTCTCGCACGGCGAGTACGGCGTGCCCGAGGGTCTCATCTGCTCGTTCCCGGTCTCTTCCGACGGCTCGGGCTACCGGGTCGTCGCCGATCTCGGTGTCGACGAACGGTCACGGCGGCTCATCGACGCCTCGGTGGACGAGCTCGTCGCCGAGCGCGATGCCGTGCGGAGCCTGGGCATCCTGCCGTGATCGAGGTCATCGTCATCGCCACGGTGACGGTGCTCGTCATCGCCGGCGCGACCGCGCTCGGTCCGCGCCTGCGGCTCGCCGGTCCCCTGCTGCTCGTCCTCCTCGGCCTCGGCGTCAGCCTGCTGCCGTTCGTCCCGGCGTTCGAGCTCGACCCCGAGATCATCCTCGTCGGCGTCCTCCCGCCCCTGCTGTATTCGGCGGCGGTGTCGCTTCCCGCGATCGAGTTCCGCCGCGACGTGCGACCCATCTCAGGGCTCGCCGTGCTGCTCGTGCTCGTCAGCGCCGTCGCGCTCGGCTTCTTCTTCCACGCCGTCATCCCGGGGCTCGATCTGTATCTCGCGATCGCGCTCGGCGCGATTCTCAGCCCCACCGACGCGGTGGCGACCTCCATCGCGAAGCGGCTCGGCATCTCCCGGCGCGTCACCACCTGGCTCGACGGCGAGAGCCTGCTCAACGACGCCACCTCGCTCGTCATCCTTCGCACGATGGTCGCCGCGGCGGTGACGGGGTCGGTGCCCGAGGGCGGCATCGTCGGGGCGTTCCTGTGGGGTGTGGTCGTCGCCATCGTCGTGGGCTCGGTCATCGGCTACGTCAATCTGCGGGTGCGCGCGCTCGTGCGCAATCCCGCCGCCAACACCGCCATCGGATTCGTCGTGCCGTTCGCGGCCTACCTTCCCACCGAAGCTCTCGGCGGCTCGGGCCTCGTCGCCGCGGTCGTCGCCGGAATCGTCACCGGGCAGGGTGCGGCGCGCCGCTTCACTCCCGAGCAGCGCCTCTCGGACGAGTTGAACTGGCGTACCGTCGAGCTCGTCCTCGAGGGCGCGGTGTTCCTCGTCATGGGGCTCGAGGTGAAGGACCTCTGGGACTCGGTCTCCGCCGACGGCGCGGGCGGTCTCGAGCGGGCGGTCTTTCTCGCAGCGACAGCCCTCCTCATCATCCTCGCCGCCCGCGTGGTGTTCGTCTCGGTCCTCGTGTGGGGTGAATCGCGACGCGCCCGCCGCGCGGCCACTCACCTCCGGCGGGTGCGCACCTGGCCTGAGAGGGTGCCCGAACGCGCGCGCCCACCGGTGCTCCGCTTCATCGAAGACCTCGAGTACCACCGCACCACCCCGCTCGGATGGCGCCACGGCACGATCATGGTGTGGGCGGGCATGCGAGGGGTCGTGACCCTCGCGGCGGCGCAGACCCTCCCGGCCGAGACGCCGTCGCGCGACCTGCTCGTCTTCGTCGCCTTCCTCGTCGCGGTCGGCAGCCTGCTGCTGCAGGGCTCGACGCTCCCCTGGGTCGTGCGGATGCTCGGCCTCGACGGCGAGGGCGACGAGACCGTGGGGCGCGAGGAGCGGCTGCGGCTGGATCAGGAGCTGCGGGATGCCGCGGCCGCGGCCCTGGCCGACGAGAACCTCGCCCGGCGAGACGGCGAGAGCTTCCCGTCGGAGCTCATCGCCCGGGTCGGCGACCGGTACACCCGCCCGCCCGATGACGACACCACCGCGCTCGTGCGCGACGCGCTCGAGCTGCGGCTCGTGCTCATCCGGGCGATGCGACAGCGGCTCACCGAGCTGTCCTCCGGAGGGTCGTACAGCACCGCCGTCCTCCGGCACACCCTCGCCGAGCTCGACGCCGACGAGCTGAGCCTCGAGCTCCGCCTCGACGGCGAGGACTGACAGGGGCGAGGAAGGTCGCGGCACGCGTCATCCCGGGTGAGAATGGATGCCATGACTGCGGGATTCGGCGAGGCGATGGAGACGAGCCCCGTCCCCGTCCCCCACGACGCCGCCGACTGCCCCAAGTGCTTCACCGAATTGCAGCGCGACCGCGACTGGTGGGCCGCCCGCCCCTCGGGCGCACGCTTGGTCGGGCTCGTCATCGCCCGCGACGACATGCCCTCGGTGGTCGAACAGCGCGAGTTGCTCACCCGCTTCGGGGTACCGATCGAAGGGTTCCGCCACCCCGCGCCCGAGACCCTCGAGACCTGGGAGGAGCGGCTGGTGCGCCTGTTCGGCACGCTGCGCCAGGGGGATGTGCTCGTCGTCGCGAACATCCACGCGCTCGGGCGCGACATCGAGGAGGAGACGCGCACCGTCGCCGCCCTCCGCCGCCGCGGCGTCGTCGTGAAGGTGCTCAGTCACGGCGCCCGGCACCTCTACGACGCCGGTCGGTGAGCGGTGGGGAATCGTTCGGGAGGCCGCGCGGTTTCCTCTGTCGTGCCCAGCTCTGAAACATCACGAAACGCGATGACGGCGAACGATCTGTCGCGGGCTAGCCTGCCGCCCATGACCCGTTCCGCCGCCGGCACCCACCCCGCGTCGTTTCCGACCGCCTCGCTGAGCGCCGAGGAGTTCAAGACCGTCTTCCGCGGACACCCCGGCGGGGTGGCCGTCATCACCGCCGACGCCGGCGACGGACCGGTCGCCCTGACGGCGACCTCGGTGTCGTCGGTGAGCGCCGAGCCGCCGCTGCTGATCTTCTCGCTCTCGGCCATCTCCTCGGCCGCCCCGACGATCGCCGCGGCCGACACTGTCGTCGTGCACCTGCTCGACGCGCACGACCTCGAGCTCGCCAAGCTCGCCGCGACGAGCGGCATCGACCGCTTCGCCGACACGTCGCTGTGGGCGCGGCTTCCGACGGGCGAGCCGGTGTTCCCCGGGGCACGGGCGTGGCTGCGCTGCGCGATCATCAATCGGATGGATGCCGGCGCCTCGACCGTCATCGCCGCGCAGGCGCTGCAGCATCAGATCACCCGCGATGTCGAGCCGGGCGAGCCCGCCGACGCGCTGGTCTACCACAACCGCACCTGGCACCGCCTCGGCGAGCACTCCCAGCTCGGCTGAGCGGCGCGGCGCGTCGCGCGTCGGCGCGCGCCGGCGAGAGCGGTCGCGCTCATCGCCCCCCGCGCTCAGGCCCCCACGTAGGTGCGCAGGTGCCGCGCGGTGAGCGTGTCGCCCGTGGCCACGAGATCGGCGGGCGTTCCCTCGAACACGATGCGCCCGCCGTCGTGGCCCGCGCCCGGGCCGAGGTCGATGATCCAGTCGGCGTGCGCCATCACCGCCTGGTGGTGCTCGATGACGATGACGCTGTTGCCGGCGTCGACGAGCCGATCGAGGAGGCGCAGCAGATTGTCGACGTCGGCGAGGTGGAGCCCCGTCGTGGGTTCGTCGAGCACGTAGATCGCGCCCTTCTTCGCCATCGAGATCGCCAGCTTCAGCCGCTGCCGCTCGCCGCCTGACAGCGTGTTCAGCGCCTGCCCGAGCGTGATGTACCCGAGCCCGACGTCGATGAGACGCGCGAGCGTGGTGTGCGCGGGGCCGGTCGGGAAGAAGTCCGCCGCTTCGGCGGCCGACATCGCCAGCACCTCGGCGATGTTCTTGCCATTCAGGAGGTACTCGCGCACCTCGGCGCTGAATCCCGTCCCCTCGCACACCTCGCACAGCGTCTCGACGCTCTGGGTGTAGCCGAGCGTGGTGATGATGACCCCGAGGCCCTTGCAGACCGGGCAGGCACCCGCCGAATTGGCGCTGAACAGCGACGCCTTCACGCCGTTCGCCTTCGCGAACGCGGTGCGGACGGTGTCGAGGATGCCGGTGTAGGTCGCCGGGCTCGACCGGCGTGAGCCCTTGATCGGCGACTGGTCGACCACGACCACGTCGTCGAAGGCCGGAACGTTGCCGTGGATCAGCGAGGACTTCCCCGACCCCGCGACCCCGGTGACGACGGTGAGGATGCCGAGCGGGATGTCGACGTCGACGCCGGTGAGGTTGTGCTGCGTCGCTCCGCGGATCTCCAGCGCCCTACGGCGGTCGCGGGTCGACGCCTTGAGGGTCGCGCGATGGTCGAGGTGCCGGCCGGTGAGCGTCGCCGAGGCGCGCAGCCCCGCGACATCCCCGGTGTATTGGATCTCGCCGCCGGCTCGGCCGGCGCCGGGTCCGAGGTCGACGATGTGGTCGGCGATCTGGATGACCTCGGGTTTGTGCTCGACGACGAGCACCGTGTTGCCCTTGTCGCGCAAGCGTTGGAGGAGGTCGTTCATCCGCTGGATGTCGTGGGGGTGCAGGCCCGCCGTCGGCTCGTCGAAGACGTAGGTGATGTCGGTGAGGGAGGACCCGAGATGGCGGACCATCTTGGTGCGCTGTGCCTCGCCGCCCGAGAGGGTGCCCGACGAGCGGTCGAGCGACAGGTAGCCGAGACCGACCTCGACGAAGGTCGCCGTGAGGTGCTTCAGCCCCGTCATCAACGGCCCCACCTCGCGGTCGTCGACGGTGTCGAGCCAGGCGGCGAGGTCGGAGATCTGCATCGCCGCGGCATCGGCGATCGAGACCCCGTCGATGAGGGATGACCGCGCCGCTTCGTTCAGGCGCGACCCCCCGCACTCGGGGCAGGCGGTGAACATCACGGCACGGTCGACGAATGCGCGGACGTGCGGCTGGAGGGCGTCGCGGTCCTTCTGCAGGAAAGACTTCGTGACCTTGGGGACGAGTCCCTCGTAGGTCATGTTGATGCCCGTGACCTTGACCTTCGTGGGCTCCTGGTAGAGGAGCGCTTGCAGCTCCTCGTCGGAATAGTCGCGGATCTTCTTGTCGGGGTCGACGAACCCCGACTCGGTGAAGATGCGCACCATCCAGCCGTCGACGTTGTACCCGGGGATCGTCAGCGCGCCTTCGGCCAGCGACCTGTCCCGATCGAACAGCTCGTCGAGGTTGATGTCGCTCACCTCGCCGAGCCCCTCGCAGCGCGGGCACCAGCCCTGCGGGAGGTTGAAGCTGTAGTGGAAGCTCGCACCGGCGCTCGGCTGCCCGAGCCGGCTGAAGAGGATGCGCAGCATGGCCTGCGCGTCGGTGGCTGTGCCGACCGTGGACCGCGAGTTGGCGCCCATCCGCTCCTGGTCGACGACGATGGACGCGCTGACGTTCTCGAGGGCGTCGACCTCGGGGCGGCTCAGCTGCTCCATGAACTGCTGCACGAACGTCGGATACGTCTCGTTGATCAGCCGCTGCGACTCGTTGGCGATCGTTCCGAACACCAGCGACGACTTCCCCGATCCGCTGACGCCGGTGAAGACGGTGAGGCGGCGCTTGGGGATGTCGACGGTGATGTTCTTGAGGTTGTTCTCGCGGGCACCGACGACCCGGATGAGTCCGTGCGAATCGGCGATGTGAGCGGATGCTGCGGCCATGCGTTTCCCGTCTGTCGAGGCGTAGCGACCCTACAGCGTGCCACCGACTGCGGACAGGGGCTGTCCGCAGCCCTCACGCACGCGCGCCGGCCGCGCGCCAGCAGCCTTCCAGATGATCGTCGACCATGCCGGACGATTGCATGAGGGCGTACATCGTCGTCGACCCGACGAATCGGAACCCGCGCCTCTTCAGGTCACGGCTGAGCGCGTCGGACTCCGGGGTCGTCGTCGGCAGATCGGCGAACGATCGCGGACGGGGCCGCTCCGCACCATCCGGAGCGTAGGCCCACATGAGCGCGTCGAGCGCACCCTCGGGCATCTCGGTGACGATGCGGGCGTTGCCGATCGTGGCGAGGATCTTCGCGCGGTTGCGGACGATGCCCGCATCGGCCATGAGCCGCTCGATGTCGTCGTCTCCGAACGCGGCGACGACCCTGGGGTCGAACGCGGCGAAGGCGTCGCGGAACGCGGGGCGCTTGCGGAGGATCGTGATCCACGAGAGCCCGGCCTGAAACCCCTCCAGGCTCATCTTCTCGAACAGCGGCCGATCGCCGTGGAGCGGCCTGCCCCACTCCTCGTCGTGGTAGCGCCGATACTCGGCGTCGTCGCCGACCCACGCGCAGCGGTCGCGTCCGTCGGGCCCGGTGACCACACTCATGCGGTCAGTATGCCCGGACCCGACGACATCCCCAGCCCGCTACTTCTTCTGCAGCGTCTTGCCCTCCTGCAGCGTCTTCTCCGAGATCGGCTCGTCGCCGGCGGCGGCGCGAGCGCGGTAGTACTCGCGAGCCTCCTCCTGGCGCACGCGCTCCGCCCCCGAGGCGATCGGCGCTCGCACGTGCTCGGGCGCGAACCCGTAGGCGTCGACGAGGTCCTGCGCGTGGGGGCGCAGCCGCGCGCAGAGCCGGTCGATGTAGCGCGACACCGCGGCGGCGCGCTGCGTCGAAAGCCGCCCGTTGATGAGGTACCACGCGAGGTGCTTCTCGATGAGGTGCAGCCCGAACAGGTCGCGCAGCCACGTCAGCACCTGGCGGGTGCCGGGGTCTGCCACAGCTTTGACGCCGTCGGAGAAGGCCTCCCACTGCAGCAGCTCGCCGTGAGCCCGGGCCGCCTCGATCAGCTCGGCCTGGTGGCTGTTGAACAGGGCGGCGGCCTCGGCCTTGTCGAGCTTGGCCGCGGGGCGGAGCGCAGCGGCGAGATCGGCGACCATCTGCTCGACGCGACCCGAGAGGATCTCGTGCTGCTGCTCGGCGCGAAGCCCCAGCTCCACCGAGCGCGCCGTCGAGCCGAAGTCGGCGACGGCCTGTCCCAGCTGACGCAGGCCCGCGCCGTGGAAGACCTTGCCCGCGGTCTGCGCTGCCGCGAACCGGGCGAGTGCGGCGGCATCCTTGCCCTTGAACTGCTTGGCGTAGTCCGACAGCAGGCGCTTCCCGACCAGCTGCAGGAGCACGTTGTTGTCGCCCTCGAACGTGACGTAGACGTCGAGGTCGTGGCGAAGCCCCGTCATCCGGTTCTCAGCCAGGAATCCCTGTCCACCGCACGCCTCGCGGCTCTCCTGGATCGTGTTCAGCGCATTCCACGTCGACAGGGGCTTCAGCGCAGCAGCGAGGGTCTCGAGGTCTTCGCGCTCCTCGGGGGTGTCGGCGCGCCCCGAGAACACCCCGTCGAACTTGCGCAGCAGCTCATCATGGGCGAAGAACTGCGCGTAGTTCTGCGCCAGGAGCGGCAGCAGCCGGCGCTGATGCTTGCCGTAGTCCAGCAGCACGACCTCGTCGGTACCGGCACCCGAATCGAACTGGCGGCGCTGGTTGCCGTAGGTGATCGCGATGTAGAGAGCCAGAGCGGATGCCGTCGTGACGGCCCCGTCGAGCGAGACACGTCCCTGCACGAGGGCGCCGAGCATCGTGAAGAAGCGGCGTCCGGGGCTGTCGATCGGGCTCGAATACGAGCCGTCGGGCGCGACGTCGCCGTAGCGGTTGAGAAGGTTCTCGCGCGGGACGCGCACCTGGTCGAAGTGCAGGCGGCCGTTGTCGATGCCGTTCAGTCCGCCCTTGGGGCCGTCGTCCTCGCCGCCGATGCCGGGGAGGAAGTTCCCCTCGTCGTCGCGGATCGGCACGAAGAAGCAGTGCACGCCGTAGTTGACGCCGCCGGTGATCAGCTGCGCGAAGACGGTCGCGGCCTTGCCGTGCAGGGCGGCGTTGCCGAGGTAGTCCTTCCACGCCGCGCGGAACGGCGTATGGATGACGAATTCCTCGGTGTGGGGGTCGTAGGTGGCGGTGGTGCCGATGGCAGCGACGTCGGAGCCGTGCCCGGTCTCGGTCATCGCGAACGCGCCTGGGAGCTCCATCGACATGACGGGGCGCAGCCACCTGTCCCAGTGCTGCTTGGTGCCGAGCTGGTAGATCGCCGAGGCGAAGAGGCCCCACTGCACACCCGACTTGATCTGCAGGCTCGGGTCGGCGAGCACGAGCTCTTCGAAGCCGGCGAGGTTCGCACCGTTGTCGTCGCCGCCGCCGTACTCGGCGGGGAACGCGCGGCGCCCACCGCCGTTGTCGGCGAGGAGGTGCAGCTGGGTGAGGGTGCGCTCGCGGTGCTCGGCGACGGTCAGGTCGTTCACCTGCCAGAACGCGGAGTCTTTGATCAGCTCACGCGCCTCGCGGCGGGTGTCGGCCCAGGTGCCGAGCAGCAGGTTCGTGACGGCATCGATGTCGATGCGGGCCTCGGATGCCTCGGCCGCCGTGTGCGCGGCAGTCGGCGCTCCACCGGCGGGCGTGTGGGAGTCGGATGCGGGGGTTTCAGGACGAACGGCGGCGTCGGCCATTTCTCACCTCTCCAGAAGGAGTCGAAGGAAGTCACCTAGAACGGTAGGTGTCCCACAACGTGCTTCCAAGTGCGTTGTGCGTTCGACACAAGGATGTCCGACTGCGTCGCGGGGGCCGATTGTGCCGAAGCGACATCCGGGCGGGATCCGCGTCCGCGGACGCACAGCGGTCAGGTCAGAACAGCCCGACAATCCGTCCGTCGTCGGTGACGTCGATGGTGTTCGCGGCGGGCGCCGCCGGCAGACCGGGCATCGTCATGATGTCCCCGCAGATCATGACGACGAACCGGGCCCCCGCCGCCAGGCGCACCTCGCGGATGTCGACCACGTGCCCGGTCGGCGCGCCGCGCAGCCGCGGGTCGGTCGAGAAGGAGTACTGCGTCTTCGCGACGCACACCGGGTACCCGCCGTACCCCTCCTCCTGCAGGCGCCGGATCTGCGCGCGCACCGCACTGGAAGCCGTGACCTCGGATGCTCCGTAGATGCGTGTCGCGATGGCGCGCATCTTGTCCCACAGGGTCGCGTCGTCGGGGTAGGTGAGCGTCGGCTCTGCCGGCTCGTCGCAGAGGCGCACGACTTCGCGCGCGAGATCCTCGGCTCCAGCCCCACCCTCGGCGAAGTGCCGGGCGACCACGGCGGTGACCCCGGCGGCCACCGCCTCCTCCTGCAGCGCCGCGACCTCGGCATCCGTGTCCTCCGCGCGGTGATTGATGGCCACCACGACCGGGAGCCCGAGCACCCCATGCACGATCTCGATGTGTCGCCGCAGGTTGACCGTGCCGCGGCGGAGCGCCGCGACATCCTCGGTGGCGAGGTCTGCCACCTCCACGCCGCCGTGATACTTCATCGCCCGCACGGTCGCGACGATGACGGCGGCAGAGGGGCGGAGGCCCGTGGAACGGCAGAGGATGTCGACGAACTTCTCGGCGCCGAGGTCGGAACCGAATCCCGCCTCGGTGACGACGTAGTCGGCCAGATGCAGCGCCGTGTCGGTGGCGAGGTACGAGTTGCACCCGTGGGCGATGTTCGCGAACGGCCCGCCGTGGACGAAGGCGGGCGTGTGCTCGAGCGTCTGCACGAGGTTGGGGGCCAGTGCGTCGCGCAGGAGTGCCGCCATCGCCCCGTGGGCGTCGAGGTCGCGCGCGCGCACCGGCTGCCGCTCGCGGGTGTAGCCGATCACGATCTCGCCGAGCCGTGCCTTCAGGTCGGCGAGGTCGGTGGCGAGGCAGAAGATCGCCATCACCTCACTCGCCACGACGATGTCGAAGCCGCTCTCGCGCGGGTAGCCGTTGCCCGGACCGCCGAGCCCCGTGACCACATCGCGGAGGGCACGATCGTTGACGTCGAGAACGCGCCGCCACGTGACGCGGCGCACGTCGATGCCGAGCGTGTTGCCGTGATGGATGTGGTTGTCGATGAGCCCCGCGAGGAGGTTCGTGGCCACGCCGATCGCGGCGAAGTCGCCGGTGAAGTGCAGGTTGATGTCTTCCATCGGCACCACCTGCGCGTACCCGCCGCCGGCTGCGCCGCCCTTCATCCCGAACACCGGCCCGAGCGCCGGTTCGCGCAGGCAGATCGCGGCGCGCGCGCCGACCCGGTTCAGCGCGTCACCCAAACCGACCGTCGTCGTGGTCTTTCCTTCCCCCGCGGGCGTCGGGGACACGGCGGTCACCAGGACGAGATGGCCGCGAGGGCGATCCCGGATGCTGCGGGCGAACGACAGCGCCACTTTGGCCTTGTGTCGGCCGTAGGGTTCGAGGGCGTCGGCGGGGATGCCGAGCTTGTCGGCGATCACTCCGATGGGCTCGAGCTGCGCCGCCTGGGCGATGTCGATGTTGCTCATGGCTGGGTTGGACCTCCCGGGCCTCATCGCCCGATGTCTCGTGGGCATCGTCGCCCGGTGTCTCGCGGGCTCTCTCGCCCGATCTCGCCTCTGGGCACCGTTGGCCCGTCGTCCCGTGTGCTGCGTCGCAGTTCGGCCGCAGCTTGTGACGGAGGCGCCGTCGCCCCCGTCTGGAGCCTAAAGGACAGACGCTCAGCCGGCCCGGACCACGTCGAGAACGGCCTCGCCGTACGCCTCCCGCTTCTTCGCGCCGATCCCGGGGATGCCTTCGAGGTCGGCCGCGCTCTCGGGGCGGCGTTCGGCCAGGGCGCGCAGTGTCGCGTCGCCGAAGACGATGTAAGCGGGCACCCCCTGTTCGCGGGCAACGCCGGCGCGCCAGGCGCGAAGCGCCTCGAACAGCGGCCTGTCGCCGTCATCCAGCGTCTCGCTCGCCGCGGCTTTGCGCACACGGCTACCGCCGCCCGAGCGACCGAGCACGTCGCGGCGGAGCGGCACCTCGGTGTCACCGCGCAGCACATCGGGCGCCGCCTCACCGAGGGCGAGGGTGCCGTACTCGCCGCGGGCGACGAGGATCCCGCGGGCGAGCAGCTGCCGGATGACGCTGCGCCAATCCTGTTCGGACAGGTCGGCGCCGATCCCGAAGGTGGCCAGCTGGTCGTGCCGCTGCTGGCGCACCCGCTCGGTGCTGTTGCCGCGGAGGATGTCGATGAGCTGTCCGGCGCCGAACGACTGGTTCCGCTCGCGCTGGAGCCGGACGATCGTGGAGAGGAGCTTCTGTGCGGCGACCGTGCCCTCCCACGTCTCGGGCGGCTCGAGGCAGGTGTCGCAGTTGCCGCAGGGGTCGGAGGGCTGGCCGAAGTAGGCGAGGAGGTTCTGCCGGCGGCATCCCACCGTCTCGCAGAGCGCCAGCATCGCGTCCAGGTGCTGGCCCAGACGGGTCTTGAACACCCGGTCACCCGGGGAGGCGTCGATGAGGCGCCGCTGCTGGACCACGTCGCCGAGGCCGTAGGCCATCCACGCGATGCTCGGCTCGCCGTCGCGCCCGGCGCGCCCGGTCTCCTGGTAATAGCCCTCAACCGACTTCGGCAGGTCGATGTGCGCGACGAAGCGCACGTCGGGCTTGTCTATTCCCATGCCGAACGCGATGGTGGCCACCATCACCACGCCGTCCTCGCGGAGGAACCGGGCCTGGTGGGCGGCGCGCATCTCGGCGGGAAGCCCCGCGTGGTACGGCAGGGCCTCGATCCGCTGCGCCCGCAGGTATTCGGCGGTCTGCTCCACGGTCTTGCGACTCAGGGCGTACACGATCCCCGCCGAGCCCTCCGGCTGGGCGCGGATGAACGAGACCAGCTGCTTGCGCGGCTCGACCTTCGGTTCGATGCGGTACTGGATGTTGGGGCGGTCGAAGCTCGCCACGAAGTGCCGGGCGTCGGGCAGGCGGAGCCGCTCGGTGAGCTCGCGATGGGTCTCGCGGGTGGCGGTGGCGGTGAGAGCCAGACGGGGGACACCGGGGAAGCGCTCGGCGAGGTCGCCGAGGGCGAGGTAGTCGGGCCGGAAGTCGTGGCCCCACTGCGACACGCAGTGGGCCTCGTCGATCGCAATCACGCTCAGCCGGCCGCGCTGAAGGAGCGCGGTCGTGGCGGGGTTCGAGAGGCGTTCGGGGGCGACGTAGAGGAGGTCGATCTCACCCGAGAGGTAGGCGCGCTCGGTGGCGGCGCGCTCGGGCGAAGACTGCGTGGAATTGAGGAACGCGGCGTGCACACCGTTGGCCACAAGCGCGTCGACCTGATCATGCATGAGGGCGATGAGGGGCGAGATCACCAGCCCCGTGCCGGGTCGCACGAGCGCGGGCACCTGATAGGTGACGCTCTTGCCGGCGCCCGTGGGCATGAGCACCACCGCGTCTCCGCCGGCGATGACGTGCTCGACCACTGCGGCTTGGTCGCCGCGGAACGCGTCGTAGCCGTAGACCTCTTTCAGGACCGTGCGGGGATCGGCGCCGGAGAAGTCGCGGCGCGCGACTCCCGGTGCTGCGACCGGCAATCCCGGAACGTCATCCGGGGGCAGCCAGGCGTCTTCCGGCGGGTACCACTCCTCGTCATCGGGCGGGACGAGATCGGACGGCGGGGGGTCGAACGGGGGCGCCTCGTCGAGGGGGTATCGGTTCGCGTGCGCCACGGCGGCCATGCTACGCGGTGGCGCCGACACCGGGTTCACCCTGTCAACACCACCGCGCGGCGAGGGCGGTGACGACGGTGTGCGTGCGGTTGGTCGCCACGCCGAAGAGCTTGGCGGCGGCGAGCGGGTCGACCCTCCCCTCCTGGTAGCCGGGGCTGAGAAGCGCGTGGGCGGCGCGCCCGCGCACCACCATCCGACCCTCGTTACCGGAGGTCGCCTCGATGGCCGCCGTCTGATCTTCAGTCGGCGGCTCCTTCATCAGGTAGACGTAGTGGCGCGCGAGACCCGGATGCGCGGCTGAGAGTTCCGCGACATCCTCTGCCACACGGCGGAACTCCTCCTGCGAGAACACGATCGTCGGAACCTCGAAGCCCCGGTCGGCGGCGAAGGCTGTTTCGAGCGCCGACTCGATGCGCGCACGTGAGCGCATCCCCGTGGTGAAGCGGACGTTGCCCGTGTTGATGTACGTCTCGACCGCGGTGAAGCCCACGCTCTCCACGACGCGGCGGATGTCATCTTTGGGGAACACGCGCTTCGCGCCGAGATTGACGGCGCGAAGAAAGGCGAGGTACGTGGGCACTCGACCACCCGTCTCATAACTGGTGCCAGGCGCAGGCTGAGGCCGGTCACGTTACGAGACATGGTTGTGAGAATCAAGGATGCTCGCCAACGTCGCGTGAATTCCTTATGCAGCGGGAGTTCGACCGCCGAGCGTTTCGCGGATTAGAGCTAACGGATGAGACGTCGCAAAAGGGAAGGGATATGAGACAGATTCTGATTCGCGATGACTAGCACACAAGTCGCTCTCACGTAGAAATAGTCATGAGCGGTGGCCCGAGTAGTCAGATGACGCGCAAGCTGCCCCGCCGACGGAAAGCATGATGGGTTCGCCGTGCCGAGCGCCGCCTCCAGCGGGCTGTCACCACGATCATCGGATCGCGTCAGCAGGATCGACTCTGGACGCTCGCAACGCTGGTACCGCCGCCGATACCGCCCCCGCAAGAAGGCCAATCGCTGGCGCCATAGCTAGGGTTTCCCACGGGACAACTGCCGACCAGCCTCGTGATGCCGCGACCGCCACCGCGACCGCTAGGCCGCCAGCAACGCCGATGAACGCACCGGCGAGACCTAGGAGCGCTCCTTCAAACACGAACACTAGACCGACTCCCCATGGACTCAAACCCAGTGCTCGGCTCAGTGCTAGTTCTTGGAGCCTTGCCTGGACGGCGAGAAACATGGCTGCGGAAACACTCAGGACCGCGAATCCGAGTAGCGCCCACGACAGCGAAAGGAGCAAGCCCTGGAGATCCGTGGAGACCCCCACACGAAGGTTTCTTAAGTCTCCCACCGTCGAGACCTCGACACTGCCGGGCGAAGAAGGCGAGATAGCAAGCGGGATCGCATCCGCCACCGCAGCTGGGTACCCAGCTTCGGTGTGAATAAGCAACTGCCTGGAACTCACGAACTCGTCTTGCAGTGGGATCACGATGGCTCGAGTGAGGGACTCCTCCCGTCCCCCCGAGTCGATGACTCCCAGCACCGTGTAGGGGCGATCCGCCACCCAAATTTCGTGCCCAAAGGACTCGGACACTACACCTAGTGATTCAGCGATTCGTGTCCCCACAAATGCAACCCTCTGCCCCTCCGCGAAGTCGTGGACCGCAGGAGCGGGCGCAACCTTGGCTCCCGTCATTTCGAGGAACGCTTTGCTGGCCGTGATGGTTGCGGCAGTTAGGTCCGGGGTTGAAGAAAGGAGTCCAAGTCGGGAAGGCCGCGCAAGGCTTCCCTCGACGGTGCCAACTTCGCCAACCCGTGCCACGGCGGGCAGTTCTTGAATCGCGGATATCCAGGACCTTCGGACATCTTCATTGGTGGCGACGGATGCGGGCATCGCGACACGAAGCTCGTCGCGAGCAGCTGCGGCAAGGCGGTCGGCAATCTGTTGGGACGCACTCGCCCCGACCCCCGCAGCCGCGACCAGCCCAGCAATGGCTAGTCCGAAGGCCGCTGCCAGCGCCAACGAGCGAAGAGGTCGGCTCGTTGCGTTGTTGACCGCACGCGCGAATCTATCGAGCAGCTTGATGACTCCTCGACCGCGAGGCGACTCAGCGCGCGGCGCGCGCTTCGCCTGGCCTTCTCGAGAAAGGTTCGACCTCAACTCGTCCTCGACCCGACCGTCCCGGACGGTGACGGTTCGATCGGCGTGGGATGCGACGTCCACATCATGGGTGATGAGGATGATCGTGGTCCCGGCGCGGTGAAGGGAGTGGAGTAGCTCGACTACGCGCGCTGTCGCTGCCGAGTCAAGATTGCCGGTTGGCTCACCAGCAAGTAACACGCGGGGTCGGGCAGAGATGGCCCGCGCCACCGCAAGCCTTTGTCGTTCGCCTCCCGACAAGTAGCGAGCGAGGGATAAGCTCTTTTTCTCCATATCGACAACGCGCAGCGCCCGGGCGACCTCCGCGCGTTGTTCCTTCAGTCGCACACCGCGAGCCGATAAGGCAAAGGCAGCGTTGCGCTCGACACTGTCCCAAGGGTTGACATAAGACGACTGAAAGACAAACCCAAAGGTTTGCGATCTCAACTCATCGCGCTCAGCAGAGGTAAGTGACCTTACGTCTGCCCCGTCAATGAGATATGACCCGGTCCAAGAATTGTCAAGCAGGCCAAGGATGTTGAGCATCGTGGATTTGCCGGAACCGGACGGCCCCACGAC
Organism: Microbacterium sp. AK009; assembly: GCF_013410955.1. GTDB lineage: Bacteria > Actinomycetota > Actinomycetes > Actinomycetales > Microbacteriaceae > Microbacterium. Next base: position 534 of record NZ_JACCCG010000007.1, on the reverse strand, counting down.
CGCGACGAACTCGCCCTCATCAACCCGGAGCGTTGCCCGATCCAACGCGAGCCACTCTGAATTCTCACCGTACGGTCGCGTGACTGACCGCAGCTCAAGGAGCGGCACTTCTCAACCCGACACTAAGACGCGGTCTCCGGCGACGACGTCGTTCGACTCGATGGCGGACCAACCGCCGGCACTTCTCACCTGCTGCACCGATACACGTACGGCGCCCTCGTCGACTTGCTTCATGACGTATGAGCCTCGGGTGTCGCTACGCACAGCGATAGTCGGCACCGCGAGCTGGGGCTCACTCGCCTCTCCGAAAACGATGGTCACCGGCTCGCCCGGCGCAGACGTTCCATCGTCCGTGAATACGACTCGCACATCGCGTCCGGGTGGCCACCCTTCCTCCACGTTCGCTTCTCGAAAATCACTCACCGATTCCACTAAGCCTGTGGACTGACCCCGTCTTGTAGGTCCAGTCGTTGTGTGAGTCGTCCTGTCGCCCGAGGGTTCGGGCAGGGAGACTGGTCAGATCATGACGAACAG
>NZ_JACCCG010000006.1 GCF_013410955.1 Microbacterium sp. AK009 | reverse complement strand
ATACCTCGCACCGGTCGACTACGCTCGGCAATGCACCCATCAACTGGAAACCGACGACTCGCACAGCGACCGGACCGAATGAAGGGGGCGGCCCACCTGAAATGGGCGAGGAACCCGTGGTCTGGATCGTCACAGAAGCACCGGCCGCAATCTGATCGGCCTCCGTAACTGTCGCGCGCACCTGCACGAAGGGTGCACCACTCGCAACGGTCGCGAGTGGTACATCCGGATAAAGGACCGTCCCAACACTCGCAACACGTTGCAAAACCGTCGGGCCCGGCCTCAATGACTGGAACTCGCTCATCTTGATGAAGGGCGAATCTCCGCCGGGTGGCGCGAAGCCTGCTGCGACATAGAGCTGCCGAACCGCCCGCATCGTATCTGCCCCAACTTTCCCGTCCGCGGATAGTCCTAGTGCCTCCTGAAGAGCACGGACATCAGTCCCCACATCGTTCAGCCGGAGATCCCGGAAGAGCGGAACGTTGAGGAAAACGACAAAGATTGGCCGGTCGGAGACACTAGCCAACAATTGGCCGCTCCGCAGTTCTGAGCCAGGAACGACGGGAGCCGACGTCACGACAGCGAAGGCCGCATTCTCCGGGGGGGCAGCAAAGATGTTCTCCTGTGATGATCCAACGGTCTCCCCCTGGATGCGGATGGCGTCCGTAACGGAGCGCATCTCGACTGTTGAGTACACCGCGATGCGCTCGTCACGAGCTTCGAGGATCGAGGCATCCGGAGACCGAACCACTAAGCCAACGGCGAAAGCCGCGATCCCCACCAAAACAACTATGAGTGCGAACCCCAGGGCCCGCCAAGGGTGAGCAAACCGCTTCATCTGAGTGGCTATGAGCTGGCTCCACCCTCAGCGATAACACTGCGGGCCTTCGCTAGAACCTCGTCCACGGCCGCCCGGTACTCTCTCAATTCAGCCTCGCGCTGATCGATAAACGCTAGCTGTTGCCGCGTCTCGAAGTCGGCGAGCCTCTGTACTGTGTTGAGGTTCTGCTTGCACGACACGTCAATAGTGGCAACCCTGATGTGCTCTTCACCCGGCGCTGGTACCTGAGGTACAAGTACCGTCGCATCTGGGTCCCACGAAACACCCTCTGCTTCGACACAGGCGCGCCAGTCATTACGCGCATCTGTGAACGTTTGGGCAGTAAGCAGTGACTCGAAGGATTCGCGCATCCCCTCGTCGACCGGCGACGTCACCAACGGATCGGTGTTAACACCCATCAGAGGCAACAGCTCAGTGTCCGCGAAGCAGCGATCAACCGACTCCCACCAATCGTCATCAAATTGCTCCTCCATGGCGGACACTCGTTCAGCGTCGGCGGGCGGTGGGACCTCGTACCCGTTCGCTTCCGCCTCGGCCATCACCCACAAGCCGTAACGGCGATCCGGAAAAACGCTGGCGCTTTCCCAATCCTGGAAGGCACGCGGGAACTCTCGACCGCTTGCGTCCATGCATCGCGCCACAAGGAGCGCGTTGGCCTCGGACACCAGAGTAATCTCCTGCTCCGACATGGCATACGCCTCCAGCGGAAGGTCGATCTGTCCCGAATCGACATCGAGCTGCGCTCGTGCATCACTGTGATTGCGCGTCGGAGCGCTTCCACATCCAGTGACCAGCAGAAGCGTCACGGTGATGGCCGCGACAGCAATAGGTGCCGTTTTGTAACGCATACCGCGCGAAGACCTCAGTAGAAACGCAGGGACTCGATATTGTTCTCCGCCATGTGCGGCCAGGAGTAGTAGCCACCAGCGGTCGGCGGATAGAACATGGACCCGCCCGCGTATCCGACATCCATAAACCATGTGATGTTGTGGGTGCGCTTGTTAAAGGTCGAGCTGATGTTGTTCGGCCAGTAGATGACGCCCCCCGGCATGGACCACTGAGCAGACGTCCACGCTCCGAAGTTGCTGGCATAGTTCGGGTCGAACCATCCGCAGGCTCGATTCGACGAGCACTGAGCGATGCTCGCGGACGCCGGTGGGGCCACAGCGATCGCAGAAGTCGCTCCGACGACAAGCGCAAGGCCTATCGCCGCGCGCAGCCGACTCCTACCCCCCGTTGCTCGCTGGCGCAAGGGGATCAAACGTTCTTTGGCTTTCATGAGTCTTCCTCACCATTGAAAAAGCACAGCACAATCGAGACAACTCGGCGAAAGAAGATAAAGCGACAAGTTTGCTGGCCCGTCGCTGGCATCGACCCGGACGTTTCGCTCTTGGGGTTCGAACATTACACGCCGGAGCGATTTTGCGATGTAGGCCATCTGGGGGACAAAAGGCACTCACGCCACGCGTATCGTCGCGACGACGGTTCCCCATTTTGGGGCAGGCCTCATGCCGCTGATCTTCTGACGCCGAGGCCTTCGCGCGAGGTTAGACCCCCGCTTCGGTGAGATCCCGAGTGCGACAGGGGCCGTGTCGTAAGCCAAGGGATAGGAAACAGGTCGTGAGCCGAGACGCGCGGGCGGATGAAGCCCCGCCGTGCGAGCCGCCTCGGACGGGTCCTCCGGGAGTCAGTCGACGCGAGGAGCTGCTCCGCCATCGACCGGGTTAGCCAAGGCGTCGCCGTGACTAAGGACCATCCTGCGCATCATCACAGCGATAACGAGGCGTGGAGACGCAAGCTGGGTGACGATTGTTGGCTTTGGCGAGCGCCGGGCCGCGGTTCGCAGAGGGCGGATGCACCGGGAGCTGAGCCTGACTCGGCAGAAGATTACAGCTCTCTCACAGTGCTAGCGGTATCCGACGGCGAGCTTGATGATGGTTGCGCAGGACAGAATAACACGGCAAGCGCGAATCACGGCACGTCGTACGCGTGTGAAAACTCGAATCAGACCAACTGGGTCGCGACCAGCTACGGCACACTTGTTAGGAATGGCGTCACATATGAAACGCCCGGAGTCTATGACATCATCAACTTTCAGGATTGCGGGTGGTGACGCCAATGACATCCGTAAATCCCACGAAGCATGCCCCGGCCCGACTGGCCGCCGCGATCGCTAGCCTTGGACTGCTCACCGGAGCGGCTATCGGGGTTGGTAGCGCCCCCGGGGCGATGGCCGCCGAGCCCGAAGCCGCAGCAGCCGCAGAGGTCTACGTATTCGCGTCATGTAACCCAGATGGCAGTACGGCGTGGACCGCGACTGGTTCCGGCTTTAAGCCGGGTACGCAATGGTTCATGACGTCCGTGTCCACGTGGAATTACGTTGGCGGTGGCAGCGACTCAAACTCCGAGGGGCATGGAACGGTCACTTCGAGCAGCGGAGGATTCGTGAACACGTCGACTTAATATGGTCTAGCTGACCCGGGGCGAGAGACCTACCAGGTCGAAGTGACTATCGGAGGCGTTACGGGAATTGGCCAGGATAATTGTTGAGAGCCTTCGAGATGGAAGAGTCGATGTACAAGGAATCGCCCAACACGCGGCCGGGCGAGCCCCTGCGATCCTGGACTGCGGCGACGGATGTTGTGCGTGTGGACGCAATATTCACAGTTCGAATGGCAAATGCGCGCTCTGCTCTGACGTCAATCATCGCTGGCGAAAAGCTCGAGGCTGAGGACGTGATGGCCCTCGCCAGGCTAAATTCTTACAGCGTCGTTCGGTGGTACGAACCGATCGTCACATTTCTTCCAGACCCTCACATCGATCCAGCGATAGCAGGCGTATTTGGTCAGATATTGAGCGAGGTGTAGCACGACCGTCGTCGCGAACCTTCGGGCAAACGCGCGGCTCGCGGAAGGTCCACAGAGGGGTCTCCATCCCTGGTCTACTCCAAGCCAGCAGACCAGGGATGGACGGGTCTTCGGAATCAGAGGTGTAGTTGTGGTCTAAGCCCTGGCTTCCGAGAGAAGGGGTTGGCGATGCTGCTGGGAGCAGGCTCCGGGACCAACCGGAGCCGCGGAAGTGCTTGAACCGCCCGCCGCTCGTCGCGGCCGGGTGATTCAATTTGCCGTCCAACCCAGAAGCTCAATGGCAGTCTCTGACGCAATGAACGTCGCCGTTGGCTCTGTCGCGCGGCCGGGTGCGACACGTTCACCGCTACTCACCGTGAGCGGGTCGACGGGCCCGCTAGGCGGTCCTGCGTGTGACAAAGGCGTTGCAATAGGCAAGGGATACGAGACAGCTCGTGATCTGAGACGCGCGGCGGATGATCCCCAGCCGTGCGAACCTCGTCGGACGGGTCATGCGAGAAGTCGGTCGACGCGGAGAGCTGCGCCGTTGCCGATCACCTGACCTATGGGGTGACCTATGGGGCTTCGCCGAGCGATTGAGGTTCCCTATTCGGTACGCGTTTCTACTCACCCGGATAGGGTCGGAACTCGGCGGCGGAGAGGCGAGATGTGAACTGGGACATGCGATTGCCGGGAGCGGGTGTTCTGAACATTGTGCTTCCGCTGATGTTTGGTGTTCTGGCCGTGCTGACGGTGGCGCTGCCGGCACGGGTGTCTGTCTCGACGGTGCTCGCGCCGGCTGCCCTTGTGTTGTGGCTGGTTTGGTTGCTGTGGGCGTATCCGCGCATGACGTATCGCAGGGGCTCATTCACGATCATGAACCCGTTGCGCACCGTGTCGTTCACCGCCTCCGCGGAAGTCACGGTCTCGGGAACTGGAGTACCGCGGCTCTCGCATGGACGACGTTCCATCCGCCCGGTCGTTCTGCTCGTTTCGCCCGGAGGAGCAGTGGGCACTATGCGAGCGAATCAAGGGGTTTCTCGCGGCGTGAATGTCGTACGCATGGAGACACTCGCGCCGGGACACGAGGCAAACCCTGAGCGCGCCGCTTCGGTCCTCCAGAACGTGTGCGCCCGGGCCGGCGATCAACCCGCGAACTACATCCAACGATGGAACGGTGCAGCGATCGTCCTCACTCTGGCCCTTGTCGCGTGGGCGGCTACCACCGTTCTCGAATAGGGCGAGACTTCACGGCGTAATCTGCGACACGATGAAGGTCGCCGTCACCTCAGACGCTGGCACGTCGACGAGGATTTCCGCGGTCACGAGCGCACCGTTGTGCTCGATGGAGGCGAGGCGGGCTGAATAGACATCCCCTGTCGCGGGGGCTGCTGCAGTCAGGTCATCCTGCAGCCGATCCAAATCGGAGTCGCTCCATCCCCAGAATGAAGCCACGCGTTCGAGGTTGGGCAGGACGGTCAACCACGCGCCGTTGGCTTCGCGCACGATCTCAACCGAAGTGACGCGGTTGCCGCTCGCGACCAGTGTGAAGGAACGAACCAGATCCACGTTGAACGACCCGTCCGGCCCGAGCACCACGGCTTCGACCGGTGTTCGAGGTTCAAATGACTGTCTGCCATCCGCCTCGAGGCCGAGCTGACTGGCCGGAAGGGAGTTCTCACCGATGCGGACAAGCACACGACCTTGTCTAGTGAGGTAGTCCATCCCCGAGTCGGTGAATATCGACATCCGGTCTGACGCCTGTTGATCCTCACTTGCTGGTCGGCCAGGATCTGTCCACCACGAATTCTGCATCGCAATGACAGCTGCGACCACGCCGAGGCAAAGCAATGCCACGATCGCGGTGGGGACCCACGACAACAGCCTTCGCTGCTTTAATGCCGCGCGCGTCGACCTAACCATTACAAGTGCCAGCCCGAAAAGCAGCCAAAGGTGCCCGCGTCATCTGGAGAATTTACCTCGCGAGGCACCAAAAGCCAGGACCGAGCTGCGCCTTCTCTAAGTGCAATTCCGTCCTCACGGCCCCGCGCCTGGCGGAGCGATCCCGAGTGCGACAGGGGGCGTCGCGCAAGGCAAGGGATACGAGACGGACGGTCCGTCGGCGTGCGATCGCAGGTCACCCGCGTCGCGAGATCAGCTAATCGATTGCTCAGGTACGTTCGAGTTCAGAACTGCGTTTTCGGCCGACGTGGAGATTCGAGGGGATTTGTCCGGCAACGAAGACCTTCTGCGCACTTGGAGGGTGTCATCTGCGGTCATTCCGCCGGTGCTCGTCTTGATCGGTGGGGCCGTTCTTCTCACGATCGATCTTTATGGGTCCCTCTCTGTCAATACGATGAGCCCCGTCCCGTTGACGACCTACTTCACCATGACAGGGGTCGCGTTCTTGCTCATCCTCGTCGGCTTCCTGCTCCTTCGCATGGTGCCGCTCGACGGCACCGGCTGGTGGGCCCTCGTAACGGGCGGATCTCTCTGGCTCGTCTACTGGAGTTGGCCGTTCTATCTGGCATGGATCATCCCGATACCGGGCGCTGTGCTGATACTGCTCGCGACAGGCGCACTGGTCATCAGCAGCGGACTCTTCTTCTCCCGGTCCGATCCCCGACATGGGACGAGCGTCGGCATCCTGTCCGTCGGGTCGTTCATCTCCATGGGCATCATGCTCGCCAACCCCGTGTTCGGAGACCCTTACACACATGTGCCTTTCGCGCTTGCGGCAGTCCTGGCGGGGATCGCCTGGATCGTGACGGCGCTATTCGCGGTTAGCGGGCGCGAGCGCCGTTTCGTTCCGCCGCGACGATCGCAACCCGGACCGCCCCAACCAAGGCGGTGAGAAAACCGGTGAGGAAAAGAACCCAGAGCATGGGGTTCGCGCCGTCGATTCTCGTTTCATCGGCGAGTATGCCGTAGTTGTACAGCGCGACCCCAGCCGCGACGGTGACCACGAGACCGAGCCCGATAACCACGGCAGCCAGAGTCGTACGCATCTCAGAACCCTGCCACACTCGGAAATCTGACGACAGCGCGGATACCGATCGGCGTCGGGGCGTTCGACCCACGCTGCCGAGGGCGGCGCGTACACTCCGGGAAAGAAAAGGCGGACGAGATGGCAGCGAAGAACCCGTCCCTGTGGCAGCGCATCATTCGTTGGTTCCGGCCGCAGGCCGAGACCTACGAGACCCGCCAGGCTCGCCGAGCGGGGTCCGAGCCGCCCTCCGTCCCGCACATGCCTCCCACCGATCAACGGCGTCACGGGGGCAGCGCCGCTATCGGCGGGCACTGACCCTCCGCACCATCCGCAGCCGCGTCGGGCTGCCGCGACCACCCCGAACGCGTGCACCCTGGTTGCGTCCAAGGCTCGCCACGACGGTCGCGCCTATCGTCCGAGCGGCTCGCGCTGGCGACAACACACCGCGGCATGATCCCAACGACGTCCCGCCGAATGAGTGAGGGGGGCGAGCGGGCATTGTCTTTCCGGCGCCGGCCGGGTATTGGCTGGACATTCCTCGTGATCCGGGCGGGAGGCTGTGAGGATGACGCAATGAGCAGTGTCCAAAATCAGACTCTGACCGCCGACAGCGCAGCACTTGGTCGAGTTCGTGGCCCATGGTTACCGATCGTCGTGTCGGTCGCGGTTCCCGCGCTCCTGCTCGCTATCGGCGGTTTCCTACTCGGAACCGTCCAAGGCGACATCCCGTGGCCTGCGACGCCAGCTGAGGAAGCGGTGTACTACACGGGCGGATATCTCGCTTGGGGCGCTGTTGCTCTTGCCTTGACGGGAGCGGTCGCGGTCGCCATCATCTCGAAGGTGCGGTCGACGACGAAAAGACTGGGCTGGGGGGCCCTAACATTCGCGACGACCGCTGTCGTGGGCGGCGCGGCATTCTTCTCGGCGTTCGCGGTAGCTCAGGATCATTACCTCTTCGCCTTCAGCTAAGTCCGCCGCCGACACGTCCACCCTCGGAGGGCTCCCGAGAGCGACACGGCGCGTCGCGCAAGCCAAGGGATATGCGACAGATCGCTGTACGGGCATCCGATCGCAGATAGCCCCCGTCCGCGGTGCGTGAACTGCTTGAGGACGAGTTCCCACGGCCGTCCGGATAGTGTCGAGCCGTGTCTGACGTGGTGAGCGCATACTCCCGAAGAGCAGCCGAGTACAGCGACCAACTCGGTTCGATGACGACGATGCACCATGCGGACGTGCATCTGATCACCTCCTGGGCGAGGCAATGCGACGGGATCGTGCTCGACGCCGGTTGCGGGCCCGGTCACTGGACAGGGCATCTCACAGCGGCAGGGGTCGACGCCTGCGGCATCGATCGGGTTTCAACCTTCGTCCATCACGCTCGCGAGGTCCATCCCGGGACGCCGTTCAAGGTCGGCGACATCGACGCGATGCCATACCCGAACGCTGCGTTCGGAGGAGTGCTCGCGTGGTACTCACTCATCCACCACGATCCCAACGATATCGCCCGGCCCTTGGCGGAGATCACGCGAGTCCTTCGCCCCGGCGGCAGCTTGCTTGTCGGGTTCTTCCTCGGTGAGGCGATCGAAGAGTTCGATCATGCCGTCGTCAGGGCATTCCGCTGGCCCTCCGAAGCCCTCCGCGGCCGCCTCGTCAACGCCGGCTTCGAGATCCTCGAAACGCACACACGAACTGGATCGCTTGCGTCGTCGCCGAAACCGCACGCTGCGATCATCGCGCGCCGGCTTTAGTGCGCGCCGGCGTAAAGATCGCTAGGTGATTCATCAGCGGTCCCTTGGGGCTGAAGACACGTCGGGTGGTAAGGGTTCAGTCGCCGCTGATTGGAGGCAGCTGGTCTCGTTCCACCCTGATCGATGAAGAGTCCAGGCGTGGGTCGTTGCGGAGCCGCCTGAAGCTCGACAGCTCTGCGGCGATGATGAGGGAATCGGGGTAGAGGCGGCTGCCCCATGCCAACCGCCGGTCTGCGTCCCACGCGAACTCCGGGATGCGTCGCTCCGCCGCGATATCGGCGGGGACGAGATCGGCTTCCAAGTAGTCCTCTCCGTGCACGCGAACGGAAGGGGCGGTGGGCACCTCGCCGTATCCCACCCGCCGGAGGCGCCGCATCTGCAAGTCACCGATGACGTCGCGGAGCGCTTGCGCGGTGGATTCGTCCGGCTGACCCATGCACGAGACCAGGTCGTCAATCCCGGGATGCTCCGCCACGAGGTGACGGGTCGCTTCGAACCAGCTCAACGACGCGGAGTTCTCCTCGACATCGACGTACTGCGACCAGCGGACGAAGCTGCCGTCAACGTCAATGAAGGGCAGGTAAACGCGCAGCATCGGCAAGTCCCGGTGAGAGGCAGGGACGAGATCGCGAGCCCAGGTATGCCATCCGGAATCATCCAATACCCCGGTCCTATGGGTCATGCAGTCGACCGTAGCGAAGGCCGCAGCGACGCCGAGTGATCGCCGCGGGTTGTCATCACCAGACGCTCGGTCGGCGCGTGCGTGCGCTCACAGAGGCTGACCCGTCGCTCGCTTGATCCGAGGGCGCCGGCAGTACCGGCCTGTCAAGGGAAGTCGACTACGGTCACGCTGTCGCTCAGCGGCGTGCGTTCTCCATCCTCAACTTCCTCGGGACGGAATCTGAACATGCCCGCTTCGATGCGGGTGCCGGTCAGCAGCGTGACTCCGATTCCCATGCCTGCCCCACAGCTCGTCTGCTCCCATTCGCCATTGCGGATTTGGATCAGGCACAGCGTGTCGTTGCTCCCGCGAGCAAGGTAGAAATCGGCCCCCTCGACTTCGCCGACGAACCGGGTGCTGTCAGCATCGATGTCTTGCGAATCAGCGTCAGGGACAACATCACGGTCGGTCTGCACCGTTTCGAACTCCGGAAGCGTAAGTGAGGAGCAACCCGAAAGGATCAGGATGCAAGCTGACGACAGGAGCACCGTCCTTCGGAACCGCATCTCCGCACCCTACACGGCGACTCCCCGCGCCGGGAAGGTGCATTCCGAGCGTCGTCGTCGGGGTCGAAACCATTGCCGAGCCCGCTGAGATCGCTTTCACCGCCAACCGCCACTACCCGCGCCCCGACGTTGCGCCCGTCCCACTGCTTGAGCTGATCTACGACGACGAGGGCGGCGAATTCCCGTGCGAGGTGTGCAATGCGAACACTCCCGAGATACAGCCCCGGCCCGGCGAGTGGAGCGCATGAAGATCGAACGCGGTCAGAGGCGCAGGACCTCGGTGACCCGAACGACCGCGGTGCCCTCGGCGACGGATGCCTCGAGGTCGACCTCGGCACGGATGCGCCAATCATGGTTGCCGGCCGGATCGTCGATCGTCTGCTCGACGATCCAGCGCCCCTCGGCGGCGTCGGTCTCGTCGATCGTGATGAGCGCCGACGAGCGGGCCGATCCGCCGGTGAGGATCTCGTCGTGCTCGTCGAAGTAGTCGTCGAGCGCGGCGGGCCAATCCACCTCGGGATCGAGTGCGACGAGCTCGTCGTCGCGCTGCAACGCGGCCAGCTGCACACGACGGAACAGCTCGTTCCGCACGAGCACCCCGAACGCCCGGCGGTTGGTGAGGATGGACGGCGGAGCCGGTGGAACGACCGGCGCCTCCGGATCGACCACAGGGTTGATCAGCGCCTCCCACTCGTCGACGAGACTCGAATCCACCTGACGCACCAGCTCACCGAGCCATTCGATGAGGTCGAGGAGATCCGGGGTCCGGGCTTCGGCCGGCACGGTCTGGCGGATCGCCCGGTACGCATCGCTGAGGTATCGGAGCACGAGACCTTCGCTGCGGCCGAGCTGGTAGAAGGAGACGAACTCGGCGAACGACAGCGCCCGCTCGAACATGTCGCGGACGACCGACTTCGGCGACAGCGCGAAGTCCCGCACCCACGGCTGGCTGGAGGCGAACACCTCGAAGGTCTGCTCCAGCAACTCGGCGAGCGGCTTCGGGTAGGTGATCTCCTCCAGCGCCGCCATCCGGTCGTCGTACTCCATTCCCTCGCGTTTCATCGCCGCCACGGCTTCGCCGCGGGCGCGGAACTCCTGCTGAGAGAGGATCGGCCGCGGATCGTCGAGGGTGGCCTCGATCACGCTGACGACGTCGAGGGCGTAGTGACCGGTTCCTGCGGTGCGGGCCGCCTCGTCGCGGTCGGCGTCGGTTGCATCCGCACCCGGCGTCCGACCGCGCTCCACCGAGGGGTCGAGCACCTCGATCGCCGCCAGCGCGAAGGGAGACAGCGGCTGGTTCAGGGCGAAGTTCGGCTGCAGATCCACGGTGAGCCGGATGGCGCCGCTCGGCCGTTCCACCACGACGACACCGGCCACGACGAGGGTGCGGAAGATGGCGAGGGCGCGACGAGCGAGCGCGAGCTGGCGAAGGCGCGGTTCATGGTTGTCGAAGACGAGGCTGCGCACGTGCGCGAACACATCGCCGCGTCGGGCGATGACGTTGATGAGCATCGCCGCGGTCAGCTGCAGGTGCGGGACGAGCGGTTCGGGTTCGGCGGCGACGAGCCGTTCGAACGACGCCTCGCCCCAGTTGACGAAACCCTGGGGAGCCTTCTTGCGCACGACCTTGCGCTGCTTCTTCGGATCGGACCCGGCCTTGGCGATGGCCGCCGCGTTCTCGATCTCGTGCTCGGGCGCCATCACGACCACGGTGCCGGCGGTGTCGTACCCGGCCCGGCCCGCGCGACCGGCGATCTGGTGGAACTCGCGGGCCGTGAGGTGCCGCATCCGCTGCCCGTCGTACTTCGTGAGCGCGGTGAGCACGACCGTGCGGATCGGCACGTTGATGCCGACGCCGAGAGTGTCGGTGCCGCAGATGACGCGGAGCAGCCCGCGCTGCGCGAGGGTTTCGACGAGTCGTCGGTATCGCGGCAGCATCCCGGCGTGGTGAACGCCGATACCCGCGCGCACGAGGCGCGAGAGCGTCTTGCCGAAACCGGTGGTGAACCGGAATCCGCCGATCGCCTCCGCGATCTCGTCGCGACGCTCACGCGAGACGATCTTCACGCTCGACAGCGCCTGCGCCCGCTCCATCGCCGCGGCCTGCGAGAAATGCACGATGTAGATCGGCGCCTTCTGATCCGACAGCAACTCCTCGACGATCTCGTGCGCGGGCGAGCGGGAGTACTCGTAGTCGAGGGGGACCGGCCGGTCGACCCCGGTGATCTCGGCGACCTCGCGACCGGTCCGCCGGCGAAGATCGGCCGCGATGTCGGAGGTGTCGCCGAGTGTCGCGGACATCAGGACGAACTGCGCTCCGGGCAGGAGGAGCAGGGGCACCTGCCATGCCCAGCCGCGGTCGGAGTCGCCGTAGTAGTGGAACTCGTCCATGACGACCTGGTCCACCGCGGCGTCCGCCCCTTGACGCAGGGCCAGGTTCGCCAGGATCTCTGCCGTGCAGCACACGATCGGGGCGTCGGGGTTCACCGAGGAGTCGCCGGTGACCATGCCGACCTTCTCTGCGCCGAAGATGTCCACGAGCGCGAAGAACTTCTCGCTCACCAGGGCCTTGATCGGCGCGGTGTAGTACGTCCGTCCGCCGCGGGAGAGCGCGATCGCGTGCGCGGCGACGGCGACGAGCGACTTCCCCGTGCCCGTGGGAGTGGACAGGATCACGTGGGCGCCCGACACCAGCTCGATCACGGCCTCGTCCTGGGCGGGGTAGAGGGTCAGCCCACGGTCGGCCGCCCACGAGGCGAACCCTTCGTACGCCGCGTCCGGATCCGCGTTCGGCGGGACGGCGTCGAGCAGCGAAAGGGGCATCCAGCGAGTCTGCCTGATGCACGCGTCCCATGGCGCCTCGCGGCACGGGGGCATCCTCGCGGAATGCCCACGACGCGGCATAGGTTGAGAGGCACAACGGAAGGACGCCCGTGAGCGACGAGACCGACAGAGACAGCATCACCGTCACCCGCAACGACGAGGCCGGCCGCTACGAGATCCGCGTCGGCGACGCGCTCGGCGGGTTCTCGCAGTTCATCACCGACTCCCGCGGTCGTGAGCTGTTCATCCACACCGAGATCGACGAGGGTTTCGCCGGGCGCGGGCTGGGCGGCACCCTCGTCGGACAGGCGATGGCGGATGTCGCGGCGCGCGGTGTCACGGTGGTGCCCCGTTGCCCCTTCGTCGCCCGGTGGCTCGGCAAGCACGAGGTCTCCGACCTCCAGGTCGACTGGCCGGAACCCCGGCCATGACACGCCTCGACGCGCCGGTTCAGGGGACAGCCGGAGGGCTGGACGCCTCCGCCGAGCTGTCGGCGGCGGTGGAGTGCGACGGACCTCGGGCCCTGCTGCTCGAGGCGCGCGAGGTGCCGCTCGGCGGTGTGCGAGGGATGGAGGTCTACCGCGCACTCCCCCAGCGCGACCTGCCGCTCGTCGGAGCATGGTGCTTCCTAGATCGGTTCGGTCCGCAGGAGACCACGATGCGGGTCGAGCCCCACCCGCACATCGGACTGCAGACGGTGACGTGGCCACTCGTCGGCGAAGTGCGCCACCGCGACTCGGTCGGCAGCGACGTCGTGGTGCGCCGCGGCGCGCTGAACCTGATGACGAGCGGGGCGGGGATCTCGCACTCGGAGTACTCCCTTGGCGACGGCCCGACCGCGCTGGACGCTCTTCAGCTGTGGGTCGCGCTCCCCGATTCACGCCGGAACGGCGCACCCGACTTCGAGCGGCATGAGGCGCTGCCGACCCTTCGTCTGGAGGCGGCGGCCGGTGCCGACGGCGAGGCGACCGTCGTGATGGGGAGCCTCGGCGGCGTGACGTCGCCGGCGAGCGCCTTCACGCCCATCGTCGGCGCCGAGATCCGCATCCCCGCCGGGTCGCGGGTCCGCGTGCCGCTGCGGCCGGAGTGGGAGCATGCCGTCCTCGGTCTGACCGGAGTGGTCGACGTGCTCGACGTGGTCGATGAGTCGGACGGCCGCGCTGCGGCATCCGGCGACCCGCGCCCTGCGGCATCCGTCGACAACCGCCACCTGCTGTATCTCGGAACCCACCGGAACGAGGTGGAGCTGTCGAGCGCGGATGACGCCACCGTCTTCCTCCTCGGAGGCGAGCCGTTCGAAGACGAGATCGTCATGTGGTGGAACTTCGTCGGCCGCTCGCACGAGGAGGTCGTGGCGGCGCGCGAGGCCTGGCAGGCACGCGGCGAGCGCTTCGGTCGGGTGATCGACCACGGCGACGAGTGGATCCCGGCTCCGCCGCTTCCGGCTGTGCGTCTCACGCGCCGGCGCCGCCGGGTCTAGCACCCGAACACGCCAGCGGCGCCCGAGCCGAAGCCCGGACGCCGCTCGCGTTCAGCGCCGCGTCAGCGAAGCACGAGGAACCCGGAGAGCCCCGTCGACTTCTCGACCGTGTCGCTGCCGCCGTACTGCGCGACCACGACGTGCACGCCGCGGCTCTGCTTGGGCAGCGGGAAGGCGACCTCGCCGTTCACCAGGGTGCCGGTGTACTTCTTCGCATCCACGAAGAGGGTCACCTCACCCTCGGGGACCACGCCACCCTGGGCCGAGACCTTGACGGTGGCGACGAACTCCTGCGAGCTCGACCCGACGTAGCGGTTGAGGCTCACCCGCGTGTCGGAGTTCACCTTGACGAACACCTCGGCGCTCGTCGCGGTGCCAGGGTTGATGTTCCCCTCGGCCGTCGCGGTGACGCGCACCGACAGGGCAGCACCCTGATCGTCACGGGTCACGCGGTATCGGTCGGAGGTCGCGCCCTCGATCGGCTCACCGTTGCGCAGCCACTGGTAGGCGACCGTCACGTCGGCCGGGTCCCACGTGCCGGGGTCGGCGGTGAGGGTGCGTCCGATCTTCGGGGTTCCGCTGATCGACGGCGCCTCGACCGCGACCGGAGCCGCAGCGCCCGGGTCGACCTCGACGACCGTCCGCACCGCCGAGTCGCCGTAGCCGACGACGCCGAGGTAGCGGGTGCCGGGCTCCAGGCCCGACCACGACACCGTGTAGGTCGCGGGCACGCCCTGCTGCACCGGGACCGGGTTCGGCGTCGCGGTGAACGACCCCGCGCCACCGGGGGTGACGACCGCCGACGTGAGGTCCCAGGTCAGCGGACCGGTCACCGAGTAGAGGTTCGCGACGACGAGGTAGGTCCCCGCCTCGGGGTTGTCCAGGCTCACCTGCTCATCGGCCGAGGCCGTCGCCGACGTCCACGACTCGTAGTAGCGGAGGTCGTCCGGAGCGACGACGCGGTACACGAACAGGTCGAGGTCGCTGCCCTCGTCATCCGACGAGTCGAGCTTCCACTGCGCGAGCGTTGCACCCTCGGCCACGTCGACGATCCACGCGACGTCGCCGTTCGCGTCACCGGAGTTCTCGTTTCCGGTGTGTCCGTCGACGGGGTTCGCCGGGTCGGTGAGCAGGCTCACCGGGGCCAGGCCCGAGAGGTTCAGCGCCAGGTCGCCGGTCACACCGGGCGTGATGGTCACATCCGTGCTGCCGGTGAT
The DNA here is from genome assembly GCF_013410955.1 of Microbacterium sp. AK009. Taxonomy (GTDB): domain Bacteria; phylum Actinomycetota; class Actinomycetes; order Actinomycetales; family Microbacteriaceae; genus Microbacterium. The sequence goes on along the minus strand of NZ_JACCCG010000006.1, from coordinate 392,550 downwards.
CCCTTCTCCCGACGCGGTCGCCGGAGCATCCGCCGTCACGGGCTGGACCGCGAGCGGCGAGCGCGCCGTGGTGCCGTCGCCACCGGTCCAGGTGAGGAAGCCGGTCGCCCACTGCTCGACCGGAGCCGAGGCGTTGGAGATCGTCACCGAGAACGACTGGCTTTCGCCGGCCGCCCCGAAGGTGAGCGTCGACGGCTCGACCGAGACGTTCACGCCGGGGATCGACGCCTCCACCGTGTACGTGCCGGGGCGCGTCGCGGTGAGGGTGCGGGTCACGGTCTGCTCGCTGGAGAGCGTGCCGATCGCGATCGAGGCCAGGTTCAGGTCGCTTCCGTCGATGGGCTCGACACCCTCGAAGTCGGAGTTCCCCACGCCCTCGACGAACGCCGCCCAATCGGCCGGGCCGTTGAGGTAGAGCAGGCCCGGGTCGAGGAAGCGTCGTGCATCGACCTGACCGGCTCCCTGCGCGAACGGGTCGGTGTTGGCGGTCCCGTCGGCGTTCACGGTGTCGTAGGCGGTGGTCATCATCGCCGACTTCACCTCGTCGGGCGTGGCCAGCGGGTTCTCGCTGAGGTACAGCGCGCCGAGACCGGCGATGTGCGGTGCTGCCATCGAGGTGCCCGAGAGCACGCCGTAGGCGGGGTTGCCGTCGGCGTCGTTCTGGACCGCCGCGAGGATCGCCACACCGGGCGCGGCGATGTCGGGCTTCAGCACATCGCTGCCGTCGGCGAGCATGGGGCCGCGGCTGGAGAAGCCCGCCACCTGCGGCACCGGCGTCTCGTTGCCGGTGATGTTGCCGCCGATGAGGGTCGCCGTCGGGTCGACGGTGTTCTGGACGTAATCCAGCAGCGCGGGGCGCGCGGCGGCGTCCAGGTGCACGGTCGGCACCGAGTGGAAGTCGTTGTCGAGCGACCCGGGGGTGACGTTCACGAGGATCATGCCGGTCCCGCCTGCGGCGGCGACCTCCTGCGACTTCTCGACGCGTGCGTTCACTCCGCGGTCGCAGACGACGATCTTGCCCGCTGCCTGCGCGGGGTCGACGGTGTCGAGGAAGCACAGCGCTGCGTCAGCGGCGTTCGCTCCTGCGGCCGGGATGTCACCGGCGTACACGACCGGACCGGTGACCTCCTCGCCCTCCTGCACGGTGACCGAGGCACCCGCTTCGAGGAAGCCGTTCGGCAGCTGGACGCTGCCCTCCCAGGTGGGGATCGTCGACGCGGCGACCGTGGCGTACCAGGGCGAGGCGTGGTCGGCGGTCGAGGCGTCGGGGCCGCTGTTGCCGGCGCTCACCGACACGAACACACCCGCGATGGCGGCATTGAAGAACGAGATGTCGTCCGGCTGCCAGGTGGAGGATGCTGCGCCGCCGCCGATCGAATAGTTGATGACGTCGACGCCGTCGGCCACCGCGGTGTCGATCGCGTCGAGCAGGTCGCTCAGGGCGCAGATGTCGTCGGTGGTGACGAGCGGATCGGGACCCGCCCAGCACGCCTTGTAGGCCGAGACCTTCGCGGCGGGGGCGACACCCGAGATCGCACCGAGGTCGATGCCCTCGATCGACGCGGCGACCTGGTCGTTGCCGGCGGCGGTGCCGGCGGTGTGCGAGCCGTGGCCGTCGTTGTCGCGCGGCGAGACGAACTCCGCCTCGAACGTGAAGCCGGCGGCGGCGGCGCCGTCACCGAAGTGGCGCGCACCGATGAGCTTGGTGGAGTACGCCGACTCGTCCCAGGCGTCGCCGGTCACCCGCTCCGCGCGGAACTGCGTGCCGTCGGCCTTGTCGAAGACGACCTCGTTGCCCTCGAGGTACGGCTCTCCCGTGCCCGGGGTCGTACCGAGCGGAGCGCCGGCGAACGAGGGGTTCTCGGGGGCGATGCCGGTGTCGATGACACCGACGACGACACCCTCACCCGCGGCATCCACACCGCCGACCTGCTCCCAGACGCCCCCGGCGCCCTCGAGACCGAGGAACTCGGTCGAGGGAACGGCGTCGGGGTGGCGGATCTCGTCGGGGTAGACCCCGATGACGCCGTCCGTGCCGGCGACCTTCGCCGCCTGCTCGGGCGACATCTTCGCGCTGAAGCCGTTGAGGGTCAGCTGGTAGGTGGCCGCAGGGTCGACGCCGGTCTCGGCCGCGACATCCTGCTGCCTCTCGGCGAGGAAGGTCGAGTACTCCTCGACGGCCTGCGACTGCGGGTCGAGCTTCTGTCCCTCGTCGGGCTTGGTGGGCGCGAGGCCTGCCTCGCCGCCCTCGTACGTCGCGACGGGCTCTTCCTCGAGCAGCACGATGTACGAGCCGGTGGGGGAATCGATGGGGGTGGGGGGTGTCACCTCCTCCACGGGTGTCGCGGCATAGGCGCCGGTTGCTGCGGACCCGGTGAACAGGGCGGCGAGTGTGACGACCGCGGCTGCTCGCACGGAGGATCGACCCATAGAAGGCTCCCAACGAGGATGGTGTAGAGCGAGGTGTGCGCGGCATCTGCGGCGCGCACGTCGGGCTAACGTAACTCACAGCGGAAACTCAGAGAACGTATTCCAGATGAGAACTCGATGAGATCCGCTTTACGCTGGAGGGGTGGCCCGAACCGCGCCCCTGACGACCCGCGTGCTTTTGACGTGCGCGGCGATCGGCGTGGCGACGGGTGCGCTGCAGGCGGGCGCGGGAGCTCTGAGCGGCGTGATCGTGGCCACCTGGCCGATCCTGTACGGCCTCGTCCTCGGCATCCATGTCCTTCCCGGGGTGATCGCGCAGGAGCTGCTGCGCCAGCCCTGGGTCGCGCTGCTCACGCACCTCATCGCGGCGCTCGTGGCGAGCGCAGTGGTGCCGGTGTGGATCGGGCGCTACATCGGCACGGCGATCCTCATCGGCCTGCTGCAGGAGGGCGTCGCCGCCCTCACCCGGTACCGCCGATGGGAGGCGTGGCGCTTCTTCGTGTCGGCCGTCGTCGTGGGTGTCGTCATCGGCGCGGCGATCTGGTTCGCCGCCGACGTGACGCAGTTCCGCGAGTGGCAGCAGGTCGTCTACGTCGCGCTCTTCGTCGCCGGTCCGATCGCCTGGACCGCGGTCGGGCTCGGCATCGGTGGCGCGCTGCGGCGGGCGGGCGTCCGCCCGCAGGTTTCTCAGCCGCCCAGCTCGGAGGGGTGAGTCAGCCGCCACCACTCGGTGGGCGGTTCGATGTCGCCCTCGATCACCACGTCGACGCTCGCGGTGCGCGGCCCCGCCGTCCACGTGATCGAACCGATCACCTCGCCGTCTTCGTACGTCTCAGGCACGCGGATGTCGGAGGTCACCGTGATCGGGGTGTCCGACCAGGTGCGGATGTCGGCACCCGACGCGACCGCCATGCGCGCCTGGGCACCCCAGACGGTCGTGTACTCCCCGACATCCTGTCCGGCTGTTACGAGGGGCACGTCGTGGAAGCCCTGCTGGATGCTGCCGAGCAACCGCAGCACGTCGCCGTTGACCGCGTCGCGGGATTCGCCGCCGAGCATCACGCCGATGACGGTGAGGGGCGTGCCGACGCCGACGTCGAGCCGTGAGGTGTAGAGGAAGGCGAACGTGCCGGCGCCGAGATTGCCGGTCTTCATGCCCGTGACGCCGGCCGTGCCGAGGAGGCCGTTGGTGTTGTGCACCGTGCCGGCGCTGCCGATCGTGGCCGAGCGGGTGCCGACGATCGCGACGATGTCGGGGTTCGCCGCCGCGATCCTCCCGAGCGCGATGAGGTCGGCGGGTGTGCTCGTATTCCGGGAGCTGATGCCGGTCGGGTCGACCACGGTCGTGCCCGCGAGGCCGTGCGCGTCGAGCCAGGTGCGGGCGGCCGAGACGAAGCTGCTGCGCGAGCCGAAGGCCCACGTCGAGATCACGTCTGCGTAGTTGCTGGCCGACGGGATGAGCATCGTCGCGAGGGCGCCGCGGAGGCTCATCGAGCTGCCGGCCGGCATGCGCGCGATCGTGACGTCCTGCACGTAGTACGCGTCGTAGAGATCCTCGTCGGCGTCGTCGAACCAGAGCGTCGGCCCCTGATCCTCCGGGCCTGTGAGCGGGTGGGCGTCGAGCACGACGAGGGCGGTGATGAGCTTGGTAATGCTCGCCATCGGCGCCGGGTCCTGCGGGCCGGACGTCGCCCAGATGCCGGCCGCTTCGGCGCCGAGGTACTCGTCGGCGCCGGCGACGCTGATCGCCGAGGAGCCCTGGGCGGGGAGCGTCAGCGCCGCGGCTGCGGGCACCGTGACGGCCGGCTCGGTGAACGTGGCCTCGGGGGTGGGAAGCGGCGCGGTCAGCGCCCAGGTCACGTACGCGGACGGCGTGCCGACCACGAGGGCGAGGATCACCGCGGCGATCGTCCACCCGATCCACCGCCGCCGTCGCCGGCGCCGAGGATCGACGTCGGCCAGCCCCTCGGGCGCCCGCGCGGCGTCGTGCATGAGCGCGTCGAAGTCGGCGAAGTCGCCCCGCTCGCCCAGCTCCGTCGTCACCGTTCCCCCTTCGGCTCCTCATGCTTACCCGTTCGCGCGGGAAAGCGCGAGTCCCGGTCGGCTCTCCGGCTGTCGGGCGTCTCGAATCGGTTCTCCGGCCGTCGAGCGTCCCCAACTCCTGCAGTTCCGGCGCGCGCGGCGCGAAACCGGCGGTTCTGCGCGGGGTGGCGTCGAAAGTGCAGGAGTTCGGGACGCGGCGCGGCGCCGCCGACCCGGCGCGGCGGGGCGCTGCTGCCGCGGCGGGCCGGGACGGGCCGACGCGCCGGCGCGCCGGGTCGACCAGGCGCGCGCCTTCGCGCGGCGTCGAGACACCGGCGGGTCGGGTGAGGTTAGGGCAGGCTAAGTTGGGGGTACCGAGCCATCGAGGACCCATGCCCGCCCATCCCCGCGACCACGCCGCCCCGCGCACGGCGCGGGACGACGCCCCGCGCCTCCTCCGCGCGCGGGACGTCGCGATCACCCATGAGGGATCGGATGCGGCGACCCCCGCCGCCGCGACGCTCGACGTCGCACCGGGCGAGGTGGTGCTGCTTCTCGGGCCCAGTGGTTCGGGCAAGTCGACGTTGACGCTGGCGCTGAACGGGCTCATCCCGCAGGCGATCCCCGCCGCCGTCGTCGGCAGCCTCGAGGTCGACGGCCTCGACGTCCGATGCACGCCGGTGTCGACCCTCAGCACCCGCGTCGGCATGGTCTTCCAGGACCCCGACGCCCAGCTCGTCACCGGCACACTCCTCGACGAGGTCGCGTTCGGCCCCGAGAATCTGCGCCTCCCGGTCGGCGAGGTGCTGGGGCGCGCCGAAGCGGCGCTTCGCCGCGTGGGGCTCTGGGAACGGCGCCGCGAGAACCCCGACCGGCTGTCGGGCGGCGGCCGACAGCGGCTGGCGATCGCGTGCGCCCTGGCCCTCGGCTCGCCGCTGCTGGTGCTCGACGAACCGACCGCGAACCTCGACCCGCGGGGGATCGACGAGGTCTATGCCGCGCTGGCTGACATCGTCGCGGCCGGCGACCGCGCGATCCTCCTCGTCGAGCACAACCTCGACGCCGCCGTCGGCCTCGTCGATCGGGTCGTCGTCCTCGATGCCGAGGGGCGGCTGTTCGCCGAGGGCTCGACTGATGACGTGCTGCGCACCCGGGCGGGGGAGCTCCACGCGATGGGTGTCTGGCTCCCGGTGTCGACGCTCGCCGCGCTGCGGCTGCGCGCCGCCGGATACCCGCTCGACCCGCTCCCTCTCACGCCCGTCGAACTCACCGCCGCACTCGACGCGGCGCCTCCCCCGGCGATCTCGCCTCGCCCCGGGTCCCTCCCTGCCGCCGCATCCGCTCCCGCCCCCGCCTTCGCTCTCCCCGCGTCGTCCCCACACCCCACATCTGCCCCTGCCCCCGCATCCTCCCCCGCCCCCACATCCTCCCCCCTCCCCGCCTCGCCCCTCCCCGCCTCGCCCCTCCTCGCGTCCTCCCCACACCCCGCATCCGCCCTTGCCCCCGCATCCTCCCTCCACCCCGCCTCCCCCCTCCACAAGCGGACGATCGGCCCAGACGCGGACGATCCCGCGCGAGACGTCCGCGTCTCGACCGAATCTCCGCGCCCCGACCGCGCGCTCGCCGCCGCCGCCGCGCGCCCCGCCGCCACCCCGGCGGTCACCGTGCGCGACCTGACGATCCGCCGCGGCGGCACCGAGATCCTTCACGGCGTCAACCTCGAGATCGCCGCCGGCGAGTTCGTCGCGATCGTCGGCGCCAACGGCGCCGGCAAGACGACGCTGCTGCAGGCGATCGCCGGCGTCATCCGTCCCCCGAAGGGCAGCGTCACCGTGGGCGGCACCGATGTCGCCCGCACCGACATCCGCACCCTCGCACGGCGGGTGGGCTTCGTCTTCCAGAACCCCGAGCATCAGTTCATCACCCACACCGTGTTCGACGAGGTCGCGCACGGGCTGCGCCTCCAGCGCCTCCCCGACGCCGAGGTGCACGCGCGGACGACCGAGATCCTCGCCCGTTTCGGCCTCACCGGCAAAGCCGCCACCCACCCGTTCCTCCTCTCGGGCGGACAGAAGCGCCGCCTCTCGGTCGGGACGGCGCTCGTGACGGGCGCTCCGGTCCTCGCCCTCGACGAGCCGACCTTCGGACAGGATCGCGCCCGCGCCGACGAGCTCCTCGCGCTGCTGGCCGACCTCAACGCCGCCGGCACCACGGTCCTCGTCGTCTCGCACGACATGCAACTCGTCGCCGAGCACGCCGACCGGGTCGTCGTCGTCGACGACGGACGCATCCGCGCCGCAGGCTCGACGGCCGACATCCTCTCCGACCTCGCTCTGCTGGAGTCCACCGGTCTCGCGGCGCCGCCGCTAACCCGTGCGATGACGGCGCTCCAGCGGCATCCGTCCCTCCAGCGGGTCACGCGCCTGGCCGACCTTCCCGGCGGTGCGCCGTGACGGTCACCGGCCCCGTCACCGCGGCGCAGGCGGCCCGCGGAGGGTTCGATCCGTACGCCGAGCGGGTCTCCGCGTCACCGGCGCGCTTCCTGTACGGGATCAACCCGCTCGCCGCGCTTCTCGCGCCGGCGCCGGCCATGCTGGGTCTGGTCTTCGTCCGGGATGCCGCGACCCCGGCCGCCTTCCTCGCGCTGGCGTACGCGGTGCTGCTCGTGGGGGTGCGCTTCACGCCGCGTCTTGTCGGCTTCCTCCTCGCGATCCCGGCCTTCGCCGCCGTGCTGGCGCTGAGTTTCGCCCTCTGGACCGACCCCGAGCGCGTCGATCAGAGCGTCGCGGTGTGGCGGGTCGGCGACTGGACCCTGTACGGCGGCGCCCTGGAGGTGGGGGCCGCCACCGGCCTTCGGATCGCGGCGATCGTGTCGCTCGCGCTCATCGCCGGCCTCTCGGTCACCGGCCCCGACCTCGTCCGCGCGATGGTGCAGCAGCTGCGCGTGCCGTACCGCATCGGATACACCGCGCTCGCGGCGTTCCGCTTCGTGCCGCGGTTCGGCTACGAGCTGGAGGTGATACGCCAGGCGCACCGGGTGCGCGGGGCGCACGGCGGACGGGGGCCGATCGCTGCAACCCGCCGGTGGATCGGATACGTCGTCCCGCTCCTGGCCGGAGCGATCCGGCACGCGGAGCGGGTGGCGCTGGCGATGGACTCCCGCGCCTTCGGCGCCTACCCCGACCGCACCGAGCGGCACCTCGTGCCGTGGCGCGCACGCGACACGGTGTTCACGCTGGCGTTCTGGATGGTCAGCGCGGCGCTCTTCGCCGTGTTCCTCCCGCGCTGACACCCGCGCCGGCCGCGGCGTACCCCGCCCCCGACCCCGCGGGCCCCGCGCCCGACGACCCCGTGCGGCCCCGCCCCTCGGGCTGGCCCCGTGGCCCCCCGGCCCCGCGCCCGACGACCCCGTGCGGCCCCGCCCCTCGGGCTCGCCCCGCGGCCCCGCCGCTGCGGGCCCTCAACGTCGGTCACAGAATCACGCGTACGTCACAGCTTTCCGCTCGGATTCTGTGACATTGACGCGATTCTGTGACGCGCGAGTGGTGCGGGCGGGCGTGCGGGCGAGGCGCCCGCGGGCGGGCAGCCCCGCGGCAAGGTGGGCGGGCGGGCCCGATCCAAGCGCGCCCGCCCGCGTGGTGCCGAGAAGGGATGCCGCGGCTCAGCGCTTTCCGGCGAGCTGACGTCCCACGATCTCGCGCATGATCTCGTTCGTCCCGCCGTAGATGCGGTGCACGCGCGCGTCGAGGAACGCCCGGGCGATGGGGTACTCGGTGATGTAGCCGTATCCGCCGTGCAGCTGCACGCAGGCGTCGAGCACGTCCCACTCGCGCTCGGTCGCCCAGAACTTCACCTTCGCGGCCTCTTCGGCGCTGAGCTTGCCGTCGCGGTACGCGAGCAGGGCGCGGTCGATGTAGGCCCACAGGGCGTCGACGGTGGTGGCGACATCCGCCATCTGGAAGCGGGAGTTCTGGAAGTCGATGATCCGCTGTCCGAACGCCTCACGGCTGCGGGTGTAGTCGAGCGTCCAGTCCAGGGCCGCCTGAGCCGCCGCCGCGCCCGCGACGCCGATCGACAGGCGCTCGAGCGGCAGGTTCATCATGAGCTGAATGAAGCCCTGACCCTCCGTGCCGCTGATGAGGTTCTCCTCGGGGACGAACACGTCGGTGAACGACAGCTCGGCGGTGTCGTGCCCGTGGAAGCCCATCTTCTGCAGCTTCTTACCGTGGTCGAAGCCCTCCGACGAGGTCTCGATCAGCAGCAGACTGAATGCCTCGGGGCGATTTCCCTCCCCCGTCTTGACGAAGGTGACCACGACGTCGGCGCTCGCGCCGCTGGAGATGAACGTCTTCGCACCGTTGACGATGTACCCGCCGTCGAGCTTCTTCGCCGTGGTCGAGATGCCGCGCAGGTCGCTGCCGGCGCCGGGCTCGCTCATGGCGAGGGCGCCGATGATATCGCCGGTGGCCATGCCTGGCAGCCACTTCTGCTTCTGCGCGTCGGTGCCCATGTGCACGAGGTAGGGCACGGCGAGGTCGTCCTGGATGCCCAGCGCTCCGGCGAGCGACCCGGCACCGGCGGCGATGACCTCTTCGTTGACGATCGCGCGGAAACGGTAGTCCTGCAGCATCCCGGCGCCGCCGTACTCCTCGGGAACGGACAGGCCCATGACACCGGCGTCACCCGCGGCGCGCAGCGTCTCGCGATCGATCTGCCCGTCGGCATCCCACTTCTCGCGTGCGGCGTTGGTGACGTAGCGCTTGCAGAACTCCCGGACGACGTCGCGGAACGCCTCGTGGTCCTCGTCGTAGATGTCGCGCTCCATGAGCGGCCTCCCTCTCTCGTCGTCGAGTGCGGGTCACGCCGACCCTCAGTGTCACGAGCAAGGGTACTCAGTTTCACGACCGAATGGATGCCGCGGACCGGCCGGCGACGGACGATGCGGCGTCAGCCCGCGGGCGCGTAGGTCGGAGCGGCCGGGAGGGCGAAGAACTCCTCGAGCGTGGTGTACCCGCCCTCGCGCATCGCGGCGGCGATCTCGGGGCCGACGTACCGGAGGTGCCAGGGCTCGGGGGCGTAGCCCGTGACATCCGTCCGCCCCTCCTGGTACCGGACGATCCAGCCGAACTCCCACGCGTGCTCGGCCACCCACGCGCCCTGCGGCGTTGCGGCGAGGTCGTCGAGCGTGCCGCACGATCCGTCCGCGCAGGGGACGACGTCGGCCGCCAGACCCGACTGATGCTCGCTGTGACCGGGCCGGGCGCTGACGAGGTCGGCGCCCTCGACGCCGCGGTCAGCGACCTGCACGCTGTATGAGGTCTGCTGCGTGGTGTAGGACCGGTAGGCGCTCTGAAGCCCGATCTCGCCGACGCCCGCGGCGGCGGCCGCCGACACCATCGCCGTGAGGGCAGCAGCCGCTTCCGGCGCCAGCGCTCCCTCGCCGAGGTTGCGGACGCCCTCGGGGAACACGACCGAGCCGGGAGCCCAGTCGATCGGAGCGAAGGGGCGGATCTTGTTGACCACCACCCAGCTGAGGTTGGGGTCATCGAGGCGGAGGCACGGCGCGGTGCCGGTGACGACCGTCTGACGGAACGGGTCGATGCCGCCGACGGCGGCGATCACGGCTGCCTCGTCCTGCGCGGCGAGGGCGGAGGTCACCGCGGGGTCGGCGCAGAGATCCTGGCCGGCGACCTGCTGTTCGACGACGGGCAGGTCTGTCGCCGGCACCGGCGCGAGCGGCGGTGGTGCGGGGTCGGCGGTCGCCGGCTCGATGAAGGCGCTGAGGGGAACGGGGGACTCGGATGGCTCGGGCGCGGCGACCGCAGGGGGTGGCGCCTCGGGGGTGAGGCGGGTGACGGCAGCGGTGACGCTCGCGCTGGAGCCGAGGACGAACACCGCCACGAGAGCCGCGGCGACGGGCACCGACGGCCAGCGCCGGCGTCGCCGGCGCGCATGCTGGGCCAGCGGAACGCCCGGGCCGCCGAGGGATGATGCGCGCCGCGTCAGCGCAGCCTGGTCGCGCCGTGTCGGCTGCGTCTTGTCTCTCGGCGCGCGCAGAGCCTCGCGCGCCCGCGCCGGCAGCGCCTCATCTGGCCGCGCTCGCGGAACGTCGCCTACCCGCGCCGGCACCTCGTCTGCCCGCGCGCGCATAGCCTCGTCTGCCCGCGCCGGCACCGCCTCGCCTGCCCGCGCGGGCGCAGCATCGTGCACCCGCGCGCGCTCTCTGGCTTCGCGACGGGTGAGGGGAAGAGTGTGAGGAACGGGGGCCTGCACCCCTTCATTCTTCCCGCACGCGCACCCTCTGACTAGCCCGGGCGGCGTGTCTTCGATGAATATCCACCCGGCCTTGACAGACATTCGAAGACGTGTTCCCCTGGAATCATGCGATGGCAGGGGCAGCAGTTGGGCGTAGCGGATGCCGCGGCGCTGCCGGGCCTGGAATACCTCAACGGGCTGGTGCGATCGGTGACCACGCCCGAGTTCGCGGGAATCACCTTCCACGAGGTCATGGCGAAGTCGGCACTGAACCGCGTGCCGGGGTCATCGGCGATGCCCTTCGACTGGACGATCAACCCCTACCGCGGGTGCTCTCATGCGTGCTCCTATTGCCTTCATCCCGACACCAGAGTTCTCATGGCGGACGGGACGAGTCGCCGCATCGCCGACGTCCGCATCGGGGATGTAGTGGTGGGCACGAAGCGTCACGGGAGCTACCGGAGGTATGTCCGGACCACCGTGTCGCACCACTGGTTCACGCGCAAACGGGCATACCGGATCACTCTGGGCGACGGGACAGAGCTGGTGTCGAGCGGCGACCACCGTTTCCTCACCGAGCGTGGGTGGAAGCACGTGATGCCCGCCGATCGTCCTGACCAGCGCCCGTTCCTGACAACCAACAACAAGCTGATGGGCTTCGGGACAGGCGCGAAGCGGGCGGACGACGCGGACCTCGCACAGTATCGCCGCGGCTACCTCTGCGGGATGATCCGTGGGGACGGGATGATGCTTCGGCGCCGCTACCGCCGAACGGGAAGGACGACGGACTACGAGGCGTTTCGATTCCGTCTTGCTCTCGCAGACATCGAGGCCCTGGATCGCTCGCGCGCTTACCTCGCAGCCGAGGGGGTGGCGACGACCACCCGCGCTTTCGCAGCTGCGACATCCACCCGTCGGGAGATAACCGCGATTCATACCTCGCGACGGGACGACTACCTGGCTATCACTGATCTCATCGAGTGGCCGCGCCTCCCCCACCCGGAGTGGTCGAGGGGATTCCTGGCAGGGATCTTCGACGCCGAGGGAAGCTGCAGCGGCGGGGTGTGGCGCGTCGCTAACGCTGACCGTCGAATGCTCGACACGACCTGCGCTGCGCTCGCGTCTTACGGTTTCCGCTTCATCGAGGAAGCACCGAGATTTAACGGTGTCGCGAACGTCCGACTGCTCGGCGGACTCCCCGAGCGTCAGCGCTTCTTCTCTCTCGTTCAACCAGCAATCTCACGCAAGACGTCGATCGAGGGGGAGGCCGTCAAGTCCGCTGCCGATTTGAGAGTCGTCTCGATCGAGGATCTCGGCGAGATCATCGACATGGTGGACATCACGACCGAGACGGGAGACTTCATCGCCAACGGCGTGGTCAGCCACAATTGCTTCGCCCGGGGAACCCACGAGTACCTCGAACTCGATGCGGGCAAGGACTTCGACTCGCAGATCGTCGTCAAGATCAATGCGGTCGAGGTGCTGCGTCGCGAGCTCGCCAAGCCGACCTGGCTGCGCGACCCGGTGCAGCTCGGCACGAACACCGACCCGTACCAGCGAGCCGAAGGCCGCTACCGGCTCATGCCCGGCATCGTCGACGCCCTGACCGCCTCGGGGACCCCGTTCTCGATCCTCACGAAGGGCACGCTGCTCCGACGTGACCTTCCGCTGCTGGCGGAGGCCGCAGCATCCGTTCCGGTCACGCTGGCGATGTCGATCGCCGTCTTCGACGATGCACTGCAGGCGGCTCTCGAGCCGGGGACTCCGAGCGCCGCCGCACGGCTCGACACCGTGCGGGCGGCCGTGGACGCCGGATTCGCGGTGACGGTCTTCCTCATGCCGATCCTGCCGCACCTGACCGACTCGATCGCGGCGATCGACGAGGCGCTCGGGCGCATTCGCGACGCCGGTGCGACGCGGGTCGTCTACGGCGCACTGCACCTCCGCCCGGGAGCGAAGGAGTGGTTCCTCCAGTGGCTGGCGCGCGAGCGCCCGGAACTGGTGTCGTCGTACCGCGGGCTCTACCCGGGGGTCTCGGCGACCGCCCCGAAGGCCTACCGCACGTGGCTGGCGCGCCGGGTGCGGCCGCTGTTGCGCGCCTACCGGCTGGAGGGCGGGGCGGAGGATGACGCGCACCCGCGGGCTGCTCGATACGCCGGGTTGGCGGGAAGCGCGGGCGCTCCGGGGATACCCCTCTCGCACGAGGCGGCCGACCGCGCACGGCTCGCCGCCACGGTGATGACGACGTCGCGAGGCCGGCGGGCCGCTGCGCCGCCGCCCGCGCAGCTGCCGCTCTTCTGAGCCGCCGCGCCGCGTTCCTTTCGTCTGCGTCCTCGTTCTGTGGACCAGCCGACATGCCGAGCAACCACTTCTGCGCCGACACCCCATCCCTTCAGGGTGGGTCTCGGCGCAACAGTGGTTTCTCGGCGGAAGGGCGAACCCTCAGGAGGTGAGGTCGGCGACGGTCGGGCGACCGGCGAGGGCCTCGACGATCTCGTCGCCGGGACGCGCATCGTCGAAGGGCGCCTCGATCTCGGCGCGGCTGAGCAGTTCCGTCATGCGGCGACGACGCTGGCGGGTGACCAGGGTCACGACAGTGCCCGCACGACCCGCGCGGCCTGTACGGCCCGAGCGGTGCAGGTACGTCTTGTACTCATCGGGCGCGTCGGCCTGGACGACGAGATCGATGTCGTCGACATGGATGCCGCGTGCGGCGACGTCGGTGGCGACGAGCACCCGCACCCGCCCCGAGGTGAGGCGCTCGAGGTTGCGCGTGCGCTTGCCCTGATTCAGGTCGCCGTGCAGCGCCAGCGCGGGAATCCCCGCGTCGTCCAGCTGCTCGGCGAGCATCTCCGCGTAAGCGCGGGTGCGGGCGAAGATGAGGGTCTTGCCGTCGCGGTCGGCGAGGGAAGTGACGATCTCCGCCTTGTCGCGGTGGTCGATCACGAGCACCCGATGCTCGATGGTGCTGGAGTCCTGATCTTCGCCGGCGACCTCGTAGACGGCCGGCTCGACGAGGAACTCGTCGACAAGGGCGGCGACCTCACGGTCGAGGGTGGCGGAGAAGAGGAGCTTCTGCGACCCCTCGGCGGTCAGGCGGAGGATCCGCTGCACCGGCTCGAGGAAGCCCAGCTCGCACATGTGGTCGGCCTCGTCGAGGACGGCGATCTTCACCTGCGAGAGGTCGAGCTTGCCCTGCTCGACCAGGTCTTCGATGCGGCCGGGCGTGCCGACGATGATGTCGACTCCCTTGCGCAGCGCTCCCACCTGGCGAGCCTGGGGCACGCCGCCGTAGATCTGGGTGGTGAACAGACCCACGCTGCGCGCCAGCGCCTGCACGGTGCGGTCGATCTGCAGGGCGAGCTCGCGGGTCGGCGCGAGGATCAGCGCCTGGGGCGCGCGGCCCTGCTGGCGACGCTGTCCGGCCTGCGCGCGCAGGATCGCCTCGACCAGGGGGGCGCCGAAGGCGATGGTCTTGCCCGAACCGGTGCGACCGCGCGCGAGCACGTCGCGTCCCTCGATGATCGGGCGGATGGTCGCCGCCTGGATCGGGAACGGCGACGAGGCGCCGAGCTCTTCCAGGCGGGTCACGAGGTTCTGACCGAGACCGAGGTCGCCGAAGCCGATGTTCTCGTCCTCGTGCGCCTCGACGGCCTCGGCCTGCAGGCGCTCGTGGACGACATCGAGCTCCGCCTCGGCGTGCGCCGAGCGCGTGGGACGGTCGTCGCGACGGGCGGGGCGGTCCTGGTCCCAGCGGGTGGGACGGTCGTCGAACCGGCGCTGCGGGCGGTCGTCGGTGCGGCGCTGCGGGCGGTCGTCCTCGAACCGGCGCTGGGGACGGTCGCCACCCTCGAACCGGCGCGCGGGACGGTCGTCGCCGCCGCGTGCAGGACGGTCATCGAACCGGCGTGCGGGACGCGCGTCGTCCCGCCGGGGAGAGCGATCGTCGAACCGGCGCTGCGGGCGGTCGTCCTCGAACCGGCGCTGGGGACGGTCGCCGCCCTCGAATCGACGCGCGGGGCGGTCGTCGCCGCCGCGCGCGGGACGATCCTGGAACGGACGCTGCGGACGGTCGCCACCCTCGAACCGACGCGGGGAACGGTCGTCACCGCCGCGTGCAGGACGGTCCTCGAACCGACGGGGACGGTCGCCGCCCTCGTGACGACGGGCGGGACGGTCGTCACCCTGGCGGCCGTACGCGCCACGGTCGCCGCGCGCCTGCGACCGGATCGCGCGAGCCTCGTCGCGACCGGCCTTCTCCTGCGCGCTCCAGCGGCGCTTCGGCTCGCTCGCCTCTCGGGCCACCCATTCGCGCGAACCGCCATGGCGACCGTCGACCGCACCGTCGTTCGCGCGGTAGCCGCGGTGTCCGGGGCTGCGGCTTCCGGCCTTCGCGCCGGAGCCTCCGGCGCCCGCACCGTCGGCGGGACGCCGCTTGCGGTCCTGGTAGCTGGAGCCCGCGGCGTAGCGCGGGTCGTAGTTGCGTGCCGGACGTCCGCCGGCAGGCTTCTTGTTCTTCGGGCTCATGATGAGGTCTTTCGTGCTCGCACGAGAACAGCGCTCGAGGACATGCTCGAGCAACCCGGGCAAACGCCGGCCGGGGGCCATTCCTGTGATGTGAAGCGCCGGCTCGCGATGGCAGAGGGCGCGGGAATCGGCCTTGAGAACTCACAGAAGCCGTCACAACCTGGCGGTGTCCTCAGCCCGACACCCCCACCGTACCGTCCCAGCCTGTGAGAGCTCCGATCGTCGGCGTGTCCGCTTGTCACCTGTACGCGCTACCATTCACACCAACGGGCTGGAACCGCTTGGCCCGGGGGATCCTCCTTTCCTTACTCGCGTCGACCTCCCGGAGGAGCGGTTGGGCACAACCGACCTCGGTACGCTGTCGTCGCCCGACCGAACGTGAGCAGAATGACCACCGCGACCCTTCCGGCCACGGCTCCCTCCCCCTCTGCGCTCACCGTCGCGCTTCCGACGTCCCCCGTTTCCCTCCCGCGCGTCCACCGCTTCGGCACCGTCGCGATCTCCTCGCTGCCGATCGGCGTGCTCCTGGCGATCCTCACCACCACCGATCCCGATTGGTGGCACCTGCACTTCTCCCAGCTCGGCACCTTCGGCACAGTATCGAGCAAGCTGTTCAACTCCACCGTGCTCTTCTCGGGCTTCTTCCTCGCCGCCTACGGCGTGCTCCTGTCGGTCGCCCTCCCCCACGGCGTGGGTCGCCGCACCCGCCGGATCTTCCGCGGCTCGGTCGTGTCCGCGGGGCTTCACCTCACCGTGGTCGGGATGATCCCGATCCCCGTCAGCGTCGTCCTCCACGACCTCGCGGCGTCGGGACTCGGGCTGTCGTTCCTCACGATGGTCGCGTCGAGCCTCGGCATCCGCGGACGCCACCGCGCGTTCCGTCGATTCACGATCCTCTGCGTCGTGATCCTCGCGAGCGGCATGGTGATCCTCACCGCCGGGTTCATCACGCTCGCCCTGTTCGAGATCGTGGCGTTCTCGCTGATGCTCGTCTGGCTCGGCGTTCTCCCGAGAGCGCTCGCCTACCGCGCGCCCGTCAGCGCGCACCATGACGTCACCACGACGACGGCTCGGACGGATGCCGCGGCGGCACGTCGCACCGCGATCGCCGCACCCGGCTCGACGCCCGCCGGGACGGCGGTCACCGCCCGCCGCCACGGCCGGCCGGCGCTCGTCAGCGCGGGTCGCCCCCCTCGGCGTCGGCTTCCCCGTCGAGTGACGCGTCGTCAGGCGATGCGCCTTCCGGCGTTCCCGCTTCTGACGACGGCCCCGCTGCGGCGACCTCAGCAGCCGGCTCGCCTTCGTCCGGTGCCGGCGCGTCAGCGGCAGCTGAGCCGTCGTCGTCCGACCCACCCGTAGGCGACGCCTCCTCCAGCGACTCCTCCGGAGGCATCGGAGTCTCGATGTCGGGGTCCTGCTCGATCATCGGCAGGTCGTCGGGCACGGTGGTCTCCTCGAGGACGACCTCGGCCTCGGCGGCATCCTCCTCCCCCGCTGTCGGCGTCTCGACATCGGGAGCCTCCTCGATGAGCGGCACGGCCACTGCGATGGCGCCGGTCGCGACGCCGGCCTGCTGACGCAGCTGACGACGGGTGAGACCCGTCGCCTCGGGGAGCGCGCCCCCGGCGGGAACGAGTGCACCCTCGGCGCGAGCGGGTGCACCCTCGCGCTCGCGGCGCGCCTCGCGACGCTCCTTCGCACCCTCGATCAGGTTGTACAGCGTCGGCAGGACGAGGAGCGTCAGCACCGTCGACGAGATGAGTCCACCGATCACGACCACCGCCAGCGGCTGCGAGATGAACCCGCCGCTGCCGGTGATGCCGAGCGCCATCGGAGTGAGGGCGAAGATGGTCGCGAGCGCGGTCATGAGGATCGGCCGGAGCCTGCGCGAGCCACCCGCGATCGTCGCGTCGTGCGACGACAGCCCCTTCTCCCGGTACTGGTTCACCAGGTCGATGAGCACGATGGCGTTCGTCACGACGATGCCGATGAGCATCAGCACGCCGATGAGCGACGGCACTCCGAGCGGGATGCCGGTGACGACGAGCAGCAGGATGGCACCGGTCGCGGCGAAGGGCACCGAGATCAACAGCTCCAGCGGCTGGCGCAGCGACTTGAAGGTCGCGACCATCACGATGTAGACGATGAGGATCGCAGCGAGGAGCGCCAGGCCCAGCTGGGTGAAGGCGTCCTGCTGCTCGGACACGACGCCGCCGAGTTCCGCGTCGGCGCCGGTGGGCAGATCGACCTCGGCGAGCGCCTCGGTGACGGCCGCCGAGGCGACGTTGAGGTCGTCGGTCGAGGGGGTCACGGTGACCGTGGCGGTGCGCTGCCCGCGCTCGGTGGTGATCGACGCAGGGCCTGCCGACTCCTCGACGGTGGCGATCTGCTCGAGCGGGATCGGTCCGGCGGCGGCGGGGACCTGCAGCTGCCGGAGCTCGTCGATCGTGAGCGGGGTGTCGGCGGCGGTGAGGTAGACCGTCAGCGACGTGCCGTCGATCTCGACCGTGCCCACCGACTGCGGCTGCATGGCGGCCGAGACGATGCCTCCGACCGCGACCTCCGAGAGGCCGATCCCGGCTGCGGCGTCGCGGTCGACGGTGACGGCGATAAACGGCAGCGACGAGGAGAGGTTGTTCGACACCTGTCCGATTCCCTCCCGGCCGTCGAGGCCGGCGACGACGGCATCGGTCGCCTCCTGCAGAGTCGTCGCATCGGGCGCGGTGACGTCGATCTCGATGTCGGTCGAGCCGAAGCCGCCCTGCGCCGCCGAGACGGTGATCTCGCCGGCGCCCTCGAGCTCGGACACCTGCTGCTGAACCTCCTCGCGAAGGGCCACCTGGTCGACGTCGTCGGCGGTGGTGATGGAGTAGGTGATGCCGGTGCCGCCGCCGGCGAAGGCATCCTGCAGCGGCGATCCGCTCGAGCCGATCGAGACCTGCACGGTCTCGATGCCGTCGATGTCGGTGAGGATCGCCTCGACCTCCTCGGCCGCAGCGCTCTCGGCCTCGAGGCTGGGAGCGGGCCCGATGCTCTGGGTCATCGTGAAGGTGTTCTGCCCCGAGTCGCCGAGGAAGTTCGTCTTCATGAAGGGGATCGCCGCGATCGTGCCGCCGAGCACCAGCACGGCGACGAGCAGGGTCGCCCACGAGTGGCGGAGGGTCCAGCGGAGGATCGGCAGATAGGCCTTCTGCAGGCGGCTCGGGGGAGCCGCCGGGTCTTCGGGGTCGATCGCGCGGCCCTCCTCATCGAGGATGGGCTTCCCGGGCCTCAGGAACCAGTACGCCAGCACCGGCACGATGGTGAGGGCCACGAACAGCGACGCCAGCAGGGCGATCGTCGTCGTCAGAGCGAACGGGCGGAACAGCTCGCCGGTGACGTCGCCGACGAAGGCGATGGGGAGGAACACCGCCACGGTCGTGATCGTCGACGCGGTGATCGCGGTCGAGACCTCGCGGACGCCGAGGAGGATCGCAGTCTTCTTGTCGGCGTCCCCGACGTAGTGGCGCTTGATGTTCTCGATGACGACGATCGAGTCGTCGACGACGCGTCCGATCGCGATCGTGAGTGCGCCGAGGGTCAGGATGTTCAGCGAGTACCCGAAACCCTGCAGGCCGATGAACGTCAGGAGGACGCTCGTGGGGATCGAGATCGCGGTGACGATCGTCGCGCGGACCGACAGCAGGAAGACCAGGATGACGAGGACGGCGAAGACGAGACCGAGGGTGCCCTCGACGGCGAGCGTCTCGATCGACTTCTGGATGTAGGGCGCCTGGTCGAAGACGACGGTGAATTCCGCCCCACCGATGGCGTCCTCGAGGTCGGGAAGGGCGGCGAGCACACCCTGCGACACCTCGACGGTGTTGGCCGCGGGGAGCTTCGTGACCGCGATCGTGAGCGCCGGCTCACCGTCCACCCGCGAGATGCTCGTCACCGGGTCCTCGGCCTGCTCCACGGTCGCGACGTCGCCGATCGTGACCGTCCCGGCTCCGAACTGCGCGGCGTCGGTGGGAACGAGGGGGAGGGCGGCGATGTCGTCGACCGAGCCGAGCTTCACACCGGTCTGCACCGTGAGGGTCTCGTCGTTCTCGGTGATCTCGCCACCGGGGAAGAGCACGCCGTTCTGGTCGAGCGCGTCGCGGATCGCCTGCTGGCTGAAACCTGCGGCGGCGAGCGCGGCCTGGTCGGGCGTGATGCTGATGCGCTGCCCCGTGCCGCCGACGATCTGGGCGGTGTTGACACCCTCGACGTCTTCGAGCTCGGGAACCACACTCGCCTCGAGCTGCGACTGGATGGTCTCCTCGTCGTCGAAGCCGGTCACGGCGAGCTGGATGACGGGGAAGTCGTCGATGCTGGCGCTCAGCACGTTGGGGTCGAGACCGTCGGGCAGCTGGCTCTCGATGCGGTTGATCGCCTGAGTGATCTTCTGCTCGGCGGTGGCCAGATCAGTGCCGTAGGTGAAGGATGCCTGCACGACCGACGCGTTCGTCGTGCTCGTCGCCGTGGTGGACTCCAAGCCCGGAACCGCCTGGATGGCGGTCTCGATCGGGGTGGACACATCGGTGTTGACCACCTCGGGAGACGCGCCGGGGTACGTCGAGACGACGATCAGCGTGGGGAACTCGATCGAGGGGATGAGTTCCTGCTTGAGGCTGTTCAAGGCGATGCCGCCGAACAGCGCCGCCACGATCGTGATGAGGGCGATGAGCGCGCGGTTCTTCAGACTCAGGACGGCGAGGTTCGACATGAGCTGCTTTCTGCAGGGACACCGGATGCCGCGACCCGGCGCTCCATGCTGTGCTGCTGCTGTGGCGGAGTCGCCGGCGCGTCGATACGGGAGTGTATCGGCCGCCTCAGTATCTCATCCGAGGGAGGACCTCAGGCTGAGAGCACCGAGCCGACGAGAAGGCCCAGCCCCGCAGCGGCGACACCGACCATCAGCGTTCCGACGACGTTCCCGAGTGCGAGCCGCCATCGACGCCGCTCCATCAGAAGCACCGTCTCGACCGACACGGTGCTGAAGGTCGTGTACGCGCCGAGAAAGCCCACCCCGATCACGGTGACGAAAGTGTCGCCGAGCGCGAGCGCGGAGCCGGTGAGGAGACCGAGGAGGAAGGACCCGGTGACGTTCACCAGGAAGATGCCGAGCGGGAAGGTGCGCATCCAGGCGCGCTGCACGAGGGTGTCGACGACGTAGCGCGCGCCCGCCCCGAGGGCACCGGCGACGGCGAGCAGCAGGAAGGCGAGCGGATCGATGGCGGTCACTCCGCCTCCCGCGGGGCATCGGAGCCCGGGCGCGCGCCGGTGATCCGCCGTCCCACCACGAGCCCCGCCGCGGCGGCGAGGAGGCCGAGGAGAAGCGAGGTCGCGGCGAGGAGGACGGCCGTCCCCGCGGCATCCACCGTCGGAGGCACCGCCAGCTGCGCCGCCTGCACAGCGAGCGTGCTGTACGTCGTGAAGCCGCCCAGAACGCCGGTGCCGGCGAAGGCGCGCAATCGCGGCCCGCGATCGCCCAGGATCGCCACGACGATGCCGAGCAGGAGGGAGCCGACGACATTCTCGATGAGGGTGACGACGACGGCCCCGGTGCGGTCGCCGCCCGCGACGGGGAGGAGCAGCAGCGCCCGCAGGCCTGCGCCCAGCGCCCCACCGGCCATGACGGCGAGGAGCACATCGAAGCGGATGCGCGGTCGTGCGGCCACCCGGCCACAGTACTGGCCCTGCAGCCGCGAGCCGGGGGGCGGCCGGTGTCAGCGACCGCTGAGCAGCTGGCGGATGGCCGACTCGGGCGAGATCGTCAAATCGAGCAGCCGGCCGCGATCGTAGCGGGCGAACACCTTCGGGTCGATGTAGCTGCTGCGCGCGACCGCCGGCGTGTTGCCGAGGGCTTCTGCGGTGGCCCGCACGGCGAGCTTCTCGGCGCGCTTGCGATCGCGCGCCGTGTCGACGGTGCCGATGCGGGCGAGGGCCTCGGCCGCCATGATCGTACCGCGCAGGGTGCGGAAGTCCTTGGCCGTGAAGCGGCCACCCGTCAACGCCCTGACGTGGTTGTTCACATCGGCAGGGGTCAGCGGCACCCGTCGCCGGCCGCGCTGGTATGACAGCAGCGCAGAGCGCGGGCGGCCGGCGCTGAGGTCCTCGATCACCGCCGCGAGCTCTTCGTCCTCGATGCGGATGAGAGCGCGCTGCCCGCTCTTGGCCGGAAACGACAGCGTGATGACCGAATCCTCCACCGATGCGTCTCGGCGCTGGAGCGTCGTCAGACCCCGACTGCCGTGACGCTCGAGATAGCGGGCCGAGCCGATCCGCGGAGCACCCTCGTCGAGCAGACGGAACGACACCGCCAGCACCTTCTCGCGGCTGAGATCGTCGCGTCGGAGCGCCGTGGTCGCCTTCGCCCTGGCGCGAGGGAGCGCCTCGGCGAGGGTGAGCGCCCGCGCGAATTTCCCCCTGTCGCGGCGCTCGCGCCACTGCGGGTGGTACAGGTACTGCCGCCTCCCCGCCTCGTCCACCCCCACCGCCTGGATGTGGCCCATCGGCTCGCTGGAGATCCAGACGTCCTGCCAGGCGGGAGGGATCACCAGCTGGTGGATGCGCTCGCGATCCTCCTCCGGAGCGGATGATCCATGCACGTCGACGTAGCGGAAGCTGGATCCCGAGCGCACGCGGCGGTAGCCGGGATCGTCACCGGGACGCACCCGCACCAGTCGCGCCACGCGTCGCCTTTCCGCCGTCGTACTCAATGATCGCGGAGCATCGCGATGAGCTCCGCCTTCTTCTTACTCGAGTATCCCGACAGCCCGAGCTCCTTCGCGCGACCCCGGAGGTCGGCGACCGTCCAGTCTTCGTAGCTGCCGGACTCGCCGCCACGGCGGCCGACGGTCTTGCGGCCGTCACGGGCGGCGGCGTTGGAGATGCGCGCAGCCTTCTCCTTCGACGCGCCGTCCTTGCGGAGCTCTTCGTAGAGGTCGGGGTCCTTCAGACTCGACGAGCCTCGTCCCTGGGGCATGATGCCTCCTTCCGCTCGGTCGTCACTGCGACCACACCGCCGACGTTAGGACGATGGCGGCGGGTGCACAGCGACTTGACAACCCCGGCCGGCAGGGATACTCCGGCACATCGCCGCTACACCGCGCAGGAAGCAGCGTCAAGCCCCTGCTGACACGAAGCGCAGAGTGCGAACCTGTGAATGTGCCGAGTGGCACCCGGCGTACCCGACACCGGTCGCCGGTTACGGACAAGGAGAGCCCCATGAACCTCGCCCTGATCATCATCATCGTGGTCGCGATCGTGCTTGCCATCGTCGGCGGGCTGAACTCCGCCCTGCAGTGGCTGCTGTGGGTGGCGCTCATCGTCGGCGTCATCGCCCTGATCGCCTTCCTGTTCCGCGTCATCACCGGCAGCCGCCGGACCTGACGTCCCGCACCCGCGCGCGACGGACAGAGCGCGGGAAGAACGAGAAGGATGCCGCAGGCTTCACGCCCGCGGCATCCTTCTTCTCTGTGTTCGGGAGACCTCACTCCGTCGAGTCCACGCGGTGCCGGAGCGCAGCGCGGACGAACTCCGCGCCCGCTGTCCCGCCGTAGTTCGCCGCGAACCGCGGGTCGTCGACATACATGTCGGCCAGACCCCGCACGTACTGTGCGAGCTCGTCGGCAGACCCGTGGCCGGGAGTCCCGGGAATGCTGCGGAGCCATGCGATGTGGCGGTCGGCAAGCGCCTGAGCCTCGTCGCTCCGCGGGTCGAGGTCGCTTTCCGCAGCCTCGGCCCAGTCGCGGGCGAGATCGGCCGTCCGGGCCTTCCAGTCAGCGCGCTCGTCGTCGCTCATCCCGCGCCACCAGCGGTCGCTCCGCTCGTACGCGTCGGCGCCCCAGCGCTGTTCGACCTCTTCCCGGTACTGGGTGTGATCGAACCCGTCGAACATCTTCTCTGCCATCAGTTCTTCACCTCCCCTCAGTGCGTCGATGGTCGCCTGCACCGACGCGACCTGCCGCACCAGTCGGCGCTGCTCCTCCCGCAGCCACGCCAGATGCTTCTCCAGCGCCGCCGCTTCGGTCGTGTCGCGATCGAGCAGCTCACGGATCTGCGAGAGCCCGAGGCCGAGCTCTCGCAGCAGAAGGATGCGCTGCAGGCGCACCAGCGCCGAGCTGTCGTAGTACCGATAGCCGTTGGGACCCACCCGGGTCGGGCGGAGCAGGCCCACATCGTGGTAGTGCCGGAGCGTCCGGCTGGTGGTGCCCGCGATGCGGGCGATGTGCTGAATGGGCCAGTCCACGTGGCATCCTCCCTTCTTCTTCTCCGACGGTACGGGTTGACGTCGCGTCAAGGTCAACTCCTGACCGCGTCGATCTGTGCATCGAACCTGGCGCAACGCGATATATCGTGTTAGCCTGGCCATCAACGAGATATATCGCGTCTCGCAGTTTGGAGGAGTCATGAGTCTGGAGAAGTGGATAATCCACCCGGGCGAAACCCGCGTCATCGACCTCGAGCACGTCGCCGCGCTCAAGATCGGGCTCGTCGGCGGTCAGATCGACGTCGTCGCCCACGACGAGCCCGGTGCGCGCATCGAGGTGCATTCGGTCACCGTCAAAGACCTCCGCATCGAAGTCACCGGCGACGGCGCGGCGGGAAGCACCGTCGAGATCGACCACCCGCAGCTGCGCTGGGACAACTTCCTCGAGGTGTTCCGCAACTTCGGCGCCGGCGGCCCGCGCGCCGAGATCAGCGTCGCCGTTCCCCGTTCCGTGGCGCTCAATCTCGGTGTCGTCAGCGCGAGCGCGCTCATCACGGGGTTGCGCAACGACGCCCGCGTCAACACCGTGTCGGGCGACATCATCGTCGACGGCCACACCGGCAACCTCACGGCCAATGCGGTCTCGGGCGACGTGCAGGTGCGCGAGCTCGTCGGCGGCCTCACGGCCAACAGCGTCTCGGGCGATGTGACCGCCACCGGCGAACTGCGCAAGGCCACGATCGACACGGCGTCCGGCGCCATGCTGGTCGACTCGACCGGCAACCTGCAGAGCGTGAACCTCAACACCGTCAGCGGCGATGCGACCGTCCGCCTCGACGAGGCGCTGCCGGCCAACTACGTCGTGCGCAGCGTCAGCGGCCGGATCCAGATCGACGGCGTCGTGCGCTCGGGACGCGGGCCGACCGGCTACAGCGGGTCGACGGGCGAACTCAGCGGCTCGTTCGTCGACGTGCGCGCGAACTCCGTGTCGGGAGATCTGACCGTGCTCCGCCGGGCGGCGCGCGTGACCCCCGCCGAGGCTCCCGCCGCTCAGGTCGAGGGCGCCGAGACGCGCCGCGAGGCGGACTGGTCATGACGCCGGTGTTCTCGCACGGCGACCTGCGCCTGTACCTGCTGAACCTCCTCGACGAGGGGCCGCGCCACGGCTACGACGTGATGCAGGCCCTCGCCGATCGCACGGGCGGCACCTACACGCCCAGCGCGGGAACCATCTACCCGCGGCTGGCCAAGCTGGAAGAGGAGGGCCTGGTGACCAAGACCGTCGACGGCCGAAAGACCGTCTACGAGATCACCGACGCCGGCCGCGCCGAGGTGCGCGCCCGCGCCGGCGACCTCGAGGGGATCGAAGCGGGGCTCAGCGACTCGGTGCGACTGATCGCCGAGGGGGTGCGCGGCAGCGTCCGCGAGGCGATGAAGAGCCTGCGCGCCGACCTCGCCGCCGCCCGCGTCGACGAACGCGCGAGCACCGAATCGGTGCGCACCATGACGGATGACCCGCGCGGACGCAGTCGCGGCCAGCTGAGTCGCGCCGACGCGGCGCTCACCGAGTTCCGCGCCCGCATCCGGGGAGACCTGAGGACGCACGTCGCGCGAGGCGGCGAGCTGCCGTCATCCGTCGTCGACCGGCTCATCGACGACCTCGACGAGATCTCGCGCGAGATCACCCGCGCCCTGCGCGGCTGACCTGCCCGACCGTCACGCCGGCCAGATCTCCTCGTCCTCGGGCACCGGCTCGCCCAGGGGAACGACGAGGATCGACCGGCGCTGACGGTGGGCCAGGCGCGCGGCGACCGATCCGGTGAAGAACTCGCGGATCGATTCGCCGATTCCGCGCTTGCGGGTGCCGACGACGAGGAGCTTCGCGTCGATCTTGTCGGCGAAGTGCTTCATCGCCAGCGCAGGGTCACCGACCAGCTGATGCACGCGCCAGTCGACACCGTGCCCGTCGAGGGCCGCCGCGGCCGCCTGTTCGATGAGCTTCAGGTCTGCCTCGCCGGAGGCGATGTTGATGTCGATCGGCGCCGAGTGGACGTAGCCGTCGGGATCTTCGTACGTGACGAAGCGGGTGACGTCGACGTGAACCACGACGAGGGGCACCCCGAGGAGCTGCGCGTAGCGGCCCGCCTCGTTCAGGACGCGGGGCGACTGACCCGGGATGACCCCGGCGACGACCGCACCGCGCAGGGCCTCGATATCGATTCCCGCCGTCTGGGATTCCGCCGCGCTCATATATCCTCGTTTCACCAGTCGTGGGG
Organism: Microbacterium sp. AK009; assembly: GCF_013410955.1. Classification (GTDB taxonomy): domain Bacteria; phylum Actinomycetota; class Actinomycetes; order Actinomycetales; family Microbacteriaceae; genus Microbacterium. Next base: position 366,804 of record NZ_JACCCG010000006.1, on the reverse strand, counting down.
CCGCCGGTCGGGCGGGGCGCCGTGATATTCTGAATGCTACTCTTGCCGGTTCGTTGCCGGATTCGTGATTGCCCGGGTAACCGTCGCGGACAGCCCGCGCACAACACCCCGCGGCTCAGACATGAGGGGGTCTCGCATGGGGCGTGGCCGACAGAAGGCGAAGAACACCAAGATCGCCCGTGAGCTCAAGTACGACATGCAGAGCATCAACTACTCTGCACTCGAACGCGAGCTCGGCTCCCCGACTCGTGAAGACGAGTACGTCGACAAGTGGGCGGACGAGTACGAGGACGAGAAGGCCTGACAGCCCGTCGTTCCGACCGCTGCGTCATTCCCGTGCCCTGACGGCTGGGACCTCCGCTACACCCGGCGGGCGGCTCGTTGTGCGCGGTACTGTCGCCACCAGGCCCAGAACCGGTCGAGCTGACGCTTGAGCCAGGCGGCGATCCGCCGCGCCCAGTGGAACTCGGTGCCGAGCACCGCGAGGCCGAGGAACACGACCAGCCAGCCGGGCCCGGGGAGCGGGACGAGGATCAGTCCGCCCAGCGCCAGGACTCCCCCGAAGACCGCGACCCCGACGCGGTAGAACCGTTCGAGGAGCGGATGACCCGCGACCCACGCCCGCGCACGTCGCAGTGTCTTGCGGATGGGGCGGTCGGGCCGTTCGGCCTCGACGATCTCAGTGCGGATCTCGCGTTCGAGTCCATCGGCCTCGGCCGGCTGCGGGTCGGGGTTCGCGGATGCGGACACCCCGCGACGGTACCAACGCAGCTCGCGAAAGGGCTGGGAGGCGGGTGGGCAGACGCCCCACGCCGCGCCGCCGGCTCGGGCCCCCGGCTGCCGCTCCGCGTCGTCGGAGAATCGCGCGTACTTCGGACGATTCGCCCCGAAAGCTTCCGAGTTTCGCGCGATTCTCCGAGCTTGGTGAGAACCATGCACGCGGCGCGCGCGGGCGCGCGGGAGCGAGGCGGCGCCGGCGCTCAGCTCTCCTGGGAGCCTTCCACCCAGGCGAGGTACTCCTCCGTCACCGTGCCGGTGACGTAGCGGCCGTCGAAGCAGCTCATGTCGAGGTCCTCGATGTCCGAGCCCTCGAGGATCGCCGCCTTCAGGTCCTCGACCTCCTGGTAGACCATGTAGTCCGCCCCGAGTTCAGCGGCGATCTCGGGGATCGTCCGCCCGTGGGCGACGAGCTCCAGCCGCGAGGGCATGTTGATCCCGTAGACGTGGGGGTAGCGCACGGGCGGCGCGGCGGAGGCGAACGTGACGCTCTTCGCCCCCGCATCCCGGGCCATCTGGATGATCTCCTTCGACGTCGTGCCGCGCACGATGGAGTCGTCGATGAGGAGGACGTTCTTCCCCTTGAACTCGCTCGACATCGCGTTGAGCTTCTGACGCACGCTCTTCTTGCGCACCGCCTGCCCGGGCATGATGAACGTCCGGCCGATGTACCGGTTCTTGTAGAAGCCCTCGCGGTACTCGATGCCGAGTTTGCGCGCCACCTGCATCGCCGCCGGTCGCGACGAGTCGGGGATCGGCATGACCACGTCGATCGCCCCGGGCGGGGTGTACTTCGCGATGGTGTCGGCCAGGCGCTCGCCCATGCGCAGGCGGGCCTCGTACACCGAGATGCCGTTCATGATCGAGTCGGGGCGGGCGAGGTAGACGTACTCGAACGAGCACGGCACGAGTTTCGGATCCGACGCGCACTGGCGGGTGTGCAGCTGCCCCTCCAGATCGATGAAGACGGCTTCGCCCGGGTCGACGTCGCGCACCACCTCGAACTCGCCGTTCTCGAGCACGAGGCTCTCGCTGGTGACGACCCACTCGTAGTGTCCGTCGTCGTGACGGCGGGTGCCGAGGATCAGCGGCCGGATGCCGAACGGGTCGCGGAAGGCGAGCAGGCCGTGTCCGGCGATGAGCGCGATCGCCGCGTACGACCCCTCCACCCGCTCGTGGACACGGGTGACCGCATCGAACACCTGGTCGGGATCGAGGTCGGGGCCGGAGATCGTCGACTGCAGCTCACCGCCGAGCACGTTCACGAGCAGCTCGGTGTCGCTGGAGGTGTTCAGGTGCCGGCGGTCTTTGTGGAAGAGCTCGTCGGTGAGCTCGCGGGTGTTGGTGAGGTTGCCGTTGTGGATGAGCACGATGCCGTAGGGGGCGTTGACGTAGAACGGCTGCGCCTCCTCCTCGCTCGAGGCCGTGCCCTTGGTGGCGTAGCGGACGTGGCCCAGGCCGATCGTGCCGAGCAGCGCCCGCATGTCACGGGTGCGGAAGGCCTCGCGCACCATCCCGCGCGCCTTGTGCATGTGCACCGCGCCGCCCGGCTCCGCCGTGGCGATGCCCGTGGAGTCCTGCCCCCGGTGCTGGAGGAGGAGGAGCGAGTCGTAGATCTCCTGGTTGACGCTCCCGCGCCCGACCATCCCGACGATTCCGCACATGTGGTGTTACTTCGCTCCGATCCGGGGGATGCCGCCGTAGGCGCCGACCAGACGCACCGCGCCCCCGTCGACCCCCTTCGCGCCCTGCTCGAACTCGCCGTCGGGCAGGGCGCCGTCGCCGACGACGCCGACCTGCCACGTCGCGATACCCGCGCGCTGGAGGGCCGCGGCCGCGGCATCCGCTCTCTCGGCGGCGACGACGGCGAAGAATCCTACGCCGAGGTTCCAGGTGCCCTCGGTCGAGGTGAGCGAGAGGTCGCCGAGCTCGGCGAGCACCTGGAACACCGCGGGGGGCTCCCACGTCGAGCGGTCGACCTCGACCCAGCTGCCGCGCGGCAGCACCCGGGCGAGGTTGGCGGCGATGCCGCCGCCGGTGACGTGGCTCAGGGAGTGGACGCCGTCACCGATCTCGTCGATGAGGTCGAGCAGCGGCCGGGTGTACAGGCGGGTCGGTTCGAGCAGGGCCTCGCCCCAGGTCGACCCGAAGTCGGCGGCGTGGTCGCCGTAGCCGATGCCGGCACCGGCGATGATGTGGCGGATGAGGGAGTATCCGTTGGCGTGCGGACCGCTCGATGCCAGTGCGAGGACGACATCACCCGTGCGCACGCGCTCGGGGCCGAGAACAGCGGATGCCTCGACGACACCGGTCGCGGCGCCGGCGACGTCGTAGTCATTCGGCCCGAGAAGTCCCGGATGCTCGGCGGTCTCTCCCCCCACGAGCGCCGCGCCCGTCTCGCTGCAGCCGCGCGCGATGCCCGCGACGATGTCGGCGATGCGGGCCGGGACGACCTTCCCGCAGGCGATGTAATCGGTCATGAACAGCGGGCGGGCGCCGACCACGGCGATATCGTCGATGACCATGCCCACGAGGTCGAGCCCGATGGTGTCGTGCTTGTCGATCGCCTGCGCGATCGCGACCTTCGTGCCCACGCCATCGGTGCTCGTGGCCAGCAGCGGCCGCTCGTACCCGCGGAGCGCGGAGGCGTCGTAGAGACCGGCGAAGCCGCCGACCCCGCCCCGCACCTCGGGCCCCTGGGTGCGCGCGACGGCGCCCTTCATCAGCTCCACAGCCAGGTCGCCCGCCTGGGTGTCGACCCCTGCGGCTGCGTAGGGATTCTCGGGGGAGGGAGGGGAAGTGTCGCCAGAGATGCGGTCCACCCGCTCAGCCTACCCGCGCCGAAACAGGGGCCCTTACACTGGCGGCATGGGCGGTACCGGCGGTCCCGAGTGGCTGATCCGCGAGGACGCGGGTCGGCCGGTGCTGATCGCCCTCTACCTTCGCCAGGCCCTCGGGATCCGCTCCCCTGACGAGCTGCCGCCGCTTCGCGGCATCCCTCCCCGCGCCAATGATCGGAATGAGAGGGCGCAGGCGCTCCTGGAGCGGCAGTGGCGGGAGTTCTGGGCCCTGACCGTCGAACCGCAGGCGCACCCGTCGCCCGTGCCGCTCGACCTCGTCGACGGGTTCGGCGTGTACGTCGCCCTGCCCACCGAGGGGATGGACGAGCTGCGCGAGGCGATCGAGCCACACGCGCCGGAGGCCGTGGCCTTCGCTGAGGAGGTGCACGCGCGCTACAGCCGCGACGCCGGGTCGCACAGCGCGTACCGCGCGTACGCCAGCGCGATCGCCGAGCACGAACGACAGGTGGGCCGGCGCGCCCACTCGTTCGAGTTGAACGTGCAGGTGCTCCCGCTCGCTCAGCGGGGCGTGTGGTGGATCGGGTCGCTCACCATCGCCGTCACCGATGGGCTGCGTGGTGACATCGCGGCATTCGACACCGCGATCCACCCGATCATCGCCGAACTGGCGTGAGGGTCAGTCCTCGCGCGTGAGGGTGTGGTCCACGCGCACCTGGCGCGTGCGACGCCCCGAGGTGCGGTCGAGGATCAGCGCGATAGCGCCCATCACCGCCAGGCCGACGGGGATGAAGATGAGCAGCAGGAACCCGAACACCTGACCGCTGGAGTACTCCAGCCCGGTGTTCTCGCTCACCTGGGCGGAGCCGTTGAAGCCGAAGGTGAGGATGAGGGCGGTGAGGATGCCGAGGGCCGCGCCGGCCAGCAGGAAGGCGGAGTACTTCGGCGAGCGGCGCACCGACACCGTCTCGACCTCATCCCGGGCGGGGGGCTGGAGGTCGGGTCGACGCGGCTGATCTGCCATGACCCCATTGTCCCACCCTGCGGTTCGGGCGGCGTCGCGTCTTCTCAAGCGCGGTCGAAGTCAGTGATCGTGGCCGCGGGCTCCGATCAGCGCGGCCGCTTCTTCGGGTCGGGGTCGGCGGGCCGCCACGACGGCGGATCGTCGGAGACGGGGCGGCGCAGATCGTCGACGAGTGTGGTGTCGCGCTGCGCCTGCAGCATCCGCCTCCGTCTGCTGATGACGGCGTCGACGACGATCACGACCAGCGCGGAGACGAGGAGGCCGAGCCCCGCGAAGACGACGCTCAGCACCCCGGCGACGCGGAACGCGCCCCCGAGGCTGTCGGAGGCGGGGCCGCCCGGGTTGCCGACGAAGACGTACAGGAGCGCCAGCGCGACGCCCGAGAGCACGCCGATGACGAGGAACCGGCCGTAGCGCGGCGAGCGGTGGACGACAGCGGGGATGCGCTCCTCATCGACGACGTGTTCGTCGTCGGGGTTTCCCTGCCAGCCGTCGCGGCCGGCGCGGCCGCGCGCCATGCCCTCATTGTGGCACCGGCGATGGGGGGTGAGGGCCGCGGGCGGGGAGGGCCGCGGGGGTGAGGGCCGTGGGGGTGAGGGCCGCAGCGGTCAAGGCCGCAGCGGCAGGAGCGCACTGATGTCGGCGCGGACCCCGGATGCCTGGATGCGGCCGGCAGCGGCGGCATCGGCCCACTGCTCCACGCCGGTGGCGAGGGCGAGCCAGGTCGCGGCATCCATCTCCACGACATTGGGCGGGGTTCCGCGGGTGTGCCGCGGGCCCTCGATCACCTGCACCGCCCCGAAAGGCGGCACCCGCACCTCGACCGAACGGCCCGGCGCCTTCTCGGCCAGCAGCTGAAGGAGGTACCGCACCGCCGTGGCCTGGGCCGGGCGCGCGGCCCCCGGCTGACGTGCGGCGTCGAGCGCGGCGCGTCCTTCGTCGGTGGTGATCTTCCGCGGCATCCCTCCACCGTACGCCGGGGCCTGCACCGCGCTCGCACCCGCGGCACCGCGGCGCGCATCGCTAGGCTGGCCGGGTGAGAATCCTGGTCCTCGGCGCGGGAGCCCGCGAGCACGCCATCGTCCTTGCCCTCCGCAGTGAGGAGGTGCGGCACGAGATCTTCGCCGCCCCGGGCAACGCCGGCATCGCCCGCGACGCGACGATCGTCGACCTCGACCCCGACAGCCCCGCAGCCGTCACCGCGTTCGCCCTCGCCAACGACGTCGACCTCGTCGTGATCGGGCCCGAAGCACCCCTGGTCGCCGGAGTCGCCGACGCGGTGCGCGAGCGCGGCATCCCCGCCTTCGGTCCCAGCCGCGCCGCCGCGCGGCTCGAGGGGTCGAAGGCGTTCGCGAAGCGGATCATGGAGGCCGCCGGCGTGCCGACCGGGCGAGCGACGCGCGCCCGCACCCTCGACGAGGTGGCCGCCGCCCTCGACGATTTCGGCGCGCCGCACGTGGTGAAGGCCGACGGCCTCGCGGCCGGGAAGGGCGTGATCGTCACCGACGACCGCGCTGCCGCGCTCGCCCACGCCGAGATGTACCTGCCGACCGGTCCGGTGCTGGTCGAGGAGTTCCTCGCCGGCCCCGAAGTGTCGCTGTTCTTCCTCAGCGACGGCGACCACGTGATGCCCCTGAGCCCCGCCCAGGACTTCAAGCGCCTCGCCGACGGCGACGCCGGGCCCAACACCGGCGGTATGGGCGCCTACTCTCCGCTGCCGTGGCTCGCCGAGCGCTTCGGCAGCGAGCAGGCCTTCGTCGACCTCGTCACGACGGAGGTCGCCGCGCCCGTCATCGCTCAGCTGGATGCCGAGGGCACACCGTTCATTGGACTGCTCTACGCCGGCCTCATCGTGACCGAAGCCGGGGTGAAGGTCATCGAGTTCAACGCCCGCTTCGGTGACCCCGAGACGCAGGTCGTGCTCCCCCGCCTCGCCGAGCCGCTGTCGGAGCTGCTGCTTGCGGCTGCGTCGGGCCGGCTCGAAGGTCTCGCGCGTCCGCGGTTCAGCGACGCCAAGGCGGTGACCGTGGTCCTCGCGAGCGAGGGGTATCCGGCGGGTCCGGTCACCGGCCGGGTCATCGACGGGACGGATGCCGCCGCGGGCGTCCCGGGTGTGCACCTCGCCCACGCCGCGACCCGGGCAGACGGCGACGACCTCGTCGCCACGGGCGGCAGGGTGCTGAACGTCGTCGCCGTCGCGCCGACCTTCGCCGAGGCGCGCGACCGAGCCTACGACGCGATGGGTCGCATCGTGCTCGAGGGCGGGCAGTTCCGCACCGACATCGCCGCACAGGCCTGACCCCGGTCGTCGAGCAAGCGGCCCCAGGTCGTTGAGCGGCCGCTCCCCCGGTCGTTGAGCGAGCGAATCGAGACGAAACGCCCCCACCACGGTCGTTGAGCGAGCGCAGCGAGCCGAAACGCCCGCACCCACGCCCGCCCACCCCCTCGACGCAGCCGCCGCGCGTCGCTACCGTCCGACTATGGCTGAGACCGAGCGCGCGGCAGCGAAGCGCCGCGGCCACGACCTGTTCGACCCGATCGCGGAGCGGTACTTCGCCCACGACGGCGTCGACATCGGTCCGATCTTCGGGTCCGAGGGGCTGCGCATCCGCGGCAAGATCTTCGCGTTCTTGAGCTTCGACGGCCAGCTCATCGTGAAGGTCCCCGCCGAGCGGGCGACCGAGCTGGTCGCGACCACCCCCGCACGTCGGATGGTGATGCGCGAGCGCGAGATGAAGGAATGGCTCTTCTTCGAGCAGACGGATGCCGCGCTATGGCCGGCCGCGGTCGACGAGGCGTTCGCCTACGTCGACAGCATCACCCCCTGACATCCCCTGCCACGCCCGGCGCCCGCCCTCCCTCTTCCGCACACTGACGTCCCGGCGCCCCTCACGTCACCCCTTCCGTTTGCCGGAGAAACGCGGCGTTACCGGATCGGAGCGCATCGGTCATCCGACAACGGTGCGAATCTCCGACGAACCGGGCGGGACAAGGGAGGTTTCGGGGCCGCCGCGGCGGTCGTTGAGCGAGCAAGCGAGACGAAACGCCCTCTCCGCGCGTTTCGTCTCGGCGCTCCGCTCCTCGCTCGACGACCGGACTCCGACTCCTCGCACGACGACCGGGTTCCCCGAGACACCCTTTCCCCGCCCACACCCTCCGTGCCGCGCGGTGTCTCGACGGGGAAGGGAGGTTTCGGGGACGGAGCGGCCGTTGAGCACGCGTTTCAACTCGTCGTGCGCTCCTCGCTCAACGACCGAGCGCGCCGAGCGCCGGCGGCGAACGTCGGGATAATGGGCGGGTGACCCACCCCACTGCGCTTCCCGGCTGGCGGCACGTCTACTCGGGCAAGGTGCGCGACCTGTACCTCCCGTCCGAGGGACCGGAGGACCGGATGCTGGTGGTCGCGAGCGACCGCGTGAGCGCATTCGATCACGTGCTCTCTCCCGGCATCCCCGGAAAGGGCGAGCTCCTCACGCAGCTGAGCCTGTGGTGGTTCGAACGCCTGGGCGTGCCGAATCACCTGCGGACCGGTGAGATCCCCGAGGCGGTCCGCGGACGCACGATGCTCACCCGTCGCCTGGAGATGCTGCCGGTGGAGTGCGTCGTCCGGGGCTACCTCACCGGGTCGGGCTGGGCGGAGTATCAGCAGCAGGGGACGGTCTGCGACATCCCTCTACCCGCCGGCCTCGGCAACGGCGACCGTCTGCCCGAGCCCCTCTTCACCCCTGCGTACAAAGCGCCGCTCGGCGAGCACGACGAGAACATCTCGTTCGACCGCACCGTCGACCTCGTCGGCCTCGACCGCGCCGAACAGCTGCGCGACGCCTCGCTCGACATCTACCGCCGCGCCGCGGCGATCGCCGAGGAGAAGGGCCTCATCCTCGCCGACACCAAGTTCGAGTTCGGCGTCGACGACGACGGCGTGCTGCGCCTGGCCGATGAGGTGCTGACCAGTGATTCGTCGCGGTACTGGGACGCGGAAGCATGGGCACGCGGCGCCACCCCCGAAGAGCGCATGGCGAGCTTCGACAAGCAGATCGTGCGCGACTGGCTCGCCGCCCACTGGGACCGCACGGGCACCCCGCCCGAGCTCCCCGCCGAGATCGTCGAGCGCACCGCCGCGCGGTACCGCGAGCTGATCGACCGCCTCACCGCCTGAGACCGCGGCCGCGCACCCGGCTCAGGCGTTGCGCATCGCCTTGAGCCGCGACAGCAGCACGGGCCCGGTGCGGTCGAGGGTGCGACCGCCCAGCACCATTCCCCCGGCGAAGACGACGGCGCCCAGGACGAGCCCGACGAGGCCGGCCACAACGCCCAGCGCCGCGTTCTCGGTGAAGAAGGCGATGAGCGCGAGCACCACCGACGGCGCCGACAGCGCGATCGCGATCAGCCAGATGCCCAGGAAGATGAGCCCCTGCACGAAGGTCACCCCCGGCACCCGCTTGAACGGGTTGTCTCCGGGTGCGGCGACCGGCACGACGAACTGCGCCGAGGTCACCGCGCACACGCCGTAGGAGATCCCGAGCACGCCGAGACTCGCCCCCAGCACGGCGGGCGCCTGCGACCAGTCTCCTGAGAAGGCGAAGGGCAGCACCGCTGCGGCCACCGTCAGCGGCAGCGCCAGGGTCGCCGCGGCGAGCGTGCGCCCGAATCGGTCGGCGCGGCCCGAGACACCCGTGGCCAGCTGAGTGCCGAAGGCGGTGCCGTCGTAGGAGATGTCGGCGTAGATGACGATGCCGATCACCAGCGCGATCAGCAGGCCGCTCCAGCTCACGACGCCCAGCGCGTCGCCGCCGCGGGAGTAGAACCACAGGATGATCGGGACGAGCGGTACGACGATGAGCTGGCGGAGGTAGCGGGGGTCGCGCAGCCAGTAGGTGAGCGACCGGGCGTAGATCGCCCCGAACCCGCCCGTCGGCACACGCCCGAACCAGCCGAGGGCGCCGGGCTTCGCCGCCGCCCCGCCGGCGTTCCGCGGCCGCACGAGGGCGTCAGCGAGCGCGCGGCGCCACAGCAGCCACAGGACCACCACGGTCGCCACCGCGATCACGAGCTTGACCAGGGCGGGGAGGTACGCGCCCGCTGCCGCTGCGGCCGGAATCGCCCACGCAGCGCCGAGCGGCGTCCACGAGACGACCTCGACCGCGATCGCCACCGTGTCGATGTTGAGCGCGAACCCGGTGGTGACCGCGATGATGATCGGGCCTGCGAGCACGAGGGGGATGAAGATCACCACCCCGGCGATCTCGCGGAACCGGCGGCCGCCGCTCAGCCCCACGGCGAGCGCCGCCATGGTGCGCGACGCGACGACCGCGGTGAGGATCGCCAGCGGCGCGGCGACCACCCAGGCGACGAGCGAGGCGGGGGTGCGCATCCAGGTGGCGACGGTCGCGAGCGCGGCCACGGAGGTGACGATGCCCGGGATGCCGCAGACCCCTGCCAACGTCAGCGCGACCATCATCCGGTCCACCGTCATGGGGAAGGTGACCAGCCGGTCGGGCTCGAGCGTCGTGTCGACCCCGGCGACGAGGAGCGGTCCGAGCACCCACCCGAGGGTGACGAGGGCTCCCACCCCCACGACGATCGCCGATGCCAGATCCAGCGGTGCCGAGCCCAGCAGCACCAGGCCTAAGACGACGCCCACCAGCATCCCCAGCCCATAGACGCAGCCGAAGAGGAAGCCGACGAGCTGCCAGGGGCTCCGCGCCAGCTGGTTGCCCAGCACACGGAACCGCAGCCTCAGGAGTGTCGCAACCATTCCGGCCCCTCCCCGTGGCGGCGCCCGCCGACGAGATCGACGAACCGGTCCTGCAGCGACTGCCCCGCGCGCACGTCGTCGACCGTGCCGGCGACGAGCAGGCGCCCGCCGGCGACGACGGCGACGTGGTCGCACATGCGCTGGACGAGGTCCATCGAGTGGCTCGAGACGATGACGGTGCCGCCGGTGGCGACGTAGCCGGTGAGGATGTCCTGGATGTTCGCCGCCGATACCGGATCGACCGACTCGAAGGGCTCGTCGAGCACGAGCACGCGCGGGGCATGGACGAGCGCACAGGCCAGGGCGATCTTCTTCGTCATGCCGGCGGAGTAGTCCACCACGAGCACACCCGCGGCCTCGGTCATGTCCAGGAGCGACAGCAGGTCGGCCGTGCGCCGCGCGATCTCGTCATGCGGCAGACCGAAGAGCATGCCGGTGTAGGTCACGAGCTGCTCGCCGGTGAGGCGGTCGAACAGCTTCACCCCGTCGGCGAGGTTTCCGAGCATGCGCTTGGCCTCGACCGGATGCCGCCACACGTCGACGCCGTGGATGAAGGCCTGGCCCGCGTCGGGCTGAAGGAGCCCCGTCGCCATCGACAGCGTGGTCGTCTTCCCGGCACCGTTGGGTCCGACCAGGCCGTAGAACGACCCCGTCGGCACGGTGAGGGTCAGCCCCTCCACGGCGACCTTCTCGCCGAACCGCTTGTGCAGACCGGTCAGCTGCATCGCCGCCGAGGGCGTTGCGGTGGTGCGGGGTTCGTTCACATCGCTCCGTCCGTTGACGCGCCGAGACACCAGCGCCCGTACAGCATTCCGGAAACCGTTCGCCGGAGCAACTCGGAAGAGGCGGTCCGCCCCCCGATAGGGTGAGTCCCGCCATCCGCGGAAGGAACACCACCCATGCCCATCTGGAAGCTGCACGGCGACGGCCGCACCGTCGCACCCGGAAGCGTCGTCGGCCCGCGGGAGCGCCTCACCTGGGGAGCGACGGTCGCCCTCGGCATCCAGCACGTCATCGCGATGTTCGGCGCGACCTTCCTCGTCCCGGTGCTCACCGGCTTCCCGGTGTCGACCACGCTGCTCTTCTCCGGCGTCGGCACCCTGCTCTTCCTCCTCATCACGCGCAACCGCCTCCCCAGCTACCTGGGGTCGTCGTTCGCCTTCATCGCCCCCGTCACCGCGGCGACCGCCTCGCAGGGCATGGGGTCGGCGCTGGCCGGCATCGTCGCCGTCGGGGTGCTCCTCGCCGCCGTCGGCGTCGTCGTGCAGCTCGCGGGTCTCGGGTGGATCGAGAAGCTCATGCCGCCGGTCGTGGCGGGGGCCATCGTCGCCCTCATCGGCTTCAACCTCGCCCCGGTGGCATGGGACAGCTACCAGCAGCAGCCGGTGATCGCGACGGTGACGCTGACCGCCGTCATCCTGTTCAGCGTTCTGTTCCGCGGGTTCCTCGGGCGCATCTCGATCTTCCTCGGCGTCGTCGTGGGGTACGTCGTCGCCCTCCTGGTCGGCGCGGTCGATTTCACCGCCGTCGGCGAGGCGGCCTGGGTGGGTCTGCCCGAGTTCCAGCTCGCCGACTTCACCTCACCCGGCACGTGGAGCGTCATCGCGATGTTCCTTCCGGTCGTGCTGGTCCTCATCGCCGAGAACGTGGGGCACGTCCGCGGGGTGGCGACGATGACGGATGCCTCGGTGAACCGCTCGACCGGGCGCGCCCTCATCGCCGACGGCGCGGCGACGACCCTGGCGGGGTTCTTCGGCGGCTCGGGAACGACGACCTACGGCGAGAACATCGGCGTGATGGCGGCGACGCGGGTCTACTCCACCGCGGCGTACTGGGTGGCCGGAGCCACGGCCATCCTCCTCAGCCTCTCACCCAAGGTGGGGGCGCTGTTCAACTCGATCCCCGCCGGCGTGCTCGGTGGCGTGACCACCGCGCTCTATGGCCTCATCGGCATCATCGGCATCAAGATCTGGGTCGACAACCGGGTGGACTTCTCCCGTCCCGTCAATCAGTACACCGCTGCCGTCGCCCTCGTCGTCGCGATCGCCGGTTTCACCCTCGAGTGGGGCGACTTCCAGCTCGGGGCGATCGTGCTGGGAACGGCCGCCGCGCTGGTGATCTACCACCTCGGGAACGCCATCGCGCGGTGGCGCCGGACCGGCGCCGACGACGGCGGACCGCTTCCGGCGGTGGGACAGCTCGGGGGCGACCCCGTGGAGCGGTGACCCGTCAGGTCGAGTCGCGCACCACGAGCTCGGTGCCGAGGATCGTCGCGTGCGGCGGATTCCTCCCGGCCAGGAGGTCGAGGAGCACCCCCGCCATCTGCTCGCCCTGCTGCAGGGAGGGCTGACGCATCGTCGTCAGCGCCGGCTGCACCGCCACCGCGATGGGCGAGTCGTCGAATCCGACGACGGCGACGTCCTCGGGAACGCGGCGTCCGGTGCGGCGCAGCACCTCCACGGCGCCCTGGGCCATGAGGTCGCTCGCGATGAACAGCCCGTCGAACTCCACCCCGCGGGAGACGATCCGCTCCATCGCGCGCATTCCGCCGTCGGTGGTGAAATCGCCGTCCTCGACGGCCACCTCGGTGAGCCCCTCGGCCGCGAGCGCCTCACGGAACCCCGCCAGTCGGTCCAGTCCCGCCGCCATGGTCAGCGACCCGGTGATCGTCGCGATGCGACGCCGGCCCTTCGCGATGAGGTGGGCCGCGGCATCCTTCCCGCCCTGCAGATTGTCGACGTCCACGTAGTAGTCCAGGGGGCCGAGCCGGGGCGGCATGCCGCCGTACACGACCGGGAGGGCGCTGGCGATCCGGTCGAGGAACGTGTCGCTCGTGTGATGCGAGACCACCACCGCACCGTCGACGGACCCGCTTCGCAGGTAGCTCGTCGTCTTGTCACCGGGATCGTCGCTGGCGATGAACAGGTTCAGGACGTAGTCCGAGCGGCTGAGGCGACGGTTGATGCCGGAAACGATCGCCGCGAAGAACGGATCGCCGAAGAAGCGGGTCGTATCCTCGGGCACGATGAGCGCCACCGCGTGGGTCTGACGGCTGGCAAGCGAGCGGGCAGCGCGATTGGGCACGTAGTTCAGATCGGCGATGGCGCGCCGCACCGACTCCAGCGCGGCAGGGCTCACCGCCGTCGACCCGTTGACCACGCGCGACACCGTGGAGCGGGAGACGCCGGCGGCCGCGGCCACCTCTTCGATGGTCGCAGCAGCCCTGGTGTCACCGATCATGGGATGCCTCCTTGCCCGCGGGCACCCGCCTCGCGGTCGACGCTACGACAGGGCCCCCGGGTGGACGTCGTCGAGCTCTCGTGCTGCGATGATACGGCGGTACTCCCGGCCGGAGTCCTTCACCGTGCGCACCTGGGTGTCGTAGTCGACCCGGACGATGCCGAACCGCTTCTCGTATCCCCACGCCCACTCGTAGTTGTCCAGCAGCGACCAGTAGAAGTATCCGCGCACATCGACGCCGAATTCGGCGGCATCCAGCACCGCACCGAGGTGCGCCCGGAGGAACGCCGTCCGCTCCGCATCCGGCACCCGGACCTCGCCGCCGTCGACGATCACCTCGTCGTCGTAGGCGGCGCCGTTCTCGGTGACGTAGAGCGCGACGCCGGCCGGTTCGGCGTACTCGTCCCAGGTGCGTCTGAGCAGACGCGTCAGCCCCTCGGGCTGCACCTCCCAGTTCATCGCGGTGCGGGCGAGCCCCCGGTCATGCCAGAAGATCCCATCGGATGCCGGGAACGGCGACGCTGTGACGCGATCCGTGGGGGCGTCACCGCCGGGCGGCGGAACGGCCGGCGGGGTGCCTCCGACGAGCTCTCCGTGGTAGTAGTTCACGCCGAGCGTGTCTATCGGCGTGCTGATCGCGGCGAGATCGCCGGGCTGCACAGCGTCGGTGAAGACGGCGACCGCCGCGGCATCCTTCTTCTCGAAGTCCGAGAGGATGTCGGCGGGATACGCGCCCCGGAAGAGGGGGTCGAGGAACCAGCGATTGAACTGTCCGTCGATGCGGCGCGCTGCGTCGACGTCCGCCGGATCGGTCGGATCAGCAGGATCGGCGACCGTCAGGTTCAGGGTGATGCCGAGCGTCAGCGACGCGTCGCGGGCACGAAGCTCGCGGACGGTCTGACCATGGCCGAGGAGCAGGTGGTGGGAGGCGAGCATCCCCTCGGACACGCTGAAACGCCCGGGCGCGTGGATCCCCGCCGTGTAGCTGAGGAACGACGCGCACCACGGCTCGTTGAGCGTGGTCCACACGTTCACGCGGTCGCCCAGGGCGTCGTGCATGTCGAGGGCGTACTCGGTGAAGCGGTCGGCGGTGTCGCGGTTCGCCCAGCCGCCCCGCTCCTGCAGCGCCTGCGGGAGGTCCCAGTGGTAGAGCGTCAGCCAGGGGAGGATGCCGGCGTCGAGCAACTCGTCGACGAGGCGGCGGTAGAAGTCGACGCCCGCCGGGTTGAGCGCTCCCCCGTCCGGTCGCACCCGCGACCAGGAGGTCGAGAAGCGATAGGTCTGAAGACCCATCTCCTTCATCAGCGCCACGTCGTCGCGATAGCGGTGGTAGTGGTCGCACGCGACGTCGCCGTTGTCGCCGTTGATGACGGCTCCCGGCACGCGGCTGAACGCGTCCCAGATGGAATCGCGTCGTCCGTCCTCGTGCGCGGCGCCCTCGATCTGGTAGGCGGCGGTTGCGGCGCCGAAGAGGAAACCGGGTGGGAAGGCGCGAGCGCCGGTGACGTCGAGGCGAGGGTCCTCGGTGAGGTCGATGGTCATGTCAGCCTTTCACTGCTCCGGCCATGATGCCGCTGATGAGCTGTTTACCCGCGATGATGAACAGGATCAAGAGCGGAATCGTCGCCATGACGGCGCCGGCGAGCACGATCGAGTAGTCGATGTAGTATCCCGACTGCAGCTGACTGAGAGCTGTCTGCAGCGTGGGGTTGGACGGGCTCAGCACGATCAGCGGCCAGAGGTAATCCGTCCACGCCGTCATGAAGGTGAACAGCCCCAGGATCGCCATCGCCGGTCGCGCCGCGGGGACCCCGACGGTGAGGAAGGTGCGGAACTGGCCGGCGCCGTCGACGCGGGCCGCCTCGATGAGCTCGTCGGGGATGACGTCGACGAGATACTGCCGCATGAAGAACACACCGAACGCCGTGACGAGGGTGGGCACGATGACGGCGCCGATGGTGCCGGTCCAGCCGAGTTCGCGCATCACCATGAAGAGCGGGATGATGCCGAGCTGAGTGGGGATCGCCATCGTGGCGATCACGAAGAGCATGAGCCCGTTGCGTCCGCGGAACTTCAGCTTGGCGAAGGCGTAGCCGGCGATCGTGGAGAACGTCACCACCGAGACCGTGATGACGCCCGAGATCACGATCGAGTTGCCCAGCGCCAGCCAGAACGGGATGGCGTCGAGCACGCGCGACGCGTTGGCGAAGAAGTTCCCGCCGGGGATGAGGGGCAGCGTCTCGCCACGGGTCGAGTTGTCGCCGCTGGCGACGACGAACGACCACCACAGCGGGTACACGCTGCCGATGATGAACGCCGCGAGCAGGCCGTAGGTGAGGAAGCCGGGGCGGCTGCCGATGCCGGCGTTGCCCGTCTCACGACCGCGACGGCGCTTCGCGGGCCGTTCGGGCGGGTCGGTGTCGAGGGTGTCGACCTGCACCGCGGGGAGCGGATCGGGAATGGTGACGCTCACTTTGCCCCTCCAAGGGCTCGGGCCTGACGCTGGGCGATTCGACGTGCTCTGCGGTCCTGCCGGGAGTCCGACGTTGCGATACGACGCGCGATGAGGAAGTTGACGAGCCCGAACAGCACGATGAGGAGGAACAGCAGCCACGCCACGGCGGACGCCTCCCCCAGGTTCGTGCGGAAGAACGCGAGGTCCCAAAGGAAGAGCACGAGGGTCTGGAACTGTCGGTCGCTGCCGCCGATACCTCCGGCGGCCGACACGTCGAACAGGCGCGGCTCGGCGAAGATCTGCAGTCCCCCGATGGTGGCGGTGATGATCACGAAGATCAGCGTCGGGCGGATCGTCGGGATCGTGATGGAGAAGAAGCGGCGCACCGGACCGGCGCCGTCGATCGCGGCGGATTCATACAGGTCGCGCGGCACCGCCTGCATCGCGGCGAGGAGGATGAGGGCGTTGTACCCGGTCCACCGGAAGTTGACCATGATGGCGATGGCGAGGTGGCTGAGGAACCGGTCCTGCTTCCACTGCTGATCGGAGATGCCGAAGAGGTTGAGGAGGTTGTTGGCCAGGCCGTCGACGTCGCTGAAGATGCTCGAGAAGATCAGGGCGACCGCGACCGGGGTGACGACGAAGGGGATGAGCACGCTCATCCGCCAGAAGGTGGGGGCGCGCAGACCTCGGTCGAGGAGGTAGGCGACGATGAGGGCGATCGTCAGCTGCGGAATGGCCGAGATCAGGAAGATGCTGATGGTGTTGAACACCGCGTTCCAGAACATCCGGTCGCCCAGGATCTCGACGAAGTTGCCGAGTCCGACGAAGTCGCCCTGACCCTGCAGCAGATCCCAGTCGTAGAGGGAGACGTTGAGGGTGTAGATCAGCGGGAAGAGACCGACGACGCCGAAGAGAAGGAAGAACGGGGCGACGTAGAGGTAGGGAGAGGCCTTCTGGTCGGCCTTCGACAGACGCTGACGGAAGGGGGAGCGGGCGGGTCGCCGCATCCGGTCCTTCGTCTCTTCTCGGCCGGTGTCGGCCGATGCCGGCGCCGGTGACGGCAGGGTCGCGGTCATGTGCAGTTCCTCTCGCGAAGAGATGGTCGGGGCCCCCAGGCGTGCGCCCGGAGGCCCCGTGTCATGCGGTCGGACTCAGCCGACCAGTTCGTTCAGCAGCTGCAGCGCCCGGTCCCAGGCGCCCTGCGTGTCGGTTTCGCCGAGGTCCAGCGCCTTCAGCGCGGGGCCGAAGACGTTCTCCTGGATGACCGAGTCCTGCGGGCCCTTGTACTGCGCTTCGACGCCGACGGCGCGTTCGGCCAGGATCGCTCCGGTGGGTGCGTCGTTGAAGAACGGGTTCGGAGTCGCCTCTGCGGCCAGGGTCTCCTGCGCCTCGACGGTGCTGGGGAAGTTGCCCGCCGCAGCGGACTGCTTCACCTGCTGCGCGGGCTGGGTCAGCCAGTCGGCGAGCTTGGCCGCCTCTTCCTTGTGCTGCGACGTCTCGGGAACGGTCAGGAAGGCGCCGCCCCAGTTCGCCGGGCCTCCGGGGAAGACGTTGGCGAAGTCCCATCCGTTGTCCTCGTCGCCGCCGGCGCCCTCGATCGAGCCCTGCATCACGCCGAGCATCCAGCCGGGGCAGATGAACGTCGCGAACGTCTGGTCGAGGAAGGACTCGCCCTTGTTCCAGTCCCACGCCGCCTGGGCAGCGGACAGACCGTCTTCGGTGGCGGCGCCCAGCAGCTGGAAGCGCTCCTGCATCTCGGCGTTGCCCTCGACGTTCAGCTCGCCGTCGGCGGTGTAGTAGCCCTCATCCATCTGGTTGACCATCGCGTTCCAGACGAAGCCCGAGTGGTCGTACCAGGCCTTGCCGGTCGCCTCGTTATACTGGCGGCCGAGGTCGAAGTAGTTTTCCCAGTCGCCGTCGAGGAGCGCCGCGACCTCTTCGCGATCAGTAGGCAGGCCGGCCGCCTCGAAGGCGGGAGCGTTGTAGCAGATGCCCTGCGGGCCGATGTCGGTGCCGTAGCCGATGACGCGGCCCTCGGGGTCGGTCGCCTGGTCGTACTTCCACTCGAGCCAGTCGCCCTTGCGGTCCTCGATGCCGTAGTCGCGCAGGTCGACGAACTGGTCGGCGACCCCCATGATCTGACCGAGCCAGCCCTCTTCGACCGCGACGACGTCGGACAGACCGGACCCGGCGCCGATCTTGGTGAAGGCGTCGGTGCGGGCGTTGCCGCCCGTGTCGATGTTCGTGGCCTCGATGGTGATGCCGGGGTTGGCCTCTTCGTACTCGGTGTACAGATCGTCGTAGCCGAAGGTGCCGAAGGTGGTGACCGTGAGGGTGATGTCCTCGCCGGCCTCGCCGCCCGCGGCGTCGCCGCCGCCGGAGGAGCTGCAGCCCGCGAGAACGAGGGCGGTGGATGACGCGATCGCAGCCGCGACGGCCGCTTTGCGCATGGTGGATGACGTCACGATCACTCCTTTGTGGATGAGAAAAGCACGATGCTGTGTCGGTGACACGGTGCGAGATTGACGTGTCCGTGGAATCGCTCCCACGAATTGCGGACGACGCTATGGGATCGCTCTCACGGATGTCAAGGGAGCGCTCCCAAATCGTCGTGTAACGATCAGGTCACGACGGTGATGCGTGAGGCCTAGCCGTAGGATGTCGGTGTGCCCACCATCGTCGTCGACGTCATGCCCAAGGCCGAGCTGCTCGACCCGCAGGGAAAGGCCGTCGCCGGAGCCCTCACGCGGCTCGGCGTCGAGCGCTTCTCGGGCGTCCGGATCGGCAAGCGTTTCGAGTTGACCGTCGACGGAGAGGTCGATGACGAGACCCTCGCCACAGCCCGTCGGATCGCCGCCGAGGTGCTCTCCAACGATGTGATCGAAGACGTCGTCGGCGTGGAGGTCGTGGAGTGACCGCCCGCATCGGCGTCATCACCTTCCCCGGAAGTCTCGACGACGTCGACGCTCGCCGCGCCGTTCGTCTCGCGGGCGGCGAACCGGTCGCCCTCTGGCACGGCTCGCACGACCTCGAGGGCGTCGACGCCCTCATCCTCCCCGGTGGCTTCAGCTACGGCGACTACCTGCGCGCCGGGGCGATCGCTGCCCTCGCACCGATCATGGCCGAGGTCACGGACGCCGCGCGGGGCGGAATGCCCGTGCTCGGTATCTGCAACGGCTTCCAGATGCTCGTCGAGGCGCACCTGCTGCCCGGCGGTTTGATCCGCAACGCCCACCAGCAGTTCATCTGCCGCGACCAGCGACTGCGCGTGGAGAGCACATCGACGGCGTGGACGGCCGACTTCGCCGACGGCGAGGAGATCGTCATCCCCCTGAAGAACGCCGATGGCGGGTACATCGCCGACGCCGACACCCTCGCGCGGATCGAGGGCGAGGGACTCGTCGCCCTCCGCTACCTGGGCGTGAACCCCAACGGATCGCTCCACGACATCGCGGGCCTGCGCAACGAGCGCGGCAACGTCGTCGGTCTCATGCCGCACCCCGAGCACGCCGTCGAAGAGGGCTTCGGCCCCGACACCCGCCTCGCGATGCGCTCGGGTGTCGACGGCCGCCGGTTCTTCACCTCCGCCATCGCGTCGCTCGTCGCCACGGCCTGAGCCGCGCGCGGGTTGCGCGGCGCGGTAGGGCGCGGGGCAGAACGGCGGCAGGCGACGCCCGGCGGCGAGAGCCCGGCGGCGTGAGCCCGGCGGGGCGAGCTCAACGGCGCACGGGAGGAGATCCCCACAGCGGAGGGCGCGCAGCGCGCTACGCACCTCCAGTCTGTCGATCTCCTCCCGTGTGCGGCTGAGTAGCCGCGGCGCTGCGCGCGCGCCGAGCGAACCGCAAACGCGCTGACGCGCCCGCTCCCAGCGTCGGCGGCGCACGGGAGGAGATCCCCACAGCGGAGGGCGCGCAGCGCGACGTTGACCTCCGGCCTGTCGATCTCCTCCCGTGTGCGGCCGAGCAGCCGCGGCGCTGCGCGCGCGCCGAGCGAACCGCAAACGCGCTGACGCGCCCGCTCCCACCGTCGGCGGCGCACGGGAGGAAATCCGCGCACCGGAGGGCGCGCAGCGCGCTGCGCACCTCCGGTGTGTCGATCTCCTCCCGTGTGCGGCTGAGCGCCGGCTCAGCGGGCTCCGCCGCCACGCTGGATTCTCGCGGCGGCGAGGATTCTCGCGTTCGGGAGGATGCGAGGTCGCGGTCCGATCCTCGTGGAGGCGAATCTCCTCGCGACCGCGAACGGTGGGCGCTGGGCGGCGCGGGGGCGGCGCGCCCCGCGGCGCCGCGGCGCCCGGGTCAGACCGTACCGGCGGGCGGCCAAACGCCGATGATCAGCGCCATGACGACGACGGTCGCGAGCTCGTGGCCGATCGTCAGCACGGTGAGCGACGACGGCCGGCCCTCGAAGGCGTCGTGCGTGATGATCCGGGCCGCGGTGAGCCCCGCCCACAGGATGATCGCGGTGCCGAGTGCCGCGAGCAGGTACCCGCCGCCGTAGAAATGCCACGCGATGTTGATCGCTCCGGCGAGGACCCACGCGCTGACGAAGCTCACGAGGATCGTGACGAGGATCGGGATGACCGCGGTGGCGCCGGGTCGGTTCATGTCGACGTTCGCCAGCCGCGCCCAGCGCGTGCCGAACACCTTGGGTGCGTAGAACACCGACCCGACGAGAAGCGTCGAGGCCGTGGCGATCAGGACCGCCCAGTAGTTGATCTCGGGAACCATATCCATCCCGGCACGCTCGGCCGCCTCCTGCCGCCGAAACTACTCCCGCCGCGGCGGGTAGCGTGGGAGTGGTGAGTGCGAATCTCGTCGTGTCCGTTCCGACCGCCCAGCTCGCCGCCGATCTCGAGCCCCTGCCCGCCGGGGTCGAGGTGATCCAGTGGGCCATGGACGGTCCGCCGCCCCTGCCCCGCATCGACATCGTCGTGCCGCCGTACATGTCGCTCGCCGACGCGGTGCCGCTCCTCGACCAGGTCGAGACCCGCCTGGTGCAGAGCCAGTCGATCGGGTACGACGGCATCGAGGATATTCTCCCGCCGACATACACCTTCGCCAACGCCTCCAGCGTGCATGAGACGTCGACCGCCGAGCTCGCGGTGGCCCTCGCTCTAGCCGCGCAGCGGCGAATCCCGTCGTTCGTGCACGCCCAGGCCGAAGGCCGCTGGGCCCCGGAACGAGCGGCGAGTCTCGCCGACCGCCGCGTTCTGCTCCTCGGCTACGGCGGCATCGGCAAAGCGATCGACGCGCGGCTCGCAGGCTTCGAGGTCGATCTCGTCCGCGTGGCATCCCGACACCGCGAAGAGGAGGGCGTCACGATCCACGGCGTCGACGAACTACCCGAACTGCTGCCACATACCGAGATCGTGATGGCATCCCTGCCGGGCGGCGACGCGACGCGCCACCTCATCGACGACGGGTTCCTCCGCACGCTCCCCGACGGCGCCCTCATCGTCAACGTCGGCCGCGGACCCCTCATCGACACCGACGCCCTCGCCGATCACGCGAGCCGCGGACGCATCCGCGCTGCCCTCGACGTCACCGATCCCGAGCCGCTTCCCAAGAGTCATCCGCTCTGGTCGACCGACGGCGTCCTCATCGTGCCGCATGTCGGCGGGGCATCGAGCGCGATGCGCCCGCGGATCGCGCGACTCGTCCGCCGCCAGATCGAGCGGATGTCGCGGGGCGAGGCCCCGCTGAACGTCGTCCTCGGCGGCTGACGCCGCCCGCTCGTCACGGGAGCGGCGCGCGCGCCGCCTCCTCGATCAGCTGCAGCAGGCGCGCGGCGACACTCACCGCGATGACGGCCGGGGCCTTACCCGACACCTCTGGCACGCCGATGGGTGTCGTCACCCGCGCCAGATCGTCATCGGTGTGGCCGAGCTCCCGAAGCTTCGCGGTGAATCGCGTCCACTTCGACCGCGAGCCGATCAGCCCGATCGACGCGAGGTCGCCGCGGCGGAGGGCCTGATCGACGAGAGCCAGATCCTCGACATGGTCATGCGTCATGACGAGCACGTGCGCGCCGGCCGGCAGATCGGCGATCGCCGCCTCCGGCACCGGCGTGTGGCGCACCTGCACGCTCGCGACCGCGTCGGCGAACAGCCCGCTCCGCCCGGGCACGCCGAGCCGCTCGTCGGAGACCATCTCGCCGCGCCCGTCGACGAGCCACAGCTCGATCTCGTGACGGGCGAGCACGCGGGCGAGCTCCAGCCCGACGTGCCCGACGCCGAAGATCGCAACAGTCGGCACCACGCGCACGGGTTCCAGCAGCATCGTCACCTCTCCCCCGCAGCACTGCACACCGTACTCGGTCGCGGCCTTGTCGCTGAGGGTGAGCGTCAGCAGTCGCGGCTCGTTCTCGCCCGCGTCGATCATCTCGCGGGCCGTGGCGATGGCGGTCTCCTCCAGATTGCCGCCGCCCACGGTGCCGAAGAGCCGATCGGGCGAGACAACGAGCTTCGCGCCGCCGTTGCGCGGGGCGTGGCCCCGCACCGCGGCAAGGGTGACCAGCACCGCCGGCAGGCGGGCATCCCGCAGCCGCCGGAGCTCGTCGACCCAGTCCATCGATCCGACCTCGCTCAGCGGATGACGGGCACGGCGTCGCGCGCCGCGCGCGCCGTCTCGATCGCCCAGAAGACCGCCTCGGGGGTGGCCGGCGAGGCGAGCTCGACGCTGCGCCCCGGTTCCCCGAAGGCCGCGACGGCCTCGCGCAGCGCCTCGCGCACGGCGAACGCGAGCATGAGCGGCGGCTCCCCCACGGCCTTCGACCCGTACACCGCGCCGTCCTCGCGGGCGTCGGCGAAGTGATGCACGCGGAAGTCCTCGGGCATCTCCGAGAAGCTCGGCAGCTTGTACGTGCTCGCCGAGGTCGTCAGCAGTCGCCCCCGACCGGGGCCGTCGGAGGTGTCCCACCGCAGGTCCTCGAGGGTGAGCCATCCGGCCCCCTGCACGAACCCACCCTCGATCTGCCCGCGGTCGATCTGAGGCGAAAGCGAGTCGCCGACGTCGTGCACGATGTCGACCCGTCGCAGCCGGTAGGCGCCGGTGTACCCGTCCACCTCGACCTCGGCCGCCGCGGCGCCGTAGGCGAAGTACTTGAAGGGCGAACCCGTCATGCGCTCGATGTCCCAGGACAGGCCCTCGGTGCGGTAGTACCCCGCGGCGAACAGCGGCACGCGCGAGAAGTACGCGGCCAGGGCGACCTCGGCGAACGACACCGAACGCTGCAGGTGCGGGGCGGTGACCTGGCCGCCGGTGAAGACGAGGTCATCCGGATCGGTGCCCAAGAGCCCGGCGGCGACCCCCGTCATCCGCTCTCTGATCTGCTCGCAGGCGTTCTTCACCGCCGCGCCGTTGAGGTCGGCACCCGACGACGCCGCGGTCGCGGACGTGTTCGGCACCTTGTCGGTGCGCGTCGGCGCGAGCCGCACCTGGCTGAGCGGCACCCCGAGCGCGGTCGCGGCGACCTGCAGCATCTTGGTGTGAAGGCCCTGCCCCATCTCGGTGCCGCCGTGGTTGATGAGCACCGAGCCGTCCTTGTAGACGTGCACGAGCGCGCCGGCCTGGTTGTAGGCGGTGAAGTTGAACGAGATGCCGAACTTCACGGGGGTCATCGCGAGCGCGCGTTTGACGTCGTCGTGTTCGGCGTTGAAGGCCGCGATCGCCTGGCGCCGGTCGTCGACCCGTGCCTCGGCGCGAAGCGTCTGCCAGATCGCGGGCATCCGCTCGGCGTCTTTCACCACCTGCCCGTACGGGGTTTCCTGCCCCGAGGCGTAGAAGTTGCGGCTGCGCAGCTCCGCCGGATCGAGGCCGAGCGCGGGGGCGGTGCGCCCCAGGATGTCTTCGATGAGGAACACCCCCTGCGGGCCGCCGAACCCGCGGAACGCCGTCTGCGACGTCTTGTGGGTCTGGGCGACACGACCGACGACGTGGACGTTCGGGATCCAGTAGGCGTTGTCGACGTGGCAGAGCGCACGGCTCATCACCGGCTCCGACAGGTCGAGCGCCCACCCGCCGTCGGAGGTCAGCGTCGCCTCCAGCGCCTGCAGCAGCCCGTCATCGTCGAAGCCGACCCGCCAGGAGATGTGGAACGGATGCCGCTTGCCGGTCATCGTCAGATCCTGCGTGCGGTTCAGGCGCAGCCGCACCGGGCGCCGGGTGAGGCGCGCCCCGAGCGCGGCGATGGCGGCCAGCCCATGCGGCTGCATCTCCTTGCCTCCGAAGGCGCCGCCCATCCGGAGCGACTGCACGGTGACCTGGTGCGACGGCAGGTCGAGCACGTGGGCGACGATCTCCTGCGTCTCACTCGGATGCTGGGTCGACGATTCGACGAAGATCTGTCCCTCGGAGTCGATGCGCGCGAGCGACGCGTGGGTCTCGAGGTAGAAATGCTCCTGGCCCGAGAACGCGGTGACTCCCTCGAACACGTGGGGGGCGTCGGCGAGGGCCGCGCCGGCGTCGCCGCGAATGATGGCGCGCTCGGCGCCCTGGAAGGAGCCTGCGGCGATCGCCTCCTCGAGGGTGACGATGCTCGGGAGGGGCTCGTACGTCACCGCCACGGCGGCGGCACCGAGCCTCGCGGCCTCGGGAGTCTCGCCGAGAACCCACGCCAGGGCATGCCCGTGATACATCGCCTCGGTGGGGAAGAGCGGCTCGTCGTGCTTGACGCCGGCGTCGTTGACGCCCGGAACATCGTCGGCGGTGAGCACGCGGACGACCCCCGGCACGCGGTAGGCGGGGAGGACGTCGAGGGTCACGCGCGCGTGGGTGTGGGTCGACTGCACGGGCCAGGCGGTGAGCACCCCCATGGTCTCGACGGCGAGGTCGTCGGTGTACATCGCGCGGCCGGTGACATGGAGGGCCGCGCTCTCGTGCGCGACGGAGCGGCCGACGACGGCGTCGGCGGGGCGGCGGGCGAGATCGCTCATCGAGCCACCCCCGATGCCGGGATCTTCGGATGCCGCGCGAACAGCTTCCGCAGGGCGTTCTCGAGCATGGCTGCACGGTAGGCCGCACTCGCGCGGTGGTCCGACATCGGTGTGCCCTCGGCCCCGAGCACGGGGGCGACCTCGCGAACAGTGGCGAGGCTCCAGTCGCGGCCGACGAGCGCCTGCTCGGTGGCGCGGGCGCGGATCGGGGTCGCGGCGACACCGCCGAGGCCGATCCGCGCGTCGGCGACGACGCCGTCCTGCAGGTCGAGCACGAACGCGACCGCGACGCTGGAGATGTCGTCGAAGCGGCGCTTGGCGATCTTGTGGAACGCGACGAGCTCGCCGCGTGGCGTGGGGAAGCGCAGGGCGCGGATGATCTCGTCGTCGCTCCGCACGGTCTGCCGGTAGCCGGTGAAGTATTCCTCCAGCGGCACGTTACGCTCGTCGTCTCGCGAGGTGAGGGTGACGCGGGCGCCGAGGGCGAGGAGCGCGGGCAGCGCATCGCCGATGGGCGACCCCGTGCCGAGGTTCCCGCCGAGGGTCGCGCGGTTGCGGATGAGCGGCGACGCGAACTGCGGCAGCAGCTCGGAGAGGAGCGGCACGCGATCGCCGAGCGCGGCGGCGACCTCGGTCAGGGTGAGGGCTGCGCCCAGCTCGATCTCGTCGTCGTCCATGCGCACCGCCCGCAGCTCGGGCAGCCGGTCGATCGCGACGACGAGCGGAGCCCGCACACCGCGGAGGTTCACGTCGACGCCCCAGTCGGTCGCCCCGGCGACCAGGCGCACACCGGGCTCGCTCGCAAGGAGGGCGACCGCCTCGTCGAGGGTGGCCGGTCGCACGAAGCGAGCGCCGTCGACGGTGACGTCGGTCGGGACGGGCTCGGGGGCCGGATGCCGCAGGCGCGCCGCCAGCGGATCGTCGCCGTCCGGCATCCCGAGCTGATATGCCGCATCGCGAATAGGCCGGTATCCGGTGCAGCGGCACAGGTTGCCGCTCAGCGCGTGCAGGTCGAACCCGTTCGGTCCGAGGTGCGTGTGGGGCTCGCCGGGAAGAGGGTCGCCGTCGGCCCCCGGCGCCCGGTCGTGCCGGTAGTACTCCCCGGCCATGCTGCAGACGAAGCCGGGTGTGCAGTAGCCGCACTGCGACCCGCCGCCCGCCGCCATGACCTCCTGCACCGGGTGCAGCACCTCGGGCGTGCCGAGGCCTTCGGCCGTGACGATCTCCTGGCCGCGGAGCGCCTGGGCGGGGACGAGGCACGAGTTCACTGCGGTCCACGCCGCGCCCGCGGCATCCGTGCTCGGCGTGGCGATGAGCATCGCGCACGCGCCGCACTCGCCCTCGGCGCACCCCTCTTTGCTTCCGGTCAGGCCGCACGAGCGCAGCCAGTCGAGGGCGTTGGTGTGCACCGGCACGCCGTCGAGCGAGCGGAGCGCACCGTTGACGGTGACCTCGTCGACAGTCACCTCGGCGACCGGTTCAGCATCCAGACGGTCTTCAGCCACGAGCGCGCTCCATCTTCGCGATTGTACGGGCCGCTCGAGGCGAGCGGACCTCGCGCGCCCCACCGCCCCGCGCCATCCGTCACACCCCCGAAACACCGCGCGGCGCCCCGCGAAACGTCCGCGCCATAGCGTCGCCTGATCACATCCCTGCGCTCCACCCGCACGAGAAAGAGCCAACACCCGATGGCAACACACAGCACCCTGAGCCGCCGCGGTCGCCTCGCCGCCGGCGCGGCCGCGTTCCTCGCCGCCGCCCTCGTCCTCGCCGGCTGCGCCTCCGGCGGCACGACCACCGCCGCCGCCGGCGGCGACAGCGCCGAAGAGGCGTCGTACGGCGAGATCAGCGTCCAGTACTCCTGGATCAAGAACGAGGAGTTCGCCGGCGAGTTCTACGCCTACGAGAACGGCTACTACGACGAGGCCGGCTTCGACGAGGTCATCGGCATCTCGGGCCCCGACACCGGGGTCGCCAAGCTCCTCTCCGGCACGGTGCAGGTCGCGCTCAGCGACGCCGCATCGGTCGGCGCCGCGATCGCCGAGGAGGAGGCTCCGCTGAAGATCATCGGCGCGACCTTCCAGAAGAACCCCTTCACGATCCTCTCCCTCGCCGACGGCGGCAACATCACCACCCCCGAAGACCTCATCGGCAAGACGATCGGCGTGCAGGACTCCAACGCCTCGGTCTTCGCGGCACTCCTCAACGCCAACGACATCGACCCCGCCGACGTCAACGTCGTGCCCGTCGACTTCGACCCGACGCCGCTGATGAACGGCGACGTCGACGGCTTCATGGCGTACCTCACGAACGAGGCCCTCACCGTTGAGCTCGCCGGGTACGAGGTCGCCAACCTCGCCTACGCCGAGAATGGCGTGCCATACGTCGCCGAGACCTTCACGGTCACCGACCAGTACCTCGCCGAGAACGCCGACCTGCTGAAGGCGTTCCTGATCGCCGAGATCAAGGGCTGGACCGAGGTCTTCCAGCAGCCGGTGGACGACACCGTCACCCTCGTGGAGAAGTACTACAACGAGGCCGCCGCGGAGTCGTCGGAGGGACTCGAGGCCGTCTTCGGCGCACTCGATCCCGAGAAGACCGCGCTCGGCATCGAGGCGCAGAACCTCCTCATCTCCACCGAGGAGACCGAGGCGAATGGACTGTTCACCATCTCCGACGCCCTGAAGGAGCAGACCGTGGCCTCGCTCGCCGCGGCCGGCTGGGAGGTGTCGGTCGACGACCTGTTCGACACCACCATCATCGACGAGATCTACGAGGAGAACCCGGAGCTCATCGACTACCTCCCGTAGCCCGAGCGACGCACCATCATGACCGATACGAGAACATCGGATGCCGCGGCAGCGCCGTCGGCGGGGGTCACCCCGTCGGCGGCGCCGGCCGGCGGTTCCGGCATCAGCATCGACGGTCTCACCAAGACCTTCCACACCGGCCGCGGCCGCACCGTCACCGCCCTGCAGGACACCCACCTGCACACCGAGAAGGGCTCGTTCCTCGCGCTTCTCGGGCCCTCCGGATGCGGCAAGTCGACGATCCTGCGCATCCTCGCCGATCTCGAGACGCCGACGACGGGAGACGTGCGGGTCGACGGCAAGACCCCGGCGCAGCTGCGCCGCGACAGCGAGCTCGGCATCGCCTTCCAGGAACACGCGCTGCTTCCGTGGCGGAGCGTGTACGCCAACATCCGACTCGTCTTCGAAGTCGCCGGCCGCCGCGCCGACAGGGCCTACATCGACGAGCTCATCTCCCTCGTCGGCCTCACCGGCTTCGAGAGGGCCAAGCCCGCCCAGCTCTCCGGCGGCATGCGCCAGCGCGTGTCGATCGCCCGCGCCCTCGCGCTGAAACCCTCGGTGCTCCTCCTCGACGAGCCCTTCGGCGCACTTGACGACATGACCCGCCAGAACCTCAACCTCGAGCTCCTGCGCATCTGGACCGAGAAGCCCGCGACCACCCTGCTGGTCACCCACGGCATCTCCGAGGCGATCTTCCTCTCCGACCGCGTCGCGGTGATGTCGCCGCGTCCCGGACGGATCAAGGAGATCATCGACGTCGACCTGCCGCATCCGCGCACCCCCGATCTGCAGCGCACGCCCGAGTTCCACGCCCTCGTCGATCGCGCGTCGGAACTGCTCTTCGGAGCCGACGGGCGCGCCGCGGCGGAAGCCTGATGCGCGTCCGTCGCATCCCCGGCTGGCTCGCCGGCGTCATCGGTGCCGCGGGGCTCCTCGCCGCGTGGTGGATCTTCGCGGCGACGGTCTTCCAGCCTCCGGCCGGCACGACCTTCACCCCCGTGCCCTCGCCGTTCGTGGTGTTCCAGACCATCTGGACCGACGGCCTCGCCCCCTACATCGGGGTGTTCGAGGTCACGATCACCGAGGCGCTCATCGGCTACGCGTGGGGCAACGGCCTGGCGCTCCTCGTCGCCTCGACCGTGCTCCTCCTCCCCCAGATCGAGACCGTCGTCGTGCAGATCGCGGTCGTCAGCTACTGCTTGCCGGTCGTCGCCGTCGGCGGCATCGCGATCGTCGTCCTCGGCGGCGCGCGCCGCGCGGGTGAACCGAGCGCGACAGCGATCTTCCTCGCCGCCCTCGCGGTGTTCTTCACCACCGTCGTCGGGGCTCTCCTCGGGTTCCGCTCGTCCGATCGCTCGAGCCTCGACGTCGTACGCGTCTACGGCGGATCGAGATGGATGCAGCTGCGCAAGGTCCGGCTGATCGCCGCCCTCCCCGCCATCCTCAACGCCCTGCAGATCGCGGTGCCCTCCGCGTTCCTCGGCGCGATCCTCGGCGAATACATGGGGGCGACCGATCGGGGCGTCGGGATCACCCTCATCCGTCTGCAGGGCGACCTCGACTCCGCGCGCGTGTGGGCGGTGTTCCTGCTGTCGGCGATCGTGGCGCTCATCGGCTACGCCGTCGTCGGGCTGCTCGCCCGCGCGGTCGCCCCGTGGGTCTCGGGCAAGGCGGCGGCGGCATGACCGGCGCCGCGCGGGCCGTCGGCCGCTCGCTCCTGAACGCCCTCCTCACCCTCGTCATCGTCGTCGCGCTCTGGTGGGCGGTGGTGAATCTCACCGGCATCTCGCCCTACGTCGCCAAGGGCCCGGTGGAGGTGTGGCAGTTCCTCGTCACCGATGAGGATGCTGCGCTGCACCGTGCCGAGATGGCGCCGTTGCTCGCGCAGACCCTCTCCGACGCGGCACTGGGATTCGTCGTCGGCATGCTCGTCGCCGTCGTGCTCGCCATCGCGTTCTCGCTGTCGCGCTCGGTCGAGATGGGGGTGATGCCGCTGGCGCTGCTGCTGCGGAGCGTGCCGCTCGTCGCGATCGCGCCGGTCATCATCCTCATCACCGGCCGCGGAACCCCCGCGTCGGTCGCGGTCATCGGGTCGATCGTCGTGCTCTTCCCCGCGCTCGCGTCGGTGCTGTTCGGGCTCAGTCGCGCGTCGCAGGAGAGCCTCGACCTCGTGCACGTCTATGGCGGCGGGCGGGCGACGCAGCTGCGCAAGGTCAATGTGCCGGGCGCCCTGCCGTCGCTCTTCGCCGCGGCGCGTGTGTCGGTCCCGGGTGCGGTGACCGGCGCGCTCCTCGCGGAGTGGCTGTCGACGGGTCAGGGCATCGGCGGGATGATCCAGAAGTTCAGCGCCTCGGCGCGCTTCGACGAGCTCTGGGCGTCGGTGGCGCTCATCACCGTCATCACCCTCGTGCTCTACAACGTGGTGCAGGTGGTCGAGAACGTCGTGCTCGCCCGGATGGGGATGCCGACCGGGTCGCGCTGACGCGTGGGGCCGCGGGGGCGCCCGCCGGGCGGGCGCTGCGTGGACCGAGACCGACCTCCCCCGTCGAAACCCCCTGCGCCGCGGTCGGTTCCGACCGCGGGGGTGGGTTTGGGCGCGGCGCACCCTGCTGCAGATCGGCGTGGTCAGGCCACCGCGAGGTGCTCAGTGACGAACTCAGGACGGCGAAGCTGCCGCCGCCCGTGCTTCAGCGGCGGCGAGGGCCGCACGCGCCCCTTCGGTGGGGGCGATGGCGACCAGTCCGCGGTAGAGCCGCACGAGGGTATCGACCTCGAGCACTCCGGTGCGGGCCCTGTGGCAGTGCACCGCCTGGATCGCCGCCTCGAGCTGGAAGCGCCCCAGCGGGCGGCCGAGGTCGGACGCCCGCTGCAGGAGCGCGTCGCCCTCGGCGATGAGCGCGCGATCCCACAGCGCGGTGTCCTGCTCGTCGAGCGGCGGCCAGGGATCGCCGATGCGGGCCGCCGCGCGAGACTGGGCGAACGTCAGAAGCGCGGCGAGCCCCCACGCCTCGGGTTCGTTGCCCAGCAGCGCGGCGGTGAGCACCGCGAGCCAGCGCGCCTCGTCGGCGAGCGACTCGCGCGGCTCATCGCCCTGATGCAGCCAGTCGATCGCGTAGGCGCCGTAGATCGCTTCGAGCACTGCGGGCAGACGCGCGGGCATCTCGTCGCGGCGCGGGATACGGAACGGAATGCCGGCATCGCGGATGCGCCGCTTCGCCCGTACGAGTCGCTGGGCCATCGTCGCGCTCGGGACTGCGAAGGCGGCAGCGATCTGCGCCGCCTCGAACCCCAGCACCGTCTGCAGCATGAGGGGCGTACGGGCGCTGGGGTCGATCGCCGGATGAGCGCACGCGAAGAGCAGTTCCAGGCGGCGGTCGGGGATGCCCTCGCGCCGCTCAAGCTCGTCGAGGGCGTCGCGAGACGCCGGGTCGGCGAGGCGCGCCGCCAGGCCGTCGTCAAGATCAGCGGAGGTGCGCCGAGCCGCAGACCCGAGCGCGTCGCGCAGTCGGTTCCGCGCCACGGTGATCACCCACCCTTCCGGATTCGCAGGGATGCCGTCTCGGGGCCAGACCTGTAAGGCTCGCTCGAAAGCATCGGCCAGGGCGTCCTCGGCGAGGGCGACGTCGCGGGTGTTCGACACCACCACCGCCAGGACGCGTCCGTAAGACACCCGCGCCGTGCGCTCGGCGACGGCCCTGGCGTCTCCCTCCGCGGTCATCGGTAATCGAAGGCCTGCCACGCCCCGTCGGCGAAGTAGGTGCCCGACGGGCGCACCTCGACCGAGCCGTACTGCGCCGACGGCGCACGACCCGCCCAGGCGATGGCGTCATCGAGGTTGTCGACCTGGATGACGAAGGTGCCGCCCAACTGCTCCTTCGTGTCGGCGAAGGGGCCGTCCTGCACCTGGAGCGCACCGTTCGCAGCCGTGACCGTTGTGGTGAGGCTGGACGGCTGCAGCGCCTCGGCGCTGATGAGAACGCCGGCGGCGTCGAGGGCCTTCGCATAATCGTCGAAGGCTCGCATCCCTTCGGCCAGCGCTTCGGCGCCGAGTTCGTCGGCGGTCATCTCGGGGTAGTGCAAGAGGAGTGCGTATCGCATGATGTCATCCTTTCGTGGGCCGGATTCGGCGTCACTAGGGTGACGATTGAAGGCATCGCCGATCGACACTCCGACAAGAATCACGCGGCTGACGACGATCGACCGCGACCGCGCTCGATCGTTCGCCGACTGGTGGGTGGTGCCGGACGGAGTCCCGCCTCACGTCGGCGAAACATAGGCTTGCGGGATGCCGCATTCGACCGGATCCCGCCCTGTCACGATCGTCACCGGTGGGAGCCGAGGCATCGGAGCCGCCGTCGCCGAACGACTTGCCGCCGACGGGCATGACCTCGCGCTCACCTACCGGGTCGCGAGCGACGAGGCGGCCGCCGTCGCTGCGGCCTGCCGCGCCCTTGGCGCCCGGGTCCTGCTCATCCGGGCGGATCTGGCAGACCTCGACGACGCCGCTGCGCTGGTCCCCGCGACACTGGAGGAGTATGGGCGACTGACCGGCCTGGTCAACAACGCCGGTGTCACCATGCGGATCGGCGATTACCTCGACATCGACCTCGCAGAAGTGGAACGGATGCTCCGCATCAACGTCCTCGCTCCCATCTCCCTCACACGCGCGGCGCTGGAGGTGATGTCGACCCTGAGGGGCGGCGAGGGCGGCACCATCGTCAACATCTCTTCGGGTGCTGCGACGAGCGGAGCACCGAACACCTACGTGCCGTATGCGATGAGCAAGGCCGCGATCAACGCGATGACCATCGGGTTGGCCAAAGAGTTCGGCCCGCAGGGCGTGCGTGTGAACACCGTCTCGCCCGGCACCACCTACACAACCATCCACGCCGATGGCGGGCGCCCGGACGCTCCCGCAGAGCGTGCCCCCGGCATCCCGTTGCGCCGCGCGGCGCATCCCCACGAGATCGCCGACGCCGTCGCCTACTTCTTCGGCCCGGGCGCCGCCTTCACCTCGGGCGCCAACCTCCGCGTCACCGGAGGCAACTGAGCCCGCGGACCCATCACCTGCCCCCGGACTCGCCCTCATCGACGCGGGCTGAAGGCCCTCAGCGAGTGGCGGGGTAGCGTCGGCGACATGAGCCGCGACGACATCGTATGGATCGCACGCGCCCGACGGTGCGCCTGCTCGAACGACGCCCCACCCTTGCGATGTCGCGCGCGCCGCGTAGGCTCGCGCCGTGGCCACCCTCGACGACGTGCGCAAGATCGCCGATAGCCTGCCCGGCAGCGAGGAGCGCGTGACGTCGGGCGGCGCCGCGTGGTTCGTCCGCAGGAAACCGTATGCGTGGGAGTGCCACCCCTGGCCCAGCATCCCCGACGACATTCGTGCGATTCTCGCAGCCGAGCTCGTCGTCGCCGTGAAGGTCGCGGACCCGATGGACGGATCAGCTCTAGTCCAGATGCATCCCGACGTGTTTCTGCGCACGACCACACCCTGGAGCGAGCCGAAGGTGGCGTTCCGGCTCGCGGCGATCGAGGCAGACCATCTGGCCGAGCTGGTGACGGACGCCTGGCGCGTTCAGGCCCCGAAGTATCTTCATCAGCAACTCGATGCCCTCGGTCTCGGCGCCCAGGCGGGCGAGCCCCCTCCCCGTCACGATGACCCTGCAGACGGGGGCTGGAGCCTCGAGCTGCGGTCACCCTCGCCATCGCGACAAGCGGAGACGCCGGTGGCTGCTCGACGATGAGTGAGCAGGGTTTCGGCGATGCGGCGAGACGTTGCGCTCGTCGCATCCGGATATCGCAGGCGCATGGCGAGGTCACCGGTGACGACCAGAACCAACTCATCGGCGAGCTCGCCCGCGCCCTTGCCGACCAGCGGGCGCGCCAGCGCTTCAAGTCGTGATCGCAGCGCTTCGGTGTCTGCCCGCACCGCCTCAGCGACCTCGGCAGGGGGCTCCGCATGCTCCGCTGCGGCGCCGAGGAAGGCGCACCATCGCGAGCCATGCGCTCTTCCACGAAAGGTGTCGAGCGCATCGAACACGGCGAGGACGCGCGACACATCGCCTGACGCGTCGGCGATCGCCTCATCCCATGTCTGGATCCAGTCGCGCTGGCGCCGGCGCAGCGCAGCGGCCAACAGCGCCTCCTTGCTGGAGTAGCCCCGGTACAGCGTCGCTGCCGACACGCCCGCACGATCGATGACGGCGTCGATCGGCGTCGCCGCGACGCCACGCGTGAAGAACAGCTCTTCGGCGGCGTCGAGGATGCGTCGCTCGGTGCCCTCGCGCAATGCCATGTCAGCACCCTATGCTCGTGAAAGTGAAACGATCGTTTTCATTCTATCTGACCGTCGCTGCGACCACTCTCATCGCCGCCACGTATGGTCTCGCCCGCTTCGCCTACGGCTTGCACCTTCCCGGCATGCAGGCCGAACTCGGTTTCGATTCCGCGGTCGCCGGAGCGATCTTCGCCGGCGGATCGATCGCCTACTGCGCCGGAGCGGTGTGCGGATTCGTGCTCGCGCCCCGGCACCCGCGCACGCTGGTCGCTCTCGCCGGCGCTACTGCTGCCCTTGGCACCGCGGGGGTTGCGATCGCCCCCTCGACTGCCTGGCTTGCTGCCGGCGCGGTGCTGGCCTCGACCGGTGCCGGTGTGGCCTCCCCGGCGCTCGTGCGGGTCATTCAGCGGAATCTGCGGCGCGAGGCCGCCGATCGCGCGCAGTCGATCGTCAATGCCGGAACGGGGCCGGGTCTCATCGCGGCGGGCATACTCGCGATCGCGCTGCTGCCTCAGTGGCGAGCGGCCTGGTGGATGGCCGCCGCCGTCTCGGTCGTCGCCGCCGCCGCTGTACTCGTGCTCGATCGGCACCGCGACTCCGCCCCGACCGTCGGCCTTCCTCCGGCCTCGTGGTGGCGTGCCCACCGCATCGTGATCGTCGGCGCCCTTCTGATGGGCGCAGCATCCGCCGCGGTGTGGAGTTTCGGTCGCACGATGCTCACCGATGCCGGGCTCCCCAATGGCGCGACGGTGCTCGCCTGGGTCGCGCTCGGCGTCGGCGGGCTGGCGGTGGTTCCGACCGCCGGTCTCCTCGCGGCCACGCCGCCGCCGCGAGTGTGGGCGGTCACCGTCGTGGTGCTCGCCGTGGCCACCTCCGCGCTCGTTGCGGCTCCCACCACGGTGGGCTTCACGCTGGCCGCCTGCGTCGTCTTCGGTTGGGCGTACGTGGCGAGCACGGGAGCGCTGATCGGATGGACGGCCCTCCTCGAGCCGGCGCGGGCAGCCAGCGGAACCGCTCTGCTGTTCGTGCTGCTGGTACTCGGGCAGGCGGTCGGCGGCGCCGTCCTCGGTCTCGTCGTGGCGTTGGCGGGCTACCCGACGGCGTTCCTCGCAGCCGCCGCGGCCGCCCTGATCGCCGCCGGCGCGGGCGTCTTACGCATCAGGGATGAAACTCCGGACGCACCTCGGCGACTCCCTGCAGTTCGTCGCGGAGTCGGCTGACGAGGTGACGCCCTTCCTCTTCCCACCCGACCGGAAGAGGACTGTTCTCATCGCGTGAGAGCCACGGCCTCCACGAGGTCGATCGCAGTCACGGCTTCGTCGGGACCGTTGAGTCACGCTCGTCCGCCGGGATGCCACGGATGCCCCAAGGTACGCCGCAGCCGTAGTTGATGCCGCTGATCCTCACAACCCCCTCACCGATGCCCGACTCGGTGGGTACCGTGGGTCGCCCGTCCCAGGACCGCACCCCCGGAAGGCGTCTTATGGCCAAGCACCCTCGCGAGAAGACATCGAGCAAGACAGCGAAGCTCGTCTACCGACCGGTCGGCCTGCTGAGCGGGATTGTCAGCGGAGCACTGGCGAGCGTCCTCTTCAAACAGATCTGGAAGCGCCTGAGTCCAAGCCATCGCGAAGACAGCCCCAATGCCTTGGAATCCGAGTACGGTCTCGGCGAGCTGGTCATCGCCACCGCGATACAGGGAGCCATCTTCGCGGTGGTCAAGGCGCTCGTCGATCGGGGCGGAGCTCGGGCCTTCGAGCGCGTCACCGGCTCGTGGCCGGGCGACTGATCGAGTCGCGGGCGACGGCCGCGGGCGAAGGCGCCGGGTGAGATCACCTCGTAGTCGGCAACGTCATTCAGCTGACCGCGCCCACGGCCTTCATCCCGGCATCCTCCTCGGTCCCGGTCCTGCCGGCGGCCGGCACAGGCGCGGCATCCTCCACCGATGCGGGAACCAGGATGCGGCGGGGGTGCGCCGCCGAACCTGAGACGACGTACCTCTGCCCGCGCCCAGTCGTGCTCGGGCGAGCCAGCCGCGGGGTGACAGGCGACGCAGCGTCGGCATCCGAGCCGGTGTCCGGCTCGCGGTCCACGCCGGGAGAAGCAGGTTCGCCGGCGGTCTGCCCGGTCGCTGCCGCTTGGGTCCCGGGTGGCGGGGCACCCTCCAGTGCGTCGCGGACGATCCGGCGGGGGTCGTACTGGCGAAGATCCACGGTCTCCCACCGCGCACGATCGAGCGGAACACCCAGGTCGTTCTCCGCCTGAGTGCGGGTGCTCTCGACGAAGGCGCGCAGTCCTCTCAGCACCTCGCCCGCCCGGCGGGCCATCTGCGGCAAGCGGTGCGGCCCGATGATCAGCGCAGCGAGAACGGCGACGACGAAGAGCTTCTCGAAGGTCAGGCCGAACACGGGATCTCCTTGGATCGGGGCGCCTCAGACGCCCGCGGGCGTGGCGACGGGGTCGGGTACGGCGGCGACGCTTGCGCGGCGAACCGCGCGAGCGTCGTGAAGATGGGTGATGAGGAGTGCAGCGGCGAAGAGCGCCGCCATCGGCACGGCGATGAGGAACATCGACAGCACGTCCGCCGAGGGAGTGACCAGGGCGCTGAAGACGACGATCGCGACCACGATGAGCCGCCAGCTGCGCAACAGCGTGCGAGCGGACACCAGCCCGAGCGCGTTGAGCAGCACCATGAACACCGGCAGGGTGAACGCAATGCCGGTGGCGACGACGATCTTCATCACGAAGTCGACGTAGTACGAGGCACTGAGGATGGTGCTGTCTTCGGCCGACGCGAAGGTCGCGAGCAGTTCGACCATGTGCGGGAACAGGAGGAACCCCGTCACGCTTCCGGCGGCGAACAGCGCGAGTGCGGCGAGGGAGAACCCGAAGGTGAGCCGACGTTCACGGCGCGTGAGACCCGGCGAGACGAATCCGAACAGCTCGAAGATCCAGACCGGGCTCGACAGCACGATTCCTGCGAACAGGGCGATCTTCAGTTTGAGCTCGAACGCTCCGGTGACGGAGTCGTAGTTGAGGCTCGCGTCGCGCGACGCGGCGAGCGCCTCGATCGGGGCGCGGAGCACGTCGATGACCTGGTCGGAGAAGACGAATCCGGCGATCATGCCGATCGTGAGCGCCACCGCCGCACGGACGGCACGCCGACGGGCTTCGCGCACATGCGATCCGAGGGGCATGTCGCCTCGGGCGACGGTCGCGGAGGTCATGACGGGCCCACGCCTCCGGCATCTGCCGTTGTGAGGGCGCGGGAGTGCGGCGCGTCCGACGAGTCATGCGGAAGAGACGCGTCGCCCGCAGCATCCGTCGGTTGGGTATCGGTGCCCCCTGCGTTTTCACGCACCTCGTCTTTCAGGATCCGCATCGACTGACCGACGCTGCGCGCGAGCGCGGGGAGTTTCGCGGCTCCGAAGATCAGCACGATGACGGCGAGGATGATGAGGGCGTGCCAGCCCGTGAGGTTCTGCAGCATGAGAGATTTCTTTCGTGTTCGTCGAGGGTCAGTTGCCCGGGCCTCCGCCGGACGGCGGCTGCCCGCCACCGCCTCCACCCGCCCCGGCGCTGACGCCGGGCGCGGTGGCGGTGTCCACTCCGACGGCGAGGGTGCCGACGTAGCCGGACGAGGTGTCGCCGCTGAACGACCCCATCTGCAGCTCGGTGCCGTCGCTGAAGACGTTGTCGTTCGCGAGGCCGCCGATCTGCGCCAGGTTCTGGGCCGAGCCGGAGTAGGCGCCGAGTTCGTAGACGGCGTTCAGCATGTTCGGGGAACGCGACCTGCGAGGTCGCGACGACGTTCGAGACGTCGGTCGCGGATGCGACGTCGGGATACACCTCGAAGTGGATGTGCGTCCAGCGGCCGGTGTAGCACCCCGGCACGATCGTCTGGAACGTCGCCTCGCCATTGGCGTCGACGACTTGGATGCCGCGGAGGAACGTCTCGTCCTCAACCCCCTCGGAGTACATCGAGTACAGCCCCTGCGCGTCGCAGTGCCACACGTAGACCGCCGCACCCTCGAACGGCACGTCGCCGCCGGCGATGTCGGTCACCGAGAAGGTGAAGGTGAGGGGCACGCCGTCTACGGTCGTGCCGCCGTCGAGACTGGACCGGATGTCGCTGCGGATGATGCCCGACTCCTCGAGCACGTTCACGCCGTTCGTACCGTCCGCGGGGTAGGGGCCGTTGGTCTCCTCGGGGATCTCGCCCGCCGCCGTCGTCGTGGTCGTGGTGGCCGTCGAGTCGGTCGCGTCGGTCGTCGGGCTCGACTCCGTCGTGGCGGCCGACGTCGCACTGGTGGGTGAATAAGTGGTCGCCGCACACGCGGCAAGGGTGGCCGCGCCGACGCCGAGTCCAACGAGGGTCAGCACGCGCCGACGGCTGACCATGGTCGTGACATCGAATCCGGCGCCCTGGTCGACGACCTCGTCCTCCGGGCGCGGCAGAACACGCCCTTCGTAGGTCGGCCCCTGCGGGGTGAAGTCGGGTTGGGGGGTGTTGCTCACGGCGTCCTCCTCTGTCGGTGTGTTGCAGCAACACTGGAGGGCCCGGATAAGCGCGACGTTGGACGCACCTTTGCGCTACCTATGAGACGGAACCTCCGCGACGAAGCGCGCATCGGCGGTCCGGCGGCTGTGACAGGGTTGACCGCATGGACACGCGCGCAGGGATCTGGGGATCGCACCTCCTCGCCACGGTCCGCGACACGGAGTTCGCGGTGTCGCAGCGCTCACACCTGATGTGGGAACGCGAACCCGTCATTCTTCTGCCGAGCGACGCGCACATCGCTGAACTCCCCTGGGTCGCCGAGCTCCTCGACGAGAACCGCCGCATCACCGTCGAGTATGCGGCGATGACCCGCCTTCGGCGGGTGGACGCCTACGGCTGGTTCGCGGATGAGGGGCCGTTCAGCGTCGAATTCATCGGCCCCGACCGAGACCGGATCCGCGAACCTCGCCCCCGAGACTCCGGCGAAGCTGATCTCGCCTACGGCGGTCCGCCGGAGTCGGACGCTCGGGTCGCCGCGCTGCCCGGCCTCACGAACAATCCCTGGCTCGGCCGTGTCGTGGGGCGCGTGCCCACAGCCGAGATCACCGACTACAACCAGGCGTTCGTCGAATTGGATGTCACGCAGTGGCCGATCCCGATCGTGAAGGCGAAGGTGCCCGGACGGGGTTAGCCTCGGCGCGCGACGCTCGGGGCAGGCCGATCGCTTCAGCCGACGCGTTTGCGGTTCGCCTCAGGAATGCTCGCGCCCGTGCCCCACACCGGAACTGGAAACATCACTAATCAGTGACCGGCTCCGGTCCTTTCGTGAGGACGCGTCCGGCGCCCACGGCCCAGTTCGAGAATCGTTCGACGGCGACTGCAACGGCCTCGGCGCGCACCG
This sequence comes from Microbacterium sp. AK009, assembly GCF_013410955.1. Taxonomy (GTDB): domain Bacteria; phylum Actinomycetota; class Actinomycetes; order Actinomycetales; family Microbacteriaceae; genus Microbacterium. The sequence goes on along the minus strand of NZ_JACCCG010000006.1, from coordinate 327,322 downwards.
AAGAGAACATGTCGAAGGTGTGCTGCGCTCCAGGGAGTTCGGCGTAGGCGACGGGATGGTGTGAGACCCGCTGCATCTGCTGCGCGAACCCGCGCGCCCAGTCGACCGGCACTATCGAGTCATGGTCGCCGTGCAGCACGAAGATCGGCGGAGCCGCCGCGGTTGCATGCTGAGCAGGAGACGAAATGGGCTCGGAGGTGCGAGGGCCGTAATACCCATAGAGGCCGACGGCGGCCGAGACGGAGACGTCCGCGCTCTCGAACCCTGGCTGGTAGGACGGCTGACCGGGCGTGAGGGCAACGAACATCGCGAGATGCGCACCCGCAGAGCTGCCGGCCACGACAACCCGCGTCGGGTCGACGCCGAGCGCGTGCGCGTGATCTCGGGTCCAAGCGAGAACACGCTTCGCGTCGACAACCGAGGCGGGGAACGCTCCGGCGTCGCCCAGCCGATAGGTTGCGCTGACGCAGACCCAGCCGCGGCGAGCCAGCGACCGCATGAGGGGTAACGAGTCCCGCCCCGCGTCGCCTCCGCGGAAGCGGCCGCCGTGGAAGTGGATCAGTATCGGTACGCCCGCACTCGCGTCGCGCCTGCGGAACACCTGAAGCCGGTGCCGGCGGTCGGGTCCGTACCGATGATGCTCCACCTTGGCCAGACCACGACGGTCGGGGATGAAAGGGAGCAGCGCCCCGCGTACCACGCGTCCGACCGAAGGGCTGTCGGTACTTGTGCGCCAGCCGTCGGGAAGCGCCACGTCGAGGGCCCACATCGGCACGGAGCGAGAGCGCACCGCTGCGATCACAGCCCAGGCGAGCGCGCCGATCGCGGCGACGGTGAGCGCCGCGGCGAGAAGGCCCATCGGATTCGATGGGGCGATCTGATCTGTGCTGGCGATCAGGCTCACAACACCCAGTGAAATCCAGATGATCGGCATCTCGTTGACAGTCATCCCGACCACGGAGACCGAGGTGGCGAGCCATCGAGGTCGTCGGAGCGGGCGAATTGCTGCCACAGCGCACAGCCAGAGCAGGATCGCGGAGCTCAGAAAACCAAGAGACATCTGGATCCTTTCCGAGCAGGTGGGTAGGAAGGTACTACAGGAGTAGTCTCATGGCAACTACGGATGTAGTCTGGTCCCATGGCTCGGGTCGAACGGATCGCGGACGCCGCGATCGGCGTGCTCGCAGACGGAGGCGGACGGGCCCTGACCCACCGCGCGGTGGACGCTCGCTCCGGGCTTCCGCCCGGGTCGACATCGAACTGCTTCCGAACCCGCGAGGCGCTGCTCGGCGGCGTTGTGCGGCGTCTCCTCGAGCGGGAGCGAGCGATTCTAGATGCGAACGGCCCTCCTCCTGTCGATGCGCAGTCGCTCGTCGACGAGCTCGCACGCGTCGTGGTGGACGCGGCGGGTGCTCATCGCGACGTGACCCTGGCCAGGCAGGCGGTTTTCGCCGAAGCCGCCGCCCTTCCCAGCGTGCGCGATGAGATCGAGCGCGCGCGGGACGATTTCGCCGAGTGGATGACTCCCGCCCTGCGGCAGTCAGGATGCACCGACGTCGATGGACACCATCGGATGCTGCTCGCTCTCGTCGACGGACTGATCACACGCCGGCTTCTCGCTCCTGCCGAGCACCTCGACCCCTCGATCGCGATCGAGGGGCTGATGCGAGGGCTTCTCGATCATTCACAGCGCCCCGCCCATGCAATCGTCGGCGGAGAACCTTGACGGCTGTCGCCACTCCCCCCATGGCGATTCGGAGGAGTCGACCGAGTCGAGAAGGCCGAATCGGTGCGGCCATCATCTGCTGCGCGCGAAGCACCACAACATCCGGTGCGACGAGGCGAGCAGTCGGTTCGCGTTCGGTCATGTCCCGACGCTAAAACCTGAAGTAATGTTGAGGTCAAGTGAACGAGCACGTGACATCCCCAAAGGCGAGCCTGACGGTGGGCGAGCTGGCGCGACGCGCCGGCGTCTCCGTGTCGGCCCTGCATTTCTTCGAGCGCCAGGGCCTCATCAGCAGCGATCGCACATCCGGCAATCAGCGCCGCTACCGGCGCGAGATGTTGCGGCGTGTCGCGTTCATCAGGATCGCGCGCAGTGTCGGCATTCCGCTCAAGGATGTTGCGGAGGCATTGAATTCGCTGCCCGGCGGACGCACGCCCACCCGCGACGACTGGCAACACATCTCCGACCGGTGGCGACGCCTGCTCGACGACCGAATCCGGGACCTGCAGCAGCTCCGCGACGACTTCACCGGATGCATCGGGTGCGGCTGTTTGTCCATCGACCGATGCACGCTCTTCAACCCGGACGACCGGCTCGGTCGGGAAGGCCCCGGCCCACGCCGCCTGTACAACCCCGAACCGACCGATCAAGACACGGGGCGCACCATCTGACCGCCCCTCCAGCGGGCAGCGAGTGAAGCAGGAGCGAGGCGTGTGGGCCTAGTACCGCGACCGCCGTTCCGTCGTGGGCACCGCCCGGCGTCCGCCTCCAGCGCCGCAGCGACCCTCGACCCCTGCCCCCAGGATCGCGTCAAGCGGCTTGGAGCCCCGTCAGGCGGGGGGCGCGGGAGCCACAGTCAGCACGATGAGCGGACTGTGCGCGATCATCTCCTCGACATCGTCTCTGCGCCATCGTCGTGCGGCGGCCTCGATGAGCGGCCGTGCTTCGTGGGGATCGGTGATCACCCGCGCCGTCGCAGGAATGTCGACCTCGACGCCCCGCTTCACGTGCACGATGACATGAGGGTGCGCGGTGATGTTGCGTATCCAGTCCCTGGTGCGGTCTCGACGGGGCATCCCCGTGATGAACAGCACGCCGTCCTCGTAGTGGAGGAAGATCTCGATGCGGCGCGGCAGACCGCTGCGGCGACCGGTCGTCGTCAGGTCGATGATCTGACTTCGGTGCAGCGCCTCGCTGACTTCGTTGTTCACACCTGTTGAAGCAATCTCGCTGCTGCAGACATTCCAAGCGATCGGTGAGACTGCGCGCCCGGAGATTGGTGCCAGGAATCCCGGCTAGGCCGACGCGTCCGAGCGCGGGTCGTCCTCTTCGCGCAGCCGGGGTTCGACGCGCAGAGCCGGACGCATTCCCGACTTGTCCGCGTAGAACGCGCGGATGGCATCCATGTCGGCGCTGACGTCACCGGTGAGCGGGAGTGTCGGCCCCAGCCCGGTGGTCATCGTGGTGCGATCGACGTAGCCGAGCGTGACCGGGAGGCCCGCCTCGCGAGCGATGCGATAGAAGCCCGACTTCCAGTAGGCGACGCCGCCTCGGGTGCCTTCCGGGGTCACCACGAGGCCGAAGACATCGCCGTCCCGGATGCGGCTGACGAGCGCGTCGACCACACCGGCGGGGTTCGATCGGTCGACCGGGATGCCGCCGATCGCCCGCATGATCGGGCCGCGCCAGCCGCGGAAGAGGCTCTCCTTCCCCAACCAGCGGAAGCGCATCTTCAGGCGCCACGCGATCCCCAGCATGAGCACGAAGTCCCAGTTCGAGGTGTGCGGCGCCCCCAGGACCACGGTGGGCCGGGCCGGTGCGGGTTCGGTCACGAGAGTCCACCTGCTGAACGCCCAATAGATGCGGGCGATGAGACGGAGCATCCGGCAACCCTAACGCCCCGGCACCCACCTCGGCGCGTCGGGTGGCAGGACGTCCTGAGTGATGATGTCTGCGCCGGGCTCGCCCGTCAGTCGCCACCAGCTCGGTCCGGACTTGTAAACGTCGTACGGCACCCATCGATCGCCCCGGAGGATGAAGTCTCGACCGTTCACCAGCCCGAAGTAGTGATCGGTGGATGCCACGGAGTGGCGCCAGTACTGGACTTCGCCGTCGCTCGCTGGGGCCTCGGATCGAGACGGGTGCCTCCCCGCTGACTCGATGACCCCGGGGTAGGTGGACCGGATCGCCTCGGGCTGCACGGCCGAGGCCGCGCGTTCCGTCATGAGCCACAGGGCCCCGCACACCGCGCAGCGGTACAGCTTGCTGCGATCCACGAGGTTCTCGGCCACGAAGATCGGCCGCTCTGCCGTCTCCCACTGGCGACGGCAGACGGCGCACCCCTGCGATTCCCAGGATGCTGGTGCGTTCGGCGCCCTACTCACTTCGCGGTTCTCCCGCCCATTGCTCTCGGGGCGGAACGGCGCTCCATGGGTGAAGCGCCGGCGCGTCCGGCGCAACGGGCTTGTAGATCGGCGCACCGCGGATGCAGAGCCCCCAGAACCACGTTCGGCGGCACTCGCCGCACGTGAGGTAGCTCACGATCGTGCACTTCAGGTCGGATTTGGCCAGCGCCACCATGTCTTCGAGCGGCACGTCACCTCCGAGATAGCGCATCCGACCGCTCTCGACGCGACGAATGAGCGCATCCGTCGTCCGGACGACGTCGACGTCGTGCGGCGGACGGCCGTTGTTCCGCACAACGACCGGGTCGCAGGTCTCGCAGGCCTCAGTCACCGGATCAGGTTAACCGCGCGAGCGCTCACCGCCGCGGCCAGCGCGCGGATGCCGAGATCGACGTCGGCGGTGTCAGCCCGGCCATGCGCGTTCATAAGATGTGCGCTTCGCAGGTGGCGAGGAACGCCACGCGGCGGCGCTGCAGTTCGCGGTAGACCGTTGCCCGGGACACGTTGAAGAGCTCAGCGATCTCGGTCTGGGTGTACTGACCCCCGTCCTGCACCTCGAACAGGAGCTTGCGTTGTGTCTTCGACAGTTTGGGTTGCTTGCCCTTCAGGTGGCCCTTGGCGCGGGCGACAGCCATGCCTTCCTTGGTGCGCATGCTGATCAGGTCGCGCTCGAACTCAGCGACCATCGCGAGCACATTGAACAGCAGACGTCCCACTGGATCGGTGGGGTCGTATCTGCTGCCGCCGAGGTTGAGCGCGACGCCCTTCGTTGTCAGTTCGTCAGCGATGTCGCGGGCGTCCTTCACCGATCGGGCGAGCCGGTCCAGTTTGGTGACCATGAAGGTGTCGCCCCCTCAGACTGCTGCGAGTGCCTCGCGCAGTCCGGGTCTGGCTCGGTTCGTGCCGGTCAGCCCGTGATCTACGTAGATGTTCGAGTCGAGGACCCCGAGTCGCAACAGTGCATCGCGTTGCGAAGTGAGATCTTGGTCGGCGGTGGAGACCCTGGCATAGCCAATCTGTATTCCATTCATGCCGCCGAGGGTGCCATCTGAAGTGGCGATGCGCTCAGGAATGGTTCTCGATTGCTGCGGTGAGAAAGCGCTCGACATCGAGCAGGTCGGCGGAACGGAACATGACGTCACCACCCCGGCTGCGCGTCACAGGCTTGACGAAGAAGAGCCCATCACGATGAGTGATCCGGAACTGATACTCGCCGCCGGGATGACTGGCGACAGCCACCTGATCCTCGTCAGGGAAGTAGTAGACCAAGTAGTCCCGGTCTTCCGCCCAGGCGGCAAAGTGTGGGCTCAACGCGATACGCCGGGATCGATCCTGCACCGCCACACGCTACCGCGGCCCGTGCGTCCGCCCGTTTGAGGATCGTCCTGCAACCGCTGGCACGCCGCACAGCCGTCCTAGGGGCCCGGCTCGGATTTTGGGCTCTTCAGCCTGCATCATGACTTCGTGAGCGTTCCTACGCCTGCCACCTCAGCTGTCCCAGCCGGCTGGATCTACGAGCACAGCGCAGACGACTCCGCGCGATTCGTGCTCGGGACCGTCGGCACGAACCCACTCGTCTGCGTTGGCGTCAATCCGAGCACCGCTAGGCCGAATGAACTAGACCAGACGCTGCGGCGCGTCCGCGGATATGCGCAGCGAAATCGGAACGACAGTTGGGTGATGCTCAACCTCTACCCGCAACGGTCGACCGATCCGGACGGGTTGCACCGCACCTATTCGCCTGAGCTCAAGGCCGAGAATGAGGGCACATCACCCGCTTCATCGGCGGTCGCCAGCTCACTCTGGTGGCCGCATGGGGCGAGCCGATCAAGACACGCTCGTACCTGCGCGACATGCTCGTGGACATCGTTCGCATCACCAACGCTTCCTCATGCGACTGGGTCTCGATTGGCAATCTCACTACTACGCTCCACCCTCGGCATCCCTCGCGCGGTGCATACCTGCCGCTTGTTCACTTCGACATGGGCGCGTACCTCCGCAGGGTTTGAGTTGGTGGCCTCGCCCGCACATGTGGTGGCGACGTTACGGTCTAGGCGCACTGGAATGGGCGATGCACGCGATGGTCCGCTCATCGAGCATGGCCCGCGGAAGGATCGAGGATGTTCGGCGGATTTGCCGCATCGAGCCTGCAACGACATGCTTTCGGTGTGACGCGACTTCTACTGACCCTGGGTCTCGTGCTAGCGGTGGTTGTCGCGGTCCTGATCGTCGCTGCGATCTTCGCCGGCGTCATCCTGCTCGTCCGATTCTTCCTTCGCCGTGCAGACGCAGCCACCGGGGGCAGTAGCGGCAGCGGACATCAGGGCTGAATGTGCGGGCGCCTGGTTCCCAGGCCCTCCACCAACCATTTACGCGCATCGCCCGATTGGGGATCGCCGCTCGACGCCGTTCCGAAGGGCCGGGTCGGTGCCTACTGTGAGTTCAGAAGCCGAGACGCTTCCAGATCGACCGCTTTTCCGCGACTGCGTCCTGTTCGGCGAGTTTCGCGGCCTCGTGCTCCCGGGCAGTCGCGGCGGCCCGCTCAGCGGCCGCGAATCGATCGCGATTGTCAGCGTCACGCTCAGCGCGGAAGTCAGAGTAATCACGGGAGTCCTCTGAAGTTGGTGGGGGCGAAAGCCAGACTCCAATATTCGGCCGTTCAGGTGTACCGCCGTATAAGGCTGCCTGCCGGAATACGAGGAGGCCGTCGTCGGCCGCCTGGACGACCAACGGCTGGAGTCGATAAGCCTGCTCACGCGGAAGATAGCCGCAAGTCTCTCGCTCGTAGCCCCACACAAGGTCGACGCGCACAGCGTGGCGATCGAACTCATTCAAAGGCTCGGCAATTAGCTGAGCAAAGAGGGTTCCGCCCTCCTCATCTGCCTCCATCAAGGCCTTGATGCGTAGTATTCGGTCGAGGTACCTGGACTCGCCCACGACCTCCCACTCTTCTCCGTCGGTGAATCCCATCGCTTGCACCGGGACCACAGGCGCATAGGCTTTCTCGCCAAGCGGCGGAAACTCTCCGTCTTGGAACGGAAAGCGGTCGTACCGAGCATCCATGCGCCCAGTATGTACTGACAATGGCTCGGTCACCGAGGGCTTCCAAGCGCTGTCAGCACGCTTCGGTCCACATCCGGGCACCGCCCGGATGTGGATGCTCTAGGCGGCGCAGGTCAACGAAGTGAACTCACTGAAGCCCTCGCGCCGTAGGTGGCGAGCATCATCGTGACGGCACCCGTCACAGCCTCGCTGACCGTGTCCTCCGCAGGGTCCCATTCGACCAGGAGCAGTTTCGGCCAGAATACGACGTTCGAGATCATCCCGAGGAATTGGGTGGCTGCGATGGTTGCGTTCGGCACACGAAGCGCGCCCTGTTCTGCAGCCGCCGTGATGTAGGCGTGCACTCGCTCAAAGAAGGGCTCTTTGCCGAGGTCGAACTGAATCCGTGCCAGCTCGGGGAATCGGGGAGCCTCGGCGATCACCATGCGGTGCAGCCCGACCATGCCGGGTCGTCGCAGGAGTTCTGTGTATTGCCGTCCGAGCGCCTCGAGACCTGAGCCTGGATCGGCTGGGCTGGGAAGCGGAGGCGGGGCAGATTCTCGTCCCCAGAAGTCGGCGACGATGACCTCGAACAGGTCCGCCTTGGTCGGGAACTGCTTGAAGAGTGTGGCCGTCGAGACGTCGGCGGCCTCAGCGATCCGGGCGAGCGACGTATTTCCGTATCCATCGCGGGCGAACAGCCTCGATGCAGCCGCGATGATCGCCGACCGCTTCTCGCCAGCGACTCGCTGGTGGTACGTCAGAGGCGCTCCTGCCATACGCCCACTCTAGACCAGAACACCGAAAGAGATGAGTGGCTTGACTCACCCGATGAATCCCTGACATGGTGGTGAGTCAAGTCACTTAGTTTGTGGCCATCGCGAAGGGTGAGAACAATGGCTCGATTCGAAGACAAAACAGTGCTGATCAGCGGCGGAGCCGGTGGTCAGGGCGCCGCTCACTTGCGGGCGTACATCGAGGAGGGCGCGAACGTCGTGATCGGCGACATCCGCGACGAGGACGGGGCGGCGCTGGCGGCGCGGTGCGGTCCGCGAGCACACTATGTGCACCTCGACGTGACGAAGGAGGAGGATTGGGCGGCAGCGGTGACGGCCGCCGAGGAACGATACGGTCCCCTGGACGTCCTGGTGAACAACGCGGGAATCCCCAGCCCTGCCGTGCTGATCGAGGACGGAGATCCAGCGACCTGGCGGGAGATTCTCGACGTCAATCTCACCGGTCAGTACCTCGGGATCCGGGCTGTGGTGCCCTCCCTGCGACGCAACGGCGGGGGAGCGATCGTCAACATAGCGTCCATGGCCGCGGACGTCGGGATCGCCTATCTTTCTCCCTACGTCGCCAGCAAGTGGGGTGTCCGAGGGCTCAGCCAGACCGCAGCGCTTGAGCTCGCTCGATACGGCATCCGTGTGAATGCCGTCCATCCCGGCGTGGTGCGCACGCCCTTCATCACCGAGCCGGCCGCGCCGAACGAGCCCCCCGTCGGCGACACATTCTCTCCCGACGCGCTGGCGGTCAAGCGACTCGCCGAGCCGGACGAGATCTCGCGCATCATTCTTTATCTCACTTCCGCAGATGCCGACTTCGTCACCGGGGCTGATTTCGTCATCGACGGCGGATTGCTGCTGGGCCCGGTGGTACCTGCGGAGAAGGCGGCGTGAGCGCGTCGATTGCGTTGCGCTCGAGAGGGGGTCGCCGGTGGCACTGACTCTTCACGACCGCATCCGCGCCATCATCGGCTCCGGCGCAGGACCAACCGGTTCGCCGCACTTTCCGGCTTTCGCCGCCGGTGACGTGCAGACGCTCCGCGCCATCCTCGACGACGGGCTGGCGCAGATGAGTGGACTCCCTGATGTGCCGGGTGTCACCGCCGCGGACACCTTCGTCGACACAACCGACCACGCGAGGATCCGAGTCCGGTGGACTTCCCCCACAGTGACCAATCCCGGGCCGGCGGTGCTCTACCTGCACGGCGGCGCCATGGTCGCCGGCAGCGTCGACCTCTACGACCCGCTGGTTCGGACCTATGTCGGCTGGACCCGCGTTCCCTTCCTCTCCGTGGACTACCGGATCTCCCCCGGGGTGCGCGCCGGCACGGCTGCATTCGACGCCCTCGCCGCCCTGGAGTGGCTCGTCGCCCAGGCGCCGGCGCTCGGCGTCGATCCGAACCGCATCGCAGTGATGGGCGACAGTGCCGGCGGCGGCATCGCCGCAGCACTCGCGGTGCTTGCGCGCGACCGTGGCGTGCCGCTGGCCCGGCAGATCCTGATCTACCCCATGTTGGATGACCGGGCGACGCCAGACCCCCACCTCGCGGCAGCGGCTGAAGCCATGTTCTCGTATGAGTTCGAGCGGACGGCGTGGGCCGCCGTCCTAAGCGAGACGCCCCCGGACGCTCCCGAGGTGGCGGTGGCGGTGCCGGCCAGGACGGCAGATCTCACTGACGTCGCACCCGCGTACATCGAAGTCGGCGAACTGGATATCTTCCGTGACTCCAACGTCGCGTACGCCAACCGGCTATGGCGCGCGGGCGTGTCGACCGAGCTCCATGTGCACCCCGGCTACCCGCACGCGTTCGACATCCTGCTGATGGGCGATCCCGCGGGACGACGACACCAGGACGAGAAGATCCGGATCATCCACGAGATCTGAATCGCACGGGAACCCCCAGAAAAGAGAGCGAAAATGAACGAACAGATCGAGCGCGCACTCGCCATTACTCCAGAGTCGTCCGCGTCCGAGCGGACGATCGACATCACGACCATCGGTGCGAAGACCGGCCGAGCTCGCCGGATCGAGATCTGGTTCTACCGGGCCGATGGCGAGATCTATCTGACGACGCAGCCGGCGGCCCGCGATTGGTACGCCAACCTGATCGCCAACCCCGACTTCACCTTCCACCTCAAATACGGCGCACGGGCCGACCTTGCGGCGCGCGCCGAACCCGTCCTCGACCCAGCCGAGCGTCGTCGAGTATTCACCCCGATCATCGCGGACCTGAATCACCCACGGCACAGCGGATATCTCGCCCAGCCCGTCGAATCCATCGAGCGGTGGATGCGCGGATCCCCGCTGGTGCACGTTCTCTTCGAGGCTTCGACAGCGCGCGGGGGCCGGCAGTGACCGATCGGGAGACGGGTGAGAAGCGATCAGTCCGAAGTGCGCTTGTGACGGGAGGCGGCCGTGGACTCGGCCGCGGCATCGCAGAGGCGCTTGCCGCCCGCGACTTCCACGTGGTGGTAACACACCGGCCGGGCAGTGCCGGTGCGGCCGCCGTGCTGCGTGCGATCAGGCATCGCGGAGGCACAGCTGACAGCATCCCGCTCGATCTCACAGAGGCCGCACCCTTCACCGCATTTCGAGAACGCCTGGTCACGCTCCTGAGCGACGGGGACACCCCTAGGCTCGACGTTCTGATCAACAACGCGGGAGTCGGCGTGTTCCGCGCCCTCGATGAGCTGACGCCCGAGGACTACGAGGAGTCGTTCGCCGTCAACATCCGTGGCCCGCTTTTCCTCACCCAGGCCCTTGCCGACCTGATGCCACCGGGTGCGAGCGTTGTGAACGTCAGCACACAGATGACACGGCAGGCCGACCCCACAAGCCTCCTCTACTCGGCGTCGAAAGCCGCTCTGGAGTCGTTGACCGGGACACTGGCGATGGCGCTCGGCCCGCGCGGAATCCGGGTGAACTCCATCGCCCCAGGCCCGACCGCGACGGACTTCAACGGCGGCGCGATGCGCGACAGCGAGGCCCTCCGCGAGTACATCAGCAGTCGCACCGCTTTCGGGCGCGTAGGGACGCCCGACGACATCGCTCTCGCTGTGGCTGGTCTTCTGCACCCGGACATGGCATGGATCACCGGCCAACGAATCGAAGCGGCGGGCGGCGCGTTCCTCTGACCCGGCCCCACCACGCACAGACGTGACGCGACCACGAAACGCTGCACGAGGTCCCGCCCACGAGAAGGAGACATCGCCATCATCGATGTTCCTGATAGCACCATCACGCTTCTTCACCTACCGTGTTCACGACGAGGCTCGGTCGCACGAGCACGCCGGGCGCAGGTGGGGTGCCGACCCTTCGCGGTTCCCCGATCACATCACGAACGCGCGGAGCTCGGACAGCTTCCCGTCGCGCAGTCGCCATACATCGCAGTACGTGTGAGTCACTTCTCGACCGCCGTGCACGGTGACGATGGTGCCCAGGGCGACGAGGCTGTCGTCCTCGGCGATGAGCTGCGCAACGTTGTTTCGTGGCGGCTTCTCGTACTCCCCGAGCATCCATGTCCGCACCTCGTCTTTGCCGCGAAGTGTGCGGTCGCCGACGAACGTCCACACCGTGTCCTCCGTGCAGAAAGCGAGGAAGTCCTCGTAATCACCCCGATCGACGGCGGCGTTCGCTTCCTCGAGCAGGCGCTTGCTTGCATCAGACATGTGTTCCCTCCAGAGTCCCTTCCACATGGGTCTTGACCGCTTCGGGCGGCCGGCCGATCGAACTCGTTCCCGCAGCGCTACGTCGAGGTGCGGGGAAGAAGACTGATCGCAGTCTCGGCGACGCCCTCCAGTCGGTCGGCGTCGATCCCCGCCTTCCCGAGTGCCTCGATACCGCGAAGCACGGCCAAGATGAGCGCCGCAAGCTGTTGCGGGTCGGCCGCGCTGTCGATGTCACCTGAACGCTGCGCGGCGGAGATGCCGTCGGCCAGCGTCGCAACCATGCCCTCCAACGTGAGCCGGGCTCGCGCCTCGACCTGCGGGTCGTGCTCGGACAGCTCCGCGGCACCCTTCGCCAGGAGACAGCCGCGGTGGCGCGTGTCCGCGGCAACCCCGGCCGCGGCGGCTCGAATGTGCGCGCACAGGCGGGCATACGCGCCGTCGTCCGGCCCGCTCAACCCCTCAGCAACGTCGCTGGCGGCGCGCGCGCAGTATGCGTCGTAGACCCGCAGGAACAGGTCGCGTTTGCCGCCGAACGCCCCGTACAGGCTGCCTTTGCCCAGGTGGGTCGCTTGAGCGACGACGTCCATGCTCGTCCCGGCGTAGCCATGCGTCCAGAACTGTTTAGACGCCTGGGAGAGGACCGCGTCTTCGTCGAATTTCCTCGGTCTCGCCATACCGACACGGTACACGTTCTTGACGATGCGGTCCAAAACCCATACCGTTATGGACTTAGTCGTCCACAACTCGTGACGACGGCAACACCAAGGATGAGGAGTCGAAATGAAGAGCAACGAAGAGATCATTCGCGAGGCGTACCGGCTGGTCGAAGCCGACTCGCTTGACGGGCTGGGTTTCCGCGCCCTGTTCACCGAGGACGGCACGTTCAACGACATTCCGAACTCGCTGACGTTCCGCGGGGACGAGATCCCGGCGGCTCTGGCGGGACTCGTGAGCGTCTTCCCCGACATCCACCGTGAGCTGCTCGCCTTCCACGTGGTCGGTGACGTCGTCGCTGTAGAACTGCGGATCCAGGGAACCCATCTCGGCGAGTTTCCGACTCCGGCGGGCGCTATCCCTCCGACGGGCAGGCGAATCGATGTGCCGACCGCGGATTTCTGGTATTTCCGAGACGGCAAGATCGAAACGTTCAATTGCTACAACTCGGCGAACATCTGGTTCTCACAGCTCGGGGCCGACCCTGACTTCGCCACGGCGATCGAAGCGACCAAGAACACCGCGAACGCGTGAGCCTCATTTGTCACCGATGCACTCAGACGTGACCGATCCATCCCCGATACCCGAACGCAGCCGGAACATGTATCAGATCAAGACCTACACTCTGCGCACGTCGGAAGCGTTGCAGAAGTATGCGACCGTGCAGTGGCCGCGGCATGTCAGCAGCATGCCGCCGTTCGGCGCTACCGTCCATGGGTTCTGGACAGATGAACAGCCCGACGCGCACCGCTTGATAGCGCTGCTGTCATTTCGCGACGGCGTTGACCCGGACGAGTTCCTCGCCTCCTACATCGCGAGCCCTGAGCTCGCAGCCGACATGGATGGCTTCGACGCCGCCGACATCATCGACGTGCACGACATCCTGCTGGAACCGGTAGCCGGCTCGCCCCTCGGGTAGCGGACCCGGCCGACCGTCCCGAAGGGCCGGGTCGAGTGTGCGTGGTCGTCGCGAGCACACTCGACCCGGCACGGCGTGTTTTGGATTCGACCAAGTTCGTGGGCGGGCACCCGGTGGCTGGGGGCGCATGGCATGAGCGTCACCGCGATCGGCCACGGACCCGCGGGTCGACACGGCGATCCGCCCATCGCGCGCAACGGCGCCGCCATCGCCCACGCCCGTTTGGGGATCCCTAATCGGGCGTGGATCGGACGGGGCGGCTCTGCATTGAATGCTGGGCGTTGCCACGGATCGTTGATGCCTCACTCGTGGCCGATCGGGCGTTACGGCTGGCGCCCGGTGATTGCCATAAGTCGATCTTGGAGGGGTGCTTGTGCCTCGATCTGGACGGCTGGACCGAAGACCCCGATTCTGCGCCACTCCTCCGCGTGGGGTTCGACGATTGCCCACACCGACTCAACGAGGTCGTCGGGTAGAACGGCGCCCGCTCCGATCGCTCTCGCGTAATCGAAGGCTCTGGTCGTTCGGAAGACGATCGCATGCCAAAGCGCCTCCCGAAGCGGGTAGTCGCCATAGGTGTAATGAACTGTCCGGGTGTCGAGTTCGGACTCGCTCCGTTCGCGCACCGATGCGATGGACTTCTCCACCAGGTCGCGGAAGCGGCCGGACGGATCAGTTCCGAGAAGATCGTTCTCGAGTGGTCCACCATGGGCGTCTTGACCCACATCGTCGAGGGTGCGGCCAGCCATCATGTCGGGGATCCACGCTTCGTCATAGGCCTGGTAGTTCAACATCTGCCGGTAGGTGTAGGTGCTGTTGTCTCGCGTGGGGAAGCCGGTGGGGAGAGACTGTTTCATCAGGTCGGGCGGGATGCGGGTGATGACGTCGGCGAGCACACGATCGGCGCGTATGAAGGTCTCAATCTCGTTCACTTCACTCTCCTTTGAAATCTGCGATTCCCGTCGCTCAAGACGAGCACGACACAGGACGCGGTCGCTACCGCCTTGACACAGCCAGACTCCGATCACGCCGGCCGAGGGCGGACGTCGATAACCGAGGAGTTGAATGAGTCTCGGATCCCACCGGTGGGTCGACAGGATCCCCACACGGGCACTGCACGCGAGGGCCACGTCGCGGACGAGCCATGCGGCGCGTGGAGAGGCGCCCTCGGTGCCCGCCCTCGACGGTATAGCGGAGCCGGTGTGCCGACCGCGGTCGCGGAGAATCGGAGCGTCACCTTGCCCGCGCCCTGAGGTCCCCGACACCATGTGTCCATGAATCTGGAGGAGTACCTCGTTGACCACGCCGACTCTCGCGGACTCCTCAACGCGCTGCGGGCTGTGATCCTCGGGGTGGGAACGGTGACGGAAGAGTTGTCCAAGAGCCAGCTGGCATTCCGTGCCGGACGAACGTTCGCGATCGCGTGGGCACCCGCTCAATACCTGGGAGAACGCGGCGCGCCGCTGGTGCTCTCGCTGGCGCTGCCCCAGCACGTCGAGAACCCGAGGTGGAAGGAGGTGGTCGAACCGCGGGCAGGTGTGTTCATGCACCATCTCGAGTTGCGTGCCGTCAATGAGATCGATGACGAGGTAAGGGACTGGATTACTCGCGCGTACGTGGCTGCCCGGTAGCGCTCGCAGACCTCAGGCCACGCGGCGCACTTGTAAGCGATCCCTGACCGGGCATCGCTCGTAAGGGGTCCATCGCGTGCGGGCATGAGCGCGTGCGGGCATGAGCGCGTGCGAAGGCGTCTGCGGCTTCGCCCCGCCAAGGGGATCAAGGTTTGCACTTACGCAACGGGAGGTCGGTGCAACTACATCGTTTGAACCTTCGTCACACCCGCGTAGGGCAGCGCCGCAAACGACTCGAGGAAGGCTGGATAGTCGTCGATGGGCTCGCGGGGGGCATCGTTGAGCGAGTAGTCACGTACCCACGTTGCCATCACGGCACGCACATCGTCGGCTTCTGCGCTTTCGTCGAGTTGACTGTCGATCTCCTCAATAAGCAGAAGCACGGACTCCCGCGGTGCGGAGGTGGGATGGTCTGTCTGGAAACGATCGCGTATGCGGTTCACGCGATCCTTGATCATCTCGCTTGACTGCACGCGCAGAGCCTTGCGCTGGAGTGCTGCGAGTTCTCGAAGCAGCAGAGAAAAGTTGGCGGTGAGCTTCTCCCGCGCCGCAATCGGGACATCGCTGGATGCGGCGGACGCGACGACATGTCTCGCAAACGCGATCTTGTCGAGATGAAAATCTTGCTCGGAAAGATGAGCCCTGACGGCTTCCTGCACGCGCTCGAGTGTCCCGCCGGAGGTCGAGAATACGGACTCGGCATCCAGTTTGAGTTGGTACACGTTCGCATCGGTGACGAACTCGGCTGCGTACCGACGCACCGCGTCCATTGCAACTTCGAGTGGAATCAAATCTTCGATGCCGATCACTCCGCCCGGGTTGTCGGTCTGCAAGCCGGCGATGTCCCTCAATTGACGTACGAACTCAGGATCGACCAACTGTTTACCGTTGGGTCCACCCTTCCGCAGCTTTGAGACGGCCTGATCGCCTGCCTCGTCGCTATCGAGAAGGACGATTACTGCGGGCTTGTCCACATCACGGCCGCGCGCGAGGAATGCCATGTATGGCACGTGGCTCGCCGATCCCGCGGGAATTAGCGAGATGACATTGAGATCCAGATTCTGGGATTCCGGTACCTTGGCGCGGCGAAGAATGCCGGACATGCCAGCGATCATCACCTGATCGGAAGCACCTTCGAGAATAAGGTTGCAGCCACCCATGAAGGTCGTCTCCGCCACGAGTTCTCCGAGCGCAGAGCGAAGAGGCTCGTAGTGGTTGCGTGCGGCGTTAGCTACGACGCGCGTGCCCTCGTCGTGTCGTCCCTTGTCCAGAACCCTCAGACGCTCAGCGTGGTTCTTGTCGATGAGGAACGGCGAGTGGGTCACGTACACCACCTGAACCGCTGGCACTGCGGAGTCTTGTGGAAAGGCGAAGGCTTCGAAGATGCGCAGCAGGTCCTGCTGCCCGGATGACGACAGGTACGCATCCGGCTCATCCATCAACAGAATTTCGGGCCGCGCCCTAGGCCCCTCCTTCGTCGCCTTCGCAACGTGCGCCAGGTATTGCACAAAGTAGCTGAGGAAGTACTTGAGGCCACCGCTTCGTTCGTCGAATGAGTATGTCCGACCGGTCCTGTCTCGAATCATGAAGTCCAGATGAAACTCCTGGTGCTCCACGAAAAGTTCGAAGTGCTGGTCTTGCCGCCACCAGTGCTTGAAGTTGAGCGCATGGGACAGCTCTGAGTTGATGGTGTCTACGATGCTTGTGGCATAGCCACTCTTTCCCTGTGCGATTGCGGTGGAGAGCTGTTCAAACAGATCAGGGTTGAGGCCGGCCACGTCGAGCAGGAGGGTCCGTGCGAGCTCAAACTTTCTCAGGTCAGTCTCCGCGACACTTGAGCTGGCGGTAAGACTCGATCGCAGCGATTCTCGGTTCGCCTCGAAGTCGGTTGGCGATGAGACCATTCCGATTGCACCGAACAGCATCTCCAGCCCCGAGCGCACCTGGGCGTGCGGCATTGCGTCCTTCTTTTGGCCAGTTGCTACGTACCTGATTGGCACCGAGTCGGGGAGTGGGACGCCTGCATCGATCTTGAAGACCGAGGGCATACCCAGCTGATCCAGCGCGGACGGCTTCTTCACCGTTGCGAGTGCCCAATCCGAACCATTTCGCAAGTAGACACGTGCCTTTGGAGTCGTATTCATACGGAACACGGCCAGCTCCTCAGGCACCGCGTCGACCTCCTGCCCGAGCGCCTCCCCAATGAGGGGCAAGTCGGCGTCGGTGAGGCCTTTGAACCTCAGGCCAAACTCCGGCAGTAGTAGATCTTTGTGGCGAAGGAAAAAGGGAGAGTACCGGCAGAAATCACGCTGAAGGACCTTCTCGCCCGTCAAACCGAACTCGATTGCGGCTAGAACCTGGCTCTTCCCTGACTCGTTGGCCCCGACGATGGTCGTGATGTGCTCATCGAGTGCGACCTTAACGAACGGATATGGAGCAGCCCCGCCCGGCACTCCGTCCCACGGCAGAGGCTTGTAGCCACTGCTTGCTCGCTTCATGAAGTCGAAGTTGAGCGAGCGAAAGAAGCGTGCGTAAACGGCCGTGAGCTGCATCATTACCCCCCAAGAGTTCTGCTCAATCTAGCGAGTGGGCACGACAATCGAGGTCGCGTTTCGCCCACTGGGGTCCACGGCGGGGGCAGGCCTCGTGAGTTCCTCTCGGAGGTGACTCTCGAGCGGAGGTCGCGTGTGGCACGGACGCTAACCGATATCGCCGCGGAGCTGACTGCCATCGCTATGCCGGCAGAGACCGTTTGCGGGACCCGCCCGTGCAGGCGTCCGTCGACTATGAAACGAGCCGGCGTCTGACGATCGCTATATCGCGGTCATGATGCCGAACGATTCGGTCGCGGCGGGTGTCGAACTCGCCCTTGTGGATCACGACGAGCCGAAGACCATGAGCGGGGATCAGCTCTGCCTTGCGCTGATCGTACAGCCGCCGCTGCTCGCCGCGAGGAACACCGGACACAGTCGCGCGCCGATCAAAGATTGGCACTGACTCGATGTGCTGCTTCTCCTGAAACTCCACGACCAGCCCGTGCGCGGGCCAGTATCCATCTATGGGCAATCGAGCTGCGCGGCCTCACGACGGTGATAGATCACCACGGAGCCAGTCGAACCGGGCTTGTCGGTGCCCGGCAGTCTCGAGGATTTCATCGCACAGATCAAGGACGTAATGCTCGTCGCTCTCTGCCCTCGTCGCCCGTAGCTCAGCCGTCCTCGAAAGCGATCCTCATGCGGGCAGTGCGCGGGAGCGGCAGGTGGCGGGCGGGCTTCGAGGCAGGTGATTGGGGTGCCTTGGATCGGCCAAGCGCCGACTCGCTTCTCGTAGTCGCGCAGGATACGCGGGCGCCTTCTTGCGTCTTGAGCGCCTTGCAGTGCCTTACGTTGCCGCACGCTTCCGACGGCGGCTGAGTGCGATCTCAACGATCCCTTCGAGTGCCCAGAGCAATGCGGCTCCCGCGAGGCCGACGAGCGCACCGGCCGTGAACAGCAACGCTTGAGAGCTACTCTCGCGATCGCCAAGGACTCCGGAGAGACGGTAGTCGTCTGGCGCGTTGACCCGTACGACGTCCGTGTACGTCCACGCAAGATCGCCCGCTGCGGGGATCTGCGGGGCGGCGGCGCTCACAGTGAGGTCGGACGGGACCTGGGACATCGCGACCTGCACTGTGCTGTCCTGCGGCAACGGGTGCATCAGCGCTCCGTTCACGATTTCGTCTCGGAACGTTGTCGTTACCCCGGGCAGTGCATACAGAACCTTCTCGCCTGCGGTCATGGCCAGCGCGTGATCCGAATTGCCATACAGAATGACCTGCCAGTTGTAGCTGGAGACGGTGACGAAGTCGCACTCGCTGCGAGGGCCAAGTCTCGAGTCGGCCTCCAAAGCCCCCGGCTCGACAGGCACCGGCGTGGGGATGTCGCTGGTGTTGGCTTGTGTCAGCTCCAGCCCGTTGCGAATCGGGCCGCAGAAGAAGATCCCAACGGAGGTCCGGTCGACGACTGAGTCGCCGGCCGGAAACACGCTGGCGATTAGCTCGAACTGTGCACCCGAATCGACCGCGCCGCTGAATGACGCGTGCACCTGGACCGTCCCATCCGGCGCTTCGGGCATGACAACGCCGATCCGACCGGGCGCGGCCGAAGTGGGCGAGGCTGGCAGTGACACCGTGACCAGCACGATGCTCGTGATCGTCAAGACGCACGCCAGGGTGCCTCCGAGCCACGCGATCCCCAGGCGGCGTTTGTGCTCCAGCGCCGCGTCAGAAGCTTGATCGCTGGCTATCGCGTCGATCGACTTGCGTAGGCCATGCAGGTCGGTTGCCACCCAATGATCGAGCGAAGTTCGTAGGTCGCGTAAGTCGGTCGCAATCGCCCGCACCGCGCGGTCTGTGGCTCGACGGGTACCTAACACTCGAAAAGTTCCTCCTGCTGGGCGACACGAACGGGACCCGCCGCACGGCGGGGCAAGTGGCGAATAGACGGCACCACTCCCCGTGGTCCATATTGCCGGTCAGTTGGTCGAAGAAGGCAACTCGGCAAAGCAGCCGGCGCCCTGGTGGGCCCAAAGGCTGCCACGATCCCTAAACGGGCGGTGCTCGGTGAGCGAGCCGCTTCGCGCAAGCTAAGTCAGGAGATCACCGGTTCGTGCAGCATTCCTATGCCGACCCTCGCATCGCTCGCGTGAACTCGAGACCTCTTTGGCCTCATCCGATTCGCGAGGCGACGGCTTGCGGCATCAAGACACTCTCTGAGGGGCAGCGAGTGCGACTCATATGCTGGCCACGTGCTGCTCGTACTCGACGCCAACGTGATCGTCGCCGATCCGATGCTCCGAAGCGCCATTTGGCCGCAGTTAGCCGACGCGGTGAAAGGCGGCAGGGTGGAAGTTCTGCTACCTACCCTCGCGCTCGAGGAAGCCATCGCCTCGTATCAAAGGGTGCGTGAGGCTAAAGCGGTAGAGATCCAGGCAGTCGGGCGAAAGGCTTCCCGCGACGTTCAGGGGCACTTGGAGCGGGCAAAGAAGGCGGCGCTTAGGGAAGGGCGCAGGTATCCGAAGCGCATTCGAACGGCGTTAGAGGCGGTGGGAGTCTCGATGATCGATGCCCCGCGGGTTTCTCATCGCGAGGTCGCGCGACGAGCAATCGCCCGGCGGCGTCCGTTCGACGAGAACGGATCTGGCTATCGCGACACGCTCCACTGGATGTCTGTGCTCGAAGTGGTCGATGAGCGCTATGAGAACGAGGACATCGTGTTTGTGAGCGCGGATCGCCGCGCCTTCGGAGGGGAGGGAAACGCACGCGACGAGCTCCACCAACACCTTGTTGATGACTTGGCCGAGTACGGCGCAGTGGATCCTTGGTTCCTTTGGATACAGAGTCTCGCCGAGTTCTCGGTGCCAGGGCTCTTCCATGACGAGATTCAGGAGGGCTTTGACATTGCCGTTAGCGGCGGCGAAATCAGCGGATACCTGCAATCGGCGCTCTGGGAATTGAGTCTCGGCGACCTTCTGCCGCGCGAGCTAGGTACGGCTGGTGAAACGGCAGCAGTGTTCATAACCGACATCGGGGAACCACTGGTGGGCGAGGTCGAGGTGAGACAGTACTGGGAGCGGGGCGACTTCAGGGCCGACTTCTTCACCACCGTTGACGTTGAGCTCGCTCTCCAACGCGTTCGATCCGCCGACGGGGATGTCGAAGTTCAAGAAGATCGGGTGGTCCTGCCTTTCGTAACCTCCGGCCACGTCGATGTCGCCGTGTCTCGTGAGGGCCTGATGTTCAGCGGCCTCGAGCTCGAACCATTTGCGTCGGTAGAGACTGAATAGCTTCTCCTCGGGCGCTGCGCCTGCGGTGCGGACGATCCCTGTTCGCGCGATGCCCGGAAGCTGTACGTCGCGAACAGCAAGGCTCGGACATAAGGAAGCCGCGTAGGGCGGCTGCCGGCAACTCACCTCGTCGCGCGCGTCCTCGATCTATTCTGCGAGTCTCAGCGATGCCGCGCCCTCGGAGTCTTGCCAGACGAACCCGAAGGTCACCAGCCAGGCGCCTAGGAGGTCTGCAAGCTCGTACGCGCGATCTCTAAGCTCGGCTGGCGACATCCGGGTGCGGCTCGACGGGACGCGGGAGAGCACCTCCTCGAACTGTGCCCAGTGCGCGCTCAGCGTCTCGGACCATTCGGGCGTGCGGGTGACCGTGCCTGGGAACGGCGCCCCCACCTCGGTGCCGGTGATTCGCCGAACAGCCGCGAGACACGCGAGCACCTTCCACAGCGCCTGCGCATGGTTGTTGACTATGGCGTGCGCGAGCACGTTGCGGTCCCGGCTGCGGGGGTATTCATCTTTCGCTTCGGCCAGAAACGAGCGGAACTGCGTGACCGTCTCCACAGACAGTTCGCGGTCCCACGAGACCAGCAGCGATTCGGGGACGACGAGCTCGGCTCGGTATCCGTCGATGATCTGCTGCGCTGCGTGAAGGAAGGCGTGCCGCGCGGTGGGCTCGTCATCGAACTGCTCTGTCTCCTCCCCTGCCTGAAACGTCGCGACATGCCCGGACTCGTGGGCGGCCATTCTCTTCGTGAACTGCTTCCGCAATGGCGCGTTCGCGATGCGGCCCTCTTCGTCTCGCGGATCCACGGAGCGGAGCCACCGGACGTCGTAGAGCAGCCACGCGGGAAACAGGATGTGCACCTCGTCGTCCACCCGCATCGTCTTTGCGCCCATTGTGCCCGCCCCGCGCGAGAGGTTGAAGGAGTCGCGGTATGGCCCGGGCGGCAACCGCTCCTGGACCGAGGTGGCGACGTCGCCTGAGAACACGAACTGGACCTTAGTTGGGTCCAGCGCTGCGACGCCGGCGGCAGCCCGGCAATAGTCCATAAGGTTCGTGGGAACCATGCGTTTGGCGTTCATCCCGAGCGCTTCGGGCTCGACGTATTCGAGCGCCCAGTCGACGAGGGGTGGGCGGGCGCTGTTGGCAGGCGGGGTCACGACTCGAATCCTGCCAGATGAGAAGATGGCGAGCGCACACTCGTGACGACCGGGGATCCGTATTCGGGCTTCGCGCGTTCGAGGGACCGCCGCGTGCAGCCCTGCAGAGCGTCGCGGTGGCTGTCGGCCGTGCGCACCACCATGGGTGCCATGACGATCGACGGGGAAGCCGCGACGCGCGATCGCCCCACCGCACCCTCCTCGAAGGCATCGCCGGCTGAATCAATAGGATGACGCTGTGCCGAAGACTTCTGAGCAGCTACGTTCATTGTTGCTGAGCGACGACTGGCAATTGGTCGAGAATGCTCTTTCGGCACTGCGGGACCCGCAGGAATGGTACGAGCGGATAGTTGAGGAAGTCCGCGTCAAGGATGACGAACTTTCCCGTCGCGTTGCGATGTATCTCGGACGCGAACTTCCATCCTCCGCGGACGCGACGGAGATGCTCTTTGCCATTCAGACTCCGCGGAAGGGAGAGCTCATCGAGTTGCATATCGCGAGCGGCGCTGACGGGGCCCAAGTTGAGCTCGTGAGCCACGACGATCACGTGCGGCTTAGCGAGATGATGATTATGTTCCGCTTCCTCAATGTCGTGGACTACGCCTTGGAGGAGACACCCGGAGCCGCTCAGAAGCGGCTTATCAAGACTGCGTCGAAGACCCTCCCCAGGCTCCTTCGCTTGGTGTCTGCAGATCCCGAATCACGAACCGCGCCGGCACGGATGGTGAACTTGTTCGACACCACGGGAGTTCTCAGAGGCTTTCCTGTCGGAGTCGCAGGCTCGGCGCTAGAGGAGGAGATGGGCCGGCTGTTCCTGCTTTGCCAGATCCTCATAGACAGGTACTACCGGTTCGTCCGGGTCTCGCGCGTGGGTAAGGCGCCGCCGGTGATTCGGTACTCCTACTCCCAGGAACGCGAGGCGCGGTGGTACGGCTGGTTGCTAGTGCGTTCGATGCGCAGATGGTTCCGCGCTCCCGCGAGTCTATTCTTCGTCCACGCGCCTCTTGCTCGTCTCACCTCGCACTATGAGCTCCGACTAGAACCGATCGCCGGTTACTACGTCCGAGAGCAGTTCGTCCTCGAGAGTGCCGATGACCTCCGTAGGGTGCAGGGCGCCGCAAACAGCAATGTGCGGAGAAAGGCAAGTAGGCGAAAGACATGGTGGAGCGCACGTCGTGGCGGGTGGTCGTCGGGACATGTATTCATTGGCAACGGGAACCGTTCGCGCACGCGGTTGTACGTAGCGTTCAGACTGCTCGAGGTTCCACCCGGCGCAACCGGGCGCGCGTGGGCGGGCACGGCACTGGGATCATTCATTCTGGCCTCTGTGATCGTGTGGTCTCTGATGCATGGCGCGGAGCAGTCGTCCATCGCGCCGGAGCTGCTGGTTGCCCTGGTGGCCTTGGGCTCAGCCGCGCTCGACAACACGACCACTCAGCGCGAGGTTTTCAACGCGCCGTTTCTCCCACGATTCATCCTCTTCAACCAGACGATCCTGGCTGTGATCACAGCTATCTGGCTCTTGACCCGCGGCACGATCCGGTCGATGATCTCGGTACCCGATTGGCTGGGAGGTGTAGCTACGTCGCTCACACTCCTCGATGTGCCGCTAGGAATCGCGTTGGCAGCGTTCGCGATCGCCCAGTTCGTCATCATGACTTGGAGATCTATGACTGCGGCGTCTGCGTATGACAAGGCGATGGGTGGGCCGTAGGCCATGTCGATGAGAGACCAAATTTCCCAGGACGGTCAGGGTCAGGAAGCGACACCCCACACCTCCACTGACGTCCGTTCAGAATTCAAGCACGGCGTTCCAGTCGCCGTCGCGACGCCTGACGTCAGCGCGACGGCGGCAGCCCGATGGTGGGCACGAATGAAGTTGTGGCTTCGTTCCAGGAGTCCCGAACATGGTTTGCGACCGTTGCCGCGAGCCGACGGCGTTGCGCCGTCCCCGTGGCGGTCCGACGATGTGGGGTTCTATCTGCCGTCTAACTATTTTGAACGCGAGGACGGAGCGACGCCAAGCTCTATGGCGGAGGACGATGAGTCATGGGTGGCCTCCACTCACGCCATGCGTCGAACCATGCAACTTGCGGAGGGCGATGAAGACATCTCGGTGCTCTTCTCGACGCGAGCATCCAAACGCGAGCGCATCGCGGCCGCCGAAAAGTTGGTCCTCTTGGCGCTCGACTCGCGACTCAATGTGAACTCGCCGAAGGGCCCCAAACCCGGATCGGCGGGATAGGATTCACTCACGTGCAGTGCACGATAACGGGGCCTACACGTATGTGACAGCAAGTCAGTCTTCGGCATCGTCCTGATCAACGAGCGCAACCGATTGGGCACACAGCTCGAGCGCCCGCTCTTTAGACACTCCCGCAGACATCGCCAACGTATTGACCACGACCTCGGCGCCGCGACCGAGGAGGGCCATCGCCAGACTCGGGTTGTCGACGTCCGTCAAGATCGCGTCGTATGCCTCCCTGTCGCGCAGCACGTAGGCGGTCAGGAGCGCCATGCCGGTCGCGGCCATCTCGTTGGGAGTCATACCAGCTCGTGCGGTTCCATGGGGATCACCCTAAGCGGGCTCGCGCACGCGGACGACACGCGTTCGGACCCAATTTTCTCGTTGAGGAGCGTCTACTCCGAGCGGCACTCACTCCGAGTCGCAGAGAACGGATCCTGATGCGCGCCGTGAATGAAAGCGGCACCGTGCTCCGGAATCAGGCCGGCCCGTGGATTGGTGACGATTACGCTAACCCCATGACGACTACTTACGCGCTGCTGCCTGCCGACGCTACGGCTGAGGAGTTGAGCGCCGCGGGCGTCGACCCAGAGGCGAAACGCGAGGTCCCGGGTCTCGGATACATCCACTCCGGCGCCGTGGCGGTTTGGGTCGGCGTTGAGCCCGTCGACGGCACGATCAGCCTGAATGGCGCAACTCTGAGCGCCGGCCGTGGATGGGAGCGCCGTGGAGCCGACAACGCAAGCGAGTGGGTAAACAACTCGCGGCTCGTCGTAGTGCGCCTTACGTGAGACGATCCGGGCGACCGGATTTCCGAGCGTGGGACGAGCGGGAAGTACCCACGAGGTGGGTGTTACATGTAGCGCCTCGAAAGCTCGATAACGGCTGGCCCTGTAAGTTCCACCGTCGAGTTTCCCTCCCGTACGAAGAATTTGCCATCCCAAGATGTCGGGGTGCTCATAGCTTTCGGGTGCAAGGTCCAAATCAGATACCCGCGGTATTCGAAGAGCGTTAACGTGCCTGCCAGATGGGAGGCGAAGGCGTTCTCGAGCTTGGAACCCTTGATTCGCTGCACAAGCCACCGCATGTGCTCGTCGCGGCTGCGTTTCAGCGCCGTCAACTCGTGCTGAGTGCCCGTGATCTTGAAGTCGCTCACGGCCAACGGCTGAACTCCATAGATCTGAACAACGCGATCAGCATGTTCGTCGCGGTCAGCCACACCGAAGATGATGAAGCCTTCGGTTCCCGGGCCATGGTTGGCCATCGCGGCGGCGGTGCACAGCACCGACTCGAACGCGTTGTCATCGAAAGCCTTAGTTTGGTCGAGCCTTGTAAACCCTTGCTTGAGCTCGAACAGGGCGTGCTCGGTCAGGGCCATCTGCAACTCAACCTCGAACTCAGTTGCCGTCGCCTTTGCGCGAACCGATATGGGATCCTCGCTCGCCTTGAAGAACGGCCGGAGGATCGCCTTCACGGACTCGAAGAGCGGTCGCTTGCGGTTTGCTCCCCAGTTGCCGCCGCCCGCCGGGATATTGAGGTCAGCATCCCAGAAGTGCTCCAGCTTCTTCGTCAGACCGGCGAGGTCTGCCACCTCCAATCCTTCCCGCACCAGCAGCTCGTAGATCGCGACGAAAGTCGCATGGAAGTAGCGGGGAATGCCGCGCGGATTCTGCTGTGTGATGACCCACGACGCCCACGGCTTCTCTGCAGCGCCGATCGTGCTCTTGATCACGTCAAGAGTGAGTAGAAAGTTCTCCTCGACGTTCTCCAATCCCAGGGTGCTCAGCCGCGCGTTGACTACGCCCGCCGATGTCGTCGCGTTGTCGTCCCGACCGTATGCGGAGTTCCTATACGCGCTGCCACTCACGGCAATCGGGTCGAGGATCAGGTCCAGAAGGATGTCAAGCACTAGTTCTTCGTCGCGGGACTCGCGGACTGCTTCTTTGTCCAGAATCCCGTTTGCTACCCAGAAGACCGAGTCGCTCGAGATGCCATAAGGCAGCTCGCGGTTCGTGATGCTGATCTTTGGCATCTCTCCCAACGGCACGATGTCCGAGAGTGACGCGTCCCCTCGCACGCTGGCGCTGATGCGTCGGACGAGGTTCGCGAAGTCGGACGTCACACCCGCCTGTCGGATCTCCTGCAGGCTGAGTTTCCGACCCGAAGAGTTGATGCGACGGAAGACCTCGTCGACTGATTCTTCAGTGGCGGAACGATAAGTCGAGACGGGAAGTTGGTAGTTGACGATAGCTAGGCACACGGCACGGTCCAGCACCGGCGTCCGCTGTGTCAGCTCTCCTTGGTCTCTCTTAAACTTCGTGTCCGCGAGCGTTTCGAGATCGAAGTAGCCGTCGCCGAAGGGGAACTCGTTCTCGATGAACGCAAAGATCGCATTCAGCCGCTGCAGGCCATCGATAATTTCGAGCCGCGCCGCACCCGAGGATGAGTTCTCAGCAAGAAGGACGAGCGGGATCGGAAGGTTGTTTCTTACCGAGTCGATCAGCGACTGCTTCTCCTCGACAGCCCAAACGAGCTTTCGCTGGTACCGCCTATTGACGACGAATGTGTGGGCCGCGTATTGCGTGTAGAGGTTCTGCAGGCTCTGGCCGAGCACAGTCAGTTCGGTAGTCGCTGGCGCCACGCGGGTTCCTTCGTCTGTAGAGGTCGATGCTCAGTATGGCGTGCGCGCCGACGATGGCGCGCGATCCGCGGTTCAAGCCGGTGCGCCTCGGGCCGAGCGGCCTCGTGTCACGGTGCCGGAGTTCGCGGCGCAGGTTCAGCGCGCTTCGCGAGTGTGGCTGCACGATTCGTGGTCGACTTGCGAGCGCAGCCCGACTCATGATGAACATTGCCGCCCGCGCCAGAGCATCGAGGCGTATGGTCGACACTCACCCCAACGGCCGGAGGGTGACGGCGGCCGTAGCGGGGTAGACAAGGTCCGCGCTGCCGTCCTCTCTTACCGTCAGTGTGAACTCGCCGAGGCGGGCCACGCCGTGCTGGCGCTCGCCGGTGGGTTCTTCAAACAGCACGTCGCTGCCGTCGAGATCGCGGAGCTGGATGGTGGACTGTGGGTTCCGCCGGCGCTTCAGCTGTGACGTCTGCCCGACCAGGTAACTGAGTCGCGGGTCTACATAGGTGTCGAACCTCACACGGGTGACTTTCCGGGTCTTCCCTTCCGGAGTCGCGGTCGTTGGATGAGCCTCGGCAACCGCCCACGCGCCGATGATCCTGTCGTCGAACACGGAGACGATGACGCTGACGCGCTCGGCCTTTGTCCTATCCATCGCCCACGCGTTGCTCGCCGCTTCTTGCCGGCTGCGCGCGCCTCCGGCGCGGATCTCCAACTCGCTCTGGCGGGGCCAAACGAAGAGTACAAGATCGGTGGGCTCGTATATTTTGAGGTTTTCTGTCATAATTAGAAGTATGCGATACTTGCACGTTTCGCGCAATACCTCCATTTATGCTCATTGAGCAGCCGCATCACTCGGCAGCGGGCGGGTGACCTGACCTTCACGACGGCTGCTTGATGATCGGCGCGCGAAACCCCGTTGATCACCGCACGGGAGCCGGTCCGTCTGCGGACGCGTTGCGCTCGTACGATCGGGAGATGCAGCAGATCGATGTGGTCAAGCGGTTCATTTCGGACCGATTCCCAGGCGCGCGCGTAGCGGTGATAGCCGGCAGCACGGCTAGAGGCAATCGCACTCAGACGAGCGACATCGATCTGCTTCTTATCGGCGACGACATGCTCGCCGCCGACACGTCCAGCCTCGCCGCTACATTCGCGTTCGAAGGTGAGATCTTCGAAGTGTTCGCCTACAACTCGAGCGGATTCGAGCAGTGGGCGCATAAGGGTCTCAGCGATTACCGGCCCGTCATTATCCATATGCTCCTCGAAGGCATCCCGGTCCGCGGGGCAATCGAATTGGCCGCGCTGAAGGACAGGTGGCGAACGATCTTCGACGAAGGCCCTGTTGTGCCCCCGCACGAGCTGGACCTGCGCCGGTACGCCATTACGGATCTCATCGACGACCTGAGAGACGCGACCGACCCGCTGGAGCGATATGTCGTCGCGTCCGCGCTGTTTGAGCGCACAGCGGAACTCATGCTGCTCACCGAAGGCCACTGGATCGGTGCCGGCAAGTATTTGCCACGACGCCTTCGCGCCCTAAGTGAGGAACGAGCAGACTTGCTCGCCCGTCCACTGATCCATGGCGACCTGATGGTATTTGCTGACCGTGCCGAGGACGAACTCCGTCGCGCCGGCGGGAGAGTTCAAGCGGGACTCGTTCGTTAGCCGGTCCACCTCAGGGCAGTGTCAGCGCTCGCGATTAATGTGAGCGAATGCCGTTCGAGCGTCCCTCGCCCCGCTACGACGAGTTCCGCCAAGCGGTCCGCCGGTTTCCTCCGTCGCGATTCCTCCCTGCCCTTGCAGCCCACACGGCCGCGCTCGACCCCATGATTAGCGGTCGCGAGTTCCGGAACGACGGTCGTTGGCCGTGGGCGGCCTCGGCGATGGCGCGCGAGTCCGTGCTGTACTCGAACGAGCACCGCCACGGCGGCACGCCAACTGAGCGAGACTTCGCGAAGCTCTACAACTGCTTCAACGACGCGTATGAACCCGAGAACGATCCAAGCCTCTCGGACATCATGACGCCGCTGACTTACGAGCAGTTCTTTTACGGTGAATCAGAGTTCGAGGAACTGTCGCGCGTATGGGCGCTTTTCGGCGATCCGACCCTCGGCAGCCCGATCGCCTGGGACGAGGTATTCGGGATGGAGCTCGGCGAAGCAGCTCGTGCATCGCTCATCCTCCACGCCTGGGTGACACATAACGGTGGATTCATCGATTACGGCCTCATGGACGCGCCTCACATGCAGGACATGTATCGCGAGATCGTCCCGCGTGTCCACCTCGAGATGATGATGCGCCACCTCACGACGACCGTCAATGGGGCGCGAGCGCTGAACGCTGCAGCGCCTGCGGTCGCAAGGAACCGACAACGTTTCGCGTTCAATCCGTTCGTCGCCAAGCCTCTAGTCGACCTTGGAACGAACGGGGTCTGGGCACCGCAGAGCATGCTCGTGTCTCGCGCAATCTTCCCTTCCAATCTGTATTACGTCGGGATGAAGGAGTGGGGTCTAGATTTCGCCCAGAATCTCGGTGCGCGGGTTGAGCAGTACGTCGGCCGGCAGCTCCGCTTGATCGCCGGCGATCATGTCGAAGGCGAGATCACCTACGGACGTGGCGACAAATCCGTGGACTGGATATGGGTTACGGACAAGGCCGTAGTGCTCGTCGAGTGCAAGAGCGCCAGGATGACGCTCGGCGCTAGAGCTGCGGATCCATCACTCGGCGATGTGGTTTCGCGGTCCGTTGGTAAGGCACGTTCGCAGATCGATCGCAGCGCAGGCTGCATCCGAAACCAGCATCCGGCGTTCGCGCACATTCCGGCCGAGCTGCCGATCATCGGACTGATCGTGACGGCCGAGCCGTTCTATCTCAGCAATGCGGGAATCCTTCCAGAGTATGGCGCGAAGGGAAAATTCCCTGCCCAGGTAGTTTCCCTACGCGAACTGGAGCATTTCGTGAATCTCGACGACGCGGAAGGTATCGATGTTCTGCTGGAGATCATCGCGGACCCTGAGAAGCGGACGTGGTCTCTAGCCACTGCGATGAAAGGCAAGCGGGAGCCGAGCAAGAACCCGATTCTCGAGAAGGCGTGGAACCACTACCGTTACCTCAATGAGAGAGGACCGGGCGTCGAAGTGGCGGTCGACTAGCGCATAGTAGTCAGGCACTTCGCATGCGACGGTCGCCCCCCTGCAAAGAGGCACACACCCGCGAGTCCGGTGAACGGTAGTCGGTCGTTGAACGGACATCGCAGCGAGTCTGGGCCGGGGTGTCAGGCGATGGTGACTCCACCTGGACGCACCTCGAAGGTCATTCGTCGGCCTCGACGGCGATGGTGTTGCCGTCCGGGTCGGCGATCCAGAAGATGCGCCCGCCGCCCGCTCGCGGCGCGACGCCTCGCTCATCCTGCCCCAGACCGTCGTACCGAGGGACCTCCGCTCCAGCCTGTATGAGTTCGTTGAGGACAAAGTCGAGGTCGTCGACGTACCAGGTCGCGACAGTTGACTTCGCTCCGCCGGCGGTCGGTGTCTCGAAGACGTTGAGCATCGTCCCGCCCGCTCGGTAGGTGCGGCCCCCGCCTTCGATGCCAGCGCTCGGACCCTCGCCCGCCTTCTCGAGCCCGAGGATGCCCTCGTAGAAGTTGACCGCGCGATGGATGTCTGTCACGCCGATTGACGCGCGCACGGGGAAGTCGCTGAGGCCCATACGCGACACGTTAGTCCTCGACGAGCCCCACGAGAGCCCGTCAGTCCGCTAGCGAGGCCCCGCTCATTGTGGAGCGGGCTGCGTGAGGGCCCGCAGCGCTAGGGCGACCTGCAGCGCGACCTTGGAGCAGGAGCCAAAATGCTCGCCACGCGCCTGCGCGAGGCGATCACCGTGCTCGGACGGTGGGCAGCCGAGGAACTGTAGGCCGCTCCATGAACCGCCGCGTGACCAGCGTCTGGTGAGCAGCGGCTATCCCGGTCCGCGTGCGGACTTTCGACGGGAGAATCCGCATCCGCCCCTGTCGGGGGGAGTGACAATTGACGGATGTCGCGACGCAAGGACGGGAGACCGCGGTCGGTAACCACTGCCGCAGGCCAGCGCATGGGCGAGACGCTGAGCGGATCCGGGGGAGGGAGCACCGAACGCTTGTCGCTGGGCGACCCTCGGCGCAGCATCCCTCCCAGGCTGGAAACGGACGAGTTCTTCCTGCGACCGATCCTGGCCGCGGACGCGGCGCGTGATCATGAGGCGGTCATGGAGACGCGAGTCGACCTGCGCATATGGGAGCAGTCCTCCTGGCCCGCCGACGACTTCACCGTTGACGCGAACCGTCAAGACCTCGCCGATCTCGAACAACGTCACCAGGAGCGGCGCGCATTCACCTACACGGTGCTCACTCCCGACGGCGCCAGCTGTCTGGGCTGCGTCTACATTTTCCCCACCACCGCGACCTTCCTCACAAAAGCCACGGTCACTCCCGTC
Organism: Microbacterium sp. AK009; assembly: GCF_013410955.1. Classification (GTDB taxonomy): domain Bacteria; phylum Actinomycetota; class Actinomycetes; order Actinomycetales; family Microbacteriaceae; genus Microbacterium. The sequence goes on along the minus strand of NZ_JACCCG010000006.1, from coordinate 296,103 downwards.
ACGGAAGAAGCTCAGTGGGAGGAGATCGACGCCGTGGTCTACTTCTGGGTCCGACAATCGCGGATCGCATCCGACATGGACGTGCGACTCCTGGCCGCGATCAAAACCTGGCTCGACGAGACCTGGGCGCTCACACGGACCGTGTTCGTGACCAACCAACAGTTCGAGCGACAAGTTGATCTCCTCGACTCCGCCGGACTACAGGTCATGTTCGAGCTCCGCGAACCGGGCAAGCCGGGAACATATCTCGTCTATGCATGAGGATCAGCTCGAGTGGCCCGCCGTAGGCGCATGCGAACGCGATCGGGTGAGGGAAGCCCGATGGCCAGAGCGATGGTGCACCGGGTACGTCAACGATTCGCGTATGACCCGCCCGCTGAAATGCTCGACGATGGCGCCTCATCCGCGACAAGCAGGGAAACGGAATGAGCCGCTGACCGCGAGCCGATCATGCGACCGCCCGGGCCCGCACCGCCGCGGCCAGCGCACGGATGCCGAGGTCGACGTCACTCGCCGACACCGCCTCGTCGGGGTGGTGGCTGATGCCGTCCGGGTTTCGCAGAAAGAGCATGCCCACGCCCGTCACCGCGGCGAGGGCCATGCCATCGTGGCCTGCCCGACTGAAGAGCATCGGCGCCTCGCCCAAACGGGGAGGTAACGCCGACCGGACCCCCTCGCCGACGACATCCTGGAGCAGCGGATCGCAGAACACCGCTGACGCCTCGTGCACCTCCCGCGCCGACCACGTCAGGCCCCGGCGCGCCGTGACAGCGGCGACCTCGTCCTGGATCACCCGCCACACCCGGTCGCGATCGCCGTCGAACTCGCCTCGCAGGTCGAGCGACAGGTGCGCGTCGCCGGGCACGACGTTGATCGCGCCGGGGTGGATCTGCAGCTCCCCGACCGTGCCGACGATGTGGTGCTCGGCACGGCACACGCGCTCCACGGCGAGCGCGATCTCCGCGGCACCGAGAAGCGCATCGCGCCGTCGGTCGTAGGGGGTGCCCCCGGCGTGCCGGGCCTCGCCGGCGATGTCGAGCCGGAACCGCCGCGCCGACGCGATCGACGACACCACGGCCAACGGTTCGTCGCCCTCGTCGAGCTCGGGGCCCTGCTCGATGTGCGCCTCGAGGTAGCCGACGAGCTCGCCTGACGAGCGCGCGGCGTCGCCGATGCGCCCGGGGTCGAGACCGAAGTCGAGGAACGCTTCGCGCAGGGTCGTGCCCGCGGCATCCCGCAGCTCCCACCACGCCGGGTCCCACACGCCCGCAGCCGCCGACGACCCGAGCAGCGCCCTGCCGAACCTGGTGCCCTCCTCGTCCCAGAACGCCACGACCTCGAGCGCGAACGGCAGCGTCTCCGCGCGCAGCGCGCGCACCACCTCGATCGCCATGAGCACGCCGGCGATCCCGTCGTACCGGCCCGCGTCGGGCACGGTGTCGAGGTGCGATCCGAGCACCAGCGCCGGCGCCTCTCCCGCCGCCGGCCCCGCCCGGCCGATGAGGTTGCCCGCGGCATCCTGCCTCGTCGTCATCCCCGCTTCGCGCATCCACTCCGCCACCAGCCGGTTCACCCGCGCGTGCTCTGGCGAGAGGTACACCCGCTCGATGGCGCCCTCGGTGCTGCTGATGCGCGCGAGCTCGTCGCAGCGCGTCATCACCCGCTCGGCCGGCGTCATCGCCCCCGCGCGCGTCACGCGTGCGCGGTCCACACGGTCTCCCCCGCACCGCGGAAGACGTCGGTCGCCGCCTCGACCCCGCCCCCGGCGGGCATCGCCACCCCGTGGCGAGACAGCACCGCCTCGAGCGCGGCCAGTGTCACTAGCACCGCGTCCTCACGCGCGTTGTAGCCCATCGTGCCGATCCGCCACACCCGTCCGTGGAGCGGCCCGAACGACGTGCCGATCTCGATGCCGAAGTCCTCGAGCAGGTCGCTGCGCACCGCATCGCCGACCACCCCGTCGGGGATCTCCACGGCCACGACGTTCGTCATCTTGTGCGTGACGTCGCCGAACACCGCAAGGCCCAGACCGCGCACGCCGGCGAGCATCGCCGCGCCCGCGCGCGCGTGCCGCGCGAGCACGTTGTCGGCGCCCTCTTCGAGCAGCAGCCGCGCGCACTCGCGCGCGCCGTAGAGCATCGACGTCGCCTCGGTGTGGTGGTTCAGGCGCCTCGGGCCCCAGTAGTCGAGGATCATGCCGAGATCGAAGTAGTTCGAGCGGATGAAATCGGATGCCGCCTCGTCGCCCTCCTCGCGAATGCCGGCCTCGATGCGCTTCCGCGACCGGATGATCTCCACCGCCCGGTCGGACAGCGTCACCGGCGCCGACCCCGAAGGGCCGCCGAGGCACTTCTGCAGGCCCGCGGTCGCGGCATCCAATCCCCACCCGTCGGCCTCGAACGGGTTGCCGCCGAGCGAGGCGGTGGCATCGGTGTAGAACAGCACCCCGTGTCGGGCGCAGATCTCGCCGACGCCGGCGAGCGGCTGGTTCATCGTCGTGGAGGTGTCGCCCTGCACGAGCGCGAGGAGGGTCGGGCGCACCCGGACCACGGCCTCCTCGATCACCGAGTCGGGGAACACCTGCCCCCACTCGGTCTCGATCGTGTGCACCTCGGCGAGCGCGCGCTCGGCGATCTCGGCCAGCAGATGCCCGAACCGCCCGAAGATCGGAACGAGCACGCGATCCCCGGGGCGGATCAGCGAGACCAGCACCGCCTCGATCCCGGCCCGCGAGGTGCCGTCGACGAGCACGGTTGCCTCGTTGCGGGTGCGCCACACCTGCCGGTACAGGCCTTGCGTCTCGGACATCGTCGCGGTCATGAACGGGTCGTACTGCCCGACCAGCGGCGCCGACATCGCCGTCAGCACGCCGGGGTACGCCGAGATGGGGCCGGGGCCCATGAGGAGGCGCGGGGGCGGGGCGATGGGGCCGGGGAGGTGGGTCATGAGGCGTCCTGTGTTGCGGGCGGGGTGGTCATTCGCGCACCGCCTCGGCGAGGCGGCGGGCGAGGCGGACGAGGGCGACATCGGTGCCGGCGCGCGAGATGAGGCAGGCCCCGACGGGCGCGGGGGCGCCGCCCGCGGCGGGCACTCGAAGGAGCGGCACCGACAGCGACGGCAGGCCCGCGACCGCGGCGGGTGTCGTCATGCGGAGAGTCGCGGTGCGCGCCGCGTCGATGTCGGCGCCCGCGGCGGTGCGCCGCGGCGCTGGGCCGGGCACGGTCGGCATGAGCAGCACCGCATCGGCGGTGAGCGCCTGCAGGCGCGCGGCGAAAGGGGCGAGGTCGCGGCGGGCGTCGTCCTCTTCTTCCGAGGTGATTACGGATGCCGCGCGGAAACGCTCCGCGACGGCCGGCCCGAGAGCACCCGGGTGCTTCTCGACCCACTCCCCGTGGTTCCGCCACGCCTCGGCGCCCTGCACCGTGCGGAAGGGGACGAGGTAGTCGCCGAGGTCGCCGATCGAGACGGTGTCGACCTCCGCAGTATCCGACTCCTGCAGCCGTGCGACGAGCGCCTCGAAAGCCGCGCGGGCTTGAGGCTCGGCGGCGGCGAGCACCTCGTCGGGGACGAGGAAGCGCCAGGCCAGGTCGTCGTCGGAGGCGCCGAAGACGTTCTCGGTCGACTCCGACGAGTCGTAGCTCAGGCACCAGTCGGCGACGCGCTGCAGGGTCTCGCCGTCGCGCGCGAGCCACCCGACGGTGTCGAACGACTGCGCGAGGGGCACGAGGCCCTGCCGCGGCACGAGGCCGTGCGTGGTGCGCAGGCCCCAGAGCCCCTGGTACGACGCGGGCACGCGGATCGACCCGGCCGTGTCGGTGGCCAGGCCCACCTCGGCGTGGCCGAGGGCGACCGCGGCGGCGGGTCCGCTCGACGAGCCGCCGGGGAGCGCGCCGGGAGCCGCGGGGTTCGGCGGGGTGCCGTAGTGGACGTTGTCGCCGGCGATGCTGTACGCGAACTCGTCGGTGCGGGCGATGCCGCGGAGCGATGCTCCGCCGCGGAGCAGGTCGGCGACCGCCGGGGCGGTGGTCTTCTCGGGCCGGGCCTCGTCGAGGAAGGCGGGGTTTCCCGCACCGATGCGGTACCCCGCGATGGCGAAGAGGTCTTTGACCGCGACGGTGAGTCCTGCGAGCGGTCCCTCCCACGCGCCCTGCCACAGCGGGTCGCCGACGGTGCGCCAGACGGTGCGGTCGAAGGGGGCGGGGTCCGCCGCGGAACTCGATCCGGGGCCGCCTCCGGCCGCGGGAGCGGTACTCGATCCGGGGCCGTCTCCGGCCGCGGGGGCGGCGATCTCGTGCGGCGCCGGGCCGGCGGCATCCGTCCGTCCTTCGAAATCCGACACCCGGATGCGCGCGTGCACGCCGCAGACGATGTCGACCACCTGCGAGATGTTGAAGTCGGTCGCGGCGCTGAGGTAGGCGTAGGCGAGGTGCTCGGCCATGCCGTACCGCGCCTCGAGGAGGGTGAGCGCGGCGCGCACGCACCGGCGCATCGCCTCGTTCAGATCGGGGTCGAGGCCTGTGGGCACGAGGTACTCCGGCGTCCGCACGAGCGGGCCTGCCAGCTCGCCGAACTCGGCGAGCGCCTGCGCGCGCGGGATCACGTCGAAGCGGAGCGTCGCACGCAGCGACGCCTCGAGTGCGGTCAGCGCGACCTCGCCGTCGCCCTGCGCGAAGTGGGGGTCGCCGACGTAGGCGAGGGCCCCCTCCACCTGGACGGGAAGGTACAGCGCCGTCCCCTCGACGAGGAGGTTGATGTCGATGTTGCCGCCGTGCGGTCCGGGCGGCACCGAGTGGGGGCGCTCGGAGCCCGCGACGGCGACGCCCATCGTGCCGAGGAACGGCGCGAGGGGGAAGGACACCACCCGCTCACCGTCGTCGACGATCGGCAGCAGCCCGAAGAGCCGGCCGTCGCGCCGCTCGACCGGGGTGAAGACGCTCACGTGCCAGTCCCCCCGCGGCAGCTCTCCGACCAGCGCGCCCTTGCCGTGCCGGTTCGAGATGACGCCGTAGGGCACGCGCGGCGCGAGCTTCTCGACCGTGATGCGCAGCACATCGCCCAGTTCGGCGCCCTCGACGAAGACCGGTCCGGTCACGACGTGCGGGCCGTCGGTCGCCGGATCGCGCGACAGCTGCGCGGCGATCGCGATCGCGTCTTCGAGCACGGCGTCGGGCGCGACGCCGTGACCGCTGAAGTAGCCCAGCGGGTCTTTGCCGTGGTCTTCGAGGATCCCCTCGTGGCTGACCGTGTCGATCGTGACCGACTGCCCCGAGCGGATGCGAAGCACCGGGGCATCCGCCTTGCACGGGAGACGCCCCCACAGCACCGTCTCGGGCGTCGCGCGCAGATAGTGGTCGCCGGGGATCGCGCCGACGCCCGGCTGCAGGATGGGCGTCACCGGGGGCATGCCCTCATCCCACCCCATCAGCCCGCCTCCCGCGAGAGCAGACGGCCGCCGGGAGATCCGCGGAACTCGGGCGCCTCACCCGGGCCGCCCTCGGTCACATCGAACACCGACCGGCCGTGCAGCCATGTTCGTCGCACCCGGCCGCGCAGCACGCGGTTCTCATACGCCGTGATGGGGTTCTTGTGCAGCAGCTGCGCGGCTCTGATCGGGTACGGGTCGTCGGTGCCGAAGACCGTCAGGTGCGCCGGCGCGCCGGGTTCGATGACACCGGCCTCGAGGCCGGCGATCCGCGCCGGCCCGGTCGTGTAGAGCGGGATGACGCGGTCCAGCGCGATCCCGCGGGCGCGCGCCTCGGTCCACACCGCCGAGAGCCCGACCTGCAGGCCCGAGATCCCGCCCCAGGCGAGCCCGAAGTCGCCGCCACCGCTGCGTTTGAGGTCGAGCGTGGAGGGCGAGTGGTCGCTGACGATCGCGTCGATCGTGCCGTCGACGATCCCCTCCCACAGCCGGTCGCGGTTCGAAGCGTTACGGATCGGCGGACAGCACTTGAACTCCGCCGACCCGGAGGGGATCTCCTCGGCGGCGATCGTGAGGTAGTGCGGGCAGGTCTCGACCGTCAGGTCGACGCCCTCGGCCTTCGCGCGACGGATCGCGGGGAGCGAGCCCGCGTCACTCAGGTGCAGGATGTGCGCGCGGGCGCCGGAGCGTCGGGCCTCGGCGATGACCGCGTCGATCGCCGACGCCTCGCTCTCGGCAGGGCGTGAGGCCAGGAACGCCGCGTAGTCGCGGCCGAGCGGGCCGTCGTCGTGCAGCAGCGCGGGGTCTTCGGCGTGCACGATCAGGCGCGAGCCGAGAGCGGCGATCTCGTCCATCGCCGCTGCGAGCTGGGCACGATCGAGGTGTCCGAACTCGGGCACCCCCGACGGGGAGAGGAAGCACTTGAATCCGTACACGCCCGCGTCGTGGAGCGGGCGGAGCCGCCCGAGGTTCTCGGGCACCGCTCCTCCCCAGAACCCCACGTCGATGTAGGCCGAGGGTGCGGCCGCCGCCTGCTTCACGGCGAGTGCCTCGGCGGTCGTCGTCGGCGGGAGGGAGTTCAGCGGCATGTCGACGATCGTCGTCACCCCGCCGGCGGCGGCGGCGAGGGTCGCCGAGCGGAACCCCTCCCATTCGGTGCGGCCGGGTTCGTTCACGTGCACATGGGAATCGACGAGACCCGGCAGCAGCACCGCGTCATCCGGAACGATCTGCGCGCCGCGCGCGCTCCCTGACGGGTCGTCGACACGCGTGATCACCCCGTCGGCGAACTCGATGTCGGCGGGAACGAACCGGCCGCCGACCCACGCGCGCGCCGCGCGGATCACGCCGCTGGCGGCGCTTCGCGGGTAGGCCATCGGCGCTCCTTCGTCGGTTCCGCCGCGCGGCGGATGCCCCATCCTCCCTCCGCCGCGTTTCGGCGGTGTGAACGGGAGCGCGGCAACGCGATGTTTACACGAGGGAAACCGAAACGTGCCGGCGCGCTTCGTAGCGTGGGCCTCCAGCAGCACCCCCGCGGGAGGACCGTCATGCGCATCGGCGACTTCAACGCCCTCGACGAGGGCGAAGCGCGTGATCTGGTGAGCCTGTGGGCGGCGATCCCGCGGTGGGTGTCTGCGGTGGTCGGCGGGCGTCCGTACCCGACCCGTGAGGCGCTGGAAGAGACGGCCGCCGCCGAGGCCGCGACGTGGAACGCCGCCGATCTCGACCAGGCGCTGGCGCAGCATCCGCGTATCGGGGAGCGCGCGACCGGCGATGACGCTTCCGCGACCGCGTCGCGCCGCGAGCAGGCCGCGATGACGGATGCCGCCTCCGACGTCGCCCAGCGGATCGCCACCGGCAACACCCGTTACGAGGCGCGCTTCGGTCGGGTCTTCCTCATCCGGGCCCGCGGGCGCTCGGCCGAGGAGATGCTCGCCGAGCTCGAGCGGCGCCTGGCGAACACCCCCGAGTCGGAGGTCGCCGAGGCGGCGAGCCAGCTGTGCGAGATCGCCCTCGGCCGGCTGCGTGAGACCGTGTCGGCGGATCGCGTGGCGACAGGATGATGCCATGACCAGCCAGCTCACCACCCACGTCCTCGATGCCTCCACCGGCTTCCCCGCGAGCGGGGTCGCCGTCGTCCTGTCGAAGATGGGCGACGAACCCCGCGTGGTGCAGATCGCGTCGGGCGAGACCGACCTCGACGGGCGCCTCAGCCTCGGACCCGAGCTCCTCGACGCGGGCACCCATGTGCTGACCTTCGCCACGGGCGCGTACTACGCGGGCCTCGGTGTCGACACCTTCTATCCATCGGTGACGGTGACCTTCCGTGTCACCGACGACACGCACCTGCACGTGCCGCTGCTGCTGAGCCCCTTCTCCTACTCCACCTACCGAGGGAGCTGATTCGTGAAGGTCGTGATCATCGGAGCCGGGATCGGGGGCACGAGCGCAGGGATCGCGCTCGCCCGGCACGGCCATGACGTGGTGATCTACGACCGGATGCAACAGAACCGACCTGTCGGCGCCGCCTTGTCCCTGTGGTCGAACGGCGTAAAAGTGCTCAACTGGCTGGGCCTCGGCAACGAGGTCGCCCGCCTCGGCGGCCGGATGGACCACATGGCCTACCACGACGGCCACACCGGCGATCAGCTGTGCCGGTTCAGCCTCGAGCCGGTGACCGCGCACACCGGCCAGCGGCCCTACCCGGTGTCGCGCGCCGAGCTGCAGGCGCTCCTCATGGACACGTTCGGGCTCGACCGGATCCACCTCGGGTGCGAGCTCGTCGGCATTCGCGAGGAGGGCGAGAAGGTGATCGCGGTCTTCGCCGACGGGTCGACCGACACCGCCGACCTGCTGATCGGCGCCGACGGCGCCCGCTCGATCACCCGCGACTGGATCACCCGGGCCGACGAGGGCGGCTTCCGCGTCGAGCGGCGGTACTCGGGGTACACGAATTTCAACGGTCTCGTGGACGCGTCACCATCGATCGCGCCGCTCGACCAGTGGACGACGTGGGTCGCCGAGGGAAAGCGCGCTGCGGTGATGCCCGTCGCCGATGACCGCTTCTACTTCTGGTTCGACATCCCGCAGCCGGCGGGGCTCCCCTACGACCGGGAAGACGGCGTGGCACCCCTCGAGGCCGCGTTCGGGCACTGGTCGCCCGAGGTGCGGCGGCTGATCAGCGGCATCCGTCCTTCGGAGTCTTTGAACCGCGTGGAGATCTGGGACATCGATCCGCTGCACACCTGGACGCGCGGGCGCGTGGCGATCCTCGGCGACGCGGCCCACAACACCGCGCCCGACATCGGGCAGGGCGCGTGCTCGGCGCTCGAAGACAGCTTCGCGCTGGCGATCAGCCTCACCACGCACACCGTGGGGGTCGAGGACTCGCTCCGCCGCTACGAGAAGATGCGCACCGAGCGCGCGGGAGAGCTGGTGCTGCGCGCGCGCAAGCGCGGCGAAGAGACCCACGGCTACGACCCGTCGATCACCGCCGCCTGGTACGAGAGCCTGCGGGGCACCGACGGGACCGCGATCATCCGCGGCATCATCGGCAACATCGAGGGGAGCCCCATCAACCTCGGCGTGGGGCTGCTGTAGGCCTTTCGCGCTGCGACCTCCTCTTCCCCTCCAGCCCCCCCCACCTCTGCCTCGGCCCACCTCTGCCTCGGCTGTCTCAGAAACGGCGAACTGCGAGGCGTCCGGGCGGCGTCTTCTGAGACACCCAGCGCGCGGATGTCGCACAAGGTGCCGTGCTCCGGGCAGGAGACCGCACATTGTGCGACACGCGAGAGACCGTGTGAGCAGTCCTCGCGGCTGAGCCTGCGCCCCGCCGCGGCACCGAGGCGGGGCGGGCCCGCGGGGGCCTCCGGGTCAGGCGGTGACGAGAAGCGCGATTCCGGCCGCGACGCTCACGGCCGCCAGCACCAGGGCGAGGGTGATCAACACGACGTGCACGCGGTAGAACGCGGTGCGGCGCCCGTCGGCTCCGCGGGCGCGGGGGTCGTTCGCGATGCGCGGGTAGAAGCGCGGCCAGACGACCGCATTGAAGAGGGCGTTGGCGAAGAGGACGACCGCCGCGAACACGAGCACGTTCCGATCGTAGGACGGATGCCGCGGGCCGGCCCCCGCCGCGCCCCCGGTCGTTGCGCGAGCGGCGCGCGTCGACACGCGGCGCTGTCCGGTGGCGCTTCGTCTCGTCGCTCCGCTCCTCGCTCAACGACCAGGCGTTCGCTCCACGGATTCCGCGCCGCGCAGGAACCAGCGTCGCTCTGCGCCGTTCCGGGTCAACCCCGCCGCGCGCTCGTACGCCTCCCGCGCCTCGTTGAGGCGGCCCGCCCGATCGAGGAGGTGAGCCCGCACCGCCGCGACGCGGAGCGGCGAGGCCGCGCCCTCCCACTCCGCGACGATCCGGAGCCCAGCGTCCGGACCGAGCACCTCCCCCAGGGCGACAGCACGCCCGAGCTCACTCACTGGACCGGGATCGAGCCGGCAGAGCACCTCGTACAGTCCGAGGATCTGTCGCCAGTCGGTGTCGTCTGCCGTCGCCGCCTCGGCGTGCACGGCGGCGATCGCCGCGCGCACCTGGTAGCGCCCCGCGCGTTTCTGCGTCAGCGCCTCGGTGAGGAGCGCGACGCCCTCGACGATAAGGTCGGCGCGCCATCGCGAGCGGTCCTGGAGCGCGAGCGGGACGAGCACGCCCTCGCCGTCCACACGCGCGGGCGCGCGGGCATCCGTGAGAAGCATCAGTGCCATGAGCCCCATCGCCTCGGGACGCCACGAGTCATCCGCGCGGCTGAGCGAGACGAGCACCCGGGTCAGTCGCAGAGCCTCGGCACCGAGGAGCGGCCGGGTGATGTCGTCACCCTCCACCGCAGAATGCGCCTCGGTGTGGATGAGGCTCAGCACGTCGAGCAGCACCGGGATCCGGTCGGCGAGCTCACCTCCCGCCTCGAGCGGAACGCCGCGTAGCGCCGCCTTCGCCCGCGAGATCCGCTGCGCGATGGCGGGCTCGGCGGCCAGCAGGCCGCGCGCGATCTCGCGGGTGGTGAGCCCGCCGACGCAGCGGAGCGTGAGCGCCATCTGCGACGCCGGTGAGAGCGACGGGTGACAGCACAGCAGGAACAGACGGAGGGTGTCGTCCACATCGGACGCCACGGCACCGTCGGGCTCCTCGCGGGTCGACCTCTCCTCGCGCGCCCGCCGCGCGGCATCCGATCTGACCGCATCGACGTACCGGCGCGACGCCACCGACACCAGCCACGCGGCCGGGTTGTCGGGGATCCCCTCGCGCGGCCACTGGGTCCACGCGGCCACGAGCGCCTCCTGCACCGCATCCTCCGCGTCGTCGAAGGCGCCCGTGCGGCGCACCATCACGGCGAGCGCGCGCGGGGCCGCCGACCGCACCGCGGCGGTCAGCGCCCCGAGCGGCGGCGGGTTCACGTGTTCGCAGCGAAGTCCGCGTCGGTCCAGATGCGGGCGATCCTCATGCCGCCCGGAACGACCGCCTCGGGGAAGCGGGCGGCGATCTCGGCGGCACGGGCCTCGTCGGCGACATCCACGAGGTAGAAGCCCGACACCACCTCGGTCAGTTCCGGCAGGGGCGCGTCGGTGACGACCGGCCCGTCGGCTCCCCGCGTGACCTGCTTCTGGGCTTCGGTGTCGAGAGCCTCGGACGAGACCAGTTCGCCCGTGGCCTCGAGATCGGACACGACGTCCCAGTAGATCTGGAACGCCGCCGCGCGCTCCTCGTCGCTCATTCTCGCGAACAGGTCGATCACGGCCGGGCTGTTGTAAATCAGGATCAGGTACTGCATCGGAACTCCTTCGCTTCCGGCCGCCGCGCGCGGCCCTCTCAGTGTGTCGGAGCCGGGTGCCGTTTCTCGACACCCTTTCGCGCACTGCGCGCCGCCGCCGACGAGCGCCGCCGCCGGGCGCGAACGCCACACCGCGCGTTTCGTCTCGTCGCTGCGCTCCTCGCTCAACGACCGGTGAGCGCCCGCCCCCCGGTCGTTGAGCGAGCGCAGCGAGTCGGAACGGCGCCGTGGGGCGAGCCGGGCGCTCAGGCGACCTGCTGCTGCAGGTCTACGACCCAGCGGGTGCCGCCCGGGTCCATCGGCGTTTCCAGGTAGACCTCGCGGGCGGGACCCGCGGGCGTGAGCCCTCGGCGGTCGATCTCGGCGACGAGGTCTTGCCACGCACGCTGGATGCCCAGCAGGTCGTCGGCCTCGTACCGCCCGGTGAGGGCACGGGATGCCGCGGGCACGGTCGCCTTCTCGAGCCCCGGCGGGGTCGCCGCATCCCCGATCTGCTCGGCCGCGGCGGCGATCATGCCGTCGCCGTCGGTCGTGTAGATCGCAACCCCGGGGCCGACGTGCGCCGCCCCGGCGGCGGCGATCGCCTCATTGACTCGCGTGAACATGTAGCCGATCTCGGCCTCGATCTGCGACATCTCCTCGATGCGTGCTGTCTGCTGCACAACGTGCAGTTCGGGCAGGGCGGTTTCGATGTATTCCGTCATGGGAATCTCCTTCTGGATGACGCGGAGACGCGCCTCGACGGCGGCGAGCCGGTGCCGGTCTGCGGCGATCTGCGACCTGAGCTCTTCGCGCCGCTCGCGCAGGAGGAGCGCGACGTCCTCCTGCGAGAGGCCGCCGTCCAGCATCCGTCCGACCTGCTCGAGGGTGAACCCGAGATCTTTCAGGGCGACGATGCGGTTGGCGCGTTCGAGCTGACCGACGCCGTAGGAGCGGTAGCCGCTCCAGGGGTCGACGCGCTCGGGGGTGAGGAGACCGAGGTGGTCGTAGTGGCGCAGCATCCGGACCGACACTCCGGCCAGCCGGGCGAATTCTCCGATGCTCAACATGGTGATTCCACGACAGAGCCTGACACCGTGTCAGGGTCAAGCGCCAGGGTGCGGGTTCTTCGCGTCAGGCCCGGAAGAGAGCGTGGATGTCGGGTTCGACGCGGCTCAGCACCTCCCGGCCGCCGAGCGCCTCGAGCTCGAGAAGCACCGCGGTGCCGGTGACCTGTGCGCCGACCGCGGCGAACAGTTCGTGGGCGGCGGCGAGGGTGCCGCCGGTGGCGAGCACGTCGTCGACGAGGAGCACGCGAGCGCCGCGGGGCAGGTCGTCGTGCACCTCGATCGTGGCCTGGCCGTATTCGAGTGCGTAGCCGACCGCGGCCGCAGGACGCGGGAGCTTCCCCGCCTTTCGCACCGGGACCACGCCGGTGTCGGCGGCGATCGCGGCGGCGGCGGCGAGGAGGAATCCGCGCGCCTCGACGCCGGCGACCACGTCGAACGCGCCTGCGAAGGGGGCGATGAGCGCTTCGGTCACCGCGCGGAGCGCGGCAGCGTCCGCGAGCAACGGCGTGATGTCACGGAACTGAATCCCCGGCGACGGGTAGTCGGGGATGACCGTGATCAGCGATTCCGCACGGGAGAGGGGGCCGGAGGCGTTCACCCCGCCACCCTAGCCGCGGCCCGCAACATACTCAGGAAAATGTAAGCGCTTGCAGTATTGTGAGCGCATGACTTCGCCCGAAACGGTCACATCCCCCGCCGACCGCACCTCCACCCCCGGTTCCGAGTGGTGGCGCACCGCCGTCATCTACCAGATCTACCCGCGCTCCTTCGCCGACACCTCCGGTGACGGCATCGGCGACCTCCCCGGCGTCACCGCCCACCTCGACGACCTCGCCGAGCTCGGTGTCGACGCGATCTGGCTCTCCCCCTTCATGCGCAGCCCCCAGAAGGACGCCGGCTACGACGTCGCCGACTACTGCGACGTCGACCCGCTGTTCGGCACGCTCGCCGACTTCGACGACATGCTCGAGGGCGCGCACGCCCGCGGCATCCGGGTCATCGTCGACCTCGTTCCCAACCACTCCTCCGACCAGCACGAGTGGTTCCAGCAGGCTCTGGCCGCCGCACCCGGCAGCCCCGAGCGCGGTCGCTACATCTTCCGCGAGGGTCGCGGCATCGACGGGGACGTGCCCCCGAACAACTGGGAGTCGGTCTTCGGCGGTCCGGCCTGGACCCGCGTGACCGAGGCCGACGGCACGCCCGGCCAGTGGTACCTGCACCTGTTCGACACCTCGCAGCCCGACTTCGACTGGACCAACGAAGAGGTGCGCGAAGAGTTCCGCCGCATCCTGCGGTTCTGGCTCGACCGCGGTGTCGACGGGTTCCGCGTGGACGTCGCGCACGGACTGGTCAAGGCCGAGGGTCTTCCTGACTACACCCCGCCCTCCACCGCCGACTCGATGGGCGGCGGCGAGGTGGACGTGCCCTACTGGGGCCAGGAAGGTGTGCACGACGTCTACCGCGACTGGAACGCCCTTCTCGCCGAGTACGAGGGCGACCGCGTGCTCGCCGCCGAGGCGTGGCTGCCCACCGCCGACAAGACCGCGCTCTGGGTCCGCGAGGACGAGATGCACCAGGCCTTCAACTTCCCCTACCTGTCGACGCCGTGGAACGCGACCGAGCTGCGCGGGGTCATCGCCGAATCGCTCCGCGCCTTCCCGGGGGTCGGCGCGCCGAGCACCTGGGTGCTCTCCAACCACGACGTCGTGCGTCACGCGTCGCGCCTCGCGCTGACGGCCGAGAACCCGCAGGGACACGGGATCGGTCCCGACTCCCCCGGCAAGCCGATTGCGGATGTCGGACTGCGCCGTGCCCGCGCCGCGACGACCGTCATGCTGGCCCTCCCCGGTTCGTCGTACCTGTTCCAGGGTGAGGAGCTCGGCCTTCCCGAGGTCGTCGACCTGCCCGATGACGCCCGCCAGGACCCCACCTGGTTCCGCACGGGCGGCGAGCGCTACGGCCGCGACGGCTGCCGTGTACCGCTCCCGTGGGAGAGCGACGCCCCCGCCTTCGGCTTCAGCCCGAACGGCGAGGCCTGGCTGCCCCAGCCGGCCGACTGGGCGGGTGTCGCCCGTGACGTCCAGCGTGCCGACGGCGCGTCGACGCTGTCGCTGTACCGGAGCCTGCTCAGCGAGCGCCGCACGCACCAGCTTGGCGCCGGGAGCCTCGAGTGGCTCGACGGATTCGGCGACGACGTGGTGGCCTTCCGCAACGGCTCGGTGCGGGTGATCGCCAACCTCGGCACGGCTCCGGTGGATCTGCCCGTCGGCGATGTGCTCGTGGCCAGCGGGCCGGTCGACGGCCGCACCCTGCCGGTCGACACCGCCGTCTGGCTCACCGAGGACTGAGACGCGGCGGCTCGAGCGCGCGGGAACCGAGGGACGACGTGGTCAGCATCGATGAGGTGGCACGCCTCGCCGGCGTGTCCACCGCCACGGTCTCCCGCGCGCTGAGCGGCCGCGGCCATGTCTCGGCGACGGCCAAGATGAGGGTCGAGGATGCCGCGAAGAGCCTCGGCTACGTGGTGTCGGCGTCGGCATCGAGCCTCGCCTCGGGCCGACGCCGCAACATCGGCGTGCTCGTGCCGTTCCTCGACCGCTGGTTCTTCAGCACCGTGCTGAGCGGCATCTCGACCTCGCTCATGCGCCGCGGGTACGACATCACGCTGTACAGCCTCACGAACGACGCCGCCGAGCGGCACGCCATCTTCGAGACGTTCCTGCGCCGCCAGCGGGTGGACGGGGTGATCGCGATCTCGCTCGAGCTCGGCGAGGACGAGCTCGAGCGGCTGCGCCAGCTCGACCTGCCCGTCATCGCGATCGGTGGGCCCAGCCCCAGGTTGGACACCCTGACGATGGATGACGTCGCCGTGGCCCGGCTCGCGACCGAGCACCTTCTCGCGCTCGGCCACCGCGACATCGCCCACATCGGCGCGAGCCCCGAGTTCGACGTCGATTTCCACGTGCCGACACAGCGGCGGCAGGGGTTCGAGCAGGCGCTGGCCGACGCCGGGTTCCCCGCGCGGCCCGCGCTCTACGAGCCCGCCGACTTCACGATCGAGGGCGGCTTCCGCGCCGCCAAGCAGCTGCTCGGGCGCCCCGGCGAGCGTCCGACGGCGATCTTCGCCGCCTCCGACGAGATGGCGATCGGCGCGCTGCTGGCCGCACGCGAGCTCGGTTACCGCGTACCGGAAGACCTGTCGATCATCGGGATCGACGGGCACGAGCTCGGCGAGTTCTTCCGGCTCTCCACTGTCGACCAGTTCCCCCTCGGTCAGGGTGAGCGGGCCGCGGACGCGATCCTCGCCGAGATCGATGCGGTCGCCCCCATCGAGGAGCGCCCGTCGCGGCGCCTGCCGTACGAGCTGATCGTGCGCGGTTCCACCGCGCGCGCGGCGGGCTGACTCGCCCGCGCTCAGCCCTGGCGGCAAGGCGCCGTCGCGCTCAGCCCTGCCGGGGCTGACCTCGACGCCGGCCCGGGACCAGGAGATGTGCGGCGAATCAGGACGATCCAGGCGACATCCTCCTGATCCCGCGCTCATCTCCTGATTCCGCGCACGGCAGGGCGCGGCCCGCCGCCGACCCGGCCGGCCGGCCCGGAGCCACCCGCTTTCCGCAGGTTAGGCTCGGCGGTATGGCCCTCGACCTCGATGCGATCTACACCGACCTCCACCGTCATCCCGAGCTGTCGTTTCAAGAGACCCGCACCGCCGGAATCATCGCGCAGCGTCTGACGGAGCTGGGCATCGAGTTCGAAGAGGGCATCGGGCGCACCGGCCTCGCCGCCGTCATCCGCAATGACGACAACGCCGACGACGGCGAGCGCGGGCCCGTCGTGTGGCTGCGCGCCGACATGGACGGCCTCCCCGTCGAGGAGCGCACCGGTCTCGCCTACGCCAGCACCGCCCGCGGCGTGGATCCGCAGGGTCTCGACGTGCCCGTCATGCACGCGTGCGGCCATGACATGCACGTCACCGCGCTCCTCGGCGCCCTCGAGCGCCTCGTCGCGACCACCGACGAGTGGCGGGGCACCGTGGTGGCGGTCTTCCAACCCGCCGAGGAGTACGGCGCGGGGTCGCAGGCGATGATCGCCGACGGCGTGTTCGACCGCTTTCCCCGGCCCGACATCGTGCTCGGCCAGCACGTCACCGTGCTCCCCACGGGCACGATCGGCGTGCGGCCGGGCACCCAGATGGCGGCGTCGGACGGCCTGCGGGTGACCCTTCTCGGTCGCGGCGGACACGGATCCCGCCCGCAGGCGACGATCGACCCCGTCGTGATGGCCGCCGCCACGGTGATGCGGCTGCAGACGATCGTTTCTCGCGAGACCGACCCGCGCCATGTCGCCGTGGTCACGGTCGGGTCGATCCACGCGGGCCTGAAGAACAACATCATCCCCGCCGAGGCCGTGCTCGAGCTCAGCCTCCGCTACACCGACGACGAGGCTCGCGCCCGCGTGCTGGAGAAGGTGGAGCGCATCGTCCGGGCCGAAGCCGCAGCCTCCGGCGCCGAGGAGGAACCCGTCATCCGCGTCGACCACAGCCTCCCGCCGACGATCAACGACGACGAGGCGACGGCGCGCCTGAGCGCGGCGTTCACCCGCGCCTTCGGTGACGACAAGGTCGTCGACCCCGGCATGTTCACCGGCAGTGAGGATGTCTCCTGGTTCGCCCGCGAAGCAGGAGTACCCCTGGTGTTCTGGTTCTGGGGAGGCGTCGACCCTCAGGTGTACGCCGACGCCGCGGCATCCGGGAGCATCGAACGCGACATCCCCACCAACCACTCGCCGTTCTTCGCTCCGCTCCTCCAGCCGACCCTCGACAACGGCGTGGCGAACCTCGTCACCGCGGCACGGGAGTTCCTCGCGCGTCGGTGAGCGTCTGCTGCGAGATCAGTCCGGGCAAGCCGCGCCCGTCCTTCGTCGCCAGGGCGAGGACGAGCGCGACGACGGCGAAGAGCGACGACCACGCCCCGTTGTCCCGCGTGAGGGCGTCGACGACGGCGAAGCCGCCGATGCCCCCGGCGGCCCGCAGCGATCGCGCCAGCCACCTCGGCAATACGTTTCCCGCATATCTCAGCTGGACGGCGAGATCGCCGAGGGAACGTCCGGTCGCGAGGATCACCGTGAGGACGGTGCCGACGGCGACGACGTTCCCCGCCACGGAGGCGATCGCACCGTCCACCACGGCGTCGGTATCGCCGATCACGAACTGCAGCCACAGCTGCGTCGCCACCGATACCGTCGCGCCGAGAAACCCGTAGGCGAGCAGGTCGCACACCATCGCCAGCAGGCGCCGACGGCGGGTCACCGGCCGCGGGCGGTCGGCGCCGGGCGCGGGAGGCGACCCCCGCAGAGCACGCGGCACAGCCAGGGCGAGCAGCGCGCCGAGGCCCGCCCCGAGGGTGTTCGTGGCGAGGTCGACCACGTCGAACACCCGATACGCGCACGGGAAGATGCCCCACACTCCGGTCAGCTGGGTGGTCTCGATGAGGAGAGACAGCCCGAAGCCGACGAGGACCGCAACGACGATGCCGCGTCCGCCGAGCACCCGGAGGAAGAAGCCCAGGGGAATGAACAGCAGGATGTTCAGCCCGAGCTGAAGGAGTGCGGGATCGGCCAACGGCGACCCGACCCCGTCGAAGGCCCCGCGGATGTCGCGGACGAACGTCAGGGGATCGAGGTTCACCCCGGCGCAGCGATAGGCGGTTCCGTCGGGGAGTGGCACGAGGGTGTACGCCCAGATGGCCCAGAAGTACACCAGCGCCGCCGACCACAGCACCAGCCGCCCGGCGCTGAGCTGTCCGCGGCGGCGATACGAGATCGCGACGAACGGCACGAAGAGGGCGACGCCCGCGGCCGCGCCGAAGAACACGGCGATGATCCCCGGTGTGATGCGATCCACGCGCATGAGTCTGACAGCCGCGCGGCGCGCCGCCCGCCCCGGCTCCCCATCGCACCCCATCTCCGTCTCCGAACCCGTTCGGGGCGCGATCTTTCGTTCGGGGCGCTCTTTGCCCGCCCCGAACGGAACGCGGTGCCCCAAACGACGCACAGCGTCGCGCCATAGTGCGCGCGAGTCCCGACAGGCGTAATGTCATCGGCCGTGACGACTGATGGTCGCGAGCCGGTGGAGGAATCCCCTCGCGCGAAACGCCTCCTACTGGGAGACCCCCTCACCTCCGAGAAGCTCGACGAGCAGCTGCTGCCCAAACGCCGCGCGCTGCCGATCTTCGCCTCCGACGCGCTGAGCTCCGTGGCCTACGCGCCGCAGGAGCTGCTGATGATCCTTCTCATCGGCGGCACCGCGTTCCTCGCCTTCAGCCCGGGGGTGGCGGTCGCGGTCGTCGTGCTCCTCATCGTGGTCGTGCTGAGCTACCGCCAGCTCATCAAGGCCTACCCCTCGGGCGGCGGCGACTACGAGGTGGCGCGCACGAACCTCGGTGAGGTGCCGGGAGTCGTCGTCGCCTCGGCGCTCCTCGTCGACTACGTCCTCACCGTGGCCGTGTCGATCGCCTCGGGCGTGGACAACATCATCTCGGCGATCCCCGAGCTCGCCCCCTTCCGCATCGAGTTCGCCGTCGGCTTCGTCATCCTGCTCGTCATCGTCAACCTCCGCGGGGTCCGCGAAGCCTCCTTCGCCTTCGCCATCCCCACCTACGTCTTCATCGGCTCGGTCGCCGTGATGGTGATCGTCGCGCTCATCCGCACCGCGCTCGGCGACCCGCCGATCGCCTCGAGCGCCGAGTACGCCGTGCAGGCCGAGGAGCTCACCCAGGCCGCGACGATCCTGCTGATCCTGCGGGCCTTCTCGAGCGGATGCTCCGCCCTCACCGGTGTCGAAGCGGTCTCGAACGGCGTGCCGGCCTTCCGTCGCCCGAAGGTCGAGAACGCCCAGTGGACCCTCGTCCTCATGGGCGGGGTCGCGATCACGCTCTTCGCCGGGCTCACCGCGGTCGGGCTCATCTCGCAGGTGCACTACGCCGAAGACCCCTGCAACCTCGTGGGCTTCGCCTGCGAGACCACCCCCCAGCCGAGCCTCATGGCGCAGATCGCCGCCGCCACGTTCGGGATGGGCTCGATCCCCTTCTTCATCGTGCAGGCCGCGACCGCCTGCGTGCTGCTGCTCGCCGCCAACACGGCGTTCAACGGCTTCCCGCTCCTCGGGTCGGTGCTCGCCCGCGACGGCTACGCACCGAAGGCGCTGAACACCCGCGGCGACCGACTCGTCTTCTCCAACGGCATGATCATCCTCGGCCTCGCCGCCATCGTGGTGCTCGTCGTCTACCAGGCGAACCTCACGACCCTCATCCAGCTCTACATCATCGGCGTCTTCGTGTCGTTCTCGCTCGGTCAGGTCGGCATGGTGCGGCACTGGCGACGCGAGCTCCGTCAGACGAGCCGCATCGAGGCGGCTCGCGACCCGCGGGCCGCCGCCGAACGTCGCGCGGCCCTGACAGGCCTGGCGATCAACTCCACCGGCGCCGCGATGACCGTCGCCGTGCTCGTCATCGTCACCGCGACGAAGTTCATCTACGGAGCGTGGCTGGTCTTCCTCGCGATCCCGGTCCTGGCGATTCTCATGATCGGCGTGAACCGCTACTACCGTGACGTCGAGCACGAGATCCGCATCGACGAGCCGGTGCAGTACGGCTCGTCGGGCGACGTCGCCCTCATCCTCGTCAGCAAGCTTCAGAAGCCCGTCGCGAAGGCCGTCGACTACGCCCTCGCCGCCAAGCACGACAAGACGCTCGCCTTGCACGTGGCGGTCGCCGGCGACGACGCCGAAGCCCTGCAGCAGGAATGGCAGGACCAGCGGATGCCGGTGCCCCTCGTCATCCTCGAGTCGCCCTACCGCTACTACGCCGGGCCCGTCGCGGAGTTCATCCGGCAGTACCGCGAGAAGCACGGGTCGGCCGTGGTCACGGTGTACCTGCCGCAGTACATCGTCGGGCACTGGTGGGAGACGCTCCTCCACAACCGCCGCGCGCGCCGCATCGCGCAGCAGCTCATGCTCATCCACGGCGTCACGATCACCCTCGTGCCGTGGCTGCTGGACTCCTCCGAGCTCATCTACGGGCGCCGCTCGCGCCCCCTTCCCGGCCAGGACCGCGCGGGCCGCCCGTTCGAGGCCGACCTCGAGGCGCCCCCGATCGCCGAGCGCTCGAGCCTGGAGGCGCGCCCCGACGAGTGACGCCGCGCCGCGGCATCCGCTCTGCCCCTCTTCGCGCCCGCTGCGGGCGCGCGGACTCCGGCCGAACGCCACCCGTGAGCAACCCGTGAGGAGGGCCCGGCAGGCCGTAGGGATTCCGTGAGGATGCCGCGCCCGCAGCGTCCACGGGTGTTGCATCGATCCTCGTGCTCGATCTCATCTATCTGCTGGCGACCCTCGCCCTGTTCGCCCTCGTCGGCCTCGCCGTGAAGGGGGTGGAGCGGCTGTGACCGCGATCGCCCTCATCTCCGCCGTCCTCGCGGTCGCGGCGGTCGTCTACCTCGTCGTCGCCCTCGTGAAGCCGGAGAAGTTTTGATGGACGCCTCTTCCGTCTGGACCGGCATTCTGCAGGTCGCCACCGTCGTCCTCCTCCTCGTCCTCCTCTACCGTCCCCTCGGCGACTACATCGCCCACATCTTCACCTCAGACCGCGACGTGCGCGTCGAACGGGGTCTGTTCCGCCTCATCGGCGTCGACTCGCGCTCTGAGCAGAGCTGGCAGGTCTACGCGCGGAGCGTCCTGATCTTCTCCGTCGTCGGGGTGCTCTTCGTCTACACCCTCCAGCGCGTGCAGCAGTTCCTGCCGTACTCGCTGGGCCTTCCCGCCGTGCCCGAGGCGCTGGCGTTCAACACCGCCGTCTCGTTCGTGACCAACACCAACTGGCAGTCGTACTCGCCCGAGCTCACCCTCGGCTACACGGTGCAGTTCGCCGGGCTCGCGGTGCAGAACTTCGTCTCCGCAGCCGTGGGCATCGCGGTGGCGGTCGCCCTTGTTCGCGGGTTCGCCCGCCGCGGCGCCGCGACGATCGGAAACTTCTGGGTCGATCTCGTCCGCGGCGTCGGCCGGCTGCTGCTGCCGATGTCGATCCTCGCGGCGATCGCCCTCCTCATCGCCGGTGTCGTGCAGAACGTCAACGGATTCACCGAGGTGACGACCCTGAGCGGCGCGACCCAGACGCTTCCGGGTGGCCCGGTCGCCTCGCAGGAGGCCATCAAGGAACTGGGCACGAACGGCGGCGGGTTCTTCAACGCCAACTCGGCGCATCCGTTCGAGAACCCGGCCCCGTGGACGAGCGTGCTGCAGATCCTGCTGCTCCTCGCCATCCCGGTCGCCATGCCCCGCGCGTTCGGCCGCATGGTCGGCGACAACCGCCAGGGCTACGCCATCCTCGCCGTCATGGCCTCGATCGCGATCGTCTCGATCACGACGATCAGCTGGCTCGAATCGCTCGCCCTCGGCACGGCACCGCAGCTCGCGGGTGGCGCGATGGAAGGGAAGGAGGTGCGCTACGGCATCTTCGGCTCGACCCTCTACGCCGCCGCGACGACCCTGACCTCGACCGGCGCGGTCAACTCGATGCACGACTCGTACACCGCCCTCGGCGGGATGATCCCGATGATCAACATGATGCTCGGCGAGGTCGCCCCCGGCGGCGTCGGCTCGGGACTGTACGGGATGCTGGTGCTCGCCGTCATCGCGGTGTTCGTGGGCGGTCTGCTGATCGGCCGAACCCCCGAGTATCTGGGGAAGAAGATCGGGCCGCGCGAGATCAAGCTCGCGAGCCTCTACATCCTCGTCACCCCGACCCTCGTGCTCGCAGGGACCGCGTTGAGCTTCGCCCTCCCCGGCATCCGCGAAGACGTCGAGGCGACCTCGATCTGGAACCCCGGGGTCCATGGCCTCAGCGAGGTGCTGTACGCCTTCACCTCGGCGTCGAACAACAACGGCTCCGCGTTCGCGGGACTCTCCGCCAACACACCGTGGCTGAACACCGCCCTCGGTGTGGCGATGCTCCTCGGCCGGTTCCTGCCGATGGTGCTCGTGCTGGCTCTCGCCGGATCGCTGGCGGCTCAGAAGCCTGTCCCCACGACGGTCGGCACCCTGCCGACGCACCGGCCGCAGTTCGTGGGTCTCCTCGCGATCCTCGCGGTCGTCGTCACTGCTCTCACCTATTTCCCCGTTCTCACGCTGGGTCCCCTGGCGGAAGGTCTCGTCTGACACATGTCCACCACCACCACCTCTCCTCGCACCGACGACGCTCCCGTGTCGTCGCCGACCGAGCCGCGCCCCGTGCGCGCCTTCGGGCCCGCCCAGCTCGCCCAGGCCCTTCCCGGGGCGCTGCGCAAGCTCAACCCCGCCGCACTGTGGCGGAACCCGGTCATGTTCCTGGTGTGGGTCGGCGCCGCCCTCACCACCGTCATCGCGATCGCCGAGCCGTTCCTCGGGGGCGCGGGCGAGTCGGGCGGCACCCCGGTTCCCGCCGGGTTCACCTGGGGGATCGCGGTGTGGCTCTGGCTCACCGTGGTCTTCGCGAACCTCGCCGAGTCGGTCGCCGAGGGCCGCGGCAAGGCGCAGGCGGCCACCCTTCGGAAGACCCGCACCTCGACCATGGCGAACCGGGTGTCGGGCTACGACGCCGCCGGCGACCCGGGCGCCGAGCGCGCCCAGACCTCGCCGGTCTCGTCGGCCGACCTCACGCTCGATGACGTGGTCGTCGTCTCGGCGGGCGAGCTGATCCCCGGCGACGGCGACATCGTGCACGGCATCGCGACCGTCGACGAATCGGCCATCACCGGGGAGTCCGCGCCGGTCGTGCGCGAATCCGGCGGTGACCGCAGCGCCGTCACCGGCGGCACCCGCGTGCTGTCCGACCGCATCGTCGTGCGCATCACCTCCAAGCCCGGAGAGACCTTCGTCGACCGCATGATCGCACTGGTCGAAGGCGCGAGCCGCCAGAAGACGCCCAACGAGATCGCGTTGAACATCCTTCTGGCGAGCCTGTCGATCGTCTTCGTGATCGTCGTGCTGACGCTGAACCCCATCGCCGACTACGCCGCTTCCCCCGCGAGCATCCCGGTGCTCATCGCCCTGCTGATCTGCCTCATCCCCACCACCATCGGGGCGCTGCTGTCGGCCATCGGCATCGCGGGCATGGACCGGCTCGTGCAGCGCAATGTGCTGGCGATGTCGGGACGCGCCGTCGAGGCCGCAGGCGATGTCACCACGCTGCTTCTGGACAAGACCGGCACCATCACCTACGGCAACCGTCGCGCGAGCGCATTCGTGCGGATGCCGGGGGTCGACGCCCGACAGGTGGCCGAGGCCGCCTCGCTGTCATCGCTGGCCGACCCCACTCCGGAGGGGACGTCGGTGGTCGAGCTCGCCGCCGCCGAGGGCGTCGTCGCCCGGATGCCCGCGGGCGCGGTCGCCGTGCCCTTCACCGCGCAGACCCGCATGAGCGGACTCGACCTGCCCGACGGCACCCAGGTGCGCAAGGGCGCCGGCTCGGCGGTGATGGCGTGGCTCGAGGCGGAGGGCGCAACGATTCCGACGCAGGTGCGCGCGCAGGTCGTCAGCGAGACCGACGCGATCGCGACCTCCGGCGGCACTCCGCTGGTCGTCGCGACGCTCTCCGGTGGCACCGGACGCATCATCGGCGTCATCCACCTGAAGGACATCGTCAAGGACGGCCTCCGCGAGCGGTTCGACGAACTGCGCGCGATGGGCATCCGCACCGTGATGATCACGGGCGACAACCCGCTGACGGCCAAGGCCATCGCCGCCGAGGCCGGCGTCGACGACTACCTGGCCGAAGCCACCCCCGAGGACAAGCTCGCCCTCATCCAGCGCGAGCAGGAGGGCGGACGCCTCGTCGCCATGACCGGTGACGGCACCAACGACGCCCCCGCGCTCGCGCAGGCCGACGTCGGGGTGGCGATGAACACCGGCACCTCGGCGGCCAAAGAGGCCGGCAACATGGTCGACCTCGACAGCGACCCGACGAAGCTCATCGACATCGTGCGCATCGGCAAGCAGCTCCTCATCACCCGTGGGGCGCTCACCACCTTCTCGCTGGCCAACGACATCGCGAAGTACTTCGCGATCATCCCGGCCATGTTCATGGGGGTCTTCCCGGGGCTCGCGGCGCTGAACATCATGGGCCTGTCCTCGCCGGCATCCGCGGTCACCAGCGCCATCATCTTCAACGCGATCGTGATCGTCTTCCTCATCCCGCTCGCGCTCCGCGGCGTCGCCTACCGGCCCGCCAGCGCCTCGCAGCTGCTGTCGCGCAACCTGCTGATCTACGGCCTGGGCGGCGTCATCGCCCCGTTCATCGGCATCAAGCTCATCGACCTCGTGGTGAGTCTCATCCCGGGCTTCTGACCCGTCACCCAGGCCCATCCCTTCAGATCCGCTCAAGGAGTCGACTCCATGTCCGCCACCCGCACCACCCTCCGCAGCGCCGGCGTCGCCGTCCGCGCGATGGTCGCCTTCACCGTCATCCTCGGCCTCGGCTACACCCTTCTCATCACCGGCATCGGCCAGCTGCTCCTCCCCTGGCAGGCGAACGGATCCCTTCAGCAGGACGCGTCCGGAAGCATCGTGGGTTCGGCCCTCATCGGGCAGAGCTTCACCGATGCCGACGGCGAGGCCCTGCCGGAGTACTTCCAGTCCCGGCCTTCGGCGGCCGGCGACGGCTACGACGGCGGCGCGTCGAGCGGCTCGAACTGGGGCCCCGAGAACGCCGACCTCATCGCCGCGATCGAGGAGCGCAAGGCCGTCATCGCCGAGCGCGAGGGGGTCTCGCCCGACGACATCCCCGCCGACGCCGTCACCGCGTCGGCCTCGGGGCTCGACCCGCACATCAGCCCCGCCTACGCCCTGCTCCAGGCGCCCCGCGTGGCCGAAGCCCGCGGCCTCGCCGAGCAGGACGTGCGCGACCTGGTGGAGTCTATGATCCAGTCGAGGGACCTCGGGATTCTCGGGGAACCCCGCGTCAACGTCCTCCAGCTGAACCTCGCGCTCGACGCGCAGAATCAGGACTGACGCCCTCGACAGACAAGGACCACCCGTCATGCACGCCGCCCTCGCTCACCGCGTCACCCGCTCGGGGGTGACGCGGTGAAGCGGGGGCGGTTGCGCGTCCTGCTCGGGGCGGCGCCCGGCGTCGGCAAGACCTACGAGATGCTCGAGGAAGGCCGACGCCTCGCGGGAGAGGGGCGCGACGTCGTCGTCGCGATCGTCGAGACCCACGGCCGGGCGGCCACGGCCGCGCAGGTCGAGGGCCTCGAGGTCATGCCCCGCCGCGTCGTGGAGCACCGCGGCGTGGAGCTGACCGAGCTCGACCTCGACGCCGTGCTCGCCCGGCACCCCGACGTCGCCCTCGTCGACGAACTCGCCCACACCAACGCGCCGGGGTCGCAGAACGACAAGCGGTGGAAAGACGTCGAGGCCCTCCGGGATGCCGGCATCGACGTGATCACCACGGTCAACGTGCAGCACATCGAGTCGCTGAACGGTGTGGTCGAGCAGATCACCGGCATCCCGCAGCGTGAGACGGTGCCCGACGCGGTGGTGCGCGGGGCCGACCAGATCGAGGTGGTCGACCTCGCCCCGCAGTCGCTCCGCGACCGTCTCTCGGCGGGCTTCGTCTACCCCGCGGAACGCATCGATGCCGCCCTATCGAACTACTTCCGCCTCGGCAATCTCACGGCGCTGCGCGAACTCGCCCTCCTGTGGCTGGCCGACGAGGTCGACAGCGCGCTGAAGTCCTACCGCGCCGAGCACGGCATCGAGGGAACGTGGCAGGCCCGCGAGCGCGTGGTCGTCGCCCTCACCGGGGGGCCCGAGGGCGAGACCCTGCTGCGACGCGGAGCGCGCATCGCCGCCCGCTCCGCAGGCGGCGAATTGCTCGCGGTGCACGTGTCCAGCCAGGACGGGTTGCGCACCTCGAGCCCGGCCGCGCTCGCCCAGCAGCGCGCCCTCGTCGAGTCGCTCGGCGGCACCTACCACCAGGTCGTCGGCGACGACATCCCCCGCGCCCTGGTCGAGTTCGCCCGATCGGTCAACGCGTCCCAGCTCGTGATCGGGGTGAGCCGTCGCGGCCGCCTGGCCGCAGCGATGACAGGCCCGGGCATCGGCGCGACCGTCATCCGCGAGTCGGGCGACATCGATGTCCACATCGTCACGCACGCCGCCGCCGGCGGCCGATTCGCGCTCCCCCGGGTGCGGGGCGGCGCGCTGAGCGTCAAGCGCCGCATCCTCGGCTTCGTCGCCGCCCTCGTCGGCGGCCCGCTCCTCTCCGCGGTGCTGTTCACCTTCCGGAGCGACGATTCCATCACCTCCGACGTGCTCTTCTACCAGCTGCTCGTCGTTGTGGTGGCCCTCATCGGCGGCATCTGGCCCGCGCTGTTCGCCGCGGTGCTGTCAGGGCTGACGCTGGATTACCTCTTCGTCGAACCCCTTTACACCGTCACCATCGCCGATCCGCTGCACGCCCTCGCCCTGGGCCTGTACGTCGTGATCGGCATCCTCGTGAGCTACATCGTCGATCAGGCCGCGCGCGCGACGCGCGTCGCGCGCCGCGCCGCCGCCGAGTCCGAGCTCCTGGCCACCGTCGCCGGAAGCGTGCTCCGTGGTGAGAGCGCTGTTCCCGCCCTCGTCACCCGCACGCGCGAAGCGCTCGGTCTCGCGGGGGTGCGCCTGGAGACCGCCGACGGCACGACGATCGCCACCGACGGCGAACCGGTCCGAGACGACCCGGGCGGCGGCGATCAGGTGACCTGGATGGACATCGGCCGCGCCCCCGACGGCTCCCCGCGGGGGCGCCTGGAGCTGCACGGCACGCTGGGCGCGCGCGAGCGCCGGCTCCTCGACGCCATCACCGCGCAGCTGGCGGCTGCGCTCGAGCACACCGACCTGACCGCGACCGCCCGGGCGGCCGATGCCCTCGCGGAGGCCGATCAGGTGCGCTCGGCCCTGCTGTCGGCGGTCAGTCACGATCTCCGCCGGCCCCTCGCCGCCGCCCTCGCGGCGATCGGGGGGTTGCGCGCCGCCGGCGACCAGCTGAGCGCGGAGGATCGGACGGAGCTGCTCGAGACCGCCGATGAGAGCCTGTCGACCCTGTCGCAGCTGGTCACCGATCTGCTGGACGTCAGCCGCGTGCAGGCCGGTGTGCTCGCGGTGTCGCTGCGCCCGGTCGACGCCGCCGGCGCCGTCCTCGCCGCCCTGGACGAGCTCGACCTCGGACCCGACGACGTCGAGCTGTCCCTCGATCCCGACCTTCCGCCGCTGTCGGCCGATCCGGTGCTCCTGCAGCGGGTCTTGGTCAATGTGCTCGCCAATGCGCGCCGGCACAGTCCCCCCGAGGCGCGCGTCCTCGTCACGACCAGCCGCCTCGGGCCGAACGCCGAGGTCCGGGTCATCGACCGCGGACCCGGGGTGAGCCCGGAGCGCCAGGAGGACATGTTCGCGCCGTTCCAGCGGCTGGGCGACGTCGACAACACCACCGGGCTCGGTCTGGGCCTCGCCCTGTCGAAGGGGTTCACCGAGGGCATGGGCGGCGCGCTCACACCCGAGAACACCCCCGGCGGGGGCCTGACGATGGTCATCGCGTTGCCGCTGGACGGCGACGCCCCCACCGAGACCCCCGCCCCCGTCGGAAGCGAGCGCGCATGAAGATCCTTCTCGCCGATGACGACCCGCAGCTCGTCCGGGCGCTCCGCATCACGTTGGCCGCTCACGGTTACGACGTCGTCGCCGCCCCCGACGGCGCCGCGGCCGTCGCCCTCGCCGCGCAGGCGCATCCCGACATCATCCTGCTGGATCTCGGGATGCCGCGGCTCGACGGCATGCAGGTGATCGAGGCCCTGCGGGGCTGGACCACCGCGCCCATCATCGTGGTGTCGGGGCGCACCGGATCGGCCGACAAGGTCGACGCGCTCGACGCCGGCGCCGACGACTACGTCACCAAGCCTTTTCAGATCGACGAGCTGCTCGCGCGGCTGCGCGCCCTCTCGCGCCGTCGCGGCGGCACCGCCGACGAGCCCCTCGTCGCCTTCGGCGACGTCACGGTCGACCTCGCCGCCCGCGCGGTGACCCGGGGCGGCGAGCGCGTGCACCTGACTCCGACCGAGTGGCGCATGCTCGAGTTCCTCGCGCGCAATCCCGGAGCCCTCGTCACGCGGCAGACCCTGCTGAAGGAGATCTGGGCGAGCGAGAACGTCCAGGACTCGGGCTACCTGCGCCTCTACATGTCGCAGCTGCGCAAGAAGCTCGAGCCCGACCCGTCGCATCCGGTGCACCTCATCACCGAATCGGGCATGGGTTATCGGCTTGTGCTCGACCCCGCCTGATCGGCCGCGGCCCGCGCCTCTCGGCGCGACTCGACACGGCGCGAGATCGCCCGCCCCGCGTGCAGCTGGACGAAGAGCGTCACCGTTCCCGCGACCAGGAGCCCAGCGAGGTTCAGCACCAGCTGCACGAGAGCGGCCCCCGCTTCGGCCCACGCCCCCACGGCGAGGGTCAGCCCGATCGTCCCGACCGCCGGCACGGTCGTGATCGAGATGAACACGCCCACGAGTGCCGACGACTTTGCCGTCGTCAGCGACAGCACACCGGCGATGCCTGCGAGGACCGCGATGACGAACGACCACGCATCGGGGCTGACGATGAACTGGGTCGCCTCGCCGGTCGTCGCCTGCGTGTAGGTGAAAACGCCGAACGCGTAGAGCACCGACCACACCCCCCAGGCGATCAGTGCGCACGCGGCGAATCCGCCGAACAGCGTGACCGACGCCGGCCCCACGATCCCCCGCCGCCGGCGCACCACGGCGTAGCAGATCGCCGCGATGGGGGCGAACTCCGGCCCCACGACCATCGCCCCGATGATGAGGATCGGCTGGTCCAGAAGACGCCCGATCCCGGCGATCATGGTCGCGAGCAGGAGGAACGCGAAGAAGCTCCACGACGGCCGGGAGTCCTCCGTGGAGCGGCCGGCCAACTGCGCCCACAGCACGCCGTCGGCGGGATGACCCGGTGCCGCGCGCTCCGCCGCGGCCGCGGCATCCGACACCACCGCCAGCGGCTCACTGACGACGATGGCGCCCTGCGCGGGGACCCCGGCGTGCCGGAGCAGCCGGACGATGTTGTTGACGTCTTCTCGGGCGACGTCGAACAGCAGCAGGTCGCCGCTCCCCGCGTCGCACGCGCCCGCCACCACGGCGAGGTCGATGACCGTGGGTTGGGCCCTCAGCTGCGGCACCAGCTCGCGGGCGAGATCGGCCGGTGCGGTGACGCGGATGGAGAGCATGCTGCCATCCTGCCGCGACGGACCGTCAGGATCTCGTGAGGATCGACCGCGCGATCGTAGGTGATTCGTCGGGGTCCACCGCCGGGTCCCGCCGCAGATCGAGGATCGTCTCATGTGGCATCGTCAAACGTCCCTGGTCACCCGCCCCTCGCGCGGTGACTGGGGATTCCTGGAAACCTCGATCGCACGATACGGCGAGACGCGCGTGCGGTTGCTCCTCCTCCCCCCTGATACCACCGACCAGCAGCGCCGCATGTGGCGTCTCATGCGGCTCTGGCCGCTGATTGGTCTCGTCATCGGCGGCGCCGCCACCCTCGCCACCGCCGACGTGCTGGGGCCTGCGGCGGCATTCGTGCTGGGTGTGGTGGTGTGGCTCGGGCCGGCGCTGGGCATGTGGACCGCGCTGTCGGGCTTCGTCTCCCGCATCCACGAGAGCTGGATCACCTGCGCACTGGGGTGCGAAGACTCAGACGCGGAGCGCGCCGAACTGCAGCGGATGGCGCGTGACCTCGCCGCCGCGGAGGGCGACTGGCGTCGCGGAACGGCGTCTCGGGGCGCCTTCGACGAGACCTGGGCGCGGGCCTACGCCGCCCTCGCTCCCCGCGTCGTGGCGTGATGGTCTATGGTGAATGCGGTTCCGACCCGAGAGGAGGTGGTGCGTGATGGCCGGTGATAGTCGCCACGCCACCGTCCTGCCGTCGGTGTCGGGCTCTCCGATCCGCTGATCCTGTTCCAGGGGCGCGGTCGTCTTCCCTGTCGGCCGTTCGATCCGCAGCAGCGCGGTGGCGTGTCATCCGCCCTTTGCTGTTCGCCGCGCACGCGGCACGACCGACCGGAGAAGAGATGATGGCGCTGATCGACAACGGCGTGTACGTCAAGGGGGTCCGCACCGAAGACCCCACCAACCTCGACGAGACCTTCGAGGTGATGCGCTCCCGCGGCGGGATGGCCTGGATCGGGCTGTACCGACCGAGCGAGGGGGAGGTGCGCCAGGTCGCCGAGGAGTTCTCGCTGCACCCCCTCGCGGTCGAAGACGCCCTCAGCGGCCACCAGCGCTCGAAGCTCGAGCGCTACGGCGACACCCTCTTCGTGGTGCTCCGACCCGCGCGCTACCTCGACGCCGAGGAGCGGGTCGAGTTCGGCGAGCTGCATCTGTTCGTCGGGCCCGACTTCGTCGTGACCATCCGCCACGCCGAGTCGCCGAACCTCGGGAGGGTGCGTCGGCGTCTGGAGGACGCGCCGGAGCTCCTGTCGATGGGCCCGGAGGCGGTGCTGTACGCCATCCTCGACGAGGTCGTCGACGAATACGAGCCGGTCATCGCGGGTCTCGAGAACGACATCGACGAGATCGAGGATCAGCTCTTCGACGAGGAGAGCAGCGTGTCGCGGCGCATCTACGAGCTCTCGCGTGAGGTCATCGACTTCCAGCGGGCATCGCGGCCGCTCGTCGGCATGCTCGAGGCGCTGCTGCGCGGCTCGGACAAGTACCGGGTCGACGTGGAGCTGCAGCGGAACCTGCGGGACGTGCTCGACCACGCGCTGCGCGTCGTCGAACGCTCGGCGGCGTTCCGCACCATCCTCGAAAACGCCCTCACCGTCGAGTCGACCCTCGTCGCCCAGCGGCAGAACGACGAGATGCGGCGGATGACGGAGTTCAACCTCGCGCAGAACGAGGAGCTGAAGAAGATCTCGGGCTGGGCGGCGATCATCTTCGCTCCCACCCTCGTCGGAACCGTGTACGGCATGAACTTCGAGAACATGCCCGAACTCGGCTGGGAGTGGGGCTATCCGTTCTCGCTGCTGCTCATGGTCGGCGTGGCTGCCAGCCTCTACGGGGTGTTCAAGCACAAGCGCTGGCTCTGACCGCGTCTTCGGGCTGCTCCGATCGCGGTGCCGTCGATCGTGACCTCGCTCGGCGGGGCCTCCCCGGACTCGTGGGCACGCCGCCGTCGTGAGATCAGGAGGTGAGCACCGGATCAGGACGATCCGACGCGCATCCTCCTGATCTCGCGCACACCTCCTGATCTGGCGCACGGAGCGCGCCGGGGAAGAGCGGATGCCGCGCGGACGGCGTCCTGACCGCCTCCGGCGCCGCGTCCGCACGCTCCCCCAGCGCGCGGGGCGGCGCCGCGGCGCACCAGGTCAGTGCACCGGCTGGGCAGCCGAGAACACCGCGCCGGGATCGAACCGGCGCTTGAGCTCGCTGAGCCGAGCGGCGGCCTCGCCGTAGCCGAGCGCCCGGTCGGCGCCTCCGTCGATGAAGGTGAGCGCGAGCGCGTCGATGTGCCAGGGGCGGAACAGCGCTACACCGGCACGCACCGCCGCCGCGGCGGCCTCCGCCACTTCGGGCGCCGGCACCACGGCGACGGTGTGGATGAGGTACTGCCCGGTCAGCGCCGAGATCGCCCCCCCCCCGGATGCCACGGGGCGCGCGACCGCGCCGCCGATGTGGCGCAGCTCCGTCATGAAGAGCCCGCGGTCCGACCCCGCCCGCAGGAACGCGTCGACGGCACCATCCGGAAGCTCGTCGAGCACCGCGTGCGCAGTGAAGGCGGGGGTCGGCTGCGGGGGATCCATGTGGACGGCGACCAGACCGGCGGCGGGGATGCGCGCGAATGTGTCGACCTCGGGGGCCAGGTGGCGCAGCGGCGCGAGAACAGCCGCCGCCGCGTCATCCGATTCCAGCACCGCGCCGTCGATGACCACGACCGACCGCCCGGAGAGGAACGGGGGCAGCTCGGGCAGCGGCGGGAGATGCAGGATGCGAAGCGTCGTCGTCGCGCTTTCGGGTGCCGTCGTCGTCCACGCCGCCCAGGCGCGAGCGACGTCCTCGGCGCGGGCGGCATCCCACAGCAGCATCCCGGCGAAGACATCCGCATAGGGGAGCAGGTCGATCTCGAGCGAGACGACCACTCCGAAGGCGCCCGAACCGCCGCGGACCGCCCAGAACAGGTCGGGGTTCTCCTGAGCGCTCGCTCGCACGAGGTTTCCCTCCGCGGTCACCACTTGAACGGCGCGGACGAAGTTCACGGCCAGACCGTGCGTCCGAGCGTAGAACGACAGACCGCCGCTCAGGCTGTACCCGGCAACGCTCACATCTCCGGCGCTTCCGTGGGGAGCGGTCAATCCGTGCGGCGCCGTCGCCTCGAGCACGTCGTTCCACAGCGATCCGCCCAGCACGCGTGCCGTGCGCGCGACCGGATCGACCGTGACGCCGCGCAGGCGCGCCAGCGAGATGATGACGGTGTCGGCGAGGCCGGTGTCGGCGAGAGCGGCGGCGGCGTGTCCGGTCGACTGCGGCGCGACCCGGAGTCCTGCCGCGGTGGCCGCGCGCACGATCTCGACGACGTCTTCGGCGGTCTCGGGACGCGCGACCGCGACCGGCCGCTGGTCGACGGCGACGTTCCAGGGCCTGCGCGCGTGGTCCCACTCGGCATCGTCGGGCAGCACGATCAGGCTTCCGAGGGCGGACCGCAGGCCCGCGCCCCGCGGGTCTGCGTCCGGACGGGCGGCGTCGGTCATGGTGTCGGACAGGGTCATGATGAGCTCCAGCATTCTGATGTCTATTCGGGTGGACGCCGCAGAAGGCGCCCGGTGGAGAGTCTGACGGCGCCCCACGTGCGGCCACCATCCCAGGGGAGAGGGGTCTTGCGGCATCCCAGATACCTGGGATGGTGGATCCGCGCCGGCAGGAGCACACTGTTCGCATGGCCACCGCACTGGCTCTGGGGCGTGCGCGGAGCGACATCGACGTGATGTCGCGCGCAGGCCTCCCCCTGCATCAGTTCATGGACGAGGCGGCGGCCGCCCTGGCGATGGTCGTCCCCTTCGTCGCCGCCTGCGTGTCGACGCTCGACCCGGCGACGGCGATGGTCTCGAGCGCGCGCAAGCTGGGAGCCCTCGACGGTCGGAACGAGCAGGATCTCTCGTGGTCCCAGCTCGAGTACGGCGGCGAGGAGCCGACGGCGATCCGGGGGATGCTGCAGGCCGGCCGGACCGCGGTGGGCATGCAGCGCGAGACCAGAGGCGACCTGGATCGATCCGCTCGCATGGCCGAGCTGCTCGTGCCCTACTTCGACTTCCACGACGAGGCGCGCGTGGTCTTCGCCGATCGCAGCGGAGGGTGGGGGCACGTCTCGCTCTTCCGCGGAAGCGACGATCAGGTCTTCGCAGCGGACGAGCTGGCGTTCCTCGCCGCCGTCGCACCGTCGTTCACCCGCGGCATCCGCACCGGGCTTCTCGCGCAGATCGCCGTGACGGACCCCGTCCCCGAAGCCGGCCCTGCCGTCGTCATCATCGATGCGCAGAACCGTATCGTCCAGTCCACTCCCGGGGCGCAGCTGCATCTGGAGCGGATGTCGGTGGTGCCGGGCATGGGCGACCCGCTCGTGTACGTGTACGCGCTCGTCGACGCCGCCCGGCGATTCGCCCGCGGCGAGACCGATCGCGTGCCTCGCGTGCGGGCGCGCACGGCGGACGGGCTCTGGCTGGTGCTGCACGCGGCGCCTCTCGGCGGGATCGGCGATCGCGGCGGCGACGTCGTCGTCACCATCGAGGAAGCCCGTCCACAGGAGGTGATCGACCTCGTCGCCGCGGCCTTCGGCCTCACCGCCCGCGAGCGGGACGTCGTCTCAATCGTGCTGAGGGGCGCCGACACCAAGGAGATCGCCGCCGCGATGCACGTCTCGCCCTACACCGTGCAAGACCACCTGAAGTCGATCTTCGACAAAGCAGGGGTCACCAGCCGCCGCGAACTCGTCGCCCGGGTCTACTTCGACCAGTACCTCTCCCGTGCCGGGTCCGAGCTCGCCCCCTCCGGGTGGTTCGCGGCCACCGACTCGCGGTGACGCAGGGGCCCCGAGGATCGCGTTCAGCCGAGGCCGGCGCGCTCCGCGTCGGCCGGTGCGTCACCGGCGACGGGCTTGCGTGACAGGCCGACGGCGCCGGCCGACGGGTCCTTCGACCGCGACAGCGCCGCGGCGACGGCGACCGACTCATCGACGTCGCGGTAGCGGGGGCGCAGCTGCACGGGGTGCTCAGGCTTCCTGGCGCGCTTCGCGCGCCGCGCGGCGTAGGTGAGGTTCAGCGCCTCGACGAAGATGGCGAAAGCCATCGGCCCGTAGATGAAGGCCTTGTCGATGTAGAACCCGAAGCCCTCGGCGATCAGGAACACACCGATGAGGAGGAGGAACGACAGCGCCAGCATCTTCACCGTCGGGTGCTTGTTGACGAACTCGAAGATGAATCGCGCGGCGAACAGCATGATGCCGAAGGAGAGCACCACGACGGTGACGATCACCACGAGGTTGGTCGTCATGCCGACCGCGGTGATGACCGAGTCGAGCGAGAAGACCAGGTCGAGCACGAGGATCTGGCCGATCACCGCGCCGAACGAGATCGCCTTCGACCCGCCCGCGCCGTGCTCATCCTCCGCACCCTCGAGTTTGTGGTGGATCTCGGTGACCGCTTTGTAGAGCAGGAACAACCCACCCGCGATGAGGATGATGTCCTTCCACGAGAAGCTGAGGTCCCCGACAGCGAAGACCTCCTCGGTCAGCGTGATGAGCCACCCCGCGAAGAACACCAGGATGACCCGCATCAGCATCGCCAGGGTGAGCCCGAGGTTCCGGGCCTTCGCCTGCTGCTCCTTGGGGAGCTTGGAGGCGAGGATCGAGATGAAGATGACGTTGTCGACGCCGAGGACGATCTCGAGCACGAACAGCGTGATGAACACCGCGATGAGGTCGGGCGTGAAAGCGAAGCTGAAGTCCACGGTCACATCGTAGGGGGGCAGCCGATCCGGCCACCCCCCCGTGATCTCCGCGTGGCCCTTCACGCCGCGTCCCTCAGACCGTCGTGAGCACACCCTCGAGTCGGGCGTAGCTGGCCTCCATGCCGTCGACCATGCCGGTCGCGAGGATCATGTCGCGCGTCTCGGCGTCGGGGTACTCGATGACGAGCGTCAGCAGCGTCAGCCCGTCCTCCTCGTAGAACGACAGGTCGTTGACCGTGCCGGGGCCGTCCATACCGATCATGCGCTCGGTCGACACCTCACGGCGCGGAGGATCGGTGAGAAGCAGTTCGCCTTCGAAGCCGAACTCCTCACCCTCGACCCCCGGGCCGGGCACCCAGACGTTCCGGAAGGTGTCGCCGACGGCCTCGGCCTGCTCGGCGACGGGCATCGTCCACCCGTCGGGTCCCAGCATCCACTTCTTCAGCAGGTCGGTGTCGTGATGGGCCTTCCAGACCAGCTCGCGCGGACCGCGGATGACGCGGGTGATGCGCACGTGCTGGTCGTCGAGGATCTCCAGTTCGGTGCCGCGCCCCGCGGCGTATTCGCGAAGGTCGTGCAGCACCAGGTCGAGCTGGTTGATCGCCATCGTCGAGCCCTCGACGGCACCGAACGCGACGACCTGCTCCAACGCCTCGGCGGAGGTGAAGTAGGTGGTGTTGACCATGCGCGATCCCGTCGCGGTCGGCTCGAAGGCGAAGACGACCCGCATGACGGGCATCCCCTCGAGCGGTGCGCCCTCCTCGTTGGCGAACGCGTCGAGCACGGTGAAGCCGCGCGGAGCGTCGATGGCGACGAACTCCCACGACCCCCACGACTGCTCGCCCTTCGGGCTGGTCATGACGTAGCGCGCGTGCCCGCCGACGGTGAAGTCGAACTGGGGGAAGCTCGCGGGCCAGCCGGGAGGTCCCCAGAACCGCTCGAGCTGCTGCGGATCGGTGAAGGCCTTCCAGAGGCGGTCGACGGATGCGTCGAACTCGGCTTCGAGCGTCATGGTGAGCGCCTCGGCGTCGGTGGTGACATCGGTGACGGGCATGTCAGTCTCCTTCGTTGGATGCTGCGGGTGTGGGTGTCGGTGGATCTTCGGCGAGCAGCTGGTCGAGCCGCGCGATGCGCGAGCGCCAGAGCTCCTCATAGGCGGCGAGCAACGCGCGGGCGCGGGCGATCATGGCCGGATCCGCTCGGACCAGCCGCTCCCGACCCTCGGCGCGCTTGACGATGAGGCCGGCCGCTTCGAGCACCGCGACGTGCTTCTGCACCGCGGCGAACGACATGTCGTACTCACGGGCCAGACCCGAGACCGAATGCTCGGCCTCGATGGCGCGCCGCAGGATGTCGCGGCGCGTCGCCGCGGCGAGCGCGTGGAACACGCGGTCGAGATCGTCATCGGTCAGCTCCGTTTGTGCAACCATTTGGTTGTACGTTAGACCCCCGCTCCACACCCGTCAAGGGGCAGCTGACGTGCTCGATCGGCGAGATCGCTCGTCCTTCAGCAGAGGTCATGCGATTCTGGGGTGTGTATCAGCTCGCCCACCCGGCTCCAGCGCTGCAGCCCTACATCGAGAACTACTGGTTCGTCTCGCACGGACCGGGCGAGGAGGTGGAGCTCCGCGTCGACGTCTTCGTCGACGCGCGCGCCGATCTGATCTTCAACTTCGAGGCACCCTACGTCCGCGAGGTCATCGGCGGGAAGAGCAGGCAGATCGCCGAATCCACCCTCGACCTTCAGCGTCTCGTGCCGATCCGGATACACCAGCAGGGCTTCGTCCGCATCGTCGGGGTTCGCTTCCGTCTGGGTGGACTGGCGCCGTTCGCGCGGGACGACCTGAAACGGTGGAACGGCGGAACGCCCGCACCGACGCTGGTGCTCGGCGACGCGGTCGCCGAGCTGGAGGACCGTCTCCGCAACGAGGAGGATACGGCGGGGTGCACGACGATGCTCGACGCTTTCTTCCTCGAACGGCTCGAGCGTGGCGGCTCGACGGCGGCATTCGAGCGCGCCCTTGCCGTCCTCGTCGACTCTGAGGGCCAAGCGACGACGGAAGTGATCGCTGCCTCCGCGACCATGACGCCGCGTCAGGTGCAGCGCCTGTTCGCCCGTCACCTCGGGTACTCGCCCCGGACGGTCGCCCGCGTCATCCGCTTCCAGAAGGCTTTGCGCAGCCTCATGGTCGACCCCCGTGTCTCCTTGGGTGACATCGCGGCCGATGCTCACTACTACGACCAGGCACATCTCGTCCGTGAGTTCCGTGCATTCACCGGCGGTGTTCCTCGTGGCTACCGCGGCTACTACCCCGTGTCCGGCCCCGACGACTTCGCACCCAACGTCGTTGCGTACGTACAAGACGACACGATCGACAGGCGGGCAGGCTGACGATGCCGGTTACGTCGACGAGGAGAAGACACCATGACTGAGCACTGGTCAGGCTCGGGAACGAAGGACGATCCGTGGCGGCTGAAGACCCCGCCCCTGACATCGGAGTACACCCTGTACCGCGACGATGACGCGGATCCGCCGCTCCTGGTCTGCCAGGTCGGGAGCACCCGCCTCTCCTACCTCGCCCGAGCGGTCGACGACCTCCACGCGATGCTCGGTGCGCACGGTGACTGGATGCCGCTCGGAGCGGCCGACGAGAAGAAGGACCCCGCACCTGGCACCGTCGAGGCGTGGGGTCGATCCGCCGACAACCCGGTCGGCGGCTGGTACGGGCAGCGGAAGGGGTATCGCGGCCGTTTCGGAATGTACCTCCCCCCACTCCTGGAAGCTCTCGGACTGGTGGAACTCGAGCACGGTGCGAGGAACAATCGGGTGAGAGTCCGCCCGGAAGCCCCGACCGAATGAGGTGAGTGCACGCCCCGTGGAGCCCGCCTACGTCGAACGCCCGGCCACTTCACGGACGCGATCGGTCGTCCAACGACTCTGGTGGCTGCACGCCCCCTCGCCGCGGCGCTTCGAGCGGATCGTGCCGCTTCCCGGCATCCACCTCATCGTCAGTTTCGCCGATGCGCCGTACCGCCTGCTCGCGCGGGGTCGCGACCTGCTGGGCGGGCGGCCTGTGGTACTCCCTCCTCTTCGCCAAACCCTGGCAGCGACTGGCCGGGGTGGACGATGAGCAGCTCACGACCGGAGCAGTGCGGATCTTCGTCGGGTCCGCTTTGCTCGCCGTCGTGATGGCCGCGAGCCTCGCGGCGTTCATCGGCGCCGCCGGACCGGGGTTCGGTCTCGCGGCGGGACTCGCCGTCGGCGTCACCTGGGTCGCGGCCGCGCTGGGCGTCAACTACCTCTTCGAGCGCAGATCGATCCGGCTCTGGGCGATCAACGCCGGGTACAACGTCGTTGCGTTCACGCTCATGGGCCTCATCATCGGCGCCATCCAGGGCTAGATCGCATTCGTGACGCCGCCGCTGTTCGACGGTCGGCCGAGGTCGTGGAGCCCGGGGACGAGTTCAGTGGTGTGCGGTCGCTCGCCTCGTTGAGGGCAGGAGCCGGCGGACACCCATCACCGCGCCCACGATGATCAACCCGGCGACGAAGCCGAAGACGGCGGAGACGGCGGCGTCGACGATCCAGACCACGACCGGGCCTGCGGCCTCCACCAGGTGCGTGATCGCGTGTAGGAGGTCGTACGGGCCGTGCCAGAACGTCTCGGCCAGGTTGGCGATGACGAGGTGACCGCCGACCCAGAGCATCGCGACCGTTCCGATCACGCTGATCACACGGAACACCGCGGGCATCGACGCCACGACCCGCACCCCGGTGCGACGGACGCGACGCGACGGACTCTTCATCAGGCGGAGCCCGATGTCGTCGATCTTGACCAGCAGCGCGACAGCGCCGTAGACGATCGCGGTCATGCCGAGCCCGATGACCGCGAGGGCGGCCAGGGTCATCCCCAGCCCGAGATCCGGATCGAGGCTCGTCAGGGCGATGAGCATGATCTCGGTGCTGAGGATGAGGTCGGTGCGGATCGCTCCGAACACGAGCTTCTTCTCATCCCGCGGCTCGTCATCCTCGGCCTCGTGGTGCGCCCCGAACCACTCGAGCACCTTCTCGGCTCCCTCGTAGCAGAGGAAGCCACCGCCGATGATCAGGAGGAACGGCAGCACCCAGGGCGCGAAGGCGGTGAGCAGGAGCGCGATCGGGATGATGATGACGAACTTGTTGACGAGGCTTCCGAGCGCGATCTTCCACACCACCGGGAGTTCGCGGGCGGGGGTGATGCCCTGCACGTACTGCGGCGTGACGGCCGCATCATCGATGACGACGCCCGCGGTCTTCGCGCTCGCCTTCAACGCTGCGGTGAGGATGTCATCGACGACGGCGAGCAGGCCTACCGACATGTGCGCTTCTCCTCTCGCCCGAGTAGTCGCGTCAGCCGCGGTGACTCGAGCACCGGCACTCACGCTATCCGCTCGCGCGGCCTCGGCCGACGGCATTGACAGGTCAGCTCGGCGGCCAGTGCAGAAGCGCCGCGTCGACAACCCGCTGAAGTTCGTTTGCCGAGGCCCCACCGGCCGCTTCGACGGACACCCCGTCGGCGATCGCCGTGAGATACCGGGCGATCAGGTCAGGATCGGCGTCGGCCGGGAGGTCACCCTCGGCGATGGCGCGTCGAAATCGATCGCTGAGGTCGGATCGAGTCCGAGCCCGCCACGCCGTGAGGATGTCCTGCGCCGTTCCCCCTGTCACGCCCACGGCGAGAGCGGCGCGAACCCCGAAGCATCCGGACGGCAGGTCGGGCTGCGTACCGGCCCGGACGGCCCCGTCGAGGAACGCACGAGCCACTTCTCTCGCGGTGGGCGCCGCGACCGACTCCCGCGCGTAGGAGCCCGGGCCCTTCTCATAGAGCTCTAGGACCTTCAGGAAGAGGTCCTCCTTGTTCCCATATGCGGCGTACATGCTCTTCCGCGAGATACCCATCGCCTCGGTGAGAAGCGCGAGGCTCGCGCCTTCGTATCCGTGCTCCCAGAACACGAAGAGGGCCTTCTCGAGGGCGGCGTCGGAGTCGAAGGATCGCGGGCGACCGCGCCTCAGCTGCTCCATGAGATCAACCTAATCCTCTCGCCCCAGGGAAGCCCCGGAGAGCGACGACGACGCTCGCCCTCGGGGATCAGTCCGAGCGCGAGCGTCATGCGTTACGTGTGGGCGTGATGCTCCGGGCGATCACTGCCAACCGAAGAGGTTGACGACTCCCAGTGCCGCAGCGGCGACGAGACCCGTCCACAGCACGATCGCCACAGCCTGCCAGAGAATCACCCACCCCTTTTTGACGCCCGACGCGACGAAGAACGCCGCGGTCAGTTGAGTGGGCAGCGCGAACGGCGCGATGATGCTCGCGCCCGGTACGCCGAATCGGACCAGCCACTGCTGGAGGCGTCGGCGACCCTTCGCCCGTCGGGAATCGCCTTCGGTGTCGGCCGCTGTCGACCGTTCCATCACCATCGTCGGCGTCGCACTCGTTCGCGAACCTGCCGCAGCGACCCGAGCCTTCGACGGGTCTATTTATGCACCGATCGATGCGTAATAACCCAGGGCTCCGAGATTCATTCCCTCGGCGATCACCGCGGCGCCGACACCGGTCGGCTCGCTGCGGAGGCGAGAGCCGTAGCATCCCTGGAATGACAGACCTCATCGTCGCCGGTGCCACCGTCCACCGGACACCCGCCGGCGCCGCCGTCGGCGACCTCTTCGTCCGCGGGACGACGATCGAGGATGAGGAGGACCACGCGCCCTCATCGACGGCCATCGACGGGCACGGCGCCTCGGTCGTGCCGCTGTTCGTCGACACCGTCTTCGCCGCGCCGGATCCGCCTGCGCGCGATGCGTTCGACCTGACGCCGGGAAACCCGGCGACGTTCGCCGTCATCGATGGCCGGGTGAGGCCCGACGAGATCCGGAGCATGCTCGTCGTCCGCCCCGAGCGACTCCGCGCCGTCGTCGTCGACGGGTCGGTGAT
The DNA here is from genome assembly GCF_013410955.1 of Microbacterium sp. AK009. Classification (GTDB taxonomy): domain Bacteria; phylum Actinomycetota; class Actinomycetes; order Actinomycetales; family Microbacteriaceae; genus Microbacterium. Next base: position 254,768 of record NZ_JACCCG010000006.1, on the reverse strand, counting down.
CGTCCGGGACGGCCGGGCGGTGCGGCCGGCCGGCGCCGGGCTCGACGCCTCCGACCCGCGCCTCGCGGCGCGGACCGACCCGCGTCGCGATATGACGCAGTTCCTGACTCCCGACGGCCGGTACAGCGAGACCCGGGGCGGCCGGCGAGACGCCTGGACAGGACGGTTCTGGATCGACGGGGCGAGGATCACCTACCTCGACGACTCAGGGTTCTGGGCCTTCGGGCAGTTCCACGGCGACCAGCTGCATCACGCAGGCTTCGTGCTGGAGAGCTGATCCGCCGCGTCGATGACGCAGAACCGGACTCCCTCGGGATCTTCCATGATCACGAAGTCCGCGTCCTCCGGCATCCGGTCCCACGGCACGACCCTCGCGCCGAGCGCGGTGAGCCGTGCCACCTCAGCGGCCTGATCCTCCGCGTAGAGGTCGAGGTGGATCTTCGGCGGCAGCGCGCGGGGGGCCGGCACGGCGTCGAGAGAGACGTTCGGCCCCGGGCCGCTCCGCGGTCGCAGCAGCGCGAAGTCGACATCCCGGGGTTCCCGGACCTCGTAGTCCAGCGCCTGTGTCCAGAACGCGATCTGCGCGTCGAGGTCATCGACGCGGATGACGATGGATCCGACGGTCAGCATGCGGCGAACCCTACGCCGACCGCAGCCGAGGCGCGAGGTGGGTCAGAGCGACTGATTCTGGATCGCCGCCCTCAGGCCCCACTCGTCGGCGTCACGCCAGGTGACCGCCGTCGCCCCATCGGGCACGATCGGCGCGCCCTCCACGATGCACTGCCACACCCGGCGGGGCGAGGTGTCACGCGGAACCGCCAGCGCCGCGATCGCGAACGGCCGACCCTGAGCCCGTTCCACCCGGCTGTGGACGGAGTCGACTGCCGCCCCCAGTCCGCGGCAGACCCTCGACTCGTCGCAGTCCAGGGCCAGGCGCACCACGACGAGGACCCGCCTGGCCGCGGTGTCCCGCAGCAGCGCGAGCTGCAACATCGTCAGGCGCTGGTGGGCGAGGGCTCGGATGGCGCGCGGCCGCGACGCATGCGCGAGGTCGATGCCGTGGACCCTGACCGCCGGGGTCTGCTCCAGAACAGCCTCCACTCCCGCCGTCCACGCGCCGAGCGGGTCACCGCCGACCGTGCGTTCGACCCCGAAGCGCTGCTCGATCGTGCTCATCGGGTCACCCCGTCCGGTGACGGCGCTCCAGCGGCATCCTGTTCCTCGGCGAGGGTCGCGTCGACCGTCGCCTGCAGGAGCCCGCAGCGCCGCGGAATCATCCGGCCTCGCAGATGGGGAAGAAAGGACACGAAGATCATGCCCTCCGGTCTACGCGTCCGGCGCGGCCGGAACGGCGTCCCTCACGGAATCCGTACGTCGGTCGAACGAATCCTGACGCATCGCGCGTGGGACGGCCTCGCAAGGGATGTCGGGCGCGCAACTAGACTGATCGCGTCCGGCGCCCCGCGATTCTCAGGAGTTCAGCCGCGTGACCACTCCCTCCGCCTCCTTGGCCGATACCGTCTCGAACGCCCTCGCGACCCCGGAGAAGGAGCAGCCGTACGCCGCGCTGGGTCTGAAGCCCGACGAGTACGACCGCATCCGCGAGATCCTCGGACGTCGGCCCACGAGCGGTGAGCTGGCGATGTACTCCGTGATGTGGAGCGAGCACTGCTCCTACAAGTCCAGCAAGATCTACCTGCGCCAGTTCGGCCAAAAGGTCTCGGACGACATGAAGAAGCGCCTCATGGTCGGCATGGGCCAGAACGCCGGCGTCGTCGACATCGGCGAGGGCTGGGCGGTCACCTTCAAGGTCGAGTCGCACAATCACCCGAGCTACATCGAGCCCTTCCAGGGCGCTGCGACCGGAGTCGGCGGCATCGTCCGCGACATCATCTCCATGGGTGCGCGCCCCGTCGCCGTGATGGACCAGCTCCGTTTCGGTGCGATCGACGACCCCGACACCGCCCGCGTCGTCCACGGCGTGACGAGCGGCATCTCGTTCTACGCCAACTGCCTGGGCCTTCCGAACATCGGCGGCGAGACGGTCTTCGACCGCGTCTATCAGGGGAACCCCCTCGTCAACGCCCTCGCGGTCGGCGTCCTCCGCCACGAGCATCTGAAGCTCGCCAACGCCAGCGGCGCGGGCAACAAGGTGGTGCTGTTCGGCGCCCGCACCGGGGGAGACGGCATCGGCGGAGCATCCATCCTCGCCTCCGACTCCTTCGACGCCGCCGGCCCCACCAAGCGCCCCGCGGTGCAGGTCGGCGACCCGTTCGCCGAGAAGGTGCTCATCGAGTGCTGCCTGGAGCTGTACCGCGACGAGCTCGTCGAGGCGATCCAGGATCTCGGCGCCGCCGGCATCTCATGCGCGACGAGCGAGCTGGCCGCCAACGGCGGGTCGGGCATGCGCGTCGACCTCGAGAAGGTGCTGCTGCGCGATCCCACGCTCACGCCCGAGGAGATCCTCATGAGCGAGAGCCAGGAGCGGATGATGGCGATCGTCGCCCCCGACAAGCTCGATGCCTTCCTCGCGGTGACCGCGAAGTGGGATGTCGAGACGAGCGTCCTCGGCGAGGTCACCGGCGACGGCCGGCTGCAGATCTTCTGGCACGGCGAGGAGATCGTGAACGTCGACCCGTCCACCGTCGCCGTCGACGGTCCGGTGTACGAGCGCCCCGTCGCCTACCCGACGTGGATCGACGGCCTGCGGGACGACTCCGCCGAAGCCCTCCCCCGCCACAACGACCCGGCGAGCCTGCGCGAGCAGTTCCTCGCGCTCGTGGGCAGCCCGAATCTCGCCGACCCGTCGTGGGTGACCAATCAGTACGACTACTACGTCATGGGCAACACCGCGCTGTCGTTCCCCGACGACGCCGGGATGATCCGCGTCGACGAGCAGTCGGGCCTCGGTTTCGCGATCGCGACTGACTGCAACGGCCGGTACTGCCAGCTCGACCCCTACGAGGGCGCGAAGCTCGCCCTCGCCGAGGCGTACCGCAACGTCGCCGTCACCGGCGCCGAGCCCACCGCGGTGACCGACTGCCTGAACTTCGGCAGCCCCGAGAATCCCGAGGTGATGTGGCAGTTCTCCCGCGCGGTCGAGGGGCTGGCCGACGGCTGCCTCGAGCTCGGCGTCCCGGTCACGGGCGGCAACGTCTCGTTCTACAACCAGACCGGCGATCAGCCGATCCACCCCACCCCCGTGGTGGGCGTTCTCGGGATCATCGACGACGTCGCCCGCCGCATCCCGTCGGGCTGGCAGGACGCCGGGGAGAACATCTACCTCCTGGGCGTGACGTCGACCGAGCTGAGCGGGTCGGCGTGGGCCGAGACCGTGCACAACCACCTCGGCGGGCGCCCGCCGGCGGTCGACCTCGCGCAGGAGAAGCGCCTGGCCGAGCTGCTGCACGCGGCCTCGCAGCAGGGACTCGTCTCCAGCGCGCACGACCTGTCCACCGGTGGACTCGCGCAGGCCCTGGCCGATTCCGTGCTTCGGTTCGGAGTGGGAGCACGGGTGTGGCTGACGGAGATCATGGAGCGCGACAGTGTCGACGCGGCATCCGCTCTCTTCTCCGAGTCCACGGGACGCGTGCTGGTGTCGGTGCCCCGCGAGGATGACGTGAAGTTCCGAGGGCTGTGCGAGGGCCGGGGGTACCCGGTGCTGCGCATCGGCGTGACCGACGCGCCCGCCGACGGCGACGCCGAGCTGGAAGTGCAGGGACTGTTCTCGGTGCCGGTGCCGGAGCTCGCGATGATCTCTCGCGCGACGCTCCCCGACGCCTTCGGCCCGACGGTCAGCGAACCCGCCGCGCGCTGACGACCCGCGAACGTCGAAGAGCCGGGAGCATCTCGCCCCCGGCTCTTCCGGCCCCCGCCTGCAGTCCTGGATCAGGCCTGCACGTCACCGCGCCACGCGCCGGTTTCGGCGCCGCGCGACTCGATGAACGTCTTGAAGTTCGCCAGGTCCTTCTTGACCGAGCGATCGTCGATGCCGAGGACGTCCCCGACGTGCTCGACGAAGCCCTGCGGCTCCCAATCCAGCTGCACCGTGACGCGGGTCTCGGTGTCGCTCAGCTTGTGGAAGGTCACCACACCGGCGTGGTCCTCGCCCCCGGTGCTGCGCCATGCGACGCGCTCGTCGGGGTGCTGCTCGGTGATCTCGGCGTCGAACTCGCGCTCGACGGTGCCGATCTTCACGCGCCAGTGGTTGTGGGTGTCGTCCAGCTGGGTGATCGACTGGACGAAGCTGAGGAACTCGGGGAAGGTCTCGAACTGGGTCCACTGGTTGTAGGCCGTGGAGACCGGGACATCGACATCGACGGTTTCGATGATGCGCGCCATGTCGCACTCCTTTCGTCGGCAGAGCCGGGTTCGGCCCTGTCGCTGGGAAATCTATCGAGCGGCGTTCGATCCGACTGCGGCGTTGACGCCTGCCGGTCGGTCGGCTATCGTCGCGCGCTCGCGCTCTCGATGAGGACGGATGCCGCGGGGCGCTCTCTAGACTGGATGAGACCCCGGACGGAGAGCCGATGAGCAACGACGACGATTTCGCCATGTACAGCGACGCGCGCCAGCGCCGGATCAAGGTGGTGGCGTGGGTCGTCATCCTCTCGCTCATCCTCGTCGGCGGCGGGGCGACGGTGCTGTCGCTGCTGTTCGGCTGACGCGTCCCCCGGAACCTCTCTGCGCGGGCGGCGCGCGGCACGCGCCCGCTGCCTCTCGCTCCCTCCGCGCTCGGGCCCCCGCCCGCTACCCTCCTCCCGTGCGCGCTCGGGCGCTCGCCCGCCGCCCCTCCCTCCCTCCGCGCTCGGGCGCTCGCCCGCGCACACGGGAGGAGATCGACGCACGGGAGGACGCGGAGCGGCGTCTCGCCCTCCGGTGCGCCGATCTCCTCCCGTGTGCGCGCGGCGCGTGCCGCAGAACTCGTGGCCCGCGTCCAGCCACCGTGACTAGCATGGCCGGGTGGACCCGTTCACGGTCATCGCCGAATTCTGGTGGATCGGAGCGTCGGCAGCCGGCGCTGGAACCATCGGATGGTTCGGGCTGCGCCATCAGCGCACCAAGGGATCGCGACGGCTCGCCCTCCACGCTGCCCGCCACGAGCTGCGCGAAGCGCGCGACGTCGTCACCGCCTCGCGCGTCGAGGTGCGCGTCGCGCGGGCAGAGCTCGCCCGGGCACATGCCGATCGAGCGGCCGACCGCGTCCCGGCATCCGAGGTGACCCTCGCCCGGCAGCGACTGCAGCAGGCCCAGCGCGAGGTGCGCGCCGCACATGCCGAGATCCGCCTCCGCCGGATCCAGGTGTCGGCGGCACGGGCGACGATCCCCCGCGCGAAGGCGACCCCCGACACCCTGCCCCTGGCACGGTTGATGGCCGCTCACACCGCCATCGACGCCCGGTGGCTGGAGTACGAGACCGACCCCGCCAAGCGCATCGCGTTCCCCGCGATGAGCGATGTGCGTCAGCCGTCGACGGCGGCCTACCTCGCCGCCCGCGCCGAGGCCAGCCGACTCCGCCCGCCCACGGCCGTCACCCGCATGACGCCGGTCGAGTTCGCGCAGTACCGTGCGGCGGTCGAGCACCTCGGCAAGCTGTTCGAGCGCGCCGAGCGTGAGGCGTGGCGAGCGGCGGGAGCCGGCGACGGCCCCTCACGCCAGGATGATCCGCACTGGGCCGATCTCGCCCAGTCGGTCGCGCAGACCGTGATCGCCCGCGGGACCGAGGCGATCGCGCGCGTCGCGGAGTCGAACGCCCGGAACCGCGAACGTGCCGGCGGACGGACGGATGCCGGCGGACGGACGGATGCCGGCGGAAGGACCAATGCCGGCGGACGGACGGATGCCACGGGCACCGCGTCGCGGACCGACTCGGCGTCGCCCGGCTCCGCCGCCGATGCCAACGACAACCGCCCACCGCAGCCTCGAGGGGCTTCCGTGTGGCCCGTCCCCTCGCGCGGAGCGCGACGGCCGCAGGACTGACGCGCGCGGGGATGCGCCGATGACGATCGAGTGGGGATGACGGGTGGACTGGTCGAACATCTGGATGTTCTGGTGGCTGATCTTCCCGATCGGCGCCGCCATCGGCGGTGCCATCAAGTCCCTCGACCGCGCGTCGGAGCGTCGTCACCGGCGGCGCCTGGAGAAGATGCGGGCCAAGGCCGAACTGCGCTCCGGCGCGATCCCCGCGGTCATGGCGGGGGCCACGACGGCGGGTGGCTCCGGCGGCGACGCCGGCCGCGCGGCATCCGATTCGGCCGACGCCACTCTCACGCAACTGCTCGCCGTCCATGACGACGTCACGGCCCGCTGGCTCGACTACGAACTGGATGTCGCCAAACTGATCGCGTTCCCCGCGATGAGCGACGGACGCCAGCCGCTGACGGCGGCGTTCCTTCGCGCGAAGCGCGTCGCCGACCGGTTGCGGCCGCCGTCGGCGACGGCACGGATCAGTCCCGAGCAGCTGCGGGAGTACCGCGAGGCGGTGACCGACTACGAGGTCGCGTTCGACCTGGCCGAGCGCGACGCGCGCCGGTTGAAGGACGCGAACTTCAGCGCCGAGGAGCGAAAGCGCCTCGACACCGCCCAGCAGCTCCTCTCGGTCGCGATCGATGAGGCGGCGACCCCTGCCGAGCGGCAGCTCGCCTATCGCCGCGTGCGCGAGGAGCTCGACGGCCTCCTCCTGCTGTCGGATGACGCGATCGAGGTGCTGGAGAAGAAGGTCGCGCAGGAGCTGCCCGCACGCCCGTCGTCGGCGCCTCCCGCGGCGCCGCCCGCGCCGTCCGTCTGACCCGCGGCGGCCTTCGGCCTCGTGGCGCCTCCCGGCCTTTCGGGGTCGCGGCGCGTCTCGGGCTTGCCACCTCGCGGCCTCGCAGCCTCGCAGCCTCGCAGCCTCCTGGCCCTGCTCCCCTGTCACGATCTGCCCCTCGGCCCTGCTCCCCATCACGGCGCTCAGCGCCACCCTGCTCGCCGCACGGGAACGGCCGGGGCCTTCGCGGAGGATCGTGATAGACGGAGCACGACGGCGGCTGTCGACTCCGGCGAGAGAGGGTGGCCGCGCAGGGTTGACACAGACCCGGTCATTGTTGCATGGTTAGTTAGTCAACTAATTAACCAGTGAGGAGCCGACGTGGTCGAAGAAGGCAGAGCGCTCTTCCTCCAGATCGCCGAGAGCGTGGAGGACGCGATCATCGACGGCAGCCTCACCGAAGAGAGCCAGGCGCCGTCGACGAACGAGCTCGCCGCCTTCCACCGCATCAACCCCGCCACCGCCGCCAAAGGAGTGAACATGCTCGTCGACAAGGGCGTGCTGTACAAGCGGCGCGGAATCGGCATGTTCGTCGCCCCCGGCGCCCGCGAGCGCCTGCTCGACGAGCGCCGCACCGCCTTCGCCGACCGCTACGTCGAACCGCTGCTCGCCGAAGCCCGCAAGCTCGGCCTCGGCCCGGCCGACTTGACCGCCCTGATCAATGACCGCGCCGCGGTCACCGGACCCTGAGTTCCCCGAGCTTCGAAAGGACACCACGATGACACACGTGATCGAGGTGGAGCACCTGACCAAGCGCTACCGCGACACCGTCGCAGTCGACGACGTCAGCTTCTCCATCGAAAAGGACATCATCTACGGCCTCCTCGGCCGCAACGGCGCGGGCAAGACGACGGTGATGTCGATCCTCACCGCGCAGAACTTCGCCACGAGCGGCACCGTGCGCGTCTTCGGTCAACACCCCTACGAGAACGCGCGGGTGCTCGAGCGCATGTGCTTCGTTCGCGAGAGCCAGAAGTACCCGGATGACGCGACTCCGCGTCACGCGCTGCGAATGGCCCGACTCTTCTTCCCCCACTGGGACCAGGACCTCGCCGATCAGCTGGTCGACGACTTCCAGCTGCCGCTGAAGGGTCGGACGATCAAGAAGCTCTCGCGGGGTCAGCTCTCGGCGGTCGGCGTCATCATCGGCCTGGCCTCCCGCGCCGAGATCACCTTCTTCGACGAGCCCTACCTCGGGCTCGACGCGGTCGCCCGCCAGATCTTCTACGACCGGCTGCTCAGCGACTACGCCGAGCACCCGCGCACGATCATCCTCTCCAGTCATCTGATCGACGAGGTGTCGAACCTCCTCGGCCGGGTGCTGGTGATCGACCGGGGCCGCATCGTCATGGATGAGGAGACGGACGAGATCCGCGACCGCGCAGCGAACATCGTCGGCGACGCGGCGGCCGTGGAAGCCTTCACCGCCGGCCGCGAGATCATCCACCGGCAGAGCCTCGGCCGCACCACCTCGGTGACGGTGCTCGGGCGCCTCTCGGCCGACGATCGCACGCGCATGGCCGCTGCAGGACTGGATGTCGCTCCCGTCTCGCTGCAGCAGCTCATCGTCCGCACCACCCAGCACGCCGCCGGACTGAGCGGCTCGTCGACCTCGCTCGAGGAAGGAGCACTCCGATGAACCGCACGCTGCGCGTCGTCCGGATGCAGCTGATCAATCGTCAGACGTACGTCTGGGTGCCTCTCCTCGTGCTGGGCGGCGCCTTCATCTTGTCCGTCGCGATCTGGTGGATTCTCGCCGGGTCAGGCGTGACCGGGAACTTCTACGGCGGCGGCGCCCAGGCACCGCTGTGGTACCTCGCTGTGGTTGGCGTTCAGGCGCTCACCCTGACATTCCCCTTCTCGCAGGCCATGAGCGTCACGCGCCGCGAGTTCTTCTTCGGCACGTATCTCATCGCTGCGTTCAGCGCCGCGAGCCTCGCGGTGGTCTTCGTCATCGGCGGCTGGATCGAGACGCTCACCCAGGGATGGGGGCTGAACGGCTACTTCTTCTACTCCGCCGAGATCTGGCAGGGCGGTCCGCTCGGCGCCGCGTTCATCTTCTTCGCCATCGCGATGCTGATGTTCACGCTCGGCTTCACGGGGGCCACCGTCTACAAGCGCTTCGGCCCCACGGTCTTCACCGTGAGCCTCATCGGCCTGGGGGTCGTCCTCGTCGCGGCGATGTTCGTCGTCGGACGGCTGAACGCCTGGGGTCAGGTGTTCACGTGGATCGGCGAGCAGGGTCCGCTGGGGATGGCCGCCTGGGGCCTCGTCGCAGCCGCCGCCCTCGCCGCGGCCGCGTTCGCGACGCTGCGCCGCGCGACGCCCTGAGGCGTGCGCGGCGCGCGAAGCTCGCGGAGAAGGCGGGTCAGCTCGGAGAGCGGCCCGTCTTCTCCTGCAGCCGTTCGATGTGCTCCGAAGCCTCGGCCTTGTTGAGGTCGGCTGACAGCTCCTCCCCCGCCTCGCGGGCCAGAGTGTCGAGGTAGCTGCGCTGGGGAGCGGTCATGGGCTCATCGCCGGTGACCCAATCAGCCGGATCCTTCTCCGCGGGGTTGGTGGTGTCGTCGGACGATGTCGCACCGAGGGTCTCGGCGCCGGATGTGTTGTCGGACATGCGTTCGAGAGTACGTCGGGCCCCCGACATCCCTCCCGCCCTTGACATCGGCAGCGCCGGGTGTAAGCGAATGGGACCTGCACGCCGTCAGCGAATGGGTCCTCGACGCCGTCAGCGAATGGGTCTTGGACGCCTTCAGCGGATGGGACCTGGACGCCGTCAGCGTATAGGGACCCCCACGTCGCTGCCGCCCTCGACGGTCAGGCGCTCGCCCATCTGCACCAGCCCCGCCGTCTCGATGAAGCCGCCCGCGAAGAGTGCCTGGCCCTGCGCGAACAGCGGCGAGCGCTCGACAAGCGCCGCCGGCGCATACCCGAAGACCTCGCCGAGCTCGGCGAGATCGCGCGGCGAGCTCATCCGCATGAGGGCCAGGTTGTCGCACTGCGACAGGGCGTTGGGGTGCACCTTCGAGGGGCGCTGGGTGGACAGCAGCAACCACAGGCCGTATTTGCGGCCCTCGGCGGCGATCTGCACGATGCGCTCGGTGAGCTCGCGCTCCACCGGGGTCGTCGGATCCGGTTGGACGAGGTTGTGCGCCTCGTCGATGACGATCAGTCGGCCCACCCGGTCGGCCCGGTTCTCCCACAGGTGATCGAGCACCGCGAGCGCCGCGGCGAGCATCTCGGCGCGCGTGGGGAAGCCGCCGAGGTCGAGCACCGTCGCGTCGGGCTGTTCGCGGATGTCATCGGTGACGCTCCGGCCCCGCCACGCCCACAGGCCCCAGCCGCCGAGGCCGAGGTTTTCGAGCCTGGTCGCGAGGCGGTGACGGGCCGGGTCCTCACCCGAGCGCAGGTAGGTGACCAGGCTCCCCCGGCGGATGACGTCCATCTCGCCCTCGAGCTTGAGCAGAGCGTTGAAGTCCTCCGCGTCCCGCACCGGGTCGAGCTCAAGCAGCGCCGCGCGTGAGCGCCACGGCATGTCGAGGAATCGCGCCTGCAGGGCGTCGGGGCGATCGCGCCCCGGGCGGAACACGCGGATGTCGCGCTCGTCCCAGGCGGCGCGCACCGCGTCATCCACACCCTCCCGCACCGTGCCGAGGCCGACGAAATCCGAGTTCGGATCCAGGATGACCAGGGGCAGACGGGTGTGCAGGATGACGCGCTCGAGCAGTACACCGAGCGCATAGGTCTTCCCCGACCCGCTCTGCCCGCACCAGAAGGTGTGCCGATTGAGCTTCCGTGCGAGCACCTGCGCGGGGGTCGGGTCGGCCGCCTCGAGGAGGGTCCCGATCTCGAGCCGATCGACCATGTCAGCGCCCCTCGCTCACGGCGCCGGCGGCGGTGTGGTGGCGGATCACCTCGGCGACGACGAAATTGAACCACTTCTCGGCGAACTCGGGATCGAGGTCGGCCTCCTGGGCCAGCCGCTTGAGACGGGAGATCTGCTGCTCCTCGCGCCCGGGGTCGGACGCCGGCATCCCGTGCGCGGCCTTCAGCTCGCCCACCTGCTGCGTGCAGCGGAAGCGTTCGGCCAGGAGGAAGACCAACGCCGCGTCGACGTTGTCGATGCTCGCGCGCAACCTCAGCAGAGTGGTCGTCGGATCTTCAGTCGTCATGGGCTATCCCTCCCCGATCCACGACCATACCGCGAGGCTCCGAGTGCCGCCGAGGGTGCGCGGCACGCGCCCCTAGAGTGTGACCATGAACGACGCCAGCGCGCCCGCCTCGCCACCCGCGGACGACCCTGAGACCGACGCGTCCGAGTCCCCCGTCGAGTCGACCTACGTCCGACGGCGCACCCTCTTCACCAGCGTGAACAACCCGTTCGCGTTCGGCTTCTTCGTCACCCTGGGGGGACTCGTCGCGCTCGGACTGGGCGTCGCGTTCATCAACCTCTCCACAGTGCTGATCTACATCGCCTTCGCCCTGTTCGCGGCGCTCGGGCTCGACCCGATCGTGCGCTTCCTCGAGAGGCGCGGACTCGGACGAGGGTGGGCGATCCTCATCGTCTTCGCGGGGTTCGTCGTCATCGTCGTCGGGGTCGTGTCGCTCGTCGTCCCGACGCTGGTGCGACAGATCTCGCAGTTTCTCTCCGACCTGCCGTCGACGATCAACGCCTTCCAGACTTCAGACGTCTACGCCTGGCTGCAAGACACCTTCGGCGATCAGATCGGCAGCCTGCTGGGCGAGTTCGAGACCTTCATCACCAACCCCGCGAACATCGCCGCGATCGGCGGCGGGGTCCTGCAGGTCGGCGCGACCATCGCGACGACGGTCTCGGGCATCCTGATCGTGCTGGTGCTGAGCCTGTACTTCCTGGCATCCCTGGACACCATGAAGGTCGCCTTCGCCCGCCTGAGCCCTGCCCGCTACCGCCCGAAGGTGCGGTCGATGACCGATGAGATCACCGATTCGATCGGCGGATACCTCATGGGCATGGTGGTGCTGGCGTTCTTCAACTCGCTGGTGGCGTTCTTCCTCCACCTCTTCCTCGGCCTGCCCTTCCCGGCGCTGATGGCGGTCGCGGCGTTCGCGATCACGCTCATCCCCCTCGTCGGTCCGGTGCTGTACTGGATCTTCGCCAGCATCCTCGCGCTCTTCACGAACCCCCTCACCGCGCTGATCTTCGCCATCGCGTACCTGATCTACATCCAGATCGAGGCCTACGTGCTTACCCCGCGGGTGATGAGCCGCGCGATCGCCGTGCCCGGAGCGCTCGTCGTCATCGGCGCGCTCGTCGGGGGCACGCTGCTGGGCCTCCTCGGGGCGCTCGTGGCGATCCCGGTCACGGCGTCGATCCTGCTGATCATCAAGCAGGTCGTGATTCCGCGCCAGGACGCGAAGCTATAGCGGTCGGCGGCGCCGGGGCGCCGGGGACGCCGCGGAACGACCCGTATGCCGCGACGGATGCATGGCCGGTCGCCCGTTCGACGTCGCACCGGCCACACCCGGCCACACGGGCACCATCGGTCATGCATCCGTCGCGCCGCCGGGGCTCGGGCGGTGTCCCCGCGCACCACGACCCGTCCATGGGTGCGGCCGGCGGGCGGCCCAGGGTCGCGCGGGGGAACGGGTCGCGCGCACCACGACACATCCATGGGTGCGGCCGGCGGGCGGCCAGCGGGGCGCGCGGCCACGGGTCAGACGGGGAGCGGCGCGCGGGAAACGGTCAGACGAAGGGCGTGAGGCAGGTCGGCGACGGCGCCGGCGCGCGATGGCGCACCCGACCTGGGATCCCGGAGCGGATGTCGAGGGTCAGCGACACCACGTCGTCGGAGCGTTCCCCGGCGATAAGCAGGGTGTCGCGCACTACGCGATGGTGCCGCGGCCAGTCCACGCCCGCCTCGACGAGGGCCACGGGCGAAAGAGTCTCCCCCGCGCCGCGTACCGCGACGACGGCGATCGTGTTGCTGCCGCGCACTCCGGCGTACAGGAATCCGCTGTCGCGCGACGCCGCCAGCTCGGCGGCACTGTCGCCGGGAAGCGTGCCGGCACCGAGCGGCGTCCCCGACACCAGACGCCAGCGCCCGCTCGCATCGGGCGCGAGCACGAAGACCTCGCAGCTGTACTCCGTCACCACGTACAGGTGCCCGCTCGGGTGCCACACCATGTGCCGGGGGCCACTGCCGTACGGCAGGACGACATCGTGCAGCGGTCGCAGCTTTCCGTCGACGAGGCGCCAGAAGCGCACGAGGTCGAATCCCAGATCGGATGTCGCGACGAGACCGCCGGAGAGGAACACCGTCTGATGGGCCCGCGAGACGCGCTCCCGCTCCGCGCCGGGCCCCGGGAAGGCCGCCGCTTCGGCATCGCCGCCCGCGTCGCCCGTGCCGTCAACCCCGCCCACACCCCCACCACCGCGGACCCCGCCGAACAGCGCGCCGCCGCCGGCCCCGCCGAACAGCGCACCACCGCCGGCCCCACCGAACAGCGCGCCGCCGCCGACCCCGCCGACAGCGTCGGCGCCGGCGCCGCCGAACAGGTCGACCCCGCCCACACCGTCGAGTCCGCGCCCGCCGAAGAGCCCGGCATCCCCGCGCCCGCCGAGGCCGAGCGCCGCCAGGTCGATGCCGACCTCGGCCGCGGCCGCCTCAACACCTGACACCGCCTCGGTGGGAGCCCCCGGCGCCGCCGGATCCACGGCGGCCGGCGCGAACGACGGCCGGCCGATCCGGCCGTCGGCCGCAAGCGGGTAGCGCACCACGCGCCCGTCGCCCCAGCACGTGGCGACGAGGGTCGAGCCGTCGGGCGAGACCGCTGCGTGGCACACCGCCTCCCCCGCCTCGACGGGATCGCCGAGCGGGGCGAAACGCTCCGCTCCGACCCGGCGGAAGGCCTGCACGGTTCCCTCTGCCTCGAGGGTCGCGTAGGCGACATCCGTCCGCTCGTTCCAGGTGACCCACGACGGCGAGCTCGCCGAGACCGCCTCGCCGACGAGGGCGAGCGGCCCCCCGGCCGAACCTGACTCGGGCTCGCCCGCGATGAGGACCCCGATGCCGGTGGCGATCCCGCCGCTGTCGGCGGAGTACCCGCCGACGAGGAACCGCATCAGTCGACCAGGTCGTGCCGCACGATGACCGCGTCGCGAGCCGCGCCCACGCCGATCACCGAGATGCGGGTGCCGCTCATCTCCTCCAGCGCCAGCACGTAGTCCTGCGCCGCCAGCGGCAGGTCGTCGAAGGTGCGGGCGCCCGAGATGTCGTCCTTCCAGCCGGGGAACATCTCGTAGATCGGCCGGGCGTGATGGAAGTCGGTCTGGTTGACCGGCACCTCCTCGAACCGCTCGCCGTCGACGTCGTAGGCCACGCACACGGGGATCTCGTCGAGCCCGGTGAGGATGTCGAGCTTGGTGAGCACGAGGTCCGTGATGCCGTTGATGCGCGTGGCGTACCGGGTGATGGGGGCGTCGTACCAGCCGACGCGGCGCGGGCGGCCGGTCGTCGTGCCGAACTCGAACCCGCGCGAGCGCAGGAAGTCGCCGTGCTCATCGAACAGCTCGGTCGGGAAGGGCCCCGACCCCACCCGCGTCGTGTACGCCTTGACGATGCCGACGATGCGGTCCAAGCGCCGGGGGCCGACTCCGGACCCGGTCGCGGCACCACCCGCGGTCGCCGACGACGACGTGACGAAGGGGTAGGTGCCGTGGTCGACGTCCAGCATGGTCGCCTGGCCGCCCTCGAACACCACGACCTCGTTCCGGTCGAGCGCCTCATCGAGCAGCAGCGACGTGTCGGCGACCATCGGCCGCAGCCGCTCGGCGTAGGACAGGAGGTCTTCGACGACCTCTTCGACGGCGATCGCTCGCCGGTTGTACACCTTCAACAGGAGGTGGTTCTTCTGATCCAGCGCCCCCTCGACCTTCTGGCGCAGGATGTTCTCATCGAAGAGGTCCTGCACGCGGATGCCGACACGGTTGATCTTGTCGGCGTACGCGGGGCCGATCCCCCGGCCCGTGGTGCCGATCTGGCGCTTGCCGAGGAAGCGCTCGGTGACCTTGTCGAGCGTGCGGTGGTACTGCGTGATCACGTGCGCGTTGGCGCTGATCCGCAGCCGCGACGTGTCGAGCCCGCGCGCCTGCAGCGCCTTGAGCTCGGCGAAGAGCACCTCGAGGTCGATCACGACACCGTTGCCGATGACGGCGTTCACGCCCGGCGACAGGATGCCCGAGGGAAGCAGGTGCAGCGCGTACTTCTCGTCGCCGATGACGACGGTGTGTCCGGCGTTGTTGCCGCCGTTGAACTTCACGACCCAGTCGGTGCGTTCACCCAGGAGGTCGGTGGCCTTGCCCTTGCCCTCGTCACCCCACTGAACGCCGACGATCACAATGCCTGGCATGGCCCACTCCCCCGTTGTCGGACGGTTACACCCGATCCTATCGGGCGAGCCCCCCACGCCCCCGGACCGCCGCTAGAGTCGGCCCATGCTGGCATCCTCTCGCTGGGCCGCCGCGTGGAACGTCCTGCGCCTCCTCGCCGCGGTCGCGATCATCGTCGCCGTGATCGGACAGGCCGTCCGCACCATCGGCATCGGCATCGACGCCGGACAGCACCTGCCGACGGTGGTGACGAACTTCTTCAGCTTCTTCACGATCCTCTCCAACTGCGCCGCCGCCGTGGTGCTTCTGTGGGCCGGCGGGCGCTGGGCTGTGGTGCGGCGGAGGCGAACACCGGATGCCGCGCCCGCGGCCGATCCGGCTGCCGTGGCCGTGGCACTCGCGAGCGTCACGACCTACATGGTGATCACCGGCGTCGTCTACAACACCCTGCTGCGGAACGTGCCCCTCCCGCAGGGGGTGACGGTGCCCTGGTCGAACGAGATCCTGCACGTGATCGCGCCGCTCTTCCTGCTGCTCGATCTGTTCCTCGGCCCGGGACGCCGCGCGCTGCCGTGGCGCGACGTCGGCGTCATCCTGATCTTTCCGATCGCATGGGTGGTGTACACCCTCGTGCGCGGCCCGCTCATCACCAACCCGGCCTCAGGTCAGCCCTTCTGGTACCCCTACCCGTTCCTGAACCCGAACAACCCCGACCTCATCTTCGCCGGGTACACGGGCGTGGCCTTCTGGGTCGTCGTCATCGCCCTCGGGATCGTGGTCACCGCCGCGGTCGTCGTCGCCGTCGGGCGGCGCCGCGATCACGAGCGGGGGGTGTCCTCCGTGGAGGTCTCCGCCTCCGGCGCCTGAGCGTCGTCCACCGCCTCGCGCACGAGGTCGGGGACCTGCCACCGCCCCTCGAGGATCTCGGCGCGGGGGCGGTAGAGACGGACGAGGAAGTTCCATCCCTCCGGCAGCGGGATGTCGTTCGGCCCCTCGACCTGGCCCGGAGGCGTGAATCGCACGGTGATCGAGCCGTCCTCATCGCGGACGCCTGTGACGCTGTTCACCGAGTAGCGCCCCTCGGGGTTCGGCTCGAAGAAGCCGCGGGCGTTGTACACCGACACCGACCAGAAGCCGTCGACCGGCACTTCCCGCATCGTGAGCTCGTAGTGCCCGACGGGCAGCTGCGGATCGACCCCCAGGTAGGAGGCCTCCCACAGCGGCAGGCCGCCCCAGCCGGCCGCGGTGCCGATGAGATGGCGGACCGGATCGACCTCGTCCCGGTTGCCGAAGGTGCGGTCGAACGCGCGAAGGCCCCGCGCGAGCGTCAGCAGGGCGTCGCGGGTCGCATCCAGAGACTCCGTGTCCCAGTCGCCCGGCTCGAACTCCTGGGACGACCCGGCCTCGAGCAGGAGTCGATCCTGCAGGGCGGCGACCTCGGCGACATCCTGCGGGTCATCGGGGTCGACGAGCGTCCGCGCGGCGACGAGCACGTGATCGGCGCCGGGCGCAAGGGTCGCGAGGTCGTGCTCGCCGGGATCGTGCACCACCGCGCGGACGTAGTGATCGCGGTCGAGGACCATCACCGAGAGGTATCGGCCGGCGGCATCCGGAATCGTCACCCGGCCACCCCCGGACAGATCCACGATCGCGAAGCTGTAGAGGGTGTCGCGATTGAGCCGGATGACGGTCTGATGCGCGACGTCCGCGGGCTCGCGGCTGTGCTGGAACACGTTCACTCCGCCGGCATCGCGTTGGATGTCGGCGAACATCCGATCGGTCTCGGCACGCACGAACGTGTCGACGTTGACATGCATCGCCATGACAGAACCTTCCCGCACGACGGCGCGGGGCGCAAACCCCCCGCTCACTAGACTTGGTGGCATGTCGAAGGTCCTTCAGTCCCTGCCCGTCGGCGAGCGCGTCGGCATCGCCTTCTCGGGGGGACTGGACACCTCCGTCGCCGTCGCCTGGATGCGCGACAAGGGCGCCGTGCCCTGCACCTACACCGGCGACCTCGGCCAGTACGACGAGGACGACATCGCCTCGATCCCCGACCGCGCGCTGCAGTACGGCGCCGAGATCTCGCGCCTGGTCGACTGCAAGACCGCCCTCGTCGAGGAGGGCTTCGTGGCGCTGGCGTGCGGGGCGTTCCACATCCGCTCCGGCGGCCGCACCTACTTCAACACCACGCCCCTCGGACGGGCGGTGACCGGCACGCTGCTGGTGCGCGCCATGAAGGAGGACGGCGTCGACATCTGGGGCGACGGCTCGACCTACAAGGGCAACGACATCGAGCGGTTCTACCGCTACGGTCTGCTCGCCAACCCTGCGCTGCGCATCTACAAGCCGTGGCTCGACGCCGACTTCGTCACCGAGCTCGGCGGTCGCACCGAGATGAGCGAGTGGCTGATCGCCCACGGCTTCCCGTACCGCGACAGCGCCGAGAAGGCGTACTCGACCGACGCGAACATCTGGGGCGCCACCCACGAGGCCAAGACCCTCGAGCACCTCGACGTGTCGCTCGAGACCGTGCAGCCCATCATGGGCGTGCGATTCTGGGACGACGGCGTCGAGATCGCCCCCGAAGACGTCAGCATCACCTTCGACGCCGGCCGCCCGGTGGCCATCAACGGCGAGGAGTTCGGCGACCCGGTCGAACTCGTCCGCGCCGCCAATGCCGTCGGCGGCCGCCACGGCCTCGGCATGAGCGACCAGATCGAGAACCGCATCATCGAGGCCAAGTCGCGAGGCATCTACGAGGCGCCCGGGATGGCGCTGCTGTTCATCGCGTACGAACGCCTCGTCAACGGCATCCTCAACGAAGACACCCTCGCGACCTACCACGAGCAGGGTCGGCGCCTGGGCCGTCTGATGTACGAGGGGCGCTGGCTGGAGCCGCAGTCGCTCATGCTGCGCGAGTCGATCCAGAAGTGGGTCGGATCGTCGATCTCGGGCACGGTGACCCTGCGCCTGCGTCGCGGCGAGGACTACACGATCCTCGACACGGTGGCCTCGGGCCTGTCGTACGCGCCCGAGAAGCTCTCGATGGAGCGGGTGGGAGATGCCGCTTTCGGCCCCACCGACCGGATCGGGCAGCTGACGATGCGCAACCTCGACATCGCCGACTCGCGCGCGCGTCTCGAGCTGTTCGCCGGGATGGGCCTCATCGGCGGCGCCACCGGGGAGCTGGTCGGGAAGCTCGAGCGGGGCGGGGCCGACGAGATCATCGAACCGGCCGAGCCCGACGAGCGGGGTCGCCTGGCCGAAGCGACCGACGCCGCCTCGGAGGCCGCGGCCTTCGACGCCGGCACCGACTGACCGCGCGCCCCGACCGACGGGTTACGATTCTCCGGTGCCGCCCGAACGGCACCGAGGCCCACGCCGTCTGACACCGGGTCTCGCGACTGGAGGTCTCCTTCGATGACGAAGCCCGCAGGCGTGATCGACGACGTCGAGCCGTTCGACGAGCCCGAACCCCCCGCGAAGCGATCCCTCGGCCGCCGCATCGCGATCACCGCCTATGCCGTCTTCGTCGGCCTCGTCGTGCTCGCGCTCATCGCGGCGAGCGTCGTCGTCTACTCCGTGCAGCGGTCCTTCCCCCAGCTCGACGGCGAGAAGGCCCTCTCCGGCCTCACTGCCGAAGTGAGCGTGCAGCGCGATGCCCTCGGCATCCCGACCATCACCGCCGAGACCTCCCGCGATCTCTTCTACGCCCAGGGATACGTCCACGCGCAGGACCGGTTCTGGGAGATGGACTTCCGCCGTCACGTCACGAGCGGCAGACTGTCGGAGCTCTTCGGGGAATCCCAGCTGCAGACCGACATCTTCCTCCGGACCCTCGGATGGCGCGAGGTCGCCGCCCAGGAGGTGGCGGCGCTCGACCCGACCGTCCGCGCGTACTACGACGCCTACGCCGACGGGGTGAACGCCTACCTCGCCGACCATCAGGGTGCGGACGCCTCCTTCGAGTACGCCGTCCTTGGACTCCAGAACCCCGACTACGAGATCGAGCCGTGGACGCCGGAGGACTCCGTCGCGTGGCTGAAGGCGATGGCCTGGGACCTCCGCTCGAACATCGGCGACGAGACCACGCGCGCGGTCGCCGCGGCATCCTTCACTCCCGACGAACTCGCCGACCTGTATCCGACCTACCCGTTCGACCGGAACCCCGTGATCGTCCCCGTCCTCAACGAGGCGGGTACCCCCCTGCCGGCGAGCGCGAGCGGAACGGCCGAGAACGCACCGGTCGTCGAGGCTTCCGTCGACTGGGCCGAGGTCGGCGACGTCGTCGCGGCCGTGAGCACCCTCGTCGGGCCGATCGGCGAGGGCATCGGCTCCAACTCGTGGGTCGTGTCGGGGTCTCTCACCGACACCGGCATGCCGCTCCTGGCCAACGACCCGCACCTGGGCGCGTCGCTCCCGAGCGTCTGGCACCAGGTGCAGCTGAAGTGCGAACGCGTCCGGCAGAACTGCCCCTTCGACGTCGCCGGCTTCGGGTTCTCCGGGATGCCGGGCGTCATCATCGGCCACAACGCCGACATCGCGTGGGGCTTCACCAACCTCACCACCGACGTCACCGACCTGTACCTCGAGCGAGTGCAGGATGACGCCTACTGGCGCGACGGGCAGCTGCTGCCGCTCACGACGCGGCCGGAGACCATCGAGGTCGCCGGGGGCGACGATGTCGAGATCACGGTGCGCGCGACAGAGAACGGTCCGCTCATCTCCGACGCGAGCGACGAGTACGCCGGTATCGCCGACGCCCCGTTCGTCGGCACGGAGGGCGCCCCCGCCGCGCCGGGCGGTGCCCCCGACGGGGAGTACGCCGTGAGCCTCCGGTGGACGGCCCTCGAGCCCGGCACGACCGCGACCGCCATCTTCGCCCTCAACCAGGCGAGCGATTTCGACTCGTTCCGCACCGCCGCGTCGCTCTTCGACGTGCCGGCCCAGAATCTCGTCTACGCCGACACGGCGGGCAACATCGGCTACCAGACGCCGGGCAAGCTGCCGATCCGCGGTGCCGGCGACGGGTCGCTGCCGCAGCCGGGGTGGGAGTCCGCCTACGCCTGGCAGGGCTACATCCCCTTCGAGGAACTCCCGGTCTCGCTGAACCCGGAAGCCGGGTACATCGTCACCGCCAACAACGCCATCGTGGGCGAGGACTACTCCTATCAGCTCACTCGCGACTGGGACTACGGATGGCGCGCGGCGCGCATCACCGAGATGCTGGAGCGCCGGATCGCCCAAGGCCCGCTGACCGCGACCGACATGCGCGACATCCAGGCCGACAACGCGATGTGGGTGGGCCCGCGCCTCATCGCCGCCTACGCGGATGTGCGCACCGGTGACGAGGGAACCGATGCCGCGCTCGACCTCCTCGGCGGGTGGGACGGCCAGAACCACGCCGGCTCGGCTGCGGCCGCGTACGCCAACGTGCTGTGGGACGAACTGGTGCAGAACATCTTCGTACGCGAGCGCGAGTCGCCCGCGCCCACGGGCAACCAGGCCCGCATGTTCCTCGTCGTCGACACGCTCCTCGCCGATGCGTCGTCACCGTGGTGGCAGAACGAGGGGCTCGACGTGTCGACCCAGGCCGAGATGCTCGAGCGGAGCGCCACCGGCGCCTACGCGCGGCTCGTCGAGCTGCAGGGCGACAACCCCGCCATGTGGGAGTGGGGCGACCTCCACGCCCTCGACCTGAAGAACGACACCTTCGGAACCTCGGGCATCGCGCCGATCGAGATGCTGTTCAACCGCGGCCCCTACCCGGTCGGCGGAGGTTCTTCGGTGGCGAACGCGACCGGCTGGGTGCTCGGCCAGGGGTTCGAGACGGCGACCGTGCCCTCCATGCGCATGGTCGTCGACCTCGCCGACCTCGACCGGTCGAGCTGGCACCATCTCACCGGCGCGAGCGGCCACGCCTTCCATCCGAACTACGTCGATCAGACTCCGGCCTGGCAGCGCGCGGAGCTGCTCCCCTGGGCCTTCACGCCCGACGCCGTCGCGACGACGACCACGCACACGCTGCGGCTGACCCCGGCGGACTGACCGGGCGACCTCTCAGCCCCCTGCCGCGGGCGGGGTGCGCTCCTGCTCGGCCAGCTCGTCGACGAGCAGGACACGATCATCGATGGTCCCGTTGCGGTGCGCCTGCCGGGCGATCATGTGGGCCGACAGCGGTGCCGTGGCCATCTGCAGAAGCATGACCGGGACGAGGAACGCCACCACCGGCCACGCCTGGAGCGACAGCGCGATGGCGACGCAGATGAGCAGCAGCCCGAGCACCTGCGGCTTCGTCGCGGCGTGCAGGCGCGAGCCGACGTCTTTGAATCGGATCAGACCGATGGCGGCCGTGAGGCACAGCAGCGCCCCCGCGAGGATCAGCCCCAGCGCGATCAGGTCGAGGGTGTCGGTCATCGCTCCACCGTGTCCTTCCGGGCGACGAACCGGGCGATCGAGATGGAACCGAACACGCCGACCGCGGCGATGACGAGCAGGACGGGGAGCGTCCGGGTGTGCTGGTTGATCGCCATCTCGGCTCCCAGCACGCACAGCACCTCGGTCAGGAGGACATCGGATGCCACGGCGCGATCGAGGATCGAGGGGCCGACGACGATGCGCCACAGCGTCAGGAGCGCCGCCACGACGAAGATGACGAAGATCGCCACGAGGAGCACGGTGGTCATGTCGGGGTCCCTCCCTGCCGCGGTGTGGTGACGGTCGCGTTGCGGATGACCTCGAGCTGCGCCTTCGAGCCGACCGCGCGCACGATGCGCGCCTCCCAGCCCAGCACCGACTGTCTCTGCATCTCGATGTCGTCGTCGTCCTCGACGCCGATCACGTGCAGGTAGAGCATCCGCCGGTCGCGATCGGCTTCGAGCACGAGCGAACCGGGAATGAGTGAGGATGTGACGGCGGTGTGGGTCATGATCAGGTCGTCGTCGGTGCGCAGATGGACCGCGATGATCGCCGCGCCGGGCAGCTTGCCGGGCCGCACCGTCTGCCAGGCCACCAGCAGCGATCCGCGCACGAGCGCGACGAGGAACGTCGCCACGAAGACCAGACCGAACCAGATGTTCAGGCGGCCCGACAGCGACACGGGGGGAAGCCGGAACACCCGGGTGACGACGATCGCGGCGACGAGGCCGGTCAGGAACGCCAGCACGGTGAACTGCCCCCACAGCAGCATCCACAGGGCGATCAACCACAGGAAGAACGGCAGCTGCCGCCAGGTGACACCGAGCACCCCCCGGGCCGGAGGCGCGGGGGCGCGATCGCCGCTCATGATTCGGCCTCCTGCTCGAGCTGGACGAGCTGGATCGGTTCGAGCAGCGCGGCACCGATGCGCTCGCACACGCCGTACAGCGGCCCCGCGAAGATCGTGAGGGCGACGGTGACCGCCACCATCCCGGTCGTCGCCGCCGTCATGATGCGCGGGATCGCGCGCCGTTCGGTCTGGATGCCGGCGGCGGGCGCCTGGCCCAGGTACGAGATGCGGGCCTCGGTCTCGGCGGAGTCCTCATCCTCACGCCAGAACGACAGGTTCCACGCGCGCATCAGGGCGTACAGCGTGAGCAGGCTCGTCACGACGCCGCCGACGATGAGCACGAGCATGATCGGCGTGCCCACCTCGGCGGCGGCGTCGAACAGGGCGAATTTGCCGATGAACCCGGAGAAGGGCGGCAGCCCGCCGAGATTGACCGCGGGAATGAAATACAGCACCGCGATGACGGGGGCGGCGCGCATCAGCCCCTTCACGCGCAGGATCGAGGTGCTGCCCGCGCGGCGCTCGATGAGGCCCACCGCGAGGAAGAGGGTCGTCTGCACCACGATGTGGTGGACCGTGTAGTAGATCGTCGCGCCGATCGCCGCCGGGGTCGCGATCGCGAGCCCGAAGATCATGTACCCGATGTGGCTCACGAGGGTGAACGAGAGGATGCGCTTCAGCTCCGCCTGCGCGATCGCCCCGAGCACACCCACGATCATCGTCGCGAGCGCCACGCACATGAGGAGGAAGTTCAGGTCGTTGGCGTTGAACAGCTGTGTTTCGGTGCGGATGAGCGCGTATACGCCCACCTTGGTCAGCAGGCCCGCGAACACCGCCGTGACCGGCGCCGGCGCGGTCGGGTACGAGTCGGGCAGCCAGAACGACAGCGGGAAGACAGCGGCCTTGATGCTGAACGCCACGAGCAGGAGCAGGTGGAGCACCGTCTGCGTGTCCTGGGGGAGCTCCATCATCCGCTCGGAGATCTGAGCCATGTTCACGGTGCCGAGGGCCCCGTAGATCGCCGCGATGGCCGCGAGGAAGAGGATCGACGACACGAGGGACACCACGATGTAGACGACGCCGGTGCGGATGCGGTTCTCGGTGCTGCCCAGGGTGATCAGCACGTACGACGCGACGAGGAGGATCTCGAAACCGACGTAGAGGTTGAACAGGTCGCCGGCGATGAAGGCGGTGAAGATCCCGGCCGCCAGCAGCAGATACGAGGGGTGGAAGATCGACACCGGCGTCTCATCGTCGTTGTCTGCCGCGCCCTGGCCGACCGAGAAGAGGAGCACCGCCAGCAGAACGATGCTCGAGACGACGATGAGGAGGGCCGAGAGCCGGTCGACGTACAGCACGATGCCGAACGGGATCGGCCAGTCGCCGACCGAGACTGCGAGCGCCTCGCCCCCCTGGTCGACGACGACCAGCAGGACGGCGGCGATGACGGTGACGGTCGTGAGCGTGACGATCGAGATGGCGACCTGCGTGCGCCGGTGCCGACCGGCGACGAGGGCGAGGGCCGCGCCGAGGAGCGGGAGGGTCGCCAGAAGCGGGACGAGCGCGATCATGCGTCTCCCCCCGGCTCGGTCGAGTCGCCCCGCCGCGACCGACGCGACGACGCTTCGGGAAGGTTCACCGGGGCGTCATCCTGCACCCCGGAGATGTCTCGGCTGCCGAGCACGGTGATCGGCGCGGTGTCGAGGCCGACGAAGTCGGTGGTGGCGTCGTCATCGGTGTCTTCGATCTCGGTCTCGTCGTCGATCATGTCCTCGTCGGCGGCGCCGCGATCGCGCACCGCCAGGTCGGCCTCGTCATCGGTGACGGTGTCGGCCTGGCCCAGCTGCCAGGACCGGTAAATGAGGGCGAGGAGGAACGCCGACACCGCGAAGGTGATGACGATCGCCGTCAGGGTCAGCGCCATCGGAAGGGGATCGGACATCTCCTCGGGTTCGCCGGATCCGAAGAACGGGGCGATCCCCGGCTGGCCGATCACCACCAGGAGGAACAGGTTCGCGGCGTTGCCGAGCAGCAGGAAGCCGATGAGCACACGGGTGAGGCTGCGCTCGAGCATCGCGTAGACGCCGCAGGCGAAGAGCACGCCCATGATGAGGATCAGGGTGAGGGAGACGCTCACGACACGCTCACCCCCCGGGCCTTGCTGCGCTGCATCTGCCGGTCGACCTCGGCACCGAGCGAGCGCAGCACGTCGAGCACGAGGCCGACGACGACGAGGTAGACCCCGACGTCGAACAGCGTGGAGGTGACGAACTCCACGTGGCCGAGGATCGGGAGCTCGGCCTCGAACCAGGTGCTCGTCAGCGGCGGTGCTCCGAACAGGAGCGGCACGATGGCGCACCCGATCGCGATCGACATGCCGACCCCGAGCAGGCGCCCGGCGTCGGTCGGCGCGGCCACTCCGAGCTCGTACCGGCCGCCCGCGACGTACCGCATCACCAGAGCCATACCGGCGACGAGGCCGCCGGCGAAGCCGCCGCCGGGCAGGTTGTGGCCGGCGAAGAGCAGGTAGAGCGAGACGATGATGATCGAGTGGAAGAGGATCCGCACGATCACCTCGAGGAGGATCGAACGGTTCTCCGGCTGCACCTGCGGCCCACCCACGAGCCAGGCCATGCGCTGGCGCCCTCCCTCGGCGTTGCGGGGCTTCACGCCCGACGGGGTCTCGACGAGGAGTCGGCGGTCGCGGCCACCCACGCGTGGCAGAGCATTGGTCGCGGTCAGGTTGTCTTTGCGGTCGGTGACGAAGACGAGGGATGCGACGCCGGTCGCCGCGAGGATGAGGACGGCCAGCTCCCCCATCGTGTCCCACCCGCGGATGTCGACCAGGGCCACGTTGACCACGTTGCGTCCATGCCCCAGCTCGTAGGCGAGGTCGGGCCAGGCCACCGAGATCGGATCCTGCAGACGCGCACCGGTGGCGATGACGGCGACGGCCATCATCGTGATGCCGACGGCTCCGGCGACGAGGGCCCGCGGAATGGCGGCCACCGAGGCGTTGTGCTCCCCCATCCGTGACGGGATGCGGCGCAGCACCAGCGCGAAGGCGATGAGGGTGACCGTCTCGATGAGGATCTGGGTCAGCGCGAGGTCGGGGGCGCCGCTGATCGCGAACAGCGCGGCCATTCCCAGCCCTGTCACCGAGACGAGCACCACGCCGGTGTAGCGCTTCTTCGCGCGGACGGCGATCAGCCCGGCCACGATCATCACCGGCGCGATCGCCAACTGGGCCGGGTTCTGGAACAGGTCGACGTCTGCCCGCCAGTCGGGTCCGCCCATGATCAGGGCGGTCGCCTCGGCGACGACGAAGACGATGAAGATCGTGCCGATGTAGACCGGCAGCGAACCCCGCTGGGTGAAGGTGGTCGTGGCCACCGACAGGCGGGCGATGCCGCGGAGCACGGCGTTGTAGACGTCGAACGCCTCGAAGGGCAGGACGCGCTTTGCGGCATCCTTCTTCACTGTCGCCCAGAAGATCGCCGCGCCCAGCGCGATCGTGCCCAGCGAGATGAACAGCGCCGGCTCGAGACCGTGCCAGAGCGCCAGGTAGTACGGCTCGGGCTCGGCGACCCCCGGGGTGGCGAGGGGGGCCTCATCGGCGTAGGTGGCGAGGACCGCGTCCACCGCCGGGGCGGCGAGGCCAGCGACGAGCGTGAGGGCGGAGAGGATGAGCGGGGCAGCGAGGAATCCCACCGGCGCGCCGGGCCACTCGGTGCGCTTCGGCGCCGCGCCGTCGGGCCCGGTGCGCTTGGTCCAGAAGGCGCCCCAGACGAAGCGGATGCCGTAGGCCATCGTCAGCGCCGAACCCGCCGCGACCCCGAGCAAGCCCACGATCCCCCAGGCTCCGCCGCCCTCGGCCTCGTGGAGGAGTGCGGTGAGCGCGGTCTCTTTGGCGACGAAGCCGATCGTCGGCGGCAGTCCCGCCATCGAGGCGACGGCGACGATCGACAGGGTCGCGAGCACCGGGGCCTGCCGGCCGAGCCCCGACAGCTCTCCGATGTTGCGGGTGGCGAGCTGGCGGTCGATGATGCCGACGACGAGGAAGAGCGCCGACTTGAACAGCGCATGGCTGAGGAGGAGCGCGAGTCCCGCGAGTGCGGTGTCGCGGACGCCGTAGCCCAGGATGACGGTGAGGAAACCGAGCTGGCTGACGGTGCCGAACGCCAAGAGGCGCTTGAGGTCGGTCTCCCGAAGGGCTTGGAATCCGCCGAGCAGCATCGTGAAGACGCCCAGCGAGACGACGATCGGCCGCCACCCCGGTTCGTTCGCCTCGAACGGGGCGAACAGGGCGATGAGGTAGATGCCGGCTTTCACCATCGCCGCGGCGTGCAGATAGGCACTGACCGGCGTCGGCGCGGTCATGGCGCCGGGGAGCCAGAAGTGGAACGGGAAGATCGCCGACTTGCTGAGCGCGCCGACGAGCAGCAGCACGAGGGAGGCGACGACGACCGGGCCTTCGGGCCGGGCGGCGAGGATCTCCGAGATGCTCGAGGTTCCGGTGTCGACGACGAGCAGCACGACGCCGATCAGCATCACCAACCCACCCAGCGTCGTCACCAGCAGCGCCTGCAGGGCCGAGCGGCGACTCGCGCCGCGGCGGTGGTAGTAGCCGATGAGCAGGTACGACAGGACGCTGGTGACCTCCCAGAACATCACCAGCACGACGAGGTCGTCGGTGAGCACGAGTCCGTACATCGCCCCGGCGAACGCGAGCAGCACCGCGGCGAACTGCCCGAGTCCTTCGGCGTTGTCGCGGAAGTACCACCGGCAGTAGAGCAGGACGAGGGCGCCGACGCCCGTGACGACGAGCGCGAGGATCCACGACAGGGTCGTCATGCGCATCGACAGCTCGATGCCGAGCGGCGGGATCCAGTCGTATGACTCGAACGGAATGTTCCCGGCGAGGACGCCAGGTCCGAGGATGACGGTGTAGACGAAGGCGGCAGCCGACACCGCGGCCGCGAAGAAGAAGGCCCGTGCTCCCAGGCGATGGACCAGCCAGGGGAGGATCAGCGCGGCAGCCGCGAACACTCCGAGGAAGACCAACATGCGGCCTCCTCAGGGTCGTCGGTCGGCCGGGCAGCGCGACGCAGGCGATCGGGGTCGGGTCGATTCTATCGGGCGGCCGGCGCCGGGCCGGTCGTGTTCCCCTCGCGGAACGTGTCCCGCCGCCCCCTCCGCCGCCTCCGCCGCCTCCGCCGCCGGGCATGTCTCACAAGGTGCGCCCCACGCTCTCCGCAGATCGCCCGATCTGCGACATCCGGTTCGGGATGTCTCAGAAGCTGCGGCACCACGGCCGATCCCGTGCATCTGATGGGACACGCACGGGGGTGCAGGGCGCGGGGGCGCGGGGCGGCGGTGGCGCGGCGGGGGCGGAGGGCGGGCGGCGGGCGGGGCTTGGTCGCGCGGGGGGGTTCGGTGGCGCGGGGGCGCGGGGGCGCAGGAGCGCGGGGGCGCGGGAGGCTGCGCGGGGTGACGCGGGTGGCCGGCCGGTGGGATGTCTCACAAGCTGCAGCCCCGCGGGCGATCGCGTGCATCTTGTGAGACACGCGCGGAGGCGCGGAGGCCCGCCGGTGCGGGATGTCTCAGAAGCTGCGGCACCACGGCCGATGGCGTGCATCTAGTGGGACACGCCAGGGGTGCCGGCCGCGGCGCGGGGCGCCGGGGCGCGGGGGGAGCGGGGGCGCCGGGGCGCGGGGGCGCCGGGGCGCACGGGCGCAGGGGCGGGGGGCGCGGCGCGTCAGGCCTCGCGGCCGACGGCCGGGCCGGTCGTGTTCCCCTCGCGGAACGTGCAGGTGAAGTGCATCGACACGGGGCTGCCGCCCTCGATCATGCTGGCGACGGCGAGCCCGGCCGCGCGCCCTTTGTCGGCGGCCGGCTGCACGAGCGTGGTGAGCACATAGGGCGCAAGACCGTCGACGACGATGCCGTCGAAACCGGTCACGCTGAGGTCGTCGGGCACCCGCAGCCCCGCCTCCTCCGCCGCGCGGATGACGCCCGCGGCGAGAAGATCGCTCTGTGCGATCACCGCCGTGGGGCGATCCGGCCCAGCCAGGAGAACACGCCCCGCGGCCAATCCCTCGTCGATGAAGCTCCCCGCCGCGGCGTAGGCGGGCGCATCCGGATACACATCGCGGGCCCCGGCGAGCCGATCACGGGTGACGTCGACGGTGATCTCGGCGTCGGGTCCGAAGAACCCCCGCCGGCGGTCGGCGCCGATCGGCAGGGTGAGGATGACCACGTTCTCATGGCCGAACGCCCTCAGGTGCCGGGCTGCGTGACGCTGGGCCTCGCGGTTGTCGAGCACGATGCGGGGGATGCCGACTCCGGCATCTCCCTCGATGACGACGACCGGGATGCCACGGGCTCGCACCGTGTCGAGGGAGCGCCGCATCAGCGGGCTGCACCCGATGAGCACGGCCGCATCGATCGGAGCCGTGGTGAGCGAGGCTGCTGTCTCGGTGGTCTCATCGTCGCGGAGGAGCAGGAGCCCCGCCCCGAGACCGGCGACACCCTCGGTGAGACCGTCCATCATCTGCGTCTTCACCGGGTCGAGGAAGGCCGTGCCGAGGTGTTCTTCGAACACGACGCCGACGATGCCCGACCGACCCCGGCGCAGCGACGCCGCCCGCGGATCGGGTCCGGTGTACCCGAGAGCCGCCGCGGCCTCGAGCACGCGCGTCCGCGTGGCATCCGACACCGGTGTCTTCCCGCTGAAGACGACCGACGCCGTCGAGGCCGACACCCCCGCCTCGCGGGCGACATCGGCGATCGTCGCGCGGCGCCGTTCGTCGCTGCGTCTCATTCATCCAGCGTAACGCCGCGCCGTTCCGCGGATCGAAACGATTCGGTATCCTTCTCGGGTGGAACTCGTCCTGACCCGTCCTCAGCTGGTGCGCTGGCGCACCGCCGTCTTCGCGATCTTCCTGGCCAGCGGCCTGAGCATCGCGACGTGGGCCTCGCGAGTCCCCGCCATCAAGAGCGCGCTGGCCGTGGACAACGTCGAGATCGGCTTCCTCCTCCTCGGCGCCGGCGTAGCCTCGATTCTCGGGCTCTCGATCGCCTCGGCCGTGCTCGCGCGGTTCGGCGCGAAGCGCGGGATGCTCGGCGCGATGATCACCTTCGCCGTCGGCGTCGCCGTCGTCGGAGTGGGCACCGACGCCGTGCCCTCGTATGCGATCGTGCTGCTCGGCCTCTGCCTCTTCGGATTCGGCAACGGCGCGGTCGACGTCATGATGAACGTCGACGGCGCCGCGATCGAGAAGCAGTCCAACAAGACGATCCTCCCCCTCTTCCACGCGTTCTTCAGCTTCGGAACCGTCATCGGCGCGGGCGTCGGCGCCCTCGCCGCCGCGGCCGGCATCAACGTGCTCGCCCACACCGTGACGATGGCCGTCGTCGTCCTGGCCGTCGCCCTGGCCACGTACCCGAACGTCCCGGCTCGCGAGCTCGCCGAAGACCCGGCCCCGGGAGAGCGGACCGACTGGCGCGAGCGTCTGCGCACCAACCTGTCCGCCTGGCGTGAGCCGCGCACGTACGCGCTCGGTGTGATCATGCTCGGTATGGCCTTCGCCGAAGGCGGCGCCAACGATTGGCTGGCGCTCGGCATGGTCGAGGGACACGGTGCGAGCGAGGCGATCGGCGCCGCCGGGCTCACCGTCTTCTCGGTGAGCATGACCGTCGTCCGCGTGCTCGGCGGTCCCCTCGTCGACCGCTTCGGCCGCGTCAACACGCTCCGTATCCTCGCGGTGACCGCTGCGGTGGGCCTCCTCCTGTTCATCCTCGCGCCCAGCCTTCCGCTCGTGTTCGTCGGCGCTGCCCTCTGGGGCGCGGGTGCGTCGCTGGGGTTCCCCCTCGGCATGTCCGCCGCCGCCGACGACCCGGCCCGCGCGGCCGCCCGGGTGAGCGCCGCGGCCACCATCGGCTACGTCGCGTTCCTGTGCGGTCCGCCGATCCTCGGATTCATCAGCGAGCAGGTCGGACTGCTCAACACGCTGTTCATCCTGGTCGCCCTCATCGTGGCATCCGGCATCGCGTCTCCCGCCGCGCGTCCGATCGCCGGCTCGACGGTCGGCGCCGGGCACCCGCACCACTGATCCTCCGGCGGCACCGCGCTTCGGCGACTACGCTCGACGGGTGCGCCTGGTCATCGCTCGCTGTTCCGTGGACTACACGGGCCGCCTCACCGCTCATCTCCCGCTCGCGACGCGCCTGCTCGTCCACAAAGGCGATGGCAGTCTCCTCGTGCACTCCGACGGCGGCTCCTACAAGCCGCTGAACTGGATGAGTCCGCCGTGCACCCTGACGGTGCAGACGCCGGATGAGGATGCCGCTGCCGCCGGCGTCGTGGAGCAGTGGCGCGTCACGCACGCCAAGACCGGCGACGCGCTGCTGGTGCATCTGTATGAGGTGCTGCACGATTCATCGCACGACCTCGGCGTCGACCCGGGACTGCAGAAGGACGGCGTCGAGGCCGACCTGCAGCGGCTGCTGGCCGAGCAGGTGGCGATCGTGGGGGAGGGGGTCTCGCTCGTGCGGAGGGAGTTCCCCACGGCCATCGGCCCCGTCGACCTGCTGCTGCGCGATCCCGAGGGCGGCACGATCGCCATCGAGGTCAAGCGCCGCGGCGACATCGACGGCGTCGAACAGCTCACCCGCTACCTCGAGCTGCTCAACCGCGACCCGCACCTCGCGCCGGTGACCGGCGTCTTCGCCGCCCAGGAGATCAAACCGCAGGCGCGCGTGCTTGCCGCCGACCGCGGCATACGGTGCCTCACCCTCGACTACGAGGAGATGAAGGGCGTGGACTCGGGGCACCTGCGCCTCTTCTGAGCCGACCTCGCTCGCGGCCGCATCGGCTCAGTGCGGCGCGCGCGCCAACGCCGCCGCCTGCGCGCGACTGCGCGCGCCGAGCTTGGCCAGGACGTTGGACACGTGCGTCTTCACCGTCGCGAGGGAGATCCCCAGGCGCGAGGCGATCTCCGCGTTCGACAGGCCCTCGCCCAGTGCGGTGAGAACATCGTGCTCGCGATCGGTGAGTCCGGCGGCCGCAACGGCTCCCGTCCCCGGCAGCGCCTCGGAGCGCGCACCGCCGTCGCCGGTGTCTCTCGCACGCGGGAGCAGGCCGAGGGCCAGACGGGTCACGCGGGGGTCGAGCACGCCGTCCCCCTCCGCCACCGCATGGACCGCCGCGACGAGGGATGCGGCATCCACCGTCTTCAGGAGGAACCCGACGGCGCCGGCGGTGAGCGCTCCCGACACGAGTTCCTGCTCGTCGAAGCTCGTGAGGACGAGGACGTCGCCGCAGTTGTCCGCCACGATCTGCCGCGTGGCTTCCACGCCGTCCATCCCCGGCATCCGCAGGTCCATCAGGACGACGTCGGGTCGGAGGGCGCGGGCGTTTCGCACGGCGACGGCGCCGTCCGCCGCTTCTCCTACCACGTCCACACCATGCGACTCGAGCATGATCCGAAGACCCTCGCGGATCGCGCCGTGGTCGTCGACGAGGAGCACCCGGGGCGCCGTCACACCGCCACCTCCCGCGGAAGGAGAGCCCGCACCGACCATCCCGATGCCGTCGGGCCGGCGTCGAGAGTCCCCTCGAGAGCGCGGACGCGCTCGCGAAGCAGCTCGAGTCCCCAGCCGCTGCCGGGAAGCGCGGGCACGGTGATCGGCTCGCCGCCGCGCGAGACCACCCGGACGTCGACCCCGCGGGCGTCGGCGGTCAGATGAACGGTCGCCTCGCCACCCGCCGCATGACGCACGCAGTTGGCCAGCGCCTCCTGGACGATGCGGGCGGCGGCGTGATCCAGAGGTGCCGGCAGCGCGTCCGTGAGGTCGGCGCGAAGGGTCACCGTCACGCCCGAACGCTCAGCCTCGCGCACCATGGCGGGGATCGCGGCGGTGCCGGCGCTGATGACGAGGGGTTCGTCGCTCGTGCGCAGCACCGTGATCATCGACCGGAGAGCGTCATGGGCCTGCAGGCTGGAATCACGGACGGCGCGCAGCGCCGCGGCGTCCCGGTCGGACTGCGCCGGGTCGCTGAGGGCGGCCTCGGCACGGATGGCCACCGCCGACACGTGCCCGGCGACCAGATCGTGGAGTTCGCGCGCCATGGCCTCTCGCTCGCGTTCGACGGCTTCGCGACGGTCGCGGGCGGCCATTCGCTCGGCGTCCTCGGCTCGCTGACGGTGAAGCGCGACCAGCTCCTGCGACTGGGCGGTCGATGTCCCCCACCAGTACGAGACGCCGAGAAGCCCCGCGGTTTGGATGGCCATGAGGATTCCCGCGCGCGGCTCACCCGTGCCCAGCGTCATACCGAGCGCCGAGGCCGCGACGACGACGAGGAGCACGGCGAGGATGCGACGACGGATCCGTGCGGTCGCCCTCACGACCGCGGCGTAGAGCAGATCGAGCGCAACGAGGACCGGCACCACGCCGCTGACAGTGAGGACGTCTGCGACGAGCAGCACACCGGCCAGCGCCGACCCGAGAAGGGGCGCGCGGTCGCGGAGGAGCACGAGGGCTGCCGCCGGGAGTCCCGCGACGAGGCTCCACCACGGCGACACGGGATCGGGCAGGAGGGAGAGGGAGCTCCACAGGCCGGTGAACCCCACCGCTGCGCCGAGGAGGGCGCCCAACGCATACCCGATCGCATCGACGGCGGGTCGGCGGGCGCTGATCCACCGTCGCCACGGGATGGTCGTCGCCGGCATGGACCCATGCAATCACGAAGGAGCGTCCGCGGCCTCCGTCGAAAGGACGAGGGCGCGCGGCGCGGAATCGTCCCTTCTGCCGATGCCCTCGCCGGGCCGGGCGGTCGACGGTGGAACCATGGACCTCCTCCCCGGCGTGCCACTGCCCCTGGCCCTCCTCGTTCTCGCGCTCATCGACTCCCTCAGCATCGGCACCCTGCTCATTCCGCTCTTCCTCCTCGTGGCACCCGGCAGAGTGAGGGCGAGCAGGGTGCTGGTGTACCTCGCGACGATCGCCGCGTTCTACTGCGCCGTCGGCGCGCTGGTGCTCGTCGGTGCCGTCAATCTCGCCGAGGTCGCCCAGGAGGCACTGGCCTCGCCCGCCGGGCAGTGGGCGCGACTCATCCTCGGGGCGGCGCTGGTGATCGTCGCCTTCGCGATCCCCTCGAAGCGGGACGCCCGGGCCCCTGTCGCCGTCGCGACCGCGACCACCGGAGACGCTCGATCCGGAGTGGATGACCCGGCCCCGGCCCCCGGGCGTCTCACCCGATGGCGGGACCGCCTTCTGGACCCATCGACGAGACGCATCGGCATCATGGCCGTGGCGGTCGCAGCCGGCGTCATCGAGGTGGCCACGATGCTTCCCTACCTCCTCGCGATCTCGCTCCTCGCGTCATCCGGGATTCCTGTGATCTCGCAGGTGACGGCCCTTGTCGGGTACGGCGTGGTGATGATCCTTCCCGCTCTCATTCTGCTCCTGGTGCGCATGCTGGCGCACCGGGCGGTGGAGCGACCCCTTCAGCGGCTGACCGCCTGGCTCCAGCGCACCGCGGCGGAGAACACCGCCTGGATCGTCGGGATCGTCGGCTTCCTGGTCGCGCGCGGCGCGATCTCCGACCTGGGGGGCTTCGGTCTCCTGGGATGACCCGCGGTCCGCGCCCGCCCCGCGGACTTGTAGCGTGGAGGTCATGCCGACGCGCTCACCCTGGACCTGCATCCTGTGGGACGTCGACGGCACCATCATCGATGCCTCGGTCGGCATCCTCCGTCGCCTCACCATCACGCTCGAACACTTCGGCAAGCCCGCGCCCACCCGCGAAGAGCTCGCCCACTGGATCGGGCCGCCGATGTACGAGTCGTTCCAGGTCAACGTCGGCATGACGCCGGCCGAATCGAGCGAGGCCGTGGCGTTCTACCGGACGCTCGGCAAGCAGGACGGCTACACCACCGATGCGCGGCTCTTCCCCGGCATCGCCGAGATCATCCGGGATGCTTACGCCGCAGGCATCCCGCAGGCGACCGCGAGCTCGAAGCCGGAGGTGCAGGTGGTCGCCCTCATGGACCATTTCGACCTCTCGCCCCTCTTCACCGCGATCGCCGGGGCGACCCCAGACGAGAAGACGCTGAGCGCGAAGTCCGACATCGTCGCCGAGGCGCTGCGACGCCTGGAGGCCGCCGGTGTCGACACCGACAGGCCCGTGCTGATCGGCGACCGCCACCACGACATCGAGGGCGGAGCAGAGCACGAGGTGCCCGTGATCTTCGTGACGTGGGGCTTCAGCTGGCCCCACGAGGCCGAGGGCGCGCAGGCCGTGGTCTCGGATGCGGCGCAGCTGCGGAGGCTCTTGCTGGTCTCCGACGACGATCCCGCCGACGGCGACCGCTGAGCGAGGCGCCCGATGACCGAGCAGGCCGATGACCTCCTCCGCTGGGTGATCCCTGCCGCCGTCGTCTTCGGTGTGACGGCCCTCGCCGTCGTCGTCGGGCTCATCGCGCTTCGGCGCGCGCGACGCTCGCCCCGGGCGCGTGCCGCCGCCGAAGCGGCGCGGAACGAAGCCGGTCGCGCCCTCGTGCGGCTGGATGACGCGGTGGACGACCTCGACGTCGAAGTGAGCCTGTCGGGCGCGCTCTACGGCGGCGACGCCCCGACGACCCTGCGCCGCGCGCGGATGACCGCCCAGCACGTGCGCGACGACGGATTCGAAGAGTACCGGCGCCTCGCCGGGCGACTCGAAACCGGCGAGGAGGCAGCGCGGGTGCGTCGCGCCGCCGAGACCATCACCCGTCGCGTCGAGACGGCCCTCCGCACGGTCGACGGCGCGCGCACCGCGCACGCCGCATGGGTGACCGCGCACGTCTCGGCCGCCGACCAGGTCCGCTCCGCGCAGGCTCGGCTCGCCGAGGTGCGAGCAGGGATGGGAGATCCCGAGGCCCTCATCGCGCAGCTCGCCCGGTTCGACGAGCGCGAATGGCAGGATGCCGCGGCGGCGGCCCGCGCGGCCGTCACCGAGGCCGACGAGGCCGAGGAACGCCTCGCCGAGGCGTCGCGCTCGGCGGCCGACCCGAGCCGCAACGCCCTCGCCGAACTCGCCGCGGGTGAACGCGCCCTCCGCCGCGCCGAGGCCGACACCCGGACGCTCGAAGAGACCTACCGCCTCATCACGCAGGCGTCGCAGGCGCTCCCGGACGAGTTCGACGCGGCACGGGGCGCGCTGCGCGCCGCGACGGCGATCCGGGCCAAACTCGAACCCGCCGATGCGGAGCGCCTCGGCGACGAGATTCGTGCCGTCGCCGAGGCCCTCGACGCGCTCGAAGCAGGCGCGGCACGCCGCCCCACCTTCACGATCGGCGAGCTCGCGCGCCTGCGCGACCGCCTCGACCGGGCCCTCGGCGATGCGCGCACCGCGCAGCAGCGCCTCCGCGGGGCCCGGACGGCGCTGCCGGGCACCCTGGCCGCCGCACGCAACGGCGTCGCCCTCGCCGAAGCGGCGTTGTCGGGGGTGCGCGCCGGCGCCGATGCGCGGGCGCGCCTCATCTCCGCGCAGCGCGACCTCGCCGCCGCACGGCAGGCACAGGATCCGGTCGAAGCGCTCGACGCCGCCCGGCGCGCGCTCCGGCACGCCGAAGACGCTCAGGCGCTCGCCCAGTACGCCGCGAACCGCGGCGCGGCCATCGACCCCACCTAAGGCTCGCCGGCCGCTCGCTATGGTGAGTGCCATGGCGGGCGACGAGGCAGGCGGCACGACGACGAAGGATGCCGCGCGGGCGGCGCGGCGCACGCCGCCTCCGATCGTCCGGGTGATCGGCCGGATCCCCGCGACCCTGACCCTGGTCGCCCTGATCCTCGCGGCCGGCGTGATCTGGCAGGGTCTGTGGCGCCCGTTCGAGGACGCCGACCTCTACACCTCCGTCGCCTACGGTCTTCCCGCGCTCCTGGAGGGCAGGTGGTGGACGCCGGTCACCGGGACCTTCTTCGTGAACCAACCGTGGGTGTACCTCTTCACCATCGCCGGCTTCTGGGGCATGGCGTATCTGGAGTACCACCGGGGCACACGCGTGGCCCTGGCGTACTTCTGGATCGGGCAGCTCTTCGCCGTCTGCGCCACGGCGCTGCTGCTGTGGTTCGCCGCACTCCTGCCGTGGGAATGGGCCCAGACCGAGGCGGCCGCGCTGGATGTCGGAGCCTCGGGGGGCACGATGGCGTGCATCGCCGCCGCCGTCGGCCTGTTCCCGCCGCCGTGGCGGGTGCGTGCGTGGCTGGTGCTGCTCGGCTTCGTCTTCGTCGCGCTGCTCTTCTGGGGCGCGCTCCCCGACCTCGAACACGTCGTCGCCGTCGTGCTGATCCTCTTCGTCGACCGGTCGCTGCGCGTTCAGCGCATCACGGTGCGCGAGCAGCGACTGCTGGCTTTCGTGTCGATCGTCGTGCTCGGCGTCATCCAGATCGCTCTCATCATCGTCCCGACCGACGGCCCGTTCGGTCCCACCGAACCGATCTCGGGCGGGTTCTTCGACGTCGCTGTCGACACGATCATCATCGCCGTGATCGCCAACGGTCTGCGGGTCGGACGCCGGTGGGCGTGGGTGCTCGGCCTCATCCTCGCCGGCCTGAACGTTCTCGTCGGTGTGCTGATCGTCGTCGCGATCGTCCTCAGCAGCGAGGCGCAGGTCGAGGTCGTGATCGACGGCGAGACCGAGATCGGTCTCGTCTCGGCCGTGCTGTGGCTGATGCTCGGGATCTACCTGATCTGGGTGCGCGCCGCTTTCCGCGCCAAGCCCCGCCGCGGTCTCGGCGCGACGCCCGTCCCGACCGTGGCCGACGTGAAGGACATGATCCGTGCCGACGGCGGCGGCACCCTGTCGTGGATGGCGACATGGGAAGGAATGGCGTACGCCAGGACCACCGGGGGCGTCGTGCCCTATCAGCGGCACCTCGGCGCGGCCATCGCCCTCGGCGATCCACTCGGGCCCGAGGGCTCGCGGCCCGCCTCGGTGCGCGAGTTCGCCGACGCGGCCGAGCGGGCGGGGCTGATCCCCTGCTTCTTCAGCGCCGGCGAGGCGACCCGCGCGGCCGTCCCCGACGGATGGCGGAGCCTCGTCGTCGCCGACGACACGATCGTCGACCTCCCGGGACTGCAGTTCACCGGCAAGGCGTGGGGAGCGGTGCGCTCGTCGCTCAATCGCGCGGAGCGCGAGGGCATGACGTTCCGCATGACGCGACTCGGCGACGAGCCCTGGGGTGTTCACGCGCAGCTGCGCGCGATCTCGGAGTCGTGGGTGGGCGAGAAGGGCCTCCCCGAGATGCGCTTCACCCTCGGGACGCTCATCGAGGCGGAAGACCCCGAGGTGCGCCTGGCATTGGCGCTCTCTCCCGCCGGCGACGTCGACGGCTTCCTGTCGTGGCTGCCCGTCTACGGCGCGGGAGGCGAGGTGCGCGGGTGGACGCTCGATCTCATGCGTCGCCGCGAGGGCGGCTTCGGCCCTGTGATGGAGTTCCTCATCGGATCATCCGCACGCCACTTCGCCGACGAGGGAGCAGCCGTGCTGTCGCTCTCGGGCGCACCGCTCGCCCACGAGAACCCCGCCGACGCGGGGGTGATCGCCGACCTCACCGACCGCCTCGCCCAGATGCTCGAGCCGGTCTACGGATTCCGCTCGCTGCACCGCTTCAAGCAGAAGTTCAACCCGCGCTACGAGACGATGTACCTGCTCTACCGCGACGAGGGCGATCTGTCGCGGATCGCGGCCGGCCTCACCCGCGCGTTCCTGCCCGATGCGACCCTCCGGCAGTTCGCCGGTGCAGGGCTGGAGCTGGTGCGCGGGAAGAGCTGAGCGCCTCCGCCTCGCCGCGCACGCGTCACCGCGTCACCGCACTTCCGCCGAGAGTGCGACGGCGCGCCGAGAATCCGGGTCGACCCCGCATCCTCGGCGCCCCGATGCACTCTCGCGGGAGAGGCGGGCGGGAGAGGGGCGGGGCGGGAGAGAGGCGGGCCGGAGCGGCCCGGCGTCAGACCGGACGGATGTTCTCCGCCTGCAGGCCCTTCGGGCCCTGCGCCACGTCGAACTCCACGCGCTGGTTCTCCTCGAGCGACCGGTAGCCGCTCGCCTGGATGGCCGAGTAGTGCGCGAACACGTCTGCGCTCCCGTCATCCGGTGCGATGAATCCGAAGCCCTTCTCGGAGTTGAACCACTTGACCGTGCCCTGCGTGCTCATCTACTGCCTTCGTTCCACCCGCGAGCCCGGTGCCCGCGCGGCGTGAACCACGCTAACGAAGGCCGCTGTGTCGCCGGGAGATGGTGACACAAACGTTGCGAAAGGACGACGACGGATGCCGGAAAGCGGCGCATCCCGGTCCCATCGTCCGCCCGGGCCGAGCAGAGAGCTCGAGGCCCGGGCGTCGACGGATCCCCCCGGATGTGTCGCGGGCGCCGTCGCAGGGACGGCGCGTGATCGCGACACATCACACTGTACCGATATATCAGTGATGATGCGAACAAATGTGTCGGTTGAATACACTTGTGGCGCCATGGCCGACAACGACTTCGCTCCGCTGACGCCCCGTGAGGGTGCGGCCCTCGGCGACGACGTCTATGCGGTGCTCGGTGAGGCCATTCTGCGCGGCACGCTGCGACCCGGGGATCGACTGCGCGACGTCGAACTCGCCTCTCGTCTCGGCGTCTCACGCACCCCGGTGCGGGAAGCCCTCCAGCGTCTGGAGCGCCTCGGCCTCGTGGAGGTCGCCGCGAACAGGTACACCCGCGTGAAGGAGCCGCACCCCGACGCCTACCCGCACACCACCGAGTTCATGACCTATGTCGCCGGCGACGCAGCGATCCTCGGGCTGGCGCGAGCGACCCCCGAACAGCACGCCGACCTGATCGGGGCGGTGGACGCCCTCGTCGATTGCTCCGAGCGCGACGACGGTCTGGGGATCCTCGGCGGTACGACGGCCTTCTATCAGCTGCTGATCCGGGCGACGGCGAACCACGTGTTCATCACGATCATGCGCGAGGCCGGTCTTGCGATACAGCGCAACCTGCAGGCGTGGACGCCGCCGAACGAGGATGTCGAGCTGCGCACCGCCCGCTACCGGCGCCTCCGGGAGGCTGTCGTCGCACGGGACGGCCGCGCAGCGGAGAGCATCCTCATGGAGCTGAACCACCTGCCCTCGCCCTGCGGGGACGACCCTCGCTAGGTTGGCCTCGTGGGCCACATCGAACTGCGCGACCTCGACGACGACGATCTCGACGCCGTGTTCGAGATGATGCGCGACCCGGCGGCGGTCGAGCTCGCCGCGTTCACGGCCGACGACCCCGATGACCGGGACGCCTTCGACCGATGGATCGCCCGCATCCGGGGCGACGACGACGTGACCTACCGCATCGTGACCGAGGACGGCGCCTTCGCCGGTGCCGTCGGTTCCTTCACCGTCGACGGCGACCGGGAGGTCACCTACTGGATCGCCCGCCACGCGTGGGGGAGGGGCGTGGCGACGCGGGCCCTGCGCCTGCTCGTCTCGCGCGAGCCCGTCCGCCCGCTGTTCGCCCGCGTCGCCGTTCACAATGCCGCGTCCCGCGCCGTTCTCACCCGGTGCGGCTTCACCGAGGTCTCACGCACCACCTCCTTCGCGCCGGGCGTCGGTCGCGACGTGGAGGAGGCCGTCTACACGCTGCTGCCCGTCCTCGACGGCAACTGACGCCGCGCACGCGGCATCCCTCCTCCCTCAACCCCCCGTCCGCTCGCCTGCGCCCGCCTGCGCCCGTCCCCAGCTGTTGGGGGCGGATTGTGCCGGGCGGGGCGCGATTGCGGCGCCCCACCCGGAGGATCGCGCCCCGAATCGGGAGGGTGTTGCGCTCGAGCTAGTCAGCGCTACTATGTAGTGGTACTCACCAACACTGAGTACCGAGGGAGAGGCGATGGGCAGGCAGACGACCGAGATGCTCAAGGGCATCCTCGAGGGCATCGTGCTGGCGATTCTCGCCACGCGCCGCGCTTACGGCTACGAGATCACCACCTGGCTGCGTGACCAGGGATTCGCCGACATCGCGGAGGGCACCGTGTACGCCCTGCTCGTGCGCATCGAGCAGCGCGGCCTCGTCGATGTCGAGAAGGAGCCCTCGGAGAAGGGCCCGCCGCGCAAGGTCTACAGCCTGAACGCCGCGGGCCGCGACTACCTCGACGAGTTCTGGAGGACGTGGAGCTTCCTCTCCGAACGACTGCAACAGCTCCGCGAAGGGGGAGAGTCATGACCAACTGGATCGAATGGGTGACCGGGTCGCTCGCGGACAAGCGACGGTGGAAGGCATACCGAGCGCGGGTGGAGGCCTTGCCGGCCCCGTACCGGACCGCCGCCAGAGGCGTCGAGCGCTACCTGATGTACAACGGCGGCACCGACCAGGGCGAGCTGCTGCTGCAGATGTTCGACGATCTCGCCGATCTCTTCGAGCGAGCCGCCGCCGACGGGATGCCGGTGCGAGACGTCGTCGGCCACGACCCGGTCGAGTTCGTCGACACCTTCAAGGCCAACTACGGCATCGGCTCGTGGATCACCAAGGAGCAGAAGCGGCTCGCCGCTGCGATCGAGCAGGCGGAGAAGGAGGAGGCACCGTGAACGCCCCGACAGCCGTGACCGCTCGCCCCGCGGTGCACATCCGGGGGCTCGAGAAGGCGTTCGGCCACCTGTCGGTCCTGAAGGGCGTCGACCTCGAGGTGCCACCCGGCACCATCTACGCCCTCCTGGGTTCCAACGGTGCCGGCAAGACCACGGCGATCCGCATCATCGCGACTCTGCTTCGCGCCGACGCGGGCACAGTGGAGATCCAGGGTCGGGATGCGGCGGCCGAGCCTGCGCGCGTCAGGGAGGCGATCAGCCTCACCGGCCAGTTCGCCGCGGTGGACGAGGTGCTGACGGGTCGTGAGAACCTCGTACTCATCGGCCGACTCCGGCACGTGGCCGATCCCGGTGGGGTCGCCGACAGCCTGCTCGAGCGATTCTCCCTCACCGACGCCGGCGGTCGCCGCGTCGGAACCTACTCGGGCGGGATGCGTCGCCGGCTCGACATCGCCATGAGCCTCATCGGCGATCCGCCCGTCGTGCTGCTGGACGAACCGACGACGGGACTGGACCCCCAGGCGCGCATCGAGGTGTGGGACGCGGTGCGCGAACTGGCCCGCGGGGGCACGACCATCCTGCTGACCACGCAGTACCTCGACGAGGCCGAGCAGCTGGCGGACCGCATCGCGATCCTGCACGAGGGACGCATCATCGCCGAGGGCACGCTCGAGGACCTCAAGCGACGGTTCCCGCCCGCCCGCGTCGAGTACATCGAGAAGCAGCCGAGTCTCGAGGAGATCTTCCTCGCGATCGTCGGCGGAAAGGACGCACCATGACCGTGCACGTCGTCGGCGATACCGCCGCGCTCACCGGGCGGTCGCTGCGCCACATCCTGCGCAGCCCCGACACCATCGTCACCACCGCCGTGATGCCGATCGCCTTCCTGCTCCTGTTCGTCTTCGTCTTCGGCGGGGCGATCCAGACGGGAGGGGAGTCGTACGTGGATTACCTTCTGCCCGGCATCCTGCTCATCACCGTGGCGTCGGGGGTCGCGTACACGGCGTACCGGCTCTTCCTCGACCTGCAGGGCGGGATCTTCGAGCGCTTCCAGTCGATGCCGATCGCTCGGTCGTCCGGACTGTGGGCGCATGTCCTCACGTCCGTCGTGGCGAACGCGGTCTCGCTTGTCGTCGTCGTCGCCGTCGCCCTCGTCATCGGGTTCCGGAGTCCCGCGGGGGCCGGGGCTTGGCTCGCGGTGGGCGGCATCCTGCTCCTGTTCACGCTGGCGCTCACCTGGCTCGCCGTCATCGCCGGGCTCACGGCGAAGACCGTCGACGGCGCCAGCGCCTTCTCGTATCCGCTGATCTTCCTGCCGTTCCTGAGCTCGGCCTTCGTTCCGACCGAGACGATGCCCGGGCCGGTGCGGTGGTTCGCCGAGTATCAGCCGGTCACGTCGATCGTGAACGCGATGCGAGCGCTGCTGGCAGGCGAGGCGCCCGGCGCCGACCTCTGGGTCGCCCTCGCCTGGTGCGCGGGGATCCTCGTGGTGGCCTACCTCGGGGCCGCGATGGCGTATCGACGCCGGTTCCGCTGAGGCGAGACCCGACGTCGCACCGGCGATGTACACCGTCGAGCCCGGGCCGACCCCGGCGGTGCAGGCACCGTGGAAGCCGGTCGGG
The DNA here is from genome assembly GCF_013410955.1 of Microbacterium sp. AK009. GTDB lineage: Bacteria > Actinomycetota > Actinomycetes > Actinomycetales > Microbacteriaceae > Microbacterium. Next base: position 212,102 of record NZ_JACCCG010000006.1, on the reverse strand, counting down.
AAGATGCCGGACAGCATGCGCGCCCCGGACGGGCCCCCGAACGGCGAAGCCCCCGCCCTGGTCATCCCAGGTCGGGGGCTTCTTCGTCGCTGTGCGCGAGGGGGGAGTTGAACCCCCACGCCCTTTCGGGCACTGGCACCTGAAGCCAGCGCGTCTGCCTATTCCGCCACTCGCGCGAGCCGCGGATCATCGACCCGCGTCACTCAACTTCCCGAGGATATCACGGCTCCTGGGCGGCCCCCGGCGCCGTGGGTCGCCACAGCCGACCCTCCGCTGACACCCGTGCACGGCGGGTCGAACGCGGTGTGGATCGCCTGTCCAGGCTGGACAACTAACATGTACCGACTGGATCGCCTGCCTGAGGAGCCCCGTGGGACTACTAGACAGCTTCGAGAAGGGACTCGAACGTGCCGTCAACAGCGCGTTCGCCAAGACCTTCCGTAGCGGGATCCAGCCTGTCGAGATCGCGTCCGCGCTCCGCAGCGAACTGGACAAGAAGGCCGCCGTCGTCAGCCGCGACCGCATCCTCACCCCGCACACCTTCACCGTGCGACTCGCCCCGAGCGACGACGAGCGCATGCGCGCGATCGGCCCCGCCCTGGGCGAGGAGCTCCGGTCGCTCGTCGAGAAGCATGCCCGCGCGCAGGGCTACAGCTTCGCCGGCCCCGTCACCATCACCCTCGAGCGCGACGACCAGCTCTCCACCGGAACCCTCCGCGTGGACAGCTCCAGCGCCGAGGGCTCGGTCTCGTGGCGCGGTGTGATCGATGTCGAAGGCAAGCGGCACCCGCTGCTGAAGGGCCGCACCGTCATCGGTCGCGGCAGCGACGCCGACGTCACCATCTCGGATGCCGGGACGAGCCGCAAGCACGTCGAGGTGCTGTGGGACGGCGAGCGCGCGATGGTCCGTGACCTGGGGTCGACCAACGGCACCCTTCTGAACGGCAGCAGGGTGAGCGAAGCCCCTCTCTCGCCGGATTCCACCATCACGATCGGGCGAACGGATATCGTCTTCCGCGTGGTGGCGCAGGCGGTACCTCCGCGGCCGTCCCGGCCGGCTCCCGACGCCACGCGCGCCTTCGACGTCCGGGAACAGGGGCCGCTGCCGTGAGCGAACTGACCCTCCTCCTGCTGCGCATCGGCTTCCTGGTGCTGCTGTGGTTCTTCGTCTTCGCCGTCGTGTACTCGCTGCGCGCCGATCTGTTCGGCATGAAGGCCCGGAAGATGCCCGAGCCGGCCGCCGCAGCCGCCGCACCGGCGGGCCCCGCCGTCACGAAGTCGCCCTCGTCACCCTCGGCGCTCACGGAGCCCGTCGCCCGCGCGCGCCCCGCCGCCGCGCCGCAGAAGGGCGGACCGGCGACCCCCTCCACCGTCTCTCGCATCGTCATCACCAGCGGCCCGAAGGCCGGTCTCGAGCTGCCGCTCGGCAGCGAACCGCTCACCATCGGACGGTCCAGCGAGTCAGGCCTGGTCATCCGCGACGACTACACCTCCAGCCACCACGCGCGCATCATGCTGTGGGGCAATCAGTGGATGCTGCAGGACCTCGATTCCACCAACGGCACCTGGCACGACGGCGCCCGCGTGTCGGCGCCGGTCGCCATCACCGTCGGTGCGCCCATCCGCGTGGGGGCGACCACCTTCGAGCTCCGGAAGTAGCGGGCGGACCCCTCTTCATGGTCTTCCAGGGCTCGAGCGCCGCGATCTCGCACACCGGCAAGGTGCGCTCCAACAATCAGGACTCCGGATACGCCGGGTCGAACCTCTTCGTCGTCGCCGACGGCATGGGTGGCCACGCCGGTGGCGACGTCGCGTCGAGCCTGGCCATCGAGAGACTGCGCGACCTGGATGACTCGTTCTCGTCGACGGCGACAGCCGAACGAGCGCTGCGCGACGCCATCGCCGAGACCGCGCAGCACCTCATCGACACCGTCGGCGTCAAACCCGAGCTCGCCGGCATGGGCACGACCGTCAGCGCGCTGCTGATGGTCGACGACTACGCCGTCATCGCCCACATCGGCGACTCGCGCATCTACCTGTACCGCGACGGTGCGCTGACCCAGATCACCACCGATCACACCTTCGTGCAGCGGCTCGTGGACTCCGGGCGCATCACCCCCGAAGAGGCGCGGTACCACCCGCGCCGATCGGTGCTCATGCGGGTGCTCGGCGACATGGACCCCGACCCCGAGCTCGACACGTTCATCATGCCGACGCAGCCGGGCGACCGGTGGCTGCTGTGCTCCGACGGGCTGTCAGGGGTCGTCGACGACCCGCACACCGCCAAAGCCCTCGGGCTGGGCCTCGCCCCGGGCCGCACCGCCGATGCGCTGCTCAAGCAGGCCCTCGACGGCGGTGCCCCCGACAACGTCACCATCGTCCTGGTCGACGTCGGCGGGCAGCATCCGGTCTTCCTCGGCACCCCCACGGTCGTCGGCTCCGCCTCCAACCCCATCGGCGTGGAGGTGCCCGCCGCACGCCCCGGACGCAGCAGCTGGCTGCACCCGAACCGGGGGGCGGCGAACGAACCCACGCACTTCGAACCCGACGCCGAGTTCCTCGAGGAGCTGATCGAAGAAGACCGGCGCCGCGCCCGCCGCCGCCGCATCGCGTGGTTCGCTGGGCTCATCCTCGTGATCGCGGCACTCGCGACGACGCTGATCCTCGCGTACCAGTGGACGCAGACCCGCTACTTCGTCGGCGCCGACGACGACACCGTCGTCATCTACCGCGGCGTGCAGCAGGACATCGGCCCGCTGTCCCTGTCGACCCCCTTCGAGGACACGGGCATCGACCTGTCCGATCTTCCCCCCTTCTCGCGCACCACTGTCCAACGGACGATCTCCGCGCAGACCCTCGATGACGCCCGGACGATCGTGGATCGGCTGCGCATCGCCGCGGAGGCGAACTCATGACCGCAGCCCCTCCCGGCGTCACCCGCCCCGACGCCCCCTCGACCGACACGGCGGTGATCCGCGCCCTCAAGCGCATCCGCGTGCCGCAGACCCAGCGCAACCGCGAGCTGTTCCTGCTGCTGTTCGCCTGCGCGCTGACGTGGGCGGCCGTGGCCCTCGTGCAGCTCGGCGCCATCGGCGCGATCGAGCCGACCTTCCTCTACTACTGCGGTGGACTCACCGTGCTGGTGCTTGCGCTGCACATCGTGCTGCGCTTCCGCGCGCGCGACGCCGACCCGTTCGTCGTGCCGATCGCGACGATCCTCACCGGCCTCGGCATCGCGATGATCTACCGGATCGACATCGCCATCCGCGACGAGGGCTGGGATGCCGCGTCGACACGCCAGATGGCATGGGCGGCGATCGCGGTGGTCGCCGCGGTAGTCGTGGTGATCTTCCTCCGCAACTACCGGGTCCTCTTCCGCTACACCTATGTCTCCGGCTTCGCGGGCATCGCGCTGCTGCTTCTGCCGATCGTGCCGGGCCTGGGCACCAACGCCAACGCCGATGTCTGGGTCTCGCTCGGATTCGTGTCGTTCCAGCCGGGCGAGCTGGCGAAGATCGCCCTCGCGATCTTCTTCGCCGGCTACCTCGTGCGTACCCGGGAGAGCCTGACCTCCACCGGCACGCGGTTCCTCGGCATGACCTGGCCGCGCGCCCGCGAGCTGGGCCCGCTGCTGGTGATCTGGCTCGTCTCCCTCGGCATCATCGTCATGCAGCGCGACCTCGGCACCGGCACGCTCATCTTCGGCATGTTCGTGGCGATGCTCTACGTCGCCACCGGCAAGACCAGCTGGGTGCTGATCGGTGTGGCCCTCGCCGCCTCGGGAGCCTTCCTCGCCTCGCGGGTGCTGCCCTACGTCGGCGGGCGCTTCGCCAACTGGCTGAACGCGTTCGACCCCGAGATCATCGAGCGCTCCGGCGGCAGCTACCAGCTCGTGCAGGGCATCTTCGGGCTCGCCCACGGCGGGCTGATCGGCACCGGTCTCGGTCAGGGACGCCCGTACATCACCCCGCTGTCGCAGAGCGACTACATCCTGCCGAGCCTCGGCGAGGAGCTCGGTCTCGTGGGCGTCTTCGCCATCCTGTGCCTGTACATGGTCTTCGTCAGCCGCGGCATCCGCATCGGGCTTGCGGGGCAAGACGACTTCGGCAAGCTCCTGGCCACGGGCCTGGCGTTCACCATCGCGCTGCAGGTGTTCATCATGGTCGGCGGCGTCACCCGCCTCATCCCCCTCACCGGCCTCACGACACCCTTCCTCGCCGCAGGCGGATCGTCGCTCGTGGCGAACTGGATCATCGTCGCCCTGCTCCTGCGCATCTCCGACGCCGTCCGCTCCCGACCGCGGGTGGTGATCGGATGACGCATCTCGCCGAGCGCTCTGCGATGCCGGTTTCGGCGACGCATGCCCCCGCCGGACCCGATGCCAGCGTCGCCGAAACCGACATCGCTTCGCTCGCCCCGCGCATCCTGGGGGGTGGAGGGAGATGACGAAAGAACTGCGCCGGCTCAGCATCATCGTGCTGCTGATGTTCCTCGCCCTGTTCGGGTCGACGAGCATCATCCAGGTGATCCAGGCCGAGAGCCTCGCGGCGAACTCCGCGAACACGCGCTCGCTCTACGACTCGTACGAGGTGCAGCGCGGCTCGATCGTCGCGAGCGGCATCGCGATCGCGTCATCCGTCCCCTCCGACGACGTCTACAGCTGGCAGCGGGTCTATCAGAACGGCGACATGTGGGCGCCGGTGACCGGCTACATCAACCCCGCACTCGGCGCATCGACCGCCATCGAGCAGGCGATGAACGCGGAACTCAGCGGCACGTCGAACTCGCAGTTCCTCTCGCGCATCGAGCGCATCTTCACCGGGCAGCCGCCGCGCGGCTCGAACGTGGAATTGAGCCTGGATGCCACGGTGCAGCAGGCCGCCTACGACGCCCTCGGAGATCTGCAGGGTGCCGTCATCGCGATCGAGCCTGACACCGGCCGCGTGCTCGCGCTCGTGACGAGCCCGAGTTACGACACCAACATGCTGGCGATCCACGACCCCGAGCAGGTGAACGCCGCGTACGAGCAGCTGCTGGCAGACCCCACCGATCCGCTCGTCGACCGGGCGATCGGTGGAGACCTGAACCCTCCGGGCTCGACTTTCAAGCTCGTCGTCGCCTCGGCTGCGCTCGCCTCGGGCGAGTACACCCCTGAGTCGGAGCTGCCCAACCCGGCCGTCTACCAGCTGCCGCAGTCGAGCAACGTCGTCTTCAACGCCAGCCGCGGCGCCTGCGGCCCCGGCGAGACGGTGACCCTCGCCGACGCACTGCGGCTCAGCTGCAACATCCCCTTCGCCGAGCTCGCCGTCGAGCTCGGCGACACCGCGATCCGCGAAGAGGCGGAGAAGTACGGCTTCAACCGCAGCTTCGACATCCCGCTCACCTCGACCGCCTCGCCCTACCCCCGGGCCCTGGATGACCCGCAGACCGCCCTCACCGGGTTCGGCCAGGGTCAGGTCGACGCGACACCGCTGCAGATCGCCATGGTCTCGGCCGGGATCGCCAACGGCGGCGTGGTGATGAACCCCCGCATGGTCGATCAGGTCATCGGGCCGGATCTCTCCGTGCAGCAGACCTTCGAGGACACCGAGTTCGGTCGCGCGCTGGACGAGGATCTCGCCGAGGAGATGGTGACGATGATGGTGGCCAATGTCCGGGACGGCGCGGCGAGCGGTGCAAGAATAGACGGGGTCGACGTGGCCGGGAAGACCGGCACGGCGGAGAACGGATCCGAGGATCCGTACACGCTCTGGTTCACCGGCTTCGCACCCGCCGACGACCCCCAGGTCGCCGTCGCGGTGGTCATCGAAGACGGTGGCGGACAGGGCCAGTCCGGCAGCGGGAACACAATCGCGGCGCCCATCGCGAAGACGGTCATGGAGGCGGTGTTGGGAAGATGAGACCGACGCAGGGAGTGACCTTCGGAGGACGCTACGAGCTGGACTCGCGCATCGCCATCGGCGGTATGGGCGAGGTCTGGGAGGCGACCGACCACGTCATCGGACGGACGGTCGCGATCAAGATCCTCAAGGACGAGTACATGGGGGACCCCGGGTTCCTCGAGCGCTTCCGCGCCGAGGCGCGGCACGCGGCCCTTGTGAACCACGAGGGCATCGCCAGCGTCTTCGACTACGGCGAGGAGGCGGGTTCGGCTTTCCTCGTCATGGAGCTCGTGCCCGGAGAGGCGCTGTCGACAATCCTCGAGCGCGACGGGGCACTGTCGACCGACAAGACCCTCGACGTCGTGGCGCAGACCGCCGCGGCGCTGCAGGCCGCGCACGCGGCGGGCCTGGTGCACCGCGACATCAAGCCCGGGAACCTCCTCATCACCCCCGACGGCCGAGTGAAGATCACCGACTTCGGCATCGCCCGCATCGCCGATCAGGTGCCGCTGACCGCGACCGGTCAGGTCATGGGAACCGTGCAGTACCTCTCGCCCGAGCAGGCATCGGGTCACCCCGCGTCGCCGGCGACCGACACCTACTCGCTCGGCATCGTCGCCTATGAGTCCCTCGCCGGCAAGCGCCCCTTCACCGGCGAGTCGCAGGTCGCGATCGCCATGGCGCAGATCAACGAGCAGCCTCCGCCGCTTCCCCCGACGGTCGCGCAGCCGGTGCAGAACCTCGTGATGGCGATGATCGCGAAGAAGCCCGAAGACCGACCGGCCTCCGCCGCCGCAGTCGCGCGGGCGGCATCCGCGCTCCGCCGGGGCGACCTTGCCGCAGCGGCCGCCGCCGTACCGGCCGTCGCCGGGGCCGCGGCGCTGGCCGACGACGCCACCCAGCTCCTCGCCCCGGCGGCGGCGACGGCGACCGCGACGCAGATCCTCGCCGCGCCGCTACCCGACTACGCCGAGCCGCAGGAGCCCGAGAAGAAGAAGCGGAGCCGCTGGACCTGGCCGCTCGTCGCCCTCATCGTCATCCTGCTCCTGGTCCTCGGCGGAACGCTGTGGGCCCTGTTCGCCAACCAGGGCGGCGCCTCGCCCGACCCGTCCGGGTCGACCTCGTCGTCTCGCCCCTCGCCGTCACAGACGACCCCGTCGGCGACGCCCACCCAGGACCGCATCGACCTCGACGCGCTGGGTCTCGTCGGCGTCGACTGCGACACCGCGCGTGCCGCGGCGCTGGATGCCGGTGTGCTCACCGTCAACTGCCAGCAGGGCAACGCCGCGCCCACGGCCGACGAGGTTTCGCTTGTGTACGACTACGAGCCGCAGGGATCCATCACCCCCGACCAGGTGCTGACGCTGTCGTTCTACGGCCCGCAGACCGAGCTGCCGCAGCCGACCGCTCCGACCCTCAGCTCGGGCACGGTGGCCCCCGGCGGCACCCTCACCGTCAACTGGCAGGGCTACTCGTGCCCGGCCGGCGAGGGGTCGCCCGGCGCGTACACCCTCACCGCGGTGAACGGCACGTTCTCGAACGGACAGAACACCATGCCGTTCGACACCAACACGCGCCAGGCGCAGCTGTCGGTGCCGAACAATGCCAGTGGCACGGTCCTGGTCACCTACACCGTCACCTGCACCGGCGGGCCGTCGGGGGAGCGCACGTCGGGCAACTCGCCCGAGGCGCAGGCGTCCATCCAGGCCGCGCCGTCGCCCTCCCCGACCGACGACGACGGTGGCGAAGGCGGCGGCGACGACGGCTGAGCCGCGTCATCCGAACCGGTCCCCAGCTCGACCCCGGTGACCGTCCGTTAGGCTGTACCCGTTCCACCAGGGGGTGACTGTGACCACTGAGACGCGCGTGCTTTCAGGGCGATACCGCGTCGATGAGATCATCGGTCGCGGGGGAATGGCCACGGTGTACCGTGGCGAAGACCTGACGCTCGGCCGGCAGGTCGCGATCAAGATCCTCGACCGCGATCTCGCGAGCGACAACGCCTTCCGCACCCGGTTCCGGCTCGAGGCGCAGGCGGCCAGTCGCATGGCGAACCCGGCGATCGTGCGCGTGTACGACGCCGGCGAAGACTCCGAGTCCGGCGTCGACGGCGTGACACGACCGGTGCCCTTCATCGTCATGGAACTCGTGCGCGGGCGTCTGCTGAAAGACATCATCGCGGCCGGCCCGGTACCGGTCCCCGATGCGGTGCGCTACGTCGACGGCATCCTCGAAGCCCTCGAATACTCGCACCGCGCCGGAGTGGTGCACCGCGACATCAAGCCCGGCAACGTCATGGTCACCGACGCCGGCCAGGTGAAGGTCATGGACTTCGGCATCGCCCGTGCGGTGTCCGACTCGTCGTCGACGGTCGCCGAGACCACCCAGATCCTCGGCACCGCCGCCTATTTCTCCCCCGAGCAGGCCAAGGGCGAGCCGGTCGACGCGCGCGCCGATCTCTACTCCACGGGCGTGGTGCTGTACGAGCTGCTGACCGGTCGTCAGCCGTTCCGGGGCGAATCCCCGGTGGCGGTGGCCTATCAGCACGTCAGCGAGACCCCACTCACCCCGTCGGAGGTCGTCGAGACCGTGCCTCGCGCTCTCGACACCGTCGTGCTGCGGGCGCTGGCGAAGGACCCTTTCCAGCGGTACCAGGATGCCGCGGGCTTCCGCGAGGCGCTCGATGCCACCCTCGACGGCAAGGCACCGTCCAAGCGTCAGGTGGGCGCCCTCACCAGCGAGCTCTACGGCCCGAACCCGCGCGCCGCCGCCGAGACCGCCCGGTCACTGCGTCAGCTCAGCACCGACACCACGATGAAGCGCACCCAGTCGGGCCCGCCGGTGGCGTGGATCTGGGCGGGTGTCGCGCTTCTGGCGGTTCTGCTGATCTCGGTGCTGTTCTGGGCGGTGACGATCCAGCCCGCGAACGAGGTGCCCTCGAGCGCGCGGATCGTTCCCGACGTCTCGGGCATGACCTACGAGCGCGCCGTGGTGGAGCTGGAGGGACAGGACCTCGTTCCGTCCCAGATCACCGAACCCAGCGTCGACGTGCCCGAGGGCGCGGTCATCCGCACCGATCCCGCCTCCGGCGTCTCGGTCTCCCCCGGGCAGGACGTGCTCGTCGTGGTCTCGGCGGGTCAGGACCTCGCGGCGGTGCCCACTCTCGAGGGACTGACGCGGGATGCCGCGGCGCAAGCCCTCACCGATGCGGGACTGCGGGTGGGAACCATCCGCACCGAGAATGATCCCGGCCGCGAGGCGGGTGTGGTCCTCTCGGCCGATCGCGACGCGGGAGCCGAGGTGCCCGTGGGCACGGTGGTGAACCTCGTCGTCGCCACAGGCAACGTCACGATCCTCGATTACCGCGGTTACACCGTCGATGCCGCGACACGCGAGCTGCAGTCCGAGGAGCTCGGCCTCACGGTCGAGACCGCCGAAGACCCCGGCTGCCCGGGGACGGATCCGACGACCGTTTCGCAGCAGTCGCTCGCCCCGGGTGATGTGCCCGTGCGTTCGACGATCACGCTGACGTACTGCACCGGCAGCTGAGACCGGCGTCGGTCAGCGGCGTGGGCTGAGGCGGGCGCCGCGATCGGCCGCGCCGTCGACACCGAACGTCTCGAGCCAGTTGCCCAGGAGTCGGTGGCCCCCCTCGGTGAGCACGCTCTCGGGGTGGAACTGCACGCCCAGCACCGGCGCTGAGCGATGGGCGATTCCCATGACCACGCCGCTGTCGGTCTCGGCCGTCACCGCGAGCTCGGGCGGGAGCGTCGGGCGCTCGATGGCCAGCGAGTGGTACCGGGTGGCCGTGAACGGGTCGGCGAGCCCGGTGAACAGCGCGCTGCCGTCGTGACGCACCTCCGAGGTCATCCCGTGCATCAGCTCGGGCGCATGACCGACCCGGGCACCGAATGCCTCAGCAATGGCCTGGTGGCCCAGACACACACCCAGAACAGGGATGCCGCGGGCCGACGCCGCGCGCACGACATCGATCGACGCTCCGGCATCGGCGGGCGTGCCGGGACCGGGAGAGATCAGGATGCCGCGGTGTCCGTCGAGAGTCTCGTCGAGATTCCGCGGATCCAGCGCGTCGGCCTCCACCATCCGGGTGGTGACGCCGAGCTGATGGAGGTACCCGACGAGGGTGTGGACGAAGCTGTCGTGGTTGTCGACGACGAGCACATCGGCCGTCACTCGACCGTCACTTCCTGCGGATTGACGAACTGACTCACCCAGGGGAAGGCGTAGAAGAACAGTCCGTAGAGGATCGCCGCGACCAGGACGATGACGATGAAGAGCCGCACCCACCAGGGCCCGGGGAGAACGCGCCAGAACGCCGCGTACATCAGACCCCCTCGGTCAGGGAGGCCGGCGGTCCGTCGGCGTAGGGCTGGAACGACTCGAAGACGCCGTAGGCGACGATGCGCTCTGCGAGGGAGAACATCGGGCTGCAGCTGGTCATCGTGATGTAGCGGCCGTTGGCCGGCACATCGGGCATCTGCGGCACGGGGAGCAGCACCTCGACTTCATCGGGGGTGACGTACTCGAGAGTGCGGAACCGGTAGGTGTACCACCCCGCGGGCGTCTCGATCACGATGGCGTCGCCGACGTGCAGTTCCGCGATGCGGTTGAACGGCGCACCGTAGGTCGTGCGGTGCCCGGCGACGGCGAAGTTGCCCACTTCGCCGGGCATCTTGCTGCCGGGGTAATGGCCGATGCGGAAGTTGTCGAGGGTCCCCGCGCGTGTGACACCGCCCGCCATGGTCCAGGCGTAATCCGCACCGAACCGCGGGATGCGCATGATGGCGAAGTCTTCGGTGCCGGTGGGCGCGGGGAGGATCACCGGCTCGACGGCCGCCGGCTCAGCCTCGGCCGGTTGATCGGAGGGGGTCGGCACGGACTCCGGCGGGTTCTCGCCGTACTGCTCAGCCCACTGCTCCGACAGCTCCCGTCCGGCGGCGTTGGCCTGCGCGCCGAAGATGAGGTCGCCGAGGTACATCTGCCAGCCGACGTACAGCAGGGTCACAAGCCCGGCGGTGATGAGCAGCTCGCCGAAGACCCCGACGATCGACACGCGCGGTCGCGGCTTCGCGTGGCGCGGTGCTTCTGCGGCCCGGGATGCCTGTGGCGGCGCCGCGCGGGCGGTGCGATCACGGCGCAACGCCGGCTCGGTCATCCGCTCATCGCGCTCGTCACCCACGGGGCGATTGTAGCCATCTCTCGCTGGGATCCCGCTGGCGGATAGAATGGGGTTCATGGCACGCTCAGGCAGGGACGACGACACACTCATCGAGCGCGCGGAGGGCGAAGCCGCCCCCAACCCGGTGTGGTTCAAGCCGATCATGATCGGCCTCATGCTGATCGGACTCGTCTGGGTCCTCGTCTTCTACATCAGCGGCATGCAGTGGCCGATCCCCGGCATCGGCGCCTGGAACCTCGCGATCGGCTTCGGCATCGCGTTCATCGGGTTCCTGATGACCACACGCTGGCGTTGAGCTAATTACACCGGTGTGATTCATCCCCAACTGGGGATGGATCTGTGGATAAGTCGGCTCAGAAGTACAGCACGGGCGGCACCAGCAGGAGCGCGAGCAGTCCGACGGTCAGCGTGATCAGCAGGGCGATCTGCAGCGGCCGGCGCGAGCGCGCTCGCGTCTGAGTGAGGATGACCGCGACGAGAAGTCCCGCGATCAACCCGCCGACATGCGCCTGCCAGGAGATGTTGAACCCCGGGATGAACCCGATGACCAGGTTGATGCCGAGGACGATCGCGATGCCCGTCACCGGTGCCCCGAGGTGCCGGCCGATGATGAGCAGGGCCCCGAAGAGGCCGAACACCGCGCCCGAGGCTCCGACGACGGGCGTACCGAACGACAGCAGCGCCACCGCCACCGAGCCGCCGAGCGTGCTGATGAGGTAGAGCGCGATGAATCGCCATCGGCCGAGGAGCGGCTCGAGACTGCGACCGATGAGCCACAGCGCCAGCATGTTCAAGCCGATGTGCCAGAAGCCCGAGTGCACGAGCGAGACCGTCAGCAGGCGCCACGGCTGGAAGACGCCGAAGGCCTCGGGGTAGAGCGTCGGCGCCCAGAACGACAGCGTGTCGGTCACGGCGCCCCCGAACCCGGGGATGAGCGAGATGAGGTACACCAGCGCGGTGATGCCGATGATCGCGTACGTCGCGAGGGGACGGGTGTCACCGACGGCGACCGCCGCGGGGCGGCGCGCCCACCGGCGCTCGGCCTTCTTCTGCGCGGGCGTCCGTGAGGCCTGCTGCTGGGCGAGGCACTCGGGGCAGATCACCCCGACCGGAGCCTGGATCTGGCACTCGGGACAGATGGTGCGCAGGCACCGCTGACACAGGACGAAGCTCTGCCGGTCGGGATGCCGGTAGCAGAAGTTGTCGCTGTTGCGACGAAGGTCGTCGGAGCTCACGTACGTGTCAGCGGCGCCGCCGCTCAGGCGGTGACGACGTCGATCGACTCGATGACGACCGGCTCGACCGGGCGGTCGCCGGCCGCCGTGGGCACCTTCGCGATCGCGTCGACCACGGCGCGCGAGTCATCGTCGGCGACCTCGCCGAAGATGGTGTGCTTGCCCTGCAGCCACGGGGTGGGATCGGTGGTGATGAAGAACTGCGATCCGTTCGTGCCCTCGGGCTTGCCGGTGAGGCCGTTGCGACGAAGCCCGGCGTTGGCCATGGCCAGCTTGTAGGGGGCGTTAAAGTCCAGCTCGGGGCTGATCTCGTCGTTGAAGGTGTAGCCGGGGCCGCCGGTCCCCTGACCGAGCGGGTCGCCGCCCTGGATCATGAAGCCGGGAATGATGCGGTGGAAGATGACGCCGTTGTAGAGCGCGCCTTCGCCGGGCTTGCCGGTGGCGGGGTCGGTCCAGGAGCCCGAACCGTCGGCAAGACCGACGAAGTTCTGAACCGTGCGGGGGGCCTGGTCGCCGAAGAGGTTGACCACGATGTCTCCGTGGTTGGTGTGGATGGTGGCGACAGCAGTGTGAATGGGCATGAGTACATTCTTTCAGAGTCCCGTGCAAGCCCTGGCGGTCGGAGGGCAGTCTGGCAAGATGGACGAAACGTCCGATCACGCCTGTCCAGAGGGAGGGCCCCGTGAGCCTCAGCCGTAAGCGCAAGAAGGAACTCCGCAAGCTTCAGCGTGAAGCCAACAATCTGTGGGAGTCGCAGCAGGTGCTCGTCGGCCAGGCCGCGAACGTCGCCCGCGAGGCCGGCCGCCAGCTCGGCAAGTACAGTCGCGAAGACCTCGGCCCCCAGGTGCAGGCGACCTACGGCAAGTACGCGCAGCCCTACCTCAGCAAGGGCGTCGATGTCACCCGCGACGTCCTGACCCACCGCGTCATCCCCGCCACGGGCGCCGTGGTCGGTTCGGCCATGTCTGTGTGGGATGCGGCCAACGACACCCGTGCGAAGCTCGCCAAGGGCAAGGGTCTGTCGCTTCCCGACTCGAAGACCTACTCCAAGAAGGCCGAGAAGTACGGCAAGGATGCTACGAAGGCGCTGTCGAAGAAATTCTCGGTGCTCGAGCCCAAGAAGCAGGGCATGGGTGCCGGCGGTGTCATCGCCATCATCCTCGGTGTCGCCGCAGCTGCCGGCGTGCTCTATGCCGCATGGCAGACGCTGCGCGCCGACGACGAGCTCTGGGTGGCCGACGACCCCCTGCGTGCACCCGACGCGTGAGCGAAGCGCTCACACGTGTTGAAGAGGCCGCGCGGGAGCGCGGCCTCTTCGTCGAGTTCCGCGAGCGCCCGGCGGCGAAGAGCCTTCCCGAGGCGGCCGGGCTCCTCGGCATCCGTCCCGCGGGCATCGTCAAGACGCTGGTGGTGAAGAGAGCGGACGACTCGTACCTCTTCGCCCTCGTGCCGGGCGACCGGGCGATCTCGTGGCCGAAGCTGCGCGCCGTCGTCGGCGTCAACCGTCTGAAGCTACCCGACCCGGATGCCGCGCTGGCGGCCACCGGCTACGAGCGAGGGACGATCGTCCCCATCGGGAGCAGCACGGACTGGCCGATCTACGCGGACGAGCGGATCGTGGGCGAGAGGATCGCGATGGGTGCGGGCGCACACGGCTACAGCCTCTTCGTCGACGCCGACGCGCTGATCGCGGCGTACGGGGCCACGGTTGCCGACATCTCGCAGCCGGCGGAGGGGAACTAGCCCGACGCAGCGGCGAGGCTCGGTCCTTCGTCGGTGAGCCCCGCCAGACCGAGGGCGACGTCCACCAGTCGCACGTGCTGCAGCTGAGCCACCTCATCGAGGGCGAACCATCCCGCCCTGTCGGTACTGCCGCCGATCTCGTGGCGCAGCCGTCCCCCGGTGACGTGCGCGCGGTAGACGATCTGCAGGGTGTGAAGAGGCTCGGTCGCTCCCGGAGTGATGCGGCGGTTCCCGGGAATGACGCGGGAGTTGATGCCCAGCAGCTCGTCGAGTTCCACGTCGAAACCGGTCTCCTCCCGCACTTCGCGGCGTGCCGCCGACGCCGGGTCCTCGCCGGGCTCGAGGCCCCCGCCGGGAAGTGTCCAGGCCGCGCGTCGCCCCTCATTCCAGTGTGCGAGGAGAAGGCGATCCGCGGCATCGACGACGACCGCGTACGCGGCGACGCGCAGGTCCATACGCACGACCCTAATCGCCTCCGCTGCGCTCCGGCTCCTCCTCGAATCACAGCGCCCGATGAACGCACGAAGGGCCGACCCTTCGGGCCGGCCCTTCGTGCGTTGTGGAGCCTAGGAGATTCGAACTCCTGACATCCTGCTTGCAAAGCAGGCGCTCTACCAACTGAGCTAAGGCCCCGGGGCAGGGATGGTGGGGCTACCAGGACTTGAACCTGGGACCTCTTCATTATCAGTGAAGCGCTCTAACCGCCTGAGCTATAGCCCCGATCGTGTCGGCGACTCGCGCCGCCAACCTCCAAGAGATTACCGGACGCGACCGGTTTTCTCGAATCGGTCAGTTCGAGGTGAAGCCCACCAGCAGGCCGCCGGTGACCTTGACCGCGAGGTTGTAGATCCCGGCCACGACCGCACCGAGCACCGTGACCACCACGAGGTTCAGGATGCTCACGACTGCGGCGAACGCGAGCACCTGAGGGAGCCCGAGGAACTGCGCCAGCACGAAGCCGCCGTCGGTGAAGCTCGCCAGGAGCTCATCGACTTCGGCGATGAGCCCGGTCGTGGACACGACGAGGTAGATCATCACCAGCGAGACGACCGTGACGATCGCCACCGCCACCGCCGCCAGGAACGACAGCTTCACCGCCGACCAGAAGTCGACGTACACCAGCCGCAGGCGCACCTGCTTGGCGCTGGTCTTGCTGCTGGATTTCCGGGCGAGCTTGTCGGCTACCGTGCTCATGCGTCAGTACTTCCTTCGGGCGTCTCGGGGGTGTCGGGTGCATCCGCCTCCTGCGGCACCGCACCGGCCGGGAGATCTGGGTCGGCCGCCAGACTCGAGTCTGCCTCGGGTGCCTCGCCGTTCTCTGTGAGATTGCGCTCGGAGTTCCTGGCGATCGCGATGATCCGATCATCGTCGCCGGCACGGGCGAACACGACACCCATCGTGTCGCGTCCCTTGGCAGGCACCTCGGCCACCGCAGAGCGTACCACCTTGCCGCTGGCAAGGACCACCAAGACCTCGTCGTCCTCCGAGGCGATGAGGCCGCCCGCGAGCACGCCCCGATCCTCGGTCAGACGCGCCACTTTGATGCCCAGGCCGCCGCGCGTCTGACCGCGGTACTGGTCGACGGAGGTGCGCTTGGCATAGCCGCCCTCCGTGACGACGAAGACGAATCCGTCCTCCGAGACCACCGACGCCGACAGCAGGGAGTCATCGCCGCGGAACGACATGCCCTTCACGCCCTCCGTGGCGCGCCCCATCGGGCGGAGGGCCTCGTCGGTGGCGGTGAAGCGCAGCGACATCCCGTGCCGACTGATGAGGAGGAGGTCGTCGCCGTCGTTCACCAGCATCGCGCTGACGAGCTCGTCGCCGTTCTCCTCATCGGCGCCGCGCAGCTTGATGGCGATGACTCCGCCCTGACGATTCGTGTCGTACTCGGTGAGACGGGTCTTCTTGACCAACCCGCTGCGCGTTGCGAGCACCAGGTGGGTTGCGACGCTGTAGTCGCGGATGTCGAGGATCTGCGCGATCTCCTCACCCGGCTGCAGCGCGAGCAGGTTCGCGACGTGCTGACCCTTCGCATCGCGCCCGGCCTCGGGCACTTCGTACGCTTTGGCCCGGTACACGCGACCCTTCGTCGTGAAGAAGAGGAGCCAGTGATGGGTGGTCGTGACGAAGAAGTGCTCCACCACGTCGTCGGCGCGCAGCTGCGCGCCCTTCACGCCGCGCCCGCCACGGTGCTGCGAGCGGTAGTTGTCGCTGCGGGTGCGCTTGATGTATCCGTCACGCGTGACGGTGACGACCATCTCCTCCTCGGGGATGAGGTCTTCGACCGACATGTCGCCGTCGTATCCGGGCAGGATCTCGGTCCGACGGTCGTCGCCGAACTTGTCCACGATGGCGGTGAGCTCGTCACGGATGATCTCGCGCTGACGCGCCGGATCGGCGAGGATCGCGTTGAACTCGGCGATCTGCGCCTCGATCTCGCGCGCCTCGTCGACGATCTTCTGTCGCTCGAGGGCCGCCAGG
Organism: Microbacterium sp. AK009; assembly: GCF_013410955.1. Taxonomy (GTDB): domain Bacteria; phylum Actinomycetota; class Actinomycetes; order Actinomycetales; family Microbacteriaceae; genus Microbacterium. The sequence continues at coordinate 195,558 of NZ_JACCCG010000006.1, read as the reverse complement.
CGACGCAGCTGCATCGTCAGGATCGCATCGGCCTGGAGGTCGTCGATGTCGAGCAGCGCCTTCAGGCCTTCGCGCGCGTCGTCGACCGTCGGCGACCGTCGGATGAGCGCGATGACCTCGTCGAGCGCGTCGAGCGCCTTGAGGTACCCGCGGAGGATGTGCATCCGCTCCTCGGCCTTGCGCAGGCGGAAGCGGGTGCGGCGGACGATCACATCGACCTGGTGGCTGATCCAGTAGGAGATGAACTGGTCGAGCGAGAGCGTGCGGGGCACGCCGTCGACGATCGCCAGCATGTTGGCGCCGAAGTTCTCCTGCAGCTGCGTGTGCTTGTACAGGTTGTTCAGCACGACCTTGGCGACCGCATCGCGCTTGAGGACGATGACCAGGCGCTGACCGGTACGGCCCGAGGTTTCGTCTCGGATGTCGGCGATGCCGGTGATCTTGCCGTCACGGGCGAGGTCGCCGATCTTCACGGCGACGTTGTCGGGGTTCACCTGATAGGGCAGCTCGGTGATCACCAGGCACGTCCGGCCCTGGATCTCCTCGACGTTGACCACCGCACGCATGGTGATGGAACCGCGACCGGTGCGGTAGGCCTCTTTGATCCCTCGGGTGCCGAGGATCTGTGCGGCGGTCGGGAAATCAGGCCCGGGGATGCGCTCCATCAGCGCCTCGAGCAGTTCCTCGCGCGTGGCTTCGGGATTCTCGAGCGCCCACAGCGCACCGGAGGCCACCTCCCGCAGGTTGTGGGGAGGGATGTTGGTGGCCATGCCGACCGCGATGCCGACCGATCCGTTGACGAGCAGGTTGGGGAACCGAGCGGGGAGGACGACGGGCTCCTGGGTGCGTCCGTCGTAGTTCGGCTCGAAATCGACGGTCTCCTCTTCGATGTCGCGCACCATCTCCAGCGCGAGAGGAGCCATCTTCGTCTCGGTGTACCGAGGCGCGGCAGCACCCTGGTTGCCGGGCGAGCCGAAGTTGCCCTGACCGAGCGCGAGCGGGTACCGCAGCGCCCACGGCTGGACGAGGCGGACCAGCGTGTCGTAGATCGGTGCATCGCCGTGCGGGTGGAACTGACCCATCACTTCACCCACGACACGGGTGCACTTGGAGAAGGCCTTGTCGGGACGGTAACCCCCGTCGTACATGCCGTAGATCACGCGACGGTGAACGGGCTTGAGCCCGTCTTCGACGCGGGGGAGCGCTCGACCCACGATGACGCTCATCGCGTAGTCGAGGTAGCTGCGCTGCATCTCCAGCTGCAGGTCGACCTGGTCGATGCGTCCGTGGTTGTGTCCGGCGTTCGCGTCAGGACGCTCGTCGTCAGCCATCAAATGTCTCTACTTTCTTCGTTTCGTCTCGCGAGAGACGGAACGCGCATGGATCGCGTCGTCAGATGTCGAGGAAGCGCACGTCTTTGGCGTTGCGCTGGATGAAGCCGCGCCGCGACTCGACGTCTTCGCCCATCAGAACCGAGAAGATCTCATCGGCCGCCGCGGCGTCGTCGATGGTCACCTGGCGGAGGATGCGGGTCTCGGGATTCATCGTGGTCTCCCACAGCTCGTGATCATTCATCTCGCCGAGACCCTTGTAGCGCTGGATGCCGCCGTCGTTGGCCTTGGGCAGTCGATTGCCCCGGGCCTGCCCCTCGACGAGCATCGCGTCGCGCTCCCGGTCGCTGAAGGCGTACTCGTGATCGGCGTTCGACCACTTCAACCGGAACAGCGGCGGCTGTGCGAGGTAGACGTAACCCGCCTCGATGAGTCCGCGCATGTAACGGAAAAGGAGAGTGAGGAGAAGCGTCGTGATGTGCTGGCCGTCGACGTCGGCATCGGCCATCAGCACGATCTTGTGATACCGCGCCTTGGTGATGTCGAAGTCCTCGCCGATCCCCGTGCCGAAAGCCTGGATCATCGCCTGGACCTCTTTGTTGCCGAGGGCACGGTCCAGACGCGCGCGCTCGACGTTGAGGATCTTCCCTCGGAGCGCGAGGATCGCCTGCGTCCGAGGGTCGCGACCCTGCACGGCCGAACCGCCGGCGGAGTCGCCCTCGACGAGGAAGATCTCGCTGATGGAGGGATCCTTGCTCGTGCAGTCCTTCAGCTTGTCGGGCATCGCGGCCGACTCGAACACGCTCTTGCGGCGCGCGGTCTCACGGGCCTTCCGGGCGGCGAGGCGCGCGGTCGCCGCGTCGATGGCCTTCCGGATGATGTTCTTGGCCTGCACCGGGTTGCGGTCGAACCAGTCGCCCAGTCGATCGCCGACGACCTTCTGCACGAACGCCTTGGCCTCGGTGTTGCCGAGCTTCGTCTTGGTCTGCCCCTCGAACTGCGGCTCGGAGAGCTTGACCGAGATGACAGCGGTGAGCCCCTCGCGGACATCCTCGCCGGAGAGGTTCTCGTCCTTCTCCTTCAACAGGTTGTTGGCCCGGGCATACCGGTTCACCAGCGCTGTCAGCGCCGCACGGAAGCCCTCTTCGTGGGTTCCGCCCTCATGGGTGTTGATCGTGTTGGCGAAGGTGAAGACGTTCTCGGTGTAGCTCGTGGTCCACTGCATCGCCATCTCGAGGGCGATCTTGCGCTCGGTGTCCTCGGACTCGAACGCGATGACCTCTTCGTTGACGATCTCGGCACGGCGCACCTTGTTGAGGTACTCGACGTAGTCGACGAGACCGCGCTCGTAGAGGAAGCTGTCACGCGGATGGTGCGGCTTCTCCTCGCCGGTCTCGTCGGCCTCGACCGACACGGCGCTCTCGCGCTCGTCGCTCAGCGTGATGCGCAGCCCCTTGTTGAGGAACGCCATCTGCTGGAAGCGGGTGCGCAGCGTCTCGTAGTCGAAGTCGACGGTGTCGAAGATCCCGGCGTCCGGCCAGAAGGTGACGGTCGTTCCGGTCTGGTCGCTCGCTTCGTCCTTCGACAGCGGGGCCTGCGGCACACCGCCGTCGCGATACGACTGCCGCCAGACGTGGCCCTGGCGGCGCACCTCGACCTCGAGCCGGGAGGACAGGGCGTTCACGACGGACGAACCGACGCCGTGGAGCCCGCCCGAGACCGCATACCCGCCGCCGCCGAACTTCCCGCCGGCGTGAAGAACCGTCAGGACGACCTCGACGGTCGACTTCCCCTCGGTGCGGTGCATGTCGACGGGGATGCCGCGGCCGTTGTCGATCACACGGATGCCGCCGTCTTCGAGGATCGTGACCTCGATCGCGTCGCAGTAGCCCGCGAGCGCCTCATCGACGGCGTTGTCGACGATCTCGTAAACGAGGTGGTGCAAGCCGCGTTCGCCGGTCGAGCCGATGTACATGCCCGGTCGCTTGCGGACCGCTTCGAGGCCCTCGAGCACCTGGATGGCGTCGGCTCCGTAATCGCCGGCCACCCGATTGTCCGCCGAGCGCGGGTCGGTGCCTTCGGGAACGCTTTCAGGGGTCACAGACGTCATAGATTTCCAGCGCTCCACATCGGGTTCACGAACCTTCCCAGTCTATCAAGCGGGCGACTCGTTTCACGCCTCTACGCCGCTGTGGCGGCATGAAAAGCGTCGCGACAGGATCGGACGTGGCTCACCCGTAGGTATCGCGCGGACCGCGCCCTGGAATGGCTCTGGGGCCCCATTTCCAGGAGGGGACGTCCGGTCCGATGAAACGGATGGACTCCACGCCCGCCTCGGGGTAGCGGCGAACGATCTCCGACAGGATGTGCGCACGCATCAGCTGCAGCTGCTTCGCCCAGGCTGTGGAGTCGGCCTGGACGGTGAGGATGCCGCGATCGAAGGCGACCGGACGGGTGTGCTGAGCGGTGTTCTCCCCGGCCACCTCGTTCCACGTGCGCACGACGTCTTCGCGGGCCAGCTGAGGCTCCCACCCCGCCTGGCGGCTGAGATCGGCGAGCACCTCGGCCACCCCCTGGGGATCGCGCCCCGGCGCGAACGGCTGATGCGCCTCATCGACGTCGCGCGTGCGACGGCGGCGACGCAGTGCACGAGGAGAAGGGTCGAGGCCGCGCAGGCGCAGATAGGTGGCGATCGTCTCGGGGACGGCGTCGGCGTCTGCCTCAGTCATCTCCGCCACCCTCGTAGGCCGCCGCGGCGCCGACGACCGGCGACACCAGCGGCTCGGGATCTTCCGGCTCCAGGATCTCGCCCGCCTCGACCCGGAGCGTGTGCGCGCGCAGCGCGCCCGGCACATCGGCGCCGACCGCGGCCGTCACGATCACCTGCTCGAACCCCGAGGTGAGCTCGGCCAGACGCCCGCGGCGCCCGCTGTCGAGTTCGGCGAAGACGTCGTCCAGGATCACGATCGGGTCGCCGAGCTGCGAGTCGGCCCGCAGCAGCTCGGCCGACGCGAGCCGCAGCGACAGCGCGACCGACCATGACTCGCCGTGGGAGGCGTAGCCCTTCACGGGCAGTCCGCGCACGCGCAGAACGAGGTCGTCCCGGTGCGGACCCACGAGGGTGACGCCCCGGTCGAGTTCTGCGGGACGCCGCGCGGCCAGCGCGGCGCGGAACTGAGCGATCACGTCGGCGGTAGCGGGTACGGTCGGGTCAGCGGCATCCGTCCTCGACCCCATCGAAGTGCCGGCGTCATCTTCGTCGGAATCGGGATCGGAATCACGGGAGAACGACAGTGCCCATTCGAGCTCGGGACGGTGATCCTCGCCGGCGATCGCGCGATACGCCGCTGCGACGGGTGGGGTGAGATCAGCCGCGAGCGCGATCCGCGCACGGATGATCTCGGTTCCGAGGGTCACGAGCTTGTCGTCCCACACATCCAGCGTGGAGAGCGCCTCGCCTTTGAGGCCCCGCGCGCGCGCCGATTTCAGCAGCGCGGTGCGCTGCTTGAGCACACGGTCGTAGTCCGCGAGGACCCCCGCCATGCGCGGCGCCCGCTGGACCAGAAGCTGATCGGCGAAGCGTCGTCGTGCCGACGGGTCACCCCGAACGATCTGAAGGTCCTCGGGGGCGAACAGCACGACCTGCGCGTAGCGCGGCAGTTCCGCCGTGCGCACGGGGGCGCCGTTGACGCGGGCCCTGTTGGATCCCTGTCGGTTGACCTGCGCCTCGAGCTGCACCCGACGCTCGCCGTGGGCGAGACGCGCGCGCACAATCGCGTGCTCCGCGCCGTCGCGCACCATGGGCGCATCGCTCGAGACCCGGTGCGATCCCAGCGTGGCGAAGAAGGCGATCGCCTCGACGAGATTCGTCTTCCCCTGGCCGTTCTTGCCGACGAAGACGTTCGGACCGGGGAGCAGCGCAAGGTCGACGGCCGCGTAGTTGCGGAAGTCGACGAGGCTTAGGTGCTCCACGATCACCGTGACAGCCTAATTCGGCGCTCCGACGTCGATCCGGTGAACCGGATCGACTCAGCGCAGCAGCAGATTGGGCTGCAGCAGGTACTTGAACGTCTCGGCGCCGCCCTTGTCGACCGACGTCTGCGGAGTGATGAGCACCGGGCTGAGCTTGTTGGCGTTCTCGCTCGAGGTGAAGGTGATGCGCGCGAACTCGCTGCGCACCGCCCCGAGGGACTCCAGAAGGTACTGCGGGTTCAGGCCGAGGGTGACGTCGTCGCCGACCAGGGTCGCATCCACCGACTCCGTGGCGCGGGCCTGCTCGGTGCCCGATGCGTCCATCGCCACCCCGTCGGATGTGAAGGTGAACCGAAGCGGCGCCGAGCGATCGAGCACCAGCGACACACGCCGCACGGCCTCGGCCAGCTCGGCGGTGTTGACCACCGCGTGGTGCTCGGTCTGCTCGGGGAACAGCCGTCGCACGGGCGGGAAGTTGCCCTTGATCAGCAGCGAGGTCACCGTCTTGTTGCCGGCCGTGAACGCGATGATCTCGCGGTCTCCGGCGCCGGAGAAGGCGATCGAGATGTCGCCGCCGTGGGCGAAGGTCTTCCCCACTTCGGTCAGAGTGCGTGCCGGAACGAGCGCGGTCGTGGTGTCATCGGATGCGGCCGAGCCACCGTCCCACGGGATCTCACGCAGCGCCACGCGGTACCGGTCGGTCGCGACGAGGCTGAGCCGCTCGTCGGTGACCTCGAGCTGCACGCCCGTGAGCACGGGGGTGACATCGTCACGGGATGCCGCGAAGGCGACCTGGGCGATGGCCGTCGCGAAGTCCTCCGCGGGAACGAGACCGGATTCGCCGGTGACCTCGGGAATCGCCGGGTACTCCTGCACGGGCATCGACGACAGGGTGAAGCGCGCCGAGCCGCAGGTGAGGAGGATTCCTCCGTCATCCTCCACCGCGATCTGAATCGGAGCATTCGGCAGACGGCTGGCGATCTCGGACAGCAGGCGGCCGTGCACGAGGATCGTGCCGGGCTCGTCGACCGTCGCCTCGATGGTCGTGCGCGCCGACGCCTCGTAGTCGAAGGCCGACAGTGACAGCCCTGAGTCGCTCGCCTCTATGAGCACCCCCGCCAGGATCGGCTGCGGATTGCGCTGCGGAAGGAGCTTCACCACGAATGACACGGCTTCGCTGAACACATCGCGATTGACGTGGAACTTCACGGGTGCTCCCTCGACGTCGGGCTGGGCCTTCTCATGCTAGTAGTCGGCCTCGCCCATGCTAGTGCCCGCATCGTGCGGCATCCGGACGCGGCATCCGCGCCGACGGAGCCTGTGGAGGTGATCGGAGGAGCTTTCTTCAGATCTATCTCTGTCATCTTGTTAACAGCTGTGGAAACTGTGGAGAACCACGCGGATGCCACTGTGCACACGGGAACTACACGCGTGTGAGATGTGGAGCAGCTGCGGACGGGTGGGTGAACAGTTCGAGCGCCGATGCCGTGTCATCCACAGTTCTCCACAGGCACGGTCGGCGCGTGCACAGTGATTCCGTAGGCCTGGGGAGTTATCCACATGTTTTCCACACTGTGAGGAAACGGATAATGGCGTCGCCCCAGGGCTCGTGTCAAGCACGAATTCCGGCATACGACGACGCACGACGCCGCATCGCATGCGGCCTGAGGGATCGACCGACTCAGCGCCCGCTGCGACCGAGCTGCGTGGTGATCTCCGTCACCTGGTTGTAGATGGAGCGACGCTCTTTCATGAGGTCGCTGATCTTCTTGTAGGCGTACATCACCGTCGTGTGATCACGGTTGCCGAACAGCTGGCCGATCTTCGGCAGGGATAGATTCGTGCGCTCGCGGCAGAGGTACATCGCGATCTGCCGGGCCGTCGCCACAGCCTGCGATCTGCTCGAGCCGTAGAGATCGTCGACGGTGAGTTTGAAGTACTGCGCCGTCGCCGTGATGATGTCGGTCGGCGAGATGATGTTCGCGTCGTCCTGATCGACGATGTCTCGAAGCACGGTCTGTGCCAGCGACATGTCGAGGCTCGACCGGTTGAGGCTCGCGAACGCCGAGACGCGGATGAGGGCGCCCTCGAGCTCGCGGATGTTGCTGGAGACGACCGTGGCGATGTACTCCAGCACCTCGTCGGGGATGTGGAGCCGCTCGGACTGCGCCTTCTTGCGGAGGATCGCGATACGCGTTTCGAGGTCGGGCGCCTGCACGTCGGTGATCAGACCCCACTCGAACCGACTGCGCATGCGGTCTTCGAAGCCGGTGAGGTGCTTGGGCGGCACATCGCTGGTGATCACGACCTGCTTGTCGTGGTCGTGGAGCGTGTTGAAGGTGTGGAAGAACGCCTCCTGCGTCTCGGCGCGCCCCTGCAGGAACTGGATGTCGTCGATGAGGAGGATGTCGACATCGCGGTACCTGGCCTGGAACGCCGATCCGCGGTTGTTCGCGATCGAGTTGATGAAGTCGTTCGTGAATTCTTCGCTGGAGACGTACCGGACCTTGATGCCGGCGTAGAGGCTGATCGCATAGTCGCCGATGGCGTGCAGCAGATGGGTCTTCCCCAACCCGGAGTCACCGTAGATGAACAGCGGGTTATAGGCCTTCGCCGGAGCTTCGGCCACGGCGACCGCTGCGGCATGGGCGAACCGGTTGGACTGACCGATGACGAAGTTGTCGAAGGTGTACTTGGGATTCAGTCGCGTATCGGTGCGGGATCCGGATGCCGGCTCCACGGGCTCTTCACGCGGAGACCTGATGGGCGTGAGGGTGGCGGTGGCCGCCGGCGCGGAGCCGTTGTTCTCGGCAGACGTCATCGGGGCGGAGGGCGCCGACATCGGAGCGTCCACCAGGTCGGGGTTGACCACGACGCGAAAGGCGCTGGCTGCCGGGTTTCCATCGACATCGACACGGGACAGCGCTTCGAGCAGAGGCGCGCGCATGCGCTTGTTCACCTGCGCGGCGGTGAGGTCGTTGGGGACGTCGAGGTACAGCGTCCCGCCGATGACACCCTGGGGCACGGCGAGGTTCAGGAAACCGTGGAGCTGGGGGGTGACCCGCTCGTCCGACGCCAGAATCTCCATGACGGCAGGCCAGAACGGTACATCTGGTGCGTCCTGCTCGGCCATATGCCCCCCGGGTGAGATTCGCGGTCCCAGGCCGCGCGGAGTCGACACGCCGGGCCTGTGGATAACTGCCGGAGCCACGCTAGTCAGCGCGGGTCGCGGGAGCAAACTCCACTGTATGGCCCGGCGGCGTGTCGTGCCAGCGCCGAAGTACGTCACACTGGTAATGCGACGAGAGGTCCAGAGAGCGCGTCGGTTTGAGTTCTCGAGCGTCTCGACGTAGCCTTAGTCGGTTGACTTATGCCCTCGTGGCAGTCCCCGTAACGTCGTCCCCGGTCCTCCAAGGGTAGAACCCCGTCCCGGTGACACCTGATCCGGAGTTGATCTCTATGAGCAAGCGCACCTACCAGCCCAACAACCGTCGCCGGGCCAAGAAGCACGGCTTCCGTGCCCGCATGCGCACCCGCGCCGGCCGCGCCATTCTCTCGGCTCGTCGCTCCAAGGGGCGCACCGAGCTCTCCGCCTGATCTGACCGGTGCTCGCGCGGTCGCATCGGCTCACCCGCGGTTCGGACTATAAAGCTGTCGTCCGCCGGGGGCGCCGTTGTGCAGGCGCTCACACGGTGACGTACGCATTGCGCGCTGCCGACTCCGCTGCGCCCCGGTTCGGGTTCATCGTGAGCCGGCAGGTCGGCGGTGCCGTCGTGCGCAACACCGTTCGACGACGGCTGAAGGCGGTGTGCGCAGAAGCGCTCGCCGATGTCGGCGACGGGCGTGACGTCGTCATCCGTGCCCTTCCCAGTGCCGCAAGCGCGACGTTCGCAGACCTTCGCGCCGATGTCACACGATGCCTGTCGCGGAGGATGACCTCATGAGCGTCCTGCCGGCCTATGCCCGTGGCGAAGCGCGCTTCGACGCATCCGCTGTTCTGTCCTCTGTGCCGCTGCTTCCCCGCAACGCACTTCTCGGGCTTCTCCATGCCTACCGTGCGACGATCTCCCACACGTACGGTGATGTGTGCAAGTACTACCCGTCCTGCTCGGCCTACGCGGTCGGTGCGGTGCAGCAGCACGGCGCCATCGTCGGGACCGCGATGACGGCGGCGCGACTTGCACGCTGCCATCCGTGGGCGAAGGGCGGCGTCGATGACGTCCCTCTCCGCTCCGGCTTCCGTCACGGCATCACCCCTCACGGCTTCGTCGTGCCTGCCACCCCTGGAAAGGACTGATCCGCCACATGGATCTCATCGGCATCATCCTCTGGCCCCTGAAATGGGTGGTCGAGCTCGTGCTCGTCGCATGGCACGCCCTCTTCACCGCGGTGGGGCTTCCGCCCGCTGACGGCATCACCTGGGTGCTGTCGATCGTCGGTCTGGTCATCGTCGTGCGCGCGGCACTGATCCCGCTCTTCGTCCGGCAGATCAAGAGCCAGCGCAAGATGATGGAAATCGCTCCTGAACTGCGGAAAGTTCAGGAGAAGTATCGCGGTAAGCGCGACCAGCTCTCTCGCGAGGCGATGAGCCGCGAGACGATGGCGCTGTACAAGAAGCACGGCACCACCCCGGTGTCGAGCTGCCTGCCGCTCCTCGTGCAGATGCCGATCTTCTTCGCGCTGTTCAGCGTGCTCAACGACGTCACCCGGCACGTCCAGGAGGGCATCGGCGGTGTGGGCCTGCTCAACGCCGAGCTCACGCAGCAGTTCTACGACGCCAAGCTTTTCGGCGTCGCTTCGCTCCACGAGACGCTGATCAACGCCTTCGAATCGAACAACGTCACGGCGATCATCATCCTGCTGACGCTCGTCGTGCTGATGATCGTGTCGCAGTTCTTCACGCAGCTGCAGATCATCTCGAAGAACCTGTCCCCCGAGGCCAAGACCGGCCAGGCGTACCAGATGCAGAAGATCATGCTCTACGTCCTGCCCTTCGCCTTCGTGTTCTCGGGCGTCTTCTTCCCGCTCGGAGTGGTCATCTACTGGTTCGTGTCGAACCTGTGGACGATGGGTCAGCAGTTCCTCGTCATCCGTGAAATGCCGACGCCGGGTTCGGATGCCGCGAAAGCGCGTGAGGAGCGACTCGCGCGCAAGGGCAAGGCCATCGACTCGTCGGGCAAGGTCGTCCCGATCGAGAAGTTCCAGGCCGAGCAGCAGCGCCTGCTCGAGGAGGCGGAACGTGCGAAGGCGACGCAGCCGAAGCGTCAGCAGCCGATGAGCAAGCAGCGAGCCAAGAAGCAGCAGCGCCCGAATCCTCAGCCGGGCCAGAAGCCCGATCCCGCGGCAAGCTGACCCCCGACCCTCCCCCGCGAAGGAAACCCATGTCTGACGTCGCGCCCGCTGACGCACGCCCACGCCGCGATGAGCCCTCTGTCGAGCAGCTCGAGGAAGAGGGTGATGTTGCCGCCGACTTCATCGAGGGTCTCCTTGACATCGCCGACGTCGACGGTGATCTGACCCTGGATGTCCGCGGCGGTCGGCCGTACGTGTCAGTCGAGGGCGACATCGGGGAATCGCTTTCCCTTCTGTCGGACCCTGACACCGTTCAGGCGCTGCAGGAGTTGACGCGCATCGCGGTGCAGAATCGCACAGGCCGGCTGTCGCGCGTGATCCTCGACATCGGTGGTTCGCGTGATGCGCGCCAGCGGGAGCTCGAGAAGCTGGTGGACCGCGCGATCGCGCGGTTGGACGACGGTGCGACGCAGGCCTCGCTGCCGGCGATGTCGAGCTACGAGCGCAAGCTCATCCACGACATCGTTGCGGAGCGAGGACTCGTGTCGGAGTCATACGGCGAGGGTGCTGACCGCCACACCGTCATCCGCCGTGGCTGACGAACCCTTTTCACGTGAAACGACGGCGGGTGTGGAAGCGGAGCCTGAGGTCGCAGCGACGCTGTTCGGCGGTGGTGTCGCGATCGAACAGGCACGGCGATTCACCCGTGCCCTCGCGGAGCATGGTGAGGAGCGCGGTCTGATCGGCCCGCTCGAGCTCCCCCGTCTGTGGACACGTCACGTTCTGAACAGCGTTATCGCCGCCCCGCTGTTTCCCGTCGGCCGAGTGGGCGACGTCGGATCGGGTGCAGGACTCCCGGGCATCGTGCTGGCCATCGCGCGTCCCGATGTGCAGTGGGTGCTCATCGAGCCCATGGAGCGACGGGTCGCCTGGTTGTCCGAACAGGTTGATGCGCTCGCTCTGTCGAACGTCGAAGTGGTGCGGGCACGGGCCGAAGAGTGGTCCGAGGGTCCGGTTCTCGATGCCGTGACCGCGCGCGCGGTCAGCGCTCTTCGTACCCTGCTGCCGTTGACCGCGCCCCTCGTGCGTGACGGAGGCGAGCTGATCTTCCTCAAAGGCCAGAACGCTCAGGCGGAGATCGACGCCGCAGCGAAGCAGCTGCGGAAGTTCCATGTCGTCGACGCGCGTGTCGAGCTTCTGGGTGAGGGTGTCCTGGCCGAGCCCACGCGCGCCCTGCTCGGTTGCGTCTCCCGGCCGAGCTGATCGAGCAGCGCCGCAGCCGCCTCCGCGGTGACTCGTCGTTCCGGGTCGGTGTTGTGCGTCCATGGTGGTCCACCGCCTTCGGTGATCGAGTAGCGCCGCAGGCGCGTATCGAGATCACGCACCTGCTGCAGAGTCCGGCGGACCACGATCCTTCCTGCACACAAGCGGTGAACCGGTGACTTATCCACGTCTGCGCGTACACGCCGGCTTCTACACGTCACGCAGCGGACCATTGTCCGATGGCCTACATGTACATCCTCGAGTGCAGTGACCGCTCGACCTACGTCGGCAGCACACGCAACCTCAATCGGCGTCTCCTACAGCACAACGAAGGGTGGGGCTCGTTGTACACCCGGACGCGGCTCCCCGTCCGTCTCCTCTACTTCGAGGAGTTCGAGAGCGTCGCCGAGGCCTTCCGACGCGAGAAGCAGGTGCAGGGTTGGGGTCGAGCGAAACGGCTCGCGCTTGTTCATGGGCGGCTGGAGCAGTTGAACGAACTGAGTCGCAAGGCCCGGCGTCCGGAATGACGTCTGCGGACGGGGAATCAGCAGATCGAGCACCCACGCGGGCTTCGTGGCCGTCTACGACTCCATGAATCTTCTGGCCGGCAGATCTTCTGAACGTGTCGTGTCGGCGAGTGAGGAGCAGTTTGCTCAGCCGCCGTCTGCGCGACGCTGGCTCGAGGGGGTCAAATGCGTTTCACGTGAAACGGGGTGGTCCAGCGCGCGGCCGCTCATACGTTTCACGTGAAACGAAGATGAACGGATCACGCCGACCGAAGCACTCGTTTGGTGGCCGGGTTCGATCCATCACGTAGGCGGTGCCCGCTGTCCACCTGGGTGACCCTCCGTGCGTCGGCGGGGAACTGCGCGCGGGGGTTCGCGCTCTCTCTGGGAGTGCGATTCTGTGTTTCACGTGAAACATCGGAAAGGACCGACCATGAGACTGGGCGGCGCTCTGGGTCGGTACAGTGGTTGCACTGCCTACGGGGTTGGCGACGGTCTGCGGCACGGGGACGCCGATCCGTCACCGCCACGAGCGCGGGCCGGCCAGTCATCAAATATCCACCGGTTCACGTGAAACGCCGCACTTCGCGCTTTGTCACGAGAGCGTGATTATGGGCCCGGACTCGACACGGGCGCTGTGGCGCCGCATCGACCAAAGAGCTGCGGGTGTTTCGCGTGGAACAAAGTGACGCGAATCCGTAGGAGCTGTGCGTGAGGCACCTCGGTCTCGAAATAGCGGGTACGCCGCCTACTCAAGCGCCGGACAGGCCACACGGTCATGTCGAGATCATCTAGGGAACTTGGTGTCGATGCGGCGGCTGCGCCACCTACCTGGCCTCCCGACGCGGGACGCGTTCATCAGAACTGTGCGTGAGGCACCTTGGTCTCGATACGGCGGCTGGGCTGCCTACTCGACCATCGGGGGTGAGTTGGTGTTTCACGTGAAACGGCGACGACAATCTAGCGCGGCAGCCGGAACGCTATGGTGGTCCCGCTACGCGACTGCGCCACCTACCCCACCACCGGATGGGCGACGCGTCGATCGGGGCTGTCCGTGAGACGCTCTGGCTCGATACGGCGCTAGGCCGCCTACTCGACCACCGAATGTGGGCCGGTGTTTCACGTGAAACGGCGTCGAGAATTGAAGCGCGACAGCTGGAGCGGGACGTTGGTCTCGATACGGCGGCTGGGCCGCCTACTCGACCACCGGACGTAGGGCGCATCCATCGGATCTGGGCGAGAGGCACCTCGGTCTCGATACGGCGGCTGGGCCGCCTACTCGACCACGGGCCGGTTGATGCGTCGATCGGACCTGGGCGTGAGGTGTTCCGGTCTCGATACGGCGGCTGCGCCGCCTACTCGACCACCGGGCCGCGGCATAGGCAGGTCATCTGGGGAACCTGGTCTCGGTAGGTGGTGCAGCCGCCTACTCGACCACCGAAGCCGCGGCATAGGTACGTCGTCTGGGGAACTTGGTCTCGGTACGGCGGCGATGCCGCCTACTCGACCACCGGATGAGTGAACGATTCTATGGCGAAAATGCCAGAACACCGGGGGCGCGGTGCGCCGGAGAGGCGTCAGGGGATGTCCGCGCGGGCGATTAGAGTGGAACAAGTGACGAACGAAGCGAGCGGAGCGTTTCACGTGGAACACGCCGAAGACCGGGCGCCCGCAGCATCCGTCACGTTCGACGACACTCCTCTCGCCCGCGAACTCGCCGATCTGTCGGCCCGCCGCCGCCGGCTCGAGGGCGTCGACGTTCAGTTCTCAGGCAAGACCCGCGTGTTGACTGTCGCGAACCAGAAGGGCGGCGTCGGAAAGACGACGACGACGGTCAACCTCGCAGCCGCGCTGGCCTCGCTCGGCGCCCGTGTCCTCGTCATCGACCTGGATCCGCAGGGCAACGCCTCGACGGCGCTCGGTGTCCCTCATGATGCGGACACGCCGAGCATCTATGACGTCCTCATCGATGACTTCCCGCTCGCGGACATCATCCAGACGAGTCCGGAGTCTGACAACCTTCTCTGCGCGCCGAGCACCATCCATCTCGCCGGAGCCGAGATCGAGCTGGTCTCCCAGGTCGCACGGGAACATCGGCTTCGCACCGCCGTCGACGACTTCCTCGCCACGACGCCCGAGCGTCTCGACTTCGTCCTCATCGACTGCCCGCCCTCTCTAGGGCTGCTCACGATCAACGCCTTCGCGGCTGGTCACGAGCTCTTGATCCCCATCCAGTGCGAGTACTACGCGCTGGAGGGACTGAGCCAGCTGCTCGGCACGGTGAGGATGATCCAGAAGCACCTTAACCCGCGTCTGCACCTTTCGACCATCATGCTGACGATGTACGACGGGCGTACCCGTCTCGCGCAGCAGGTCGCCGAAGAGGTGCGCCAGCACTTCCCGAAAGAGGTGCTGCAGACGGTGATCCCGCGATCCGTGCGCGTGTCCGAGGCGCCGAGCTTCGGACAGACGGTCATCGCCTACGACGGTCAGTCCGCCGGGGCCGTCGCGTACCGCGAAGCAGCGGTGGAGGTACTCCGCCGCGAGAGCAACACCCAGCATGAAGGAGACGCCTGATGGCGAAGCGCACAGGACTCGGACGCGGCATCGGCGCGCTGATCCCCACCAGTGAACCCAGCGAGTCCCGGCCCGCCGACGTTTTCTTCGCGCGCAGCGCGGTCGCCGTCGAAGAGCGCCCGGACACATCATCGCCCGCCGCCCCGAACGCCGGTTCTGCAGCGCCCGATCCCACCGACGGGAATTCGCCGGCCGCCCCGGACGACGACACCGTCGACCTCGTGGCCGTGCCCGGAGCACGACTCGTGCAGGTCGACCCGCACGCCATCGTCCCGAACCCGCGTCAGCCGCGTACCCACTTCGACGCCGATGACCTCGCAGAGCTCGTGCACAGCGTCCGCGAGTTCGGCGTCCTGCAGCCGGTCGTCGTCCGCGACCTCGGAGACGGCTCGTACGAGCTCATCATGGGGGAGCGGCGAACCCGTGCCGCCCGCGAGGCCGGCCTCGCGACCATCCCCGCGGTGGTCCGCGACACCTCCGACGAGCACCTGCTCCGTGACGCGCTTCTGGAGAACCTTCACCGATCGCAGCTGAACCCACTGGAAGAAGCGTCCGCCTACCAGCAGCTTCTCGAGGACTTCGGCATCACCCAGGAAGAGCTGGCCGCGCGGATCGGTCGCTCGCGGCCGCAGATCAGCAACACCATCCGCCTGCTGAAGCTCCCTGTTCCCGTCCAGCAGCGCGTGGCCGCAGGAGTGTTGAGTGCCGGGCATGCGCGTGCCATCCTGTCGCTCCCCGACGACGACGCCATGCAGCGCCTGGCCGACAAAATCGTGAACGAGGACCTTTCCGTCCGCGCGGCTGAGTCCGCGGCCAAGCTCACGGATGCCGGGCTGATCCGCTCGTCGCGCCCGAAGGCCGGCGCGCGCCGCGGCCACCTCGACGAGCTCGCAGAACGCCTCGGTGATCGCCTCAACACGCGCGTGAAGATCTCGCTGACCGCTCGAAAAGGCCAGATCAGCATAGATTTCGCCAGCATCCAGGACCTCAATCGCATCCTCGCCGAGTTGGGCGAGAACGGCTACGGCGACGGTTGAATCCACAGCTCCCGACGGCGGAGAGCCGAGTGTCAGCGAGGGCACGTAGGCTGGACAGGTGACTCCTCAGGACCGCTCTCCACGCCGACGCGCCAGTCTCGAACTGCTGCGCGCGGAGGCCTCGGATGAGCTTTCCGTGATCGTCACCGAGCGGCTTCGCGGCGGCGAGGATCCCTGGGATTTCATGGAAGACCTCCCGACCGTCGATGAACTCGTGGTCTTCACCCTGCGCGCCGAGCACATCGAGGCCAACGGCGGAGTCCGCCTGAATGCCGCGCGCCACTACCGCGTTCTGCGGCAGATCGCCCTCGACTATCCGCCGCTGACGCGCGCGGTCTGGCGCCTGCTGGGCACCGACACGCCCTATCGGCGATGGGACGCCGCGGTCCAGGCAGACGCGTCCTGACTCGCATCCCCGGGTCCTGCGCCGCGTCCATGCCCGGCGCGGCATGAAAGCCCGCACGCGCCGTCAACGACGAGAGCCCCGGTCCGCGGCGAACGCGGGACCGGGGCTCTCGAGCGAGGAGCTCAGGACAGGTAGGACGCCAGGTCCTGCTCGAGCGCGAACTTCGGCTTGGCGCCGATGATCGTCTTCTCGACCTCTCCCTTGTTGAAGACCTTCATCGCCGGGATCGACGTGATCTGGTACTTCATCGCGAGATCGGGGTTCTCGTCGACATTGAGCTTCAGAACCGTGATCTTCTCGGGGTTCTCGGCCTGGATCTGATCCAGGACGGGCGAGACCATGCGACACGGTCCGCACCACTCGGCCCAGAAGTCGACGAGCACCGGGCCGTCGGCCTTCAGGACATCCTGCTCGAACGTGGCGGAGGTGGTGGCCTTCGCAGTCATAGGTGTCTCCTTCGTTTCGAGTCCAACTGTGTGATCAACGTTCACGGGCGCCGTGATGTTCCCGAGCGACCCGCGTACCCGAGGGTTCGGCGCCTCAGGCAGCGTCAGCATCCGGCAGGCCGTCGATCTCCGCGACGTCGGGTGCGGGCGCGCCGGCCTCGCCGAGGGCTGCGAGGTAGTGCTCCACATCCAGTGCTGCTACCGTGCCGCTCCCGGCGGCCGTGACGGCCTGACGGTAGGTCGGGTCGATGACGTCGCCGGCGGCGAAGACGCCCGGCACGGATGTGCGAGACGTGCGCCCGTCGACCCACACGGTCCCGGCGTCGGTGAGGTCGAGCTTGCCGTGCACGAGATGCACGCGCGGGTCGTAGCCGATGGCGACGAAGATGCCCTCGAGGGCGAGCTCACGACGCGACCCGTCGACGGTCGACTCGAGCACGAGACCGGTCACGGCCTCCTCACCGAGGATGTCGACGACCTCGCTGTTCCACACGAACTCGATCTTGTCGTTCTTGAACGCCCGCTCCTGCATGATCTTCGAGGCGCGCAGCTCGTCGCGGCGGTGGATGACGTACACCTTCGAGGCGAACTTCGTCAGGAACGTCGCCTCTTCCATCGCCGAGTCGCCGCCGCCGACGACGGCGATGGTGCGCTCGCGGAAGAAGAAGCCGTCGCAGGTGGCGCAGTACGAGACGCCGCGTCCTGACAGGCGCGATTCGCCCTCGATGCCGATCTTGCGCGGGGCAGAGCCCGTCGCGAAGACGATCGACTCGGCCTCGTGCGATGCGCCGCTGCCCAGGGTGACGCGCTTGACGTCACCGTCGAGGTCGAGCGATACGACGTCGTCGTAGACGACCTCGGCGCCGAACTTCTCTGCCTGCTCCTGCATCTTGGCCATGAGCTCCGGGCCCTGGATGCCCTCGGGGAACCCGGGGAAATTCTCCACCTCAGTGGTGTTCATCAGCTCGCCGCCGGCCTCGACCGAGCTGGCGATGACGAGGGGTTCGAGGTTGGCCCGGGCCGCGTAGATGGCCGCCGTGTAGCCGGCAGGACCCGATCCGATGATGATGACGTGACGCACGACGCGCCCCTTTCGATTGCTTCCGGGGTTCTCAACACATGCTAGACGCCCGACATTCCACGCCACCGGTGTCTTCCACCCCGTGGAGAGGCGCGGCGACTCAGCCCTTCCCGGGCAGGAGGCGCTTGACCATCCCGATCGCGGGCGTCAGCTCCGGCGCGCGCACGAGCGCCAGCATCCCGATGTACACACCGAGCACCACGACGCCGATCACGACAGTGCCGACCGCGCCGAGGAACCGGTCTGAGACGGTCCACCCGTCCACCCCGCCCAGGAGCAGGAACACGCCCCACCCGGCGGCGGCCGCGGGAAGGGCGGCGAGAGCGAACCGGCCGAGCGACAGCATCCATCCCCGGACGTGGATGTCGCCGATCCGCCGGTGCAGCAACCACGTGGCGATGATGACCTGCACGAGGCTCGCGAACGACTGCCCGAGGGCCACGGCGGCGGCAAGACTCTCGAGGGGAAGGACGCCGGCTTCGTACGCAGCGCGCGCCGCCCACGCCGTCGCGACCACGACGCCGCACTGGAACAGGGTGAAGAAGAACGGCGTGCGGGTGTCGTTGTAGGCGTAGAAGGTGCGCTGCACGGTGAAGAGCACGGCGAGGGGGACGAGCCCGACGAGGTAGGCCAGCAGCACCCAGGCCGCCTCGACGGCGTCGTCGGCCGAGTTGGTGAAGATGCGCGAGGCCGGCACGGCGGCGACGGCGACCGCGGCGGTCGCGGCGACGATGAAGAAGCCGAGGGTGCGGATGCTGCGCCCGACGTCGGCACGCACCTCGGCCTCGCGTCCTGCGGCCGCGTGCTCACTGAGCTGGGTGAAGTAGGGCGTCCCGATCGAGATGACGATGATCGAGTACGGGAGCATGAAGATCAGCCACGCGTTGGCCATCACCGTCAGCGATGCGCCGGCACCCGATGCCTCGGACACCACTCGGGTTTGGACGAGGCCGGCGAGCTGACCCGCGACCACCATGAGGAACGTCCAGCCCGCGAGACGTCCGACCTGACCGAGACCGACACCGCGCCACACGAAGTCGGGTCGGACCCGGATGCCGGTGCGACGCCAGAACAGCAGCAGCAGCGCCGCCTGCACGACGATGCCCAGGGTGGCGGTGCCGCCGAGGACGGCCACGCGCGTGGCATCCCACTCGTTCACCAACTCGAGGTTGGAGCCGAAGACGGCGATGAACACACCGAAGCCGATGATGGAGATGACGTTGTTGACGATGGGCGCCCAGGTGAACGGCCCGAACACGCGGCGGGCGTTGAGGGTCTCGCCGACGAGCGCGTACAGGCCGTAGAAGAAGATCTGCGGCAGACACCAGTAGGCGAAGGCTGTGGCGAGGGCGAGCTGGTCGGCGTTGAAGCCGTCGGCGTAGAGGGCGATCAGCCACGGCGCGATGAGCAGGGCGATCGCCGTGGTGGCGAGCAGCACGACGGTGCCGAGCGTGAACAGCTTGGAGATGAAGCGCTGCCCGCCGTCGGTGTCGGCGCTGGCACGGACGATCTGCGGCACGATCACCGCGGTGAGGATGCCGGTGGAGATGATCGCGTAGATGTTGTTCGGCAGCTGGTTGGCGATCGTGAACGCGTCGGCTGCCTTACTGCCGACCGAACCGATCGCGGCGACCAGCACGATGGTGCGGAGGAGCCCCGTCACCCGCGAGACGATCGTGCCGGCGCCGATGAGGACGCTCGCGCGCCCGATGCCGCTCACGGGGCCACGCTCGCGTCATCTGCCGTCGAGCGCCGGCGCAGACGCCGGATCGTGCGGATGACCCCGATCAGGAGGAAGAGCCCGACGAGGGTGGCGAGCACGATCAGGCCGATCGACTCCCACTCGGCGCTGACGACGACCTCGACCGATTGCGTCTGCCCGATCGGTTCGAGCGTGGGGCTTCGCAGCTGCAGGTCGACCCGAACCTCGCCGTTGCCGAGGCGCGCCTGGACGGGAATCTCGACGCGAGCGTTCGACCCGGCGGGGACGGTGAAGGCCGTCACCTCCTGCACGTCGAGGCGGACGTCGTCGGGGGCGGCGCGCAGCTCGAGATTCACCGGCCACGGGAGGTCGTTGCGCACCCAGGGCCGGAGGGCCGAGTCGGCACTGATGAGCTGCGTGGTGCTCGGCGGCAGCATCTCCACCGCCGAGAGGGTCTCCTGGGTCTCGGTGCGGTGCTCGGTGAGCGCGAGGGTGCGGGCAGCGGGGGTGGCGAGCCATGACACCCCGAGCAGCTGCAGCAGCTCAGCGCGCTCGGGTCCGGTGAGCAGCTGAGGGTCGTCCATGATGCTGGAGAAGCGACCGATCCGGGCCTCGTCGTCGATGAGGGCGGATGTCGCGGCCGCGCGTTCCGCCTCGAGGGCACCCTCATCGTCGGTGAGCGCCGCGATTTCGACGGGTGCCGGCGGCACGGCGACGAGCCCCGGGAGGGAGAGCGGGGTCACGCCCGGCGCCTCGAGGGCGGCGGCGATGGCCGTGTCGAGGGCGACGTAGGAGCGAGCCGACGACCGGTCGAAGGCCACCAGGAGCGCCGCCCCCGGGGCGTCGGCCTTGGCGAAGGCGAGCTCGGCGCTCGCCGTGGCGAGCTCAGCCCCGCGCAGGACCGCGTCATCGAGAAGGGAGGCGGTCTGCAGGGCGTCGGAGAGGCGGCTGTCGTAGACGAGGACGCCCGCGCCCGCCGCGTCGCCGCGGGCCGGAACAGCGGCCCCGTCGGAGCCGGAGGCGGTGCGGTCGGACGGCACGAGTGTGAGCGCCGGCGAGCTCTCGGTGCCGAGCGGGGCGAGACCGGCGACGGTGTCGGGCGCGACCGCATCCCCGGCGGGCCAGTACACGGCCTCGCGGGCAGCGCCGATCGACAGCAGCTCGGCGAGGCCGGGGTAGACGGGGGCCGAGGGGTCGACGGGCGCCGATGGGGTGGCGGACGGGGTGGCGGAGCCCGCTCCGGGGGTGTTCGCACCCGGGGTGGGTGAGGCGTCGGTGCGGGGCGCGCCCGATGGTTGGCCGGCATCGTCCGCGCTGTTCTCGCCATCCGCGCCGTCCTGCGGGGGGAAGTCGCCGGCGTCCATGTACGACAGCAGCGACGTCGGCTGGAGGGGCACGGTCAGCCCGGCGCGCAGCTGCGTGGCCACGTCGGCGTCGCCGAACTGGGTCGCGAACCGCGAGTTCGGCAGGGAGAGGAGGCGGTCGAGCCACTCCACGGCCTGCTCGGGGGCGCTGTCGCCCAGGACGCGGATGCTGGCGGGGATCGCCGGATCGATCGCGAGGATGGCCGCTGTGCCTTCGACCCCGGTGAGCTGGGCGTCGAGGTCGCCGCCGGGGGCGGTGAGGGCGGCGAGCTCATCGGCAGTGAGCAGCCCCGCCGAGAGCGCCGGGGCGGTGATCGGCACCATGGCGGCCACGGCCGCGGTGGCCGCGGGATCGGGCACGACGATGACGCTGCGCGCCTCGAGTTCGCCATCAGCGCCGGCGAGCTGCGCGGTGATCGGATAGACGCCGGGGGCTCTGCCGGTGAGGACGGGGTCATCGGCGGCGACCGTGACGGCGACCGTCTGCCGCGCGCCGGACGCGACCGGCTCGACCGGTGCCCTTCCGGCCTCCTGCACCGCAGCGCCGTCACTGCCGGCGAGCCACGCGTCGAGGGCCCGGCGATCGGCCAGCGACTCGAGGCCGACCGAGAGCACGGCCTCGGCCCCGGCGGTCGGCAGCTCGGTGCCGTTGTCGACGGTCACGGAGGCGATGAGCGCCTGACCGGCGGTGACGACACCTCCGCCGATGGGGGCGACGAGCAGCGCCACCTCTCCCGAGAGCGCGGGCACGCCGTCGGAGGGCGTCGGACTCGGACTCGGGCTGGCCGCAGCCGGCCGCTCCTGCGTCGCGACGACCGGTGGGCTTCCGGGTACGGCGGCTGCTGCGCCCGCCGGTGACCCTGCCAGGGTCAGGAGGGTCGCGAACGCGGCGACCGTCGCGCTCCAGCGGGCGCGCGTGCCGCGTCGGGATCTCGCCCGCGGGTCGGAGGGGCTCTGCGTCATAGATGGGCGGCCCCGGGAGTCGCTGTGTGCGACCGAAGACCCGCGGCCGGGTGCGATTCTACGGTCCGGGCCTCCGAGGTTGCCGATGCCCTTCCGCGCAGCGGCTGATCGGCTTCCGCGCCGCGGTCGGATCACCCGACCCGATCCGGACCGGGCGATCGGCTTGAATGGACAGATGCCCCCCGCCCCCCGCCCGACCGTCGCGCCGCTTCCCGAGCCCGATCCGGTGCGTTGCCGGGCGCTCGCCGATGACCTGCGGGCCGCCGACTTCACCTCCGAGGCGCTTCGGGCCGCCTGGGGGCCTGTGGCCGACACCGCCATCGCCCGGGGTCTGCGCGGTCCGGCCAGGGCCGCCCTCGGCGACCGGGCCGATCCTCTCGCCGTTCTCGGGCGCCTCTTCGTGCTCGGCGTCACCGAGCCCGCGGGTCCCGTGGCGGAATCCGTCCCCCACGCCGGAATCGAGGGACTCCTCGCCCTCGGGCTGGTGGAGAGGACGGCCGACCCGGATGCCGCGGTGCGGCCGCTGGCGATCATCCGCCCCCAGTCGTTCGTCGACGAGCAGGGCGAGGGCGAATGGCAGGTCGCCAGCGACCTCGACGAAGCAGCGCTCGCCGGGCCTCTCGCCGAGGGCCATGTCCTGGGAGTCGGCGGTGCGTCGCAGACCCTCGCGCGGTTGCAGCTGCCGGGCGGCGGGGCGGACCGCGGTCTGGACCTCGGCACCGGCTGCGGCATCCAGGCCCTGCGGCTCCGACGCGGGGTGCGGCGGGTGGTGGCGACGGACATCTCCGAGCGCGCACTGCGGTTCACTCGTCTCAACGCGCTGCTGAACGGCGTCGACGACATCCACACCCGGCACGGGAGCCTGTTCGACCCGCTCGAGCCGGGCGAGAAGTTCGACCGGATCGTCTCGAACCCGCCGTTCGTCATCACCCCGCGCGTCGACGGGGTGCCGGCCTATGAGTACCGCGACGGCGGGCTCGTCGGCGACGCGCTCGTCGCCGAGGTGGTCACCGGGCTCGGGGTGCATCTCGCCCCCGGTGGCGTGGCGCAGCTGCTCGGCAACTGGGAGTACCGCGAGGGTGCGGACGGTGCCGAAGAGGACGGCCTCGATCGCGTGCGCAGCTGGGTCGCCGACGCACCGGTCGCCCTCGACGCCTGGGTGATCGAGCGCGAGCGTCTCGACCCGCTGGCGTACGCGGAGCTGTGGATCCGCGACGGCGGAACGGCGCCCGGCACGCCGGAGTACGCCCGACTCATCGAGGCGTGGCTCGACGACTTCGCCCGCCGCGGCGTCACCGGGGTGGGGTTCGGGTACATCCTGCTGCACCGCCCGCCGTCCTGGCGGGTGACGCTCGAGCGATACGAGCGCGTGCGCGGCACCGCCGAGGCCACCGGCGCCGACCTCGCCGCCTCGCTCGCCGCGCACGCCCGGCTGGTGTCGCTCGGGGAGGGTCCGGCCGGGCACGCGGCGCTCGCGGCATCCGTCCTCCGGGTCGCGCCCGATGTGACCGAGGCCCGCCATCACCGTCCCGGCGAAGAGGCGCCGACCGTCATCGAGCTGCACCAGGGCGGCGCCTTCGGCCGGGTCGTGGCCGTCGATCCGGCACTCGCCGCGCTCGTCGGCGCGAGCGACGGCGACCTCGCCGTCGGGCCTCTCGTCGACGCGATCGCGCAGCTGCTCGAGGTCGACCCCGAGGCGCTACGCGCCGACCTGCTGCCGCGGGTGCGGGAGCTGCTGTTCACCGGCTTCCTCCTCTTCGCCGACTGAGCCGGCGGATATCGTGGAAGCCATGCCCAACATGGCCGAAGGCCTCGCGCGCCTGAGCGCGCTCGCCGCATCGCCGGTCGTGTCGACCCTCGCCGCCGCGTTCGACGCCGCCGGACGCGAGCTGTCGATCGTGGGGGGCCCGGTGCGCGATGCGTTCCTCGGACGGCGCACGAACGACCTCGACTTCACCACCGATGCGTCGCCCGACGACATCCTGCGGATCGTCACCCCTATCAGCTCGACCCAGTGGGACATCGGCCGCGCGTTCGGCACGATCGGCGCGCGGGTGCAGGGCGAAAGCGTAGAGATCACGACCTACCGCGCCGACAGCTACGACGGCGTCACCCGCAAGCCCACCGTCGAGTTCGGCGACACTCTCGACGGCGATCTCGCCCGGCGCGATTTCACCGTGAACGCCATGGCCCTGCGGGTACCCTCGTGCACTCTCGTCGACCCGACCGGTGGTGTCGAAGACCTCGTCGGGCAGCGGCTGCGCACCCCCGGCGTCCCACGGGTGAGTTTCGGTGATGATCCGCTCCGGATGCTGCGGGCCGCGCGTTTCGCCTCGCAGTTGGAGTTCGACGTCGACGCCGACACGGTCGCGGCGATGACCGAGCTGCGTGAGACCCTGTCGATCGTCAGCCCCGAACGGATCCAGGGCGAGCTGGTGAAACTGCTGCAGACCGCCGACCCGGCGCGTGGCATCCGACTGCTCGTCGAGACGGGGCTGATCGACCTCTTCCTCCCCGAGGTGCCGGCGCTGCGCCTCGAGATCGATGAGCACCACCACCACAAAGACGTCTACGAGCACTCGCTGACCGTGCTGCGCCAGACGATCCAGCTCGAGAAGGAGCGCTTCCCGGATGCTCCTCCCGATGTTCCGCTGCGCCTGGCGGCCCTGCTGCACGACATCGGCAAGCCCGCGACGCGGCGGCTCGAGCCGGGCGGCGGAGTCACCTTCCACCATCACGACGTCAAGGGTGCGCGCATGGCGCGCAAGCGTCTCCAGGCGCTGCGGTTCGACAGCGACACGATCGGCACGGTGACCCGGCTGATCGAGCTGCATCTGCGGTTCTTCGGCTATGCAGAAGGCGCGTGGACCGACTCGGCGGTGCGGCGGTACGTGCGCGACGCCGATGCGGAGCTGGAGCGCCTGCACATCCTCACCCGCGCCGATGTGACGACGCGGAACCGCCGCAAGGCGGCGCGACTGGCGTCGGCCTATGACGACATCGAGAACCGCATCGCCGCCCTGCGGGAGCAGGAGCAGATCGACGCGGTGCGCCCCGAGCTCGACGGCAACCGCATCCAGGAGGTGCTCGGCATCCGCCCCGGCCGCGAGGTCGGCGAGGCCTACCGGTTCCTCCTCGACCTGCGCCTGGACGAGGGGGTGCTCGGCGAGGAGGAGGCCGAGCGGCGCCTGCGCGCCTGGTGGGCGGCGCGCTCGGCCTGAGGTCGGGGCGCGTCTGCGTCGCGGGTCGCCGGTTGCCGGAGACTCACGGCGTTGCCTGGTCAGCGTCGCGCATTACCGGACAACCGCGGCATTCCCCGACGACCGTCAGCATCGTGAGAACTACGGAGTGGGCACCTCCGTTGGCGAGTCGCCGGGCATAGAGGGCGAGGGGTGGGGTGCGGGTGACGCCGTCGGGGTCGGAGTCGCCGTCGGGGTCGGAGTCGCCGTCGTCGGCTCGTCATCGCGCGCAGCGACTGTCGGAACCTGGGCGAAGGGGAAGGTCGGTGTCGTCGCCTCTCGCGGGTCGGGCTCACCGACGAGAAAGGCGTCGGCCGGAACCTCGCGAAGCGGGAAGACGTTCCACACCGGCTGTCGGCCGATCTCCCGCTCTGCCACGGGTGCCGGCCCGCCGCCACCCCAGAAGTAGGGGTCGATCGGCTCCGTCTGTCCGCTCGGTCCTACCGTGGTGAGTGGCTGACCCGACTGATCGAACAACTGCACCTGTTCGATGGGGTTCCCCTGGGCGTCATAGGCGAAGATGTTGCGTACTCGCTCACTGTCCACGGCGAGGCCGGGGGTGAAGTTCTCGTATCCCGCTGACCGGATGTACGACATCGCGCCACTGACCTGCCCGATCGCCGAGAAAGCAAGGAGCGGGACGGCGATCGCGCTCACCACGCTCAGCGCCGTTCGTGTCCCACGCAGCCATCGGGTGGGCGCCCACCTGCCCCGACCCCACTGCACACTGAGGATGACGCAGGCGAGGAGGAGCGACAAGTAGACGATGTTGACGGTGGGGGAGATCAGACGTGCGAGGACGTCACCGGTGATGCCGAACGGGTCCGAGATCGGCAGTAATCCGATCACGATCATGTAGAGCGCCCAGCCACGAAGCAGCCACCAGACCGGCCGGAGGGCGACGAGGAAGTCGCGGATCGTCTGCGTCGCAGGATGCGACCGGAACCACTGAGCGACGGCCGCGTCGGCGTCATCCAGTCGTTTCCTGAAAGGGCGCGACGCGGTCGCCTCGCGTTCGGGCAGCCCGGCGGCCGATCGCAGCTCGGCGGCGTATGCCGCCGGATCGGGAAGGACGAAGTCGTCCCCGGCCTCGGCGGCTTGATCGGACAGATCTCCCTCGAGGCCGTCGAGGATTTCGTCGACGTCGTCCGCCGGCAGGTCGGAGAGTTCGGCGCGGACCGCAGAAGCGAAGGAGCTGATGTCGCCGGCGGCGATTGTCGTGGTCATCGTGCGTCTCCGATCGTGCGCAGTGCAGGAGTGGCGGGAGTCTCGAGCAGGGACGTCATGGCTGCGGCGAAGCTCAGCCAGCTCTCGCGCTGAGCGGCGAGCTGGTCGCGACCCTGCGCATTGATGGCGTAGTACTTCCGGTGAGGGCCGCCGTCCGACGGCACGACATAGCTCGACAGCGAGCCCTGGGAGTACAGCCGTCGCAGCGTGCCGTAGACCGAAGCATCTCCTACTTCGCCGAGTCCCGCCTCACGGAGACGTCGGACGATGTCGTAGCCGTATCCATCGTCGTGCTGCACGACCGCGAGCACCGCGGCGTCGAGCACTCCCTTCAAGAGCTGTGTCGAGTCCATGAAGACGCTCCTCTCCCGTGAACGGTACCACGCATTGCGCGGTACCACGCAAGAGACAGTTCGCCCCCGCCGATGTACACCTGCGCGCCGGGAACCCGGGTGGCGCACGTATTCTCGGCGCGCAGATGCCCTCTCGCGGTGATACGCGCGGGTTTGGAGCCTCAGGCCACGCGCGCGCGATGCGCTTCGGCGATCTCGCGGCCAGACCGCCGGGCACCCTCCTCGGCCTCCACGCGCAGCTCGGCGGCGGTGTCGGCGAAGGCGTCGAGCGCCGGATTCACCCCGACGAGGGTGAAGGGACGCTGCACGACGCGAAGGTCGAGCCCCCAGACGTCCTGGAGCACGCGGCGCAGCCAGCCGGTCGAGTGGTCCCAGCCCTCCTTCGGAGTGCCCGGCGCGTAGTTGCCGCCGAGAACGGTCACGAGTGTCGCGGGCTTCCCGTTCAGCGCCGTGCCCTGCGGATCGATGCGCGGGTCGGTGTAGGCGACGTCGAACCACGACTTGAAGTGCTGCGAGACGCCGTAGTTGTAGAGAGGGACGGCGAAGAGCAGGGCATCCGCGCCGATCATCTCGTCGGCGAAGGTGCGGGCGAGCGCGACAGCTTCCCGCTGGCCCGGCGTTCGCTCATCCTCCGACGTCATGCCGCCGGTCACGGCGTCGACCCACGCGGTGGCGGGGACGGGGTTCGCGGCGATGTCTCGTCGAGTGACCGTCGAGTCGAGGTGAGCGGCCAGCCACTCGGCCTCGACGAGGTCGGCGAGCTCGCGGCTGGCGGACCGGGCAGGGAAGACGCTGGCGTCCAAACGGAAGAGGGACATGTCGATCCAATCTGCAGCTACCAAACGATGAGTCACTAAGAAAAGGATAGCGACTTCGCAGAGCGTAGCACGCGTAGAATGGTGGCGTGGACGGGCAGGCAGCGGAGGCGCATCAGTGCGACGCCGCTGTCACCTTGGCGTTCTCGATCCTCGGCAAGCGCTGGAACGGCATGATCATCGACGCTCTGGGTGGCGGCGAGCTGTCCTTCGTCGCGCTGCGGCGAACGGTGAGCGGAATCAGCGATGCCGTGCTGTCGGATCGGCTGACCGAGTTGGCCGACGCAGGCCTCGTCATCCGGGAGGTCGACACGGGTCCGCCTGTCGCGGTGACCTACCGGCTTTCGGACGCCGGACGTGAACTGGTGCCGGTGCTCGCACAGCTCGGCGACTGGGCCCGGGTGAACCTCATCGCCGCCCCGCGCTGACGCGCAAGGCGCCCCTCGCTCCCACCCGACCCCGCGAGAATGCAACGGGGCGCCGAGAATTCGTGGTTCACCCGCATTCTCGGCGCGCAGATGCACTCTCGCCAAGGGGGCGGGAGAGGGCGGGAGAGGGCGGGGGAGGACGCGCCGACCCGCCCGACCGGGCCACGCGCGGACGTACACTGGCGGCAACCGCTCGCTGAGGAACGGAGCCGGCGTGGCATCGTCGTGGTCGTCGCGCCGCGAGGTCTCGCCCGAGACCACGCGGCTGCTGATCGAGCGCGCACACGAGGAACTGCTCGCCGGCAACGCCGCCGACCGGCGGTTGGATGACGTGCGGCCCCTGGTCCGCGACTCGTGGCGCCGGTCGCTTCAGGGCCTCGTGGGTGCCGAAGACCTCCCCCCGCTCGACCTCGACGCCGATGCACTCGAGCAGTACCGGCGCAACCACCCTCTCGGGTCGGTCATCGACATGGTGCGAGGCCTGCTGCTTCCCGGCGGAGCCGCCGAGTCGGGCGTCATCGTCGCGGTGGGCGACGCCGCCGGGCGGCTCATCTGGGTCGACGGCGATCGTCGCATCCGCACACTCACCGGGGACATGGGTTTCGTCGCGGGCGCGAACTGGTCGGAAGACGCGGTCGGCACCTCCGCCCCCGGCACCGCGCTAGCCCTCGACCGCTCGGTGCAGATCCACGGCGCCGAGCACTTCAACCGCCTCGTGCAGCCGTGGTCATGCACCGCGGCGCCGGTGCACGACCCCGAGACGCGCCGCCTCCTGGGCGTCATCGACGTCACCGGGGGCCCCGAGGCGGCAACCCCGCAGGCGCAGCTGCTGGTGGATGCTGCGGCGCGGGCCATCGAGGGCGAGTTGCTCATCGCACGGCTGCGCCAGAGGGCGGCGCCGTCGCATCCGTCCCGTCCGCCGCGCCCGCGCTCGCGCGCGGCGGACCCGCAACCCGCCCGCGCGACCCTGCGCGTGCTCGGACGTGATCGGGCGCTGCTCGACGTCGGCACGGGCGACAGTGAGAGGGTCGTCGAGGTCAGCGGCCGACACGCCGAGCTGCTGCTCCTTCTCGCCGTCCACCGCCAGGGCCTCTCGGCCGAGAGACTGAGTGAGCTCGTCTACGGCGATCCGGAAGCAGTCGTGACGCTGCGCGCGGAGATGGTGCGCCTGCGCAAGGTGCTCGAACAGACCTCGCCCGACCTCGTTCCCGCATCACGCCCCTACCGGCTGACGACGGCGGTCGAGACCGATGCGCAGCAACTCCTCTCCCTGCTCGACCGCGGCGCGCACCGGGTCGCCCTCTCGGCGTACCGCGGTGAGGTGCTGCCCGACTCGGTCGCGCCCGGTGTGGAGCAGTTCCGCGCGACGGTGGCCGCAACTCTGCGTGAGGCGCTCCTCGCCGAGGCATCGGTCGACGTCCTCCTCGCCTACGCCGACACCGCCGCCGGCGCCGAGGATGTCGAGGTGCTGCGCCTGTGCCTGTCGATGCTGCCGCCGCGCTCTCCGAAGCGGGCGGCTCTGGTCGCGCGGGTCGCGCAGCTCGAGGACTGACCTCGCAACCGGATGCAACCTCCGCTCGCCTAGCGTCGGGGCACGCGACGACGACCTGTCGCGAACCTGTCGAAGGAGACATCCATGACCATCGTCGAAGAAGGCGTGTCGAGCATCTACGCCGCCCCCGGCCAGCGCGGTTCCCTGGCCGACTACCGTGCCCGCTACGGCCACTACATCGGGGGCGAGTTCGTCGAGCCGATCAAAGGCCAGTACTTCGAGAACATCTCCCCCGTCAACGGCAAGCCCTTCTGCGAGGTGGGGCGCGGAACCTCCGAAGACATCGATCGAGCCGTGGATGTCGCGTGGCGCGCCTTCGAGTCGTGGAAGCGCACGACTCCGGCCGAGCGTGCGGTGATCCTCAACAAGATCGCCGACCGTATCGAGGAGAACCTCGAGAAGATCGCCGTCGCCGAGACGTGGGAGAACGGCAAGCCCGTCCGCGAGACGCTCGCCGCCGACATCCCGCTCGCCGTCGACCACTTCCGCTACTTCGCCGGGGTGCTGCGCGCGCAGGAGGGCTCGCTCAGCCAGCTCGACGAAGACACCGTCGCCTACCACTTCCACGAGCCGCTGGGCGTGGTGGGCCAGATCATCCCCTGGAACTTCCCGATCCTCATGGCGACGTGGAAGCTCGCCCCTGCCCTCGCGGCGGGCAACTGCGTCGTGCTGAAGCCGGCGGAGCAGACGCCGGCATCCCTGCTCTTCCTCTTCGAGATCATCGGCGACCTGCTGCCGGCCGGCGTGGTGAACATCGTCAACGGGTTCGGCATCGAGGCGGGCGCGCCGCTCGCTCAGCACAAGCGCATCCGCAAGGTCGCCTTCACCGGCGAGACCACCACCGGGCGCCTCATCATGCAGTACGCGTCGCAGAACCTCATCCCGGTGACCCTGGAGCTCGGGGGCAAGAGCGCCAACGTCTTCTTCGAGGACGTCGCGCGCTCCACCGACGATGCCTACTACGACAAGGCGCTCGAAGGCTTCACGTTCTTCGCGCTGAACCAGGGCGAGGTGTGCACCTGTCCGTCGCGCGCGCTCATCCAGCGGTCCATCTACGATCGCTTCCTCGGCGATGGGCTCGACCGGGTGTCGAAGATCGTGCAGGGGAACCCCCTCGACCCGGCGACCATGATCGGCGCGCAGGCCTCGAACGATCAGCTCGAGAAGATTCTGTCGTACATCGACATCGGCAAGCAGGGTGGCGCGAAGCTCCTCACCGGCGGCGAGCGCGTTGACCTCGGCGGAGACCTGTCGGAGGGCTACTACGTCGCCCCGACGGTGTTCGAGGGCACGAACGACATGCGCATCTTCCAGGAGGAGATCTTCGGGCCCGTCGTGTCGGTGACCTCGTTCGACGACTTCGACGACGCCATCTCGATCGCCAACGACACCCTCTACGGCCTCGGCGCCGGGGTGTGGAGCCGCTCGGGCGACACCGCGTACCGCGCGGGCCGGGCGATCGAGGCCGGCCGGGTGTGGACCAACACGTACCACCAGTACCCCGCGCACGCCGCCTTCGGCGGCTACAAGCAGTCGGGCATCGGGCGGGAGAACCACCTGAAGATGCTCGACCACTACCAGCAGACCAAGAACCTGCTGGTGTCGTACGCCGAAGGCGCGATGGGCTTCTTCTGAGCCGTCGACGTTTCATCCCCCGCTTCGCGGCTCGCTCAACGACCGGGTCCCCCGCCCCCGGTCGTTGAGCGAGCCCAGCGCCCACCCCGGTCGTTGAGCGAGCCCAGCGCCCACCCCGGTTGTTGAGCGAGCGCAGCGAGTCGAAACGCCCGAAAGGAGAAACCGATGAGCGACCCGACGCCGCACAGCCGCGTGGCGGTCTCAGACGCGGCGGCGACCCTGCTGCGCAGCCTCACCGCGCAGTACGGCCCGCTGATGTTCCATCAGTCGGGAGGATGCTGCGACGGCAGCGCACCGATGTGTTACCCGGTCGGCATGTTCCTCATCGGGCCCAGCGACGTGCACCTCGGCTCGCTCGAGGTGGGGCTCGATGCGCCGATCGAGGTCTACATCTCCGAGGCCCAGTTCGAGTACTGGAAGTACACCCACCTCACCATCGACGTGGTGCCCGGCCGTGGGGCGGGCTTCAGCGTCGAGGGGCCCACCGGCAACAGGTTCATCATCCGCTCGCGAATGCTCGACGGGGCAGAACTCCAGGCTTTCGGCCTCGCTCCGTCGGCCTGACACCGCGTCGTCCGGCGTACCTGGGCGTCGCGTCTGAGATCCCGTGAGGATTTGCGTCCTCCTCCCCACCGATGCCTACCGTGGAAGTCGGGCGACGGAAGGGAGTGGTGTGTTCCTCACCACGGACGACGGGAACATCGGCGACAACGTCACGCAGGCGCTGGAGGAGGGTTGGCGGACCTGGACGGGCTTCGGCCTCGCACTGGCAATCGCCGTCGGAGTCGCCCTCGCGGTGATGGTCGTCGTCTCGGTGGCCCTTTCCCTGATCGGCCGCCGTGGTCGGTGGGCGGCTGAGCTGCACGCCCGCACGCGGTGGCCGTTCCGTGCCACCCTGCTCGTCATCGCACTCCTCATCGCGTCCATCGCCCTCCCCGTGGGGCAGAGTCTGCGAGACGGAGTGCACCACAGCCTGGGGATCGTGCTCATCGCGTCGGCGGCCTGGTTCCTCACCCGGCTGTTCCTCTTCTTCGTCGACAGCGGTACGAAGCGGTATCAGCGTCACGGCGTGGACAGCTTCTCGTCGCGCAAGGTGAGGACGCAGCTGCAGATCATCCGGCGCCTGGTCGTCGCGGTCATCGTGATCTTCGCAGTCGGTGCGATCCTCATGACCTTCGAGTCGGTGCGGGCGGTGGGCGCGAGCGTTCTCGCCTCGGCCGGCGTCGCGTCGATCGTCGCAGGCCTTGCCGCGCAATCCATCCTCGGAAACCTGTTCGCCGGAGTGCAGCTCGCCTTCAGCGAGGCCATCCGGGTCGGCGACGTCGTGGTCGTCCAGGGCGAGTACGGGAAGATCCGCGAGATCACGCTCAGCTATGTCGTGCTCGAGGTCTGGGATCAGCGCACGCTGGTGCTGCCCTGCACCTACTTCACCACCACGCCGTTCGAGAACTGGACCAAGCTCGGCCGCGCACTCATCGGCACGGTCTACTTCGATCTCGATTGGCGCGTCGACGTCGATGCCCTGCGCGGAGAGGTGGACCGCCTGCTGTCGACCACCGATCTTTGGGACGGGGTGGGAAGCGGAGTGGTCGTGACCGACGCGAGCGCCGGGATGCTGCAGGTGCGCGTCATGGTCAGCGCGGTCGACGCCGACAAGCTGTGGTCGCTGCGCTGCCTGGTGCGCGAGCAGCTCGCGAGCTGGGTGCGCCGCGAGCATCCGGATGCCCTTCCCCTGCAGCGGGTGCGCATGGACGAGCCGACCGGCGGCCCGCGCGATTCCGTCGACGCGATGAGCGCCCGCGCCCTGGCCGGTGCCGGTGCGGCGCTCCCCGCGCGGTCGTTCGTATAGCCCAGCGCCCCGCGCGGGGCGGCGCCTCTCGGGCCGGGTCGCAACCGCGGGGATCGGGCCCGACACGCCGCGGCGCGGCATCCGTCCCCCGCGTGTCCGCCCGCGGCCCCGCCGTCCAGCACCGCCTCGCGCCGGCGGGGTGTCCTCAGCTCGGCACGACCACCGCGCGCCCGCGCACCGTGCCGTCGTGGAGCTTGCGGTAGGCCGCGACGGCGTCGTCGATCCCGAAGCGTTCGACGTGCACCGAGACCGCGCCCGCTCGGGCGAGGTCGAACACCTCTTGCAGCTCCGCGCGCGTTCCCCAGTAGGGTGCGCGCACGGCGGCACCGAACGGTGTGGCGAAGAACCCCGTCGGCAGCACGCCGCCGCCGATGCCCACGATGTGGATGTACCCGTCGACCGCCACGACGTCGCGCGACATGTCGAGCGTCGGCTGCGCTCCGACGAAGTCGAAGACGGCCTCGGCGCCGCGACCACCGGTCAGGGCGCGGATCTGCTCGGCGGTGTCGGGTCCTGACACGAGGGTCTCGTGAGCGCCGACCTCGGAGGCCAGGGCGAGCTTGTCGTCGTTGAGGTCGACTGCGATCACGCGCGCTGTGGAGATCGCGCGAAGGATCTGGATGCCCACGTGCCCGAGGCCGCCCGCACCGATGACGACGGCGGTGGAGCCGGGGTACAGCTTGTGCTGGGCGGCGCGGATCGCGTGGTACGGCGTCAGGCCGGCATCCGTCAACGACACGAACTCGACCGGATCCAGGTCGCCGAGCGGTACGAGATGGCGGACGTCGTCGACGATCATGTACTCGGCCATCGCGCCCGGGGCCCCGAGCCCCGGCGGCACGATGCCGAGGTCGGCGGCGTTCGGGCAGTAGTTCTCGGCGCCCTGCGCGCACGCGTGGCAGAGCCCGCAACCCCAGGGACCGTAGACGGCGTAGGAGCTCCCGAGCTCGACACCCTCGACGCCCTCACCCAGCTTGTCGACGATGCCGGCCCCCTCGTGACCGAGGGTGAGGGGAAGGCCGTAGATGTACTGCTCCTCGGGAAGATCCATGAGGAACCAGTCGGAATGGCAGAGCCCGGCGGCGGTCACCCTCAGCCTGATCTGGCCGGGACCGGGCTCGGGCACGTCGATCTCGACGACCTCGGGACCCTTGCCGATCTCGCGATACTGCACAGCCTTCATGGCGTCTCCCCACTGGTTGTGGACGGTCGACTCCACTCTCCGGCGCGGCATGGCATCGCGCCACCCCTTCTCCCATTCACCGCCCGTGACCCGGGAAACACGACGAGGGTGCGTCAGCGGAAGAAGAGGCCGAGAAACCCCGTCTGGCTGATGAGCCAGAACAGCCCCATGACGCCGAAGACGATGATGGCGACCCACGGCACCCCGCGTTTGAGACGTCGACCGGGCGCGGCGACCCCCGGCGGAGGGCGGAGCGCCGCTGTCGGAACCAAGAAGGGGACCGCGGTCGCGGCAGGTGCCGACGGACCGGGAACAGGCAAGGCGGATGCCGCGGCTGCGGCGTGCGCGGCCTGAGCGGCCCCGTCGGCGAGCCGTTCGTCGCGCCATCGCGTCCACTGGGCGAGCTTGTCGAGGAGGGCGCCGACGACGGAGAACAGCCAGGCCCAGGTGGCGGGGTCGAGGGTGGAGAAGTCGCGCTTGGCGTAGAGGAAGAGCCAGTCGTCGACGATCTCGACGTCGAGGGCGGCGGCGTTGTCGATGAACCGCGCCATGATGTCGGGGGTGAAGAGGTAGAGGGCGTCGCGCTCGTACCCGGCGGGGCAGTAGAGGGAGAAGTAGCGGTCGAAGTCGCCCTCGAGGCCGAGGCGCTGGTCTTTGTCGAAGGTGAGCGGCAGGTTCGAGCCGAACAGGCCGTTGTTGCCGGTGGCATCGAGCACGATGTGGGGAAGCGGCACGTCGAGCTTCACCGCCACGTATCCCCACTTGTGAGTGGTCTGGTTCTTGCCCGATCCGGTGACGAAGCGGTAGTTCGCGAACTCGACGAATCGCGGACGATCACCGCGCACGAGGTCGGTCGACTGGCGCGACCGGCCCTGCGTGAAGATCATGCCGGGCAGTCCCGGCGATGCGAACTGCGGCACGTAGCTCATTCCGTTCGCCCGCGCGAACCCCTCGAGGCGATACCAGCGCTCGGCGGAGCCCTGCACGGCGCGCACGATGAGCACCGCCGCCAGCGCGATCACCCCGATCACGAGCACTGCCGGGATGAGGCCGACGAGACCGGCCGCGGGGGTGTTGCTCTGAGCGAACGCGAACAGCACGGTGGCGAACACGCCGAGAACCGACGTCCCCACGAAGACCAGGACCACTCCGGCGACGACGAAGCCGATGATCGCCTGCGGCGACCCGAACATGCTCGGCACCCGGCCCTCGGCACGGAGCCGCCGGGCGAAAGCGCGGACCGCCCGTCGGTCGACCGGCTGCACGAGCGGGCTCGCGTCGAAGGGGTAGGCCGTCCGCATCCCCGCCCCCTCCGGCGCGGTCACCCGTTCACCTCGTCGCCGCCCCACGACAGGTTCGCGCCCTCTTCGAGGGCCTGCGCCTCCAGACGCCGATCGCTGCACACCGCGCGGATCGCCGCGGCGGACCCCGCGATCACCGTGGAATCGGAATCCACATCGGTGGCCAGCACCCAGGCCCGATCCATCGGCCAGACGAGACTCGGCGAGACAGCGGATGCCGCGCCGCCGGGCGCCTCCAGCGTGCGGTCGCGCCAGGGCACCCGCCAGGGCCATTCGGGGTCGGTGATGATGGTCAGGTCGGCGTGGAAGAGGACGTGGTCGCGGTTCGGCAGCCGCAGCCGTGGTCCGCGCGACACCTCGTCGTCGAGGACCCCTGGCTGCCACGAGGGCCGCCGGAACACATCGTTGAAGCGGTCGCGCAGCGAGGTGGCGAGGAAGTTCGCGTGACGATCGGCGCTCGGGTCCGAGGCGTCGCCGGCGGCGGCGAAGAGCACCCGCGACGGACCGTAGCCGAGTCCTCCGACCAGTCCGCCCCAGCCCTCCCAGAGAGCAACGAACCCGTCGCCCGGGGTGGTCGTGTGAGCGAGCAGCGTCTGCGTCACTGCCGAGACCAGATCGCTCGGCAGCTCACCGGTCGGTGGATCGGAATAGCGCCAGCCCGCGGCATCCCTTGGCCCGTCCTCGTCCTCGACCTCGCGGGGTCCGACGATGCCCTGCCACTGCGCCCGCGCATGCATGGTGGTGCCGAACGCCTCGGCGACGGCGGCCCAGCTCACCCGTTCGACGTCGATCTGAGGCGCGTCGGCCTGGAAGGCCGCCCATTCGCGGTGGTGGCGATCGTAGGGGAGTGGCGGCCAGGGGCGGCCGACGGGGCGGTCGCGGTCGGCGGGGTGGAAGATGCGGGCGTAGGCCTCGTAGCCGCGCGGCACCCAGGCATGCATGGTGGCGCCCCATGCGGGACCGTCCGCGTCGAGCCGGCCGCGCAGCCAGTCGCCTGCGGCGACGTCCCCGGTCCATTCCATCCGTTCACGCTAGCCCGACCGGCTTCGCTTCGTGGTGGTCACAGGTCGATATGTCTGCGACTTCGGGGAGCACGAGCGACCTACACTGGCGCCGTGCCGACACTCGCCGAGGCCCCGACGCGGGCAACCGTCGTGCTCGACGGCGGGCTCGGCACGCTGCTCGAGGCTCACGGTCACGACCTGACGTCGCACCTCTGGACGGCTCGGCTGCTGCGCGACGACCCCGTCGCTGTGCGCCGCGCGCACGAGGCGTACTTCGCTGCCGGTGCGCGGGTGGCGATCTCAGGGTCGTACCAGGTCAGCTACGAGGGGCTCGCCGCGGTGGGGGTGGAGCGTGCCGAGGTCGACGGACTCCTCGCTCGCAGTGTCGAGATCGCCCGCGAGGCGCGAGCCGCGTCGGGTCTCGGCCCCGGAGAGGCCTGGGTCGCCGCGTCGGTCGGACCGTACGGGGCCGCCCGCGCCGACGGCAGTGAGTACACCGGCGACTACGGGATGACGGTGGCCGAGCTCCGTGCCTGGCACCGTCCGCGCCTCGCGGCGCTCGCCGCCGCGGGCGCCGACGTGCTGGCGGTCGAGACGATCCCGTCGCTGGCGGAAGTGGAGGCGATCTGCGCCGAGCTCACCGACCTCGACGTGCCGGCCTGGGTGAGTCTCACCATCGCCGATGACGGCGCGCTGCGCACCGGCGAGTCACTGTCCGAGGCGGCGGGGATCGCGGAGTCTCTCCCGCAGCTCGTCGCCGTCGGACTCAACTGCTGCGACCCGCGCGGTGTCGAGGCGGCACTGGGGGTGCTGGCCGGCGCGACCGGTGCGCCGCTCCTGGTGTACCCCAACAGCGGGGAGGCGTGGCGGGCGGAGGAGCGGCGATGGTCGGGCGCCGGACGCGGGCGAGGACTCGCCGATGATGCCGCGGCGTGGCGCGACGCCGGCGCCCGCGGCATCGGCGGGTGCTGCCGGGTCGGCCCGGACGAGATCCGCGCCATCGCGGGCGCGCTCGGCTGACGTCGGCGCGGTGGTGCTCGGCGGAGCGTGGTGCTCGGCGGCGCGCGGTGGTGCTCGGCGGCGTGCGGTGCTCGGCGGCGTGCGGTGAATCCTCGACGTCGACGGTGATACTCGACGGATGTCGGGCGCATCGCGCCGTCATCGCCTCACCCGTCACACCGGTCTCGTCCCGCCCCGGCGGTCTTGCATCCGTCGCGGCATGCGCCTTCGAGACACACGGAATCGCGCCGGGACGGGCCATCCGGTAGCATGGGAGGGTTGTCCGGCTGGGCCCTCTGCCCGTGAGTCCGTGACGACGTGCACACACCCTCCTGCTACCGGGAAATGCCCGGCAGCCGTTCTAGTCCGAAGGAGGTGGGTAAGTGACGCACACGCACCAGTACGAGCTCATGGTCATCCTGAACCCTGAGATCGACGAGCGCCAGGTCGCCCCGAACCTCGACAAGTTCCTGAAGGTCATCACCAACGCTGATGGCTCGATCGACAACGTCGACATCTGGGGTCGCCGCCGTCTCGCCTACGAGATTCAGAAGAAGACCGAGGGCATCTACGCCGTCGTGAACTTCACCTCGACCAGCGAAGCCGCTCAGGAGCTCGACCGTCAGCTGAAGCTCAACGAGAGCATCATGCGCACCAAGGTCCTGCGCGCCGAAGAGGCGCAGGCCATGGTCGCCGCCGAGAAGAAGCGCGCCGACGAGAAGGCTGCCCGCAAGGCTGCCGCTCCCGCCCGGGCCTCGCGCCGCGAGTCGGCTGAAGCGAAGGCGTAACGACGATGGCCGGCGAAACGATCATCACCGTCGTGGGCAACCTCACGGCAGACCCCGAGCTGCGGTACACGCAGAACGGCCTGCCCGTCGCGAACTTCACGATCGCATCGACGCCGCGTACCTTCGACCGTCAGGCGAACGAGTGGAAGGACGGCGACGCGCTGTTCCTCCGCGCGAGCGTGTGGCGGGAGTTCGCCGAGCATGTCGCCGGGTCGCTGACGAAGGGCTCCCGCGTCATCGCGACCGGTCGCCTGAAGCAGCGCAACTACCAGGACCGCGAGGGCAACAACCGCACCTCCATCGAGCTCGAGGTCGACGAGATCGGTCCGTCGCTGCGCTATGCGACGGCCCAGGTCACGCGCGCATCGAGCGGCGGTGGCGGTGGTGGCGGCGGTGGCGGAAGCCGTCAGCAGGCGCAGGTGGCGGATGAGCCGTGGGCGACCCCCGGCTCGTCGAACGCCGGCGGCGCCGACGCCTGGAGCACCCCCGGGTCCGCCGCCTACGGCGATGACACTCCGTTCTAAGAGATCTCAAGAAACGTAAAGGAACACCATGGCTGGAAAGTCGAGCGGCGACCGCCGCAAGCCGCGGAAGGGCGCGAAGAACGCCGCTCCCGCGAAGGCGATCCGCGTCGGCGTCATTGACTACAAGGACGTCGCCACGCTTCGCAAGTTCATCTCGGAGCGCGGCAAGATCCGCGCCCGTCGTATCACCGGTGTCTCGGTGCAGGAGCAGCGTCTGATCGCCCGCGCGATCAAGAACGCCCGCGAAATGGCGCTCCTGCCCTACTCCGGCGCTGGCCGCTAAGGAGCACCCATGTCGAAGCTGATTCTCACGAACGAGGTCGCCGGCCTCGGCTCGGCCGGTGACGTCGTCGATGTCAAGGACGGGTACGCCCGTAACTACCTCATCCCGCAGGGCTTCGCCGTGCAGTGGACCCGCGGTGGCGAGAAGCAGGTGGCGTCGATCCGCGCCGCCCGCGAGGCCCGCGCCTTCCACGACCACGAAGAGGCCGTGGCCCTGAAGAACCGCCTGGAGTCCAACACCGTCAAGCTGACCGTCAAGGCCGGTGCCGAGGGGCGTCTGTTCGGTTCGGTCAAGACCGGTGACGTGGCCGACGCGGTCAAGGCCGCCGGCCTCGGCGAGCTGGACAAGCGCACCATCCACATCACCTCGC
The DNA here is from genome assembly GCF_013410955.1 of Microbacterium sp. AK009. Taxonomy (GTDB): domain Bacteria; phylum Actinomycetota; class Actinomycetes; order Actinomycetales; family Microbacteriaceae; genus Microbacterium. The sequence goes on along the minus strand of NZ_JACCCG010000006.1, from coordinate 156,068 downwards.
CGATCAAGGCCGTGGGCGACCACGAGGCGACCGTTCGCCTTCGTGACGACCTCACCGCCGTGATCACGCTGCAGGTCGTCGCCGCGAAGTAGACGCGACCCGCAGAGCGGATTCCGGATGCCGCGGAGCGGCCCTCCTCAAGAGGGTTGCCCCGCGGCATCCGTCGTTTTCGCGCGCGCTCGGCGCCCGTTCCGCGCCGGCGCACCGCTCCTGTGCCCTCCCCGCGCCGAGGTGTCGGGCGGGACGGGAAGCGACGAGGTGAGGGGGCCGGATGCCGCGGAGCTGCCCATCCCCCCGGGGCCGTGCTCCGCGACATCCGTCGTAGCGGCGTGACGATCATGGTGCGTGTCCCCCGCGGCACGCACCATGATCACAGGTGTCACGCCGTACGGTTGCGCGCCGTCCGCAGGACCATGCCCAGCGCGATGAGTCCGAGCGCCAGCAGCGAGGCTGCAGGGCCGGCCATCGTGCCGCCGGTGGCGGCGAGGGGCGTGGAGGCGGTGGCGGCGCCACCCGTTACGCGCTGTGCAGCGAGTGACGGGTCGGCGGATGTGCCGGCGGCGCCCGGAATGCCAAGCTGACCGGGCGTGCCAGGGGTGCCGGGCGTTCCGGGGACGCCGGGTGTGCCAGGAGTTCCCGGCTGACCCGGAGTGCCAGGCATACCGGGGGCTCCCGGTGTTCCGGGCTGACCGGGCGTGCCGGGGGCGCCGGGCGTGCCAGGAGTACCCGGTTGACCCGGGGCGCCAGGGGTTCCGGGCTGTCCAGGAGTCCCCGGGGTACCGGGCGTTCCGGGAGTTCCCGGGGTACCGGGCGTTCCGGGTATTCCCGGCGTGCCGGGGTTCCGGGCTGTCCGGGAGTTCCCGGGGTACCAGGCGTTCCGGGTGTGAACGGAGTCCCCGGGGTTCCCGGCACGACCGTGGTCGAGCCGGTCTCGCTGTCTCCGACGACCGAGATGGCGTTGCCGCCGATGGTGACGGGAAGCGTGATCGGGGCGATGACCTGGGTTCCGCCGAGGATGCTGTCCTCGCCGGAGGTCACCCCGGTGATCCCGGTGCTCCCGCCGTCCCCTCCGGTGTTGGCCGCGGTGTCGGACGAGCTGTCGCTGTCTCCGAGGCCGGAGATGGCGGTGCCGGCGACGGTGATCGGTGCGGTGATCGGCGCGATGACCTGGGTTCCGCCGAGGATTCTGTCCTCGCCGGAGGTCACGCCGGTGATCCCGCCGCTGTCGCCCGTCCCGCCGGTGTTGACCGCGGTGTCGGACGAGCTGTCGCTGTCTCCGATGCCGGAGATGGCGTTGCCGGCGACCGTGATCGGTGCGGTGATCGGCGCGATGACCTGCGTTCCGCCGAGGATGCTGTCCTCGCCGGAGGTCCCCCCGGTGATCCCGCCGCTGTAGCCGCCGCCTCCGCCACCGGTGGCCGTGGACGACGAGCTTTCGCTGTCGCCGACGACCGACACAGCATTGCCCGACACGGTGACGGGGACGTCGACCGAGACGATCCCCTGGGTTCCACCGAGGATGCTGTCCTCGCCGGATGTCTCGGCGGTGACCGGCGCCGACACCGGCGCCGAGGTGGTCGTCGATGACTCCGAAGAGGTGTCACCCAGCACCGAGATCGCGTTGCCGGCGACGGTGACGGGCGCCTCGACGCCGAGGACGGCTTGCGAACCCGACCCGATCGCCTCGGAGCCGTCGGTGGTTGCCGCCGGTTGCGACGGCGACGACTCACCCCCCGGCGGCAGGGCGGTCGACGTCTCCGACGACGACTCGCTGTCGCCGATGACCGAGACGGCGTTGCCGACGAGTGAGACCGGCGCGTTCAGCTGGGCGACGGCTTGGGTGCCGGAGAGGAGGCCGTCCTCTCCCGTGGTTTCGGCCGCCGTGGCGACCGTTGCGCCGAACAGCGTGAGACCGCCGGCGATGACCGTGCCCCAGAGGGCACGCTTGACGAACGTATGCATGGAAGTTTCTCCCTAGAACGGATGGATGACGCGCGAACGCGGTGACTCTCGTGCCGCCGTCGGGCGGCGCGAAGTCCATCAGTCGGGAGAAGCGTCTGTCTCGAAGATCGGCGCCCCGGGAAGGCGATCATCCTCAGGACCGGCTCGACGCATCCAGGCACGGTATGCGAAAAGCGGTCCGAGGGCGATCAGCCCCCAGGCGCCGGAATTGGCGCCGCCAGAGGGAGCAGCGTTGGCGTCACCGGGGGCGAAACCCCCGGGTGAGTGGAAGGGGAAGGGGCCGCCGCTCGGGGTGATGGCGGCAGCAGAGGTCGTATCGTCGGCCGATTCGGCGACGGGTGCGGGCGAAGCCCCGCCCGCACCCGCGAGCGCGAGGCGTGTGCGGTCGGTCGGGTAGTGAGCGCCGAAGGAAGGGCCGGATGCTGCGAGTGCGGCCGCGCTCCTGGCATCCGCCTCTCCGCCGGCGGCGGGAAGGACGGTGACCAGCACTGACCCAGACCAGGTGGGCCGCTCGCCTGCCACGGGAGGCCGAGCCGGGGGAATCGGCGGGAGCGGGCGTGCCGGAGCGAGGTTCTCGCCCGAATCGCCGATGGTCTCACCGACGGATTCGACGCCCCCGTCGATCGATTCGCCGACCTGATTCACGGCGTCGGGGATGCCCAGCCCCTCGGTCACCTCACCGACGACCGGGGTGTGCTCGACGACGTCGGTCAGCGCGCCGATGACCTGCGACACCGGCCCCTCAGCGCCCACCGACTCCGTCAGATCACCGACGGTGTCTGCCACCCCCGACACCGTCCCGGCGACCGGCCGCACGACCGGCTGCAACGGCGCCGCATCGAGAACGTCACCGGCAGCGCCGGTGACGCCGTCGACGACGTCACCCGCCCCACCAGTCGCTGCGCCCACAGCGTCGTCGACGAGTCTGGCGCCCCCACTCACGACGTCGCCCACCGGCGCGCTGAGCGGCTCGATGGCCTCCGAAGCCGGCTCCGCCGCCCTGGTGGCGGGTGCGGCGACCTGTGCGAGCGGCACGGCGGCTTCCGCAACCGGCTCTGCGACCTCGGCGGCCGGTTCGCTGACCGCCGCAACCGGTTCAGTGACCCCCACGACCGCGTCAACGCCGTCCGAGATCACCCCGCCCGCCGTGTCTGCGACAGGTTCAGCGACAGTGCCCACAACCTCGGCGCCGCCCGCTGCAACGGTGCTCACGGCACCCACCAGTCCCCCAGAGTTCTCCGACTCGTCGGCGAGGGCGCTCGAGGACGACAGTCCGAGCGCGATGGACAGAAGCATCCAGCCGATCGCGAGGCCGAGGCCCGCCAGCACAAGCTGCACGGGTCGCGGGCTACGACCGGGAATCGCCCTGTCCATCCTTCACCTCCGCACGCGAATGACTCGCTCCGCCTCTTGTCGGGCGGATCTGGGGTGCCTGGACTCCCGACCCTATGACCGGGCTATGAGACTGTCAAGGGGCCCTCGAATCGAGCCGCAGTGCGAAGCACAGCGAGTTCGGCATGGTCTCCCGGTAGGGCTCATAGACCGGAATCGGGGTGAACCCCATGCCCGCGTAGAGAGCGATCGACTCGGGCTGCGCTGGTCCCGACTGCAGGATCATCCGCTCGGCACCCGCGTCCCGCGCTCGCGCGATCACCTTCTCGGTGAGCGCGCGTCCGATCCCGCGGCCCTGAGCGTCGGATGTCACGACGAGTCGTTTCAGCTCCCACTCGACGCCGAGCCGGCGCAGCATGACGTGGCCCGCGGGGGTCTCGCCGACGAGCGCGATCCAGGTGGCGACGATCTCATCGGGCGCGATGCGCAGGGCCTCTGCGCGTGCCGCGGCAATCTCGGCCGGCTCATCCGGGTGCAACGGCCGGTACCGCCGCTCGAGGTCTTCGTCCAGCACCGACCTCAGAGCCACAGCGCGAGGATCGTCGTATGCGACCTCGAGAATCTGATACGTCACCCCACCATCCTCGCCGCGTTGCGGCGGCCGGATGACCACCGGCGGAGTCCGCGAGTTGTACACAGTCGTTTGTCAAGTCGAGAAACCTTCAACGCGTACTTCAATCACATCGTTATCCACACTGTGGGGAAAAGGAAGCGCCTGATCAGCGAGGATAAGCGCCCTCAGGTTCGTGCCCTGACCCGAAGTTGTCCACAACCGTTGTTCACAGGTCGGACGGCGTTTCGCGCACAGTTTGCACAGAGTTATCCACAGGTCATCTTGCGAGTGTCCGAGCCCCTCCTTACCGTGAGGGGAGCTCAGGACGAGCCGCACGCACAGCGTCGACGCGGACGCTGCGGGAACATCCGATCCCGGGGCCGGCGTGACGGGTCGTTGCTTCCGCGCGCGCCGAAAAATGGGAGAACACACCGTCTTATGTCGATCGCAGACATCTCTGATGAACGCATGGGCGGCCGCCGCGACCCGGAGCGCACACCGCCGCACGACATGGCGGCAGAGCAGAGCACCTTGGGCGGGATGCTGCTGTCGAAGGACGCCGTCGCCGATGTCATCGAGACACTGCGCGGCGCGGACTTCTACATTCCCAAGCACGAGATCATCTACGAAGCCATCCTGTCGCTGTACTCGCACGGCGAGCCGACGGATGTCATCGCGGTCACCGATGAGCTGATCAAGACCGGCGACCTGCAGCGAGCGGGCGGGGCGGACTATCTCCACACACTCACCTCGATCGTCCCGACCGCGGCGAACGCCGGGTACTACGCGTCGATCGTCGCCGAGCGCGCGCTGCTGCGCCGGCTGGTCGAAGCCGGCACACGCATCGTGCAGATGGGCTACAAGGGCGAGGGCGACGCGATCGAGCTCGTCAACAACGCCCAGGCCGAGATCTACTCGGTCAACAGCGGGCAGGAGACCGAGGATTACGTTCCCCTGACGATCGCCGTCGACGCCGCGGTCGATGAGATCGAGGCCGCGCGCGGGCGGGACGGTCAGATGACCGGCATCCCGACGGGCTTCTCGGGGCTCGACCAACTGACGAACGGTCTGCACCCCGGACAGATGATCGTCGTGGCGGCGAGGCCCGCTATGGGCAAGGCCTTGGCGCTGGATACGCCGCTTCCCACCCCGTCGGGGTGGACCACGATGGGCGAGGTCAAGGTCGGCGACGAACTCTTCGACGCCGATGGACGGCCGACGAAGGTCGTCGCCGCCACCGAAGTCATGACCGACCGCCCCTGCTACGAGGTCGAGTTCTCTGACGGCTCGCGCATCGTCGCAGATGCCGAACATCAGTGGGTGACGGAGACTCGTGCCGCGCGTCGCGGTGGTCGTGCGACAGCCGGCGTCGTCACGACCGAGCAGATGGCGGCGACGCTGACGGTGGGCGCCGACAAGCGGGCGAATCACTCCGTGCGCAACGGTCGGCCGCTTCAGGCTCCTCATGCTGATCTCCCGGTGGCGCCCTACGCCCTCGGTGCGTGGCTGGGCGACGGTCACACCGCCGGCAATCGCATCACCAGCGAGACCGACGAGATTCCCGGCTTCATCCGCCGCAGCGGTCTTCGTGTCGAGGCGCGGGGTGGGATGCTCTCCTCCGTGCATCTTCTCAAGCGAGAGGAGTTGATGCGGATCTGCGAGATCTGCGGCACGAGCTTTCGCGCTCGCCACCCGCACGTCCGCACGTGCGGGCGCACCTGCGGTCCGAAGAACAAGGGCGCGCACCCGGAGCGCTTGCCCTGCCCGGACTGCGGTCAGCCCTTCTCGGGGGAAGCTCAGCGCTGCGCCGCCTGCCATCGTGACCACGGCTCATTCACGGCCCTCCTCCGGGAGGCGGGCGTGCTCGGTGACAAGCACGTGCCGCTCGCGTACCTCCGAGCGTCTGAGGCGCAGCGCCGCGAATTGCTGGCTGGGCTTCTCGACACCGACGGCACGGTCGTGCGGGGCGTCGGATCCTGCCAATTCGCCGTCACTAACAAGAAGCTGGCCGACTCCGTGTACGAGTTGATCGTCAGTCTCGGTTACCGCTGCGAACGCACGACCAAGCGCGTGCATGGCCGATCTTCAGAGTCGTCCACCTGCTACATCCTCAACTTCTCGACCACGGACGATGTGTTCTGGCTCGAGCGTAAGCGTGCTCTTCACGCTCAGGAGCGACCGGTCGACGTGACGCGGACGGGTCGTCGCTATGTCACTGCAGTTCGGCCAGTTGCGAGTGTGCCCGTGCGCTGCGTGCAGGTCGACAACGACGACCATCTGTACCTCGCCGGGCAGTCGATGATCCCGACGCACAACTCAACGCTGGCTCTGGATTTTGCGCGCGCGGCCGCGATCAAGAACAACATGCCGACCATCGTCTTCTCCCTCGAGATGGGGCGAAGCGAGATCGCGATGCGCCTGATGAGCGCTGAAGCGGCCGTGCCGCTGCAGAACATGCGCAAGGGCACGCTCGATTCGCGCGACTGGACGACGATCGCCTCCACGCGCGGGCGCATCAACGACGCGCCCCTCTACATCGACGACAGCCCGAACATGACCCTCGTCGAGATCCGCGCGAAGTGCCGTCGCCTCAAGCAGCGCGTGGGTCTGAAGATGGTCATCATCGACTACCTCCAGCTGATGACGAGCGGCAAGCGGGTCGAGTCGCGTCAGCAAGAGGTCTCGGAGTTCTCCCGTGCCCTGAAGCTCCTCGCCAAGGAGCTCCAGGTGCCGGTGATCGCCCTGTCGCAGTTGAACCGTGGTCCTGAGCAGCGCGCCGACAAGAAGCCGGCGCTGTCAGACCTCCGTGAATCGGGATCGATCGAGCAGGATGCCGACATGGTCGTCCTCCTTCACCGTGAGGCGGCGTACGAGCGCGACAGTCCCCGCGCGGGAGAAGCCGACCTCATCGTGGCCAAGCACCGTAACGGCCCGACCGACACGGTGGTCGTGGCGTTCCAGGGTCACTTCTCGCGGTTCACCGACATGGCTGTGGGGATGTAACGACCGTGTTGTAGGTTCCGCTCGGAGTTGTCCATTTCGCAGGTGAGATGTCCACGGTGTGTCCATATGGACATTTCAGCTGGTCGCCACCGAAGCGGAGGTTGGCATCGGCCTCGCTGTGCTCGCCGGGTACGCTGTGATCTACTGTCTGCCCTGCCTCATTATTCTTGCCGTGGGCTTGATCGCGTGCGACCGGGTTCAGTGGCACGGTAAGCGTTCGATCCCTGTAGCGGTGATCTGGATACTGCTGGGCGCCGCCGTGTTGAGTGTTCCGTTCTGGCTCTCCTGATCCGGGTCACCGACCACAGGATCAGCTGGTCTTCGCTGACCCACCACCAGCATGCGGTATCCCCTTATTGCGTGATGTCACGCCGATGGAGGGTGACTGCCGCGACCGTCAGGCATGCGCCGATCAGCGCGGCGGCGATCAACGTGGCGAAGAAGAACCATGGGTCGGCGGTGCCGCGGGAGACGACAGCGAGGGTTTGGGCGGGGAGGAATCGGCCGGCGTCACCGAGGGTCGCGGAGAGCAGGCCTTCGAACAGGCCGTAGCCGAGCCCGATCCCGATTGCCACGATGGCTGATCGGGTGAGGACGGCCAAGAGCATTCCTGCGGTGGTGAAGCCGATCAGTGCCGCAGCGACTCCCAGCGTACGGATCGCGGCGAGGCTGAGACCTTCGGGAGTGAACCAGGCTGCGGTGTCGACCCCGTACGCGGAGGCCAGAGCGGTGGCGGTGGCGAGGACGGTGATACTGCCGATGAGGGTCAGCGCGACAGTGAGCCCACAGAGGGTTAGCCAGGTGCCGAGGAGCCATGTGGTGCGGTGCGGCTGCCGCACGAAGATGGTGCGCACGAGTCCGGTGCTGAAGACGCCACCGACGTGCGCCGCGGCGACAGCGAGGGTGACCGCGCCGGTGATCATGAGGATCCGACCGACCAAGTCGGCGGGGACGCCGACCGCGCCCATGGTCTCGATGGTGAGGGGGATGGGGCCGAGGCGGGAACCGCCGGGGCGACTGGCGGTGAAGAAGGTGGCGACGGTGACCGCGATGCCGAACGCGGCAACGGCGCCGATTCCCGACCACAGCAGTGCGGGTCGACGTAGGAGTATCCAGGTGTAGCGCGCGGATGCGATCATCGGGCACTCCCCGGTTCGGGTCGGGATGTGCCGGTCATCCGCAGGAACGCCACTTCCAGCGTCGGTGCCGTGATGCGCATCTGGGCCACCGAGATACCGGCGCGCACGGACTTCTCGAGCAGAGATGCGGCAAGCACGCGATCTCCACGCACGAGCACCACCCCAGCCCCAACCTCAGCCGAGTCTCCGGCGAGCTCTGCAAGCTGGCGCAGCTGATGCGCGTGCAACGGTTCGATGTCTATGGTTGCGAGGTCCGCCAAGAGTCCGGTTGTCGGACCGGAGTAGGTGATGTGGCCCGCATCCATCAGCACGACGTGGTCGCACACCTGCTCGATCTCGGTGAGCAGGTGGCTGGATAGGAGGACGGTGACGCCCTCGTCGGCGAGGTGGCGGAGGAACCGGCGAAGGTCGGCGATTCCGTGCGGGTCCAGCCCGTTCGCTGGCTCGTCCAAGATCACGACGGCCGGATCGTGCAGAAGCGTGATGGCCAACGCCAGGCGCTGCCGCATCCCCAGGGAGTACTGGGAAACCCTCTGATCGGCGGCGTCGAGGAGCCCGACTCGATCGAGCGTGGACTCGATCTGTGCCGCATCCCATCCGGCAAGGGCCGCGACGGCTTCCATGTTGCGGCGACCGGTGAGCCCATGAACCAGCGCCGGGGACTCGATCAGCGCCCCAACGCGCCCCAACGCTGCCCGATCCTCGTTCCCGCCGACGTCCAACGTCACCGTCCCGCCCGTGGGCGCGACAAGCCTGACCAGCATTCGCAGCACCGTCGTCTTTCCCGCGCCGTTCGGGCCGATCAGCCCGGTGATCTGACCGCGAGGGACGGTGAAATGGACCGGGCCTATCGTGGTGCCCGAACGGTACTGCTTGGTGAGGCCTTGGACAGCGATTGCATGACCCTCCTGGTCGGCGGGTGGAAGGTGGTCCGGCTCCGCGGCCCCCGGTGCGGGTGGCTGTTCTGCCCGTCTGGGGTGGGTGAGCCGGACGGCGACGAGACCGCCGATCACCGGAAGCCACGCGACCGCTTTCGCCCGCCGCGGAATCGGTGACAGCGCCGCCAGAGCGATCGTCGCCAGATACGCGAACCCGTGGATCGGGCCCATGCTCGAGGTGATCATGTCCAGATGCACCGTCGCGCGGTTGATCAGAAGGATAGCGAGGCTGGCGACCTCCACTCCGGCAGCCAGCACGAGCCACCGTCGCAGGGTCATCCCGCGACTCCGGTCGTGGAGCCGGGCCGGAAGATCATCAAAGTGACAACGACCATCCACAACAGGGTGAATACCACGGTGCTGCGCTGGAGCCACGGCGCTGATTGCGCCGCGAGTGCGCGGCGCTGACCCCCCACGACACCCCACACAAACACCGCCGCGGCGGCGGCAGTGAGGGCGATGGCAATGAGCAGCCAGGCGTCGGTGAGCAGCCCGAGCTGTACCGCGGTGGCGAATCCGAACACTGGCACCGACAAGGCAACCACCGCCCCTATCGTGTTCACGCGGTGCAGGAACATCAGCGTTACCCCGCCGTTCATCGTGCCGCCACGCGGCGGCACCGAAGTCTGAATGTCACCTACTACCGGTGTGGGCCGACCCATCCATACGAACAGCCACGCAGCGACCGTCACCGGACCCACCGTGACGATAGCGGTCAGCACATGAAGGCTGAGCATCACCTTTTCCATGACGACTCCCTCAGGACGTGAGGGATTCAACGATCTTGCCGCGACTGCCGCGCATCACCAGGCTTAGGAACCTGTCTCGCTCCGCGGGGGTAACCGCTTGCGTGGGTCGCGGCGCGAACGGGGGCCGGAAGAGGTCCAGGTCGTACTCCATCCCTACCTGAATCGCGCGCGCATCCTCCGCTTCGACGTACTTCGAGGCCAGCAGTAGGGCGAGGTCGATCGTGGATGCTGTGTTTCCGGCCGATACGTACTTCCCATCCACAACCACCCGACCGGGCACCTTGACTTGCCCGAAGGCCGGCATCGGCACCCCGTTGTCGTCGGCAACCCGGATGCCGCTCAAGAGTCCTGCGGCCCCGGGGAGCCACCCGCCCACGCACGCCCACGAGGTGTACTCGCTTCCCCGGTCCAAGCGTCGGAACTCCTCGAGCAACTCCGGGTGCCCGGTATCGATCAGGATCGCGCCGCCGGGCACATACAGCACGTCCGCACCGGTGACATCCGACAGCGGAACACTGTCCAAACGCACCATCCCCGTGTCTGAACTGACCAGACCCCCCGTCCGCGACGCAAACACGATCTCCGAGTCCGGGACCAGGCTCAACACCTCGTACGGCGCAACAGCCTCGAATGCTGAAAACGCGGGCGGCAGATAGACAACGACGACAAGCTCCGGGCGTTTCATGACCACTCCCTAAAATCAGTGCAACTGATTATTGCACCAATTCGAGTAGGCTGTGGCGTGAAGGGATGAGGAGCGTGAGAGATCCGATGACGGCCGATTCGGTAAGCCGAGCGCACACAGCCGGGGCGGTCAGCGGCGCGTCTCAAGCACAGGTCGAAGAGGCCCTGCTCAACGCCACTCCTCAAGCCATGACGGGCGCGCTGGCGTTGGTAGGCATCGGCACCCTGGTGCGAAAGCTGCTCGATGAACGTCTTGGGGAGAGCGGAATGAGCGTCCGGCATCTGTCGGTTCTCGGACACGTACGCGGCCGGCCCGGCATGTCGATGGCCGAACTTGCTCAACGCATCGGGATTACCAACCAGAGCATGCATACAACCGTCCATCAGCTCTTAGAAAGAGGTCTCATTGAACCCGCTGGTCCACTCTCCCGCGGACGATCCAGTGCTCTCCGCATCACCCCCGATGGCACCCACCAACTGATGCAAGCCCTGAACGTCGTCGCAGAGGTCGACCAGATCGTCAACCTCGACAAACACACCACGTCCGCGATCCTCGACGCCGCGGTGCGAATCGCGAAGAGATAGCAGATCGTCGAGCCGATCGTTACCACCCGGCTCCTGGTTTCTCACGGTCGCAATGGCTGCTCCCATGGACAACTAGGCCTTCGTCGCTGAGCGCCCGTCCCAGACACCTCATCCTTGCCACGCCCGGAAATGCAGCATCATCGTGGACATCTCCGAGCGGTTCCTAAAGCGGATTGTAGGTTTTTTTAGAAGTTGTCCGTTTCGCAGATGAAATGGGCACGGTGTGTCCACCTGGACATCTCGGCGGCACGGCCGCCGACGAGCGATTACCTCGCAACGACGTGACGGGTGCTGATCAGGCGTTGATGAGCTCGTAGAGCGACCCGTGCTTGTTCGTCATCATTGCCTCGACGGACGTGGCGAGGGCGCTGTCGCGGACGAGGATGCCGAACTCGACGTTTCGGTTCTCGGCTGAGTAGCTGAAGTTCGCGCTGGTAGGCCTGGGACCAGAGCTAGAGAAGGGCGGTGCCCGCCGCTGGGACCGAACCATGATGCCCGGCAACGGCCCCGTCCTACCCCACCTGCTCGACCCTCGGCTGCAGCTGGCGCGCGACCCACGCTTGCTTCTGACCTAGTGCTACTAATCGGTGAAGTGCGCCCAGTGACCGGAGCGACGAGGCTTCATGATCATCATTCTCAATTGCATGCACAAATTGCGATCTATTTATGTGTTCTGTTTTGATGGTGACGTGGAACGTGAGGCGGGGTTGGAGGCAACAGCGGCTTTATTCAAGGTCCTCGGCTCCCCGTCGCGCCTTTATCTCCTGCGTCTGCTGGCCGCGGAACCCGCCGGGGTGAGCGCGCTGGTGAAGCGCAGCGAGATGTCGCAACCTCTCGTGTCGCAGCATCTCCGGACGTTGCGTCAGGCGGGAATCGTGACTGTGTCACGCACAGGACGCGAAGCCGTATACCAGCTCGCGGACTATCACATCGCGCACGTCGTCAACGACGCGATCACCCACGTCCTCGAAGAGGACGCCCCCGACAAAGGAGACCCCGATGAGCACAACTGAGATCCACGCCGAGCACACCCGGTCCGAGCACGAGCACGGCACCGACTGCGGACACGAGGCTGTCCAGCATGATGACCACGTCGACTACGTGCACGGCACCCACCACCACGCACTCCACGGCGACCACTACGACGAGCACGAGAGCGTCGCCGAGCACACGGTTGCGGAGCACACTCACGGCACTGACTGCGGACACGAGACGGTGCAGCACGACGACCACGTCGACTACGTGCACGACGGGCATAAGCATGCTTCCCACGGCGAGCACTACGACGAGCACTAAGCCTGTGGGATGCCAATCTCGCACTTAGACGGAAGGGCTGGCGGTATCCGCCGGCCCTTCCGCATCCCTCGCGAGTCTGCCCTCGTGCGTATCTCCTACTGCTCAGTGCGGGCGGTGTCCGGGAGAGGGAAGAACGTGAGCTGGGGCACGTTTTCGGTGTCGGCGCGACGGGCACCGATGCCGTACGTGGACGCGATGAGCTTGGGTCGCAGAATCTCGTCGGGTGTGCCGATGGCGACCATGCGGCCTTTGTCGAGGAGGACGAGCTCGTCGCAGTACCTGGCCGCCAGGTTCAAGTCGTGCAGCACCACGAGCGTTGTCAGCGGCAGGCTGCGCACGAGTGCGAGGATCTCGTGCTGGTAGCGGATGTCGAGATGGTTCGTCGGCTCGTCGAGGAGCAGGTGGCTTGCTCCTTGGGTGATCGCGCGGGCGATCAGGACGCGTTGGCGTTCACCGCCGGAGAGCGTGTCGACCGATCTCTGGGCGAGGTGGGCGACACCAGCGCGTTGCATCGCGTCTTCGGCGGCGGCCTCGTCTTCGGGCCGGTACCGGCTCCATCCGGACATGCGGATGGAGCGTCCAAGGATCACTGAGTCCCACGCCGTGAGGGGAAGACCCGTCCGTTCTTCCTGGGCCACGACGGCGATCCGTTCGGCGCGTTCCCGTGCGGAAAGCGTGTCGAGGGCATCGCCGTCGACGACGACCGTTCCGCGCATCCGATCGATGGCTCCGAAGATGGCTCGCACGATGGACGACTTCCCTGAGCCATTCGGACCGATCAACCCGACCGTCCTGCCGGTGGGGAGGTCAACACTGACATCGTCGACGGCGACGGCTTGGCCGTAGCGCACGACCAAGCCGTCGACGTCGATCACTGCGAGAGGCGCCCGGTACCCTCGAGCACGGCACGGAGTCCGCGGAGCGCTCCGGGGTCGGGCGAGAGGTCGGACGCGAGTACTCCTACGATGCGGTCGGCCTTGACGGCTTCAAGATCGGTGACGCCGGGCTCGGAGAGCAGGTGAGCCTTCGCGTCCTCTAAGCTCTCTCCGTAGAGGCCGTAGGCGAGCACGATGGTGTCGGGGTTGGCGTCGAGGAGCGTCTCCACGTTCACCTCGAGGTAGACGGACGGCTCGTCGCCGTAGACGTTGTCGAAGCCGGCGCGGTCCAAGACGTCGTCGGCGATGCCCTGCCCGCCGCGGGCGGACAGCGTGGACGATTCGGAGAAGTAGTAGACGACGGCCGCGGTCCCGCGCTCAGTTTCCGTGGACGCGGCGGGGGTCAGCTCGTCGAGCTCTGCGCGAAGCTCCTCGAGGTTGGCGTCGGCGGCAGCCTCGGTGCCGAACACGGTGGCGAGCCGGTTCACGTCGGCGAAGATCGCGTCGAAGTCGGTCTTCTCTGTGAGCGCGGCGTCGTGGCTGCACTCTCCGTCGATCACGATCTCAGGGATGCCTGCTGCGGCGATGTCTTCCGGGGCGGCATTGAACAGTCCGTAGCCGACGATGATGTCGGGTTCTGCTCCGATGATGGACTCGGCGGTGGGGTCGGAGGGGTCGACGATGGTCGCGTCGGTTGGCGGGTTGTCGAGACCTTCGGGAAGGTCGGCGCCGAATTCTCCGCTGCGGGCGGTGATCCGGTCCGAGGCGCCGGCAGTGTCCAGGAGGGCGATGGCCGAGGTCCCGATCGTCAGAACCGAAGCGGGTTCGGACGCGATCTCCAAGTCGGCGCCGCAGTTCTCGATGGTGAGCGGGTACGCGCCGTCGGTCTCGGTGTCAGCGGTTGCGGTGGCGCAGGCCGTCAGGGCGACGAGCGCTCCCGCAGCGACGAGAGCGACGCCGGAGCGTCGCCGGAGGTGATTGATCATGGTTTCTCTCTTTCGGGTGATGGGGCAGGGTTTGCGATGGCGAGTGGATGAAGGGCGATCAACGTTCTGCTGAGCGACGGATGAGGGCGATGAGGAGCGGGGTACCGATGAGTGCGGTGAGGATTCCCAACGGCAGTTCGCGTGGCGCGAAAGCGACGCGCGCTGCGGCGTCGGCCCAGACGAGTAGGAGCGCCCCGAGGACGGCGGAGGTCGGGATCACGATGCTGTGGCGCCCGCCGACGAGGCGTCTGACGATGTGCGGCACGACAAGGCCCACGAAGCCGATGAGGCCGGACACGGAGACAGCGGCGGCGATGACCAGACACACCACGATCACGCCGGCGGCTCGGAAGCGCGTGGGGTTGGTGCCGAGTGCGAGGGCGGTGTCGTCGCTTATGGCGATCGCGTCGAAACGACGTGCCCACAAGGTGAAGAAGACAAGCGCGACGATCACGGCGATGAGCCCGATCGGCACGGAGGGCCATCGGGCTTGACCAAGGGATCCGAGCATCCAGAAGAGCACCGCGCGCGTGCCATCCCGGGACTCGCTCGCGAAGACGAGGAAGTTCGTCAACGCCGTCAATGCGAAGCCGACGGCGATTCCGGCAAAGATCAACCGAGACGGAACGAATCGGCCCCCGATTCTCGCGATCGTCATGACGAGCACGATCGCGAGCAGCGCTCCGACGAACGCGCTGCCGGTGATGGCGATCGCGCCGAGGCCGGAACCGACGCCGAACAGGATGCTCGCCGCCGCTCCGGTTGAGGCACCGGATGAGATTCCCAGTAGGTAGGGGTCAGCGAGCGGATTCCGCACGAGCGATTGGATGGCCGCGCCCGTCATCGCGAGCACGGCTCCGACGAACGCACCCAACAGCACCCGGGGAACGCGAATCAGCCACACGATCGATTCCTCGGAGGAGCTCCACGTCGCCTCGAGGGGGAGGCCGAGTTGAGCGCCGACCACCCGTGCGACCACAGCGGCGGATACGTCCACCGGACCGATCCCGACGGCAACGATCGCCGACCCGACGAGCGCCAAGCAGAGCGCGACAAGGAGGACGCCGCCGCGCCGGCGGACGCGCCGCGCCGCGTCTCCCAATGTCACCCCGGATGAAGCGTCGGAGTGGCGCGGAGGCGCATCGGTCGTGTACACAGGAACACAGCTTATTGATAACGATTCTCGTTTGCACAATCGAAGGGCTCCGTGATTCACCTCCGACTTCTGCGACTGGCCGCGCCAGCGCGCGTTGCCGTCGCCGCCACAATCGTGATGGGGCTGGTGCTCAGCGCGCTCGCGATCACGCAGGCCGTCTCGACAGCGCGCGTTTTCGCCGGGATCGTGACCGGAGAGCCGCTGTCTGCCCTGGTCGTCCCGTTGATCGTGCTGGCGGCCGCTCTTCTCGCTCGACCCCTCGCCACCGCGGGTCGAGAGATCGCCGCCCACGCTGCGGCGTCGCGAGCGAAGACGAAACTACGCGCCCAGATGCTGGACGCAACCGCAGCCGCCGGCCCCATCACGGCCGGTGTGCAGCGAGCGGGTGAGGCCGACTCGCTCCTGGTCGACGGGGTCGAGAACATTGAGCCGTACGTGGCCCGCTACATCCCCCAGGTTGTCGTCACCGCCGTCACCGCCGTATGCGTGATCGCATTCCTCACGGTGATCGACCCGGTCGTAGGGCTCGTGGCGGCGGCCGCGGCCATCGCGGTACTAGCTGTGCCGCGACTCTGGGACGCGGCGCTGCAGCGTCGCGGTGACGATCACTGGGGGGCGTACTCCGGCCTGCACGCAGACACTGTCGACGCGATGCGCGGGATGGAGACGCTGAAACTGCTCGGTGCGACGCGTCGAACCCGGCGACGGCTTCATGCAGCGGGCGAGAACCTGCTGACGGCCACGCTCGCTCAACTGCGGCTGTCGCTCGTCGAGTCCGGGCTCACCGGGTTCCTGCTTCTCGCCGGTCCTGCCATCGTCCTGTGTGTCGCGGTGGGGCGGGTAAACGCCGGGGCTCTGCCGGCCTCCGCTCTCTTCTTGGTGACCATGCTGTCCTTCGAGGCCTACCGTCCGTTTCGGGATCTCGCGAATCACTGGCACGCCGGCTACCTCGGCGTCTCAGCTGGCGGCCGCATTCTTGACGAGCTCGATCGAGCGCCGGCGTCCGCGGTCGCCCGCCCAGATTCTCGCGCCGCTACAGCGGCGCCGAATGCGGTCGAGCTCGAGAATGTCGTCGCCCGCTACCCCGGAGCCGATACCGATGCGCTCATCAATGTCTCGCTCCGAATCCGGAAGGGCAGCCGCGTCGCCATCGTCGGAGCGTCAGGATCCGGCAAGTCGACGATCGCGAACATCTTGCTTGGTTTCCTCACGCCGACCTCCGGGCGCGTCGCCATCCAGGAAACCGCCCGGGGGATGGCGATAGCGCTTGTGTCACAGGATCCGGTCATCTTCTCGGGCACCGTGCGCGACAACCTCGCCGTAATCGCACCGGAAGTCGATGACGCCCGCCTTCTCGAGGCGCTCGAGATTGCGCAGGCGCTCGAGCTGGCCAGTATCGATCGAGGCGGACTGGATGCTCCGGTCGGCGATACCGGCGGTCTCTTGTCAGGCGGCCAACGACAGCGGCTCGCGGTGGCGCGCGCGTTGCTCCTCGACGCTCCGATCCTGCTGTTGGACGAAGCGACCAGCGCGCTGGACACACGTCGGGAACGCGCACTGCTGGCAGGTCTTCCCCGGCACGCCAGCGATGGCGCCCCCGTGACGATAGTGGTCGTCGCACACCGGCTCAGCAGCATCCGCGACGTCGACGAGGTGTTCGTCATGGGCGAGGGGCGGGTCCTCGAACACGGCCGCTACGACGAACTCGTCGCCGCCGGCGGGGCGCTGGCGAAGCTGGACGCTGCGCAGCGAGACGAGGTCCCGGCATGAGCACGATGGCGATGCTTCGACCCGTCCTCCGACTTCTCGCCGTGCTCGCTCCCGCCGATCGCCGACTCTTCATCCGATCAGCGCTGTCGATGACGGCCTATCAGCTGGCAGCCGCTGCCGCGGCTGGGCTCAGCGCCGCGATCGCTTCCGTCGTCACGGCAGGCGACGACGCGATTGTGGCGGCCCTACTGATCGGGCTCGCCGCCGCGATCGTGGCCTGCGGCGCGTTCACGTGGATCGAGTCCTGGCTGAGTCACGTGCTCGCCTACCGGGTGATCGCCGCGCTCCGTTTGCGGGTGTACGACGCGATCGAACGCATCGTGCCTGGTCGATCGGCTCGCCGGCGCGCCGGGGAGGTCACCGGGACCGCCATGGGTGATGTCGAAGCGATGGAGTGGTTCTACGCCCACACCCTCGGCGCCGCGCTGAACGCCCTCCTCACCCCGGTTCTGTTCGGCATCGCACTCGTCATCCTCGTCGGCCCCGTGGGGCTGGTCGTCCCGGTCGGGATCGCCCTGCTACTCACAGTGCCGTGGCTGCTCGCCCCTATGCAGACACGGCAAGGCGCGGACATCCGGGAACGTTTGGGCGCGTTGCGCGCGACCACGTTCGAGGGGATGGAGTCCCGCCGAGACATCGCCGCCCTCGGTCTCGCCGGCCAGCATCGCGACACAGTTTTGGCACACACCCGCGCCGTGCAGTCCGCGAAACGTCGCTTCTCACTCCGCAGCGCGCTCGAAGCCGGTCTCGCCGACCTCGTGGTGGCCGCCACCACCTTCGGCTTCCTCCTGACCCTCGTCGGCGCGGCCGGGGCAGGAACGATCGACCCGGTCCTGATCCCGCCGGCGACTGTGCTCGCGACGGCGTCGATCGTCCCCGCCGCCGGGGCCTTTGCGATGCTGCAGCGCATCGGCGAGATGTCCGCAGCAGCGACCCGCATCCTCTCGCTCCTCGACGAACCCGACGAGGTCTTCCCAGGCGGCGACACCCGTCCCGGCCCGGTCGCCGGGGCGGTTCAGCTGCGCGACGTGACGTTCGGGTACACCGCGGGACATCTCGTGCTCGACGGCCTCGACCTCGACATTGAACCCGGCGAACACCTGGCGCTCGTCGGCGCCTCGGGAGCGGGAAAGTCCACCATCGCCCGGCTGCTCACCAGGCTGTGGGACCCGACCTCCGGCAGTATCCTCCTCGACGGACGATCCCTCCGCACCCTCACCCCCGACACCGCCCGACGCGAAGTTGCCCTCATCCCGCAACACCCCTTCATCTTCCGCGGGTCGCTCCGCGACAACCTCCTGCTCGCCAACCAGGACGCCACCGACGCCCAGTTGGAAGAAGCCGTGCAACGAGCAGGCCTCGCCGACACCGTCGCCACATTCAGCCGGGGCTTCGACGAACCGGTCGGGGAACGGGGCACCGCACTGTCCGGTGGGCAACGGCAACGAGTGGCGATCGCCCAGGCGATGCTCCGCGATGCCGCCGTGCTCATCCTCGACGAGGCGTCCGCGAACCTCGACACCATCCTGGAACGCGACCTCGCCGACACCCTCGCCCGCGTCCGGTTCGGACGGACCACCGTCGTCATCGCACACCGGGTATCCACCATCCGCCGGATGCCGCGCGTCGTGCTGATCGAAGACGGCCGCGTCATCGCAGACGGCACCCACGACACGCTCACCGACGACCCGCGATACCGCTCGCTGCTCGCCCTCGAAGACCCTGACGCCTCGACCATCCGGGTCGGCGCACAAGAAGGAAAGAGGGGGTGACGAGTATCGGTGGGGTCGCGGGTCTGGCACCGTTCGACCGGCACCGTCGATACGCCGAAACTGCTTTCGCTGATGCGCGGGGCCTCATTGACCCCATGTGTCACGTGCAATATGGGCTCAGCGCATCGAGTGTCACACGGGTGAGGCGCAGGACGATTCCGTCCGGCTCAGCGCCTGATGAAGGATCGGGCGCGCCGCCACTAGCGGCACTCTTCGGCGCGAACACGCGGGTCGTCGTGGTGGATGTCACAACTCCGCGGGTACGTGAAGCGGGCTACTCAGCATGCCGTGTTCTTGCTCCGGCCTTCGAGCGGCTCACACCTGCTGCGTTCCCCGCAAGGATCGACCGGACTCCACCTTATCCCGGCTGGTGAGAGCCTCGACACGAGCGGGCCGCGGCAATGACATAGTTCAGCGTTTCATGTACTGTCGCTGTCATGCCGACGATGACCGCCACTGTCACGCACACCGCTGCGCTTGCCCGACTTGGTCATGCGCTCTCGGACCCGACGCGGGCGGGCGTCCTGCTCGCGCTGCGGGAGGCTCCGGCGTACCCGTCCGATTTGGCTGATGCGCTGGGTGTGTCACGGCAGGTGATGTCGAACCAGCTCGCGTGTCTTCGTGGGTGCGGCCTCGTCGAGTCAGTTCCCGATGGACGACGAACCTGGTATCGGCTGGCCGACCAACATTTGGCGCCGGCGCTCGACGAGCTCCTGCGCGTCGTGCTCTACGTCGAGCCCGGATGCTGCGCCGGCGAGACCTGCAGCTGCGCATGAGCGCCACGCACACGCCAACCGATCACCGCCGGCACGTCCTGCAGCGCCGCATCCGATGGATCGTCTTCGCGACGATCGGCTACAACATGGTCGAGGCGATCGTGGCAATCACGGCCGGGACGATCGCCTCCTCGGCAGCACTGGTGGGCTTCGGTCTCGACTCTACGATCGAAGTGCTCTCTGCGGCGGCGGTCGCATGGCAGTTCACCCGGCGCGATCCCGAACGCTGGGAGAAGGGCACGCTGCGCGTCATCGCGATCGCGTTTTTCGCCCTCGCGGCCTATGTCACCGCGAGCTCTCTGATCGCGCTTGTCGCTCGAGTTGAGGCCGAGCACTCGCCGGTGGGGATTGCGATCACCGCACTCAGCGTTGTCATCATGCCCTTTCTCTCGCTCGCCGAACGCCGTGCGGGGCGGGAGCTCGGATCTGCCACGGCTAT
This sequence comes from Microbacterium sp. AK009, assembly GCF_013410955.1. Lineage (GTDB taxonomy): Bacteria > Actinomycetota > Actinomycetes > Actinomycetales > Microbacteriaceae > Microbacterium. The sequence continues at coordinate 135,993 of NZ_JACCCG010000006.1, read as the reverse complement.
CGCGGACTCCAAACAGACCCTCATCTGCACCTACCTCTCCGGCGCCGTCCTAATCGGGCTCGTGCTCAACAGCCTGTTCGGCTGGTGGTGGGTCGACGCGATCGCCGGCCTCGTGATCGCCGTCTTCGCCATGCGCGAGGGACTCGAAGCGTGGCGGGGGGATGCCTGCGCAACCTCGGTCGGGATGATCCTCGAAGACCACGCCGACCACCACGACGACTAACCCGTGCGATTGGGACATGTCTCTTCGGAATCGCGCACGCCGATCGTGGACATCTAGGGTCGTTCAGCCCGCCAATCCGGGACATCTCCACGCGGAATTTACAGTCTCCATCTGGCGTTTCGGGCGAGCGCCCTACCTTGGCGAGCTGACCTTGCGAGTGCCGGCTCCGGCACGGAGTCACGAAGATCTAGCGAAATCGTCACTGACAACGGAGCCTGCTACCGCGCTCGATCATTCACGGATGCTCTCAATCACGCCGTGACGCGTCAAAAGGTCCTGTCGTCTTGCGACTGGGTGTCGGAACTCGCGTTCACCCTTGTCCACGCCGGCCACGTCGCTGATGATCTCAAGAGTGACCGTGCTCTTGACCGTTCCTGCTCCGGTTGACGCACCCGGGCGCATCCCGGTCGTTCCGGTGGCGCGTGCACTGGCGGCGGGACTGCTCGTCAAGGGGCAGGCTGTCCGGGTGCTGAGCCGCGTTCGGAACGAGGTCTGGCCCGAGGGTGTCGAGTTGGTCGATGGTGACGTGGCTCAGCCCGAGGGCGCCGCGCCGGCTTTTGAGGGGATATCTGCTTTGCTGTTGGCAGGGGCGTCGCCCGCGACAGTCCACCGAGCGCTGGAGCTAGCGGCGGCGGGTGGGGCGGGTCGCGTCGTCGTCCTCTCATCCCACGGCCCTGACGTCGAGGTGGCCTTCCCTCCGGAGTACTGGGAGTGGCTCGCGGTCGAGGTGGTTGCCGAACGGTGCGGGTTGCCGTGGTGTCACGTCGTGCCCTCGCTGCCTTTCGCGACCGCGATCTCTGCCAGCTATCCCATGGCTTTGCCGTCACTACGGGATTCAGTGCAGGCGGGAGGGCCGGTGATGCGCCCGTTCGCGATGGCGAGGCTGCCGTCGATCGACGAGCGCGATCTCGCCGACGTGCTCCGGCTCGCGCTGTTTGACCGTGACTTCGTCGGCAAGCGGATCCACGCGACCGGGTACGGGCTGAGCGAGGCCGATCGGGTGGAGGCGGTCATCCGAGCAACAGGCCAGGCTGTCGAGCTACGGGACCTGTCGCGAGACGACGGCCTCCTGTACCTCACATCCCAAGGACTAGAGGATGATGAGGCCGCTTACGTCCTCGACACGACGGGGTGGTTTCTCGAGCATGTCGATGCGCACGAGGGGGAGGCGGCGCGTCTCCTCGGCCGATCATTGCGTAGCTTCGACGCCTGGGCACGGGAGAACTGCGACGCCTTCCGGACTGCTTGAGCATCTGGCGAGCAGCCTCCACACGGTCCTGGCCATTGAAATCGGGACGGCGATCCGAGGACATATGCCCCGGAAGAACGGCCCGATCTGGACGTTTGTCGGCGGTCCCTACACCACCGACGTAGGGTCCGCTCGGGCTTGTCGATTTCGCGGGGCGAATGCCCGCGAGGCGTCCATCTGGACGCCTCGATCGAGCGCCGCGAGCTCTGACAGCATTGGCGGATGGCATTCACGATCAGGGAGCCGCGCTCGGGAGAGGCGTCTGCGATCGCCGATGTTCACGTCGCGGCGTGGAAGGAGGCGTACTCCGATCTGCTTCCCGAGGATCACTTCTCGGAGGAGTACGTCACGGCTCGTCACCGGATGTGGCAGCACGTCCTGACTTACCCGCGTGACGACATGCGCGTTCGAGTAGCTGAGGCCGGCGGCGAGATCGTGGGATTCGCTTGGGTGGGGCCGGGTGAGGGCGTCAACGGCGAGCGGGCGCCTCGTGAGCGTCTCCTCTACGCGATCTACGTTCGGGCGGCGCAGTACGGGACCGGAATCGGTCAGGCGCTGCTGGACGAGGCGCTGGGGGATGGCCCGGCGATGCTCTGGGTGGCCAAAGAGAATCCGCGCGCGACGGCCTTCTATCTCCGCAACGGGTTCCGTTTCGACGGCGTCGAACAGGTCGACCCTCACGCTCCGTTGATCACCGACGCGCGGATGCTGCGATAGCCGTGTGGGAGAGGACGGGCGACCGACTCCATGCCGTGAGGGCTGCGGAATCGGCTCTCCTCGACAGTGGCTGTATCTGACAGCTCGGTCACACCTCTCACCACACAACGCACCCACGAGACGAGGTCCGCCATGCCCGAGTTCGACACCCATCTGGTCAGCGACAGTCCGGCCGTCGGCCGGCTCGCGTCGCCGGCCGATGCCGATCTGCCGGTAGCCCTGACCGGCGACTACCCGTACATCCGCGACGAGCTCGTCATCGATGACACGGTCCAAACGTTCTGCAGCCTGAAGAGGGGCAGCGGTCCAGTCTTCCTCCTCGGCCGTGTGGTGCGTCACGCACAAACCCTCAGAGTCGAGCGCCCGATCGTCATCGTCGCCGACGTCTACGACGGCACCGGGGGCGGGATCGATGCGTCGGGGGTCCCCGGTGCTGGAGGTGCATCCGGCGCGGATGGGCGAGGTCCCGGAGCGGGTGGGGACTCGGGCGGTGCGGGCGGTACCGGTGGACCCGGCGGCACCGTCACCGTCTACTGCCGGCGCTCGATCAATGTGCAGATCAGCGTCCGGGGCGGGCACGGCGGTACGGCAGGAAACGGCGGCAACGGGGCCGGCGGCACTCCGGACGGCGAGATCGCCGGCTACACCGAGGTCGTCGACTCGACGCCGGACGACCTGTCCGACTTCGCCACCCACGAGGTGTACCACCCGCCCGTCCCTGTTCCCGGCATCCCCGGCGGCCGGGGCGGGTGGGGAGGCACCGGCGGCTCCGGCGGACCCGGTGGCACCATCGCCTTCACGAGCATCGCCGATGACACTGCGCCGGTGCTCGATGCGGCCGGCGGCGCAGGTCAGCCGGGCGGATACGGCGGCACCGGGGGGATGTTCGCCCCCGCCGAGGGAGACGGTAGCAGCACCGCTCCGAATGGCGCGGAGGGCAGCTGGGGAGCAAGCGGCGCTGTGACCCAGAGCATCCTGGGCGAGGAGGAGTTCGCCGCCGGACTCCGCCCCCTTCTCGGCGCACACGCCGACGACTGGGCGCAGTTCCGCGCGGGGGTTGGCGAGTACCTGTATCACCGGCACAACGACGACATCCCCGACCGGACCGACTGCTCCGAGCGCGCGGCGGCGGAGTTCCAGCGCGCTCTCGAGCTGCAGCCGATGAACCCGAAAGCCCTCGCGCTGCAGAAGCAGCTCGAAAGCGGCGTCAACGCTCTCGGCCTCGATCCCCACCTGGACGTGCTCCCGAGCTTCACTGAGTACATCAGCGCCTACACCGGCTTCGGCGGGCTCGCGCTGAACTTCCTGACCAGCGGTACGCAGGACCTCGTCAACGCGCTCACACTCGCCCACCTCGCAACGTTCGCCGAGCTGATGGGCCTGCAGACAGCGTCCGCGAGAGACGCCGCGGTCGATCAGCGAGCCATCGCTCGCACCGAGGAGCAGCTGGCGACCGTCGAGATCGAGCACGCTCAGCGGCGCCTCGATCAGGCCAGCGCCGACATCACCGCTGAGATGGAGCGCATGGAGCAGGCCGCGCTCGAATCGGACGGCTTCTTCGGCACTGTCGCGCAGGTGGCCGCGGCGGTGGTCGGGGTGATCGCGGCGATCCCCACGGCAGGCGCGAGCCTCGTGACCCTGGTGCCCGCGGTGGTGAGCCTCGCCGACATCGCGCTCGACGAGGGCCCCGACATCGTGAAGGCCGTGATGCAGGGCAGTGAGGCAGACGTCGAGAAGATCAAGAAGGCTTACCAGAAGATCGGCAAGAAGGAGATGGATGCTGTCGCCCAGGGCGCGAAGAGCATCATGAACTTCGTCTCGGTGATCGAGAAGCTGACGGCCAGCCGGACTTCCGACAACGCGCGGTACGTCGACCTCGTGCGTCGCGGTGCCGAACTGACGCACGAGCTGCTGCTCGCCCGGCGCCGCGCGGGACTGGCCGGTCAGCGCGTGGCCGCCGTCGAGAATCAGATCGCCCGGGCCGACGTGATCATCGCGCGGGCGGCCGCGCTCCGTGACGACTCGACCGCCGATGCCGGCACGCTGAAAGCCGCCGGCGGCCTCTCCGTGGCTACGGCGCAGGCGGCCGCAACGACCCTGCTCGGGCTGGCGTTCCGCGCGCAGCGCGCGGTGGAGATCTACACCCTGGAAGACGAAGGTGCGCACCTTGACCTCGCTACCGGGATGCTCGATCCCGACTTCGTGCGCCGCTACCGTGAGGGCCGGCACACCGAGGCGGAGCTGGTCGCTGCATTGAAGGCATCCTGGAGCGGCCTGATGCAGCCGATCGCGATACAGGGCGACTACACGTCGTACTTCGACACGCCGCCCGATCACGATCAGCTGCGACTGACTTTCGAGGCGGACAGTCTGGAAGTCGAGACTCTCAGGGCGACGAAGCGCCTGGCGTTCCGGGTCGACGTCGACGACATCCCCGACGGCAGGTACGACGCGAAGGTCGTGGGGGTGCGGATCGCTCTGGTCGGGGCGACCCATCCGAACGGAGAGGTGTCGTGTCAGCTGCGCCACGGGGCGCAGTACGCTCAGCGTCGCCCCGACGGCGACGGATCGGTGCAGGTGCAGGTCCTTGCCCCGCGGACGAGCACCCGCAAAGCGATTCTGACGACACTGCCGGCCGATCCGGGATTCGTGCCGGATCCGCCGCTGACGGCTCCGACCACCCTGCGGTTCTGGGGTCGCGGGCTCGCGGGGGACTGGGAGCTGAGCATCCCCGACGACCAGCTTCCGGGTCTCGATCTGAGCGGCGTGACCGCGGTGCAGGTCTGGCTGGGTTACCGCTTCGTCGGGTGAGCCCGATCGGGACATCTGCGCGCGGAATCTCCGCGGGCCGCCGAGTCTCGAGTTGCGGCCCCACCGGTCGCTCGGACACGCCAGGATCTCTGTATGGCTGTGGACGTGATGGTGGTCGGTGGGGGAATCTCCGGGCTCGCGTGCGCTCGCGCGGCTAGCGACGGCGGACTGTCGGTGCGCGTTCTCGATCGCGGTCGCCGCGTCGGCGGGCGCCTGTCGAGTCGCACCGTCTGGAAGCGCGCCGTCGATCTCGGCGCGTCGTACTTCGTGCCGGGCCGGTCCGAAGACTTCCGGGAAGTCGTCGCCGGCTGGGAAGCGCGAGGCCTTGCTCGCCCCTGGACGGACACCTTCGTCGTCATCGACGCCGACGGGGAGCAGACGCTCAAGCAAGGGCCGATGCGCTGGGCGGCTCCCCGGGGGCTGCGGTCGCTGGCGCTGGATCTTGCCGAAGGTCTCGACGTTCGGCAGGAGCACACTGTGGCGCGCGTCGAACCGTATCGCGTCGACGGCGACGATGTCGGTGAGGTGGTGCTCGCCATGCCCGGGCCGCAGGCGGCACGCCTCACGGGCACTGCGCCGGGCGTGGAGCTCGCGTGGGAGCCCGTCATCGCTGTTGCACTGCGATGGCCGACGCGTCAGTGGCCGAGCGACCTGCGGGGCGCCTTCGTGCACGGCGATCCCGACGTGACGTTCATCGCGGACGACGGTGATCGCCGCGGTGACGCTGCGCCCGTGCTGGTCGCACACACGACGGCCGAGCGCGCCCGGTTGCATCTGGACGACCCGGCGGCCGCGATCTCCCCCGTTGTGGCCGCTGTGCAACGACTGTTGGGCATCGCGCCCGATCCCGCCGCGACCTTCGCCCATCGCTGGACCTTCGCCCGACCCGTCGAAACCGCGGGTGCGCCGTTCTTCCGAGCACCCGGGCTCTCGGCGTGCGGCGACGCCTGGGGCGAGGACGCAGCCGTGCGCACCGCCTGGGGGTCAGGGCACGCTCTCGGACGTGCGCTCGCCGCCGCGTGAGTCGATGCCCCGTGAGGGGTTCCGCCGACGCGAGACCCGACGACGAAACCCCCGCTCGATCGCATCGGGCGGGGGTTCGTTTTGGTACTTCAGCGTCCGTAGGCTCTCATGATCGACATCCTTCCGTCGGGGAGATCGACAGTACCCAGTGACCCGCGGATCGGCAAGGGGTGAAGCCGCCCGACCTCAGCTCCCCGCCCGACGCCACTCGTCGGAAGTCAGGTGCGACCCCGCCTGAGGTCCCATCTGCAGCATCCCGCCGTCGACGACCCAGCTGGCCCCTGTCACGTAGGAAGCGGCCGGCGAAGCGAGGAACGCGGCGACAGCCGCGATCTCTTCCGGGCGGCCCGGACGGCCGAGAGGGATGCCGGGGCGATGCGTCTTCTCGGCCTCTTCAGCGTCCATGTCGTTCATGGGCGTGGCGATCTCGCCCGGGCCGAGAGCGTTCACGGTGATGCCGTGCTCGCCGAGCTCCTGCGCCATGGTCTTCACGAGACCGCCCAGCCCGTGCTTCGACGCAACGTACGCGGCACTTCCCACGCGAGGCTGATGCTCGTGCACGCTGGTGATGGCGATGATCCGTCCACCACGGCCGGCCGCGACCATCCGGCGCGCGGCAGCCTGCATCCCGACGAACGCGCCGTCGAGGTTGAGCAGAACGTCCTTCCGCCAGGCGTCGACATCGAGGTCGAGGAACGGGCCCCCCGATCCGCCACCGGCGTTGTTGACGAACACGTCCACACCGCCGAGCTCGTCGGCCAGCGCATCGATGACCGCTGCGGCTCCGTCGAGATCGGTCGCGTCGAACTGCGTCACGACCGCGCGGGAGCCGCGGGCGCGCACCTCTTCGGCGGTGTTCTCGGCTCCGTCCTTATCGGAGTGCCAGGTGATGCCGACATCCAGGCCCGCCTCGGCGAGAGCGATGGCGGTCGCTGCGCCGATGCCGGAGTCGGAGGCGGTGACGATGGCATGCCGAGGAGTGAGAGTGTCAGTCATGGTCCGACGGTAGGCCTCTCGACGCCACCGCGGGGGGGCCTTGCGCCCGGCGGGCTGCGTCGCTAACGACGCGCCCGCCGGGACGGGGTGGGCGCGCTCGCCGTGGTCGCGACGCGCGCCCACCTTTCACTTCTGGATGAAGGGAAGAAGCACCGCGTTGACCTCGTCGGCGTGCGTCCACAGCATGCCGTGGGGAGCACCGTCGATCTCGACATACTCCGCTTCGGGGAACGCGGTGTGGAACGGGCGTCCGGTCGCCTCGATGGGGAGGATGTTGTCGGACGTGCCGTGGGCGATGAGTGCGGGCTTGCCGGTGGCTCGTACCGCGGCGACGTCACCGGTGAAGTCCTCGATCCACGACGGAACCACGGCGTACGCCGCGATCGGCGCACTGGTGCTGGCCGTGTTCCAGCTCGCCGTCACGGCCTCCTCGCTGATGCGCGTACCCAGGGTGTCGTCGAGGTTGTAGAAGTCCGTGTAGAACGCGGTGAACCATGCGAATCGATCCGCCTTGGCCGTCGCCGCGATCTGGTCGAACTGCGCCTGCGGCACGCCTTGACCGAGCATTCCGGGCTCGACGGAGGCGAGGAACGCGTATTTGGCGACACGGTCGGAGCCGTGACGCGTCGTGTAGCGGCCGAGCTCGCCCGTGCCCATCGAAAACCCGACCAGGATGACGTCGGTGAGATCGAGCGTGTCGAGGACGACGCTGAGGTCGTCGGCGAACGTGTCGTAGTCGTATCCGCTGGTGACCTTGCTGGACCGGCCGAACCCGCGACGGTCGTAGGTGATGACCCGGTAGCCGAGGTCGAGCAGCTCGCGGGTCTGCTTCTCCCACGAACTGCCATCCAGCGGGTATCCGTGGATCAGTACGACCGGCTGGCCGCTGCCGTGGTCCTCGTAGTACAGCTCGATCGGCGTCGAGTTCTCCTGGCCGACGGTGACGTAGCCCATTTCGTTTCCTCTCCTCAGACTGAGAACGATCGTTCTCATGTTGGCTCTCACTGTAGAGAACGATCGTTCTCAGCGCAAGTGCGCTCTCCGACATCGCTTTGCTATCGTGAGAACGTCCGTTCTCAGATTGCAGCGACTGATCGGAAGAAAAGGAGGAGTGGATGCAGACCGACACGCGGAGGGAACAGGAGCGCGACGACAGGGCGAGGATCCTCGAGGCGGCCGATCAGCTCTTCTACGGCCGAGGGATCCAGGCAGTGGGGATGGACGCTGTGCGTTCCGCCTCGGGAGTTCCGCTGAAGCGGCTGTACGCGTGCTTCCCTTCCAAGGAGGCTCTCGTCCTCGAGATCTTGCGCAAGCGCGCGGAGAGCTGGAACTCCTCCATCACCGCGGTGACCGCCGCTGCCGAGACTCCCCGGGGGAAGCTGCTTGCGGTGTACGACTTCCTGGATGAATGGTTCCGGCAGGACGACTTTCGCGGGTGCGCGTTCATCAACGCGTTCGGCGAGCTCGGCGGGACGTCATCCGATGTCGCCCTGGCTGCGCGGACACAGAAGCAGGCCTTCCATGACCACCTGTCGCGATTGGTCGCCGAACTGGGGGCCCCGACCTATCTCGTGACCCAGCTCGCGCTCCTGGCGGAAGGGGCGCAGACGACGGCCGCGATCGAAGGCCGCCCGGAGGTCGCCGCGGAAGCCCGTGCCGCGGCCGAGGTTCTGATCGACGCGGCGATGGCCCGCTGAGAGTTCGCTCGCGACCGGCGACGCGCTCACCTCGCAGCGCTCGTCCCGTGGGGGGACGAGCGCTACGGTCGAGCATGGCAACCGCTACCCACACGCGAGGACCACGCATGGGCACCATGTGGCGGGTCGCTGTCGTCCTGGCCGCGACCGTCGCGATCTGGAGCCTCATGGTCGGGCTGTCATCGGCCACGACCGGTGATCCTCCTCGGCAACCACGGAGTTCAAGTGAGCAGCGCCCTGGCGGTCACGGTCGCCGGGATCGTGCCCGCCTTCGTTCTCGCCATCGCCCTCACGAGAGCGTTCTTCCGCCGGAAGCCCATTTGGACCCTCCCCGAGCCCGACCCGTGCCTATGACCGCCGGCCCGCTCAGCAGCGATCAGTCCTTCGTCGCGTCACCTGATGCGTCCGCGGTGTCGGTGGCGGGTTCCCGAGTCGCGCGCGGGCGCTCGCGGGTCACGGTCTGCGCGGGGGCACCCGCTCCCGCCATCCCCGCCCCGATCCCGCGGCCGACGGCCTGACCCTGGATGATGCCGGCGAGGTCGAGCCCGGTGGCCGACTCGACGCTGTCGAAGACCGACCGCAGCGCCTTGGCGCTGTCGCCGCCGACGACATCCGAGGCACCGTCGGCGCCCGAGCTGCCGATGATCGAGACGTTGCCGATCGTGGAGTAGCCCTTGGCGAACTCGGACATGATCGAGGGCAGAATTTCGAGTGTGCGCTGCGACAGCAGGGCCTCCTGGTTCGAGGCGATGGCCTCGGCCTCGGCTTGCACGGCTGCGGCGCGCGCCTCACCCTCAGCCCGGATCGCGTCGGCCTCTGCCTGCGACCGCAGGCGACGCGCCGTCGCTTCGGCGTCGGCCTGGGCGCGAAGGGCGTTGGCCTCACCGGTGGCCTTCGCCTCGGCGGCCGCGGCCTCACCGGCCGCGCGGGCGCGGTCGGCCTGCGCCTGCTGCTCGGCGATGCGCGTGCGCGCCTCGGCCTGCTTCACCTGTTCGATCGCCGCGGCCTCGGCTGAGCGCTCGCGAGTGTAGAGCTCGGCTTGCGCCCGGGTCTCGGCCTCGTACCGCTGCGCGTCGGCGACGCGCTTGACGTCGGCGTCGAGCTGGGCCTGCTTGTTCTCGGCCTGCTGCTGTAGAACCGCCTGCTCGGCCTGGGCGCGCGCGAGCTGCTCGGCCTGCTCGGCCTCGGCCCGGGCACGACCGACCCCCGCGGCGGCGTTGGCGGTGTTGGTGTCGAGCGCGGTCTGCTCGACGAGGTTCGCCTCCTGGTTGGTGATGATCTTCTGGTTGATCGCGCGGTCGGCGTTGGTCTGCGCGATCTCGGCCGCCTGGCGCTTCGCCTGGATCTCCGGAGCACCGAGCGACCGGATGTACCCGACCGAGTCGGTGATGCCCTTGATCTGGAACGAGTCGAGGATGAGCCCCTGCTCGGCGAGCTCATGCGAGACGTCGGCGGCGATCTGGTCGGAGAACTTCTTGCGCTCGCGCATGAGCTCCACGACCGACAGGGTCGCGACGATGCCTCGCAGCGCGCCCTCGAGCTGCTCGGTGGTGAACTGCTCGATCGCGGCGTCCTGCGACGCGAACCGCTCCGCGGCGCGCCGCACGAACAGCGGGTCGGAGCCGATCTTGACGATCGCCACCCCGTCGACGTTGAGCGTGACGTTGTCGAGCGACTGCGCCTCGGCGTTCAGCGACACCTGGCGCGAGCGCAGCGAGATGATCTCGTGGCGCTGGGTGATGGGGTTGACGAGCGACTTGCCGTTGACGATCACCGTGACGGGCGACTCCGACATCTCCGACGAGCTGGTGCCGTCGGCGGCCAGCACCGTGCTCTGCACCTTCTGCTTGCGACCCGATATGACCAGTGCCTCGTCGGCGCGGGCCACCTTGATCCAGCTACGTGCGAACAGCAGTGCGACCAGGCCGATGACGACCGCGGCGACGACCGCGATACCGACGATGATCAGGATGCCGACGACTCCGGCGATCTCCATGAATGGTTTCCCCTTGCGTGTGTGAGTTCGGTCGTGCCGAGCGTCGGTTCCCCCCGCGCCCCGCCCCAGCCTGCCAGAAACCCATCGATCCTGGTTCTCGCCTGTGAGGACCGCCACGATGGCGGGAGGGTCGGCCGTCGTCCTCTCTCGCCGTGGTCGCCCGCGCCGACGGCTCTTGGGTCCGATCTCGGAGGAGGAGGCGGGCGGCTTCGACCGCTACGGGCGCCGCACGAGTGCGACCGAGCGCTCCTCCGCCACGAAGCCGAGGCCGGAGTAGAGCGTGTTCGCGCCGGTCGGGCTCTCGGTGTCGACGTCGAGGATGGCCTCGTCGATGTCGGCGTCGGCGATCGCCTGCAACGCGTGGGCGATGACGAGCGGCGCCAGCCCCTGCCGCCGCCGATCGCGCACGACGCCGATGAGGTCGATGTAGGCGTTGCTGCGCCCCCGGGCCTCCCAGTCGTCGTGATTCACAGTGACGAGGCAGAAGGCGATGATCCGTCCGGTGCCGTCGACGACGAGCCGGGAGAGGTCGCCGCGGAAGAACTCGCTGCCGACGAACTTCCCCCATCCTTCGGAGGTGGACGGAAGGCTTCCCCAGTGGTCGCGGAACGCATCGTTGCGCGCCTCGCGTGCATCCTCCTCCCGGTCGCTCGTGTACGCGACGACCTCGACGCCCTCCGGCGCCGCGACCGCAGGCACCTCGGAACGCGGACGCACCATTGTCGCGAACCACCGCTCCGCAGCGAACCCGAACGCCTCGGCGAGTGTCTGATGTCCGACGTTGACGGCTTCGGCGTAGGTCTTCAGTTCGACCGGGAGCGTCTCGGCGCCGGCCGCGGCCTCCGCGACCTGCTGCTCGGCTCGCGCGTTCTGCCACGCGAACAGCTCCCGGCCGATGCCGCGCCGCCGCCAGGCGGGGTGCACGGATCCGGCCAGGTGGACGCTGAGCTTCTCGCTGCGCGACGGATGGAGGAACGAGCTGCCGGCCGCGATCGCGCGGCCGTCCTCGGAGAATCCGATGAGGGTGTCGCGCGCATGGTCGATGTGGGGGAGGTCGAAGGTGTCGGCCACCTCCTCGCGCGGCGTGATCCAGGTGGGATGGTCGACGGCGTCCGCGGCAGCGAAGACACCGTGGAGGGCGTCGATATCCGCGCGGGTGGCCGTCCGCCACAGGGCGACATCCGGATGCTGCGGCAGCACCGGCTCGCCACTGTCACCGGATCGGGGTTCGACCGTGCTGTCCGCGCTCACGGGCTCACCCTATCGACGGCGGCGGGGTGGACCTGCCCGCGGCGCGAGGACGATCGGTCGAGGCGTGTGCTATCCGAGCCGGCCCGTCCTCCCCCCGACCGATCGTCCTCATCTCGGCTGCGACGTCGCGCAGCGCGCGAACGGGCCGCCTAGCGGTGACCGTCCTGATCGACGTCGGTGTACTCGCCGGGCGTCCCCTCAGGGTGGTTGCGGATACCGTCGCGCCCCTGGGCATCCTCGTACTCGCCCGGCGTCCCGCCACGATCCGAGGTGCGCGTGCCATCGGCTCGCTCGGCGTCTTCGTACTGCCCCGGCACCTCGCCGTCGTGATGGGTGAAACGGCCGCTGCGCGTTTCCTCGTCGGTGTACTCGCCCTCTTCGGGGGTGGACCTGTCGCTCACGATCGTCTCCTTCGTCGTCGTACCTGACACGCTACGCCCGGCGGCCGCTCCGCGGCATCCCGGTTGACGCAGATCCTCATCCCAGCTCGAGGCTGGTGATCCCGAAGAGGCCGTCGGTGTCGACCCGCGGCGGCTCGCCCGTGTACATGCGGGCCGTCTCGAACGACGGCGACCACCGTTGCGCCTGAGCCCACCCGACGGCGCGCGGGTTGACGTCGGGCACATCGACGGCGACCGTCGTCGCTCCGCGGTCCGCCGCGAGCGCGGTGACGAGGGCCGAGGCGATCGCATCGTCGTCGGCGAAGAGGGGGCCGAGTCGCGAGGCCGCATGGGCATCGCGCAGGACGGCGAACCCGACGATCTCCTCGCCCCGCAACGCGACCCGTGCGCTCCGCGCGGGGAGGCTCACCCACGCAGCGAGGAAGGCGTCGCGGGGAGCTCCGAAGAAACGACGGTCGTACGCCGCAAGGCGGTCGAAGGGGATGCCGCGGGCGTCGACGATCCGCACGCCGGCGGGCGCGGGCGCCGGCGACGGGGCACCCTCGTAGCGGGTGTTCGTCCACGCCGGACGGAACCCCGAGCGACGGTAGTTCGCCTGTTGGGCGACCACCCCGTCGAGGGCGACGACGCGTCCCGCCATCCGCTCCATGCCGGCCTGCCAGGTCTGCAGGCCGAATCCTCGCCCCCGTACGTCGGGCCGGGCGATGTACATGCCGAGGAACCCGAAGCCCTCGCCGTATCCGATGACCGAGATGGATGTCACCGGCTCGCCGTCGATCCGGCCGATGAGGAATCCGCGGGGATCGCCGACGGCGAAGGCCTGCGCGTCGGTGACCCCGGGGTTCCACCCCTCGGCCACCGCCCACGCGGCCATCATCGTCACCTCCGCGACGCTCGCCGTACCGATGTCGAATCCCATGGTCAGACCGTAGCGTCGAGCGCTCCCGCCGTCACGGCCGGGCAGTCCGCTTCGTGCCGGGTGGCCGCGAGAGGGCGCCGGGCTTGACTCCGCCGTTGCGTCATAGTTCTGACTGGGTGCATGAACGTCATCCCCGTCGCCTACCTCGCGTCCTACCTGCTGTCGCTCCTGGGAAACTCGATCGCCGGCATCGCCCTCCCCCTGATCGTCCTCCAGGTGACAGGCAGCGCTCTCGGGGCCGGCGCGGTGGCGGCAGCGACGGCCATCCCGGCCGTCCTCGCGGGCCTCGCCATGGGAGTGGTGATCGACAGGATCAATCGGCGAACCTCTTCGGTGATCACCGACCTCGTCTCCGCCGCGTCCATCGCCGCACTCCCGCTCATCGACCTGATCTCGGGGTTGAGCCTCGGCTGGTTCATCCTGTTCGGCATCATCGGCTCGCTCGGCGATGTCCCGGGCATGACCGCCCGCGACGCTCTCCTCCCCGCCATCGTGCGTCACGGCGGCATCGGAGCCGAACGGCTCATGGGCATGCGCGAGACACTCGGCGCCGCCGCGCTGCTGCTCGGGCCGGCCGCGGCGGGAACACTCATGGTGCTCTTCGACGGCTCGACCGTCCTCTGGATCACGGCGGCGACGTCGCTCGCGGCGGCGCTTGTCACCCTGATCATTCCTCACCGTGTCGGTGCGGTCCTCATCCCGTCCCGCTCCGCCGGCACCACACCCACCAACAGCTGGACCCAGCTGCGGGAGGGGTGGCGGGTGCTGTTCCGCAGTCCGTTCCTCGTGGTGACGACGGCGCTCAGCCTCATCTCGGTGTTCGTGCTGTCGTCCATGCAGGGGCTGATCCTTCCGGTGCACTTCTCGCTCATCGACCAACCCGGAATGCTCGGCTTCGTGCTCACCGCGCTCGCGGCGGGGATGCTGCTGGGCGGCACGATCTACGCCGTCGCCGGGGCGCGGGGTCGGCGACGGACGTGGTTCCTCGTCGGGCTGTTCGGCAGCGCAGCCGGCTTCGGCGTCATCGCCGCACTCCCCCATGTCTGGGTCGTCTTCGCCGGTGCCTTCGTCGTCGGGCTGTCCAGCGGCGTGTTCGGCAGCCTCATCGGCGTGCTGATGATCGAACGGATCCCCGAACAGATGCGGGGCCGGATCATGGGCACGCAGAACGCGATCATGACCGCTGCGCCCGCGGTGGGGATCGTCGCCGCAGCAGTACTCACCGAGTACGCGGGCGTGAACGTCGCAGCGATCGCCCTCGCCGGCGTCTGGATCGTCGCGCTCGGGCTCGGGGTGTTCGCCCGCTCGCTGCGTAATCTGGAGCGTGGAAGCGCGGGGCCGGGCGAAGCCGGGACGGTGGTGAGCGAGCGTGCGTAGTGCAGAGCTGGCGCGATTGGCCGGGGTCACCGTACGTGCGCTCCGCCACTACCACCAGGTCGGCGTGCTCGCCGAACCGCCGCGTGGGTCCAATGGATACCGCGACTACGACGTGCACGACCTGGTTCGGCTGCTGCGGATCCGGCGGTTGGCGTCTCTCGGCGTTGCCCTTGAGCGTATGCCCGACCTCCTCGATGCCTCGTCCGGAGGTGCCGCCCTGCTCGATGAGCTCGACGCCGAGCTCGCGGAGCAGATCGCGCGGCTCACCGAGCAACGCGCCCTCATCGGTCGGGTTCGCGCGTTGGATGCCCCGCCCGACGTCCCTGTCGACTTGGCGCCGTTCCTCGCGTTCTTCGCGGCGGCGGGGGCCCCGTCGGAGCTGACCCGGATCGATCGCGACCAGTCCATCCTGCTCGCTCACCTCCTCGGCGACGACCGGATGCCGGAGCTGGTGCGCTTCTACGAGAGGCTGAGCGACCCCGCCACCGCTCCCGCGGTCGTCGCCTTCTCGGAGCGGTTCGCTCACGTGGGTCCTCACACGTCGGAGGAGGAGGCCGCGACGCTCGTGTCGGAGTTCCTGCGTGCCTTCGGACCCCTTCTCACTGCATCATCCGCGGACGCTCTGCCGACGATGAGCCGCGCCGGCGAGCAGCTGATCGCCGAATACACCGGAGACGTGCTGAACCCCACGCAGCGGCGAGTTCTCGCCGATCTCGCCGCGGCGGTCGAGGACCGGCTCGCGTGAGCGAGCGTGGCCCGCCCTCAGTCGTTCTCGCCGAAGCCGTCCCGCATCAGCTCCCGCAGGGCCGCGACCGCCTGCTCCGCGTCGGGGCCATCGGCCTCGATCCGCAGGACGTCGCCCTTTCCCGCCCCGAGGGAGAGGAGGCCGACCATGCTGTTGGCCTTCACCGGTCCCGCTCCTGACGTGGCGTTGGAGATCCGGATGTCGGAGGTGAACGTCCTGACCGCCCGCACCAGCGTCGCCGCGGGTCGCGAATGCAGCCCGACCTTGTTGACGAGAGGCTCCTCGGCGGTGACGCCGGCGCCCGGCGAGTCGGGCGAGTCGGCAGGAACCGGCGCGCGCGCAGATTCCGCCGGCTCCGACGCGTCGTCCGGCTCGTCCCGCCGCTTCGCGGCCAGCGCCCCCCGCGCCTCGGTCGCGACCTCGTCGAGCGTGCCGCCCGACAGGGCCCGCACGATGCCGGCGGTCATCCCCTCGACGAACGGCCCGTCGCTGATGCGCACCGGGTGCGTCGATTCGCGCAGCTCGAGGGCGAGTTCTGCGCTCAGCACCGCCGAGCCGAGGTCGGTCATGATGAGCACCCCCTCTGCATCGGCGAGCTCATCGATCGCCTCGGCGATCGCAGCCGCGTCGGTGCCGAACCCGTCCTGGGCGCCCGAAGCGATCCGCACCGGCGGGGGTTCGTCGTGCACCATCTGCATCGCGAGGTCGAGCGCCGCCTCGGCGAGGGGCCGGCTGTGCGAGACGATGACGAAGCCGATCACCCCGCAGACTCCGTCAGCGCCTCACTCATCGTCCGCAGCAGGATCGTCGCCGACACCGAACCGGGGTCGATGTGCCCGGCGCTCCGCTCGCCGAGGTACGAGGCGCGGCCTTTGCGTGCGACGAGCGGCTCGGTGGCATCCGACCCCTTCTGCGCCGCCTCCGCGGCGGCCGTCACCGCCTCCGCCGCCGTCGCTCCGGAGGCCACCGACGCCGACAGCGCCTCGACCGCCGGGTCGAGCGCGTCGACCATCGTCTTGTCGCCCACCTCGGCGTGACCCCGCGCGACGATCCCGGCCACCCCGGCACGCAGCGCCTTCTCGAGGTCGGCCGCGTTCATCTCCCCGTCTGCGGGGGAGTTCTTGCCCATCTCGAGGAACAGGGTGCCGTACAGGGGCCCGCTGGCTCCGCCGACCGACGAGATCAGCGTCATCCCGACGGTCTTGAACAGCGCCGGGATGTCAGCCGGCGAGCCCGCATCGAGCTTCGCCGTGATCGCGGTGAACCCACGGTTCATGTTGGTGCCGTGGTCGGCGTCGCCGATCGCCGAGTCGAGCTGAGTGAGGTAGTCGGCGTTCTCGCTGAGCGCCTGCGCGGCGCGACGGAGCCAGTTCTGCAGCGTGGCGGTGGTGACGGCATCCGCCATCTCAGGCACCCCACCGCAGACCGCTGGTGTTGACCGGGGCATCCCAGAGGCGCAGCACCTCGTCATCCGCCAGGGTGAGGGTCAGCGAGCACCCGGCCATGTCGAGGCTCGTGATGTAGTCGCCCACCAGGGAGCGGGCCACCTCGATGCCGCGCTGCTCCAGCGCCGCGGCCACCTCGGCATAGACGACGTACAGCTCGATCAGCGGGGTGCCGCCGAGGCCGGTGAGCAGGGCGATCACCGGACCGCCCGTGAAGTCGAGGTCGGCGGTGATCGAGGAGACGAGTTCTTCGGCGATGTCGTGCGCGCTCGCGAGCGGCTTGCGCGTGCGACCCGGCTCGCCGTGGATGCCGACGCCCATCTCGATCTGGTCCTCCGGCAGATCGAAGCTCGGCTTCCCGGCGGAGGGCACGGTGCAGCTGGTCAGGGCGACGCCCATCGACCGGCTCGCCTTCGAGACCTTCTCGGCCACGGCGGCCACCTCGGCCAGGGGGCGGCCTTCGGCGGCGGCGGCTCCGGCGACCTTCTCGACGATGACCGTGCCGCCGATGCCGCGGCGCCCGGCCGTCCAGGTGGAGTCCTCCACTGCGACGTCATCGGCCACCAGCACCGACGCGGTCTCGATCCCCTCGTCCCCTGCGAGGTCGGCGGCCATCTCGAAGTTCAGCACGTCGCCGGTGTAGTTCTTCACGATGAAGAGCACGCCGGCGCCGGTGTTCACCTTCTGCGCGGCGGCGAGCATCTGGTCGGGGGTGGGGGAGGTGAAGATCTCGCCCGCGCAGGCCGCGGCGAGCATGCCGGGGCCGACGAAGCCGCTGTGGAGGGGCTCGTGCCCCGAGCCGCCGCCGGAGACGAGCGCGACCTGACCTTCCGTGCCGGCCGTCGGGCGCAGCACCAGGCGGTTCTCGTGGTCGACCTCGAGTTCAGGATGGGCGGCCTCCACCCCTCGCAGCGCGTCAGCGAGCACCGTTGCGGGGGCATTGATGAGTTTCTTCATGCGGGTCT
This sequence comes from Microbacterium sp. AK009, assembly GCF_013410955.1. Lineage (GTDB taxonomy): Bacteria > Actinomycetota > Actinomycetes > Actinomycetales > Microbacteriaceae > Microbacterium. The sequence continues at coordinate 118,178 of NZ_JACCCG010000006.1, read as the reverse complement.
CCTCTTCATTGAGCGCCTCGGTGGGCGGCGCGCGACCGGGATCTGCGCACCTGAGACGACAGTAGACACATCGGGCGGGGTTTCGGTATGGGTTCATGGGGACTTCGAAGGGGCGCCGGGCCGCCAGGCCCGCGGAATGCCAGCCCGCCCGCGGGGGTTGGAAGGGGCATGGACGACACCGGCCCGACCTCCTCCCACCTCGCCGATGACACGGCGATGGGCCCGGTGACGCTCCTCGTCGCCGACCTCGACGCGATGACGCGGTTCTACCGCGACGTCGTGACCCTCCAGGTGCTGGCGGCCGAGCGCGACACCGTCACCCTCGGGCGCGCAGGCCGGCCCATCGTCGTCCTCGCCCACTCGCCCGGGCTCCGTCACGCGCCGCAGGGCGCCGCCGGGCTGTACCACACCGCCATCCTGTTCGAGTCGCAGGCGGCGCTCGCCGCCGCGGTGCTCTCGGTGGCGCGGCAGGCGCCGCAGACCTTCACCGGCAGCGCCGACCACCTCGTCAGCCAGGCGTTCTACTTCACCGATCCCGAGGGCAACGGCATCGAGCTGTACTGGGACCGGGCGCGCACCGAATGGTCGTGGACGCACGGTCGGGTGGAGATGGCCACGCTGTTCCTCGACCCGAACGCGTTCCTTCGCGAGCATCTGACCGAGGATGCCGCGGCCGGCGCGACCGCCGGTGACGCCGCCGCCGTCGGTCACGTGCACCTGTCGGTGGGCGACATCGCCACCGCGCGGGCGTTCTACGTCGACGGTCTCGGTTTCGACGTGACGGCCGAGCTGCGGGGCACGGCGCTGTTCGTCAGCGCCGGCGGGTACCACCACCACATGGCCATGAACGTCTGGAATTCCCGCGGGGCGGGGCCGCGCATGCCGGCGCTCGGGCTGGGTCGGGTCGACCTCGTGCTGCCCGGCGCCGACGACCTCGGCGACCTCGGCGAGCGTCTGCGCCACCACGGCGTCGCGGTGCGCGACGACGGCCGCGGGCTCTCGTTCGACGACCCCTGGCGGAACGCGGTCTTCGCTACTGTCGCCTGATGGTCGAAGCGATCCAGCTTGCCTACCCGTTCCGCGGAGCGTGGCGGGTTCAGAACAGCCCTGCCGATCGGGTGCCGAGTCACGGGACGCGCGCATTCGCGTCATCCTTCGCCTACGACTTCGTCCCTGTCGATGATCGCGGTCGTTCAGCGCCGTTCACCCTCCGATCGCTTTTCCGAGACGAGCCTGCCGAGGCGTTCCCCGGGTTCGGACGCCCGATCCTCGCGCCGGTCGCCGGTACCGTCGTCAGCGTGCACGACGATGAGCCGGATCATCCCGCTTACCGAGGATTCCGGTCGATCGGGTATGCGATGACGCAGCGGCGACGCGTGGCCGGCGGGTGGCGGGGGCTGGCAGGAAACCACCTCATGATCCGGACGAGCGACGCCGTGATCGCCCTCTGTCACCTGCGGGCGGCGAGCATCGTGGTCGCGGCGGGCTCCGAGGTGAGCGCCGGCGACACGGTGGCCGGCTGCGGCAACTCTGGCAACAGCACCGAACCGCACCTGCACATCCAGGCGATGGACGATCCCGATCCCGAGCGGGCTCGCCCGCTCCCGATCAGGTTCGCCTGGTCGATGCCGCGAACTGGTGAGATCGTCCGAGCCGGCGAGTAGGGTGGGCGCGTCCTCGGCCGACAGAGGGGCGACGCCACGTGAGCGGGAGAAGACGCCATGGGTGAAAGCAGCGAAACGCCTGGCACCATCACTCCGGCGGCTTTCCATGCCCAGCCGGGTGTCGCGGATTGGCGGGTGACGAGCACCGGGCCCCAGGCCGCCTGGCGGTCCGCGTCCCTACGGAGTGCCGCCTCGCTCGTCGACGACATCCTCGCCGCGGCCGAGAGCTCCGAGATTCTTCCCGATATCGATCTCCGGCCGGAGGCGGTCGTAGTTCGCGTGCCCTCCCGCGATCTGGACGGCATCCCCGCGCGAACCCCGGCGTTCGCCGAGGCGGTCTCCGCGGCGGCAATCGCGCGGGGTCTCGTCGCCGACCCGTCCCTTGTCCAGACCGTGGGGATATACGTGGCTCAGCATTCGAGCGTGGATGCCCGCCCGTTCTTCCTGGCGGCCCTCGGATACGAGCCGGTGGGTGACACCGACGCTGCCGATCCCCTCCGGACGGGGCCACCGCTGGCGTTCAACCCGATCACCGGCGACGCTCGAGGTCGCGGACGCACGCATTTTGACGTGTTCGTGCCCGCCGATCAGGCGCGGGCGCGAGTGGATGCCGCGCTCGCCGCCGGCGGCCGACTGGCCGACGACTCCTACGCGCCGCAGTGGTGGTCGCTCGCGTCACCCGACAATCACGGCGTCGACATCGCGTCCTGGACCGATACCTTCGACTGACGCGGTGTTCGGCTCGGCCAGGCGGGGTGCCGGCGGATCATGGCGGCGAGCGCGACCCCCAGGACGGCGCCCAGCCCGTTCGCGACGAGGTCGCGCGGGTGGGAGATCCGGTCGAGAGGGATCTGCGCGAGCTCGATCCCGAGGGTGAGCAGCAGCGGGAGAGCCAGTGCCATCACGCCGCGGAGCAGCAGCCCGGTCGCCACCCCGATGGGCACGAACATGAGCACGTTCAGCAGGATCTCCAGGCTCCGCCCGTCGGTCCACGCCGCCTCATCCGTCCAGGCGGCGGGGTTGAGAATGCCCCAGCGCGCCTCCGAGCCCTCGGTCGCCCAGGGCAGCGGGCGCAGGGTCACCCAGAGGACGAGGCTCGTGTAGAGCAGCCCCAGCACGAAGACGACGGCCCCGACGGTTCGTCGGACGGCGGATGACGCGGGGCTGCCCATGAACCGATCGAACCCGTCGGCGCGGGCGCCGTCAACGCGATTCGGCAACCCCAGCGGCTCTGCTCCGCCGTTTCCCAGGCTCGCGTCGCCGCCGGCGCGCGGTCACCGGCGGGCGAGCGCCTCCCAGTCGGCGTCGATCATGCGGGGCTTGCGACGGGAGATGCGTGCCCGCAGCACGGTTCCCACATCGGGCCAGTAGCGCTTGTCGAGCACCACCTCGGTCTGCAGCGTCTCGCCCTCGAGCCCGGGTGCTTCAAGGGCCAGGTCCATCGTGCAGACCTGGTAGCGCCGGCGCTGCGTGGGAGGGGTGAGCGAGAGGATCCGGATGGCACCGACGTACGCATCCGCCATACGCGAGCCGCTCAGCCGTTCGAGCGTTGCGGCGGCATCGTCCTCCCACTCCTCCATGGCTCGAGCGTACTGGGCGCGCGGGCGCGCGCCGGCCCCCGGCCCGGGGGTGTGCGGGCTGTGCTTCGATGAACGTATGACGCCGCAGGAGAGCTCGCAGTGAAGGCCACGATCATGTACGGCGCCGGTGACGTGCGCGTCGAAGAGGTCGCCGATCCGGTCCTCCAGCAGCCGACCGACGCGATCGTCCGCACCGTCCGCACGTGCATCTGCGGATCCGACCTGCACCCCTACCACTCGATGAAGCCGTCCTCGCGGGGGCAGAGCATGGGCCACGAGCTGCTCGGCGTCGTGGAGGAGACCGGAGCCGCCGTCACGACAGTGAAGAAGGGCGACCTCGTGATCGCCCCGTTCGCCTGGTCGGACAACACCTGCCCGACGTGCCGCGCCGGCTTCCAGACGGCGTGCCCGCACGGCGGGTTCTACGCCACGCGTCAGACGGCGGGGCTGCAGGCCGAGGTCTGCCGCATCCCGCTCGCGGACGGCAGCCTCGTGGCGGTGCCGGGTGTGACCGAGGACGACACGGCGGTGCTCCCTTCGCTCCTCACCCTGTCGGACGTCTACCTCACCGGGTATCACGCGGCCTTCATGGCGCGGGTGCGCCCCGGTCAGTCGGTCACCGTCGTCGGCGACGGGGCGGTCGGCCTCTCCGCCGTGCTCGCGGCCACGCAGATGGGCGCCGAGACCATCATCCTGATGGGCAGGCATCCCGCCCGCACCGACCTCGAGGTGGAGTGGGGCGCGACCCACGTCGTGGCCGAGCGCGGCTACGAGGGCGTGCAGCGCGTTCTCGACATCACGGACGGCCTCGGCACCCACGCCGTGCTCGAGGCGGTCGGGCACATGCCCGCCTACGAGCAGTCCTTCAAGGTCGCCCGCACGGGTGGCGTGATCTCGCGGGTGGGCGTGCCGCAGTACGAGGAGGCCGGAGTCGGCTTCCGCTCCCTCTTCGGCCGGAATCTCACGCTCACCGGCGGCCCCGCGCCCGTCCGCGCCTACATGGAGCAGGCGATCCCCCAGGTGCTCGACGGGACGATCGAGCCCGGCCGCGTCTTCGACATCACGATGCCGATCGACGATGTGCCCGCCGGCTACGCCGCGATGGATGCCCGCGAGGCGCTCAAAGTCCTCGTCACCGTGTGAGCGCGGTGCCCTCGACCGGCGCGCCCGCAGCCTCCCCCGCCGTCGGCACCCCCGCGGTGCTGGTCGCGCAGCTGCTGATCCGCAGCGCGTCGGCCGCGGGCGCGCTGGCACTGGGCGCGTACTTCGTCGACCTCGCCCGGGAGGGTGCTCCGGTCGGCGCGCTGATCCTCGGAACCCTCTCGGGCCTCAGCTTCCTCGCCGAGCTCGTGCTGGCGCCGCTCGCGGGGTCGGCGAGCGACCGTCGCGGGCGCCGGGTGTTCCTGGTGGCCGCCCCGCTCCTGGCCGCGGCGGGGGTCCTCATCACACCGGGTGCCTCGCTCATCGCGGTGGCGCCCTCGGCGGCGCTCGTGATCGCGGTCGTCGCGACATCCCGGATCCTCGACGGCGCGGGTGCCGCGATCGCCGCTCCCGCGACGCTCGGCCTCCTCGCCGACGCCAGCGACGAGGATCGGATGCGACGGGGCCGCGTCACCAGCCTGTACGAGCTGTCGTCATCCGGCGGGATCGCGGTGGGCGCGGTGGCGGGCCCGCTCCTCTACGGGGCGTGGGGTCTGTGGTCGTTCGTCGCGCTCGCGGGGGTCTACATCGTGGCATCCCTGCTGGTGCTCGTCTTCGTCCGGACGGATGCGGCGGGCTCGACGTCTCAGGTGCGCTCGGGGGTACGCGCCCGCATCCGGGTCATCGGTCAGCCCCGGCTCCTGGCGTTCCTTCCGGCCTGGATCGCGGTCAACGCCATCCTCGGCACCTGGGTGACCTCCCAGATCACGTTCGTGCTCGCCGGCGACCGCACCGCCGGGGGCCAGATCATCCCGGGCGCGTTCGCGGGCAACGAGGCGGGCCTGTCCGCCGTGCTCGGCATCTATGTGCTGGTGTTCAGCCTGTGCATCGTCGCCTGGGCGTTCTTCATCGGACACCTCCCGACCATTCCGACGCTGTTCGTCACCGTGGCGGGCGCAATCGTCGCGTCGATCGGACTGCTGCTGCTCAACCACGGCGTCTCGCTCGCGGTGACGATTCCGATCGTGGTCGCCGGCATGTTCCTCGAGGCGGGCTTCACGCCGGCGGCACTCACGCACCTCAGCGACATCTCGGCCGAGTTCCGCGAGAACCGCGGTCTCATCATGGGCGTCTACTCGGTGGTCGTCGGCGCGGGATATCTCCTCGGCAACGTCCTCGGCGGCGTGTTCGCCGAGTGGCTGCTCTTCGACGGACTGGCGATCCTCACGATCGGGCTCGCGGTGGTCGCGATGGCGTCGATCGCGGTGATGGCGGTGATCGAGCGACGGATGGCCGAAACGCCCGCGTGAGGCCATCCTGTACGCATGGGGATGCTGCGTCGACACGGCTTCCGAATCGTCGCGACCTTCTTCGCCCTCACCCTGGCGATCCTCGGCACCGTCGTCGCCTCGACCGGGATCCGCGTACTCGGCAACGCCGTCGAGCGAGCCGGGGTCGACGACTTCTACGTCGCGACACCGGGCGACGCCGTGGGCGCTCCCGGATCGGTAGTCAAGACCGATGCGCTCCTGGGTGCACCCCTCGCCGCGCGGGGGTGGCGGATCATGTACCGGACCACCGATCTGAACGGCGCGCCGCAGGTGGCCACCGGGGTGCTGGTCGTCCCGCTGACCCCGCCGCCGGCCGAGGGTCGCACGGTGGTCTCGTGGGGTCATCCGACCACGGGGGCGGCGCGCGGCTGCGCCCCGTCGTACGGGTTCGACCCCTATCTGGGAATCGAAGGGCTGCGCTTCCTCCTCGACAGGGGGTACGCGGTGGCCGCGACGGACTACATCGGCATGGGCGTCGCCGGGCCCGACAGCTACCTCGTCGGAGAGAGCGCCGGACGCGCCGTCCTCGACGCCGTACGCGCCGCCCGGTCCGTCGAGGCCGCCGACACCAGTGATCGCGTCGTGCTGTGGGGTCATTCGCAGGGCGGGCAGGCGGCACTCTTCGCCGCGGAGAGCGCCGCGTCGTACGCCCCCGAACTCGACCTCCGCGCCGTCGCGGTCGCCGCCCCCGCCGCTGATCTGCTCGGTCTCATGGCGGCTCATCTCGATGACATCTCGGGCGTCACCATCGGCTCGTACGCCTTCGACGCCTACGCCGAGATCTACGGCGACTCCGTCTCCGGGACGCAGCTCAGCGACATCCTCACCCCCGAGGCGATCGACATCCTGCCGCGGATGAACGAGCTGTGCCTTCTGACGAGCATCCCCGAACTGCACCGTCTCGGCGAGCCGCTCGTGGACGGGAACTTCACGACAGCCGATCCGACGACGACCTCACCGTGGCGGGAGCTGTTCGCCGAGAACTCGGCGGGCTCCCGCTCCTTCGACGCGCCGCTGTTCATCGCTCAGGGGTTGGACGACGAACTCGTCGTCCCCGCCGACACACTCCGCTTCGCCCGGCACGAAGCCGGGCTGGGTATCGACGTCACCTACCAGGAGATCTCCTTCGCAACCCACGGCACGGTCGCCTACCTGGCGCTCCCGGGCATGCTGCAGTGGCTGGATCGGGTGCTCGCCGACCCCGCGGAGGTCAGACCGAAGAGCTGAAGTACAGCAGTCCGATCGGCACCAGCATCAGCAGACCCAGCGCGAGGCCCGCGATCGACAGGCCGAACCGGCGCTTGCGGGTGAGGCCCACGATCAGCCCGATGATCGCGAGCAGGAGCACCACCGCCCCGCCGATCCCGAGCATCGGGATGAGGGCGACCAGCAGCCACCAGATCGCGTTCATCTCGGGGATGAGGCCGATGAGGAAGACGAAGAGCGTCGGCATCAGACCGACCATCGCGATGATGACGGCGATGAGCCCGAGGATGTCGAACCCCTTCTTGCGCACCGGCTGCGGAGCGCGCATCGTGGCGTACCCCGGCCCGGAGCCCTGGCCGTACCCCGGCCCGTACCCTGCCGTCATCGGCGTCCCCCTTTGTCGGAGCGATCCTAGGGGAGCACGAGGTGCGGGTCGATGATCGTCATCCCGGCCGGCGCGGCGGTGTCGAAGCGGGGGAGAAGGGCGGATGCCTCGTCGAGGCCGATCACGCGCTCGATGAGCTCGTCGGGGCGCAGGCGTCCGGAAGCGACGAGCTCCATCATCGCCGGGTAGTCCGCGGCCGCCATCCCGTGGCTGCCGAGGATGTCGAGCTCCCACGCGATCGCGCGCGCCATGGGAACGGGTGAGCGGCCGTCGTCCGTCGGTAGGAGCCCGACCTGCACGTGGCGTCCTCGGCGGCGAAGGCTCAGCACCGCGTCCGCAGCCGTCTGTGCGCTCCCGACGGCGTCGACCGAGACGTGCGCACCGCCGCCGGTGAGCTCGTGGACGACGTCGGGAACAGCCGGACGGTCCGGCCCCGCGTCGACGACGTGGGTGGCGCCGAGGCGCTCGGCGACCTCGAGTGCGCGCGGGTTGGTGTCGATGGCGATCACCCGCGCCCCGAGGGCCACGGCGATCATCACGACACTGAGGCCCACCCCGCCGGCGCCCACCACGGTGACCCATTCCCCTGGGGCGACGCGAGCCCGGGCGGTCAACGCCCGGAAGGCCGTCGCGAAGCGGCAGCCGAGGGCGGCAGCCGCCTCGAACGACACCTCATCGGGGAGGGCGACGAGGTTCGCGTCGGCCGCGTGGAGCGCCACCTTCTCGGCGAAGGATCCCCAGTGGGTGAACCCGGGCTGCTGCTGATTCGGGCACACCTGGGCATCGCCCGCGCGGCACCACGGGCACACCCCGCACCCGCAGACGAAGGGGACCGTGACGCGGTCGCCGACATGGAAACGGGTGACCCCGGCACCGACCTCGGCGACGACGCCCGCCAGTTCGTGGCCGGGCACGTGCGGGAAGACGATCTCGTCGTGCCCGGCCCACGCATGCCAGTCGCTGCGGCACACCCCGGTGGCACGGACGTCGACCACCACCCCGCCGTCCGGCGCGACAGGCTCGGCGACGTCGGCCACGATGAGCATGCCGCGGACGGCATGGATGAGAACGGCGCGCACAGGGCGAATCTACCCGCCCGTCCGCCGTCTAGGGTGGGCTCGTGCCAGAGCCTCACCCCACGCGTCCGGCCCCCACCGGCCTCCCCGACACCGACACCGTCGTGACGTACCCGCAGGGTGCGACCTCGAGCACGGGTCGTGTGCTCCACGTCGAAAACCTCGGCGACGGGCGCTCCGCCGTCCTCCTCGACGTCACGTGCGTGCATCCCGTCACCGCGGCGTGGCCCGACCAGCCGGCGGACCGCGCGAGGCTCGAGGTCGCCGGCGAGACGTTCCCTGTCGTCGACGCGGTCGTCGGCGGCATCCAAGACGGGCGCCTGTTCCTCGGGGCGGAACTGCCGGTCCGGATCGGCACGGCGGGGTGGGTCTTCGTGGTCGCGCATCTCGTCGAGGGCGCCGGACCCGCGGTGGGCGCCGAGGTGGACGCCGTCGTCGACGCCGACCATCGTGCGTCTCTCTCGGCCGGCCACACCGTCTGCCACCTCGCCTCCCTCGCCCTGAACGCCGCCCTCGCGGGGGCCTGGACGAAAGACGTCGTGGCGGACGCCCGGGGGAACCCCGACTTCGATGCGCTGGCGATCCAGACGAGCCGGATTCACCCCCAGGGTTCGGTGGACGTCTACCGGGTCGGCAAGTCGCTCCGGCGGAAGGGGTTCTCGGCCGCCGGGCTCGACGACCTTCCCGCGACCACGTCGCACGTCAACATGCTCCTGGCGGAATGGATCGCCTCCGGTGCCGCCGTCCGCATCGAGCGAGACGGCGATGGGCTGTCCTCGCGCCGCGCCTGGGTGTGCGAGCTGCCGGATGCCACGGTGAAGATCCCGTGCGGCGGCACCCACGCCTCGCGCCTCGGCGACTTCGCGTCGGTGACCGTGGCCCTCGAGGCCCGCGATATCGAGGGAGCCCGAGAGATCACCATGACGACGACGGGTCGTTCGGCCCTCTGACCCTCCGGCCCGCGGCACGATGGAGCCATGGGTCGCACACGGGGAGGGACGGATGCCGCCGATCCGCGGCATCCGAAGATCTGTGCGTCCTGCGGGCGCACCATGGAGTACCGCGCGAAGTGGGCGTCGAACTGGGACTCGGTGAAGTACTGCTCCGACGCGTGCCGACGCCGGGGGGTGACCCCCCTCGACCGTGAGCTGGAGGGCGCGATCCGGAAGACCCTCGCGTCGCGTGCGGCGACGTCGTCGATGTGTCCGTCCGAGGCCGCGAAAGCCGTCGGCGGCGACGAGTGGCGCGAGCTGATGGAACCGGCGCGACGCGCCGCGCGGCGCCTCGTCGCGGCGGGCGAGGTGGAGATCACCCAGGGGGGCCGGGTGGTCGACCCCTCGACGGCGAAGGGCCCGATCCGCATCCGCCGGAGCCCGGCCGCCGATGCGACCATAGAGGGATGACCGCCTCGATCCGTCCTCGCCGCATCGACTGGGCCGACGGGTGCTGGACGCATGAGCCGGCCGCCGTCGCGCATCGCGGCGACGACCTCGTCGTCACCGCCGTCGAAGGCAGTGACGCGTGGCTGCGCACCGCGTACGGGTTCGAGCACGCCTCCGAGCACGCGCTCGTCACCGCGCTGCCGGTCGGCACGGCGATGGAGGTGGAATTCACCGCCGACTTCAGCGAGCAGTTCGATCAGGCGCGGGTCTTCGTGCGGATCGACGGGGAGCGCTGGATCAAGAGCGGCGTGGAGTTCTGCGACGGCGAGCTCGGCGCAGGCGCCGTCGTCACCGACCGCCGCTCGGACTGGTCGGTCGGTGCCGTGCCCGCGTGGAGCGGCCGTCGCCTGGTCATCCGCGTCAGCAGGGGTGAGGACGCGATCACCGTGCGCGGCGGAGTCGCCGGCGAGCCGATGCGGCTGCTGCGGCTCGCGCCCTTCGACGGCTCCGCCGAGGCCGCGGCGGGTCCGTTCGTGGCCGCCCCGTCTCGCGCCGGCCTGACCGTGGTGTTCCACTCCTGGCGCCTGACCGAGGCCGACGCGTCGATTCACTGATCCGGCCCTCCCGCCTCCCGCGCAGGCGTACGCTCTCAGCATGATCGAGCTGCTGGCATTCGGGGGCGTCGCCGCCGGTGTCACCGCGGCGGCGCTGTGGGTCGCCCGGCCCCGGCGACAGGCTTCGGCGCCCCACGACGACACCCTCCGGGTCGGTCGTGCCGCGGATCCGTCACCGTACGAGGCGGCGCGACGCGCAGAGGGAAAGGCAGCCTGGACCCGGATCTCGGGCGCCTGAGGGGGATGTCGACCGCCCTGATCGGACCCGTGGCGCCGCCCGGGCTGCACGTCATGACCTTCAACATCCGCCGCCGGCTCACACCCGCGCTGCGGCGCGTGGATCGATGGAGCTACCGGCGCGGGGCGGTGGCCGCGCTGCTGGAAACGGAGCGCCCCCACATCCTGGGTGTGCAGGAGGCCCTCCCCGACCAGGCGCGCGACGTCCACACCGCGCTCGGCGCGCGATATGTGGCGCTCGGGCACGGACGGCGGCGGGATGGCGGGGGAGAGGCCTGTCTGCTCTTCTTCGACGCCGACCGGCTCGAGCTCGAGGACTGGCGGCAGATCGCTCTCTCCGACAGCCCTGACGAGCCCGGGTCGAGCTCGTGGGGCAACAGGGTGCCCCGCATCGCGGTCATCGCACGGCTGCGTGACCGCGCGACCTCCGCGGTGTTCGTCGTCGTCAACACCCACTTCGACCACCTCTCCCGACAGGCGCGACGTCGCTCGGCCGAGGCCCTCCGCCGGGTCGTCGGTGAGGAGGCGCGGCCGAGCGTGGTCATGGGCGACCTCAACACCGGCGAGGGATCACTCCCGATCCGGGAGCTGCTGCGGGATGCGGTTCTCCGCGACGCGTGGGCCGCCGCCGCCGATCGTGCCACACCCGAATGGGGGACGTTCCCCAACTACCGCGAGCCGTGTGCGGGTCGCAAGCGCATCGACTGGATCGTCGTGACCGGCGACATCGAGGTGGAGCGCATCGCGATCAACCCGTCGGCCCCGGCGGGGCGCCGGCCCTCGGACCACCTGCCGGTCCAGGCCGTGCTGCGCATTCCGGAGGGAGAGCGATGATGACCTCGGCGGTGAGGCGGAACCCGTTCGTGCAGAACTTCCTCCGGCCACCCGCGACGGCCCTCGACATCGTCGCCGACGCTGTGCGGCTTCTCGGTGTGATCAGCGTCGTCGTCGCGGCCGTCTGGTTCACGCTCCTCGACGCGGGAGTGGTCGCGTTCTCGCTCCCCGCCCTCATGGTCCCCCGCTTCCTCGCCCTGCGTCCGGGGTGGGACATCGCGGTCGAGCTCTCGATCCTCACCGCGGCGTGGAGCAACATCTTCGGGCTCTACGAGTCGATCCCCGGCTGGGATCTCCTCGTGCACGCGGTCGTGTCGGGCGCGCTCACGCTCATGGGGCTGCTGGCCTTCGCGCACCTCGGCGTGCTGCCGTGGCCCGGGCGGTCGCGGCATCCTGGGTTCTCCGGAGCGGTCCTCGGCGGGATGCTGGCCCTTGCCCTCGGGGCGCTGTGGGAGATGGTCGAGTGGGCCGGACGCACCTTCGTCACCGCCGAGATCATCGTGTCGTACAACGACACCATCGGCGATCTCGCTGCGGACGGTGTGGGCGGTGTCGCGGCGGGACTGCTGCTCGCGGGTGCCCGGGTCACCCGGCCGGAGACGGCTCTCCGCCCTCCGGCGCACGCCGAAGGCCGCAGCTCCCGGCGATGAGCAGGGAGGGGCCGCCATCGCCGCGCATGAGAGTCCACAGGGTGTGCGTGCACGATCGGCATCGCACGATGAACGCGTCGCGGTCGGCCTCCACCCGCCATTCGGCCAGCGGCGCCGCGGTGTGACAGCCGCCGCATTCCACGATCAGCATGCTGAGGTCGCCGGCGAGGAGATCCTGAAGGACGCCCACGACGGCATTGCCGTCGACGATGTGCGCCGTGTGGGGGTCGTCCCGGCCGGGGTGGATGGCGCGAGTGAGGTCAGCGGGGTCATCGGACATCGTCATCCTCCGAATCGTTCGGTGCGCACGCGCGCCGGATCGTGGCCGGCGGCGACCATCGCGTCGGCGGCGGCTTCGACGAACCGCGTGGGTCCGCAGATGAAGGTGAGCGGATGCCGCGTGGGCGGCCACGTCGCCGCCGCCACCCGATCCGGGGTCAGGCGTCCGACGGGTTCGACCCACCCCTCGGGGGCGGTGCGGGTGTACGCCCACGTGAGGTCGAGGGAGCGGTCGGCGAGGTCGAGGATCTCGTCGCGGTACAGCGCGTCGTCGGGGGTGCGCACCGAGTAGAGCAGACGGAAGGGCGCAGGGCTTCCCGCCCGGTCGTGCGCGCGCGCCATCGCGAGGAGGGGCACGATCCCCGACCCTCCCGCGATGAGCTGCACCGGGTCGTGGTCGGATTCATGCCACACGAAGTATGCACCGAGCGGGCCCTTCACCTCGAGCATGTCGCCGACCTCGGCGACCTCGACGAGGTAGGGCGACACCTCCCCGTCGGGGACGGTGTCCACAGCGAGCTCCACGCGTTCCCCCGCACCCGACGAGGCGATCGAGTACGACCGCTCCGCCTGGTAGCCGTCTTCCGCGGTGAGGCGGATGTCGAGGTGCTGGCCGGGATCGTTGCCGGGCCAGCCGGGCACGTCGAGGGTGAGGACGCGGGCGTGGCTGGTGGTCGGCCGGACCGCCGCGATACGTGCGGGCAGCCACCCGGTGGTCCTCACCAGTACCGTTCTTCCAGCCAGGGGTCGCCGCGCAGGTGGTAGCCGTTCTGCTCCCAGAACCCGGGATCGTCGTGCTGCTGCATCACGAGACCCCGCACCCATTTGGCGCTCTTCCAGAAGTACAGGTGCGGCACGAGGAGGCGGGCAGGGCCCCCGTGCTCGGGATCGAGCGGCTCGCCGTCGAATTCGTAGGCGACCCAGGCCTTGCCGCCCAGCAGATCGTCGAGGGGCACGTTCGTGGTGTAGCCGCCGTACGAGTGCGCCATGACGTAGTCGAGGCTCGTCTCGACGTCGTCGAAGAGGGTGTCGAGCGCCACGCCCCGCCACGAGGTGCCGAGCTTCGACCAGCGGGTGACGCAGTGGATGTCGGTCGACACCTCCTCCGACGGGAGGGCGGTGAACTCGTCCCAGCTCCACCGCGCGGCCTCGCCGGTCTCGGTGCGGATCGAGAACGACCACTCCGACAGCGGAATGCGAGGCGTCGGGCCGGCCGAGAGGACCGGGAAGTCGGTCGTGAGGTACTGGCCGGGCGGAAGGTCCGGGTCGGCGTCACGCCGACGCGAGCCGAAACCGCGGGTGAAGGAGGCCATCGGAACCTGCTTTCGCGAGGGTGGTGCCGAACCGGGTGTGACGCTCTGCCGCGAGCCTAGGGCCAGGGCCTCGGCCGCTCAACCGCCTCCGCGTCGAACTCCCCGACGGGGCGTGTCCCGAACTCCTGCAGAATCGACCGGGGAGCGCGCAGCAAAGGGTTTCCGCGCCTATGACCTCGGTATTGCAGGAGTCACGGACACCGCGGGTCAGCCACCGATCGCGGCCGCCTTCGCGCGCAGCACACCGGCCTCGCGCTCGTTACCCGTCAGAGCCGCCGCGGCCAGAAGCTCGGCGCGGGCCTCCTCGGCGCGGCCGAGCCGAGCGAGCAGCTCGCCGCGCACACTCGGGATGAGGTGCGACCCGCGCAGCGCGCCCTGTGCGGCGATCCGGTCGACCATCGTCAGCGCCGTCCCGGGCCCGTCGACCATCGACACCGCGACGGCGCGATTGAGGTCGACGACCGGGCTCGGGGCGAGGCGCCCCAGCGCCTCGTACAGCACGACGATCTTCTCCCAGTCGGTGTCGCCGAACTCGGCGGCGATCGCGTGCTGCTCGGCGATCGCCGCCTGCAGTGCGTACGCGCCCCGCCCGTGCCCCAGCGCGTCGGCCCGCTCGAGGGCGGCGCGACCGCGGCCGATCTGCGACCGGTCCCACCGCCTCCGGTCCTGATCCGCGAGCAGCACGGGGTCGCCCGCGGCATCCGTCCGCGCCCCGAACCGTGATGCCTGCAGCTCCATCAACGCCAGCAGCGCCCACGCGTCGGCCTCCCGCGGCATCAGCCCGGCGAGCATGCGACCGAGCCGCAGGGCCTCCTCGGCCAGGTCGGCGCGCACCCATCGGTCGCCGCTGGTCGCCGCGTATCCCTCGGTGAAGACGAGGTAGACCACGCTCAGGACTGTCTGCAGTCGCCCCGGCCACTCACCGGGATCAGGTGTCTCGAACGGCACCTTGGCCGCCTGCAGGGTCTTCTTCGCCCGCGTGATGCGCGCCTGCACCGTGGGAACCGGCACCAGCAGCATCCTCGCGATCTCGACCGTCGTGAGCCCTCCGACGACCCGCAGAGTCAGGGCGACCTGCGACTCCCGCGACAGCGTCGGGTGACAGGCGGTGAACACCAGACGCAGCACATCGTCGTCGATCGGCTCCCAGACGTCCTCGCGCGCCTCGGAAAGGTCGTGCGCCATCGCGCGGTGGCGGTCGTCGAGCGCCGAGCGACGGCGCCATGCGTCCACCGCTCGGCGCTTGGCCACCGCGGTGAGCCACGCGCCCGGGTTGCCCGGCACCCCGTGCTCGCGCCACGATCCGAGGGCCTCGACGATCGCCTCCTGCGCGACATCCTCGGCGAGGACGACGTCCCCCGTGGCGCGCGCCACCGCCCCGACGATGCGCGCGCCCTCCATGCGCCACACGGCGTCCAGCACGCGGCGCGGGTCGGTGCTCATTCGGTGCCGAGCTCCCTGCGCCAGTCCTTCTCCTTCTGCACGTATTCGTTGTCGGCGTAGTCCGCGAAGTCGGACTCGTCGGTCATCCGGCGCACCTCGATCTTGTTGCCGGGGCCGAGCGGAGCCTTCTTCGCCCACTCGACCGCCTCCTCCTGCGATCCGACCTGGATCGTCCAGAAGCCGTTGAACAGTTCGTGCACCTCTCCGTAGGGCCCGTCGGTGACGATCGGCGCTTCGCCGGTGAACTCCACGACCGCACCCTGAGCGGCGTCGGTCAGACCGTCGCCGCCCAGCAGCACTCCGGCCTTCATCATCGACTCGTTGTAGGCGCCCATCGCGTTGATGATCGCCTCGAAGTCCATGTCTTCGTAATTCTCGACCGACCCGCTGTTGCGCATGATGAGCATGTACTTGGGCATCAGATTCTCCGTTTCGTTCGGGGAGGAAGGCCCTCCCACTATCGCGTCGAACCGGCGCGGACGAAATCGACATCGCCGCAGAAAAAGATTCCGGATGCCGCGACGCGGCGAGCCGCGGCATCCGCTTGCCTTCGAACCAAGCCGTCGCCGGGCACAATGCCAGTCATGTGGCTCTACCAGCTGCCGGTCGGGGTCGCGCTGCCGGGTTTCGTCCTCCTGTTCGTCGCCGCGTCGCTGCTGATCGTCGTCGCGCTGCGCCGCTGGGTGCCGGGCGAGAAGAAGCAGATGCGCGAGTGGGACCGGATCCTCGCCTACGTCATGGCGACCTTCGGCGTGCTCTACGGCGTGACGCTCGCGCTCATCGCGGCCGCCTCGTACGAGAACTACCGCAGCGTCGAGGAGATCGTGATGGACGAGGCGTCGGCCGTCGCCGTGCTGTACCGCGACACCGCCGGCCTTCCCGAGCCGGAGCAGGAGGAGCTCCAGGAACTGATCGTCGCTTACGTCGACCACGTGAGGAACGTGGACTGGGCGGCGCAGCGAGCCGGTGAGATCCCCTCGCAGTCGGTGGCCGAGGTCGCCGCCATCGAAGAGGTGCTCTTCTCCTTCGAGCCCGAGGGCGAGGGCGAGGCGAACGTCCAGTCGGCGGCGATCTGGGCGTTCAACGATCTGATGTCGGCCCGCAGCGCCCGCATCGGCGTGATCGGGCTCGAGCTGCCCGGCATCCTCTGGTTCGTCCTGTACTCGGGCGCGGCGATCACGGCGGTGCTGATCGGGATGATCCAGATGGGACGGTTGCGGACTCACCTGGTCATGGCAGGAGTGCTCGCCTCCTATGTCGCGATCGTCATCTTCACGATCGCGAGCTTCGACCACCCCTACATGGGTCCGGTCGCGGTGGGTACGGAGTACTTCGAGGAGGTGCAGGAGTGGCTCTTCGATCGCGCGGATTGAGCGCCGCTCTGTCGCGACCGGCTGATTCTGCGACATGCTGACGTGATGAGCGAGGATGCCCCGGCGCTGATCGATCGAGTCCGCTCGGCGCGCCACACCCTGCAGCGTCGTGCCAACGCCGAGGTGATCGCGCTGTACTGGCAGGTCGGGGCGGCGATCCTCGAGCGGAAAGAGCAGGGAACAGACGAGGATGCCGCGCTCAAGACGCTCGCGACCGGACTCCGCGATGCTTACCCGACCATGACGAGCTTCACGGTGGAGGACCTGCGCCGCATGCGCGACTTCGCCGCCTCCTGGCCCGCGCGCGGCGGCATCGTCCAGCAGCCGATCGGACAGCTGCCGTGGGGGCATGTCGTCGAGCTGCTCGCCCGCCTGAGCGACCAGGGGCTGCGAGAGTGGTACGCGGGCAAGGCCGTGCAGCACACCTGGAACCGCGCCGAGCTCGTGCACCACATCGCGGCCCGCCGCCACGAGCACGACACCGAGGCCCCGCAGAACTTTGCCGCCGCCCTCCGCCGCGCCGACTCCGCGCTCGCCGAGCAGCTGAACGCCGATCCCGACACGATCGGGTTCCTCGCGGTCGGGATCGACCGTGCGGGAATCCCCTGAGATCGCGGAGGACGAAGCGCTGGTGCCCGCACGGGCGTTGCATTGCGCGGGCAGATCCGCCACCCCCTTCGACGGAAGCGGGAGCGTCACCAGACTGGGGCTCATGGACTCTGAAATTCGCACGGCACGCGACGCGAGCGTCGGCGCATGGCTTTCCGCCCTGGGCGAGGCGACCGGGTCCCCCGGTGGAGGCGCGGCTGCCGGCGTGATGCTCGCGATCGCGGCGAGCCTCACGTCGATGGTCGCGGGCTACACCGAACCGTCCGACGAACAGAGGGACGGTCTCGGTGCCCTCCGTGAGCGCGCGCGCATGCGCGCCCGGGTCGCGCTGCAGTTGGCGGACGACGACGCCGAGGCGTCGGACGGCTTCGGTGCGGCCTTCAGGCTGCCACCCGGTCGCGAGCGCGACGCCGCGGTCGAACGCGCGTCGGTCGCGGCGGCTCGCACCTCTGCGGTGGTCGGTGAGCGAGCCGGCGAGGGCATCGCCGACCTCGAGTGGCTCGCCGAGCATGGCAACCCCGCCCTCGTGTCGGACATCGCCGTCGCGTGCGGAGCGCTGCGAGCCGCGATCGCCGGCGCGCGGACGAACGTCAGCTTCGATCTGGCGTCACTGACCTCGACGGGGAGGACGCACGACGACGTGCGCGGAGAACACCCGCAGCTGTGGTCGGCGGTCGAGCGTTTCACCTCCGACCTGGCCCGCCTCGACGCCCTTGAAGCGGCGCTCGATCCCCGCGCCGCCCCGACGGAAGCGGCTGGCGAAGGCGAAGACGGAGAGGGTGACCTCAGTCGCCCGTCCGCCCGGTGAAGGCGTCCATCGACGAGTAGACGCGGAAGACGCGGCCCGCGACGGCATCCCACGCGCGCGTCGGAAGCAGCCCGCGCAGTGCCATCGCGAGCTTGACCGTCCACGGGCGCAGCACCATCGGCGTTCCCCGGAGCATCCCGCGCCATGCGGCCGCCGTCGCCTGCACCGGCGTCATGACCGGTGTCAGGAGCGGGCCGCGGGCGCCGGCGAACATGCCGGTCGAGACGTAACTCGGACAGAAGGTCGTCACGGCGATGTGGCGATGGCCGGCCGCCGACAGCTCCAGCCGCACCGACTCGCTCCAGCCGATCATCGCCCACTTCGATGCGGCGTAGACGCTCATCCGCGGGTTGGCGAGGGTGCCCGCCGCGGAGGCGATGTTGAGGATCCGCTTGGGGTGTGACGTGTCGGCGATCATGTGAGGGAGCACCTCGCGGGTGAGCCACATGGCCGCGAGGGTGTTGACCCGCAGGGTCGCCTCGATGTCCGTGACCGGATCGTGCTCCCAGAACGGCGCCCCGCGCACGATGCCGGCGTTGTTGATGAGGATGTCGGGTGCCCCGACCTCGTCGCGGACACGCGCGACCCCCTCGCGGATCGACCCCGGCTGCGACACATCGACGACGTAGGCGCGCACGTCGACGCCCGAGCGGCCGAGGTCGGCGGCCAGCGCGTTCGCGCGTTCTGCGTCGATGTCCCAGAGCGCCACGGCGCGTGCACCTGCGGCGACCGCTCGCCGGGCGTACAGCTCACCCATCCCTCGCGCGCCGCCGGTGATGAGCACGACCGCGCCGCGCACCGGATCGTCTTCGTTGGTTCGCTTCATCGCGTCCTTTCTCGGCAGGTGGTGGCCACACAGAGACTCCAGCGGCCGTCCGAGCCTCATCCATCGCATGGTCTGCGTGCCATCATCGCGCACCCCCACGGTGAGGAGACGTCATGGCCGCGTGCCAGGTCGGGAATCTCACAGGCCCCCCCTCGCCGACATCCATCAACCGGGTGGCGAGAACGATGCTCACCGTCCTTCCCCGGAGGCGATGCATCGGATTCTCTCGAGATTCTTTCAGCGACTGCGCACTAATGTACAGTTACTGCAAGATACGTCGAAAGGAACATCATGCTGTCATCGGATGGCGCGGCTGCGGCCGTGCCCGTGCTGCGCGCCCGGGGGCTCACCCGGACGTATGGGAAGGGGGAGTCGGCGTTCACCGCGTTGCGCGGTGTCGATCTGAGCGTGGATCGCGGGCGGTCGGTGGCGATCGTGGGGAAGTCGGGGTCGGGGAAGTCGACCCTGATGCATCTGCTGGCGCTGCTGGACAAGCCGACGACCGGTGATGTCGAGGTCGATGGTCGGCCGGCGTCGCGGTTGCGGGCGGGCGAGCTGAATCCGCTGCGCAACAAGACGTTCGGGTTCGTGTTCCAGCAGTTCTTCCTCACCGCCGGGCAGACGGTGTTCGAGAACGTCAGCCTGCCGCTGGTGATCGCCGGGATGCCCGCGGCCGAGCGGCGCGAGCGCACGATGGCGTCGTTGGACGCGCTGGGGTTGGCCGACAAAGCGAAGAACCGGGCGAACGACCTGTCGGGGGGTCAGAAGCAGCGGGTGGTGATCGCCCGGGCCCTGGTGAACGACCCCTCGGTGATCTTCGCCGACGAACCCACCGGCAACCTCGACACCGCCACCGGAGCGCAGGTCGAGGACATCCTGTTCGGACTGCAACGCGACCGCGGCATCACCCTCGTCGTCGTCACCCACGATCCCGACCTCGCCGCACGCTGCGACAGCGCCGTGACGATCGCCGACGGGCAGATCGTCTCCCGGACGGGGGTGGCGGCATGAAGACGACCGACCTCGTGCGGATGGCGTCCACGAACGCCTTCCGCAGCAAACTGCGCACCACCCTCACCGTCCTGAGCCTCTTCGTCGGCGCCTTCACACTGACCCTCACCACCGCCCTCGGCGCCGGGATCAACGACTACGTCGAACGCCAGGTCGCCACCCTCAGCAGCGGCGACATCCTGCTCGTCAGCCCCGCCGCGAGCGTCGACACCGACGACGGCCCCACCGAGTACGACCCCGACGGACGCCAGCAGGGTGGGGCCGGGAACCCGCTCACGTCGGGGACCCTGCTCAACGCCGACGACATCGACACGATCGAGCAGATCGACGGCGTCCGCAGCGTCGAACCGATCAACCAGATCACGGTGGACTGGATCGCCGCGTCGGACAACTCGTCCGGCACCCGGTACGACCTCGACATCAACCCGACCTCGTCGATCGGCCGCAGCGACCTGGTCGCCGGCGGGCAGCTGGATCAGGAGACATCCGCCAACGAGATCGTCCTCCCCGAGGAGTTCGTCGACGCGCTCGGGTTCGACGACGCCGAAGCGGCGATCGGCGAGACGGTGACCCTCGGATACACCGACGCCGCCCAGCAGGACCGGCAGGTCGAGGCCACCGTGGTCGGTGTCGCCCGGGAGAGCCTGTTCGCCGCAGGCGCCGGCGCCAACTCCGCCCTCACCACCGCGGTCGCAGACGCGCAGGCGATCGAGGGACAGCCCGAGGCGTGGCCTCTCGCCGTCGCCCAGCTCGAGCACGCCGAGGGCGAGACGCCCACCGCGGCGGAGATCCAGCGGGTGAAGGACGACCTCGCCGACGCCGACCTCGCCGGTCAGACCATCGAGGATCAGCTGGGCATCGTTCAGACGATCATCAACGGGATCATCGGGGTGCTCAACGCCTTCGCGGTCGTCGCGCTGCTGGCGGCATCCTTCGGCATCGTCAACACCCTCCTGATGAGCGTGCAGGAACGCACCCGCGAGATCGGCCTCATGAAAGCGATGGGCATGTCCAACGGCCGGGTGTTCACCCTGTTCAGCCTCGAAGCGGTCTTCATCGGACTCCTCGGATCGGTCATCGGCGCCCTCGTCGCGATCGGCCTCGGATCGGTGCTCTCCGTCGCCCTCGCCGACACCGTCCTGTCCGCCCTCCCCGGCCTGCAGATCCTGCTGTTCACCCCCGGCAACGTCATCGGCGTGATCGTCATCATCATGCTCATCGCGTTCCTCTCCGGCGTGCTCCCCGCCCGCCGAGCCGCCCGGCAAGACCCCATCGAGTCGCTACGGTACGAGTGACGACGTCGACCACCAGGGAGCCGCAGATCATGTCGACCATCCCTCCCGCCCGCCCCGCCCCCCGGCGGAAGGACGCGATCGAGAAGACGCGTGCCATCGAGCGCGCGGCGACCGACCTCGTTCTCGAGCACGGCTACGAGGCGGTCACGGTCGACATGATCTGCGCGCTCGCGGGGGTCAGTCAGCGCACGTTCTTCAACCATTTCAAGACGAAGGATGCCGCTCTGCTCGGCGTGGAGCCGCCGACGGTCGACGAGCGCGCGGCGCGCGAGTTCATCGTGTCGACGGGGCCGCTCCTCGCGGGGGCGGCGCAGCTCATCCGGGTCGACCCTGGCGGGCTCGACGCCGACCCCCAGCAGCTGGCACGGCGGATCCGTGCGATCGGGAGTAACCCGCTGCTGATCACCCGCCAGCTGGAGCGGATCGAGGCCGTGGAGGCGGAGGTGCGCGAGATCATCGTGCTGCGGCTGAAGAACCAGTACCCGGAGGACGACGCCGCCGAGCGCGAGCGCCAGGCGGGGCTCATCGTCTCGCTCGTCGCGGGGCTGATGCGCTTCATCGGCCGCAGCTGGGCGGCTGAGGCCGCCGCCGGTCGCATCCCCGACATCGATCCCGCCGGAATCGAGCGCCTTCTGGGCAGCGTGCTGCCGAAGCTCGGCTGACCCGCGCCGCTGCGCCGCCGCCAGGCGCCGCTCGCCACCGCCCTGCCCCCGCGCGCCGCGCTCGCGCGGTGATCGGCCCTCGCTCGGTCCGTTGACGGCGAAGCGACCGTGCGTGCGCAGATCTCCGTGGGAGCGTCGAGGACCCACCCGCGTAGGGTGAAGGACATGTCCCACCCCGAGCCCCGTCCGCCGCGAAAGCCCGTCCGGGAGCGGATCCGCGAGGAGGGCGGCTGGTTCAACTGGATGAACGCCGTGCTGATCCGCAAGGCCGGACCGGCTGCGGTCGGGCCGTACGACACCGAGCCCGAGCCCGAGCGCACCGAGCGACCGTGCCCCCTCTGCGGTGCGCCCATGTCGCAGCACACGTTCGACCGCACCGGCCCTCGGCCGCGCATGTTCTGCCCGCAGCAGTGAACACGCACCGCCCGACCCCCGACATCGATGCATCCCGGATCGACGAGCACCTCGTCCGGGCGCTGATCGCCGAGCAGTTCCCCGCGTGGGCTCACCTCCCCGTGCGCTCGGTGCCCCACGGCGGTAACGACCACCGCATGTTCCGCCTCGGCGAGACGCTGTCGGTCCGCCTGCCCTCGGCGCCCGGCTACGTGCCGCAGGTCGCCAAAGAGCAGCGCTGGCTGCCGCACCTTGCGCCGTCGCTGCCGCTTCCGATTCCCGAGGTGCGTGGGGCGGGCCGCCCCTCCCGCACCTTCCCGGGCCCGTGGTCGGTGTACGGCTGGATCGAGGGCGACCCGGCGGGCGTGGTCGCGATCGACGACTCAGCGCGGTTCGCCGCAGACCTCGCCGCGTTCCTCGTCGCCCTCCGCGCGGTGGACGCCGACGGTGGCCCGCCCCCGGGCCTGCACAGCGGATACCGCGGCGGCCCGTTGGCGCACTACGACGACGAGACGGCGGCGATCATCGACCGGGTCTCGGGGCGGGAGCGCGATCTCGCCGAGGGGATGTGGCGCGACGCGCTGGCCGCATCCTTCGACGGGCCGCCGGTCTGGGTGCACGGGGACGTGTCGATCAACAACCTGCTGGCACGCGATGGGCGCCTGAGCGCGGTGGTGGATTTCGGATGCTCCGCCGTCGGCGATCCCGCCTGCGACACCGTCATCGCGTGGACCTTCTTCGACGGCCCCGCAGCGCGCACCTTCCGTCGAGAGCTGGCCGTCGACGAGGGAACCTGGGTGCGCGGCCGGGGGTGGGCACTGTGGAAGGCGCTCATCATGATCACCCACATCCCCGCCGATCAGCGCCTGTTGGCCCGCCGCGTGCTGGACCGCCTCTTCGCAGAGGCGTGAGCCGCGGCATCCGCTTCTCTCGTCGGCGAAGCATCGCCGGAATCCGCTGGACGCCCACGGCCTACACTGGAAAGGCCCCGATCCCCGTCTGAAACGCCGCCATGCCTGCTGCCGCCACACCCCGCGCTTTCCGCGCGCGCGATCTGCAGCTCGCGCGCGCCCTCTTCGCAGCGATCGTCGCGGTGATGATCACGTTCTCGCCCGACCACTCGGCGTCGATCGGGCTGTCGGTCTTCAGCGGGTTCGCGATCGCCACGGGCCTCGTCTTCCTCCTCGCCGCCTGGCTGGTCTACCCCGCCGGGGCGCGGTGGCAGGCGATCGTCATGGGCATCCTCAGCATCGTCGCCGGCATGGCCGGCGGCATCCCGGCGTGGCGGTCGGAGGTCACCTTCGTCGTCATCGTCGCCACCTGGGCGCTGGCGACCGGGCTCACCGAGGCCATCTCGTCCTGGCGCGAGGTGCGTCTCTCGCGCGGCGCCCCCGAACTCGCCGTCGCCGCCCGTGAGGCGCGCGACGGTCTCGCCGTGGGCCTCATCACGCTCGTGCTGAGCGTCGCCCTGGTCGCGGTGCCGGTGTCGTACGCACTGGAATACACCATCGACGAGGCGGGCACCTTCACCCTGACCGGCACGACGATCGGCGTCGGCATCCTGGGCGGCTACGCCGCCATCGTCGCGGTCTGGCTGGCGATCGCCGGCTTCTCGCCGCGCCCCGAGGCGGTCCCGCAGGTCGCCGAACCCATCGATGACGCCGCCGCGGTGTCATCCCCGGAGGACTCCCGATGACCGACAAGCTCACCCGACGCGATCTGCTCAAGCCCGTGCAGCTGCTGGGACTCGCCTTCGGAGCGGCGCTCTTCGCGGGCTTCGTGACCCTCATGTCGATGGGGTTCTTCCAGCAGGGCGGCGGCGACCAGGCCTCGCGCGCTCTCGTGGTCGCCGGGATCGTCGCAGGCGTGACGTTCATCGCCACCCTCCTGATCGTCTCGCTGCTGCTCCTGGCCGTCGACCCGGCCACCGTGCAGAAGCCGATGGATCGCCCGGTGCTCTACGACGACCCCGCCGACGCGCCGGACGCCCCCGGCGGCTCGGCCGCCCCGTAGCAGCTCAGATGCGAACGGCGCGGCTGAAGCGGGTGTGAAACCCCGGATGCTGCGCCGGCGTCGCGAGCACCGAATCCGCCGTGCGACCTGCCAGGCCCGGGAGCCCGGCGTCTGACACCAGGTCGTCGTCGAGCGCCCGCAGGCGTGCGCCGACGAGCGGCCACGGCGCGTGCTCGTTGGCCGCCCAGATCGTCTGCCCGAGGTGCGTCTCGTGGAATCCCCACCGCGCGGTGAGGAAGCGCGACAGCGCGGTGTCGACCGGCTCGGTGTCGCGTTCGACGGCGATGCGGGTGCCGGGCCCGGTGGCGCGGCCGTCGGCGCGGCGGCGCCGTGACCGGTACTCGATGAGCGGGCCGGTGTCGCGCATCCCGATGCGCGCCCAGCGGTAGGGCAGGCCGAAGATCGCCCGCGCCGCCAGCACCGGCGCCAGGTGCTCGGCCTCGAGGGTGCGGAAGACGACGCCGCGTCGCCCGGCGGCGTCAATGCCGTAGGTGCGGACGTTGATCTCGCGGAACGTTCCGACGAACGGCACCGGAGGAAGCGGCAGGAACCGGAACTCGCTCAGCACGAAGGGCACGAGCCCGACCCATGCCGATCCGTCGAAGACGTCGGGCTCGACGCCGCGGGGGAGGAGCGGCGCGACCGCGCGGGGCTCGACCCGCCAGTGCACGAACACCGCGTCGCTCCAGCGCTGCGAGATCGCGGCGCGCCGCTCCAGCGGCGGGGCGTCGCGCTCGAGGGTCACCTTCTGATTCTCGCGCCCCCGCGGCATCCCGGCTCCGCCGCCCCGGCCCTCGCCCCCGGAGCCGCGGTCCACCCTGACCCGCCGAGAAACCACGATCGCGCCGAGACCGACCACCGCAGCGTGGGGTTTCGGCGAGGATCCGGTTTCTCGGCGAAGGAAGAGGGAGCGCGCGGGGTCAGCGCGTGGGCGGCACCAGGTCGGCGGCGAGACCCACGTACCCGGCGGGGGTGAGCGCGAGCAGGCGCCCCTTCGCCTCGTCGCCGATGTCGAGCCCGCGCACGAACTCCGCCAGCTCCGACCCGCCGACGCGGCGCCCGCGGGTGAGGTCCTTCAGCAGCGCGTAGGGGTCGGTGATCCGCGAGCGCCCCGCGACGATCTCGGCGCGCACCACCGTCTGAATCGCCTCGGCAAGGACTTCCCAGTTCGCGTCGAGGTCGGCGAGGAGCACGTCGCGGCGCAGGGAGATCTCGCCGAGGCCGCGCAGGAGGTTGTCCAGGGCCAGCAGCGAGTGACCGAAGGCGACGCCGATGTTGCGCTGCGTCGTGGAATCGGTGAGGTCGCGCTGGAGGCGCGAGGTGACGAGCGTCGAGGCGAGCGTGGCGAACAGGCCCCCCGCGATCTCGAGATTCGCCTCGGCGTTCTCGAACCGGATCGGGTTGATCTTGTGCGGCATCGTCGACGACCCGGTCGCGCCGGCGACGGGGATCTGCGCGAAGTAGCCGAGCGAGATGTAGGTCCAGATGTCCGTCGCGAGGTTGTGCAGGATGCCGCCGGCGTGACGCGCCCGGTCGTACAGCTCCACCTGCCAGTCGTGCGATTCGATCTGGGTGGTGAGGGGGTTGACCTCCAGCCCCAGTCCCTCGACGAACTCCCGAGTGATCGTGGGCCAGTTCACCTGCGGGTCGGCGGCGAGGTGCGCCGACCAGGTGCCGGTGGCTCCCGAGAATTTCGCGAGATACTCCGACCCCTGGATGCCACGGGCCACCCGTTCCAGACGCCCGGCGAACACCGCCAGCTCCTTCCCCATGGTCGTGGGCGTCGCCGGCTGCCCGTGCGTGCGGGCCAGCATCGCGGCATCCCGATGCTCGTCGGCCAACCGCCAGAGGGCGGCGATCACATCGCGCAGCTTCGGCAGCCAGATGTCGTGCACCGCGCGCTTGACGGTCAGGGCGTATGCGGTGGAGTTGATGTCCTCGCTCGTGCAGGCGAAGTGCGTGAGCTCCGCGAGGCGGTCGAGCCCGAGGGAGGACAGCCGATCGCGCACGAGGTACTCGACGGCCTTGACGTCGTGGCGGGTGACCGCCTCCTTCTCGGCCAGAAAGTCGATCTCGGTCTGACCGAAGTCGAGATAGAGCACGCGCAGGCGGTCCTTGTCCGCGGGCGAGAGCGGCCCTGTGCCGAAGAGGGAGGAGTCGGTCAGAGCGATCAGCCACTCGACCTCGACCTCGACGCGGGCACGATTCAGCCCCGCCTCGGAGAGGTAGTCGGCCAGCGGGGCGACCGCGGCCCGGTAGCGCCCGTCGAGCGGGCTGAGCGGCTGAGGGGGAAGAGAGGGCACGATGCTCCCGTGACGACGCGGGCCCCGCGTCAGCACGTCACGGAGACGTGGTCGCGGGACGGATGGCGGGTTCCAGTTGCCGGAAGAGCGCCCGGCTCGCGTTCTCGATCATAGCGAGCACCTGATCGAACATCGCCGGCCCCGCATAGTAGGGGTCGGGGACGTCCACGCCGTCGGCCCGCGCGTCGAAGGAGCGCAGCAGCGCGATCTTGTCGGCATCGGTGTCGGTGGGTGCCCAGCCGCGGAGGATCCGTTCGTGGCTGCGGTCCAAGGCGACGATCAGGTCGCTGCGGTCGAAGTCGGTCTGGGTGAACTGGCGCGCCCGGTGGCGTGAGCCGTCGTAGCCGCGGCGCTCCAGTGCCGCCAGCGTTCGCTCGTCGGCACGTTCACCCACGTGCCAGTCGCCCGTGCCCGCGCTCGCGGAGACGACGCGTGAGGCGAGCCCGGCCTGGTCGGCGACAGCGCGGAACACCACGTCGGCCATGGGCGAGCGGCAGATGTTGCCGGTGCACACGAACACGACGCGGAACGGCGCAGAAGGCGAGGCGCTCGCGGTCATGGGTTCCATTCTGGAGGTGGAGGCGCAGCGTGCAAGGGCGTCGACCGTTCCTGCACAGCCCGGGGTTCGGCGACATCCCCTCACAGATCGCCGCACCCGTCTCCGCGGAGGACGGCCGGACCCCGATCATCGTCCCATGCTCTCCACCGCCGCCTGCTCTCCCGGTGCTGAAGCGAGCGCGGTCGCGTTCGCCGCCGTCGTCCGCGAGCTCCGTTCCGTCGCCTTCGCGCTCGCCGACGCGGCCATCACCGCCCGCTCCCTCGATCACGCCACCGGCTGGCGCGCCCGCGCCGCCGAGGCCTTCCACGACAAGGCCGCCTTCTGGGCGGGGGATGTCTCGGGCCTCACCTGCCAGCTCGAGACGGTCATCTTCGAGGCGCAGTGCGCCGGTGACCGGGCGGCGCTGATGGCGGAGGGATGCTGGTGAGCGACGGCCTGGAGATCCGCGGCGGTGGGGCGGTCTCGGTCGACACCGAATCGCTCCGCGAGGCAGCGGGGCGCTTCGACCGGATGGTCGACGACCTCGACGTGCTGCAGCGCCGCTTCGGCGCGGCTCGGGCCGAGCTCGCCGACGAACGGCGATTCGGGTGGGGGGCGGCCGGGGCGGCGGCGGTCTTCGCGCACGACCTCGACGCGGCGATCGTGCAGGCGGTGCAGATCGCCGGTGATCTCCGCCACGCCGCCGCCGTGTACGAGCTGGTCGAGCTGGACGCCGAGCATGCCGCGCTGTCGGCGCGCGGTGACGGTGCGGGGATCGCTGCCGTCGAGCTCCGGCGCGCCGAGCTGCTGCGCCTTTTCCCAGGGGCCGACGGTGAGGCGTTCATCGCCCGGTTCGACCGGGCGGTGATGTGGCCGAGCTACCTCGTGCGTCAGGCGACCGAGACCGGCAGCGATCTCGGCGGCATCTTCAGCGAAGTCGGCGCCGCGGTCGGCGGCGTCGCGCTCGGCGGTGCGACGCTCGGCACCGCCGTGGTCTTCGGCGTCGGCGGGTGGGGACGTCTTGCGCGCGACGCGCGCCTGAGCGGTGACCCGTCAGCGGTCGCACTCCGGTCGACAGCGCCGCCGCCGCGGATCACCACGGCACCTCCCGACCTGGCGTCGGCGGCAGCGCGGATGCCGGGAGCGGGCGACGCGCGGGTCCGGGTGGAGAAGTACACGATGCCCGACGGCACCGAGCAGTTCGCGGTGTACATCGCCGGCACGCAGTCGATCGGTGTCGGCGGCGAAGATCCCTGGGATGTGCAGTCCAACGCCGAGCTGTACACCGGCAACCGTTCGGCGTCGTACGAGGCGACCCTCGCGGCTCTCGAGGCCGCGGGGGCCGAGCCCGGCGATACCGTCCATGCCTTCGGCCACTCCCAGGGGGCGATGATCGCGGCGCACTTGGCGCTCGAGGGGCCGTACGACATGGCCACGATGGTGTCGTTCGGGTCGCCGGTCGAGGCCGATGTGGGAGCGGAGACGCTCGCCGTCGCCATCCGGCACTCCGACGACCCGGTCGCGATGCTCGCGGGGGGCGGACACGAGATCGCGGTCGGGGCGCCGGGCAGCTTCACCGCCGAGCGCGAGGCGCACGCCGAGTCGGGCGTGGGGGATGCGACGGTGCCGGCGCATTCGATGCGCAGCTATACCGAGAGCGCGGCGATGGTCGACGCCTCCGGCGATCCGCGGGTCACCACCGTGCACGAGGTGTTCGCACGGCTCGGCCAGGCGGAAGCGGTCGCGGTCACCGAGTACGCCGCGGCGCGCTCGGCGCCACCGCCGGACGGGCGGCTCAGTCCTCGCGACGGCGCGGACGCAGGATGATGCCGGCGATCCAGTTGATCACCGAGATGATGAGCGCGGCGATGATGCCGCCCCACCAGAACTCCTCGACACGCAACCCGAAGCTCCACCACTGGGTGAACCAGGCGGTCAGCCACAGCAGGAACGCGTTGATCAGCAGCCCGATGAGGCCGAGGGTGAGGATGTACAGCGGGAAGGCCAGCACCTTGATGACCGTGCCGATGACGGTGTTCACGATCGCGAAGATCGCCGCCACGAGCAGCAGCGTGAGGACCAGCTGAAGTGTCTCCCCGGGCGCGAACGGGATGACGAACACCTGCAGAGCGGGAATGAGGGTGACGACCCAGATCGCGAATGCGTTCACGACCACGCGGATGAGGAAGCCCATGCGGCGAGTGTGCCACGCCGCATGAGCGGCCGCGAGACCCTGACGCGCGTGCCGCGAGGCCATCCGCCGGTCGCTTCCCGCACCCCCGTGGCCTGGGACCCGTCCCGCCGTAGACTCGGAGCTGTGAGCGACGCTGCAGACATCCCGGTTCGCGTGCGCCCCGGCATCGCCTCCCTGCCGCCGTACAAGCAGGGCACGCAGGCAGGGCCTGACGCCTTCAAGCTCTCGAGCAACGAGAATCCGTTCGATCCGCTGCCGGGGGTGCTCCAGGCGGTGCAGGCGGCCAGCGCCTTCAACCGGTATCCGGATGCCACGGCCACGCGACTGCGCGAGCGCCTCGCTGCACGGTTCGGCGTGACCCTCGACGAGGTGCACGTGGGGGCGGGCAGCGTCTCGATCCTCGCCCAGCTCGTCCTCGCCACCTCCGGTCCCGGCGACGAGGTCATCTACGCCTGGCGCTCGTTCGAGGCCTACCCGTGGCTGGCCGTGCTCGCCGGCGCCACCCCCGTGCAGGTGCCGCTGACCGCCGGCGCCCGCCACGACCTCGAAGCCATGGCCGACGCGATCACCGATCGCACCCGCGCGATCATCGTCTGCAGCCCGAACAACCCCACCGGGCCCGTGGTCGGTCAGGACGAGTTCGACGCCTTCATCCGGCGCGTGCCCTCCGACATCCTGGTGATCCTCGACGAGGCCTATGCCGAGTTCGTCACCGCCCCCGGCGCCGTCGACGGGCTCACCGTGCTCGGCAACCGCACGCGCGGCGGCGCCGAGCTCCCGAACGTCGTGGTGCTCCGCACCTTCTCGAAGGCCTTCGGGCTCGCCGCCCTCCGGGTCGGGTACGCCATCGGGCACCCGCGCATCCTCGACGCCGCGCGCACCACGGCGATCCCGCTGTCGGTCACCGCGCACGCCGAGGCCGCGGCCCTCGCGAGCCTCGACGCCGAGGAGGAGCTCCTCGAGCGCGTCCGTCACATCGCCGCCCGGCGCGACCGGCTCGCCGAGGCCCTCCGGGAGGCCGGCTGGGCCGTCCCCCAGGCGCAGGGGAACTTCGTCTGGCTCCCCGCGCACGAGAACACCCTCGCGATCGCCGAGACCTTCACCGCCGCCGGTCTCATCGTGCGCCCGTTCGCCGGTGACGGCATCCGCATCTCGGTCGGCGAGGAGGAGTCTGTCGACGAAGTCCTACGAATAGCCGCGTCCGTTGTGGAAGACCTCCCAGAAGCCCACCCGGGCCGGCGGCTAGCGTAGAACGGTGACTCTGCACGCAGGCCCCGCCTCGTCTGAACCCGCCGCGTCGGGGAGCTCCGGCCCCGACGCCCGATTCGTCCGCCTCCTCGACGCCGACGGCTCCCTGTCACCGACGCCCGCGGCCGAGCCCTACCTCGCCGTCATCGAGGCGTTGAGCGACGCCGAGCTCGAGGGCCTGTATCGCGACATGGCCGAGATCCGCGCCTTCGACGTGCAGGCGACGAACCTGCAGCGTCAGGGCCAGCTGGCCCTCTGGCCGCCGAGCTTCGGCCAGGAAGCCGCTCAGGTCGGCTCGGCCCGCGCCGCGCGCGTGCAGGACCACGTCTTCCCGTCGTACCGCGAGCACGTGGTGGCCCGCATCCGCGGCGTCGACCCCGTCGACATCATCCGGTTGATGCGCGGACTCACGCACGGCGGCTGGGATCCGACCGATCCTCGCAACGGCAACACGCACATCTACACCCTCGTGCTCGGCGCGCAGACCCTGCACGCCACCGGGCTCGCGATGGGTCTCGCCTTCGACGGTCGCAGCGGCACGGGCGATGTCGAGCGCGATGAGGCGGTCATCGTCTACTACGGCGACGGCGCGTCCAGTCAGGGCGACGTGCACGAGGCGATGGTGTTCGCCGCCAGCTACCAGACCCCCGAGGTGTTCTTCCTGCAGAACAACCAGTGGGCGATCTCGGTGCCGGTCGCCACGCAGTCGCGCTCGCCGCTGTACCGCCGCGGCGACGGGTACGGCATCCCCGCGACCCCGATCGACGGCAACGACGTGCTCGCCAGCTACGCCGTGACCCGCGTCGTGCTCGACGAGGCGCGCACCGGTCAGGGCCCCCGCGCGATCGAGGCGATCACCTACCGGATGGGCGCCCACACGACCAGCGACGACCCGACGAAGTACCGCACCTCCGACGAGGAGCAGTCGTGGGCGCGACGCGACCCGATCGCCCGCATGGCGACCTACCTGCGTGCGCGCGGCGCCTCCGATGCGTTCTTCGCCGACGTCGACGCGTCGGCCAGAGCCCTCGCCGACGACACGCGCGTGCGCACGAACGCTCTCGGCGGCATCCCGACCGACCTCATGTTCGATCACGTGTACTCCGAGCCGCACCCCCTCGTGACGGAGCAGCAGCGCTGGCTCGCCGACTACGAGGCGTCGTTCGAGGAGGGGACGTCATGACCACCGCCCAGCCGATCTCGACCCCTGCGTCCGAGGGTGCCGGCGACCCGGCCGACGCCGGCGTCATCCGCTCCCTCCCCCTGTCGAAGGCTCTCAACCTCGGCCTTCGCGCAGCGCTCGCCGGCAGCGACCGCGTGCTGCTGATGGGCGAGGACATCGGCCGACTGGGGGGCGTCTTCCGGGTGACCGAGGGGCTGCAGGCCGAGTTCGGCGACCGCCGGGTGATCGACACGCCGCTGGCGGAGTCGGGCATCGTCGGCACCGCGATCGGGCTCGCGATGGCGGGTTTCCGCCCCGTTCTCGAGATCCAGTTCGACGGATTCGTCTTCCCCGCCTTCGACCAGATCACCTCGCAGCTGGCGAAGATCACCAACCGCCACGAGGGCGCGGTGCGGATGCCCATCGTCATCCGCATCCCCTACGGCGGGCACATCGGCGCGGTCGAGCACCACCAGGAGAGCCCCGAGGCCTACTTCACCCACACCCCGGGATTGCGGGTGGTGAGCCCCTCGACGCCGAACGACGCCTACTGGATGATGCAGGAGGCGATCGCCTCGGACGACCCGGTGGTCTTCCTCGAGCCGAAGAGCCGGTACTGGCAGAAGGGCGAGGTCGACACCCGTGCGCCCGCGCTGCCGCTCCACGCCTCGCGGCTCGTCCGGCGGGGCACCGACGTCACGCTCGTCGGCCACGGCGCGATGGTGCACACGCTGCTGCAGGCCGCCGCGCTCGCCGAGTCGGAGGGCACCAGCTGCGAGGTCATCGACCTCCGGTCGCTCTCGCCCGTCGATTACGGGCCGGTGCTCGACTCCGTGCGCCGCACCGGGCGGATGGTCTACGCGCAGGAAGCCCCCGGTTTCACCTCGCTCGGGAGCGAGGTCGCCGCCACCGTCATGGAGAAGGCGTTCTTCGCGCTGGAGTCGCCGGTCCTCCGGGTGTCGGGCTTCGACACCCCCTTCCCCCCGGCCAAGCTCGAGGGCACCTACCTTCCCGACGCCGACCGCATCCTCGAGGCCGTCGACCGCGCCCTCGCCTACTGAGGAGTCCCATGAGCACCCAGACGTTCCTCCTCCCCGACGTCGGCGAGGGCCTGACCGAGGCCGAGATCGTGACGTGGCGGGTCGCTCCGGGCGATGCCGTGGCTGTGAACGACGTGATCGTCGAGATCGAGACCGCCAAGTCGCTCGTCGAGCTGCCGTCGCCGTTCGCGGGGCGCGTGGGGGAACTCCTGGCCGTCGAGGGGGCGACGGTCAACGTCGGCGCGCCGATCATCACGATCGAACCCGCGGGTGCGGGAGCGCCGCCCGCCACGCCCGTCACCGTCGGGCAGAGCGAGCACGGCGCTCCGCGCGAGCCGGAGGAGTCGGGCTCGGTGCTCGTCGGATACGGGTCGGCGGGTGCCGTGCAGTCGCGGCGGCGGAAGCCGGCCGAGCGTCCGGTCACCCAGTCGGTGGGGGTCGTTGCGAAGCCTCCGATCCGCAAACTGGCCCGCGATCTCGGTGTCGATCTCGCCGCGGTGACCCCGAGCGGGGCAGCGGGCGAGGTCACGCGCGACGACGTCATGCGCCATGCCTCGCAGGCGAGCGTCTTCCGCAACATCCAGACGCCGGAATGGGGGGATGTCCGCGAGGAGACCATCCCGGTCGGCGCCGCGGGGACGCGCGCTTCCGAGCCGGCCGCGCCGGCGGCATCCGGATCGTCCGCGCCCGCCCCCGATCAGGCGGCGGACGACGGACGCGAGGAGTCCATCCCGGTCCGCGGCGTCCGCAAGGCCGTGGCCAACAGCATGGTGCGCACCGCCTACTCGGCCCCGCACGTGTCGGTGTGGTCCGACGTCGATGCGACCCGGACGATGGAGCTCGTCAAGCGGCTGAAGGCCTCGCCCGACTTCGCCGACACCAAGGTCTCGCCGCTGCTCATCATGGCCCGCGCGGTGGTCTGGGCGGTGCGGCGGACGCCGATGGTCAACGCCTCGTGGATCGACGGCGAGGACGGCGCGCAGATCCGCGTGCACCACTACGTCAATCTCGGCATCGCCGCGGCGACGCCGCGCGGACTCCTCGTGCCGAACATCAAGGACGCGCAGGACCTCTCGATGCGCGACCTCGCTCGCGCGCTCGAGCGGCTGACCCTCACCGCCCGCGACGGGAAGACCACCCCTGCCGACCAGCAGGGCGGCACCATCACGATCACCAACATCGGGGTATTCGGAATGGATGCCGGCACGCCGATCATCAACGGTGGTGAGGCCGGCATCGTGGCGCTCGGAACGATCCGCCAGAAGCCGTGGGTGGTCGACGGCGAGGTGCGACCGCGCTGGGTGACCACGGTGGCCGGGTCGTTCGACCACCGCGTGATCGACGGCGACGGGATGTCGCGCTTCATCGCCGACGTCGCCTCGATCCTCGAGGAGCCCGCGCTGCTGCTGGACTGAGCCGCCGCGCCGCGCGCGCCGCGCGCGCCGGGGGTCGGCGCCCGCGCCGTGTCGCGCGTGTCGCGCTTCGTCCCGCTCACTTCCGCACTCACGAGGAGATCCTCCGTCCTGAGGACGCAAACCCCGGTCGGCGTCCTCGCGAAGCGCGAAACTCCGCGTGAGCGCGGGCTGCCCCCGGGGCGGTCGGGGGAAAACCCTCCGGAAACGTCGGGTCCGCCCGGTGCCGCCGCAGGCCCCCGCCCGCGAGCGTGGAGGTCATGGTCGACACCGCTCCCCACCCTCGCCGCGGCCTCCGCCGCCCCCGCGTCGTCATCGCCGTCCTCGCGACCCTCGCCGTCTCCGCCGCCGGCGTCGGCACCGCCTTCGCCACCGGCATCGGAAACGCCCCCGCGGTCGACACCGTCGGCGACGTCGACTTCGTCAGGCCCCTCGCCGTCCCGGCACTCCTCGAGCCGACGATCGACGCCGACGGCACGAAGGTGTTCGCTCTTCACGCCCAGCCCGGGTCGACGTCTTTTGTCGAAGGTCTGGACACTCCCACGTGGGGCTTCAACGGCTCGTACCTCGGTCCGACGATCCGCGCGGCGCGTGGCGACCGCGTGCGCGTCGACGTGACCAACGCGCTGGATGTGACGACGAGCGTGCACTGGCACGGGATGCGACTGTCCGGCGAGATGGACGGCGGTGTCCATCAGCCGATCGACCCCGGCCGCACCTGGTCTCCGCAGTGGACGATCGACCAGGAGGCCGCGACTCTCTGGTACCACCCCCACCCGCACGGGGCGACAGAGGAGCATGTCCGACGGGGGCTCGCGGGACTGTTCCTGATCGACGACCCGGTCGCCACGGGCCTCGCCCTTCCCAGCGAGTACGGGGTCGACGACATCCCCGTCATCGTCCAGGACGTCGCGCTGGACCGCGAGAGCGGCGAGCTCGGTCAGCGCGATGGAGGATCATCGGGCCACCTCGGCGACGAGCTGCTCGTCAACGGCACGCTCGCGCCGTACCTCGAGGTCGCCACCGATGTGGTGCGGCTGCGCCTGGTGAACGCGTCGACCGCCCGGGTCTACGCGTTCGGGTTCGACGACGGCCGCACCTTCTCGCACATCGCCACCGACGGCGGACTGCTGCCCGCCCCCCGCGACACAGCGCGCCTGCAGCTCTCGCCCGGGGAACGGGCGGAGATCCTGGTGCGGATGACGCCCGCCGAGACCGTCGTGCTGCGAAGCGAGAGCCCTGACCTCGGCGGCGTGCTCCCCGTCTTCGGCGGCGGAAACGGCGGTGCCGATCGCTTCGACGTACTCGAGCTGCGCGCTGCGGACGACCTGGAGAGCCGTGGGACGATTCCGCCCGCGCTTGCGCCGGCTGACCCGCTCGACCCGGCTTCGGCCGTCGTGACGCGCGAGTGGGTGCTCGACGGCACCGAGATCAACGGTCAGGCGATGTCGATGGAGCGGATGGACGCGGTCGTGGAGCGCGGCACGGTCGAACACTGGCGGGTGCGGAACGACATGTCCTTCCCCCACAACTTCCACGTCCACGGTGTGCACGTCGAGGTCAAGCGATTCGGCGGTGCGAAGCCCCCGGCGGCCCTCACGGGCCCGAAGGACACCCTCTACCTCCCGCCTGGGGTCGAGGTGGAGATGGTGCTCCGATTCGACCACGCCGACCCGACGTATCCGCTCATGCTCCACTGCCACCTGCTGCGGCACGAGGATGCCGGGACGATGGCGCAGTTCCTCGTGGTCGAGCCGGGTTCGGACACCACCGTCACGACCCTCCCGCCGTCGGCGTCCGGCCACCGGCACTGAGCCTCGGGCGGGCCCGCGCGTGGCGCGGGCGCGCGGGCCGGTTCGACGAGAGTGCATCGGCGCGCCGAGGAAGCGGGCGAACCCCGCATCCTCGGCGGCCAGATGCACTCTCGGGGTGGAGAAGGCGGCAGGTGTCAGCCGGCGGCGATGGCCAGCTCGTTCGGGGTGACCTCGAGCTCGCCGGTCGCGACGATCTCGCCCGTGGTGAGGTCGACCGCGTGCACCGCGTTCGCGGCGGGCTCGGTCACATACGCGATCTCTCCCGACACGCGGATCGCGGGGTGCGGGTCCTGCCACTGCGCCGGGCCCTCCCAGGCGTCGATGACGGGGAACTCGTCGACGAACGCGCCCGCGGCCGGATCGAGCACGTGGATCGATCCGTCGGAGGCGAGCACGTATCCGAGGTCGCCCGGGCCCCGCGCCAGGTCGCGGAAGGTGTACTCCGCCCCCTCGGGCATCGGGATCACCTCGAGCGTCCGTGCCTCGGTGTCGACGACCGTCACGGCGTCGAGCAGGTACCCCTCCGCGTCGGGGTCGTTGTTGTAGTCCATCAGCACGAGGGGGCTCGTCTCGGTCGTGAAGGCGTTGCCGATTCGGCCGTAGGGCTGATCGGGCGAATCGAGCTTCACGATCTCGCCGTCGGCGTAGATCAGCGCGCCGTTCTCGCAGCCGAAGACGACGATCTCGTCCTCGGCCGTCCCTTCCCCGTGGACGCCCGGGCACTGGTCGGTCTCGGCGATCACGTCGCCC
Organism: Microbacterium sp. AK009; assembly: GCF_013410955.1. Lineage (GTDB taxonomy): Bacteria > Actinomycetota > Actinomycetes > Actinomycetales > Microbacteriaceae > Microbacterium. Next base: position 81,593 of record NZ_JACCCG010000006.1, on the reverse strand, counting down.
GCCGCGGTCCGGGCGACGATTCCGTTCCGTCCGTCGGCGTTGCCCACGGTGGTGAGGAAGGTTCCGTCCTCGAGGACGATCGACACCCCGTGGTGGGCTTCCACACCGGCGATCGTCTCGACGTCGGGAAGGGCGTCGGATGCCGCGAGGTCGGCCGTGTCGAAGAGGGTGGTGTCGCTCGTGCCATCCGCGTAAAGGATCGTCTTGCCGGCGTGCGGGACGACGTGGCCGGGGGTGTCGGCGGGGAAGACCAGGTCGGTCAGCTCCGGCTCCGCCTCCGTCCCCGCAGCGGTGTCGAGCACCTGGAACCCCTCGCTCATGGTGACCAGGACGTGTCGGTCATCGCCGGCGGGGTTGAGGCGGATGAACTCCTCGGAGTCGAAGTCGGCGACCGGCTCGAGGGTTTCGCCGTCGAGGACGACGACTCCGCCCTCATAGGCGACGGCAACCCGAGGTCCCGGGGCCGCGGACGGTGAGTCCGACGCGGCCGGCGCGGCGGATCCGGTTCCGGCGCCCGACGAGCACGCGGCCAGTGTCACGACCGCTCCGATGGTGAGCGCGGTGATGCCCGGGCCGCGCAAAGGGGAAGTGCGCATGATGCCTCTCTTCTTCATGGGGTGGACCCTCAGCGGGAGAGTCCGGTGGAGATGCGCTCGGTGTTGACGCGCATCATGGTCAGGTAGTCCGGAGCCCCGCCCTGCGGATCGGTGAGCGACTCGGTGAAGAGCTCGATCACCGCGACATCGACCCCCGCCTCCACGGCGAGGGCGCGCACCAGCCGGTCGGGCGAGGACGACTCGGCGAAGATCGCCGGCACACCCGTCTCCTCGACCGCGGTGACGAGGTCTGCCAGGTCGGACGCGGACGGCGCGGCGAGCGTGGTCCCCCCGGGGATCACCGTGCCCACGATCTCGAGGTCGTAGCGGGCCGCGAGGTAGCCGAAGACGTGATGGTTGGTCACGAGGGCGCGACGCTCCGCGGGGATGGCAGCGAAGGCCGAGGTCATCTCGACGTCCAGATCGACGAGCGCCGCGCGATAGGCGGCGGTTCTCACCGCCAGTGCCTCGGCGTCGACGCCGTCGATCTCGGCGAGAACGGGGGCGAGCGCGTCGATGACGGCGAGCATCCGCGTCGGATCGGTCCAGAAGTGCGGGTCGGGGGTTCCCGCGGCATCGCCGGAGGCGTAGGGGAGGACGTCGATGACGTCGCCGGCGACGAAGGTCGGCGTCCCGTCGGCGTCGGCCGCGTCGAGGTGCTGCTGCAGTCCCTCCTCCAGCCCGAGGCCGTTCGAGACGACGAGGTCCGCGCTTCGCAGACGCGCCGCCTCCTGCACGGAGATCTCGAACGAATGCGGGTCGGCGTTCGGCTTCATGAGGGTGCGTACCTCCACGCCTTCCCCGACCATCTCGCCGACGACGTCACCGAGGATGTTGGTCGTCACCACCACCACGGGGCGCTCGCCGCCGAGCGATGCGCATCCGGCGAGACCGAGGGCGGCCAGCGCCCCCGCGAGCACGACACCGCCGAGGCGCACCACACGCGACCCGCCGCTCATCGGCCGGTTCCCGCGGCGAACAGGGGTGCCGGGCCCGTATCGAACGTGCGCGCGATGCGGGCGTCGTCGGCGAAATCGATCTCGAAGACCTTCTGCTCGCGAGGCCCCGCGAGGTAGGCGCGTTGCGCGTCGGCGATGATCACCGGCGGGCTCCCTCCCGACGAGACGTCGGTCGCAGACGCCGGCACGAGGGGCTCTGTGCTCGACCGCACCGCTCCGTCGGTGCCGTCGAGCACCACCAGGCGCCCCTCGGCGGTGATCGCGAGCACCGTATCGGCGTCGTCGTCGACGGCGGAGACGGCGACGAGCGGCTCGGGTGAGGGCAGGAGGGTCCAGCTCCGGGCGCGGGTGTCGAGAAGCCAGACGCCGTCCGTCCCGTCAGGCCCGGCCAGGGCGGCGACCGTGGGCCGACCCTCCCGGTTGTGGAAGGATGCCGCGGGCGCAGCCGTCGTGCCCGGTGGGTACGGAATGCGCGTGAGGGACAGATCGCCGTCGGTGACCGTGGCGAGAAGCGCCGCGTCGCGGCATCCGATCACAGCCCCCACTCGCGTGGTGATCGTCCCGGCAGGCTCCGGGCACGCCGCCTCGGTTCCGGTCGGCGTGCCGTCGCCGTCGTGGACGATGACACGGCCCGCGCGCCCGGTCGCATCAGCGCGGGACACCAGCGCCCACGACCCGACGGGCACGACGAGGCCGTCGTGCGGCGCGACCTCGAGCCGGAAACGCTCGACCACATCGCCGCGCGAGAGCGCCTCGGTGTCGAGCAGCACCGCCTCGCCCGACTCGGCGAAGAAGACGCCCGTGCCCCCCGAGGTCGACTGATTCGTCGTCGCCACGGTGGCAGGGCCCCGCCCTTCGAGCGTCCCGAGGCGGTCGGGCGCCGCCCGGTAGTAGTGGAAGTGGTCGACGTGGTCCCAGGTCCACACCCCGGAGTCGACGATCTCGACACCGCTCGCGGTCTCGGCGAAGAGGTAGCGCCCGTCGGTCGCCACCGCCCGGGGGGGCTCGATCACGCCGAGCTCGGTGACGTTCTCGCTGAGGAGGTCGAGGTGGGCGATCGTCCCCTCGCCGTCGATCGTCGTGAGCCCGAGCGCGGGTTCGGCGAGTTCGACCGCGCCCTCGTGCGCGCCGTGGTCGTCGTCGGACGCGGCGACGGGGGGCGGGTCGGTCGCCGGCGCGGCCGCGCAGGCGGTGACGATGAGTCCGGTCGCGCAGGCGAGGGTGGTGAGGAGGAGGCGGGAACGCATGGCTGCCTTCAGTCGGGTCGGGTGTCAGAGAGGGGCGGGAACGCGCCGGATGTCCGCCGCGCTCGTGGTCGGCCGCCGTCGGCGGGCAAGGGGGAGGAGGGCGTGGACGAGCGTCGACAGCGCCGCCAGGGCGATCGCCGCCGCGGCGACGGACGCGCCGGCGGCGGTGGCGAAGTGCCACGAGGCGAGGAGGCCGGTGAGGACGGCGAGGACGCCGATGAGGGCTGCCAGCGCCATGCGGCTCGGAATGCGCCGGGTCCACCGTCCCGCTGCGACCGCCGGCGCGAGGAGGAGTCCCACGACGAGGAGCGAGCCGACGGCCTGATACGACGCGACGACGGCCAGGGTGACGAGTCCCACGAGCGCCGCCTGCGTGAGGCGGGGGCGGAAGCCGAGCACCGTCGCGATCCGCGGGTCGAGGGTGAGCGCGACGAGCGAGCGGTGCGCGAGGGCGGCGGTGAGGATCCCTGCGCCGCACGCGATCGCGAGGACGAGGAGGTCGGCGGTCGTGATCGCGAGGATGTCGCCGAAGAGGATGGCGGTCGCGTCGGTGGCGAAGCTGCCCGACGACGAGATGACGATCACGCCGAGCGACAGCATCGCCACGAAGAGGAGTCCGATGCTGGTGTCGTACGACAGGCGCCCGCGGCGCTGCAGCGCACCCACCCCGAGACTCATGATCACCGCGCCGGCGGCACCGCCGAGCAGAAGCGGAAGGCCGGTGACCGTGGCGAGTGCGACGCCCGGAAGCATCCCGTGTCCGAGCGCCTCGCCGAGGAAGGCCATCCCCCGGATGACCACCCACGTGCCCACGACACCGCAGAGGACCGCGACGAGCGCGCCGCCGGCGAACGCGCGCTGCACGAAGTCCATCGCTAAAGGCGCGAGCAGCAGGTCGGTGAGAAGGAGCACGCGAGCCACCGTATTGTTAATGAGAATCATTCTCAAAATCGGAGGTGCGGATGCGAGGCGAAGCCGAGGTGACCGAGGCGGTGTCGTCGACGGATGGCGCCGAGGGGCCTGTGACGGTGGTTCGCCTGCGCCGGGTCGGCGTCGAGTTCGGCGGGCGGATGGCGCTCATGGACGTGTCGACGCACGTCGACCGCGGCGCGGTGACCGTGATCACCGGGCCCAACGGAGCGGGGAAATCGACGCTGCTGGAGGTGATCGCCGGGGTGCGGGCGCCCTCGCGCGGGGCGCGGGAGGCGGCGGTGACCGTGGTGTCCGCCTTCGTGCCGCAGCTCGTGGCGGTCACCCCTCTCCTTCCGGTGACCGTCGAGGAGGTGATTGCGCTGGGGATTCGTCGCGGGGTGTCGCGCGCGCGCCGGACCCACCTGGTGGATGAGGCGATGCGACGACTCGCGATCGAATCGCTTGCGCACACCCCGATCGCGGACGTGTCGGGCGGGCAGCGCCAGCGCGCACTGCTGGCGCAGGCGTGGGTGCGTCGACCCGACATAATGCTCCTCGATGAGCCGACCACCGGGCTCGATGCGGCGAATGCCGCGCGCATCCGTCAGATCATCCGCGAGGAGGCGCGGAGGGGCGCCGCGGTGGTCTGCGTCTCGCACGACCCCGCCGTGCGGGCGATCGCCGACCGCGTCATTCGTCTGCAGGACGGCAGGACTCCAGGCGATTACTGATAACGATTATCAATCCGTTACACTGGGGCCTATGCGTGCGACCCGACTCGTTCCCCTCTTCGCCGTGACCGCGGCATCCGCTTTCGCCCTCGCCGGCTGCGCCACCGCGACCGGATCGTCATCGTCGGCGGGGAGTGCCGATGCGGCGCGTGACGCTGTTCAGGTCGTGGCGTCGACGAACGTCTACGGGCAGATCGTCGAAGAGATCGGGGGCGACGCGGTCGCCGTCACCTCGATCGTGAGCTCCGCCGCGCAGGACCCGCACTCCTACGAGCCGAGCGCCCAGGACACCCTCGCGATCTCGAACGCCGAGCTCATCGTCGAGAACGGCGGTGGCTACGACGCGTTCATCGACGCGCTCATCGAGTCCAGTGGCAGCGAGGCCCACGTGATCACCGCCGTCGAGTTCTCCCACGACTACCCCGGTGCCGAAGCGCACTCCGACGACCACTCCGAGGAGGGCGGCGCGGCCGAGGGCGCCGCCGATGCCGCGGCGGAGGAGGAGCACGCGCACGAGGAGGGCGAGGAGCATGCCCACGACGAGGGCGAGCACGATCACGCCCACATCGAAGGCTTCAACGAGCACGTCTGGTACGACCCGCACACCATCGTCCACGTCGCCGAGGCGGTCGCCGACGAGCTGAGCGAGCTCCGACCCGAGGAGGCCGACACCTTCGCGGCGAACCTCGACGCGTTCACCGGTGAGATCGAGGGTCTTGAGGACTCCCTCGGCGCGATCGCCGGTGAGCAGCAGGGTGCTCACGTCTTCGTCACCGAACCGGTGCCGGTCTACCTCGCCGCGGCGGCGGGGCTGGAGAACGTGACCCCCGAGGCGTTCAGCGAGGCTGTCGAGGAGGGGCAGGATGTTCCGCCCGCGACGCTCCTCGAGTCGCTCGACCTGCTCGGGGCCGATGACGTGCGCGTGGTGATCACGAACACCCAGACGGGCGGCGCCGAGACCGAGCAGATCGTCTCCGAGGCCGATTCGCTGAGCATCCCGGTGATCGCGTTTTCGGAAACCCTCCCGGAGGGGGAGACTTACATCTCGTGGATGCAGGCGAACATCACCGCTCTCAGCGACGCCCTCGCGGAGTGACGTCCACGGCGCCGGCGCTGGAGATCCGGGATGCGGCGCTCCGGCGCTCCGGTCGCGAACTGTGGTCGGGACTCGACCTCTCCGTCGCACCCGGTGAGCTCATCGCCGTCCTCGGCCCGAGCGGCTCGGGCAAGACGACGCTGCTGCAGGCGATCCTGGGCCTGCAATCCCTGAGCTCGGGCACCATCTCCGTCCTGGGAGAGCCGGTACGCGCGGGCGGAAACCGCCGCATCGGGTACATCCCGCAGTCGCGGCCGCTCCCGCGCGACGTCGCCCTGCGCGGCCGCGACGTCGTGGCGCTCGGAGTCAACGGGCACCGCTTCGGGCTCCCCATCCCACGGCGCCGCGACGCGGCGCGGGTGGACAAGCTGATCGATGAGGTGGGCGCCCGCGCCTTCGCCGACCGTCCCGTCGGCGTTCTCTCGGGCGGGGAGCAGCAGCGGCTGCGCATCGGCCAGGCCCTCGCCGACGACCCGAAGCTCCTGCTCTGCGACGAGCCGCTCACGAGCCTCGACCTCGCGAACCAGCGCGCCGTGGTCGACCTCATCGACCGCCATCGCCGCGACCGCGACGCCGCCGTCCTTCTGGTGACGCACGACGTCAACCCGCTGCTGACCAAGGTCGACCGGATCCTGTACATCGCCGGCGGACGATTCACTCTGGGGCGCCCCGACGAGGTACTGCGCTCCGAGGTCCTGACCGAGCTGTACGGCACACCCGTCTTCGTCCTGCGTGCCGGTGACCGGCTCGTCGTGGTCGGCGCGCCGGATGCCGAGGATGCGCACCATCACCACCACGACGAGGACCACTCGTGAGCTGGGACGCCATCTGGGAGGCGATGTTCGGCGGCCTCCCGGTCTACGGCCAGCTGCTCGGACTCGTCTCGAACGCGGTGTGGGCCGGCGCTGCGCTCGGCCTCGTCGGCGGTCTCGTCGGGGTCTTCGTCATGCAGCGGGACATGGCCTTCGCCGTCCATGGGATCAGCGAACTCTCCTTCGCCGGTGCCGCGGCCGCCCTCCTCATCGGCGTCGACGTCGTGACCGGCTCGATCTTCGGATCCCTGATCGCCGCCGCCCTGATCGGCTGGCTCGGCGCACGCGCGAGAGACCGCAATTCGATCATCGGCGTCCTCATGCCGTTCGGCCTCGGCCTCGGCATCCTGTTCCTGTCTCTCTACGACGGGCGAAGCGCCAACCGTTTCAGCCTGCTCACCGGGCAGATCGTGTCGGTGCAGACCGGACAGCTCGGCTGGCTGATCGGGATCAGCCTCATCGTGCTGCTCGGGATGCTGGTGATCTGGCGTCCGCTCCGCTTCGACTCGCTCGACCCGCAGTCCGCCGCAGCGCGCGGTGTGCCGACCACCGCGGTGTCGCTGATCTTCATGATCCTCCTCGGCCTCATCGTCGCCGTGGCCGTCCACATCATCGGCGCGCTGCTGGTGATGGCTCTCCTCGTGACACCGGCCGCCGCCGCGATGCGCGTCGCCCACGGGCCGCTGTCGGTGCCGCTCCTGGCGGCCGCCTTCGGCTTCGTGTCCGCCGTCGGCGGCATCCTCCTCGCCATCGCCGGCACACTGCCGGTGAGCCCCTACATCACCACGATCTCGTTCGTGATCTACCTCGTCTGCCGCGTGATCGGCGGCCGGCAGGGGCGGGTCGTCCGGATGCGCGGGGGTGAGGGGCGTCCAGCGGCGGTTCAGGGCGCCTCGGTAAACTCCTGATCATGGCCCAGCGGAACACGTGGCAGCGCGAACGCGTGCGCGAAGCCCTCGCCGACGCCCGCGGCTTCGTCAGCGCCCAGTCGCTGCACGCCACACTCCGCGACGAGAACACCGGCATCGGCCTGGCCACCGTGTATCGGGCGCTGGCCGGTCTGGCCGCGAACGGTCAGGCCGACTCGCTGCAGAGCCCGGAGGGCGAGAGCCTGTACCGCGCCTGTGTGTCGGCGGGACACCACCATCACCTGATCTGCCGCAACTGCGGCAAGACCGTCGAGATCGAAGCGACGGATGTCGAGGACTGGGCGCGACGCACGGCGACCGCTCATGGGTTCACTCAGGCCGAGCACATCGTCGACATCTTCGGATACTGCTCCGCCTGTACGGCCGGAGCCGGTGAGCGTGACACGGACTGACCCGGCCCCCCGCGTCGCTCCGCCGGAGCATCGCGATCGGACCGTGACCCGCGACGGGTCGCGGCCCTCGGCGACCGCGCGAGCGCTGGTCGCGCTCGGCATCGGCGTCGCCGTTGTCGTCGGGCTCTTCCTCGTCGATGCGCTCGCGCCGGCGATCTTCCCCGACCCGCTGCCGACCCGCGCGCAGGACGGACTCACTCTCGCCGTCAGCGTGCTCATCGAGTCGCTGCCGTTCGTCGTGCTGGGCGTCGTGCTCTCCATCGCGGTGCAGGTCTGGGTGCCGCCGGGACTGATCGAGAGATGGATGCCGCGGCGCGCGTGGGCGCGCCGGGCCGTCCTCTCCCTCCTCGGCATGCTCATTCCGGTCTGCGAGTGCGGCAACGTGCCGTTCGCCCGTGGCCTGCTGATGCGCGGGTTCAGCGTGTCCGAGACGATGACGTTCCTCATCGCCGCTCCGATCGTGAACCCGATCGTGATCATCACCACGCACGCCGCCTTCGGGTTCGACGACGGGATCCTCGTTGTCCGACTCATCGGCGGGTATCTCATCGCGAACCTCATCGGGTGGCTGTACAGCCGTCACCCGAGCCCGGACGCCCTCCTCACCGACCGGTTCCGTGACACGTGCGCACTGCAGCTGGCGCGTGGTCCGGTGGAGGCGGGGTCGGCGGGCGCCCTCGGTGAGCGCGGGCGTCGTAGCCTCGCGCAGTTGGTGATCGAGCTGCGCGCCGTGATGCCGGCGCTCATCATCGGCTCGGCGATCGCCGGAGCCGTGCAGGTGCTGATCCCCCGCGACGTGCTGCTGGCGATCGGATCGAACCCTGCGATGTCGATCGTGGCCATGATCGCCTTGGCGATGGTGGTGTCGATCTGCTCGAACGTCGACTCGTTCTTCGCGCTGTCGTTCGCCTCGACGTTCACGCCCGGGTCGCTCGTCGCCTTCCTCCTCGTCGGACCCCTCGTCGACGTGAAGATGCTCGCCCTCATGCGCACCACCTTCACCACCCGCGCGCTCGCCGGTGTCGTCGTCGTGGTGATCCTCGCCGCCTTCGCGATCGGGACGGGGGTGAACCTCCTTGCCTGAGCGCTCCGCCCTCCTCACGCGCTGGCTCGGCGTGGGCCTCGCCACGATCCTCGCCGTCATCACCGTCTCGCTCGCCCTCACCGGGCGACTGGGCCTGTACATCAACCCCGAGTCGTCGTGGTTCGCGGTGTCGATGTCGATCCTCGTGCTGATCGGAGCCGTGATGAGCTTCTTGCTCCCGGTGGGGGCCGAAGACGATCACGGGCACGATCACGGTGACGGCGTGGGGCACGGGCACGGTGAGGGTGCGGGGCACGGGCACGAGCATCCGCTGGATGCCGCCCTCGTCGACGATCACGATGCCGCTGCCGACCAATCGGCTCCCGCCGCTTCCGCCGCTCCCGTCCTCACCCGGGCTCAGGCGCGCGCTGGTGCATCCCGTCCGCGTTCGTCCCGCCCACCGCGGGCACCGCGACCGGGTCGAGCACCGCGACCCGCTGAGGCGCCTCGGGCATCGCGCGCAAGCCGCCGCTCCCTGGGACTGCTCGCGACCGGAACCGGGGCGGTCCTCGCCTCGGCGGTCGTGCTGCTGACACTGGTTCTCCCCCCTCGTTCCCTTTCGGCCGAGCTCGCGATCTCCCGCGACGTCGGCGCCCCGCCCCTCTTCGGCGGAACTGATGTGGTCACCCTGGCACGCACCGGCGACACCGCGTCCTTCGGCGTCGGAGAGTGGTCGGCAGTGTTCGCCACCGCCACGAATCCCGAGGCGTTCGACGGCGACCCGGTCACGCTGACCGGATTCGTCACCCCTGGAGAGGACGGCGGATTCGCCCTGTCGAGGCTGGTGATCACGCACTGCGTGATCGACGCCCAGTCGGCGAGCCTCCCGGTCGCCGTCGGCGAGAGCGAGGCCGGCGAAGATGCAGAGACCGGTCAGTGGGTCACGGTCGAGGGCATGGTGCGCGCCAACTCCGACGGGCGCCTGTTCATCGACGCCGCGACGGTGGAGCTGATCGACGAACCCGAGGACCCGCATGAGTACTGACCGCGTACGCTCCTCGGCGCGCACGCGGTCGACTCGCCGCGCGTTCGTGCTGCCCTTCCTCATCGTCGCCGCACTTCTCGGCGCCCTTGGTCTTGCGGGAGCCGCCGTGAGCACCCTCCAGGGCCCCCGGGTGACTGCGGTGGATGTCGATCCCGAGGCGGCTGCCGCGGCATCCGGGGGTCGCCTGATCGTCTCGACCTCGCTGCCGCTCGCGGAAGTCACGGCTGATCAGGTCAGCATCACGCCCGAGGTGCCGTTCGCGGTCGACACGTCGGGGCGCAGCCTCGGGGTGCGCTTCGGGCTGCCGCTGCGGGATGACACCGAGTACACGATCAGCATCGAGGGGCTGACCGCCGCGGGCGGCGGGCCCGCGACCGAGGTCGTCGAGACCTTCCGGACGCCGCGCGCCGAGGTCTTCCTGCTGCAGCGCGGGGACGGAGACGACACCGTGTTCCGTACCGACCTCACCGGTGACGACGCCGAGGCCGTGTTCACGCACCCGCACATCGAGGACTTCCGCGCGACCTCCCGACACCTCGTGATGTCGGTCCTCGCCGACGACGAATCGGCTGAGCTGATCGTCACGAACCTCGAGGGCGAGGATGAGCGCAGTCTGCCGCTGCCCGGCGACGGCCTCGTCACGAATCTCCAGAGCGCCGACCGCGGCGAGGTGGTCGGATACCTCTACACCGATGAGGATGTCAGCGCCGGCGGTGCACGCGAGAGCCGCCTCTACACGGCATCCCTCGCGCGGGGCGCCGCAGAGACCGAGCCGACTGAGATCGCGATCGATGGGGCCGACCCCCGCATCGCGGAATGGCGGTTCGTGCCCGACACCGACAGCATCCTGCTGCTCTCCTTCGACGGGCAGCTTCTCCTGACCGGCGCGGACGGCGCTGATTCGACACCGCTCGGCACGGCGCTCTCGATCAGCGGGATCGCCCGGGGTTCGTCGGAGGCGGTCGTCGAGCGCGCCGACGGACCGGCGGTCATCGACCTGACGGATGCCTCCGAGGAGCCGCTGGCGGTTCCGGAGGCCGATCTCGGAACGGTCACCGCCATCACTCCCCTGCCCGATGGCGGGACGATCCGCTCTGCTGCGGTGTTCGGCGCCGACGGCACCCCGACCGGATCGACGGCCGTCGTGCGCGTCGGAGTCGACGGAACCACGAGCGCCCTCACCGAGATCGGGGCCGAGGACGCCGTGGTGCAGACATGCGTGTCGCCGAGCGCACGCTACCTCGCCGTGCTCGTCGCGCCGGCTGCCGCGCAGAACGCGTACGACGACTACCGTCTGCCGCTCCCCGAGCGACTTCAGACCCGCATCGTCGAGATCGACGACGGCACACAGGTCGTCTCGCTGCAGGGCTTCGACATCTCGTGGTGTCAGGTGCCGCCGCGGTGAGCATGACTTCCGATGGACACGTCGAGGCGGGCTCGGGGCTCCGCCCCGCCTCCCGCGCGGACGTCGCGGGACTGCCCGTGGAGGTGGCGCCGCGGCTGCTCGGAGGGGTGCTCGAGGTGACCGTCGACGGAGAGACCGTGGCCGTCCGTCTCTCCGAGGTCGAGGCCTACCACGGCCGGGGCACGGGCCCGGTGCCCGATCCCGGGTCGCATGCCCGCATGGGGCCGACCGCGCGCAATGCCACCATGTGGGGGGAGCCCGGTCACCTCTACGTCTACCTGAGTCATGGGATCCATTCGTGTGTGAACGTCGTGTGCGGCCCCGAAGGCACAGCAGGCGGGATCCTCCTCCGCGCGGGCGAGATCGTACGGGGGAGGGATGTCGCGGTGCGTCGTCGCACCGCCGCCCGCGTGTCGGTTCCGGCTGGCGCTGCCTCCCATGCGTCGTCACCCGTCGGCGCTGTCTCCCCTCCGTCGTCACCCGCCGGCGCTGCCTCCCGTGCGTCGTCACCTGCCGGCGCTGTCTACCCTCCGTCGTCACCCGCCGGCGCTGCCTCCCGCGCTTTCGCCTTGCCGCACCGTGACCTCGCCCGCGGACCCGGCCGATTGAGCCAGGCCGTGGGTCTCCGGCATCCGGTTCACGACGGAATCGACGCGATCACGTCGGAGCCGCGCGCGGGAGCCGTGGCAAGACTCCTCCTCCCTGACGGACTCCTTCCCCAGACGGTCTCGGGGCCGCGGGTCGGCGTTGCAGGCGTCGCGGGCACCGCCGCGTTCCCGTGGCGCTTCTGGATCGACGGCGATCCGACGGTGTCCCCTTTCCGGTGGGGACGCGGCGCCCGCGAGGCTGACATCCGCGACACCTGAGGATCGCGGCTCGCGCGGCGCCGACACCCGCACTACCCGAGGGTCGCCGCCACCGACCATGAGACCCGGCGCGCCCGGCGGTCGAGATCTCCACCTCGAAGTCGATGCGCGAACCCGTGGTCAGAATCCTTCGGGCTTGGTCGCGATGCCGTCGAGCCAGAGACGGTCCCCCGCGTCGGCGTGCGTGCCACCCGACCCGACATGCTTCGGGTCGATCCGGTCACCCTTGGTGATGACGTGGACCATCGCCATGGCATGACCGCGCCCCAGGTCGTAGTCGGACTTCAGCCACTCGATGATCTCCGTCGCCTTCACGCCGGCGGTGTCGAGTCCTCGCTCGTGGGCGGCCTCGACGAGTTGTCGGGGGGTGAGTCCCGTCTTGCGTTCGATGGTGTCGAGATAGGCCTGGAAAGACATCCCGTGCTCCTTGACGTTCGTTCGGTGGAGACGCCGCCATCTGCGGCAGTCGCCAGTATATCGAAGAAAACTTCGTATGCAAGTATTGCCTGAATAGAACGCGTGTACTAATATCGAGTCATGACGACACCACTCGCGGGGATCGCGCAAGCGCTCGAAGCGCTGGCGCTCGCGGGGGGTGACCGTGTGCCGTCGGCGCTCAGCCCGTCTGAGTTGATCGCGGTGACCCACGCTTTCGGCTCGTTGAAGAGGCACGTCGACGCGGCCTACGCCGGTGTTGCGGCGGAGGTCGCGCGGCAGTCGCGCGCCGAGCTCGGTAAGGACTCACTGGCGAAGCGGCAGGGATTCGCGTCGCCCGCGGTTCTCCTTTCGACGACGACCGGCACGAGCGTCGGTGAGTCCGTGCGGATGATCCAGGTCGGTGAGGCGACGGCGCCGCGCACCGCCTTGAGCGGTGAGCAGCTGCCGGCCAGGCATCCGCACGTCGCGGGCGCGGTAGCGGCTGGGCGGATCGGGATGACGGCTGCCTCCTCGATCGTGACCATGTTGACGAAGCTCGCACTGCGCGTGGACTCCGCGCGGCTCGACGACGCCGAGCGACAGATGTGCGACCTCGCACCGGGATTGCGCCCCGACGAGCTGGCCAAGCTTCTCGCGCGCGTGGAGGCGCATCTCGACCCCGATGGCGTCGCGCCGCGACACGAAGAGCTCCGGGGCGCGCGGACGCTCGTCATCCAGGAGCGGGACGGGATGCTGGTCATCTCGGCGAAGCTCGACGTGGAGACTGGCGCGCCGGTCAAGGCCGCGATCGAGTCGATCGTCGGTGCGACTCTCCGTCGGAACGAGCACTCCCCGGACGACGACCGGGATGCCCGGTCGGTGAAGCAGATGAGTGCTGACGCTCTCGCCGACATCTGCCGGCACGCCATCGGATGCGACGACGTTCCGACCGCGCCGTCGGCGACCGTGGTGATCCGCATGGACCTCGCATCCCTCGAGAGCGGCCTCGGCACGGCGACGATCGACGGCATCGCACAGCCGGTGCCCGCGGGGATCATTCGCCGAATGGCCGCCGACCAGCAGCTCATTCCGTGCGTGCTCGGCGGCGAGAGCGAGATCCTCGACTGGGGTCGCACCCGTCGACTTTTCACGACGGCCCAGAAGCTCGCCATCGCCGAGCGTGACGGAGGATGCATCGACTGTGGCGCACCCCCCGCGTGGTGTCACGTGCATCACATCTCGTGGTGGAACAGGGACGGCGGCCGGACCGACCTCCCAAACGGCGTTCTCCTGTGCACCGGATGTCATCATCGTCTTCATTCCGACGGGTGGGAGATCATCGTCGAAGGTCCCGGGATCGACGCCCGTGTGTACCTTCTGCCACCACCCTGGATCGATCCACAGCGGAAGCCGCGATTGGCTGGGCGAGCCCGCTATCGCTTGACCGCTTGATCCTCGACCGGCAGTTCTTGATCCTCGACCGGCAGTTCGCGCGTCATCAAGACGGTGACGCTGGACACCGCGGCCGGCCGTGCGGCGGCGAGGGGCTCGAACGCCGCCCCCGGCGATTAGGTCGCGCCCGCGGCATCCGGTACCATCGAGGTTTGTCTGCGCGCACTCCAGCGTGTAGTACGTACCCCTCCTTCGATGCCGGCCCACGGTCGCGCCCGAAACGGGGTGCAGACAAGGGATCTTGGGTGGCACCGTCCGGTGTCACGGTACAGAAGGAGACATCACCATGGCAGCAGTGTGCCAGGTGACTGGAGCGGTTCCCGGCTTCGGTCACAACATCTCGCACTCGCACCGCCGGACGAAGCGCCGCTTCGACCCGAACGTGCAGAAGAAGACCTACTACGTTCCCTCGCTCGGTCGGAAGATCACGCTGAACGTGTCGGCCAAGGGCATCAAGGTCATCGACGTCCGCGGCATCGAGTCGGTCGTGAAGGACCTCATCGCGAAGGGTGTGAAGCTCTAATGGCGAAGAAGGCTCAGGACGTTCGTCCGATCATCAAGCTGCGCTCGACCGCCGGCACGGGGTACACCTACGTGACGCGTAAGAACCGCCGCAACAACCCCGACCGCATCGTGCTGAAGAAGTACGACCCGGTCATCCGCAAGCACGTCGAATTCCGAGAGGAGCGCTGATCGCATGGCCAAGAAGAGCAAGATCGCGCGCAACAACCAGCGCAAGGAGATCGTCGAGCGCTACGCGGCCAAGCGGGCCGAGCTGAAGAAGGCCCTCGTCAGCCCCACGAGCACAGACGAAGAGCGCGAAGCCGCCCGCCTGGGCCTGCAGAAGCTGCCCCGCGACGCATCGCCGGTTCGCCTGCGTCAGCGCGACGCCATCGACGGCCGTCCCCGCGGAAACCTCCGCAAGTTCGGCATCTCGCGCGTGCGCTTCCGCGACATGGCCCACCGTGGCGAGTTGCCCGGTGTGACCAAGTCGTCCTGGTGATCACAACCAGCCGCTGAAGGGCGGGAGTTCTCCGGAGCTCCCGCCCTTCGCCGTTCCTCACCCCGCCACCCGCCGGTGCGCGACGGCCACATCGGTCACCACCTCGTCCGTCGACTCGCCGCGCACGTGCGGATACTGCGCCTTCAGCAGATCGGCGAGCTGGTCCACGATCGCGGCGAGTGCGCGCCCTGCACTGACGACGGCGACGCGCGGAGACGCCACCGCCGCGTCACGCAGCTCGAGCACGTACTCCATCGCCTGCGGCGCCGAGAGCCGACGCGACTCGTCCGCGAAGTAGAAGATCTCGGAGTTCTGCACCAGATCTGCCGTCAGCACCGCGAGTGACTCGGTCACCCGGTCGATGATCGACGCGGCCCGCTCAGCACTGAACACCTCGATGTCTTCGGCGGCCCGCGATCGACGAAGGCTCTCGATCTGCAGCCCGAAGGCGCGTCTGCGCGCGAGGGCAGGGTAGAGCTGCATGAACCACGAGACCGCTGCCGACAGCAGCGCGAAGCCCATGAGAGCCTCCAGCGGAGACACCACCCGCAGCACCGGTTGAGCCGGCACGACGTCGCCGAGCCCGAGCGTGGTGAGGGCGACGAGCGACATCGTCACCGACTCGGCGAAGGGATTGAACTCCGCCGGATCCAGACTCTGATAGGCGAATCCGTCGGGCATGTGCGGCAGGTAGACCAGCGCCCAGCCGAGGGTGATGAGGGCGACCCAGACTCCGATGACGACGAGGATGGTCAGGGGGGCGGAGGCGGGGAATCGGCGACTCGGCACGATCGCCCACGACAACCGGAAGATGACGTGCGTCAGCCGGCCGGTTTCGCTCGGGCGCAGCAGCGTTCGGAACACGTCGTGGAGCGCCGTGACGATCAAGATGACGCCGACCAGGGTGGCGACGATACCGGGGAAGGTCATGCGGGTCACGGTAGGCGATGCCCGGCGATCAGGCACCGACCGAGGTCCTGCGGAGGTGGTCGCTCGTAGACTCAGGTGTCCCCGGGAAAGGAATGCCGTGCCACTCGACCCGGTCTTCGCCGACCGCCTTCGCGTCCACCGGAAGTATCTGTTCGGTCAGGCCGTGTCACGGCTGAAGAAGCGCCTGTCCGCGATCTGGCCCTTCGACTCGACCGCGAGCGGTCCCGCGCCCCGGAAGCGCACCGCGTCGCCATCGAGCCCGCGAGCCCGCGCGCGGGCGAAGCATCGCCGCGCTGCCCTGGCCTGGGATCGCACCGAGCTCGAGACCGTCGGGACGCCGGGCCCCGACATCCGCACGAGAGAGCACACCGTGGAGGTTGCGGGGCGACCCGCCGTGCGGGTGCGCGTCTACGACCCGCGCGAGTCCGGCGCGGGTGCCGCCGCGGCGCCCCTCCCCGCGGTGCTGGCCTTCTTCGGCGGCGCCTTCCGCATCGGCGGAATCGACTACCCGACCACCGATGCCGGATTCCGCCGCCGCGCCGCCGACGCCGACGTCGTCATCGTCGCCGTCGACTACGCCCTCGCCCCCGAGCACCGCTATCCGGTCGCCGTCGAGCAGGGCGCGGCGGCCCTCCGCTGGCTGTTCGCCCACGCCGCCGAGCTCGACGTCGACGTCGACCGCATCGGCATCCTCGGCACTTCCGCGGGAGCGAACCTCGCCGCGGCCGTCACCCTCCTCAACCGCGACGGCGAAGATCCACTCCCCGTGCGACTGCAGGTGCTCGAGGTCCCGGTGCTCGACCTCACGGGCCGCCACCTCGACCTCCGGGCGACCCGGGCGCTGGGCGTGCCGACCGTCATCGCGCTCCGCGAACTCCGCTCGGTCGCGCGCACCTACCTGTCTCACCGGCGGATGGCCCGCGAGCCCCTCGCCTCCCCGCTCCGCGCCGCGTCGCACGCGGGGCTCCCGCCCGCGGTGATCCTCACCGCCGAGTTCGATCCGCTCCGCGGTGACGGCGCCGCCTACGCCGCAGCGCTCCGCGCGGCCGGCGTCGACGCCAGCGCCGTGCAGTACCTGGGCGTGACCCACGACACCCCCATCTTCACCGGCGTGCTTCCCGCCGCCCGCCGGTGGCACGGCGACGTGGTCGCCGCTCTCCGCCGGCTCCACGGGGTCTGACGGCCGCGGGCGCAACCGCGGAGCCGCGGAGCGACACCCCGCCCGTCACCGCGGCGCGTGGGCGCGCCGAGCGTCATCCCCGCCGTTGTGCACGCTCTCCGGCCGCCTCCTCCGAGAAGGGCCCGAGAGGTACGCCAGAGCGCCTCAGGCGCCACAACAGCACCACAGAACGGGCGACACGCCGCCCATTCCGTCCGCCAGGAGCCGAAATCCGCGAATTTCCGCGGTTCCGTGGGTATATTCGACCCCGGTCGGTCCGACCAGCCGGCGGCGAACCCCGCCCCGGTCCACGTAGCAGAAGGCGACCTGCGGTCGCCCTGGAGGACAATCCACATGGCTGACAAGTCCATCACCAAGACCGAACTCGTCGCGAGCATCGCGAGCGCCACGGGTCAGAGCCAGTCCGCCGTGTCCGGCGTGCTCGACTCGCTCTTCTCCACGGTGTCGGAGGCGGTGGCCAAGGGCAGCAAGGTCTCCATCCCCGGATGGATCTCCTTCGAGCAGGTCGAGACCTCGGCTCGCACCGGCCGCAACCCGCAGACCGGCGAAGAGATCAAGATCCCCGCCGGCAAGCGCGTCAAGGTGACCGCCGGCTCCAAGCTCAAGGCAGCGGTCAAGTAATCACGATCGCACGCTGATCAGAAGGGGGATGTCGCACACCGCGGCATCCCCCTTCGGCATCCTCCGCGCCCAGCCGCCGCCCACCACCCGCGCGTAGGCTGGTGGGGTGAACTCCCGCGCGCTGCGGGCCGCCGGGCCCGTGATCCTGGTTGCCGCGGCGCTCGTCACCCTCATCGCCGGACTCGCTCTCGGCGGGGGCGCAGCCCCGCTGCTCATCGGCGATCCCGGCCCCGTCGCCCGCTGGGGCCTTCCCGTTGCCAAGCTTCTGGTCAATCTCTCGGCCGCCGGCATGGTGGGCGCCCTGGTCCTCGCGCTCTTCGCGCTCCGCGCGGGGGAGCGCGAGTTCGATGTCGCCCTCGACACCGCATCGGTCTCGGCGGCGGTCTTCACCGTCTCCGCTGCGGCCACCGGCTTCCTCACCTTCGTCGACGCGTTCAACCCCGCCATCAGCGCCGGCGCCGAGTTCGGCGCTCAGCTCGGCCGCTTCCTCGTCGAGACCGAGCCCGGCCGGGCGTGGCTCCTCACGACGATCGCGGGGGCCGCCCTCACGGTCCTCACCTTCGCGGTGCGCTCGTGGCTGGCCACGATGATCGTCGCCCTCGCCGCCATCGCCGCGCTCATCCCGATGGCCACGCAGGGCCACTCCGGCGAGGAGGCCAACCACAACTCCGCCGTGGTCGCCCTCGCCCTCCACATCATCGCGGCCGCGGCCTGGCTCGGTGGGCTTCTCCTCCTCGTCATCCTCCGGCCCGTCCTCGACCGCTCCCGCCTCACCGTCGTCCTCAGCCGCTACTCGAGCATCGCCCTGGCCGCCTTCCTCGTCGTCGCCCTCTCCGGCACCGTCCGCGCGGCGATCGGCGTGGTCACTCCCGAGGCGCTCCTCAGCCCCTACGGCGCGATCCTGGTGGTGAAGGTGATCGCCCTCATCGCCATCGGAGTCTTCGGAGCCTGGTATCGCCGTGGCGCCATCGCCCGGCTGGATCAGAAGGCGGATGCCGCGGCCCGCCGCTTCTGGGGGATCATCGCCGTCGAACTGGCGTTCATGGGCATCGCCAGCGGCGCCGCCGCCGCGCTCGCGCGCACACCCCCGCCGGTCGACACCGCCCTCCCGGCCGTCCGCACCCCGGCCGAAGTCCTCACCGGCGCGCCGCTCCCGCCCGAGTTCACCCTCGACCGGTGGCTGACGGCGTGGGACCTCGACCTCCTCTGGGCGACCGCCGCCGGATTCGGGCTGTTCTTCTACCTCGCCGGCGTCTGGCGCCTGCGCCGCCGCGGCGACCGATGGCCGGTGTACCGCACCGTGCTGTGGAGCCTCGGGGTCGCGCTGCTCTTCTGGGTGACGAGCGGGCCGATCAACGCCTACCAGGACTACCTCTTCAGCGTGCACATGCTCGGCCACATGCTGCTGTCGATGGCGATCCCCGCCCTCCTCGTCGCGGGTGCCCCGGTGACCCTGGCGGCGCGCGCGATCCACAAGCGCGACGACGGCACGCGCGGCGGACGGGAGTGGATCCTCTGGGCGGTCCACACGCCGTTCTCCCGTGTTCTGACGAATCCGTTCGTCGCGGCCGGGCTCTTCATCGGCTCACTCTGGGCGTTCTACTACACCGATCTCTTCCGGTGGTCGCTCTACGACCACCTCGGGCACGAGTGGATGATCGCCCACTTCCTCATCACCGGCTACCTCTTCGCCCTCACCCTCATCGGCATCGACCCGGTGCCGTGGCGCCTGCCGTACGCGGGACGGCTGCTGCTGCTCATCGGCGTCATGGCGATGCACGCGTTCTTCGGCGTGGCGATGATGATGCAGTCGGGTCTCATGGTCGCCGAGTGGTTCGGGTCGATGGGTCGCACCTGGGGGCCGACCCCGCTCGAAGACCAGTACATCGGCGGGGGCCTCGCCTGGTCCATCGGCGAGATCCCGACCCTCATCCTCGCCATCACCGTCGCGATCCAGTGGAGCCGCAGCGACGCGCGCGATCAGAAGCGCAGCGACCGCCACGCCGACCGCACCGACGACGCCGAGCTCGCGGCGTACAACGCCCAGCTCGCCGCCCTCGCCCAGCGCGACGCGGAGCGGGCCGAGCGCGACGCCCACGTCAGTCGCTGATCCTCCCGACGGCGATCACTGCGTCTCCGAACTCGTGATCGAGATCGACGCGCGCCCTTCGGGATCGACGGTGATGCTTCCCGCGAGGGAGAACGGCACGTCTTCCTCCGTGCTCTTCACGCGCCCGTCGAAGAGCGAGCGGATGTCGACAGTGATCCGCGCCACGGCCGGGGTCGGCGGAATCGTCCAGTTCGCCCCGTCCGGCTCCAGTCGGACGACCGGCTGCTGCACGATCGACCAGCTCGGCGGTGAGACGATGCGGTCCTGCACCTGGTAGCCGAAGGGGCACCCGGTCGGCTGGAGCACCTCCTGGGCGGCGCACTCGGTGAGGAATCCCTCCACACGGTCCTGCACCACCGAGACGAACTCCTCCGTCGGCTGGGCCTGGAGCGACACCGGCACCGAGGAGAACGGACTGTCCGACACCACGGCCACACCGGGCGTCTTCGAGATGGCCGTGTCCACCGAGACGGAGTAGATACCGGGGGAGAACACCAGCAGCGACACCGGCGCCGACGGGTCGGCCTCCGCGCCGTCGGGGGAAACCTGCCGCTTGTCGAGGGAGAACCCGTTGACGTCGAACGTCATCGACCCCTGCACGGCCACCTGCATGACCGCGAGCGGGCTCGTGGCGAACCGCCAGGTGGGAAGCGGCCCCACCGACCCGTCGCGCTCGACCTCGAAGGTCGTGGTCCCCTCGAACTGCCCGGCCCGATAGGCGGCGGTCACGCGCGTGACGCTGCGATCCTCCTCCTCGCCGACGATCTCCACGCCACCGAGGGCGGCGAGGGCGTCGCGACGCAGAAGCGCCTGCGACGCGGTCGGGGGCAGCCCCGCCGCCTCGAGCGCCTCGATGTCGACCGAGACCCCCGGGGTGGCGAGCGCCTCGGCGGCACGCCCGTCGGCGAGAAGACCCAGGTACCGCTCGACGAAGGCCGCGGGGCTGTAGAACTCGCGGTACAGCGTGGCGCCGGCAGCGACGAAGGAGGCGACCAGGAGCGCCCCGACGACGCCGAGCAGGGCGAGGTCGGTGGCCAGGCGCGAGCGTGAGCGACGCCCGCCCCTCGCCGCCGCCCCCTGCTGCATGAGCCCAGTCTAGGAAACCGCTCCCCGCTGTGCGCCGAGCTCGCGAGCGGCGAGCTGGTGAACGGCCGCCGCAGCGGCCAGCTGGCCCGCCGCGATCGCGACGGCGAGTGAGGCCATGGGGCCGGGCATCGCCGCCGTGTGCGCCATGTCGCCCGCCGCGAACACGCCCGGCAGGCTCGTGCGACCCATCGGGTCGACCTCCACGCCCCCCGACGGCAGGGTCGCAAGCCCCAGCTGCGCCGCGAACGGCGACCGCTGCGTGGATGTCGGGGCGACGAAGAGTCCGCCGACCTCGGTGCTGTCGCCATCGCGCCGCCGCACGACCAGACCGTCGTCCGTCGGCTCGACGGCGGTCACCTCGTCGGGGTCGATCACCACGACCGCCGACCCGATCGGCGCGAGCATCGCCCGGTGGGCGGCCGCGTGCGCACCCGATCCGAGGATGCCGATGCGCTTCCCGCTCAGCTCATGCCCGTGGCAGAACGGGCAGTGCGCGACCTCGCGCCCCCAGGCCGCGGCGAGTCCGGGGATCGGCGGCAGCTCGTCGCGCAG
This sequence comes from Microbacterium sp. AK009, assembly GCF_013410955.1. Classification (GTDB taxonomy): domain Bacteria; phylum Actinomycetota; class Actinomycetes; order Actinomycetales; family Microbacteriaceae; genus Microbacterium. Next base: position 60,228 of record NZ_JACCCG010000006.1, on the reverse strand, counting down.
GCCGGTCGCGAGGATCAGGACGGATGCCGCGAACGCGCCGTCGTCCGTCATCGCGGCGAACCCGCCGTCATCCCGTGCCTCGACGGCGTGCACCTCCGTCTCGACGATACGCACCGTCGCGTAGCCCGCGAGGTCCTCGCGCGCGAGCCGGCGGAGCTCCGCAGGCGCACGCCCGTCGTGCGTGATGAGGTTCTGGGCGTGGTCGACCGTGGCGTTGCGGTACTCGCCCGAGTCGAACAGCATCACCTGCCGATGCATCCGACCCAGCGTCAGGGCTGCCTGCAGGCCGGCGGGTCCGCCGCCGATCACGATGGCGTCGATCATGTGTCCTCCTCGAAGGGGTTGCGTCGGAGCCCATCGTGTGACTTCATGTCGACATGAAGTCAAGCGGCCTCCCCATCGGCGATGCGGCGACGCGGTTCTCGCTCCCGACCCACGTGCTGCGGCACTGGGAGGACGCCGGCCTCCTGGCGCCTGCCCGCGACGGCGGCGGCCGCCGGCGGTACAGCGACGACGACCTCGTGCGCATCGCCGTGATCCTCCGCAGCAAGGCGGCGGGGATGTCGCTGGATCAGATCCGCGTGCTGCTGGACGATCAGGCCCCGGAGCGGCACCGCGTGCTCGAGGCGCACCTGGCCGACCTGGCTGAGCGGGTGGCCGAGATGGAGCGGTCGCGCCTCATGACCGAGCACGCCCTCCGTTGCCAGGCGCACGACATCACCGCCTGCCCGCGGTTCCGCGAGATCGTCACCGGCGTCGTGGCGGGGACGAGGCGCTGGCCCACAGATCTCGCGGACCCGTCGACGCCGAGCCGCGGCATCCGTCTACCATGAACCGGTGACCACGCCCGCGCTCTCCGCCGAGCAGGAGGCGCTGTTCCGGCTCATCGAGGACTCGCGCGACCACGTCTTCGTCACCGGCCGCGCCGGAACCGGCAAGTCCACCCTGCTGCAGCACCTGGCCTGGAACACCTCGAAGCAGATCGCAGTCTGCGCCCCGACCGGGGTCGCCGCCCTCAACGTCGAGGGTCAGACGATCCATTCCCTGTTCCGATTGCCGATCGGGCTCATCGCGAACACCGATCTCGACCAGTCCGATGCGACACGGCGCATCCTCAATGCCATCGACACCCTCGTGATCGACGAGATCTCCATGGTCAACGCCGACCTCATGGACGGCATCGATCGCGCGCTCCGTCAGGCGCGCGGCCGACGCGCCGAGCCCTTCGGCGGCGTCCAGATCGTCATGTTCGGCGACCCCTACCAGCTCGCTCCCGTGCCGCCCCGCGGCGACGAGATGCGCTACATCCGCGACCACTATCGCTCGTTCTGGTTCTTCGACGCCAAGGTGTGGACGGGCGAGGTCGCCGGTGACGGGCTGATGGAACTCGGCGCCTACGGCGCCTCGCTGCACGTGCGCGAGCTCGCCGAGATCCACCGGCAGGCCGACCCCGCGTTCAAGGCCATGCTCAACGCCGTCCGCCACGGGCGGGTCACCGCCGACATCGCCCAGGTGCTCAACGACACCGGTGCCCGCACGCCCCCGCACCCCGACGACGGCGAGCACCCCGTCATCACGCTCGCCACCCGCAACGACATCGTCAACAACATCAACCGCCGCCACCTCACCGAGCTCGTCGGTCGCGAGCAGACCGCGGTCGCCGAGATCAACGGCGACTTCGGGCGCGGCGAGGCGAACTACCCCGCCGACACCGAGCTGAAGCTGAAGGTGGGAGCGCAGGTGATGTTCCTGCGCAACGACACCCAGGGCTACGGCGATCCGCCGCGCTGGGTCAACGGCACGATGGGCACGGTCACCCGCATCGCGGGTGGCACCGTGCGGGTCGAGGTCGACGGGCAGGAGTTCGACGTCGAACCCGCGGTCTGGGAGAGGTTCCGCTACGCCTACAACGCCGGGTCCCGCACGCTCACCCGTGAGGTCGTCGCCGAGTTCACCCAGTTCCCGCTGCGGCTGGCGTGGGCGGTGACCATCCACAAATCGCAGGGCAAGACCTACGACCGCGCGGTGATCGATCTGGGCTCGGGCGCATTCGCACCCGGACAGACGTACGTGGCGCTGTCGAGGCTCACCTCTCTCGACGGGCTCTACCTGTCGCGACCGCTCCGGCCGAGCGACATCCGCGTGGATCCGGATGTCGCGCGGTGGATGCACGAGCACGTGCGCCGCCCCGCGGCATCCTGACCCTCAGGCGACGGCTTCCGCCTTCGCGGCGGCAAGGTCTTCGAACAGCTCGGTGTTGTAGCGATATGCGCGCAGCACCTCGTCGATGACGCGTTCCTGCTCGTCGACGTCCCACGGGGCGGCGTCGAGCTGCTCGCGGTAGACCTCCTTGAAGCCCCGCGGGTCAGCGATCTCGCTGAAGAGGTAGAAGCCGATGCCGTTGGTCTCGAACCCGAAGCGCCGAGCCATGAGGCGCCCGATGAACAGGCCCCCCGACAGGTCGCCGAGGTAGCGGGTGTAGTGGTGCGCCACGAATCCGCCCGGCCAGGTCGCCCCGACCTGGCGGATGCGCTCCACGTAGGCACGGGTCGTCGGAAGAGGGCTGATGCGGTCTCGCCAGTCGGCACCGATGAGGAACGCGAGGTCGGCTTCGAGGGCGGGGAGCCTGGTCAGCTTGTCGGAGATGAAGACGGATGCCACGGGGTCGCGCCGCATCTGCTCGGCGGCCGTCTCCAGCGCGTCGTAGATGAACCAGTGCTGAGCGACCAGGGCGATGTAGTCCTCACGGGTACCGGCGCCCTCGATGAGGTCGGCCATGAATCCGGACCGCTCGCTGGAGGAGTGCGCGCTGCTGGAGCGCTCACGCAGCGTCGCCGAGAACGGGATGAGGTCGGCCATGCGCCTCATCATAGGCGACTTAGGGTCACCTAACCAGCGTCGGTCAGTGCGGGCGAGGGGTGACGCCCAGGCGACGGCAGGCCTCGTCGTAGAGCGCGACGATCTCCCGCCGCACCTCGGGGCGCTCGGTGATGGCGCCCCCGGGCCAGTCCACGCGCACGGCGACCTCGTCGCCCGCCTCGGTCTCGGCCGCCCAGTCGCCCCCCGCGCCGTCGAGCCCCGTCATCCGCGCTGCCCGGAAGGCGCCCGACGAACCGAACGCGCTCACGATCAGCAGATTGTCGTCGCGGTGGTCGTCGTTCATGTGCCGGAGGATCGCCGCGACCGTGGAGTCGTCGAAACGGTGGGTCACAGCTGACCACCCTACGACCAGGAGCGTTCATACAGCCCCCGTGTGCTTAGATTCTCGAGGACGACGATGCTCCTGGGGGGTGACATGCGGTTGCGTTCGGATCGATCGCGCGCCCTTCGCGGCGCCCTCGCGACGGTCGTGGCAGGTGCGGTCGCCCTCGGGCTGACCGCCTGCTCCCCCGACCAGACGGTGTCGATCGACGTGCCCGCACAGGTCGAGGGTTCCCTGCCCGACGACATGGTCGTCCAGCTGCAGGACGCGGTGACCTTCGCCATGGCCGCCACCGGGTCGACCGGCGCCGTCGTGGGCGTCTGGGCGCCGTGGAGCGGATCGTGGGTGTCGGGGGTCGGGACGACCGCCCCCGGCGGCGCGGAGACCTCCGCCGACAGCACCTTCCGCGCCGGACAGGTGACCCGCGCCATGACCTGCGACGCGGTCTACCTCGTCGCCGAGCAGGGCCTGATCGACCTCGACGCGCCCATCACCGACTACGTCTCGGGTTTCGCCGGACTCGCCGACATCACCGTCGAGCAGCTGTGCGACGGCACTTCCGGCCTCGGCGATTACGCACCGCGTCTGCTGGGCAGCTTCCTCACCACGCCCGACCGCATCTGGAATCCGCGTGAGCTCGCCGGCTACGGCGTCGGCACGACCGCGGATGTGACGCCCGGCGCTGCGTTCCGCGATTCCGACTCGGGGTATCTGCTCGCCGGGCTCGTCCTGGAACGCGTGACGGGTCGCTCGGCCGCCGATGTGCTGCAGGACGACGTCTTCGAGCCGCTCGCGTTGACGGGCACCCGGCTTCCGGGCGCGGCGGCCTCCGCGCCTTCGGCGGAGGGTCCGGTCCTCGACGGGCTCTGGTCGCCGGATGCGGAGGGCGGCATCAACTGCGCGGAGCCGCTGAACATCACCGAGGCCTCGGCGAGCTTCGGCTGGACCGACGCCGGGGTCGTGACGACGATCGACGATCTCGGGCGGTACGCACAGGGACTGGCCTCCAACGCCCTCGGCGTCGACACCGACGAGCGCTACGACGCGCCTCTCCCGCCCTACGACGGTGCCCCGTCGTGGCAGACCACCGCGGGCGGCGTCGTGCAGGCGGGCTCGATGATCGGCCAGTACGGCGCGACGCCCGGCTACATCACCGCCGCCTTCGCCGACCCCCAGACCGGCCTCACCGTCGCGGTCTCTCTGAACAACTCGCGTGCCTCCGACGCGATCGCGGCGTTCGTCGCCTGGCAGCTCGCGGCGATCGCCTCCAAGGCGCCCGCCGCATCAGGGCAGACCGCGCCCGAGGCAGGCCTGCCGTGGACCCCCGAGCAGCAGCGCGACGCCATCGCCCAGAACGCGATCTGCCCCCTCCCGTGACCGCGCCGGTCTCGTGAGCACCCGGGCTCCGAGCCCGGCCGTCCTCCTCGTGGTGGCGGGCCTGGCCTGCCAGGAGGTGGGCGCCTCGATCGCGGTGCTGCTGTTCCCCCAGGTCGGGCCGCTCGGCATGGTGCTGCTGCGTCTGGCATTCTCGGCCGTGCTGCTGCTCGCGATCGCCCGCCCCGCGCTCCGCGGGCACTCCCGTGCGGCGTGGCGCGCCGTCATCCTGTTCGGTCTCGTGCTGGCCCTCATGAACGGGCTGTTCTACCTCGCGCTCGAACGCCTCGCCCTCGGGGTGACCGTGACGATCGAGGTGCTCGGACCGCTCGTGCTCTCGATCGTCGCGTCCCGCCGGGCATCGGCGTGGCTCTGGGCGGTCCTCGCGTTCGCCGGCGTCGTCGCGCTCGGCGGTGGCGGGTGGGACCGGCTCGACCCGATCGGGGTGCTGTACGCACTGGGCGCCGCGGCGAGCTGGGCGTTCTACATCCTCGCGTCCGCGCGCGTCGGACGTGAGTTCCCGAAGCTCGACGGGCTCGCCATCGCCATGGCCGTCGGCGCCGTCGTGATGCTGCCGCTCGGGATCTGGGATGCCGGGCCCGCGCTTCTGCGCTGGGATCTCCTGGCGCTCGGCGCGGCCGTGGCGGTGCTGTCGTCGACGATCCCCTACGCGCTCGAGCTCATCGCCCTCCGCCGGCTCCCCGCGGCGGCCTTCGCCATCCTCATGAGCCTCGCACCCGCCACCGCCGCCCTCGCCGGCTTCCTGCTGCTCGGTCAGGAACTCGCGTGGCTCGAGCTGGTGGGTATCGCGCTCGTGATCGCGGCGAGCATCGGAGCGGTGCGCTCGTCGGCTCGCGCGGCACGCGAGACGGCCGAGCCGCTGCCGTAGGCCGCCCCCGCCGCCTCCGCTTGCGGCCGAGCCGCACACTGTGTGCAATATGTCAGGTGCCGATCCCTCTCGCCTCCTCGTCGCTCCCCCGCAGCCTGCTGCGCGATGACGTTTACCGGCGGCTCCGCGACGCGATCGTCGACGGCACCTTCGAACCCGGGGAGCAGCTCCGGGACGGCGACCTCGCCGCATGGCTCGGGGTGAGCCGCACCCCGGTGCGCGAGGCGCTGCTGCGGCTCGGCAGCAGTGGCCTGGTCGTGGCGCACCCGGGCCGCTCGACCACGGTCAGCCCCATCGAGGAGGCCGCGCTTCGCGATGCGCGCGACGTCGTCGCCGCCATGCACGAACTCGCCGTCCGCGAAACGGTCGCCCGACTCACGCCCACCGACATCGCACGCATGCGCGACGCCAACCGGCGCTTCACCGCCGCCGCCGCGCGCGGCGACGTCTCGGCAGCCCTCGACGCCGACGACGACCTGCACGCGGTTCCCGTCGAGGTGCTGGGCAATGCCGCCGTGGTGACGGTGCTCGAGCAGTTCGGCCCCATCGTCCGCCGCGCCGAGCGCCTGCGATTCGGCAGCGACGCACCGGCCGCCGCCGAACGCCACGAGCGCTTCATCGCCCTGTGCGAGGAGGGGGATGCCGCGGCCGCGGCCGCGATGGCCTACGAGACCTGGCACACGCTGCCGGTCAGCGCGGCGGAGACCGCCGGATGAGACTGGAGGGGGTGACGGGAATCGAACCCGCGCTCTCAGCTTGGGAAGCTGATGTTCTGCCATTGAACTACACCCCCGGAGGGTGCGCCACAAGCGCCTCGCAAGGATAACACCGGCGACAGCGATAGTCTGATCCGCGTGCTGCTGAGCGACCGCGACATCCGCTCCGAGATCGACGCCGAGCGCATCGGTCTGGCGCCGTGGGATCCCGAGATGGTGCAGCCCTCGAGCGTCGATGTGCGCCTGGACCGCTATTTCCGGCTCTTCGACAACCACAAGTACCCCTTCATCGACCCGGCGCTGGACCAGCCCGATCTCACGCACCTCATCGAGGTCGACCCGGCTGAGCCGTTCATCCTGCACCCGGGCGAGTTCGCGCTGGGGGCGACCTTCGAGCAGGTGCGCCTGCCCGACGACATCGCCGCGCGCCTGGAGGGGAAGTCCTCCCTCGGACGTCTCGGCCTTCTGACCCATTCCACGGCCGGCTTCATCGATCCTGGATTCACCGGGCACGTGACGCTCGAACTGTCGAACGTCGCGACCCTGCCGATCAAGCTGTGGCCGGGGATGAAGATCGGGCAGCTGTGCTTCTTCCGACTGTCCTCGCCCACCGACACCCCCTACGGGTCGGGGCCGTACGGCAACCGCTATCAGGGCCAGCGGGGGCCGACCGCATCGCGCTCCCACCTCAACTTCCACGTCACCGACGTCGGCGCGACCGACGCCGGAGCCCGCGGCGCCTGAACGCCACGGGCTCGGCTGTCAAGCCTTTGCCGTCGGGAAGAGGACGGGCGAGGCTGGGGCCATGCCCGCACTCGCACTGATCCTCCTCATCGTCGGCATCGTGCTGCTCCTCCTCGGCGTGTTCGTCGAGGCGGTGAAGTTCCTCCTCTGGCTCGGCATCGTGCTGCTGGTCCTGGCGGTGATCGCCTACCTGATGCGCTTCATCCGCCGTCAGACCTGATCCGGCTCGCTCAGTCCGCGTCCGCGTCCGCGTCCGCGTCAGGACGGGGTCCCGCACCGGGGAGGCCGTGATGCGGGTTCCCACCGAAGCGGTCGACGGGTCGTGGACGCGCCGCGGCAGCGGCCGCCCCGGTGGCGGCGACGACGGTCTCGGTGAGAAGGGCGCGGCGCGCGCGGCCGTCGGCGGTCAGTGCCCACGCGTCACCGTCCCGTGACACCCAGCCGTGCGCGGCGAGGCGGTCGAGCGTCTCGGCCGCGACACCGGGGGCGGCGGGGTCGGGGATCGCCCCGGCCAGCGCGCTCAGCGCCGTCCATTCGTCGCGGTCGGCACCGTGGCGCGCCAGCGCGGCGTCGACCGCACGGGAGATCTCCGCGTCGGGATTCATGTCCGACAGCATGCCACTCGTCGCCGCTGTCGCGCGATCGCGCGACGGATGCATGACGCGTGGGACGGGTGTGGTCTGGTGGGGCGCCCGAGCCGCGACCGGCGGGGTCGGCCGTGCATCCGTCGCGCCTCAGCGCGGGGCGCGTACCGGAAGCAGCAGAAGAAGTCCGACCAGCACGACCAGCACGATCCCGAGGATGCCGAACGCGGTGACGCCTCCGATGATGATGAAGATCGACCACATCGCCGATGCCATCCAGCTCGCGGCGCGCCCTGTCGTGGCATAGAGGCCGAAGATCTCGCCCTCCCGGCCTGCGGGCGTGACGCGCGAGAGGAAGGACCGCGCGGCCGCCTGCGCGGGACCCACGAACGCGCAGAGCACGAGGCCGCCGATCCAGAACACCGTGGTCCCGGCGTCGACGAGGAAGAAGACGGCGAGGCCGGCGATCACCATGCCGGACAGCGAGAACACGATCACCGATTTCGGGCCGAAGCGGTCGTCGAAGCGGCCTGCGATGATGGTCGACACCCCGGCGATGAGGTTCGCGGCGACACCGAAGATCACGAGGTCGAGGAATTCGAAGCCGAACACCTGCGCGGCGATGACCGCCCCGAAGGCGAAGACCCCGCCCAGTCCGTCGCGGAAGACGGCGCTGGCGAGGAGGAACCAGAACGTCTGACGCGTACCCGGGTTCTTGTACAGTCCGATGACGTCGCGGACGAGCAGGCGGTAGGCGGCGAAGAACCCCACCCTGCGCTCGGGACGCCCCTCGGAGGGCTCGGGCACGGCGAGGAAGATCGGGATCGAGAACACGATCGCCCAGATCGCGCAGCCCACGGCGATGATCCGGAAGGGGAGGCCGTCGGCGTCGGAGATGCCGAACCAGTCGGCGCTGTAGAACACGACCACCAGCACCAGGGCGATGATGCCGCCGAGGTAGCCGAAGCCCCACCCCAGGCCCGACACCCGGCCGATCGTCTTGCGGCTGGCGATGCCGATGAGCATCGCGTTGGAGTTCACCGCCGCGATCTCGCCGAACACGGTGCCGGCGGAGATGAGCGCGACACCGAGCCAGAAGTACGCCGGCGCAGGTTCGACGAACCACAGCCCGAACATGCAGAGGATGAGCGCACCCGTGCCGATTCCGAGCCAGAGCTTCTGCCGGCCGCGGGCGTCGGCCTGCTGCCCGAGGATCGGCGCGATCGCGAGGATGAGCAGCCCCGCGATCGTGCCGCCCCAGCCCAATCCCACCGCGAGGTCGGCGAGGGCCGCGTCCTTCGCCGGGGAGTCGTCGGGCAGCGCGGCGATGTCGGGCGGAAGGAAGGCGTCGGTCGTGAGGTAGAGCGCGGTGAAGATGAAGGTGAGGATGACCGTGTTGAACGGCTGGGTCGCCCAGTCCCACAGCGCCCAGGCGTAGATCTGACGCCGCGGCGCGGCGGTGTCCTCCCGCAGGTCCAGCCCCATGACGGGGATGGCGGCGCTGTCGGCGGTGGCGGGCGGCACGCCCTCGGCGGGTGCGGTCATGACCGTCACGCTAGGGCTCTTCGGTGAACGAAGGAAGAAGCCGGGTCGCCGTGGCGTGGCATCCGAACTTGAGCCAATTCATATCAAGTTCATTTGACGGATGCCACGGTCCGGCGTAGTGTTGAGCCAACGCGACTCAACCCTCCGTTGACGCTCGCACGCAGACTTCCCGACAATGCCCCGGGTCGAGGCTCTCGGCCCCCTGAGAAGGAGAAACACACATGGCACGTGCTGTTGGTATCGACCTCGGAACGACGAACTCCGTCGTCGCGGTGCTGGAGGGCGGCGAGCCCAAGGTGATCGCGAACGCCGAGGGCTTCCGCACCACCCCCTCGGTGGTCGCCTACACCAAGGACGGCGAGATTCTCGTCGGTGAGACCGCCAAGCGTCAGGCCGTCACCAACGTCGACCGCACCGTTTCGAGCGTCAAGCGCCACATGGGCACGACCTGGAGCTTCGAGGTCGACGGCAAGAAGTGGACGCCGCAGGAGATCTCGGCGCGCATCCTGCAGAAGCTCAAGCGCGACGCCGAGCAGTACCTCGGCGACACCGTGACCGACGCGGTCATCACCGTTCCCGCCTACTTCAACGACGCCGAGCGTCAGGCGACCAAGGAGGCCGGTGAGATCGCCGGCCTGAACGTGCTCCGCATCATCAACGAGCCCACCGCCGCGGCGCTGGCGTACGGTCTGGACAAGGGCAAGGAGGACGAGCTCATCCTCGTCTTCGACCTCGGTGGCGGCACCTTCGACGTCTCCCTCCTCGAGGTGGGCAAGGACGACGACTTCTCCACCATCCAGGTGCGCTCGACCGCCGGCGACAACCGCCTCGGTGGTGACGACTGGGACCAGCGCCTCGTGGAGTACTTCATCAAGCAGTTCAAGGACACCACCGGCGTCGACGTCTCGGGCGACAAGATCGCGCTGCAGCGCCTCAAGGAGGCCGCGGAGCAGGCGAAGAAGGAGCTGTCGAGCTCGACCAGCACCTCGGTCAACCTCCCGTACCTGTCGCTGACCGACTCGGGCCCGGTCTCCCTGTCGGAGACGATCACCCGTGCGAAGTTCGAGGACCTCACCAAGGACCTCCTCGACCGCACGAAGAAGCCCTTCGAGGACGTCATCCGCGAGGCCGGCATCAAGGTCGGCGACATCGCCCACGTCGTGCTCGTCGGCGGATCGACCCGTATGCCCGCCGTGTCGGAGCTCGTTCAGCGCGAGGCCGGCAAAGAGCCGAACAAGGGCGTGAACCCCGATGAGGTCGTCGCCGTCGGTGCGGCCCTCCAGGCCGGTGTGCTGAAGGGCGAGCGCAAGGACGTCCTCCTGATCGACGTCACCCCCCTGAGCCTCGGCATCGAGACCAAGGGCGGCATCATGACCAAGCTCATCGAGCGCAACACCGCCATCCCCACCAAGCGGAGCGAGACCTTCACCACCGCCGACGACAACCAGCCGTCGGTCGCGATCCAGGTCTTCCAAGGCGAGCGGGAGTTCACACGCGACAACAAGCCGCTCGGCACCTTCGAGCTCACCGGGATCGCTCCGGCTCCCCGCGGCATCCCGCAGATCGAGGTCACCTTCGACATCGACGCCAACGGCATCGTGCACGTCTCGGCGAAGGACAAGGGCACCGGCAAGGAGCAGTCGATGACGATCACCGGCGGCTCGTCGCTGCCGAAGGACGACATCGAGCGCATGGTGCGCGAGGCCGAGGAGCACGCGGCCGAGGACAAGAAGCGCCGCGAGGCCGCCGAGGTCCGCAACCAGGCCGAGACCCTCGCCTACTCCGTCGACAAGCTCATCAAGGACAACGACGACAAGCTGCCCGCCGACGTCAAGGAGTCGGTCCAGGCCGACGTCGATGCGCTGAAGACCGCGCTCGCCGGTGACGACGACGACGCGGTGAAGTCGGCGTTCGAGAAGCTGTCGCAGTCGCAGGGCAAGATCGGCGAGGCCATCTACTCGGCGAACCAGTCCGCGCCGCAGACCGACGGTGCCGCCGCCGGTGGCGAGGGCGCGCCCGCGGGCGACCAGCCGTCGAACGATGAGGACGTGGTCGACGCCGAGGTCATCGACGACGAGGACGAGAAGAAGTAACCATGGCGAAAGACAAGGACGACCCCACGGTCCCCGGGCCCGATCCCGAGGACGGTTCGGCGCCCGAGTCGGCAGACGCCTCACCGAACGCGTCGGCGGACGCGGCGAGCGCAGAGGACGGCGACTTCACCGTCGACGACATCCTCAGCGCCGCCCAGTCCGCCGACGCGGCGGCAGCGGATGACACCGACGCCGTCGCCGACCGCGTCGAGGCTCTGGAGTCGCAGCTTCTCACCGACCTCAAGCGCCTGCAGGCGGAGTACGCCAACTATCGTCGCCGCACCGAGGACCAGCGCGAGATCGAGATCGAGCGTGCCAAGGGGGCGGCCGCCAAGGGCCTCATCCCGGTGCTGGACGACCTCGACCGTGCGGCCAAGCACGGCGATCTCGTCGAGGGCACGCCCTTCGCCGCCATCGCCGAGAAGGTGCGGGCGGTCGTCGAGCGCATGGGTGTGGAGGCGTACGGCGCTGCCGGCGAGACCTTCGACCCGCAGCAGCACGAGGCGATCTTCCAGCAGCCGACCCCCGGTGCGACGGAGGCGACGATCCTCGAGGTGGTCGAGACGGGCTACCGGCTCGGCTCGGTCGAGTTGCGTCCCGCCAAGGTCGTCGTCGCGGTGCCGGCAGAGTAGGCCGGAGGCGCCATGGCCAGCCAGGACTGGTTCGAGAAGGACTTCTACAAGGTGCTGGGGGTCTCCAAGGAGGTCTCCGACGCCGATCTGAAGAAGACGTACCGCAAGCTCGCGCGGCAGTACCATCCCGACTCCAAGCCGGGGGATGCTGCGGCCGAGGCGAAGTTCAAAGAGATCAGCGAAGCATACGCGGTGCTCTCCGACCCTGAGCAGCGTGCCGAGTACGACCAGATCCGTGCCATGGGCTCGGGCGCCCGCTTCACCGCGGGCGGCCCGGGCGCCGGCGGATTCGAAGACGTCTTCAGCGCGTTCGGTCAGAGCCGCGGCGGCGGCCGCTACGAATCCGCCGACTTCGACGACATCTTCGCGATGTTCAACCAGCAGCAGGGCGGGAGCTTCGGCTCGGGTCGGTTCGGGCAGCCCACCGGCGGGTTCCGCGGCTTCGGCGGCCCGACCCGCGGGGCTGACGTCACGGCCCGCACGACCATCGACTTCGTCACCGCCACGAAGGGCGAGACCATCACCCTCCAGGGGGAGGACGGCAAGCCGTTCAAGGTGAAGATCCCCGCCGGCGTCGCCGACGGGCAGCGGATCCGCCTGCGTGGACGCGGACGCCCCTCGCCCGACGGCGGAGAGAGCGGCGACATCGTGGTGCAGGTGACGGTCCGCCCCCACCCCGTGTTCACCCGCGAGGGACTGAACCTGCGGGTGGTGGTACCGGTGACCTTCACCGAGGCCGCCCTCGGCGCCACCATCGAGGTCCCGACCCTCGGCGGCGACCCGGTGAAGCTGCGCGTCGCACCGGGCACCCCCTCGGGGCGCGTGCTGCGCGTCAAGGGGCGCGGCGTCGCCACGCAGAAGGGCACCGGCGACCTCCTCGCCGAGGTGCAGGTCGTCGTGCCGTCGCACCTGGAGGGTGCCGCGCGCGAAGCGCTCGAGCGGTTCCACGAGGTGGAGCCGAAGGAGAACCCGCGGGCGGACCTCATGGCCAAGGCGCGCGGCTGACACGGGAGGGACGGATGACCGACCACGTCGACATCGACGGTGATGCGCCGATCTTCGCGATCGCCGCGGCAGCGGAGCTGTCGGGCATGCACCCGCAGACGCTGCGTCAGTACGACCGCCTCGGTCTCGTCGTCCCCGCCCGCACGCAGGGCGGCTCGCGCCGCTACTCCCTGCGCCACGTCGAGCAGCTGAGGGAGGTGGCGCGGCTGTCGGCCGACGGCATGAGCCTGCCGGCCATCGCGCGCCTGATCTCCCTCGAGCAGCGCGTGCACGACCTCACCCGGCGGGTGCGCGATCTCGAGCAGCAGCTCGAGATCGAACGCCAGTCGCGCCCCGGCGCGCGGGTCTTCGCCGCGGGCGCGACCGGGTCGGTCGTGACCCTCCGTCACGGCACGCGCGTGCGCCGCGCCACCGAGCTGGTGGTGTGGCGCCCGCGACAGCCGCTCTCTCGGGACGACGGCGAAGAGTCGGCGTAGCCGCCGACTCAGGCGTCGATGCGGCGGTGGCGGCGGAACGTCTTCCAGTCCTGGTACGACAGATCGGCGTAGGCGTACGCCCACTCGACGATGGCGTCCTCGAACCGCCGACCGCCGCCGACGTAGCCGGCGGCGGCGGCCCCCGTCGGTGATTGCCCGTGGGCGCGCGCCAGCGTCGCCGCGCACGCCATGGCGTACCAGCGGAACGGCTTGTCCTCCATCGCCTCGGCGTCGAAGCCGCCCTTCATGTCGTGGAACTGTCGCACGTAGAAGTCCCTGCGCGCGCCGGACGGCGAGCGGCGGATATGACCGAGGAAGGGGTCGGACACCGCCTGCAGGATGCGTTGCAGCGCGACGACCCGCCCGCCGTTGCCGTAGGTGTCGATGAATCCGGCGACCGCCTCCGGCTGCGTCACGTGCCCGAACTGGATGAGCACGCTCTCACCGGCCTCCTTCCCCTGGAGGAGGAGCACACCGCCGTCGCCGTCCTGAAGAGCGATCAGCAGACACCGGGTGCCGACGCTGCCGACGCCGACCACCCGAGCGGAGACGTCGGCCATCACGTACTTCTGCAGCAGGACCCGGATGTCGACATTGACCGACAGTCGGTATTCGTCGAAGACCCGCCATGCCCGCTCCTCGTCGGCGGTCGTGAGGCGGGTCATCACGGGGGGATCCTCGAGGAGGGTGACGCGGCCGTGCTCGTCGATCGTCGTCAGCTTCCGCGCGGCGCGGGAACCGGTGCGCCTCTGCGCGGATCGCACCGCGCGCTCCACGACGGCCGACGTCTCCGGGTCGGCCGAGAGGTGAGCCCCGAGCGCGTCGAAGTGGTCGAAGTACCGCTCGAGCGGCGACCGCTTGGCGGCGGTGCGCAGACCCCGCTGATATGTGCGCACGGCCTGCCTCGCGGCATCCTCGACGACCGTGTCGACACGCGAGGTCGCCCGCCCGGCGATGACGACGCTGGTGACGAGGCGCTTGAGGTCCCACTCGAAAGGTGCCCAGGCCGACTCGTCGAAGTCGTTCAGGTCGAACACGAGCGTGCGCTGCGGCGAGGCGTAGAGGCCGAAGTTCGACAGGTGCGCGTCGCCGCAGGAGGCGACGAGGATGCCCGTGCTCGGGCAGCGCGACAGGTCGTCGGCCATGATGGCGGCGCTTCCCCGGTAGAACGCGAAGGCGCTCGCCCCCATGCGGGCGGTGCGCAGCGGCACGAGCTCCGGCACGCGGTCGACGTCCTGCGCGTCGAGGACGGCCATGGCGTCTCGGCCGGTGGTCACAAGCTGGGAGAGCGCGGCACGAGGCGTCCGGCCCCGCTCGGTCTTGCCCTCCGCCGCGTGGGCGGACCGGCCCGGGGGCGGCATCCATGGATCTCGAGGCACGGCACTCCTCCCACCCGGCGGCATCGTCGCCTGGTCAGACGGTACGCGATGGGGCCGCACGCCGCCAGCATCGGCGTGCGCTCCCGGCTGAGGCCGATCGCCGCCGTTACTGTCGTGCCGTGAGCCTCACTCCGACCGGCGGACCCGCAACCCGGGGGATGACCGCTGATCGCTGGCACAGTCTCACCTACTGGCCGCTGATCATCACGTCGCTGCTCTTCATCGTCGTGTACTCGTGGCAGGTGATCGCCGACCTGCAGGGCACGGCCTATGCCATCGCACGGGTCATCATCGGGGTCACGTGGGTCGTCTTCGCCGTCGACTACGTCGTGCGGCTCGCCCTCGCCCATCCGCGAGGCGCGTGGTTCCGGGGGCACCTGTTCGACCTCGCCGTGGTGGTGATCCCGGCGCTCCGGCCGCTGCGGCTGCTTCGCGCGCTGACCGTCGTCAAGACACTCCAGCGCACCGCAGGATCCGCGATCCGCAACCGGGTGGCCATCTACGGCGCGGGAGCGGCGGTGGTCCTCATCTGGATCGCCGCGCTCGCCGTCCTGGAGGCAGAGCGCGGCGCACCCGGAGCCAACATCGAGAACTTCGGCGACGCGGTCTGGTGGGCCTTCGTCACCAGCACCACCGTCGGCTACGGCGACTTCTACCCCGTCACGTGGTGGGGCCGCGTCGTGGCGGTGCTGCTGATGTGCGGCGGTATCGCGGTGGTCGGCGTCGTGACGGCGACGGTGTCGTCATGGGTGATCGAGCGTGCGGCGGCGACCGTCGGCGATGACACCGAGCCCGCCACGCGAGGACAGGTACGCGAGATCGCCCAGCAGTTGGCTGCGCTCAGCGCAAAGCTCGGCGACCCGCCCGCGCGGTGACCCCGCGCACCTAGGCTGAGGCGATGGGTCCCGTCCTCGTCCTCATCGACATCCAGCGCGACTACTTCCCCGGCGGGCGTTTCCCCCTGGTGGAGCCGGATGCCGCGGCGGAGCGGGCTGCCGAACTGCTGGCCGCCTTCCGCACGGCCGGGCTCCCCGTCGTGCACGTGCGGCACGAGTCATCCGGCTCGGGAAGCTTCCTCGAGGCCGGGACGCCGGGAGCCGAGATCGACCCCCGGGTCTCTCCCGGAGCTGACGAGACGGTGGTCGTCAAGCACCACCCGAACGCCTTCCACGGGGGTGTCCTCGGCGAGGCGCTCGCCGCCCATGCCGGCGCGCCGCTCGTCGTCGCCGGGATGATGACGAGCATGTGCGTCGACGCCAGCGTCCGCGCGGCATCCGATCTCGGCTGGAAGGTGACCGTCGCCGCCGATGCCTGCGCTGCGCCCGACCTGGCGTTCGGCGGGGTCGCCGTCGGCGGAGCCGACGTGCACGCCGCGTTCCTGGCCGCACTCGCGAGCGCCTATGCGCGGGTCGAGCCGGTCGCCGAGGTGGTCGCGGCGCTCCGCGCCCGCGCCTGACGCGCCCCGAGGAGCCCGCGACGCGGATCAGGCGCGCGGCTCGATGCGCAGCACCTCGGGGGAGTCCCCGACCGTCAGATCATCGATGACACGGATGCTGCGGGCCACCTCATCCACGAAGGGGATCACCGTCCCCACCCGTTCCCGGTCGGAGCACACCGCCGTGAGCGTGACGAGGTGGGTGCCGGTGTCCCACGTGTAGGTGGCGAACGGGGGTGTGCGCGGCTCGGGCGGGAGCGCCATCACCAGGCGCTCGCCGACACCCAGGTGCGGGTTGTGGAACGACTCGGTGTCGTCGTACTCGATCGGCATCATCGCCCGCGCGGTGCGCAGCTGCGGGGTGAGCTCCTGCAGCTGCGCCATCATCACGACAAGCTCGGGGTCGGCCTTCCAGACCCAGATCAGAACGCGGCCGTCGGCGCGGCGCATCAGCAGCGGTGCCGCCTGACTCATGATCCAGGCCATTCCGCGGCTCCCGGGTCGCTCCTCGGCGCCCATCGCCCGATTGGCCTGGCCCAGCAGCATCCGGATGGCCGCCTTGCGATGGCGACGCCCGCGCAATCCGAGCGAACCGGTGACGGGAACCCAGCGTTCGGGGGAGGCGTCGGCCTGGAGTCGAGGCATGCCCCCAGGGTAGGCGCGCGGCCTGCACGAATCCTCGACGTGCGGCCCGCCCGCGCCGCACTCCTCGGGTATCGCGCCGCCTCGATTAGAGTGGGACCGCCGCGCGACCCTGCGCGGCGCCATCCTCCGCCGCAGAGAACAGGCACATCTCCCGTGACCACCCCCGCGACGCCCGATGACCCCACACGCTCCGACGCCGTGAAGCGACCGCTCCGGGTCCTCATCGGCTGCGACACCTTCGCCCCCGACATCAACGGTGCCGCCCGATTCGCCGAGCGCCTGGCCGCAGGCCTGGTGGCCCGCGGCCACGACGTGCACGTGATCGCCCCGAACAGCGCCTACCGCAAGAGCCCGGCCCGCACCGAGGTCATCGAGGGCGAGCCGATGATCATGCACCGGCTGCCCTCGGTGCGCTGGCCCCCGCACGACTGGCTGCGCTTCGTCTGGCCCTGGCGGTCGAAGCACTACGCCCGGAAGGTCCTCGACGAGGTCAAGCCCGACGTGGTCCACATCCAGTCGCACATCGTCATCGGCCGAGGGCTGTCCCGCGAGGCGCGCAAGCGCGGCATTCCGATCATCGCGACCAATCACGTGATGGCCGAGAACATCCTCGACTTCACCACCCTCCCCGACGCGATGAACCGGGTTGTGCTGAAGCTCGCCTGGGCCGACGCACGGCGCACCTTTCAGCTGACCCGTGCCGTGACGACCCCGACCCGCCGGGCCGCCGACTTCCTCGAGTCGACGATCGAGATCAAGAACGTGATCCCGATCAGCTGCGGCATCGACCGCTCGAACTACGCGCCCGACCTGACGCCGCGCGACCGCCACCGCGTCCTTTTCGTCGGCCGCCTCACGAGCGAGAAGCACATCGACGTCCTTCTGAACGCGGTCGCGACGCTCGACCCCGCCCTCGACGTCTCGGTCGACATCGTCGGCGGCGGCGATCAGCGGAAGAACCTCGAGAACCTCACCGCCCAGCTGGGGCTCACCGACCGGGTCACCTTCCACGGCCACACCTCGGAGGAGGAGCTCCGCCGGATCTACTCGCGCGCGAGCGTCTTCGCGATCGCCTCGATCGCCGAGCTGCAGTCCATCGCCACGATGGAGGCGATGGCGTCGGGGCTGCCGATCGTGGCGGCGAACGCCGTCGCCCTCCCGCACCTCGTGCACGACGGCGAGAACGGCTACCTGTTCGAGCCGGGGAACGTCGCCGAGATGGCCGACAAGCTCACCGCCGTCCTCACCGCGACCCCCGAGGAGCGGCAGCGGATGCAGCAGGCCTCGCTCGACGGCGTCATCGTCCACGACATCGGCCGCACGCTCGACACCTTCGAGGCCCTGTACCGCGGCGAGCCCATCCCGCAGTGAGGCGCCGGCCGTGCACATCGTGATGTTCGGCGACCAGCACGTCGAGTCCTCCGGCGGTGCGCAGGTGTCGATGAGGCTGCAGCGCCGGTTCCTCGAGCGCGCCGGACACGCGGTCACGATCGTTCAGCCGCGCCTGCACGCCCGGCGGGTCGTCGACCCCGCCTTCGTCGATCTGCCCTCGCTGCCGGTGACCGTCGACCGGGAGTACGGGATGACACTGCCGACCCGCGCCGCCGACCGCGCCGTCGATGCGGGGATGGCCGGGCGTCCGCCGGTGGACGTCGTGCATGTGCAGGGCGACTTCTGGGGCGCGATCCTCGGTCACCGGTTCGCGGCCCGGCACGCGCTCCCGGTCGTCCACACCATGCACAACCGCGTCGACGTGGGGATCGCGGCGACCACGCCGTTCCCGCGCCTGGCGCTGCGAGTCCTGGGTGCCTGGGCGAGCCGGGCGATCCTGCCGCGCGAGCCGCGGGAACCCGGAACCGACGGGTGGGCCTACCTCCGCCGGTTCGCTGCGCGCGCTGCGGCGGTGACCGCGCCGTCCTCCCACTTCGCCCATCGCCTGATGGCTCATCACGTCCGCCCCGGCGGGTCACCGGAAGGCCGCGTCGACGTTGTCTGGAACGGCATCGACGACGAGATGCTGGATGCCGCGGGCGCGGCCGGTCCTCCCCGCCCGGCGCGTCCGCGTCCCCGCCTGGTGTGGGTCGGCCGGATGAGTCCCGAGAAACGGCTGCTGCCCTTCCTCGACGCCCTCGCCGACTCCGGCGTCGCCGCCGATGTCACCGTGATCGGCGGCGGCGGGCAGGCGCGTGCCGCGCGCCGGCTCGTGGCACGGCGGAGGCCCGCGGCGCGGGTGACCTTCGCCGGACGCTTGCCTTACGCCGAGACCCTCCGGCGCCTCGCGGCCGCCGACGCGGTGGTGCAGAGCTCGATCGGCTTCGAGACCCAGGGGATGACGGTGTTCGAGGCCGCGTCGCTGGGGACCCCGGCGATCGTGGCCGACCCCGACATCGCCGACGAACTCGGCGGCGGCGTGTGGCGCGTCGGCGGAGAGCCGGACGCGTTCGCGCGGACGCTCCGCGACGCCGTCGCCGACATCACCGCCGGGCGGACGCCGCGGCCGCTGCCCGAGATCGCCGACACTTTCCGGCAGTCGTCGCGGACCGCGGCGATGGTGGCGGTCTACGACCGGGTCAGGCAGCGCTGAGGATCAGCGGGTAAAGGACGTTCCACAGAACCGCGCTGAGCAGCGCGAAGCCGCCTGCGCCGAGGGCGATCGCCGCGAGCACAGGCGATCGGTCACGCCGGAAGAGGCCGACCAGACCCAGGACAACGGTGACGAGGGCCACGAGGCCCTCCACGATCCCGAGGATGCCCGTGATCGGCCCGAACAGGTCGTAGGTCTGCGACAGGAGGATGCCGACCTGCACGAACAGCTGCAGCACGACAAGCAGCACGAGGACGGCGGCCGAGATGATGGCGGCCAGCCCCCATGGGTTCCTGCGGCCGCGAGCGCCGCCGGGTGCCGGGGCGACGCCGGCGGGGGCGTAGCCCGGCGGCGGAGCGAAGGCGCCCGCAGGCGTGGGCTCGGACGGAGTGGGGTAGGACACGGCGACCTCATCTCTCGAGGTACCGAGTCTAGGGTCAGGGAAGTCGCGTGCCGTCTGTCGGCACGCGGCGGTACCCGTCGCGGTGGAGGGCGATTGCGGAGGCGACGATGCCCCACACCGAGGCGGCGGCGATGACGATGAGAAGTGACATGGCAGAGAGGCTACGCCTGGCGCTATTCTGCCAACAGTGGCAGGATGGACACTATTCAAGCGATTTCTGCCATACGGTAAGGGGCGGAGCCGACCGCCTCGAAAGGAGACACACGCCGATGAAGACCGTCGCCTGCATCGTCACCCCCGGGTTCGCGCCGTTCGAGTTCGGCGTCGCGTGCGAGGCGTTCGGCCTCGACCGCTCCGCCGACGGGGTTCCGAACTTCGACTTCCGCGTCGTCACGCCCGATCCGGGAACCGTCCCATCGAAGCTCGGCTTCTCCCTCGTCGTAGACAACGACCTGACCTTCGCCGACGAGGCCGACCTCGTCGTGGTCTCGCCCACTCCCCAGGAGTACTGGGGAGATCCCGACCCGCGGGTGATCGAGGTGATCCGTCGTGCCGTCGATCGCGGCGCCTGGGTGCTGAGCGTCTGCAGCGGCTCCTTCGTGCTCGGCGCCGCCGGGGTGCTCGACGGACGACGGGCGACCACGCACTGGATGTACGCGGCGAAGATGGCGCAGATGTTCCCGGCGGTCGAGGTCGACCCCGATGTGCTCTACGTGCAGGACGGTCGCATCATCACCAGCGCCGGCACCGCGGCGGGCATCGACGCGTGCCTGCATCTGCTCCGCCAGGAACTCGGCGCCGAGCTGACGAACAAGATCGCCCGCCGCATGGTCGTGCCGCCGCAGCGCGACGGCGGTCAGGCGCAGTTCATCGACAAGCCGCTGCCGGTGTCGACGTCGCAGTCGCTCGCGCCGGTCACCGACTGGATGCTCGACAATCTGCGCAGCGACCTCACCGTCGAGCAGCTCGCCGCGAAGGCCCACATGTCGCCGCGCACCTTTGCCCGCCGGTTCAAGGCCGACCACGGCGCGACCCCCGCCGCGTGGCTCGCGCGCCAGCGTCTCATCCACGCCCAGCGGCTCCTGGAGACCACCGATCTGGGCCTCGACCGCATCGCCGAGGCGAGCGGCTTCGGATCGGCCGCCGTCCTGCGGCAGAACTTCGCCCGCACTCTGGGGATCACCCCGACCGCGTACCGCGACCGGTTCTGCTGCGTGCGGGAGAGCGCGACCGCGAGACAGACGGATGCCGCGGCGAACCTCGTCGCCGCGGCATCCGTCCTTCAGCCCGCGGGTTGAGCCGTCAGCGCACCGCAGCCTCCGTGTGGTGACCGTGGTCGTGGAGGAAGCCGCCACCCGGCGTCGACGGACCGCCCGTGGCGCCC
Organism: Microbacterium sp. AK009; assembly: GCF_013410955.1. Classification (GTDB taxonomy): domain Bacteria; phylum Actinomycetota; class Actinomycetes; order Actinomycetales; family Microbacteriaceae; genus Microbacterium. The sequence continues at coordinate 39,138 of NZ_JACCCG010000006.1, read as the reverse complement.
TGAGACCCGTCGCCGCCGGCGAGGATCGAGGTGTCGAAGGCGAACGTGACGACCGCCGAGGCCAGAGCATCGGAGTTGACATCGAGCGCCGTGCGGTTGACGTTGCCCGTGAGGCGCTGCTTGACCGATCGGGCGAGGTCTTTGTAGAGCACCTCGTCCTGGCCCTCACCGGTGAGGTTGTCGCACAGCTGGTGGTAGCAGGGGTCGTACGCGACGCCGGCGAGGCCGCCGAAGCGGGCCGCCTCGTCCGCGGTCTTGATCCCCTCTGCGCCGGTGAACAGGCCGCCCGCCGGAATGCCGACGGCGATGAAAGGACCGTAGTCAGAGCGTCCCGAGAACTCCGTGTCCTGGAAGGGCAGGCCCTGCGAGGCGTAGAACTCCTCGAAGACGTCCTCGATCTGCGCCGACCCGGCCGGGATGAAGCCCTCCGGGGCGGTGCCGCTGGAGTTGTCGCCGTCGTAGATGCCGTAGACGTAGTTCGGCGAGCCGATCATGTCGAAGTTCAGGTACAGGGCGATCTCGTCGATCTGCTCCGGCGTGAGGTTGGACACGTAGTGGTCGGCGCCGAGGAGGCCCTCCTCCTCCGCGCCCCACCACGCGAAGCGCACGGTGTTGGTGGGTTCCACCCGCTGCATCTGAATGGCCGTCTCCAGCAGCGCGGCGCTGCCCGACCCGTTGTCGTTGATGCCCGCGCCCGCCTGCACACTGTCGAGGTGCGCGCCCGCCATGACGACGTTGGAGTCGTCGCCGGTGTTGGTCTCGGCGAAGACGTTGTAGGTCACGCGCTCCTCGGCGAAGTAGTCGACGGTCACGGTGACGGTCGCGCCGGGCGTGGCGTAGAGGTCCTGCCCGACCTCGGTCGAGGCGAACACCGCGGGAATGGTCAGGCCCGTGGCATCCCCGATCATTCCGACGAGCCCTGCGCGACCGTCGTTGGAGACGATCACCGCCGAGGCTCCGGCGGCCTGGGCGTTGACCGCCTTGAGGGAGAAGTCGCACGAGCCGCGCTGCACGAGGGCGACGCCGCCGGCGGGGAAGCCGGCGAAGTCCGCCGCCTCGCATCCGCTCGTGCTCGTGCCGTCGGCGGGGAAGGCGGGCTCGAAGTCGACCGGGACGAGGGGACCGGTGCCCGTTCCCTCCGGGCTGCCGCTGTCGAAGTTGTTGCGGAGGAAGTCCTGGCCGTCGACCCACGTCGTCGCGGGGTCCTCACGGGTGAGGGCGCTGTTCTCCTCGGCGTAGGTGAAGGGGAACTCCTGCACCTCGGGTGCGTACCCGGCCCGGGTGAGCTCCTTGACGATGTAATCGACGGACGCGTCGTAGCCGGGAAGACCCGACGCGCGGTTGCCGTCGTTGGCATCGGCGATCCGCTGCAGCTGTTTCAGGTGATTCATCACCTGGCTGATCTTGACGGCCTTGACGATCTTCTCCGGTGTGTCGGCGACCGGCACGGCGTAGGCCGGTGCGGCCAATCCCATCGTGGCGATCACTCCCGCGGCCGCGGTGACCGCTGCGATCCTGCGCTTCGTGAGCGGCATGGCTCTCCCTTCGGATGTCGGCGACCTCGTCGACGCCGACCCTCCCGACCGTAGTGACGCCCGCGCAGTCGGGAAAGGAAAATCTGCGCAGATGAGAGGGGTCTCATCTTGGCGACCCGTTGCCCCGCGGACGCCGTGATGGTAAAGTTGAGTCGATACGACTCAGGTTTGAGTCTCGCCGTCTTCAGGAGAACCCATGCAAGCCACGCAGATGCCCGGGCAAGAGGAGCAGCAGAGCGCTCTCGAGCAGTTCGGAATCAACCTCACCGACCGTGCCCGGCAGGGCAAGCTCGACCCCGTCATCGGCCGCGACAGCGAGATCCGTCGCGTCAGTCAGGTGCTCACCCGCCGCACCAAGAACAACCCGGTGCTGATCGGCGAGCCCGGCGTCGGCAAGACCGCCGTCGTCGAGGGCCTCGCGCAGCGGATCGTGGCGGGCGACGTCGCGGAGTCGCTGAAGGACAAGGAGCTGGTCACCCTCGACATCTCCGCGCTCGTCGCCGGCGCGATGTACCGGGGTCAGTTCGAGGAGCGTCTGAAGAGCGTCCTGAAGGAGATCACCGAATCCGACGGCAAGATCATCACCTTCATCGACGAACTGCACGTGCTGATGGGCGCCGGCGGCGGTGAGGGGTCGGTCGCGGCCTCGAACATGCTCAAGCCCATGCTCGCCCGCGGCGAACTGCGCCTCATCGGCGCGACGACGCTCAACGAGTACCGCGAGTTCATCGAGAAGGATGCTGCGCTCGAGCGCCGCTTCCAGCAGGTCTACGTCGGCGAGCCGTCGGTCGAGGACACCGTGGCGATCCTGCGCGGACTCAAGGAGCGCTACGAGGCCCACCACAAGGTGGCGATCGCCGACGGTGCACTGGTCGCCGCGGCATCCCTCTCCCATCGCTACATCCCCAGTCGCCAGCTGCCCGACAAGGCCATCGACCTCATCGACGAGGCGGCCTCGCGCCTGCGGATGGAGATCGACTCGGCGCCGCTGGAGATCGACGAGCTGCGCCGGCACGTCGACCGGCTGAAGCTCGAGGAGCTGGCGCTGAAGAAGGAGAAGGATGACGCCTCCCGCGAGCGCCTTGCGGCGCTGCGCGAGACCCTGGCAAAGGAGCAGGCGAAGCTCGACGAGCTGCAGGCGCGCTGGGAGCGGGAGCGGTCATCGCTGAACAAGGTCGGTGACCTGAAGACCCGCCTGGATGCCGCGCGCATCGAGGCCGAGCGCGCGCAGCGCGAGGGCAACCTCGAGAAGGCGTCGCGGATCCTCTACGCCGAGATCCCGCGGCTCGAGCGCGACCTCGTCGAGGCCGAGCGCGAGGAGCCCGCGGGTGACCGGATGGTCAACGACCAGGTCACCGAGGAGGACATCGCCGCCGTCATCGCAGCCTGGACCGGCATCCCGGTCGGACGCCTCATGCAGGGCGAGACCGAGCGACTGCTGCACCTGGAGAAGGAGCTCGGCAGGCGGCTCATCGGGCAGCGCGACGCGGTGCGCGCGGTGTCGGACGCGGTTCGCCGCTCGCGCGCGGGCATCAGCGACCCGAATCGGCCCACCGGATCGTTCCTCTTCCTCGGGCCCACCGGTGTCGGCAAGACCGAACTGGCCAAGGCGCTGGCGGAGTTCCTCTTCGACGACGAGCACGCCATGGTGCGCATCGACATGTCGGAGTACGGCGAGAAGCACTCGGTCTCGCGTCTGGTCGGTGCCCCTCCCGGGTACATCGGCTACGAGCAGGGCGGTCAGCTCACGGAGGCCGTGCGGCGGCGGCCGTACTCGGTCGTGCTGCTCGACGAGGTCGAGAAGGCGCACCCCGAGGTCTTCGACGTGCTGCTGCAGGTGATGGATGACGGGCGTCTGACCGATGGGCAGGGGCGCACGGTCGACTTCAAGAACGTGATCCTGATCCTCACCTCGAACCTGGGGTCGCCGATCCTCATCGACCCGACCCTGTCGACCGAGGTGAAGCGAGAGCAGGTGCAGGCGCTCGTGCGCCAGGCGTTCAAGCCCGAGTTCATCAACCGCCTTGACGACATCGTCATCTTCCAGGCGCTCACCGAGGACGACCTCGCCCAGATCGTCGAGCTTGCCGTCGACGCGCTGCAGCGACGGCTGAAGGACCGGCGCCTGACGCTGGCTGTGACACCGGACGCGCGGGCCTGGCTCGCCGAGCGCGGGTACGACCCGGTGTTCGGGGCGCGGCCGCTGCGCCGGCTGATCCAGTCCGAGATCCAAGACCGGCTGGCCATGGCGATCCTCTCGGGCGGGGTGCGCGACGGCGACCTCGTGCGGGTCGACGTCGCCGCCGACGGGTCGTCGCTGGTGCTCACCAGCGCGGGGCCGGCGAACGTACCGGGGGGCGCCGCGGAAGGTGCGGACGACGATGAGGTGATCGAGGCGATCCTGGAGGACTGACCCGCCTCGCCGTCGGCTAGCGTCGGGGGATGCGGATCATCCGGGCGCTGTGGGGATCGTCTCATCCCGGCCCGACCCTCGTGGTCACCGCGCTCTCCGCCGGTCTCGGCATCGCGGCCGGCCTCGAGGGTTGGCGCATCGCGCTTCTCGCGGCCGCGGTCTTCTTCGGCCAGCTCTCGATCGGCATCTCGAACGACGCCATCGACGCCGACCGTGATCGCGCCGTCGGCCGCACCGACAAGCCCCTCGCGCGCGGCGACGTCAGCCTGCGAACGGCGTGGATCGGCGCGATCGCGTGCGTCGCCGTCGCGCTCGCACTGTCGGCCCCGCTCGGGTGGGGGGTGCTCGCCGGCAACGGCGTGATCATCCTGTCGGGGTGGGTCTACAACCGTCCGTTGAAGTCCACGCCCCTGTCGATCGTGCCGTTCTTGATCGCGTTCGGATCGCTGCCGTCACTGGCGACCCTCGCCGCGCCCACTCCGTCGCTCGCCCCGGCATGGGCGACCGTCGCCGGGGCCGTTCTCGGCGCCTCGGTGCACCTCACCAATGTGCTGCCCGATCTCGACGCCGACCGTGAGACCGGGGTGCGGGGCCTTCCCCATCGGCTCGGTGCTCGCGTGTCGACGGTGCTCGCCGCCGCCGGCATCGTGGGGGGCGCGCTCGCTGTGCTCCTCGGGCCGGTCGGCGGCGACGTCTCGCGGGTCGCGGTGGTGTCGTGGGTGCTGTTCGCCGCCGTCTGCGCCGTCGCTGTCTTCACCGTCGTCCTTGCGGCAGGCCGCGCGCCCGGGCGCACCCTCTTCCGGCTGGTGATGCTGTCGGCGCTCCTCCTGGCCGCCCAGCTCATCCTGTCGGGCGGCGCGCTTCGGGCGTGAGACGCGGGGGTTCGTCTCGGGGATTTCGCGGACCCGGGTCGGCGGCCGCGACATAGCCTGTCGAGGTGGGGGGACGCCAGATCTACGTCGAGACGACGATCGCCGCGGATATCGGGACGGTGTGGCGTCTGACGCAGGACCCCGCTTCCCACGCTCGGTGGGACATCCGCTTCTCGCGCATCGTTCCGGATCCGGCGTCGGGTGCGGATGAGGGGGCGCCCACGCACTTTCGTTACGAGCGACGCACACCGCTGCACACGGAGCGGGGAACCGGCGTGAGCATCGGAGAACGCCGCCACCCCGACGGCACGCGAACATCAGCTCTGCGATTCCACACGCGCGATCGGCTGTCACCGATCCGCGCGGGGCGCGGGTTCTGGCGGTACATCCCCGACCGGGAGCGCACGGTCTTCCTCACCGATGGGCAGCGACTTCGACCGACTGCATCCGATGATGCAGCGCCGGTTCGGGGTGGGCCTGGCCTCGGGTGAGGCGTGTGTGGGCCGCGGGGTGATGACGTCCATCCGGCGAGGACCGTGGTGGACCGTCCCCTTCCTGCAGATCGGCCGGCTCCGCAACATTCTCGTCCCGGACGTCGGCGAAGACGTGCCGTTCGTCATCGAGAACTATCCGTACCGCGACCCGTTCGGGCGTGAAACGGTGACCTTCGTGCGGGAGTACGTCGTGCGGGAGAAGCGGCGGCGGTTCGATGCGACGATGATCCGCGACGGCGACCGCGTCGTGGACTACCTCGGCACGCATCAGCACCTCGCGGTGGACCTGGATCTCACGGTCGACGACCGCGGCGGACTCGAGCTCCGCTCCGACGCGCAGCGCTTCTACGAGGGCCCTGTCGCGTTCTCGTTTCCGATGTTCCTCAGCGGCCGGGCACTGCTGCGCGAGTGGTTCGACGACGCGGATGAGCGGTTCCACGTCGATCTCAAGGTGAGCAACGAACGCTTCGGGTTCCTGTTCGGCTATCGCGGGAGCTTCACCTGCGAGTGGTTGTCGGCGACCGATGCGCCGGCGCGCGTGAAGCCCCGACGGCACGAGCGTCGGACGTGAGGGTCAGGGAGCGACGACGCGGAACGTGCAGGCGCGGGCGCGAGGGGTGATCGTCTCCTCGACCGAGGAGGGCTCGTCGGCGTACTTCGCCCACAGCGCCTCGTCGATGCGGTCGTTGATCGGATCGTCGGCGGGGATCGCCTCGAGGGCCACAGCCTCGCGGGGGAGCGACAGCGCCGCCTCCTTGTCGCGTTCCGCGACGGCGCCGTCTTCCGTCGCGAACGCGACCTCGCGACCGGCCATCACGTGGCGGTACCACCACGCCGTCTCGCCGTAGGCGGACCGCACGTACGGCTCGCCGTCGATGACGACCGCCCAAATCGGGGTGGCCGTGGGCGACCCGTCCTGGCGGCGGGTGATGATGGCGACGACGCGCGTCGCGTCGAGGTGGTTCACGACGTCGGAGAAGGTCACGCGCTCACGCTACGCGTCCGCGCTCCGCGCCGCCACGGCCCCAACTCCTGCACAATCGCGTCTCGCGGGCCCGGAAGCCCGCGTGAGCGGGGTCGGAGCCCCGGCTTGCAGGAGTTGGGGACACGCCCACGCCCTCACGCGTCGAGGTCGAGGCCCATCGCGTACGCGTGCGCGAAGGCGCGCGCGCCCGGTCCGGCGAGGAGGGCACGCAGCGCGGCGCGTCGCGCGCGATCACCCACCGCACCCAGCGGGCGGCCGAGCCCGGTGTTGAGCGACGCGAGCAGCGCCGCCCGCCGCGCGGAGGCGACGCGGCGCCGCTCCCACCGGGCGAGATCCGCGTGGGGCGCCTCGTCGCCGCGCACCCACGCCGCCACCAGCGGCGCCAGCGTCGCGGCATCCAGCAGCCCCAGGTTCATCCCCTGCCCGCCGATCGGGCTCACCTCGTGCGCGGCGTCGCCGATCACGACCAGCCGCCCGCGCCGCAGGCGCGGGGCGACGGCCCGCCGCACCCGGAAGGACGTCGCCCCGGCGATCGAGGCCGCGGTGTCCGTCCCCACCCGGTCGGCGACGGCCCCCCGCAGCCGAGCCGTCCGCGCGGCGGGGTCGTCGTCGCCCGGGGACGCGTCCCAGGCGACGAACCGCCGCACGCCCCCGGGCATCGGGAACGACTCCAGCACGCCCCCGCGGTCGAGATGCACCTCCGCCACCGCTCGGCCCTCGGCCGGAGCGTCGGCCATCAGGTAGCGGTCGGGGTACTCCCGCACGGCGACGGCCCCCGGGCGGTAGACGAGCTGCCGCGCCCCCGAGCCCGACGCCACGATGACCACGCCCGCACGCACCTCGCCCGCTCCGCCGTTCCCGCGCTCGACGTCGATGCGCACACCGTCGCGCTCGACGGCCACCCGCCGCACCGTCACTCCGCGCTCGACCTGCGGCGCGGCATCGGTCAGCACCCGCTCTGTCACCGCCTGCGGCAGCGTCGCCACGAAGGGGAAGCGACGCGACAGCTGATCGAACCGCACGACTCCGAGCACGCGCCCGCCGCTGCGCGCCTCGCCCCGGTCCACCCGCAGCGCCTCGGCGAGCAGCCGCTCGGTGTATCCCCCCGGCTCGAGGGCCGCGAGCGAGGGTGAGTGGAGGCCGATCGCGCGGGAACCCGGCCCGACGACGGGCCGCCGTTCGAGCACGGCGACCTCGGCGCCGAGCCGGTGCAGCTCGGCGGCCGCCAGCAGCCCCACCGGCCCCGCGCCGACGACGACGACCTCAGGCATCCCCGCCCCCCGCGACGGCGAGCACCCGGAACGGCGCGGGCCGCTCGACCCGCCACCCGGGCCCCAGAGCGCCGGCCAGCTCCGGCGCGGTGAACGAGCGACGGATGCTGCGGAGCCCATCCGTGCGCAGGAACGACCCCGGAGCAAGCGGCGTGATCCCCACGGCGTACAGCCCGTACGCCGCGCGCCCGCGCGCGATGTCGCCGTGCAGCACGAGCCCGCGCGAGCCGCCGTCGACCAGTGCGAGCGAATCGTCGCGGAACGCCGCGAACGCGGCCTCGTCGAGGTGGTGCAGCACGTGATTCGAGATCACCAGGTCGAACCGCTCGCCGGCGGCGCGCAGCGCCGCCGAGTCCATCGCCTCGAACCGTATGCCAGGGGCGGCATATCGCCGGGCGACGGTCAGGGCGCGCTCATCGGGGTCGACACCGAGCCACTCCGCGTCCAGCCCATCGGCTCGCGCCAGCGCGGCGAGCCGAGCGATGACGTCGCCGCCGCCGCATCCGAGATCCAGCACCCGCGCGGGCCGCTCGATCCGACGCAGGTACGGCGCCACCCGCGACCGGTAGACCGCGCCCCACCCCGAGACGAGTCGATTGACCACCGAGAACCGTCGCAGGGTCGTGTGCAGGCGCCCGAGGTCGCAGTCGGGGTCGTCCATCAGCTCCCGCAGGTGCGTGTCGCGCACGGCGAGCGTCACGGCCGCCCGCCGGTGCGTGCGGTGAGGAGGGCGGCTTCGACGGTGAGTCCGGGACCGAACGCGAGGGCGGCGATGCGCTCGCCGTCGCCGAGGACGCTTCCGAGCACCCGCTGCAGGATGAAGAGGATCGTCGCGCTCGACATGTTTCCGAACTCGCGCAGGACATCTCGTGAGGTCTCCAGCGCGGACTCCGGAAGCCCGAGTCCCGATTCGACGCGGTCCAGCACGCTCCGACCGCCCGGATGCACCGCCCAGGTCGCGGGGCGGTCGTCGCCGAGGAACTCGCCGACGGCCTCCTGGATCTCGCGACCGATGATCCGCGGCACCTCGGCCGACAGGGTCATCTCGAATCCCTCGTCGCCGATCGTCCAGACCATGTCGGTCTCGCCCTCGCTCGTGAGCGTCGTCGCGAACCGGTCGAGGTCGAGCACCGCGCCCGTCACCCTGCCGGCAAGATCGTCGCGCGCGGTGACGACGGCTGCCGCCGCCCCGTCGGCGAAGACCGACGCCGCGACGATCTGCTGCGGGTCGTCCGAGGCGCGGATGTGGAGCGAGCACAGTTCGGCACAGGCAACCAGCACGACCGCGTCGGGGTCGGCGGCCGAGATGCGCGCGGCGGCGCGGAGCGCCGGAATCCCCGCCGCGCAGCCGATGAACCCCAGGTGGTAGCGCTCGACGGTCGACGCGAGACCCAGGTCGCGGACGAGCCGGTAGTCCGGTCCCGGGGCGAAGAAGCCCGTGCACGAGACGGTCACGACGTGGGTGATGTCGGATGCCGCGACGCGGCCGCCCGCCAGTGCCTCGCATGCCGCCTGCGCGTAGAGCTCGGGAGCGAGGGCCGTGTATGCCGCGTTCCGCGCGCCGGTGGAGGGGACGCGAAGCTCGCCTTCGGCACCGATGAAGCCTCCGCCGGGCGCCGCCGACGCGGCATCCGTCCCCTTCTCGCCCCGCAGGCGGCCGAACTCGTGCAGCACCGTGTGCCGTCGGTCGATCGCGGCGGCGTCGAAGGCGGCGCCGATGAGTCGCGCGGTCAGCCGATCGACGCCCGGCTGGGCGACGAAGAAGTCGCGCACGTCGCCCTGCGCGAGCACGGTCGGCGGCACGGCGGTGCCGATCGAGAGGATGCGTGCGACCATGCTCACACTCAACCACGCCCGGCACCGGGTCGGGCCGGGGCTTGCGTCCCGCGGGAGCGGCGCCTACGCCTCCGCGTGCGCGTCGGGCAGATCCCGCATCGTCCAGAACGGGCCGATCACGACGAACAGGCACGACAGCAGCTCGCCGGCCGCGGCGATCCACAGGGTCGGCACGGTGCCGATCCAGGTTCCGAGCGCACCGGCGACGAGGGCGGCGATCGGCATCACGCCCCACACCACGAAGCGGATCGAGGCGTTCATGCGTCCGAGCAGGCGCGCCGGGGTGATGCGCTGGCGGAACGAGACCTGCGTGATGTTGTACAGCAGCACCGAGAAGCTGAGCCCGAAGAACTGCAGCACCAGCAGCGGGAAGGCCAGGGCCGGTACGAGCGAGATTGCCGGGAGGAAGAACGGCACCAGACAGAAGATGATCGCGCTGATCGGGATGGCGCGGGCCTCGCCGATGCGCTTGACGATGTGCGGGGTCGCGATGGCGCCGAGGAGGCCGCCGACGGCCGAGAGCGAGAAGACGACGCCGAGCATCTCGGGGGACAGGCCGAGCTCGCGCAGCACGAAGATCGGCAGGAGCGTCGTGGCGATCGTGCCGAAGAAGTTGGCGGTGCCCGTCGTGCAGACGATGCGGCGCAAGAGCGGATTGCCGAAGACCCAGCCGAGTCCCTCGCCGATCTCTCGATGCAGCGGGCGGCGGCTCTCCCGCTCGTGGGGCGGTTCGTGGTCGCGGGTGAACAGCAGAGCGACGAAGGAGGCGAGGTAGGTGGCCACCGTGGCGAGGATGGCGACGGGAGCAGCGAGGACGCCCACGAGCCATCCGCCCACCGCCGGCCCCGCGAGGCCTGCGACCTGGTGGGTCGCCTCGAGCTTGCCGTTAGCCTCGGCGATCTGACCCGGTCGCACGAGCGAGGGGATGAGGCTCTGGTACGACACGTCGAAGAAGACCGTCGCGACACCCATCAGGAGCGCGACGGCGATGAGGTGCCAGATCTCGAGGATGCCGGCGAACCACAAAAGCGGCAGCGAGCCGAGAGCGAGCGCGCGGACGAGGTCGGCCCAGATCATGACGTGGCGCTTGCGCATCCGATCGATCCAGGCGCCGGCCGGCAGGCCGACGATGAGGAACGCGGCGACGTTGGCGGCGTTCAGCACGCCGACCTCCCACTCGGTCGCCTGCAGGAGGATGACGGCGAGCACCGGGATCGCGAGCTCGGTGATCTGCGAGCCGAACTGGCTGAAGGCCTGCCCGGTCCACATCGTGAGGAAGTTGCGGTCGCGCCAGAGGGACCCCTTCGGTGCGGTGTCGGTCGCGACTGATTGAGACATGTCGATCAGTGTGCCGCGCTGATTGAGGGATGTCAATCGGTGTGATTAGGTGGGGTCGTGAGTCGCGAGCGGATCGAGCTGCGCCCGGGGGATCCCGAGGCCGAGGCGCGGATGCGCGCGCTCAGCTCGCCGCTGCGACTGCGGGTTCTGCGGTTGTGCGCCTTCGAGGCGCGCACCAACAAAGAGCTCGCCGAGCTTCTCGGGGTGAACCCCGGGACGATGCTCCACCACGTCCGCACCCTCGTCGGCACCGGCTATCTCGCCGCGGAGGCCGAGCGCACCGGCGCGCAGGGTGCACGCGAGGTGCCCTACCGGGCGACGGGCCTGTCGTGGCGGACCTCGATGCCGGGCGGGGCGCACGTGCTGGTCGAGACGTTCCTGCAGCAGATCGAGGGGCTGACCGACGACGACCTGGACACCACCTGGCTCGGGTTGAAGCTCAACGACGCCCACCGGGAGGAGCTGCAGGAGCGGCTCTTCGCACTGGTGAACGAGTTCAAGGAGCGCGGGCCCGACCCCGACGGCGAGACGTACTCGCTCTTCACCGTGCTGCACCCCGATCGGAACCCGCCCGGCGCGGGCGCTGGTCCCCACCTCCGGCAATCCGCGCCGGAAACCCCCGATTCGGCCTCCTGACCCGGGGGGATCGCCGATTCTGCAGGAGTTGGGGACGGCGCGGTCGGCGCAACTCCTCAAGAATCGGCGTGAAGCGGCCCGCACCCCCGGATTCCGGCCTCACGGGACGCGGATCTGAGGAGTTGTGCAGGCCTCGCGGCCCCGCGCACGGCGTCGGGGCTGGACGCATCCGGCAAACCGCGTCAGGCTGGCAGTCACACCACCCAGGAGGACCCGATGTTCACCACCGAGCACGCATTCCCCGGCTTCAGCGTCGACGACATCGACGCCGCGCGGCGCTTCTACGGCGAGACGCTGGGGATGACCGTCTCCGACAACGACATGGGTTTCCTCGTGCTCGAGTTCCCCTCGGGCGGCCGGGTGCTCATCTACGACAAGCCGAACCACGAGCCGGCGAGCTACACGATCCTGAACTTCCCCGTGCGCGACCTCAGCGCCGCCGTCGATGACCTGAACGCGCGCGGGGTGAACACCAAGATCTACTCCGACGACGAGTTCCCCACCGATCACCGCGGCATCGTCCACGCCACCGACAACGGCCCCGACATCGCGTGGTTCCGCGATTCGGCGGGCAACGTCCTGGCCGTCTTCCAGGACGACGATCTGCCCGGATGACGGCTGAGCTCCCCGCCGCGCCGGCGCGCCCGCCGGACTTCGAGGACGACTTCTCGCGCGGCCTCCACCCTGCGCGGTGGGTCGCCCACTACCTGCCGCACTGGACGACCCCCGACCGATCCGCGGCGCGCTACGCGCTCGTGCGCGAGGGGCTGGAGCTGCGCATCGAGGCTGACCAACCCGACTGGCGGCCCGAGGACGCGCCGCTGCGCGTCTCGAACATCCAGACCGGCACGTTCTCCGGGCCCGTCGGGTCGACCATCGGCACCCATCGCCACCGAGCCGACGGACTTCTGGTCCGCACCGAGACCCCCAGCCGCCTGCTCTGGGCGCCTGCCTCCGGTCGGGTCGACATCACCGTCTCGGCCTCCACGGACCCGGGATGCATGCTCGCCGCCTGGTTCGTCGGCACCGAGCACCTGTCCGCCGACGACGCCGGCGAGATTTGCGTCTTCGAGATCGACGCCTCGGCGATCGGTGAGACCACGGTCGCGCGCACCGGCATCAAGGCGCATGGCGACCCGCGGCTCACGACCGACATGCGCGAGGTGACGCTTCCGTTCGACGCCTCACGTCCGCACACGTGGACGACGATCTGGGGTGGCGGCGAGACGGTGGTCGGGTGCGAAGGCACGGTGATGGCACGGATGCCGCAGGCTCCGGCCTCGCCGATGTTCCTCCTCATCGATCTCTTCGAGATCGGGTCGCCCTCGGGTGCCTACCCGAAGACGGCGACGGTGCATCGGGTCCGCGCGTGGGAGGGCCCGACCTCCTAGCCCGGCGGCCTACGGTCGAGGCCACCCCTCCGGCCCGTCGGTCCCCGCGGGGTACTCGTCGAGCGGCACCGCACCGCTGCGCCACGCGTCGAGCACGGGCTGCACGATCCGCCAGCACTGCTCGGCGGCGTCGCCGCGCACGGCGAGCATCGCGTCGCCGTCGAGGATCCCCGACAGCACCTCGGCGTAGGCCTTCAGTGTCCCTTCACCGAGGTCGGCGATGAGGGGGGCGCGTTCGAGCTCGAAGGCGTCGCCGTCTCCGCTGACGTTCAGTTCGAGCGTCATCCGGTCCGGGCCCAGGGCGAAGCGCAGCACGGTCGGCTCGGTGCTGCCGCTGAGGCCGTCGGGAAGGTGACGGACGGGCTTGAACCGCACGATCACCTCACGCTCGGCGTCATCCAAGGCCTTCCCGGACCGCAGGGTGAAGGGCACGCCTTGCCAGCGCGCATTGCGGACTTCGAAGACGACCTGCGCGAGGGTCTCGGTGTCGCGCTCCGCGTCGACGCCCGGCTCATCGACGTAGGACGGAAGAGGACGCGCCTGCACGACGCCGGCGGTGTACCGCGCGCGGTGCGAGGAGGCCACCGGGTCGCCCTGCCAGATGTCGGTCGCGCGGAGGACCGCGCCCGTCGCCTCGCGGAAGTCGATCTCCGACAGCGACGCCGGAGGCTCCATCGCGACGATCGCGAGAACCTGGAGGAGGTGGCTCTGGATCATGTCCACGAGCGCCCCCGCATGGTCGTAGTACCCGGCCCTGCCTTCGAGACCGAGGGTCTCGTCGTAGCCGATGAAGATCGACTCGATGTGCTCGGCCGACCACACCGGCTCGAGCACCCGGTTCGCGAGCCTCGCGCCGAGGATGTTCAGCGTCGTCGAACGGCCGAGGAAGTGGTCGATGCGGAACACTTGCGACTCGGGCACGATCTGCGCGACCGTCTCGTTGAGGGCGCGGGCGGTCGCTTCATCGCTGCCGAAGGGCTTCTCGATCGCGAGGATGAGCCCCTCGGGAACCTCCAGCCCGGTCAACGCCTGGCACGCGCGCTCGGTGATCGCCGGCGGCACGGCGAAGTACAGCGCGACCCGCCCGTCGTTGCCGTTCATGAGCGCGGTGAGGTCGGCCGGGTCGGTGATGTCGGCCCTGGTGTAGGTCGTCGCCGCCACCGAGGCGAATGCCTTCTCCGACCCGGTCGTGGCGAACGACGTCTTCACGACCTCGCGCCAGTGGTCGTCGTCCCAGTCGTCCATCCCGGCGCCGCGGAGGTGGATCCGGCGGTCGGGCTCGCGCGTGAGCAGCTGCCCGAGGGCGGGGAGGAGGAGCCTCGAGGTGAGATCTCCGGATGCCCCGAGGATGATCAGCGTGGTCAGGTCGGTGGCCGTCTTCTCCGCAGCACTCATGCTCGCCACCCTAGTTCGCCCAGAAGAAGAGGGGGGATGCCGGTACTCCGGCATCCCCCCTGGCGCGGCGCCTCAGGCGGCCAGCGCCTCCCGCAGCTTGACGCGTGCCCCCATGCGCAAGAGCGAGTTCTCGTAGATCTTCGCGCCGACCAGGATCGCACCGATGCAGGTCGCGGCGAGGATCGCCAGCGACACCAGCGGCTCCCACCACTGCGCCTCGCCGAGGAAGAGCCGCATCGGCATCCCCACGGGCGCCGAGAACGGCACGTAGGACATGATCGTCAGCACCAGCGAGTTGTCGTTGAAGAAGATCACCAGGAAGTACGGCGCCATGACCAGCATCGTCAGCGGCGTCGTGGTCGAGCCGATGTCCTCCTGACGCGACACCATCGCCGCCGCCGCGGCGAACAGCGCCGCCAGCAGGATGAAGCCGAACAGGAAGAACACCGCGAACCAGGCGATCGGTGCGCCCAGGCCCTGCAGCAGCGCGGTCTGATCTGTCACGGTGAGTCCCACCACCGCCACAGCGGCGAGCACCAGGATCTGCCCCACCGCGAGCACGGTGTTGCCGATGACCTTTCCGGCGAGCAGCGCGCGGGTGGGGACGGCGGAGATCAGCAGCTCGACCACGCGTGTCTGCTTCTCCTCGACCACGCTCTGGGCGATCGTGCCGCCGAAGAGCGAGGCGGCGAGGAGGAACACGATGCCGAATCCGAGGGCGACGAAGTACCGGATCAGAGGGTTGGTCTCATCCGGGTTCAGCAGCTCCACCGGCGGCACCTGCGCGAGGGTCAGCATGAGGTCGGTGGGCGGGCTCGAGTCGGCCAGGATGACGAAGCCGAGCGGCGACGACGCGTCGCCGACGACCGCGGCGTCGACGTCACCGGAGGCGACGAGATCCTCGGCCTGGGCCCGATCGGTCACGTCGGTGACGTCCAGCCCGTCGACGCCGTCGACGTACTGCGTCGCGTTGCTCGTGACGGCGACAGGGGTTCCCGACGAGTTCCCGGCGGTGAAGCCGCCCCAGATCACCAGGGCCAGAGCGCCGAGGACGAGGATCGCGGTGGAGATGACGAAGGCCTTGCTGCGCAGCTTCGACCCGATCTCGCGCTCGGCGACGAGCCAGACGCTCTGCGCCGTGCTGGGTGCGGTGGGCAGGGTGGACGTGCTCACTGGATGACCTCCTTGAAGATCTGGGCGAGAGTGGGATGCTGCGGGGCGAAGCTCGCGACGTCTCCCTGGGCCACCGCGCGGCGGAGCACCCGCTGCGCGGCGTCCTCGGAGTCGACGTCGAAGACGGCGTACCCGCCGTCGAAGTCGATGACGCTCACGCCGGGCTCGTCTCGGAGCCACCCGGCGTCGCCGGCTGACACGAGCTCGTACCGGTGAGCCGAATGCTCGGCACGCAGGGCGTCGCGCGCCCCGGCGGCGCGGACGCGGCCCCCGGCGATGATGACGAGGTCGTCGCAGAGGCGCTCGACGACGTCGAGCTGGTGGGAGGAGAAGAGGACGGATGTCCCGGCCGCGGCCCGCTGCTGCAGGACGCCCGCCACGACGTCGACCGCGAGGGGGTCGAGGCCGGAGAACGGCTCGTCGAGGATGAGCACCTCGGGCTGGTGCACGAGGGCGGCGGCGATCTGCGCGCGCTGCTGGTTACCCAGCGACAGGGTCTCGACGTTGTCCTCCAGGCGCTCGCCGAGGCCGAGCTCCTCCAGCAGCGCTGTGGCGCGGGCGGTGGCGTCGGTCTTGGAGAACCCGTGGAGCCGCGCGAGGTAGACGATGTGCTCGAGCACCTTCATCTTGGGGTACAGCCCCCGCTCCTCGGGCATGTATCCGAAGCGACGGCGGTCGGCGGGGGTGACGGGCGAGCCGTCGAGGGTGACGGTGCCGGCATCCTTCCCCAGCACGCCGAGGACGATGCGCATGGTCGTGGTCTTGCCGGCGCCGTTGCCGCCGACGAAGCCCGTCAGTCGTCCGGGGCGGACGTCGAACGAGACGTCGTCGAGCACGCGACGGCGGCCGTGCGCCTTGGTGATGCCTCTCAGCTCCAGCATGGATGCTCCTTCTGTCGTGACCGGCGGGGGATGACATCGACGTTACGGACGGCGCCGCGCGGCGACATCCGTCCCCGGGTGGGTTTCCCGCCCGCCGGGTCCTCCCCCGTGCGGGGGATACTTCGACGACGAGAGAATTTTCCATACGCGGGAATAGATCTGCGAGGCTGGTGATTGCACATGCATGGAATGTCCGACGGCGGCCTCCCGCCGGGAGACGCCATCTATGGAGGAGAACTCAATGAGCAACCGCACCATCGGGTACATCGTCGGGAGCATCTCGTCGACGTCGATCAACCGGCGCCTGGCCGAGGCCCTCGCGCGCCTCGCCCCGGAGGGCACGACCCTCGTCGAGATCCCGATCAAGGACCTGCCGTTCTACTCGCCCGACTACGACGCCGACTACCCCGAGGTCGCTCGCGACTTCAAGCAGGCCCTCGCCGACGTCGACGGCGTCATCATCGTCACCCCCGAGTACAGCCGCTCCATTCCCGGCGTGCTGAAGAACGCCCTCGACTGGGCCGCGCGCCCGTGGGGTCAGAACTCCTTCGACGGCAAGCCCACCGCCGTCATCGGCACCTCGCAGGGCGGCATCGCCACCGCCGCGGGCCAGCAGCACCTGAAGGCCATCCTCAGCCACTTCAACGCCCCGTCGCTCGGACAGCCCGAGGGCTACATCCAGACGACGCCGGGTCTGTTCACCGACTCGGGTGAGATCACCAACGACGAGACCGCCGCGTTCCTCGCCGGGTACCTCGAGGCGTTCAACGCCCTCGTCGACCGCTACGCGCGCGAGCTCGTCAGCGCCTGACGGCTCCCCTCGGAGGGCCCCGGTCCGCTTCGGCGGGTCGGGGCCCTTCCATATTCCCGGGGTTTCATGCGAGCCCGTGGCGGTGGGCGTAGACCACCGCGGCGACCCGGTCGCGCGCGCCGAGCTTCTGCAGCACGTTCGACACGTGCGTCTTGACCGTCGCTTCGCCGATGAACAGGCGCTCGGCGATCTCGGCGTTGCTGAGCGCCTGCGCGACGAGGCGCAGCACCTCGGTCTCGCGGTCGGTGAGGTCGACGGTCGGTGCGGCCGGGGCGGCGCCGGGCGCCGCCGCCGTCGACCCAGGCGGGGAGATTCCTCCCTGACGAGGACGGTCCGGCGCGATGAGTCCTCCGCTGCGCGGATCGTCCTCGGGAGCAGCGGGCGGCGCCGGGTGCGACGCCGTGCCCGCACCCTCACCCCCACCCCCACCCGCGAACCGGCGGATCACCCGGCGGGTGACCTCGGGGGCGAGCAGCGCATCGCCGGCGGCCGCGACGCGCACCGCGTGGACGAGCTCCTCGGGCCCGGCGTTCTTCAGCAGGAATCCGCTCGCGCCCGCCGACAGCGCCTCGAAGAGATAGTCGTCGCGGTCGAACGTCGTCACGATCAGCACCGCGGCCTCCGACCCGGTGGCGACGAGTTCCCGGGTCGCGGTGATCCCGTCCATCCCGGGCATCTGCACGTCCATGCAGATCACGTCGGGAGAATGAGCGGATGCCGCGGCGACGGCCTCGCTGCCGTTGGCGGCCTCTGCGACCACGGCGATGTCGTCCTGTGACTCCAGGATCATCCGGAACCCGGCGCGCATCACGGCGTGATCGTCGACGAGGATCACCCGGATCACAGGGCGGACCCCTCGCCGACCGTGACGCGGTCCGCCGTGGCCGGCGCAGCGGCCTCCGGCACTGGGGACGGGCCGTCGGAGCGGACCGGCACCCGCACTCGCACCCGGAACCCGCCGCGCGGCCGGGGTCCTGCCTCGAGCTCCCCGCCCGAGGCTGCCGCGCGTTCGCGCATCCCCACGAGGCCGAGACCGGGTCGGATGACCGTCGCGACGCGGCCGGTGTTGGTGACCTCCAGCTCCACGCCGTCACGCTCGTAGCGCAGGCGCACGTCGGCGCTCGCGTCCGGTCCGGCGTGACGCCGGGCGTTCGTGAGCGCCTCCTGCGCGATGCGGTAGAGATTCACCTGCACGAGGTCCGGCACCGACCAGCGATCGCCGACCACGGTGAAGGTCGTCGGGAGGCCGTTCTCCTGGGCGTGGGCCACCAGCTCGCCGAGGTCGTCGAGCGACAGGGTCGACCCCTCCACCGATCCGCCGTCGGGCGTCCGGAGCGTCTCGAGCAGCTGACGCAGCTCATGAAGGGCCGAGCGCGCAGAGGTCTCCACCCCCGCGAGAGCGGTGCGCGCGGCATCCGGATCCTTCTCGATCACCGCGCGCGCGGCCCCCGCCTGCACGCCCATCGCCGAGACATGGTGGGCGACGACGTCGTGGAGCTCGCGTGCGATCTTGATGCGGTCCAGGGCCACGGCCTGGGCGGCGGTCACCTCCCGCTCCCGCTCGAGCTCGGCGGTGCGCAGCTCGAGCGCGCGCCGCTGCAGCGCCGACGCGTAGGCCCGGTCGCCCATGTAGTAGGCCCCGCCGAAGAAGGCCACGTTCACCAGGAACTGGATGAGCATGTAGGCGACGAACGGGGAGAAGACCCCCTCGCGCGAGAGCCCATCGTCGGTCGGTGCGGTGGCGGCCTGGAAGGTGGTGATCAGGAGCCAGAGGAACATGCCGACCGTGATGAGCGCGCGGACGATGACGGCGCGCCGGCGGTCATCGACCCAGGCGCCGACGGTGTAGAAGGCGATGAAGACGGCGATGTTGCCGACGTAGACCTCGGGAATGCGGAAGCTCATCCCGATGAAGAACGCCAGCGACACCGCGATCGCGATGATCTCGGGGAAGCGGCGGCGCAGCGCGAGGGGCAGAGTGAGGGCTGCTCCGTACAGCAGGGACCACTGGATGTCGACGGTGTCGGTGCCGTAGAAGCCGGCGACCGATCCCAGGGCTGCGCTCAGGACGGCTCCGACGAAGAGGCCGATCGCCAGACCGAGGTCGGCGCGGAAGTCGGCGCGCGTCGCCGGAGCCCGAGAGATCGTGGATGCGGGCGCGGTCATCCCTCCACGGTAGGGGCGGCGGTGACCGGCTGCATCCTCCCCTCGACGGACCTCCGGTTCTCCGCCTCGCGGGGGAGGTGCGACCGCATCCGCGATTGAGAGGGTGGTGGGTACCGAGGAGAGGAGCGCATGATGGCGAAAATCGAGAACCTCCTGTGGGGAGATCGCGACGACCCGCGGCGCGAGCTCGCAGAGCTGTTCCCCGGTGAAGGTGAGGCCGTGACGGTTCGCGCCCGCGCATGGGCGCGCGGCGTGATCGCCGAGGCCGGTGTCGCCGCCTCCGACGAACTGCGCGTCATCCGCACCCTCCGGGATGCGGAGCCTCGACTCTCGCTGAAGCCCGCCCGCTACCTGGCGGCCCAGCTGAACGTCTGAGACCTATCCGGATGCCCCGGCGGGCCACTCCGCGGGGGCGGCGGCGTGTCCGGCGCATCCGCTGCTAGCGTGCGGCGGGTGGGCGAACATCAGATCGAAGAGCAGGGGCGAGCGCAGCGCGCCGTGCCGATCGGCGTGGTCATGGTCGGCATGTCGCTGGTCGTGTGGTGGCCGGCCTTCACCCTCGGCGCCTGGGGCGACCTCTTCTTCGATCAGCTGCTGACCCTGTGGGCCGCGGCCACCGCAGCCCTGGTCTTCGTGCTGATCGAGCGCCGACCCGTCGGCTCGAAGCTCGTGCGGGCACTGCTCCTCCTCATCCCCTCGCTGTGGATCGTGCTGTCGTTCCTCTTCAACGAGAGTGAAGAGAACCTCGCCGTGTTCCTGCTCGCGCTCGCCGGCATCCTCGTCGTCGTGGTCGGACTGCCGCTGACGATGTGGGTGCTGGTGCGGATCGTCTGGCCCGACTTCGCCTCGTTCACCCGGCGGAGCACGCGGTGGACGATCCTCGGGGTCGTCGGCGGCATCGCCGTCATGTCGTTCCTGCTCGGCGTCTTCCAGTCGGAATGGCTGTACTGCGAGGAGTTCACCCTCAGCGGCAACTCCGAGCCGCCCGGCTGCACGCCGGAACCTCCCGATCTCGACGAGTGAGGGTCAGGACGGGCGGACCTCGCCGTAGAACTGTCCGTGGTAGCCGTGCAGCACCGCGTGCGGGAGCTCGGCACGCGCGATCTCGGTGAAGCTCGTCGCATCGAGCACCAGGAGGAACGACGTCTCCGCCGCGGCATCCAGCACCACCGACAGCACCACGCCGTCGTCCTCTGCTTCGCGGCCGGGGCGCCCGACGAAGACGCCCTCGCCCGGGTAGCAGCCCTCGGCGTGCCAGGTCGCCGTGGTGCGGGTGACGGTGTCGATCTTCACGAGCCGGTCGTAGAAGCCCGGCTCGTCGCCGAGGCTCACCCCGTAGACGTACCGGTGGTCGGGGCGGGTGTTCATCCGCGCGTAGTCGAGGCTCGGCAGCTCGATCGGCGTCGGCGAGAGCTCCTCGCCGGTGACCGTCTTCGCCGTGTCGCTGATCGGGAGGCGGAACCGACGGAGGGTTCCGGGAGGGATGCGGGCGTCGGGCTCTTCGAGCCGGTGGAGGTAGAACGCCTCGATCACCGAGGCGTCGTCGTAGCCGACGAGGTCGACCACGACCTCGTCGCCGTCGTCGTAGGCGTTGACGTGGTGGAAGGCGAAGAAGGCCGGCGAGGTGAGGGTCTTCACGTGCGCGCCGGTCTGCCGGTCGAAGACGTGGAACTTCGTGCCGCGCTCGGGCTTCCACCGGAAGTTCTCGATGTAGGGCTTCAGCCACAGCAGGAGCGAGACGGGGTTCACCACAAGGGGGAACTCGGCGAGCACGAGGTAGCGCTCCGACATCCCGAACGAGTGGATGTAGCCGGGTTCGCCCACCCGCCGGCGCGCGAGCGTCGTGGGGCTGGCCCCCGGGGTGGTGGTGTCGAGGTGGCGGAAGACGTACTGGCTCGAGGCGTTGAAGCGCGTGACGAGGTTGATCGCCTCGCCCCGCGCATCGTCGAGCTGCGGGTGCACCGTCGTCATCCGCCCGAAGGTCGACGTGTCCCACCCGGTCACTCCGACCGTCTTGAGCGTCACCGGGTCGAACTCGACCTGGATCGGCGTCTCGGCCAGGGCCAGGAACTTCTCCGCCACCTTGGCGATGTTGACCTTCGCGCTGTCGGTGGGTTTCGGGTCGAACACCGCCATCGCGCGGGCGAAGAGCGACCGGCACGGGTCGGTGGCGAACTCGGGGAAGGCGATGCGGCCCTCGTCGCGCGCCGCGCGGTAGGCCTCGGTCTCGAGGAACCGGTTCTGGTACGACACCCGGCCACCCGATCCTGCGTGCTGCGAGATGGTGAACCGGTGGAGCATCGCCAGGCCGTCGAACCAGTGCCGGTAGCGCCGCTCACCCACCTGGAACGACCCGGGACCGTTGCGCAGCAGCGACCCCTCCAACCAGTCGGGAAGGATGCCGCGGACCGGCACGTCGTCGATCTCGACCTCGGGGCTCTCGCCGAACCCGGCGGCGAAGCCCTGCGATGTGGTGCCCGCGCTCACGAGGGCACCTCGTCGGCGATGCGGGTCGCGTCGGCGTCGCCGGCGCGTCGCGCGGCAGCGGGGAACTCCTCGCCGATGAGGCCCGCGGCGATCTTGCCGGAGGCGAGCACCGCCGGAACGCCGGCGCCGGGGTGGGTGCCGGCACCGACGAGGTACAGACCCCGCACGGCGCGAGAGCGGTTGTGCGGGCGGAACCAGCCCGACTGGAAGAGCGTCGGCTGCAGCGAGAAGGCCGCGCCGCGCGGCGTCTGCAGGACGTCGCGGAAGTGCTCGGGCCCGATCGCGTGCTCGGCGATGATGTGGTCGGACAGGCCCGGGAGGAACCGGTCGTCGAGGGTGTCGAGCACGAGGCGCCGCACCCGGGCGGCCTCGTCGGCGGCGGCTTCGGGCGACCGTTCCCCGTGGGCGGGGAGGGCCGGCGAGGCGACCAGTACATACAGCGCCTCGCATCCCGGCGGCGCGACCGACGCGTCGGTGCGGGTCGGCACGTGCACGTAGAGGAACAGGTCGTCGGCCTCCAGGTGCGCACCGCCCTCGAGGTCCCGGGCCTTCGGTCGGAAGACCCGCTGCATGACCGCGCGCGCGTCACCGCCGAGGAGCAGGTTGTGGTGGTGGAGCGGGGTGTCGGGCCAGGTGCGGTCGGCGCCGAAGTAGAGCACGTGCAGCGACATGCTCGGCGTGCTCCGTCGCATCCGCATCCGTGACGGCGCCGCCTGCGGCGCACCGGCGAGCAGGCGTTCGTACGTGGCGCCGGGGTCGGCGCCCGAGATGACGACGTCGGCGTCGAGCTCGGAGCCGTCGACCAGGCGCACCCCGGTGACGCGTCCGCCGGTGTGGAGGATGCGGTCGACCTCGGCGCCGCAGCGGATCGTGCCGCCCAGGCGCTGGACGAGCGCGCCGATCGCCTCGACGAGAGCGCTCGTGCCGCCGATGGCGTAGTGCACGCCCCAGCGGCGTTCGAACTCGACGATGAGGGCGTACAGCGACGGGGTGCGGGCCGGGTCGCCGCCGATGAGGAGGGGGTGGAAGGCCAGGGCTCGCCGGAGGAACGGGTCGCGCACGGTGGTGTTCACCAGGTGCTGCATGCCGCGCGCGGCCCCGTGGCGCAGCAGGTAGGGGAGCATCCGCAGCATGACGTGCAGCTGCATCATCGAACGCTCGGTGTAGGGGTAGAAGGCGTCGAAGATGCCGCTGATCTTCCGCTGCAGCCGGTCGAAGCCGGTGACGTCGGCGGGGCTTCGCCGGGCCACTTCCTCGCGGAAGTCGTCGAGCGAGGCGCGGAAGTCGAAGCGCCCGCCCGCGGCGTCGAACGCGCGGTAGAAGGGGTCGAGGGGGACGAATTCGACGTGGTCGGACAGCTTCTCTCCGGCGAGGGCGAACAGCTCCTCGAACATGAACGGGGCGGTCAGCACCGTGGGTCCGCCGTCGAAGCGGAACCCGTTGATGTCGTACCGGTACGCGCGCCCGCCGATGAGATCGCGCTTTTCGAGGATGGTGACCTCGTGTCCGGCGGCGGCAAGTCGGGCGGCGGCGGCGAGCCCCCCGAATCCGGCGCCCACGACGACGACGCGCGCGCCCCCGGCGGTCACCGGCGTCCGCTCGGTGCAGAGTGCACCACGATGAGCGAGGTCGCGGCCGCAGCCACGCCTCTTCCCCGCCCGCGGGAGGTCCCTCGGGTTCCTGACACGCTCCCCATTGCGCTCCCCTTTCGAGGATGTGGGGCTTAGCATACGGCTCCCCTGCGAGGGGGAGGGTCGCGAGGGTCGAGGCTTCGGGGTTCAGCCGAAGATCATGGGGCGATCGTCGTCGTCCTCCACCGACGGTTTCAGGTCGAGGTCGATCACGACGGGGACGTGGTCGCTCGGCAGTTCGCCCTTGCGCTCGTTGCGGTGGATCTGCGCCCCGGTGACCTTCTCGGCCAGGCCCGCCGACCCGAGGATGAAGTCGATGCGCATCCCCTCGTTGCGGGGGAACTTCAGCCGCTTGTAGTCCCAGTAGGTGTAGCCGGTGGGCACGAGCGGGCGCACCACGTCGGTGAGCCCCGCAGACTGCAGTGCAGCGAACGCTTGGCGCTCGGGCGGTGAGACGTGGGTGGAGAAACCGGGCACCACCGCCGGGTCGCCGTTGTCGGCGTCGGTGGGGGCGATGTTGAAGTCACCGACGAGGGCCAGCGGCAGGTCGGGCTCGGCGGCGAGGGCATCTCGGGCGTACTGCTCGAGGGCGGCGAGCCAGTGCAGCTTGTAGTCGTAGTGCGGGTCGCCGAGTGCGCGACCGTTCGGCACGTACAGACTCCACACCTCGACCCCGTCGATGCGCGCGCCCAGCGCCCGCGCCTCCTGCGGCGCATCCGGTCCCTCATGCCCCTTCGCGAACCCCGGCATGCCCGGGAAGGCGGTGCGGATGCCGTCGATCGGCGCCCTGCTCGCGATCGCCACCCCGTTCCACTGCGAGAATCCGTGCGCCTGCACCTCGTAGCCGGCCTCTTCGAACCGCTCGTAGGGGAACTGCTCGGCCTTGCACTTGATCTCCTGCATCGCCAGCACGTCGATGCTCTCGCGGACGGCGAAGTCGACGATGCGGTCGACGCGGGCGCGGATCGAGTTGACGTTCCAGGTGGCCAGGCGCATTCCTCCAGCGTAGAACGGCGCCGGATCTAGACTCGTCGTCGTGACCGTCGCCTCCACTCCCGAGCTCGAAGCCGACCGCCAGGCCCTCATCGCCCTCATCACCGACGAGGCGGTGTTCCACGGCGACTTCACGCTCTCCAGCGGCAAGAAGGCGTCGTACTACGTCGACATGCGCCGGCTCACCCTCGACCATCGGGCGGCGCCCGCGATCGGGCGGATCATGCTCGACCTCATCCGGGATGTCGACGGCGTCGTCGCCGTCGGAGGGCTGACGCTCGGCGCCGACCCGATCGCCAACGCCGTGCTGCACGAGTCGGTGCGGGCGGGGCGTCCGCTCGACGCGTTCGTGGTGCGCAAGGAGCCCAAGGACCACGGCCGGGGCCGGCAGATCGAGGGTGCGGATGTCGCCGGCAAGCGCGTCGTCGTGGTGGAGGACACCTCCACCACCGGGCAGTCGGCGCTGAAGGCCGTCGAGGCGCTGCGGCGCGAGGGGGCGGAGCCGGTGGCGGTCGCGGTGATCGTCGACCGCAGGACCGGGGCGCAGGATGCCGTCGAGGCGGCCGGCCTGCAGTGGCTCGCCGCGATCGACCTCGACGACCTGGGTCTCGCGCCGCAGTAGCCGCTCGGCGGGGCGTTACTCGTCGTCGCGCGGGCCGCGGCCGCGGCCGCGGCGGGAGCGCACCAGCTGCCACAGCAGCACCACGAGCGTGCCGGCGACGATGATCGCGCTGCTGAGCAGCAGCAGCGTCTGCTCGGTCTCGGAGATCATGGGCGCTTCCCTTCCGCCGCGTCGGCGACGATCTTCGCGATGCGCGCCGCGCGGGTCTCTTCTTTTCGGGCGGTGTCGACGAACCCGATGCCGTACTTGCGGGCCGAGGGCGGGAAGCCGTCCCAGTTCGCGCGAGCGACGGCATCGGCGTCGAGGGCCGCGGCGAGATCGTCGGGTTCGCGCAGCGCCTCGGCGTTGTCCAGCACGCTCCAGGACCCGTTGGCCTTGGCGACCTCGATCGCGCGGATGCCCGCTTCCTCGAGAAGCCCCTCCGCCTCGAGGCGCGCGACCCGCGCCTTGTTCGTCGCCGCCCACCCGCTCGTGGGCCGCCGCGGCGCGAACCAGAGTCCGCTCGTCTGCTCGTCGAACACCCGCACCGGGCCGTCGACCCACCCGAAGCAGAGCGCCTGGACGATCGCGTCCTCGTAGCCGACGAGCTCGAGGCCCGACCCGGGTCTGGGGCGAACCAGCCAGGCCCCCGTCGACACCCGGTGGTTCTCCGCGAGCCACGCCCGCCAGGCGGCAGCGTCGCGGGCCGTCACCTTCTCGCCGTCGTCGAGGGCACCCATGTCGACCGCCTCGGGGCTCACACCCCCTCGGGCATCTCCGATTCCAGGGGCTCGGGCGCGAGCAGGTCGGCGACGGAGTCGACGACCTCGTCGGGCCGGAACGGGTACCGCTCGATCTCGGTCTGGTCGCTGATGCCGGTGAGCACGAGGACGGTGTGCAGGCCCGCCTCGATGCCGGCCACCACGTCGGTGTCCATGCGGTCGCCGATCATGCCCGTGGTCTCCGAGTGCGCCCCGATGCGGTTCAGAGCCGACCGGAACATCATCGGATTGGGCTTGCCGACGACGTAGGGTTCCTTGCCGGTCGCGCGGGTGATGAGCGCCGCGAACGACCCGGTGGCGGGGACCACTCCGTGGGGGGTCGGGCCCGTGGCATCCGGATTGGTGATGATGAAGCGTGCACCGTCGTTGATGAAGCGGATCGCCCGTGTGATCGCCTCGAAACTGTACTGCCGCGTCTCGCCGACGACGACGTAGTCGGGCTGGGTCTCGGTCATGACGAATCCGGCCTCGTGCAGGGCGGTCGTCAGGCCCGACTCGCCGATGACGAACGCCGTGCCGCCGGGGAGCTGCGAGCGGAGGAAGTCGGCAGTCGCGAGGGCGGAGGTCCAGATCCGCTCCTCGGGGACGTCCAGGCCCGATCGGGCCAGCCGGGCACTCAGGTCACGCGGCGTGAAGATCGGGTTGTTCGTCAGGACGAGGAACGGCGTCGCCTGATCGCGCCACTGCGCGAGCAGCTCCGCGGCGCCGGGGATCGGACGGTTCTCGTGGACGAGGACCCCGTCCATGTCGGTGAGCCAGCATTCGATATCGGCGCGGGTCCGCATGATGCCAGCGTAGCGGGGGAGTCGAGGATGCCAGGGGGCGAGCGCGGGGTCTACTGTCGGAGGGGTGACCGCGCCCGAGTGGGACCCCGAAGCGCTGCCGGATCTGACCGGCCGCACCTACCTGGTCACGGGTGCGACGCGGGGACTGGGGTACTTCGCCTCGGAGCAGCTGGTGCGCGCGGGCGCACGGGTCGTCATGACCGGACGGAACCCGAACCGCCTCGTCTCGGCGCGAGCGGCGGTGGAACGGCGTGTGCCCGAGGCGGCGACGGTCGGACCCACCGAGACCCTGCTGCTGGACACCAGCAACCTCGGCTCGGTGCGCGCGGCCGCAGCGACGGCCCGCGCGCGGTGGAACATCGACGGTCTGCTGCTGAACGCCGGCGTCGTCCATCCGCCCCGCACCCGCGAGACCACCTACGGCGGGAACGAGGTCGTCTTCGCCACGAACGTGCTCGGCCACTTCGCCCTGGCGGGGGCGCTCCTGACGTCGCTGTCGGCGGTGGCGGGACGGATGGTGTGGGTCGGCAGCGTCGCGGCGACGATCTCGCCCTACGATCCCGTCGACCCGCAGCTGGTCGAGGGCTACACGCCCTGGCGGGCGTATGCGCAGTCGAAGGTCGCGTGCACGTCGCTCGGGCTCGAGGCCGAGCGGCGGCTGCGGGAGGCGGGAGTGCCGGTGTCGAGCGTCGTCGCCCACCCCGGCTACAGCATCAGCGGACGCACCCCCGGCATCCACGGGGTGAACGAGCCGTCGCGCTGGGCGCGCTTCGTCGACAACCTGCAGGGGCCGGTCACGCAGTCCAAGGAGCAGGGTGCCTGGCCGCTCGTGCGCGCGCTCGCCGACCCGACGGTGAGCGGCGGGGAGTTCTGGGGGCCGCGCTTCCTGCTTCGTGGCCGGCCCGCGAAGCAGCGCCCGTCGAAGGTCACCCGCGACCCCGAGGTCGCCGAGCGGCTGTGGCGCTTCTGCGAGGAGACCTCGGGCATCCACTGGCCCTGAGCGCGTCGCCGCCGCCCCGCGGCCCGCGCGCCGCGCCGAGGTCAGGCGCGCAGCCAGACCGCCGTCGCCGCACCCTCCGGCAGGGTGAGCGGCGCGCCGCCGTCGACCGAGACCCGCCCCCCGAGGCGCACCTCGATGTCGTGCCCCACGGCGACCCCGACGACTTCCAGGGCGCGGAGCAGATCGGGGTCGCGGTCGCTGACGCGCAGCACGCGCCCCTGATGCCCGGCGGGCGCCACCGAGAGCAGCACGAAGGGCTCGCGGTCGACGCGCCCGTCGGCATCGGGGATCGCATCGCCGTGCGGATCGAACCGCGGGTGGCCCAGTCGCTCGTCGATGCGGGCGAGCAGTCGGTCGCTGACGGTGTGCTCGAGCACTTCGGCTTCGTCGTGCACCTCGTCCCAGCTGTACCCGAACTCCTGCACCAGCCAGGTCTCGATGAGGCGGTGCCGACGGATGATCGCGGCGGCGCGACGCTCACCGCTCTCGGTGAGCGTCACGGGCCCATAGGGGCGATGGGTCACGAGCCCCTGCGCGGCGAGCTTCTTCACCATCTCGGTCACGCTCGAGGGGGCGAGGCCGAGGACCGCCGCGAGCTGGGACGGCGTCATCCGGGCGTCCTGCCACTCGGTGTGGTGGTAGATCGTCTTGAGGTAGTCGTCGACGGCGGGGGAGGCCACCGCCTCAGGCTACCGAGGTCGGAGGATCCGGCCGAGGGATAGCCTGTTCCGGTGGATGCCGCCTCGAACGAGTCCGAGCCTGCGGAATCAGCCCTCCCGCACGGCGTCGGCCCCTGGCCCGGTGGTCCCGACGCGTGGCCCGACGACCCGCGGTACGACCCCGACCTGTTGGCCGCCGGCGATACCCGCAATGTCGTCGACGCCTACCGGTACTGGCGGATGGATGCGATCGTCGCCGACCTCGACCGGCGACGCCACGGCTTCCACGTGGCGATCGAGAATTGGCAGCACGACATGAACATCGGGTCGATCGTGCGAAGCGCGAACGCCTTCCTCGCCGCCGAGGTGCACATCGTGGGGCGGCGGCGGTGGAACCGGCGCGGAGCGATGGTCACCGACCGCTACCAGCACGTGCGTCATCACGAGGATGTCGCGGCGTTCGCCGCCTGGGCGACGGGCGAGGGCCTTCCCGTCATCGCGATCGACAACGTCGAGGGGTCGGTGCCGCTCGATCGTGCCGACCTCCCCGAGCGATGCGTTCTGCTGTTCGGGCAGGAGGGCCCGGGCTTGTCGCCCGAGGCGCTCACCGCAGCCTCAGCGGTGGTGGAGATCACCCAGTACGGTTCGACGCGATCCATCAACGCCTCTGCGGCGGGTGCCGTCGTCATGTACGAGTGGTGTCGCCGCTGGGCGTGACCGGTGCCCTCTGGTGAGCGGTCCCCTGGCGAGTGCCGACCACCACCGCCATGCTGGAGCGGTGGCGGTGGTGCGGTCTCTGGCGCGGTACCCGATCATCGCGGCGACGCTCGTCGTCCTCGCCGTGGTGGCGGTCATCGCGTCGGCCGGCGGGGAGCAGCGGGCGCGCTGGATCGCCAGCGCGTACGTCGGGCTGTTCATCGTGTGGACCCTGGTCCGCATGGTGCGCGACGTGCTGCGCGGGCACATCGGCCTGGATGTGCTGGCGGTCGTGGCGATGGTCGCCACTCTCGCTGTCGGGGAGTACCTGGCGTCCCTCATCATCGTGCTGATGCTCTCGGGCGGTGAGGCGCTCGAAGACTTCGCCGCGCGACGCGCGACGCGCGACCTCACCGCTCTCCTCGACCGGTCGCCGCGCACCGCGCACGTCGTGGTGCGTCAGCCCGGGCTCTCGACGGCGGAGGACGGCGATTCGCCCCCTGCGGAGGCGGAGCGGATCACGGACGTTCCCGTCGACGAGGTCGCCGTCGGCGACATCCTTCTCGTCCGTCCCTCCGAGATCGTGCCCGTCGACGGCGAACTGCAGAGCGAAACCGGCACCTTCGACGAGTCCTCCCTCACCGGCGAGAGCATGCCGGTGGTACACGGCCGGGGGGACGAGGTGTTCTCCGGGGCGATCAACGGCGCGGAGGCCGTGCGCATCCGTGCGCGGCGCCCGAGCTCCCAGAGCCAGTACCAGCAGATCGTCTCGCTCGTGAGACAGGCGCAGGCCTCCCGGGCGCCGGTCGTGCGGCTCGCCGATCGCTTCGCGATCCCGTTCACCGCCGTGTCGCTCGTGCTCGCCGGCGCTGCGTGGACGATCTCGGGAGACCCGGCCCGCTTCGCCGAGGTGCTGGTGCTGGCCACCCCCTGCCCTCTCCTCATCGCGGCGCCCGTGGCCTTCCTCGGCGGGCTCTCCCGCGCGGCGAAGGCGGGCGTCATCGTCAAGGGCGGCGGCGTCATCGAGCGGCTCGCGCGGGCACGGTCGGCGTGCTTCGACAAGACCGGCACGCTCACCGCGGGACGACCCGACCTCGTCGACGTGCGACCGGCCGACGGGTTCGATCGTCGCGAGCTGCTGACTCTCGCCGCGACGGCCGAGCAGTACTCCACGCACGTGCTGGCAGACGGGGTGCGCCGCCTCGCGGCTGTGGAGGGCATCACCCTCCGCCCCGCCGAGGCGGCGACGGAGGTGGCCACCAACGGCGTGACGGCGCTCATCGACGGCGCACCGGTGGCCGTGGGCAAGCCCGCGTTCATCGCCTCGCGCGCGCCCGCCTTCGTCCGCACGCATCTGGTCTCTGGGCAGGCCGCCGCCTACGTCGCGGTGGGCGACCGCTTCGCCGGCGCCCTCGTGCTCGCCGACGCCGTGCGGCCCGAGTCGGCGGCCGTGGTGGACTGGCTGCGCGGCAACGGCGTCGAACGGGTCGCGATGCTCACCGGAGATGCCGAGACCACCGCCACCGCCATCGCGTCGCAGGTGGGGATCACCGAGGTGCACGCCGAGCTCCTCCCGCCCGAGAAGGTCCACCTCGCCGCCGCCATGCAGCCGAGGCCCACGATGATGGTCGGCGACGGCGTCAACGATGCGCCGGTGCTCGCCGCCTCCGACATCGGTGTGGCGATGGGCGCGCGCGGGGCGACGGCCGCCGGTGACGCCGCCGACGTCGTGGTGGTCGTCGACTCCCTGGCGAAGGTCGCCGAGGCTGTGGCGATCAGCCGCCACACCCTGCGAGTGGCACTCACGGCGATCTGGATCGGGATCACCCTCAGCATCGGCCTCATGATCGTGGCGATGACCGGCGTCATTCCCGCCGTCGCGGGCGCTCTCATCCAGGAGGGCGTCGATCTCGCGACGATCCTCTACGCCCTGCGCGCGCTGCGCGGGCCGGTGCCGGTGATCGGCGCGACGCCGGACGTCACGCTCCCGCGGTCAGCCACGCCCGACCGCGCACCCGGCGCCCCAGCGTGACCAGGCGCGCGAGCATGTAGACCCCGAAGAACGCCGTCGCCAGCCACGCCAGTCCTGCGGCGCCGGCCGGAGCGAAGATCGCCACGAGAACCAGCGCGGGCACGAACGGCACGAGGTTCAGCACCCCGACGATCGCGAGATACCTCCCGTCGCCGGCTCCGATCAGCACCCCGTCGAGCACGAACACCACGCCGCACACCGGCTGGGTCACCGCGAGCACGAGCAGGGCCGGCTGCACGAGCGCGGCGAGCGCCGGGTCGCCGGTGAACACCAGGCCGATGACGCCGGATGCCGCGGCGATGCCCGCGCCGACGATGACCCCGAACCACGCTCCCCACGCCACCGTGCGGCCGAGCACGCGGCGCACGTACGGCTCGTCGCCGGCGCCGAGGCCCTTGCCGATGAGGGCCTGTGCGGCGATCGCGAGGGCGTCCAGCGCGAAAGCGGCCGTGGAGAAGATCGTGAAGGCCACCTGCCAGCCGGCGAGCTCGTCCGTACCGAGACCGGTCGCGACCGCGACGGTCGCCAGCAGCGCCGCGCGCAGCGACACCGTCCGCAGGAACATCCATCCGCCCTGGAGGGCCGAGCCGCGCACGCCCTCGCGCTGTGGACGGACGGATGCCGCGTGCCGACGCGCGAGCCGGCCGATGACCACCACATAGGCGGCCACCATGCCCCATTGGGCGACGACCGTGCCGACAGCCGACCCCGCGATGCCCCAGCCGAAGACGTAGATGAAGATCCAGTTCAGCAGCGCGTTCGCGCCGAACCCGAGCCCGGCGATCCACAGTGGCGTCACCGTGTTCTGCATGCCCCGGAGGAGGCCCGTTGCGGCGAAGACGATGAGCATCGCCGGCAGTCCCCACATCGAGATGCCGAGGTAGATCTGCGCGTCGGCGGCGACCTCGGGGCCGGCTCCGAAGAGGCCGACGAGCAACGGGGTGGCGAGATACCCCGCGAGGGCGAGGATCGCGCCGATGCCGAGGGCCAGCCACATGCCGTCGATGCCGACCGACACCGCGCGCGCGGGGTCGCCCGCCCCGAACCGCCGGGCGACGGCGGGGGTCGTGGAGTAGGCCAGGAACACCATCAGGCCGACGATCGTCTGCAGCACCGCCGCGCCGATGCCGAGCGCCGCGAGCGGGACGATCCCGAGGTGCCCGACGAAGGCCGAGTCGAGGATGAGGAACAGAGGCTCGGCGATCAGGGCGCCGAGCGCGGGGACGGCGAGGCTCAGGATGTCGCGGTTCAGCGTCATCCGTCCGGTCTTCTGCTCGCTCTCGCCCACCCCACCGAGCGTAGAACCCGTCGGCGACACCGCCTCGGACGCCGCCCGCAGAAGCGCCGCCTATCCTGGAACCCATGACCGATGCCCTCCACTCCGGCCTCGCGCTCGACGAACTCAGCGACGAGATCCGCCCGCAGGACGACCTGTTCCGTCACGTCAACGGCTCGTGGCTCGACCGCACCGAGATCCCCGACGACAAGGCGCGGTGGGGGTCGTTCCACCTCATCGCCGAGCAGGCCGAGAAGGACGTCCGCGCGATCATCGAGGAGTCGCAGGGCGCCGAGCCCGGCACCGAGACCCGCAAGATCGGCGACCTCTACGCCAGCTTCATGGACACCGGTCGCATCGCGGACCTCGGCGCCGCGCCGCTGGCGGCGCAGCTGGCGCGCATCGACGAGGTCGCGAGCATCCCCGACTTCCTGCGGCTCGTCGGCGCCTTCGAGCGCGAGGGTGCGGGCTCGCTCATGGTGCTCTACGTCGAGCCCGACCCGGGCAACCCGCAGCGGTACGTGCCGTTCTTCGTGCAGGGCGGACTGAGCCTCCCCGACGAGAGCTACTACCGCCTGGAGAACTTCGCCGACACCCGCACGGCGTTCCGGGCGCACGTGGAGAAGATGCTCGAGCTGGCCGGGGTCGCCGACGCCGCGGCATCCGCTGATCGCATCTTCTCCCTCGAGACCGAGCTGGCGACCCACCACTGGGACAACGTCAAGAGCCGCGACGCCGTCGCGACCTACAACCTCCGCACCTGGGAGCAGGTGAAGAGCCTCGCCGGGGCCGACCTCCAGCCGTGGCTGGAGGGCCTTGCTCCCGGGTACGAGGACGCGTTCAGCGAGGTCGTCGTCTACCAGCCGAGCTTCATCGAGGGGCTCGGCGGGCTGCTGCGCGACGACCGGCTGGAGGACTGGAAGGCGTGGCTGCGCTTCCAGGTCGTCCACGCGCTCGCGCCGTTCCTGTCGGATGACTTCGTCGAGGCGAACTTCGCCTTCTACGGCACCCAGCTCACCGGCGTCCCCGTCAACCGCGAGCGCTGGAAGCGCGGGGTGGGCCTCACCGAGGCGGCCATGGGCGAGGCGATCGGCAAGGTCTACGTCGAGCGGCACTTCCCCCCGGCGGCGAAGGATGCGATGGATGAACTCGTCGCGAACCTCATCGAGGCGTACCGGCAGAGCATCTCCGAGCTCGAGTGGATGACCCCCGAGACCCGTGAGCGGGCGCTTGCGAAGCTCGAGGCCTTCACGCCGAAGATCGGCTACCCCGTGATGTGGAAGGACTACTCCGCGCTCGAGATCGACGAGGCCGATCTGGTGGGCAACGTGCGTCGCTCCCACATCTGGGAGCACGATCGCCAGCTGGCGAAGGTAGGCGGACCGATCGACCGCGACGAGTGGTACATGACGCCGCAGACGGTCAACGCGTACTACAACCCGCTGATGAACGAGATCGTGTTCCCCGCGGCGATCCTGCAGTACCCGTTCTTCGACGAGACGCGCGACGCGGCCGCCAACTACGGCGGCATCGGCGCGGTGATCGGTCATGAGATCGGTCACGGCTTCGACGACCAGGGGAGCCGCTTCGACGGCGACGGGTCGCTGCGCGACTGGTGGACGGATGCCGACCGCGCGGCCTTCGAGGAGCGCACCGCGGTGCTCATCGAGCAGTACAGCGCTCTCGTGCCGCAGGGTCTCGCGGCGGAGAACACGGTCAACGGCGCGCTCACGATCGGTGAGAACATCGGCGACCTCGGCGGTCTCGGCATCGCGATCAAGGCGTATCGCCTGTCGCTCGGTGCCGACATCGAGGGCGCCCCGGTGGAGGGCCCCGAGATCGACGGGTTCACCGGCATCCAGCGGCTGCTGCTGTCGTGGGCGCAGATCTGGCAGCAGAAGGGGCGCGACGCCGAGACGATCCGCCTGCTGACGATCGACCCGCATTCGCCGAACGAGTTCCGCTGCAATCAGATCGTCCGTAACATCGATGCGTTCTACGACGCGTTCGGTGTCACCGAGTCCGATGCCCTCTGGCTCGAGAAGGACAAGCGCGTCACCATCTGGTGATCCGGCCGGTCTGGTGGCGAAGGCCGACTTCGCGTAGACACTTGACCGAACCGTCTGGCAGGAGGGACAGTCGCGTGGCGATGCCCATCGAACCGCCCTCGCAGGGGTCTTCCGGACCGGGCTCCCGTCGGGAGGCCGACCCGCTGCGCGGACCCCGCCGCGGGCGCGCGCGCACCTCGCGTCGCGGCGGGGGCGGAGCGCGCACGTTCACCTCGACCCTGCGCGCCCTCGACGCCGTCGCGGCGTCGGGCGCGCAGGTGTCGGTGCGCATCACCGATCTCGATCGGGGAACCACGGTGCTCGCCGGTGACGACCATGTCACCCAGCCGGTCGCGGGCCTCGGCGTCGTGCCGCTGCTGATCGAGGTGGCTGCCCAGTTCGAGGGCGGAACCCTCGACCCGCTCGAGCTGTGCGATCGCGCCCGCCTCGCGGGCATCGAGGGTGCGGGGCTCTGGCAGCACCTGAAGGTGCCGACCCTTCCGCTCGTCGACATGGCGGTACTCGCCGCTGCCGCGGGCGATGGCCTCGCCGCGAACGGGCTGCTCGAGCGGGTGGGTCTGCCCGCCGTGCGGGCACGGATCGACACCCTCGGTCTCACACGCACGGCGCTCCTCGACCGGTTCCGCGACCACCGTGGGCCCGACGACGCCCCCCATTTCGCCTTGAGCTCCGCCCGCGATCTCGCGGAGGTCTTCGCGGCCCTGGCGAACAGTCAGGCGGTGTCGCCGGCGGTCAGCGCGCAGGTGGCGGAGTGGCTGACTCTCAACCATGATCTTTCCCTCGTCGCGTCGGCCACGGGGCTCGACCCGTTCGCGCACGAGAGCGATGACCACGGACTGCTCTTCTTCAACAAGACAGGCCGAGACCGTGGCATCCGTGTCGAGGCCGGGGTGATCGCCGGTCCCCGCGCCGGAGTCGCCTACGCCCTCATCGTCTGCTTCGACGACCTGTCGGTCATGCATCGGAGCCGCGCGCACGAGGCGTTCCGCGCGCTCGGGGTAGAGCTCATGGAGTACGCGTACTGAGCGAGGTTCGGCGCCCGGCGGTTCTCTCGGCTGCGTGTCTCGATAGGTGCGGCCGCGGCGCTCGGAGCCCGCGCCTTCTGCGACATCCCCGGCGAGCATGTCGCAGAAGGAGCGGGATGCTGCGGGCCTACGTCGCATCGTGTGGGACACGCGCGGCGGCGGGGGCGGCGGTGCGGCCAGCGCTCACTGGCTCGGGGCGGGCTCCGGCGACGAGCGCCACGCGAGTGCGCTGAGGTCTGAGAGCGGGCGTGTCTCGACCGCGTGGCTGCCGCGCTCGGAGCACGCGCCCTTTGCGACATCCCCGGCGAGCATGTCCCAGATGTTGCGCCTTCGGGACTCGGAGTGCGCGCCTTCTGCGACATCCCTGGCGAGCATGTCGCAGGAGGAGCGGGATGCTGCGGGCCTGGGTCGCATCGTGTGGGACATGCTCGGGCGGGGATGGCAAGGGACGGCGGCGAGGACCGGACGGCGGCGCTCAGCGCTCTCGGGCGGGAGCTCCGGCGAGGAGCGCCTCGACCTCGTCGGCGAGCTCGGACACCGGTCGGCGCCCGTCGAGTTCGAGCGTCGCCGATCGGCGGAGAAGCGGCTCGACCTCGATCGTGTAGCGGCGGATGTCATCCTGCTGTTCCGGGGTCTTCCCGTACGGGTTGTCGGTGCGCCGCCGGACGCGCTCGAGCAGGACCTCGATCGGTGCGCTCAGCAGGACGATATGGGCGAACCGGTCTCGGAACAGCCCCTGGTTCTCGGCCGTGCCCGAGACGACGACGTGCTCTCGCGTGGCGAGCAGTCGCGCCATCCGCTCCTCGTCCCAGGGTCCACCGTCGCCGTCGGTCCAGCCGTCATGGTCTGTGTCGACGGTGAGGTGGCCGCGGCGCGCGAGCTCGGCGAGGAGGGTCGACTTCCCGGCGCCCGACATGCCGGTGATGAGGATGCGGGGCACGAGCCGTTCCTCAGTTGTCGTCGCCCGACTTCTCGGGCAGGTACGGCTCGATCGCCGCAGCGAGCTTCGCGGGCGTCATCGACTGCAGCCAGGCGTGGCCAGGCCCGTGCAGCTGAGCGAGGAAGAGCGAGTCGCCGAAGAACTTGTTCTTGATGCCCTTGATGCTGGCGAACTCGAGCGGCATCTCGGCCCGGTAGAGCGCCAGGTGGCCCGGGTGGATGAGGAGCGACTGCCCGGCCTGCAGGTCGTACTCGACGATCTCGCCGGCGAGCTGCACCCAGGCGGTGCCGTTGCCCGCGAGCTTCTGGAACACCACGCCGGCGCCGCCGAAGATGCCGGCGCCGAGCTTCTTCTGCAGCCCCACCGACACCTCGACGGCAGGAGTGCTCGCCATGTAGGCGCCCGACTGCACCATGAACTGGTCCTGTGGGTCGATCGCGATCTCGCGGATCGTGCCCGGCAGCTGCGCGGCGAACGCGACGAAGCTCCCCGGTGCCTGCGCTGTGTACTGGGTGAGGAAGAGCTGCCCGCC
Source organism: Microbacterium sp. AK009 (assembly GCF_013410955.1). Taxonomy (GTDB): domain Bacteria; phylum Actinomycetota; class Actinomycetes; order Actinomycetales; family Microbacteriaceae; genus Microbacterium. The sequence continues at coordinate 2,433 of NZ_JACCCG010000006.1, read as the reverse complement.
GCCGACCATGCGCTTCAGGCCGCTCATGAAGCCGCCCTTGCCGCCTGAGCCGAACGCAGTGGAGGTCTGGATGTCGAAGCCCGGTGTCAGCCACGAGACGTCGCCGCCTTCGGCGATGATCCGCTCGCCCGGGTCGAGGGTGAGCTCGAGAACCGGCATGGTCGTCCCTGCGATGGTGGCCTTCATGGCCACACCATAGCGAGGCGTCCGGTCGGGCGATACCCGCCGGTAGGGGCGTGCGACCTGCCAGGATGTCGGCATGGCCCTCGCCGCGTCATCCGATCTGTCCTCCTCTCCGGGGGAGGCCGCGATCGGTGGCGGTCGGCCGCTTCGCAAGGTGTCGCCCGCGCGGCAGGTGCTGACTCTCTTCGGCGACTACTGGTGGCGCAACGACGATCCCCTCCCGTCGGCGGCGCTCGTCGGTGCGATGGGCGATCTCGGGATGAAGGAGCCCGCTGCGCGCGCGACACTCGCGCGGCTCGTGCGGTTGGAGCTCCTCGAGCAACGTCGGGAGGGTCGCCGAACCACCCACGGGCTCACCTCGCGGGGACGGGCGATCATCGAAGACGAGGCGCGGTGGCTCGAGAGTTTCGGGGTCGCGCCGGTAGTGTGGGACGGTGCGTGGAGCGTGGTGACGTTCTCGATCCCGGAGTCGCAGCGGGCCCTCCGCCACACGGCACGCTCGCGGCTGAAGTTCCTGGGGTTCGGTCCGCTCTACGACGGCGTGTGGATCTCCCCCTCGGATGTCGCGGCGCTCGCCCGAGCGGAGCTGCTCGACCTCGGGGTTCCGGATGTCACCACGATGCGTGCACAGCTGGATGTCGCGGGGCCGGGCGGACCGCAGCGCGCGTGGGATCTCGCCGGCGTCGGTGAGCGCTATGAGGTGTTCCGTCGCGAGCTGGTCGCGTCGACGGCGGAACTCACGGGGGCGGCGGCCCTGGCGGAGCGGACGGGGCTGATGATCCAGTGGCAGGCGTTCCGGGGCGTGGATGCGGGGCTTCCGGCGGCGCTGCTGCCCGCCGATTGGCCCCGCGAAGACGTCCGCGCCCGATTCGGAAGGCGCTTCGACGACCTCGGCCCGGCTGCCGAGGATCGGATGCGGTGGCACGTGTCTCGCGTGGATGAGCCGCTCGCGCGCGGGGTGCTCGAGCGGCGGCTGGCTCGTTCGTAGATAGTTTCGTCTGTACGCGGTATTCTCTTCAGTCAATGTCGGAACCCCCTACGATGATGTGGGTAGGTCATCGAGACGGGGTTTTCAGTGGACGCGGACGAGAAGCGGCGGCGGGCGGAAGACAAGCGCGCCGGGGTGTTCGCGGACGAACTGGCCAAGTTGCAGCGAGCAGAGGCGAAGCTTGCGGCGAAGAGGACCCGGCTGCTGGCGGATGCGTACGCGTTGACGCTGGAGCAGCGGTCGCGGATCGGGTCGGTGTCGTCGCGGGAGCGGGACATGCCGCTGCGGTCGATGGCACTCGAGCTCGGGATGGCGGTGCGGGTGAACGACCGGGCGATGCAGACGCAGATGCACGACGCGCATGAACTCATCGAGTTGTTCCCGCAGACGATGGAAGCCCTCGTGGAGGGGCGGGTGACGCGGGCGCATGCGCAGGTGATCCAGGACGCGGGACGGGTCATCGAGGACCCGGTGGACAGGGCGTCGTTCGAGCGGATCGTGCTGGTGGAGGCGGAGCGGCAGACGGTGCCGCGGACGAAGAAGTACGCCCGGCAGCGCGCGGAGGTGTTGGACCCGCGCCCGTTGCAGGAACGGCACGACACCGCGATACGGCAGCGGCGGGTGTGGGTCACGGACCTGGACGACACCCTGTCGGCGTTGACGATCGTGGGTGGGAACGTCTACATCCACGGCGCCTACCACCGCCTCACCGGGCAGGGGACGACGGTCAAGGACGTCGACCGCGCGAAGCGGCGCGCCTACGCCGCCGGGCAGGCTGAGGCGAAGAAGACGGGCGGGAACGGTAACGGCAACGGCAACGGCAACGGCGACGGCGAGAGCAACGGCAACGACAACGGCAACGGCAACGGCAAGAGCAACAGCAGCGCCGATGCCACGCAAGACGCCGAAGCCATGCACGACGCCGAGCCGTGGTTCGATGACCGGTCGTTGGATGAGATCCGCTGCGACCTGGCCCTGGACATGCTCCTCGCCGGGACCCCGGTGATCGACCCCACCGACCCGACCACCACCGGCGGCGGGCTCGGCGCAATCAAGGCGGAGGTGCAGATCACCATCCCCATCACCACCCTCACCGGGGTGACGAACTCGGGTGCGGAGCTGAACGGGGTCACCCCCGTCGACCCCGACACCGCAAGGCGGATGGCCTGAACCGTCCTGGGTTCCGTGGAGGCTTTTCTGTCACGCGGCCAGGGGCTCCTGGGCGTGTGCTTGATGGTATTCGGTCTCGTACTCGATAGGTG
>NZ_JACCCG010000005.1 GCF_013410955.1 Microbacterium sp. AK009 | reverse complement strand
CAAGGATCCCGGTCAGCTCGGACCGGTCCTCGTCGCTGAGGAGAGTGAGCCGCGGGTTCGAACGCATGTATGAAGCATCCCACCACCCTCCGACATCCACACCCGAAACCCTCAACCACAGGTCGAACCACCCTGACTCGCGAAGATCTCGAGATGGCACGGGCCACGGCCGGCCCTACATCATCCCGCCCGCAGTCCCGCCTCAGTGAGAGCGGCGTCAAGCGCGCGGAGGGCCGCAGGTCCGACGCCGTGCAGGGCGGCGATCTCGTTGCGGGGTCGGCCCGCGAGCTCCACCAGGGTGCGAATCCCGGCGCCCTCGAGGGCGCGTCGCGCGGGCTTCCCGATACCCGCCGGGAGGCCACCGGGCTCGGCACTCGTCACGCCCTCAGTCCCTATGGACGGAGCCTGCTCCGTACCGCGCGGCGATCTCGTCGGGGCCGACCCAGCGTGAGTAGGTCGGCTCCTGCGGCCATCCTTCGGGGGAGTCCTGCCAGTCCTCCTGACGTCCCCAGGGCAGCAGATCGACGAGGGCGAACGTGTGGCTGAGCTGCTCGGTGCCTCGTCCGTTGGTGTGCCACGTCCGGTAGACGGTGTCGCCGTCGCGGAGGAGCACGTTCACGGCGAACCCGCCCCCTGCCGGGGCATCCATATCGGCCCCGAACGGACTGTTCGCGGTCGAGTACCAGTCCATCCGGTTGCCGACCTTCTCGCCGTAGGCGAGCGCCTCATCGATCGCACCCTGTGTGACGACGACGAACTGAGCGTCGTAGTGGTCGAGGAACCCCAGCCGGGTGAACTGCGAAGTGAACGACGTGCAGCCCCCGCATTGCCACTCGGCTCCCGGGTCCCACATGTGGTGGTAAGTGATCAGCTGCGACCTGCCCGCGAAGATGTCGACGAGTCGCACCGGTCCGGAGGGGCCGTCGAGGACATACTCGGGAAGCTCCACCATCGGAAGTCTCCGCCGTTGCGCGGCGATCGCGTCGAGCTCACGGGTGGCGGCCTTCTCGCGAACGCGGAGTGCGGCGAGCTCGCGGCGCCACTCGTCCTCGGTGACGACCGGAGGACGGGCGGTTGTCGTGGTGGTCATGGTGATTCCTCTCGACGATGGACGGATGCCGCGCGTCAGCGCACCGCCGAGCGCAGGTCTTGGCCGGCTTCGCCGACCGCCTCGGACGGTTCGGTCTCCGACTCTCCGTCCGGCTCGGTCGTGAGAGACGGCGGCGCCGTGGCATACGCTCGCGACAGCCGACGGTACGGTGCCGAGACGAACGCCAGCAGCACGACGATGAGCAGGATCGCACTCGCGGCGACGAAGACCAGGGCGATGCCGCGCGCCTCGCCCGGTCCGAGCAGCCAGCCGAGGGAGGACTGGCCCGCCTCGGAGTTCATGAAGGGGATCAGCCAGAACTGTGCAAGGGGTCCGACGATGAATGCGGAAACCGGAGCTGCGGCCGACTCGACACTGGCGGCGAAGCCGAACACGCGCCCCTGCGTCGCGAAGGGCACGACCCGCTGGATGATCGTCTGCTCCGACGCCTCGGCGATCGGCATCAGGCACATGAAGATCAGCAGCCCGAGCGCATACAGCCACCACCATTCGCGGATGGCGAAGGTCATTCCGAGCAGGGCGATGGCGACGTTGATGATCAGCAGCGTCCGCACCGGGTTCTTTCCCAGCCCGAACTTCGCGACGAGACCGCCGCCGATGATGAAGCCGAAGCTCGTGATGCCGAGGATGATGCCCCAGAGCTCGACCGAGAACAGCTCCAGGCCGTAGGGGTCCATGAGCGCCATGAACACGCCGCCGACGAGGTTGTTGAAGGTCGTGAACAGGATGAGGGCGAGGAGCCCAGGAACCACGATGACTGCAGGGATGACGCCGCGGAAGCCTGTCTGCGGTACGACCCCCTCGACGTGCACGACGCCGCGTTCGGGTATCGGAACGAAGAGCAGGTGGGTCAACGCCACCGCGGTCGCGGCGATCGCGATGACGACGGTCCACCCCATCCCGAGGAGCCCGACGGAGAGGCCGGAGAACACGCTCGTGACCATGAAGGCGATGCCGTGGACGGCCCCCACCAGGCCGTTGGCACGGTCGCGCCGGTCGGCGGGGACCAATAGCGTGACGGTGGTCGACAGAGCGATGTTGCGGAGGTTCTCGACCACGCCGCCGATGAGGATGACTCCGGCGAACAACCAGAACCATGGTCCGCCCCAGTCGACCAGCACGCTCTCGGGGAACGAGAGGTACAGCGCCCCGGCCAGGAGGTAGGTCACCAGCGTCACGGTGCTCGAGAGCAGCATGACGACCTTCTTTTTCATGCGATCGACGAGGACACCGAAGACGACGCCGAGAAGCGCGACGAGGAGCATGTACGACCCGCCGATGATGGAGGTCGCCAGCACCGACCGCGTCTCGAGGTAGGCCCAGAAGGTCAGCGCCCACCACAGGTAGCTCGACGTCACGTTGGCGACGGCGGTGTTGACGAGCACCTGATAGAACGCGCGGACCGTCCGCGGACCAGGGGCGTACGCCGCGGCAGCCGTGGTCTGCGTCGTCATCGTTCGTTCCCGTCGTGCTCGTGCCGTTGCGCTGGGGCCGCCTTCACCGCCCGCTGCGGTAGACTTATGTTCACACCGTGAACATCGGCGGTGGCGCCAATCTACACACCCGGAGCGGAGGAGGCAATGGCCGATTCCGCACGCACGTATCATCACGGCGACCTCCGACAGGCGCTGGTGCAGGAGGGGCTCGCCAGGGCGCGGGAAGGCGGACCGGGCGCCGTCTCGCTCCGGGAGATCACGCGCGCTGTCGGTGTCTCGCCCAATGCCGCGTATCGGCATTTCGCCGACCGCGACCACCTGGTGCGAGCGGTCGCCGGGCACGCGCAGCGACTCCTGGCAGAGGCGATCGCGGAGCGTGTCGCCGCCACTCCGCCCGGACTCGGCCGCGCCGCGGCATCCATCGAGCGACTCCGTCGTGTGGGTCTGGCCTACATCGCGTTCGCCGTCGATGAGCGCGGGTGGTTCGAGACCGCCTTCTTCACGCAGGACACGCGAGCAAGTGAGGGGATCGTCACGCTCGACGACGAGATCGTCGCGCCTTTCCGGCTCCTGATGGACGTGCTCGATGAGATGGTGGATGCCGGTGCGCTCGCCCCCGAGCGCCGCTCCTCGGCCGAATGGCCGTGCTGGTCGGCGGTGCACGGCTTCGCCGACATCGCCGTGCACGGCCCCGTGCGCTGGCAGCCGCGTGAACTCGTGGACGCCCTCGCCGCGAGTGTCGTCGACTCGGCGATCGTCGGTGTGCGCGGCACGACCGCATCGCCCGGCGAAGCATAGGCGAGGGCGGGCTCGTCGTCACCCCGGTGCAGAGACGCGTCGATCCGCGGTGTACTCGGGTGTCCACCACCGAGGAGAGAAGGACCCCATGAGCGGCTTCAGCGAAACCACCCCCGACCGCGACGACCAGGCAGGCCTCGAGGTCGTCGGCGAGACGAGCCCCGGCGTGGCCGACACCACGGTCGGGGGCGAGGACGACCTCGCCCAGCTGGAGTTCGAGGGGCGCCTCCCCGACGCCGACACCCTCGCCGCCGACGGTCCGGAGGAGGCCTACCCCGACGAGGTTCTCCAGCCCGAGACTCAGGGGGAGGACCCCGTCGCCGCCGAACTCGGCGAAGAGGGACAGGGCGACCTGGCGCCCGAAGACCTGTAGATCATCGCCGCCGGGCGCGCGGGCCGCGGGTCAGGCCGGTGCGGGAGAGCAGTGCCAGCGGGCCTCTTTCCAGCCTTCTGCGGTCCGCTTCCACACGATGGTGGCCACGCACGGGTTCTCCATCACGGTCTCGCCGATCTTCACCCGCTGGACGAACCCGACCACCGAATAGCCCAGATCCCCGGCCTCCTCACCGTGGTAGCCCGTGATCCAGGACGACAGCACGGCGCCCGCGGCCCGCATGGCCGCGAAGTTCGTCGTCATGTAGGCATCCCACTCGTCCTTCGTCTCGATGATGATCGAGCGACCCCGCGGATCGACGTCGACGATGCCGTACTCATCGTCGACCATCGCGCGAAGCGCGTCGAGATCGAGCGCGTTGACGGCGTCGAGCAGAGCCGGGGTCTGCGGTCGTAGCGGTTCGTCGGGCGTGGGTCTCCTCCTCGAGTGCTCACCCCCTCCGAAGCTATCGCCCTCCGAGAACGGTGGCGCGGGTGCGCCGCGTCAAGAGCGGGGGTCGGATGCTGCGCCGCGGCCACAATAGGGGCATGATCTCCATTCCCACGGTGACCCTGAATGATGGTGCTTCCTTTCCCCAGGTGGGTCTCGGCACCTACAACCTGCGCGGAGCGGAGGGCGCGGACGCGATCGTCGCGGCGCTCGAGGCCGGCTACCGGCTGCTCGACTCCGCGGTGAACTACGAGAACGAACGCGAGGTCGGCGAGGCCGTTCGGCGGTCATCCGTCGCTCGCGACGAGATCCTGGTGGCGTCGAAGATCCCCGGGCGTGAGCACGGCCGCGCGGAAGCCGTGCAGAGCATCCGCGACTCGCTCGACCGGCTCGGGCTCGAGCGCATCGACCTGCACCTCATCCACTGGCCGAACCCCAGCGTGGGGAAGTACGTCGACACCTGGCGCGGCATGATCGAGGCGCGAGAGGTGGGCCTCGTCGGCTCGATCGGGGTGTCGAACTTCACCGAAGAGATGCTCACCGAACTCGTCGATGCCACCGGGGTCGTTCCCGCCGTCAACCAGGTGGAACTGCACCCCTACTTCCCGCAGGAGAGACTCCGCGCCTTCCACGACGGCCTCGGCATCCGCACCGAGAGCTGGAGTCCGCTCGCGCGCCGCAGTGAACTCCTCACTGAGCGGGTGATCGTGCGCCTTGCCGAGGCGCACGGCAAGACCCCGACGCAGATCGTTCTGCGGTGGCACGTCGAACTCGGCAGCACCGCGATCCCGAAGTCGGCCGATCCCGACCGTCAGCGCGAGAACGCCGACATCTTCGACTTCTCCCTCACCGCCGATGAGGTCGCCGACATCTCGCGGCTCGAGCGGGGCCGGCTGTGGGACGGCGACCCGCTCACGCACGAGGAGATGTAGGGCTCTCGGGTCGGAGCCAGGCCGCACGCACCCGGTTCCCGCGCTCAGTGCGGGACGATGACGCAGTCGCTCCCCGGCGAAAGTATCGATTCGTGGCCGTCATCGAAGCGGACGACCAGGAGCGGTTCGTCGGCGTGACCGCGGACGCCGGTCACGACGCCGGTTCGCTCCGCCGCGCCCACCGTTCTGCCGTGGATGATGACGCGATCGCCTATCTCAGCCATGACCATCACCTCCTGCTGCAACGATACGACTGCTTCTGCGGCCGCACCAGAACGACAGGACCTCGCGGAGCCTCCCGCTGACCGGCTCACGCCCGGCGAGACGAGAGCCACTCCGCGTAGGTCTGAGAGCCGCGGCGCGGCTCGCCCGAGGGGAGGCCGAGGCCGCTCCGGAGGGCCTTCATCTGCTTGCCCGGCAGGCTCACCGACGGCGTCCACACCCTCTCGCCGAGGGTGGCGGCGTAGTCGCGCACCATCTGGTCGAGGGCTTCTTCCAGAGGGCCGGCGATCTCCCGGGCCCGCCCCTGCGGGGCGCCGACCGCGACCTCGGCGAGGTAGCCGCCGACCTCGGCCGCGGCGACCGGCTGCAGGCGCGCCCGCGGGGCCAGGTGGATGGGCCCGAACCCCGCCTGCCGGTAGATCTGCGCGGCGAACTCATGGAACTGCGTCGCGCGGACGATGCTCCAGGGCACGGCACCGGCGGCGACGAGGCGCTCCTGGGCCATCTTGCCCGCGTAGTAGTCGTACGGCATGCGGTCGACACCGACGATGGAGAGGGTCACGAGGTGCGACACCCCGGCGCGCTCGGCCGCGGCGAGAAGGTGACGGGTACCGGCCTCGAAGAATGCGACCGAGGCGTTGGCCGAGAGCGTGGAAAGGTTCGTGGTGTCGATGATCGCCTCGACGCCGTCGATCGCGGCATCCAGCCCCTCGCCTTTCGCGACATCCGCGCCGTTGGCTCGACTGAGCGCGACGGCGTCGTGCCCCCTCTCGCGAAGGGCGCCCACGGTGTGCGCGCCCACGGTTCCCGTTCCTCCGACCACGGCGATCTTCATCGGCCCCCCTCTCCTCGTCCACAGCATGCCGTACCCCGGTCGGGCTCCGCAGCACGGGCCTCGGTTAGCGTGGGGGAATGCCCACCCCCTTCGACGCGCTCGACGACTTCATCGCCCTTCCCCGCGTGGAGGGTCTGGCACTTTCGCCCGACGGCGCCACGGCCGTGCTCACGGTCGCAGCGCTGAAGAAGGATGCCACCGGCTACGAGCGGTCGCTGTGGGCCGTGCCCACCCGGGGCGAGGGAGCGCCGCGGCGACTCACCCGATCGGCGAAGGGCGAGAGCGGTGCCGCGTTCACGCCGACCGGTGACATCCTGTTCGTCTCGGCGCGAGACGACATCGAATCGGATGTCGACGACGAGCCCGGCCAGCTGTGGCTCCTTCCCGCGCAGGGCGGCGAGGCCCGCCCGGTCACCCGCCTCGCCGGCGGGGTGAGCGGCATCGCCGCGACCGCGGAGCGGACGGGCCGCGTCATCGTGTCGGCGCCGCTGCTGCGCTCGGCCACCTCGATCGAAGACGATGCCGCACGTCGTGCGGCGCGGACGAAGAAGAAGGTGTCGGCGATCCTTCACGACACCTACCCGGTGCGGTTCTGGGATCACGACCTCGGCCCTGCGGAGCCCCACCTGCTCGCCGTCGATCTCGAGGGCTTGGCCGACACCCTCGCAGCCGCCGTCGAAGACAGCGCCACCGAGGAAGCGGAGGCTGTGGCGCACGTCGCCGCGGCCGAGGCGGAGCCGACCCCCTACCCGACGACCCTCCCGCGCCCGACCGACCTGTTGCCCGAGCCGGGCCGGGCGCTGCGGCACGCCGAGGCTGCGTTGAGCCCCGACGGCAGCACTCTGGTCGTATCGCTCGACCGTCCTGAGGCGCGCGGCGGGCGGCGCATCCTGGTGAGCGTCGATGTCGCCACGGGTGCGCACACCGTGCTGCGCGACGAGGACGGCTTCGACATCGAGATGCCCGCGATCAGCCAGGACGGCATGCGCCTGGCCTTTCTGCGCACCGCGGTGACCACTCCCGAGGGGCCCACCGACCAAGAGCTCTGGGTGTCGCGGCTCGACGGATCCGACGCGCGGCGGGTCGCCGCTGACTGGGACCGGTGGCCATCGTCGATCGCATTCGCCGCGACGGATGACGCACTGATCGTCACCGCCGACGACAACGGTCGCGGACCGATCTTCCGGGTCCCGCTGGGGGAAGCGGGCGGCGGGGTCAGCCCGATCGTCTCGGACGACTTCACCTACTCCCACGTGCGCGTCGATCACTCGGGCGATGGTCTCGTCGCGCTGCGCTCGTCGTGGCTCGTGCCGCCGCACCCGGTGCGGATCGACCCGTCGGGCGAGGTGGCACCCCTCGCCACCCCCGCCCCTGCGCCGGCCGCGCCGGCCCGGATCGCCGAGGTCGAGACGACCGCCGACGACGGTGCGCGGGTACGCTCCTGGCTGGTCCTGCCCGAGGGCGCGTCGCCGGACGCCCCCGCCCCCCTCCTGCTGTGGATCCACGGTGGGCCGTTGAACAGCTGGAACGCGTGGAGCTGGCGGTGGGCGCCGCTCCTGGCCGCGGCACGCGGGTACGCCGTGCTGCTTCCCGACCCGGCGCTGTCCACGGGCTATGGGCTGGACTTCATCGCCCGCGGCTGGAACAGCTGGGGCGGGAAGCCCTATACCGACCTCATGGCGATCACCGACGCCGCGGTCGCCCGCGGCGACATCGATGAGACCCGCACGGCCGCGATGGGCGGCTCGTTCGGCGGATACATGGCCAACTGGGTCGCCGGTCACACCGATCGGTTCCGCGCGATCGTCACGCACGCAAGCCTGTGGGCGCTCGACCAGTTCGCCGGCACCACCGACAGCTCCGACTACTGGCAGCGCATCTTCACGCCCGAGGCGATGATCGAGCACTCACCGCACCGGTTCGTCGCCGACATCCGCACCCCGGTGCTCGTCGTGCACGGCGACCGCGACTACCGGGTGCCGATCGGCGAGGGGCTGCGGCTGTGGTCGGACCTCGCCGAGCACCATGCCGACGCGGACGGACGGATGCCGCACCGTTTCCTGTACTTCCCCGACGAGAACCACTGGGTACTCAAACCCCAGCACGCCGTGGTCTGGTACGAGACGGTGTTCGCGTTCCTCGCCGAGCACGTGCTCGGCGAAGAGGCTGCGCCCCCGGCCGTCCTCGGCTGACCCGTCGCTACAGGCGCGCGCCGTCGTCGTCGGGGTCGTTCAGCCCGACCTTCTGTCCGCGCCAGGATTCGTAGGCGATGAGCCAACCGATCGACACGGCGCCCGCGATCGCGAGGCCGAGTCCGACCGACCCGAAGATGAGGCCGAACAGCGCGCCGCCGGCGACGATGAGGACGCTGCCGATCACCCAGTTCGTGCGGCCGCGGGGCCAGCCGGTGCGAGAAGCCATGTGCTCAGCTTATTGGCCGCACCCTGCCTCCCACGCGCGGCAGGTCGGGGGCGCTCACTCCTCGTCAGGCCCCCACGACAGCATCCAGTCGATCCCGAACCGGTCGGTGAGCATGCCGAACCGGCCACCCCACGGCGGGGTGTCGAATGGCATCGTCACAGTGCCGCCGTGGCCTAGCGCGTCCCAGTAGGCCTGCAGCCGCGCCTCGTCGCTGCCGCTCACCGACACGGCGATCCCGGCCGGCTCGCGGTAGGGCATGCTGCTCGGAGTGTCGGATGCCATGAGAACCAGGCCGTCGGGTGTTCGCAGCTGCGAGTGCATGACCAGGTCTGCCTCGGCCGGATCTTGCACCATGCCCTCCCACTGACCGAAGGTGTCGATCGACAGGTCACCCCCGAAGACCCGGTGGTAGAACTCGATCGCCTCCCGGGCGTTGCCGCGGAATTGCAGGTAGGGATTGAGGGTGGTCATCGTTGATCCTCCGTCGGTTCGAAGCCCCAGACCCCCCGGAGCCTCTTCGTCGACAGTGTGCCCGGCGCCTCCGACATCGCCGGCTCAGCGGTCGCGGTGGTCTTCCGGGTGCACCCGGGGGCCACGGCGTTGCTCCCGTACCCCGCTCAAGCCGATGAGGCGGATGACGCGCTGACGGTGGCCCTTCCAGGGGGCCAGGAGCTCCAGCATCCCGTCGTCATCGGTCCGCGCACCGGTCAGGGCGAACCCGACCTCGTGGGCGACGTGGTAGTCGCCGACGCTCACGGCATCGGGGTCGCCGAAGGCGCGGATCCGCGTCTCGGCGGCGGTCCACAACCCGACCCCGGGCAGGCTCGTCAGCACCCGGTCGCGGTCGTCGCCGGTCGCGGCGGCGTGGGTCGCGCGCTCGATCTGCGCCCCTCGGCGCGCGGCGGCGACGAGGGTGCGCGCCTGCGGCGGCTCAAGCCCGGCGCGATGCCACGCCCACGACGGCACGTACCGCCACCCGTCGACGGACGGGGGCGCGTACAGAGGCACGGGCGTCGGTCCGGGAGCGCGCTCCCCGAATCCGCGGACGATCCGCCGCCAGGCGGCGAAAGCCTGCTTTCCGGTGACCTTCTGCTCGATGATCGCGCCCGCCAGCGCATCGAAGACGAGATCGGTGCGGCCGAGCCGGAGGCCCGGATTGCGTCGATGGGTCTCGGCGATGAGCGGATGATGCGACGCATCGAACCCGTCGAGGTCGTCGTCCCTGCCACAGAGCGCCGGCAACTGGGAGATCGCCCAGGCCGCGCCCGGCCCCCAGGCCGCCCCGCGCACGGCACCGCCGGCCCCGCGGATCGCGATCGTCGCCACCCCCTCGGGCGTTCGGCACGCCCGCCAGATCACCGGACCGTCATCGAGGTGAGTCGGATCGCCGTAGCCCCGGCGTTGGAAGAGAAGCGCCCGCCGCAGGTCGAGCGGGTGCCTCGGACGGTACTCGGTCTCCAGGGGCGGGCCGCTTGGCGGGCTGCCCGGCGACAGCGGGGAATGGGGCGGCAACCGCATGCCCGACCGCCGCGGAAGCCGGGGCGGAACAGGCGAGGTCACCCCTCCACGGTAAGCGCGTCCACCGACATCCGTCCCCGTGTCCGAGAGGGGCCCGGCGTCCTTTAGGCTCGCCCGAGGAAAGGTAGGTGTCAGTGATCACTCCCGTCGTACCCGCGGTGCGGATCGTCATCCCCTGGCGCCCGGCGCCGTCGCGCCTGGACGCTTTCGATCGCGTCGTGGCCTGGTATCAGCAGAATCTCCCCGGGGTGCCGATCCTGACGGTCGACACCGGCGATGATCCCTTCGTGCTGGCGGCCTGCCGCAACGCCGCGATGCGCGATGCCCAGGTCGACGAGGTCGTCATCATCAGCGACGCCGACACGATCCCCGAACGCGAGCCTCTTCTCGCTGCGATCCGCGCGGCGGCGACGAGTGATCTGGTGCACCTGCCCTACGACGAGTACCGCTGGCTCGGCCGCACGGGCTCCGCCGACTACGCCGCGGGCGTGCCGCTCGAACGGTGCGCCGTCGAGCAGTTCGTCGACGGCGCCTGCTCGGGCATCTACGTCGCGACGCCGAGGACCTGGGCGGCGCACGGGGGCCAGGATGAGGGCTTCCGCGGCTGGGGATTCGAGGATGCTGCGTGGTACCTCGCGCACACGACGCTCCTCGGTGCGCCCCCGCGCCGTCACCGTGGCCGGGTATTCGCCCTGCATCACGTGGGGGAGTCGCGCGCCGGCACGGCATACGACGCCAACGAGGCGCGCATGGCGCGCTATCGCGACGCCGCGCACGATCCCGAACGGATGGCCGCACTGGTGTTCGGGTACGAGGATCTGGATGCCGCGATGATCGCCGAACTCGACGGCGGATCCGGCGCCGTGCCGGACGCCGTCAGCTGAGCACGGACGCCGTCAGCTGAGCACCGACGCCGTCAGCTGAGCACCCACGCCGTCAGCTGACTCCCCGCGCGAGGGTCTCGTGAGCGATCCGCGGTCCCGGCCGCTCGCGCTGGGCCTCCGCCACGCGACGCAGGAGCCCCCGACCCGCGAACGCCGGGTCCGCGACCTCGCGGAGCGCCTCGGTGAGGGCATCGACGTCGTCGAGATTGGGGTCGAGGGCGCGGCCGGTTCCGGTGCGCTCGATGGCGGCCGCGCCGGCGAACTGATCGGTGGAGAACGGGAGCACGACGAGGGGCACCCCCTGGCCGACGGCCTCGGTGACGGAGTTGTTGCCGCCGTGGGTGACAGCTGCAGCGGCCGCGCCGAGCAGGCGCACCTGCGGCAGGTAGTCGGCGACCAGCCATCCGGCGGGCACATCGCCGAGCGCCTCGACCGGCGTCGTGCCTGTCGCGACCGCCGCGCGCAGGCCCGCGCGGCGCAGCGCCTCGGCGATCCGCGCCAGCACGTCGTCGCGCACCGAGAGGAAGCTGCCGAGGCTGACGTAGACGAACGGCTCCCCACGCGCGATCCACGCATCCACCTCGGACGCGGCGGGTTCCTCGCGCGGGGTGGATCCGAGGAAGCGGTGGGCCGGCAGCATCCGTCCGTCCCCGGCCGCGAGCTCGGCGGGGTAGTTGAACAGCGTGGTGTCGCCGTGCACCATGAAGGCGTCGTCGACCGTCCGGGCACCCGGGTCCAGTGTCAGAGCGGTGGTGTTCCACTGGTCGGTGAAGCGGCGGGCGACCTCGTCGCAGAGCCGTCGCAGCTCGGCGAGCTCGACGGGATCGGGCCGCAGCGCCGTCGGCCACGACGGCGGGAAGCCGTACACCTCGCCCGGCACCGGCAGCGCGCTCGGGTGCCCCAGCACGACGTCGCCGTAGGAGATGCCGGCGGTGTGCAGCGCCAGTCGCGCGCTGAAGGCGAGGTGGTCGACGAGGATCGCGTCGGGGCGCACCTCGTCGATCACGGCGAGCGTGGCGCGGGCGCGCTCGACCGGCTGCCACATCAGGTCGGTCAGGCGCTCACGCGCCTGGTACGCCAGCGTCGGCACCATGCCTCGCCGGGTCGCGGCGAAGAATCCCTCCAGAGACGCCGCTTCCGCGGCATCCTGTTCCGACGATCGGATGACGCGGGCGTTCGCTCCGCGGCCAAGGGGAAGGTCGGTTCGGCGATAGCCGAATTCCGCCACGATCGGAGCCGTCGCGGCGCCTGTGGCGACGACGACATCGTCTCCGGCGCCCTGCCAGGCCGTGGCGAGGGCCGCGAGGGGGAGGAGGTGCGAGGCGTAGTCGGGGCTGATGACGAGGAGCGTCACGTCAGGAGTCCCGCGGTGCGGCGGAGCTCCGCCTCGTGCTGGGCGACGTTCTGGTACATCGGGGTGAGGGTGGCAGCCATGCCCTGGATCGTGAAGCGCTCGGCCACGAGAGTGCGTGAGCGCTCGGCGCGGCGCGGGTCGCCGTCGGCGGCGGCATCGAGAGCTCGGCCGATCGCGGAGACGAGGGCCGCCGGGTCTGCGGTGTCGGTGAGGAACCCGGTGTCGCCGTCGTCGACGTAGGTCGCAGGTCCTCCGCTGTCGGGGGCGACGACGACGAGCCCCGTGGCCATCGCCTCGAGGATCGCCAGACCGAACTCCTCCTTCACGCTCGCGCAGACGTACGCGCCGCCCGAGGCGACGACGCCGGGGATGCCGAACCGGGCGGCGGCGAGCCAGGAAGCCGCGATGCCGTTCGAGCGGTGCCCTGCGATGACGAGGCCTCGCTCGGCACGGTCGGCGGGCGGGACCGAGCCGTCGATGAGGTCGAGCTGGTGCTGTTCGTCGCTCGACGGGTGGGCGAGGTCGCCGCCGACGACGAGCAGGTTCGCGCGGTCTGACAGGTCGCTGCCGGCCCACGCCTCGACGAGCGCGGCCATCCCTTTGATGCGGTGCATGCGTCCGACCGTGACCAGCAGCGGCAGTCCGCGGCGATGGGGAGCGAGGCCGCCGATGAGCTCGGCGAGCTCGGCGATCGGGCCCTCGGGCTCGGTGCCGGCGGCGACCGCGACGGCGCGTGAGAGGGCGTTGTCGACGATCGCGAGGTCTACGCCCTCGGCGACGACGGTGTGGCGTTCGGGGTGAGAGGTGAGGTCGATGCCGATGAGGGCGCGCATGTCGCGTTCGAGCTCGGGGCGGGGGAAGAACACCGAGTGGGCGGCCGAGGCCGCAAGGCTCTGGACGAGGTGGCTGCGGAACCAGAAGTGCTCCGTGCGGTCGACCTCGCCGAAGTCCTCCCGCGACAGCCGTCCCGACCTCTCGAGCGAGGCGATCACACTGTGCGGATCGGGTGCGACGGTGAACACCGTCGGGATCCCGAGCTCGCGCGCCACATCGGCGGCGGCGAGGCTGCCGACATCCGCCATCCTCAGGTGCAGCACGTCGACGCGCCCCGCGGCGCGCAGAAGACGACGGATGCCTCGGCGCACCGTCACGCGCAGGTGCCAGGCGGTTGCCGACGAAGCCGGAACGCTCGTCAGCGGCACGTGCCCGTAAAGATGGCCGCGCTCGCCGCCGGCCATCTGCAGCAGGTCGGGTCCTGCCTGGGCGACCGTCCCGCGCGAGAGGGTGAGCACGCGGTCGACGACCGAGCTGTCGAAGATGAGGGCGTCGCCGAGTCGGACGAGCAGGGTCGCGATGCCGCCGTTGTCACCGGCGCCGGACGCCGAGAGGGCGGGATCGATGTCGGCGTGGAGGAAGAGCTGCGCGACGGTCAGGCCGCCGTCGCCGCCGGCGTCGTCGGCCGATGTGCGGGTGCGCGGCGGGTCGGCGTCGATGAGAGCGAGGCGCGCGAGGTCGCCGATGAGGCCTCCTTCGGCGACGAGGTCTTCGAGGTGGGCGATGATGTCTGCATCCGCGCGCTGTCCGAGCGCGGCGACCGCCGCTTCGCGGACGGCGGGGGGAGCAGTCGTGTCCGAGGCCAGGGCGCACAGCGGCGCGGTGGTGAGCGGATGGCGCACCAGACCGAGCGTCTCGGCGAGGCGCACGCGCGACTCGACGCCCACCTCGCCGGTGGCGGCGCTCAGCAGGGCGACGGCGAGGAGTTCGCCGCTCCCGGCGGCCCATTTCTCCAGCGTGTGCTGGGCGAGCATGCCGATGAAGCCGCCGGCGATGACCAGCGAGATGAGGGGCGCGATCGCGGCGGCGCGGGCGGGGCGACGCCCGAGGGCCCAGGCCGCGTGCTCGACGATGAAGCGGCGTTCGTCGTCGAGGAGGGTGACGAGCAGTGCGCCGGCCGCTTCATCGTTCATCTCGGCGAGGGCGTGCACGGCGGCGATCGCCGCGATGTCGTCGGCACCCACGAGCGCAGCCGACAGCACGCGGAGGGTCCGAACCCCCGGGTCGCGCCCCGCCTCGAAGGCGACGTCATCGGCGGCCTGCATCGCCTGCACGATCGTGGGCGCTTCGATGATGCGGTCCATCGCCGTCTGGATGCCCATCACTGCCTCCGAAGCGGTCACCGCCCGATCGGCGATCGGACGAGGTGCGGTGACCCGCTCGGAAGTCTACGGTTGTCCGGGTGCCGGAGGACCGGCTCGACGTGAAAGGACCATCCGTGAACGTACTGACCATCGGCGACATCGGGGTACTCGGCGGCATCATCCACATCGGCGACGAGGCGATGTTCGAGGTTGCGGCCGTCGAGCTCTCCGCCCGCGGTGGACGTGTCACCGGGGTGTCCTCGGCGCCCGAGGAGTCGGCGGCGCGCTACGGGCTGGCCACCGTCGAGCGCCTGGGCTTCATCGGTCTCGAGCGCGCGGCGGCGCGCGAGCGCGCGTCGCTTCTGCGCGCCGCGGCGGCCGGTGAAGCCGAGTTGATCTCGGACGACCCGGCGCGGGGAGTGCTCGACGCGCTCGAGGACGCCTCGGGCGTGCTCATCGCCGGCGGCGGCAACCTCGCGTCGCGCTGGCCGGTGCACGTGTACGAGCGGACCACTCTCGCGGCGATGGCCCGCGCGCGTGGGCTGCCGGTGGTGGTGAGTGGTCAGACCTTCGGGCCCGACCTCGACGAGGAGGACGCGGAGCGCGCCGCCGCCATGACCCGCGACGCGGAGTGGACCGGCGTGCGCGAACACGACTCCGCCGCCCTCGCCCGGTCGTGGGGCGCTCGGGTGCACGCCGGCGTCGACGACGCCTCCTTCCTCACCGGCGGAGACGACGCGCCCACCGAGGCGTACGTTCTGGTGAGCCTGTCGGGGTGGTTCGCTGGACGGCCTGGCGACGTGGTCGAGGCGGCGATCGCGCGGTTGCTGGACGCCGCGTCCGACGCTGTCGGGCCCGTGATCTTCCACGCCCACTTCGGCCCGGTCGCCGCCGGCGCCGAACCTCTGGGCGACGCGGCGCTGCACGAGCGCGTGCGGGAGCGGATGACGCGCGAGAGCAGAGTGCTGCCGAGCGGCGACTCGCGGGGTGCCGCGGCGCTCGCCCGTCGCGCGCGGCTGCTCGTCACGAGCCGGTACCACCCGGCGGTCTTCGCCGCCCCCGCGGGGGTGCCGATCCTCGGTCTCGCCGCCGACGACTACACGCGCATCAAGCTGAGCGGCGCGCTCGCGCACTGGGGACAGGCGGGTGTCGTCGATCTCGATGACCTGGGTGGCGCGCCGGATCGACTGCGCGAGCTCGACGCGCGGCGCGGGGAGATCGCCGAGGCGGCGGCCGAGCGGTTCGAGCCGCACCGCGCCGACGCGGTGCGGTGGTGGGACACGGTCGCCGAGTCGCTGCGGTGAGCACTATCGTGCGAGTCCGTCCGTATCGCAGCGACGACGCGGCCGCCACGCTCGCCGTGTTCCTCGACGCCGTGACGGTGACCGCGGCCGCGGACTACTCCCCGGAGCAGATCGCGGCGTGGGCACGGCCGGAGGAACGAAGTGTCGCCGACTGGGATGCCGGGAGGCGGGGGAGCAACACCTTCGTCGCGCTCGTCGATGACGAGGTCGCCGGATTCGCCGACGTGGATTCGAGCGGATACGTGGACATGATGTTCGTGGCATCGCGCCACGCGGGCCGGGGTGTGGCGACGAAGCTTCTCGTGGCCCTGGAGGAGGAGGCGCGGGCGCTCGGTGCGACCTCGCTCTCGGCGAATGTGAGCATCACCGCCCGCCCGTTCTTCGCACGCCGGGGCTTCATCGTCCGCGCGGAGCAGCGCCCCGTCCGGGCGGGCGTGGAACTGGTCAACTTCCGCATGGTCAAGCCCCTCGAGGAGAGGCCGCCGGACTGATCAGAAGCGGTCGGGCGAGGGCGTGCCGTGGCCGAAGCGGATGACGACGTCGGCGTGCCGGTCGAAGCGGTAGCCGACACCGCGGACGGTGCGGACGATGTCCTCGTATCGGCCGAGCTTGGCCCGCAGGCGACGAACGTGCACGTCGATCGTGCGCTCGCCCGGAGCATCCTGCTCCTCGGCGCCCTGCCAGAGCGACGAGACCAGCTCCGCGCGCTCGATCGTGCGCCCCTCGCGGAGGACGAGGTACTGCAGCAGCTCGAACTCCTTGAAGGTCAGCGCTGCCGACTCGCCGTCGATGACGACGCGCTTGCGGGAGATGTCGACGACCACGCCGCGGGCGGTGTCGTCGTCCTCCTCGGGTTCCTCGGGCTTGGTTCGCGCGACAGCCGCGGGCTCCTGGAGGGCGAGGCGAACGACGTCGACATCGCGGCCGCCGGCGCCGACGGGCGCGAGGGCGACGGTGGCGTAGGTCTCGGCGTCGGGGGCGAGCTCGGCGAGGGTGCGGCGCAGGGCGTCGACGAGGACGGGGAGGCTCACGCCCGAGGCCTGGGCCTTGGCCTCATCGAAGCCGACGTACAGGGCGAAGCCGCGGGGTGCGGTGCCGGGGGGAAGGTGACGCTGCGGTGCCGGAGCGGCGGCTCGCGGCGCGGCGGGCTGTGCAGAGGCGGCGGCCTGTGCAGAGGCGGCGGGGGCGTCCTCAGCGAGGCGCGGAACGGCGCGCAGGTGACGGGCGGGGGCGGGACGGTCGAGAAGAGCGGTGGTCGACATGATGATGTTCCTCAAGGGAGCGGAACCCGCAGAGTCGGGGTTCGAGAAGTGCTGCGAAATCGGCCGGCGAGGCCGGATCGAGACATCCGCTGCGCTCAGTGATGCGCGAGAAGGAGGAAGTCTCGGGGGACGTGTCGCGCGTCGCCTGCGCGGGTAAGCGGAGCGGCGACGCTGATGTCCGGCGGGATTACCGAGTCAGCGGCACATTCGACAACACGTGACAACGCGGCCGGCCACCATCATGCCGGCAGTCCCGTTCGCCTCCCAGGCGGACAGAGAGCGTGCGTCGTCAGTCATGCGGCTGATTATGGCCGATGGCCGCCGTCGTTGGCAAATCCGCCGCGCCGCGGCATCCCTTCGCCCCGCGGCCCTGCGTCCTCGCCTCGCCGGCCTGAACACGGCGGCGGGTTCTGTCGTCGACGCGCCGGGGCGGCGGCGTTCTCGTCGGCGTGTCACCCCGCCGCCCCGCGGCTGAGCACGTGGCGCTGCGAGAAGTCCGGAGAGCGGATGCCGCGCCGTGGCGCCCGAACTGATTTGTTGCGACTTGCACCAAACCTCTTGTGCGCCGCGGCGATCCTGTGGCACCATCAATCGAAGCGTTTCCGCGAAGCGCTTCGATTATCCGAAACCTGATGACGGAGTCCCCATGGCGAAGATCGACGAGGTGGCCAAGGCCGCCGGTGTCTCGATCAGCACCGTGTCGTACGCCCTCAGCGGCAAGCGACCGGTCTCGGCCGACACCCGCCGGCGCATCGAGGAGGCGGTCGAGCGTCTGGGTTACAGCCCGAACGCCGGAGCGCGCATGCTCGCCGGCCGGCGCACGCGCATCTTCGCCCTCACCGAGCCGCTGCGGAAGGACACGCACGCCCCGACCCACATGGCCTTCGTGCTCGCCACCGCCGTGGCCGCGCGCCGCAACGACTACGACGTTCTCCTGCTCACCGACGAGGACGCGCAGGCGGGCATGCGCCGCGTCGCTTCGAATCGCCTCGTCGATGCGATCCTCGTGCTCGATGTCGCCCCCGACGATCCGCGCGTCGCGCTCGCACGCGAGATCGAGACGCCCACCGTCTTCATCGGCGTCCCGAACGACAGCGAAGGTCTCGTCTGCGTCGACCTCGACTTCGAGGCCGCGACGCGCGAGGCCGTGGCCCGGATGGCGCGGGCCGGCCACACCCGCATCGGGCTCGTCGGGCAGCCCGAGGTGTCGTACTCGCGCTCCAACTTCCCGCCGAGGGTGCGCGACGAGTTCTTCGCGGCGGCGGGGATGTTCGCCGTCGCTGCCGATTTCCGCGCCACCGGGCATGAGCACGCCACCGACGCGAGCGTCCGCGCGGCCACGGGCGAGCTTCTCGACGCCGGCGCCACCGCGCTCGTGCTGCACTGCCCCGAGGAGTCGCACCGCGCCGTCCTCGCAGAGCTCGACGCCCGCGCACTCCGCGTCCCCGAGGACGTCTCGGTGATCTCCGTCGCGCCGACCTTCGACACCGCCGCACTCCCGCGCCCCCTCGACGCGTTGCCGCTCGTCCCACAGGCCTCGTGCGACCTAGCCGTCGACCTCGCGCTGACGTTCTTCGACGGCGACCGCCCGGCCCCCGGCATCCGCTTGATCCCACCCGCCTATCTCGACCACGGCTCGCTCGCGCGGGTGTCCGACGCCCTGGCGCCGGCCGTGGCCGGTTCCGACGTCGCCTGACGCCGGCGCCTCCGGTCCCTTTCCACTCGCGCAGCATCGAAGCGCTTCGACGATCCGCACCACCTGCACACACACCCTGACCAGTGAAGGTCACCGAGAAAGGAGTGCCACCGATGGCACGCATCACACGTAAGTCGACCGCGCGGGCGGCCACGGCCGCAGGAGCGCTCGCCGCGACCGCGCTCGTCCTCTCCGCCTGTGCGGGGGGATCGGGCGGGGAATCCGACGACACCCTCACCCTCTGGCACTACGAGGGGGAGAACAGCGCCATGGGCATCGCCTGGGACGAGGCGATCCGCATCTTCGAGGAGGAGACCGGCGCGACGGTCGAATTCGAGGAGCGCAGCTTCGAGCAGATCCGATCCACCGCCAGCCAGGTGCTCAACTCCGACGAGGCGCCCGACCTCATGGAGTTCAACAAGGGCAACGCGACCGCGGGGTTCCTGGCCAGCCAGGGGCTCATCACCGACATCACGGAGGCCGTGGAGGAGTACGGCTGGGACGACCAGCTCGCACCCGCGCTGCAGACCACCGCGCGCTACAGCGAGGAGGGCGTGATGGGGTCGGGCGCCTGGTACGGGGTCCCGAACTACGGCGAGTTCGTCACGGTCTACTACAACAAGGATGCCTTCGCCGCGGCCGGGCTCGAGGTGCCGACGACCTATGACGAGTTCATCGCGGTGCTCGACGCCTTCGTCGCGCAGGGCATCACCCCGCTCGCCGAGGGCGGGCTGGAGTATCCGCTCGGGCAGCTCTGGTACCAGCTGGCCCTCAGCCAGGCCGACCGCCAGTGGGTCAACGACTACCAGCTGTACGAGAACCCCGTCGACTGGAGCGGCGAGGAGATCACCTACGCGACCGAGACGCTCAAGGAATACCTCGATGCGGGCTACTTCTCGCCCGACGTGACCGGCATCGCCGCTGAGGACGCGGGCCTGTCGTTCATCAACGGCACCTCGCCGATCTTCGTCTCGGGCAGCTGGTGGTACGGCCGCTTCGTCGACGAGATCACCGACTTCGAGTTCGGCGTCTTCCCGTTCCCGGGCAGCGACCTGAGCCTCGGCTCATCGGGCAACATCTGGGTCGTGCCCGAGCGCGCGGCGAACAAGGAGCTCGCCTACGAGTTCATCGACATCACGATGCGGCCCGAGGTGCAGGCGCTGATCGGCAACAACGGCGGCCTGCCCGTCGCCGCCGATGAGGCCGACATTACCGACGAGAAGAGCCTCGAGCTGATCCAGGCGTTCAACGCCGTCAACGAGGCCGACGGACTGTCGTTCTACCCCGACTGGCCCACGCCCACCTTCTACGACGCCCTCGTCGCCGAGCTGCAGGAGCTCGTCAACGGCACGAAGACGCCCGCCGAGGTGCAGCAGGTGCTCGGCGAGGAGTACGACTCCTACGTGGCGGACTTCCGCTGATCGAACCGGCCGGGGTGCCGTCCGTCACACGGCGGCGCCCCGGCTCCACCCCGGCACACACCAGGAGTCCCCGCGATGTCCGCTGTCCCCTTCGTCCGCGCTCCGCGGACCAAGCTCCCTCCCGAGGAGCCGCTGATCCCGCAACGGCGGGGTGGCGGCACCGCCGGCTACTGGCTCTACCTCATCCCCGGCCTGGTGCTGGTCACCGTCATCGTCGTGGTGCCGCTGGTGTGGAACGTCTACCTCAGCTTCACCGATTGGCGCGGCATCCGTCCGCCGGAGTTCATCGGTCTGGAGAACTGGATCGAACTGTTCGGCGACGCGACCTTCTGGACGTCCTTCATCAACAGCGTGTGGATGATCGTGGCGATGGTCATCTTTCCGACCCTCATCGGCCTGGTGCTCGCGGCCCTGCTGTTCGACGTCATCGGTCGGAAGTACGGCGGGCGGCTGGCGAGCTTCCTCCGGGCGACCTACTACCTGCCGCAGATCCTCCCCGCCGCGATCGCCGGCATCGTGATCGGCTGGATACTCCGCCCGCAGGACGGGGCGCTGAACACCATCCTCGAGAGCATCGGCCTCGGCTTCCTCGCCCAGAACTGGCTCGGCTCTCCCGACACGGCGCTCGGCAGCATCATGGTGGTGCTCGTCTGGATCCAGATCGGCTACCCCGTCGTGGTCTTCATGGCGGCGCTGCAGAGGGTCGACCCCGAGCTCTACGAGGCCGCCGAGCTCGACGGAGCGAACTGGTTCCAGCGGTTCCGGGCGATCACCGTCAGCATCATCCGTCCCGAGATCTACGTCGTCACCCTCACCTGCACGATCGCGGCGCTGAAGGTCTTCGGTCCCGTGTACGTGCTGACCCGCGGCGGCCCCGGTGACTCGACCATCGTGCCGGCGTACTACGCCTACAGCGAGTTCTTCCAGTCCCAGCAGGTCGGCTACGGCGCGACCATCGCGACCGCGCTGACCGTCGTCATCGCCGTCGTGTCGATCCTCTTCATCCGCGCGCAGAACACCGCGGAACGCAAAGAAAGGGCGGGACTGTGATGGCCACGACCCTCGCTGTGACGACGGCCCGCGGCTCGGGGCGCCGCCCCGGCCGTCCCCCGAAGCCGCGCGGCGGCATGACCCGCAAGAACGGCGTCGACTGGCTGATGCTCGCCTTCGCCATCGTCGCCGCGATCCTCATCGCCGCGCCGTTCTACCTGATCCTCATCAACTCGTTCAAATCGCCCGCCGATTACTCCACGGGCGGTCCGCTCGCCCTGCCCTCGGCGATCTACCTCGACGGCATCGCCGCCTTCTGGGAGCGGGTCAACTTCCCCCAGAAGGTGTGGAACTCGGTGTTCATCTCGGGCACCGTGGCGATCCTCGCCGTGCTGATCTCGGTGCTGAACGCGTTCGCGATCGGCATCGGGCGCGTCCGCGGGCGCTCGTGGATCGTGCTGCTGTTCCTGCTGGCGAACCTCCTGCCGCAGGAGGCGCTCCTCTACCCGCTGTACTACATGTTCCGAGAGGTCGGGCTGTACAACAACGTGTGGTCGGTGATCATCGTCTTCACCGTCATCCAGGCAGCCTTCGGCACCTATCTGCTCTCGGCCGTCTACGGCACCTTCCCGAAGGAGGTGCTCGAGGCCGCCGCGATCGACGGCGCCAGCCGGTGGCAGATTCTGTGGCGGGTCATCTTCCCGATCAGTCGTCCGACCCTGTCGGTACTGCTCATCTTCTTCTTCATCTGGACCTGGAACGAGTTCCTGATTCCGCTCACCTTCCTCGTCTCGAACGAGAACCAGACGGTGCCGGTCGCGATCAGCCTGCTCCAGGGCGAGCGGCTGATGGATGTCACGACGACCAGCGCCTCGGCCCTCCTCGGCCTCATCCCCACCCTCCTCTTCTTCCTCATCTTCCAGCGCACCCTCACCCGGGGCATCACGGCAGGAGCAGTCAAGTAATGAAGTTCACCGACGGGTTCTGGCAGCTGCGTCCCGGCGTCACCGCGCTCTACGCCGCGGAGGCGTACGACATCCGAAAGACGGATGACGGTGTCGACGGCGCCGCACTCGAGATCACCGCCCCGACCCAGGTGA
This sequence comes from Microbacterium sp. AK009, assembly GCF_013410955.1. Lineage (GTDB taxonomy): Bacteria > Actinomycetota > Actinomycetes > Actinomycetales > Microbacteriaceae > Microbacterium. The sequence goes on along the minus strand of NZ_JACCCG010000005.1, from coordinate 396,350 downwards.
TCGCCCGCCGCGGCGATGTGCTGAACCGCACCACGCTGACGACCACCCTGTCGTCGCCGATCGAGGGCGTCATCCGGGTGCGGGTCGCCCACCACGTCGGCGGCCGCTGGCATGGCGGGTTCGCCCTGCCGGGCACGGGGGAGCGCGGAACGGGGGCGGGGGTCGCCGACGCCGGAGCCGGGACGCTCGTCAGCGGCCCGCTCACCGCGCGGATCGCGCCGGGAGCACCGTGGTCGCTGTCGATCGAGGTCGAGGGCGTGCGGGTGACCGGCAGCGGACACAAGGCGCAGGCTTTCGTGCGCCTCGGCGCCGACGCCGCCGTCGAGCACGGCATCGTCGGGAACGCCCGCGCCGAGACCGGCGTGCCGCCCGAGCGCGTGTTCGTCCACGAGCAGCTCGACCTGGGGGTCGGCGAGACCATCTACGGGCTCGGCGAGCGCTTCGGGCCGCTGGTGAAGAACGGCCAGACCATCGACGTGTGGAACGCCGACGGGGGCACCTCCAGCGAGCAGGCCTACAAGAACGTGCCGTTCTACCTCTCCTCGCGCGGGTACGGCGTACTCGTCAACGACCCCGGTCACGTCTCCTTCGAGGTCGGATCGGAGGCGGTCGAGCGCGTGCAGTTCAGCGTGCCCGGTGAGGTGCTGGAGTACTTCGTCTTCGCCGGGCCGACGCCGAAGGATGTGCTCGCCCGGTACACCGCGCTGACCGGCCGGGCGCCGGTGGTTCCGGCCTGGTCGTACGGCCCGTGGCTGTCGACGTCCTTCACCACCGACTACGACGAGGCGACCGTCACGTCGTTCATCGAGGGGATGGCCGAGCGCGACATCCCGCTGTCGGTGTTCCACTTCGACTGCTTCTGGATGCGCGAATTCAACTGGTGCGACTTCGAGTGGGACCCCCGGGTCTTCCCCGACCCCGACGGCATGCTCCGGCGCCTGCACGACCGGGAGCTGAAGGTGTCGGTGTGGATCAACCCCTACATCGCCCAGCGCTCGCCGCTGTTCGCCGAGGCCGCCGCGGCGGACTACCTCGTGCAGCGCGGCGACGGGTCGGTGTGGCAGTGGGACCTCTGGCAGGCAGGCATGGGGCTGGTCGACTTCACCAACCCCGCAGCGGTCCGCTGGTACCAGGACAAGCTTCGCGCGCTCCTGTCCCAGGGCGTGGACTGCTTCAAGACCGACTTCGGCGAGCGGATCCCCACCGATGTCGTGTGGCACGACGGCTCCGACCCCGCTCGCATGCACAACCTGTACGCGCAGCTGTACAACCGGGCCGTCCACGACGTGCTCGTCGCCGAGCGCGGCGAGGGCGACGCGGTGCTGTTCGCGCGTTCGGCCACCGCCGGCGGGCAGACGATGCCGGTGCACTGGGGCGGCGACAACACCTCGACGTTCCCGTCGATGGCCGAGAGCCTGCGGGGCGGCCTGTCGCTGGCGATGAGCGGCTTCGCGCACTGGAGTCACGACATCGGGGGGTTCGAGGGCACCCCCGACCCGGCGGTGTTCAAGCGCTGGGTGGCGTTCGGCCTGCTCTCGAGCCACAGCCGCTTCCACGGGTCGGACTCCTACCGGGTGCCGTGGGCCTTCGACGACGAGGCCGTGGAGGTCACGCGTCGCTTCGCGAAGCTGAAGATGCGGCTCATGCCCTACCTCTTCCAGGTGGGGATCGACGCGGCCCGTACGGGTGCGCCCATCATGCGTCCGATGCAGCTGGAATTCCCGGATGACCCGGCGGTGGCCTACCTGGACCGGCAGTATCTCCTCGGGCCCGACCTCCTGGTCGCCCCGGTGTTCTCCGAAACGGGTGAGGTCGATTTCTACCTGCCGGCGGGGGAGTGGACGAGCCTCCTCACCGGCGAGACGGTGACCGGCGGCGGCTGGCGTCGCGAGGTGCACGGCTTCGACAGCCTGCCGCTGTACGCCCGGCCCGGTGCGGTGATTCCGTGGGGTGCACGCGATGACCGACCCGACTACGACTATCACGATGGCCTCGCGGTGCGCGTGTTCCCGGGCGGGAGCGGGACGCGCGAGGTGACCGTCACGGCGCCCGACGGGTCGTCGCGGGTGTGGACCGTCGATCTGTCGGAGGTGACCGGGTGACGGGAGCGCGGGCGAGGCGCGCCGCGCGCTCAGCGACGCTTCAGCGAAGCGGGCGTAGCCTGTCGGAGTGACCGAACTGCGCTTCACCGACGAGAAGGACGCCTCGCGGTACACGCTGCACCGCGGCGACGATCTCGTGAGCGTCCTCGACTACAAGGATGACGGCCGAACCGTCGCCATGACCCGCGCCTACACGATTCCGACCTTCCGCGGAAAGGGCTACGCCGGCGAACTGGTCGAGCGGGCCGTGGCGCACCTCGAGGCGGAGGGTGGCCGACAGGTGATCCCGGTGTGCTGGTACGTCGCAGAATGGTTCGACCTGCACCCCGACCGCGCGGGCATCCTGCGCCAGCGCTCCACGGCCTGAGCCGCTTCCGCTCTGCACGCCCCGCGGGTCCTAAGCTGGGCCCGTGCGGCTCGAAGAGGTCTCCTCCGGCGTCGCCGTCGCCTTGGAGGCGGCCGGCGCCGCTGCGATGATCGTCGGCTTCGTGATCGCCCTTGTGCTCGGTGCGCGTTCTCTGCGTCGCCGCGAGGGCGGGCGGGCCGCATTGTCGGTGCTGCGCAATGCTCTCGGCTCGGCGATCCTGCTGGGACTGGAGATCCTCGTCGCAGCCGACCTCATCCGCACCATCACCTCCAAGCCATCGATCGAGGACGCCCTGATCCTCGGCCTGATCGTGCTGATCCGGACCGTGCTGTCGATCTCGATCCAGATCGAGATCGAGGGCGTGCTGCCCTGGCGCCGCGCGCTTCTCACGAGTGGCGGGCAGCTGCTGGGCGATGCCGTCCGGCGCGACCGCGCCGCGCAGGCGGGGGAGGGCGTCTGACGGCTTCCGGCGGCGTCCCCGCCCCGGCGCGACCGCGCGGCGCAGGCGGGCGAGGCGTGGCGGCGGCCCGCCCCTCGTCTCGCGACGTCTGCACGACCGGTGGTGCGGGTGTTGCCCGGTGCGGCGCGTGAGGTGGCGCCGGGGTGATCGGTCTTGCATCCGTCGCCCGACGAGCCGTGGAGCGGCGCGATTAGCGACGCCGCCCCCGCTCCTCGTCTCGCGACGTCCGATCACCCCGGCGCCCCGCCCCTCGTCTCGCGACGTTCGCACGACCGGTGGTGCGGGTGTTGCCCCGTGCGGCGCGTGAGGTGACGCGGAGGTGATCGATCCTGCATTCGTCGCCCAACGAGCCGGAGCGGGGCGGATAGCGACGCCGCGCCCGCCCGTCAACCCCGCGCCGGGCGCCGCCCTGGGGAGCAGGATGGCGGCATGGATGACAAGGACCTGCCCGAGGGCGTGATCAACGCCGACCCCGCCGGGGGCTACGGCGACCAGCACGACAGCGCCGCGAAGGAGCGCAGCAGCGCCGGCGCCGACTCCGAGGCGCTCGACCGCTCCGGCCTGCCGGTCAACCCCGAGACGATCCCCGATGGGCAGGTCGAGAGCGACGTTCCCACACAGGGGCTCGACCCGGATCTCTCCACCGACGACCAGACCGAGGAGGACTGATGGCCGACCAGCGCGAGCCCGACCACGAGGCGGTGGGCATCGGCATCCCGCCCGCCGAGCCGTTGCAGGCGTCGGCGGACGCCGCATCCGAATCCCCCGAGGAGACGACCGACACGGCCGCCCCCACGTCGGAAGACGACGTCGCCGAGCGCGCTGTCGCGGCCGCCGAGGCACGTGCCGAGGCCTCCGACCCCGACCCGGAGAAGGTCGAGACCGATCTGCGGGAACGCGTGGAGGACGTGGGTGGTCACGCCTCGGAAGACGAGGTCGACGACCTCGCCGAGCAGGTCACGACGGGCGACGAAGAGGCCTGAGGGTCACCGATCCGCGAGGAAATCGCGGATCAGGGTCGCGGTCGGTCCGGCGTTGCGGATCATCGTCTCGTGGCCGAACTCCGCGACCTCGCGCAGGTATGCGTCGGGAAGGGCATGCGTGAGCTGGTGGGCCCATTCCGCCGGCACGACGATGTCGCGCTCGCCGCGGATCACCAGAGCGGGTGCGGTCACCTGCCGGGCGGTGACCTCGGGGCGGTGCACCATCACCGCGCGGATCTTGGCGAGCAGGCGCGGGCCCGCCCGCAGGTACTCCCGGGCCCCGACGGCGATCACCTGCGGGCTCTCGGGGATGATGTCGCGCATCAGCCGCCAGAGCTGTCGCATCGCCGAGCGCGCACCCGGTTCGACGGTCGGGCCGACGAGCACGAGCGCATCGACGAGGTGCGGATGCCGCGCGGCGACCTCCAGTGCCACCTGGGCGCCCATCGAGTGACCGAGGATCACGATGCGCCCGCGATCCTCCCCGGCGGTGAGGTCGACGAGGTACGCGGCCACAACATCGGCGTTCTCCTCCATGGTCAGCACGCGTCCGGGCTCGGGCGTCTCGCCGTACCCGGGGAGATCGACCGCGACGACCCGGCCGATGTCGTACAGAAGGCCCTCCAGCTCGCTGAAGGCCGACCGGCCCATGCCGATGCCGTGGATGAGGACGAAGAGGTCGTCTCCCTCGCCGGACTCCTGCGCGACGAGCGTCGCCCCGGCGTGGGTGAACCGCTCGATCGCGAAAGAGGGGGCGTCGCTCATCGCTCCCGACCCTAGGTGAGAGCTGCGTTCTCGGCGAACCGCGGGGGTGCAGCCGAGCGATGTCGGCGCCTGCGCCTACGGTGTGGAGCATGCGGATCCTGCACACCTCGGACTGGCACATCGGGCGGTCGTTCCACGGCCATTCCACCCTCGATGCGCTGCGCGGAGTGCTCGACGCTCTGGTGGTCCAGGTGCGCGAGAACGACATCGACCTGGTGATCGTCGCGGGGGATGTCTTCGACTCGGCCGCTCCCGCCGCCGACTGCTATCGACTGCTCACCGACGCCCTGCGGGGCATCAGCGACGCCGGCGCCCGCGTGGTCGTCACGAGCGGCAACCACGACTCCGCGGCGCGGCTGGGGTTTCAGGCGGGACTGCTGCGCGACGGCATCCACGTCCTCACCGATCCCGCGTCGATCGGCACGCCGGTGACGGTAGCCGACGAGCACGGGCCCGTTCACATCTACGGCATCCCCTTCCTCGAGCCGTCGCTGGTGCGTCACCTCTGGCCCGGCGCCGAGGTGCGCTCCCAGGCGGAGGCGCTCGACCAGGCGGTCCGGCTCATCCGCTCCGACCTCGCCGAGCGCGGCGGCCGGTCTCTGGCGATCGCGCACTGCTTCGCCGCCGGAGTGGAGCCGACAGCGGGCCTCGAGCGCGATATCCAGCAGGGCGGTCTCGACGTGGTGCCGCTCGCCGCCTTCGACGGCTTCGACTATGTCGCACTCGGCCACATCCACGGCCGCCAGCGCCTGTCCGACGCGGTCCGCTACGCCGGGGCGCCGCTGCACTACAGCTTCGGCGAGGCCGACAAGCCGCGGGGTTCCTGGCTGGTCGACCTCGATGCCGACGGCTTGGCGGCCGTCACCTGGCTGGCACTCCCGGTGCCGCGCCGGCTGGTCACGCTGCGCGGGCGACTGGACGATCTTCTCGCGGCAGCCGAACACGCCGAATGGGAAGACGCGTGGGTGTGCGTGCAGTACACCGACCCCACGCCGCAGAGCGATCCGATGCGTCGTCTGCTGCAACGTTTCCCGCACTGCGCCACCGTCATGCACACTCCCGAGGGGTCGCGCGCGGATGACGGATCGACCTACGCTCGGCGCGTACGTGCTGCCCGGAATGACCGCGAGCTGATCGACGCCTTCCTCGCGCACGTCCGCGACGGCGAAGGGGCGAGCGAGCGTGAGCGCGAGATCATCGCCGATGTCGTCGACGAGCGCATCGTCGCGGAGGTCACCGCGTGAAGCTGCACCGTGTCGAGCTCGAGGGTTTCGGGCCGTTCCGCGAGCGTCAGATGGTCGACCTCGACGCCTTCGAAGCCGACGGCATCTTCCTCATCTCCGGCCGCACCGGCGCCGGCAAGTCGAGCGTGCTCGACGGCATCTGCTTCGCCCTCTACGGTGGTGTTCCGCGCTACGACGGTTCGGAGAAGCGCCTGCGCAGCGATCACTGCGGACCGGATGACCGCACGAGCGTCGCGGTGGAGTTCACCACCGCGGGTCGTCGCTTCCGGGTCACCCGATCGCCCGATTACCCGCGTCGAAAGCGGCGGGGTGAGGGCTTCACCGTCGTCGCGGCGGACGCCGAGCTCGCCGAGCTCGTCGACGGCGCGTGGCGGGGGCTCGCGAGCGGACCGCGCCAGGTGGGGTTGGAGCTCGACGAGATCTTGGGGCTCAGCCAGCAGCAGTTCCTCCAGGTCATCCTCCTCGCGCAGAACCGGTTCGCCGAGTTCCTCCTGGCGAGAAACGACGACCGGCAGAAACTGCTGCGGCGCCTGTTCGGCACCCGCACCTACGAGGAGTACCTCCACGCGTTCGAGGAACGTCGTCGCACCGTCGAGAGGGAGGTCGCCGACGCGACGGGCGCAGCCGCCCTGCTGTTGGGTGAGGCGGAGCGACTGCTCCCCGCCCGAGAGCCCGGCGACGCCTCGGACGACAGTGCGATGGATGCCGGTGCCACGGATGCCGATGCCACGGATACCGCCGGCACCCCGCCGACGGCCGCCCCATCCGCTGTGGGTGGGCGCCTGGAGGCCGTCGAGCGCGGAGCGCAACGCGCGGACTACCGGGGCGAGACCCTGCGGAACGCCCGCGACGCCGCGGAGGCGGCGCATCGCGGAGCCGAGGACCACCATGCCGCCGTGCGGCGCCTGCGACAGATGCAAGAGGATCGGGCGCGCTCGCGCGCCGCGCTGGCCGGCCTCGAGGCCGACGTTCCGGCCATCGACCTGGCCCGACGCGAGCTGGCGGCAGCCCGCGACGCCGAGGCGCTCCGCGCACCGCTCGAAGCGGCCGACGCCGCCGATGCCGAGAAGACGACCGCCATGTCGGCGGTGCAGATGCGGGTGGACGAGCTCGGCGTCGAGAAGGAGGACGGCGACCTTCCCGCGCTCTTCCTGGACGAGCTCGACACCCTCGTGCTGCAGCTGACCGGGGATCTGGCGGTATGGCGCGAAGCGCAGACCGTCGAGAAGACGATGGATGCCGCCGAGCAGGCGCTCGCGGACGACATCGCACGCATCCGTGAGGAGGAGGAGCTGATCGCCCGCCTCGACGCCGATCGGGCACGGATTCCCGTGCAGCGCGCCTCCGTCGAGGTCGAGCTGGCGCCGATCCGCGACGCCGCTGCGGGAGTGGATGCCGCGCGCACGCGCCGCGACGAGGCGCGCGTGCGCTGCGACGCGGCCGCCCACGCCGCCGACCTCGCCCCGCTCTCGCTGACCGCAGAGGAGGCGTCGCTCGCCGCAGCCGTGGCCGCGGCTGCCGCGAACGAGGTCGTGGTGTCGCTCCTGCGCCGCCGCGCCGCCGACCGGGCGGGATCGCTCGCCGCCGACCTCGTCGACGGTGAGGCGTGCCCCGTGTGCGGATCGGTCGAACACCCCCATCCGGCCGAGCCGACGAGCGACCCCGTCTCCGATGACGACATCGAGCGCGCCGAGGCCGCGCAGCACCAGGCGGGCGAGCAGGCGCGCCGCGCGGCCGAGGAGTTCCGCGCCGCGCGTGAGGCCCAGACCGATGCGGCGGCGCGCGCGGGCGGCCTCGATCTCGACGCGGCGACGACGGCGCTGGTCGAAGCGGAGTCCACGCTCGCCGCCGGTGAAGCCGCCGTCACCGAGCGGGATCGACTGCTGGCGACGCTGGAAACGCTCGCCCTGCTCGAGGCCGAGGCCATGCAAGAACGGGAGCGACTCACCGTTCACCTCGCGGCCCTCCGCGAGAAGGTCTCGGCCCACGATGCCGAACTGCGCGAGAAGCGCCGGGTGGTCGACGCGGCGCGCGGCGACTACGAGTCCGTCGCCCAGCGCGTTCACGCCGCGACGCGGCGGCGCGACCGCGCCACCCGACTCGCAGCCGCCCGACGGGCGGCCGAGGCCGCGACGGCGACGGCCGATCGCGCCGCTGCCGACCGTGACGGCCGCATTGCCGCATCCGGCTTCGATGATGCGATCGCGGCACGCGTCAGCCTGCGCACCGCTGCCGCGCGCGACGCCCTCGAAGAGAGCATCCGCGCGCACGAGGCGGCGCTCCGCGCCGAACGTGACCGTCTCCGCGACCTCGAGCTCGCGCTCGCCGGCGAGCCCGAGGAACCCGTCGACGTCGCAGCCGCCGAGGCGGCCCTCGTCGCCGCGCGCGACGCGTGGGTCGCGGCGGTGGACGCGGCCGCCGACGCCGCGGCGACCGCCGAACGCCTCCGCACCCTGCGTGACCGGGCCCGCGCTGCGCTCGGCGACCTTGCAGAGCTCGCCGACGAGCACCAGATCGTCGCGCGGCTGGCCGACACTGTCGCCGGCCGCGCGCCCAACACCCACCGGATGACCCTGGAGTCCTTCGTCCTCGCGGCCGAACTGGAGGAGATCGTCGCGGCAGCCAACCTGCGGCTCGGCGACATGTCGTCGGGCCGGTACCAGCTCCGGCACACCGACGCGCTCGCCGCCCGCGGTGCGGCGTCGGGTCTCGGCCTCGAGATCCTCGACGCGCACACCGGCGCCCCGCGCCCCGCGCACTCCCTGTCGGGCGGGGAGACCTTCCTCGCGTCGCTCGCGCTGGCGCTCGGGCTCGCGGAGGTGGTCACGGCGCGCGCCGGCGGCGTGCGGCTCGACACGCTGTTCATCGATGAGGGCTTCGGCTCACTCGACGACGACACCCTCGAGCTGGCGATGGCGACGCTCGATGAGCTCCGCCAGGGCGGGCGCACCGTGGGACTCATCAGCCACGTCGCGACGATGAAGGAACGCATCCCCGCGCAGCTGCACGTGCGGGCAACCCCGCAGGGGCCGAGCGTCATCCGCCAGGACGCCGCCGTCGCAGCATCCCTCCTCCCGGCCTGACCGCCCAGACCGCCGAGAAACCACATCCGCGCCGAGACATCGCTGCGCCGACAGGGGGTCTCGCCGCAGCTGTGGTTTCTCGGCGGCATGCCCAGCCAGCGGCGCACGACGCGTCCCGCCCCCGCCCACGCGGCCGGGCGTAGGCTATCCGGGTGAACAAGGGCACGATCTGGACCGTCATCGGAGTGATCGTCGCGATCGTCATCGCGTGGTTCCTCGTCAACATCCTCTTCTCGCTGCTGTGGTTCATCGGCAAGCTGATCGTCGTCGCCGTCGTCGCGGTGATCGTCTTCTTCGTGCTCCGCGCCGTCTTCACCCGGGACGGGTCGGAGCGGCCGTGACCTCGAGCGCGCCGACGACTGCGATCATCCCCCTCTCGAACGCCCGCAAGTGGCAGGCGTTCTGGGTGTGCGTCGCCGTCGCCGCGCTCACGATCCTCGACCTCACGAAGGTCAACGTCGCCCTGCCGTCCATCGAGACGGGCCTGGGCGCCGGGTCGACCGAGGTGCAGCTCATCGTGTCGGGCTTCGTCCTGACCTTCGGCCTCACGCTCGTTCCGATGGGGCGCCTGGGGGACCAGCGATCGCGCCGCACCCTCTTCGTGGTCGGCCTGGCGCTCTACACCCTCACCAGCATCCTGTGCGCACTCGCGCCCAACGCGCTCGTGCTCCTCGTCGCGCGCCTGCTGCAGGGGGTCGCCGCCGGCATCCAGATGCCGCAGGTGCTCGGCACCGCCCAGGAGCTCTTCCAGGGGAAGGAACGCGGGCGCGCGTTCGGTCTCTTCGGCGCGACGATCGGCATCGCCACCGCCTTCGGCCCCACGATCGGCGGCCTTCTCATCGCCCTCGGGGGCGAGACCGACGGGTGGCGGCTCATCTTCTGGATGAACGTCCCGCTCTGCCTCATCGCGATCGCCCTGGTGCTGTGGCTGCTGCCCGACACCCGCACCCGCTCCGCCCGCAAGGTGCAGCTCGACCCGGTCGGCCTCCTGCTGTTCGGCCTGACCGTGCTGTCGCTGATGTGGCCGTTCCTCTTCACCACGGGGTCGCCCGACGACGACCCCGCCCGCTGGTGGCTGCTCCTCGCCTTCGCAGCCTTCCTCACCCTGTTCCTCCTCTGGGAGCGCCGGTACGAAGGGCGCGGCGGTCAGCCGCTCATCCCGCTGAAGCTCTTCCGCATCAGCTCATATCGCAACGGCACGGTCATCCAGACGACGTACTTCACCGCGCTTCCCGCGCTGTTCCTGCTGACGACGCTGTACCTGCAGTTCGGACTCGGCCTCGAGCCGGTCTTCGCAGGGATGGTGTCGATCGGTTTCGCCCTCGCGAGCGCGATCGCCTCGTGGGTCGGCGGCAATCTGGTAACCCGATTCGGCCGCCCGGTGGTGGTGTTCGGCGTCGTCGGCGTGCTGATCTCGGTGGTCGGGCTCGTGACCGCCGCCGTCTTCTCCGCCCCCGCCCTCACTCCCTACCTGATGGCTGCGGTCATGATCGTCGGCGGGTTCGGCGGCGGGCTGGTGATCGCTCCGAATCAGACCCTCACGCTCGCCGAGATCCCGGTCAAGCAGGGAGGTGTCGCCGGCTCGGTCGGACAGCTAGGTCAGCGGATCGGCACTGCCGTGGGCACCGCCGTCGCGCTGTCGCTCTTCTACGCCACGATCAACCGCGAGCAGGGCACCGTCGACGACCTCGTCGTCTATCACGACGCGTATCTGTTCGGGATGCTCTCGGTCGCCGCCTTCCTGATGCTGGCCCTCATCGTCTCGATCCTCGACCTCGCCAAACGCAAAGCGGCCGCCGCCGAGAGCTGAACCGGTCGCTGCGGCCCACCTCGCCGGCCCGTGGGTCCTGTCGGCTCGCCGAGTGTCCAGCTTCGGAGATGCGCGCGGACTTCGGAGCGTCTCGCCGCTTCGCTCCGAAGTCCGACCGATTCTCCGAAGCACGGCACAGCCCGCGTCGGCACCTGGCCGCGTCGGCCCCCGGCGCTGCGCTCAGGTGAGGCGGTAGCCGACGCCGCGCATCGTCTCGATGCGGCCGGGGCCGAGCTTCTGGCGCAGATACCCGATGTAGACGTCGACGACGTTCGAGCCGGGGTCGAAGTCGAACCCCCAGACCCGGCTCAGCAGCTGCTCGCGACTGAGCACCTGTCCGGCGTGCCGAACGAGCTCCTCGGCGAGGGCGAACTCCCGGGCCGACAGCTCCACCGCCGCACCGCCGACGTGCGCGCGCCGGGTGCGGATGTCGAGCACCAGGTCGCGGTGGCTCACCTGCGTGGGTGCGGCGGCGTCGTCTCGACGCATGCGCAGTCGAATCCGCGCGACCAGTTCGTCGAACCGGAACGGCTTGCCGAGGTAGTCGTCGGCGCCGCCCTCGAGCCCGGCGACGGTGTCCTCGAGCTCCACCCGGGCGGTCAGCATGATGACCGGCATCGACGACCCGCTGCCGCGGAGCTCCTCGAGCACCCGGAATCCGTCCATGCCCGGCAGGTTCACGTCGAGCACCAGGAGGTCGAACTCACCGCTGAGCGCCAGATTCAACGCCTCGGGCCCGGTCGGCGCGACGCGCGTGGCGAACCCCGCGGCGCGCAGACCCTTGTCGATGAAACCCGAGATGCGGGCCTCGTCGTCGGCGATCAATATGGATGCCACGTCGTCCTCCTCACGCGCTCACCCCGGCGCCGGGGCGCCCCGGCCCGGATGCTCCGTCACCGCCTGCCGCTCCCGCCGCGGCCCACGCGGGCAGCGGCGGCCTCGGCGGGATGACCAGCCGGGGTGCGAGCCCGTCGACCACGGGCAGCGACATCACGAAGAGGGCACCGCCGTCCGCGGCATCCTCCACCCTCGCCCGACCACCGTGAGCGCGCGCGATCACCTGCACGATGTTGAGGCCGAGCCCGCTGCCGGTCTGCTCGGCAGACGCCGCCCCCCGATGGAACCGGTCGAAGACCGCCGCCTTGTCGTCATCGGGGACGCCGAGGCCGAAGTCGCGCACCGAAATCTCCAACTCGTCGCCCACGCGCCGGCTCGAGAGCACCAGGCGTCCACCGCCGTGGGTCACCGCGTTCTGGGCCAGCTGGAGCACCGCCTGCGTCACCCGCGCGGGGTCGAGGACGGCGACCACCTCGGCGAAAGCGCCCACCTCGACCTCCGCTCTCGCAATGCCCTCGGCTTTGCGAGCGATCTGGCGCAACAGGTCGGCGGCGTCCAGGGGCACGGGCTTCACCGGCGCCGGACCGTGGAGCGCCGCGGCCGCGGCGAGATCCTGCACGAGGCGGCCCATCCGCTCGAGTTCGTCGACAGCGAGATCGCGGGTTTCGCGCACATCGGTCGGGCTGTCGGGGTCGACCACCTCGAGATAGCCGCGCACGATCGTGATCGGCGTCTTCAGTTCGTGCCCGACGTCGCTGAGCAGCTGTCGCTGCGACTCCAGGGCCTGGTCGAGGCGGTCGAGCATGTCGTTCATGGTGCGCGCGAGCTCTGACACGTCATCGCGCCCCGAGACCGGCAGGCGCTCGGACAGCGACTGCGCCGAGACCCGCTCGGCTGTGTCACGCATCTGGCGCAGGGGTCGCAGCAGGCGCCCGGTCACGAGCGCGGCCACCGCGCCGATGGCGATCAGTGTGACGGAGCTGGCGATGATCCACACCCGCGCGGCGGCGTCGATCTCGGCGAGCTCGGCGTCGAGGTCGTAGGCGATGACGAACACCGCCTCATCGCCGCCCCCCGCCACGGCGCTGCCCTCGACCGCCACCTCGATGGGTGTCGCGAGGAAGCGCCACGTCACTCCGTCTTCGGCGTAGGTGCCGATGTAGGGCGAGCCGCCCTCGGTCACCTCGTTCACATGGGCGACGAAACCGGCAGCGGAGCGCAGATCGACATCCAGCGGCACCCCCGGCACGAGCCGCGGCTCGCCGGCGACGAGGCCCATCACGCCGGTGTTGTCGTCGGGTGCCGCGCGCTGCACGACAGCGGCGAGGGCGCCCTCGGTCGAAGCCCAGGTGCCGGTGTCGGCGTCGCCCTGCTCGACGAGGAACCGGGCGGCCTCGAGATTCGCGCTCAACAGGTCATCGACCTGGCGGAGGATCCGCCCGCGCTCCTCGAGGTACACCGCCGTACCCACGACGACCATCCCGAGCCCGGCGACGAGGGTGATCGCGAGGATGATCCGCGCCCGCACCGACAGCACCGGCAACCGGCGGCTCGTCGGGGTCGGCTCGGCAGTCACCCTTCCAGTATCGAGGGGCGCTCCTTCCGGCCGCCGAAGCCTAAGAGAGGTCTCATGACCGGCCCGCGGCATCCGTGCTGGAATCGTAGGATGACCCTCTCCACGGCCGCGAGTGAGGAAGAGCTCCTGCGCGACGCGCTCGAGCTCGCCGCCGACACCCCGGTGGCGCTGCTCAGCCGGGAGCCGTTCGGTGCCGGGTCGATCGCCGGTTTCGAGGTGACACCCGCGGACTCCGAGCCCATGACTTATTTCGTCGACACGTCGCGCAGAGTGGTGGCCCAGGAGACCGGGATGCTGCTGGGCAGCCCCACGTCGCCGGATTGCCGCATCTGGGTGCACCCCGCTGACCCGTACCTGCCGGCGCTCGCCCCCGCCGCCTTCTCGCAGGCGGCCGAGACCCTGCTCGCCCGGCTCGGCATCGTCGCCACCGCGTCACCGCGCATCGTCGGCTATCGCGCCGGACGCCGCGCCGTCCTGCGCGTGGAAGCCCGGGGCGGGGCGCGGTGGATCAAGGTGGTGCCGCCGCGCCGTGTGGACCGCATCGTCCGCACGCACCGCCGCCTCGCCGATGCGGGCATCCCGATGGCGGACCTGGAGGGCTGGTCGCCCGAGGGCCTGATCGTGCTCGATCAGGCGCGGGGGACAGGCGCGCCGGATGTCGCGTGGCGCCCGGCTGCGTTGCTCGACGCCGTCGACCAGCTGCGCGCCGCGCTCGCCGCGGTGCCGCTCGACCACGCGGCGCGCGTGGGCCTCGCGGAGCGTCGCGACTGGTACGCGACGCGTTTTCGCGAAGGAGCCGACTCGGCCCGCGCTACGCGCGTCGAGAACCTGCTCGACAGTGTTGCGCGTTCCTGGCGAGAGGTCGACCCGGGTGTGACGGTGCACGGCGACCTGCACTTCGGCCAGCTGTTCCTCGACGATGAGGGCGCGATCTCGGGCCTGATCGATGTCGACACCGCCGGTCGCGGAAACCCCGACGACGACGCCGCGGCCTTCATCGCCCACGCGGTGGCGAGCGCGTACCTCACCCCCGAAGACCGTGACGAGCGGGCGTGGGAACTGGCCCGTGGTGCGCTCACGCGGTGGGGGAGCGACCCGGTCCGGGCGAGAGCCGCGACCCTGTTGCTCGGGCAGGTGCTCGGTGCGCAGGAACGCGGTCGCGACGATGCCGCCGGGCACCTTCTCGTCCTTACCGAGGCGGTACTCGACCCCGGCCGCGAGGTCCGGCGTGCGCAGACGGGGGACGGTAAGAGGGGTCTCATGAACGCCTTGGAATCGGCTTAGTCGCGGCCGCGATTCTGGAATCACCGCCGGGGCCGACCCCCCGGAGCCCCGGCGGACAGACGAAGGAGAACGAGATGAACGACAAGAAGAAGTGGCTCACCTACGGCATCGCCGGCGCCCTGGGGCTCACCCTCGTCGGCGGGGCGGCTGCCGCCACCGCCGCCTCGATGAACCTGCAGTCCACCGACGGCACCACCGTCCCCGGTGGAGCGATCGTCGGCCCGGGCGGCTCGGTCCTGGACCGCACCGGCGTGCAGATGAGCGTCACCGACACGTCGGCGACCGTGGTGTCGGCGACCTCCCCCACGCCCTCGCCGACGATCGTGCCGTCGCCTGCGAGCCCGGCCGCACCCTCGAGCACGGTCTCGGTCGTGAGCGCTCCCACCCCGGTGCCGCCGCCCGCGCCGGCCCCCGCTCCGGCTGCCCCCGCGCCGGCACCGCCCGCGCCGGCGCCCGCCCCCGCCGACTCGCCGGCCTCCGCGGCGTCGGCCGGCTCGGTGGCCTCGGCGAACAGCTGACACCAGCCCCCCACAGCAGAGGGGATGACCTCCAGGTCATCCCCTCTGTGCGTGTGCGCGTTACATTCTCGTTGCGACTCGCGAACGTTCCGTGCCACCCGGACGGTGCCGACGTAATGTGAAGCATGGTGTCACTATCGGCTTCCGGAACCGTCGTCGCCGTCGTGGGCTCCGCGTCCGAAGAGGCGCTGCACGTTCTCAGCAGCGTCCCGGGCGTGGAGACTCTCAGTCTCCAGGGCAGCGAGCCCGCTCTCGGCGCGCGGCGCATCGCCGCGGCATCCGCTCCTGTCGTGGTCCACGATGCCGACCCGCTCGAGCACGTCGCCGCCGCCTGGGTCGAGCTGTTCGAGGCCCGCGCCACCCTCGGTGTGCTCGAGGTCGAGGTCGAGAACGCCCTCGCCCAGTTCGAGGACGGCGCGGCCATCATGCCCGACTACTACATCGTCCTCGATCCCGCCGAGGCCGGCGACACGTGGCGGCACTGGTGGTGCGGCGCGCTCGGCTACCGCGCTCCTCGCCGGGTGCTTCCGGCGGCGGCGCCGACGTCGCCGAGGGATGCGGCGCTGCGGCGCCTCCTCGCAGCCTTGCCGTCTTCGCGCCCCTGGCCGGAGCCCGAGACGTGGCTGCCGCGGCTCGCCTTCGACATCCCCGACCGCGTCGGGGTGCGAGACACCGGCCTTTGACCCCGCGGTGCGCGTGCGCGTCGCCCCGCGTGCACACCCGCGGGGATCGCTGCCGACACGCCGGGCTGGTCCGCCGGGCCGCGGCATGTCGCGGCTATGCCCCGCCGTTACGCGCGCGCCTGCTCCCGCGCGTGGAGCGCGACGGACGATGTCGCCGAAGCTCTTCTGACGCCCGGATGACGCGGTCAGCGTGTCTGGGTCGCGCCGATGTTGCAGAAGGTGCGACATCGAGCCTCTGCGACCGCGCCTCTGCGACCGCGTTTCTGCGACCGCGCCTCTGAGACTCGCGGGCGAGGATGTCTCCGAAGACGCGCCGATGCAGACGACAGGCCGCGTCTTCTGGGACCCGTGGGGGAGGGTGTCGCAGAAGATGCGCCGATGCAGGCCGCAGGGCGGGTCTTCTGGGACACGCGGGGGGGGGGAGGGTGTCGCAGTAGATGCGCCGATGCAGGCCGCAGGGAAGGTCCTCTGGGGCACGCGGGCAAGGTTGTCGCAGAAGTTGCGCCGATGCAGACGGCAGGCCGCAGGGCGGGTTCTCTGGGGCACGCGGGAGAGGATGTCGCAGAAGTTGCGCCGACGAAGGCGGCGGGCCGCGCCTTCTGGGACACGCGGACGCGGATGTCTCAGAAGATGCGCCGACGCAGACGGTAGGCCGCGCCTTCTGGGACACGCGGCGCGAGGGTGTCGCAGAAAAGCGTTCAGTCGCCCGCGAACTGCGGCAGCGCCGCATCGAGCTCAGCCAGCCACGCCGCGGCATTGCCGTCGGACGGGGCGCGCCAGTCACCGCGCGGTGAGAGCGAGCCCGCGGGCGAGACCTTCGGCCCGTTCGGGATCGCCGAACGCTTGAACTGCGCGAAGGCGAAGTAGCGCTGCAGGAAGTTCCGCAGCCACCGCACGATCTCGGAGAGCTCATAGGCGTAGCGATCGTCGGCGGGGAACCCGGGGGGCCACGCCCCGGCATCCGGATCCGCCCACGCCCGCTCGGCGAGGAAAGCGATCTTCGAAGGCCGGAAGCCGAATCGCAGCACGTGGAACAGCGTGAAATCGTTGAGCGAGTAGGGGCCGATCTTGTCTTCGGTCGACTGGATCTCGCCGTCCTCGCCCGCCGGCACCAGCTCGGGACTGATCTCGGTGTCCAGCACCGACTGCAGCACCTCGACGGCGCGGTCGGACAGTTCGGTCGACCCGCCCTCGGTCGCCGGCCGCGAGATCACCCAGCGGATCAGGTGCTGGATGAGCGTCTTCGGCACGCCGGCGTTGACGGCGTAGTGGCTCATCTGGTCGCCGACGCCGTAGGTCGCCCACCCGAGCGCGAGCTCGGAGAGGTCGGAGGTGCCGATGACGATGCCGCCGTTCTGGTTGGCCAGGCGGAACAGGAAATCGGTGCGGATGCCGGCCTGCACGTTCTCGAAGGTGACGTCGTAGACGGGCTCGCCGCCCGAGAACGGGTGGTCGATTCCCTTCAGGATCTCGGTCGCGGCGGGCCGGATGTCGATCGTCTCGATCGACGCGCCGATGGCCTCGGCGAGGGCGATGGCGTTGGATTTCGTGTGATCCGAGGTCGCGAACCCCGGCATCGTGTAGGTGAGGATGTCGCTGCGCGGGCGTCCCATCCGATCCATCGCCCGTGCGACGACGAGGAGCGCGTGGGTGGAGTCCAGGCCCCCGCTCACGCCGATGACGGGCTTCGGTCCGCCGATCGCACGCATCCGCTGCTCCAGGCCCGACACCTGGATGTTGAACGCCTCGTAGCAGTCCAGCGCGAGACGCGCGGGGTCGTCGGGTACGAACGGGAAGCGGTCGAGCGCGCGCCGCAGGCCGATGTCGCGGGCCGGCGGATCGAGACGGAAGTGCACGGTGCGGAACAGCGCGTCGGCGCGCTGGGTGCGACGATTGTCGTCGAAGGTGCCCTGTCGCATCCGTTCTTGGCGGAGCCGATCGAGGTCGATGTCGGCGACAGCGTGCCGGGGGCCATCGGGGAAGCGCTCGGTCTCGGCGAGGAGGTTGCCCCCCTCGTAGATCATCGTCTGGCCGTCCCACGACACGTCGTTGGTCGACTCGCCCATGCCCGCCGCGGCATACACGTAGCCGGCGAGGCAGCGCAGCGACTGCGATTTGCACAGGTCCTTACGGTCTTCGGCGCGGGCGATCGTGATCGGACTTCCCGACAGGTTCAGCAGCACGGTGGCTCCCGCGAGCGCCGCCGTCGAGGACGGCGGAATGGGCACCCAGACGTCTTCGCAGACCTCGGCGTGGATCACGAGGTCGGGCACGTCGAGGGATTCGAAGAGAAGGTCGGGCCCAAAGGGCGCCTGGAGTGCGCCGACCTGAATGTCCTCGAGGCGCTGGTCGTCGCCCGGCGCGAACCACCGCCGTTCGTAGAACTCGCGGTACGTCGGCAGATACGACTTCGGTGCGACACCGAGCAGCTCGCCGCGGTGGATCACCACCGCGCAGTTGTACAGGCGGTTGCGGTGGCGAAGAGGCGCGCCGACCACGAGCACGGGCATGAGATCTTCGGATGCCGCGACGAGCCCTTCGACAGCGGTGACGACGCCGTCGAGCACCGCGTCCTGGAGGAACAGGTCTTCGACGGCGTATCCCGTGAGGCACAGTTCGGGGAAGACGGCGACGGCGACCGCATCAGCGTCGAGCGCGCGCGCGGTGTCGAGCACGGCGGCGGCGTTGGCCGCCGGGTCGGCGATCGCAACCGGGATGGTGCAGGCGGCGACGCGGGCGAAGCCGTGCCGGTAGGCGCTCTCGAACGGCAGTCTCATGGCCTCAGTCTGGCAGGCGGTGTTCTTCGGGCGCGCCCCCTTGCCTCGGGCGGAGGCACACCCGCACTCACGACGCCTGCACCCAGTGGTGAACCGTTTCGTCGCGCGCGACGAGGAATCGGTCGTCCTCGGGGTAGAACACCGCGACGTCGATGTCGTTGCCGGCGAAACCTCGGATCGATGCAAGGGAGTCCCAGCGCGACACCGTCACGATCTCGGTGGTGCCGTCGCCCAGGTCGCGCGTGAGGATCCACGCGTCGAGGTTGCCCGGAGTCGCGCGATACGCCTCCATTCCGGTTCGCTCAACGTAGGCGACGTACTGCGCGGTGTCCTCTGTCCGCACTGCGCCCCGCCACATCCGGACGACCGAGCGATTCTCATCCATGGGTCACACCCTCCGGGTTCCGATGGTCTCGCCAAACAGCTCACCGGTCTTCTGGAAGCCGACGCGGAGGTAGAACCCTTCCGGGCCGTCGGGCGCGGGATTCCAGAGAACCGTGATCTCGTCGTAGCCGCGTCGCCGCGCTTCCGCAGCGACCTCCTCGACGGCGAAGCGTCCCACGCCCCGACCCTTCGCGTCATCAGCGATGTTCAGGCGCCAGATCCCACCGCGGAACGCGGGTATCTCGTTGTCGGGATCCCAGTTCGCCATGACGAATCCGACCACGGCGTCTCCGTCCAGAATGACGCGCGGCCAGGCTGTCGGAGTGACGTACGCCTCGGCGATGGAGTACGCCACCGGCGCGACATATGCCTTCTCGCCCACCGCCGGGGGGATCTGGATCACCGCAGGAAGGTTATCGGCGTCTAGTTCAGCCAGCCGGAGATCGCTCATGAGGGAAAGATAGCGACAGGGTAGGACACGGCGCCCGAACAGGCATCACCCCTTCGTACTCCGTCTGTGCTCGGGGAGCAGGGGCAGGTCGAATGCCTGAGCGACGGCCCGGACGTCGGCGAGGTCGTCATCGTCCGGCTCGTATCCGCTGTGGAAGCGGATGACCCCGTCCGCCGCGATGCACCGGACCGGCCGCCCGAGGATAGCACCATGGCCGGTCAGCGCGGCGCGGGGGTATGCGACGCCGACGGATGCGACCTGTTCGTCCGAGGCGAAGGCGAAGGCGTGCAGATCGACGTCGATCGCGCCCGCTGCCATGACGAACATGAACTCCGTGTCATCCGACCGCGGATAGCGTTCGAAGCCGGCGCGCCGGAGGGTTCTAACGATGCGGTCGAGCCCGTGCGCGGGAACAGCCAGGTCCAGGTCGCCGTGCTCCCGGGTTTGTCCGCCGAGGAGGGCATCCACGCCCCAACCGCCGTCGACGGTCACCTCGTCGCCGCCGGGATCTATCAGGTCGAGAATGCCGATGACCTCGGTGGCGGTGATACGTCTGACCGTCGCGTCGGCAGTATGCGTCGTCGCAGCCTGCGCTTCAAGCGATTTCGACGTTCACTCGGCGTGGGCACCGCCGATGTCGTCGGCGCAGACCCGCCCGCAACGGGCGGTCACTGCGATCGGGTCAGCCCGTCGCGGATGACCTGTCGGATCCGCCAGATCGGAAACCCGCTGATCTGCTCGATCAGGTTGACGTCGAACCCGTGCACGAAGTAGGCATCGCGCACCGCGCGGATCCGCGTCGGCGTGTCGGCGAAGGCCAGCGCGAACTCGGTGGCGTAGCGCTCCCACACGCTGATCTCGTACTGCGGTGCCGTCACGTCGCCCCACCTCGCCTCCGGCGCTCAAAGAGCAGCGCCATCCGCGTGCGATCGTAAGCGACGCGCGTTACAGCGAAACAACGCTCCGGTTCCGACGCCGCGACATTCAGCCGGGGAGACGCTGCGACATCAAGCTTTGGCCGCTGCAGCAGTCGCTCAATCGATCGCGAGCGGCAACCGCCTCAACGCGATCAGGCATCGGCGAGCCCGAGCTCGCGCCTCGCCTTCAGCAACGCCGCCTCGAAGGCATCCTTCTTCACCCGCCCACCGGGGCGCTCGCGGCTGACGATGTATCCGTCCTCGACGACTGTCTCGTGCGTCTCCGCGTCTGAGCGGCGACGAAGCGCGTCATCCAGCATCGCGTCGAACTGATCCGAGCGACCGAGTGCGTCCACCGCCTCGAGTGTCGCCCCGACGGCCCCGCGTGTCTGCGCGTCGGCGGCCAGTGCCCGGGTGGAGCGCCGGTAACTGAGGACGGCCACGACCAAGGCGCCGATTCCCGTGAGTGATCCGATGAGCGACCCGATGCTCGAGATCCAGTCCGTCACAGTCGGCATGGCGTAACGATATCCGGGGTCACGTCGTTGGTCATCCCCGACGGTCCAGAACTGACCCGGAGAGCCCGGAGTGCTCGCAGGGGATCACACCGAGTACCGCTGTATGCGTTCGGGGGTGACGACGATGCGAACAAGATCTGCGCGCCGCCACTCGTCCAGCACGGCGAGCTTCGCCGGCTCACCGGCGTAGTAGCGCCGCGCAAGCCGATCGGCCAGTTGGTAGGCGCCATCGTCGTGCACCGTGACAGATCCTTCGAGAGAGACCCACTGCTCAGGCTCGCCGACCGGGGTCGCCACGACGATCGATGCGCGAGGAGTCTCGCGCACCCGCGACACCCGTGGCGTCGACGCGAACGAGAAGATCTGCACCTCGTCTGCCGGCGTCAACTCGAACCACACAGGTCGCGGAGCGGGCCAGAGGTCACCTGCCGGCGCCACCGTGATCATCGCCTGCAGCGGCCGCGAGAGGAGCTTCCTGTCGGATGTCGTCAGCTGAGTCACGGGCGACAGTCTCTCACCCGGGGGTGGCGCCGCGCAGACCAATAGCGTGGCAAGGTGACGAATCTGACATACGACGAGGTCGGCGGCACGGCCGGCGACCTCCCCTCCGGCTACCACCACACGCGGATGGAGCGGGTGGTCGGGCACGGGCGCGCCGACTTCGAGCGTGCGGCAGACCTCCTCTTCGCCGGCGAGGTGCAGCGCCGAGCGGGCGCCGAGGTGCGGATGTCAAAGGACCCGCTTCGCGAGGGGACGCGCGTGGACATGCGGGTGCGTCTCGGCCCCCTGGTCTTCCGCATCCCGTGTCTCGTGGTGTGGGCGGAGCGGACGCCCGACGCGTGCGGCTTCGCGTACGGCACTCTCCCCGGTCACCCG
This sequence comes from Microbacterium sp. AK009, assembly GCF_013410955.1. Taxonomy (GTDB): domain Bacteria; phylum Actinomycetota; class Actinomycetes; order Actinomycetales; family Microbacteriaceae; genus Microbacterium. Next base: position 374,715 of record NZ_JACCCG010000005.1, on the reverse strand, counting down.
GAGGAGGGCGAGGAGCGATTCGAACTGCGACTTTCCCCCTCGGGCGAGGTCGTGTTCGCGATCGTCGCGTTCTCCCGTCCGGGCCGCTGGTTCACGAGGATCGGAGGGCCGGCGGCGCGCCGGTTCCAGGCGTGGATGACCCGCCGATACCTCGCCGCACTCGATGGACCGCGTCTCAGCGGGCCGGCCTGACCATCGCGGTGGCGTCCGGGGCGGCGAATCCGAACTGCGCGTACAGGCCGTGTGCGTCTCCGGTGAACAGGACCCAGCGGAAGTCCTTGCCCGGCCCGTCGTCGATCATGCGTTGAAGGATGCGCTTGCCGAGCTCCGCACCGCGGTGGGGCGCGGTCACGAAGACGTCGGCGAGGTAGGCGAAGGTGACGCCGTCGGAAACAGCGCGTGCGAAGCCCACCTGCTCGCCGGTGTCGGCGCGATACGCCCCGACCACGCGCCAGGCGCCCGCGATCTGCGCGTCGACATCGGCACGGCTCCGCTGCCGGCCCCAGTACGCCTCGGTCGACAGCCACGCCCAGACGACATCCGGTTGGATGCGGGCGGGATCCTCGTCGACGTTGTACTCCATGGGCTCATTCTCACGGGTTTGACGGATGCGGCGACCAGGCCGCTTCGCACACGGTGGCCGGACACGCAGGCGCCGACACCTCCAGCAGCCCCCTGGGTCCCAGGGCGATTGCCCCGGCCAAGGTGGCCCTAGCCTTCGGCGAGCCGCAACGCCTTCTCGGTGAAGTAGCTCACACCCCCGTCGGCGTTCTCCACCCCGAACACCCACTTGCCAGAAGGAGTTGCCCGGATGTCGACGACAATGCCCCGTTCGTCACCGGCGAGCACGTCTGTTCCTGGCGCAAAGATGGTTTCGCTCATAGTACTGAGCTTGCCTACCTATCCGGTCGTCCACATCCCCCGTGGGGCGGACATCCATGACCCGCGACGGCGCCCTTCTCGTGCATCGATACCTCGCCGCGTTCGATGCTCCGGGACGCAGCGGGCCGGCCTGACCATCGCGGTGGCGTCGAGGCTACCGGTCGACCGCATGACAACGGGCCGCGAGGACGACTCCTCGCGGCCCGCGGCGAACGGGTGTCTACCAGTCGCTGTCCACCTCGACGACGGCAAGGTCGGCGCTGAGCTCGACCCAGAACGTGCCGCTCGGAGTGGCGAATTCGACGTCGTAGCGGGTGCCGGGGCTCGCCTCGGTCGAGAGCGAGACGGCGGCGGCGTCGGACGTCCCGAGGGCGGCGCGCGCCGCATCGAGGATGGCCTCGATCCGGTCGCGGTCGAGGGCCGGGTCGCTCGTCGAGTCCGGGTACGGCAGTCGGTCGACGACCGTCGACCCGTCGGCGAGGACGGCGACGTCGATCTCGCGGCCGCTCGAGAGCAGCACGTCGAGCTCGAAGCCACCGCCGGTGACGGCGATCTCGGTCACTCCGACCCCGTCGGCGGCGGCCACAGCGGCGTCGACGGCCGCGATGAACTCGCGTGCCTCCTGCGAGGAGGCGTCCGTCGGCGTGGCCGGCGCCGTGGGCGCTGCGGGCACGTCAGTGGCGGTGTCCTCGACCGGGGCGAGCGGCTCCACAGTGCTCGGTTGCAGCGGCGCGCTGAGCGTCGATGAGGCGGAAGAATCGTCGACCGCCATGCCGCTGCCGAGGTACTCGACGTAGTAGCGGTCGGGCCAGACCTCTTCGGCGATCTCATCGGCGATCACGATCGTGCCGCCGACGAGGGCGAGCACGCCCGTACCGGCGGCGAGGCCGATGGTGACGGGGTGCTTGACCCACGACGCGAGCAGTCGCTTGCGGGAGCCGGTGGCCTGCTCGGCCGGGGCGGGGGCGGGGGCGGGGGCGGGGGTGCTGGGGTTCTGTGTGGTGTCCATGCTCAGATGCTCGCGGGTGAGCACTGAAACAGATCTGAAGCGACCTGAAGGCGTCTTCAGGAGGCGGTGGCGGGCAGCTCGATGATGAGTCGAGCCCCCCCGAGCGGCGCACTCTCGACCGCGACGGAGCCGCCGTGAGCGACGATCACCTGTCGCACGATGGCAAGGCCCAGACCGCTGCCCCCGCTGTCGCGATCGCGACCCTGGTCGAGGCGCACGAAGCGGTCGAACACCGATTCGCGGTCGGCCTCGGCGATGCCGTGACCGTCGTCGTCGATGGTGACGACCACGCCCGTGTCGCTCGCGTGCGATGCGAATGCCAGGCCGCTTCGCGCGTGCCGCGCTGCGTTGTCGACGACGTTTCGGATCGCGCGGGCGATCAACCGCTCGTTGCCCCGCACTCGCGCGGCATGGACCTGCGACGTGTCGACGTTCAGCGTGGTGGCGCCCCGGACGCGGCTCGCCTCAGCGAGCAGGACGTCGTCGATGTCGAGGTCGGTGCGGGTGCCGACGTCGCCGCGCTCGTCGAGGCGCGCCAGGAGCAGCAGGTCGTCCACGAGGTACTGCATGCGCTCCGCCTCGTCGAGAACGACGTCTGCGAGCTGACGCTCGGTCTCGGCATCGGGATGCGCACGGACCAGCTCCGCATGCTGGCGAATCGTCGCGAGCGGCGAGCGCAGCTCGTGCGAGGCGTCGCTGACGAAGCGGCGCTGACGCAACTGCGCCCCTTCCAGGCGGTCGAGCATCCCGTTCAAAGTGCCTGCGAGGCGGTCGACCTCGTCGTCGACGCCGCGTATGGGTACGCGAGCACCCAGGTCGCCGGGGTCGATCGCGTCGACGGTGCGCCGCATCCGTTCGACGGGTGCGAACGAGCGTGCAACGACGAATCGGATGACGATCGCGATGATGACGAGCGCGAAGCTGATCGCGACCGCGAGCGCGAGGCTCGTCGCGGACACCGCCTCATCGACGGTGACAAGCGAGCGTGCGATGACGACCGTCTGCTCGTCGACGGTGAAGGACGCCACCAGGTAGGGCTCACCGTCGACGAGGGCGCGCACCTGTTCGCCCGGCTCGGGGCTCGGCAAGAGGGCGGCGCCCTCGTCGTTGACGACCGTGCCTGACGGTTCCTCCAGCCGCACGAGGCGCTCATCGTCGTTGATTCGCAGGACGTCGAGCGCGACGAGGTCGTCGTTGGCGGCGTCGGCGGAGAGCCCGGCGACGTCCTGCTCGAGGGTGGCGGCCACCCCTCCGGCCAGCATGCGGTCGAGTGCGAGCACAACGCCGACGGAGTCGGCGGCGAGGACGGCGGCGACGATCGCGACCGCGCCGGCGGTGATCCGGGCGGGAATGCCACGCAGGATCCGCGGGCGCCTCGGCTGTGCCGTCTCCGCGGCAGACCCGGTCGGTTCAGCCACCGTCGGCCGCCAGCCGGTATCCGGCGCCGCGCACCGTCTGGATGGCGTCCCGAGCGAACGGACGGTCGATCTTCGATCGGAGGTGGCCGACGTACACCTCGACGATGTTCGGGTCGCCGTCGAAGTCGCCGTCCCACACGTTCTCGAGGATCTCGCGCTTGGAGACGACCTCGCCGCGGCGGCGCAGCAGGTACTCGAGCACGGCGAACTCGCGGCTCGTCAGGTCGATGCGCGCGTCACCGCGGGTCACCCGGCGTGTGGCCGGATTCAGGACGAGGTCGCCCGCTGTCAGGTCGACAGGACGCTCGCGGCCACCGCGGCGCATGAGCGCACGCAGTCGCGCGAGCAGCACGGGGTAGGAGAAGGGCTTCGTCAGCCAGTCGTCACCCCCGGTGTCGAGGCCCTCGACCTCGTCCCAGTCGCCGTCCTTGGCGGTCAGGAAGAGCACCGGGGTCCAGTTCTCAGACTGGCGGAGCTCGGCGCAGACGCGATAGCCGCTCTTGCCCGGCATCATGACGTCGAGCACGATGACGTCGTACGTGTTCTCGCTCGCCATCCACAGCCCGTCGACGCCGTTGTGGGCGACGTCGACCGCGATGCCCTCTGCCTCGAGACCGCGCCGAATGCCGTCGGCGAGGCGCACCTCATCGTCGACGAGCAGCACTCTCATGCGTTCAGCCTGATGCGCGCACGCTGAATCCCGGCTGAAGCACGCCGAACGCGTGCTGAACGCGCGGTGACCCCGTCGATGGGTGTGTCCGCTACGGACCTTGGTGGCCGTTACGGTCTCGTGGAACGGAGAACTCTGGAGTCAGGGGAGACGTCCAACGGCCACGAATGCGATGTCCGAGTGACCCTAGGTCGCGAAGACGTGCAGCCCGAGGTCGTCGCTGAGCATCTCGCTCGCGATGCGACCGCGCACGCTGGTGCCCTGATCGTCGAGCGGTGGACTGAGTACGGCGGCCCCGAGCCTGCGGGGCGCGGCGAGCACGATGGCCCCCGAGACGCTGGATTTCGCGGGGACGCCCGCGCGTTGCATCCATGTTCCTGAGCCGTCGTAGACCCCGCAGGTCGCCATGACTGAGACGACGTCGCGCGCGACGGAGGCGGGGACCACGCGTTCGCGCGTCACCGGGTTCACACCTCCGAAGGCCAGGGTCGCGCCCATCACGGCGAGGGCTTCGACGTCGACGAGCACGGCGCATGCCCGTCCGTAGACTTCGACGGCGTCGTCGGCGGTCACCTCGAGGGTGTCTTCGGCTCGCATGAGGTGCGCGAGCGCGTGGTTGCGTTCGCCGTGCTCGCGCTCCTCCTCGGCCGTGCGCTCGTCGATCTCGAGCGGGTGTCCGGCAAAGGCGGAGAGCCCCTGAAGGATGCGGTCCGATCTGGCCTCGACGTCGTCGCCGTCGACGAGGGAGGCGGTCAGGAGCGCGCCGGCGTTGACCATCGGGTTCGGCGGGCGGCCGGTGCCGCTTTCGAGCTTGATCGCGTCGAATGCCTCGCCGGTTGGCTCGATGCCGACGCGATGGAGCGCGTCGCCGCCGGTGTCGAGGAGGGCGAGAGCGAAGAGGAAGGGCTTCACCGAGGACTGCATCGTGAAGGCGGTGTCGGCGTGCGCGCTGCCGCGCACCGTGCCGTCCGGCAGCGCGAGTGCGACGGCGCAGAGCCCGGGGTCGGCCTCGGCAAGGCTCGGGATGCTGTCGTCGACGACGCCCTCGCTGTGGGGGAGGACGCGCGAGCGCAGCGCGTCGAGGTCGTACGAACCCGGTTCCTGGGTGGCGGTCATGGTTCGACCCTGTCACGGCTTCGAGGTGAATCGGCGCGCGGCGGCCGAGGTGACGCCGTCGCGTTGTCAACCCCGTCTGCTGGCGGGCGCCGGAGGTGGACGCTAGACGTCAGCACAGAGGAAGGTACCCACGATGACGCAGGATTCGCACGACCAGCACTCTCCCGCTGACCAGGAGGAGGGGTACGAAGGCCCGGACGTCGAGAGGTCGGAGGGCGACGAGAAGCCCGGCGGACTGGGGCAGGACGGGACGATTCCCGACGAGCCTGACGGGGTTGCCGCGGGACACACCGGAGAGCCCTCGAGCTTCGAGCCGGAAGAGGACGAGCAAGCGGGAGCCTGACCGCCGTCGCACCGCCTCACCGCAGGCAGTCGCATGTCGCTGATCGACGCGGCACCCGCGGCGCGGATCGGTGTCGCATCCCTCTGCACCCTTGTCGTGCCGTTGCCCGCGTTGCATCCTGAGACACGGGAGCTCGAGGGAGGCCGGAACGGTGCAGGCGTCGCGGGTGCGGACCGAGACGTCCGTGTTCTTGCTCGTGGCGTTCGGGTTCTCGTGGGCCTCGTGGATTCCGCTGGCCCTGGCAGGGACCACGGTGCGAGCAGGGGAGGGATGGCCGAGCCATCTTCCGGGCTTGCTCGGCCCAGCCCTAGGAGCCTTCGCGGCGGTGTTCGCCGGTCGGGGGCGCGCCGGTGTGATCGAGCTCTGCCGGAGAATGATCCGCTGGCGTCCTTCCCGTGGCGTTGTCCTCGTCCTCTCCGCGACCGTTCTCGTCGCCATCAGCGCCACCGTCATCGGAGCGGCACGGGGCGGATCCACGGACTACTCCGGCGCCCCGGCGTGGGGCGTCCTCACGGTTCTCTACGTGCTGGTCGTCAATGGCTATGGTGAGGAAACCGGGTGGCGCGGGTACCTGGGCGACACGCTCGTTCGGCGGACCAGCAAGGGGGTCGCCGCTTTCATCGTCTGGTTCGTCTGGGGTCTGTGGCACATACCCCTCTTCTTCGTCGTGGAGAACTTCCGCGAGCTCGGCCTCGGCGGGATCATCGGGTGGGCAATCGGACTGCTCAGCGGTTCCATCGTCCTTCTCTGGATGTACCTCGGGGCCGGGCGGTCCATCCTCGTCGTCGCGCTGTGGCACACCGCCTTCAACTACACCGCCGCGACCGGCGTCGCCGCGGGCGTCATCGCCGCGGTATCGAGCACGGCGGTCATCGTCCTCAGCATTCCGATCATCGTTCGACGCTCGTGGTGGACGAAGCCCGGCGCACTCGATGAACAGGTGGCCTCCGCACGAAGCGGGTGACATCCACCCGCCGTGAACGTGGCGATGACGTTGCCCCGTGCGGACATCTGGTGCAGGAGGATCTCCAGGCGGCGCCGGAAGTCGGCGGCGGCGGCCGGTCGGGTCAGGTCGGCGGGCCGGGAGAGTTCGTTCAGGGGTGGCTCGTGGCCGCCATGAGTTCGGCGTGGTCCTTCTCGGTGAGGTCGGCGTAGTGGACCGCGAACTCGGCGACCGCGTCGTCGAAGACGGGACGGCTGCCGAGGTATCCGCTGATCTCGGCCGAGTCTCCCACCCGTGCGTGTGCTCGCGCGAGAACTCCACCGCAGACTCGTGAATAGACCACGAGAGCGTTCCGGCTGAGCTTCTCCACCTCGATGGACGCCTTCAAGTCGCGGAGCTGACGGACGTAGAAGTCCTCGGTCGGTCCTGCGCCAGAGTGCGCACGAGACCAGCCCAAGAACGGATCGCCGGCAGCCTGCATCGCTTTCTGGCCGGCCACCACTCTCTGCCCGGAGTTCGCGAAACGGCTGGCGCCCAGGTACGTCTCGAGGACGGAAGGGCCGGCCTGTTTCAGCTGCAGCACGAGGGGCTCGTCGTCGCCGGTCTGAAGCAGGACGACGATGGCGTGCGTTCCCACGCTGCCGACGCCGACGACTTTGTGAGCCAGGTCCACGAATGCGAATCGGGAGAGGAGCGCGACCAGGTCGATCGGCACTGTCTCGAGGTATCCGCGGTAGATGTCGGTGAGGGATGCGAGGAAGGTGTCGAAATCGGCGCGGGGTACCGGCACCAGCAGGGGGGGTTCACTCCGGAACCGGCGCTGTGCGCCCGCGCCTTCCGTGAGGGTTCGCGCTGCCGACGAACTGGTCTTCCGTGTCGACTTCTCGGCCGCGGCCGCCATGGCCTTTCCGAGCGGGGTGCCTTTGAGACGGTTGCGAAGCGCGGCTCCATCGACGCGGGTGTTCCAGGCAGTGAGGGTGGGGAGCATCGCCAAGCGCGACATCGCCCCGCGGTATTCGGCGACGCCTGCTCTGACGGCGTCGCGGGTGTGCTTGTCGGACAGCCCGAGCAGTCGTGCTGTGACAGCCACGCTGGCGGCCAGGCGCTTCACATCCCATTCGAATGGTCCTGCGAGCGTCTCGTCGAAGTCGTTCAGGTCGAACACCAGTGTCCGTTCAGCGCTGGCGAAGAGACCGAAGTTCGCAAGGTGAGCGTCGCCGCAGAGCTGGGTTCGGATGCCGCTGTCGGCGACGAGGCTCAGATCGCTGGCCATCACACCAGCTGACCCGCGCAGATAGGCGAAGGGGTTCGCGGACATGCGTTCGTATCGGAGGGAAACCAGACTCGGCTCTCTCGTGCTGTCTTGCGCTCGCAGCAGGCTGAGCGGGTCACGGCGTGCCTCGGCGGTGGGCACCTCGGCATGGGCGCCCCGGGGGACCTGCTTGCGACGGGCCTTTCCACGCGCCCGGCGGGTCTCCCTGTCCGGGCGCGTTCTCGTCAGCAGCGCCTCAGCCTCGTATCCGGTCAGTTCCATGGTTGTTCCTGCCTGCCCGTTCGCCCGGGCACCTCGTCGGTAGCGCCATGACAGGCCCTCGCCTACAACAGCCCGGCTGCACCCCTTGCAACCAGGACGATCGCCAACGCGATGCACAGCACGCCCATGATCAGTCGATTCCGCGCGACCAGCCATGCCCGTGCCCTGTCCAGATTCCGGGCCGCGCGTTCTCCGCCGGCGAGGGCGTAGACGATCGTGGCGGAGTACGGCAGGGTCGCCACAAGCAGGAAGACCAGCCCCGAGAGCAGTGGCGCGGCCGCTGACGCGACCGTTGCCCCCGCGGACACGAGCAGCGGCAGGTTCTTGGGATTGACGAAGGTGGCGCCGAAGGAGAGAACAGCGACCGCGCCGGGTCCCATCTCCGAGATCGTCGCGAGAACGGCGAGTTCGGACGTGTCGTGACGCCGCCGCCAATTCCGGATTCCGATCACGAGAAGCAGGGCGCCGAGAGTGATCATCACCACACTGACCCCCAGCGACGGCTCGGCATCGGACCGTTCCCCCACAGCGGCTGCGCCCCAGCCGCCTACCAGCATCGCCGCGGCGTTGAAGAGAAGGAGGGAGATGACGAACACCACGCCGTTCAGGATGCGTCTCCGCGACAGCAGCACGAGGATGAGCTGAACGATGGCGGCAGGACTCAAAGCGACTCCCACAGCGATAGGGAGCAAAGTGGCGATCACGGGCGCGTTCATACCGCTTCCCCTCCGGTGGGCGGGAGCGGGACCCGGATCTCATCTTGGCCTCGTTCGCGGGCGATCTCCTTCGCCGCCTCGGCCATACGACGTTCGATCTCGCGTCGGGACGCATCGTCTGACAGGTCGGGAACAGGGTAGAACAGCGCAGCGAGAAGCAAGCGCTCCGCTTCCTGCCAGTCCGCACCCTCATACGCACCGTCGAAGATGAAGGGAACCATCATGCGCATCGATATGGACTGAACGGTGTGTGCGAAGCTGTCGAGATTCACGTCCGCGCGGATGAGACCGGCCCGCTGGGAAGCCGCCAAGTCTCTCGCTCCTGAGGCGAAGATGCGTTGCGACGATGGAAGACCTACGAGGTAGTTCAGCACCACAGGATCGCGGCTCGAGACCGCCAGTCGAGCCAGTGGGTGGTCTCCGGCGTGCTGCTGGTAGCTCTCCCAGAAGCGACCCGTCATGTGCGGGAGCGCGTCGAACCGGATGTCGGTGAGCACGTTGTTCTGCAGTCGCTCGATATCGTGCGCCACTGCCGCGTAATACAGATCGTCACGATTGCGGAAGTGCCGATAGATGGCCTGACTGGTGACGCCGGCGCAGCGGGCGATGTTTGCCAGACGCACGTCACCTCGAGGTGTCTCCGCGAAAACCGTGACCGCGCAGTCGAGAAGGCGAGCGCGTGTCCGCTCTCCGGGGGTCGACCGCTGCGGTTTGGACTGATCGCCGCCATCGGAGGGAGAGGGAGCTCGGCCGTGCACAACGACATCTTGTTACATATTCATGCTTTCTGTAAACATGGACTATGGGAACTCTTCAGTTCGCCGGGTACAGCGACGCGATCTCCGAGATGACGGCGCTCGTGGAGAACGAGCTGCGCGGGAAGGACGAGCGCGAGTACGACCGAGCGCGGTTCTTCCTGCACTCTGCCCTCACCCTCGCCGACGAGATGTGGTTCCAGAAGGGTGATCCGGCGCAACCCGAATTCACAGACTGGGAGCTGCCGTGGCGGAAGTACGGCGGCGACAACCCAGGCACCGTTTACCTCTCCGCACCGGTGCACCCCGACGGGGTGTACAGAGTGACCGGAGTCGCGCCCGAGGCGACCTACATCGGCATCCAGGTCTACGGCCGCGGTTCGGGTTACAACGCGCCGACCGGCAATGTCGGGGGAGCGCACGCCGCGCCGCACGGTCCAGAGGAGATCGATGTCGCGGTGGGCGGTCCGGCACGCGAGGGGCACCCGTGGGTGCCGCTCGCGGAAGCCGACTATGTCCTCATCGTCCGCCTCTACTACTCCGACATCCGCCACCCGCGCCCGGATGTTCGCATCACGCGTGTCGGCGGCGACGTCCCGTCGATGTCCTCGTCCGCGCGTTCCCGTAACGCGGTCCACTACTTCCGTGATGAGGTTCTGTCCACGATCGGAGTGACGGACGCGCTCAGAACCGCCAGCGTGAACAGCTACCCGCCCGCAGATGCCGCCGTGCATCGGCCGCGGTACACCGGGGCCCTGTTTCCCACCCGGGATAACACCTACGACGGATGCTGGGTGTCGCTCGGCGACGGCGAGAGTCTCCGCGTCAGGGGAACGATGCCCGACGCGGTCTACACCTCGTTCGTTTTCTACGATCGATGGTTCAACACCTCCGACTACCGCGTCACCCGATGCTTCCGCACTGCACGTGACATCGTTGCGTCGGCGGACGGCCACTACGAACTGGTTCTCGGCCCTGACCCATCCGATCACCCCAATTGGATCGACACCGGCGGCCTGCGTGAAGGCATCTTCGCCATACGCAACCTCTTGATGACCTCTCGCACCCTTCCGACGATCGAGGTCGCCACCACGTGAGTACGCCCTACGAAGACATCCCGCCCGCGCCGGAAGGGCTGGTATGGCACTACACCGACGGGACCGGACTGCTGTCCATCCTCAGTCGGCAAGTTCTCTGGTCGACCGCCTCTGGTTTCCTCAATGACACCAGCGAGGTAGCGCTCGGTCAGCGCTTGCTGCTCGAACGTTTCCAGGCCCTCGCCGACGACGACCACGAGCTCTTCCGCGACATTCAGCAGCGACTTCGGCAGTCAACCCAAACCCCCCGCCGATCAGCGGAGTGGTTCTTCATTCTCAGCGCATCTCGATCGCCTGACTCGCTGGCGATGTGGCGCAGTTACGGCGGCCGCGGGGAATCCTACGCATTGGGGCTCGACCCACCCGCCCACCTGAAGGTACTCGTAGCCGACCCTGGTGCCTGCACTGACCTCATCATCAGCAACCACCCATGGAGTCCGGTCAGATATGACCCGGCCGGCCAACAAGAGCTCGTGAGCACCGTCTACGAGAAATTCGAGAACGAGCTTCAGCGCGTCATGGTCATGCGAGAACACGCGACCCCCACCATGCGGCAATACCTCGCAGCCCTCGAAGAGACGGTGGAAGCCGCCTCGCAAGCGCTCCTCCTGATCAAGCACCCCGGATTCCGAGAAGAGCAGGAGACGCGGCACACGACGACGCTCCTCAGTCCCCTTTCGCCTGATCGGGCGTTAGCGCCCGTCGCGCGGTTCCGCCACACCGCGTACGGAGTGACGCCCTACCTCGAACTCACCGGTGACTCCGATGACGCAGATGCATCCGTCACCTCACGCCCGGCCCCGCTTCCCATCCGCGCGATCGCGATCTCGCCCAGCCCCAACGGAGCCATTGCCCGCAGCGCCGTGGCGGCACTGCTGACACACCATCGGATGCGGGACGTGCCGATCATCTCTTCGCGGATCCCGTTCCGCGAGTGAGGACGGTACACACCGCCTCGTCGAACGACGGGCCCCCGCTCGGTCGACGCGCTTCGTCGTCGTACGTCAGCGTGGGTCGACCCGGGGCTTCGTCCGGAGCGTGAGCCATCGGCGGCGATCGGTCTCTCACCCTGCCGCGATGCGGGAAACCGCGAGTTGGACGTCGCGGCTGTCTCCTTGGTGGGAATCGAGGGCACGGTGGATCGTGAGTCCCTCGATGAGCGCGTCGAGCATCCGGGCGGTCGCGGGGTCGAAGTGCCGCTCGAGCGCCGCGCGGCTGCGTTCCATCCAGGCCGTGGTGATCGAACGGTACGCGGGCTGACGGGCAGCCAGCGTGTACAGCTCGTGCGAGAGGACGAGTTCGCGATCGTCGCCGAAGACGTCCTCGAGGATGATTGCGACGACCGCATCGCGCGCGGCGATCGCGTCCGAGGCGAACGCCATCCGTCGTTCGAATCGGTCGCTGATCGTCTCGGCGAATCGGGTGAACGCTTCGCGGAGGAGTTCGTCCATGTTGCCGAAGTAGTAGGTCATCGCGCCGAGCGGGACGCCGGCTTCGGCGGCGACCTTGCGGTGCGAAGTGCCGGCGACCCCCGCACGCGCGATCACGGCGAGGCACGCGTCGATGATCCGGTCGCGCCGGTCGGGATCGTTTCGACGACCCCGTCGGGATCCGGCGGGTCGCTCCGGAGGGGCCACGTCGCTATCCGATCGAGCGGATGACGCGTGCGGGGTTGCCCACGGCGACGACGCCGGCGGGAATGTCCTTCGTGACGACCGACCCGGCACCGACTACCGAGTCCTTCCCGATGGTCACGCCGGGGCACACGATCACACCACCGCCGAGCCACACATTGTCCTCGAGGACGATGGGCTCGGCGGCTTCGAGCTTGTCCCGGCGTGGCTGCGGATCGGTCGGATGGGTGGGAGTCAGAAGCTGAACGTTCGGTCCGATCTGGCAGTCTTCACCGATCGTGATCGGGGCGACGTCGAGCGCGGTGAGGTTGTAGTTGACGAAGGTGCGGGCGCCGATGTGGATGTTCTCGCCGTAATCGACGAACAGGGGGGCGTTGACGTGCGCCCCTTCACCGAGACTCCCGACGAGATCGACCAGCAGGTCGCGGGCTGACGGATCGCCCGCGACTTCGGCGCGATGGTACGCGTCCGCGAGCTGCACGGCTCTCCGATGCAGGCGCCCGCTCTCCGGATCATCGGCGATGTAGAGCTCGCCCGCCAGCATCCGCTCGCGGTTTGTCCGCGGGTCCCCGGCGAAGTAGTCATCGGTCATAACCTCACCCTACCTCGAATGTGTACGAACGTACATATAGTGTGTACGATCGTACCAACGTGATCTAAGCGCGTCCTCCGCCTGCTCCCGCGAATCGAAAGCCGCCGCACCGTGTACTCGCTCCTCCTCGCGATCATCTACATCGCCTTTATCAGCCTCGGCCTGCCGGACTCCCTCGTGGGGGCCGGGTGGCCCGTGATGCATCGAGACCTCGGGGTACCGATCGCGTTCGCCGGGATCGTCACCATGATCATTGCGGGCGGCACCATCCTCTCGAGCCTCGCTTCGGAGCGGGTCACCCGTCGTTTCGGGATTGGACTGGTCACCTCGGTCAGTGTCGCGATGACTGCGGCCGCTCTCGTCGGATTCTCCACGTCGAGTTCGTTCTGGGTGCTGTGCCTGTGGGCGATCCCGTACGGGCTCGGCGCGGGCGCGGTGGATGCCGCACTGAACAACTACGTCGCTCTGCACTACGCCGCGCGCCACATGAACTGGCTGCACGCCTGCTGGGGTCTCGGCGCCTCGATCAGCCCGTTCATCATGAGCTACGCGCTGGCGGGCGGTGGTAACTGGTCCAGCGCCTACTTCATCGTCGGACTGCTCCAGGTCATCCTCACCTTCGCCCTGTTCGTCAGCATCCCGATGTGGCGCAGGGTCAATCCACTCGTCCCTGCCAGTGACCGCGGCGGAGCCGACCACGGGCTCGACGCTGACGGCGAGGCGAAGAGGGGCCGTACGCACGTTCCCCTTGCGCGGGCGATCCGCATTCCCGGCGTCATCCTGATCCTGATTGCCTTCTTCGCCTACTGCGCGCTGGAAAGCACGGCGATCCTGTGGGCATCGACCTACTTGGTCATCGATCGCGGGGTCGACGTCGCCACGGCGGCCGCATTCGCCTCACTCTTCCTGCTGGGAATCACGGCGGGACGATTCATCGCGGGCTTCGTCGCCGACCGCGTCGGCGACCGGTGGATGATCCGCGGCGGCTTCCTCACCGTCGCCCTCGGCATCGTGATGCTCGCGGTGCCGCAGCCGAATGCGATCGCGCTTGTCGGGCTCGCCATCCTCGGTCTCGGATGCGCCCCGATCTATCCGGCGATCATTCACTCGACCCCGATCAACTTCGGCCGCCGCAACTCGCAGGCGATCATCGGCATCCAGATGGCCGCCGCCTACACGGGTTCCACGTTCATACCGCCGCTCTTCGGCGTGATTTCAACATGGAAGGGCTTGTGGATCTTCCCGCTCTTCCTCGCAGTGCTGGTGGGTGTGGGCCTGCTCACGTCCGAGGGTCTCAACCGCCTCGTGCGGCGCCGAGAGCACACTCCCGCGATGACGGGGTGAGGGAGGTCTGTCGGCGGTGAGACGTGCGGAGCCGACGCTCGCCGCCGTCCGTGATCGCAGACCGCGCGCACAGGACGGGTGAGGTGCAGTCCGAGCCGCGTGCGGTGTGCTTCGCCGCCGGACCCCTTCTGTTCCTTTCCGGATCACGGGTACGTCGTGGTAGCCGGTCGTGACGCATCGGATCGCAGCGACGCCCGCTACCCTGCGTGAAATGACTAGTGATGCCCCGGCCACGCCCGACGCCAGGATCGCCGGGTTCCTCTCTCGCGTCGCCTCGCGAGTGTGGCGCATCGCCACAGGCTTCGCGCGCACGCGAGCCGCGCGGCCGTTCGTGCGCTTCGGCACGGTCGCGCACACCCGGCTCTACCGGCTCACCCGTGGACGCGCGCAGGCGCGCTCGTACCCCACGCTGCTGCTGACCGTGGCCGGCCGCACGAGCGGGAAGCCGCGGACCGCGCCGCTGGTGTTCGTGCGCGACCGTGGCGACTACGTCATCTGCGCGGCCTACTCCGGTGCCGACGCGCACCCCTCATGGTGGTTGAACCTTCGCGCCGCCGGCGCCGCCACCATCGAAGACGGTCCAACCACCGTGACCGCGTCGCTCACCGAGGTGATCGATGAGGCCGACCGTGCATGGCTGTGGGACAAACTCGTACGCATGTACCCGCCATTCGGCTACTACAAGACCCGGACGACGCGAGTGTTCCCAATCGCGCGGCTCACCCCAACCGCCACCTGAGAGAGGCGCACCGCACTACGCGAATCACACAAGAACCCGACGTCCGGTTGAAACCGCTTGATTGCGGGCACCGAGTCGCGCCCGTTCCCGATGGATCACCGGGCGTCGCCCGGCCCGAGTGCACCCAGTTGTGACGCGAGCACAGAGCGAATCACTTACCCCGCCCGCTGAGTTGCACGATCGTGGGCGCTTCAACGCTCCACCGCTAGCGCTGCGCCCCGAGAGACGTCGGCGGCCCCGGTTATGGTCGTGAGGACGGTTCTTCCGATGAGCCGGCGGGAAGGGCAGAGTGCGGTACATCGAGGCCGAGGGCCGAATCGTCTGGAGCGCGAGCGACCTGAAAGCGGCCGCCGAATGCGAGTTCGCGTGGCTGCGGGCGATCGATGCCAAGCTCGGTCGCGTCGACCCGGTAGAGGAGCCGGATGACCCGACCCTGCGTCGCGCGGGCGAGCTCGGCGGCGAGCACGAACGCCGCGTTCTGGCCCGGTACCGCGAGCAGTTCGGCGACGGCGTCGTCGAGATCCCCGAGACCCGCTCCTCCGATGCCGACGCGCTCGCCGAGGCGGTGCGGCTCACCGACGCCGCCCTGAATTCCGATGCCGACGTCATCTACCAGGCCACATTCGCCACCCACGACTTCGTCGGGTTCGCCGACTTCCTCGTCCGCGACGAGTTCGGCGCGTGGATTGTGCAAGACACCAAGCTCGCCCGTCACGCCCGGGTCACTGCGCTCATGCAGCTCGCCGCGTACGTCGCCCAGCTCGACCGGCTCGGCATCCCGCGCTCCGACCGCGTCGAGCTCCTCCTCGGCGACGGCACGACCAGCAGCCACGAGGTCGACGACCTCCTCCCTGTGTTCCAGCTGCGACGCGATCGCCTGCAGGCCCTCATCGCCGACCGCCGCCTCGACCTCGGGGCGACCGGCGACCCGATCGCGTGGGGCGACCCGCGCGGCGACCTCGGCGTCGTCGCCTGCGGACGCTGCGCGACCTGTGACCTTGAAGTCGCGGCATCCGGCGACCTTCTCCTCGTCGCGGGCATGCGGCCGGTGCAGCGCGAGCGACTCCGCGCCGCGGGAGTCGAGACGATCGACGACCTGGCGCGCCTCGAGACCGCGCCGGCGGGCATGAATCCCGACACCATCGCGCTGCTGCGCACCCAGGCGCGGCTGCAGCTGAGCTCGCCCGGCGACATCCCGAACTACGAGGTCGTGCAGCCGCAGGCCCTCGGTGCCCTCCCGCGTCCGAGTCAGGGCGACGTCTTCTTCGACTTCGAAGGCGACCCGCTCTACACCGAGGGGGAGGGGACCACCTGGGGAATCGACTACCTCTTCGGCTGGGTCGACCTGAACGAGCACTACTCGGCCCTGTGGGCGCACTCCTTCGCCGAGGAGAAGGAGGCGCTCGAACGGTTCCTCGACATGGTGGCTCTCCGGCGCCAGACCCACCCCGACCTGCACATCTACCACTACGCGCCCTACGAGCCCACGCACCTTCTGGCGATGGCGGCGCGCTACGGCGTGCGCGAGTCCGATGTCGACCAGTTGCTGCGCGACGGGGTCTTCGTCGACCTCTACCCGATCGTGCGTCGGGCTCTCCGTGTCGGCTCGCGCTCGTACTCCATCAAGAAACTCGAACCGCTCTACATGGGCGACGAGGTGCGCACGAGCGACGTCCAGAAGGGCGACGATTCGATCGTCAAGTACGTGCAGGCCCGGGCGCTGCAGCAGGATGGACCGGATGCCGCGGCTGAAGCCGCCCGCATTCTCGACGACCTCGCCGACTACAACCGCTACGACTGCGTCTCGACGCTGCGCCTGCGTGATTGGCTCGTCGACCGTGCTCGCGAAGCGCAGCTGCGCCCCACCCCGAACCCCGATCCCGACGAGCACGTCTACACCCCGTCCGAGCGCGCCGACCGGCTCAACGCCCTCTCCGCGCAGCGCGACGCCGACTCGGCGGAGTCGCGTGCGCTCCGGCTCGGCGCGGCCGCGATCGACTACTACCCGCGCGAGGCCAAGTCGTTCTGGGCCACCCACTTCCTGCGCCTGCGCGAGCCGGCGTCGGTGTGGGAGGAGACACGCGATGTCATCATGCTCGACTCCTCGCGCTGCCACGTCGTCACCGACTGGTACCAGGAGGAGGGGAAGCGCACCCTCCGCCGCCGCCTCGAACTGCGCGGCGAGCTCGCGCCCGGCACACGCATCAGCGAAGGCAGCGACCCGTTCGCGCTCTACGAGCTGCCGGTGTCGTTCCCGTTCGCCGACAAACCACGCTGGATCCACGCCGACCACCGGGTCACCGTCATCGAGACCCTCGACGACGGCGCCATCGTGGAGGAATTCGCGATCGACGGCGAGACCTGGACTGAGCTCCCCCTCGCGCTCACCCCGCCCGCACCACCCCGTGCACTGAACCAGCAGACCGCCATCGACGCCTGGGCCGACGCCGTCGCCGCCGCCGCGCCGAAGCTGCCGTACGACCCGGCCACCGACATCCTGCTCCGCCGTCCGCCCCGCACCCGCACCGGCGCGCTGCCACCGCAGACCGGCGACGACATCGGCGACATCACCGCCGCCCTTCTCGACCTCGACCGCAGCTACCTCGCCGTGCAGGGACCGCCCGGAACGGGCAAGACCTTCGTCGGCTCGCACGTCATCGCCCGCCTCGTCGCCGAGCACGGCTACAAGGTCGGCGTCGTCGCCCAGTCGCACGCCGTCGTCGAGCACATGCTCGACCGGATCGTCGCGGCGGGCGTGCCCGCGCAGCGGGTGGGCAAGGCGCTGAAGAAGCCGGATGACGCGGAGCGGGTGCGCTTCACGCCGATCCCCAAGAACGGGGTCGCAGCCTTCACGGCCGAGCACGCGGCATCCGGATTCGTCGTCGGCGGCACGGCATGGGACTTCGCGCATGAGGGACGCATCCCGCGGGGGAGCCTCGACCTCCTCGTCATCGACGAGGCCGGGCAGTTCTCTCTCGCCTCGACCATCGCGGTCTCGCTCGCGTCGTCCCGCCTGCTCCTCCTCGGCGACCCGCAGCAGCTGCCACAGGTGAGCCAGGGCACCCACCCCGAACCGGTCGACACCTCCGCGCTCGGCTGGGTCATGGACGGGGCCGACGTCATCCCGCCCGACTGTGGATTTTTCCTCGCCCGGTCGTGGCGCATGCACCCCGCCGTGGCCCGCGCCGTCTCCGATTTGTCCTACCGGGGCGAGCTCGCCGCGCAGCGGGCGACTGCGATGCGCGCTCTCGAGGGTGTGACGCCGGGCCTTCATCCGCTGCCGCTCCGTCATCGGGGCAACGCCACCCGTTCGCCCGAGGAAGCGGCGGTCGTCGTCGAGCTCGTCCGCGACCTCGTCGGGCGGGAGTGGACCGGCATCGACATCGACGACACCGGCGGTGCGGCGCTGACACCACCGCGAGCCCTGGCGGGAAAGGACATCATCGTCGTCACCCCGTACAACGCTCAGCAGGTGCTGGTCGAGGAGGCGCTGACCGCGGCGGGGTTCGACGACGTGCCGGTCGGCACGGTCGACAAGTTCCAGGGGCAGGAGGCGGCAGTGGCGATCGTGTCACTCGCGGCATCCTCCGGGCGCGACGCGCCCCGGGGCCTGGAGTTCCTCCTCCTTCGTAACCGCCTGAACGTCGCCATCTCGCGGGCGATGCACACCGCGTATCTGGTCTATTCGCCGGGGCTTCTCGACGATCTGCCGCGCACCCCCGAGGGCGTCGCGCGCCTGAGCGGTTTCGCGCGCCTCGTCGGTGTCCACGCGGCCGCCACGGCCGTATCGAGCGTCGAGGACGCCGAGCGCAACCCCGTTCAGCCGGCGATGGCGGCCCCATAGACTCGCCAGACGCCCCATCACCCCGGCGAGGAGGAACTGCTGCATGTCCGACCAGGTGCCCCGTCAATTCGAGATCGATCTGCCGCCCGATCTGATCGGAGGCAACTACGCCGACTTCGCCAACGTCTGGCACAGCTCGACGGTGTTCGTGATGGACTTCCTCACCCTCGCCCAGCCGCCGCATGATGAGACCGACCCCGAGACGGGGGAGCGTCGCACGATCGTGCCGGCGCGCGTGGTCAGCCGTATCCGCATCCCTCCGGAGCAGGTGTTCGAGCTCGCCAAGGCCCTCACGCAGCAGCTCGAATTCTGGGAGCAGGAGACCGGCCGCAAGCCTCCGATCGAGCCTGTCATACCCGACTGAGCCAGTCCCGCGGGGTAGCGATTCGAGGTGACGATGTCAACCCCCTAAGAAAGGGAATCGGCGCCGTCATACCCTTGGTTCCGCGCCGCAAGGCGCAGGCGCGGTGTCCGTTCGGCGAGGGGCGGACACCGCGCCACACTCGTCTCAGAGCGGTCCGAAAGCCGCGCGAATCGTCGCCAGGACGAGGCTCAGAGTCCCCGTTAGACCGTGCCGTACAGGCGGTCACCCGCGTCACCGAGGCCGGGCACGATGTACCCCTTCTCGTTCAGTCGCTCATCCAGCGCGCCGAGCACCAGGGTCACGTCCTTGTCGCCGACCTGACGCTCGATCGCAGCGACCCCTTCGGGTGCGCCGAGGAGGCAGATGGCGGTGACATCCTGCGCTCCTCGCTTGAAGAGGAACTCGACAGCCGCACCCAGCGATCCACCGGTTGCCAGCATCGGGTCGAGCACGAAGCACTGCCGATCGGAGAGGTCGTCGGGCAGGCGCTCGGCGTAGGTCGTGGGCTCCAGGGTCTCCTCGTTGCGCACCATGCCGAGGAATCCCACCTCAGCCGTCGGGAGGAGCTTGACCATGCCCTCCAGCATCCCGAGTCCGGCGCGCAGAATCGGCACGACGATCGGGCGCGGCTCGCTGATCTTCACACCCATCGTCAGCGACACCGGGGTCTGGATCTCGATCGGGTCGACCTTCACCGACCGCGTCGCCTCGTAGGCGAGAAGCGTGACGAGCTCCTCGGTGAGCTGACGGAACACCGGCGACGAGGTCGTCTTGTCACGCAGCACCGTGAGCTTGTGGGTGATGAGCGGGTGGTCGGCGACGTGGAGGCGCATGGCTCCCAGGGTACCCGCGGCGGGGGTGTCGGTCCGTACGCTGGAGACGTGCAACCCGACCCCGCCGACGACGCCGCCATGACGCGCGCGCTCGCACTGGCAGCCGAAGCCGCCGCCCAGGGTGAAGTGCCGGTCGGGGCGGTGGTGACGGATGCCACGGGGCACGTCATCGGCGAAGGAAGGAATCTGCGCGAGACCATCGGTGACCCCACCGCTCACGCCGAGGTGGTCGCGCTCCGCGCCGCCGCGGCATCCCTCGGCTCCTGGAATCTCACCGGGTGCACCCTCGTGGTCACGCTCGAGCCGTGCGTGATGTGCGCAGGCGCGGCACTGCAGTCGCACGTGAGCCGGGTGGTGTTCGGCGCGTGGGATGAGAAGGCCGGCGCGGCCGGGTCGGTGCACGATGTGCTGCGTGACCGTCGGCTGCCGGTGCGTGCCGAAGTCGTCGGGGGACTTCGGGCCGACGACGGTGCCGCGCTGCTGCAGGAGTTCTTCGCCGCGAAGCGCTGACCGGGCTGCTCGTCAGCGCGGCAGCGCCGGAAGCACCGCCTCGCCGACGTAGTCGACGTGGGCGACATCCTGGTTGTCGAGGAACTGGAAGTACACCCGCTCGATGCCGAACGAACGCCACCGTTCCACGCGCTCGCCGATCTCGGCGGGCCCGCCGACGAGGTTGACCCCGTCCCGCACGTCATCGAGCGTCTTCCCGAGTCGGCCCGCACGGCGGGCGACCTCGGCATCGTCGGCGCCGGCGATCACCGACATCGCCACCGACAGCCTGATCGTCGCGGGATCGCGACCCACCCGCTCGCAGGCGGCGTGGAGGTTGTCGAGGCGTTCGGATATCTGCGCGTCGGTGGGGAAGCCGACGTTGTACTCGCGGGCGAAACGCGCGACGAGCTCGGGAGTTCGCCGGCGCCCGGCGCCGCCGATGATGAGGGGCAGCGGCTGCTGCACCGGTTTCGGCAGCCCCGGGGCATCCACCAATCGATAGTTCTCGCCCAGGAAGCTGAAGCCCTCGCCCACCGGTGTCTCCCAGAGCCCGGTGACGATCTGCAGCTGCTCCTCGAGGAGGTCGAAACGGTTCTTCGGAAACGGGATGCCGTAGGCCTCATGCTCCCGCTCGAACCATCCCGCACCCAGCCCCAGCTCGACTCGGCCGCCCGACATCGCGTCGACTTGCGCGACCTGTATCGCGAGGACCCCGGGGTGGCGGAAGGTGACGGGGGAGACAAGGGTTCCCAGGCGGATGCTGCTCGTCTCGCGCGCGAGCCCGGCGAGGGTGGTCCAGGCGTCGGTGGGTCCGGGAAGGCCCTCGTCGCGGCCGTTGAGATAGTGGTCGGAGCGGAAGAATCCGTGGAACCCGTGGCGCTCGGCGGCCCGGGCGAACGCGAGCTGGTCGTCGTAGCTCGCACCGAGATGCGGCTCGGTGAAGACGCAGTACTCCATCGCGCGTTCGGGCCGGTCAGTCGGCCGAACGGATGACGATCGCCTCGGTCGGCGGAGCGTCGGGGCGGTCGCCCGTGTAGCCGATGGTCAGAAGCAGCGCGCGGCGGAACTCGTCGGGTCGCTCCAGATGCGGAGAGTGCCCGGCACCCTCGAGCTCGACCTCGGTGACCTCCCCGCCGGCGGCCTGGTACGCCTTCAGCACGTCGCGGGTCTGCGAGACCATCTCCTGAGCGGGCGCCGCCTCCGACCCCGGCCACCCGGGGACGATGCCGAGCGCGCCGAGGTGGTTGAAGTCGTAGAACGAGCCGTCGGCGACGATCGCGTCGACGCTGCCGTGGATCCAGAGGATCGGCGGCTTGTCGTCGAGGCCGACGATGCCCGAGACGTCGAAGTACTTCGGCGCCATGGTGTTGAGCACCCCGAGGTGTCCCGCGCCGAATCCCGGCCAGTTCTGGCTGGGCACCGAGTTGCCGGGATAGTTGCCCTCGGCGGTCGAGGTGGTGAGCATCGACTCGACGAAGACGTCTTCGTGGGGCGTCGTGAATCCGGGCGCGACGTAGGCCGCGCGGAAGACGCTGCGCGGCGAGGTCTGGGCCGCGTCGCCGGTGTCGTGGGCGATGAGGCGTTCGACGAAGTCGGGATTCGCCCCGCCGCCGCCGCAGCCGGCGTCGTCGTCGGTGAGGCGTGAACCGTCGCGGCGCGTGCCGCCGAAGCCGTAGGGCGAGACGGGGGCCTGCAGGGTCAGGCTCAGCACCGGGTGATCGAGGGCGTACTGCATCACGACACCGCCACCCATCGACCAGCCGACGAAGTGCGCGGTGGGGATGCCGAGCGCCTGGAGCGCGGCGAAGACGTCGTCGCTGAAGTCGCGCACCCCCCGCGTGGCGTCGACGGGGGTGTGCTCGCTGCCGCCGAACCCGCGGAGGTCGATCGCGATCACGCGCAGGTCACTCGGAAGATCGAGCATGGTGGGCTGCCAGAACAGCGCCGACGAGACGTTGCCGTGCACCAGCACGACCGTCTTCTGCGGCGTCGTCTGGGGATCGTCGCCGCGGCGTTCGAGGATGTTGATCGCCACGTCGGGCGTGTCGAGGATGCGGGAGGTGATGCCGTCGAAGAGCGAATTCGGGGGCATGATCATCGCGGTCTCCTTCTCGCCCGGGGCGTCCACGCCCCGCCGTTTCGACTATAGCCCGGGGCCCCTGGCGCGTCTGGGGTGGGTTCGTAGGATGGCGGGATGACCGACGCCTACACTCTCCCGTCCATCGCCGTCCTCGGAGCAGGGTCGATGGGGGGAGCGGTCCTCCGGGGCATCGCGGCATCGGCCCTCGCCACGGGAGGGATCATCGCGACCAACCGCTCCCGTGCGAAGGCCGAGGAGCTGGCATCCGTTCCCTCGGTGACGAGCCTCGCCCTCGAGGACGACCCCGACGCGAATGTGCGGGCGGCGGCGAAGGCCGACATCGTGCTCATCGGGGTGAAGCCCGCGATGGTCCCCGACCTGCTCCGTGAGATCGGCCCGCACCTGCGCGCCGGAACGATCGTCGTGAGCCTGGCTGCCGGGGTCACCCTGGCGACGTTCGAGGGGATCCTCGGGACGGATGTCGCGGTGTTCCGCTCCATGCCCAATACGCCGGCGCTCGTCGGGAGGGCCGTGACGGGTGTCGCGGCGGGGAGCGGCGCGAACGAGGCTGACGCGGCCGTCGTGCGGCGTCTCTTCGAGACCGTGGGGACGGTGATCGAGCTGCCCGAGGAGCAGATCGATGCGCTCTCGACGATCTCGGGGTCGGGGCCGGCGTATGTGTTCCTCCTCATCGAGGAGCTGACGCGCGCGGCGATCGGCAAGGGCTTCAGCGAGGCCGACGCCCGCGTGATGGTCGAGCACACCTTCGCCGGTGCGACGGCGCTGCTCGCGGCGACGGGGGAGGACCCCGCCGAGCTGCGGCGCCGCGTCACGAGCCCGAAGGGCACGACCGAGCGCGCCGTCGCCGTGCTGCAGGAGGCCCGTCTCGATGAGGTGTTCGCGCGGGCGACCGACGCGGCGCTCGCGCGCGCGAAGGAACTCGCCGCGGGGGCATGAGCCTGCGCGACGTGTGCCGCAGCGCGGGTCAGCTGGTCTTCGACCGGTCCATCCACCACTCCACGAACGACCGCGCCCGGCCGTCCTCGGCGAGGTCGATCACCCACAGGTTGCTGTAGCTCCGGCCGCCGGTGTAGGCCGTCTCAGCCGGGATGAACGCCCGGTCGCCGTCGATGCCCGCGACATCCCAGGTGAAGGTGAAGGAGCCGGGCTCGTCCTGTCGTCGCAGCCACTCGGCGACGATCGCGTCGTGACCGGTGAACGCCGGCGTCCAGGGTTCGAAGCGCAGCTCCGCATCCTCGGTGAAGAGGGCTCGGATGTCGTCGGGCTGGTTGGATCGCCAGGCGACCAGGTAGGCCTCGATGAAGCGGCGCGCCGCGGCATCCGTCTGCTTTCTGTCCGTCATGCGGGCATTCTGGCGCCGTCCTCCGATGGCCGCGACAGGGTTGACGGACGCGGCGTGTGCGTAACTCCTGCAATTCGTGCGCTCAGGGCCGATGCAACCGATTCCACACGGCCATTCGGCCGATTCTGCAGGAGTTGCGCACGCGCCCGGTCAGCGGTCGAGCGCCGCGAACCGCTCGATGTCGGAGTTGGTCCCCGAGACGATGATGAGGTCGTGGTTGGTGACGACCGTGTTGGCCTCCGCGTAGCGGAACGGTTTGCCGGGGCTCTTCACCCCGACCACGGTGACGTTGTACTTGGTGCGGACGCCGGATTCGTTGAGTCCCACGCCCCGGATGAACTTCGGCGGGTACATTTTGGCCAAGACGAAGTCGTCGTCGAATCGGATGAAGTCGAGCATCCGACCGCTGACGAGGTGGGCGACGCGCTCGCCGGCTTCTCGCTCGGGGTAGATGACATGGTTCGCGCCGACGCGGGCGAGGATCTTGCCGTGCGACTGCGAGACCGCCTTCGCCCAGATCTGCGGCACCTTCAGGTCGACGAGGTTGGCGGTGATGAGGACGGATGCCTCGATGAGCGACCCGACCGCGACGACGGCGACCTGGAAGTCCTGCGCACCGATCTGCTTCAGCGCATCGATGTTGCGCGCGTCGGCCTGCACGGTGTGTGTGACCCGGTCCGACCATTTCTGCACGAGCTCGAGGCTCTCGTCGATCGCGAGCACTTCGCGTTCGAGCCGGTCGAGCTCGCCGGCGCAGGCGGCGCCGAAGCGCCCGAGCCCGATGACGAGGACGGGCGCGTCGCCCCTGATGCGATCACCCAACGATCGGCCTTTCCACGGGCAGCGAATACAGCTGCGAACGGGATGACGCGGCCACGGCCGCGGCGAGAGTCACTGTACCAATGCGGCCCATGAAGATGGTGAGTGCCTGGACGTACACGGCGGAGTCGGGAAGCTCAGCGGTGAGGCCGGTCGACAGTCCCACGGTTCCGAAGGCGGAGATGACGTCGAAGAGCACCTCGTCGACCGGCGCCTTGGTGATCTGCGCGATGGTGATCGTCGAGAGAGCGACGATCGTCGCGCCCCACGCCACGACCGACAGCGCCACGCGCTGCACGTCGCTGGGGATGCGCCGACCGAAGACCTCGACCGACTGGCGGCCTTTCGCCTCTGACCAGACCGCGAGAGCCAGGACGGCCAAGGTCGTGACCTTGATGCCGCCCGCCGTGGACGCGGAGCCGCCGCCGACGAACATGAGCATCGACCCGACGACGAGCGACGAGCCGTTGAGTTCGCCGATGTCGACGACCGAGAATCCTCCGGAGCGTGTCATTGCGGAGAGGAAAAAGGCCTGGAACGTGGTGTCCCAGGCGTCCATCGAGCCGAACGTCCCGGGGTTGTCGTACTCGAGCGTGAGGAAGGCCGCGGCGCCGGCGACGAACAGCACCGCCGTCGTGATCAGGGTGAGCTTCGTGTGCAGCGACCAGGCTTTGACGTGCCAGACGTTCTTCCAGAGGGCGTAGATGACCGGAAAGCCGATGCTGCCGAGGAACACCGCGATCATCAGGATCGTCAGAAGGATGTAGTCGTCGGCGAACGGCTCGAGCCCGCCGACGTTGGGGGTGAATCCGGTGTTCGTGAAGGCCATCGCGGCGTAGAAGGGCGCCTCCCACAGAGCCTCGAGCGGGCCTATGCCCGCGAAGACCAGCGCGGGCCACAGCGCGATCGCGACAGCTGCTTCGATCACGAGGGTCGACAGGGCGACCGTGCGCAAGAGCTGGCCGACCTCGCCCAGCCGCACCGCCTGGCCCTCGTTCACGGGTCCGCCGTGGCTGCGGAGCGGGTTGGTGTCGCTGGCGGCGATGAGCTTGGCGCGCAGCCCCAGGCGCTTGGATATGATGAGGCCGAGGATCGAGGCGAGCGTGAGCACGCCCATGCCCCCGATGTTGACGCCGATGAAGATGATGACGAGGCCGAGCGGCGTGAATGTCGTCGCGACGTCGACGGTTGCGAGGCCCGTCACGCAGATGGTGGACACCGCCATGAAGAGTGCGTCGGCGAGGGGAAGGCGTTCGCCGACGGTCGCCGCCGGCAGCGACAGCAGCGCGGTGAAGACGAGGATCAGCGACGCGAACACCAGCACCGCGAAGCGCGCGGGGGAGGAGGTGGTGAGGTTCCGCAGCGCGTCCCAGGCGCGTTCGCCGGCGGCAAGGAGTCGGCGCCGCAGCGCACGTGCCTGGCCCGTCGGCATGCGCCGCCCCTTTCGCCGAGAAAACCTGAGTCATGGTACTCCGCCGCTGGGCGGCACTAACCTAAAGCCATGGCGGACATCTTCGACGTGATCGCAGACGGGACGCGACGCGACATCCTCAGGCTTCTGCTCGATCGCGCCACCGCCGGTGAGAACGGCACGAGCGTGTCGCAGATCGTCAGTGCCCTCGGTGTCAGCCAGCCGACGGTGTCGAAGCACCTGAAGGTGCTGCGCGAGGCGCACCTCGTCTCGGTGCGGGAGGTCGGCCAGCACCGCTACTACAGCCTGCTTGCCGCGCCCCTGGATGAGGTGGACGACTGGCTCGTGCCCTTCCTGGACACCCCTGAGCTCGTCGCCGCCGACGCTGCTGCGCTGATCTCCCTGCCTGAGCCCGCGGCCCACGCTGCCGAGCTCGTGGGGCGCGCCGCGGCATCCGCTCAGCACGCCGTCGCGAACGCGCTGAAGAAGCTTCCCGGGCGCTGACCCGCGTCAGCGGCGTGTGCGACGCCGGAACAGCCACGAGCCCCAGACGACGGCGGCGGCGAGGATCACCAGGCACCAGCCGAGCGCCCACCACAGGGTGTCGCCGACCGGCTCGGCCATGAGCAGAGCCCGGATCGTCTCGATGATCGGCGTCACCGGCTGATTCGCCGCGACCCACTGCAGCCACTCCGGCAGGGTCTCGACCCGCACGTAGGCGCTGGACAGGTAGGGGAGGAACAGGAGGATGAAGCCGTAGGCATTCGCACCCTCGGGGCTTCCCGCGGCGAGCCCGATCGCCGCGAACAGGTAGGTGATGGCGAGGATCCACAGGGCCACGACACCGAGCGCTCCGATCCACCCGATGATGTCCGCCGTCGGGCGGAATCCGACGAGCAGCGCCACCCCGACGACGACTGCCGTGGCCACGAGGTTTCGTACCAGACTCGCGACGACGTGCCCGGTCAGCACCGCGCTCGAGCGAAGGGGCATCGTGCGGAACCGGTCGATGATGCCGTTGCGCATGTCGCTCGCCATCGACAGGGCCGTGGATGATGCGCCGAACCCAGCGCAGGTGAGGATGATGCCCGGCACGACGTAGTTCACATAGTCGCCGGTGGGATCGATCGAGGCGCCGAAGACGAAGGTGAACATGAGCATCAACAGGACCGGCAGGAGGATCGCCATCAGGAGCGACTCGCCGTCTCGAAGGGAGTGGAGGAGACTGCGGCCGACGAAGACGCGTTCGGCTGTCGTGCCGGCGAGGCGTGGACGGACGGTAGGGGCGGCGGCCACGGTGCTCATGCGGGCATCCTGTCGTGAAGGTCGTGAGGGGACGGCGATTCGGTCAGGGTGAAGAACACCTCGTCAAGGGTCGGGCGCCGAAGGACGACGGTGCCGTCGATGCCGGCGGTGACGAGTTCATCGATGGCCGCGCGGACAGCCGAAAGGCTGCCGTCGGTGGGAATGCGGCCGCGCAGCGACCCGTCCGCGTCACGCACCTCGACGGACTCGTCGCCCACGCGGGCCTTCAGCTCCGCGGGGGTGCCGGTCGCGACGATCCGGCCGCCGTTGAGCACAGCGATCCGATCCGCGAGTTCGTCCGCTTCCTCGAGGTACTGCGTGGTGAGGAGCACCGTGGTGCCCGCGTCGCGCAGCGAGCGGATGACCTGCCAGAGCTCGCGACGACTGCGCGCGTCGAGGCCGGTGGTCGGTTCGTCCAGGAAGAGCACCTCCGGGCGCACGACGAAGCTGAGGGCGAGATCGAGACGTCGTCGCATGCCGCCCGAATACGTCCCGGCACGGCGTGCTCCGGCGTCGGTGAGGGCGAATTGCTCGAGCAGTTCGGCTGCGCGCGATCGTGCCCGACGCCGCGACAGTCCGCACAGCCGCGCCACCATCACGAGGTTCTCCTGACCGGTGAGTACGTCGTCGACGGCGGCGGACTGGCCGGTGAGTGCGATGCGTCGACGCACCTCATCGGGGTGCGTAGCCACGTCCCATCCCGCGACCTGGGTGCTGCCCCCATCAGGACGCAGCAGCGTGGTGAGGATCTCGACCGTCGTGGTCTTCCCCGCCCCGTTCGCGCCGAGAAGCGCGAAGATCTCGCCCCGCGCGACGGCGAGGTCGATCTCGTCGAGGACCTGTCGCGAGCCGTAGCGCTTGACGACGCCCGTCATCCGGATCGCGAACGCCTCCTCGTCTCCGTGGTGTTCCTGCGTACCCATTCCCGCTCCTCTACGCCATAAACTGTTTATGACCGTAACATACTGTTTATAACGTAGATAGTTCTAGTGTGGACTCATGACGGATGACGGCGACTTCGCCCTTCCTCGCGGCGTCGCCCTCGCGTGGGGCGTCGCGGCGAGCCCGCAGCGGGGCCCGAAGCGCGAGATGAGCGTCGAGCGGATCGTGGAGGCCGCCGTCGAGATCGCGGACGCGGAGGGTCTGTCGGCGGTGTCCATGGCTGCGGTCGCAGCGAAGCTCGGCTACACCCCGATGTCGTTGTACCGCTACGTCAGTGCGAAGGAGGACCTCATCCTCCTCATGCAGGAAGAGGCGACAGGTCTTCCGTCCGACGAGGCGAGGTCGGCGGGGAACTGGCGGGAGGGTATTCGCGCCATCTACCGCGAGCAAGTGGCGCTGTACTTGGCGCATCCCTGGCTGCTGGATATTCCGATCGCCGGGGCGCCGACAACGCCGAACAGCGCCGCCTGGATGGATGCATGTCTCCATGTCCTGGCCGAAACGCCGCTTCCGGCCAGTGAACGCCTCGCTGTGGTGCTGATGGTCACCGGCCACGCCCGATGGGCGGGGATCGTCTTCGCGGCGTATGCCCGCATCGAGCGAGACCGAGGAGCGGACGCCGAGGCGGTCGCCCGGAGCGAAGACGCGGTGTTCCGCCACCTCATCACCGCCGACGCGTTCCCCGACCTGCGCGCCGCCATCGACGCGGGTGTCTTCCTCGATGAGGCGGACCCGTTCGCGTTCATCCTCGAACTCAGTCTTGACGGCGTCGCCGCCCACATCGACGCCTTCACTGCCGACCTCGCTCCCGCCCCGGCATCCGCATCGTGGCCCGAGTCCGACGACGTCGACATCGCCGACGACCGCCGATATCGCGAGGCTCGCCGGGCAGTCCGGCAGGCGGAGAAGGCACTGCGAACCGCGCGGACGGCGATGCGTGTCGCGGCGCGTGAAGCCCGCGAACGTCGCCCGAAGGGTTCCCCGGGGCAGTGACGGTGCACGGCGCCGGCGGACTGCGGAGAACTCACGAGTCACACGGGTTTACACGCGTCGCGGCGACCCCATAAAGTAGGCCCAGCAGAACTGCAAAAAGCGAGCCGAGCGCCGGAAGGGGGCACCGTGGCTGATTTGCCGGATGTCCGCTTCCTCACCGTCGCTGAGGTGGCCGAGCTCATGCGGGTGTCGAAGATGACGGTCTACCGCCTCGTGCACGCGGGCGAGCTCCCCGCCGTCCGCTTCGGGCGGAGCTACCGCGTGCCCGAATCCGCGGTCACCGAAGCCTTGCAACGGCCCATCGCCGACGTCGGCTAGACTGACCCGAGGCATTTTCCGCTTTTGCCCGTTCCCGATCGTGCGTGCCCGTGCGATCAGACCCCGACATAGTGAGGTTTTCCGTGGGTTCAGTCATCAAGAAGCGCCGCAAGCGCATGGCGAAGAAGAAGCACCGCAAGCTGCTTCGCAAGACTCGCCACCAGCGCCGCAACAAGAAGTAAGCGGCACCGACACCGAGCGCCTGTCCGATGGACGGGCGCTTCGTGTTCGTGGCGCGGTCGCCCGGTGCCCGACGTTCGGAGGAATCATGAAGACGATCACCGTTCAGGAACTGCAGCAGAACCCGGATCTCCCCCTCGTGGACGTCCGCGAGGAGCATGAGTTCGCCGAGGGGCGCGTGCCCGGTGCGATCAACCTGCCGATGTCGACGCTCGGTGAGCGGATCGACGAGCTGCCCGAGGGGCCGTTCCGCGTCGTCTGCGCCGTGGGCGGGCGCTCGGCCCGTGTGGTCGAGGCACTCGAGGCGCGCGGCTACGACGCCACCAATGTCGAAGGCGGCACGAGCGCGTGGGCCGAGGCGGGCTTCCCGATCGAGCGCTGACGCCGGGCGCATCGGCGAAGGAGGGGCCGACCGCACACCGACCCCGACCATCGTGCGCCGCGTAAAATGGCGGGTGTGACCACTCTCACCGTCATCGGAAAGCCCGACTGCCACCTGTGCGATGTCGCGCAGGGCGTCGTCGAGGCCGTGGTCGCCGACTTCCCCGAGGATGAGGTCACGGTCGAGCACCGCTCCATCGTCGACGACCCTGCGCTGCACGCCGAATGGTGGGAGAAGATCCCCGTCGTGCTCATCGACGGACGTCTTCACACCTACTGGCGCGTATCGGCCGATCGCCTGGGCACGGCGCTTCGCGAAGCCAGACAGTCCTGACGCTCAGGGACTACGGCGCGAGGCGCGTCGGACCCCGGAACAGGAACGTCACCTCGCGGATCGACGACTCGCCGAGCAGCAGCATCAGCACCCGCGCGAGGCCCATGCCGAAGCCGCCGTGCGGGGGCACGCCGTACCGGAAGAAGTCGAGGTAGTGCTCGAGGCCCTCAAGCTCGAGGCCCTTCTCCGCCGCCTGCTTCTCGAGCACCTCGACCCGGTGCTCGCGCTGTGCGCCCGTCGTGATCTCGGTGCCGCGGAAGAGCAGGTCGTAGCTCTTGGTGAGCCCGGTCTCCTCGTTGCGCATGTGGTAGAACGGCCGGATCTCGGCGTGGTAGTCGGTGACGAACACGAAGTCGTGCCCGAAGGTCTCCTTCACATGCGCCGACAGCTGGCGCTCACCCTCGGGGTCGAGGTCGCCGTCGGCGCGGGGGATCTCGTAGCCGCGGGCGGCGACGATCTCGCGCGCCTCGGCGAGCGGGATGCGGGGGAAGGGCACCGCGGGCACCTCGACCTCGATGCCGAACAGCTCGCGGATCTCGTCGCCGTGATTCTCCTTGACCGCGGCGAACGCGGTGGCCAGGAGCTCCTCCTGCATCGCGGCGACGTCTTCGTGCGAGTCGATCCAGCTGATCTCAGCGTCGATCGAGGTGAACTCGGTCGCGTGGCGGCTGGTGAACGACGGGTCGGCGCGGAACGCGTCGGCGATCTCGAAGACCTTGCCGAAGCCGGCGGCCTGCGCCATCTGCTTGAAGTGCTGCGGGCTCTGCGCGAGGTACGCGGTCTGGTCGCCGAAGTACTCGAGCTGGAAGAGCTCGGCGCGCGACTCCGACGGGCTGGCCATGAGCTTGGGGGAGTGGATCTCGATGTAGTCGCGCTCCACCCAGTACGACCGCATCGCGTGCTCGAGCGTCGTCTGCACGCGGAAGATGAGGTTGTTGCGGCGCTGACGGAGGTCGAGGAAGCGCCAGTCCATGCGCTTGTCCATGCCGCTGTCGGCGGCGATGGGGGTCTCAGGCAGCGCGGCGGCGGCAATCTCGAGCGATCCGATCTTCACCTCGACCCCGCCGAGCTTGACGCGCTCGTCGTGCTTGAGCTCGCCGTGCACGGTGAGGAAGGTTCCCGTCGCGAGGCCGGAGATCGTCTCCGTGAGGGCCAGCGCCGCGGCATCCTGATCCGACGGTTCCTCCGTCGGCCGTGTGGCGGGATTGACCAGCTGCACCGCTCCGGTCTCGTCGCGCAGAATGACGAACTGCACCTTCTTCTGGTCCCGGACGGTTTCGACCCATCCCGAGACGGTGACCGCCCCGTCGGCACGACCCTGCAGTTCTTCCACCAGCACACGTTCGCTCACGAGGGTCGAGTCTAGTCGGCGGGTCTCGGCGCCCCCGGCCAGGGGTGGGGGGTATCCCGGAGAAGACCCGGCGGCTGACGCACAGGTGCCGGTGATCTCGACCGCCTACCCTGGACGGATGGCTTCGGAAAGCGACGGTTCATGGCTGGGTGCACTCATCGACTGGACCGTTTCGCTCATGGAGGTGATCGGCCCGGTCGGGGCCGGCATCGGCATCGCGCTGGAGAACCTGTTCCCGCCCCTCCCCAGTGAGGTCATCCTGCCGCTGGCGGGACTGACCGCCAGCAGAGGGTCGTTCACGCTCGCCGAGGCGCTCATCTGGACCACGCTCGGGTCGATCGTCGGTGCGTTCGTGCTCTACGGCCTCGGTGCGTGGCTGGGCGTCGACCGGCTGCGGCGGCTCGCCGATCGGATCCCCCTGATGAAGGGCGAAGACATCGATAAGACGGTGGCGTGGTTCCACCGTCACGGCGGGAAGGCCGTGTTCTTTGGACGGATGGTCCCGCTCTTCCGGAGCTTCATCTCCATCCCCGCGGGCATCACCCGCATGCCGCTGTGGAAGTTCGGTCTGCTCACCGCCAGCGGCAGTCTTATCTGGAACACGATCTTCGTGCTCTCGGGCTTCTTCCTCGGCGAGGCATGGCCCGTCGTGGAGCAGTACGCCGAGATCCTGCAGTATCTCGTCATCGCCGCGGTGGTGATCGCGGTGGTGTGGTTCGTGGTGTCGCGTGTGAGGTCGCTGAGGCACGAACGACAGGCCGAGGGCTGAGTCCGAGGGCGTCGCTGAGCCGATCTCTCGACGCCGAGCATGGTTCAGAATCTCCCCAGAAGCGGCGCCTTTAGACTGGGCATGTGCCCGCCGATCGCCTCCATCTCGTGCGTCACGGGGAGGTCGACAACCCCCGTCGCGTGCTCTACGGCCGCCTCCCCGGCTACGGGTTGAGCGCCGAGGGGCGACGGATGACGCAGGAGGCGGCTGCATACGTCCGCGAGACCGGGCGCGGGGTGAGTCGCCTGGTGTGCTCTCCGCTCCAGCGCACCCGCGAGTCGGCCGAGCCCTTTACCGAGGCGTTCGGTCTCGAGCCCATCGTCGACGAGCGCGTGATCGAGCCGACGAACGTGTTCGAGGGGAAGCGGATGTTTCGAGCCCTGCTGAACCCGTGGAACTGGCGGCACCTGCGCCGCCCCGCCCTGCCCAGCTGGGGTGAGCCCTACAACGAGGTGATCGCGCGGATGAACGCGGCGATGACCGAGGCGTGGGAGGCGGTGGACGGCGGCGACGTGGTCATCGTCTCGCATCAGCTGCCGATCTGGGTCACCCACCTCGCCGCGGCCGGCCTCCCGTCCCGCCACGATCCTCGCGAGCGCCGCTGCGCCCTGTCGAGTGTGACGAGCTTCGAGATGGTGAAGAACAAGTGGACCGAGGTCGGCTACGTCGAACCGGCGAGTCTGGCCGGCGCGCGCGACGAGGGGGCCGTATGACCTCCCTCATGCGTCGCGGCCGGGCCGCGGCATCCGCTCTTCTCGCCCTCGTGCTCGTCGGCGGGCTGGCCGCCTGCACGAGCGATCCGCTCGCCGAGCAGTATCGGGAGGGCGCGAACACCGGGTTCATCGCCGGCGACTTCCGGGTCGTGGAGATCCCCGAGGCCGATCGCGGGGAGCCGGTGGCCTTCTCGGGCGTCCTCGACGACGGTTCGACGGTGACCGAGGCCGACTACGCCGGTGAGGTGCTGGTGGTGAACTTCTGGTACGCCGCGTGCGCGCCGTGCCGCGTCGAGGCGCCGTTCCTCGAGGAGGTCAACCAGGAGTACGCCGACGCGGGCGTGTCGTTCCTCGGGGTGAACACCTACGACTCGGCCCAGGCGTCGCTCGCCTTCGCCGAGACCTACGGGGTCACCTACCCCAGCGCGCTCGCCGTCGAGGACGGCTCGATCAAGCTCGCCTTCGCCGAGCGGACGCCGCTGAACGCCACGCCCACCACTCTCGTGCTCGACCGCGAAGGGCGGGTCGCAGCGCGGATCATCGGCCAGCTCGAAGACGCGTCGGTGCTCGACACCATCGTGGGCGAACTGGCGGACCCGTCGTGAACATCTCCGCGCTGGTCGCCGACGGCGCCCTCTGGCTCGCGCTGCCGATCGCGGTGGCGGCGGGGCTGGTGTCGTTCCTCTCGCCGTGCGTGCTGCCGCTCGTGCCGGGCTACCTCGGGTTCATCGGCGGTGCGGTGGCCCCGCGACCAGCGGCGGTGCGCGCTTCCGCGCCGGCCGGCGCGCGGACGATCGGCCCGGACGCGGACGATTCGGCCTCGGGCGTCCTCCTCTCAACCGATTCCCCGCGCGCGGACGCGGGCGGAGCGGTCGGTGACGAGGATGCCGCGGGTGCGCGTCCTGCCCGGGGACGCCTCGTGCTCGGCACCCTGCTCTTCATCGCCGGTTTCACCGTCGTGTTCATGGCCATCAACATCTTCGGCGGCACGCTCGGGCGCTTCTTCGTCGAGTACACCGACCTCATCACGCGGGTGCTCGGTGTCGTGGTCATCCTCCTCGGCCTGGTGTTCATCGGGGTCTTCGGGTTCGCGCAGAGAATCGCGCGGCCGCAGATCCGCAGCAGCCTGGGCCTCGTCGGAGCACCCCTGCTCGGTCTCGCGCTCGGCGTGGGCTGGGCGCCCTGCATCGGCCCGACGCTCAGCGCCATCCTCGCGATGTCGTGGAACTTCGGCGACCCGGTACGGGCGGGCATGCTCGGACTGGCATATTCGCTCGGCCTCGGCATCCCGTTCATCCTGCTCGCCCTCGGCTTCGGCTGGGCGACGCGATCGGTGGCGTTCCTTCGCCGCCACATCCGCACCGTCAACCTCGTCGGGGGCGCCCTGCTGGTAATCCTCGGCCTGCTGATGGTGACCGGCGTCTGGACCGCCATCATGGCGCAGCTGCAGGGGGTGTTCCTCAGTGTCCCGCTCCCGCTCTGACGCCGGCGCCGCTGTCGGTGGCGGTGTCGCCGCGGATCCGCTGCGGCCTGCGGACCACGCCGACTCCGGCGCATCCGCACCCGACCAACCCGCCCTCGGGATCGTCGGCTGGCTGCGCTGGGCGTGGCGGCAGCTGACGTCGATGCGCACGGCGCTCGTGCTCTTGCTGCTTCTCGCCATCGCCGCCGTGCCGGGCTCGATCTTCCCGCAGCGCGGCGCCGACCCGAACGGTGTCACGCAGTGGTTCACCGACAACCCCGACCTGGCGCCGGTGCTGGACAACCTGAGCCTGTTCGACGTCTACAGCTCGCCCTGGTTCTCGGCGATCTACATCCTGCTGTTCATCTCGCTGATCGGCTGCGTGATCCCGCGCACCAAGCACCACTGGAAGGCCCTGCGCGCCCGTCCGCCCCGCACACCTGCGCGGTTGGCGAGGCTGGAGGACCACCGCACGCGGGTCGTGCCGGTGCCGTCGGAGGATGCTACGGATGACGCGCGCCTCGCGATCGACCTCGCCCACGATCAGCTGCGTCGCGCCGGCTACCGCGTTGAGCGATACGACGACGGGCTGTCGGTGTCGGCCGAGCGCGGCTACATGCGCGAGACCGGCAACCTGCTGTTCCACGGCGCGCTCGTCGGCGTGCTGCTCGCGGTCGGCATCGGCGGCGGCTTCACCTACACCGGGCAGAGCGTGATCATCGAGGGGCGCACCTGGGTCAACTCTCTGCTCGATTACTCCTCGTTCAACCCCGGCCGGTTCGTCGACGAAGAGCAGCTCGTGCCCTACTCGATGACCCTCGAGGACTTCGAGGTGACCTACCAGCCGGTCGGCTCCAACGGCGCGGGGCAGGCGGGCGACTTCGCCGCAAACCTCACCACGCAGCTCGCCGGGGAGGAGCCGCAGGAGGGCGTGGTGCGCGTCAACGCGCCGCTGGAGCTCGCCGGAGACCGCATCTACCTGATGGGAAACGGGTACGCCCCGACCCTCACCGTCCGCGATCCCGCGGGCGAGGTGGTGTTCTCCGAGGCGGTGCCGTTCCTGCCGCAGGACACGAACATGACCTCGCTCGGCGTGGTGAAGATCCCCGACGGA
Source organism: Microbacterium sp. AK009 (assembly GCF_013410955.1). Taxonomy (GTDB): domain Bacteria; phylum Actinomycetota; class Actinomycetes; order Actinomycetales; family Microbacteriaceae; genus Microbacterium. The sequence continues at coordinate 338,855 of NZ_JACCCG010000005.1, read as the reverse complement.
CTGTCGGAGCAGCTCGGCCTCGTCGGGTTCTTCTACCCGACCGAGGCTCCGTTGGACACCGGGGCATTCACCTCGGCTTACCCGGCGCTCATCAACCCCGTCGTCTCGCTCGACGTCTACGAGGGCGACCTGGGGATCGACGGCGGTATTCCTCGTTCGGTATACGCGCTCGACACCGGCGACATGGACCGGTTGACCGGTGGCGACACCGGCGTCGACTCGATCCAGCTCGCCCCCGGCGACACCGCCGACCTGCCCGGCGGACGCGGGACGATCACCTTCGAAGACGAGGCGACCGAGGGAGCGCAGGGGTACGACGAGTCCGTCAAGCGCTACGTGTCGCTGTCGGTGCACCGCGATGTGGGCGCGCCGTGGGTGCTGGCGTTCTCGGTTCTCGCCATGGTGGGGCTGCTCGCGGGCCTCTTCGTCCCGCGTCGCCGCATGTGGGTGCGGGCCACCCCGGTCGCCGGAGACGGCGACGGCGAGGGAGCCGTCTCGCTCGAATACGCGGGGCTCGCGCGCGGCGAGGACCCGGGCCTGGCAGGGGCGGTCGACCAGTTCTCGCAGCGTCACGGCGACGCCGTGGCCGGCGTGCTTCGCGAGCGGGTCTAGCCCGCGGCATCCGGTTTCGTGGCCTCCTCCGTCGAGAGACCACATCTGCGCCGAGACCTGACTCGCGCGATGGTGTTTCGCCGGGGGGAGTGGTTTCTCGGCGAGACGAGACCGGCGTAAAGGGGCGACGGGATCTCACGACGGCGAACCAACGCCGGCTCGGCGTCGAAGCCCGCGCGTAGACTGGGATCCATGCCCGACGCCGCCCTGACACTCGACTCGGTCTCGGTTCTGCTGGTCTGGACCGCCATCGCGATCTACGCCCTCGCCTTCGTCGCCTACGCGATCGACCTCGCCCGCCGTTCAGCGTCGGCGATCGAGGAGAAGGATGCCGCGAGCGGCACCGTCCGCACCGAGTCGCGCGAGCTCGTCGGGGCCGCGGCCGTCGGATCGACGACCCGGGCGCGGAGCGCCGGTCCCGCGGCATCCGGTTCCGATTCGCTGTCGTGGACGCAGGCCGAGGGTGCGAAGAAGCCTCGCCTGGTGTGGGCGCGACTCGGCACGGTTCTCACTGTGCTGGGGTTCCTCTTCCACCTCGGTGCCACCGTGACGCGCGGCATCGCCGCCGAGCGGGTGCCGTGGTCGAACATGTACGAGTTCGCCCTGACGGGCACGCTCCTCATCATCGCGGTCTACCTCGCTGCACTCGTGCGGTCCGATCTGCGCTTCCTGGGCTCGCTCATCACCGGGCTCACCGTGCTGCTCCTGGGCGGCGCGACCCTGGCGTTCTACGTCGAGATCGTGCCGCTGATGGACCCCCTCAAGAGCGTGTGGCTGGTCATCCACGTCTTCGTCGCGTCGCTCGCGACGGCGCTGTTCGCGCTGGCGTTCGGTCTGTCGATCCTGCAGCTCATGCAGTCGCGTCGCGAAACGAAGGCCAAGGGCCCGGGGTTCCTGCGCACCCTGCCGCGGTCGGAGGCGCTGGAGTCGCTCGCCTACCGCTTCACGATCATCGGCTTCATGTTCTGGACGTTCACGCTCATCGCCGGCGCGATCTGGGCCAACGACGCGTGGGGTCGCTACTGGGGCTTCGACACCAAGGAAGTCTGGACGTTCGTCATCTGGGTGCTCTACGCCGGGTACATCCACGCGCGGGCGACGCGCGGCTGGCGCGGCTCGCGGTCGGCGTGGCTGTCGATCATCGGCTTCGCCGCGGTGCTGTTCAACTTCACCATCGTGAACATGTTCTTCAAGGGCCTGCACGCCTACAGCGGCCTGAGCTGAGTCGCGCTCCGCGCGGCATCCGCCCGCACCCGCTGCGTGTCGCAGAACGCGTGATCTTGCGCCGGAATGGCGGCACGTTCTGAGACCTCCGAGGCCGCGACGTGAGTGTCAGACACCTGCGGCCGGTGGGAACCGCGATTCCGGATGACCCGGAGCCTCGTCTTCCGGAGGATGGCGTCTTCGCCTGCGAGCAATGCCCGCGCCGGCCGTCGGCGACGGCTGCTGCGGGTGCCGTGGCGAAGTTCCGTCCTCGACCGCGCCGCCGGCGTGGGCGCGGGCGCCGGCTCCCCGCGCATGTCGCAGAAGCTGCGGCTCGCGGCCGGCGCAGCCGCATGTTCTGCGACATCCGCCGCCGCGTGTCCCAGCAGGTGCGGGATCGCTGCCCGGGGAATCGCGTGTGCTGAGACACCCAGCGCGTGCGACGGAGGAGGGCTGTGCGGACAGGCGGCGGGCCGCACAGGCCGCGCCGGTGGCCCGCACGCGTGACCGTACGAGGCTCCCCCGACAACATCCGCCCCTGCTGAGGCCGCGGAGGGGCGTTTCTTGACGGGGGAGCGGGGCGCGCGAGCGTGAGGCGGCCGGGGGAGCGGGCGACCGCCTGCCGCGAAGCGCGCGAGCCGTCGGAGAATGCGGCTCCGGATGACTTGGGGCCACGTTCTTCAACGGGTCGGCGAGGGGCGCGGCGGTCAACGCCACGCGCCGGGTCAGGCCGGCGCGGGCGATGCCCTCAGCGACCGCGCCGAAACCGTGCGCCGACGGGACACCGCGAGCACCGAGGCGATGAGCGCCAGGACGGTCCAGACGGCGAGGCCGGCGAGACCCGCACCGAGGCCGTCGGCCGAGGTGAGGGCGGCGAGCATCCCCTGGTACGCCGGGGCGGTCGGTAGGAGCGACGCGACCGAGGTCAGCGCGCCCGGCACCGTCGAGACCACGCCCGTCGCGACGACGAGCACGCCCACGAGCGCCGAGATCCAGCGGCCGATGCCGCCGAACACCGCGACGAGTGCCTGATTCACCGCGGCGAAGGCGACGCCGGCGACGACGCACACCGCGGCGTACACCGTCCACTCGCCCCACGAATACGTCGCGGCCAGCTGCACGATCCCGGCGATGAGCACGCCCTGCACCGCGCCAATGACGGCGGCCGGGAGGAATCCGCGGAGCGCCAGCACGACCGACGGTGCCCGCGACGTCAGCGCCCGGCGCGACACCGCCTGCAGCGCCACGAACGTGCCGAGCCCGCCGAACCACAGGGCGAGGGTCGACAGCAGCGGGATCGCCGAGGCGCCGAAGAGGTTGTCGCCGACCCCCTGCGCGGCGACGGGATCGGCCACCACGGTGGCGAGGTCGGTGGCCTCAGCCTCGCTGTAGGACGGGATCTCGTCCGTCGCGGTCGCGAGACCGTCCGCGAGGCTCGTCGTGCCGTCGGAGACGCCCGCGGCGCCCTCGCTCAGACTCTGCACGCCATCGGCGAGCCCCGCTGTGCCCTCGGACACACCGGCAGCACCGTCACTGAGACCCCGCACGCCGGTCGCCAGAGATTGCGCACCCTCCGCCGCCTGCTGAGCGCCGCTTGCCAGCGCCGATGCCCCGCTGCCGAGCTGGCCGGCTCCGCCGGCCAGCTGACCTGCGCCCGCCGCGGACTGATCGGTTGCCCCCGCCAGCTGTCCCAGGCCTCCGGCGAGCTGATCGACGCTGTGGGCGATGGTGCGGAACCGGCTCGCGAACTCCGTCGCGCCCTCCGTGTCGAACTGCTGCAGCGCCCCATTCGTCGCGCCTGCCGCGGTTGCCGCGTCGACAGCGGTCTGGGCCGCTCCGCCGGCGGACTGCGCCGCGGCGCCGATGTCCGCCGCCGTCGTGCCCGCGGTACCGGCGGCCGCGGCGACCTGAGCGCAGAATTCGGGTGAATCGACGGACGTGGCGCAGGTCGCGGCCAGCTGGCCGAGCGACTCTGCGAGTCCGCCCGCAGCGGGGGCGATGGCTCCCAGACTCTGGGCGACGCCACCGATCTGCTCCGCGGTAAGCGCGGAGCCGTCTGCGGCGGACTGGGCGAAGCCGGAGATCTGGTCAGGGACCAGGCCGGTACGTTCCAGCTCATCGGCGCCCGCGCGGACCCCCGCGGACAGCTGACCGGCGCCGTCGGCGGCCCCGCGGATCCCGCCGGCGATCTGCGTCAAGCCGCTCTGAAGCTCCAAAGCCCCCTGCGAGAGCCCGCTCGCGCCACCGGCGAGCTGCCCCGCTCCCGAGCCCAGCTGACTGATCCCGCCGGGGAGCGCGGCTGCGCCATCCGCGGCCTGCGCCGCACCGCCGGCCAGCTGACCGGCGCCGTCGGCGAGCTCCGCGGCACCGTCGGCGGCCTGCGCCGCCCCGTCGGCGAGCTGCCCCGCCCCGTCGGCCAGGTCATCGGCCCCCGAGGCTGCCTCGCCGAGCTGCTCGCCGAGCGTGGTGAATCCGAGGAACACGTTCTCGAGGAAGGTCTCCGACAGCTGCTGCCCCACGAGTGACGCGGCAGTCGACGTCACCTGCGCGGTGATCGCGTCGTCGACCACGCGGCTGTCGGGCGGGGTCGTCACCTCGATCGTCGCCTGCTCGGGCGTCTCACCCGGCTGGGTCGAGGTCGCCGCGGCGGAGAAGTTCGCCGGAATCGTCACGACGGCGGCGTAGGTCCCGTCCGCGAGGCCTGCGGCCGCGTCATCCTCGTTCGAGATCGTCCAGGTGAGGTTGCTCTCCTGGTCATCCGACCCTTCGACCAGGCCCGCGCTCAGCTGCCGCCCGAGGGGCACGGTCTGCCCGTCGATCTCGACGGGTTCGTCGTCGTTCACGATCGCGGCGTTCAGCTGGTCGAGTCGCTCGGTGGGGTTGTAGAGCGCCGCGACGAGGATGCCGCCGACGATCACCGGCAGCAGCAGCACCCCGAGGATCGTCAGCCACGTGACCGGCTTCGGGCTGCGCGCGCGTTCGAGGGGAAGAGTCATGAGAACACCTCATCGAAGGGGGAGGGCGCTACGTCGTCGGAGCGGGCGGATCGGGAGGAACGGGACGAGACGGATGCCGCGGGCGGACCCGCCACATGCAGAACCGTGATCTCGGTGCGGCCGGCGTCGGCGAGGGCGCGCTCGGCGAAAGCGGCGTCGCTGGCCGAGACGACGAGGGTCGTCTCACCGCTCTGCCGCAGCACGGCCAGGGCCTGGTCGCGGGCGGCGAGCGACTGCGACTCCAGCGAGTCCAGCGCGTCTATGACCACGATCCGGCTTCCGCCGGCGAAAGCCTCGCGCAGCTCGTCGGCGGGCTCGTCGTTGTTGTGCAGCAGGGCGACGCCCACCCGCGGTCGCACCCAGGCGGCGCGCTCGGGGAGGAGGTGCCCCTCGACCTTGATGCGCCCGTCGGTAGGGGCGAGGCGCCCGGCGATGGTGAGCAGCAACCCGCGCGCGGCGCGCGCGTCGTCGGAGGTGACAACGAGGGTCGCCCCCGGCTCCACTCGGAACGACGCCCCGGTGTAGACGACGTCGGCGTCGTCATCGGCGCTGTCGCCCACGGCGACGCCCTCGGCCACGATCGCCGCGGTGGTGTCGGGTTCGGGCCAGTCCTCGAGCGCGATCTCGCGCTCGACGGCCTCGCCTTCGATGTCGAAGTGCGGCAGCATCCGATCGAGCGCCTTCGGGAACCACCACGCTTTGTCTCCGAGAAGCGTCATGACCGCCGGCACGAGCGTCATGCGCACGAGGAAGGCGTCGACGGCGATGCCGACGGCCAGCCCGAGCGCGATCGGTTTGATCGAGGTGTCACCCTCGGGAACGAAGGCGGCGAACACGGCCAACATGATCACCGCCGCCGCGGTGACGACCCGTGCCGACGCGGTGAACCCCGAGCGCACGGCGCCGACCGCGATGGCCCGGAGCTCGTCGCGCGAGGGGTTGCGGCCGAGGCGCCGACGCGCGTGGACGAAGTCCTCGCGCATGCGGGAGACGAGGAACACCTCGTAGTCCATGGCCAGGCCGAACAGCACGCCCATGAGGATGATGGGCATGAAGCTGATGACCGGGCCGGTGCGCGAGACGTGCAGGAGGTCGGCGAACCACCCCCATTCGAAGACGGCGGCGACCGCTCCGAAGGCGGCGGCGACCGACAGGAGGTACCCGGCGGCGGCCTTCAGCGGCACCCAGATCGAGCGGAAGACGATCATCAGGAGGATCAGCGACAGGCCGACGACGAAGATGCCGAAGGGCAGCAGCGCCTGACCGAGCCGGTCGGAGATATCGATGGCGACCGCGGTGAACCCGGTGACCTTCAGGTCCACGCCGTACTCGTCGAGGAGCCGGTCGTGCTGTGCGCGCAGCTCGCGCACGAGGTCGGCGGTGGCCGGGTCATCCGGGCCGGTCTCGGGGACGATCTGGATGATGCCGGTGTCGGCGGTCTCGTTGGGAGTGGCCAGGGCCACCTCCTTCACGCCCGGCACCTGCTCGATCTCGGCGGCGAGGTCGTCCATGAGGCCGAGCGGGTCGCTCGAGGTGACGATGGTGCCGGTCATGATGAGCGGGCCGTTGGCGCCCGGGCCGAAGTTCTCGGTGACGAGGTCGTACGACTGTCGGGCCTCGCTCTCCTCGCTCTGCATGCCGGCGTTGGGCAGGGCCAGGGTGAGGCTCGCCGCGGGGATCGCGGCCGCACCGAGCGCCGCGACCACGGCGATCGTGGTGAGGAGGGGCCGGCGGGTGACGAGCATCACCCAGCGGTTCGGCTGCTTCGTGCCGTCGGCCTGCAGCGGCTTGGGTGCCCGCCGCCGCTTCCAGCCGACGACCCGTCCCTTGGCGAAGCCGAGGAGCGCGGGGGTGAGGGTGAGGGCGACGACCACGGCGATCGCGACGGCGACGGCGGCGGCGATCCCCATGGTGGTCAGGAACGGGATGCCGGCGAAGGACAGGCCGATCAGGGCGATCAGCACCGTCACCCCGGCGAAGACGACCGCGGAGCCCGCGGTCCCGGTGGCCCGCGCGGCCGACTCCTCGGGTTCCATCCCGGCGCGCACCTGGTCCTGGTGACGCGCGACGATGAAGAGCGAGTAGTCGATGCCGACCGCGAGCCCCAGCATCACCGCCAGGAGGGGCGTGGTGGAGGAGATCGTGCTGAAGACCGTGGCGACGAAGATCAGGGCCACAGCCAGGCCGACGCCGATGATCGCGCTGATGAGCGGGTACCACGCCACCGCGAACGAGCGGAACGTGACCATGAGCACGAACAGCGCGATGAGCACGCCGATCGCCTCGATGATCGTCAGGGTCGGCACCGCTGTGGAGAACAGGTCCCCGCCCAGGGCCGACTGCGCGCCCGCGGGCAGGGCCTCGGCGAGGTCATCCGCGATCGCTTCGGCAGACGAGACCGTGTCGGCGGAGATCTCCGTCGCCTGGCCCTCGAACTGCATCCGGATGATCGCGGCCGTGCCGTCGTCGGAGATGAGGCCGCTGACGGTCTCGTCGTACGGGTCGGTGACGGCGATGACGTCGTCGAGGTCGGCGAACTCCGCCACCGCGTCGTCAATGGCGGCGCGGTAGGCCTCGTCGTCGATCTGGTCGCCGTCAGCGGCGACGACGACCAGCTGGGCGCTCGTGCCGCTCACCTGCGGGAACGTGCGATTCAGCTCCTCGAGCCCCTCCTGAGCCTCGGTGCCGGGGATGGAGAAGGAATTGTCGGTGCCCTGCGAGAACAGGGCCGCCCCGCCGCCGGCGAGAACCAGGAGCAGCAGCCAGGTGACGAGCACCTTCCAGGGGCGACGGAACGACCAACGGCCGAGTGCGTACAGCAGTGTGGACACGGCGCCTCCAGGCAACAGGGATCAGATATCGATACAGCGCTGTATCCAATACACAGGTGTATCGTAAAGCGCGCCCCGACCGCCAGTCTGGGGAGTTCCCGTGAAAGTCGAAGGAGGACCGATGACGAGCACCACCCCCGCGCGCCGTCGCGATGCCACGCGTCAGCGCCTGATCGAGGCCGCCGCCGAGGTCTTCGCCGAATCGGGTCTCGACGCCGCCTCGGTCGAGGCGGTCTGCGAGCGCGCCGGCTTCACCCGCGGGGCGTTCTACTCCAACTTCGACAGCAAAGAGGAGCTCTTCCTCGAGCTCGCCGCGCGCGTGTGGCGGGAGCGGGTCGACGCGGTCGCCACGCGGGTCGCGGATCTGCAGGAGGACGGCCGGCTCGAGGTCAGCACCGACGCCATCCAGGCGGTCGTCCAGCGGGTGCTCGACGGCCCCGCCGAGGACCGGCTCGGCGTGCTGCTGATGAGCGAGATCCGCATGCACGCGCTCCGCAACGCCGACTTCGCGGCGGCCTACCTGCGTCAGCAGGAGGAGATGCACGCCAGCGTCGCGCGGATCATCGACGACATCGGCCGATCGACCGGTGTGCGCTTCCGGGTGCCGGCCGCCGCCGCTGCGCGGCTGTTCGTCTCCAACTGGGAGGCGACGCTGATCAGCGCGGTCATGGCCGGGCTCGACGAGGATGAGCGCGAGCGGCGCTGCCGCGCCGAGGTGGCCCAGATCGCCCACCTCGTGCTGGTCGAGGACTGACCCCCCGGGCCTCCGGGCTCAGCTGCCGGCCAGCAGGTCGTGGCAGCGGCTGATCCGCTCCACCCACCACTGCCGGCGCTCCGCGCTGACGGTCAGACGCTCCAGGATCTCAGGGTCGGGGATCGGGCGGGTGACGGCGAGCGATCCGTCCGTGAGGGCGTAGTCGGCGACGTCGGTGGTGAACAGCGCTCCGGTGCCGAGGCCGCAGTCGTAGGGGAGCTCGGGGAGGGCAGCGGCCAGCGCGACCCCCATCGACAGGCCGACGGCGGAGTCCAGGGCGCTGGAGACGACGACGGGGAGGCCCGCGTCGGCGACGATCTGCAGCGCCCGCGACACCCCGCCCAGCGGCTGGGCCTTGATCACCAGCAGGTCGGCCGCGCCGGCGCGCGCGACGGCAAGAGGGTCCTCGGCCTTGCGCACGCTCTCGTCGGCGGCGATGGGAATGCCGAGGCGGGCGATGCGACGGCGCAGCTCGGCGAGCTCCTCGACGCTCGCGCAGGGCTGCTCGACGTACTCGAGGTCGTCGTGCTCCATCGCGCGGACGGCGTGCTCGGCCTCGTCGATGTTCCAGGCGCCATTGGCGTCGATGCGAATCCGCCCCTCGGGCCCCATCGCTGCGCGCACCGCGGCCACGCGGGCGATGTCGTCGGCAAGGCGCTGGCCGGGGTCGGCGACCTTCACCTTGGCGGTGCGACAGCCGGGGAAGCGCGCGAGAACCTCGGGGACGGATGCCGCGGGAACGGCGGGCACGGTGGCGTTCACCGGAATGCGGTCGCGGACCGGCGCGGGGGAGGGCGCCCACCCGAACTCCAGCGCCGCGGCCAGCCACGCGGCCGACTCGCGGTCGTCGTACTCGAGGAACGGGGAGAACTCCGTCCACCCCTCCGGGCCCTCGATCAGGGCGAGCTCGCGGGTGTCGATCGCGCGGAAGCGGGTGACCAGCGGCAGGGATACGACCTGCAGGCGGTCGAGGACCTCGGCGAGCGGCGGGAGGGTCATCCCGCCATTGTGGCCGCTCACGCAGCATCCATCATCGTGCCATTGACGATAGTGTGTGACGCACAGTACAGTGTGAGCCATGAGCGAGACCGAAGCCCTCGACACCCACCTGCAGGAGCTCCGCCGGGGGACCGTCGTCCTGGCGTGCCTGCGGCTGCTGCAGGAACCGGGGTACGGCTACGGCCTGCTCGAGGAGCTGCAGACGCGCGGCTTCGACGTCGACGCCAACACCCTCTACCCCCTGCTTCGCCGCCTCGAGAAGCAGGGACACCTGGCCAGCGAGTGGAACACCGACGAGGCGCGACCGCGCAAGTTCTACCGCACCAGCGCCGAGGGAGCGCGGCTCGCCGCCGCCCTCAGCGCCGACTTCGACGCGCTCGCCCGCGCGATCTCCGACCTTCCCGCTTCATCCGCCTCCTGAGGACACGCCATGACCACCACCACCCTGACCGACCGCTACATCGACGCCGCGATGCGCACGGTACCCGAGGCACAGCGCCCCGACCTCGCCGCCGAACTCCGCGGGTCCATCGACGATCAGATCGACGCCCGTACCGCCGGCGGCGAAGACCCCGCTTCGGCGGAGCGAGCGGTGCTGACCGCGCTCGGCGACCCCGAGGTGCTCGCCGCTCAGTACACCGATCGGCCGCTGCAGCTGATCGGCCCGCGCTACTTCCTCGACTGGTGGCGCCTTGTGAAGCTCCTTCTGGCGATCGTGCTGCCGTGCGCGGCCTTCGGCGTGGCGCTCGGCAAGACCCTCTCGGGTGCCACGTTCGGCGACACGGTCGGCACCGTGGCCGTGGTCCTCCTGCAGGTGACCGTCAACCTGGGGTTCTGGAGCGTCCTCGTCTTCGCGATCGTGGAACGCACGGTCGCGCGCCGCACCGACATGGGATTCGGGGAATGGTCTCTTGACCGCCTGCCCGAGCCCCGGCCGCGCGGCGCGGGCTTCGGCGACATGGTCGGCCAGCTGGTCTTCCTCACGCTCGGGGTGGGACTGGTCCTCTGGGACCTGTCGATCGGATTCGTGCCGACAGAGCGCGGCCTGTCGTTCTTCGACCCCGGCCTCTGGCCGATCGGATTCGTCGCCCTGGTGGCCTTCGCGGTGTTCGATGCCGCGCTGACGATCGTCGTCTACCTCGTCGGCCGCTGGACCCTGGCGCTCGCCGTGGTCAACCTCGTGATGAACGCCGCCTTCGCCGGTGTCGCGGTCTGGCTGCTCACCCAGGGGAGCCTGCTGAACCCCGACTTCTTCCCGACGGTCATCGGTACGGACGGCGACGAGGTCGCCGGCATCCTCGCGGTGATCACCGGGTTCGGAATCGTCGCGATCGCGGCGTGGGACACCGTCGATGCGTTCCTCAAGGCGCGCGCGGGACGCGGCGGAGCGATGCTCGGTCGCTGACCGGACCCGATGTCGGGGTTTCGCAGGCTGCTCGACCTCGCAGCCTGCGAAACCCCGACACCGCTTCGCGATCCGGCCTCACGCCCCGGGTTCTAGGCTGGCGGCATGCTTCTCGACACCCCCGTGCGCCTCGGCGTGCAGATCCAGCCCCAGCACGCCACCTACGCGCAGATCCGCGACGCGGTGCTCCGCCTGGAGGAGATGGGCGTGGACATCCTGTTCAACTGGGACCACTTCTTCCCCCTCTCCGGCGACCCCGACGGCCTGCACTTCGAGTCGTGGACCATGCTCGGCGCCTGGGCCGAGCAGACCGAGCGCGTCGAGTTCGGATCGCTGGTGAACTGCAACAGCTACCGCAACGCCGACCTGCAGGCCGACATGGCCCGAACGCTCGACCACATCAGCGGCGGCCGGTTCATCTTCGGCACGGGCTCGGGCTGGTTCGAGCGGGACTACACCGAATACGGCTACGAATTCGGCACCGCCGGGTCGCGCCTGAACGACCTCGCCGAGGGGCTCCAGCGCGTGGTCGCACGGTGGGGCGCGCTCAACCCGGCACCCACCCGCGACATCCCGATCATGATCGGCGGGAAGGGCGAGCAGAAAACCCTGCGCCTGGTCGCCCGTCACGCCCACATCTGGCACAGCTTCGTCACCCCCGACGAGCTCGGGCACAAGCTCGGCGTCATCGAGAACTGGGCTGAGAAGGAGGGCACGGATGTCTCGGGCCTCGTCGTCTCGAACGAGCTGCAGCGCCGAGACCAGTCCGACGCCGACGCCCTCTTCGACGCGGGGGTGCGACTGTTCACCCTCGGGTGGGCGCCCTCCGAGGCGGACTACGACGTGATCACCGGGTGGCTGCGCTGGCGCGACGCCAAGAACGGCACGGGGAGCGCGGTGTGAGTCCCGAAGCGGTCTCCGACCTCTTCGACGTGGCCGAGTGGGTCGAAGCTCCGGGCGCGGAGCGGTACACCGACATCACCGCCCACGTCTCCACCGACGGGCGGGTCGCGCGCATCGCGTTCGACCGACCCGAGGTGCGCAACGCCTTCCGCCCCCGCACGGTCGACGAGTTGTACGACGCCCTCGACATCGCCCGGCAGGACCCGCGCATCGGGGTCGTCCTGCTCACCGGCAACGGCCCGAGCCCGAAGGACGGCGGCTGGGCGTTCTGCTCGGGCGGCGATCAGCGCATCCGGGGACGGACCGGGTACCAGTACGACGGGTCGGATGACGCGGGCGAGGCGTCCGGCGAGATGCGCGCCGCGCTCGGACGCCTGCACATCCTGGAGGTGCAGCGTCTGATCCGCTTCATGCCCAAGGTGGTCATCGCGGTGGTGCCCGGGTGGGCCGCGGGCGGCGGGCACTCGCTGCACGTGGTGTGCGACCTCACCATCGCCAGCCGCGAGCACGGCCGCTTCAAGCAGACCGACGCCGACGTGGGATCGTTCGACGCCGGATACGGCTCGGCGTTCTTCGCCCGGCAGATCGGCCAGAAGTTCGCGCGCGAGGTGTTCTTCCTCGCCGAGGAGTACTCCGCCGAGCGCGCCTACGAGATGGGCGCCGTGAACCGCGTGGTCGACCACGCCGATCTCGAGCGCGAGGCGCTGGCGATGGCCCGCGTCATCCTCACGAAATCGCCGACAGCGATCCGGATGCTGAAGTTCGCGTTCAACGCCGTCGACGACGGCATCGCCGGCCAGCAGCTGTTCGCCGGTGAGGCGACGCGTCTGGCCTACGGCACCGATGAGGCGGTCGAGGGCCGCGACGCGTTCCTCCAGAAGCGCGACCCCGACTGGTCGCCCTACCCCTGGCACTACTGACGGACCCGGCAGTGAAGCTCCACCCCGTCGACGGTGACGACCCTCGCGACATCCTGCCGGCGCTGCGCGCCGCGGTCCTGGGCGCGGGGCCGGCGCTCGGCCTCGGCATGACCGATCCGGATGCGGCAGGGGAGGGCGAGGAGGTCCCTGCCGGAACGGCGGTGGTGGTGACGACGTCCGGGTCGACCGGGGTTCCCAAGCGCGTCGTCCTCAGCCGCTCGGCGCTCACCGCCAGTGCGCTCGCCACCGCGGCACGCATCGGCGACGGGGCGTGGCTCCTCGCCCTCCCCGCCAGCTACGTGGCGGGACTCCAGGTGCTCGTCCGCTCGCTCGTCGCCGATCGGCAGCCGGGGCTGCTGTCGGGGCCGTTCCAGCCGCAGGCGTTCGCGTCGGCGGCGCTCATGCTCGTCTCCAGTGAGAACGGACGCCGGGTGCCGACCTTCACCTCCCTCGTCCCCGCCCAGCTGATCCGGCTGCTCGACGCCGCCGAGCACGACCCCACGGTCCGTGCGGCGCTGGACTCGTTCGAGGCGATCCTCATTGGCGGCCAGGCACTCCCGGCGGCGGTGCTCGAGCGCGCCGAGGGAGCCGGCGCACGAATCGTCCGCACGTACGGTGCGACCGAGACGAGCGGCGGCTGTGTCTACGACGGCGTCCCGCTCGACGGCGTGGGCCTGCGGATCGAGAACGGGGAGGTGCAACTGTCGGGGCCGACCCTCGCGGAGGGCTACCTCGGCGACCCGGTTCGCACCGAGGCCGCTTTCGTCACCGGCCCCGAGGGCACCCGCTGGTACCGCACCGGCGACGCCGGCCTCATCGACGACGGTGTGCTGCGGGTGCGCGGTCGCCTGGACAACGTCATCGTCTCGGGCGGCATCAACGTCTCCCTCGACCGGGTCGAGCGCGTGGTGCGATCGGTGGCGGGGCTTCACGCCGCCATCGTGGTCGGAGTGCCGGATGACCGCTGGGGCGAGGCGTCGGTGATCGTCGCGGCGCGCGGCGAGGCGCTCCGCCGCAGCGAAGCCACCCAGCTCGCCGAGGCGCGCGCGGCCGTGGCCGCCGAGATCGGCGCCCACGCCCGCCCCTCCCGCCTGATCCTCGTCGACGAGGTGGCCGCCCTGCCCTCGGGGAAGCCCGACCGCGAGGCGATCCGGCGCCTCGTGGCGGGGCACCGATAGTGCGCCGCCCTAGGATGTGACCTCGTGGCACGAACCTCCCGCACCAGGCGCAAGCGTCCGGCATCCCGTCCCCGTCCCGGCGGCAATCCGCAGCGTCAGCCGGTCGCCCCGACCCGTGCGCCGCAGAAGGCGACCGCGCGGGATTGGATCGGCGCTGCGCGACTGCGCACCCTCCCGCTGGCGGTCACCCCGGTGCTCATCGGCACAGGTGCCTCGATGCTCGTGCTCGACTCGCTCCGATGGGTCGTGGCGCTGTGCTGCCTGGCGGTGGCGGTGTGCCTTCAGATCGCGGTCAACTACGCCAACGACTACAGCGACGGCATCCGGGGCACCGACGACTTCCGCGTCGGCCCCGCACGCCTCACCGGCGCCCGGAAAGCGAAGCCGCGGACGGTGCTCATCGTGGCGCTGGTGTTCTTCGGCCTCGCCGCCGTGGCGGGTCTGGCTGTGGTCATCCGCACGCAGCAGTGGTGGCTGCTGCTCGTCGGCGCTGTGTGCATCGTCGCGGCCTGGTTCTACACCGGGGGGAAGCGTCCGTACGGGTACTACGGTCTCGGCGAGATCGTCGTCTTCGTGTTCTTCGGGCTCGTGGCGACCCTGGGCACGACCTGGGTGCAGGCGCTCGCCCTGCCGCAGGAGGCCTGGTTCGGTGCCGTGGGTGCAGGCCTGTTCGCCTGCGCCGTGCTGCTGGCCAACAACCTCCGCGACATCGAGCAGGACCGCGCGGCCGGCAAGCGCACCCTGTCGGTGCTGATCGGTCGCCGCGGCTCGCAGGTGCTCTTCACCGTGCTGATCCTCTTGCCGTTCGTCGTCTCCGGATGGATCGCGCTGTTCTACCCCATCGCGTGGTTGACCCTGTTCGGTCTGCTCGCTGCGCTCCCTGCGGTGCTCATCGTCTGGACCTACCGGCTTCCCCGGGAACTGGTCGTCGCCCTCGCGCTGAGCTCGCTGGCGTCGCTGACCTACGGCGTGTTCTTGTTCTGGGCGTTCGTCGGCTGATCGCCGGCGCCTCCACGCCCGTCGCCGTCGGCGATCGCATCAGCGGCGGCATCCTCAGCATCGGCGTCGGCGTCGGCGGCTGCGCTGTCCACGCGCGCCGCGCGCTCGCGGCGGCCGGCGCCGAGGGATGAGGTGACCTCGTTCAATGGGCGGCGCAGGAACAGCAGCGACAGGCTCAGCCCGATGAGGGCGGCGAAGATCGCTGCGAGCCAGTAGAGCTGCTGGAAGATCGGGAAGAGCATCAGGATGCCGAACGGCACCAGGAACGCCAGAAGCCGCAGCACGGAATAGACCAGGGCGGAGCGGGCTTTCACGGCTCCAGTTTACGTCGGGCTCCCTGCTGCCCCGCCGCCCGCGACCCCCAGGCCCCGCCCAGCCCAGCGCGCCTAGGATGGAGGCATGGTAAGGGCGCTGTTCATCGTGGTGCCGCTGGTGGTGGCCTTCTGGGTCTACAGCATCGTCGACTGCGCCCTGCAGCCGCCGAACCGCCATCGCGGCGTGAGCAAGCCGATCTGGATCCTCATCGTCATCCTCCTTCCCGTCCTCGGCGGCGTGCTGTGGTTCGTGGTGGGGCGCCTGCGCAAGAAGACGATCGCTGCCCGGCGCGCCCCCGACGACGACCCCGAGTTCCTGGGGCGCATCGGTTCGATCAGTGACCAGGACGAGCGCATCCGCCGCCTCGAAGAGGAACTGGCGCAGTTGGATGCCGAGGCCGACGACCCCCGCTTCCTTCCCCGCGAGCGCGGCGCGGCGCCTGGCAGCACCATCGAGCCGCCCCCGAGTGGCAGCGACCGCTCCGCCCGGGCCGGCGACCGTCCGGCCGATGACGATGACCCGCTCGGCACCCGCGGACCGCTGAGCTGAGGTGACCGGCGACACCCCCGGGGCGCAGGCTGCGTCGACCGATGCCGCTGCAGCGCTGATCGGGGCGCTCGTGGCCGGCGGTGTCCGCCACCTCGTGCTCAGCCCCGGGTCGCGCTCGCAGGCGCTGGCGCTGGTCGCCGCCGAACTGGAGCGGCGGGGCGACGTGCGATTGCATGTGCGCATCGACGAACGGGTCGCGGGGTTCGTGGCTCTGGGGATCGGACGCGAGACGGGGATGCCGGCCGCCCTCGTCTGCACCTCGGGTACCGCCACGGCGAACTACCTTCCGGCGGTCCTCGAGGCCCATCACGCCGGGGTGCCGCTGATCCTCCTCACGGCTGACCGCCCGCCGGAGCTGCGCGGAATCGGCGCGAATCAAGCCACGCGCCAGCCGGGTCTGTACACCGGTTTCACGCGGTGGGAGGCCGACCTTCCCGTCCCGACCGAGATCGACCGGACCGGCAGGAGCGACCAGACGACGATGCTCCGTCAGACCGCCGGCGACGCACTCGCCGCCGCGCGCGGTCAGACCGGGCGACCTGCAGGGCCCGTTCACCTGAATCTGCCGTACCGCGACCCCCTCGCCGGTGCCCTGCCGCCGTGGCTCGCCGCGTCGGCCGACGCGGACCCCTCCGACGTCACACCGCCAGAGCCCTCCGGCGCGCTCTATCAGGGCGGCGGCGGTATCGGCGGCTCAGAGGGGGCGAACGACGGCGGCGTCACCGACACCGACCTCGACGCCGTCCTCGAACGCGGTCCGCGCACCGTCGTCATCGCCGGGGCCGACGCCGGTGCGGGGGCGGAGGCGCTGGCGCACGAGGGCGGGTGGCCGCTCATCGCCGAGATCGTCAGCGGCGCCCGCTTCGGCCGGCAGCTCGTGCACGGGTATCGGGCGCTTCTCGCCGACCCCGCGCTCGGCGGCCGCGTCGAACGCGCCGTCGTGTTCGGACACCCGACGCTGGGCCGCGAGGTCGCCGCCCTCCTCTCCCGCGACGACGTCACGGTGCTCGCCGTCCGCGGCCCGGGCGAGGCACTGAACCTCAACGGCTCGACCGCGCACGTCGACGCCGTCTCGGTGGCTCCCGGCGCGACCGACCGCGAATGGCTCGGCGCGTGGATGCGCGCCTCGCAGGCGGCATCCATCGATCTCAGCCCTCCCGCACCCGATCCCGACGCCCTGTCGTCGGCCGTGCCCGACGAACGGCTCCCCGCGATCGCTGCCGAGCTCGCCGTGCTCCGTGCGCCGGTCGACCGCGCTGCGCTCGTCGACGCGGTGTGGCGTGCGACCTGGCCCCACGACCGCCTGATGTTCGGCTCGTCGCGATTGGTGCGGGTCGCCGACACCGTCCTCGGCGGCAAGAAGGTGCGGGTGCACGCCAATCGAGGTCTCGCCGGCATCGATGGCACGATCGCGACGGCGACGGGGATCGCCGTGGCAAGCCAGGACGCCGTCGGCGGCGCCGCCGCCGGTGTGACGCGGGTGCTCCTCGGCGACCTCGCGATGCTCCACGACGTCGGCGCGCTGCTCGTCCCGCCGGGCGAACCCGCTCCGCGCATGCAGGTGATCGTCGGAAACGACGGCGGCGGCACGATCTTCGACGGGCTCGAGGTCGCCGCGGTCGCCGGCCCCGAGGCGATGGACCGTGTGCTCTACACCCCCCATGAGGTCCGGCTCGAGGCGATCGCGAGCGCCTACGGGTGGGAGTACCGGCGGGCCGCGACCCGGGCGGAGCTCGATCAGGCGCTCACCGCCGGGAGCGCGGCGCGCCTCCTCATCGAGGTGCCGCTCGGCCGCTGACCGCCCTGCTCTTCCCGCGCCGTCGGCGGTGGGACATCATGGCGGGATGACGACAGCAGAAGCCACCGGCTGGATCGGCGACCCCGCATCCGCTCTCCGCGTCGAAAAGGGTTTCGACCTCGCCGCCGTCGATCCCGACGCCACCCCCGCCTACCGCGGCTCCAAAGCCGACGGTGTCGACGATCTCGCCGACGACTCCCGGCTCGATGAGCTGCAGGAGCGCCTCTACGCCGCGAGCAGGAACCAGGCGACCGACCAGGCGGTGCTCCTCGTGCTGCAGGCGATGGACACCGCCGGCAAGGGGGGAATCGTCCGGCACGTCGTCGGCTCGGTCGATCCCCAGGGCGTCATGCTCACCGCGTTCAAGAAGCCGACCCCCGAGGAGCTCGCGCACGACTTCCTCTGGCGTGTCGAGCGGCGTCTTCCCGAGCCGGGGTTCATCGGGGTGTTCGATCGATCGCACTACGAGGATGTGCTGATCGGGCGCGTGCGCGCCCTCGCGCCCGCTGAAGAGATCGAGCGGCGGTACGACGCGATCAATGACTTCGAGGCCCGCGTCGTGGCGAGCGGCACCCGCATCGTCAAGGTCATGCTGCACATCTCGTACGCCGAGCAGGGCGACCGCCTGATGGAGCGGCTCGACCGGCCCGACAAGCACTGGAAGTACAACCCCGGCGACGTCGACGAACGAGCGCTCTGGCCCGACTACATGGCCGCCTACCAGACGGTGTTCGACCGGACCTCCACGGCAGTCGCACCCTGGTACGTGGTCCCGGCGAACCGAAAGTGGTATGCCCGCCTGGCCGTGCAGCGCCTCCTGCTGGAGGCGCTCGAGGCCGTGGACCCGCAGTGGCCGGCGGCGACGTTCGACGTCGAACGGGAGAAGGAGCGGCTGGCAGCCACGATGTCGTCGTAGCGGCGGCTCTCGGGCGTCCATGCCGCACCGTCTGCGACACGGGGGCCGGGGATGTCGCAGAAGCGGCGCCCAGGGAGGGGGGAGGGAACACCTTCTGCGACACGGGCGTCGAGGATGTCGCAGAACCGGCGCCGTGGGAGGGGTGATGCGACACCTATTGCGACATCGCCCTGCAGGATGTCGCAGAACCAGCGCCGAGGGGGGGAGGTAACACGTTCTGCGACACGGGCGTCGAGGATGTCGCAGAACCGGCGCCGTGGGAGGGGTGACGCGACACCTTCTGCGACATCGCCCTGGAGAATGTCGCGGGAGCGGCGCCGAGGGAGGCACCACCTTTTGCGACACGGGCGTCGAGGATGTCGCAGAACCGGCGCCCAGGGAGGGGGGAGGGAACACCTTCCGCGACACGGGCGTCGAGGATGTCGCAGAACTGGCACCGTGGGAGGGGTGACGCGACACCTTCTGCGACATCGCCCTGGAGGATGTCGCGGAAGCGGCGCCGAAACAGCGGGCAGGTGACGTCCTGTGAGACATGCGCGCGTTCTGAGACATGCGCGCGGCGCGAAGCGCCGGACAACACCGCGGGACGCTGAGCGCGGGGCCCGCGAACACGGCAGCGGCCCTTCCCGACGACTGCGCGTCCGTAGGCTGGACCGGTGCGTGCCAGCCCCGACCCGGTCCACCTGATCGCCGACGACTACGTCGCCCGACTCGCCGAGCACGAGCCCGATGCGGCGCAGGCGATCGGCCGCGAGGACGGACCCGACCTTCCCGATCTCTCGCCGGCGTGGCTGCAGGAGCGCTATGCGCTCCAGGGCGAGGTGATCGCAAGGCTCGACGCCCTCGCCCCCGAGGCCGGCGACCCCGCGCTTCGCGCAGCTCTTCGGGAGCGGATGGAGCGCGAGCGGCTGCTGTTCGACACGGGGTTCACGCCGCGCCTCGTGGCGGGGCTCGCCACCCCCATCCACCTGGTCCGTCATGCCGTCGAGGGGCTGACCCTCACCGCGGATGCCGACGGAGAGGCTCTTCTCCGACGCGTCGAGGCCGCCCCCCTCGCGACCCGCCGGTACATCGAGAGCCTTCGCTGGGCGCGCGATCACACCGACCGCTTCCTCGGCGGCGGGGTCGCACCCGTGCGTCAGCTCGACACCCTGGCCGGGCAGGTCGAGCGTTGGGTCGAGACGGATTGGTTCGGCGCGATCCCCGTCGCCGACGATGTCGACGCCGCTGCGCGGCAGCGCCTGCGCGACGCTGCGGACGCGACGAACGCCGCGCTCGCCGAGCTCGTCGCGGTCCTCCGAGACGAGCTGCGCCCCGTCGCCCCGACGGTCGACGGCGTCGGCGCCGAGGTGTACCCGAGCATGGCCGCGGCGATGCTCGGCGCCGACATCGACCTGCGCGAGACCTACGCCTGGGGCTGGAGCGAGCTGGCGCGGCTGGTCGCTCGGTCGCGCGAGCTCGCGACCGAGCTGGGCGGCACCGGTGAGGACCCGGTGCGGGCGGCCGCGGCCCTTCTGGATGCCGACCCCCGCTACCGGCTGGACGGAGTGGCGGCCATCCGCGACTGGCTCCGCATCCGGGTCGCCGAGACCACCGGCGCGCTCGCCGACGCCTTCGACCTGCCGGAGGACATCCACCGCGTCGACTGCGTCGTCTCGGAGGCCTCGACCGGCGTCGTCTACTACACCCCCGCGCCGCCCGACGGGTCTGCGCCGAGTCGCATCGTCTGGACCATCCCGAGCGGTGTTCCCGTCGCAGCCACGTGGCAGGAGGTCACCAGCGTCCACCACGAGGGACTTCCGGGCCATCACCTGCAGTTCGTCGTGACCGCCTCCGACCCCGGTCTTCACCCGTGGCAGCGCCATCTCTGCCACATCCACGGGTACGCCGAGGGGTGGGCCCACTACGCCGAGCAGCTCTCGGACGACCTCGGTCTCATCCGCGATCCTGCCGAGCGCCTGGGACTGGTGCTCGGACAGATCTGGCGGACGGTGCGCATCGTCGCCGATATCGGCCTGCACACCGGCTGGCCGGTTCCCGACGGCGTCCTGGTGCCCGCGCAGCCCTGGTCTCCCGAGCTCGGCCGCGAGCTCCTCGTCGATCTCGCACTGGTCGAGCCGGCGCTCGCCGGATTCGAGGTCGACCGCTATCTCGGCTGGCCGGGCCAGGCGCTGGCGTTCCGCGTCGGCGCGCGCCTGTGGACGCAGGCCCGTCACGCACGCGAGGTCGTCGACGGCGCGGACTTCTCGCTCCGCCGATTCCATCGCGATGCCCTGGCGCTCGGCCCGATGGGTCTCGACCCTCTCCGGGAACGCCTGCTGGGCTGAGGGCCGGCCGCCGACGCGGTCGGTCAGTCGGCGAGCTGCGGCAGCACCTCGCGGCCGAGAAGTGCGATGCCCTCGGCCGGCACCCGTCCGTGAGGGGTGCCGAACTCGATCCGATCCACCCCGGCGTCGATGAGGAGGTGCGCCTGCCGGGCGATGTCGTCGGGGGTGCCGGCGAAGGCGAACAGCTCCAGCACGTCGCGAGGGACGAGCTTCCCCGCCCCCTCCTCGTCGCCGTCGGCCAGGCGCTCGCGGATGCCGGGAAGCAGCCCCTCGGGAAGGTCCACGGTCGGGTCGAGAGCCGCGATCACGTCGAGGTACATCGCCACCTCTCGGCGGGCGAGCGCGCGGGCGGCATCGCCGTCCCGATCGACGACCGTCACCGCACCGAGCACGATCCCGACGTCGCCCTCGGTACGGCCCGCCTTCTGCGTGCCGGGGCGGAGGCGCTCGCGCACGACTCGCACCATCGCCGGGTTCGCTGAACCGCCGATCTTGATCTCGTCGGCGATCTCTCCGGCCAGGGCCATGCCCCGGGGCCCCCACGAGCCGATCAGCACCGGGGCTTTCGCACGGACCACCGGGTACCGCAGCCGCACCTCTGGCTCCAGACGGAACACCCGGCCGTCGTACCCCTCGCCTCGACCGCCGAGCAGCGCCTGGATGAACCCGGCGGCATCGCGCAGCGCCGTGATCGGCCGCTCGGGCTCGAGCCCGACGGCCTCGAGCCACGAACCGCGCGCGAGGCCGAGATACGCCCGGCCGCCGGAGGCATCGTCGACGAGCGCGAACTGGCCGGCGATCTCGTAGGGATGGAGGGTGAAGGGGTTCCAGCACGCGCATCCGAGCCGGATGCGCGAGGTGGCGCCCGCCATCTCCAGCAGCGCCGCGATCGGCGGCTGATAGAGCAGATCGGAGAAGACGCTCACGCCGTCGAAGCCGAGGTCCTCGGCCAGGCGCGCGAGCGCGCCGTAATCGCCGAGGCGCTTGTCGGTCTGCAGGCCCAGGCTCACCTGCACCCGGCGGGCAGAGCCGCTCACGTGAGCTCGTCGGTCGGGATGGAGCGGATGCCCGTGCGCTCGATCCGCATGATCAGACGCTCCTCGGGGTCGGGGCAGGCGACGAGGTCATCCCGCTCCAGCCAGTCGCCCGCCGGAAGCTGCCGCTGCTTGGCCGGGAGGAGGGGAAGGACCGCCTGGAGGGCGTAGAGGCAGAAATGACCGCCGTCGGGCAGGCGCAGCCGGCTGCTCTCGACGAGATCAATGTGATCGCCCACCGCCATGCCGCAGACCGACCGGCCCTCGATGCGTTCGACGACGACCCGGAGGTCGTACAGGTCCGAGGTGGGGCCGTCGCCGCCGCTGTCGGAGGGGGGCTCGGGAGGGTTCGCAGCACACATCGCCCTCATCCTGTCAGGCGATCGCGCGTGTCAGTCGGCGGCGCCGCGGACGCGGCCGCGGTCGTCGCGGACGACGACGCCGCCCTTCATGACCAGATCGAGGTCGCGGAGTGCGCCGACGTCGGCGGTCGGGTCGCCAGGCGTCACGACGAGGTCGGCCCACGCGCCCGGGGTGAGGGTGCCGAGCCGGCCCGCCGCGCCCAGCCACCGGGCGGGGGCCGCGGTCGCTGCGCGGACGGCGTCGGGCGCGGCGAGGCCGCCCGCCTGCATGTGCTCGAGCTCGCGGACGACGGCGCTCGTCCCCTCGAAGTCCCAGAACGGGGGCATGTCGCTGCCCAGGAGCACCTCGACGCCGGCGTCGAGCGCGTGGCGGTAGGAGGCCATGTGGCGCGGCCCCGCGCCGAGGGACCGCTGCTGCATCCATTCCGGCACGCCGAGGTCGTCGAAGAACGCGCTCGCGCGGGTGACCACGAGCGTCGGCACGAGCGCGGTGCCGTGCTCGGCCATGAGGCGGGCCACCTCGGGGGTGAGCTCGTATCCGTGCTCGACGCAGTCCAGGCCCAGCGCAACCGCTTCGGCGATGATCGCCGCGGGCCCGGCGTGGGCCGTCACCTTGCGGCCCCAGGCGTGGGCGGTCGAGATCGCCGCGGCCATCTCCTCGCGGGTGAGCTGGGGGGTGGTGATCTCCTCGTGCTCGCCGGCGATGCCGCCCGAGATCATGAGCTTGATGAGGTCGGCGCCGGCCTTGACCTGCGACCGGACCCCGCGCGCGAAGGCGTCGGCGCCGTCGCACTCGATGGTGTCGTCGCTGTCGAACCCGTGACCGCCGGTGCAGCAGAGCGCGCGTCCTGCGGTGAAGATGCGGGGACCCGGCACGTGACCCGCGGCGATCGCACGGCGCAGCGCGAAGTCGGCGCCGCCCTTCTCGGCGACGCAGCGCACCGTGGTCACCCCCGACAGCAGCGTGCGGCGCGCGCCGTCCGCCATGTACAGCGAGAGCTCGTGCGGGCTGAGGCCGCTGACCGCGTCGCCGCCCGCGCCTGGGAGCGACAGCGAGAAGTGCGTGTGCATGTTGATCAGGCCCGGCATGACGAAGGCGCCGTCGAGGTCGATCACCCGCTCTGCCCCGCTCAGCGCGTCATCCGGGGTCGTGACGCGTGCGATCCTGCCGTCCTCGATGACGAGGGCCGCGCCGTCGCGGGGCTGGGACTCGACGCCGTCGATGAGGTTCAGGCCCACCAGCACCGCGTTGCCGCGGGTGGGAAGCGAGGGGACCGCACCGCTCACGCGAGGGCGTCCACGATCGGACGGAACTTCACGCGTGTCTCCAGCAGCTCTGCTTCCGGGTCGCTGCCGGCGACGATCCCCGCCCCGGCGTGGGCGACGACGGCGATCCCGTCGCCCTGGCCGCCGACCTCGTCGAGACCGAACTGCGCGCACCGCAGCGCGATCGCCCACTCGCCGTTCCCCGACTGATCGACCCAGCCGACGGGTCCGGCATAGCGTCCCCGATCGAAGGGCTCGAGGCGATCGATGACGGCGAGCGCGGCCTGGGTGGGAGAGCCGGCCACCGCCGCGGTGGGGTGGAGGGCCGCGACGAGGTCGAGCGATGAGGCCCCGTCATCCAGAGTGCCCTCGATGTCGGTGGCCAAGTGCCAGACGTTCGGCAGCTTCAGTGTGAACGGCTGCTCGCTCGCGGCGAGGGCGCTGGTGTGAGGGCGGAGGGAGGACAGGACGCTGTGGGCGGCGTACCGGTGCTCGTCGAGGTCTTTCGCGCTCGTCGCGAGCGTGAGCGATGCGGCGTTGTCGGCGTCGGCGTCGGCCCCTCGGGCGCGTGTGCCGGCGAGGACGCGGGCGGTGACAGTGCCGTCGTGCACCGTCACCAGGGTCTCGGGGCTCGCTCCGATGAGACCGTCGACAGCGAAGGTCCAGCAGTCCGGGTAGTCGGTCGCAAGGGCTCGCACCAGGCGGCGGAGGTCGGCATCGCACGGCACCGCGCCGACGAGATCGCGGGCGAGCACCACCTTGCCGACTTCTCCGGCGCCGATCGCGGCGACCGCATCGCGGACCGCCGACTGGTAGCCCTCATGCGTCATCCGGCCGGGGCCCACCGCGCCGGGCCAGTACGGCCCGAGACGGCGCGGGGAGGGCTCGGTCGCCGCCTCATCGGCCGTGCGGATGGTGGTGATCCACCCGCGTCCGCTCCGGCGGCCGACGATGACGCGCGGGACGATGAGGACGCTCGTCGCGGCCGAGGCGGCGGTGAAGCTGAACGCGCCGAAGGCCACCAGGCCCGACCCGGGAACGCCGACCGCATCGTCGACCTCCGCCTGGGCCGCCACCTCGCGCCACGCATCGGCGAGGCGGGCGATGCGCGCGTTGTGCGGTCCGGCGGGGGAGTGCCGGCCTCCCGGCTCCTCCAGTCTCAGGGCCTCGCCGAATCCGGCGATGCCCTCGGCGCGGCGGATCCAGCACAGCGGTGACGCGGCATCGGCGAAGGGGAGAAGCTCCTCGACGGGGTCGATCGGAGAGGTCTCGACCACCAGCCGGGGGAGGGGGGAGATCACGGCTCCACTCTAGATCCGGGCGCCCGGGGCCGGACGGCGACACCGTATATTGACGAGGTGACCGACGCTTCGTCCTCCGCCTCCCGGCCCGAGATCGGACGGCGCGTGCGCTTCCGCTGGCGCAAGTGGAACGGCGGGGTGCACTGGGAGCACGACTGCGTCTACCTCGGCAGCGACCGGTGGGGCGACTGGGTCGGCCAGCCCGCGGGGTGGATCAGCGAGCGGCCCGGACGGCAGATGGTGACGCGCCAGGCGTGTGTGATGCTGCTGCCGCCGAGCGGGGAGTACGCCTACACCCGCAACGCGGATCCGAACCGGACGCAGATCTACATCGACCTGGCGTGGGATGTCGGCTGGCAGGACGGTGCGCCGGTCGGCGTCGACATGGATCTGGATGTCGTCAAGCACACCGAACGCGGCATCTACATCGACGACCGCGACGAGTGGGAGGAGCATCGGGTCGCCTACGGGTACCCCCTCGACATCGTCGCGCGGCTGGAGTCGCTCGCGATCGACCTCGAGCAGAAGGTGCGGGCGGGCGTCGCACCGTTCGACGAGGCCACGCCCGCGCGCTGGCTTGCGCGGCTGGAGGCCCTGCATCTCTGAGGAGTGAGGATGACCGGCGTCCGCCGGTCTGCGCCGGGCGCGTCGCGCTTAGACTCGACCCGTGACGACCGATCGCGAACCCAACCGCGCCGACCTCGGCAAGGATCCGCGACGCGTCAGCGGCATGTTCGACCAGGTGGCCCGCGGCTACGACCGCACCAACACCGTGCTGAGCCTCGGGAACGACCGGATGTGGCGCGCGGCGACGACCCGCGCGGTCTCGCCTCGGCCGGGTGAGCGCATCCTCGACCTCGCCGCGGGAACAGGCGCCTCCAGCGTCGCCCTCGCAAAGAGCGGGGCCCAGGTGGTCGCCGCCGATTTCTCTCCCGGGATGATCGCCGAAGGCGAGCGCCGTTACGGGGCGGCGGCGCCGGGCGGCGGCATCCGGAATCTGTCGTTCGTGCAGGCGGACGCGACCGATCTGCCCTTCGCCGACGCCGAATTCGATGCCGTGACGATGTCGTTCGGTCTGCGCAACGTCAACGACCCGAAGAAGGCGCTCGGAGAGCTGCTGCGGGTGACGAAGTCCGGCGGACGCCTGGTGATCTGCGAGTTCTCGCAGCCGCCGTCGGGCGCCTTCAACCGGCTGTACCGCTTCTACAACGACCGCGTGCTCCCGACGGTGGCCAAGGCGGTGAGCTCCAACGCCGAGGCGTACGACTATCTCAACGAGTCGATCCGCGACTGGCCCGATCAGCGCACGCTGTCGGCCTGGATCCGCGGGGCGGGGTGGACGGATGTCGCGTTCCGCAACCTGTCGATGGGCATCGTCGCCCTGCACCGGGGCCGCAAGCCCTGAGCGACCGCCGCTGATCGTCGCGCCGCTAGGCTGGATGCGTGACTCCTTCCGCTCCCGGCTCGCCGATCACCGGTCAGCTGAGCTTGACCGAGCGGGTTTTCGCCGGGCCTGGGGCTCGTCGCCTTCTCGCGGCGGTCGAGGACGGGCTCGCGCGCGTCGACGAACACCTGCGCAGCGAGCTGCGCGTGACCGACGCGCTCGCCAACGCCACCAGCCGCTATCTGTACAACGCCGGCGGCAAGCGCGTGCGTCCCACTCTCGCGCTCCTCACCTCGCAGCTGGGTGACGGGGTCACCGATGAGGTCGTCGAAGCCGCGTCGGCGCTGGAGATGACCCATCTCGGCTCGCTGTACCACGACGACGTGATGGATGTCGCGGACAAGCGTCGCGGTGTGCCCGCCGCCCACGCGGTGTGGGGCAACAACGTCGCGATCCTCACGGGCGACCTGCTCTTCTCCCGTGCCAGCCAGATCATGGCGCGGCTGGGGGAGCGCGCCATCCGCATCCAGGCCGACACCTTCGAGCGTCTGGTGCTCGGCCAGATGCACGAGACCGTCGGCGCCACCGAGGACGACGACCCGGTGGAGTTCTATCTGCAGGTGCTCTCGGACAAAACCGGGTCGCTCATCGCCGCGGCCGCGCAGGCCGGGGTGATCTTCTCCAACGCCGACCCCGTGTTCGAGGCCCCCATGGTGGTGTTCGGTGAGAAGGCGGGCGTCGCCTTCCAGCTGCTCGACGACGTGATCGACCTCTCGCCCGACCCCGGTGAGACCGGCAAGGTACCGGGAACCGACCTGCGCGCGGGCGTGCCGACGATGCCGTTCCTGCTGCTCGGTCAGCGGCGAGACGCCGACGCGGTGCGGCTGCGCGAGACGATCGACGAGGGGGTGGAGCGCATCGCCGAGGGCGCCGACCCCGCGATCCTCGACGGTCCCCTCGCCGAGCTCCGCGAGCACGAGACCACCGAGGCCACGCGCGAGCTCGCGCACAGGTACTCTCTTGAAGCGATCGATGCGCTGGAGCCGCTGCCCGAAGGGCCGGTGCGCGACGCGCTGACGCGCTTCGCGCGCGCGGTCGCCGATCGCGCGAGCTGATCGGCGCCGTCTCCGGGAACGCCGCGGCGCGGGATCCGTCAGAAAGGACTTCATGACCAAGCTCAGGCTTGCCATCGTCGGTGCAGGACCCGCCGGCATCTACGCCGCCGACATCCTGCTGAAGGCGGAGCGTCGCTTCGACGTCTCCATCGACCTGTTCGAGCAGCTGCCCGCTCCCTACGGACTGGTGCGCTACGGCGTGGCTCCCGACCACCCGCGCATCAAGGGCATCATCACGGCGCTGCGCGAAGTGCTCGACCGCGGCGATATCCGCATCTTCGGCAATGTCCGCTTCGGCGAAGACATCACCCTCGACGATCTCAAGCAGCACTACCACGCGGTGATCTTCGCCACCGGGGCGGTGCGCGACACCGACCTGCGGATTCCCGGGATCGACGCCGAGGGGTCGTACGGCGCGGCGGACTTCGTCAGCTGGTTCGACGGCCACCCCGACGTGCCGCGCACCTGGCCGCTGGAGGCGGAGTCGGTGGCCGTGATCGGGAATGGCAACGTCGCGCTGGACGTCTCGCGCATGCTCGCCAAGCACGCCGAGGACCTGCTCCCCACCGAGATTCCCGACAACGTCTACGAGGGTCTGAAGGCCTCGCCGGTGACCGACGTGCACGTGTTCGGCCGTCGCGGCCCCGCGCAGGTGAAGTTCACTCCGCTCGAGCTGCGCGAGCTCGGAGAGCTGCGCGATGTCGACATGGTCGTCTACGACGAGGATTTCGAGTACGACGAAGCGTCGAAGGCCGCCATCGCGAGCAACAAGCAGGTGATGGTCATCGACCGCGTGCTGCAGGCGTGGCGCAAGCGCCCGAGCGTCAACAACGCCGGGGGTGAGGCGTCGCGTCGTCTGCACCTGCACTTCTGGGCGAAGCCGGTCGAGGTCAAGACCGATCAGAACGGCCGGGTGTCGGCGTTCGTGTACGAGCGGACCCGCCCCGACGGCGAGGGCGGTGTCGTGGGCACCGGCGAGATGCGCGAGGTCGCCGTGCAGGCGATCTACCGCGCCGTCGGGTACTTCGGCTCGCCGCTGCCGGGAGTGCCCTTCGACAAGCGCCACGGGGTCATCCCCAATCACGAGGGTCAGGTGCTGCGCAAGGATTCCAACGAGCGCGTGCCCGGCGTGTACGCGACCGGATGGATCAAGCGCGGACCGGTGGGCCTCATCGGCCACACCAAGTCCGACGCGATGGAGACCGTCCGTCACATCATCAACGACCAGGGTTCCTGGTGGCAGCCGACCGATCCATCGGAGGAGGCCATCCCCGCGCTGCTGGCATCGCGCGGCGTCGCGTGGACCGACCTCGACGGCTGGCACCGCCTCGACGAGCATGAGGTGGCCCTCGGCGCACCGCAGGGCCGTGCGCGGGTCAAGGTCGTGTCGCGTGACGAGATGATCGCCGTCTCGCGCGGGGAGTAGTCGCGCGGCACCGGCTGCGACACGGATAGGCTGGGGGAGTTCCCCTTCACCTGGAGGTCACCTCATGCTGATCGCGCTGTACATGGTTTTGCTCGTCGGCGGAATGTGGATCATGGGTGTCAGCTTCAACTACCCCGACTTCGGCGCGGTGATCTTCGCCGCCGGCGTGCTCGTCTTCTGCGCGGCGGTGGCGCTGCCGGTGACGCTCAGCCGACACGAGAACCGCGACTCCAACCCCGGCAACTGGTAGGCCGCGGGTCGGCGACCCGCCATGAGGCCGTCCGGGTGACCGAGGGCTGGGTGCCGGATGTCCTCGGGAAGCCGTTCGAGCAGCTGACGCTGCCGCTCCCCGATGACGACGAAGGCGCGGTCGTCGCGACGCTGGTGCGGCTGCTGCCCCGCCGTTCGCTGGCGGCGTTCTTCACGGGAGGGCCGCAGCCCTTCGCCGACGTCGACGTGCTCTACCTCCACGGCTGGTCGGACTACTTCTTCCAGACGCGTCTCGCCCGGTTCTGGGTCGAGCGCGGGGCGAGGTTCTACGCGCTGGATCTGCGCAAGTACGGCCGGAGCCTGCGTGCCGGTCAGACACCGGGCTACATCGGCGACCTCGCCGACTACGACCCCGACATCGCCGCGGCCCTGACGGCGATGGGACGGAGAGCGGATGGCACGGGGGAGCGCCGGCTCGTGCTGTTCGGTCATTCGACCGGCGGCCTGACGGCGAGCCTGTGGGCTGCGCGTCATCCCGACGCGGCAGCGGCGATCGTGCTGAACAGTCCGTGGCTCGAATTCCAGCTGAGTGCGTCGGTGCGACAGGCCATCACGCCGGTGCTCGACATCCATTCCCGCCGTCGGCCGCTGGATCTCTGGCCGCAGGTCGACGGAGGCTTCTACGCGCGGGCGCAGGCGGAGGTGGCCGATCCCGATGATCCGGTGCAGGTGGATCCGGCATGGCGGCCGGAACGCAGCTTGCCCGTGCACGTCGGGTGGATGCGGGCGATCGTCGCAGGCCACGCGGCAGTCTCGAAGGGCCTCGGGATCTCGGCGCCGGTCTGCGTGCTGCTGTCGGCACGGAGCGTCGCGCCGACGCGGTGGGATGACGAGCTGACCCGCGCCGATTCGGTGCTGGTGGTCGACGACATCGCGCGCGCGGCGCTCCGGCTCGGGTCGTCGGTGACGATCGAGCGGATCGACGGCGCGCTGCACGATGTGTTCCTGTCCCGCCCGGAGGCGCGCGCCGAAGCTTACGAGCGGATGGGTCGCTGGACGACTGCGATGCTGTCACGCTGACGACGCATCACCTGCGTCGGCGCTCTCTCCCCGCGGCCCGAGTGACACCCCTTCCGACCATGGGCGGTGGGAGGGGATGGGTTCGGGGCGATGGAACCTCGGCCTGCTGCTGGGGAAGGAGATCCCGGGTTCGTCGCCGGCAGGGGGCTCGGGGGCACGGTCGGTGAACCGCCGACCCGTGACGGTCCGGGCCGCGAGTTTGAGAACATGGGGCTTGTACCGCGGACTCGCCGTCACGATCCGCCGGATACCGCTGGCGTCGATCTCCACGTCGTCGACGGTGCGGACCGCAGTGCCCCGGACGACGACGCTCCACGCTCCGTCGTCATCATGGCCGTCGATCTCGAAGGCGGCGGCGGGCCGCGCATCCAGGCTGACGACCTTCGCATCGGGCGCACTGCGGATGTAGACAGCCCCCTCATGCGCGACGAAGTTGACGGGGAAGATGTCCGGCGTTCCGTCGGTGCGGGTGACCGCGAGTCGTCCGATCTTCTCGCCCTCCAGCAGCGACCAGCATTCGGCGGTGGTCAGATCTCGTGCACGTGACATCTCGGCCATGGGACTCCTTATGCTCTGATTCTCATCCGAAACCCTGTCGCCCCGCGGGGGAGGTACGAAGGTCCCGTCCAGGTCTTCTCTGCGCCCTCGCCCGACCGTAGCCTGTATCGCGAAGCCGGACCCGCAGCGTCGTGGATCCGCACCTCATCCGGAAGGAGTCCGCGTGCTCCGCGTCTTCCTCGTCGACGACCATGAGATCCTCCGCCGTGGGCTGGCAGACATCCTCGAGGCTCATTCCGACATCGAGGTCATCGGCGAAGCGGGAACCGTCCGAGATGCGCTCAGCCGTATCGAGGCGACGTCTCCCGACATCGCCGTTCTCGATGTCCACCTTCCCGACGGGAACGGGATCGATCTGTGCCGTGAGATCGGGTCACGTCTCCCGCACGTGCGCTGTCTGATCCTCACCGCATTCGACGACGACGCGGCGCTGCACGCCGCGACGCTCGCCGGTGCTGCCGGTTACGTCCTGAAAGACATCCGGGGAGCCGGGCTTGTGGAGGCGATCCGCGCCATCGCTGCCGGTCGGCGCCTGATCAACAGCCCGCTGGGACAGCGGTCGGCCGACGCGCTTCGGAGCCAGGCCGACAGCGATGACCCGCGATGGGGGTCGCTCGGCCTGCGCGAGCGCCAGATCCTCCGCTTGATCGCCGACGGGATGACCAATCGCCAGATCGGCGAGCGCCTCGGGATCGCCGAGAAGACGGTGAAGAACTACGTCTCGTCGCTGCTTCGGAAGCTCGGTGTCGACAGCCGCACCCAGGCCGCGATCGTGGAGCTGCATCACACCCAGGAGCGCGCCGACAGCTGAGGTCACACGCGATGCGTGCGTCCGGATTGCGGGCGCGAATCGGCGACGAACGTCGACCGGTGCGTCACCCGTCGCCGTTCCCAGATGCCCATCGTCAGCATGGTGAGGGCGAGTTCGGCTGCCCCGAGAGCCGCGTACACCAGCTGGAGCACGCTGAAGGGAATGTAGATCATCTGCACGAAGATCCACGCGAGGCACGCGAAGCCCGCCAGCGCGCTCGTCGCCGCAGACCATGGTGACCGGGCGAGGGTGAGCACCAGTGCGGCCGTGTGGGTCCCACCCACCACCAGGATGAGGGCCAGCCCCGGAATGAGATAGGACGAGAACGGCGAGCCCGACAGGTAGTCCAGCGGCGGCATGAGGACCGTCGCAAGGGACGGCAGCAGCGTGCCGACGATCAGCGCAGCCCCGCCGATCGCTGCGGTCAACGCAACGAATGCCTGCACGGTCATGAGTGCGAGTCGAATGGCGCGCATCAGTCTTCCTCTCGTTCATCATCAGCTGTCTTCGCGGGCACGACCGCGATCGGACACGGCGCCCGCCACACCAGGTCCTGTGCCACCGAACTGCTCAGACGCCCCTGCAGCAGGCCGCGATGATGAGTTCCGATGACCAGGAGCGACGAGTGGGAGGCGTGACGCAGCAGCGTCGGGCCGGCGAGATCGCGCACGAGGTCGCTGCGGAGGCCCATGCTCGGATACCGGGCGATCACCCAGCGCATGCGCGTATCCAGAACGCCTCGATGCTCGGCCATGACCGCGTCCAGCGTGGGGGTCGCGCCACCGGCGAAGGAGGGAGGCGGCATCTGCCAGGCATGGACCAACCGAAGGGAGACGCTGGTGAGGTCCGCTTCCGCCGCTGCGAATGCGACCGCGGCGTCCGAGCTGTCGTCCGCGCTCACGCCTACCGTGACGGGGTCGCCGCCGTCGGACCAGTCGGCGGGCACCAGCACGACCGGCGCCCGGGAGCGCGCACTGACGGTGAGTGGCAGCGCCCCCGACAGAGCCGCCCGGACCGGGTGCCCGAGAGTGATACCGAGGACGACGATGTCGGCGTTGCTGCTCATGAGGGTCAGGGCAGGCTCCACGCCGCCCTCGAGCCGGTGCAACTGCACCCCGATCCCGGGAACGCGCTCGCGAAGGAAGGCCTCCGCGTCACCGAGGTGTCGCAGGGCGGCGCCGCGTTCCTGTGTGAAGCGCGAGATCACCGTCACGACATCGACGCCCACGACCGAACGGGCGGCCCGCGTCGCAACCCACGCCAGCGCGGCCACGGAGGCGGGCGAGCCGTCGTAGGCGAGCACGATCGATTCCATCTGCGACCTTCGATCTGACAACGGGGTGGCGTCGAGGCTAGGCCGACTCCCGGTCGGGTGGAGGGTACAAAGTCCCTGACGGTGGCAGTCGTGTCACAAGCCGCTCGACGTCGTCGAGGTGACACAGCTGGGTGCCCGGACGCATCGCCGTCGCCGTTCCCGCGGCGACCGCGAACCGCAGGGCCGCCTCCAGCCCGTGATCGGCGGCGAGTGCAGAGATGAATCCACCGACGAAGGCGTCGCCGGCCCCGACCGTGCTCACCACGCTGACGTCGGGAACGGGAACGAGGATCTCGGTGTCGCGGGTGACCAGAACGGCCCCTTCCCGGCCCAGGCTGAGAGCGACCAGATCCGTGCGCCGCGAAAGGATGAGCAAACGGGCGACGCGGACGAGGTCCGGAACGGACGACGCGGGGTCGACTCCGGCGAGGTGTGCCAACTCGTCGCGGCTCGGCTTGATGAGGAAGACTCCCGCGTCCAGGGCTGCGGAGAGGGCGGGGCCTGCTGCATCGACGACCACGCGGGTCCCCGTGCCGCTCACCGCCGTCGCCAGCCGTGCATAGAAGTCGGTCGGTACGCCCGGGGGGAGGCTGCCGCTGGCGACGAGGTACCCCTCAGGGGCACGTCGCTCCGCCGCGATGCGGAGGCACTGCCGCCACTCCGCCTCCGTCAGGGTCGGACCGGGCAGGATGAACCGGTACTGGCAGGCAGTGGTGGTCTCCGTCACCGTGAAGCTCTGACGGGTCGTCCCCTCGATGGGGATGACGAGGGTCTCCACGCTCTCCTTCTCGAGCAGACCGAGGTAGGTGTCTGCGGACGATCCCCCCAACGCGCAGATCGCCAGTGACTGCCCGTTCAGACGTCGGATCGTGCGGCTGACATTCACCCCGCCTCCGCCCGGGTCGTAGCTGGGCGGAGCGCACCGGAGCTTCCGCTCCGGCTCCATCCGGTCGATGCGTGTGGACACGTCGAGGGCGGGGTTCATGGTGAGCGTCACGATCGCTGCGGGGTGCACGGCGTCCTCCTGACCGGCCGTCACGGCGAGATCAGCGTCTCCCGACGCTCACCCCGGTCTCGGGCCTTTGGTCCCCTCCTCGCATGCGCGCCCGCGCTTGTATGGACGACAGGAGCGCAGGAGGAGGCGTCATGACCGGGGTGGGAGGCTCGCTCCGGTTTCTCGGCGCTGCCGACACCGTCACGGGGTCGCGCTATCTCGTCGAGCGTTCGGATCGTCGGGTCTTGGTCGACTGCGGACTCTTCCAGGGCTTCAAGGTGCTGCGGGCGCGCAACCGCGCACCCTTCCCCGTCGATCCGAGTTCCATCGACGCTGTCATCCCGACCCACGCCACCTGGATCACTCCGGCTACCTGCCGGCGCTCGTCCGTGACGGCTTCGGCGGTCCCATCCTCACGAGTGGAGGCACGGCCGAACTCTGTGCGATCCTGCTCCCCGACAGCGCCCACCTCCTGGAAGAGGAGGCGCGGGCCGCTGCCCGAGGCGGATGGTCTCGGCACGAGCATCCTCGTCCGCTGTACGACGCCCGAGACGCCGAGCGGGCGCTGCGCCGGATGCAACCCACGGCATGGCCGATCCGCAGGTCGTTCTCGGCGAGATCGTCCGCAGGGTCGCAGCAGCCGGAGGGGTCGTTCTCATACCGGCCTCCGCCGTGGGTCGGACCGAGACCATCCTCCTCCACCTCTCCCGCCTGCGAGCGGCGGGCGACATCCCCGACATCCCGATCTTCGTCAACAGTCCGATGGCCGTCAGCGTCGTGGACGTGTATCGCAGGCACGCCACGGAACACCGGATCGACCAGGCCGAACTCGACCGGATCTACGACCTGGCCACGATGATCAGGAGCGTCGACGATGGGGCGCTGCGCTGCTGGCGGGCGCGGAGACCGTCAGGGTCTTCGGGAAAGACGTCCCCGTCCGTGCGGAGGTGCACCACCTGCACACGATGTCGGCCCACGCCGATGCCCGACAGACGATCGACTGGATGCGGACAGGATCGCGGCCGGACATGGTCTACGTCACCCATGGCGAACCCGCAGTCGCCGACGCGCTGCGACTGCGCATCGAGCGCGAACTGCACTGCGCTGCGCGCGTTCCCGACCACGGGGAGAAGGTGACGATCTGAGGCGTGTGGTCGTTGCGCGTCACCGGCTGGGCGGGGGGAGAAGGGGCACGCGCCATTCCGCCCGCGCGCCTCGTTCCGGGCCCCTCGTGAGTGCGTAGGTGCCGCCGCGCCGGGATGCCCGGTCCTGCAGGTTCTTCGTTCCGCCGCGGC
The DNA here is from genome assembly GCF_013410955.1 of Microbacterium sp. AK009. GTDB lineage: Bacteria > Actinomycetota > Actinomycetes > Actinomycetales > Microbacteriaceae > Microbacterium. The sequence goes on along the minus strand of NZ_JACCCG010000005.1, from coordinate 303,999 downwards.
GGGTCACGTGTGGCGGCGGTCCGTGGCCGTCGTCTTCGACGACGACCGCCACCCCGCCGTCGTCGACCTCGATCGACACCGTGGAGGATGTCGCGCTGGCGTGCCGGGCGATGTTGGCCAGCGATTCGCGGACGACCGCGATGACGTCGTCGGCGAGGTCGCCGCTCAGAACGAGGTCGACGGGACCGCGGAACGTCAGATGGGGCGGCGTCGTCAGGACGGGCGAAAGCTCGGTGATGACGTCGATCACCCGGTGCCGGGCGGCCGGGACGCCTGACTCGGGACGGGTGCGGAGGGTGAAGATCGCCGCACGGATGTCGTTGATCGCGGCATCGATCTCGGCGACCTCGCGCTCGAGCGCCGGCGTATGCGGTCCCTCGATCGACGCCAAGGCCTGCAGTCGGATACCCGATGCGAACAGACGCTGGATGACATGGTCGTGGAGATCGCGGGCGATGCGTGCACGGTCTTCCATCACTTCCAGTCGCTGTCGGTCGCGCCGCGCCCAGGCCAGGGTCACGGCGATGCCCGCCTGCGAGGCGAACTCCGATACTGCTTCGAGGTCGGCAGAGGAGAGGTGCGGCCGCTCCGGGTGGCGTGCGACGAAGATGGCTCCCGTGGGGTGCTGCGTGGCCATGAAGGGCACCGCGACGGTCGACCCCAGAATCAGGCGACCGTCGAGGTAGGCGCGCTTGCCGTTGACCGTCGCGAGTTCTCCGGTCCTCATCGCCTGCTCCGTGACGGAGGCCTCCGCGAGGTGCAGCGTGCCCTGCAGCTCCTCGGCGTGGTCCCCCCAGGCGGCGACCACCCGATGCATCCTCCCCTCCTGCTCGGGTACCACGATCGTGATGAGGTCGGCCGCGACGACGTCGCTCAGTCCGCGGACCACGATGTCCATGGGTTCCTCGCCGCCGGGGGCGAGCAGTGCGGCGCTGATGCTCGACAGTGCACTGGCCAGGCGACGCTGTCGCACGGCTCGGTCGAACAGGCGGGCGTTGTCGATCGCGATTCCCGCCGTAGCCGCCAGGGCTTCGATCAGCTCCGCATCCTCGGAGGTGAACTCGCCCGCCGCGGGGTTGGTGAGGTACAGGTTGCCGAAGACCTCTTCCCTCGTACGCACCGGAACTCCGAGAAACCCGTGCATCTGCGGGTGGTGCGGCGGGAAGCCCGCAGATCGGGCATCGCCGGCCAGGTCACCGAGACGGATCGTGTGGGTTTCCTCGATGACCGCACCCAGCAGCCCGCGCCCCTCTGGAAGGTGGCCGATGGCCGCGACCACATCCGGATCCATTCCGGTGTGGATGAAGCGTTCCAGCTTGCCGTCGCCGCCGACGACGCCCAGAGCGGCGTACTCAGCGTGGACGAGCGCGGCGGCGACGTCGACGATCCGATGCAGTGTCTGGTCGAGGTCGAGCTCCTCGGTCACCGCACGGTTCGCAGCCAGAAGACTGCGCAGCCGCGTCTCCGCTGTGAGGACGCGCTGAGCATCGGCGATCAAGTCGTCGAGGGTCTTCTCCAGGTCCGATCGTGGTCCATCCAGAAAACCCGGGGAGTCGCCCATGGACCGCTCCTGCCCCTGCGCTGCTGAATTGGCGCCAGGGTACTGCTCGCGGCACACGTCGACAAGACGCTTGCGGCACGCGTGATGAGCGCTCAGAGGCGTTGCTCACCCCGCGGCGGATTCGACGACGGGCCAGCGGATCAGAGTGCGCCAGCGGGTCGGGTCGGGCTCGGCTTCGGGATCGCTCAGGTACTGCTCCCAGGAGACCGGTCCCGGTGTCATCCCCACCGCGGCGCAGTGTCGCTGGACCGCCGCGTAGGTCTGATCCATGGTGTCGTACGGCCCCACGTGCATCGCTTCCGCGACCGGACCCGCGGGGAGCACACCCGGGCTCACGTTCCCCAGCGGGCGCACCGTCCCTGCGACAGGGAACCCCGCCTCGACGTCGACGGCGGTGTCGGGCACGCCGTAGTACTTGCCGAACGGGGGCCCGATCGGCGCAACCCCCTGCTCCGCCAGCGCGCGTGCGGTCTCGGTGAAGGCCGCGGCGAAGAAGTCGGTCAACTCTGACATCGGCACGCGCCGGCGCACACCCGCGGTGAGTTCGACGGCATGGTCGACGATACGCACGTCCTCAGACACGGTCGCCGCCTCCCGTCGTCTCCTCCGGCGCCGGCATCGGGCCGCGTCGCGGGCGGTGTCGGACGATCATCACCGGACAGGACGCGTGCGAGGCGCACACCGCGCTGACCGAACCGAGAAACAGACTGCCGATCCGACTGCGGCCGTGTGAGCCGAGCACCAGCATCGCCGCGTGCTCGGACGCCGTCAGGAGCGTGTGCTCGGCGGTGCCGTGACGCACCCCGGTGGTCAGCCACGGTGGTTGCCCTTCCGGAAAGATCGCCCGCGCAGCCTGGGAGGCAAGGTCCCGCGCCAGCCCCTCGTAGTCCGTGCCGGCGTCGGGGGCGGAGGCGTCTCCCCAGAGAAGACCCGGGTCGTCCCACACCGCCATCGCATGCACGGGCAGTCCGAGCTTCGGGGCGATCTCGACCGCGTACTCCAGGGCGGCAGCGGCGGATTCAGAGCCGTCGACCCCCACGAGTATTCCCGGTCGCGTCCACGGGAAGGGCTCCTCGTCGGGTGTGAGCGAGACAGCGGTGTCGGTCTGAGAGGCGCGCATGCGACCATCGTCGTTCGCGTTCGGTGCTCCTCGGGGGGTCGAAGGTCCCGCCGTCCGGCACGGGTGAACAGTCAGACTCCCTCCACCAGGCCTGAGGAGGACCAGTCGTGAAAGCAGCAGTCGTCAATCGAGCCGGTGCGTCGGCGCAGGTCGAGGAGCTTCCGGTTCCCGAGCCGGGACCCGGTCAGGTGCTCCTGCGGGTCGAGACGTGTGGGCTGTGTCACACCGACATCCATGCGATGAACGGCGATTGGCCGGTCGCCGCGACTTTTCCCCTGATCCCCGGACACGAGGCGGTGGGGATCGTGGAGGGGCACGGCGCCGGGGTGACAGAGCCTCGCATGGGCAGACGTGTCGCCGTGCCCTGGCTCGGGCGGGCGTGCGGTCGTTGCCGCTACTGCGTCGATGGACGCGAGAATCTCTGCGTCGGCCAGGCCAACACAGGGTTCTCGCTACCGGGTGGGTACGCCGAGTACCTGGTCGCCGACGCGCGCTTCGTCGTCGCCGTTCCCGACGGTGTCCATCCCGTGGATGCCGCGCCGCTCACCTGCGCGGGAGTGACGACGTACGCGGCTGTGAAGAACGCCCGCGTTCGACCCGATGAGACCGTGGCGATCTTCGGTGTAGGGGGCCTCGGGCACTTGGCTGTGCAGTACGCGCGGTTGGTGGGAGCCAAGGTCATCGCTGTCGACGTCACCGAGGACAAACTCGAGCTCGCCGAGGATCTGGGGGCCGACCATGTCGTGAATGCGGCGACAGGGGATCCGGTCGCGGCGATCGGGCGACTCGGGGGCGCAGATGTGGCGATCGTGCTCGCGGTCGCACCCGAGGTGACCCGCCAGGCGTTCGACGCTCTCAATCGCGGCGGACGACTGGTTCTGGTGGCGTTGCCGGCTGCCGGGGAGTTCACCCTGCCGGTGTTCCAAACCGTGCTCAAGGGGATCAGCATCATCGGCTCCATCGTGGGCACGCGGCAGGATCTGGCGGAGGTCTTCGATCTGCATGCCGCAGGACGCACGCGGGTGATCGCCGAGGAGCGGGATCTCGAGGGCGTCAATGACGCTGTGCAGGAAGTTCTCACCGGGCGGGTGCCTGCGCGTCTCGTTTTCGCGCACCACACCGCGGATCTGCTGCCGCGTCAGGCGTCGCCGTCGTCGCGCTGACTTTCCGGGGCCGTCGAGTCGGCATCACTGTGCGGCGGCGGCTGCGTCGCGTAGCCATCCTGCGACCTCATCGTCGAGGTCGGCGACGGAATGGATGTCGAGGTGATGCATCCAGCGCCCGGGCGCAGGCTCCACCACCTGGGCGAATCGGTGCGAGGGGAGTCGGCGGGGAAGGGCGATGGAGAGGACGACGGGCGAGCGCGGATGCCGGAGGTACCGGCCGGGCAGCCAGAGGAAGGCGAATGGTCGCCGGCTGACGAAGCCCACCTGACTCTTGGTCGTACGCACCGTGACCCCGAGCGGAAGCATCTCGTCGCGCAGCCGCCGATAGGCCTCCAGGCCGATCGTGCTTTCGGCGAAGAACTCTTCGGGCGCAGCGGACACCTTCCATCCTGCCGCGGTAGGTGGATGTGGGCCAGACGTGGCGGCGCGGGAGCGCCGGTCAGCGGTTGTCGCCGGAGACGTCGATCAGCACCTTGCCGACGGCGCCGCTCTCCACCGCGTCATGGGCCGCGCCCGTGGCGTCGAGGGTGAACCATGTGAGGGGGAGCCCCGCGTCCTCGCCGACGGGAAGAGCGCCGTCGCGAAGCGCCGCGGTGATGTCCTCGGCGGCCGCAGTCAGAGCCCGCTGGCCGACGGTGTACATGAGCAGGCCCTGGATGCGGATGTTCTTGGCGAAGGCCGGCACGACGGCGATCGTCGCCTCCCCGCCGCCATTGTCGGCGTAGAAGGCGATGCTGCCGTGGTTGGCGAGGACGGTGGTGTCCAGAGCGAAGTTCGCGGCAGGCGAGACTTCGACGATGTGTTCGACGCCGCCAGGAGCGATCTCGAGGATGCGGCGGGCGGTGTCTTCGCTGCGGTAGTCCACGGTGTGGTGCGCGCCCGCGGCGCGGGCGAGCGCGGCCTTCTCGTCGCTGGAGACGGTGGCGATGACGGTGGCTCCGGCCCAGCGCGCGAGCTGGATGGCCGCATGGCCGACGGCGCCCGCGCCGCCGGCGACCAGAACGGTGCGCCCCGCCAGTGCGCCGGGGGAGAGGCGATCGGGACCGTCTTCGTGGACGGTGAGGGCGCGGTGGGCGGTCATCGCGGGAACGCCGAGGCTCGCGGCGAGATCGAAACCGATGCCGTCGGGAAGGGGGACGGCACGTTCGGCAGGGACGACGGTGTACTCCTGGGCGGTTCCCGTCGGTCGCTCGTGCTGTGCGAGATGGATCCAGACGCGCTCGCCTACGCCAGGCGAGCCGACCCCGTCGCCCACGGCGTCGACGATGCCGGCACCGTCCTGGTTGGGGGTGACCTCCCCGAGGGTCTCCACGGCCGTCCCCCCTCGACGGGCCTTCCAGTCGGTGGGGTTCACGCCGGAGACCGCGACGCGGATGCGCACCTCGCCGGGCCCAGGCTGCGGGAGATCCCGCTCGATGGCGGTCAGGACGGAGGAGTCGCCGGTGCGGGAGTAGACGATCGATCGCATGCGAGCTTCAACGCGCGTCGCGCTCGCCCATTCCCGATCAACGATTCGCCCAGAGCGCCCAGCCGATGAGGGCGGGCTGGAGGAGCAGGCGGATGAATCGTGCACGGTCGGTCCGCAGCATCGGGGCGGAGCGGCCGGTGCGCCACTGGTGCACGTTGCCCGGGAAGACGATGACGAAGAAGGCGGCGACCAGCCACCCCACGCTGCGTTCCCGGGGGATGCTGGCGACGGCGCCGGAGAGGAGGAGCTCCGCGACACCCGAGCCCACGACGATGGCGTCTTTGCTCAGTCCGGTCGTCCGTGCCGACCAGTCGGGCACCACGATCCGGTACCCCCGACGACCCCAGGTGAGATGCGAGATCCCGGCAGCGGCCAGGAGCGCAGCGAGAAGCCATCGCGCCGCTGAGCGCCAGGATTCCACGAACAGATCCGCCGGTCAGCGGTAGTTGACGAACTGCAGGTCGACGTCGAGGTCAGCGGCCTTCAGCAGACGCTGGACCTCCTGCAGGTCATCGCGAGACTTCGACTGCACGCGCAGCTCGTCGCCCTGGATCTGCGACTTCACCGACTTCGGACCCTCGTCACGAATGATCTTGCCGATCTTCTTGGCGTTCTCCTGCGAGATGCCCTCCTTGAGGGTCGAGACGATGCGGAACTCCTTGCCGCTCGCCGTCGGCTCCCCCGATTCCAGGCTCTTCAACGAGATGCCCCGCTTGATGAGCTTCGTCTGGAAGACGTCGAGCACGGCTTTCGCGCGCTCCTCGGAATTCGCCTTGATGAGGATCGCCTCGCCGCTCCACTCGATGGATGCGTCAGTGCCCTTGAAGTCGTAGCGCTGCTCGACCTCTTTCCGCGCCTGGTTCAGTGCGTTGTCGGCTTCCTGCCGATCGATCTTCGAGACGATGTCAAAACTTGAGTCGGCCATACCGGAAGTCTAACGAGCCCGCCTGTAGATGTAAGCGCTTCCAAAGGGAGAGCAGGTGTTCGTCGTTGTGGCTCGGGCACAATCCCGACCGCGGAACGGTCACAGGATGGTATCGACCGAGGTCGAAGATTGCGCACCGGGCGCAACTGACGCAAACTGTAAGCGCTTGCAACACGAGCTGGCGACAAGGGAGCCGCCTCCCGCGGACCTGTCGCCCTCCCCAAAGAAAGAGGCGAACACCGATGAAGGTGATGAACAAGCGTGCACTGGGTCTCAGTGCATTCCTGGTCGGCGGGGCCGTTGTGCTCGCCGGCTGCGCAGGCGGCGGCGGTGGCGAGAGCTCCGGTGGCGCCGACAACGGTGGCGACTCCGGCGCCGCCGAGAACACCCTGACCGTCTGGGTCGACGCCGACCGTGAGCGCGCCCTCCAGGATGTCGCGACCGCCTTCGAAGAGGAGAAGGGCATCGCCGTCGACCTCGTCGTCAAGGAGTACGAGGACATCCAGCAGGACTTCATCACGCAGGTCCCGAGCGGCGAGGGCCCCGACATCACGATCGGCGGCCACGACTGGACCGGCGCCTTCGTGCAGGACGGCGTCGTCGCGCCCGTCGAGCTCGGCGACAAGGCGGCCGAGTTCGAGGAGGTCGCCATCGCGGCCGTCACCTACGACGGCAACACCTACGGCCTGCCCTACGCGATCGAGAACATCGCGCTGGTTCGCAACGCCGACCTCGTTCCCGAGGCGCCCACCAACTTCGACGACATGATCGCCAAGGGCACGGCGGCCGGCACGCAGTACCCGTTCGTGGTGGGCCTGAACCCCCAGAACTCCGACCCGTACCACCTGTACCCGTTCCAGACCTCCTTCGGGAACTCGGTCTTCGCGCAGAACGCGGACGGCTCGTACGACGCCGCCAACCTCACCATCGGTGACGAGGCCGGGCAGCAGTTCGCAACCTGGCTCGGCCAGCAGGGTGCCGCGGGCGTGTTCAACCTCAACCTCGACGGCGACCTCGCCAAGGAGGCCTTCAACGCCGGTCAGGCGCCGTTCTTCCTCACCGGTCCGTGGAACATCGCCGACGCGGTGGCCGCCGGCGTCAACGTCGCCGTCGACCCGATCCCGTCGGCCGGTGGCCAGACCGCTCGTCCGTTCGCGGGTGTGCAGACCTTCTTCCTCAGCTCGCAGTCGGAGAACGCCCTCGCGGCGAACGAGTTCCTCGTGAACTACATCGCCACCCCTGAGGTGCAGACCGCGCTGTTCGAGGCCGGTGGCCGTGCCCCCGCGCTGACCGAGTCCTTCGAGGCCGCGCAGGCCGACCCGATCGTCGCCGGCTTCGCCGCTGTCGGAGCCGAGGCCGTGCCGATGCCGAGCATCCCGCAGATGGGTGCCGTCTGGGATGACTGGGGCACCACCGAGGTCGCCATCATCCAGGGTGCCGACCCGGTCTCCAGCTGGACGACCATGGCCGAGAACATCCAGGGCAAGATCGGCTGATCGCCTTCGGCGGGGGTGTCGCTCACGCGGCATCCCCGCCGAACCCCTTTTCCCTGACAGATCGACCGCGCCGTCGATCGTCCGCCTAGGAGCCTCGATGACGATTCCGACCCTCGACACCGACGACCGCGCATCCGATCGTCGCGCCGATCCGGCCACAGAGAAGCGCCGCCGCCGCGCGGCGGCCTTCGCCGATGCCGCCTCCGCCGGCTGGAAGGTGTGGCTGTTCAAGATCGTCGCCCTCGGCATCGTCGACGCGATGGCGATCTACGCGATCCTCGTTCTCGTCGTTCAGGAGCAGTGGGTCGTCGCGGTGGCCATCGCGGTCGGCGTGGTCGTCCTCAACGCGATCTACCTGATCCCGGGGCTTCTTCCGGCGAAGTACCTCGCACCCGGTCTCGTGTTCCTCTTCATCTTCCAGATTTTCGTGGTGCTCTACACCGTCTACATCGCGTTCACCAACTACGGGTCGGGGCACAACTCCGACAAGGAGGACGCGATCACCTCCCTCCTCCAGCAGTCGCAGACGCGCGTGGAGGACTCGGCCACCTACCCCGTGCAGATCGCCACGCGCGACGGCGAGTTCTTCTTGGTCGTCGAAGACCCCGAGACCGGCGACCTCAGCGTCGGCGGCAACGAACTGCCCCTGGAGTCGATCTCCTCACCCGAGGCTGCGGGCTTCGAGGTGCTCGACTTCTCTCAGATCCTCGCCAACCAGGCCGAGATCGGCGCCCTGACCGTGCCGCTCGACGACGATCTGAACGACGGCTACCTCCGCACCACCGACGGGTCGAACGCCTACCTCTTCCAGTCGAGCCTGGAGTGGGACCCCGCCGCCGACACGATGACCGACACCGAGACGGGTGTGGTCTACCGCGACATCGGCACCGGCGCGTTCACCGCCGATGACGGCACCGAGATCCTCCCGGGATGGCAGGTCTGGGTCGGCGGGGAGAACTTCGTCCGTGCCGTCACCGAGGAGTCCATCCGCGGCCCGTTCATCGCGGTTCTGATCTGGACCTTCGTCTTCGCGTTCCTGTCGGTGGCGACCACGTTCGTCCTCGGGCTCTTCCTCGCGGTCGTCTTCAACGACCCGAAGATGAAGAGCCGCAAGTACTACCGCGTCATCCTGATCCTCCCGTACGCGTTCCCTGCGTTCCTGTCGGCCCTGATCTGGGCGGGCATGTTCAACCAGGACTTCGGGTTCATCAACCAGGTGCTCCTCGGCGGCGCATCCATACCGTGGCTGCTCGATCCCATACTCGCCAAGGTCGCGATCCTCATCGTCAACCTCTGGCTCGGGTTCCCCTACATGTTCCTGGTGTGCACGGGCGCGCTGCAGTCGATCCCCGACGACATCCAGGAGGCCGGTCGCGTCGACGGCGCGGGAGTGTGGCAGGTCTTCCGCCACATCAAGTTCCCGCTCCTGCTGGTGTCGGTCGCCCCGCTGCTGATCTCGTCGTTCGCGTTCAACTTCAACAACTTCAACATCGTCTACATGCTCACCAACGGCGGGCCGAGGTTCGCCGACGCGTCGATCAACGTCGGTGCCACCGACATCCTGATCTCGATGGTCTACAAGGTGGCGTTCGTCGGAGCCAACCGCGACTACGGGCTCGCGAGCGCGTTCTCGATCATCATCTTCATCCTGGTCGCCGTCATCTCCTACGTGAGCTTCCGACAGACCAAGGTCCTCGAGGAGCTGAACTGAGATGGCACTGAACTCCACCCCCCTCACCGGCCAGCCGGGCCCCGTGCTCGCCGAGGCACTCGCCGACGATCGGCGCGGCTCCGCAGCCGCAGACAAGCCCGCGCCCCACCCGCGGCGACCCTTCGGGCGGTGGTTCCGCGAGACCGGATGGCGCCACATCATCGGCATCGTCATGCTGCTGTTCTGCGCCTTCCCGCTGGCGTACGTGCTCTCGGCGTCGCTGAATCCCGGCGGCACGCTGCTGACGGCGAACAGCCTGTTCTCCACCTTCGACCTGGGCGCGTACGTCCGGCTGTTCGAGAACCCGTCGCAGCCCTACGGCGCGTGGTTCGTCAACACCCTCGTGATCGGGCTCGCCACCGCTTTCGGGACCGTGCTGCTCGGCGCGCTGGCGGCGTATGCGTTCTCGCGCATGCGTTTCACCGGCCGCCGGTTCGGCCTCCTCACCCTGCTGCTGGTTCAGATGTTCCCGCAGCTGCTGGCATTCGTCGCGATCTTCCTGCTGATGTCGGCGATCGCCGACATCTTCCCCGCGCTCGGGTTGAACTCGCAGCTGGGTCTGATCATGGTCTACCTCGGCGGAGCGCTCGGCGTGAACACCTACCTCATGTACGGGTTCTTCAACACCGTGCCGGCGTCCATCGACGAGGCGGCGAAGATCGACGGTGCCGGGCACGCGCGCATCTTCTTCACCATCATCCTGCGCCTGGTCGCGCCGATCCTCGCCGTCGTCGGGCTGCTGTCGTTCCTGGCGACGACGAACGACTTCGTCATCGCGTCGGTCGTGCTCTCCGATCCTGACAAGCAGACGCTCGCCGTCGGTCTTTACCAGTTCGTCTCTCAGGAGACCGCGCGCAACTGGAGCGTCTTCGCCGCGGGTGCGGTGCTGGCTGCCATCATCCCCGTCGCGCTGTTCCTCGCGCTCCAGCGCTTCATCGTCGGCGGCCTCACCGCCGGCAGCGTGAAGTGACCGGATGACGGTGCCTGCCGATCCCACGCGGTTCACCGCACTCAGCCGCGGCCTCGCCGCCGGGGTGGAGGGACACGACGCGCTGATCGGGCTGGTCCTGCTCGGCTCGGCGTCGGACGACGCTGCGCACCGGCGCGACGAATGGTCCGATCACGACTTCTTCGCCCTGATCGCCGACGGCCGGGGGCGGGAGGTCCGGCCCGATCTGTCGTGGTTGCCCGATCAGGACATGCTCGCCGTGACCGCCCGTGAGGGCGAGATCGGATTCGTCGCGGTGTACGACGACGGGCACGTGTTCGAGTTCGCGCTCTCGGAGGCCGCGGAATTGGCCGGAGCCGTGGCGGGGGAGGCCACCGTCGTCGTCGATGACGATCGGGGAACGACGGCCGATCTCATCGCGCGCGCCCGCGCGAACGCGACGGCGAGCGACCGGTTCGACCCCGCCAACGACGCCGCACTGGTGTTCGTCAAGCTCCTGCTCGGTACCGGCCGGGCACGTCGCGGAGAGATGCTGAACGCGGGCCAGTTCGTGCGCGGTGCCGCGATCATCCACCTCGTCCGCGCGATCCGCGGCCGGTTCGGCGACAGGTCGACGCACCGGCGCGACATCATCGATCCGCTTCGTCGATTCGAGCGGGACTTCCCCGAGTGGGGCGACCGCATCGCCGAGGCGGTGTCGGCTCCGGTAGAGGACGCCGCGCGGGAGTTGTATGCGCTCGCCCGCGAGATCCTCGAGCCCGACTGGGACGCCTTTCCCGTCCGCGTGGCGGATGCGGTGGCCCGCCGCCTCGGATTCTGAGGCTCAACTCCAGGAGAGCACGCGCCAGCGGAAGGTCCCTCGCACCTCGTAGCCCCCATCGGGCTCCCGGAACGGTTCCGCCGCTGCCGCGACGACGGCGGAGAGCTCGCCGATCGTCGCCTCGTCCTCGCCGAGCAGCACGGTCGCCGCAAGCTCTTGGGCATCGGCGGCTCGTACCCGCACCTCGACCTCGCCGTGCGAGACCCGGCGGAAGCCCGCGGCATCCAACGCCAGATCCAGAGGGGTCGGATGCAGCGGCCCCGCCTGCGTCCCCGTGGCGCCGGCGTGGGTGTCGGCCTCGCCTGCATCGGGGTCCAGCGCAGCCTCGAGTGCCCGCTCGATGACGGCCAGGTCGTTCCGGCCGGTATCGCCCCATTCCGCGACACCGAGGAGGCCGCCCGGCCGGAGGACGCGCGCGCATTCGAGGACGGCCGCATCGAGGTCATCGGTCAGGTGGAGCACGGTGACCGCGGTCACGACGTCGAACGAGTCATCGCCGAAGGGGAGGGCGGCGGCATCCGCTTCCCGCGCGTCGCCGTGCCGGGCGGCGAGCGCCACCATTCCCGGCGACGAGTCGACCCCGATCGCTCGCGCGCCGAGCGCGCCGAGTTCGCCGAGGAACTCGCCCGAACCGCAGCCGATGTCGAGCATGCGCGTGTCCGGGCCGATGGCGCACGCGGTGATGAGCGCCCCTCGCGCGGGCGCCGACACTCCGCCCCACCGCGCGGCCCAGCCCTCAGCGAGGGCCGACCACCCGCCATCGTCCGTCTCGTCGGCCTCGTCCGTCACGGGCGCCACCCTATCCCTCGCGACCCGTCGATTCCCGGCGCTTCCACGTCAGGCGGGCCGCCGTTCCTGACGGGTCGCGCGCCTTCGCGTGCGACGCTACGCCGGTGACCGCGCCGCGCACCGCGGCCACCGCACCACACGATGAACCCCGCGGGCGGGCGGAGGTTCGTAGACTGTCCCGAGACCAGGCGAGGAGAGTGCATGAGCCCGCTGAACGAGGACGACATCCAGACGTCGTTCGTGAACGCCCGTCCCGACGAACTGCAGGTGATGGCCCTGCCGAACGATTTCGTGCTGACCGACTGGGATCATCTGGACTTCCTAGCCTGGCGCGACCCCCGCACCCGGGGGCGCGGGTACGTCATCGCCGAGGTCGACGGTGAGGCCGTCGGTGTGCTGCTGCGCGCTGCCGAGGGCACCTCGTCGGCTCGATCGGCGATGTGCAACCTGTGCTACACGATGCAGCCGGCCGATCAGGTCGCGCTGTTCACGGCGCGCAAGGCGGGGGAGGCGGGCCGCAACGGCGACAGCGTCGGCACCTACATGTGCGCCGACCTGTCGTGCCACGAGAACGTCCGGCTGGCCGCCCCTCTTGCGCCGAGTGAGATCCGTGCCAGTGTCGACCGTCGCATCGACGGCACCCGGCGGCGCACCGAGGCCTTCGTCGAGAGCGTCGCCCAGCACGCGCGGAGCAGGTCGTGAGCCGCGCCGTCGTCATCGGCGACGCCCTCATCGATGAGCTGCGCGACGATCACGGGGTCCGCGAGTTCGTCGGGGGCGCCGCGCTGAACGTCGCCGTCGGTCTTGCGCGCCTCGGCGTCCCCGCGACTCTCATCGCGATGGTCGGCGACGACGAGGCCGGTGGTCGCATCCGGTCGTACCTCGATGACTTCGGGGTCGAGCTGCTCGCGACCCCGTCGCCGCGGGGCTCGTCGCGCGCGGTGAGCACCCGCAGCGGCGGGGGTGAGCCGACCTACGTCTTCAACGATGCCGCCCAGCACCGCGCCGTGCATCTCGGGGAGGCCGAGCGGGCCGCCCTCGCTGCGGCATCCGTCATCGCGATCAGCTGCTTCCCCTTCGACGATGTCGCCCAGACCCTCGCGCTGTCGCAGGCGGTGCGCGCGTCCGGCGCACCGCTCGCGATCGACGTGAACCCGCGCGAGGGGATGATGCACGACCGCGCGGAGTTCGTCCGCGGTTTCGAGCAGCTCGCCGCGGGCGCGGCGCTGGTCAAGATCGGCGAAGACGACGCCGAGCTGCTCTACGGGGAGCCTCTCGACGCCCTGCGCGCGCGCCTGATCGACGCCGGCGCCGCCGCGGTGCTGGCCACCCAGGGCCGCGCCGGGGCCACGATCGAAGCGGGGGCGGATGTCGTCACCCGCCCGATCTCCGATCTGCCGGGTCGCATCGTCGACACGATGGGGGCGGGCGACGCGGCGTTCGCAACCGTCATCGCCGCCGTGATCGAAGGCATTCCTGCGGATTCCGAGGCGTGGGGCGACGCGCTGCAGGAGGCGATGGATGTCGCTGCCGCGACCTGCCGCTTCGAGGGCGCGCTGCTGCGCCTCCCCTCGGCGCTGACCGAGCCCGACCTCGATCGCCTCGGAACCTGAGGGTCGCCGTGCGGCATCCGGTGTGGATTTTTTCGACGCTCGCCGGGGGTCTAGACTTGTTTCTCGCGCCTCCGGTCGACTGCACAAGCCGGGCGGGTGCGCACTTGGCGAGTTACCCAAGCGGCCAAAGGGATCTGACTGTAAATCAGCCGGCGTAGCCTTCGGGGGTTCGAATCCCTCACTCGCCACCCCAGAGAGCCCGGCTTCGGCCGGGCTCTTGTCGTTCCGGTCGCCGTGGGGCCGCCTGACACGTCCGCCCTCGCGTGCCAGGATGGGCATGCGTCGACGAGAGGATCGAGATGACACACCCCCAGCCGCATGAGACGTCCGCGTCCGCCGAGTCGCGGGCGACGGATGACCCGGGTCGGTCACCTCTCATCCGTGCCGCCATCTGGGTGGCGATCGGCGCTCTCATCGCGGCGGCGATCGTCTGCGTGGTCTGGGTGCTGATCGGCCCGGAGAACGGCATCGTCGCGCGCGCCTTCCTCACCGTGCTGCTGCTCGCCGGCTTCGCCGGCGCGGCCATCCTCGACGCGAACCTCGCGCCGAACCGTCCGGCGTGGCTGGCGCTGGCGAGCATGGGCGTCTGGGTCGTCACACTGCTGATCGGGGCGGTGATGATCTGGATGCCGGAGCGCTTCGCCTATTCCGGATTCGGCCGCTTCGTGTCGTTCCTCCTCATCGTGCTGATCCTGCAGCTGGCGCTGCTGCATATCCGCCTCTTCCTGAAAGCCCTCGCGCGAAACCGCACCACCTTCACCTCCGTCATCGCGATCGTGACGATCGTGCTCGTGATCGCTCTGGCGATCATGCTGGTCATCCCGCTGATGCTTTCGGAGTACGCGCAGCTGGGCGACCTGTACTGGCGCTTCGTGGTCTCCATCACGATCCTCGCCGCGGTGGGGACCGCACTCCTCCCGCTGATGAACGTCCTCTTCGCACCGCGTCGGCCGCGGCCGGTCGCCCCCGCGTACGCGGGTTATCAGGGATACCCCGGCGCCGACGGTCAGCAGACCGGGGTCATCCCCGCGTGGGCGCCCCACGCGCCCCAAGGCCAGACATGGCCGGGGCAGGCGCAGGCGGCCTGGCAGCCGCAGGCCGGATGGCAGGCTCAGAGCGCTCCGCAGCCCTTCGCGCCGGCCCCCGCCGCTCCGGTACCCGCTCCGAAGCCTGCAGCCCCCCCTGCCGCCGAACCCGCTCCCGCCGTGCCCGCACCGGCTGCGCCTCAGTCCGCTTCCGCCGCGCCCGAAGCCCTCACGTCAGACACCGGCGCGCCCGCACCGGCCGCCCCGGCGCCGGCCGAGGGCGAGCTGCTCCCGTGGCCGATGTACGCCGACGGCCGCACGCCGCTGCCGATGCTCCCTGACGGCAGCCCCGACTGGCAGGCGTACCAGACGGGCCGGCCCTCGCCGGGCGCCCAGTCGTTCGTGCCGATCGCTCCCGCGCAGTCATCGCAGGCGACCCTCCCGCCGCCCACGCCTGCGCCGGGCACGCAGGGCTATGAGGGCTTCCCGCCCCCGCCGCCGCTTCCGCCGCGCAACTGATCAGCCGAGAAGCTCCCGCGCCGCCATCGCGGCGTTGTGCCCGCCGATCCCGCTGACGGCGCCTCCGCGGCGCGCGCCCGAGCCGCACAACAGGATCCGCTCGTGCTCGGTGGCCACACCCCACCGCGATCCGGGGCTCGACAGGTCGGCGTCGTCATCCGCCCACGGCCAGGCGAGGCCACCGTGGAAGATGTCGCCCCCGGCCATCCGCAGCGACTCCTCCAGGTCGGCCGTCGTCCGCACCTCCACACACGGCGAGCCGTCGGGCGCGGTGTACAGGCAGTCCTCGATCGGTTCGCCGAGAACGGCGTTCAGCGACGCCGAGGCCGCCGCGAGCACGTCCCTTCGCGCCTGGTCGGCGTCGCGACCCGCGACCAGGCGATGGGGTACCTGGAGCCCGAAGAGAGTGAGGGTCTGCGCGCCCTCGGAGCGCAGCTGCGGGCCGAGGATCGAGGGATCGGTGAGGGAGTGGCAGTAGATCTCCGCCGGGAGAGGATCAGGGAGCGCCCCCGCCGAGGCCGCGGCGTGCGCGCGGTCGAGCTGGCTCAGGGTCTCGTTGATGTGGAAGGTGCCCGAGAAGGCCGCCTCGGCCGACACCTCTCCGTCGCGCAGGCGGGGGAGCCGCCGCAACAGCATGTTCACCTTCACCTGCGCGCCCTCGGGCGCGGGCCCCGTCGCATCCGTCTCCGAACCCCCCGCACGCAGCAGGTCGGCCAGCACCGAGGGTCCAGCCCCCATCAGCACCAGCCGGCCCCGCAGCGCCTCGCGTCGTCCGTCGTGGCCGACCACCATCACCTCGCCGTCGGGATCGACGGCCGTGACCTCCGCGCCCGTGCGGATCTCGGCGCCCGCCTCCCGGGCGGCCCGGGCGAGCTCGGCGCTGACCGCCCCCATTCCCCCGACGGGTACGTCCCAGTCCCCGGTGCCGCCGCCGATGACGTGGTAGAGGAAGCAGCGGTTCTGCGCGAGGGTCGCGTCATCGGCTGCGGCGAACGTGCCGATGAGCCCGTCCGTCAGCGCAATCCCTCGGGCGAGGTCGGTCTGAAGGGATCGACGCAGCATCTCGCCCAGGGGCCGGTCGACGACATCGGCCCAGAGCTCGTCGTCGCCGACGAGTCGGCGCACCTCTGCGCGGGGGCGGAGGGGCTCGGTCATCGTGGGGAAGATGCGGCGGGCGAGCGGGAGGAGTCTGTCTCCGAACGCGGCGAAGCGGGCTGCCTCGGCGGGATCGCCGGTCGCCCGGGCGAAGCTCCGCGCCGTGGCCTCCGCATCGCCCCGATCGACGAGGATGCCGCGAGAGGGATCGGCGGGAGACGGCGTGTACGACGAGTAACGCCGGCGCCGCAGGTCGATCCGCAGTCCCAGGTCATCGATGATCGCGCGGGGCAGCAGGCTCACGAGGTAGGAGTACCGCGAGAGGCGAGCAGCGACTCCGGGCCAGGGTTCCTCCGACACCGCGGCGCCGCCGACGTGTGCGAGTCGTTCGAGGACGACGACGCGGTGACCCGCACCGGCGAGGTAGGCGGCGGCGACGAGGGCATTGTGACCGCCGCCGACGATCACGACATCGTGCGTGGCGGCATCCCGGGGGAGAGGCATGGCTCCACCGTAGAGGCGCACGCCGGCCTCCGCATCGTTCGTGGGCACGAGAGCCCGCGGTAGCGTGAAGGGCATGACGCTTGCCGCGCAGCTCCACGATCTGGCCGTCGACATCGCCCGCGAGGCCGGGGAGCTCGCCCGTCGTCGTCGCACCGAGGGCGTCGCCATCGCCGCGACGAAGTCGGCGCTCGCCGACATCGTCACCGAGGCCGACCGCGAGGTCGAAGAGCTGATCCGCGACCGGCTCCGCCGCGAGCGCTCCGGTGACGGCTTTCTGGGCGAGGAGTCGGGGGCAGCGCCGGTGTCGCACGGTGGCGACTCCGACATCACCTGGGTGATCGATCCGATCGACGGCACGGTCAACTACGCCTACGGCATCCCCGCGTACGCCGTCAGCGTTGCCGCCGTGGCGGGCGGCAGCGATCCGGAGCACTGGGATGCCCTCGCCGGCGCGGTGTTCAACCCTGCCAGCGGAGAGCTCTTCCACGCCACCCAGGGGGAGGGGGCGTGGCTGGCCGACACCCGGCTGACGGTCAACGCAAAACCGTCCGCCGCCGGAGCGCTTCTGGCCACGGGATTCGGGTACGACCCCGCGACGCACGCCTCCGACCTCGCGCGGGTCGGTCGCGCGATGACGATCGCCCGCGACATCCGCCGTATCGGCGCCGCGTCCCTCGATCTCGCCTTCGTGGCCGCGGGTCGGCTCGACGGCTACTTCGAACGCGGCTTGCATCCGTGGGACTTCGCAGCCGGCGCACTTCTGGTGACGGAGGCGGGCGGGCGCTTCGCGCGTGTGGAGATGCCGGATGCCGCATCTCGGCCCCTGACGGTCGCCGCCGGTCCCGGCGTCTTCGAACGCCTGCTCTCGCTTACCACAGATTGAGCCGGCGCGTGGGCGGTTGCGTCCCGGCGTCGTACATGGCATTCCCAGACGTCGCCGGGTAGTGTTTATCCGTTCGTTACTTTCGGTGTCCGAACCGGGAGTATCCCCCAACGACCGCCTGCCGTGCACCCCCATGCGCGGCAACGACCTGGAAGCACGCCCCCGTTTTGCCCCACGATTCCACCTCGGCTCTTCGCCCGCGCACTCGCCGGTCGAGTCGAGTCTCCACCGCGGAGGTTCAGAACCCGGCGGAGACGACGACCCTTCCCCCCGTCGCTGAGCCACCCGTCGCTGAGCCCCCCGTCGCTGAGCCAACCGCCGCTCCGCCTGCGATGAGCCGCCGGGCGCTGCGCGCCCAGGCTGCCGCGCGGCCGTTCCTCATCAATCCCGTGTTCTCGACCGGGGCCGCGCCGGTGGCAGGCTCCGCCTCGTCGACCGGCGACGCCGCGGATGTGGCGCACTCGCCGGCGTCGTCGGTGACGGCGACGCCCGCCGAGTCGGCTCCCGTGGCTCAGGCGAGCGTCACCGAGGTGCCCGAGGCCTCGGCGGAGGGATCGTCGACCGACCCAGACGCTGCCGACGCGGAGGGTGTGGATCCCGAGCATCCCGAGTCCCCGGCGACCTTCACCGGGGGTACCGGGGCGATCCTCCTCGACGCCTCCACGACGACCGGGCCCTTCCGCCTCCTCGAGCCCCCCATGGGTCACTCGGTCGCCGACGATGTTCCGGTCGCAGACGCGGCGGACACCCGCGACGCCGCCCCGCAGTGCGACGATGAGTTCGAGGCCGCTGCGCGCCTGTTCTGCTTCACCGGCGAGATGCCGGTGCAGAGCGGCCCGGAAGTCGGCGATGAGTCGTCGAACAGCCAACCCGCATCCGCGACCCCCGACATCGCCGCGCACGTCGCAGCCGCACGTCGCCATCGCCCGGGACGGGGAGCGGCCTTCCGTCGCGCCGCCGCGGCATCCTTCTCGATGAGCGTCATGGGAATCGTCGGTCTCCTCGCCGTCGCCACCACCACTCCCGCCGAAGCCGTGGCCGCGGCCACCGGCGCCGAACCCGCCACGCTCTCCACGATGGCACCGGCCTCGACCGACCTCTCGGTCGATCCCGACGAGATTCAGGCCTACGTCGCCCCGGCGACCACCGAGAACGCCGAGATCGTCCGCGGCGAGAGCTACGAGACCGTGACGATGGCCGAACTGGCTGCGGCGTCGGGAATCACGAACTTCTCGAACTTCTACGTCAACGACCCCACTGCGGCCATCCAGTGGCCGTTCGCGGTGGGTGTGCCGATCACGTACGGCTTCGGCATGCGCTCGGGCAAGATGCACGAGGGCGTGGACTTCGTCCCCGGCGCCGGCGCGCCGATTCAGGCGATCGCCGACGGCACCGTGCGGGTGGCGAGCGAGTCGGGCGGCGCGTACGGCGTGCACGTCATCGTCGACCACGTCGTGGACGGTCAGCTGATCTCGAGCCACTACGCGCACATGCAGTACGACTCGATGCAGGTCGTCCCCGGCCAGCAGGTCACCGTCGGCACCGTCCTCGGTCGCACCGGCAACACCGGCCGTTCGTTCGGAGCGCACACGCACTTCGAGCTGCTGATGAACGGCACCACGCCGATCGACCCGCTGCCGTGGCTCCGCCAGCACGCGGGAGGGTGACCGCCGATTCAACGGGGAGCCTCGGCTCTGGTATTCTCGTTGAGTTGCCCGCGCAGGGCAGCACGCCCCGATAGCTCAGTGGCAGAGCACTTCCATGGTAAGGAAGGGGTCGTCAGTTCAATCCTGACTCGGGGCTCGCAGCATCCGGCATTTCGCTGCCGGTGTATCGCGGCAGGGTAGCTCAGTTGGTGAGAGCGCACGACTCATAATCGTGAGGTCGCGGGTTCAAGCCCCGCTCCTGCTACAGACAGAACCCCCGGAGCTCCGGGGGTTTTTTGCGTTCCGGTGCTGGTCGGGGTGCTCTGCACAAGAATGTCCTTCCCGGGACACGGTTCTGTCTGCCACGATGAGCGCAGCGGAGCGTCGGCCCGACCGCTCCTCGTACGGCCCCGTCCCCTCGCCTGGGAGTCGATGATGACGAAGAAGCTTCTCTCTGCCCTTGCCGTCGGCGTGCTCGTCGCCTTCGGCGCCGCCGTTCCCGCGTACGCCGATGCGGATCCGTCGCTGACGGCTTCGCCGGCCTCGATCACGCTGGGGGGATCGTCGGAGCTGACGCTGACCGGTGTGGAGGACGGCGTCCAGATCAATTTCGCGATCAGCCAACCGGTACTGCCGAACGACGGCGGAATGCTGAACCCGGAGAGTGCGACGGTCGCCGACGGTCAGGCGTCGGTGATGTTCACCCCCGACGCGGCCGCGACCTACGTGATCGAGGCGTTCGTGCAGAACAGCGAGAGCCCGGCCGTGGCATCCGTGACGATCGAGGTGAGCGCGCCGCTGACACCTGCGCTGGCGGCGTCACCCGGGTCGCTGACGCTGGGCGGGTCTTCGGTGCTCACTCTGACCGGGGTGGATGAGGGCGTCGAGGCGACCTTCTCCATCGCCGAGCCGGTGCTGCCGAACAACCAGGGGATGCTCGTGCCCGAGGTCGCCACGGTCACCGACGGTCAGGCGGCGGTGACCTTCACGCCCAACGCCGTGGGCACGTACATGATCGAGGTCTTCGCGCGCAACAGCGAGGGGCCGCCGCTCGCTTCCGTCACGATCGCCGTGAGTGCGGCGCCGAGCCCGACGCAGTCGCCGCGTCCCACGCCGTCCGTACTTCCGGCGACGGGTGCCGACGAGACGTCGAGCCTCGCCCTGGTCGGTGGCGGAGTGCTGGTCGCGGGTCTCGGACTCGTTCTCGTGGCCGCATCCGCGGCGCGCGCGCGTCGGGGCTGAGCCCCGGGCCGCCGCCTCTCATCTCCGCCCAGCCGGTGATCAGGGGGTGGCGGTAGCCTGGTCAGCGGATCCCGACCGGATCCCCGGACGAGGGTTCAGTACCCGGTGAGCGACAAGACTGGCCATGGAGGCGAGCGCCATGTCGTGGGTCATCCTCATCATCTCCGGAGTCCTCGAGGCCGTGTGGGCCACCGCCCTCGGCAAGAGCGAGGGGTTCACCAAGCTCTGGCCGAGCATCGTGTTCGGCGTCGCCCTCGTGGCGAGCATGGGCGGCCTCGCGTGGGCCATGCGCGAGATCCCGACCGGCACCGCCTATGCGGTGTGGGTCGGGATCGGCGCCTCCCTCACCGTGCTCTACGCGATGATCACGGGTGACGAGGGCTTCTCGTGGGTCCGGATGCTGCTGATCATCGGCCTCGTCGGGTGCATCGTCGGGCTGAAGCTCGTCAGCGACGCCGAGTAGCCCGCGCGAGGGACGGGCGGCTCACTCGCCCGTCGCGTTCGAAGCCGCGTGGGGTGTGACCGACAGCTCGGAGATGCGCCGCCGGTCCAGCGCGGTCACCCGCAGGATCGCGCCGTCGACCTCGACGGTGTCGCCGACGACGGCCAGGCGCCCGAGGCGCTCCAGCATGAATCCGGCGATCGTGTCGGATGAGCCCCGGGGGAGACTGAGGCCGGTGGCCTCCTCGAAGTCCTGGAGGTTCAGCCGGCCATCGACGGTGCCGCCGTTCTCAGAGAGGTCGCCGGTGGCGAGATCGGTGTCGTACTCGTCGAAGATCTCGCCGACGACCTCCTCGACCAGGTCCTCGAGCGTGACGATCCCGTCGGTGCCCCCGTACTCGTCGACCACGACGGCGATCTGGTCGCCGCCCGCCCGCATGCCCGTGAGGGTCGGCAGCACGCGGGCGGTGGACGGGAGGTAGGGGATGGCGCGGACGAGCGGCCCGATGGGCTGACGCGGGTCGACCGCGGCGGCCTCGAACAGGTCGCGGACGTGGACGAAGCCCGTGATGTCGTCGATCGACTGGTCGACGACGGGGTAGCGCGAGTACGGCAGTTCGCGCACCCGTGCGGCGGCTTCTCCCACCTCGTCGGCGTGGTCGAGCGCGACAACCTCGGGCCGGGGCCGCATGACCTCGCTGATCTGACGCCCCCGGAGCGACAGCACGTCGTCGAGGATGCGGCGCTCGTCCTCGGGAAGCCCCTGGTGGCTCGAGACGATGTCGCGCAGCTCTTCCTCCGTGAGCTCCTCGCCCGTTTTGTGGGGGTCGCCGCCGAGGAGACGGACGACCGCGTTCGTCGAGACCGACAGCAGCCAGATCACCGGGCGCATGAGCACGGCGAAGCCGTTGAGCACCGGCGCGACGCCGTAGGCGAACTGCGCGTTCCGCTGGATCGCCAGGCGCTTGGGCACGAGCTCCCCGAGCACCAGCGACAGGTACGCGATCATGAGGGTCAGAAGCACGGTGGCGATCGTGAGCGAAAGACCCTCGTCGAGCCCGAGCGAGACGAACAGCGGTGCGACGCTCGGTGCGATCGACGACGCACCGTACGCGGCGGACGCGAAACCGGCCACGGTCACGCCGATCTGCACGGCCGAGAGGAACCTGTTGGGATTGCGCGCCAGGTCGGCGACCTTCTGGCCGCGCTTGCCGCGCGCGGCGAGGGCGTTGACCTGGCTTTCGCGGAGGGTGACCAGCGCCATCTCGGTGGCGGCGAAAACGCCCCCGATGAGGACGAAGACCACCACGAGGGCGATGTTGAGCAGGAGGTCGCCGTTCATCGGTTCACCTCCCCTCGCGGGGACGCGCCCGGGGTCACCCGGGCGCTGGAACTATGACAGTCGGATCCATCCGCAGTGTTCGGCACGGGGACACGGTATCGGACCTCGCTTCGAAATCGCCGTATGCGGATGCCGCGACGACGCCGTCTCAGACCACGAGCGGCCCCGCGACATCCAGCCTGTCGTTCTCGATCAACCACGTGATCGATTCCAGGATCGCTTCGTCGGGTTCGTAACGGGGACGATAGCCGAGCACGGAGCGCGCCTTGTCGATGCTGAGGTAGTGGTTGCGGTGCAGGTGTCCCCAGCTCGCGTTCGCGTGGCGCTCGGTCGTCTCTGCGCGGAACTGCTCCCAGGTGATGCATTCCAGCGACAGGGGTTTCCCGAACCAGGATGCCGCGGCCGCCGCGTAACCCCGGACCGTCAGCGCAGACGGCGCGACGGCGTGGAAGTCCTCGCCGGCGGCGGCGTCGCGGTGCGCAAGGGCGAGCTCGAACACCTGCGCGACGTCGTCGGCGTGGACGTGGTGCATGAGCGCGCCGTCTCCTCCGGGCACACGGAGGGTGCGACCCGCCGACAGATCGGACCAGACATGGGGATCGCCGTTGCCGAGCGGCCCGACGGGCGCCCAGCCGGGTCCGACGATGTGACCGGGGTCGACGGTGGTGGTTGCGAGCCCCCCGGCGGCCGTTTCGGCGGCCAGGAGCGCGGCGATCTCCGCCTTGAGGATGCCGTACTCGTCGAAGGGCGGGGTGCCCTGGCCCTCGCGGATCGGCACCCGATCGCTCGGGCCGTAGCGCCAGAGGGTGCCGCAGTGGACGAGGTGTCCGACGCGACCGCGCAGCGCCTCGACGAGGGAGCGGGCGGAGTCGGGGGTGAAGGCGAGGAGGTCGACGACGGCGTCGGGGTCGTGGGCCAGCACGATGTCGCCGAATGCGCCGTCGCGATCGGCGGCCTCTCGGTCGGCGACGACCTGCTGCACCGCGGCCCATTCCGGGGCGGCGACGTACGGGGGACGGGTACCTCTGCTGACCGCGACGACCTCGTGTCCGGCGCGGACGAGCCGGGGAACGAGGAAGGTGCCGATGTGGCCGGTTCCGCCGATGACGACGACGCGCACGGTGTCCACCTCTCCGCGCGGGCGGAAGCGCCGGCGCCCTTCGAGCCTAGGGTGCCGATGTCGGACGGGGCCGGTAGCGTGCGCGTCATGGATTCACCGGTCGTCGTCCTGCGCGCAGCGCGGGATTCCGCGCGCCGACGCCTCGCCGAGGTCGAAGTGCAGCTCATGCAGCTGCGCGAGGCGCGAGGGGCCGAATCCGCCGACGACGAGCACGATCCCGAGGGGGGAACCCTGTCCGCGGAGTGGTCGCGCATCGAGGGGGTGCGAGTCGGTGTGCTGACCGAACTGGAAGGGATCGACGCTGCGCTCGACCGCGTAGCAGCGGGCACCTTCGGCATCTGCGAGGTGTGCGGGACCGCCATCCCCGAGGGGCGATTGGAGGTGCGTCCCACCGCGACGCGATGCGTTCGGTGTGCGGAGCTCCGGCAGTAGGCTGAGGGCGGCGGCCACCCCGGTCCCTCGCACGGCCGGGACACGACGAAACGAGCGAGCATGAGCACGAACCCTCCGGGCTGGTACGACTACGGCCCCGGGACCCGCCGGTGGTGGGACGGCGCGAAGTGGACCGAGCACGTGCAGTCGACCGAAGACGGGTCCGACGCACCGCCGGCCGGACCTGACGCGGGAGATGCTTCGGGATACGCCACCGCCGGTGCTCCGCCCTCCGCACCCGGTTTCGCCGGTTCGCCCGGGTATGCACCCGCCGGTGGCGCTTTCACCGCGGCGACCGAGCCGAAGAAGTCCAAGCTCTGGATCCTCTGGGTGGTGCTGGGTGTGGTGCTCCTCGGCATCGTCATCGCCGCTGCCGTGCTCATCCCGATCCTGATCGGGGTCTTCTCATCGGGCGGCGGTGTCGACGAGGCCGACCAGCAGGAGGCCGTGCGCGCGGTCGAGCTGTACGACGAGGCGTGGCGCGAAGGGGATTGCGACAAGTACCTCGAGGCGACGTCCGAGGCGTTCCGGACCGGCAACCAGCTCACCGACTGCGCCGCGTTCGAGGAGCAGTCGGCCGGGTTCGCGCAGTCCGTCGAGAACTATCAGATCGAGGTCCAGGGCATCAGCTCCTCCGAACGGACGATCTACGTCAACACGACGGAGACGTACGACAGCTTCTTCAACGCCGACGGCGAGCCGCTCGACGTCCCCGAGCCGATCGAGGAGAGCTGGCAGTACACCGTGATCGAGATCGACGGCGCCTGGGTCATTGACAACGCCTACGTAGGCGAATGACCGACGCCCCTCCCGCGCGTGGTACGCGCTTCGTCTTCACGTGCCTCGGGGTCGGCTTCATCGCCGGTCTGATGTCCGGACTGTTCGGCGTCGGGGGCGGCACCGTCGTCGTCCCGCTCCTCGTGCTCGTGCTCGGCTACGGTCAGCGGCTCGCGGCGGGAACGTCGCTCGCGGCCATCGTCCCGACCGCCGCGGTCGGGGTGATCGCCTACGCGGTGAACGACTCCGTCGCCTGGATCCCCGCCCTGATCCTCGCCGCCGGCGCGGTCGTGGGGGCGCAGATCGGCACGTGGCTGCTTCCGCGGACGCCCGTGACGGTGCTTCGCTGGGGTTTCGTCGGCTTCCTCGTGATCGTGATCGTGTCCCTGTTCCTCGTGATCCCCTCACGCGATGCCGGCCTTCCGCTCACCGTCGTGACAGTGCTCGGCCTCATCGCGCTCGGCGTCGTCACTGGCATCCTCGCGGGTCTTCTCGGCGTCGGCGGCGGAGTGATCGTCGTGCCGGTTCTGCTCCTTCTCTTCGGCACGAGCGACCTCCTCGCCAAGGGCACCTCGTTGCTGATGATGATCCCCACGGCGATCTCGGGCACCGTCGGCAACCTCATCCGGAGAAACGTCGACCTCCCCGCCGCCGCCATCGTCGGAGTCGCCGCGTGTGTGACCGCCCCCGTCGGCACCTGGCTCGCCACCCTCGTCGACCCGCAGCTGGGCAACATCCTCTTCGCCGCCTTCCTGACGATCATCGCCGTGCAGATGGCCATGCGCGCCATTCGGGGGCGCAAGACCGCTCGGTAGGATGATCCGGTGCCAGTGAACCCCCAACTCGTCGGCCGTCTGTTCCCCCCGACACCGCCGTATCTTGTGGGCCGCGAGAAAGTGCGCGAGTTCGCGCGAGCGGTCTTCGCCGACGCCCCCCAGCATCTCGACCCCGACGCCGCGCGCGCGCTCGGGTACGCCGATGTCGTGGCGCCCCCGACGTTCCCGATCGTGCTGCAGGACGTCACGCTGCAGCAGCTGCTCGCCGAGCCCGACAGTGGCATCGAGCTCTCGCGCGTGCTCCACGCCGAGCAGCGATTCCGGTACTCCCGTCCGATCGTCGCGGGCGACGAACTGACCGCCCAGCTCAGCGTCACCGGCATCCGCACCCTCGGCGGCAACGCCATGGTCACCAGCGAGGCTGAGATTGTCGACGCCGCCGGCGCCCACGTCGTGACCGCGACCTCCGTCCTGCTCGTCGGCGAGGGCGACGCATGAGCGCCGTAGCCGTGGGCGATGTCGTCGCCGAACGCACGATCCACCTCACGCGCGAATCGCTGGTGCGCTATGCCGGTGCGTCGGGCGATGTCAACCCCATCCATTACCGCGACGACATCGCCGCCGAGGTCGGGCTCCCCGGGGTCCTCGCGCACGGCATGCTCACGATGGGTGTCGCCGTCGGGACGGTCCTGCCGTGGCTGGGCGACGCCGGTCGCATCCTCGATTACGGCGTGCGCTTCACCCGGCCGGTCGTCGTCGACGCGAAGGACGGCGCCGACCTCCACATCGTCGCCCGGGTCGGTCAGGTGACGGAGGAGGCCGTGCGCGTCGACCTCACGGTGACCGCCGCCGACACGACCGTCCTCGGCAAGGCCCAGGTGCGCGTGCGTCCCGCTGACACCGCCGGTGCGGCGACGGGTGACGGGACTCGATGACCGAGGTTCCCCCCGTCGCGCTGTCGGGCCTCACGACGCTTCGCGTCGGCGGCGTTCCCGAGCGGATGATCGAGGCGCGGACGACCGACGAGCTCATCGACGCGCTCCGCGAGGCGTGGGCGACGGGCGAGGAGTGGTTCGTGCTCGGCGGCGGGTCGAACCTGCTCGTGGGCGACGAGCCGTTCCCCGGCACGGTCGTGCGAATCCTCACCCGCGGGATCGAGACGCTCCCCGCCGCCCGCGAGGGATTCGTCCGCCTGCGGGTGCAGGCCGGGCATGACTGGGACGCGTTCGTCGGGTACACCGTCGACCACGGGCTCGCGGGCGTCGAGGCGATGTCGGGCATCCCTGGCACGGTCGGCGCCGCGCCCGTGCAGAACATCGGCGCGTATGGTCAGGAGATCGTCCAGACCCTCGTCGAGGTCGAGCTCATCGACGAGGCCACCGGAGAGGTGTCCACCGTGCCGGCCGCCGAGCTCGGGCTGGGGTTTCGCACCTCGGTGCTCAAGCACCACCACGGCTCGGTGCCCGACCGACGCGCGGTCATCCTGTCGGTCACAGTCGAGCTCGCCGTCATCGGAGACGCGCCCCGTGAGATCCACGGCGATCAGCTGCGGACGGCGCTCGGCCTGAACCCTGGGGCCGCGGTGACCTTGGCCTTCGTGCGGGAGCAGGTGCTGCAGATCCGCGCGCGAAAGGGGATGGTGCTCGATGACGCCGACCCCGACACCTGGAGCGCCGGATCCTTCTTCCAGAACGCCGTCGTCTCGGCATCCTTCGCCCGTACGCTGCCGCCGGAGTGCCCCCGCTGGCCGGTCGCGCCCGATTTCGATCCGGTGGTCGTCGTGCCGTTGGCGAACTTCGACGGCAGTGTGCCGCCCCTGTCGACAGCCGAGCCCGATGTGAAGGTCAGCGCCGGCTGGCTCATCGAGCAGTCGGGCATCCGCAAGGGCTTCAAGCTCCCGCGTTCGCGGGCGGCGGTGTCGACCAAGCACGCGCTCGCGCTGACCAACCGGGGTGACGCGACCGCGGCGGAGATCGCAGAGCTGGCGCGCTTCATCCAGGGGCGCGTGCACGCGGAGTTCGGCCTGCTGCTCCAGCCCGAGCCGGTGCTCATCGGCGTGGACCTGTAGCGTCGCGTCCCGCCCGCGCTGCGTCGTCGCGCGCTGCGTCGTGCGTCGGGTTGTCACGCGCCGGGTCGTCGTCCCGCGGGTCGCCCCCGCCGTCGCTCGCTCGTTCGCTCCCGGCCCGCCGTCGCTCGGCGGAGATGCCCGTCACCCTCGTTCGTTCGTCGCCGATGTACGCCGACGGCCCTTCCAGGCGTACATTTGCGACGAACGAAGGGATGTCACGGCGCCGGTCGGTTCAGATGGCGCTGTCGCGGCGAGCGGGCGGCGCCGTGGTGCGGGATGCGGCGCCGTGGTGCGGGATGCGGCGCCGTCGCGGTGTGCCGAGCGGCCGCGTCTTTGCCGTTCGTTCGTCGCAGACGTACGCCGAAGGCCCTTCCGGGCGTGCATCTGCGACGGACGAAGGCTCGTCGTGGCGCGGGAGCGCGGTGCGGGGTGCGGTGGCGACGGCGCGCGGTGGCGGCGTGGCGGCGCGCAAGCGAAGCCGGGTCGCGAAGAAGCGGGGGTGGGCGGATGCCGCTGAGCGGCGCGCCGTGACGGTCAGCCCCGCAGGAGCTGTCGGGCGGCCAGGCCGATGATCGCGCTGTACGTCGGGTAGGCGAACTTCACGCCCGCAAGGGTGGCCACGTCGATGCCGGCTGCCATCGCCGTCGTCACCGACTGGATCACCTCGACCGCGTTCTCCCCGACGGCGTGTGCGCCGAGGATCAGCTCGCGCCGGTTGTCGGCGATCAGCTTGAGGAAGCCGACGGTGCGGTCGTCGATGACCGCGCGCTCCAGGTCGGAGTAACGTGCGACCGCCACGATGCAGCGCTCATCGCGTTGGCGAGCCTGATCCTCGGTGAGACCCACCCCGGCGTAGTCGGGGTCGGTGAATCCTCCCGCGGGGAGCAGATGATGCGGGGTGCGGCGGTTCACTCCGAGAACCGCATTCTCCGCTGCCGCCTCGCCCTCGAAGTGCGCCGCCTGCACGAGCATGTCGCGACCGGTGGCATCACCCACGGCGAGGATGTGCGGGACCGCCGAGCGGAAGTAGGCGTCGACGGGGATCGCGGAGCGCTCGACCTCGATGCCCGCATGCTCCAGGCCCAGGTCTTCGACGTCGGCCGGCCAGCCGGTGGCCATGACGACGACGTCGAAGCGGTCGGAGCGCGGGATCTCGTCCGACCCGTCGCGCTCGCGCCACCGGAGGACGATCCCACCGGCATCCTCCTCGAGCGCGTCGACACCGGCGATTCCGGTGCGCACCGACATTCCGTGGCCCTCGAACGACGAGGCGATCGCGGCCGACACGTCGGCGTCGGAGGCCATGAGCACGCGTGGTGCGACATCAAGCACGGTCACCTGTGCCCCGAAGGATTCGAAGACGGTCGCCAGCTGCGCCCCGGTGTTCCCGGCGCCGATGATCGCCACACGCTGCGGCAGGGTCGGCAGCGACAGCACGTGTTCGGGCACGGTCGCCAGTTCCGCGCCCGGAACCGGAAGCCGGCGGGAGTGCCCGCCGACGGCCACGATGACCGATGAAGCACGGATGCGCCGACCGGAGTCGAGCGCGAGGGTGTGGGGGTCGACGAAGCGAGCGCGCCCCTCCTGTATGAGGTCGATCCTCGCCGCCGTGAACCTCGCCGCCTCGTCCTTCACCGCCCGCACGCGGTCGACCCGGTCGCGGACACGGGCGACGGTGGCAGGCCAATCGAGGGCCTCGGGGTGGGTCACGACGCCGTACTCCCGCGCCGCGCCCGCCTCGCGCATCAACCGGGCGGCCTTGGCGAGCACGCGGGTGGGGACGCAGCCGGTGTTCACGCACGTGCCCCCGAGGCGTTCGGAGGCCTCGAGGACGACCACTCTCGCGCCGAGTTCCGCGGCCCGGAGCGCGGCAGCCGTGCCCGCGGGCCCGGCTCCGATGACGGCGAGGTCGTATGAGGCGGTGTCGGGGGTCACGCTGTCAGTGTCGCATCCGATGACCCCCGCTGGATCCGCCGGCGGTCGATCCGGTCGTGAGTCCGGGCCCGCGATCAGGCGCCGAAGAGGCGCTGCAGGCGCTGCACGCCTTCCAGGAGCGCGTCATCGCCGAGGGCGTACGACAGGCGGAGGTATCCGCTGCGTCCGAACGCCTCTCCCGGAACCACCGCCACCTCGGCCTTGTCGAGGATGAGGTCGGCGAGCTCCAAAGTGGTGGTCGGCGTCGCACCGGCCCACTCGCGGCCGAGCAGCCCCTGCACGTCGGGGTAGACGTAGAAGGCGCCGAGCGGGTTGGGGACGGTGACGCCGGGGATCTTCGCCAGCTCGGTCACGATCACGCGGCGACGGCGGTTGAAGGCGCTCCGCATCTTCTCGGCGTCGACCTGGGGTCCCGTGAGCGCGGCGAGCGCGGCGCGCTGGGCGACGTTGTTGACGTTGCTCGACAGGTGCGACTGCAGGTTCGCGGCGAGTTTGATCGCATCGGTCGGGCCGACCATCCAGCCCACCCGCCATCCGGTCATGGCGTAGGTCTTGGCGACGCCGTTGACGAGGATGGCCTGGCCCGCGACATCCGGCACCGCCTCGACGATCGAGGTGGCCCGCGCGCCGTCGTAGACCAGGTTCTGGTAGATCTCGTCGGAGATCACCCAGATGCCGTGCTCGAGGGCCCATTCGCCGATCGCGCGGGTCTCATCGGCGGAGTACACCGCGCCGGTGGGGTTGGAGGGCGAGACGAAGACGAGCACGGTCGTCCGCTCGGTGCGGGCCGCTTCGAGCTGTTCGACGGTGACCTTGTACTCCTGGTCGGCCCCGGCGAAGACCTCGACCGGCACGCCGTCGGCGAGGCGGATCGCCTCGGGATAGGTCGTCCAGTAGGGCGCGGGGAGCAGCACCTCGTCGCCGGGGTTCACCACGGCCTGGAACGCCTGGTACACCGCCTGCTTGCCGCCGTTGGTGACGATGATCTGCGACGGCTCGACATCCCACCCGGAGTCGCGGAGGGTCTTGGCGGCGATCGCCTCGCGCAGCACCGGCAGACCCGCGGCGGGGGTGTAGCGGTAGTTCGCGGGGTCGCCCAGCGCCTCGGCGGCTGCGTCGACGATGAAGGCGGGCGTGGCGAAGTCGGGCTCGCCTGCGGCATAAGAGATGACCGGCCGGCCGGCCGCCTGCAGCGCCTTGGCCTTCGCATCCACCTTGAGCGTGGCCGATTCGGCGATCGCGGACAGTTTGCGGGAGAGGGGAGCGCGGGAAGTCACGGGGCCAGCGTAGTCGCCCGGGCGTGTCCGCCGAGAGCCCCGTGCCGCCTCCTACGGATCGGAGTTCGACAGCGGTGCGGGCTGGGGATCGCTCCTCCGGCCCGCACCGCGTCCGCGTCAACCGAATTGGTTCATCGTGTTGTGGGCGCCGCCGGCCTTCAGGGCGGCATCCCCGGCGAAGTACTCCTTGTGGTTGTCGCCGATGTCGCTTCCCGCCATGTTCTGATGCTTCACCGTCGCGATCCCCTCGCGGATCTCGCGGCGCTGCACGCCCCGGACGTAGGCGAGCATCCCTTCGTCGCCGAAGTACCCCTTGGCGAGGTCATCCGTCGACAGGGCCGCGGTGTGGTAGGTCGGCAGGGTGATCAGGTGATGGAAGATCCCCGCGCGTGCCGAGCCGTCCTTCTGGAAGGATCGGATCTTCTCGTCCGCGAGGCGACCGAGCTCGGTGTCGTCGTAGTCGGGGCTCATCAGCTCGGCCCGGTCGTACGCGGAGACATCGGCACCCTGCTGCGACAGCAGGTCGTAGGCCTGCTGTCGGAAGTTCAGCGTCCAGTTGAACGAGGGGCTGTTGTTGTAGACGAGCTTCGCGTTCGGGATCTCCTTGCGGATCTCGTCCATCATTCCGGCGATCTGCTCCACGTGCGGCTTCTCGGTCTCGATCCAGAGCAGGTCGGCGCCGTTGCGGAGCGCGGTGACGCAGTCCAGGACGCAGCGCTCCTCGCCCGTCCCCGGACGGAACTGGTACAGGTTGCTCGGCAGCCGCTTGGGGCGCACCAGCCGGCCGTCGCGCGTGAGGACGACATCGCCCGTGCCCAGATCGGATGCCGAGATCTCCTCGACATCGAGGAACGCGTTGTACTGGTCGCCCAGGTCGCCCGGGGCCTGGCTGACGGCGAGCTTCTGGGTGAGTCCCGCTCCGAGCGAGTCGGTGCGGGCGACGATCACGCCGTTGTCGATGCCGAGCTCGAGGAACGCGTAGCGGACCGCGTTGAGCTTCGCGATGAAGTCGTCGTGCGGGACCGTGACCTTGCCGTCCTGGTGGCCGCACTGCTTCTCATCGGAGACCTGGTTCTCGATCTGGATGGCGCACGCGCCCGCCTCGATCATCTTCTTGGCGAGCAGGTACGTCGCCTCGGGGTTGCCGAAGCCGGCGTCGATGTCGGCGATGATCGGCACGACGTGGGTCTCGTACGTGTCGATCTGCGACTGGATGAACTCCGCCGCGGTCTCGTCTCCCGCCGCGCGGGCCGCGTCGAGCTTCGTGAAGAGCAGGTCGAGCTCCCGGGCATCCGCCTGGCGGAGGAACGTGTAAAGCTCCTCGATCAGTGCGGGGACCGCGGTCTTCTCGTGCATCGACTGATCAGGCAAGGGTCCGAACTCCGAGCGGAGGGCTGCGACCATCCAGCCCGACAGGTAGAGGTAGCGCTTGTTCGTGGACTTCAGGTGCTTCTTGATCGAGATGAGCTTCTGCTGCCCGATGAAGCCGTGCCAGACGCCGAGCGACTGCGTGTAGACGGACGAGTCGGCGTCATACTCCGCCATGTCGCGGCGCATGATGTCGGCGGTGTACCGGGCGATCTCGAGACCCGTGCGGAAGCGGTTCTGCGCCCGCATCCGCGCGACGGCCTCGGGGTCGATCGCGTCCCAGCTCGCGCCGTTCTGCTGCTTCAGAGCCTGCACGGCGGTGATGTCGTCCTGGTAGTGGGTCATATCATGTCCTTCGTCGGATGGTGTGGAAAAGGGGTCAGTCGGTTTCGACCAGGAACTTCGCGTACGCGGTCAGGGTGAGGAACGTCGGGAACTCCTCGCGCAGCGCCACTTCGCGGAACACCTCGGCGGCGTCTTCGAAACGGTCGCCCTCGCGGCGGTCGGCCTCGGCGAGCACGCGTGCGATCAGGCCCTCGATGTACTCGCGGGTGATCAGGGTGCCGTCCTCGGTCGCCCGGTCCTGGTGGATCCACTGCCACACCTGAGACCGCGAGATCTCCGCGGTCGCGGCATCCTCCATCAGGTTGTCGATGGCCACCGCGCCGAGGCCCCGGAGCCACGCCTCGATGTAGCGGATCGCGACCGAGACGTTCGCGTGCACGCCCGCGGCGGTCACCGGCCGACCGATGTGCACGTCGAGGAGATCGGATGCCGTCACCTCCACGTCCTCGCGCTGCCGGTGGACCTGGTTCGGACGGTCGCCGAGCACCGCGTCGAACTCCGCCATCGCCGTCGGGATCAGGTCGGGGTGGGCGACCCACGTCCCGTCGAAGCCGTCGCCGGCCTCGCGCCTCTTGTCGGCGGCGACCTTCTCGAACGCGCGAGCGGTCACCTCGGGGTCGCGGCGGTTCGGGATGAACGCGCTCATGCCGCCGATCGCGAAGGCGCCGCGCTTGTGGCACGTCTTCACCAGCAGCTCGGTGTAGGCCCGCATGAACGGCACGGTCATCGTGACCTCGCTGCGGTCGGGGAGCACGAACCGGGCCCCGCGCCCACGGTAGTTCTTGATGATCGAGAAGATGTAGTCCCAACGTCCGGCGTTCAGTCCCGCGCAGTGGTCGCGCAGCTCGAAGAGGATCTCCTCCATCTCGAACGCCGCCGGCAGCGTCTCGATCAGCACGGTCGCGCGGATCGTGCCATGCGGGATGCCGATGTAGCGCTCGCTGAACGTGAACACGTCGTCCCAGAGCCTGGCCTCTTCGCTGGACTCCAGCTTCGCGATGTAGAAGTAGGGCCCACGGCCGTTCGCGATGAGCTGCTCGGCGTTGTGGAAGAAGTACAGCCCGAAGTCCACGAGCGAGCCGGATGCCGCCATCTCGCGACCGGCGCGGTCGGTGAACCGCAGGTGGGCTTCGCTCAGGTGCCAGCCCCGCGGGCGCATCACAATCGTGGGCGTCCGCTCTGCGGTGACCTCGTAGGTCTTGCCCGCGTCGTTCGTGAAGGTCAGCTCCCCGCGGATCGCGTCGCGCAGCGACAGCTGTCCCTCGATGACGTTCTTCCACGTGGGGCTGGTGGCGTCCTCCTGGTCGGCCAGCCACACCCGCGCGCCGGAGTTCAGCGCGTTGATCGTCATCTTCGGATCGGTGGGTCCGGTGATCTCCACCCGGCGGTCCTCCAGGCCCGGGCCCGCCCCGGCGACCCGCCACTCGGCGTCTTCGCGGATGTGCGCGGTGTCGTCGCGGAACCGCGGGTCGTGGCCGTTGCCGATCTCGAAGCGCCGCCGCATCCGATCCGCGAGGCGGTCGTGCCGGCGTCCGCCGAAGCGCTGGTGGAGCTCGCCGACGAAGGCCAGGGCCTCGGGCGTGAGGATCTCGTCGTAGCGGGGGCCCATCCGGCCGAGGACCTGGACGGCCGGCGCCGGCGCCGTGGTGGGGGCGGTCAGTGTGGCGGTTGCAGGTGTCATGTCCGTGTCCTCCTGTGAGCGGATCCGCGGTGGTGGTGCCGCGGTGTGACTCCACTGTGGGGTGAAGATCCACCTGGAACCCGACGAATCCGGGTGTGAACTTTCCTCGATCTTCGACATTCGTGACAGAATCCCGTCATGTCGATCGCACGGAGCCGGGATGTCGGGGCGGACGCCCCCGACGATGAAGAGGTGGACTCCCTCACCATCGGCCGCCGCATCCGTCAGTTGCGGACCGAACGCGGCATGACGCTGGACGACCTCGCCGCCGCCGTCGAGCGCGTGCCCAGCCAGCTCTCGATGATCGAGAACGGCCGGCGCGAGCCGAAGCTGACGCTGCTGCGCCAGATCGCCCGCGCCCTCGGGACGAGCCTGGACGCGCTCCTCGAGTCCGAACCCCTCGACGAGCGCGCGACGATGGAGATCGCCCTCGAGCGCGCGATGAAAGGGCAGACGTTCCAGGCGCTGGGCATCACGCCTTTCCGCATCGGCAAGACCGTCCCCGACGACGCCCTCCGCGCGATGCTCGCGCTGCAGGGCGAGATCGAGAGGCTGCGCGATGAGCGGGCCGCCACCCCCGAGGAGGCCCGACGTGCCAACGTCGCGCTCCGCCGTCTCATGCGCACGCAGAACAACCACTTTCCGGATCTGGAGAAGCAGGCGCTGGCGATCCTCACCGCGGTCGGACACCCCGGGGGCCCGCTCACCCAGCGGACGGCATCCGACATCGCTGCGCACCTCGGGTTCACGCTGCACTACGTGCCGGATCTGCCGCAGACCACCCGCAGCGTCGCCGACATCAAGAACGGCCGCCTCTACCTGTCGAGCAGGCTGGCGTCGAAGGGTGATCCGCGGACGGCGGTGCTGCAAGCCCTCTCCAGTCGGATCCTCGGCCACACCGAACCCACGAGCTACGCGGAGTTCCTCCGCCAGCGGGTCGAGACGAACTACCTCACCGGCGCCCTCCTGATCCCCGAGGACCACGCCGTGCCGTTCCTCCTCGAGGCCAAGGGGCGTCGGGCGGTGTCGATCGAGGACCTCCGCGACGCATACTCGGTGTCGTACGAGACCGCCGCGCACCGGTTCACGAATCTCGCGACCGTGCACCTCGGCATCCCGGTGCACTTCCTGAAGGTGCACGAGTCGGGCACGATCACGAAGGCTTACGAGAACGACGACGTGAACTTCCCGACCGATCGGCTGGGCTCGATCGAGGGGCAGATGTGCTGCCGGAAGTGGACCTCACGCGTCGTCTTCGACGAGGACGACCACTTCAACCCCTACTACCAGTACACCGACACCGGCAACGGGACGTACTGGTGCACCGCTCGCGTCGAGCTTTCCAGCGAGGGCGCGCATTCGGTGTCGGTGGGGGTGCGCTTCGACGACACCAAATGGTTCCTCGGCCGCGACACTCCGCACCGCGGGGTGTCGAAGCACTCGGTGGAGGTGTGCTGCCGCCGGGCGCCGGCGGATCTCGAGGCGTCGTGGCGCGAGTACGCGTGGCCGAACGTCCGCACCCCGCGGACGCTGCTGGCCACCCTCCCCACGGGCGCCTTCCCGGGGGTGGACACCACCGACGTCTACGAGTTCCTCGAGGCCCACGCCCCCGCATCCGGTTCCTGAACCGTGACCCGCGACCCGTCGATCATTGCTGCCCGGATGCGGCGGGAACAGCCGTTTCTGACGGATCGCGGCGAGGGGCGGACGCGGGTGAGGGGCAGGGAGGAGAGAGGTCAGGAGGATGCCGCGAAGGCGGCCCAGAGCTCCGCGCGCACCGCGAAGGACGACAGGTCGCGGCCGAGCACCCGCTCGGCCAGGGCCAGCCGGGTGCGCACCGTGTGGCGGTGCACCCCGAGGGCGCGCGCGCACGCCTCGTGCGAGCAGTCCTGCTCGAGCCAGGTCCGCAGCGTCGCGATGAGCGCGGTGGCGTGCTCGGCGTCGTGGGTCGCGAGCGGCGCCAGTTCGCGATCGGCGACCGCCCGCGCTTCGCCCGAGAGCGCGGTGAGGGCGGCGATCACGCCCGAACGGGCCACCTCGGCGAAGTGGGTGACGGGTCCGCCGCCGCGCTCGGCCGCGCGGTCCCGCGCGATGCGGGCCTGCTCGACGGCAGTCGCGAAGCCGTCGTAGCCGGCGGCGTCGGAGACGCCGATCCGCGCGTCGAACCTGTCGACGAGCTCGTCGAGCACGTCGGGCGCCAGAGCCGAGACGACCACCGCGAGTCCGTCGCCGCTCCGCCCGAAGAACACCGCACCACGCCGCTCCTCGGCGCGGAGCTCGAGGAATTCGGCGACACTGTCGATGCGCGCGGTCGCGGCATCCGTCATCGCCACCACCACCGGCGCGGCCGGGAGCGACCCCCACAGGTCGCGGGAGATCCGCCGCGCGAGAGCGGGATCGCCCGACAGGAGCGACTGCACGAGCCCGGCCCGGAGGGTGCCGCGAGCGCGGGCGAGCCCCTGCTGCTGTTCGAGGGCGAGGCCGGCCATCGCGATCACCGCGGTCACCACCCCCCGGCCCTCCTGGTCGAGGTCGCCGGCGGCGATGGCGATGACACCGCGCAGGTGCCCGCCCCGTCCGAGGGTCTGCAGGGTGAAGGGCAGACCCCCCAGCCGCATCGACGACCCGGCGCGCGCGCCGCGGCGCAGCACCGCGCCGATCTCGCCGTGCAGCGCCTCGGCGGTCGGCTCGTCCAGGCCCCCCGCGGGGTGCTCGCGGGAGAGTTCGCCGGCGGCGTCGTAGAGCCCGACCCAGGTGCCGAGCTGCTTGGCGAGCTCCGCCACCGTCGCTCCGAGCCCGTCAGGGCGCAGAGCCGCCATCGAGATGGCGCGCTGCGCCGCGAGCGCCCATGACCGGCGGGCGTAGCCGACGGCGGCGATGGCCTCGGCGTTGGCGCGGGCGACGGCGATGAAGGGCGTGCGGTAGGGCACCTCGAACAGCGGCATGCGGTGACGCCGGCACGCCTCGACGAGCGTGGGGGGGATGCCGGCGCGCACGACCTCCGTGCCGAAGCCGATTCCCACCACGCCGCGCTCCGACAGGCGCCGCACGTAGGCGTCGGCGACGGAGGCCTCGTCGGCGGACGACAGGAACTGCGTGCCGGTGGTCAGCAGCACCAGGCCCTCGGAGAGGAACGGCGTCGGATCCAGCAGATCGGTGCTGTGGACCCACCGCACAGGGCGCGACAGAGCGTCGCCCTCGGCGGTGTCTTCGGCGCGCAGGTGGAGGTCGGCGCGGGCGAGGAGGGAAGCGAGGGTGGGGGGCGCAGCGGCCTGGGCCGATGTCGTCATCGTGTCTCCTCGAGAGGGGAACGGTCCGCGCCGCTCCACTGTACGGATGGTACAGCTCCAGGCGCAGAATGTACGCCGAGGCCGGTGCGCCGGCGGCATCCCGAACCCTACGCTCCCGGCATGACCGCTGCCACCCTCACCGCGCCCCCGCTCGGCGGACCGACTCTTCCGCAGGAGCGCCGACTCGTCACCGCCATCCCGGGCCCCCGTTCGCAGGAGCTCCTCGCCCGGAAGGCCGCAGCCGTCAGCGCCGGTGTCGGGCACACCGTGCCGGTCGAAGCCGTCGCCGCCGGCGGCGGGGTGGTCGTCGACGCCGATGGCAACTCCTTCATCGACCTCGGATCGGGCATCGCCGTCACCACGGTCGGCAACGCCCACCCCCGCATCGTCGAGGCCGTGCAGGCCCAGGTCGCGCAGTTCACCCACACCTGCTTCATGATCTCGCCGTACGAGTCGTACGTCGCCGTCGCCGAGGCGCTGAACCGCGTCACCCCCGGCGACCACGCCAAGAAGAGCGCGCTGTTCAACTCCGGAGCCGAGGCGGTCGAGAACGCCGTCAAGATCGCCCGTAAGTACACCGGAAAGCCGGCCGTCGTCGCCTTCGACCACGGCTACCACGGGCGCACGAATCTCACCATGGCGCTCACCGCCAAGGCGATGCCGTACAAGAGCGGCTTCGGGCCGTTCGCCTCGGAGATCTACCGGGCGCCGCTGTCGTACCCGTTCCGGGACGGACTGAGCGGAGCGGATGCCGCGGCGCGGGCCATCTCGGTCATCGAGAAGCAGGTGGGGGCCGACAACCTCGCCGCCGTGATCATCGAGCCCATCCAGGGGGAGGGCGGGTTCATCGTCCCCGCCGACGGCTTCCTTCCGGCCCTCGTGGAGTGGTGCCGTGCGAACGGCGTGGTCTTCATCGCCGATGAGGTGCAGACCGGATTCGCCCGCACCGGCGCGATGTTCGCCAGCGACGTCTTCGGCATCGTGCCCGATCTCATCACGACGGCCAAGGGGATGGCCGGCGGCCTGCCGCTCGCCGCGGTCACCGGGCGTGCGGAGATCATGGACGCCTCACACCTCGGCGGGCTGGGCGGCACCTACGGCGGCAACCCCATCGCCTGCGCGGCGGCGCTCGCCGCGATCGAGGCCTTCGAGACCGAGGGCCTCATCGAGCGGGCCCGCGAGATCGGCGGGATCCTCACCGAGCGCCTCCGGGCCATCCAGGCCGCCGACCCCCGGCTGGGGGAGGTGCGCGGGCGCGGCGCCATGGTCGCCGTCGAATTCGTCGATCCCGCCACCGGAGCGCCCGACGCGGCCCTCACCGCCGCGGTCGCGAAAGCCTGCATCGCCGACGGCGTGATCGTGCTCACCTGCGGGACGTTCGGCAACGTCATCCG
This sequence comes from Microbacterium sp. AK009, assembly GCF_013410955.1. Classification (GTDB taxonomy): domain Bacteria; phylum Actinomycetota; class Actinomycetes; order Actinomycetales; family Microbacteriaceae; genus Microbacterium. The sequence continues at coordinate 265,221 of NZ_JACCCG010000005.1, read as the reverse complement.
GTTCCTTCCTCCGCTGGCGATCGGTGACGCGCTGCTGAACGAGGGCCTCGATGTGCTCGCCGGCGTGCTCGACGAATCCCGCACCGACAGCGAGCCGGTGCTCGTCGGCGACGACGCCCCCACCCCCACGACAGACTGACCCCGAAACCCGGTGCCGCGGCGCCGGATGGTCTGCTCGAACCCGATGCAAAGGAGCACCATGACAGATCGCACCACCGACGTGCTGACCCGCGACGTCGTCGTCGTCGGCGCGGGGGCGGCGGGCCTCACCGCCGCGAACGAGCTGCGCAAGGCCGGCCTGTCGGTCGCCGTCCTCGAGGCGCGTGACCGGGTCGGCGGGCGCCTGCACACCGATGTCATCGACGGCGCGATGCTCGAAGTGGGCGGCCAGTGGGTCTCGCCCGACCAGGAAGCCCTGATCGAGACGCTCGAGGACCTGGGGCTGGAGACCTACTCCCGCTACCGCGAGGGCGACTCGGTGTACATCAACGCCGACGGCGTGCTCACGCGATTCACCGGCGAGATCTTCCCTGTGCCCGAGGCGACCGAGAAGGTTTTGGTCGAGCTCATCGACCGACTCGACCGGATGGTCGCCGAGCTCGACCCCGACCGGCCGTGGGAGCATCCTGACGCGGAGGCGCTCGATCAGATCTCGTTCGAGGCGTGGCTGGCGGAGCAGACCGACGACGTCGAGGCCCGCGACAACATCGCGCTCTTCATCGCGGGGGCGATGCTCACCAAGCCCCCGCATGCCTTCTCGACCCTGCAGGCGCTGCTGATGGCGGCCTCGGCGGGGAGCTTCTCGCACCTGGTCGACGCCGACTTCATCCTCGACAAGCGCGTCGTCGGCGGTCTGCAGCAGGTGCCGCTCCTCCTCGCCGAGCGGCTCGGGGGCGACGTCTTCCTCGACCAGCCGGTGCGCCGCATCGAGTGGAGCGACGGGGGAGTGACGGTGGAGGCCGACCGCATGACGGTGCGGGCCCGCTTCGTCATCCTGGCCCTGGCCCCGGTGCTGTACCCGCGCATCTCGTTCTCGCCTCCGCTGCCCCGGCTCCAGCATCAGATGCACCAGCACATCTCGATGGGTTTCGTGATCAAAGTCCACGCCGTCTACGAGCGGCCGTTCTGGCGCGACCACGGGCTCTCGGGGACGGCGTTCAGCCCCTACGAGCTCTCGCACGAGGCCTACGACAACACCAATCACGGCGACGAGCGCGGCACCCTCGTCGGGTTCGTCTCGGACCGCCACGCCGACGACGTCTTCCGGCTGTCGGCCGAGGAGCGCAAGGAGCGCATCCTTGAGTCGCTGTCGCATTACTACGGGCCCGAGGCGAAGAATCCGGTGGTCTACTACGAGAGCGACTGGGGGACCGAGGAGTGGACGCGCGGTGCCTACGCCGCGAGCTTCGATCTCGGCGGCCTGTCCCGCTACGGAGCGGATCAGCGCGAACCGGTCGGACCGATCCACTTCGCCTGCAGCGACATGGCGGGGCTCGGCTACCAGCACGTCGACGGCGCCATCCGCATGGGCCGGCTCGTCGCGGGGAACATCGTCGAGGCGGCGCGCGCATGAGCGGCCGCATCGTTGTCGGCTACACCGCCACGGATGCCGGAGCGGACGCCGTCGCCCTGGGCGCGCGTCTGGCGAAGGCGACCGGCGCGAAGCTCGATCTCGTCGTCGTGCTCCCCGGCGACGACCGCAGCGTCATCACGCCGCCCAACGCCAGCTATGACCGCTACCTGCGGGAGCAGGCCACGACGTGGCTGGAGGAAGCGTCCGCCGGCATCCCCGCGGAGGTTGAGCACGTCGGTCACGTCCGCTACAGCGACTCGTTCGCGGAGGGCCTGATCGCCGCCGCCGACGAGTTCGGAGCGTCGCACATCGTCGTCGGCGCGGCCAACGGCGGACTGCGCGGTCGGCATCGCCTCGGCACGGTCGCCACCGAGCTGCTGCACTCCTCCGACGTGCCGGTCGTGCTCGCTCCCGAGGGATCGCGTCGTCAGGACCCCGGCCTCGGCCTCACCCGCATCACGGCAGCGATCGGTACTCGTCCGGGCGCCGATGCGCTCATGGAGGAGAGCATCGCGCTCGCCGCGTCGACCGGGGCGGAGCTGCGGCTGCTGTCGCTCGTCTCGGTCGACCTGCCGGCGAGTGTCGACACGGGTGTCATCCGCCTGGCGGGCGCCGCTCACGCCGACGACGTGCTCCGCACGGCGCTCGCATCCCTTCCCGAAGGCATCACGGCCGATGTGATCGTCGCGCGGGGCGAGAGCATCGAGGACGCCGTCTCGCACCTCAGCTGGGAGCCGGGTGAGCTCGCGATCGTCGGATCGAGCCGCCTTGCGCAACCCCGGCGTCTGTTCCTCGGCTCGACTGCGGCGAAGATGCTGCACGAGCTTCCTGTCCCGATGGTCGTCGTGCCCCGAACGCGCGTCCACGAAAGCATGAACGGAGAGCGGCGATGAGCGCTGCACAGACCGGGCCGCGAAGCGGCGGCCCGACGATCGCCCCCACCAGCGGGGAGCCGCTGACCGGCGGGCTGTCCAAGAAGGGCCTGAGCGCGGGCACCGTCGGCCTCATCGGCGCCGTCGTCATCGGCATCTCGTGCATCGCGCCGGCCTATACGCTCACCGCGGCGCTCGGCCCGACGGTGTCGGAGGTCGGCTTCCAGGTGCCGGCGATCATCCTGCTCGGGTTCATCCCGATGCTGCTGGTCGCCTTCGGCTACCGCGAGCTGAACCGCACCATGCCCGACTCGGGGACATCGTTCACGTGGGCCGTGCGGGCGTTCGGGCCGTGGGTGGGCTGGATGGCGGGCTGGGGCCTGGTCGCCGCGACGATCCTGGTGCTGTCGAACCTCGCCGGCATCGCGGTGGAGTTCCTGTTCCTGCTCATCGATCAGATCGTGGGGAGCCCCGGAACGATCGCCGAGCTCGCCTTCAATCCGTTCATCAACGTCACGGTGTGCCTGCTGTTCATGCTGGGCGCGACCTTCATCTCGTACCGCGACATGCAGACCACGCAGAAGCTGCAGTACGTGCTGGTGAGCTTCCAGGTGCTGGTCCTGCTCGTCTTCTCGATCACCGCCTTCGTGCACGTGGCGAACGGCACCGCCTTCGACGCGAGCCCCGTCGAGGCCTCCTGGTTCAACCCGCTGGCCGTCACGCCGGCGATCGCCATCGTGGCGGGGCTGTCGCTGTCGATCTTCATCTTCTGGGGGTGGGATGTCACCCTGACGATGAACGAGGAGACCCGCAACCCCGAGAAGACGCCCGGGCGCGCGGCGACGGTCACGGTGGTCACGATCGTCACGCTGTACCTCCTCATCTCGATCGCCCTCCTCGCCTTCGCGGGCACGGGCGAGGAGGGGTTGGGCCTCGGGAACCCCGACATCCAGGCGAACGTGTTCTTCTACCTCTCCGGGCCCATCCTGGGGCCGCTGGCGTTCCTCGTCTCGCTCGCGGTGCTCACGAGCTCGGCGTCGTCGCTGCAATCCACGTTCGTCGGCCCCGCCCGCACGCTCCTGGCGATGGGGCACTACGGCGCCCTCCCGCCGGCTTTTGCGCGCGTCTCGCCGCGGTTCTTCACTCCCGGGTACGCCACCATCGTCTCGGCGGTCGTGGCTTCGGTGTTCTACGCGGTGATGCGCTTCATCAACGAGAACGTGCTGTGGGACACCATCACGACACTCGGCATGATGATCTGCTTCTACTACGGCATCACCGCGTTCGCGTGCGTGTGGTACTTCCGCCGGCAGTGGTTCGACTCCGTGCGCAGCTTCGTGTTCACGCTGCTGTTCCCCCTGGTGGGCGGTGCGATCCTGGCTGCGCTCTTCGTCATCACGCTGGTGGAGAGCCTGGACCCCGACTACGGCAGCGGCACCGAGTGGTTCGGGGTCGGGAGCGTGTTCGTGCTCGGCGTCGTCATCATCGGCCTCGGTATCGTCATCATGATCTGGCAGGCGATCAGGCGCCCGGCGTTCTTCCGGGGTGAGACGCTCAGCCTCGACGCGCCGCAAAGCCTCCGGCGTCGCTGAGACCTCGACGCCGACACGACCTGAACGACAAGAAAGGCACGAAACCGATGAGTGACTATGCCGTCATCAACCCCGCGACGGGGGAGACCCTCGCCACCTATCCGACGATCAGCGACGACGAGCTCGCGGCGGCGATCGATCGGGCCGACATCGCCTATCGCTCGTGGCGCCACCTGCCGGTCTCGGAGCGCGCGGCGCTGCTCCGCCGGGTCGCCGATCTGCACCGGGAGCGTCGCGACGAACTGGCGGCCATCATCGTGCGCGAGATGGGTAAGCCCCTTGTCGCGGCGCTCGGCGAGGTGGACTTCGCCGCCGACATCACCGAGTACTACGCCAACGTGGCCGAGCGGGTGACCGCCGACCAGCCGCTGGAGATCGAAGGCGAGGGTACCGCCGTCATCCGCCGGACGCCGCTCGGTGTGCTGCTGGGCATCATGCCGTGGAACTTCCCCTACTACCAGGTCGCCCGCTTCGCGGCGCCGAACCTGATCCTCGGCAACACCATCCTGCTCAAGCATGCGCCGCAGTGTCCCGAGTCCGCCGCCGCGCTGGAAGCGATGTACCGCGACGCGGGACTCCCCGTCGGCGCATACACGAACATCTATGCCACGAACGATCAGGCCGCGGCCGTCATCGCCGATCCCCGCGTGCAGGGCGTCTCGGTCACGGGGTCGGAACGGGCGGGTGCGGCGGTCGCCGAGGTCGCCGGGCGCCACCTGAAGAAGGTGGCACTCGAGCTCGGCGGGTCCGACCCCTTCATCCTCCTGTCCACGGATGATCTCGACGCCAGCGTGCAGGCGGCGGTCGACGCACGCCTGGACAACAACGGCCAGTCCTGCAACGCCGCAAAGCGCTTCATCGTCATCGACGAGCTGTACGAGCCGTTCCTCGAGAAATTCGCGGCAGCGATGGGTGGGGCCAAGGTGGGCGATCCGCTGGCCGAGGACACCGTCCTCGGTCCGCTCTCCTCCGAGACGGCGGCCGAGCGACTGCAGAAGCAGATCGACGACGCCGTCTCGCAGGGAGCGCGGCTCGTGACCGGTGGGTCACGTGACGGCGCGTTCTTCCCGGGCACCGTGCTCACCGACGTCACTCCCGAGATGGATGTCTACGGCGAGGAGCTCTTCGGTCCGGCGGGCGTCGTCTACCGGGCGAAGGACGAGGCGGAGGCGATCCGCATCGCCAACGACACCGGGTTCGGGCTGGGATCGTACGTCTTCACCACCGATCCCGACCAGGCTCAGCGCGTGGCAGACCAGATCGATGCCGGCATGGTCTACGTCAACGTGGTGCTCGCCGATTCGCCCGAGCTCCCCTTCGGCGGGGTGAAGCGCTCGGGCACCGGGCGCGAGCTGGGTCTCATCGGCGCCGACGAGTTCGTCAACAAGAAGCTGATCCGGGTCGCCGGCTGAGCGCATCGGGGGCGGCGCGGCGTCGCGCCGCACCGCCCCCGATATCGATGCTGCCGTCAGGCGGCGAGAACCACGTCGGCGCTGGCCGCGTCGATCTGCAACGCCGCACCCACGTCGGCGTTGGTGAGCATCCCGTCGTGCGTGCTGAGACCGGCCTTCAGCGCCGGATCGGCGCGCAGCGCGTCCTGCCATCCGCGGTCTGCCAGGCGGAGGACATACGGGGCGGTGGCGTTGGTGAGCGCGCGCGTGGATGTCTCCGGAACCGCGCCGGGCATGTTCGCGACGCAGTAGTACAGGCTCTCGTGCACCGCGAACGTCGGCTCGTCGTGGGTGGTAGGCCGCGAGCCTTCGAAGCAACCGCCCTGGTCGATGGCGATGTCCACGAGTACCGAACCGGGCTTCATCGCAGCCACCATCTCGTCGGTGACGAGCTTGGGTGCGGCGGCCCCCGGGATCAGCACCGAGCCGATGACGAGGTCGGCGTCGACGAGCTGGTCGGCGATCTCGAGGGGCGAGGAGTGGCGGGTCTGGATGAGGCCGCCGAAGCTCTCCTCCAGCGCGCGCAGACGCGGCAGTGAGATGTCGATGATCGTGACATCCGCCCCGAATCCCACGGCATTGCGCGCCGCGTTCTCGCCCGCGACACCGCCGCCGATCACCACCACCTTGCCCTTGCGGGTGCCGGCGATGCCCCCGAGGAGCGTGCCGCGGCCCCCGGCGGGACGCATCAGGTGCGTCGCACCGACCTGGATCGACAGCCTTCCTGCGACCTCGCTCATAGGGGTGAGCAGAGGGAGCGACCGGTCAGCCAGTTGCACCGTCTCGTACGCGATCGAGGTGACCCCGCTCGACAGCAGCGCGTCGGTGCATGCGCGGGAGGCGGCGAGGTGGAGGAAGGTGAGAAGCACCTGCCCACGTCGCATCCGGTCGTACTCGGCGGCGATCGGCTCCTTGACCTTGAGGATCAGTTCGCCCTGCTCCCAGACGTCGTCCGCGGTCGCGACGATCCGCGCCCCCGCGGCGGAGAAGTCCGCGTCGGAGATGCGCGAACCCTCACCGGCGCCCGCCTGGATGACGACGTCGTGGCCGCGGCGCCGCAGCTGGTCCACGATCGCGGGCGTCGCTGCCACGCGATCTTCGTTGTTCTTGATTTCTGCTGGGATACCGACTTGCATCACAGCTCCTTTCGCAGTTCACGAATAGTGTTGGAGAAAAGTCGCCGAAAAGGCAGAGCCGCCGTTGAAAATTCGGCAATCAATACTGGTTGGCGCGCTCGCGTCGAAGATGGAGGACTCGGATGGCACCTGAGCCGAACGATCCACAACGTGTTCCGCTGGACGAGCTCGATCGCCGGATCATCGACGCGGTCACGGCGGACGGCAGGATCACCAACGCGGCGCTGGCGGAGCGGGTCGGTGTCGCGCCGTCCACCGCTCACACGCGCCTTCGCGGGCTCATCGACCGCGGCGTGATCTCGTCCTTCACCGCAAGCGTCGCGCAGGCCAGGCTCGGGGTGGCGCTGCAGGCTCTGGTCGGGGTCACGCTCCGCCCGGGTGCCCGCCAGGCGAGCATCACCGATTTCGCCGAACATACCCGGTCGCTCGCGGAGGTCGTGCAGGTGTTCTTCCTCGGTGGCGCGGATGACTTCATCGTCCACGTGGCCGTCACCGACTCCTCGGCGCTGCGCCGGTTCGTCGTCGAGCAGATCTCAGGTCACGACCGCGTGGCCTCGACGCGGACGAACATCATCTTCGACTATCACCGCAATGCGGTCGTGGACTCCTTCCGCTGAGCTTCGCCGCGGGCGGACTGGAGCCTGCGTCGCGAGTCACTCAGAGGCTCGCCGGCGGACATCCGGGACCTCCTCGGTCTGTCGCCGGCGGGTGCCACGCGACACAATGGTGGCATGCACGACGGCGACGACGCGGTGACCCCCCTCGACGACGACCAGTGCTGGGAGCGCCTTCGCACCCATCGGCTGGGACGCCTGGTCACCCGAGTGAGAGATGTGATGGACATCTTCCCGGTGAACTACATCGTCGACGACCGCACGATCCTCTTCCGCACCGCAGAGGGCAGCAAGCTGTTCGAGCTCACCGTCAATGACGAGGTCCTCTTCGAAGTAGACGACTACACCGCAAGCGACGCCTGGAGCGTGGTCGTGCGCGGACGCGCCCAGCGCCTGGACACCTCCGCCGAGGTCGAACGCGCAGACGGTCTGGGGCTTACGCCCTGGATCCCCACGCTGAAGTACGTGTACGTCCGGATCGTGCCGCATGCGGTCTCGGGGCGCGCCTTCCCGCGCGGCCCGGAGCCGGACCGATACGGCGTCGCCTCGTACTGAGTGATTCGCGGCGTCCGCGGGCATGGCGTAGACTGGGGGATGCAGTTGAAGTCTGCATTCTTTCGCCGTGCCCGCCGGTCGGGACCTCCTTCCTTTCAGGCAGGGGCAGAAGTCTGCAGGCATCCCGGGGTCGCCAGACCCTTAGGGCGGTAGCTCAATTGGCAGAGCAGCGGTCTCCAAAACCGCAGGTTGCAGGTTCGATTCCTGTCCGCCCTGCGCGTCAGCGTCTGCTGGCACGAGGAAACAATCAGGTGGGTGGCATGCTCCAGGACGAGCCGAAGAACGAGGTGGTCGCGCGCAGCGATTCACCCCGAGAGAAGAAGCCCAACTTCTTCGCGCGCATCGTCCTGTTCATCCGACAGGTCTTCGCCGAGCTCCGCAAGGTCGTCACGCCGACGCGGCAGGAGCTGATGAAGTTCACCGCCGTGGTGCTCGGTTTCGTCCTGGTGATGATGGCGATCGTGTACGGACTGGACGTGCTGTTCGTCTGGATCGCGCAGTACGTCTTCGGGATCCCGGGCGCCTGATCCGACAACGCGCCCACCGGGTTTCGTCCGGTGGCGGCGCGCGACGCGTCGAGCCGGATCCCCCGAGCACGACAGAGGAAGAGAACACAAGTGTCTGAAAGATATGTCGACGACGCCGACTGGGCGCCCGCGGCGGAGCAGTCCTCCGAGGAGGACGAGGCCCAGGAGGGCAACATCCTCGAGTTCGAGGAGCGTGCGAACACCCCCGCCGAGCACAGCGCCATCCACATCGTCGACGACGAAGACGACGTCGAGGACGACACCGAAGAGCTCGACGACATCGAGATCCAGGATCCGGAGGCAGACGCCATCGTGAACGACGCCCTGAACATCGACGAGACCGCAGAGGCCGAGGCTGCAGCGGAGGTCCTCACCGACTCCGTCGCCGAGGAGATCGCGGAGCTCGAGGCCGAGGCCGCCGACGAGGTCACCCCCTACGACGGGCCGGATGTCAACGGCGAGGACGACCGCGAGGACGCCGCCGACGACGAGGAACTCGATCCGTTCGAAGCCTTCCGCGCCGAGCTGCGGTCGCTTCCGGGCAAGTGGTACGTCATCCACTCCTACGCCGGGTTCGAGCGCAAGGTGAAGGCGAACATCGAGCAGCGCAAGTCCACGCTCGAGGTCGAGGACGAGATCTACCAGGTCGAGGTCCCGATGGAAGACGTCGTGGAGATCAAGAACGGCCAGCGCAAGATGGTCACCCGCGTGCGGATCCCCGGCTACGTGCTGGTGCGCATGGACCTCAATGAAGACACCTGGTCGGTCGTGCGTCACACCCCGGGTGTCACCGGGTTCGTCGGCAACGCGCACAACCCCACGCCCCTCCGCTTCGAAGAGGCCTTCACCATGCTCAAGAGCCTGGTCGAGGTCAAGGAGGTCGCCCCCGCCAAGGGTGCGGCCAAGGGTGCCCCCGCTGCGGCGCGCAGCATCCCCGCCGAGGTCGACTTCGAGGTCGGCGAGACCATCACGATCAAGGAGGGTTCGTTCGCGGGCCTTCCCGGCACCATCAGCGAGATCAAGCCCGAGAGCGGCAAGCTCACGGTCCTCGTCTCGCTGTTCGAGCGCGAAACCCCCGTCGAGCTGTCGTTCGACCAGGTCACCAAACTGTAAAGACTTCCCGGCCGCAGGCCGGGGGAACCGCTGCCCGGAGACGCCGGGTGTGCGGGAGAGGGATGCCGCCCGGCAGCCCTCGAGGAAAGGAAGAGGAAATGGCACCGAAGAAGAAGGTGACCGGCCTGATCAAGCTCCAGATCAACGCCGGCGCCGCCAACCCGGCACCGCCGATCGGCCCCGCGCTCGGTCAGCACGGTGTGAACATCATGGAGTTCTGCAAGGCGTACAACGCCGCGACCGAGTCGCAGCGCGGCAACGTCATCCCCGTCGAGATCACCGTCTACGAGGACCGCAGCTTCACCTTCGTCCTGAAGACGCCGCCGGCCGCCGAGCTGATCAAGAAGGCTGCGGGCGTGCAGAAGGGTTCGCAGACGCCGCACACGGCCAAGGTGGGCAAGCTCACCAAGGACCAGGTGCGTCAGATCGCCGAGACGAAGATGCCCGACCTGAACGCGAACGACATCGAGGCCGCCTCGCTGATCATCGCCGGCACCGCCCGTTCCATGGGCATCACGGTCGAGGACTGAGGGGAAGAATAACCATGGCACAGAAGTCCAAGGCCTATCAGGCCGCCGCCGCGAAGATCGCGGCCGACACGTTCTACTCGCCCACCGAAGCCGTGGCGCTGGCCAAGGAGACGGGTTCGGCGAAGTTCGACTCGACCGTCGAGGTCGCGCTGAAGCTCTCGGTCGACCCCCGTAAGGCCGACCAGATGGTGCGCGGCACCGTCATCCTGCCCCACGGCACCGGCAAGACCGCTCGGGTCATCGTCTTCGCCACCGGGCCCGCGGCCGAGGCCGCCATCGCGGCCGGTGCCGACGAGGTCGGCGGCGCCGAGCTCATCGAGAAGGTCGCGGGCGGCTACACCGCCTTCGACGCCGCCGTCGCCACCCCTGAGCTCATGGGCCAGGTCGGTCGCCTGGGCAAGGTGCTGGGCCCCCGTGGCCTCATGCCCAACCCCAAGACCGGCACGGTGACCCCGAACCCCGCCAAGGCGGTCGAGGACATCAAGGGCGGAAAGATCGAGTTCCGCGTCGACAAGCACGCCAACGTGCACTTCGTCGTCGGCAAAGCGTCTTTCAGCGCCGAGCAGCTGGACGAGAACCTCAAGGTCGCCCTCGAGGAGATCATCCGTCTGAAGCCCTCGAGCTCGAAGGGCCGCTACATCCAGAAGGGTGCCGTGTCGACCACGTTCGGCCCCGGCATCCCGCTGGACGTCAACTCGCTGGCCTGATCGCCGACGCACACGAAGGGCTCCGCCGAAAGGCGGGGCCCTTCGCCGTTTCCGCCCCTGCCGGCACCCACTAGCGTCGACGTATGCGCGCCGCCCTTTCCGAGCTCCTGGGCATCGACGCCCCCATCCTGCTCGGTCCCTTCGGAGGACTGTCGTCCGTGGAGCTCACGGCCACCGTCAGCAACGCCGGCGGCCTGGGCTCCTACGGTCTGTACGGCTACGAACCCGATCGCATCAGCGACACCATCGCCGCCCTCCGGTCCGCGACGTCCCGCCCTTTCGCGGTCAACCTGTGGCTGCCCACGGGGGATGAGATCCACCCCGCAGACGTTGATCTCACGGCGGCGACCGCGGCGGCAGCGCCGCTCTTCGCCGAGCTGGGTCTCGACCTCCCTACGCCCCCGGTCGAGTTCCTGCCCGACATCGACGGCCAGCTGACAGCCGTGCTCGATGCCGCGCCGGCCGTTCTCAGCGTCGTCTTCGGCGTCCCCTCGGCACACCTCGTCGAGGCGGCGCACAGCCGCGGGATCCGTCTGATCGGAACCGCGACGACCGTCGCAGAAGCCCAGGCGCTGGAAGCCGCGGGTGTGGACGCGGTGGTCGCGAGCGGCGCCGAGGCCGGCGGTCACCGGGTGTCGTTCCTCCAGGCGGCCGCGCTGTCTCTGGTCGGGACGTTCGCGCTCGTGCCGCAGATCGTCGACGCTGTGGCGATCCCCGTCATCGCGGCGGGAGGGATCGCCGACCGCAGGGGTGTCGCAGCCGCCTTCGCCCTCGGGGCATCGGGGGTGCAGGTCGGCACCGCGTTCCTGCGCACCCGGCAGTCGGCTGCCTCCGAGGCCCATCGCGAGGAGATCGGCCGCGCACGCGATACCACGACGACCCTCACCCGGGCGATGAGCGGACGATGGGCCAGGGGGATCCCCAATCACGCCTCCCGCGTCCTCGAGGCCGGAGCGGCGATCGCGCCCTTCCCCGCGCAGAACTGGCTGACAGGGCGCTTCCGAGCCGAGGCGGCCCGGCGGGGAGACGCGCGATTCGCCTCGCTGTGGGCGGGTCAGGCCGCCGGTCTCACCCGGCATGCGGACGCCGTCGACGTCTTCGCCGAGCTCCTGACCGGGCTGCCGGCCTCAGTGAGGCAGGACGAGTGACACCCCGAGCGCGATCATGACGACCGCGATGACGGCGTCGAGGATCCGCCACGATCGGGCACTCGAGAGCCATCGACCGAGATAGCGCGCCCCGAACGCGAGGCCGAAGAACCAGATGACACTGGCCGCCATGGCCCCGGTGGCGAAGACCCATCGCGCGTCGCCGTGGGTGTTGGCGACCGAGCCCAGCAGGAAGACCGTGTCGAGGTAGACGTGGGGGTTGAGCCAGGTCAGGGCGAGGGTGGTGAGGATGACGGGAAGGAGCCGTGTGCGCGAGGCGGTCGCCACGCCTCCGGCGCCAGCGCTCCGCCCCGTGGCATCCTTCTCCTCCCGCACCGTGAGTGCCCTTCCGCTCGGGCGCCAGGCGCGGCGGGCGGCGAGCACCCCGTAGCCGATGAGAAAAGCCGCTCCCGTCCATCGGATGGCCGAGACCAGCCACGGCACAGCCTGGAGCACCAGGCCGATCCCCGACACGCCGACCGCGATGAGGACGGCGTCCGACAGCGCGCACAGTGCCGCGACGATGATGACGTGCTCACGCCGCAGCCCCTGCCGGAGAACGAAGAGATTCTGTGCGCCGATGGCGATGATGAGCGAGAAGCCCAGGCCGAGCCCGGCGAACAGGGGAAGAGTCACGCGTGGCACGTTACGGCCCAGTTGGGACAAGCACCAGTTCAGATTCCTTCACGGGCATTAGCATCGCTTCACATGCGCATCCCCTTCGACCTTGCCGAGACCCTCGCCGCGGTGGCGGACGAGGGCACGATGGATGCCGCCGCCCGGCGACTGCGGATCACACCGAGTGCCGTAAGTCAGCGCGTGAAGACTCTCGAGTCGCTGCTCGGACAGGTGCTCCTCGTCCGGTCGCGACCCGTGCGCCCGACCGCGGCCGGCGTCGCCGTCGTCCGTCTGGTCCGGCAGCTCGCCCTCCTCGAGCACGACGCCCTCGCGGGACTCGCCGGCGACGACGCAGCCGGGGCGCGCGTGTCGGTGCCGCTCGCGGTGAATGCCGATTCGCTGGCCACGTGGTTCCTGACGCCGCTCGCGACGCTGGCCGAGCGGCATCCGATCGTCTTCGATCTGCACCGTGACGATCAGGACTTCACTGCGGGACTGCTCGAATCGGGCACGGTGATGGGCGCCGTCACCTCACGCGAAGAGCCCGTGGCCGGATGCCGCGCGACAGCTCTCGGCCTCATGAGATACCAGGCTGTCGCGACCCCCGCGTTCCACGATCGGTGGTTCGCCGGCGGCGTGACCGTCGAGGCGCTGACGGTCGCCCCCGTCATCGACTTCGACCGGCGCGATGACCTGCAGCGGCGCTGGCTGCGGGAGCGCGGGGTGGAGGCGACCGCGCCGCCGCGCCACTACGTCCCCGCCTCGCACGACTTCGCCGCCGCGACGCTGCGGGGTCTCGGGTGGGCGTTGCTTCCCACCTCCCAGTCTGCGGCGGCGCTGGCTTCGGGAGCGCTGATCGCGCTCGGCGGGCCGTCCGTGGATGTTCCGCTCACATGGCAGCAGTGGAACCTGCGATCGCCGCTCCTCGACGCCGTCGCCGAAGAGGTCGTCGCCGAGGGGAGGCGCGTGCTCGTCGCGCCCGCAGCCGCAGCCCCGGTCAGTCGTCGCTGACGCGCAGCACGATCTTCCCGCGGGTGTGTCCCCGCTCCAGCTCGGTGTGAGCCGCAGCGGCATCGGGCAGGTCGAACACCCGGTCGACGTAGACCTGGACCGCGCCCGAGTCCAGAAGGCGAGCGATCGTCGCGAGGGTGCCGCCGTCGGGGATCACCTTGTACGACGTCGCACGCACCCCCGCCTCCTCGGCGGCCTGCGCGTAGTCGGGCCAGGAGCCCGTGGGTACCAGGACGTAGAGTCCACCCGGGCGGAGCACCTGGAGTGAGCGGCTGGCGGTGCGGTCCACGGCGTTTCCGACGAGGTCGATGACCACGTCCATCTGGCCGACGACCTCCTCGAAGCGCGTGGAGGTGTAGTCCACGACCACGGCCGCGCCGAGCTCCCGCAGCCAGGCGGCGTTGCGTGCGGATGCGGTGGCCGTCACGTGCGCGCCGAAGTACGCCGCGAACTGCACCGCGAAATGCCCCACCCCGCCGCTGCCGGCGTGGATCAGGATGCGCTGCCCCTCATGGGCGTGCGCGGTCTCCACCACCAGTCCCCAGGCCGTGAGCGCGGCCAGCGGCACTCCGGCCGCCTCGACGTGCGACAGCGACGACGGCTTGCGCGTGACCGATTGGGAGGGAACGACGACGTATTCGGCGTAGCTGCCTCCGGTGCGGGGGAATGGCACCATGCCGAACACCTCGGTGCCCGGCGCCAGAGGGTGCGCCTCGAAGGGCGAGGCGACGACCACGCCGCTGAAGTCGAATCCCGGAACCACCGGGGTGTCGCCGAGCGCGGCCGACACACCCTTCCCGGCGCGGGTCTTCGCATCGATCGGGTTGACCCCGGCGGCCACGACGCGCACGAGCAGTTCGCTGAGCACGGAGCTCGGTGTCGGCACCCGGTCATGCCGAAGCACCTCGGGGCCGCCCGCGGCGGCGAGCGTGATCGCTGCCATGGTCTCGGGCGGCGCATCGGGCGGCGCCGCCGGTGCCAGCGGGGAGGAGGGGGATCGCAGCGGCCGGAATCGCATCGGTCGCTCCTTTCTCGCGCCACCCCTCGTCGGGGACGCAGGCACATGGGTCGGTGAGACTCAGTACATCGGGCCTTTGTCTCACCCGTGTTACGCCGGTGCTAAAGAACGGCGTCGCCCGCCATCGTCTCAGCGCGCCTCGAACTGTCGGATCAGCGACGCGGGGGACAGGGCGTGCTCGACGGCCAGCATGCTCGCTCCGAGGACGGCCGCCCGCTCCGCGGTGACCGACTGGGCGATCGTCAGGTGCTCGGTCGCCAGCGGCATGGAGCGGGTGTAGACGACCTCGCGCACGCCGGCGAGGAGATGCTCACCCACGCGGGCCATCGAACCGCCGATCGCGATGACCGAGGGGTTGATGAGGCTCACGCACGTCGTGAGCACCTCGCCGATGTCGCGACCGGCCTGGCGGACGGTCTGCACCGCCTCGACGTTGCCCTGCTTGACCAGCGCCACCACGTCGCTGCCGTCGTGAGCGTCGATCCCCTGAGACCGCAGGGTGCGGGCCATCGCCGGGCCGGATGCCAGCGCCTCCAGGCATCCCCGGTTGCCGCAGTGGCAGGGGATGTCGGCGCCACCGGGCACCCGCACGTGACCGATGTCACCGGCCACGCCCTGGGCTCCGCGCTGGAGTGCCCCGCCCGAGATGAGGCCGGCGCCGATGCCGGTGGCGACCTTGACGAAGATGAGGTGATCGACGGTCGGCCAGGCGGCCGAGCGCTCGCCGAGCGCCATGATGTTCACATCGTTGTCCACCAGGACCGGCGCGTCGAGGTGGCGACCGATCCAGGCGGGGATGTCGAAACGATCCCACCCGGGCATGATCGGCGGGTTCGCGGGCCGTCCGCTCTCATGTTCGACGGGGCCGGGCACGCCCATGCCGATCGCCGCGAGGTCGCCGCGATCGCGGCCGGCCTCGTCCAGGAGCTGCGCGGCCGTCTCGACCACCCAGGAGAGGACCTGCTCGGGTCCGAGGGAAATGGCGATGCTTTCGCTGCGCTCCGCGAGGCTGAGCCCGCTGAGGTCGGTGAGCGCCACGCGGGCGTGGGAGGCGCCGAGGTCGGCGGCCAGGACGACCCGTGCCTGCGGGTTCAGCGCGAACTGCGAGGGCGGACGCCCGCCGGTGGACAGTGCGTCGCCGACCGGGGTGACCAGGCCCGAGCGCACGAGCGCGTCCACGCGCGCGGCGACGGTCGATCTCGCCAGTCCCGTCGTCTTGGCCAGGTCCGCGCGGGTGCGCGGCACACCGTCTCGAAGGAGTTGGAACACCTCGCCCACTCCGGACGAGACAGGGGAGTCGCGGGTCTCTCTGGGCACGTTCCCAGTGTCGCGCATCCGGGCGCGCACGTCGGTCACGTTGCGCGGCCGGAGGGGCGGGCGAACCGCTGCTGCAGCAGGACGGCCACGACGATGATGACCCCCTTGACGACCGCCTGGACGGAGGAGTTGAGGTTGTTCTGAACGAAGACGTTGGTGAGCGTGGCGAAGATCAGCACGCCGAACACCGTGCCGGTGATCGTCCCCCGGCCGCCGACAAGCAGGGTGCCGCCGACGACCACCGCGGCGATCGCGTCCAGCTCGTACAGCAGCCCGTGCGTCGAGGTGCCGGCGGTGGTCCGCCCGAGGATCATCACTGCGGCGATTCCGGCAGTCAGTCCCGAGATCACATAGAGCCACATCGTGTGGCGCTTGACGTCGATGCCCGCGAGGCGCGCCGCCTCGCGGTTTCCGCCGATCGCGACCGTTCGCCGTCCGAAGGTGGTGCGGTTCAGCAGCACCCACCCGAGTGCGGCGACGACTGCGAAGATCCAGATCAGCATGTCGACACCGAGGATGTCGGTGTTCATGAAGGTGATGAAGCCGCGCTCCTCGACGACGAGCGTGCGGCGCTCTGCGAGGATCTCGGCGAGCCCACGTGCGGCGACCAGCATCGCCAGGGTCGCCATGAACGCGACCACCTTGCCGTAGGCGATGACGATGCCGTTGACCAGGCCTGCGCCCGCACCGACCGCGAGCGCGATGACGATCATCACGGACCAGTGGAGTTGATCGGCGAGATCCTGCACGGCAGCGATCGTCGCGACCACCGACGCCAGGCCCATGATCGCTCCGACCGAGAGGTCGATGCCGCCGGAGATGATCACCAGCGTCATCCCGATGCTGATCACCCCGATGATGGAGGCCTGCCGAAGGATCGTGAGCATGTTGTCGAGGCTGGTGAAGGTGTCGGGCGCCGTCACAGCGCCGACAACCACGAGGAGAAGGAGCGCGAGGACGAGCCCGAGGTTGCGCCCGACCGAGCCGGAGAGAAGGCGTCGCCACGGAGGCGGCGGGGTCTCGGTCGCTCCCGTCACGGGTGTCGGGGTCGGACTGCCGGCGCCCGGCCGGTCGGTCACGGTTCGCTGCTCGCTCACGCGGCTTGTCCTTTCATGACGAGATCGAGCACGCCGTGCTCATCGATCTCAGAGGCGGGGAGGGTGGTCAGGACGCGCCCGTCGGCGACGACCAGGACGGTGTCGGCGAGCCCCAGGACCTCTTCGATCTCGCTGGAGACGATCACGATCGCGTTGCCGGCGGCGGCGAGCCGACGGATGAGTCCGTAGATCTCCGACCGCGCTCCGACGTCGACGCCACGGGTGGGCTCGTCCAGGAGCAGGACGCGGGTGCCGTGCACCAGCCAGCGGGCGAGGAGGATCTTCTGCTGGTTGCCACCCGAGAGGGTCGCCGCCGGACGATCGGGGTCGGCGGGACGGAGTTCCAGTGCGGCGATCTGCTCCTGAGCGACGGACTTCTCGCGCCGGAAGTCGAGGAACCCCCCACGGGAGAATCGGCGCATGCTCGACAGCGTCACGTTCATCGCGATGGACTCGTCGATCACGAGCCCCTGGCTTTTGCGCTCCTCGGGCGACAGTCCCACACCCGCCGACACCGCGGCGGTCACAGATCCCCGCCGGAGGGGTGCCCCGCCGACGCGGACCGTGCCCTCCGATGACCGTCGGGCGCCGTAGACCGTCTCGAGGATCTCCGAGCGCCCCGATCCCACGAGGCCGGCGAGTCCGACGATCTCACCGGCGCGGACGTCGAAAGACACCCCATCGAACACCCCGGCAAGAGCGAGATCGCGCACCTCGAGCATCACCGGGGCATCAGCGGGCACAGGCGCGGCGGGCGGGAAGACATTCGCGACGTCGCGTCCGGTCATCAGTCGAATGAGTTCGGCGGTCGGGGTGTCAGCGACGGAGAGCCCGGTGGCCATCGTGCGGCCGTCCTTCAGGACGGTCAGGCGATCGCCGATCTGCCGGATCTCCTCGAGGCGGTGCGTGATGTACACCACGGCGATCCCCGCGGCGGTGAGCTCTCGGACGACACCGAAGAGGTTCCGCACCTCCTCGGTGTCGAGCACCGCCGAGGGCTCGTCCATGATGATGAGCTTGATGTCGTGCGAGAGGGCGCGGGCCATCGAGACGATCTGCTTGTTCGCGGCACTCAGCTCGCCGACCTCGGTGTGCGGCGACAGTCGGGAATGGCCGAGTCGGGCCAACAGCTCCCGGGTCTTCTCCGCCGCCGCCGATCGCTTCGTGAAGCCACCCCGGGCGATCTCGTGCCCGAGGAAGATGTTCTCGGCGATCGTGAGCCCGTCCACGACGTCGAGCTCCTGATACATGGTGGCGATGCCGAGTTCGATCGCCGCCTCCGGTGTGGAGATCTCCACCGCCTCGCCCTGCCAGACGAGCGTGCCGTCGTCGGGGCGGTGGACACCTGCCAGAGTCTTGATCAGCGTCGACTTGCCCGCGCCGTTCTGCCCGAGGATGCAGTGCACCTCTCCGGCGACGACCTGCAGGTCGACCCCGCGGAGCGCCCGGACGCCGGCGAAGCTCTTCGTCACCCCGCGCACGTCGAGTAACGGCGAACCATGGTCATCTTTGATCACGGGGTGAACGTAACATGCCGAGAAGGCAAGCGATATCCCCACTTTTGCCGGATGCGCAAACAAAAGATGGACAAACGTCGTCGCGCTGACGTACAGTCCCACCGTCAGCGAAGACTCCTCGGAATGCTCGGGGCGCGAGGGGCCGCTGGCGTCGCTGCATCACATTCAAGGAGGAAAAGAATGCGCACACTCGCGAGGGGGCGGGGGCGGTTCATCATCGCCGGAGCCGCAGTCGTGGCATCCATCGGACTGCTGGCCGGATGTACCGGAACCGGCGCCGAGGAGGAGGACGTCGTCGATCAGGGGACGAGCGTCGAGGAGAACGCCGAGAGCGGAGACACCGTGGTCATCGGCTTCTCGGGGCCCGCAGCAGACCACGGCTGGCTCGGAGCCATCAACTCGGGGGCGCAGGCCGCCGCCGACAGCTTCGACGATGTGGAGCTGCGCGTCGCGGAGGGGACGAACGACGCCAACGCGCAGATCGCCGCCGTCGAGACGTTCATCAATGACGGCGTCGACGCCATCGTGCTGCTGCCGACCGACGGCGCCGCGCTCACGGAGGTCGCGATCGAAGCCATGCAGGCCGGCATCCCGGTGATCAACGTCGACCGGGAGTTCTCGAGCCCGTTCGCCGCGCGCACGACGATCCTGGGCGACAATTACGGAATGGGCGTCAGCGCGGGCACCTACATCTGCGAACAAGTCGGGGACAACCCCGATGCGGTCGTGGCCGAGATCGCCGGCATCGACTCCCTGCCGCTCACCCAGGACCGCTCCCAGGGATTCGAAGACGCCCTGTCGGACTGCGGTCTCGAGGTCTCAGCGCGTGTCGCCGCCGATTTCACCGTCGCCGGCGGCGAGGCGGCCGCCTCGCAGCTGCTGGCGGCGAACCCGCAGATCGACGCGATCTGGAACCACGACGACGACCAGGGCATCGGTGTCCTCGCCGCCGTCGAGGCATCGGGCCGCGACGAGTTCATCATGATGGGCGGCGCCGGGTCGCGGAACGCGATGGAAGCCATTCAGGCCGATGACTCGGTGCTGAAGGCAACGGTCATCTATCCGTCGACCCAGGCGGCCGATGGCATCGCCCTGGCCCGCCTGATCGCCCAGCAGAAGACCGTCGGCGACCTCGTCACGCCCAGCGTGCCGAACCGCGTCGTGCTGGACGCCCCCGTGGTCACGAAGGATAACGTCGAGGAGTACATCGACTTGTCGTTCGAGTCCTGACACCACCATCACGGGGCGCCCGAGATCGCTCGGGCGCCCCGCCCTACGGAAGGAGAGTCGCGTGGGAGCACCGCTGCGCGTAGCCATGATCGGGCACGGCTTCATGGGAGCTGCGCACTCGCAGGGCTGGCGGGTGGCTCCTCGGTTCTTCGATCTCGCCCTCGATCCGGTGATGCAGGTCGTGGTCGGCCGCGATACCGAGCGTGCTTCCGAGGCGGCTGCGACGTGGGGATGGCACGAAGCGGCGACCGACTGGCGCGAGGTCATCGCACGTGAGGACATCGACCTCGTCGATATCGTCACCCCGGGTGACACCCACGCCGAGATCGCCATCGCGGCTCTCCGGGCAGGCAAGCACGTCCTCTGCGAGAAGCCGCTCGCGAACACCGTCGTCGAGGCAGAGGCCATGACGTCCGCCGCGGAGGAGGCGGCACGATCGGGCGTGCGGTCGATGGTCGGGTTCACCTACCGGCGCGTACCGGCGACGACCTTCGCTCGTCAGCTCGTCGCAGAAGGCCGCCTCGGTGACATCCGTCAGGTGCGTGCCGAGTATCTGCAGGACTGGCTCTCCGACGAGAACGCCCCCCTCACGTGGCGTCTGAACAAGGACATCGCCGGCTCCGGGTCGCTTGGCGACATCGGGGCCCACGCGGTCGACCTGACCGAGTACATCACCGGTCAGACCGTGGACCGCGTGTCGGGGATCCTCGAGACGATCGTCGCGGAACGGCCGATCATGGCCGAGGGGGTGGGGCTCTCGGGGACGGCCGGCTCCGAGCGCGGCCCCGTCACCGTCGACGACCTGGCGCTGTTCACCGGCCGGCTCTCCGGGGGTGCGCTCGCATCGTTCGAGGCCACCCGCTTCCGCACCGGCCGCAAGAACGCGCTGCGCATCGAGATCTCGGGTTCTCGCGGAGCGCTCGCGTTCGACCTCGAGCGCATGAACGAGCTGGAGTTTTACGACGCCACGCTCCCCGATTCCGAGCAGGGCTTCCGGCGCGTTCTCGTCACCGAGCCCTCGCACCCGTACGCCGGTCGCTGGTGGCCGACGGGCCACATGCTCGGCTACGAGCACGGCTTCAGCCACCAGGTCGTCGACCTCGTCACGGCGATCGCCGAAGGCACCGACCCCACACCGTCTTTCGCGGACGGACTGCACGTCCAGCGGGTGCTCGACGCGGTCGAGCGCTCGTCGGCGGCCGACGGCGCGTGGCAGGCCATCCGCTGACCGGCGCAACCCCCTCGGTCGTTGAGCGAGCGGAGCGAGTCGAAACGCCGGAACGAATTCACGAAGGAGAGAGAGTCATGGCACGACCGATCACGTTGTTCACGGGTCAGTGGGCCGACCTTCCGTTCGAGGAGGTGGCGCGCCTGGCCGGCGAGTGGGGCTACGACGGCCTCGAGATCGCGTGTTGGGGCGACCACCTCGACGTGTCCCGGTGGGATGACGCCGACTACGTGCAGTCCCGGAAGGACATCCTCGAGCGCAACGGTCTGAAGGTGTGGGCGATCTCGAATCACCTGACCGGTCAGGCGGTGTGCGATGACCCGATCGATCAGCGGCACCGCGACATCCTCTCCGACCGGGTGTGGGGGGATGGTGACCCGGAGGGTGTCCGTCAGCGGGCGGCGGAGGATCTGAAGGACACCGCGCGGATGGCGGCGAAGCTCGGCGTCACCCAGGTCAACGGGTTCACCGGGTCCTCCATCTGGAAAGCGGTCGCGATGTTCCCGCCGGCGTCGGAGGAGTGGATCGACGCCGGCTACCGGGATTTCGCCGACCGCTGGAACCCGATCCTCGATGTCTTCGAGGAGGAGGGGGTGCGGTTCGGGCTCGAGGTGCACCCGTCGGAGATCGCCTACGACTACTGGACCGCGAAGCGGACCCTGGAGGCGATCGGGCACCGGGAGAGCTTCGGGTTCAACTTCGACCCGTCCCACTTCGTGTGGCAGCAGTTGGACAGTGTCGCGTTCGTGCTGGACTTCGCCGACCACATCTTCCACGTGCACGTGAAGGAATCCATCACCAACTTCGACGGCCGCAACGGGGTCCTCGGCTCCCACCTGGGATGGGCCAACCCCAGGCGCGGGTGGACGTTCGTGTCCACCGGTCACGGCGCGGTGCCGTGGGAACCGATCTTCCGCGCCCTCAACGCCATCGGCTACACCGGACCCACCAGCGTCGAGTGGGAAGACGCCGGCATGGACCGCCTCCACGGCGCCCCCGAAGCCCTCGCCTTCGTGCGGAAGCTCAACGCCATCACCCCACCCGACGCCGCCTTCGACGCCGCGTTCAGTTCGAAGTAGCAAGCTCCGGGGCCCGCGCGGCGGGGGAGCGTGCGGGCCCCGGTACCACCGTCGGAGGCAACGGGCTCAGGGCCGTTCGCGCACGGTGAGGGCGTGCAGGAGGCGGGTGAGGGTGCGGATGTCGTCGATCGACCACTCCTCCAGCGCGTGCACGAGCGTGCTCTCCTGCGGTGCCCGGGCTGCGGCGAGCCGCTCGAGCCCGAAGGGCGTGGGGAACAGGATGCTCGAGCGACGGTCTGTGGGGTCGGGCTCACGCCCGATGAGCCCGAGCTCTTCGAGCTCGCGCACGGTCCGGCTGATCTGTCCCTTGTCTGCCACGAGCATCTCGGACAGTTCCGACTGCGTCACGCGCTCGCGCCGGACGATCGTCGTGAACACCTTGTAGGCCGCGGGGAGCATTCCGGGGCTCACCCGTTCGGCGTTCTCGCTCACGATCCGCCGCACCTGGTGAATGAGTCCGCTGAACTCGGCCTCGAGCGCCCGCACCGCCTCGGTGCGGGGGTCGGGCTCGGTCGGGGCGCTCATCGCCTTCGAGACTAACGTCGTCCTCACCGCCGGCGCGCGACCCGTGAGGCTGCGGTGCGCCCGGTGGCCGGGAGGGCGTTCATCCCGGTGCTCGTCGACACGGTGGCGAGGTCGGCTTCGCCGGCGTGGATGCGCTCGATCGTCGTCATCCGATTCAGCGGCGTGTTCGGGAGGAAGACGATCGCGATGAGACTGATGATCGCCACCGGGACCGCGATGAGGAACGAGTGCGCGATCGCCTGGGCGTAGATGTCCTCGAAGATCACCCGGAGTGCCTCGGGGAGGGCGGTGACCTGTGGGATGGTGCCCGACTGCAGCTCCTGCGCGAGCGTCGCCCCCTGCGTGCCGAGAGCCGACAGCGCCGCGGCGATGTCACCCTGTCGCTCCCCGGTGAGGGTCATCGCCTGGCTCGCGAGTGCGGCTCCCATCACGGAGACCCCGATCGTGCCGCCGAGGCTTCGGAAGAAGGTCACCCCCGAGCTCGCCACTCCCATTTCGCGCGGATCAGCGGTGTTCTGCACGACGAGGACCAGGTTCTGCATCGTCATGCCGATGCCGGCGCCGAGAAGGAACATGTAGAGCGATACCAGGGCGAACGGGGTGTCGTAGTGGATCGTCGAGAGCAGCGCGCTCCCGGCCGTCAGGAGGATGCCGCCGACGACGAGGTACGGCTTCCAGTGGCCGTGACGCGAGATGAGCGCACCGACGATGACCGATGCCACGAGGAGCCCCGCGATCATCGGGATCGTCATGATGCCCGCCTCGGTGGGGGTCGCCCCCCGCGCCATCTGCATGTACTGGCTCAAGAAGACCGTGGTGCCGAACATCGAGATGCCCGTCGCGATCGAGGCGACCACGGCGAGGGTGAAGGTGGCGCTGCGGAAGAGGCGGAGCGGGATGAGGGGCTCGGGGGTGCGCAGTTCCACGATGATGAAGACAAGCGTGGCCAGGGCCGACCCGCCGACCATCAGCGCGGTCGGCAGGCTCCACCAGTCGAAGGAGGTGCCGGCGTTCGTCACCCACACCAGCAGCAGCGAGACCGCGCCGCTGAGCAGCACGATCCCGACGTAGTCGATCCGCACCGCCCGGCTCGGCCGCTTCGGCAGGTGAAGGGTCCGCTGCTGGATGACGAGCGCAGCGACGGCGACGGGGAGGGCGACGAAGAAGTTCCACCGCCACCCGAAGGCGTCGGTGATGACACCGCCGAGGAGCGGTCCGCCGATGGTGGCCACGGCCATGACCGCTCCGAACAGACCCATGTAGCGACCGCGTTCGCGCGGGCTGATGATGTCGGCCATGATCACCTGGCTGAGCGCGGCCAGACCGCCGGCGCCGACACCCTGCAGGGCGCGGAAGGCGATGAGCGTCTCGGGGTTCTGCGAGAAGCCGGCGGCAGCCGTCGCGAGCACGAAGACGACGATGGCGATCTGGATGAGGAGCTTCCGGTCGAACAGGTCGGCGAGTTTTCCCCAGATCGGCGTGGAGATGGCCGTGGTCAGCAGTGTCGCGGTCACGACCCACGTGTAGGCGGCCTGGTCGCCGTCGAGGTCGTGGACGATCACCGGCAGCGAGGTGGAGACGACGGTCGAAGCGAGCATCGACACGAACATGCCCAGCAGGAGACCGACGAGGGCCTTGACCACGCCGGGCCGGTGAGCGGGTCGGGCGTCTGTCGTCCTGGCCATGCATCCTCCTTAAAGTTGATAAACGTCAACGATAGATCAAACGTTGATCTCGATCAACTAAGTCAGGTGTGTGCCGGATCACGCCACGCGGGAGGATAGGCGAGTGATCAGCGTCGAGGTCCTGCCCGACCCCACCACCGACGGCCTCGCCCGGGGGGCCTGGAAGCGCCTGATCGACGCCGGACTGCCGAGCGCCGGTCGGCACACGGGCGAGAGCAACCGGCCGCACATCACCGTGGCCGTGCGGGAGTCGCCCGCCCTCGATGGGCTAGCGGGCCTTGCGGATCTCCTTCCCCTCACCCTCCGGCTCGGCGGCGTGCTGCTGTTCCCGCGCTCAGGTCAGGCGGTCATCAGCTGGCAGGTGGTCGTCACGACACCGCTGGCGGAGTTCCACCGCCGCGTCGCCGACTCGGTCGGCCCGGCCGACGAGCGCTACGCGCACACCGCGCCCGATGACTGGACACCGCATCTGACCATGGCGCGCCGGGTGCGGCTCGCCGACCTCGGAGCTGCCGTCGAGGCGATAGACCTCTCCCCGCACGTGGGCGAACTCACCGGACTGCGCATCTGGGATGCGTCCAGCCGCACGGTCACGACGCTGCGCTGACCGCTGCGATCAGTCGGCGAGGGCGAGAGCGCGGTAGGGCTGCGCGGGCGGGACGGCGGGCTGCGTCATCCGCTCGGCTCGTGACAGCTGCGTGCGCCGATACAGCTCGTCGATGAGGGATGTCGCCAGGCGCACGAGTCTGCCGATCTCGACCTCATCGCGATCGACCCACGCGCACCGGGGTTCGTCGCCCACAGGGACGAACCCGTCGTGCTCCTCCCAGACCACGAGCGTGCGTTCGGCGCCGAGGACGTGCTGCTGCCACCACACCTGCCGGAGGTAGGTGCGAGGGATGCTTCGCCATGCCTTCTTCGTCGTCTTGATCTCGGCGAGGACCACGCGCCCGGTCGGGTCGACGGCGATGCCGTCGGGAGTGGCGAGATGGCGCCTCTCGACCTCGGCGTGGAAGAGCGCGCTGGAAGGCCGGATCCCGTGGGTGGCGGCAACCCACGCGGCGATCTCGGGCTCGCGGATGCGCCCGTGAGCGGTGTAGGCGTTGCCGGAGAAGTTCGAGCCCATGAGCTTGGCGTCCGCGGCTCGGGGGATGACGCGCTCGGAGGTGAGCGCGGCGACATCGGTCGCCGTGATCCCGCGTGAGCGGGCCCGCACCCAGGCGACCCGATCGCGCGAATCCGCGACGATGCGGGCGGCGAGTTCGGGGGTCACGCGTTCGAGGGTAACCCGGGGCGGCGACGCCTCCGGCGCGTCGCTCTCGGCGCGTCGCCTCCCCGCGTCATCCCGCCCCCCGCTTGGCCTTCCAACTGTCGCCTTCCCCTCGTTCATCCGTCGAGCCCACCCGTTTCGCGCGACCCCACCCCGTTCGCGCGCGCAAAGGGGGTGGGATGGCGCGAAACGGGTGGGCTCGACCACCGGAGCGATGACGTCGTTCCCTTCTGCACAGCCCGGACGGCCCGCAATTCATCCACGGATCGCTCGACGGCGAACCAGAAGGGGAGACTGTGCATCACGGTGTATCCGTGCGTCATGCCACCGTCGACGAGATCAGAGCCATGCTCCGGCCACGTGCAGCGCTGCTGGAGGGCGGGCTCTCTGCACGATCCATCGCGTCGTCCGTCACGAGTGGGCTGCTCCACCGCGTCCGCCGCGGCTGGTACATCCCGACCGCCGAGTGGCGATCGTTGTGGCCCGAGAGCCGTCACCTGGCCCATGTGCTGACCGTCGCGGCGGCGGCTCGGTCGAGCGTCCCGGTCTTCGCTGGACCCTCAGCGGCCGTGCTGCACGGGCTCCCTCTCTATCGATCCGCTCCGCAGCGGGTGCACATCATGCTCGGAACCGACGACCGGCGCAGCGCCCCCGACGTCATGCGCCATGAAGGTCCACTGGCCGACGGCGAGGTGGTCGAGCGTCACGGGCTCAGGTGCACCAGCCTCGGTCGAACGGTTCGTGACCTCGCGAGGACCCTCGGATACGAGCAAGCGGTCGTCGTCGCCGACGCCGCCCTCCTCCGCCTCGCTGGCGGCCCTCGCACATATGACGTGGACGCTGCCGCCGAATGGAAGGCTCAGCAAGTGGCGCTCCTCCCGCGAGGCGGGCGCGGTGTGGTGCAGGCTCGACGCGCACTGGAGTTCGCGGATGGTCGGGCTGAGTCGCCGGGTGAAAGCGTCAGCCGCGTCCTCCTGGAACGGCTCGGATTCGAGAGCCCGGTTCTGCAGGTTCGCATCACGCTTCCGAACGACACCGTCTGGATTGACTTCGGGCTCCGGCGCGCCCGGGCTCTCGGGGAGTTCGATGGGAAGGCCAAGTACGTCGACGAACAGATGCGATCCGGTCGCTCCTTGGAGGAGGTCCTGCTCGCTGAGAAACGACGCGAGGACCTCGTGCGCGGGGTGACGCAGGCGAGGTTCGCGCGATGGCAGGACGAGCACACCGTCAGCGCTGCAGCGCTCGGGCGTCGTCTTGCTTCTTTCGGGATCCATCCCTGACAGCGCGAAGCGAGCCGACCCCTTTTCCGCGATCCCACCGCTCACGTGCACTCCGAAGGGGAGGGATGGCGCCATGAGGGTTGGCTCGCGCGAAGCGACGACCGGCGGGAAGGTGCACATGGCCGGAACGGGGGAGGGAGGGGAGCGGGATTTGGAGCAGTGGAGGGGGCGGCGTAGACTGAGCGGAGCCGAAGACCGCTGGTCATCGAGGTGCGCGAGCACCGAGACCGAAGCACTGCATCGCAGGGGCCCGCGCAGGTGTCACGATCGAAACCCTTTCCAGGATGACGCTCCGTGCGCTTGCGCCGGAGCGTTTTTGCTTTGCCGTGACGACCGGATGTCGCAGGCCGACGCGCCGCCACCGTGGTGCGTCTCACAGATACAAGGAGTGGCCATGGCGCAGAAGGAAGCATCGGTCGCCGAGCTCACGAAGCAATTCGAGGACTCGACCGCCGTCTTGCTCACCGAGTACCGCGGCCTGACGGTTGCCGAGCTCAAGGAGCTTCGCAACACCATCCGTCAGGATGCGGAATACGCCGTGGTGAAGAACACGCTGACCAAGATCGCCGCGGGCAACGCGGGGGTCATGGGGCTGGACGAGGGACTGAAGGGTCCGTCGGCCATCGCGTTCGTGCACGGTGACCCGGTCGCCGTCGCGAAGGGTCTGCGTGCCTTCGCCAAGGCACACCCCCTCCTGGTGGTCAAGGGCGGATTCTTCGACGGAAACCCCCTCACCGCGGAGGAGGTCAACAAGCTCGCCGATCTCGAGAGCCGTGAAGTCCTGCTGGCGAAGCTCGCCGGTGCGATGAAGGCCTCGCTGACCAAGGCGGCCTACGTCTTCAACGCACTGCCGTCGAAGGCCGTTCGCACGGTCGACGCGCTGCGTGAGAAGCAGGAGTCCGCGGCCTGACACGGGCCCGGCAGAGAAAACCACCCAACAAGGAGATACATCATGGCAAAGCTCAGCACTGAGGAGCTGCTCGACGCGTTCAAGGAGCTCACGCTCATCGAGCTGTCCGAGTTCGTCAAGGCCTTCGAGGAGACCTTCGACGTCACCGCCGCCGCCCCCGTCGCGGTCGCGGCTGCCGGCGCCCCCGCCGGTGGCGCCCCCGCCGAAGAGGAAGAGGTCAAGGACTCCTTCGACGTCATCCTCGAGTCGGTCGGCGACAAGAAGATCCAGGTCATCAAGGTCGTCCGCGAGCTCACCTCGCTCGGCCTCGGTGAGGCGAAGGCTGTCGTCGACGGTGCCCCCAAGCCCGTCCTCGAGGGCGCGAACAAGGAGACCGCCGACAAGGCCAAGGCCGCTCTGGAAGAGGCCGGCGCCACCGTCACCCTTAAGTGAGTCGAGACGTGTCAATGCGCGCATAGCGCGCGTTGACACGTCTGCGACTCAGATCGAGTAGCGCGCGAAGCGCGCGTATCGAGATCTCCCGGCGCTCACCGCGCCACCACGAAAGACCCGGGACACACTTCGTGTCCCGGGTCTTTCGTCGTCCCCGGCTGTGGAAGCGCTACAGCCGCCCCAGCGACGCATCCGCCACCGCGGCCGACTGGCGGGGGTTGACCGGTCCGGTCGAGTTGCGCACAACCAGTCGGGCCTGCGTGCGGATGACGGAGGGCGGCCGTTCCGGATCGGCGAGGTGTTCCAGCAGGGTCCGCACGGCCGCGGCGCCCTGTTCACGCGGTGTCTGCCGGAGGGTCGTGAGTGCGAACATCTCGGCGTACTCGTGGTCGTCGATGCCGATCACGCTGAGGTCGTTCGGCACCTGGATGCCGAGGCGGCGCGCGGCGATGATGGCGCCGATGGCGACCTCGTCGCAGACCCCCAGGATCGCGGTCGGTCGATCCCGGGAGCCGAGGACGTCGACAGCGGCGGCGTATCCGGAGGGAAGGCTCAGGCGTGACATGACGTGCTGTGCGAGGTCGCCCATGCCGGCATCCTCCATCGCTCTGCGGTAGCCCTCGCGACGCGCGCGCTCGACGTCGGACCCGGCCACCTTCGGCCCGTCGGGGGCGCCGCCGCCGAGGAACAGGATGCGGCGGTGACCGAGGGCGATCAGATGGTCGGTCGCCCGTCGTGCGGCATAGTCGTCGTCGAGAGCGATGACGCTGAGTCCCTCCGATCCGCCGACGATGCTCACGACGGGCTTGCCGATGCGTCGCAGCCGCGCGAGTTCGGCATCCTCAGGTTCGAGTCCGACCGCGATCAGCCCGTCGAACTGCTTGCGGGAGAGGAAGTCCTCGAAGATCCGCCGACGGCCGGGGGTGCCCGGCTGGGCGTCGTAGAGGGTGAGGTTCAGGCCCTCCTCCAGGAGGCTGTCCTGGATGCCCTCGAGCACCTCGGCGAAGAACCAGCGGTTCACGCACGGCATCACGACCCCGACATTGCGGGTGCGCCCGGTGACGAGGCTGACGGCGCTCGTCGAGGCGACGTATCCGAGCTCGGCCGCGGCGCGCTGCACGCGCGCGCGCGTCTCGGTCGACACATACCCGGCCCCGGTCAGGGCACGGCTCGCCGTTGACTTCGACACCCCGGCCAGGCGTGCGACGTCGGCGATCCCCATCATCGTACGAACCCTCCTTCGGGCTCTCACGGCGGTGTGGTACCGCCGGATTCTGGAACCGTTTCCACGTCATCATGCAACGTCGATCCTTGGCGCGCCACCAGTGTCCGCATCGGTTATCGAGTCGTGATCAATTCGCGTTGTGAAGCCAAGGCGGTATCCCGTACGGTGATCCTGGAATCGGTTCCCTACCCGACGCCTGCGGGTCGCAGGACGGTGGGAACTGCTCGATGAGGAGGCAAAATGAGATTCGGAAAAGCGGGTCGCGTCGTCACAGCCGTCGCGGCCCTCGGTGTTTCCGCCCTCGCGCTGTCGGCGTGTACCGGCGACATCGCGGCGAACGAAGACGTCGACTGCACGGAGTACGAGGAGTACGGCACCTTCGACGGTGCCGAGGTCACCATCGGCGGCACGATCCTCGACCTCGAGGCGGACCGTCTGGTGGAGTCCTGGAGCGACTTCGCCCAGTGCACGGGCATCAACATCGAATACCAGGGCTCGAGCGAGTTCGAGGCGCAGATCGCCGTTCTCGCCGAGGGCGGCAACGCTCCCGACATCGGCATCGTGCCGCAGCCGGGTCTGCTCGCGCGTCTGGCCGAGGGCGGCTGGCTGATCCCGGCATCGGCCGAGGTCGAGGCCAACGTCGACGAGTGGTGGTCCGAGGACTGGAAGCAGTACGGCACCTACGACGGCACCTTCTACGCCGCGCCCCTGATGGCCAGCATCAAGGGCTACGTCTGGTACTCGCCGTCGCAGTTCGAGGAGAACGGGTGGGAGATCCCCCAGACCCTCGACGAGCTGGCCGCGCTGACCGAGGAGATCGCTGCCACGGGTCAGAAGCCCTGGTGCGTCGGTCTCGAGTCCGGTGACGCGACCGGGTGGCCGGCCACCGACTGGATCGAGGACTGGGTGCTGCGCCTGCACGGCCCCGAGGTCTACGACCAGTGGGTGACGAACGAGATCCCGTTCAACGACCCCCGCATCGTCGAGGCATTCGACGCCGTGGGTGAGTACATCAAGAACGAGGACTACGTCAACGGCGGCATCGGCGACGTGTCGACCCTCGTCACCGAGGCCTTCCAGACCGCAGGTCTGCCGATCCTCGACGGCGAGTGCTCGCTGCACCACCAGGCCTCGTTCTACGAGACCTTCTGGAACGCGGAGGGTGGCGACGAGGTCGTGGTCGCCTCCGACGGCGACGTCTTCGGCTTCCTCACCCCGCCGGCCACGGCCGGCGACCCCCTGTCGGTGACCGGTGGTGGCGAGTTCCCCGTCGCCTTCCGTGACGCCGAAGAGGTCGAGACGGTGCGCGCGTTCCTGTCCAGCGACACCTGGGCGAACAACCGCGTGAGCCTCGGCGGCGTGATCAGCGCCAACACGGGTGTGGACCCCGAAAACGCGTCGAGCGAGCTGCTGGTGCAGTCGATCGAGATCCTGCAGGATCCCGAGACCACCTTCCGCTTCGACGGTTCGGACCTCATGCCGGGCGCGGTCGGTGCCGACTCCTTCTGGCGTGGCGTGGTGGCGTGGGTCACCGGCCAGAGCACCCAGGAGACGGTCGACGCCATTCAGTCCAGCTGGCCCGCCAGCTGATCGGATGATCCAGGTCGGGGGTGGGGCACTGGTCGCCCCGCCCCCGACCGCTCCGAGCGCCGGATGACGCGCCCTGCGTCCTCCGCACTTCAACGACGAAGAAGGGATCGTGACCGATGACCACCGCCGATCTTCTGGGGAAGATCCTCCAGGTCGTGATGGGGCTGGCCGTGTTCGCCGCCATCGTGGGCCTGCTGGTCTTCTTCATCGACCGGGCGCCGAAGAAGGGCCGAGACTACTGGCAGCTCGTCGGCTTCCTCGCCCCCGCCATCATCCTTCTGGCCATCGGCCTGATCTGGCCGGCGATCCGCACCACCGGACTGGCCTTCCTCGACAACAGCGGCAACTTCAGCTGGGACAACTTCATCTGGATGTTCACCCAGCCCGCCGCCATCCGGACCCTCATCAACACCGTGATCTGGGTGCTGTTCGTTCCCACTCTCGCCACCGCCCTCGGGCTGGCGTACGCGGTCTTCATCGACAAGTCGCGCGGTGAGCGCTACTACAAGGCACTGGTGTTCATGCCGATGGCGATCTCGTTCGTCGGCGCAGGCATCATCTGGCGCTTCGTCTACGAGTACCGCGCCGGCGACCGCGAGCAGATCGGTCTGCTCAATGCGATCGTGACCGGTCTCGGCGGCGAGCCCGTGCAGTGGCTGCAGACCGACCCGCTCAACACGTTCCTGCTCATCGTCGTGATGATCTGGATCCAGACCGGTTTCGCGATGGTCGTCCTGAGCGCCGCGATCAAGGGCATCCCCGCCGAGCAGATCGAAGCCGCTCAGCTCGACGGGACCAATCCGTGGCAGCGGTTCACCAACGTCACCATCCCCGGCATCCGAGGCTCACTGGTCGTCGTGCTGACGACGATCTCCATCGCGACGCTGAAGGTGTTCGACATCGTCCGGACGATGACCGCCGGTAACTTCAACACCTCGGTCGTCGCCAACGAGATGTACACCCAGGCGTTCCGCGCGAGCGAGGTCGGGCGAGGGTCGGCACTCGCCGTCATCCTCTTCCTCCTCGTCCTGCCCATCGTCATCTACAACGTCAACGTGCTTCGCAAGCAGAGGGAGATCCGATGAGCAGCGTCGCCCCCGTCGATCTTCCCACCGGTGAGGGAAGAGACGACTCGAGTTTCGAAGAGGCAGCCCGCGACACCAAGTCGGGGCGGATCAAGCGGCGGCTGACGTCGCCGTGGGCCACCGCCGCGGCGATCGCGATCGCCGTCGTCTGGACCATCCCCACCTTCGGTCTGTTCATCTCCTCGTTCCGCCCTGCGGAACTGATCCAGACCACCGGCTGGTGGACGATCTTCCAGAACCCCGGCTTCACGCTGGACAACTACCGGGACGTCCTCTTCTCGCCATCGCAGTCGGCGCCTCAGCTGGGTGCGTACTTCGTCAATTCGCTCGCAATCGCCATCCCGGCGACGATCTTCCCGCTGGTGATCGCCTGCATGGCGGCATACGCGTTCGCGTGGATCAAGTTCCGCGGCGCCAACGTGCTGTTCATCCTGGTGTTCGCACTTCAGATCGTGCCGTTGCAGATGGCCCTCGTGCCGCTGCTGCAGTTCTTCTCGTCGTGGCTCCGGCCGCTGCAGGCCGGGTTGCACAATCTCATCCCGATCATCCCGGAGCAGAACTACCTGCCGGTGTGGATCGCGCACACGATCTTCGCCCTTCCGCTGGCGATCTTCCTCCTGCACAACTTCATCCACGAGATCCCGGGCGACGTGATCGAGGCGGCGCGCGTGGACGGCGCGTCGCACAGCCAGATCTTCTTCCGCATCGTGCTGCCCCTGGCGATTCCCGCCATCGCGTCCTTCGCGATCTTCCAGTTCCTGTGGGTGTGGAACGACCTGCTGGTCGCCCTCATCTTCTCCGGCGGTACGCAGGACGTCGCACCGCTGACGCAGCGCCTCGCCGAACTGGTCGGGTCGCGCGGACAGGACTGGCAGCGATTGACGGCGGGCGCCTTCGTCTCCCTGGTGGTGCCACTGATCGTGTTCTTCTCGCTACAGAGATTCTTCGTCCGAGGTCTCTTGGCGGGATCCACGAAGGGGTAGGAACTCCGTTCCGGATGGTGTTGACGCGGCGTCCGACGATGTGCGTCGCGTCAACCAGTCCGGACCTCGGAGCGCCCGGGCGACCGCTAGTGTCTGAGCATGGCCACGCCTGAGATCGACGCCCACGCCGATGACGGCGCCACGACGGCGCTGAGGGTGGAGATCGATCCGGATGCGGGGCTCCGCGCCGCCGATGTCGCCGAGCGCGTGGCCGCCGGCCGCACGAATGCCTTCACTGCCGACACCAGTCGGAGCGTGTGGAACATCGTGCGGGCGAACGTCTTCACCCTGTTCAACGGAATCGTCTTCGGGTGCTTCTTCGTCCTGTTCGTGCTCGGCAGATGGCAGGATGCGCTGTTCGGGTTCGCCGCCTTCGCGAACTCGATCATCGGATGCGTGCAGGAATTCCGCGCCAAGGCGGCGCTGGACAGGCTCGCGCTGCTGAACGCCCCGCGGGCACGCATCCGCCGCGACGGCGAGGAAGGCGAGATCGCACCGGGGGAGGTGGTCATCGACGACATCCTCGTGCTCCGCGCGGGCGATCAGGTTCCCGCCGACGCCGTCGTGCGCCGCGCACGGGGGCTGCAGCTGGACGAGTCGATGCTCACCGGCGAAGCCGACCCCGTGGACAAGCGGGACGGTGCCGAGGTGCTCTCCGGCTCCGTGGTGGTCGCCGGGGAGGGCGAAGCGCAGGTCACCCGCGTCGGAGCCGACTCCTACGCGAACAGGTTCGCCGGCGAGGCCAAGCGGTTCTCGCTCGTCGCCTCGGAGCTGCGCACCTCCGTCAACCGCGTGCTGCGGTGGATGAGCTGGCTCATCGGCCCGCTGGGGCTCCTGGTGCTCAACGCCCAGATGATGGTCGCCGGCGGCTGGGCGGCCGCCTGGGAGTCGGGCGGCTGGGTGCAGGCGATCGTCAACACCATCGCCGCCCTCACGGCGATGATCCCGCTCGGCCTGGTGCTGATGACCTCGATCGCGTTCGCGGTGGGCGCGGCACGCCTCGCCCGTCGCCACGTGCTCGTCAACGAGCTCCCCGCCGTGGAGGGCCTCGCGCGCGTCGACGTGATCTGCCTGGACAAGACCGGCACGCTCACCATCGGCGACATCGCCTTCGACGCCCTGCACCCCCTGGACGGCACGGCCGGCGCGTCGACAGAGGTCGCCGCCGTGCTGGCCTGGTACGGTGCTGCGCCGGATGCCAACGCGACGGCGCGCTGTCTGCGGGAGCCCTTCCCGGTCGCGGAACCGAACGTGCCCGCGAAAGTCATCCCGTTCTCCTCCGCGCGCAAGTGGAGCGCGGTGTCGTTCGCTCACGGCCCGGCGGGGACGTGGGTCCTCGGCGCCCCCGAGATGATCTTCGGCGACACCGCCACCGACACCGGTTCGTCGCTCGGCGCACGCGTCACCTCGCTCGCCGCCACGGGCCGGCGGACCCTCGTCCTGGCCCGCGCCGCCGCGTCGCTGAGCGAGGAGGATGTCGCTGCGGAGCGTCTTCCCGCACAGGTGGAGGCTGCCGCGGTCCTGACCTTCCGCGAGACGGTGCGCCCCGATGCGGAGCAGACCCTGGCCTACTTCGCGCGTCAGGGGGTGGGCGTGCGCATCATCTCCGGCGACAACCCGCGCACCGTCGCAGCCATCGCCCGTGACCTCGGGGTGGAAGCCGCTGAGGGATACGATGCCCGGCGCCTCCCCGAGGATGACGAGGCGCTGGCGGGGGTGCTGGAGGAGCACACGGTCTTCGGGCGGGTGACCCCCGAGCAGAAGAAGCGGATGGTCGTCGCCCTGCAGAGCCGCGGACACACCGTGGCCATGACCGGTGACGGGGTGAACGACGCCCTGGCGATCAAGACCGCCGATATCGGCATCGCGATGAACTCCGGGTCGGCCGCGACCAAGGCGGTCGCTCGCCTGGTGCTCCTGGACGGCAAGTTCTCGCACCTCCCCGACGTCGTCGCGGAAGGCCGTCAGGTCATCGCCAACATCGAGCGGGTCTCGATGCTCTTCCTCACCAAGACCGCGTACGCGACGGGTCTTGCGCTGCTGTTCGGTCTGCTGGTGCTGGAGTTCCCGTTCCTGCCGCGACAGCTCTCCATCACCGATGGGCTCACCATCGGCATCCCCGCGTTCTTCCTCGCGCTGCTGCCGAACACCCAGCGGTACATCCCCGGGTTCCTCCGGCGCTCGCTGAGCTTCGCCATCCCGGCGGGTCTCATCATCGCCATCTCGCTGACCGCCTACGCCCTCGCGGCGGCGTCGTTGGGCGTCGCGGAGGCGGAGCTTCGGACGGGATCGACGATCATCCTCGCGGTCGTGGGCATCTGGGTGCTCACCGTCCTCTCCCGCCCCGTCACCCGGGTGAAGGTGCTGGTGATCGGGGCGATGTTCATCGCGCTCCTGGCCATCTTCACCATTCCGCTCGCCACCGAGTTCTTCCAGCTCGTCGACCCGGGGCGTGACGCGGCGTGGCTGCTCACCGGTGTGATCATCGTCACGATCGGAGCGATCGAGATCGTCCGCTTCGCCCATCGACGGGTCGTGACGCGTGACCTCGCCCGCGCGTCGGTTCAGGCGGCGGATGCGGCGCCCGTCCGCCGGTCGGCGCGGGCGACGAAGTAGCGCGAGGCGGGCGGTACCCAGATGAGGACGACGGCGCCCGCCTGTACGAGCAGCTGAACGGTCGCGGGGATGTCCCAGACGTCCGTGGAGATGATGGTGACCAGCTGCAGCAGTATCAGCAGCCCGACGTACCCGGTCAGCAGCAGCCGGGCGAGGCGGCTCCCGCGGGCGAGAGCCGACGCGAGGGCGACCATGAGGAGGCCGAAGAGGATGATTCCCGCTCCCAGCAGCGAGACCGTCAGCACATCGGCCTCGGGCACGTCGTATCTGCTGAGGAGCACGAGGATGCCGAGGGCGACGTTCGCGAAGGCGAGCACGTAGACCACGACGACCACGATCGTCAGCACCGCGCCGCGGCGAGCCGGTGCCTCGTCGGCCATCGCGTCGCGACGGAGGCTGTCACTCCGAGGGGCGCTCACGCGTTCACCCTAGTGGCGAACCCTTCCCCGAGGCATCAGCCGGTGCAGCCGAGGCGCTCCTGCATGCTCGTCATCCGGTCGATCTCGGCCTCCTGAGTCTCGATGATCGACTGCGCCACCGCGAGCACCCGCGGCTCGGAGCCGAGCTCGATCACCGCCTCCGACATCGGGATGGCGCCCTGGTGGTGACGGATCATGAGGCTCAGGAAGTCGCAGTCGGCCTGAAGGCCCGAAGCCGCGCGCAACGCGTCGAGCTCGGCCGGGGTCGCCATGCCCATCTCGGCCTCCAGTTCGGCCGTCGTCAGGGCTTCACCGTCCCCGCCGCCGTGCCCGCCGTGGGCGTGGTCGGTCCCCGCCATCCAGCCCATCAGCGGCCCCCCCGACTGCGGCAGACCCCAGCTGACCAGCCAGCCGTACATCTCACCGCGCTGCCCGGATTGGCCCGTGGCGATGTCGTAGGAGAGCGCGCGGACCTCGTCGTCCTCTGTCTTGCGATAGATCTCCATCGCCATCTCGATGGCCTGGGCGTGGTGCACCTGCATGTCGCGGGCGAAGCCCGCCTCCGCCGACGCCGTGCCGGGGGCGGCCACGGCGCTCGCGGCACCGAACATCGAGAACCGGCCGATCGCGAAGGCGAGCGCGGCGATGCCGAGGGCGACGATCGCGATCAGCGCCCAGCGGGGGAGTCCTCGGCGCGAAACAGCGGGGTCGGTCATCGGCTCCCGATCACTGACGGCCCGGGCCGTCGATGGCGCCGCTGCAGGTGGCGTTGGGCTCGGGGACGTTCTGGCTGCGCCAGTACTCCTCGAAGAAGTCCGTGATGCGCTCGTCGGTGGCCGAGTCGACCTTCAACTGGGCGTTCCAGGCGCTGACGGCGATTGGGGTGTCCATGCCCTCATAGGGGGAGAGGATGGCGTAGCTGGAGGGCAGGTAGCCCTCGAGGGTCTCGATGTCGTCGGCGGTGACCTGCGCGGGGTCGTAGGTGACCCACACCGCGCCGTGCTCCATGGAGTGCACGGCGTTCTCGTTGGCCTGCGGCTCGGTGTACACCCCGCAGTTCAGCCACACCGCGTTGTGGGGCCCGCCCGCCGGCGGCGTCTGCTCGTAGTCGACGGTGCCGTCGACGTGGTCGGTGGCGAGCTCGAAGGTCTCGACGCCCTCGATCTCCGCACCCGTGCTGTCCAGCGCTCCGTAGGTCGGGGGCGGGGCGGGGGCGAAGACGATGGATGCCACGATGGCGGCGATGACGGCGACGGCCGCCGTCGAGCCCACCGCCCACCAGACCAGCTTGCTGCGACGGCGCTTGGCGAGCTGGCGCTGGTATTCCGCGAGCTTCTCCTGCTTCTTCTGCTCGCGCTGCTGCTTGACGGTCTGATTGATCTCGGCCTGGGTGGCCGGATTGCCGCTGGCGCGCTTTCCGGACGGACGGGAGGACGATGGCGGGGTCATGGTGTGGGCTCTCGGGTCTGGCGCGGCACGCGCGTCGAGGCAGGAGGGACGTGCCCATCTTATGCGGGCGCATGGGGGCGAGCCCTGGGAACGGGCTCGTAAAAGGCCCGGCATCCGCTAGACTCGAATGGTCTTCGAATCGATTCGACGCGCGTCTCGTCCCGACGCGGCGTGAACCTCGTCCGCTGCCCCTTCTTCCGGCGCGCGACACCCTGCCACGAAACCGAGAGTGACTGTGCTCGATACCGCTCCCCAGCCAACTGTTCCGCCCGCCGCTGCCGCCCCGGCGCGCACGACCACCGGCGCCATCCGCGCCCTCGGGTCCAATCCCGCGACGGCGCCCGTCATGTTGCACCCGGGCGATGCCATCCCCGCCCGCAAGCGTCTGCTCTACATCATCCTGCTCGGGGCGCTCACCGCCCTCGGCCCGTTCACGATCGACCTCTACCTGCCGGCCTTCCCGGTGCTCGAGGACGACTTCCAGACCACTGCCGCCGCGATCCAGCTGACTCTCACCGGCACGATGATCGGGTTCGGTGTGGGGCAGCTCATCGTCGGACCGCTCAGCGACAAGGTCGGGCGCCGCGTGCCGCTCATCGCTGTCACGGCTCTCCACGTGATCGCGAGCATAGCCGCCGCGCTCGCGCCGACGCTGATGCTCCTGAGCGTCTCCCGCGTCTTCATGGGGATCGGCGCGGCGGCCGGCGGGGTGGTCGCGATGGCGATCGTCCGCGATCTCTTCGGTGGCAAGCGGCTCGTTGTCATGCTGAGCCGACTCGCCCTGGTCACCGGGGTCGCGCCGGTCGTCGCGCCGCTCATCGGGGCGGGGCTCCTCGCCGTGATGCCGTGGCGCGGCCTGTTCATCGTCCTCGCCGTCTACGGTGCGCTTCTGCTGGTGTGCGCCGTCCTTCTCGTCCCCGAGACGCTTCCCCCGGCCCGCCGCGGCGGCAAGGGCGGCGCTACGGTGCTCCAGCGGTACAAGAGCGTCCTCAGCGACCGGGTGTTCCTGGGGGTCCTCGTCATCGGCGGGATGACGTTCAGCGGGCTGTTCTCGTACCTCTCCGCCTCCTCGTTCCTGTTCCAGGAGGGCTACGGCTTCGACGCGCAGCAGTACGGGCTCCTCTTCGCCGCCAACTCCCTCGGCCTCGTCGCAGGAGTGCAGACGGCGTCCCGGCTCGCGGCACGGTTCGGCCCGCAGTGGGTCCTGGCGGGGTCGACGGCGACGCTGGTGGTGGCCTCCAGCATGATCATCGTCCTCGATCAGCTCGGCCTGGGCCTCTGGGGCACCGTGGTTCCGCTCTTCTTCTTCATGACGGCGTGCGGGTTCACCTTCCCGTGCATCCAGGTGCTGGCGCTCGATCGGCACGGCAAGGCGGCAGGCACGGCGGCATCCATCCTCGGAGCCGTCAACTTCGGCGTCGCCGGCCTGATCTCGCCGG
Organism: Microbacterium sp. AK009; assembly: GCF_013410955.1. Lineage (GTDB taxonomy): Bacteria > Actinomycetota > Actinomycetes > Actinomycetales > Microbacteriaceae > Microbacterium. Next base: position 226,380 of record NZ_JACCCG010000005.1, on the reverse strand, counting down.
TCGTCGGCTGGATCTCGCAGGACACCGGCATCACCGGCACCTCGATGGCCATCGTGATGGTCGGATGCGGCGTGGTCGCCGTGCTCGCGCTCTGGATGATCGTCCGCCCGCGGTCGGTCGCACAGCTGACACCCTGAGCGCAAGCCCCCCTAGCTCCTGGGGTCGTGCGGGATTCGCGCGGCACAATGGGCCGATGGAGACCGCGACACCGCCGACGACGGATCGACGAGCGTGGGCCGTGCCGCTGGTCGCCGGACTGATCCTCGTCGCCCTCGCCGTCGGTCTCGGAGCGTGGATCTTCGTCCGCGGCAACGAGCCGTTCGACATCGACGCCGGGTGGAACATCCTCCTGGCGGGCTGGTCGTCGCCGGTGGTCACCGGATTCTCGCAGTTCATGAACGTCGTCGGCGCAGGGTGGTTCTCGATCGCCGTCGTCCCCCTCGGCGGGGCGCTGCTGATGATCCTCCTCCGCCGACCCTGGGGGGCGCTGTTCCTCGTGCTCTCCCTGGCAGCTTCGGCCGCGGGTGTCCAGGTGCTGAAGCAGACCTTCGGCCGCGCGCGCCCGGAGGACATCGTGGTGATCAGCGATTACGGGTCGTACCCCTCCGGACACGCCGGGAACGCGGCGACGGTGGCCGCCATCGCGGTGGTGCTGTTCCCCCGCCTCTGGGTGGGCATCGTCGGCGCCACGTGGCTGCTCCTCATGGCCTTCAGCCGCACCTATCTGCACGCCCACTGGCTCAGCGACACCCTCGGCGGCGCGCTCATCGGGGCAGGCGTCACGCTGCTGCTGGCCGCCGCATTCGCCGTGCCGCTGGCGAGGGAGCGGCAACGGCGGACGGATGCCGCGGCGGAGCCCGCCTCGCTACTGTGAACCCATGACCAAGGCGACGTCGTCCGATCCCGACGCGGTGGCCGCCGCCGAGCTCGCGCGACTGCGAGCTGAGGCCGACGCCGCCGAGGCGGAGCTGAGGGCCGCCCGGGCGCGCGCGGCTCTCGCCGCAGCCGAAGAGGCAGCCGTCCGGGCCGGCGGGGGCGAATCGGACACGCCGCCCGCGGAGGACGCCGAGCCTGCGCCGCCGGCACCAGCCCCGGAGGGCCCGCTCACCGAGGAGGAGGTCGCCGCCATCGTCCGCGGCTACACCTTCGACCAGCCGGGCCTGCACCTCGGCGCCCTCGTCAACGGCGAAGCGGTGCCGACCGCGCAGGTGCGCATCCCGTTCGGAATGCTGAACCGTCACGGGCTCGTCGCTGGCGCGACCGGAACGGGCAAGACCCGCACCCTGCAGCTGCTCGCCGAGCAGATCGCCGCCGGCGGTGTCCCCGTCTTCGCCGCCGACATCAAGGGCGATCTCTCGGGCGTCGCCACACCCGGTGTCCCGAGCGAGAAGATGCTCGCGCGGACGCGCGGCATCGGCCAGGACTGGGAGCCCGCGGCATCCGCGACCGAGTACTTCTGCCTCGGGGGCATCGGCACCGGCGTGCCCATCCGCGCAACGGTGTCGGCGTTCGGGCCGCTGCTGCTGAGCAAGGTGCTCGGACTGAATCAGACCCAGGAATCCAGCCTCGGCCTGGTGTTCCACTACGCCGACGCCAACGGGCTCGCCCTGGTGGACCTCTCCGACCTGCGGGCGGTGCTGACCTACCTCACCAGCGCCGAAGGGAAGGCGGAGCTGAAGCAGCTCGGCGGTCTCTCCGCCGCGACCGCGGGGGTGATCCTCCGAGAACTCATCACCTTCGCCGATGGCGGAGCGGACGTCTTCTTCGGCGAGCCGGAGTTCGACGTCCGCGACATCCTCCGCACGGCTCCCGACGGCCGCGGCATCATCAACCTGCTCGAGATCCCGGGGGTCGCCGACAAGCCCGAACTCTTCTCGACGTTCCTCATGTACCTCCTGGCGGAGCTGTTCGAGATCCTTCCCGAAGTCGGCGACCTCGACAGGCCCAAGCTGGTGTTCTTCTTCGACGAGGCGCATCTTCTCTTCCGCGGTGCCTCGAAAGACTTCGTCGCCGCGATCGTGCAGACCGTGCGGCTCATCCGCTCCAAGGGCGTCGGGGTGTTCTTCGTCACACAGACACCGAAAGACGTCCCCTCCGACGTGCTCGCCCAGCTCGGCTCGCGGGTGCAGCACGCCCTGCGGGCCTTCACCCCCGAGGATGCCGCGGCCCTGCGTGCAACGGTCCGCACGTACCCGACCTCGGGGTACGACCTCGAGCGCGTCCTGCAGGAGCTGGGCACGGGGGAGGCGGTCGTGACCGTGATGAGCGAGAAGGGGGCACCGACGCCGGTGGCCTGGACGAGACTGCGGGCGCCCCTGGGGCTCATGAGCCCCTCAGCCCCCGAGACGATCCGGGCCGGCGTCGCCGGATCCCCCCTCCTCGCCGGGTACGCCGAGCCCGTCGACCGTGAGTCTGCGCGCGAGATCCTCACCGCCCGGATGAACGCCGCCGCCGAGGCGGCGGCTGCCGCCGATGCCGCTGCGGAGCAGGCCCGGACGGACGCCGAGTTGGCGAAGCAGCGCGCGGCCCTGGACAAGGCCCAGGCGGAAGCCGAGAAGAAGGCGCAGCGGGAGTACGAGCGCCTGCTCAAGCAGAGCGCGGGAGGACGCTCGACCCGCACCGCGCGCCGCGCCGACCCGTCGCCGATCGACCGGGTGCTGGGCTCGAAGGCGACCCAGAGCATCCTCCGCGAGGTGATCCGCGGCGTGTTCGGCACTGCGCGTCGCTGAGTGGGAACCCCCGCTCACCGCCGCCGACGCGAGGGTAGCCTGTGCACATGGCGACGAAGCCCCCCAGCTCTGATATCGATGAGAACGACCTGAAGGTCGGAGACCGCAAGAAGGTCGCGGTCGGCGTGCCCGCCGTGCTGCACGCCCTGCAGATGTCGTACGAGCAGATGGGGGTGGTGCGCAGCGCCCAGACCCTGCTGCGGGTGAACCAGAAGGACGGGTTCGACTGTCCGGGCTGCGCGTGGCCGGAGGAGGACAAGCGCCACGTCGCGGAGTTCTGCGAGAACGGCGCCAAGGCCGTCGCCGAAGAGGCGACGCTGCGGAAGGTCGGACCGGACTTCTTCGCACGACACAGCGTCGCCGAACTGCGGGAGCGCGACGACTACTGGCTGGGGCAGCAGGGGCGCCTCACCCACCCGATGATCCTCGACGAGGGGGCCACGCACTATCGGGAGGTGTCGTGGGATGACGCCCTCCGTCTCATCGCCGATGAACTCCGGAACCTCGATGATCCCGACGAGGCGGTGTTCTACACCTCCGGTCGCACGTCGAATGAGGCCGCCTTCCTCTACCAGCTGCTGGTGCGCGGGCTCGGGACGAACAACCTCCCCGACTGCTCGAACATGTGCCACGAGTCATCCGGGTCGGCGCTGACCCAGACCCTCGGCATCGGCAAGGGCACGGTCTCGATCACCGACATCCACGAGGCGGATCTGCTGATCGTGGCCGGGCAGAACCCGGGGACGAATCACCCCCGCATGCTGAGCGCGCTGGAGAAGGCCAAGGCGCGCGGGGCGACGATCATCGCGGTCAACCCGCTGCCCGAGGCGGGCCTCATCCGGTTCGAGAACCCGCAGACTCCGAAGGGCATGGTCCTCGGCGGCACGCGGATCGCGGACCAGTTCGTGCAGATCCGCCTCGGTGGCGACCAGGCGCTGTTCCAGGCCATCGGCAAGCATCTGCTCGAAGCCGAAGACCGTGAGGGCGGAGTGATCGACCGCCCGTTCATCGACGCCTACACCTCGGGCTTCGACGAGTATCGGGCGGCGATCGCCGCGGTGCCCTGGGAGGAGCTGGTCGTCGCGACGGGGATCGCCGAGGAGCGCCTCCGCCACGTCGCCGAGACCGTCCGGGCGTCCAGGGCCACGATCGTCTGCTGGGCGATGGGGCTGACCCAGCACAAGCACTCCGTGCCCATGCTTCGCGACGTCGTGAACGTGCTGCTCCTCCAGGGGAACATCGGGCGTCCCGGGGCGGGGGTGTGTCCGGTCCGCGGTCACTCCAACGTGCAGGGAGATCGCACGATGGGCATCTACGAGAAGCCGTCCGTGGCGTTCCTCGACGCCCTCGACCGGGAGTTCGATTTCGCCGCGCCGCGCGAGTGGGGCTACGACACCGTCGAGGCGATCCGCGCCATGCGCGACGGGCGCGTGCGGGTCTTCTTCGCGATGGGCGGCAACTTCGCCAGCGCCACGCCCGACACCGCGGTCACCGAGGCGGCGCTGTCGACCACCGATCTGACCGTGCAGGTCTCGACCAAGCTCAACCGCTCGCATCTGGTGACCGGGCGGCGGGCCATCATCCTGCCCACCCTCGGTCGCACCGACCGCGACCGCCGCGGCGGGGGAGAGCAGCGGGTCACGGTGGAGGACTCGATGAGTGCCGTCCACGCATCCCGCGGCCGGCTCGCGCCGCCCTCGGACGACCTCCTCAGTGAGGTGGCCATCATCGCGCGGCTCTGCCGGCTGCTGTTCGGCGACGTCGACGTCGACGGGGCCGATCAGACGCCCACCGCCCCGCCGCTTCAGGCTCAGCCCGCACCCGAGGAGGTCGACCGCCGCCAGGTTGAGCGTGACACTGTCGAGCGTGACACCGTGGAGCCGGGCGGCGCCGACCGGCCGGGGGTGGGTCTGCCGCGCAACGTCCCGCACGCGGACTGGTCGGCCCTCGAGAACGACTACGCACTCATCCGCGCGCACATCGCCCGCGTGGTGCCGGGTTTCGAGGACTTCGAAGAGCGGATCGCCAAAGGGCGCACCTTCATCCTCCCGAACGGTCCTCGCGACGGGCGCACCTTCGCCACGGAGACCGGGCGGGCGATGTTCACCGCGAACCGCCTCGAATACCCGGAGATCCCCGCCGGGAGGCTGCTGCTGCAGACCCTGCGATCGCACGATCAGTACAACACCACGATCTACGGCAAGGACGACCGCTACCGCGGCATCCACGGGGGCCGGCGGGTGGTCCTCGTCAACGAACACGATCTCGGTGCGCGGGGGCTCGGCGACGGCGACCTGGTCGACCTCGTGTCGGAGTGGACGATGACGAACGGCACGGTCGAGGAGCGCCGCGCGGAACGTTTCCGGGTCGTCGCCTACCCGACCCCGCGCGGCAACGCCGCGGCGTACTACCCCGAGACGAACGTGCTCGTCCCGCTCGACTCGGTCGCCGACGTCAGCGGCACCCCGACGTCGAAGTCGGTCGTGATCCGCCTCGAACCGGTCGCCGCCGCCGCGCGCGCCTAGGCTGAGGGCGTGCACACCGCCGCCGTGATCACCGTCTCCGACCGCTCCGCCGCCGGCGCGCGCGCCGACGAGAGCGGTCCGCTCGCGGTCGCCGCGCTCCGCGACGCCGGCTTCGACTGCGACGAGGCGGTCGTGGTCCACGACGGCGCCGACAGCGTCGAGCGCGCTCTGACAGCCCAGGTGCTGGCGGGCGTCAAGCTCGTGATCACCACCGGCGGCACGGGCGTCGGACCGCGGGACGCCACCCCCGAGGGAACGGCGCGCGTGCTCACCCGCGAGATCCCCGGGATCGCCGAGGAACTGCGCCGGCGCGGCGCGGCGGAAAAGCCCGCCGGCATGCTCACCAGGGGCCTGGCCGGGGTGGTGGACCCGCACGGTGTGATGGTGGTGAACCTCCCCGGTTCCCCACGAGCGGTCGCCTCGGGCATGCCGGTCATCCTGTCGGTCGCCCGGCACGTCCTCGACCAGCTCGCGGGCGAGGACCACCGATGACCGTGGTGCGGCTGGCGCGGATCAGCGCCGAGCCGCTCGACCTCGCCGCGCATCTCGATGCCGTCGAAGACGCCGCAGCCGGCGCCGTCACCACGTTCATCGGGCGGGTGCGGGACCACGACCCGGACGCGGCGAGAGCGGTGCGGGAACTCGAATACACCGCTCACCCCGATGCCGAGGGTGTCCTGGCGGGGCTTGCTCAGGCGGCTTCGGGTGACTCCGGCGCGCTCGTCGCGGTCAGCCATCGGGTGGGGAGGCTCGGCGTCGGAGAGGCCGCGGTGATCATCGCGGTCGCCGCGGCGCATCGTGGCACGGCGTTCGAGTCGTGTCGTCGGCTCATCGAGCGGATCAAGACCGACCTGCCGGTGTGGAAGCGGCAGATCGAGATCGACGGCACCGCGACCTGGCTCGGCCTCGGCGGCTGATCCTCACCCGCCCGCGAAGGGCGGGAGGACATCCACCACGGTGGCCTCGCCGAGCGGCTCGTCGTCATCGACCCGGCTGCCGTCCACCAGGACCGCGCACCGCGGGAGCAGGCCCGCCATCCCCGGCCGCTCGGCCGCGAGCGCTGTGCGCAGCGCGCCGAGGGTCGGCTCGACCCTGGTCTCTTCGTCGGTGCCGGCCATCTCCTCCGCGGCGGCGAAGTACCTCACGCGCGCCATTCAGGTTCCCGCCGTGTGCTCGGACGATGCGGCGTCGTCGTACTGGGCGACGAGGTCGATGACGGCGCCGAGCGCCGCCCGGACGTCGTCGGGTCCGGCTCCGGCACGTCCGGCCACGAGACCCGCGACGAACGCGCTCAGGGGGGCGCCCGGGCGGGCGACGCCGTTCGCGACCTCGCGCGCGAGATCGAGCACGCCCGCGACAGGCACCTGATCGGCCGTCAGATCGAAATGATCGCGCATCAGCTCGGCCCAGCGGTCCAGAGCCTCCGGCGGCAGCGTGCGCGGCGTCGGTGTCTCACTCACGGTTCCCGTCCTCCCTGGCGCGGCGCGCCGCCTCAAGATCCTCCCACGTGTCGACATCGAAAGAGAGGGCGGCGGCGCTGTCGAACGAGAGGGCCGCGGCGCCCTCGAGCGGGAGGGCCGCGGCGCCCGGATCGGTGACGACCGTGACGGCGAGGTCGTTCACGAGGTCGCGGACGGCGGCGTCACGGCCGCGCTGCGGCATCCGCTCGATGCGGCGTCCGAGGGGAGCGGTACGGAACAGACCCACGAGGAACTGCGGCCGGCTGGTGGCATCACCGAGACAGACGGCCTCGACGTCGTTCGGCACCAGCGCGGCCGCGGCGGTGAGGAGGGGGACGGCGGACTCGGCGTGGGGAAGGTCGCAGGCGAGCACGAGCGTCCAGGTCGAAGGAGCGTCGGTCGCCGCCCTCGCCGCGTCGAAACCGGCGATGATCCCCGCGACCGGACCGCCGAAGGGGGGATCCTCGCGGGTCCACCGCACGATGCCCGCTACCGGCATCTCGGGACCGACGGCGATGATCGGGTCGGCACCGGCGCGGGTCGCGGCGGCGACCGCAATGTCGAGCAGCGATCGGCCTCCGACGGTCTGGAGGGGCTTCGCCACCCCGCCGAGCCGCCGCGCGCGCCCGCCGGCGAGGAGGATCGCGGAGAGATCGATCATTCCGCCGGGCGCACCCACGCTCCCGATCGACCGCCCTCCTTCGCCACGATCCGCACGGCCTCGATGGACGTGGTCTTATCCATGCCCTTCACCATGTCGACGACGGCGAGGGCGGCGACACTCACCGCGGTGAGCGCCTCCATCTCGACGCCGGTGCGGTCGGCGGTGCGGACGGTCGCCTCGACCGACACGCCCCCGTCCTCGATGACGAGGTCGACCGTCGCACCGTGCACGCCGATGACGTGTGCCAGGGGCAGCAGGGTGGGGGTGAGCTTGGCCGCCTGGATGCCGGCGATGCGCGCCACCGCCAGGACGTCGCCCTTGGGAACAGCCCCGTCTCGCAGCGCCGCGATCACTGCGGGCGCGCAGCGCACGAAGCCGCGCGCGGTGGCGGCGCGGACGGTCGGGGTCTTCTCCGTGACATCCACCATGCGGGCCCGACCCGCGGCGTCGAGGTGTGTGAAGCTCATGCCCTCAGCATGACATCCACACCGTCGCCCGGTTCGACCTGCTCCACCTCGGCCGCGACGACCGCGAAGGCCTCGGCCCGCGCGAGCCCGCCCGCCAGGTGCGACCCTGAGCCCCCCGCGGTCGCGGGGACCACCCGCCATCCGGCGGGGTCGCTGCGGTCGAGGGCGGCGGGGAGGTACTGGCGGCGGCCCGGCGGCGTGCGCCACCCCGTGCCGGCGGCGAGCCGCAGCACGGGGCGCTCGAGCTGCGAGCGCCCGGCCATGAGGAGGAGAGCCGGGCGCACGAACACCTCGAACGACACCGCGGCGCTCACGGGGTTGCCCGGCAGACCGAACAGCAGCGTGCCGTCATCGAGCGCGCCGAATCCCTGCGGCTTGCCGGGCTGCATGGCGACGGCGGTGAAGGTCATCTCCCCGGTGGGGCCGAGGGTGGTCTTCACCACCTCGTAGGCGCCGGCACTCACGCCGCCGGAGAACACTACGGCGTCCGCGGCGGCGGCCCGGGCGGACGCGAGTGCCGGTCGGAGGCCGTTGTCGTCGTCGGCAACGGTCGTGCGCAGGACGACCTCGGCTCCGGCGTCGATCGCGAGACCGGCGAGGAGGACGCTGTTGGACTCGGGGATCTGGCCTCGCGCGAGGTCCGCGCCGGGGGTGACGAGCTCGGATCCGGTGGATATGACCGCCACGCGGGGCCGGCGGCGCACCCGGACGACGGCGACACCCGCCGCCGCCGCGGCGCCGAGCTGGAAGGCCCCGAGCGCGGTTCCCGCGGCCACGACCTCGTCACCGGGGGAGAGGTCATCACCGCGGAGCCGGCAGTGAGCGCCGCGGGCTCGTGGCGCGCGCAGCACCTGGATCTCGCCCAGGGAGTCGGCGAGACCGTCGGCGGTGTCCTCGAACGGCACGACGGTGTCGGCCGCGGTGGGCAGCGCCGATCCGGTCATGATGCGGGCGGCCTGCCCGGGGCCGAGCGGAGGGTCGAGGGGACTCCCCGCGGGAAGGTCGGCGACGACGCGCAGGGCGACCGGAGCCGTCGCCATCGCGCCGGCGACATCGTCGTACCGCACCGCGAAGCCGTCCATCGCCGAATTGTCGAAGACCGGGATGGGCACCCGAGCGCGCACCGGCTCGGCGAGCGTCAGGCCGAGCGCGGTCTCGACCGCGGCGGTGATGACGTCGCACGGGCGGACGGCGGCGAGGATGACGTCGCGGTGCTCCTCGACCGATCGCAGCACGCGGCCGGCGCTCACGCGTGCGCCCCGGCGGATGTGTCCGCCGCGGCGGTCCACGCCGTGTAGCCGCCGCGGAGCACGGAGGCGTCGACACCGGCGGCGCGAAGCGCCTCGGCGGCCTGCCGGGCGCGTCCGCCCGCCTGGCACACGACCACGACAGCGCCGTCGCCGACGGGCGCCCCGAGCCCGCTGGGTGCGGCGAGGACGTCGGCGAGGGGGCGGAGAACCGACCCCGGGATGACGCCGCGCCCGGTCTCCCACGGCTCGCGGACGTCGAGAAGCACGGCCCCCTGGTCGAGCGTCTCGCCCAGTTGCGCCGGCTCGATCTCGCGGATGTCGCTCGCGGCGACGGTCGGCGCGGGAGCGCGCCGTCGCGCGGGCGCAAGCGGCACGTCGCGCACGCTGCCGGCCCAGGCGTCGATGACGAGGACGCGTCCGAGGAGCGGGTCCCCGACGCCGGCGATGAGCTTGACCGCCTCGGTTGCGAGAAGTCCACCGACCTGGAGGCACAGCGGTCCGAGGACCCCCGCCTCGGCGCACGAGGGCGCGTCGTGGGCCGACCCGGTCGGGTAGAGGTCGTCGAGGACGACCCGCGCAGCGCCGGCAGGCGGGGCCGACCAGAACACCGTGACCTGAGCGGCGGCCCCCTGCAGGGCTCCCCACACCAGCGGCACTCCGAGCGTCTCGGTCGCCGCGGCCACCGCCTCGCGGGTGTGGAAGCTGTCACTGCCGTCGACGACGAGGTCGGCGCCGCGGAGCAGATCGACGGCGTTCCGCGCGGTCAGGCGCTCTCGCCGCGCGTGGACGCGGGTGGTGGGGGAGAGGTCGCGGGCGACGCGTTCGGCGCTGTCGGTCTTGGGTCTGCCGAGATCGTCCCTGCGGTGCAGGACCTGGCGCTGCAGGTTCGACAGGTCGACCACGTCGTCGTCGATGACCGTCAGGGTTCCCACGCCGGCGGCGGCGAGCGCGAGGATGACCGGCGAACCGAGCCCTCCGGCGCCGATGACGGCGACATGTGCGGCGGCCAGGCGCCGCTGGCCGATCTCGCCGAGCCCGGCCAGGGCGGCGTGCCGGAGGGTACGCTCCCGCTCGGCCGGTTCGAGGGACGGTGCCGGGTCGACAAGGGGTGGCAACGGCATGGCATCAGGCTAGCCCCGCCTCCGCGGCCCCGCGCCGTGTCCGCGTTTGCGGAGATATGATGCATTTCATGCCGAGTTTTCGGATCTCCGATGCTGCCTCCCTCCTCGGGGTGAGTGATGACACGGTGCGTCGCTGGATCGACCAGGGAACACTCGAGACCACGGGCGCGGCGCCCGCCGAGATCTCGGGCGCGGCCCTCGCCGCACAGGCGCTCGCCCTCGCCAAGCACGCGGGCGACCCCACCGGGGTGCTCTCCAGCGCCCGCAACCGGTTCGTGGGGCTCGTGACCCGGGTGCAGCGGGACGGGGTGATGGCCCAGGTCGACATCCAGTGCGGGCCCCACCGTGTGGTGTCGCTCATGTCGTCCGAGGCCGTCGACGACCTGGGTCTGGAGGTCGGGTCTCTCGCGGTGGCCTCGGTCAAGGCGACGACGGTCACCGTGGAGGTTCCCCGGTGACGGACGATCAGACGATCGCTCGAGCGAAACGCCGTCAGGTCCGCCGCGCCGCGATCGGCGTCCTCGCGGCAGCCTCCGCCGTCCTCGTCGGCTGCGCGGGCACGGCGGCCTCGACGTCGGAGCCACCGGTCGCCGCCGAGGGAGGGCTCGCGGGAAGCCTCACCGTCTACGCGGCGGCATCCCTGCAGAGCGCGTTCGATGATCTCCTGACGGTCTTCGCCGAGCAGAATCCGGATGTCGCGGTGCAGCCGCTCGTCACCGACGGATCGTCCGCCCTTGTCACCCAGATCATCGAGGGGGCGCCGGCTGACGTCTTCGCCAGTGCCGACGAGCGCGTCATGCAGCAGGCGGTCGACGCCGGCGTCGCGGTGGGTCCGGTGGTCTTCGCCGCGAACACCCTCGTGCTCGTCACCCCGGCGGGCAACCCCGCGGGAATCGCGGGGCTCGACGATCTCGCCGATGCCACGGTGGTGCTCTGCGACAGCGTCGTCCCGTGCGGCGCCGCCTCGCGGACGCTGCTGGAGAACGCCGGCGCGAGCGTCACCCCCGCGAGCCTCGAGCAGAACGTCACGGCCGTCCTCACCAAGGTCGCCGCGGGCGAGGCCGACGCCGGCCTGGTCTACGCCACCGACGTCGTGGGCCGCGACGACGTCGAGGTGATCGTGCCCGACGGGGCCGCGGATGTGGTCAATCTCTATCCGATCGCGGTGACCACCGGGGCCGCCTCCGACGAGGTCGCCCGTGCCTTCGTCGCCCTCGTCACCGGTCCCGAGGGGCAGCGCGTGCTCGCCGATGCCGGGTTCGCGCCTCCGCGGCCATGACCTCGGTCACGCGCTCGCTCCGACCGGCGCCCGCCCCCGCGGTCCCGCCGATCCTCGCCGTCCCTGCCGTTCTCGGCCTCGCTCTCCTCGTCGTGCCGCTGGTCGCGCTGGTGTCGCGGGCAGAGTGGTCGACGCTCTGGGCAGACGTGACCTCGCCACCGGCGGTGTCGGCGCTGCTGCTTTCGCTGCAGACCGGATTCGCGGCCACGGTGCTGTGCATCCTCCTCGGCATCCCCCTCGCGCTGGTGATCGCGCGCGCTTCGGCGCGGACCGCGGCGGTCCTGCGTGCGGTCGTGACTGTGCCGCTCGTCCTCCCGCCGATGGTGGGCGGCGTCGCGCTGCTGTTCCTCTTCGGCCGCAACGGCTGGCTCGGTCCGGCACTGGATGCCGCCGGCATCCGTCTGCCTTTTACCACCGCCGCCGTCGTCCTCGCGCAGGCCTTCGTCGCGCTGCCGTTCCTCGTGCTCGCGCTGGAAGGGTCGCTGCGGGCGATCGGGAGCCGCTTCGAGGAGGCGGCGGGCGCACTCGGCGCCGGTCGCTGGACGATCCTCGCCCGGATCACCCTGCCGCTGGCAGCCCCGGGACTCATCGCCGGCGTCATCCTCTGCTTCGCCCGGGCGGTGGGTGAGTTCGGGGCGACGGCGCTGTTCGCGGGGAACGCCCCCGGGGTCACCCAGACCATGCCGCTCGCCATCTACAGCGCCTTCAACGGTGCGGGCGTGTCGCAGGGAACCGGCGTGGCGCTCTCGCTCCTCCTCCTCGTCACCGCTCTCGTGGTGCTGCTCCTCGTCCGTGCCTGGCGACCGGGGAGCCTGCGGTGACGGCGGGGCGGCTCGAGGTCGAGGTCGATGACCAGGCGCGCGGCGACATCCGGCTGTCGGTGTCGTTCGTCGCCGAGCCGGGCGAGGTCGTCGGGATCATGGGCCCGAGCGGCGCGGGGAAGTCCACGCTCCTCGGTGTCATCGCGGGGACTGTGCGCCTGGACTCCGGACGCGTCGTCCGGGACGGCCGCGTGCTGTCGAGCCCTGGGCGTCTCGTGCCGGCGGCTGCGCGGGAGGTGGTGCTGCTCGGTCAGGACGCGCGCCTGTTCCCTCACCTCTCCGCCGCCGAGAACATCGCGTTCGGGCCGCGGGCGCGCGGCGTCCCGCGGGCGAAGGCGCGCTCCGACGCGGCATCCTGGCTCGAAAGGGTGGGTCTGGCGGGCCTGGGCGACCGACGGCCCGGGGAGCTCTCGGGCGGTCAGCAGCAGCGGGTTGCCCTCGCGCGCGCGCTCGTGACCGACCCCGCGGTGCTGCTGCTGGACGAGCCCTTCACCTCGCTCGACCCCGTCACGGCCGACGACCTGCGCGCGGTGCTGCGCGACCAGCTCGCTGCGACGGGCGTCACCGCCGTCGTCGTCACCCATGACGCCCTGGATGCCGCGGTACTGGCCGACACCCTCATCGTCGTCGAAGCCGGCAGGGTCAGCCAGCGCGGGCCGACCCGCGACGTCTTGACCACACCGGCGACGGCCTTTGTCGCGCGCATCGCGGGTCTGAACCGCGTCGAGGGGGTTGCCCGGAGCGGAGCCTGGGAGCGCGCCGGGCGGCGGATCGTTCCGGCCGATGCCGAGGCGCGCGCGCTGCTCACCGGGGCGGCGGGTCGTCCGGTGTGGGCGGTGTTCCGCCCCTCGGCGGCGGTGATCGCGGCACCCGAGCCCGGCTCCGCGCCGGCGGACGGATGGGCGGCGAGGATCGTCCGTCACGAGGCGACGCCGTCGGGGGTGCGCCTGCACACCGACGAACCTCCTCTCTTCGTCGACGCCGACCTGGCCGATGCCGCGCGGTTTCCTGTCGGGACCGAGGTCACCGTCACCCTCGACGAAGCGGGGGTCCGGCTGACGCCGTGATCGACGGCGTCCCCGGCATCGGCGGCGTAGACTCCCCGCGTGCCGCGCCTTCGCCCTTTCCGCGCCGGTGACGAAGCGGCGCTCGCCGAGATCTGTCTCCGTACCGCCGATGACGGCGCCGATGCGACCGGCGTGCTGCCGGATGACGATCTCTGGGCAGCCCTGTTCGTCCTCCCCTACGTCGCGCGGCACCCCGACCTCGCCCTCGTCGTCGAGACCGATGACGGCCGGGTCGCCGGCTACATCGTCGGAACACCCGATACCGACGCGTTCGAGGAGTGGTTCGCGCGCGACTGGTGGCCGCAGGTCGCCCCGCACCGCCGCCCGCGGGGGGAGGCCGAGGGGCGGTACGCCGACCTGCTGGACTATGCCGCCGCCCGGGGGACGAGCGCGCATGCGTACGCGCGCGATCATCCCGCTCACCTGCACATCGACCTCCTTCCCGAGGTGCAGGGGCGGGGGTGGGGGCGCCGGCTCGTCGCGGAGTTCGTCCAGGCCCTTCGAGACCGGGGCGTGTCCGGTGTGCACCTCGTCGCCTCCGCCGGCAACACGGGAGCGCTGGCGTTCTATCCACGACTGGGCTTCGTGGCGCTGCCGTCCGGGCCGGGGGAGCGGGCCTTCGGAATGTCGCTGGACTGATCCGGCGCCGCCCCTCGTCCCCTCCGGCGGCGGTAGCCTCGCTGGCATGGACGACCTCTCCGCTCCGACCGGTCGCGAAGCGGCGCTTGTCGCCGTCGCGCGTGACGACGGCACCGCCCCCCGCGCCCTCGTCCTCGGCGCGACGGGCTACATCGGCGGACGGCTGGTACCGCGGCTGCTGAACGCCGGCTACCGGGTGCGGGTCCTCGCGCGCGATCCACGCCGCGTGGCCGCCTTCGCCTGGGGGGCTCGCGTCGAGATCGTGTCGGGGGATGCCGCTGATGCGACCGTCATGGCAGAAGCCGCCGCCGATGTGGACGTCCTCTACTACCTCGTGCACTCGATGTCGGCCGGTCGCGGGTTCGAGAGCGCCGACCGCGAGGCCGCCGAGACCGTCGCCCACGCGGCCGCCGAGGCCGGCGTCTCACGCCTGGTGTACCTCGGTGGCCTCCATCCCGACGGGGTGCCGCTGTCGGCGCACCTGCGTTCGCGCGTGGAGGTGGGACAGGTGTTCCTCGACAGCGGCGTGCCCACGCTCGTCCTCCAGGCGGGCGTCGTGATCGGGTCTGGGTCGGCCTCGTTCGAGATGGTCCGCCACCTCACCGATGTGCTCCCGTACATGCCCGCGCCGCGCTGGGTGCGCAACCGCATCCAGCCGATCGCGGTGCGGGACGTGCTGCACTACCTCCTCGGGGCTGCCCGCGTCGCCCCTGACGTCAACCGAGCCGTCGACATCGGCGGGCCCGATGTGCTGCGCTACGGCCAGATGATGAACGGCTACGCGCTCGAGGCCGGACTCCCGCAGCGGGCGATCGCCGCGCTCCCGGTGCTGACGCCGCGCCTCGCCTCGCACTGGGTGAACCTCGTCACCCCCATCCCGCGCTCGATCGCCCGCCCCCTCGTGGAGTCGCTGCAGAACGAGTGCGTCATGAAGAACCACGACGTCGACGCTCTCATCCCGCGTCCTGAAGGCGGGCTCATGCCCTACCGCGAGGCGGTGGCGCTGGCCCTCGGACGGGTGGCGGAGGACGCGATCGAGACGAGCTGGCAGGACGCCGAGGTGCTCGGCGTCCCGAGTGACCCGCTGCCGAGCGACCCGAACTGGGCGGGGAAGGCGGTCTTCGTCGACGAGCGGTCGGCGCGCACCACCGCCCCGCCCGAGGCGCTCTGGCAGGTCATCGAGGGTATCGGCGGGGAGAACGGCTGGTACTCCTCGCCGGTGCTCTGGGCGATCCGCGGCTGGATGGACCGCGTGGTCGGCGGCATCGGACTCGCCCGCGGCCGGCGCAGTCGTGCTCGCCTCGTGGTGGGCGACGCCCTTGACTTCTGGCGTGTCGAGGCGCTCGAGCCCGGCCGCTTCCTGCGCCTGCGTGCCGAGATGAAGGTGCCGGGGCTCGCCTGGCTGGAGCTGCGTGCCCGTCCGGACGGCGACGGCTCACGCTACGAGCAGCGCGCGGTGTTCTTCCCGCACGGGCTGTCGGGTCGGCTCTACTGGCTCGCCGTCCTCCCTTTCCACGGGTTCGTGTTCGCCGGAATGGCCAACCGCATCGCCGCGGCGGCGGAGACGGTGGCCGGCAGCGGCGCCCGCGCGCACGTCACCTCGTCTGCCGCGTGATTCCGAGCGCCGGGTCGCCGGTGGCCGAGCCATCCGTCACGCGACCCGCGTCCAGCCGCACCACCCGGTCCACGCCCCCCTCGGGGACGTCGGCGTGCGAGATGAGGATCACCGCCTGCTCGGGCCCCACCGCGGCGAGGAGGTCGCGCAGCAGGGCGTCGGCGGCCGCGGGATCCACGCCGGCGGTCGGCTCGTCCAGCACCAGCACCGCGAACCCGCGCAGCAGCGCTCGGGCGAGCGAGAGACGCTGGGCCTGACCCCCCGAGACCCAGGCGCCCCGCTCACCCACGCGCGCGTCCAGTCCGCCGCGCCGACGCACCTCGTCGGCGAGGCCCACGCGCGCGAGCACCCGTTCGAGGTGGGCGTCGCTGGCGGTGGGCTGGGCGAACAGCAGGTTCTGACGGATGTCGTCGTCGAAGAGCATCGGGTGCTGCTCGACCAGGCCCACGGTGCGACGCACATCGTCGGCGGCGAGAGCGGAGACCGGGGTCCCCCCGATCGTGTAGGTGCCCTCGGCCTCCAGGAAGCGCACGAGCACATGAGCGAGGGTGGTCTTCCCCGCGCCGCTGGCTCCCGAGACCAGAACGCGCTCCCCGGGCGCGACGTCGAGATCGATATCCCGGAGGGCGTTGTCCTCGGCCCCGGGCCACCGGGCGCTCACCCCCCGAAGCGACAGCCCGTCGCCCAGCAGCGGGCCGGTGCCGGTCGGTGCGACGGCACCCGGCGCGACGAGCTCGGCGGGGATCTCGGCCGGAACGGCCGCGGCGATGCGTCCCGCGGCCGCGTGCACGCGGCGCCACGCCGCCGCCGCGAGCGGTACGACGGTGAACACCTCGAAGACGGCCATCGGCACGAGGACCGCGACGGCAAGCCCCGGGCCCGACAGCAGACCCCCGTCGATCGCCGGCCGGCTGACCGCGACGGCGGCGACCGAGGCGATCCCGGCGAGCACCGAGACGACCGCGGTCGTCGCGGCCTGCGCCCCCGCCCGGCGGACGATCGCACGGCGGAGCGCGCGGTCGGCATCGGCGATGCGGGCGCGGCTGTCCTCCACCGCCCCGTAGGCGTGGAGCACGTCGAAGGCGGACAGGTGATCCACGAGCAGGTCGGTCAGCCGCGCGCGCAGCGGCGCGACAGCCCGGTCGGCGCGGGCCCCCGCGACCCACCCCCAGGCGATCGAGACGGCCGCCGCAACGACGAGGCAGCCGAGCAGGGTGAGGCCGGCGGGCCACCACACCGCGCCCACGAGGATGACGGCGCCGAACGCCACGAGCGCCGACGATGCCAGGGGCTGGATGACGCGCAGGGGCAGGTCCTGCAGCTCGTCGACGTCGTCGACCAGCGCACCGAGCACCGATCCGCGCCGGGTGCGGCTCAGCCCGTCAGGCGCGAGGGGCACGAGCCGGCGCACCAGGTCGGTGCGCGTCTGCACGAGCTGTCCGAGGGCGGCGTCGTGACCGAACACCCGCTCCAGGTACCGGGCGCTCGCACGGGAGAGGGCGAAGAAGCGCACGCCCACGACCGCCAGCGACAGGTACAGCACCGCGGGCTGCTCCGACGCGCGGACGATGAGCCAGGCGCTCACTGCCAGCAGCGCCACGGCCGAGGCCTCGGCCGCCAGTCCCGTCAGGACCGTGGGCACGAGCCGGCGCGCCGGCGGGATCGCCGCGCGCAGGATCGTCCGGGGGGTGACCGCTCCCTCAGGCTGCGACATGCGCCACCTCCTCCGCGCGGAGCGTCACGACGCGGTCGGCGATGTCCCGGGCGCTCGGCCGGTGGGAGATGATCAGCACCGCGGCGCCGTCATCGGCCAGTGCACGGAGCGAATGCCAGAGCCGCGCCTCCGTCTCGGCGTCGAGGGCCGCGCTCGGCTCATCGAGGGCGAGGAGGCGCCCTCCGGGCGCGGCGCGCAGCAGGTGGTAGCACGCCCGGGCGACGGCCACGCGCTGGGCCTGACCTCCCGAGAGCCCGGCGCCGCCCACGCCCAGGTCGGTGTCGGGGGAGATGTCGTCGGCGCACGCCACGGCGAGCGCACGATCGATGAGCGGCGGATCGGGGTCGGGGTCGCCGAGGCTGACGTTGCCTGCGACGCTGCCCTGCAGGAGGCCCGCGTCCTGACCCGCCCAGGCCAGCCACGACGCCGGCGGACGGGTGCGGACATCCCGGCCGTCCCAGGCCGCCGTGCCCGTGAAGTCGACGGCGCCGCGGAGGGCGGCGAAGATGCTGCTCTTGCCCCCGCCGCTCGGGCCGGTGAGCAGCGTGATCGTGCCCGGCGTGGCATCCAGATCGATCGGCGGGAGCACGAGATCACCGCGGCGCACCCGCAGCCCCCGCACGATGAGCCCGTCGCCGATCTCGGCCGACGCGGCGTCCACCGGGGACGGGGGCTCCGCCGTCCGCGCGTCGTCGAGCACCTCGAAGATCTCCTCGGTGGCGGCCACGCCCTCGGCCGCAGCGTGGAACTGCACTCCCACCTGCCGCAGCGGCAGGTAGGCCTCGGGGGCGAGGAGCAGGACGAACAGGCCGACCGCGAGCGTCAGACCCCCGTCGAGCAGGCGGAAGCCGATGGAGACCGCGACGATGGCGACGGCGATGCTGGCGAGGAACTCCAGTGCGAATCCCGACAGGAACGACACCCGCAGCACGGTCATCGTCTCGCGCCGGTAGCGCGCCGTGGTCTCGCCGATGGCGGTCACCGCGCGGTCCTGCCGCTGATACAGCTTCAGGGTGCCCAGGCCCCGCACGGTGTCGGAGAACCGTGCGGCCAGGCGCCCGAGGGTGTCCCACTGCCGCTTCTGGACGGCACGGGTGGCCCATCCGATCAGCACCATGAAAAGGGGGATGAGCGGCAGGGTCAGTACCACGGTGAGCGCGGAGATCCAGTCCTGCGTCCACATGACCGCCACCACGATCGGGGTGGCGACCGCGGTGAGGACGAGCTGGGGGAGGTAGCGTCCGAAGTACGCCTCCATGGCCTCCAGCCCCCGCCCGGCCGTGACGGCGAGTCGGGCCGTGTTGCGCGTGCCGAGCCACTCGGGTCCCCGGCGATCGATCGCGGCGAGCAGGGCGCTGCGCAGCTCGGTCTGGGCCCGCGCGGCCGCCCGGGATGCCGCCGCGTCGCGCGCCCACGCCAGTCCTGCCCGGATGCCCACGACCCCCGCGAGGGCGGCGAGGATCGCTGCCAGCTCGGCCGGCGGCATCCCGTCGATCGCGCCGACCACCGCCTGGGTCAGAAGCCAGGCGAAGGCGACGATCACGACCGCCTGCAGCACGCCGATGACCACCAGCAGCGCGAAGAACCGACGGGATGCCGCGGCGTACCGCAGCAGGCGAGGATCGACGGGACGGGCCACGGCAGGCTTCAGTGCGCGGCCGTCGCGGCGGCGGTCTCGATGTGCCGGCGGGTGACGCGCTTGCGGAACACCCAGTAAGTCCAGCCCTGATACGCCAGCACCAGCGGAAGGAAGATCAGCGCCGCCCACGACATGATCGTGAGGGTGTAGTCGGTGCTCGAGGCGTTCTGGATCGTGAGGCTGAAGGCGGGGTCGGTCGCCGAGGGCATGACGTTCGGGAAGAGCGAGAACCACAGCGTGAGCACGGCGCCTGCGACGGCGCCCACCCCGAACGCGAACGCACGCCCCTCGCGGTCTCGGGCGCTGGCGATCACGCCGCCGAGCACGCACACGGCGGCCACCAGCGCGGCGATGAGGGCCGCGGGGAAGAGCGCGGCGCCGCCGGTCCACGCGTCGGCGAGCGTCCGGGTGAGGAACACCGCCGCGACGGCGAGGGTGACGATTCCGGCGCGGACGGCGAGCCGGCGGGCGCCGGAATGGACGGGCCCATCGGTCTTCAGCGCCACGAAGGTGACGCCGTGGGTGAAGAAGAGCAGCAGGGTCGTCGCTCCGCCCAGGAGCGCGTAGGGGTTCAGCAGATCCAGCAGGGTCCCGGTGAACTCGAAGTCCTGGTCGATCGGCACGCCGCGGACGATGTTGGCCACCGCGACCCCCCAGAGGAAGGCCGGGACGGCCGAACCCACGACGATCATCAGGTCGAAGCGCCGCTTCCAGCGGAGGTCGTCGCGCTGGTGGCGGTACTCGAACGACACCCCGCGGACGATGAGGGCGAGAAGGATCAGCAGCAGCGGCAGGTAGAAGCCGCTGAACAGCGTCGCGTACCACTCGGGGAACGCGGCGAACAGGCAAGCCCCGGCGACGATCACCCAGGTCTCGTTGAGGTCCCAGACCGGTCCAATGGTGTTGATGATCTGGCGGCGGGACGTCTCGTCACGGCCGAGGAAGGGCAGCGACATCCCGACACCGAAGTCGAAGCCGTCGAGCACGAAGTAGCCGAGGAAGAGGAACCCGACGATCCAGAACCACAGGGAGGGAAGATCCATGATGCGTCCTTTCGCCTAGTAGACGGTGGTCCGGGTCGCGAGCTCGGCGTGCTCGTCGTCGTCGGCGGGGGCCGCGGTGTCCGGCCCCTTCTGCGCGACGCGGAGGATGAGCCCGAACTCCACCACGGCGAGAGTGGCGTAGATGAGGGTGAATGCGATGAGCGAGATGAGCACCGTCCAGCCGGGGACGTTGGGGGAGACCCCGTCCTCGGTGAGCATCAGACCGAATACGATCCACGGCTGCCGGCCCATCTCGGTGAACACCCACCCGACGAGGCTGCCCAGGAGGGGGAGGGGCGCCGACCAGATCGCGACCTTCCACATCCACGTCGCCACCGGGCGCGTGGCCTTCTTGCGGGTGACCCAGAGGCCGGCCACCGCGACGAGCGCGGCGAGGCCGCCGAGGGCGATCATCCAGCGGAACGACCAGTAGGTGACCCACACGATCGGGCGGTAGTCCACGCCCGCGCCGAACTGCTCCGTGTACAGCGCCTGCAGGTCGTTGAGCCCCTCGACGCACCCGTCGAGGCTGTGGGTGGACAGCAGCGAGAGAAGGTAGGGCACGCGCAGCGACCAGATCTCCTCGGTGCCGTCAGGGGTGCCGATCGAGAAGATCGAGAAGGAGGCGTCCGCGCCGCAGGCGGTGTCCCACATCGCCTCCGCCGCGGCCATCTTCATCGGCTGCGTCGCCACCATCACCAGGCTCAGCTGGTCGCCGCTGACAGCGACGCCCACGAACGACGCGATCACGAACCACAGGCCGAAGCGCAGTGACGAGCGCATGGTCTCCAGGTGCTGGCCGCGCGAGAGGTGCCAGGCCGAGACGGCGACGACGACCGTGCCGGCGAACATCCAGGCGGCGAAGATGGTGTGCGGGAAGGCGGCGAGCACGACGGGGTTGGTCAGCACGGCTCCGATGTCGACGAGCTCGGCGCGGCCGCCGTCGGCGGCGAGCTGGTAGCCGACCGGGTTCTGCATGAAGGCGTTGGCGGCGAGGATGAAGTAGGCCGAGAGGGTCGAGCCGAGCACGACCATCCAGATCGAGGCGAGGTGCAGCAGTCGCGGCAGGCGGTCCCAGCCGAAGATCCACAGCCCGATGAAGGTCGCCTCGAAGAAGAAGGCCATGAGCCCCTCGAAGGCCAGCGGCGCACCGAAGACGTCGCCGACGAACCGGGAGTACGCCGACCAGTTCATGCCGAACTGGAACTCCTGCACGATTCCGGTGACGACGCCCATGGCGAAGTTGATCAGGAAGATCTTGCCGAACAGCCGGGTCAGGTGCAGCCACTTCACATTCCCGGTGCGGTGCCAGACGGTCTGGAAGATCGCCACGACGAGCACGAGGCCCAGGGTGAGGGGGACGAAGAGGTAGTGGTACAGGGTGGTGAGCCCGAATTGCCACCGCGCCAGCAGCAGCGGGTCGAGGAGGTCCACGTCAGCTCTCCGATCTTCGATGAGGCTTCCGAGAGTGAGCGTACGCTGTGGTCTGACCACAGCGCGACGGACTGTCTCGACGTCGAGCGGATGTGTCTCGATGTCGAGCGAGACGGGCCGCGTACGGTAGACGGGTGAGCGCCTACATCTCGGCGTTCGAGCTGTTCTCCATCGGTGTAGGACCCTCGAGCTCCCACACGGTCGGTCCGATGCGGGCCGCCGGTGATTTCGCTCGACGGCTGCGCGAGGGGGGAGCGCTCGAGCGCGTCATCCGCATCTCCTGCACGCTGTTCGGATCGCTCGGAGCCACCGGGCTCGGTCACGGAACACCCGATGCGGTGGTCGCGGGGCTGCAGGGCTTCGAGCCCGAGAGCGTCGATCCGGATGCCGTGCGGTGGGCGTGGGCGCAGTGGCCGACCGGTGCGCGGCTCGAGGTCGCCGGCATCCATCCGATCGGGTTCGCCAAGGACGACATCGTCTTCGCCCCGCGGACTCGGCTGCCGGGTCACCCCAATGCCCTCACCCTCGAAGCCTGGGGTCCGGGAGGCGAGGTTCCGCTGCTGTCGGAGACCTACCTCTCGATCGGCGGGGGGTTCATCCGGCGCGAGGGAGCGGACGACGAGGTGGCGGCGGCCGCCTTCCCCTTCGCATTCGCCAGCGCCGCGGAGCTCATCAGCCTCTGCGACTACCACGGCATCACGATCGCCGAGCTCGCGCGGCGCAACGAAGAGGCGCTGCGCTCACCGGACGAGATCGCCGCGGGCCTGGATGCGATCTGGGACGCCATGGCCGGAAGCGTTGCCGCGGGCCTTCGCACCGACGGGGTCCTCCCCGGGATGCTGGGGGTCAAGCGTCGCGCGGCGGCGATCCGCGCGCAGCTCGAAGAGGCGGAGTCGTCCGGCCACCGCGAGCTCCCCGGGGAGTGGCTCGGCGCGTTCGCGCTCGCCGTGAACGAGGAGAACGCCGCCGGTGGACGCGTCGTCACCGCGCCCACCAACGGGGCCGCGGGCATCCTTCCGGCGGTGGCGATGTACTGGTGGCGGTTCCTGTCGGACTCCGGGCTGGGTGTGGGAAACGCGGTCACCCCGTGGGGCGAGCTCGTCGGAAGCGCGCTGCTCGGCTTCGGCGCCGAGGGCGTCGGGGATGCCGGTGCGGAGGTCGATGCGCAGGACACCGCGTTCGTCGCCGAGGCGAACCGGCGGCGCGGCATCCGACGGTTCCTGCTCACGGCGACCGCGCTGGGGTCGCTGTTCAAGGCGAACGCGTCGATCTCGGGAGCCGAGGGCGGGTGCCAGGCCGAGGTGGGATCGGCGTGCGCGATGGCGGCGGGTGGGCTCACCGCCGTCATGGGCGGCACGACCCGCCAGATCGAGAACGCCGCCGAGATCGCCATGGAGCATCACCTGGGCCTCACGTGCGACCCGGTGGGCGGGCTCGTGCAGATCCCCTGCATCGAGCGGAACGCGATCGCGGCGTCGACTGCGGTGACGGCGGCGCGACTGGCGCTGCGCGGCGACGGGTCGCACTTCGTCTCGCTGGACGCGGTGGTCGAGACCATGCGCCAGACCGGCATCGACATGTCGCACAAGTACAAGGAGACGAGCGAAGGCGGCCTCGCGGTCAACGTCATCGAGTGCTGACCCGCGCTTCGCGCGGATGTGGCGCAGATGGTGGGGACCGCGCGCTCAAGGTCGCAATCTGGGTCACTTCTGCTCGCGCGCCGCTCGCGGATGTGGCTCAGATGGTGGGGTTGGGGCGCTGAAGGCCGCAATCTGGGTCACTTCCGGTCGGGTGCCGCTCGTGGATGCAGGTCGCATGACTCCTCACGCGGGGTCGAGTCATCCTGTCTCAGGCCGCCAGCCGCGACGAAGAAGGACGTCCCGCAGTCTGTCGACAGCGTTCCCTCCCCGCACGTGGCGGGAGGTCACCCGGACCACCTCCCAGCCGAGCGCGACATAGGCCGCGTACTTGTCGATGTCACGGTCCCACTGACGCCTGTCGGTGCGATGGTGGTCGCCCTCGACCTCGGCGACGACCCTGAACGCCGAGAACACCAGCTCGGTGATCCCGATTAGATGTCCCCTGCGGTCACGTATCTCGACGTCGAGATCGGGTTCGGGGAGGCCGGCGGCGTGCAGGTCGAGGCGGAACTCCGTCTCCAAAGGGGAAGAGCTCCCGACCCGGATGAGCTCGACCGCCTCTCGCAGCAGAGCGATCCCCGCCCGTGAGCCCGCCTCGATGGCGCGGAGAAACTGAGGGATGCTGCAGAGTTGCAGGTGAGGCTGTGGGATACCCCGCGCGTCCCGGGGAATCCGCACGAACGCATCGCCCACCATGACAAGCTCCCGAACCGTCAGCTCACGCCCCAGCATCGCCCATGTGGATGCCGGACTTGACAGAACGAGCCCGTCGAGCGAGACCAGGGAGACGAGGTGGGGTGAGACCTTCACCCCACGCACGCCCCGTCCCCTCGGCGCCCGACCCGGTGCGAGTACACCCACCGTCAGATCCAGTCCGTGCGAGAGCGGCGCCCCGAAGAGGACGGCGGCCGTCCTTCCTGCGAAGAAGGTGGCTGCGCCCTGCACCCGGGAGAATGCCTCGGCGAGACCGCGGACGCGCTCCCGCTCGGAACGATCGCCTGCGAGAGGGCCCGCGAAGCTGCGTGCCAGACTGCGTGTCGACCGCACGCCGTAGAACGGGCTAGCGAGATCGTGAGCGCGAAGCCGACTGGGACTCACGCCTGCGGCGAGAGCTTCCGCCCGGGTGAATGACGAGGCGAGTTCGATTGGGAGCGGACTCGGCGTGAAGACCATTCCCTCACCGTGGCGGAGCGCGGCGGCCACCGATCACCGCACATCCCGATCGGTGGACAACCCGACATCCCACCAGGCGGGGGAGGAAGCGACAGCCTCGCCGGGCGGGACTACGCTCGAAGGATGACTGCGCGGCGAGGGGGCGGCTGAGATGGCGGCCATCCCGGTGACCATCTCCCCGGCCCGGTCACGCCCCGCGAGCCCCGCGCCCATCGGTGAGATCGGCGACCCGCTCATCGACACCCACGGGCGCGTGCACCGCGACCTGCGTATCTCCCTCACCGATCGGTGCTCCCTCCGCTGCACGTACTGCATGCCCGAGCAGGGCAATGAGTGGCTGGCGCGGACCAGCATCCTGACCCTCGACGAGATCGAGCGTGTCGCCCGCATCGCCGCCGCCGACGGGGTCTCGACCTTCCGGCTCACCGGGGGCGAGCCGCTGCTGCGCCGCGACCTGCCGGAGATCGTTGCGCGGCTCGCGGCCCTTCGCGGCCCGGACGGTCCCGTGCAGATCGCGATGACGACGAACGGCATCGGACTTCGCGCCGCGCTCCCGGCCCTCATCGATGCGGGCCTCTCGCGCCTGAACATCTCCCTCGACACCGTCCGCCGCGACCGCTTCCGCGACCTCACCCGCCGCGATCGCCTGGCCGACGTGTTCGACGGGATCGACGCCGCTGCGGCGTCGGGACTCCGCCCCCTGAAGATCAACGCCGTCGCGATGCGCGACGTCAACGACGACGAGCTGGTCGACCTGGTCGACTTCGCCCTCGCTCACGACGCGCAGCTGCGCTTCATCGAGCAGATGCCCCTCGACGCCGGCCACACGTGGGACCGGCAGCGGATGGTCACACGCGACGAGATCCTCGCCGCGCTCGCCCAGCGCTGGCATCTCACCCCGGTGCCCGGTCGCGGGGGCGCGCCGGCGGAGCGCTTCCTGCTCGACGGCGGTCCGGCCTCGGTCGGTGTCATCGCCTCGGTCACCGCGCCGTTCTGCGGCGCCTGCGACCGGCTTCGTCTGACCGCCGACGGACAGCTGCGCAACTGCCTGTTCTCCAGCACCGAGTACGACCTGCTCCCGGTCCTGCGCGGTCCTGCTCCCAGCGACGACGCCATCGACCGGATGCTGCGCTCCTGCGTCCACGGCAAGCTCCCCGGTCACGCGATCAACGACCCGTCGTTCCTCCAACCCGCGCGCGGGATGAACGCGATCGGCGGCTGAGGTGGGACGCATCACCGCCCGCCGTCCCGTCACCCGCGTCACCATCGGCGGGGGAGAGGGAGGAACGGATGCCTCGCGGCGGCGTCCCGACGCGCTCGCCGTGGAGGAGCCCCTGGAGATCCGGGTGCGCGGCACGTCGCTGGCGGTCACCATGCGCACGCCCGGGCACGACGTCGAGCTCGCCTCGGGCTTCCTGGTGTCGGAGGGGGTGCTCTCCCGCGGAGACCAGTTCCGATCGGCCATCCACTGCGGCGGTCCGGGAACGGGGCCCGGCTCCGACGGCAACACCTACAACGTCCTCGACATCTCCCTGGCGCCCGACGTCCCGCCGTTGGATCCCGACCTCGCCAGGAACTTCTACACGACGAGCAGCTGCGGGCTGTGCGGCAAAGCGTCGATCGATGCCGTCCGCACGGTGTCGAGCTACGACATCGCGCTCGATGCGGCGAGGGTGCCCGCGGCGACGCTCTCCGGCTTCCCCGATGAGCTGCGGCGTCAGCAGGACGTCTTCGACAAGACCGGCGGCCTGCACGCCGCTGCCCTCTTCGACGCCTCCAGCGGTCAGCCGCTCGTCGTGCGCGAGGACGTCGGGCGTCACAACGCGGTGGACAAGGTGGTGGGGTGGGCGGTGCTGAACGACCGGCTTCCCCTGACCGGCACGGTGCTGCAGGTGTCGGGTCGGGCGAGCTTCGAGCTCGTGCAGAAGGCGGTCATGGCCGGCATCCCGATCCTTGCAGCGGTCTCGGCTCCGTCATCGCTCGCCGTCGAACTCGCCGAGGAGTCCGGTCTCACCCTCGTGGGATTCCTGCGGGGTGCGTCGATGAACATCTACACGCACCCCGACAGGATCGTCCTCACCGGCTGAGCATGCTCACTTGTGGCTGAGCTTGTCCTTCACCACTCCGGTGGCCTTGTCCACGATGTTGGGCTTCGGGTCGGTGCCGAACAGCCGCGGATCGGGCTGGGTGGGCGGGGGCATGGGCGCCGACGTGGTCGGACCGTCGTGGTAGCTGAACTCGCCATTGCCGTCGGGTGTCGGTCCCGCCGCCCATGAACCCTCGGCTGCTGCCGCGCCGTCGGAGAAGTTGAGGTACTGGTAGCTGACCTCGCGGTGCTCCTGCGACAGCGGGAAGTTCATCGGCACCGGGAGATCCTCCGTGCCCTCTTCGCGGAGCTCGGCGGCGGCGCGCAGCCACTGGTTCTGATGCATCGTGTCGCGCGCGAGGAGGAACGACAGCATCTTCCGCACGCCGTGGTCGTCGGTCATGTTGTAGATCCGTGCCACCTGCACGCGGCCCTGCATCTCCGCGTTGGCGTTGGCGGTGAAGTCGGCGAGCAGGTTGCCGCTGGCGGTGATGTACGAGCCCTGCCAAGGGTTGCCGTTGCTGTCGACGGGTCGCGCGCCGGCGCCCGCGACGATCGCGTGCTGCACGTCCATGCCGCCCAGCACTGCGCCGAGCACCGGGTCGGACGCGGCGGCTGCTTCGGACTGCTCGACCGGCGCCTTCTCGAGGAGCTGAGCGATCATGATCGCGAGCATCTCGACGTGCCCGAACTCTTCCGCGCCGATGCCGTAGAGCAGGTCGCGGTACTTCCCGGGGATGTGGGCGTTCCAGGCCTGGAAGCCGTACTGCATCGCGACGGTGATCTCGCCGTACTGCCCGCCGAGGACCTCTTGCAGCCTGCGGGCGAAGACCGCGTCAGGCTTGTCGGGTGTGGATTCGAACTGCAGTTCTTGACGATGGAAGAACATCTCTCGTGCCCCTTTCGGTCGTGTCCGGGCGACGTTAGGTGCCGGTTCGCCTCGCCGTCGTCGGGGTTGACAGAAGCGGGCGCCGCTGACACCCTCACGGCGGCGCGCGAGGGATGCGCCGTCAGCGCTGGCCGACCGCCCGTGCCTCGGCGACGGCGCTCTCGATGCCGGCACGCCACGCGTCGCCGTGTCCGGGAAGGACGACGCCGGCTCCGGTGGCACTCAGTGCACCCAGGCGCTCCAACGCCATGGCGCTGTCGGCCGTCGCGGCCCCGGCGACGATCCGAGGGCCGCGCCCACCGGTGTAGGGGTCGAGGGTCACCAGCGCATCGCCGCTGAAGAGCACGCCCGCACTCGGAAGCAGGTAGCCGCAGTGACCCGCCGTGTGCCCCGGCGACCAGATCGGCACCAGCCCGCCCGGCACGTCGAGCGGCTGCCCCGGGTTCACGCCTCCTTCGGCGTGGACACCCTTGACTCCGAGCGCGCCGGCCGCGACCATGCGCGCCAGGACACCGACGCTCGAGGGGTGCCGGAACGGGTAGGTCAGCCGCGCCCTCTCGTGACGATAGGTATACGGATGCCGTGCCAGCATCCGGTCCCGGTCGTGGACGTGGATGGGGGTGTGGTGTTCATGCACGAGCCGGTCGCACAGCCCGACGTGATCGAAGTGCGCGTGAGTGAGCACCACCGCGTCGATGTCGTCGGGTCCGGCACCGATGTGGCCCAGAGCCTCGACCAGAAGCGGCCACATCCGTGGCAGCCCCGCATCCACGAGCGTGATGCCGTCGTCCACGACGAGGTAGCAGTTCGTCGCCGCCCTCTCGATGCGATAGACGTCGTCGGCGACTTCGGTGATCGGGTTCCGCGTCATGTCCACGCCCTTCTGGAGTCCGTCGACAGCCACCGTCGACTCGTGCGGTGACCGTACGGTGGGCATCCGCGAACCCCCGTGGGGGTTGTCGACGTCGGAGGCGGATGCTAGCGGGTTCCGCGGTGATGGCAACCCCCGTGTGCGGCGGGCGGAGCGTCGGCAGGGTGGGAGATCGACCTGCGAGGAGACGTATGAAAGCCATGACCTACCGCGGCCCGTACAAGATGCGGGTCGAGGAGAAGCCCGAGCCGAAGATCGAGCATCCCCAGGATGCGATCGTGAAGGTCGAGCTCGCCGCCATCTGCGGTTCGGATCTGCACCTCTACCACGGCATGATGCCCGACACCAGGATCGGGCACACCTTCGGCCACGAGTTCATCGGCACCGTGCATGAGGTCGGTCCGGGAGTGGAGACGCTGCGGGTCGGCGACCGCGTCATGGTGCCGTTCAACATCTACTGCGGGTCGTGCTTCTTCTGCGCGCGGGGGCTCTTCTCGAACTGCCACAACGTCAATGCCAATGCCACCGCCGTCGGCGGCATCTACGGCTACTCCCATACCGCCGGCGGCTACGACGGGGGCCAGGCGGAGTTCGTTCGGGTGCCCTTCGCCGACGTCGGGCCCTGGGTGATCCCGTCCGATCTGCATGACGAGGACGCCCTCCTCCTCACCGACGCCTACTCGACCGGATACTTCGGCGCACAGCTGGCAGACATCGTCGAAGGCGACACCGCGGTGGTGTTCGGCGCCGGGCCCGTCGGGCTGGCCGCCGCCCACTCGGCCTGGCTCATGGGGGCGGGGAGGGTGATCGTCGTCGATCACCTCGACTACCGCCTCGACAAGGCCCGCTCGTATGCCCAAGCCGAGACGGTGAACTTCGGCCAGGTCAACGACATCGTCCTGACGCTGAAGAAGATGACCGGCGGTCTCGGCGCCGACGTGGCCATCGACGCCGTCGGGGCGGAGGCGGACGGCCATGTGCTGCAGCACATCACGGCGGCCAAACTGAAGATGCAGGGCGGCTCGCCGGTCGCGCTCAACTGGGCTGTCGACGCCGTCCGCAAGGCGGGAACGGTGTCGGTGATGGGCGCCTACGGGCCGCTGTTCAGCGCGGTGAAATTCGGCGACGCGATGAACAAGGGGCTGACCCTGCGGATGAACCAGGCGCCCGTCGTGCGCCAGTGGCCCCGGCTGATCGAACACATCCGGTCGGGTTTCATCGCCCCGCGCGACCTCATCACCCACCGGTTCCCGCTCGAGGACATCGCCGAGGCCTATCACGTGTTCTCCGCGAAGCTCGACGGCTGCATCAAGACCGTCGTGCACGTCTGACGTCCCGCGACCCGTCCGAACCAGGAGAAGCAATGCCCTACACCGCCGCCAAGCCCGGAACCCGGCCGACTTCCGACGAGCTCCGCGAGAGGATCCCCGGCTGGGGAGCCGACCTCGATCCGGCTGATCGCCCCGCCTTCCCTCGCGAGGTGCCCGGTATCGAGACCGGAGCGCACGGGGAGATGCCCGATCAGCAGCCCGTCAGGGGATACCGCGAGCGCTCCGTGGAGCACGAGCGGCTCACGCCCGTCTTCGGCACGGCGCAACCCCTTCACGGCCCCGCCGGGGCGCTGCGTCGCCTCGCCTACGAGCGGTTCAGCGAAGGACAGACCGCGCACTGGCTCCTGCTGGTGCTGGGTGACCGGGTGGAGGCGATCACGGCGCATATCCGGTCGTTCGCGAGCCGTCGTCCCGACGACCCGATCACGCAGTCGGGGGTTCTGGGTGAGCGTGGCCGTCGCCCCGTCGCATCCCGCATGAGTCCGGGACGGTCGGACGGAAAGCACGCCTGGATCGACCCCCTGCTCGTGGTCGGACCGTGGGTGCTCGCGGGCGCGCTGACATTCCGCGTCGTGCGCGGTGTGGCCCGCCGCGGGCGATGAGCCCCGAAGATCACGCCATCAGAGGAACGGATACGCCTCGTACACGGTGTCGGCAGGCAGCGGAGTGAAGAAGACCGCCTCGAAACGGGCGCTTCCGCCGTCGGCGGGCAGGCGTTCGATGTAGGTCGAGGTGCCGCCGATGATCGTTCCGCCCGGATCACGGGCGACGACGGTGACGCCCACGAACTCCTGATCAACCGGGAACTGCCCGGTGACGGTGCCGGAGACCTCGGTCGCGTACTCGTCGCCGGTGGCGGCCAGATCGCCGACCGAGAACTTGCCGGCGCCGGTCGAGGGCTCGGTCACCGCTTCGGCCGGGTCGGGACCGATGACCTCGAGCGCGGTGATCTCGTTCGCGCCGACCTCGTAGAACGACCCGGACACGGCGACCTGACCGGGAAGCATGGTGATGTAGTCGGTCGAGCTGTCGAGGATCGTGCCGGAGGCGTCAATCGCCTCGGTGGTGAGTTCCCCGTACTCGAAGACCGCGTCGGGGTTGGGATTGTCGACGATCACGACGTACCACCAGAGCTCGGGATCCAGGGTGTCCTGACCGAAAGCCGTCTCGACGACCTGGACGGGTTCGGCCGCGGTGATCGGTTCGCCCCCGCCGGGGGTGAACGGGTCGGTCATGCCGTCTTCGATCGTCTCGATGGTCGAGATCGTGGTGAACAGCGCCGCCACGATCGTCACCACGATCGCCGTGATACCGCCGAGCACCGAGATGATGAGCGCCGCGATGCTGAAGCCCTTGCCGCCCTGCGACTTCACGGCGAGGGCGATGATGGCCATCACCAGCGCCGCCAGGAGGAGCGGGGCGGACAGCCAGCCGAGGAACGGGACGAAGGCGATGAGCAGGCCGACGATCGAGGCGACCAGCGCGATGATCGCGAGCACCTTGGAGCGGGTATCGGGGCCTTCCGGGGAGGAGGGCCCGCCCGGGTAGACGATGCCGGGCTGGGCATACGGCGGCAGCGGGGCACCGGGGTAGGAGGGCGGTGCGGCATATTGCCCCGCGGGCTGCGCGTACTGCCCCGCGGGCGGCGCGTACTGCCCCGCGGGCGGGGCGTACTGTCCGGCAGGCGGCGCGTGGTGACCCGCCGGAGGTGCGTAGGAGCCTGCGGTCGGAGGATCGGCGGGCTGCGGCCCGTCTTCGGGAGCATGGTTCTGGTCGGACATCGCTTCCTCTCCATGCGACGGTTGTGCGTCGTCGCCGCCGGTACACAGTAGCGAGGTCGGCGGACACGACCCAAACCTCAGGCCCCCGCGGCGGACATGACGAGAGCGGATGCCGCCCCCACGGCATCCGCTCTCGTTCTGCGCTGTCAGCGCCGGGGTGTGCGGTTCTCCGCGCTCACCATCCACGACAGCTGTTCCACGCGCTCGAGAACCCCGTGGAGGATGTCGGCGCTCGTGGGGTCTTCGTCATCGACGGCGTCGTGCACGTCGCGGACGGTGCCGGCGACGGCGTCGAGACGTTCGGTCATCAGGTCGATCACCTCGGTGGTGGCGATCTCGCCCTGCGGGAACTCCGGCAGGGTGGTCGTCTCGGCGACGGCGTCGCTGCGACCGTCAGGCAGGGCGTGCAGCGCCCGCATCCGCTCGGCGATGTCATCGGCGAATTCGCGCGCGGCGTCGATGATCTCGTCGAGCTGCAGGTGGGTGTCGCGGAAGTTCGTCCCGACGACGTTCCAGTGGGCCTGCTTACCCTGCAGCGAGAGTTCGATCAGATCGACCAGAACACGCTGCAGGCTGTTGCTCAGCGTCTCCGACGCCTGGAAGCCCTTCTCGGCGTTCTGCTCGTCGGTGAGTTCGGCGCCGCGCGACGGCCGCCGCTTGTTGCGGGTGGCGGAAGAGGCTTTGTCGGTCGTGGTGGCCACGGAACGCTCCTATCGATCGGGGTGGCTTCGACGATAGGCGCGGGACGATTTCGGCGGGAGAGCTTGCACCGGGTCGACGGCAGTGATAGCCGCTCGTCGCACGGCGTCCCTAGACTGCGAGCAGGGCCGGACCGACCGGTGCCCGAAGCGGAGCGAGGACACATGCAGCTGGCGATGGTGGGACTGGGGCGGATGGGCGCGAACATCGTGCGACGATTGATGCGCGACGGTCACGACTGCGTCGTCTACGACGTCAATCGGGAAGCTGTGACCGCCCTCGCCGCGGAAGGCGCGACGGGCGCTGCGACGCTGGACGAGCTCGCGAGCAAGCTGGAGACCCCCCGGGTGGTGTGGCTGATGATCCCGGCGGGCCTCACCGGCGGCGTCGTGGATCAGCTCGCGGAGGTGCTCGAGGCGGGCGACATCATCATCGACGGCGGCAACTCCAACTACCGCGACGACGTCCGCCGCGCCGCCGCGCTGAAGCCGAAGGGCATCCACTACGTCGATGTCGGCACGAGCGGCGGCGTCTTCGGTCTCGACCGCGGCTACTGCCTCATGGTCGGCGGTCCGGATGAGGCGTTCAGCCGCATCGAGCCTGTCCTGAAGACCATCGCCCCCGGCCGCGGTGTGATCGAGCGCACCCCGGGCCGCGCGGGTGACTTCGCACCCGAGGAGCTCGGCTACCTGCACTGCGGCCCGTCGGGCGCCGGCCACTTCGTGAAGATGGTGCACAACGGGATCGAGTACGGCATCATGGCGGCGCTCGCCGAGGGCCTGAACATCCTCGAACATGCCGATGCGGGCATACATCAGGCCGAGCACTCCGCCGAGGTGGCGCCGCTGGAGGAGCCGGAGTTCTACCAGTTCACCATCGACACACCGAAGGTCGCGGAGCTCTGGCGCCGCGGGTCCGTCATCTCCTCGTGGCTGCTCGATCTCACCGCAGCCGCCCTGCAGGAGAATCCCACCCTCGACGGTCTCGCCGGGCGCGTGTCGGACTCGGGCGAGGGGCGATGGACGGTGAAGGCCGCCGTCGACACCGGCGTCCCCGCCCCCGTGCTCGCCGCGTCGCTGTTCGAACGATTCGCCTCGCGGGGCGAGGACCACTTCGCCAACCAGGTGCTCTCGGCGATGCGCCTGCAGTTCGGCGGTCACCAGGAGCTTCCCGCGGGCGACGTCCTCGAAGCGGGGAGCCGCAAGGCCGACGCCTGATCGGACGACGCGATGGCCTACCTGCCCATCTCCACCCCCGGCGAAGTCGGGGGGCCGGACGGCTACTCCTACGGTGCGCTGGTGCTCATGACGGATGCCGCGGACGCGGCGTCTCTCGAGAGGGTGCTCCGCGTCATCCGCTTCACCGGTTGGATCGCGCCCACTGCATCGGGCACCCAGGTCGTGATCGGCGATCCGGGGGCGGGGGTCGTGGCGGCGGGGCGTCGCGGGATCACCGAGGTCGGTGCCGTGGTCGCCGAGCAGCTCGACTGTGCGGTCTTCGCCGTGCAGGTGCGCCGCGACCGGCAGCTCGGGCTGGTCGCCTGGCGGGGCGCCGAGGAGGTCGGCCGCTACGACAGCGACCCGTCGGCTGACCCCGGCGCCGATGACGACGTCGCCTCCGAGCCGGTCGGTGTCGCCGCGGCCCCGGAGTTCGCGGCCCTGGCAGGGGTCCCCGAGTCCGGCGAGAAGCTGGCGGAGATCCTCGATGAGGAGCTGGAGCGCGACAGCGTCTCCGAGTCCGAGCGGTTGCGCGGCATCCTGCGCCTGCTGTCGCTCCCCGACTGGATCGTCGCTGCGTCCTCTCTGCCTCGCGACATCCCCACCGGTCCTCGCGCCGCCGACCTCGTCCGGTTGCGTGTGGGGATGCCGGGGGCACAGGGGATGTGGCAGAACCCCTGGGTGCGGCGGCTGCGCCGGCGGTGGACCCCGCCGCCGATCATCGCCGACCCGCCCCGGGAGAGCGGTCCGGGGATGGAGGGGATCGAACCGTGGATGTTCTGAGATGAGCGGCCTCGCCACGGGCACACGACGACGCACCGCGGTGTGGGGGCTCGCCATCAGCTCGGTGCTGCAGCTGACGCTCGTCGTCCTGGGGATCGGCTTCATCCTCGCCCCTGACAACACGACCTCCGCCGTCCTTCTCTTCGCCTGGTGCGGCGTGGGCACTGCCTACGCCACAGGGATCTGGGTGGTGCTGTGGCTCGCGGGGCGCAGCGCCGCGAGCGACGGGCCGCCGCTGCTGATGGAGCTCGGCATCGTGCCCCGCACGATCTCGCTGACGGCGACGATCTTCACCAGCGCTGTCGGCGTCGTCGCCACCGTCCAGCACATCTTCCTCCAACCCGACGACGCGATCACCCCGCTGCTGGACATCATCGGAATCTGGGCCATGCTCCTCGCCTGGATCCTGCTGCACTGGGGATACGCTCAGCTCTACCTGCAGCTGTACTACCGCGAGAACGATCGTCCGCTGCGCTTCCCCGGCACCGCGACCCCCGGCATCCTCGAGTTCGCCTATTTCTCCTACACGGTCGCGGTCAGCTTCGCCGCCTCCGACGTGGAGGTGCACGACCGGCGGATGCGGTGGCGGGTGATGACCCATTCCGTCATCGGCTACTTCGTCAACGGCCTCATCATCGTCACGGCCCTGAGCGCCATCGCCGAGGCGGGGGGCCGCTGACGGCGGGAGTCAGATCGACAGGAGCGTCCGCGCGACCCGCGCGCCCGAGACGAGGGCACCCTGGATCGACGCGGTGTCGCGGTGGTCGCCGGCGATCAGGATGCGTTCGGCGATCCAGGGCGCGCTCCTCACGTGCAGTGGCGCCGGCTGTGCCGGGAGGGCGTGGCGCACGTCGTCGCGGCGGAGGAGCCGCCACTGCGCGGCATCCTTCCCCCACAGTTCTGCGAGCTGACGGCGCACCTCGTCCTCCGACGCTCCCCGGCCGTCGGTGGGGAGCAGACAGGTCGCCTGCACGAGGTGATGACCGCGCGGGGCGTAGGTCCGTGCCGTGCGCGAGAGGACCGCGGTGTTCACGATCGGCCCCCGGCGTCGCCCGTCGACGGCCAGGAGGGCGTCGAACGCGGGCTCCTGCGCGGCGTCGAACCACCAGGTCTGCAGTCCCTTCGTCTTCCGTGCCGGCAGATCGGTGAGCGTCGCGACCGCCTCCGGTCCCACCGCGATGATCACGCGGCTCGCGTGCACGGTGTCGGCCCCTGCGACCGCCACCTCGCAGGCACCCGTTCCGCGCGACAGGGCGGTGACCCGGTGGGACAGGCGGATGTCGGCACCCGCCGCCTCGGCCCGGGAGGCCAGGTGTCGGGGAAGGGCGGCGATGCCGTCCGCGGGCAGGCCCGGCCGCCCGAGCGCGAACATGCGCACGAGCAGTCGGACGAACGCCTCCGAGGTCGCGCCGGTGTCATCGGCGATCACTCCGGCGAGGAAGGGTTCGAGCACCTCGGTGCGCAGAGCTCCGGTGAGGCCCGCCCGCGCCCAGCCCTCGGCGAGGCTGCGGTCGGAGCCGGAGATGACGCCCTTCGGGTCGAGCATCGCCGGCATCGTCCACCGGGCGAGTGCCCAGAGGTCCGCGGGCCGGACGAGGCCGCTCGCGACCGTGGCGGGGATGAGGCCCGGATGCCGCAGAGGATGCCCCAGGCGCACCGAACGCCTCTCGCGGCGCACCCGCACTCCGACGGGGAAGGCCTGAAGATCCAGGGCGGCGAGGTCGGCCGCGTGCGGCAGTGCGGGGTAGGCCGGGTTCAGCACATGGAATCCGCGGTCGAGGAGAAACCCGTCGACGATGTCGGTGCGCTCCCTGCCGCCGACGTCGTCGGCCGCCTCGAGCACCACCACGTCGCGGCCCGCGCGGGCGAGGATGTGCGCCGCCCGCAGACCCGCCAGGCCCGCTCCGATCACGACGACGTCGTGCGTGGCGGGACCGGTGCGGGGCATGTGCCGAGCCTACGACGACCTCCGTCTCCTCGGAGGGTGGCAGGATGACGGCATGAAGGCCGCACTGATCCTCGCGACCCAGCTGTTCGAGGATCACCCCGCCCTCAGCGATCCGGACATCGACATCCTGTTCTTCGTCGAGGCGGAATCCGCGCTCACCCGTCGGCCGTTCCATGCGCACAAACTCGTGCTCATCCTCTCCGGACTCCGCCATGCGGCCGCGCGCGCCGAGGAAGCCGGACACCGTGTGGCGCACCTCCGTGTGGGGGAGGAGTGGAGCTTCGCAGCGGGTGTACGACGACTGATCCGCGATCACGGGATCGACGGGCTGGCGTGGATGAGCGCGACCGATCGCGGCGTGGACGAGCGTCTGCGCCGGCTCTGCGAGGACGAGGGCGTTGCGACCCGCATCTATCCGGACGCGCTGTTCCTCACATCGGCCGACGATCTCGACGGATGGTTCGAGGGGCACCCGCGGGCGAAGATGGAGGACTTCTACCGGTGGCAGCGCCTCCGGACCGGTGTCCTGATGGAGGGGGACAAGCCCGCGGGCGGTGCCTGGAACTTCGACGCCGACAATCGTCATCCGCTTCCCCCGGGCGGCGTCCCGGTCCCCGCCCTCCCCGAGGCCCGGCACGACGAGATCACTCGGGAGGTGATGGCCCTCGTCGCCGATCGGTTCGCCGATCATCCGGGCGACGCGGCGGATTTCTGGCTGCCGGTCACCGCTCCTGCGGCGCGGGAGTGGCTGGCGTCGTTCGTCGCCGAGCGTTTGGAGCTCTTCGGTCGCTACGAGGACGCCATGGCCGCCGACGAGCCGTTCCTCTTCCACGCGATCGTCAGTCCCTTCCTGAACGTGGGTCTGCTCCGTGCGGAAGAGGTCGTCCGCGCCGCGGTAGCCCACCGAGACGCGGTGCCGATCGCCTCACTCGAGGGGTTCGTACGTCAGGTGATCGGCTGGCGGGAGTACATGCGGGGCTCCTACCGCGCCGACCCCGCCCTCATCGACGCCAATCACTTCGAACTCACCCGTCCCCTCGAGGACTGGTGGTACACCGGCGACGGCATCCCCGACGATCTGCCGATACCGGTGCGGGTCGTGCTCGAGCGCGTCCATCGTTGGGGCTACGCCCACCACATCGAGCGGCTCATGGTCCTCGGAAACTGGTTCCTGCTGCAGGGGTATCACCCGCGGGCGGTGTTCGACTGGTACTCGGCGCTGTTCGTCGACGCGTACGAGTGGGTCATGGTCCCCAACGTCCAGGGAATGAGCCAGTATGCCGACGGCGGGGGCGTGGCCACGAAGCCCTATGTCTCGGGCGGGGCCTACCTGCAGAAGATGGGGCGGTGGTGGGGGAGCGACCGCGAAGCTCGCGACTCTGTCTTCACCAGCGCCTACTGGGCCTTCCTCGAGCGGCACGAGTCCAGGCTGGCGGGCAATCCGCGGCTGAACATGCCCCTCGCGCAGATGCGCCGGCGACGCGGTGACTGAACCCCTGCCGGCAGCCCCCGGGATGGCCGTACCCCCGCCGGCCGGGGGGACGACCGGCGGGGGCAGGTTCAGATACCCGCGAGGGTGCGCCGAGCGTGGGCGAGCACGCGGGTGAGCCATCGGGCGCGAACGCGGGTGGCGTCGCGACTGAGAAGTGCCTCGGGCACGAGGGCGTCGAATCCGTGCGCGCCGCCGGGCCAGACGTGCAGCTCGGCGTCACCGCCGCTCTGCCAGAGGCGGTCGGCATACGCCACGCATTCGTCGCGGAAGGTCTCGGCCGACCCCACGTCGATGAACGCGGGCGGAAGGCCGGAGAGATCCTCGGCACGCGCCGGTGCGGCGTAGATCGGCACCTCGGTGCGGTCGTGCCCGAGGTAGGCAGTCCATGCGGTCTCGTTCGCCTCGCGATCCCACGCGCCGCGGCCGACCATCTGCGCACCCGAACGGGACTGGTTGCGATCATCGAGCATCGGGCAGATGAGGAGCTGCGCGAAGACAGCGGGACCGCTGCGATCCCGGGCGAGGAGAGCGGTCGCGGCGGCCAGACCCCCTCCGGCGCTGATGCCCGACAGGATGATGCGATCGGGGTCGATCTCGAGCTCGCCCGCACGGTCTGCGACCCAGCTGAGCACGGCGTAGACGTCTTCGACAGCGGCGGGGTAGCGATGCTCGGGTGCCAGTCGATAGTCGACGGAGGCGACGGCGACCCCCGTCTCGTCGGCCAGCGCGGCCAGCGCGGCGATTCCGTCGTAGGGCCCTCCCACCACGAGCCCCCCGCCGTGGGCGAACACCAGCGCCGGCACCGGTCCGGTGCGGGCGACCGGCTGGAGGAGGATCACCCGGAGGGGGTCGCCACCCGGCCCGTCGAGCCGGTGCACCGAGTGCTCCAGGCGTCCGCCCCGCGTGACCTCCGCCATCGACGGGGGGAGGTTGCGGGCGCGCAGCGACGCGATCTCGTCGGGACGCAGGGTGGTGACGACGTCGGGGTTGGTGGCGAGGGCGTGTGCCACGTCGGGATCGAAGGGCGGGATCGGCGGCATCGATCAGCCTTTCAGTGAGCCCTGCAGGAGGGCGGAGACGAAGTGGCGCTGGAAGATCAGGAAAATCAGCAGCGTCGGGGTGAGGATCAGCAGCGACCCGGCGCACAGCAGCGGGATGTCGGTTCCCCACTGGCCCTGGAAGGCACCGAGGGCGCCCGCCATCGTCCGGTTGGCGGGATCGTCGACGAGCACGATGGCGAGGAGGAACTGGTTCCAGGTCCAGAGGAAGAGCAGGATCGCCAGCGAAGACAGGGCGGGTGCCGAGAGCGGCACGTGGATCTTCCAGAACAGCTGCCACGTCGACGCCCCGTCCACCCGCGCGGCCTCCGAGAGGTCGTGGGGCATGTTGACGAAGTGCGCACGCATCCACATGATCGCGAACGGCATGAACAGGCCGATGAGGGGGAGGATGATCGCCCACCGGCTGTTCAGGAGCCCGATGTCGCGCATCTGGTAGTACAGCGGCACGACGATGCCCTCGAAGGGCAGAGTCAAGCCGAGGATGAACACGATGAAGACCGCGTTCCCGCCGCGCGGGCGCAGGTGGCCCAGGGCGAAGCCGGCCAGCGTGGCGATGAGCACCGCGATGGGCACCACGCCGAGCTCGATGAGGACGCTCGACCACAGCAGCTCGAGCATGTTGGCGGATTGGAAGGCCGTGAGGAAGTTGTCCCATCGCGGGGTCTCGGGCCAGCTGATACCCGCGGGGTAGGTGCCGGGGGGATGAAGCGCCGTGACGAACAGGCTCACGAACGGGATGATCGTGATCGCCATCAGGAGGAACAGCAGGGCGCGGCCGAGGATCTTGTCGCGGAGCGGGGTGATCATGCGTCCCTCCCGCGGATGATGCGCTGCAGCGGCAGCACCACGAGGAGCACCAGAAGCATCAGCACGACGGCGAGCGCGGAGGCCGTGCCCACGTCGCGCTGGAAGAAGGCCAGGTAGTAGAT
This sequence comes from Microbacterium sp. AK009, assembly GCF_013410955.1. Classification (GTDB taxonomy): domain Bacteria; phylum Actinomycetota; class Actinomycetes; order Actinomycetales; family Microbacteriaceae; genus Microbacterium. The sequence continues at coordinate 187,013 of NZ_JACCCG010000005.1, read as the reverse complement.
CTGCAGACCCGGCACGAGTGTGCTGTTGCCCGGTCCGCCCTGGGTCGAGATGTAGATGATGTCGAAGCTCGCCAGCGCGGAGATGACGGTGACGGTGATCGCCACGGCGAGCTCCTGCCGGACGCTCGGCAGGGTGATCGAGAAGAACTCGCGGATGGGTCCGGCGCCGTCGATGCGGGCCGCCTCGTAGAGGGCGGGGTCGATCTTGGTCATGCCGGCCAGCAGCAGGACGGTGCACAGACCCAGCTGCACCCACGCACCGATAAGGCCGACGGCGGGGAGCGCGGTGTTGAAATCGCCGAGCCAGGCTCGCGTGAGCCCGCCGAGGCCGACCGCGCTCAGCAGCTGGTTCACGAAGCCGGTGGAGGACAGCTGCCAGCTCCACATGATGCCCGCCGCCACGAGCGGGATCACTTGAGGGAGGAACAGGACGGTGCGCGAGACCGTCGCCAGTCTGCTGGTCGCGATCCCGCGAATGATGTTCGCGGCGAACAGTCCGAGGATCACCGGGATGATGCTGAAGTAGATGATCAGCTCGAAGGAGTTGAGGAGCGCGCCGAGAAGCGTCGGATTGCCGAAGACCTCGCCGTAGTTGTCCAGGCCCGCCCAGGAGGCGGTGGTGAACCCGTCCCAGTCGTAGAGCGAGTACTGGGCGGTCAGCGCGATCGGGCGGAGGACGAAGGCGATGTAGAAGGCCGCCGCCGGCAGGACGAGCAGGTAGATCCTGAGGTCGCGGATGACACGGCGTCGTCGGCGGCGGCGCATGAGCGTGGTGTCACCAGGAGTGGTCGACACGGGGGGAGGGGTTGCGGCGGCGGAGGTGTCCGCCGCCGCAACCTGGGAGCGCGAGCTCATGCCTACTGACCGACCTCGGCTTCGTAGTCGGTCTGGACGGCGCTCAGCAGCCCCGCCGCGTCCTGCTCACCGGCGACCAGTCGCTGCACGTTGGGCGTCCAGCTCTGGGCGTAGATCGCGCCGGTGGCGTTGGCGATGAAGTCCATCGCACCGTCGGCGTCGTTGATCGTCGTCCCGGCGGCGAGGGTCTCCGCGGTGACCGAGCCCTCAGCCACCTCGGGCATGAAGGCGTCGGCCGGCCCCATCGGGTGCGACCCGCCGACCTCGACGGTGATGGTGCGGGCGGTCTCGTCGGTGGCGACCCAGTTCAGGAAGAACGCGGCGCAGTCGGGGTTCTCGGCGTTGGCGGAGATGCCGTAGGTCAGGGGCGCCGACATGGCACCGATCGCGCCGCCCTCTTCGAGCGGAGGCATGACGAAGAAGCCGGCGTTGTCGGGCATCTGGGTGTCGAGGTTGCCCGACTCCCAGTCGCCGCTGAAGATGAAGACGCTCTCGCCGCCGATGAATCGGCTCATCATCTGCGAGTAGTCCATGGAGTTGACGTCGTCGGCGAAGAAGCCCTCCTCGACCCAGCCCTGAAGGTGCTCGGCGGCCTCGAGGTTGTCGGGGGTGTCGATCGTCGCCCCCTCCTTCTGGAAGATCCAGTCGTTGATCGGGGCGGTCTCGCCGTACGAGGCCATGAGCAGCTGAAGCGGGAAGAGCAGACCTCCGGTCGCCCCGCCGTTGAACTGGGCGATCGGGGTGAGTCCGGCGTCGCGCGCGGCGGCGAGGTAGCCGTCGAACTCCTCGAGGGTGGCCGGCGGCTCGGTCATCCCGATCTGCTCGGCGAGCTCCTTGTTGTAGAAGACGCCGGTCATCGAGAAGTTGAGCCCCATCGCGTAGAGAGGGCCGTCGCCGCGTCGGCCTTCGTCGTCGACGCGCAGCTGCTCCAGCTGCGAGGCGGGCCAGTCCGTCCACCCGAACGCCTCGGCGTAGGGGTCGAGGTTCAGCAGCAGCCCGCTGGAGGCCAGCTCCGACATCTGCGGCAGGCGCATCAGGTCGGGCGGGGAGTCCTGCAGCACGCGGGGAGCGTTCTGGGTGATGACGGCGAACTGGTCCTCGCGGATGTCGAAGGTGACATTCGGGTATTGATCGGTGAATTCGTCGGCCAGTTCCTTCGGCAGCGGGAAGCCGGTCTCGATGTACATGTCGAGGACGACGTCCTCCTCACCGCAGGTGGGGGCGCCGTCCAGGGTCGGCGCCGCCGACCCGCCGGAGTCGGCGGTGCCGCCGCCGCCGGGAGGGGCGCAGGCGACGAGCGCGAGGCCGGATGCGGCCAGAAGGCCGGTGGCGAGATAGAGGCGTGACCGGTGGCCGTGTGATTGAGACACCAGTGTCTCCCTTCCGTGGGTTCTGCGAGGCTTGGATCGGGTGTGCGAGGAACGCAGGGGGCTGCGAGGTACTCTGAGCTAACTCGATTCAGCTCCATGCTAAATCGTGTTAGCAAGGATCATCATGACCACCTGCCGGACGTCTGTCAACTCTGCGAATGCGAACTCATCGGGTGTCGTTACCCACCCGTTAGGATCGGCCTGGAACGAAGGACGGATGATGTGACCCGACGCCGTGTGACCCTCGCCGACGTGGCCCGCGCCGCCGGCGTGTCACGGACGACGGCGTCGCTCGTGCTCTCAGACCGTGGCACCGAGCTGCGGATCTCGGAGGCCTCGCAGCAGCGGGTGCGCCAGGTGGCCTCGGAGCTCGGCTACCGTCCCAATATTCTCTCGGCCGACCTTCGCCGCGGGTCCAGCCGCACCATCGGGTTCATCTCCGACACCATCGCGACCTCGCAGCTGGCCGGCGACATGATCAAGGGCGCGCTCGATCACGCTCACCGTGAGGGGTATCTGCTGTTCATCGGTGAGACCGAGGGCGATCTCGCCGAAGAGGAGCGACTGATCCAGACGATGCTCGACCGACAGGTCGACGCTGTCGTCATCGCCTCGATGTTCACCCGGGAACGACCGATACCCGAGGGAGTGCGCGGGCGATCGGTGGTGCTGTTGAACGCTCTGCCCGATGAGGCCGGGGCGGTCACGGCCATCATCCCCGACGAGTACGACGCCGGCCGGCGGGCGGCCGAGCTTCTGCTGTCGGCCGGTCACACCCGCATCCATCTGCTCGGAGCCGGTCCCGCCCGTGATGAGGTGCCGCCTCAGACGGTCGCCGGTCGTGAGCGTCTGGCGGGCATCCTCGACGCGCTCGCCGAGGCCGGGATAGCGCCGGCGAGCGGGCGGGTGTGCAAGGTCTGGCTGCCCGAGGACGGGTGGAAGGCGACGGCCGACCTCATCGCGACCGGGGCGCGGGGCGAGGCGATCATCACCTTCAACGACCGACTCGCCTTCGGCGCATATCAGGCTCTGCAGGAGGCGGGGCTCCGCGTGCCCGAGGATTTCTCCCTCGTCTCCTTCGACGACCATCAGCTGGCGGGTTGGCTGCACCCGGGCCTGACGACATTCGCCATCCCGCATTACGAGCTCGGTCGCCGGGCCATCCAGTTCCTCCTCGACGGCGAGGATGACGCGGTCGCCACGGTAGCCTCCGTCGAGCGGATCGCGATGCCGCTGCGGGCGCGCGGCTCTGTCGGCACGGTCGGCACGGCCGCAGCCGTCTCGGTGGATGTCACGCCGGCGGAGCGGCCCCGTTCGCCGCGCGATGCGCGGCCAGTCTCCGTTCGCGCATCGCGAGGAACAGCGGGAACGTGAACGCGATCGCCGTGATGCCCGACAGCACGATGTAGAGCCACCACCGCTTCATCCCGAGGCGCCGCCCCTCGACCACAATGACGACGCACGCCGCGACGGCGACGACGAGGAGGTCGACGGTGATAGATGACACCGCGGGGCCGCTGGTGACGAGGTCGCCGATGAAATCGCGCATCTGCACGACCGCCCAGACGTTGAAGATGAAGGTGGCGACGAGTCCGGCGATTGCGAGGACGAGGAACGTGATCGCGAGGGGAGGCCAGGGATCGCGGGGGCGGGTCATGATTCGAAGGCTAGCGCCGTATCATCGTGCGGTGCTCGCGTTCGACGATCCGCTGCCCCGGCGCCCGCGCCGGTTCGCGGTTGCGGGGGTGTCGGGGGCGGGGAAGACGACACTCGCGGCGAGGATCGCTGAGATCACCGGGGCGCCGCACACCGAGATCGACGCCCTGTTCCACGGGGCAGGCTGGACCGAACGACCGGAGTTCCTCGGTGACGTCGAGAGGCTGGTGGAGGGGGAGTCCTGGGTCACCGAATGGCAGTACGCGCCGGCGCGGCCGCTCCTGACGGCTCGTGCCGACACCCTGGTCTGGCTCGATCTGCCCTTCTGGACCTGCGTGTTCCCGCGCGTTGTGCGCCGGACCCTCCGGCGGCGACTCCGCCGCGAGGTGCTGTGGAACGGCAACATCGAACCTCCGCTTCACACCTTCCTCACGGATCCCGAGCACATCGTGCGGTGGTCCATCCGCACCCGGCACAAGTACGACGAGCGGATCCCCCGACTGGCGGGGGATGACACGGCTCCGGCCGTGGTTCGTCTGCGCTCGCAGGACCAGGTCGATCAGTGGGTCGATGGGCCGCTGCGAGCCAGCACGCGATCGTCCTGATCCCTCGTCCCCGGCGCTCGTGCGGCATCCTGCCGAACACGTGGCCGGTGACCCTCAGAAGGGTGCAACGCTGTATTCGCCGTGGTCAGTGGGGACGAACGCGACCCGCGATGGGGGATGGCTGTCGTGGGTCTTCCCGCCGGGGCTGGTGAACGTCAGGATGCCGCCGGGCAGCTGTTCCACGTGCCAGTTCGTGGCGTGCTTCAACGTATGGTGTCTCGCGCACTCGTTGCAGAGGTTGTCGTTGCAGCTGGGCCCGCCGAGCGCGAAGTCTTTCGAATGGTCGATGTGGCAGTCCTTTGCGGGCCTTCGGCATCCGGGTGTGCGGCAGGTGACATCGCGGGCGTTGAGGAACCGGGTTTGCGATGGATGGAGCTGGTACCTGTCGACCGCGGTCACGACCCCGGTAATGGGGTCGGTCATGACCCGTTCCCAGATCTTCGCGGTTCCCGCCATCCGCCTCGCCGTCTCCGGGTCGACGGGGGTGAGACCGTTCAGCTCGGCGCCGGAGTTTGTGACTCCGGTGAGGGTGGTGATGGGGATGGTGATCTGCACCTCCGCCTTGATTGCGCCGAGCCCGCCGCTGGTGGGGTCGGTGGGGTCGATCACCGGGGACCCGGCGAGGAGCATGTCCAGGGCCAGGTCGCACCGGATCTCGTCGAGGGTCCGGTCGTCGAACCACGGCTCGTCGTCGTGCCTGGCTTCGGCGTCTTGCGTGGCCTCGGCTTTGCTCGTGCCGTTGCCGATGCTCTTGCCGTTGCCGTTCCTGCCCGTCTTCTCCGCCTCAGTCTGCGCGGCGGCGTATGCGCGCCGTTTCGCGCGGTCGACGTTCTTGACCGTGGTGCCTTGGCCCGTGAGCCGGTGGTAGGCGCCGTGGATGTAGACGTTCCCGCCCACGATCGTCAGGGCCGACAGGGTGTCGTCCAGGTCGGTGACGAACACACGCCGTTGCCGGATGGCTTTGTCGTGTCGTTCTTGGAGTGGCCGCGGGTCCAACACCTCGGCGCGTTGGATGGCGTACTTCTTCGTCCGCGGCACCGTCTGCCGTTCCGCCTCCACCAGCACGATCCGCTCGTACGACGCCCGGTCGGCGGCATCCTCGATCACCCGCCCGGCGTCCTGGATCACCTGCGCATGCGCCCGAGACACCCGCCCCTCCGACAGGGCTTCCATCGTCTGCGGGAACAGCTCCATGAGCTCGTAAGCGTCGTGCATCTGCGTCTGCATCGGCCGGTCATTGACCCGCACGGACATGCCGAGCTCGAGGGCCATGGACCGTAGCGGCATGTCCCGCTCCCGCGACGACGCCGACCCCACCCGCGACCGCTGCTCCAACGTCAACGCATACGCGTCCGCCAGCAATCGGGTCTTCTTCGCCGCAAGCTTGGCCTCCGCCCGCTGCAGTTTCGCCAGCTCGTCCGCGAACACCCCGGCGCGCTTGTCCTCCGCCCGCCGCCGCTTCTCGTTCGCGTCCACTGGAATCTCCGTCTCGATGACCTACTCACATCATCGCAGGGGGTTCCGACATTGAGGAGGCAATTGGGGAAGGGTTGGTAGAAAGGAACTACGATTAAAGGAGACTCTTCGATGTCCGGCGACCTCGACACAGTACGCTCATCCGGTGACCTCGCACAGCCTTCCCGACGGTGCTGTCCTGCGCCGCGCACAACCTGGAGATGAACCGGGCATCCTCGACGCCATCACCGCACTCGCTGTCTACGAACGAGAACCCGATGCGGTCGAGAACACGGTCGAAGCCCTGACCGACTCGTTGTTCGGAGCGGACCCGCGCGTGTTCGCGCATGTGGTCGAACGCGACGGGGCGATCTTCGGCATCGCCATCTGGTTCCTCACCTACTCCACCTGGACCGGAACGCACGGCATCTGGCTCGAGGACCTCTACGTGCACGACGTCGCCCGAGGCCGCGGCTACGGCCGCGCGCTCATGCAGGCGCTGGCGGCGGAGTGCGTCGAACGCGGATATGCACGGTTCGAGTGGACGGTCCTCGACTGGAACGAGCCGTCCATTCGCTTCTACCGGGCGATCGGCGCCCTGCCGATGGAGGAGTGGACCACTCAGCGCCTGAGTGGTGATGCCCTGCACTCCCTCGCGCAGACCTCTCCCGGGCGGGCGTAGCCGCGGGGATCACGCCCGACACGCCGGCAACCGGAGAGCATCCACACCGAGGCGCCGCCGTTGCGCCCGCCGCCCGCCTCAGGCGCGGCGGTACGCGCCCGTCATCGGGCAGTCGAACGGATCGCGCGCCGCGAGCCCGACCCGGTTCAGGTAGGCGATCACGATGCCGTACGAGCGCCACAGGCTGGTCTCGGTGTACGGCACACCCAGCGTCTGGCAGTGATCGCGCACGATCTCCCGAGCCTTCGCCAGGTGCGGGCGGGGCATGTTGGGGAACAGGTGGTGCTCCACCTGGTAGTTCAAGCCCCCCATGAGCACCGTCGCCCACCATCCGCCGGCGACATTGCGCGAGGTGCGCACCTGCTTGGAGAAGAAGTCGAGCTTCGCGTCCTTCGCGATCACCGGCATGCCCTTGTGGTTCGGGGCGAACGAGGCTCCCATATACACGCCGAAGACCGCCAGCTGCACGCCCAGGAAGGCGAAGGCCATACCCAGGGGGAGGAAGAGGAAGACGGGAACGAGCACGATGCCGAAGCGGAGGAAGAGCAGCCCGAGTTCGGCGAACCGGCCCTTCACGGGCTGTCGGCTGAAGAGGTGACGGAACGCGAGGGCGTGGAGGTTCAGCCCTTCGAGGGTCAGGAGGGGGAAGAACAGATACCCCTGTCGCCGGGTGATCATCCGGCGGAGGCCCCGCGCGGTCGCAGCATCCTCGTCGATGAACGAGATCGTGTCGATCTCGATGTCGGGGTCCTTGCCGACCCGGTTGGGATTGGCGTGGTGCCGCGTGTGCTTGCTGGCCCACCACGAGAAGCTCATGCCCACGACGCCGTTGCCGAGGATGAGCGCCAGCCGGTCGTTCGCGGGCCCGGAGCGGAGGATCTGACGGTGCGCAGCCTCGTGCGCCAGGAACGCCACCTGGGTGAACAGGATGCCGAGCGCAGCGGCGATGAGGAGCTGGAACCAGCTGTCGCCGAGCAGGATGAAGCCGGCGATGCAGGCGCCGAAGCCGACCGCGATCGCTGCACCGACGAGGGCGTAGAACCAGCGTGCGCGGGTGAGGAGACCCGTCTCGCGGACGATCTGCGCCACATCGGTGTAGGCACGGGCCATCGGGGGGAATTCCGCTGTGCCGGCGTATGTCTGTCGAACAGGTCCGAGGCGGGGCTCGAGGACGGTTGAAGAGATGGGTCTACCTCGGTTTCGATCGCGACCACTTCGGCCTGGAAAGCCAAAGGCGGATGCCGATCGCTTTCTTCAGGGTACGGACCTTCGTATCCACGAAGCGGTATACGCCCGAGTTCCCAGAAAGCCGTCAGCCGGCGGGGAGACCTGTCGGTCGCCACCGCCGGCTGACGGGATGAAGATCAGAGTGCGCGGATGTTCGCAGCCTGCATGCCCTTGGGGCCGCGCTCGGCGTCGAATTCGACTTTCTGCGCTTCGTGGAGCTCCTTGAAGCCCTCACCGGTGATCGCGCTGAAGTGCGCGAAGAGATCGGCCGAGCCGTCGTCGGGTGCGATGAACCCGTAGCCCTTCTCGGAGTTGAACCATTTCACGGTGCCAGTGGCCATCGTGTCTTTCCTTTTTCTTTTCGGGCCGCGTGAACGACCGGGTGTGCCGCTCCCACAAGTGCGGAGCGGACGTGTTCTGCGCGGCCCCATGAAGACCCGCGAGAAGCCCGTCAACCGTAGCACGGCAACGGGTGCGGATCAGGAGAGCTTTCGCAGCGCAGAGCCCTTGTGCGCGGCTTTGTCTCCGCTCTTCTCGGATTCGACGATGTAGGCGGGGTCGTCGTCACTGGCGGTGAACTTCTGGCCGGCGAACTGGAAGTCCTTCGTGCGGCGCTCGACCACCTTTCCCTGGGTGCGCCCCTGAGACGTGCTCCAGCTGACACGATCGCCCTTCTTGAGGTCCTTGGTCACGGCATCCTCCTTCTCTCACGGGAATGGTCGCGCCCCCGCGGCCGGGGACGAAGCCCTTGACCGCGGGGGCGAAACCTGCGAAGAGAGTCGGATCAGACCGTCGACTCCACCTCCGAGCGGCGGGGGAGGACCCACCCGGCGCGCGGGAAGTGGCAGGTGTAGCCGTTCGGGATGCGCAGCAGGTAGTCCTGGTGCTCGGGCTCGGCCTCCCAGAACGGACCGGCGGGCTCGATCGTGGTGACGGCCTTGCCGGGCCAGAGTCCGGAGGCGTCGACGTCGGCGATGGTGTCGCGAGCGACCCGCTCCTGCTCGGCGGTCAACGGGAAGATCGCCGAACGGTAGCTGGTGCCGATGTCGTTGCCCTGACGGTTCAGCGTGGACGGGTCGTGGATCTGGAAGAAGAACGCCAGGATGTCGCGGAATGTCGTCTGCGACGGATCGAAGACGATCTCCACCGCCTCGGCGTGGCCGGGGTGGTTGCGGTAGGTGGCGTGATCGTTGCTGCCGCCGGTGTAGCCGACCCGGGTCTGCAGCACGCCGGGCTGCCGGCGGATGAGATCCTCCATGCCCCAGAAACAGCCGCCCGCAAGGACGGCGGTCTCGGCGTCGGGAAGCCGGGTGATCGCTCCGGTGTCGGTGGGTCCACTTGTCATGAGGCGTTCTCCTTCTGGGTGTTCTCGAACAGTCTGCGGTATGTGCCGTACCCCTGGGCCTGGAGCTCGGATGCAGGGACGAAGCGCAGCGCGGCGGAGTTCAGGCAGTAGCGCAGCCCCCCGGCATCCCGCGGTCCGTCTCGGAAGACGTGCCCGAGGTGGCTGTCGGCGATCGCCGATCGCACCTCGGTGCGCGGCAGGATCATCCTCCAATCCGTCTTCGTCGCCACCGCCTCGGCGTCGATGGGGCGGGTGAAGCTCGGCCACCCGGTGCCGCTGTCGAACTTGTCGGTGGAGGAGAACAGCGGCTCTCCCGACACCACGTCGACGTAGATCCCCGGCTCGTGGTTGTTCCAATAGGCGTTGCGGAACGGCGGTTCGGTGCCGTCGCGCTGGGTGACCTGATACTGCAGGTCGGTCAGGGCGCTGATCGCCTCGGGTGTCTTGCGGTACTCGCTCGTCACGGTTCCTCCTCGCGCGGCTGGCTGCCGCGTCACAGAAGGGAACCGTCGGCGGGCCGGATTTGGTCCCGCGAAGCTGGGAGCAGCCTGCGAATCCGGTGCTGCTGGCAGGGTGCCGGTCGCTTGTCAACCGGGGGCCATCCGACCCGCACCCGGGATGGAATGGACCTAGACCTCGACGAAAGGGACGCGATGAACGAGACGGCCGCCGCAGACAACGACGAGCAGGCGAAGCTGCGTGAACTGCTGAAGAAGTTCCGCTTCGCCATGGTGACCACGCGGGCGACGGACGGCTCCCTCCAGGCGCACCCGCTCACGGTGCAGGAAGCGGAGTTCGACGGCGATCTGTGGTTCGTCATCGCGCGCCACGCCTCTGCCGTGCAGCACGTCCGGGCAGACCCTCGCGTCGGGGTGTCGTTCAGCTCGAACGATGCCTGGCTGTCGCTGTCCGGTCGCGCCGACGTCGTGACCGACGACACGAAGCTGCGGGAGCTCTGGAACGCAGGGGTCGAGGCCTGGTTCCCGAACGGTCCGGAGGATCCCGAGATCGTGCTCCTCCGGTTCACCGCCGAGGGAGGCGAGTACTGGGACAGCCCCGGCGGCCGGGTTGCGACGCTCCTCGCCTTCGTCAAGCACAAGGTGACCGGCGAGCGCCTCGAGGGTGAGAACGAGAAGTTCGACCTGTGACACCCATCGCGACGGTGACCCGACGACACCGGGTCGTGGTGATCGGCGGCGGAAACGGCGGGCTCTCGGTCGCCGGGCGCCTCGCCCGGCGCGGGGTCTCCGACATCGTGGTCGTCGAGCCTCGCGATGAGCACGTGTACAAGCCGCTGCTGTCGCACGTCGCAGGCGGTACGGCACGCCTGCGTGAGACCCTGCGTCCGCAGGGGGAGGTGACGCCGCGCGGGGTCGTCTGGATCCAGGATGCCGCGAGCGACATCGACCCGGATCGCTCGACGGTGACCCTCGCCGGCGGCGACGTCGTCGGTTACGACCACCTCATCGTGAGCGCGGGCGTGCAGCACGACTGGGAGCAGGTGCCGGGGTTGTACGCGGCGCTGGCCACACCGCAGGTGGTGTCGAACTACGAGCCCGATCTCGCGGCGAAGGCGAGTCTGGCCCTGCGCGACCTGCGCCGCGGCACCGCGGTCTTCGTTCAGCCGGCCGGCCCCGCGTCCTGCGCGGGCGCGGGCCAGAAGCCGATGTATCAGGCCTGCGACTACTGGCGTCGGATCGGCGTGCTCGACGACATCAGGGTCATCCTCGTCCTTCCCACCCCGACCATGTTCGGGATCCCTGAGATCGACGCCGAACTGGAGCGGGTCGTCGCCCGGTACGGCATCGAGGTGCGGTACTCGACCGAGCTGGCGGTCGTCGACGGTGACCAGCGGCGCGTCACGCTCGAATCGCACGGGACGCGCGAGAGCGTCGAGTACGACGTGCTGTCCGTCGAACCCTCCCAGTCCGCCCCCGATTGGCTGAAGGCGACGCCGCTGTCCGCGGCATCCGACCCCGGCGGCTTCGTCGCGGTCGCCGCCGAGACCCTCCGGCATCCGCGATGGCCGAACGTGTGGAGTCTGGGGGATGCTGCCGACACGACGAATTCGAAGTCGGGCGGAGCCCTTCGCAAGCAGAGCTACGTGCTGGCGAAGAACCTCGCCGCCGTGATCGACGGCCGTCGCCCGACGGCGCGCTACGACGGGTACTCGGTCTGTCCGTTCACCGTCTCCCGCTCGACGGTCGTCTTCGCGGAGTTCGATGATCGCGGGGAGCTGAAGCCGACGATCCCCTTCTGGCGGTCGATGTATCGCGAGAACCGGCTGTCGTGGATCTTCGACCGCCGCATCCTGCCCTGGCTGTACTGGCATGCCATCCTGCCGGGGCGGCTCTGACTCAGGCCGAGCCGCTCCACGGTGCGGGCACGATCACCCACAGGACGACCGCCGGGGTGCCACCCTCCACCTCCCAGGTGTGGGGTTCACGACCTGGGAAGGTCAGGGCGTCACCGGGGGACAGCGACACCGTGCGGTCGGCGAATCGCACCGACATCCGTCCCGAGACGACATGGACGACCTCGACATCGCCATTGATGGTGTAGAGCTCCCGGCCTCCATGGGCGTCTGCGGCGAGCTCCGAGCGCAGCAGCTGCACTCTCTGCTCAGAACGCGGTGAGAGGAGTCGATCATCGACGTGAACGCCACCGAGGTTGACGCGGGGAGCTTCATCCCAGGTCACTCGCTGGATCTCGGGTTCGGCGAACAGTGCCCCCATCGGCAGGGACAGCACCTGGCACAGCTGCACGAGCGTCGACACGCTCGGTGAGGTCTCATCCCGCTCGACGCGGCTGAGGAAGCCCTTCGACAGGCCGGTGGTCGTGGCCACCTGCGCGAGCGACATGCCCTGTGCGGTGCGGGCGGCGCGCAGCTTCGCGCCGATGGGCGCGACCTTCTCCTCGGCAGCGGGGTGGATCGCCCTCACCGCTCCTCCTTCCGCGACGCTCTTGACGCACGGCGTGCACGCGCGTAGCGTGCAGCGCAGCAGTTGCGTCCAGAGTATCAAAGGTTTACCAATATGCAACAGGGGTCTTCCCCCGCACCTCGGGGTCCGGTCGACGCGAGCGTGGTTCCGCGCTTCGCCGGCATCGCGACCTTCGCGCGCCTGCCCACCCTCGACGAGGTGACACGCGCGGACATCGCGGTCGTGGGCGTGCCCTTCGACAGTGGGGTCAGCTACCGGCCCGGTGCGCGCTTCGGGCCGGCGCACGTGCGCGAGGCCTCGCGACTGCTGCGTCCCTACAACCCCGCCCAGGACGTCTTCCCCTTCGGATCGCAGCAGGTCGCCGACGCCGGCGACATCGCCGCCAACCCGTTCGACATCGACGCGGCGGTGGCCGAGATCGCCGCCGCCGCCAGAGAACTCGGCGAGCGGGCGGCGCGACTGGTCACGATCGGCGGTGACCACACCATCGCCCTCCCGCTGCTGCGCGCGGTGGCAGAGCGCCACGGCCCGGTCGCCGTCATCCACTTCGATGCGCACCTGGACACCTGGGACACCTACTTCGGCGCGCCGACCACGCACGGCACACCGTTTCGGCGGGCGTCGGAGGAGGGGCTGATCGATCTCACCGCGAGCATGCACGTCGGCATCCGGGGCCCGCTGTACGACAAGAGCGACCTCAGCGACGACGAGCGACTCGGCTTCGCCATCGTGACGACCGACGACATCGAGCGCGACGGCGTGACCCGTGCGATCGAGCGGATCCGTGCGCGCGTCGCGGGCGCGCCCATCTACCTGTCGATCGACATCGACGTCCTCGACCCCGCACACGCGCCCGGCACGGGCACCCCCGAGGCGGGCGGGCTCACCAGCCGCGAGCTTCTGACGATCATCCGGAGTCTCAGCGACCTGTCGATCGTCGGAGCCGACGTGGTGGAGGTCGCACCGGCCTACGATCACGCGCAGATCACCGCGGTCGCGGCCAGCCACACGGTCTACGAGCTGCTCAGCGCCATGGCGCCCAGGGAGGCGGAGTCATGAGGACCCCGACGCACGATGAAGTGGTTCGGGCGGCGGCCGAGATCGTCGTAGCCTTCGCCGCCACCGACGGCGAGCGCTACTTCTCCCTGTTCGCCCCCTCGGCGACATTCCTCTTCCACACCGAGCCGGAGCGACTCGGTGAGCGCGCGGCCTACGAGCGGCTCTGGGAGTCGTGGATCCGCGAGGGATGGCGCGTGCTGTCGTGCGTCTCGTCCGATCCGCTCGTGCAGCTCCACCCCGGGTTCGCTGTCTTCACCCACACCGTGGACACCACGGTGGCGACCGACGGCGGTGAGGAATCCTCCCGCGAGCGGGAAACCATCGTCTTCGCCGTCCAGGGCGCACACCTCATCGCCGTCCACGAACACCTCTCGCCTCTCGGCTGAATCTCCCCTTCTCCCTCTTCCAAGGAGCCCGATGATGTCGCTCTACGCCCGCCTCGATCGCCGTCTGCAGTCCCAGTCCGACGACGCCGGACCCGTCCGCGGGGACTATTCGCTCGGTCGCATCCTGATGATCTGGCTCGCCGCCAACCTCGTGGTGACGACGCTCCTGACCGGAACGCTGTTCGTCCCCGAGGTCGGGTACGGCACGGTCATCGGCCTCATCGTCGGGGGGACGGTCCTCGGCGCCGCTGTGCTCATGACGGTGGGTGCGATCGGAACCCGCACCGGGCTGCCCACGATGGCACTTACACGCGGCCCGTTCGGCACCCGAGGCAGCCTCCTCCCGGTGGCCGCCAACGTCGTGATCCTCATGGGGTGGAGCTGGGTGCAGGCGATGCTCGCCGGGCTCGCCCTCAACTACATCGTCGCGGCGGTGACCGGATTCTCCAGCCCCGTGCTGTTCGCCGTGATCTGTCAGACGATCGTCGTCATCCTCGCGATCTTCGGTCATGCGGGCGTGGCGCGGGTGGAGCCGTGGTTCGCGGCGGTCATCCTCGCCATCGCGGTCTACATCTTCGCCGTCTCGTTCGCGACCTTCCGTCCAGCCGAGTTCGCGGCCATCCCGGCTCCCGAGACGCCGTTCTACACCCCCGGTCTCGTCTTCGACGTGGTGCTCGCCACCGCCATTTCGTGGACGGTCCTCTCGGCCGACTTCAACCGCTTCGCTCGGTCGACCCGCGCCGGCGTCATCGGCTCAGGCGTCGGCTACACCCTTTCGACCGTGATCGCGATGTCGCTCGGAGCGACGGCGATCGGGTACGTGGTGCTCAGCGGAGTGGAGGTGATCCCCTTCGATCCCGCCACCATCGTCGAACCCTTCGGCGCCCTGTTCGCGGTGGCGATCTTCCTCTCCGTCATGGCGACCAACACCATGGTGGTCTACGGGATGGTGACCACGGTGGTCAACGCCGTACCGGGATCGCGCGTGCGGTTCCTCCCTGCGGCGCTGGTGCTGGGTGTCATCTCGATCATCGGTGCGACGTTCTTCGGCCTCCTGGATCAGTTCACCACGTTCCTCGTGACCATCAGCGCACTGTTCGCCCCGGTCTTCGCGATCATGATCGTCGATTACTACCTCATCAAGCGGGGTGACTACGACGAAGACATCCTCCGGCCCCGCGGTGGCCGGTTCTGGTACACCGGGGGCGTCAACCTCCTCGCCGTGGCAGCCTGGGCCGTCGGCGCGATCCTCGCCTACGTGTGGGCGTACGTCTGGCCGCTGCCGTTCGGGGCGACCGTTCCCGCCTTCGTCGTCACCTTCCTGCTCTACCTCCTGGTCTCCCTCCCCACGCGCCGCCGGGGACCCTTCGCCGCAGAACGCCACCTCGCTGCCGTCGGGGCGGACTGAGCCGCCGTGATCCACGATCTCAGCCACGCCGTCACCGACGGGATGCCGGTGTACCCGGGCGACCCCGAGGTCCACATCGAGGAGGGGCTCACCATCGCGGCCCACGGCGTCGACGTCGCCCGGATGTCCATGGGTTCTCACACGGGCACCCATGTCGATGCTCCCTCGCACACTGTGCCGGGTGGCCGGACGATGGCGTCCGTGGGTCTCGACGAGCTCGTGGGCGATGCGATCGTCCTCCGGGTTCAGGTGGGCGAGGGCGAGACCTACGGCTGGCGCGACCTCGACCCCTACGGAACGCTGCCCGCCGCGCTGCCGTCGATCGCCCTGATCAGCACGGGCTGGGACGCGTTCTTCACCGATGATCGGCGGCGCCTGCGGCATCCCGCACTCGATCCCACCGCGGCGCGGACGCTCGTCGACCGCGGTGTCCATGTCATCGCCGTCGACACCCTGAGTCCCGATCGGACAGGTGGTGCGGGCTTTCCCGTCCACGACGTCGTCCTCGGCTCCGATCACCTCATCGTCGAGAACGTCCGCGGGGTGGCGTCGCTGCCCGATCGGGTACGGGTGGGGTTCTTCCCGCTGAAGATCTCCGGCGACGGTGCACCGGTCCGCGCCGTCGCCTTCACCTGATCAGGCGATCCGCTCGCCGCACATGCCGCAAATCCCTGTCGCCGACACCTCGATGAAGCAGTCGGGGCACACGGGTCGGGGCTTGTCGTCCACCACCCGGCGTTGCGGCGTCGCCCGTTCACGGGGGGCACGAGGGGCTCGCGCCTTGCGGGCCGGCGCCGACGCGGCCGGCGGGGGCGGTGCCACGGCGGGCACGTGCGCCGCGCAGTAGAAGCGGACGAATCCGGAGTGATGATTCGGATGACGGTGCTTGACCGCGAACAGCGCGGTGCGTTCCCACGCCGCCACGTCGGCCGGGCACCCCGAGCAGCGTGCCGGATCGCCCGGGGCGACCTCGGCGGCGGGAACGGGGGTGTCGAACGGGAGGGCGTCTCGCCAGTCCGCTGAGGATGCGACTCTCATCTCGGTGAGCCTCCCGGGGGTGTCATCGGCCGTCGGTGTCAGGCGCCGGTGCCGCGTTGTTCATGGTAGGCGTCGAGGCGGTCGGGTCGCTCTCGGGGAACGCCGCGATGATGGACCAGTCGGTGACGCGTCGGAGAACATCGCGCAACGCGATGGCCTCGCTCCTGGCCGCAGCCTGCCCCTCGGAGGCGTGCACGTCGATCGCGAGCGGCGGTGGCTCTCCGAACTTGGGGATCTCGATCTCGATCCACACTCCGTCGCGCAGCGGGATGCGGGGACGCGCGGTGCCGCCGCCGACCACGGTGCTGCCGGTCGCCCGCGCGATGATCGCCAGGGCTGCGAGCTTGTCGACGGCGTCGGCGGCGACGAGAGTGGCGACGGCGGCCTCGTCGGCCGGCACGTCGGGCGGGGAAGGCATGATCCCAGTCAACCAGCCCGGGGCGACGCGTGGCGCGGAGTCGTACGCTGGGTCCATGGCGACCCTCGTGCTCACCCTCGTCGGAACCGACCGTGCCGGCCTCGTGGCCTCGGTGGCCGAGGTAATCGACGCCCACGGCGGCAACTGGGAGCACAGCGAGCTGACCGAGCTCGCCGGCGCCTTCGCCGGCGTGGTGCAGGTGTCGGCGCCCGACGAGGGCCTCGACGACCTGCGGGCGGCTCTGAATGCCGTTCCCGGACTCGTCACGGTGAGTCTTCCCGGAGAGGCGGATGGGACCACTCACGACACCCCCGCGCGCCGGCTGTCGTTCACGGTGCTCGGCAACGACCATCCGGGGATCGTCCACGAGATCTCCGCCACTCTCGGCGTCCATGGTGTGAGCATCGACCGGATGCGGACCGAGACCCGCGATGCGGCGATGGCCGGCGGCCGCCTGTTCGAGGCGACCGTCTCGGCCGTCGTCCCGCCGACGGTCGAGGTCGCTGCGGTCATCGCCGACCTCGAGCGGATCGCGGCCGAGCTGCAGGTCGACGTCACCGCGCGCGACTGAGCGCACCTCGTCTGCACGGCGGCGGGAATTCCCGGCCGCGCCCGCGGCGTTGCGACCTACGGAGGTACCCCCGTGACATCGCCCCTGTTCCGCCCGCTCGCCCTGCGGGGCGTCACCCTGTCCAACCGGATCGTGATGGCGCCCATGTGCCAGTACTCCGCCGAGCCCGACGGACCCGATGTCGGCGCGCCCAACGACTGGCACGTTCAGCACTACGGCTCCCGGGCACTCGGGCGTCCGGGCCTCATCATCGTCGAAGCGACGGCTGTCAGTGCGGAGGGACGCATCTCGGCCTACGACCTGGGCATCTGGAACGACCGGCAGGTGGCCGCACACCGCCGACTCACCCGGTTCTTCCGCGACAACGGCGTGGCTGCCGGCATCCAACTCGCCCACGCCGGACGGAAGGCGAGCTCACCGCGTCCGTTCGACGGCCCGTTCGGAAGCGTCGAGCCTGCCGCCGACTGGCAGCCGGTCGCTCCGAGCGCGGTGGCCTTCGCTCCCGACAAGCAGGTGCCGAGGGCGCTGGACCGCGCCGGGATCGAGGAGGTCATCAAGCAGTTCGCCGCCGCGGCGCGACGAGCACGCGAGGCCGGGTATGACGTCATCGAGATCCACGCCGCCCACGGATATCTGCTGCACGAGTTCCTCTCGCCCGTGTCGAACACCCGCACCGACGACTACGGCGGCTCCTTCGAGAACCGCGTGCGACTCGTGGAGCAGGTGACGGACGCGGTGCGGCAGGAGATCGGCGAGCAGACGCCGATCTTCGTCCGGATCTCGGCCACCGACTGGGTGGAACCGGCGGGCTGGACCGCCGACGACAGCGTGCGGCTCGCGGCCCGGCTCCGCCGGCGCGGCGTAGACATCGTGCACGTCTCGACGGGCGGCAACGTCGCCGACGCGCGCATCCCGGTCGGACCGGGCTACCAGGTGCCGTTCTCCCGCCGGATCCGGCAGGAGGCGGGGATGCTCACCGCGGCCGTGGGGCTCATCCGCGACCCCGAGCAGGCGGAGGAGATCCTGGATGCCGGAGACGCCGACCTGATCGCGCTCGCCCGGGAATTCCTCCTCGACCCCGTGTGGCCGGTGACGGCCGCACGCCATCTGGGGGAGGAGTGGTCGCTCGCCCCCCAGTACGAGCGGGCCGAGGTCCTGGCGAGGCGCGATGCGCGGGCGCCGGTCTGAGCCCTGCGAAGACGTCTCCGCTCACCTGCGAATTCGCTCCACACCCGCCCTCAACGATGCGTAACGACATATCGTTAGGTATCGCTCGACGTCGCGACCGCGACGGAGCGGAGGAGGTCATCATGAGCAACTCATTCTTCGGCGATGCATTCTCGGGACGCGGCGGGTCCGCGTCGGGATGGCCGATGTCGAACATCGCGGACGCCATGGACCAGTTGCGCTCCGCCTTCGAGAAGGGTATGGGAAGCGGTACGTCCGCGCCGCGGATGAACCGAGGCGATGTGCGCACCGCCGTTCTCACCCTTCTCCTGGAGCGCCCCATGCACGGCTACCAGATCATCCAGCTCATCGAGGAGCGCAGCGGCGGCAGCTGGAAGCCCAGCGCCGGTTCGGTCTACCCCACGCTCCAGCTCCTCGCCGACGAGGGCCTGATCGAGGCTAAGGAAGCTGACGGGCGCAAGACCTACAGCCTGACCGAGGGCGGGATCGCCGAGGCGGAGGCCGCCGCCGAACGCGGTGCGCCGTGGGAGTCCAGCGGATCGTCGCACCGCGAGTCGCCGCGGATGACCGCTCTTCCCAAGGCCGGTCTCGACCTGGCACAGGCCGCCGCGCAGGTGGCCCGCTCCGGCTCGTCGGCCCAGGTGGAAGAGGCTGTCGCCGTCCTCGACGAGGCGCGCCGTAGGCTCTACTCCATCCTCGCCCAGAGCTGATTCGACGCCACTCGTGCGTCGGCGTCCAGGAGAATCGATGACCGACGCCCGACGGATGCGTGCCCGCTACCGCCGCATCACCCGCTTCGCGCTGCGCGTCATGCTGCAGACGTGGTGGTGGGAGCTGTTCCTTCCGAGATTCGGACTGACCGCTTTCGTGGCGCGCGGGCGCGCGCGTCGGATGCGACGCATCGCGCGGCGCTTCCATGCACTCGCCGTGGACCTGGGCGGTCTGATGATCAAGGTGGGGCAGTTCCTCTCGTCTCGGCTCGACATCCTGCCGCCCGAGATCACGAAGGAACTGGAGGGTCTGCAGGACGAAGTGCCCCCCGTCGCCTTCGACCGCATCCGCGCGCTGGCCGAGAGCGAGCTGGGGGTGCCGCTGGCACAGGCTTTCTCGTTCGTCGACCCGCAGCCCGTCGCCGCGGCCTCGCTCGGGCAGGCGCACCGCGCGCGGTTGTCGGCGCCCGACGCCGAGCTCGCCGGATTCTCCGAGGTCGTCGTCAAGGTGCAGCGCCCCGGAATCGATCAGATCGTCGACGTCGACCTGCGGGCCCTGCGCAAAGTCGGTGTGTGGCTGAGCAGGGTGTCTCTGGTATCGCGGCGCGTGGACATGCCGGCGCTCGTGGAGGAGTTCGCCGAGACGTCGCTGCAGGAGATCGACTATCTGCAGGAGGGCGTGAACGGCGAGCGATTCGCGCGCGACTTCGCCGACGACCCTCGCGTGGCGACGCCCGCGGTGGTGTGGGAACGATCGACGCGGCGCGTGCTGACGCTGCAGGATGTCACGGCGATCAAGATCAACGACCGCGACGCACTCGTCGCCGCGGGGATCGACCCGACCGAGGTCGCGTTGGCTTTCGCCTCGGTGATGTTCCAGCAGCTCTTCGGAAACGGGTACTTCCACGCCGATCCGCATCCGGGGAACATCTTCGTGACTCCCTCGGCGGTTCAGGCCGGCGCGGCGGCGGAGGCGACGCCGGCGTGGACCCTCACCTTCATCGACTTCGGGATGATGGGTCAGGTCCCCGATTCGCTGCGCGCCGGGCTTCGGCGCCTCGTCATCGCCGTTGCGGCACGCGACGGCGTGGGTCTGGTCGACAGCATCCGCGAGGTGGGGGTTCTGCTTCCCTCGGCCGACACCGCCGAGCTCGAACGGGCCATGACGCAGCTGTTCGCGCGGTTCGGCGGCATGGGGTTCGCCGAGCTCGCCGAGGTCGATCCCCGCGAATTCCGCGACTTCGCGATCGAGTTCGGAGACCTCGTCCGGGCGCTTCCCTTCCAGCTGCCCGAGAACTTCCTCCTGGTCATCCGGGCCATGTCGCTGACCTCGGGGGTGTCGAGCGCCCTCGATCCCGCCTTCAACATCTGGGAGGCTGTCGAGCCCTACGCCGCCACCCTGCTGCGCGAGGAACGCGGCAATGTGGTGCAGGCCGTCACACGGCAGGCC
Organism: Microbacterium sp. AK009; assembly: GCF_013410955.1. Lineage (GTDB taxonomy): Bacteria > Actinomycetota > Actinomycetes > Actinomycetales > Microbacteriaceae > Microbacterium. The sequence continues at coordinate 166,648 of NZ_JACCCG010000005.1, read as the reverse complement.
GTCGACACCGCGGGGCTCATCGCGCGGCTCCCGCGCCGGATCGACAAGCTCGCCACCCGTATGGAGGAGGGTCGGCTCGCCGTCGACGCGCCGCGCGTCGATCGTCGCCTCGCGCGTCTGGAGCGCCTCGGCCGGCGCATCCTGTCGGCGGTGCTGTTCGGCGCCCTCCTCATCGGAGGCATCCTGCTCCGCCCCGACGACCCGGTGTTCGGAACGATCCTCCTCGTCGCCGCAGTACCGCCGCTGCTGCATGCGCTCCTGGCAGGCGTTCTCGGCTCGCGTGGGCCCGTCTGACCGTCACTTCTCGTGAAGGCGCGCCGCCGCGGTGAGAAGGACCGCCGCCGCCGTGCCGAATGCGACCCACATGACCGTTCCACCGAGGAATCCGGTGAGGAACAGACCCGCGGCGACCGCCGTGACAGCGAGAGCGACGAGGGCGATGATCGCGCCTGCAGCGAGGAGAACCGACCGCCAGGGGTGACGACGCATCGCGCGTCCCGCGCCGGGGATGGCGCGCCCCATCCCGTCACTCGCACCGGGGAGGACGAACAGCGCCGCGACCCCCGCGAGCACGGCACCGGGCGGAAAGATCACGAGCAGCACCCCGACGACGAGCACGATGATCCCCGACCACGCCGCAATGGGTATGAGGCGGACGGATGCCGCGCCCCTGCGCACAGCCAGGATCGCCCAGGTGAGGGACGTGAGCTGCCCCCACAGGAAGAGGAGCGAGGCGCCGGCGGCCAGCCCGAAGAACACGGGAGCCGCGCGCCCGAGGCCCGGAACGGCGGTGGCGGCCTGCAGAAGGGCACCGACGAAGATCGCCGCGGTGACGACGAGGAGAGGAAGGGCGCGGGTTCGCGTCATCCGCTCGATCCCCTCTCGAGCACGGCGCTGAGGGAGCCTTCGTAGACGACCTCGTCGCCCACGCGGACGACGATCTGGTCGGATGACTCCACCTCGGAGGTGGCGTCGATCGTGCGCTCGTCACCGGTGGACCCCTCGCACGTGACCGTGACCTCGTCTGCTCCCACCGTGCAGACCGGCGCGACGAGGATGTCGATCCCCTCCTCGATGAGGACGTCGTTCACGGCGTAACGGACCTCCGCCAGGCGGTCGCCGCCGACGGGTGCGATCGCAGCGATCTGAGAGCAGCCGGCGACGGCGAGGACGACCGCCGGGGCCAGCAGGATCGCCGAGGCCGAGCGACGGATCATGAGGCACTCCGCTGTTCGTGGGCGATGATGCGCGCCCGCTCCGTCATCCGCTGGGCCTGCAAAGAGGCGTCGGTGATGGTCTCCAGATCGAAGGGGGAGGGGAGGAGGAGTTCGGTGTTGCGATCCAGCGGAGATCCTCGGCGCATGATCGGGGTTTCGGCCCAGTCGTTGGCGGCCAGTTCGCGGGCCCGCGCGGCGAGATCACCGGTGCGGCCGGGCGCGCCGGGTGAGACAGGCGAGGCGTGGTCGAGCACCGTGGTGAACAGCGACAGCGTGCCGTCGCGGTTGTCGACGATCTCGACGACCTGCTGCTGCTGGGGGAAATCGATGCACGAGGCGGTCGTGATCTCCCAGAACCCGCGGTCGCCCGATCGGTGGGCGAGGATCTGATTCAGATGCGTGTGTCCGTTCAGCCACGCGATGGCGACGGGGAACTGCAGGATGAGGTCGACGACCTCGGGCCCGTGACGCAGGATCTCGGTCTCGCCGGGTCGCTGGGCGGTGTTCTCCATGGTCAGGCTGTTGTGGTGGCTGAGGATGAGGACGAGCTTCTGCTCGCGCTGGGCGCGCTCGAGCTCGGTGCGGAGCCACCGGAACTGCGCGTCGGGAAGGGCACCGTCAGGCCCCGCGACGGCATTGCAGGTGTCGAGGCCGAGTGCGCGGACATGCGGACTCAGTTCTGCCCGCCACCATGTCTCACCGGTCTCGAGGTTCCGTCGGGTAAACCCGTGGCCGATCGGCCCGGGGTCGGGCTGGGTCCGGAAGTGCTCCGCCATGAACTCGCGTGTCTCGTAGATGCGGCGCTCCGGGTTGGCTGGGACAGCGCGGAAACCCGACCGTCCCCACGCGAGATTGAGAGCGTCCCATCCCTGCTGCACCGCGCTGCCGCTTGCAGCCCAGCCGCGCAGGAACGACGATGCCGTCGCTTCCAGCGTGTAGGACTTCTGCCCGCCGACCGCGAGCGCATGCAGGGACGGGCTGAGCTCGAACGTCCCGAGCAGGAGTGTGTCGTGGTTGCCGTACACCGCGTACCAGGGCGCGGGAAGGCCGGTCGGACGGATCTCCTCGGCGATCGCTCGCTCGAGCATGTCGGGGAGCGTGGGGAATCCGTATTCGCCGAAAGACCCGCCGGTCGGATCCCGGGGGCGATATGCCCAGGTCGCCTCGGGCCACGCCTGCACGCCCTGGTAGGTCGGTCCCGCTGTGGCGGGGTCGATGGCCACCCCGTCCATCAGATCGATGTACCAGCGCAGCTCGAGGTGCGAGTGCATATCGGCGCTGTCGCCTGTGACGACCGCAGCGCCCATGGGAGCTCCGGTCAGCGGACTGAATCGCGCGTCGTGGAACGCGCCCACCATCGCCGCGACGGTGTGCGGGCTCAGCGGATCGTGTGGGTGGAAAGCCGAGCCCCACGCCGAATGATCCTGGACGATCATCGGCTCGATGCGGCCCGGGGACTGGGCATCGATGACGTGGAGGTCGGAGAGGTGCCCGACGTAGAGCAGAGACCGTCGTCGCGACGTCCGGGATGGGTCGGGATCGCGTCCGAGCACGTCGACGCGGGGAAGGTAGGGCTCGCCCGGCCCGGCGACGAGGCGACGGTAGCTGCCCTGCACCGCTGGTCCGTAGAGGATCGTCTGCAGGAGCGTGGAGGGGATGTCGGCGGTGCCGGTCGTCGCCGTCGCTGTCCGGGCGGCCAGAGCGCGGCCGAGATGGTCGGGGTCGAGGGACAGCGCGGCGGCGAGCGCGGCGGTGCGCGCGAGGAACTGTCGACGCGTGAGCGAGCGCATCGTGCCCTTTCGTTCAGGGCGGAACGGGTGACGCCATCATGCCAGGAACGTCGATGGTCCGCGCCTGTTTTTCGAGCGGATCCATAGGCCGCGTCGCTAACGTGGGCGAGGCAAGGGGAGTACTCCCGATTGCGGTGGACCCGTCAGTACGAACGCCCCGTGGTGTTCCGGCCCACCGGCCCGCGAGGGTGGAGGAGACCTTGACGTTCAGAAGGGATCGTCATGAGCAAGCTCTCCAAGCTGATCGGCATGGCCGCCAAGGCGCTGGACAACCAGGGCGGCTCCGCCCCGAGTTCGTCGTCCTCGGATTGGCGGGGGATAGTCCGCAGCGCCGCCGGTGCCCTGTCCGGCGACGGGCCTCCGTCGGCGGGTGCGGGGTCCGCCACACCCCCCGCGCCGTCCGCGCCGCGGGGTCGTCCTTCCACCACGCCCCCACCGGCGGGCGGTGCGCCTTCGGGCCGCCCCAACGAGACCGATCGGGCGGCGATCGCCCGCTACGACTACCTGATGCAGACCGCTGATCCGCACCAGGTCGAGCAGATCCATCGCGAGGCCTTCGCCCGGCTCACTCCGCAGCAGCGTCAGCAGATCGAATCGCGCATGCGAACCGAGTTCCCGCCCACGGAACGCCCGCGATCGGCGGCGCCGGAGGATCTCGCCCGCGCCGCGGGTCGGGCGGAGGCCCAGCGGCCCGGCCGGATGCGTGGGCTCCTCGGACGCGTCGGCGGCGGTGCGGCGATGGTCGGGGCCGGAGGTCTTGCCATCGGCGTGCTCGGCGCCGTGGCGGGAGCTGCGGTGGTCAGCTCGGTGGCGGCGCCGCTCCTCGAGCAGGCCGCGGGATTCGGGGTCGATTTCGACGCCCTCGCCGACGGCGTCGACCTTTCGGGCATTGCGGAGGGCGCCGATCTCTCGGGCTTCGCCGATGGTGCGGAGGGTCTCGTCGGCGGGGTCGGGGACGTCGTGTCAGGTCTCGGGAATCAGGTCTCGAGCATCGGCGACCAGTTCGGCGCGCTCGGCGACTTCTTCGGCCGGTGACGCGGCGACCTGGCCGCGCCGGGGCATCCGGATCATCGGACAGCGCGCCGGTTTCGGCCTTCACCGCGTGCGGGTCTGGGAGCATGGAAGTCGTGCACGTGGTCTCGCTCGTGGTGAATCTCCCCATCGCGAAACCCGACGCGCTCGCCGTCATCGCGCTGGTCTCCGACGGTGAGGTTCAGGACGCCGGTTCGGCCGACCCGCGGGTGTGGGTCAGTGCGAAATCGTGGGCGATGGTCGATCTGCCGCGCTTCGCCGAACCCCCGCCGTTCGCGGTCGACGTCTGCTCGCTCGAGCCCTCCGCCGCGCGCGAGGATGCTGCCCGCCTGGCATCGGCCCTGGAACGCGTCGGCTGGCGGATCGAACCTTTCGGTGATCCGCCAGCCGGGTGAGTTCTGCCGCGCGTGAGGGTCAGTACCAGCCGACCGACTGCGAGTGGTTCCACGCGCCGCACGGGGTGCCGTAGCGGCCGGAGATGTAGCCAAGACCCCACGAGATCTGCGTCGCGGCGTTGGTCTGCCAGTCGGCGCCGGCCGAGGCCATCTTGTTGCCGGGGAGGGCCTGGGGGATGCCGAAGGCACCGCTCGAGCGGTTGTAGGCCTGGTAGTTCCAGCCCGACTCCTTGTTCCACAGCGACACCAGGCACGAGAACTGGTCATCGCCCCAGCCGTAGTTGCCGAGCATCGCGCGCGCCGTGGCCTGCGCGCCGCCAGGGCTGTTGTCGCCACCGGTGCTGCCGCCGGTGGGGACGAAGCCGCCACCACCGCCGCCGCCGGTGCCGCTCGAGGTGGCACGGGTCTGAGCTGCAGCCTCCGCTGCCGCTGCCGCTGCCGCCGCGGCCTCCGCCTCGAGGCGGGCCTTCTCGGCGGCCTCTTCCTCGGCCTTTTTCGCCAGCGCTCCGTCGAGGCTGCCGCGCAGCTGGGTGACCCGCTGGTCGACCCCCGCCACCGCGTCGGCGACGTCGTCGGCGAGGTCGGGCAGGAAGGCCGCGGGGAGGATGTCAGCGGACTGCAGGCGGGCGAGTGCCGCTTCGAGCTCTGCGGTGTCGACCGTCGGATCGGCTTCGCCGATGTCGAGCGCGGCGGCCTGGATGTCGGCCTCGATCGTGTCGGCGGCCGCCAGAGCCTCACCGGCGGCGTCGGTCGCCTCTGCGTCGGCGGTCTCACTCACGGTCGCCTCCGTCGCGGAGCGCGCGGCGAGCGGCGACGTGGACACGGTGGTGTACGAGGCGAGCGTGACCGGCCCGAAGGCGGTGGTCGACGATGCTGCCGCCGTTGGTGCGGTCGCGGTGATGCCGACCGCGGCGAGGACCGAGAAGCTCAGGCCGGCGACGACGAGGGCGGGCCGGCGGCGTGAGCGGCGGTCAGCGGCGCGACGGGTGCGGCGGGCGGAAGTGGTCGTCGTGGTGGAGCGCATGAAGTACCGGTTTCGTGTCGGGGGATGCGTCTTCGGGTGACGCGGCACGCGCCCGGGCGGGGCACAAGTCCCCGAGTCTGGTGCCTGAGTCTGGACGCTTCCCGTGCGTTACCTGAACGAGATGTTCTTCCCACGACGGCGGAAAAGCCCTGATCGCCGGGCAGCGGAGCGAATATCGGGGCGCCGCGTACGCTGTCAGGGTGACCCCAGCTCCGGCGGCGGATGCCGCGCGACAGGCGCTCCGCGAACTCGTCCGCGCCGCGGCGGATGATCCCCGCGGGGGTCTCGGCGACCGGGTGGCGAACCTCCCCGACGTCACCGATGCCAGGGATGCCGCGGTGCTCATCCTCTTCGGCGTGCTCGACGCCGAGCCCAGTGCCGAGGGCACCGCGATGGGTGCGGTCTCCCGCGACCTCGACGTCCTCCTCCTTGCCCGGGCGCTGACGCTGCGCTCACATCCGGGACAGGTCGCCTTCCCCGGCGGACGCGTGGACGACGGTGACGACGGCCCCGTCGCCGCGGCGCTGCGGGAGGCGCAGGAGGAGACCGGACTCGATCCCGACGGGGTGGAGGTGCTCGGCACCCTCGGGCCGATTCCGCTGGAGTACTCCCGTCATCTCGTGACCCCGGTCATCGGCTGGTGGCGTCGCCCGTCCCCGGTGCGCGTGGTCGATGAGGCAGAGTCCGCGGACGTGTTCCGGGCACCGGTCGCCGACCTGCTCGATCCCGCCAATCGTGGCGTCACGGTGATCCGTCGAGACGGTCGCGAGTGGCGCGGACCCGGCTTCCTCGTGCGCGACGGCGCACGCGAGCACCTGGTCTGGGGCTTCACCGGGATGCTGCTGGACGGATTGTTCGACAGTGTCGGGTGGACCCGTCCCTGGGACGCGTCGCGGGAGCTCCCTCTCGTGCTGCCCGAGGAGGCTAGCCGCCCATCTCCGGCAGCGGGGTGATCACCGCCAGCGAGCCGGCCTCCTGGCAGGCCGCCGTCGCGGCGTTGATGGCGTCGATGTAGCCCTGATTGGCGCCGGACGGATCGGCGGCCGCCTGCACCTGCACGTCGTAGATGAACGGGGTGATGGCGGTGTCGTAGGTGGGCATGTAGACCCACGCGTCCTGAAGCGCGGCCAGGCGTGAGACGTACTCGACCTCGTCGAGCCGCCCGGTCTGGTATTCGAAGTTCGTGCGGATCGCCACGCCGCTCAGGGCGCTGATCTGACCGCACTCCCATGCCAGGACCGGGTCCGGGCCGGTCGGGGTGGGTGTCACGGGCGCGGTCGGGGTGGGGGTGGGTGTCTCCCCGTCCGCGACGATCCGCTCGACGATCCCGCATCCCGACAGCGCGGCGCTCACCGCGAGCGCGGCTCCGACGGCGCCCACCACCCGGATGACGCGTGCCGGCGTCCGTTCGTGAAGCGCTCCCATCGCGGCATCCCCCTTCGTCCCGCGGCCAGCCTACGACGCCCATCGGTAGAGCGAGAGGAACGGGTCGACGGGGTGACCTTCAGGGTGCCCCGGCGGCGCCCGCACCCGAGCTGAAGAGCGCGGCCGCCTCGGCACGGTTGGACGCGCCGACCTTCGCCAGGATGGCCGAGACGTGCACCGATGCGGTCTTCGGGCTGATGTAGAGCCGGGCACCGATCTGCGCGTTGGTCAGGCCCTGCGCGACAAGGGCAAGGACCTGCCGTTCGCGGGGGGTCAGGCCCAGGGTCACGGGAGCGAGGGGGGTGGCGCCGGCGGCCGGATGGATGCCCGCGCGTTCGACCAGATCGTGAGCCCAGAACGCCACGCGGGCAAGACCCGCCGGAGGTCCCTGCGAGATGATCCGATCGAGCTCGGCCTCGGCCGCTGTGCGCTCCCCGGCGTCGATGAGAGCGGCGGCGAGGCTCAGCCGGGCGACGAGCTGGTGGCGCACGGGCAGAACGCCCTCTCCCGCGGCGTCGACGATGCCGCGCCAGCGGCGGGCGCGCTCCACGGCGCTCTGACCGTCGGTGTCGGCAGACAGGGCGTCGATGAAGTCGAGGATCTTCGGAGTGAGACCCGTTCTCGGCCACTGCTGCGACGCCGCTGCGAGGCCGTCGCGAAGAAGGGAGAGATCCTCGGCGGCGCGCTCGCCGACGTCGGTCGCCGACAGGGCGCGGATCATCATCGCCGCCGTGATGGCCGTGAACCGCCGGGCGGCAGCCGCCTTGCCCTCTCCCACGACGGCCCGGAGTCGTGCGATCCGCTGCTCCCACGCCGCGGCGCTCTCGGCGCTCACGGCCACCCGCATCCCGGAGGAGGACATCAGCACGGCGTCGACCGTCTCGGGCTCCCACCAATCGTGCTTCTCGGGGTGGGCGTGCCGGGAGGCGTCCATGGTGGCGCGTTCCTCGAGCAGCAGAGCGTCGCGTTCGACGGGCTGATCGTTCCAGGCGTGATGGGTGGCCAGCACACGGATCACCGCCGCGCGGGACGGACGGTCCAGTAGCCGCCGTGCGCGCTGGGCGTACCGCTTCGCTTCCTCGGGCCTCCCCGCACAGAAGTGAGCGTGCGCGATCTGCACGGCCACCGATCCGCCCGATCCCCGTTCGATCCCGCCGCGCACCGCGTCGGCGAAGTGGGCTTCTCCCACCGCCGTCGCCTCGTCGTATCGTCCCAGGCGAGCGAGCAGGTCCACGTACGCAGCACCGACGTATGCCCGCACGGCGGGATTGACCTGCAGCCCGAGAGCCTGCTCGAGCGGGGCGAGAGCGGCGACCTCGTCACCCATGGTGTCGGACTGTCGCCAGGACTCGTTGACCAGGGCGATGGCCAGCGCCACGTCGTCGCCGGCTCCCTCCGCCAGGGTCACGGCCCTGCGCAGGTACGCCTCCGCTCGCCCGTCCGGGTAGCTCAGAGCGAGATTGGACAGAATGCGCGACTGCAGGACGCGGGACGCGTCGGTGTCGATCCCCTCGAGTAGGGCGATGGCGCCGAGGAGCTCCTCGTGATCGGGATTCCGATCGGTGTTGAACTCCTGCACGATCTTCTGGCGGATGAGCGCGGCGTGCACGAGCGGATCCTGCGGATCCGCCGCGAGACCCTCCTGGGCGGCCCGGAGCGCGCGCTCCGGATCGCCGAGGTCGTGCCACGCCTGAGCGGCATCGAGATGAAGCTCGGCCAGGGTCGTCCCCGATCGCGTTGCCGCATCCGGGACCTGGGACCACAGCTCCGTGAGCCTTTCCGCGAGCTTGACCGAGGTCGCCGGGGCGAAGGTGGCGCGAGAGTGCTGCAGTGCGCGAACGGTGGCGTCGAATGCGGGTGTCAGCTCACGGGCGATCAGCCAGTGTTCGGCGATCGCCGACAGCGCCTCGGGAGCCTCGGCGCGGTGGGTCGCGAGGTGTTCGGCGTACCGCCGGTGGATGCGCACGCGCTCGCTGGGGAGCATCTCGTCGTGGACCGCCTCCTGGGTCAGCGCGTGCCGGAAGGTGTATCCGTCGCCCTCGGCGAGGATGAGGTGGGACGCGATCGCCTCCCGGATGGCCTGGTCGACGACGCTGTCGTCTCGGCCCGCCACCGCGGCGAGGACGGCGTGCTCGGTGTGCATGCCGCCGGCGGACATGACCCGCGCGATCTCCTGCGCGGTGTCACTGAGCCGTGTATAGCGCGCGAGGACGAGCTCGCGGAGCGTATCGGGCAGCTCCGCGCCGCCGAGGTCGACGAGTTCCTCGACGAGGAACGGGATCCCGCCGCTGCGTTCGACCAGAGCGGTCAGTGCCGTGTCGTCCAGGTCCGCGGCGAGCGACGCCACCTGCTCGGCCACCTCGTCCGCCGTCAGGGGCCGCAACTCGATGCGGACGATCGCTCGCGTCCGATCCAGTTCGGCGAGGACGGGACGCAGAGGGTGGAATCGGTCGATGTCGTCCGATCTGTAGGTCGCCACGATCGTGAGGTGGCGGCCCCGCAGCGTACCGGCGAGTGTCTTCAGGAGGGTGAGCGTCGCCGCGTCCGCCCACTGGAGGTCCTCGATCACGATGACGAGGTGCCGCGACATCGAGAGGTCCTCGAGAACCGCTTCTATCGCCTCGGCGAAGTGGCTGGTCGGCACGGGCGGTGCCGACATCTCGGTCTCGATGCCCGGCACGAACGCCGCGAGGGTGGCCGCGGCCGCGGGTGATCCGGCCGCCTCGCGCAGCGGCTCGGTGCCGATCGCGGCGTGCAGATCACGCAGCACGCGGCGCACCGGTCCGAACGGCGCTCCGATGGGGCCGAGGTCGACGCATTGACCGACGGCGACCACCGTCGGCAGCTGCGGGTCTGTCGCCGCCAGAGCCTCGTTCAGGAGCTCCTGCACGAGGCGGGTCTTCCCGATGCCCGCCTCGCCGCGCACGACGACGGAACGCGGTGTGCCGTGGCGGGAGGCCTCGAGTGCCTCCCGGAGAATCTCCCATTCCGCGGCACGACCGACCATGCGAGGGCTCGAAGCGGGCGCGGGCATGGTCATATGGTGACACCGGCCTCCGACAGATTCGAGGGGCTGCGGGGCGCCCGCGACGCCGCCCGCGTTGCGCAGCCGAGGCGGAATGCCCTCATGTCGCGGGTCCTGCCAGTCCGAAGCAGTCGGCGGTGGCCGCGGGCCTCCGATTCGCTTCGCGGACGCCGCCCGCCGCGGCATCCGCCCTCCTCGCCTCGAGCCGCCGGGCCTGCGCGTGTCGCAGACGCAGGTCGGACGCCAGGTTTTCCGCGCGCTGCGCGGCCAGCCGGCTCGCGGCGTATGTCATCGCATCCATCGAACATTCTCCTGTCATCGACTCCGCGTCGACTCTCCTCCCTGAGGTGAGCACGGTGTATCGGGCGATCGCCCTATTCCTGCACGCGGTCCGATCCGGCCGGCTAAGACGCCGCCTCCTCGACAGCGGGCCGGGGCACCAGGGGATACTCGACGCGTGACGCACCGACTCACCCGAGACCAGGCCCGGCGCATCGTCGTGCGCGCGCAGCTGCTGGACGCCGATCGACCCGGGGACGTCGTGGAGGTGGCCGAGCAGCTCGGGTACATCAAGATCGACCCCACCTCGGCGATCGCGCCGTGCGAGCACACCGTCCTGTGGTGGTGGATCAGTTGGTCGTACGAGAGCGGACAGCTGAAGAAGGCGGTGGAGGTCGACCGGCTGCTGTTCGAGTTACGGGGCGCGTTCCACCCGATGCGCATGCTGCCCCTCTTCCGTCCCGCGATGCGTCGCCATCCGGAGCGGGAGAGCAGTCGACACTGGCTCGAGGTGAATGCCGCCTTTCGCGCGGACGCCCTCTCCCGTCTTCGCGCGGAGGGACCGCTGACCTCTCGCGACATCCCCGATACCGCTGCCGTGGCCCAGCGCCCGGACGGACGGTCGGGGTCGAAGCAAGTTCCGTTGATGCTCGACCTTCTGGCGCGGCGCGGCGAGGTGGCGGTGACCCGACGCGAAGGCCACACCCGGGCGTGGGATCTCGCCGACCGCGTGTACCCGGCCGACCCGCCCGAGGTCGACGACGGGACCGCCGCGCACGAGTTGCAGACCCGCGGGCTCAAGGCTGCGGGAATCGCGCGGGAGAGGTCGGGGTGGACGCGCGTGGGGAAGGCCGGTGTGGCGGCGCTTCTTCGCCCACCCAGTGCTGATGGGAGACCGTTTCGTCGGGATGGTGGACGCCGAGGTCGATCGCGACAGCGAGCTGCTGCGTGTCAACGCGGTCCACGTGTTCGCGGAATTCGACTCCGAGGAGACCGATATGGTGCACGCCGAGATCGTGGACCTCGCCGAGTGGCTCGGGGTGCGCGTCTCAGGGCTGGCGCAGGAGTCGACCCCGGGGGTCAGCTCGCCACGAGGCTCTGCGTGGACGGCACCCACCCGAGCTCGGGCGCCACGAACCTCGCGAACGACTCCACGAGTCGCAGGTTGAATGCGACGCCGAGCTGGCTCGGGATCGTCAGCATCAGCGTGTCGGCGCTCGTGACCGCGGCGTCCTCCCGCAGCTGCTCCACGAGCACATCCGGGGCGGCCGCGTAGGTCTTGCCGAAGGTCGAGCGGAAGCCGTCGATGTAGCCCACACCGTCGCCGTCCTGCCGGCCACCGAAGTGCATCTCGTCCTCGGCCGTGGTGATCGGGAAGATCGAGCGGCTGACCGACACCCGCGGTTCCCCGGGGTGGCCGGCTTCGCGCCACGCGGCGCGGAAGGCGTCGATCTGTTCGGCCTGAAAGACGTCGAACGGCAGACCCCGGTCTTCGGTCAGGAGCGTGGACGACATGAGGTTCACGCCCATGCGCCCCGCCCACTCGGCCGTCTCGCGGTTGCCCGCGCCCCACCAGATGCGGGAGCGGAGTCCGGGGGAGTAGGGCTCGATCCGCTGCAGCCCCGTGCCGCCGCCGAACGGGCTCGAGGAGTCGCGCTCGGCGATGCCGTGGCCCTCGATCGCGTGCAGGAAGGTCGCGAAGTGTTCGCGTGCGAGGTCCGCCCCTCGCGGATCCTGCGCGCCCGTGTACCCGAACGCCTCGTACCCGCGCACGACCGTCTCGGGTGACCCGCGGCTGACGCCGAGCGCCAGTCTTCCGCCGCTGATGAGGTCGACCGAGGCCGCCTCTTCGGCGAGGTAGAGGGGATTCTCGTACCGCATGTCGATGACCCCGGTACCCATCTCGATGTGACGGGTCCTCGCCGCGATCGCCGCGAGCAGCGGCATCGGAGAGGACTGCTGCCGGGCGAAGTGGTGCACGCGGAAGGAGATGCCGTTCACGCCGAGATCGTCCATGCCCTGGACGAGGTCGATGGCCTGGAGCATCGAGTCCCCGGCGGTGAGCTGGCGGCCTCCGCCGAGCGGGCCGTAGTGACCGAAGGAGAGGGTGCCGAAACTCTTCATGCCGAGCACAACCCGCGCGGGCCGATTCACATTCCCGAGAATGGATCGGATGCCGCGTCGCCGCCGCCGAGGACGGGTTCGATGTCGAGGGTCATATCGATGATCTGCCGCAGGAGTCCGCCCATGGTGGTGGACTGCAGCAGCGTGAACCGATCGAGCTCGCCGAGGGGTGCGATCGCGGCGAGCTGCCACGCCGACTCGATGGGATCTTCCGACAGCTCGATGTTCGGGTCGTACGAGGCCAGGCCCGCGGAGTCGGCCTTCCCGAGCACGCGCCGCACGATGCTCTCCGCTTCGGTCCGCAGCGGTGTGAGCGCGTCGTCCCAGCTCAGGGCGTCCACAGCGGTGACCTCGGCGACAGGATGGGGGTCGTCGTCCAGCCAGGTGTCCACCCGGACGCGCTGATCGCCCACGGCCAGGACGAAGATGTCGTCCTTGCCGACCTGGACCTGCGCGAGTCGCGCCATGGTGCCGAGCGAACTGCGCTGATCCCCGCCGCCCGCCTCGGGCCCGCGCTCGATGAGCACCACTCCGAACTGCGGGTCCTCCTCGTCGAGGAGGCGGCCGAGCATGGTGAGGTAGCGCGGCTCGAAGATCCGCAGCGCCAGCGGCGCGTGCGGGAAGAGCACACTGCCGAGGGGGAACATCGCCACCTGCGTCACCCCCTCAGTCAACCAGCGGATGAACCCGGAAGGGCGATTTCCCACCGGTTCGCCGCTCTCTCGCATCCGGAGCCGCCGGAGGCGGTCGGGCGTAGCCTGAGATCATGCGTCATCCATCGCCAGACCCCGTGGCCCCGGGACAGGAATCGGTGTGGGACTACCCGCGGCCGCCGCGGATCGAGAAGGTCGACGCCCGCGTCACGATCACCCTCGGTGGCGAGCTGATCATCGACACCGGCGACGTCGTCCGCGTTCTGGAGACGAGCCATCCGCCGGTGTACTATCTGCCGATCACGGCGTTCGTCGAGGGAGCGCTCACCGACGGCGTCGGGTCGTCCTTCTGCGAGTTCAAAGGCGCAGCGCGCTACCTCGACGTCCACGGCGGCGGGGAGCATCGTGCGGCTGCCGCGTGGAACTACCCGCGACCGAGCGCCGGGTACGAGCTGCTGGCCGATCGCGTCGCGGTGTATGCGCAGGTGATGGACCGCTGCACGGTCGACGGCGAGGCCGTCACCCCCCAGCCCGGACGCTTCTACGGCGGGTGGATCACCTCGCGCGTCGCCGGGCCGTTCAAAGGCGTTGCGGGGTCGATGGGCTGGTGACCGCGCCGAGGCGCTCCCGGGCTGCGTGATAAAGTCGGCGACGGAAGCGTGTCCGAGCGGCCTAAGGAGCATGGCTGGAATCCATGTAGGCGGGGTAACTCGCCTCGCAGGTTCAAATCCTGTCGCTTCCGCGTCGAGGCCCCTCATCCCCCCGGGATGAGGGGCCTTTCCCCTTGCCCCCGCCCCTCCTCCCCGCGAGAGCGCATCGGGGCGCCGAGAATGCGGTGATCACCCGCGCCCTCGGCGCGCAGATGCACTCTCGCGTTCGGACGGGGTCCCCGGCGGAGCGGAAAGTGGGGAGACGGCGGGAATGAACGCGGGGGATCGGGTCGTTGTCATCCGGGGTCACACGGCGACGGGCCCCCCAAGCTCGCCGTAGCCTCGACCAGGCCGTTCCCCGGGACGACCGACGCCCCCGACAGGAGAGACATGAGTTCCGCCACGAGCGCTTCCCGCGCGCCCTCCCGGCCCACCCCGCCGGAGAAGACCCGCACCCGCCGCATCCTGACCTCGTTCGGGTTCCAGATCACCGTCGCCCTCGTGCTCGGGGTCGGTCTCGGCCTGGTCGCCCGGCAGATCGGCCCCCTGGCCGACGGCACCCCCAACGCGCTCGCGGCGACCCTGAACACGATCGGCGATTCCTACGTCACCCTGCTGAAGACCGCGGTCATCCCGCTCATCTTCTTCGCGATCGTCGCGAGCATCGCGCAGCTGCGGCGCGTGACGAACGCCGCCCGCCTGGCCGGGCAGACCCTGCTGTGGTTCGCCATCACCGCTCTCATCGCGGTGTCGATCGGCATCGTCCTCGGCGTCACCATCCAGCCGGGCGCCCGCGTCGATCAGACGGCGCTCACCGCCGCCGAGCCCTCGACCGTCGGCACCTGGTGGAACTTCCTTGTCGGCCTCGTTCCGCAGAACTTCCTCGGCCTCACCGTGTCGACATCGGTGGATGCCGAGACGGGCGCCGCCGTGTCATCCGTCGGGTTCAATGTGCTCCAGGTCATCGTCGTCGCGGCGGCGGTCGGGATCGCCGCCCTCAAGCTCGGTCGCCGCGCCGAGCCGTTCCTGGCCTTCACCGAGTCGACGCTGAAGGTGATCCAGCGTGTGCTGTGGTGGATCATCCGCATCGCTCCGCTCGGCACCCTCGGCCTCATCGCCTCGGCGGTCGTCGAGTACGGCTGGGAGAAGCTGACCACCCTGGCGTGGTTCGCGCTCGCCGTCTACGCAGGGCTCGCGCTCGTGCTCTTCGTCGTCTACCCGACGCTCCTGCGCACCCACGGCCTGTCGATCCGGCAGTACTTCTCCGGCGTCTGGCCTGCCGTCCAGCTGGCCTTCGTCAGCCGGTCGTCGATCGGCACGCTGCCGCTGACGCAGCGGGTCACCGAGCGCAACCTCGGGGTTCCCCGCGAGTACGCCTCGTTCGCCGTGCCGTTCGGGGCGACGACGAAGATGGACGGCTGCGCGGCGATCTACCCGGCGATCGCGGCGATCTTCGTGGCCCAGTTCTTCGGCATCGACCTGTCGATCTGGCAGTACGTGCTCATCGCGCTGGTCTCGGTCGTCGGCTCGGCCGCCACCGCGGGAACGACCGGAGCGACGGTGATGCTCACCCTGACGCTGTCGACGCTCGGCCTGCCGCTGGAAGGTGTCGGGCTGCTCCTGGCGATCGACCCGATCCTCGACATGGGGCGCACCGCAGTGAACGTCGCCGGTCAGGCACTCGTGCCGACGATCGTCGCCGCGCGCGAGGGCATCCTCGACGCCGGGCTGTACGACGCGCCCCGTGGCGATGTCCCGTTCGACGACGACTCGGCCGACGACGGTGCCTCTGACGCCGCCGGCGCGGAAGACCCCCGGGCGGATGCTGCGGAGCGACCCACCGCGGACGCGTTCGAGGGCCCGTCGGCGGACGCGGCCGAGCAGCAGCTGGAGCGTTCCCCCCGCTGAGCACCGCCCGCCCTCCGCCGCCCACCGACGAGAGTGCATCGGAGCGCCGAGGATGCGGATGTACCCCTCACCCTGGGCGCCCAGATGCACCCTCGCGGGAAGGGCGGGGCGGCGGGCGGGGAGGGAGCCGGCGGGTCAGCCGGCCGGGCGGGAGGCGCCGCGGCCGGCGCCGGCGTAGAGCGACCCGGGGCGGATGATGAGCGAGCGCGGCACGACCAGCGCGAGAAGGCGTCTCGCGGGCTGTGCTGCAGCAAGCAGATCCGCCCGCACCTCCTGCGCGGCCGCCGCGGTCGCCTCGCCCTGACCGAATCCGTGGCGTCCGCCGGGCGCGTAGCTGGCACGCTCGATCGCCCGGATGAGGACACCCATCGCCTCCGCGGGGGCCCCGGCTTCGGCGATGAGCCGCGCGCCCAGCGCCCGCGGACTCTCGCTGATCGGCGACGGGATACCGAGGTCGATCGCGGTGTCCTGCACGACCGCCCACGCCGCGGCGGCATCACCGGCCCGGGCGGCCGACAGCTGCTGCCGGCGTCGCACATCCCGGACGAGGAGCGGGATCGCGAGCACCACCAGCACGGCGAGGATCACGGTCACCGCCGGAAGAGCGTCGACGCCCTCGTCGGGAGCCGCAGTGCCGGCATCCGGGGTCAGCGGCTCGCCGGTGTCGGGGTCGACAGCGTCGGGCACGTCGGCGGGGGCGGATGCTTCGGGGGCGGCGTCGGCGCCGTCGGCGGTCTCACCGGGGGCCGAGGCCTCCGGGGAGAAGCGGGTCGGCTGACCGAGGCCGTTGGTCGGTTCGAAGGGGATCCACCCGACGCCCTCGAAGTAGACCTCCGGCCACGAGTGCAGCTGACCCGACATCACCGAGTACACCGTCTGGAAGTCCACGGCATCGCCGGTGGAGGTGCCCGGGAGGTAGCCCACGACGATGCGGCTCGGCATGTCGAGGGTCCGTGCCATGAGGGCGAACGCCGAGGCGTAGTGCACGCAGTAGCCCTCGCGCACCTCGAGGAACCGGGCGACCGCTTCGGCGCCGCTGCCGTCGAAGCCCTCCTCGACGGGCGCCTCGAGCGAGTAGCGGAAGTCCGTTCCGCGGAACCAGCTCTGCAGGGCCAGGAGGGCGTCGTAATCGGACGCCGCCCCGGCGGTCACCTCGGCGGCGAGCTCGCCGACGATGGCAGGCAGGTCGGCGGGCAGCCCGAGGGTGTCGGCGCGGACGCCCTCGCCGCCGGCCGAGCGCGCGCGGATCTGCTCGAGCGTCGGACGAGGGACGCGAGAGATCACTTCGTAGTCCTGCCCCTGTGTCCCGCCCTGCCGGGCCTCGACGGTGCGGTTGTAGGGGAATGCCCCCCACACCCCGTCGAGTCCGTCGATGGCCGTCGCGGGGTAGGACACGGGGAGCCACGAGGAGTTGAGGTTGCGGATCTCCACGGTCGTCGAGTACTCCGCGACCTGGATCTCGGGATCGACGGGGAGGGCGGCCAGCGCCTCGGCGCTGTCGAGCGGATAGGAGCGCCCGCTGTCGGGCTCCCACACGGCGCCGGTGAACTCGGTGAGGGTCGTCGCCCGGAGGTACGGGGGCGTGGGCGCGTCACTGCGCATCTGCAGCACCTCGACCTCGCGCGGTCGACGCAGGTCGTCGCCGAGTTGCAGAGTGGCGTCGATGCCGGGACCGGGGCCGAGATCCCCCGACCCCGGCCGGATCGTCGGCTGGGGGAGGAGGGGGGTGGCCACGAGCGCCACGACCACGGCGATGGCCCCGATGCCGATCGCGGTCGCCGACACCCCGGTCCCCGTCGATCCGGTCGCCGAGACACCGGTCGCGCGGGTCGCTTCCGCGCTCCCCGCCTCCTCGCGCGTACGGGTATCGATGCGCATGAGGAAGAGCATCGCGGCGGCCAGCAGCACGAAGGCGACCACGTCGATCTCGGCCGGCACGGCGATCGCGGGGATGAGGGAGATCGCGATCAGTCCGACCCCCGCCAGCAGCGGCATGCGTGCCGTCAGGACCACATGGTCGATGACCACGGCCAGGAGCCCCGTCGCCCCGACGATGAGCATCGCCAGCGGGGCGCTCGGTGCGAGGGGCGCGACCCCGAGGGCGATCTCCTCCCCGGCGGCGGCGAGGATGTCGGGGAGTTCCCGGAAGGTCTCCACCGTCGGTATGACCAACAGGAAGGCGCTGTCGCGGAGGAACACCACGGTGACGAACGCCACCCACACGACGATCTCGATCAGTGACACCGCCAGCGCGGGCAACCGGAAGCGTCGCGCGATGTAACCGGTGGCGAGCACCATGGCCACGATCACCAGGGTCCCGAGCAGCCATCCCGTGGGGCGCACCACCCGCATGAGGGGGAGGAGGGCCGCGATCAGAGCGGCGAGGACCCCGGCTGTCAGGAGGAGGTCCGCACTCCGGCGCGATGACGGCTCAACGGAGGGCACGGCTCACCCCCCGCTCGCCGGCTGCGGCCCACTCCTGCACCAGATCGCCGTCGGGATCGAGGTGGACCGCATGCCAGCCGATGTCGCCCGCGCGGTCCAGCGCACCGCTGCGCGGTGAGGCGGCCAGCAGCACCGCGAAGGTCGAGTGGTGGACGATCGGCGCGAGCGCGTCGACGTCGGCGGGGTCGAGCCGCCCGGTCAGGACGATCACGGGCCCCGTCATGACCCCCGCGAACTGGCGCGCGAGACGGGGAAGGTGGTCGTCGCGTCGCGCGGTGACGGTCGCGAACTGGGAGACCAGGTCTTCGACCGCGGCGGTGTCGCCGCCGTCGATGCGCTCGGTGAGGGCGGTGCCATCGCTGTCGAGCACGCTCACGCCATACCCGTCGCGCACCAGGCGCGACACCACCGAGACGCACGCCGACACCGCTGTCTCGAAGGCGTCGTCGGCACCCGGCTCGTGGAGGGCTTCGGTCGACCATCGCAAGACTCCCCGGTCGAGGATCACGGTCGCCTCCGGGGTGGCTTCCTGCTCCTCCTGACGCACCATGAGCTCGTCGCGATGGGCCGTCGCCCGCCAGTGGATGCGGCGCATCGAGTCGCCGGGCGCGTACGGGCGGGCGATGAGGTTGTCGGCGCCCTGCCCGGGCTGGTTGTTCTGCGTCTGCAGCGTGCCCCCGGCTTCCCCGGCCAGCCCCGTGAGGGGCGGCAGGTCGATCACGGCGGGCGCGACGGTGACACGGGTGCGCTGGCCGTACAGGGTGCTGCGGCGTGCGAGGGCGAAGGGGTCGGCGGAGTGGACCCGCAGGGGACCCAGATGATGGATGCCGCGGCGCACCCCGGTCACGGTATAGGCGAGG
Organism: Microbacterium sp. AK009; assembly: GCF_013410955.1. GTDB lineage: Bacteria > Actinomycetota > Actinomycetes > Actinomycetales > Microbacteriaceae > Microbacterium. The sequence goes on along the minus strand of NZ_JACCCG010000005.1, from coordinate 147,821 downwards.
TTCACCGTCCGATCCGAGCCTTTCAAACCCGAACCGAGGGCGGGGAAGACACCCGCCGCCGTGCCCTCCAGCCCCGCCGGCAGCGTGTCGGTCCAGGTTCCGGGCGGGGTGGGCAGCGCGGTGCGAACGCCGACGCGCACACGCACGAGCGACGCGCGGCCGACCCCGACGGTGTCGGGGGCCAGGGAGCGGGTGACCGAATCGGCGTGGCGGGTGAGGTAGAGAGAGGCCACGGCGGCGACGAGGACGGCGACCAGCAGCATCCCGAAGTACATCAGCTCGGGGATCCCGACCTCGTTCGCGACGATGAAGCAGACCAGCGCAAGAAGCGCCGCACCGGTTCCGCGCAGCGTCAGGGGCCAGAGTCGTCGGAGCATCGGATCACTGCCGTGCGGCGATCGGCACCCGCACGCTTGCGGCGATCTGTTCGAGCACCGATGAGATGACGTCGGTCATCGACTTCGCCCGGGCACCGCCGGCGGACCGGGTCGGGATGAGCCGGTGCGCGAAAACGGGGATGAGGAGAGCGGTGATGTCGTCGGGGATGACGAATGCGCGGCCGTCGAGGGAGGCCCACACCTTGGCGGCCCGCACCAGCTGCAGCGTGGCGCGGGGGCTCGCCCCCAGACGCAGGTCGGCGTGGGTGCGGGTGGCCGCGGCGAGCGCGACGGCGTAGTCCTCGATGGCCGGCGCGACGTGCACGGCGCGTGCCCAGGCGATGAGGCCGGCGATCTGGGGTGCGGAGGCGACGGGCCGGATCGCCTCGAGCGGGTTGACCGTCTCGCGCTGACGCAGCATGAGCGCCTCGGAGCGGGCATCGGGGTAGCCCATCGAGATGCGCATCATGAAGCGGTCGCGCTGGGCTTCGGGCAGGGCGTAAGTGCCTTCCATCTCGAGCGGGTTCTGCGTCGCCACGACGAGGAACGGGTCGGGGAGGAGGTGGGTCGAGCCGTCGACGGTTACCTGTCCCTCCTCCATGGCCTCCAGCAGCGCGGACTGGGTCTTCGGGGAGGAGCGGTTGATCTCGTCGGCGATGACGATGTTGGCGAACACCGCGCCGTGCTTGAACTCGAACTCGCGCGCAACGGGATTGAACACGCTCACCCCGGTGACGTCGCCCGGAAGCAGGTCGGGGGTGAACTGGATGCGACGCACCGTGGCATCCACACTCGCGGCGAGAGCTCTGGCGAGCATGGTCTTCCCGACGCCCGGAACGTCTTCGATGAGAAGGTGGCCTTCAGCGAGGAGGCACACCAGCGCACTGCGCACCGCGTCGGGCTTGCCGTCGATGACCCGCTCCACCGAGGCCACGATGGACTCGGTCAGCCGGGCGAACTCCTCGGCCGACGCCGGTCGGTCGGGCAGGGCGGGGCGGGCGGGCGCGACCTGCTCGGTCGTGACGGGATGATCCATGTGGCCCTCTCGGACGGCGCGCGGTCGAGCGTCGGCGCTCGTTATGCGATCGTAACCGCCGTCGGGAGGAGAGGGCCTGGGAATCCTCCGACCTGTCGCGGGGTAGACTGGGGCCAGCTCTCCGCGAGGCGGCATCCAGGCCAACTCCCCCAGGACGGAAACGTAGCAAGGGTAACCAGGCTCTGCCGGGTTCGCGGAGAGTCTTACTTTTCCCCGGAACGCGCTCGGCGGGGGCCCCGCCCATAGGCTGGTGGGGTGGCGCAGAGCATCTACATCACCTCGGCCGAAGGTCACTCGGGCAAGTCGACGATCGCGCTCGGCGTCCTCGACGCCCTGAGCCACGCGGCCTCCCGCGTCGGGGTCTTCCGCACGATCGCCCGCTCCACGATCGAGCCCGACTACGTCCTCGAGATGCTCCTCGACCACGACGGCGTCGACCTGCCCTACGAGGACTGCATCGGCGTCACCTACGACGACGTGCGCCGCGACCCCGAGCAGGCGCTGGCCACCATCGTGGAGCGCTACCACGCCGTCGCCGCGGCCTGCGACGCCGTGGTGGTGCTCGGCAGCGACTACACCGATGTCGGCAGCCCCGCCGAGCTGACCTACAACGCCCGCATCGCGGTCAATCTCGGCGCTCCGGTGCTCCTGGTGCTCGGCGGTCGCGCCCAGCACGGCCAGGGTGAGCAGCTGGGCACCACCATCGCGCGGACACCCGCCGAGATGGGGCAGATCACCTCCCTCGCGCTCTCCGAACTGGCCCACGAGCGTGCCGAGCTGTTCGCCGTGGTCGCCAACCGGGCCGACCCCGATCGCCTCGACGAGGTCGTCGCCGCCATCTCCGCCGTCGTCTCCGCAGCGCGGAAGACCGGTGGTCCCGCCGCGGGCGGCACGCGACAGGTGCCCGTCTGGGCGCTTCCTGAAGACCGCCTGCTGGTCGCTCCGTCCGTCCGCGATGTCGCCCGCGCCGTCGACGGTCGCCTCGTCAAGGGCGATGCCGACCTGTTCACCCGCGAGGTGCTCGGGGTGGTCATCGCCGGCATGTCGATGGTGAACGTGCTGCCGCGCCTCACCGAATCGGCGATCGTGGTGATCCCGGCCGATCGCACGGAGGTGCTGCTCGCCACGCTGCTGGCGAATTCGTCGGGCACCTTCCCGAGCATCGCGGCGGTCATCCTCAACGGTCCCTTCCCTCTTCCCGAGCCGGTCGACACGCTCATCGACGGCCTCGACTCGTCGCTGCCGATCATCGCCACCGACCTCGGCACCTACGACACCGCGGTCAGGATCATGGGGACGCGCGGGCGGCTGGCCGCCGACTCGCAGCGCCGGTACGACACCGCCCTGTCGATGTTCGAAAGGCATGTGGACACCGAGACCCTGGTCACCGCGCTGGGGCTCGCCCGGCCCACCGTCGTCACTCCGCTGATGTTCGAGTACCGCCTGCTCGAGCGCGCTCGTGCCGAGCGTCGACGGATCGTCCTGCCCGAGGGTGACGACGACCGCATCCTCCGCGCCGCGGCGACCGTGCTGGCCCGCGGCGTCGCCGACCTGACGATCCTCGGCGAGGAGATCGAAGTGCGAAACCGCGCGATCGAGCTCGGAATCGACATCCACGGCGCGGAGGTCATCTCGCCCTTCGACGCTGTGCACGTCGACCGCTTCGCGCGCGAGTACGAGCGGTTGCGCGCCCACAAGGGGGTCACCTACGCCCAGGCGGCCGACACCGTGACGGATGTGTCGTACTTCGGGACGCTCATGGTGCACCTGGGCCTTGCCGACGGCATGGTCTCGGGGGCGGCGCACACGACAGCCCACACCATCCGCCCTGCGTTCGAGATCATCAAGACCAAGCCCGGTGTCTCGGTCGTCTCCAGCGTCTTCCTGATGGCACTGGCCGACCGCGTGCTGGTGTACGGCGACTGCGCCGTCATCCCCGACCCGACCTCGGAGCAGCTGGCCGACATCGCCATCTCGTCAGCGGCGACCGCCGAGCAGTTCGGCATCGAGCCTCGCGTGGCGATGCTGTCGTACTCGACGGGGGAGTCGGGCTCCGGCGCGGACGTCGAGAAGGTCCGGGCGGCCACGGCGCTCGTGCGCGAGCGCGCACCCGAGCTGCCCGTCGAGGGGCCGATCCAGTACGACGCCGCCGCCGACGCCGCGGTCGCCGCCGCCAAGGCCCCCGGCTCGGCTGTCGCAGGGCGGGCGACGGTGTTCGTCTTCCCCGACTTGAACACCGGCAACAACACCTACAAGGCGGTGCAGCGCTCGGCCGGCGCGGTCGCGATCGGCCCCGTGCTGCAGGGGCTGAACAAGCCCATCAACGACCTCTCGCGGGGTGCCCTCGTCGACGACATCGTCAACACCATCGCGATCACCGCGATCCAGGCGCAGGGAGAGGGCGGGAAGTGACCCCGGTCCTCGTGGTCAACAGCGGATCCTCGTCGTTCAAGTACCAGCTCATCGACATGACGGGGGAGACCCTGCTGGCCTCGGGCCTGGTGGAACGCATCGGGCAGGCAGGACAGGGTCGCGCGATCCACACCGTGCATCAGTCATCGACGACGGGCCCCGCGACGACGATGGTCGACGCGACCTACGAGCGCGAGCTCCCCATCCCCGACCACACGGCCGGCTTCGCGGTCATGCTGGAGGCCTTCGCCGACAACGGTCCGTCGCTGACGGACACCGCCCCGGTCGCGGTCGGGCACCGGGTCGTCCACGGCGGCGCACGGTTCTTCGAGCCCACCCTGGTGACCCCGCTGGTGGAGATCAACATCGACGAGCTGTCGGTCCTCGCACCGCTGCACAACCCGGCGAACCTCGCCGGCATCGTCGCGGCAGAGAAGGCCTTCCCCCTCGTCCCCCACGTCGCGGTCTTCGATACCGCGTTCCACCAGACGCTGCCGCCCGCGGCCTACACCTACGCGATCGACGCCGAGCTCGCCGCCGCCCATCGCATCCGGCGCTACGGCTTCCACGGCACCAGCCACAAGTTCGTCAGCGAGGCGGCCGCCGCTTTCCTCGGCCGACCGATCGCCGAGCTCCGGCAGATCGTCTTCCACCTCGGGAACGGGGCGTCGGTCGCGGCGATCGAAGACGGTCGATCCGTCGAGACGTCGATGGGCCTCACGCCTCTGGAGGGGCTGGTGATGGGCACCCGCTCGGGCGACCTTGATCCGGCGGTGCTGTTCCAGCTCTCCCGGCGTGCCGGGCTCTCCATCGACGACCTCGACGCGCTGCTGAACAAGCGGAGCGGACTGCAGGGTCTTGCCGGGGTGTCGGACATGCGGGACATCCAGGCGGGCATCGACCGCGGCGACGCCGCGGCGACCCTCGCGTTCGAGGTCTATGTGCACCGGCTGCGGGCCTACGCGGGGGCGTACCTCGCGCAGCTCGGCGGGGTCGACGTCATCTCCTTCACCGCGGGCGTCGGCGAGAACGTCCCCCGTGTGCGCGCCGCGGCGCTGGCGACCCTCGGGTTCGCCGGCGTCCGGGTCGATCCTGCGCGAAACGAGGCGCGTGAGCGGGGCATCCGGGTCATCTCCACCGACGATTCGCCGGTCACCGTCCTCGTCGTGCCCACGAACGAAGAACTCGAGATCGCTCGGCAGACCCTGAGCGTGGCAGGACGCACCGAGACCCCGTGAGACGTGCGGAGCCCCCGCGTTCACCGGGCTCGATCGCAGGCCACTACGCTTTATCCGTCCCTCTCGCTGCTCCGTTCCGCACCCCCCGGCAGGAGCCTCGCTCGCGTATGGAGAAACCGTGACCGCCCCTTCCCTTCCCGACCTCACGACCTACGACGGTGTGCTGTTCGATCTCGACGGCGTCCTCACCCCGACCGCCGAGGCGCACATGCACGCGTGGCGGACGATGTTCGAGGAGCTCTTCGCCGCGTGGGACATCACTCCGCCCTACAGCGACGCCGACTACTTCGCCCACCTCGACGGCAAGAAGAGGTACGACGGCGTCGCGAGCCTGCTGCGCAGCAGAGACGTCGAGGTTGCGTGGGGAGACCCCTCCGACGCGTCCACTGCCGACACGGTCTGCGGAATCGGCAATCGCAAGAACGACGTCTTCGCGCGGGTGCTGCGGAGCGACGGCATCGCCCCCTATCCGGGATCGGTCGCCCTTCTGGACGTCCTCATCGCCGCGAAGGTGCCGATCGCGGTGGTGTCGAGCTCGAAGAACGCCGAGGAGGTGCTCGCCGTCGCGGGCATCCGCGACCGATTCTCGGTCGTGATGGACGGGGTCATCGCCGAGCGCGACCATCTGGCCTCCAAGCCCGCGCCAGACGTCTTCGCCGAGGCGGCACGGATGCTGGGCGTCGACCCCGCGCGCAGCGCCGCCGTCGAAGACGCTCTCAGCGGCGTGCAGTCGGCGGTCGCGGCCGGTTACGGGCTCGTGGTCGGCGTTGACCGCGGAGCCGGCGTCGACACGCTGCGCGACGCCGGCGCACACGTCGTGGTGAGCGACCTCGCCGAGTTCGTCGAGAAGGAGATCCCGGCATGATGGACCGCGACCGGTTCCCCGTCGATCCCTGGCGGCTGATCGAGAAGCGGTTCTCGCTGGAGGATCAGGGCGTCACCGAGACGCTGTTCGCGGTCGGCAACGGCTACGTCGGGCTTCGGGGGAACACGCCCGAGGGCCGCCACGCCCACGAGCACGGCACGTTCATCAACGGGTTCCACGAGACCTTCCCCATCCACCACGCCGAGCAGGCCTACGGCTTCGCCGAGGTCGGCCAGATCATCGTCAACGCTCCCGACGCCAAGATCATGCGGGTCTACGTCGACGACGAGCCGCTCTCGCTCGACGTGGCGGACGTGCGCGAGTACCACCGGGAGCTCGACATGGAAAGCGGCGTGCTGCGCCGCCGTGTGCTGTGGGTGACGCCCTCCGGCAAAGAGGTGCTGATCGAAGACGAGCGCATGGTGTCGTTCGAGGAGAAGCACCTGGTGATCCTTCGCCTCGACGTCACCGTGCTGAACGCCGACGCGCCGGTGACCATCAACTGCCAGCTGATCAACCGGCAGGACGGCGAAGACGTCTACGGCGGGTCTCCCGCGCCGGCGAAGCGGGCGGGGTTCGACCCCCGGCGCAGCGACAGGATGCACGAGAGGGTGCTCCAGCCCAAGGAGTACTGGCAGGATCGCGACCGCTCGGCGCTGGCGTATCAGGTCGCCGACTCGGGGATGACGCTCGCCGTCGTCGCCGACCATATCGTGGAGACCGAGAACCACTACTCGGCCCGGGGCATCGTCGAGCCCGACATCGCCAAGAACGTCTTCCGCGTGCAGGCGCGGGCAGGGGTCCCCATCCGGGTGACCAAGCTCGTCAGCTACCACACCTCGCGCGGCGTGCCCGCGCGGGAGCTGGTCGACCGCTGCCGCCGCACCATCGACCGCGCCCTGGCCGAGGGCGTGACACACCAGTTCGAGCGGCAGCGGGCGTGGCTCGATGCGTTCTGGGCGCGCAGCGACATCCGCATCAAGGGCCAGCCCGAGATCCAGCAGGCGACCCGCTGGTGCCTCTACGAGCTGGCGCAGGCGGCAGCGCGGGCCGATCAGCACGGTGTCCCCGCGAAGGGCGTCACGGGTTCGGGCTACAGCGGTCACTACTTCTGGGACACCGAGGTGTACGTCCTGCCGTTCCTGGCCTATACGACCCCACTGTGGGCCCGCAACGCGCTGCGGATGCGCTACCTCATGCTGCCCGCCGCGCGGCGGCGCGCCTACCAGCTGAACGAGGCCGGCGCCCTCTTCCCGTGGCGCACCATCAACGGCGAGGAGGCCTCGGCCTACTACGCCGCCGGCACCGCGCAGTACCACATCAACGCCGACGTCTGCTTCGCGCTGGCGAAGTACGTGCGGGCCACCGGCGACACCGACTTCCTGTACCGCGAGGGCGTGGACATCGCCGTCGAGACCGCCCGCTTGTGGACCACGCTGGGCTTCTGGCGCACATCCAGCGGAGATGCGATCGAGTCGTTCCACATCCACGGTGTGACGGGGCCGGACGAGTACACCACCGTCGTCAACGACAACCTCTTCACCAACGTCATGGCGCGCTTCAACCTGCGTTTCGCCGCCCGCACGTTGCGCGACATGGCCGACAGCGACCCCGGCGCATACCGCGCGGCCGCCGAGCGGCTGGCGCTGGATCCGGCCGAGCCGGAGCACTGGGAGCGCGCGGCCGAGGCCATGCACATCCCCTTCAGCACCGCTCTCGGCATCCATCCGCAGGACGAGATCTTCCTCGAGCGCGAGGTGTGGGATCTCGAGGCGACGCCGTCCGACAAGCGTCCGCTCCTGCTGCACTTCCACCCGCTGGTCATCTACCGCTACCAGGTGCTCAAACAGGCCGACGTGGTCCTCGCCCTGTTCCTGCAGGGGGAGCACTTCTCCGACGAGGACAAGCTCGCCGACTTCGAGTACTACGACCCGCTGACGACGGGCGACTCCACGCTGTCGGCCGTGGTGCAGACGATCCTCGCCGCCGAGGTGGGCTATCAGGAGCTGGCGCTGGACTACTTCCGGCAGGCGATCTTCGTCGATCTCGCCGACCTGCACCACAACGCCGCGGACGGGGTGCACGTCGCCTCGGCGGGCGGGGTGTGGACCGCGCTCGTGAGCGGTTTCGGCGGCATGCGCGATCACGCCGGCGAACTCTCGTTCGACCCGCGTCTGCCCGCCGGATGGGAGGAGCTGTCCTTCCCGCTCCGCTGGCGCGACACCCCGGTCCACGTGTCGATCCGCGCCACCGAGATGCGGGTGCGGATCGAGGGCGAGGCGCCGCTCATCTTCAGTGTGCGCGGGACTCCCTACGTGGTCTCGCCCGGCGAGGGGGTCACCGTCGCGCTGGAGGATCAGGGACCGGTGATCCCCGGTCGCCCGTCGCTGACGCAGTTCGCCGATGTCGAGCTCGAGGACGGCACGACGCTGTCGGCGTCGGTGCCGACGGTGACCGCTTCCATCCCGATCATCACCTCCCCGATTCCCGCCGCGAGCGGGGAGCGGGAGCCCGTGGCGGACCGGTGATCCGGTTCGCTGCGGGGCGGGAGGAACCGGCAGAACGGATGTCGGGGGCACGCCGTAGGCTGTTCGGGTGACCACCGCCCTGTATCGCCGCTACCGTCCCGAGGCGTTCGGCGAGATGATCGGGCAGTCGCAGGTCACCGAGCCGCTCATGACGGCGCTGCGCAGCGATCGGGTCGGTCACGCCTACCTGTTCTCCGGTCCCCGCGGCTGTGGGAAGACGACGTCGGCGCGCATCCTCGCCCGCTGCCTGAACTGCGCCGCGGGTCCCACCGACACCCCCTGCGGCACGTGCGAGAGCTGCGTGGAGCTGGGGCGGGGCGGTGGCGGCTCGCTCGATGTGGTCGAAATCGACGCGGCCTCCCACAACGGCGTGGACGATGCCCGCGATCTGCGGGAACGGGCGGTCTTCGCACCCGCGCGCGATCGATTCAAGATCTTCATCCTCGACGAGGCGCACATGGTCACCCCGCAGGGTTTCAACGCGCTGCTGAAGCTCGTCGAAGAACCGCCCGAGCATGTGAAGTTCATCTTCGCCACCACCGAGCCCGAGAAGGTCATCGGCACGATCCGGTCGCGGACGCATCACTACCCGTTCCGACTCGTGCCCCCCGCCGCGATGCTGGAGTACGTCCACACGCTCTGCGAGAGCGAGGGTGTGACGGTCGAGACGGGCGTCCTGCCGCTCGTCGTGCGTGCCGGAGGGGGGTCGCCCCGCGACACCCTCTCGCTCCTCGATCAGCTGATCGCCGGGTCGGACGGCCCGGTCGTGCGGTACGAGCGCGCCGTCGCCCTGCTCGGGTACACCCACGGTGAGCTGCTGAACGAGGTCGTCGACGCCTTCGCCGCCGCCGATGCCGCCGCGGCGTTCGCGGCGGTCGATCGGGTGGTGCAGACCGGGCAGGACCCGCGTCGTTTCGTCGACGACCTGCTCGAGCGGCTGCGAGACCTCATCATCGTCGGTGCCGCCGGTCAGGGGGCGGCAGCGGTCTTGCGCGGCACGTCCGAGGAGGATCTGGCCCAGATGATGCGGCAGGCCGACGCCTTCGGGGTCGAGCGGCTCTCGCGCACCGCCGACATCGTCATCGGCGCTCTGGACGACATGACCGGTGCGACCTCACCGCGCCTGCAGCTCGAGCTGATGATCGCCCGCGTGCTGACGCACACGGGGACGACGGCGGCGGGTGTCGGTGCGTCGCCCGCCGCGCACGTCGCGGCCGCCCCGGCGCCGCCTGCGCCCGACTCCGCCCCGGCGGCGGCGCCGAGCCCTGCGGCGACATCGGCGGCGTCGAGCCCGTCGGTGGCATCGGTGCCGTCACCCGGCGCGGAGTCCTCGCCGAACGTCGGGGCCTCGGCCTCTGCACCGGCCGCACCCACACCCGTCCAACCGGTCGCCACCCCGCCGGCCGGTCCCGTCACCCTCGAGCTCATGCGCAATGCCTGGCCCGAGGTGCTGGCTCGGCTCGAAGACCTGAGCCGTTCGTCGTGGCTGGTCGCCACGGCCGCGCGCGTCGCCGACCTGAAGGACGACGTGCTCACCCTGTCGTTCCAGAGCCAGGCCGACCTGGTGAAGTTCAAGCAGAGGACCGCCGGTGCGGGACCCAGCGAAGACCTCCGTACCGCGATCCAGGGGGTCCTGGGTATACGTGTCAAGTACCTCGCCCGCCATGACGCCGGTCCCGGTGAGCCCCGTGACGAAGGCCAGCGAGACAGCGGCGGTGAGGACGGGCCTCCCCCGCCGCCGGATCCCTACGACGACCCCGGCCCGTCCGACCCGCCCGGGCGAGGCGGGGGAGCGGGCCAGGCCGCCACGCCGCAGGCAGCGCAGATGCGCGGCGTCGCCGATCGTCCGGTCGCGTCCGCGCCGGGCGGGGCGACGGCCGGCGCCGTGGCCTCGGTCACGGAGTGGGCGGTCGCCCCGATTCCGCGCGATGCCGGCGAGACCGGCGGCGATGCCGTTGATCGCGTGATGCCCGCCCTGGCCGTCGACGACGATCCGGAAGACGCCGCGATCGAGGTCGCCCGCGTCCGGGCGGCGACTGCTGCACCTCGGCGGGAGGGGCAGGTGCTCCCGGCCTCCGAAGTCGTGTCCTCCTCCGAGCCCGACGACGATTCCGACGTGGAGGTGGCGCCGAGCGCCGTCGACGCCCCCGTGCCTCCCGTCATCGCCCCGCCCATCGTGGCGCCCGCGCGGCCCTCCGGGGGCATGCAGCGGTACGGCGAGGCGGTCGTCCGCCAGGTCCTGGGTGCGCGATTCGTCCGCGAGGAGCCGCACCAGGCGCCGACGAGGTTCGGCTGATGTACGACGGCATCGTCCAGGACCTGATCGACGAGTTCGGGCGTCTTCCGGGTATCGGACCGAAGTCGGCGCAGCGGATCGTGTTCCACATCCTGCAGACCCCGAACTTCGACGTGTCGCGGCTGTCGCACCTCCTCGCCGACGTGCGAGAGCGGGTCCGCTTCTGCGAGATCTGCGGCAACGTCTCCGAGCAGGAGCGCTGCGCCATCTGCCGCGACCCGCGTCGCAACGCCACGCTCATCTGCGTGGTCGAGGATGCCAAAGACGTCGCGGCGATCGAACGGACCCGCGAGTTCCGCGGGCTCTACCACGTGCTCGGCGGCGCCATCAGCCCGATCGCGGGGATCGGACCCGACGACCTGCGAATCGCGTCGCTCATGCAGCGACTGGCAGACGGAACCGTGCAGGAGGTCATCCTCGCCACGAACCCCAACCTCGAGGGCGAGGCGACGGCGACATACCTCAGCCGGTTGCTCCACACGCTGCAGATCACCGTTACCCGGTTGGCCTCGGGGCTGCCGGTCGGGGGCGATCTCGAGTACGCCGACGAGGTGACCCTGGGGCGGGCCTTCGAAGGCCGGCGCTCGATGTGACCGCGCCCGTCACCGCCCCTCCGGCCGGAGGTCGGTTCGGCACGCGCGGCTGGATCCTCTTCGCGGTCATGTCGGTGCTCTGGGGCATGCCGTACCTCTTCATCAAGGAAGCTGTCGAGACCATCTCCCCGGCAGGCGTGGTGGCGGGCAGAACCCTGGCCGCCGCCCTGCTGCTGCTTCCCTTCGCGCTGCGCGCGAAGGCACTGCGCCCCGCGTTCGCGAAGATCGGATGGGTGCTGGCATTCGGGGCGGTCGAGATGGCCGGACCGTTCTTCCTCCTCAGCCACGCCGAGCTGACACTGTCATCGGGCCTGACCGGACTCCTCGTGGCCACGGTGCCCCTGTTCGCGGCGATCATCGCCGTCATCGGCGGCGACCGCGCCGCCCTCAGCCCCTCCCGGGTCCTCGGCCTCGTCATCGGATTCCTCGGCGTCGGGGTGATCGTCGCAGGCCCCGCCCTCTCCGAGGGGGAGGTCGTCGCCGGTCTCATCGCCGTGGGGGAGGTGCTGCTGGTGGCCGTGCTGTACGCCACCGCTCCCTTCATCGTCGCCCACAAGCTGCGCGACGTGCCGCCGCTCGGCACCATCACGGTGTCGCTGCTGGTGGTCGGGCTGTGCTACCTCCCGGTGGCGCTGATCGTGCAGCCGGGCCCGCCGAGCGTACGGAGCCTGTGGTCGCTGGGACTCCTGGCGGTGCTCTGCACGGCACTCGCGTTCATCGCCTTCTTCGCCCTCATCCGCGAGGTCGGTCCCGCCCGCGCACCGCTGTTCACCTACGTCAATCCGGTGGTGGCCATCCTTCTCGGGGTCATCGTGCTCTCCGAGCCCCTCACGGTCGGACTGCTTCTCGGCTTCCCGCTGGTCATCCTCGGATGCTGGCTCGCCGCCACGGGCGGCACCCTCCGGCCGCGTCGCGCCGCGGTCGATCCGCCACCGGTCGCCCCGGGCTGATCAGCGCAGCACCTCGACCAACGCGATCCACGACACCAGCAGCGCGGAGGCGATCGTCAGGAGCGCGGCCCCAGCGGCGGCGTACAACCCGGCGGGGTGGCCGATGAGAAGTGCGCATCCCGCCAGGGCGTACGCGGCGATCGGCACGAATCCGATGACGGCCTTCGTCACCGTGGGTGGGGCGTCGTCGCCCGGCGGGGGAGTGCGGACGATGACACGTGCCGCGTGCCCCTGGAAGACGGCGGCGATGAGGGTGAGCACGAGGATGATCACGCCGTAACCGACGGCATCGAGGTCGGGTATCAAGCCGATCGCCCCGACCGAGAGGGCGACGACGAGCGCGACGATGCCGGCCCCCAGTCGGGCGGTGACGGTGGTCGCCTGAATGACCTCCCGGATGTTGACGCTGGCCGCGACGATGACCAGCCCCGCGAGGGCCGCAGCAGCACCCACGATCGCCACGTTGAAGTCCGACCACGCCGCGAGTTCCGCCGTCATGGTCGGCAGGGTACATGGAAGTCGGGGAATGCGACGGTCCGTAAGATGGTGCTTCGGTGCGCCGTCCCGTCGCGCGCCGTCGCCGGGCGCCGTGGCGCCAGACGTACGCGGGGGTTCTACACGTGGCGTTGATCGTCCAGAAGTACGGTGGCTCGTCCGTCGCCGATGCCGAGAGCATCAAGCGGGTCGCCAAGCGGATCGTCGACACCCGACGCGCCGGACACGAGGTCGTCGTGGCCGTCAGTGCCATGGGCGACACCACCGACGAGCTTCTCGAGCTCGCGGGCAAGGTCGCCCCGATGCCGGCTCCGCGCGAGCTCGACATGCTGCTCTCCAGCGGTGAGCGGATCTCGATGGCGCTCCTGGCGATGGCCATCCATTCCATGGGTTTCGAGGCGCGATCGTTCACCGGCAGCCAGGCGGGCATGATCACGGATGCCACGCACGGCGCCGCGCGCATCGTCGACGTCACGCCGGTGCGCCTCCGAGAGGCGCTCGATGACGGCGCGATCGTGATCGTCGCCGGGTTCCAGGGGTTCAACCGCGATACCCGCGACATCACCACGCTCGGGCGCGGCGGGTCCGACACCACTGCCGTGGCCCTCGCGGCCGCGCTCCAGGCCGACGTGTGCGAGATCTACAGTGACGTGGACGGGATCTTCACCGCCGATCCGCGGGTCGTGCCGAAGGCGCAGAAGCTCGGCAGCATCTCCAGCGAGGAGATGCTCGAGCTCGCCGCCAACGGTGCGAAGGTGCTGTACATCCGCGCCGTGGAGTACGCCCGACGGCACGGAGTGCTGATCCACGCACGGTCGACGTTCAGCCCGGACGTCGGGACGTGGGTCGTGGGGCCGGGCCAGAGTCTTCCCGACGGGGAGAAGGGAGAGAAAATGGAAGAGCCGATCGTCGCCGGAGTCGCCACCGACCTCAGCCAGGCCAAGATCACCGTCATCGGTGTACCCGACGTTCCCGGCAAGGCCGCGGACATCTTCAAGATCGTGGCCAAGTCGGGCGCGAATGTCGACATGATCGTGCAGAACGCCTCCGCAGCGGCGACCGGGCTCACCGATATCTCCTTCACCCTGCCGAAGTCCGACGCGACGGCGGCGCTGAAGGCCCTCGCCGGCGAGCAGACGGAGGTCGGGTTCCAGAGCCTCGTCCACGATGACCAGATCGGAAAACTCTCGATCGTCGGTGCCGGAATGCGCACGCACTCCGGCGTGGCCGCGACCCTGTTCGAGGCCCTGAGCGTCGCACGGATCAACATCGAGATGATCTCGACCTCCGAGATCCGCACCTCCGTCGTCGTGCGCGGCGACAACCTCGGCGAGGCCGCTCGTGTCGTCCACGCCGCATACGGTCTCGACGGTGAGACCGAGGCCGTCGTCTACGCCGGCACCGGGCGCTGACCCGGAGGCGGGTCCTCACCCAGGATCCCGCGGACGAACGCCTCGACCGCGGCATCGGTGGAGATCTCCGGATCGATCGACACTGTCAGCCTGTCCAGCACCAGCCCCTCCAGGGCGAAATGGAACAGGGCGATCTCGAAGTCGCCGCCGGGGAGGCCTGCGGCCCGGTTGAACGCGACGTCGGCGGCGAAGCCCGTGCGCATCCACTCCCTCAGGGGCTCGGCGATCTCGGGGTTGCGCGCTGCCTCGACGCGAAGGGTGAATAGTGCGAGAGAGACCTCGCGGTCGGCCAGCAGTCGGCGCACGATGTCGTGCGCGTAATCGGCGAACAGCGACGGGGTCGGCGCGCGATCCAGCCACGGCGCGTGCACCGTCGGATCCGGCGCCAGTCGCTCTCCGATCCGTTCCACCAGCGCCGCGATGAGCGCTGCTCTGGTGCGGAAGTAGTTCGAGGTCGTGCCCACGGGCACGCCTGCCTGCGCGTCGACGGACCGGTGGGTGAGACCCCGCATCCCCTCGCGTGCGACGACCGACAGCCCTGCGTCTGCGAGCGTCTGGCGTCGTGCGTCGTTCCGGGCCACACCGCCACCCTAGCGGGACCACGACATCTGTCGTAAGTTAACCACAACAGATGTTGTGAAAGGTGATGCCATGACGGAACTCGTCTACTACGTCGCGACCAGCCTCGACGGGCGCATCTGCGCGCCCGACGGCGGGTTCGAGGCCTTCCTCACGACCGGCGATCACCTCGCGGCGATCCAGCACGACTGGGCGGACACGCTGCCCTCCGCCTTCTACGAGCAATCCGGGTCGACGGCGCCGCGCGAGCGGTTCGCCACGGTCCTCATGGGATGGAACACCTTCGCCGCAGGCCTCGGCGTCACAGACTCGCCGTATGCCCATCTCGACCAGATCGTCTTCTCGCGGACCCGCACCGACGCCGACGTGGGAGCGGGCGTACGCGTGGTGCGAGACGATCCCCGGGGCGTCGTGGCGGACCTGAAAGCGCGAGGTGGAGGTGACATCTGGCTCTGCGGGGGAGGCGATCTCGCCGGCCAGCTGATGGACGACATCGACCGCCTGGTGCTGAAGGTCAATCCGGTCGTCTTCGGTGACGGTCGTCCGCTCTTCGCCGCGGGCTACGACCCGGCCGCGTTCACCCTCGAAACGAGCCGAACCTTCCGCTCCGGAGTCCTCATCAACGAGTACGTGCGTCTTCGTTCCGAAACGTGAGGCGCACGCCAAGGCGGCGCATCCGGGGCGTCACACACGGAAAGGGCCCGCGGCCGGAGCGATAGACTCCCTACCCATGGCCCGCATCTCCGACTCCGGTCTGTCCCTCGCCGTCGTCGGTGCCACCGGTCAGGTCGGCACCGTCATGCGCGACATCCTCCTGGAACGCTCGTTCCCCATCCGTGAGATCCGCCTCTTCGCCACCGCGCGATCGGCAGGCACCGCGGTGGACTTCGCCGGGCACACGGTGATCATCGAGGATGTCGCCACCGCCGACCCGCAGGGCATCGACATCGCCCTGTTCTCCGCCGGCGCGACGGGCAGCCGGGCGCACGCGCCGCGCTTCGCCGAGGCGGGCGCCGTCGTCATCGACAACTCCAGCGCCTGGCGCATGGATCCCGAGGTGCCCCTGGTCGTCAGCGAGGTCAACCCCCATGCCATCGATGACGCCGTCAAGGGCATCATCGCCAACCCGAACTGCACGACGATGGCGGCCATGCCCGTGCTGAAGCCGCTCCACGCCGAGGCGGGGCTCGAGCGCCTGGTCGTGAGCACCTATCAGGCGGTGAGCGGATCGGGTTTGGCCGGCGCCGAGGAGCTGCTCGGCCAGGTCCAGGGTGTGCTGGCACAGGGTGACACGCTGCGGCTCGTCCATGACGGTTCGGCGGTAGATTTCCCCGAGCCCGAGAAGTACGTCGCGCCGATCGCCTTCGACGTGATCCCGCTTGCCGGCAACCTCGTCGACGACGGCGCGAACGAGACCGACGAGGAGAAGAAGCTTCGGAACGAGAGCCGCAAGATCCTCGAGCTTCCGGACCTCCGTGTCGCCGGCACCTGTGTGCGGGTGCCGGTCTTCACCGGCCACTCGCTGAGCATCCACGCGGAGTTCGCCCGCGAGATCTCACCGGCGCGGGCGGTCGAGATCCTTTCGGATGCCCCCGGGGTGAGCCTCGAGGAGGTGCCGACGCCGCTGCAGGCGGCCGGGAAGGACCCGAGCTTCGTCGGGCGGATCCGCGCCGACCAGTCTGCGCCCGAGGGGCGGGGACTCGTCCTCTTCGTCAGCAACGACAACCTCCGCAAGGGCGCCGCCCTCAACGCCGTGCAGATCGCGGAGCTCGTGGCGGCCCGGCGGTTCGCGCGCGCCGACGTATAGTCCGATCGGTCTTTCGACGACGAGAAAGTTCCGTCATCCTTTCGGTGCTCGCACCCGCGCTCTGATCGGGAGGTTTTT
Source organism: Microbacterium sp. AK009 (assembly GCF_013410955.1). Classification (GTDB taxonomy): domain Bacteria; phylum Actinomycetota; class Actinomycetes; order Actinomycetales; family Microbacteriaceae; genus Microbacterium. The sequence continues at coordinate 131,155 of NZ_JACCCG010000005.1, read as the reverse complement.
CCGCGGCGCGTAGAATCGAGGCGTGACTGATTCCCCCGATCCCGAGACCCCACCGGCGGCACCAGACGACGTCATCGACGTCGTCCTGATCGGCGGGGGCATCATGTCGGCCACTCTCGGCACCCTGCTGAAGGAGATCCAGCCGGACTGGAAGATCGAAGTCTACGAACGGCTGAGCGACGTGGCGCTGGAGAGCTCCAACGCATGGAACAACGCCGGGACCGGTCACGCAGCCCTGTGCGAGCTGAACTACATGCCCGAGGGTCCGGACGGATCGCTCGACCCCGCCAAAGCCATCGCGATCAACGAGCAGTTCCAGCAGAGCCGCCAGCTGTGGTCATCCCTGGTGGAGAAGGGCGTGCTCGACGAGCCGTCGACCTTCATCAACGCCACCCCGCACATGACCTTCGTCACGGGGGAGAAGGACGTCGCTTACCTTCGCAAGCGCTATGAGGTCCTCAGGCAACAGCCGCTCTTCGCCGGCATCGAGTACAGCGAGGACTCGCGGGTGATCAACCAGTGGGCCCCGCTGCTGATGAAGAAGCGGAAGAAGGGCGAGCCTTTCGCGGCGACCCGTGTGCCCAGTGGGACCGATGTCGACTTCGGCGCGCTCACTCGTCAGCTCTTCGACGACCTCGTGGACAAGGGCGCGGAGGTCATCACCAACCGCGAAGTGAAGAAGGTCCGGCGTGCGAAAGACGGCACCTGGCGGGTGCGCTGGCGCAACACCATCGGCCACACCCCCGGCGAGACCCGGGCGCGGTTCGTGTTCGTCGGCGCCGGTGGATGGGCGCTGAAGCTCCTTCAGTCCAGCCGCATCCCCGAGATCAACGGATACGGAGTCTTCCCGATCGGCGGGCAGTGGCTGAAGACCAGCAACCCCGCCCTCGTGGCGCAACACCGCGCGAAGGTCTACTCCCAGGCTTCGGTCGGGGCGCCGCCGATGTCGGTGCCGCACCTCGACACTCGCGTCGTCGACGGCGAGGCCTCGCTGCTGTTCGGCCCGTTCGCCACTTTCAGCCCGAAGTTCCTGAAGAACGGCAAGATCACCGACATCGTGGCGCAGGTTCGGCCGGGCAACATCCTCCCCATGCTGAAGGTCGCCGTCGACAATCCCGGGCTGATCAAGTACCTCGTGGGGGAGCTGCTGAAAAACCACGCTCGCAAGGTCGACAGCCTCCGCGACTTCATGCCCACCGCGCGTGATGAGGACTGGGAGCTGCTTCAGGCCGGCCAGCGTGCGCAGGTCATGAAGAAGGACCCGAAGAAGGGTGGCGTGCTGCAGTTCGGCACCGAGGTGGTCACGTCGGCAGACGGCACGATCGCCGGGCTGCTCGGAGCTTCGCCCGGGGCGTCCACGGCGGTGTCGATCATGCTGGGGCTGCTGAAGACGTGCTTCCCCGACCGGATCGACGCGTGGGAGCCGCGACTCCAGCAGCTGATCCCGAGCTACGGACACACGCTGAACCCGCGGCCCGAGGTCGCCGAAGAGGTGCTGTCGGAGACGGCGGAGGCTCTCGCCCTCACCGCCTGAGGGTCGCGATCGCTACGCTGGCGCCGTGGGGATCGCGAAGGGCGTGGTGGTCGCAGCCGTCCTGGTGGCATCCGCGGGCGGTCTGGTCTCGTCGGGGGCGGCGGCCGCGGATCCGGCCGGAGCGCCTGTCGGTGTCGTCGCCGCCGACGTCGACGACTTCTCCTACGACTCCTTCCGAGGCGAGTACTGGCTCGGGCGAGAGACGAACGGGCAGAGCGCGCTGTTCACCACCGAGACGATCGTCGCGCGTTTCCCGGACTTCGACCAGAACCGAGGGATCGTCCGCGCCCTGCCGAAGGCCGATTCGGGGATCGAGCACGACACGACCGTCGTGAGCGTTCAGGGCGCGGACGGGGTTCCCATCCCGTGGTGGATCGAGGAGGACGATGACTTCGTCTACGTGCTCACCGGTGACGACGACTTCGTCCGCGGCCTGCAGACGTACGTCATCTCCTACACGATGACCGATGGCGTCGTCAGGTACGACGACACCGACGCCGACGAGTTCACGTGTGACACCGTGGGTACCGATCACGCTCAGCCCTTCGACAGCGTGGAGGCGATCGTGCACGTTCTCGGCGACCCGTCCGATGATCTGCTCCCGGGACGCGCCTACTGCTACACCGGCCCCGCCGGGTCGACCGAGCGGTGCGATATCCGTCCGGTGACACCGCCCTCGCTGCGGGAGGGTCCCGTCGCCCTCTGGGCGACAGGGCTCGATCCAGAGGGGTCGGCCGCGGTCGGAGCGTCATTCGAAGCGTCGGACGTCGATCTCGGCCCCGACGAGAACGTCACCGTGTCGCTGGGATTCGCCACCGGCGCCTTCGCCGCGGTCTCGCCGCCCCCGCCGCCGCCGTATCCGTGGTGGGAGTGGGCGCTCCCGGCCGCGGCATATGTAGCCGGGATCGGCGGCTTCGTCTTCGTCGCCGTGCTGCGTGCGCTGCTGCGGCGGAACCCCGACCGCTCTCCGGTCGTCGTGCAGTACTCGCCCCCGAGCGACGAGTCGCCCACGCTGTCGGCCGGGGTGTGGGGGACGCCCGAGCGCGCCCTGGCCGCCCACGTGGTGGATCTCGCCGTCCGCGACAAGGTCGAGATCGCAGCGTCGGGACAGCGTGCCGACGCCGACGACTTCTCCGTCGTGCTCCGCGACGCCTCCGGTCTCGCCCATGACGACCGCCGCGTCGTGACCGCCCTCTACGGCAAGGACGCCGAGGTCGGCGACCGGATCGACCTCGGAGCGTTCGCCCGCACGCCGCCTACGCGGGCGGCGACGTACGTGCGGCAGATCGACCGGGCCACCATCGACCGCGGTTATCGAGCCGCCACCCCCGGATGGGTCGGACGGGTGCGGGGCCTGCTGCAGATCGGGGGTCTCGTCGTCGCCATCCTGCTGTGCTTCTTCGTCGACGAGGTGCCCTCGGTCGTGCGGGATCTCGATGCGACGGGGGGATGGATCTACGGACTCGCGGTCGCGAGCGGCTTCGCCGCCTTCATCATCCTGCCGTTCTTCTCAGTGCCCGGGTCCACTCTGACCCTGGCGGGCGGAAAGCACCGCACCTACCTCGAGGGCATGCGACGCTATCTGCTCCTCGCCGAGGAGGAGCGTCTGCGCGCGGCGCAGGGACCGGGCACCGCCGACCTCGTCACCTCCGGCAGGCGCCCCTTCGGCGACGCGCCGGGCGCGGCCGGTGCCGACGTGATCAATCTGTACGAGCGTCTGCTTCCCTATGCCGTCCTGTTCGGGATGCAGCGGGAGTGGATCGAGGTGATCCGTGCGGCAGGCGACGCGCCGATGGCCGGGGCGGGATCGAGGCTCGCCCTCTTCGATGCCGTCACCACCGATTCGCTCTCGCGGGCGTCGTCATCGATCGGCAGGCTCGCGGTGACCCCCGTCTCGCGGGGCTCATCGTCGTCGTCGGGATCGTCCTCCTCGCGCAGCTGGTCGTCATCGGGCAGCTCGAGCGGTGGGGGATTCTCGGGCGGAGGGGGCGGTGGCGGCGGTTTCGGCGGGCGGTGAGACGATCGCCCGGGGCCTAGACTCGCGGGGTGGCGAAGCTCTATTTCCGGTACGGGGCGATGAACTCCGGGAAGTCGACCGCGCTGCTCCAAGCCGCTTACAACTACGAGGAGCGCGGACAGCACGTTCTGCTCGCCAAACCCGCGATCGACACCAAGGATGCTGCGAAGGTGTCCAGCCGCCTCGGGGTCACCCGGGATGTCGACTTCCTCGTGGCGCCCGACGACGACATCCGCAGTCTCTTCGCCGAGCATCGCGAACGCGTCAGGCACGCCGGGGATGAAGCCCTCGTTCCCGAGGCGGGAGGGACGAGCCCCGACGTGGCCTGTCTCCTCATCGACGAGGCACAGTTCCTCACGCGCGAACAGGTCGATGACCTCCTTCGCATCGTCGTGCTCGACGGCGTCCCGGTCCTCGCCTACGGCATCCGCACCGATTTCCGCACCGATGCATTTCCCGGATCCGCCCGGCTGATGGAACTCGCCCACAGTCTCGAGGAGCTGAAGACCATCTGCCGTTGCGGGAGCAAGGCCCTCTTCAACGCCCGACTGGTCGGCGGCCGATTCGTCTTCGACGGTGACCAGGTCGCGATCGACGAGCTCTCCGCCGACCGCGTGACCTACGAGTCGATGTGCGCGGAGTGCTATCTGCGTGAGTCAGGCGGACGCCTCGACGGACGGTGAGCGCCCGGTGGCGTGGCCCGGTTGCGTGTGGTCTGACCACAGGGTAGGGTGGCGGTCTGTTCATCGGAGTCGCCATGCCCTCACCGGACGGTCCACCGCAGCCCGCGCCCCGGGCGTGGCAGGTCGTGCTCGAGCACATCGAGCGCGACTTGCTCGACAATACGCTTTCCCCCGGCGACCACCTTCCGCCCGAGCGCGACCTCGCCGCCCGCCTCGGCGTCGGACGTTCGAGCGTGCGCGAAGCACTGCGCGTGCTCGAGGTGATGGGGCTCATCCGGACGGGGACGGGTTCGGGGCCGAGCTCGGGCGCGGTCATCATCGCAACCCCACAGGGCGGGATGTCGGCGCTCCTGCGTCTGCAGGTCGCCGCGCACGGGTTCCCGCTCGATGACGTCGTCCGCACCCGCGTGGCGCTGGAGAGCGCGGTCGTCGAGGACCTGGCGGCCGAGGCCTCGCCCGACACCGCGCCGGTCCGGCGCCTCCTCGATGCCATGGATGCCACCGAGCGCACCCGGGAGGAGTTCCTGACGCTGGACGCGCAGTTCCATCTCGGCCTCGCCGAGGCATCCGGCAATCTCGTCATCACCGCCACGATGGCGGGATTGCGCAGTGCGATCGAGTCGTATGTGCGGGTGGGAGCTGCCCGCGTGGCGGACTGGCCGGCGATGGCCGCGCGACTGCAACAGGAGCACCGCGGCATCGTGATGGCCGTCGAGAAGGGCGATCCGGGCCTCGCCCGCGATCTCGTGCGCGCCCACATCACCGGCTACTACGCCGATGCCCATTTCGCCCGCGAAACATCCCCGCCCCCCGAGAGGATCACGCCATGACCGAGCCCACCACGCCGCGGCAGCTGCCCGTGCCCGCGGACCTGCGCGAGCTCATGCGGTTCAAGCGTCCCGAGCTGAACGGCACCCGGCGGCGCCTCGCCTCGGCCCTCACCATCGCCGACCTCCGGGCGATCGCGCAGCGCCGCACGCCCAAGGCGGCGTTCGACTACACCGACGGCGCCGCCGAAGGCGAGCTGTCGCTGGCGCGTGCACGACGGGCCTTCGAGGATGTGGAGTTCCACCCGTCGATCCTCCGACCCGCGGAGCTCGTCGACACGTCCCTCACCGTCCTCGGCGGTGCCAGCGCGCTGCCGTTCGGGATCGCCCCGACCGGATTCACCCGGCTGATGCACACGGCGGGAGAGCGCGCCGGCGCCTCCGCGGCCGGAGCCGCCGGGATCCCGTTCACTCTCTCGACGCTCGGGACGACCTCCATCGAGGATGTCAGAGCCGCGAATCCGCGGGGCCGCAACTGGTTCCAGCTGTATGTCATGCGCGATCGGGAGATCTCCTACGGTCTCGTCCGGCGCGCTGCGGCGGCGGGCTTCGACACCCTGCTGTTCACCGTCGACACGCCCGTCGCGGGGGCGCGCCTCCGCGACAAGCGGAACGGGTTCTCCATCCCTCCGCAGCTGACGCTCGGCACGGTACTGAACGCCCTCCCGCGACCGTGGTGGTGGTTCGATTTCCTCACCACGCCGAAACTCGAGTTCGCGTCGCTGACGTCGACGGGCGGGACGGTCGGCGAACTGCTGGATGCCGCGATGGACCCGACCATCAGCTACGAGGACATGGGTGTCATCCGCGACCTGTGGCCGGGGAAGCTCGTCGTCAAGGGCGTGCAGACGGTGGAGGACGCCGTCCGCCTCATCGAGGCCGGAGTGGACGGCATCGTGCTGTCCAACCACGGGGGTCGTCAGCTCGACCGCGCGCCGGTGCCGTTCCATCTGCTGCCGCGCGTGGTGCGTGAGGTCGGCCGCGATGCCACCGTCATGGTCGACACCGGCATCATGCACGGCGCCGACATCGTCGCCTCGATGGCCCTCGGCGCTTCGTTCACGCTGATCGGCCGGGCCTATCTTTACGGTCTGATGGCCGGGGGCAGGGCCGGCGTCGATCGCGCGATTGCGATCCTCCGCGACGAGATCGAGCGCACGATGCGCCTCTTGGGGGTATCGACGCTCGCCGAACTCGAGCCCTCCCACGTGACGCAGCTCACCCGCCTCGTGCCGGTGGGTGAGGCGATGCGGACGGCGGTCGAGCGCTGAGCGGTTCTCAGGCGCGGACGGGAAGGGTGGGGAGCAGCCCGTCGAGAAATTCCGCGGTGTCCTCCCACCCCTCGACGGCCTGGCAGCGCACGCCCATCGCCAGGACGGGATAGTCGTTGCCGTGCGGATCGAGGCGGTCGCCGACGAAGAGCATGTCGTCGAGCGCGATGCCTGTCTGCTCGGAGAGCTGCCGCATGCCGTAGGCCTTGTCGATTCCGCGGTGGGTGATGTCGACGGAGGTCGAGCCGCCCGAACGGACCTCGAGGTCGGGGATGCGGGCGGCGACGGCGTCGCGGAGGGCGTTCTTCTTCTCGCCCGTCGGGTCCCACGCCGTCTTGGCATCGAGGGGGGCCCGCTGCCCGAGCGCCGAGAAGGTGATCTGCGACCCGCGGTCCTCGAGGATGTCGCCCCACGGATCGCTCTCCCACAGCCCCAGGCGCCGGGCTTCCTCCTCCACGGCGGCGAGGGCCCGGGCCTTCTGGTCGTCGGTGAGGCTGTGCGCGTAGACCGTCCGGATGCCGTCGGCGTCGATGCGGTAGTACTGCGTGCCGCACGTGGGGAGCAGGTGGACGTGGGCGAGGATGTCGGACGCCGCGGTGGGAAGGAGGTCGACGACCTGGGCGCGGAACTGCGAGAGCTGACCGCCGGAGATAATCGCCACCTCGACGCGCTCGGCCAGCGCGATGAGCAGGTCGCCGATGCGGGGGTCGATGGCGCTCTTCGAGGGCGCGAGGGTGTCGTCGAGATCGAAGGCGACGAGCTTCGGGGCGGGATGGGGCGAGGTGGCGTTCACGGCGCTCCTGTTCGGTGTCGTGCGAGAGGCCCCACCGGTATCGGTGAGGCCTCTCTGCGGTCGGGGTGACAGGATTTGAACCTGCGGCCTCTTCGTCCCGAACGAAGCGCGCTACCAAGCTGCGCCACACCCCGTGGCAACCCCCCAAGCCTACCCGATGCCCGCGCTGTGTTCGAACCGGCGGCGCCGTGAGAGGCCGAGAGCCAGGCCGGTGGCGACCACCGTCACCCCGACGACGAGCGGGCCGGCGACCGTCACGATCCCCGTTCCGGTCGCAGCCAGTGAGGGAGCGGATGCGGGAGGCGCCTCCGCGACGATCGTGGTCTCGTTGGCCAGGCCGCAGGGTCCAAGATGCATCTCGTCGCCCGCGGCATCCACCGCCCGCTCCCGCCAGTAGTAGGTCCCCGGCTCGGCGACGCTGGGAGAGGTCACCGTGTATTCACCTGCCTCGGTCACGGTGATCGACTCGCTCTCCCAGATGAGGGCGTCCGTGGTGCAGGCCTCGGCGGGCGGCACGCCGTCGGCGGCGCGATAGACGGAGGACGACACGGACATCCCGCCCGAGGGGATGACCCCGCCGACGATGACGGTATCCGACATCGGGTCACCGACCGTCACGCGCTCCTCCGCCCGTGACGAGACATCGGGCACCACGCTGATCTGGCTCCTCACGCCGAAGGACTCCACCCATGAGAACTCCGCCGGCAGGTGCGCGGCGACCTCCTCGTTCTGGGCCTCGCGGGTGATCGTCCACACGGCGGTGTAGAAGCCGGGGCCGGGGAGCTCCCAGTCCGAGGTCACGCGATACGAGACCTCTCCGCCCTGGTCGCCGGTGACGAGCGTGAGGGAGCCCACCGGTTCGGCGTCGCCGGGAACGGAGGCCTGCGGTTCAGCGGGCTCCCACGCAGTGCGGTACACCTCCGCCGTGGCGGCGATCGGAAGGGGCGATCCGTCAGCGGACCGGGGCCAGTCGCCGTCGGCGAGGGTGACGGTCACGTCGTCGACGAACGCCCCTCCCGGGACGTAACGCGACGCGACCTGCGTCGTGATCGAGGGGGAGAAGAGGGGGACGCGGGGCGAGGTGTCGGCGCCGGCCACGTCGAATGTCGCCGGGCCCCCGGGCCCCGCGGTGTCCTGGGCGCCGGCGGTGGTGACGTGGCGGACGGCCGGAGCGACGCCGCCTGAGAAGCGGCCGGTGCCGCTGACGGTGTAGGCGCGTCCCGGCGCGGGAGGCGCGGTCGTAATCGCGTACTCGGTTCCGGCGGTCATGCCCTCCCGCGTCGCCGTACCGGTGTCGGCGAACACGGCATCCACGAGGGTCACCGTTCCGACGGCGCCGGCGGCACTCGTCTCGACCCTGACCGTGCCGCTTCGATGATCGACCGGGTCGACGGTGAAGACCAGCGATCCCACGGGGGTGCCGGTTCTGATCCTCATGGCCTCGTCGTAGAACGCGACCGCACGCTGCTGGACCGCCGCGTTGTGCTCGGGGGCCAGACGCGAGAAGACCCGATCCACGACCCCCGCGAGCGAGTCTCCCTCGTAGCCGAACTGGCGGAGCGTCTCATCCCAGTTCGCGATGGCCTTCACAGCCCAGCCGACCGCGGCCGCCTGCACCGGGTCATCCGTCTGTCCGTGGGTGGAGACGAGGTGGTTGATGCGCGTGAGCTGCTCGGCGGAGAGCCCGGCGGCGCTGCCGCTGATGCCGTGATCGATGCTCGGGCCGGTCGGCAGCGGCAGGCCGGGCAGGATGCAGTACGTGTGCACACCGTCCACGAGCATCGAACCGTGCCATCCGTACGCCGACACCGGCGCCCACGTGCCGAAGCCCGTGCCGCGCTCGGCGGCGAAGGCCGGAGCGGCGGAGAAGACCATTCCCGCGACCACGGCCACGCTCAGTACGACGCTCGCGGCGAGGAGGCGGAGGAGTCCTCTGACCGAGGGGCGGGACGCGGTGGGACGAAGGGCAGTGAAGGGCATCGTGACGGACTCCCGGCTAGACGATCGGACGGATCGATCGTCGCCTTCGTGCGCATCGCGGCAGTCGTCAGTCGGCGCTTCGGTGGAGAAGTCCGCGGATCTCCCCGTTGTGCAGGAGAGGACGTCGAGGTCTCAGTGCGCGGGAAGGACCGTGATGAGCGTCGCCTCCGGACGGCACGCGAAGCGCACCGGCGCGTAGATCGAGTGGCCGAGGCCGGCGCTGACATTGAGCGGTGCGGTGCGGCCGGCGTGCGACCAGACGCTCAGCCCCCGCGCCTGGTCGAGCGGGATGTCGCAGTTCGCCACGAGCGCGCCGACGCCGGGGAGACGCACCTGTCCGCCGTGGGTGTGACCGGCGAAGACCGCATCGGCCCCGAGATCGACGAAGGCGTCGAGCACCCGGCGGTAGGGCGCGTGGGTCACCCCGATCGTCAGTGCGGAGTCTTCGGCCTGTCGCATATGGGCGATCGGTTCCGGAAGCGACCCCAGGCGATCCCATCCGCGATGCGCGTCGTTGACACCGAACGCATGGATGCGAGCTCCGGCGGCGTCAAGAGTCGCGACGGTGTTGTTCAGGTCGTGCCAGCCCAGCTCATCGGTGAGATACCGGTCAAGCAGATCGGTCTCGAGGAGCTCGGGCTCGGTTCTGATCTTGGACGGGCCGAGGAAGTACTTGAACGGATTGCGGGGGCTGGGTGCGACATGGTCGTTCGAGCCATGGACATACACGCCGGGGATGCCGCGGAACGGCCCGAACGCGGCGCGGATGCCGTCGAGCCCCAAGGGGTGGCCGAGATTGTCGCCGGTATTGATGATCAGGTCGGGTTCGAGCGCCGCGAGGCCGGCGATCCAGCGCTGCTTGCGCCGCTGCCACGGTGCCATGTGGGCGTCGGACACGTGAAGGATCCGAAGGGGGCGGGCGTCTGCCGGGAGGAGCTGCAGCTGGTGTTCACGGAGAGTGAAAAGGTACCGCTCGATCCCGATGCCCCAGACGGCCGAGGCGGTGCCGGCCGCCCCCACCACGCCGAGCGCGGTGAGAGCGGCCCTCGTCAGAGGACGCCGCACTACTCGTCGTCGTCTTCGTCGTCACCGGGCGCACCCTGCCCGGGGCACGCGGCAGCGGCGAAGTTGATCGTCACGGTCGCTCCGCGCGTCGTGGCTGTGCCGGGGCCGGGATCCGTGCCGGTGACGCGGCCCACACCGGAACCCGGATCGGGCGTACACGACCCCAGTTGCGCGGAGAATCCGGCCGCATTCAACGCTCCCGCGGCGACGGCGGGGTTCTGCCCGCTGACGTCGGGGACCGTGACGGCCTGCCCGTTGCTGGGGTTGATTGTGATCACGGAGCCGGCCGGCGCCTGGCCCGACGGGTTCTGCGCAACGATGATGTTCGTCGGCTGATCGGAGTCGACCGCGTCGCCCACCGCGACCTCCCAGCCTGCGCCCTCGAGGGTCGCTCGGGCCTGGTCGATCGTCTGGCCGACGACGTTCGGCACGTCGCGGACCACCTGGCGGATGAGGTTCTCGGCGGGCGGCGGGAAGTCGTCTCCGCCGTACGCGGCGTTCGCGGTCGCCTGGATGCGCTGAGCGATCGGATAGCGGATGTCCATCACACGCCGGTCGTACGCGTAGGCGCGAGCGATGTCGACGGTGCCGCGGACGTTCCCGGCCATGACGGCTGTCGTGACATTCGTCGACGACTCAATCATCCACGAATGACGCTGCTCGTTCGTTCCGGTCTTGCCGATCATCGGGGTTCCGTCGAAGGGGTTCGCCTGCGCGCCGGTTCCGCCTCGGACCATCACACCCTGCAGCGCGAAGGCGGCGGTGGACGCCACCTCGGGGGTGAGGACGGGGGAGCAGTTGCGGACCGGAACGAGCTCGGGACGGTCGACACCGTTGTTGTCGACCACGCGGTCGATGACCTTCGGCTGGCAGAGCGTTCCACCATTGGCAACGGTCGCGTACGCGCCCGCCATCGCAATCGGCGAAACGTCATCGACGCCGATGATCTGCGAGGGCACAGTCACGTTGATCGGGTCGCCGTTTCCCTTGGTCACACCCATCTTCGCCACGACATTGGTGATGTCGCAGAGATCGAGCTCCGCAGCCATCCCGATGAAGCCGGTGTTCAACGACTCGGCGGTGAAGCGCAGGGGCGTGCCGTTGTAACCGCGCTGATTGCCGAAGTTGCGGATCCGGTCGCTCCCGGGGTTGACCCAGTCGCCCGCGCAGGACGTCATCCGGGGAATGTTCCGATCGGTGCCGTTGACGACCTCGCGCAGCGACTTCCCCTGCTCCAGCCAGTCGATGAGGGTGAAGAGCTTGAAGGTCGACCCGGCGCCGAAGCCGCCCGAGCCGCCGTAGGTCGAGTCGCCGGCGAAGACGATGGACGACTCGTTGGGGTCTTCCGTCGCGCCGGGGACGTAACGGGTGTTCTGTGCGATCGCGAGGACGCGGCCGGTCTTGGCCTCGACGCTGGTGGCGGTGGCCCCGAACTCCATGCCTTCGATCGACGTCGGCGCGTAATCGGCCATGGCCTGTTCGGCGGCGATCTGCACACGCGGGTCCAGAGTGGTGTAGATCTTCAGACCGTCCTGGCGGAGCGCGCGGTCGCGCGCCTCCCGGGTCTCGCCGAAGGCCGGGTCGTTCTGGATGGTGGAGACGACGTACTGGCAGTAGTAGGCGGCGCCGCCGGTCGACTGGCAGCCGGTGACCGGCTGCGTGATCGCAGGCGTGATCGGCTCGATCGCCGCCTGGATGTACTGGTCGCGATTGATCTTGCCGTCGTCGAGCATGCGACTGAGCACGTACAACTGCCGGCCCTTGGTCGCGCTGTACCCGTCCGCGGCGGCGAGCAGCTGCTCGTCGTTGATGACACCCTCATCCCGGAGGGTGTAGAGCGCCTGGATGGTTCCGGGCTGGACGTCGTCGATGGACCCGTCGGGTGCCTTGTTGAAGCCGACGCCCTCGGAGTTGATGATCGATCCACCCGGCTTGTCGATCCGGTAGGTGTTCGGGTTCTGCACGATGCCGGCGAGCGTCGCGGCCTGAGAGACGCTCAGCTGCGAGGCGGGGACGTTGAAGTAGTACTTCGACGACGCGTCGATGCCGTAGTTGGTGCCACCGAAGTTCGCGATGTTGAGGTAGCCGAGCAGGATGTCGTTCTTGGAGTAGCGCTGCTCGAGGGCGATGGCGTAGCGCATCTCCTGGAGCTTGCGCTCGTAGCCCTCGGCACCGGAGGCGTTCGTCGCCTCCTCCCAGCAGTTGCGGAGCACCTCGTCGCGAGTGCGCACCACCTCGCCGTTCTCCACGACCTCCTCGGCGTCGCGCTCGCAGCGCTGGATGAGCACGTTCTTGACGTACTGCTGGCTGATCGACGAGCCACCCTGGGTCTGACCGCCCGACGCGTTGCTGAGAAGCGCGCGGGTCGTGCCGATGAGGTCGACGCCGCCGTGCTGGTAGTAGCGCGGGTCCTCGGACGACAGCACGGCGTCGTAGACGACCGGTGCGACCTGGTCGAAGGTCACCGGCGACCGGTTCTGGTCGTAGAACTTCGTCCACTCGATCTCTTCCCCGGTGTCGGGGTTCGTGTAGACGAGCGTCGTCGGCAGCATCAGCTCGTCGATCTCGAGGTAGCTCGGCATGTTGTCGAACATCGAGATGGCGCTGGAGGCCGCGGCCCCTGACACAGCGATCGCGGGGGTGACGGCGGCGGTCACGAGAACACCAGCGACGGCGCTCAGCCCGACGACCCCGAGGAGGCCGCCGAGCACACCGCTACCCGTCCGTTTCGTCTCAGGCATAGGGTTGATCGTAAGGGAGCTTCCTGGGCGATCCCTCGACCGGCGTGCGCCCACGGAGATGTTTCCCAGCATCCGCCTGCGATTCCGCCCCGACCCCAGGAGCCTCGATGACGACGTGGGAGTACCTCACCACTCCGCTGCTGATCCACAACACCGCCGCCATCCTCAACAACTGGGGGAAGCAGGGGTGGGAGCTCGTGCAGGTCGTCCAGGGCCCGGAGGGGGGCCTCGTGGCCTACTTCAAGCGCCCCACCGGCGGCGGTGCCCCCAACGCGGCGCTCGGCGCCGCCGAGCAGGCGGCGCGCCAGTTCGGAGACGAGCAGTGAGCGTTTCCGAGCGCCTCGCCGAGCTCGGGATCGAGCTCCCCTCGGTCGTCCCGCCGGTGGCGGCCTACATCCCCGCCAAGGTGCACGGCGACCTCGTGTACACCGCCGGTCAGCTCCCGATGGTCTCGGGTGCGCTCCCTCAGACCGGCAAGGTCGGCGAGGGCGAGGGTCTGGTGACCCCGGATGCCGCGGCGGGCTACGCCCGCCAGAGCGCCTTGAACGCGATCGCCGCGGCGGCTGCCGCCGCCGGCGGGGTGGACCGCCTGGCCGGCGTGCTGAAGGTCACCGGTTTCGTCGCCTCCGTGCCCGAGTTCACCGGCCAGCCGGGCGTGATCAACGGCGCGAGCACCGTTCTCGGTGAGATCTTCGGCGACGCCGGTCGCCACGCCCGCTCCGCGGTCGGCGTACCGGTTCTGCCGCTGGACGCCCCGGTCGAGATCGAGGTCGTCTTCACCCTCGTCTGACGCCGCTCCGCGGCATCCCTCCCCCGCGCGCAGCTCCGCCCGCCCTCCTCCGCGCCTCCGCGAGAGTGCATCTGCGCGCCGAGAATGCGGGTGAACCCCACACCCTCGGCGCCCCGTCGCACTCTCGGCGCACAAACGCGGCGCGACGCGTCGCGGCGCGGAGCGAGCGGCCGGGCGCGGGCTACCGCACCTGCGCCGAGATCACGCTCATCACGGCGGTGTCCGCGAGGGTCGTCGTGTCGCCGACCTCGCGCCCCTCCGCGACATCGCGCAGCAGGCGACGCATGATCTTCCCGGAGCGGGTCTTCGGCAGCTCGCCGACGATGTACACGTCGCGCGGGCGCGCGATCGGGCCGATCTGCTCGCTCACCCACGCGCGCAGCGCTTGCGCGAGCCCCTCGGGGGAGTGCTTGTCGAGGTAGCTCTGCTTGATGATCACGAACGCGACCACGGCCTGGCCCGTCGTCTCATCCGAGGCGCCGACGACCGCCGCCTCGGCGGTGGCCTCGTGCGCGACGAGCGCCGACTCGATCTCGGTGGTCGACAGGCGGTGCCCCGAAACGTTCATCACGTCGTCGACGCGCCCGAGGAGCCACACGTCGCCGTCGTCGTCCAGGCGCGCGCCGTCGCCGGCGAAGTAGAAGCCCTTGTCGGCGAACTTGTCCCAGTAGGTCTCCTTGAACCGCTCGGGGTCGCCCCAGATGCCGCGGAGCATCGACGGCCAGGGTTCGGTGATGACCAGCAGCCCGCCGTTGCCGTTGCCGACGTGGGTGCCGTCGTCGTCGACGACGTCGACCGAGATGCCGGGGAGCGGCACCTGCGCCGAACCGGGCTTGGTCTCGGTCACCCCGGGGAGGGCGGAGATCATCATCGCGCCCGTCTCGGTCTGCCACCACGTGTCGACGATCGGCGTCTCGCCGTGGCCGATGATCTCGCGGTACCAGACCCACGCCTCGGGGTTGATGGGCTCGCCGACCGAACCGAGGAGGCGCAGCGACGACAGGTCGAACTTCTGCGGCACCGCGCGGCCGATCTTCATGAACGAGCGGATGGCGGTCGGTGCGGTGTACAGGATCGTGACGCCGTACTTCTCCACGAGCTCCCACCAGCGTCCGGGGTGGGGGGTGTCGGGGGTGCCCTCGTACAGCACCTGGGTGGCGCCGTTGGCGAGGGGGCCGTAGGTGACGTAGGAATGACCGGTGATCCAGCCGATGTCGGCGGTGCACCAGTACACGTCGGTCTCGGGATGGATGTCGTGCACGACCCGGTTGGTGAACGCGGCCTGGGCGAGGTAGCCGCCCGAGGTGTGCAGGATGCCCTTGGGCTTCCCGGTGGTGCCGGAGGTGTAGAGGATGAACAGCGGATTCTCGGCGGGGAATGCGGATGCCTCGTGCTCGGCGGACGCCGCGGGGACGACGTCGTGCCACCACAGGTCGCGTCCGTCGACCCAGTCGACGTCGTTGCCGCCGCGGCGGACGACCAGCACGTGCTCGACGGTCTCCTGCGGACCCGAGCCGTTGCGGTCGGCCAGCGCCATGTCGACCGCGGGCTTGAGCGGTGACACTTTGCCCTTGCGGTAGCCGCCGTCGGCGGTGATGACGAGCTTCGCGCCGGCGTCGTCTAGCCGCGAGCGCAGGCTGTCGGCGGAGAATCCGCCGAAGACCACCGAGTGCGCGGCACCGATGCGGGCGACGGCGAGCATCGCGGCGATCGCCTCGGGGATCATCGGCATGTAGATCGCGACGCGGTCGTTCAGGCCCACGCCGAGGCCTTCGAGCACATTGGCCAGGCGCTTGACCTCGTCGGTCAGCTCGGCGTAGGTCACCCGCCGCTCGTCGCCCGGCTCGCCCTCCCACAGCAGGGCGACCCGGTCGCCGTTCCCGGCTTCGACGTGCCGGTCGAGGCAGTTGTAGGCGACGTTGAGCTCGCCGTCGGCGAACCACTCGGCGAACGGGGGGTTCGACCAGTTCAGCACCTGCGTGAAAGGGGTGTGCCAGTGCAGCAGCTCCCGGGCCTGGTCGGCCCAGAACCCCTCGCGATCCTCTGCCGCGCGGGCATAGAGCTCGGCGTTCGCGACGGCGTCGGCGGCGAACTCCGCAGACGGCGCGAACCGTCGATTCTCGTTCAACAGGTGGTCGATCTGACTGCTGGTCATACTCATCGGTGCGCGCTCCTTCGCGGGCGAACGGGTGCCGTTTCCGGCCACGACACTCGTGAGGGTACCGACGGCCCGCGTCGCCTCACTACCTCCGTTAGTGGGTGGATGAGAGGAACGTGAGGTTCCGATGAGAGATCACCGTCGTCGTTTTGCCCGCCTGTGAGGACTGCGTATGATCTACCCCGGCCGAACTTCGATTCTGGCATTCGCGACGCCCGCCCATCCCCCCGAGTCTGGGCGTCGCAGGAGGCGGTATCCCATTCCCCCCATGGGATACCGCCTCCTCTTGTCTGTGCGCGTGTCGGGACGGCTCAGCCAGGGAGCTGCGCCGCAGTCGGGGGTCGATGTCTCCTGCACAGCGTGGTCGTTGCCGGTCCTGTCCACCGATGCGGTCGGACGCCCTGTTCCGGTGGTGTGCCGTCCCTACGGTCGAGGGCATGTCCATCCCGTTCGTCGTCCGGCCCCGCACCGCGGGAGGGGTCGACGCTGAGGGCCGGCCCGCACCGGTCGGCGTTCGGCGGCCGGCGGTGCTCGACGCCTTCTCGCCGTTCATCGACGACCCCGATGTCTCGGATGTCTTCGTCAACGGCGCCCACGGCCTGTTCGTCGATCGGGGCGAGGGGCCGGTGCAGGCGGGCGGTTGGCGTGCCGGTGAAGAGGAGGTCCGTGAGCTGGCCGTGCACCTCATCGGCGCGGGGGGTCGGCACATCGACGACGCGACGCCGTGCGTCGACGTGCGACTGGACGGGGGGATCCGCGTCCATGCCGTCCTTCCGCCCATCTCGCCCGAGGGGACACTCATCTCGCTGCGCATTCCGCGCCTCGGCACCCCGACGCTCGACGACCTCGCCGCCACCGGGATGTTCGACCGATCGGCGCAGCAGGGGCTCGAGTGGCTGGTCGCCCGACGGGCGAACCTGCTCGTCAGCGGCGCGGCCGGGGCCGGGAAGACCACGCTGCTGGCGGCGCTGCTGTCGGCGGCTCCCGCCGCGGAGAGGATCGTCACGATCGAGGATGTCGCGGAGCTGCGCCTCTCGCATCCGCACCATGCTCGTCTCGAGGCGCGCCAGGCCAATCTCGAGGGCGCCGGCGAGATCGCCCTGGCGCGACTGGTCCGAGAGGCGCTGCGGATGCGTCCGGACCGGCTCGTGGTGGGGGAGTGCCGCGGGGCGGAGGTGCGTGAGCTCCTCTCTGCGCTCAACACCGGTCACGACGGCGGCGCCGGAACCGTACACGCCAACGGGCTCGACGACGTCGCGACACGGCTCGAGGCGCTCGGCGCGCTCGCCGGGCTCGGCGACCACGCGCTCGCACGCCAGGTGACGAGCGCCATCGACGTCGTGCTGCACGTCGAGCGCCGAGGCGGCGCGCGGCGACTCGCCGGCGCGGGCCGCCCGCGGCTCACCCCGGCCGGTCGCCTCGAGATCGCCCCGGTCGGTCTGGACGAGGTGGCCGGCGGATGAGCGCGATCCTCTCGCTGCGTCCGGGCAGGAAACCTGCGGCACCGCCCGCACCGCCGGTCGCTGACACGGTCCTCAAACTCGCGGTGCTCCTCCAGGCCGGCGTGACCCCTGATCGCGCCTGGGAGCACCTCGCAGAGACCGGTGACGCCGCTGCCCGGAGTATCCGCGACCGGCGGCGTGACGGGACCGCCCTCGCGGCGGCGATCAGCCAGACCCAGACCGAGGCGGGCGCGTGGCGTGATGTCGCGGCGGCGTGGGAAGTGGCCACGGTCGTCGGCGCACCGCTCGCGCCGAGTCTGCGGGGCCTCGCCGTAGCCCTCCGCGACGCCCAGGAAGCGGCGGACGAAGTGAGGGTGGCCCTGGCGGAACCGACGGGAACCGCCCGTCTCATCGGCTGGCTGCCTCTCCTCGGCGTCGTGCTCGGTCTTCTCCTGGGCTTCGACACCATCGGCATCCTCACGACGCACCCCCTGGGCATCGCGTGCCTCATCGGCGGTGGGGTGCTGGTGCTGATCGCTCGTCGGTGGACCGCCTCTCTCGCCCGCCGGGCCAGGCCGCCGGGCGGGATTCCCGGTCTCGACGGCGAACTGCTGGCCATCGCCCTCAGCGGAGGCGTGTCGATCGAACGGGCGGCGACCCTCGTCGGCGCCGCGTGCGGGGAGACGCCGGCGCCTGCCACCGTCGCCCTTTTGGAGCTCTCCGGGCGAGCGGGGGTTCCAGCTGTCGAGTTGCTGCGCGCTGCCGCCGCGCTCGCGCGCCACCAGGCCCGCGTCGACGCGCGACTGAGGGCGGCGAAGCTCGCCACGCGGCTCCTCGTTCCGCTCGGGGTCTGCACCCTCCCCGCCTTCCTGCTGCTCGGGGTCGGACCGATGTTCCTCAGCGTGCTGTCCTCATCGGCCCTTCGTCTCTGACGCGGACCGCATCCGATCGTGCCCGCCGTTCACCCCCTCCCAGAAAGAAGGAACCCACCATGACCCTCCACCGTCCTGTCACCGCGCGCTCACTCCGCCTCACCCGTCGTCGCGCGGCGACGCTCTTCATCGACGACTCCGGCGCGGCCACTGCCGAGTACGCCATCGCGACCATGGCCGCGGTGGCCTTCGCCGGACTTCTCGTCCTCATCATGCGCAGCGACGAGGTGCGGGGCATCCTCACCGAGCTCGTCCGCCGCGCCCTGACGGTCGCATGAGCATCCGTGGACTCGGCGGTGACCGTGGGTCGGTGGCCGCCGAGTTCGCGGTGGCCCTCCCCGCCGTCATCGTCGTGGTCCTCTTCTCGGTCGCCGCGCTGACCGCCTCGGCGCAGCAGGTGCGGCTGCAGGACGCCGCCGCTGATGCCGCGCGACTGGCGGCGCGCGGTGAGCCCACCGGCCGTGTCGAAGGCGCCGTCACCGCGGCGGTCGACGGGGCCCGGAGCACCGTGTCGCGCGAGGGAGACCTCGTCTGCGTGTCGGCTACCGCGGCCGCGCATCCCGCGGTACCCCTCACCCTGTCGGCCCGCAGCTGCGGCCTCGCCGGAGGCTGGTGAGCCGGTGGCGGGCACGTCGCTCACCGTCGGCGTCGTCGGTGTGACGGCCGTTCTCGCGGTGGGCCTCCTCGCCGTCGGAGGCGCAGCCGTCCAGGCGCAGCGGGTGGCGGGAGTCGCCGACGCGGCCGCGCTCGCCGCCGCCGATGCCGCCTCGGGCGCCCTCACCGGGGCGCCCTGCGACCGCGCTGGGCAGCTCGCGGCCACGATCGGCGCCGAGCTGAGCCGCTGCGAGCTCGACGGCCTCATCGCGACCGTCACGGTGGAGGGTCGCTTCGCCGGGCTCGGAGTGTCGGCGTCGGCGCGCGCGGGACCGCCGCCCTGAGCGGCGGGCCCGCCCGTGCGCGCCGTCCGGCCGCCCGCTTTCCCGTGACGCTCCCGGGAATGCCGTGCCCGCTCCCAGCGATCACCCCCCGTGGCGGTGTGTATGGTGTGCAACGAAGAAAGGACCCCCGTGGCATCCACAGGCAAGAAGCTCGTCATCGTCGAGTCCCCGACGAAGATGCGCTCCATTCAGGGGTACCTCGGCGACGGGTACGAGGTGCTCAGCTCCGTCGGGCACATCCGCGACCTGGCGAGCAAGAAGGACATTCCGGCCGACAAGAAGGCCGCGTACGGCAAGTACTCGATCGACATCGACAACGACTTCGATCCGCTCTACGTCGTCAACGACCGCAAGACCAAGACCGTCGCCGAACTGAAACGCGCGTTGAAGGGGGCCGACGAAGTCCTCCTCGCCACCGATGAAGACCGCGAGGGCGAGGCGATCGCGTGGCACCTGCTCGAGGTCCTCAAGCCCAAGGTGCCCGTCAAGCGCATGGTCTTCCACGAGATTACCAAAGACGCCATCCGCGCCGCCGTCGACAACACCCGCGAGCTCGACCATGCTCTTGTCGACGCGCAGGAGACCCGGCGGGTCCTCGACCGGCTCTACGGCTGGGACGTGTCGCCGGTGCTCTGGCGCAAGGTCGGCAGCGGTCGCGAGGGCGCGGCGCTGAGCGCCGGCCGGGTGCAGTCGGCGGCGACCCGCATGGTCGTCGACCGCGAACGCGAGCGGATGGCGTTCGTCACGGCCAGCTACTGGGACGTCGAGACCGGCGTGGTCAAGGGTTCCCTCGCCGACGGCGCGCAGCCGTTCACGGCGCGACTCGCCCGCCTCGACGGCGCATCCCTCGCCCGCGGCACCGACTTCGACGACACCGGGACTCTGAAGAAGGCGGTCGTCGTCCTCGACGAGGTCCGGGCGCGGGCGCTGGCCGCCGCGCTGGAGGCCGCCGGCGAAGCATCCGTCACGGGTCTGGAATCGAAGCCTGGAACCCGCAGCCCCAAGCCCCCCTTCACCACCTCGACCCTCCAGCAGGAGGCGGGCCGCAAGCTCTCGATGAGCGCCAAGCACGCCATGGGCGTGGCGCAGCGTCTGTACGAGAAGGGCTACATCACCTATATGCGCACCGACTCCACCGCGCTGTCGACCCAGGCGGTCACGGCGGCGCGTGCGCAGGCGGTGAATCTCTACGGCGACAAGGCCGTTCCCGCCAATCCCCGGGCGTACCGCAACAACAGCAAGAACGCGCAGGAGGCGCACGAGGCGATCCGCCCGTCGGGAGAGGACTTCCGCACCCCGTCCTCGGTGAAGGATCAGCTCGACCGCGATGAGCTGCGGATGTACGACCTCATCTGGAAGCGCACGATCGCCAGCCAGATGTCCGACGCCAAGTACGAGACCACCACGGTCACCATCACCGCCGACGTCTCCGTCGACGGCACCGCCCAGCGCGCCGAGTTCACCGCATCGGGCACCGTGTACACGTTCAAGGGGTTCCTCGAGGCATACGAGGAGGGGACCGACGAGAAGCGGGGCGACGCCCACCGCAGCGACGACCAGTCCCTCCCCGTCCTGAGCGTCGGCGACCTGGTGCGCCTGCGCGACATCGAAGCCAAGGGCCACGCGACCTCGCCCAAGCCCCGCTACACCGAGGCGAGCCTCGTCAAGGCGCTGGAGGAGAAGGGGATCGGACGCCCCTCCACGTTCGCGAGCATCATCGACGTCATCCTCGACCGCGGCTACGTGCGCAAGCGCGGGCAGGCCCTTGTTCCCAGCTGGCTCGCCTTCAGCGTGGTCCGACTGCTCGAACAGCACTTCGCGGACCTGGTCGACTACGACTTCACCGCCGCGCTCGAGGACGACCTCGACCGCATCGCACGGGGCGAGCAGCGCCGCACCGATTGGCTCCGGGCCTTCTACTTCGGCAACGAGGAGCACCCGGGTCTGCGCAACATCGTCGAGAACCTCGGCGAGATCGACGCCCGCGAGCTGAACTCCACCCGCATCACCGACACCGCCACCCTCCGATTCGGCAAGTTCGGGCCCTACCTCGAGATCACCGATCCCGAGCAGCCCGAGGCAGAGCCCCGCCGGGTGAACATCCCCGATGACCTCGCGCCCGACGAGCTCACGCCCGAGAAGGTGCAGGAGCTGCGCGACGCGCCGGTCGCGGGCAACCGGGTGCTCGGCACCAACCCGGCGAACGGGAAGCTGGTCGTCGTCAAGGACGGCCGCTTCGGCCCCTACATCGAGGAGGCCGACCCCGAAGAGCCTGCCGAGGTCGACGAGGCCACGGGCGAGGTGATCGAGGAGGCTCCGAAGAAGGGGAAGAAGGATGCCGCGAAGGCGGCGCCCAAGCCCCGCACCGCGTCGCTCTTCGCGTCGATGACCCCCGACACGATCGACCTCGAGACCGCGCTGCGCCTTCTCGACCTGCCGCGCGTGGTCGGGGAGGATCCCGAGTCGGGCGAGCCGATCACCGCACAGAACGGCCGGTTCGGTCCCTACCTGAAGAAGGGCACCGACTCGCGTTCGCTGGAGTCGGAGCAGCAGATCTTCGACGTGACGCTCGAACAGGCACTGGCGCTGTACGCGCAGCCGAAGTACGGCGCCCGGAAGGCGTCGAGTGCCCTGAAGGAGTTCGACAACGACCCCGTGAGCGGCAAGCCCATCAAGCTGCGCGACGGCCGCTTCGGCCCGTACGTCACCGACGGCGAGACGAACGCGACCATCCCGCGGGGCGAGAACGCGATGGATGTCACCTACGAGCGCGCCGTGCAGCTGATCGCCGACAAGCGGGCCAAGGGTCCGGCTCCCAAGCGCACGACGCGTCGGACCACCACCACCCGCAAGCCCGCGGCGAAGAAGAAGTGAGTTCCGGCGCCGCCGCGGCGTCGGAGGGCGAGCCCGCGGCATCCGGACGCCCGGTGGTTCCCGAACTGCCCGTGGTTCCCGAACTGCCCGTGGTTCCCGAACTGCCCGTGGTTCCCGAACTGCCCGTGGTGTCGGGACTCGCCGTGGCGCCCGGACTGTTCGTCACTCTCGAGGGTGGCGATGGTGCGGGGAAGACCACGCAGGCCGCGCTGCTCGAGGAGTGGGCGACGGGGCAGGGTCGGCGGGTGGTCCGCACCCGGGAACCGGGCGGTACGGACGTCGGGGTGCTCATCCGCGACATCGTGCTCCACCACCGCGGTGACGTCTCCGCGCGGGCCGAGGCTCTGCTGTACGCCGCCGACCGCGCCCATCACGTCGCGACGGTGGTGCGTCCGGCGCTTCACCGCGGCGACGTCGTGATCCAGGACCGCTACCTCGACTCGTCCGTCGCGTATCAGGGCGCGGGCCGGGTCCTCGGTCCCGGCGAAGTGCGCGATCTGTCGCTCTGGGCCACCGAAGGCCTGCTGCCCGATCTCACGGTGCTGCTCGACCTCGACCCCGCGGCGGCGCGCGCGCGACGCGATGCCGACGACAAGCCGTTCGACCGGCTCGAAGCCGAGCAGGACGACTTCCACGCGCGGGTGCGGGGCGAGTTCCTCTCGCTCGCCGCCGCCGAGCCCGAACGCTTCCTCGTGCTCGACGCCACCGCGCCGGCGGAGGAGATCGCGGCCGCGGTGCGCACGCGCGTCGCCGCGCTGCTGGATGCCCGCACATCGTGAGCAACCCCCCAGCCGGGGTGTCGGGCGCGAAGATTAGGCTGAACCCCATGGAGGCCAGCGCGACCGCGATCGGCACCGCGACCGATCCGTGGCGCGGCGTGTGGGGGCAGCCGGACGCCGTGGCGGCGCTCCAGGCCGCCGCGTCGGACCCCGCTTCGATGACCCACGCATGGCTGCTCATCGGGCCGCCCGGATCGGGGCGGTCGACCCTGGCGTACGCGTTCGCCGCCGCGCTGATCGCCGAGCCCGGCGATGACGCCGCCGTCTCCCAAGTGCTCGCCGGCACCCATCCCGACCTGACGGCGCTGCGCACCGAGCAGGTCATCATCCGCATCGACGAGGCCCGGCGGCTGGTCGAGCGAGCCTACTTCGCGCCCTCGATCGGGCGGTACCGGGTCATCGTCGTAGAAGACGCCGACCGGATGGCGGAGCGCACCTCCAACGTCCTGCTGAAGGCACTGGAGGAGCCGCCCGAGCGTACGGTGTGGGTGCTGTGCGCCCCGAGCGACGCCGACCTGCTGCCCACCATCCGGTCGCGGGTGCGCACCGTGCGACTCCGCGAGCCCGACGTCGCCGATGTCGCCGCTCTCATCGCGGCCCGCACCGGGGCGACGCCGGAGATCGCCGAACAGTCGGCCCGGCACGCTCAGCGGCACATCGGCATGGCCCAGCGTCTGGCAAGCGACGACGCCGCGCGCCGGCGGCGCGCCGAGACCCTCGCCGGCGTCCTCTCCGTCCGCGGCGTCGGGGGAGCCGTCGAGGTGGCCGCGCGTATCGTCGCGGCGGCGACCGACGATGCCAAGGCGCTCAGCGCCGAGCGCGACGAGGCCGAGCGACTGCAGCTGCGGCGCACCCTCGGCATCGCCGAGGGTGCGCCCGTGCCACCCGCCGTCCGCAGCCAGCTGTCCGCGCTGGAGGACGACCAGAAGCGTCGGGCGACCAGGAGCCTGCGAGACGGGATCGATCGTGTCCTCACCGATCTCCAGTCGCTGTTCCGCGACGTCCTCATGCGGCAGTTCGGCCGGGAGGACGACATGATCAATCGCGAATTCTCTGACGACATCCGCGCTCTGGCCGACCAGTGGCAGCCGTCGCGTACCCTCGTCGTGCTCGATCAGATTTCCGAGACCCGGCGCAATCTCGAGCAGAACGTCGCCCCGACCCTGGCCATCGAGAGCATGTTGATCACCGTCGCCACCGGAAGGACCCCGTGACCCGCCCAGCCCCTCGCCTCCGCGGCCGCGTCGCCGCAGCGCTCGCCACCGTCGTCGCCGTGACGCTGGTGCTGTCAGGGTGCGTGTACTCTCTGATCCCCGAGACCCGGCCCGCCTCCACGGCGAGCCCCACACCCGATACGGACGGGGTCGATGAGGAGCTCCTGCCGTTCTACGAGCAGACGCTGCTGTGGGGTGACTGCGGCGACGGCTTCGAATGCACCACGGTGCGGGCGCCCCTGGACTGGAGCGACCCGTCGGTCGGCGACATCCAGCTCTCCGTCGTCCGCCACCGGGCGACCGGCGGCGAGGCGATCGGCTCGCTGCTGACCAACCCCGGCGGGCCGGGTGCGAGCGGCGTCTCGCTCATCCGCGACTCCCTGGCTTTCGCGGTCGGGCAGCCGCTCCAGCAGCGCTTCGATGTCATCGGATTCGACCCGCGCGGGGTGGGGGAGTCCACCGCCGTGCGGTGCTACGACGCCGCGCAGATGGATGCCTACCTCTTCCCCGACGTCTCCGCGCCGCGCGGCAGCGACGCATGGACCCAGGAGGCGCTCGACCGTCACGAGGGGTTCGCGCAGGCCTGCGAGGCGAACAGCGGCGGCATCCTTCCGCACATCACCACCGAGAACGCGGCCCGCGATATGGACCTTCTGCGTGCCGTGCTCGGCGATGAGCAGCTGAACTACCTCGGGTACTCCTACGGCACCTTCCTGGGCGCCACCTATGCCAAGCTCTACCCCGAGCGGGTGGGCCGCTTGGTGCTCGACGGGGCGATCGACCCCGCGGCATCGGGCTTCGATGTCAGCACCACGCAGGCGATCGGCTTCGAATCGGCGCTGCGCGCCTACATGACCGACTGTCTGACCAGTGACGACTGTCCGTTCCGGGGGTCGGTGGACGAGGCGATGGCCGACCTCGGCGCACTCCTGGCCAGCGCTGACGCGTCCCCTCTCATCGCCGCCGACGGGCGTGAGCTCAACGCCGATGCGCTCACCACGACCATCGTGGCGGCGCTGTACTCCCGCGACAACTGGACGTTCCTCACCAATGCCCTCAGCGACGTGCTGCAGGGCGACCCGGAATTCGCGTTCGTGCTCGCCGACTTCTACTACAACCGCCAGGAGGGCCAGTACCTCGACAACTCCACCGAGGCGTTCCGGGCGTACAACTGCATGGACTACCCCGCCGACGAGACCTTCGAAGCGGACGAGGAGGCGGCTCAGGCCCAACTCGAGGCCGAGGCCCCGACGATCGCGCCCTACTGGGCGGGGCCCGACCCGTGCGAGGTGTGGCCCTACCCGCCGACGGGTGTGCGTGAGGCGATCACTGCCGAGGGCGCTGCCCCCATCGTCGTGGTCGGCACGACCAATGATCCGGCAACCCCGTACGAGTGGTCTGTGGCACTGGCCGATCAGCTGGCGTCCGGGGTTCTCGTGACGCGCGTCGGGGAGGGACACACCGGGTACAACAAGGGCAACGCGTGCGTCGACTCCGCCGTGGAGTCGTACCTCGTCGACGGTGTGATTCCCGAGGACGGGCTGCGCTGCGAGTAGCCGCGGCACGGTTCGCTCCGTGACCGGCGAGGCTGTAAGATCGGTGATCGTGCATCGCGCGAGCGACGCGCGCCACCTTAGCTCAGTCGGCAGAGCGATTCACTCGTAATGAATAGGTCAAGGGTTCGATTCCCTTAGGTGGCTCCACGATCCCCATCGGGTCCGCTCCGGTTCGTCAGGCCCGGCGCGCCGAATAAACTCACGGTGTGACCACCTCTGCCGACACCGCGGTGAACGCGGTGCTGGAGATCTTCAGCTGGGTGGGACTCGGTCTCGGCGGCGTCGTGCTGCTGGTCGGGGTGATCCTCGCCCTCGCCGACGGCACGTGGGAGCCGGTCACCGTCATGATCGACGACGACGAGGAGGGCGGCCGGATCGCCCGGTGGTTCGGATCGGACGGAGAGATCGGCCAGGCGCATCTCACCCCCGAGCAGCTCACGGCGCTCGAGGGGCAGGACTCCGCCTCGGCGTTCGCCCGGCGTGGCTATTCCGGACGGATGCGGCTGACTCGGGGGTGGCCGGTGGTGCGCTTCGTCGCCTGGTTCGGGGTGGGCCTGACCGGGCTGGGTTTCCTCTCCCTCGTGGTCTCCTGGATCCTGCTGTTCACGGCCGGATGATGCAGGTGTCACCGTGCCCGGGTCATCACGCGCGGTCGTAGGCTCGACGCATGACCCGTGCGCTGTTCATCGTCGATCTGCAGAACGACTTCACGGAGCGCGGTGCGCTCGGTGTGGCCGGGGGAGATGAGGTCGCATTGCGGGTATCGCAGTTCCTCTCCCAGCACGCCGAGGACTACGCGATGATCGTGGCGTCGCGCGACTGGCACGACCCCGACAACGACAACGGCGGGCACTTCTCCGCCACCCCGGATTTCGTCGACACCTGGCCGCCGCACTGCGTCGCCGGCACGTACGGCGCGGAGTACGACGAGCTGTTCGACACGTCGGCGGTGACCCACCACCTGAAGAAGGGGCAGGGCCTGCCCGCCTATTCACTGTTCGAAGGGCACGCGGATGACGGCGCCACCGCTGCCCAGCTGCTCGACGCCCACGGCATCATCGACATCGACGTCGCGGGGATCGCGACGGACTACTGCGTGCGGGCTTCCGCCCTGGACGCACTCGCCGCTGGGCGACGGGTCCGGGTGCTGACCGACCTCATCGCGGGCGTGCACCCGGATTCGAGCGCCCGAGCGCTCGACGAGATCCAGCGCGCCGGCGCCGAGCTCGTTCTTTCGCAGCGCTGAGTCAGCT
Organism: Microbacterium sp. AK009; assembly: GCF_013410955.1. Classification (GTDB taxonomy): domain Bacteria; phylum Actinomycetota; class Actinomycetes; order Actinomycetales; family Microbacteriaceae; genus Microbacterium. Next base: position 104,308 of record NZ_JACCCG010000005.1, on the reverse strand, counting down.
GGGCGAACCCGACTCGCCCTCGATGGGGGGAGGGGCGAGCGGATCGGGGATCCCGGTGCCGGGACCGTCGCCGGCGCCGGTGCCCGGTGACTCGTTCTCCTCCGGTACCGTCTGCGTCGGCTCGGGGCTGGGTGCCGAGGGCGTGGGAGACGGTTCCGTCTCGCCCTCCTCGTCGACATCGCCACCCGTGGGGGTAGGGCTCGGACGCGCCGTCGCGGGCGACTCCGTCGGACGCGGACTCACCGCGGGAGGGGGCGGCGTCTGCGGATCCGTGACCGGTGCGTCATCCGTGCGGAGCTCGGTGTCCGATGCCGGCACCGAGTCCAGAACCGGCGCTGGAGCCGTGCCCGCATCCTCCGCGGACTCCTCCGTGGGGTCGGGCGCCGGCAGGATCCGTGCGGGCGTGGGCTCCGACACCACAGGGGTCAACGATCCGGCGGTGCCGAACGCGCCCGAGAAGGCGCCGACGACCCCGACGATCAGGACCGCGGCCACGGCGGCGGCGCTCCACAGGGCAGTCACGCGGCGGGAGCGTCGGGTGCGCTCGGTGCGCGTCGCGCGACGACTCGGGGCGTCCTCCATCGGGATGGGCGCCTCGTCCGTCGTCGCAGCCATGGGCAGCGCGGTCGGCATCGTGGCGGGAAGATCGAAGATGTCCAGGTCCCGCCCCGACATCGCCGGCTCCAGGACGAGGTCCGCTGACGGCGCGGGCGCCGGCGCCGGCGCGGCCGGCGGCATGGCGATCATCACACCGGTGGTGGTGAGTGCGGATGCGGCGACGGCGACATCGAGCGCGGTCGGGCGGTCCCGCGGGTCGAGCGAGGTCATGGCGACGAGGAGCTCGCGCCATCCATCGTCGAGGTCGGCGGGGATCGCCGGTGCGGAAGCGAGCCGCGCCACAAGAGCTTCGGCTCCCGTGCCGCTTCGATAGGCGCGAAGGCCGGTGAGCGCCTCGATGATGACAAGGCCCAGCGAGAACACATCCACTGCCGGGGTGGGCGTGTCGCCCCTGACCTGCTCGGGAGCGAGGTAGGCGGCGGTGCCCAGGACGAGGCCGGGAGAGGTGATCCGCGCGCTGTCGTGGAGGTAGGCGATGCCGAAGTCGGCGAGCTTGGCCCGGAACTGCCGCATGGGCAGCGGCGACGGCGAAAGCAGGATGTTGGACGGCTTGATGTCGCGGTGCACGATTCCCGCCTCATGCACCGTGTGTAGCGCATCCGCGAGATCCATCGCGAGTGCTGCAGCCGTGGCGGGGGGCAGCGGCCCGTTGCTCAGACACTCGGCCAGGGTGGGGCCCTCGACGTACTCCATCACCAGGAAATCCCCCTCGCCGCCGGGGGTCTCGTCGCCGAGATGCGCGTCCAGGAGCGTCACGAGCGAGGGATGGCTGAGCCCGGCGAGAAGCCGCATCTCCGACCGCACGCGCGGCTGATCGTCGTCGATGGATTCCCGCATCCGTTTGATGGCGACGGTGCGCCCGAGGGCGACGTCCTCCGCACGGTAGACCCGTGCCATCCCGCCTTCGCCGATGCACTCCCCGACGCGATAGCGCCCGGACAGCAAGGGAGGATCGGCCGGCGACATACCTGAAACGGTACGGGGGGAGAGGACCCGAACCGGGGTCCTTGACGAATTGCGCCGACCGTGCAGGGGAAGCGGTGGGCCCCGTGGGGCTCGAACCCACGACCCGCGGATTAAAAGTCCGATGCTCTACCGACTGAGCTAGAGGCCCGCGGTTCCAGCCTACTGGTGTCGCGCGGGATGGCCGCTCACGCGGAAACAGCGCGACCGCCGGTGCCCACCTCGCCAGGCACCGGCGGTCGCGCCGCCCCATTCACCCGGTCGTACCCCAGATACGGCCGGGAGCATCAGGTCACTGAGCCGGCGGCGTCAGGACCGAGTCGATCAGGTAGACCGTGGCGTTGGCGGTGACGACGCCACCGCAGATCACGCTGGCCTCGTTGACCATGAGCTCGTCACCCGAGCCGGTGACCTCGAGGTCAGCGCCCTGGACCGTGGTCTGCGTGCCGACGACCTCGTCGGGCGACAGCTGACCGGGCACCACGTGGTACGTGAGGATCGAGGTGAGGCCCGCGGTGTCGGTCTTCAAGGACTCGAGGGTCGCCGGGTCGAGCGCGGCGAACGCGTCGTTGACCGGAGCGAAGACGGTGAACTCGTCGCCGTTCAGCGTGTCGACGAGGTCGACCTCGGGGTTGAGCTGGCCGCTGACAGCCTGCACGAGAGTGCTCAGCAGCGGGTTGTTGGATGCGGCCACCGCGACGGGCTCGGTCGACATGCCCTCGATCGAACCGGCGCCGTCGGGCACCTGCTCGGCGTAGGCCTCGCAACCGGGGCCGACGAGGTTGGCGGCCGGGTCCATGGCCATGTCCTCTTCCATGGCGGGCGACGAGGCCTCCGTCGACGGCTCCATCGAGGGCTCCATGGTGTCTTCCGCGGTGCCGGCGCCGGACGAACAGGCGCTCAGCGCGAGCGTCGCAGCGAAGGCGAGGGAAAGACCGGCGGTGAGACGAGTCTTGCGTGACATTGCGTTCCTCCTGATAGTCGAAGCGGCACGGGCCGCGTCCCCGGTGCAGGGACCCCACTGGGTTCAGCGGGTACAACGGGTCGTTCGGAACCCCTCGCGGATCGGATGGGATGCGACGGATGTCGTGTTCTGACGAACCGGTGGAGGGATCGCAACGAACAGGTGTCGACCGAGCGGCGGAATCGGGATTCCGGAGGGAGTACGGCATGCTGTTGGATGTGGTGATCGACGGAGCGGACGTGCGCGAGGGCGAACCGCACGCGGACCACGTCGGAGATCTTCTCCAGCAGGTTGCTCAGGGCGACGCCGACGCGTTCACACGGCTCTACGACATGCTCTCGCCGCGGGTGTTCGGCCTGATCCTGCGCGTGCTCGTCGACCGGTCCCAGAGCGAAGAGGTGCTCCAAGAGGTCTTCCTCGAAGTCTGGCAATCCGCTTCCCGCTTCGCCCCGAACAAGGGTCAGGGCAGAACGTGGGTGCTCACGATCGCACATCGCCGCGCGGTCGACCGGGTCCGGTCGTCGCAGTCGAGTTCCGATCGCGACATCCGCGTGGGCTATCGCGACCTCGGGGTCGCCCACGACACGGTTTCCGAGCACGTGGAGCTCCGCCTGGAAGCAGAAAAAGTCAATCGGGCGCTCGAGACCCTGCCGGATGCGCAGCGGGAGGCACTGACCCTCGCGTACTTCGGTGGTTACAGTCAGAGCGAAATCGCGGCGCTCGTGGGAGCGCCGCTCGGAACGATCAAGACCAGGATGCGGGACGGTCTCTCGCGACTGCGCGTGGAGATGGGGGTGACGACGTGAACGAAGAGGAATTCGCCGAGCTTGCGGCCGGCTTCGCTCTCGACGCGCTGTCCGTCGACGATGCGCGTGCGTTCGAGCAGGCGCGGAACGCTCATCCCGAGTGGGCTCACCACGTCGATGACGCCCTGGAGTCCGCCGCCCTCCTCGCCGACATGGCACCTGCCGCCGCCCCGCCGCCCGCCGTGCGCGACATGCTCATGGCGCGGATCACCGGCGGGGCCGAGAGGGAGACGGAGATCTCCTCGGCCACCGGCCTCTTGGCTGCGGTGCAGGACACCACAGATCCCACGACCACGGATGATGTCGAGTCCGCCGCGCCGCGCACCGGCGACGACGACGCCCACCCCGCCACGACCGGAGCGATCGCGGTCGTCCGACGCCGATGGACGCGGGGCCTGCTCGCCCTGGCGGCGAGCTGCGTCCTCCTGGTCGCGCTCGGGTTCGGCGCCGCGTCGGTGAACGAGTACCTCAACCGCACGCCCGCGCAGGTCGCGCTCGCCGCCATCGAGGCCGCCCCCGACGCCGCATCGGTGACCGCTGAGGCCGCCGACGGCGGTGTCGTGACGGCCCGCTGGTCGGCCTCGCTCGAGCAGGCCGTCGTCGTCACCGACGGTCTGCAGCAACTCACCGACGACCAGGTCTTCGAGCTCTGGGTCCTCCGGGGCGACGAGGTGACCTCTGCGGGAACCTTCTTGCCGGCACCGGGCGGGGAGGCCGTGACGCTGCTGGAGGCGAGCTTCGAGGACGGCGACACCATCGCGATGTCGGTCGAGCCGGCGGGCGGTTCGCCGACGGGCCTTCCCACCTCCGACCCCCTGGTCGCGATCGCCACCGACGCCTGAGACCCGCCGCCCGACCGGAGACGGGGGTAGCGTGGTTCGGGTGAGTGACGGATCGAGGGAATTCCACAAGCCGGTGCGCCGCCCCGCGGAGTTGTTCGATCGGGTGTTCGCCTCGCGCGATCCCGCCGAGGTCTCCCGCGTGGCCCACTCCACCGCGCAGGCGCTTTTGACCCGGGTGCGCTCGGAACCCACGGCCGAGATCGTGGACCGCCTCGTCGCCTTCACCGATCATCACGGGATCGACGACATCGCCGAGCTGTGGTCGCACGCGCCCGCGAAGAGTCTGCCGGGAGCACTCTGGCGTCTGTATCTTCTGCAGCTGATGATCCACGACGATCCGCGCACCGCTGCACTTCTCTACGAGCGGGGACGTGCCGAACTCGCCTCCGCCGACGAGGTCATCGCGGGGGCGCCGGCACCTGCCGGACCGGACGAGCTCGTCCAGCTGGTCGACACACTGCTGCGCGGACTCTTCCAAGGTGATTTCGCCGTCGCGCTCGAACGGGCCGCGGCCTTCTGCCGGGTGCAGGCGTCAGGAGCCAGCCACCTGGCGGACGACTACGACAAGACCGAACCCGATCGGGCCGCTGCGCTGACGACCCGGGCCCTCCGACTCACCGACTACGCGGCCGATCTGTCAGCCTGCGCGGGCCTGTGGCGCCGCGACGCGCTCACCTGAGCGGGAGATGAACAGTGCCGGGCCGCAGAACGCCTCTCGGCGCATGGCCGCTCGCAGCGGCAGAAGATGGAGCCCGGGGTTACTGCGGCCCGGCTGGAACAGTCTAACCGACCTCACGCGAGCGCTATTCCCGCCACCTCCAGTCCCTGACCTAGGCTCGAGTGATGACCCGGCGCCACGCCCTGTTGATCGACCCCGTCGCATCCGATGACGACCGCACCGACGTCGCCGACACCTTCTCGGCCGTCGATCCGTCCGGCCCGGTCCTGAGTCTCGGCGAGCTGAGCGCGCAGCGCGGCGACGGTGTTTTCGAGTCCATCGGCGTCATCGACGGCCACCCGCAGGAGGTCACCGCGCACCTGGAGCGCCTGGAGCAGTCGGCGCGGCTGTGCGACCTCCCGGCCCCGCACCTCGGTCAGTGGCGCGCAGCGGTGGCCGAGATCGCGGCGCTGTGCCCGACCGGTGAGTACGTCATCAAGCTCATCCTGAGCCGCGGAGCAGACCATGGCCCCGCTCCCACGGCCTGGGTCACGGCGTCGCCCGCACCGGACTTCTCCCGGGTCCGCCGCGAGGGCGTGCGCGTGGTGACCCTCGATCGGGGTGTCGACAGCGGCGCGTCCGCCCGCGCGCCCTGGCTGCTCCTGGGTGCGAAGACCCTGTCGTACGCGGTGAACATGGCGGCGATCCGCGAAGCGAACCGCCGGGGAGCGGATGACGCCGTCTTCGTGTCGTCCGACGGCATCGTCCTCGAGGCGCCGACCGCATCGGTCATCCTCCGATTCGGCGACCGCGTCGTCACGCCCGAGCCCGCGGCGGGGATCCTGCACGGAACGACGCAGCTGAGCCTCTTCGCCCACCTGGCCTCGCGGGGGTTCGAGGTGGGCTACGAGCGCATCCCGGTCGAGCGGCTCCGACGTGCCGAGGGCGGATGGCTGGTCTCCAGCGTGCGGCTCGCGGCACCGATCAGCGCCGTGGACGACCGAGACATCCCCCTGGACGCCGCCCTGACGACATCCCTGAACGAGTACCTGCTGTCGCCGCGCGACTGACGCCCTGCAGAGCCCTCGCCGCGCGCAGCACTCTCGCCGCGCGCAGCACTCTCGCCGCGCGCAGCACTCTCGCCGCGCGACGGGCCGAGCCCCCCAGCTGGGCGCGCCGCGCGGCGGAGGTCGGGGGCTCAGCCGAAGCGGCCCGAGACGTAGTCCTCGGTGGCCTGCACGGAGGGCGTCGTGAAGATCGTGGTGGTGTCGTCGTACTCGATGAGCTTGCCGGGCTTGCCGGTGCCGGCGATGTTGAAGAACGCCGTCTTGTCCGACACCCGCGACGCCTGCTGCATGTTGTGGGTGACGATGACGACGGTGTACTCGTTCTTCAGCTCGGCGATGAGCTCCTCGATGGCGTAGGTCGAGATCGGGTCGAGCGCGGAGCAGGGCTCGTCCATCAGCAGAACCTGGGGAGAGACGGCGATGGCCCGCGCGATGCACAGACGCTGCTGCTGACCACCCGACAGGCTCGAACCGGGACGGTCGAGGCGGTCCTTGACCTCGTTCCAGAGGTTGGCGCCCTTCAGCGACTTCTCGACCAGGCCGTCGGCGTCGGACTTCGACATCCGCTTGTTGTTCAGCTTCACGCCGGCCAGCACGTTGTCGCGGATCGACATCGTGGGGAAGGGGTTCGGGCGCTGGAAGACCATGCCGATCTGACGGCGCACCAGCACCGGGTCGACGTTGGAGCCGTACAGATTGTCTCCGTCGAGCAGCACATCGCCCTCCACGCGAGCCCCGGGGATGACCTCGTGCATGCGGTTGAGGGTACGCAGGAACGTCGACTTGCCGCAGCCCGACGGTCCGATGAACGCGGTGACGCTGCGCGGCTCGATGTTGAGCGAGACGCCTTCGACGGCGAGGAAGTCGCCGTAGTAGACGTTCAGGTCGTTGACTTCGATGCTCTTGGACACGGTTCCTCTGATTCGGGTGGAGAAGGGGGTCAGCGGCCCTTGGAGGGCGCGTAGAAGCTGGCGATCACGCGGGCGATGATGTTCAGCGCCATGACGATCAGGATGAGCACGAGCGCCGCAGCCCAGGCGCGATTGATGTACGCCTCGGCCGGGATGCCCTGGTTCATGAACTGGGTGTAGGTGAACACCGGGAGGGTCATCATGCGTCCCTCGAACAGGTTGTAGTTCATGCTCGTGGTGAAGCCCGCTGTGATCAGCAGCGGAGCCGTCTCGCCGATGACGCGGGCGATGGAGAGCATGATGCCGGTGACGATCCCACCGATTGCGGTGGGGAGGACCACCTTCGCGATGGTCAGCCACTTCGGGACGCCGAGGGCGAGCGATGCCTCGCGCAGCTCGTTGGGCACGAGCCGCAACATCTCCTCACAGGAGCGGACGACCACGGGGATCATCAGCACCGAGAGGGCGATTGCGCCCATGATGCCGAGCCGGATGCCCTGCCCGAAGAAGATGGCGAAGAGGGCGTAGGCGAACAGGCCCGCGACGATCGAGGGGATGCCGGTCATGACGTCGACGAGGAAGGTGATGCCCCGCGCGAGGCGCTTGCCCTCGCCGTACTCGACGAGGTAGATGGCCGTGAACAGACCGATGGGGATGGAGATGATCGCGGCTGCGCCGGTGATGAGGAGCGTGCCCACGATGGCGTGGAGCGCACCGCCGCCTTCGCCGACGACGTTGCGCATCGAGTTGGTGAAGAACTCCGCCGAGATGCCTGCGATGCCGTTGGTGATCGCGGTGAAGGCGAGGGAGACCAGCGGAACCATGGCGATGGCGAACGCCGTCGTCACCACCCCCGTCACGAGGCGGTCCACAGCCTTGCGGCGTCCCTCGACCACGCTTGACACGACGGTGATCAGGACGAGGTACGCAAGCGCCGCGACGACGGCGAAGCCGGCGATGTTGAAGCTTCCCTCGGGGGTGAGGGCGAGCACGCCGAAGAACATGAGGCTCAGCAGGACGCTGGCACCGAGGATGCCCCAGGGCGCCCAGGTCGGGAGGCGTCCTGTGGTGATCCGCTGGTCGACGGTGAGCTGAGGCGCCGAGGGGGTCTCGGTCGGGGGAGCGGAGGTGAGGGCCATGTCAGTTCGCTCCCGAGAATTCCTTGCGCCGGCTGACGATCCAGCGGGCGAGCGCGTTGACGGCGAAAGTGACGATGAAGAGGATGAGGCCGGTCGCGATCAGAACGTTGACGTTGACGCCGTAGGCCTCGGGGAAGGTGAGGGCGATGTTGGCGGGGATCGTGCTGGGGTTCTCGGAGGTGAACAGCCGGAAGGTCACGACGCCCGTGGCCGAGAGCACCATGGCGACGGCCATCGTCTCACCGAGGGCGCGGCCGAGGCCGAGCATCGAGGCCGAGACGATGCCGGAGCGCCCGAAGGGGAAGACGGCCATGCGCACCATCTCCCAGCGCGTCGCGCCGAGGGCGAGGGCCGCCTCTTCGTGGAGGACCGGGGTCTGCAGGAAGATCTCGCGGCAGATGGCGGTGATGATCGGGGTGACCATGACCGCCAGCACCATCGCGGCGGTGAAGATCGTGCGGCCGGTACCCGACACGGGCCCGGCGAAGAGGGGGAACCATCCGGCGTTGTCGACGAGCCAGGTGTAGACCGGCTGCACCGCCGGGGCCAGGACGAGAATGCCCCAGAGGCCGAAGACGACCGACGGGACCGCGGCCAGCAGGTCGACGATGTAGCCGAGGGTCTGCGCCAGACGGCGCGGGGCGTAGTGGGAGATGAAGAGGGCGACGGCAACGGAGAGCGGCACGGCCATCACGAGAGCGAGGATCGAGGCCCAGAGCGTGCCGAAGGCGAGGGGCCAGACGTAATTCCAGAAGGTGGAGGTGAGGACCGAGGCGTTCTCACTGGTGGCGGTGAGGCCCGGGATCGACTGGACGATGAGGAAGATCGCGACCGCAGCGAGGGTCACGAGGATCATCGAGCCGGCGAACAGCGCGGTTCCCGAGAACCAGCGGTCGCCGGGCCGCTGTTTCGGCTTCGTGCGGGGCTCGGCCGCCGGAGGAGCCAGAGTGGTCATCTCATCCTGTTCTCGGGAGGGGTGCGGATGTTCTCCCCGGAGGGAGAGGAATGGTGTCCGACCCGCCGAAGCGGGTCGGACACCATGGTGTCACTCAGTGACGATCAGGTCGATCGCCGCCTGCATGCTCTCGCGCTGCGTGTCCGAGACCGGCGCGGAACCCGCGGCCTCTGCTGCGGCGTCCTGGCCCTCGGGGCTGATGACGTACTCGAGGAAGCCCTTGACCAGCGGCGCCTGCGCAGCGTCGGCGTACTCTTCGCACGCGATCATGTAGCTGACCAGGACGATCGGGTAGGCCGCCTCGTCGGGCGTGCGGTCCAGGGCGATCGCGAGGTCGCCGTCGGTGCGGCCCTCTTCGCGAGGCGACGCGTCGACGACGGCGGCAGCGGCCTCCGGCGAGAAGGCGACGAACTCTTCGCCGACCTGGACGGAGACCTGACCGAAGCCCTCGGCGCGCGACGCGTCGGCGTAGCCGATCGTGCCGACGCCACCCTCGACGGCGGCGACGACACCCGAGGTGCCCTGCGCGGCCTCACCCGAGCTGAGCGGCCACACGCCGTCGGGCTCGTAGGTCCACACGTCGGGAGCAGCCTGGAAGAGGTAGTCGGTGAAGTTCTCAGTGGTGCCCGAGTCGTCGGCGCGGTGAACCGGGGTGATCTGCTGATCGGGGAGCTCCACGCCCTCGTTCAGCGCAGCGATCGCCGGGTCGTTCCAGTTGGTGATGGTTCCGGCGAAGATGCCCGCGATGGTCGCGGCATCCATGTTCAGCTCGTCGACGCCCTCGAGGTTGAAGATGACCGCGATGGGGGAGATGTAGGAGGGCAGTTCGATGATGCCCGAGCCCTCGACGCAGCCGTCGAAGGGGCCCTCGGCGATCTCGTCGGCGGTGAAGGCGCGGTCGGAGCCGGCGAAGGCGACGGCGCCGGCCTGGAACGAGTCGCGACCCGCACCCGAACCCGACGGGTCGTACGAGACGGTCACGTCGGGGTTCGCGCCCTGGAAACCGGCGGACCAGGCCTGGACCGCGACCTCCTGCGAGGAGGCGCCCGACCCGACGAGCTCACCCGAAAGGGACGACTCGGCGGGAGCGTCGGAGGAGTCGCCGGCGGGGGCGGTCTCGTTGGCGGCGCAGGCGGTGAGCGTCAGCGCCGCGACGGCCGCGACGGCGCCCAGCTGAGCAATGCGGGAGATCTTCACTGTGTGAATCCTTCGGGTTGGGGAATGGATGCCCGGTGCAGGGTCCGGAGGGCACGCTAAGCATCGACTCTTAAGAGAGTGCGCTGACACGGTGAACGGCAGGTGAACGACCCCCGTCCCGCGGCGGTCGGTCGCGTCACCTTCTCTCGCTACGATCCGAGACATGCCCGAGCCGGAACCGGTCCCGATCCCCCTCCCGGGGGATGATCACCTCCAGTCCGAGCTCGACCGCGCCGGCGCCGCCGCGTCACCGCGGACCCTCTGGGACATCGTCCGCGAGACCGCCGCACGGCACCCGGAGGCCTCGGCGCTGGACGACGGCTCGACCGCTCTCAGCTACCGGGAGACGGTGCGCGCGGCCGGCCGGCTCGCGCTGCGACTGCAGGAGGCAGGGGTGACGCGCGGTGACCGCATCGGGGTCCGGATCGCCTCGGGTTCGAAGGATCTGTATCTGGCGATCCTCGGCATCCTCGCTGCCGGTGCCGCGTACGTGCCGGTTGACGCCGACGATCCGGACGAGCGGGCGCGCCTGGTCTTCGGCGAGGCTCGGGTCGCCGGGATCCTCACCGACGGTCTCCTGTTCGTGGCGGGTGGTGCCGCCGCATCCGCCTCCTCTCCGGACCATGCGCGCACCCCTTCCGCGCCGACCGACACCGCCGCCCTCGCCGCCCTCACGCCCCCGACCCCCGACGACGACGCGTGGATCATCTTCACCTCCGGATCGACCGGCGTCCCGAAGGGCGTTGCCGTCACACACCGGTCGGCCGCGGCCTTCGTCGACGCCGAGGCGCGCCTGTTCCTCCACGATGCGCCGCTCGGCCCCGACGACCGTGTGCTGGCGGGATTGTCGGTGGCTTTCGACGCCTCCTGCGAGGAGATGTGGCTCGCCTGGCGGCACGGCGCGTGCCTGGTTCCCGCCCCGCGTGCGCTCGTGCGGTCGGGTGAGGATCTCGCCCCGTGGCTCATCCGCCAGGGGATCACCGTGGTCTCGACCGTTCCCACGCTCGCGGCGATGTGGCCGCAGGATGCGCTGGAAAGCGTGCGGCTGCTGATCTTCGGCGGTGAGGCGTGTCCACCCGAGCTCGCCGCGCGCCTATCGGTCGACGGGCGCGAGGTGTGGAACACCTACGGCCCCACCGAGGCGACCGTGGTCGCCTGCGCGGCACCGCTCGGCGGCGAGGGACCCGTGCGCATCGGACTGCCTCTGGACGGGTGGGCGCTCGCGGTCGTGGATGGCGAGGGCGTGCGGGTCGCGCCCGGCGAGATCGGCGAGCTGATCATCGGGGGTGTCGGCCTCGCCCGCTATCTCGACCCCGCGAAGGACGCAGAGAAGTACGCGCCGTTCGCGGAACTGGGCTGGGAACGCGCCTATCGGTCGGGCGACCTCGTGCGGTACGACCCCGAGGGGCTCGTGTTCATCGGCCGCGCCGACGACCAGGTGAAGGTGGGCGGCAGACGGATCGAGCTCGGCGAGGTCGAGGCGGCACTGCAGGACATCCCCGGCGTCGCCGCGGCTGCGGCGGCCGTGCGCACGAGCGACGCCGGCGTCCCTCTCCTCGTCGGCTACCTCGTCGCCCCCGCCGACCTCGATCGCGCTGCGGCCCGCGCGTTCCTCGCCGAGCGCCTTCCTGCGGCGCTGGTGCCGCTCCTCGCCGTCGTCGACGACCTCCCGGTGCGCACGTCGGGCAAGGTCGACCGCACTGCCCTTCCCTGGCCGCTCCCGGGCGTCGAGCTGGATGTCAGTGACCTCTCGCCCGACGAAGTGTGGCTGGCCGCGCAGTGGCAGGCGGTGCTGGGGATGCCGGTAGCGGACCGGGAGGCGGACTTCTTCGACCTGGGCGGCGGCTCGCTCGCTGCGGCTCAGCTGGTGTCGCGTCTGCGAGCCCGGGTGCCCGAGTTCTCCGTCGCCGACATCTACGACGTGCCGCGCCTCGGCGCGATGGCAAAGGCCGTCAGTGCCGTGGCCGAGGACGCCCGCACCGACTTCCACCGCCCGGTGCCGACCCCGCGCCGCACGCAGTGGGCGCAGACGCTCCTGGCGGCCCCGCTGTTCGTGCTCAGCGGCATCCGGTGGCTGCTGTACCTCCTCACCGCTGCGGCGCTCCTGCAGCTCGTTCCGGGATTCGAGGTGCTCCCGACCGCGCCGTGGCCGGTGCTCGTCGGGGGACTGCTGATCTTCGCCACGCCGTTTGGTCGCATGGCGATCGCCGCCGCGGCGGCCCGACTTCTGCTTGCCGGCGTGAAACCCGGGGACTATCCCCGCGGGGGTGGCGTTCACCTGCGTCTCTGGCTCGCCGAGCAGATCGCCGACCAGGTCGACGCGGTCGGACTCGCCGGCGCGCCCTGGGTGGTCTACTACGCCCGGGCTCTCGGAGCCAAGGTGGGCCGAGGCGTCGATCTGCACACCCTCCCGCCCATCACCGGCATGCTCGACGTCGGCGACGGCGCGGCGATCGAGCCGGAAGTGGACCTCAGCGGGACGTGGATCGACGGAGACGTCGTGCGCATCGGGAGTGTGCGCATCGGGGCCGACGCCACGGTGGGTTCGCGTTCGACGCTCGCGCCCGGCACACGCATCGGTCAACGCGCGGAGATCGCACCGGGCTCGGCGGTGTTCGGACGGGTCAAGGCCGACCAATCGTGGGCCGGGTCGCCGGCGGTACGCGTGGGCGAGGTCGCGTCGAGGTGGCCGGCCGATCGCGCACCGGCGCCGCATCGATGGCTCTGGGCCTATGCCGCGTCATCCGTTCTCCTCGCCCTCCTCCCGGTCGTCGCCTTCGCCCTCGGAGGACTCGTGGTGGCCGCGGGGATCCGGGGGGCGGATGATCTCGGCACCGCCTTCGTGGGTGCGCTCGCCCTGCTCTTTCCGGGAGTCCTCGTCGCCGGTGTCGTCTTCGCCGCCGCCGTGGTCGTCGCCGTGCGCCTGCTGTCCCGGGGCCTTCGCGAAGGGACCTTCCCCGTGCGGAGTGCGAACGGATGGCGCGCCTGGACCATCGAGCGACTGCTCGACTCCGCTCGCACGATCCTCTTCCCGCTCTACTCGAGCCTGTTCACGCCGGTGTGGCTCCGGCTCCTGGGCGCACAGGTCGGAAGGGACGTCGAGGCGTCGACCGTGCTGCTCCTGCCGTCCATGACCCGCATCGAGGACGGAGCCTTCCTCGCCGACGACACGATGGTGGCCTCCTACGAACTGCGGCGCGGCTGGGTGCGGATCGGCGCGGTGCGCATCGGCAGGCGTGCGTTCCTCGGCAATTCCGGCATGGCCGCGCCCGGACACCGCGTGCCCCGCGATGGTCTCGTCGCGGTGCTGTCTTCGGCGCCGCGGAAGGCGAAGGCGGGATCGTCGTGGCTCGGTTCGCCGGCCGTGCGCCTGCGACGTGTCACCGCCGACGGGGACGACGCGCGCACCTACCACCCGCCGACCCGGCTCCGCGTCGCGCGGACACTGTGGGAGCTGTGCCGTTTCGTGCCCGTCGTGGTCACCTGCGGTGTCGGGTTGACGGTCCTGTTCGTGCTCGCGCTCCTCTGGGAGGCCACCCCGATGGCCGCCCTGCTGCTCTCGGGCGTCGTGCTTCTCGCCGCCGGCGCTGTGGCGGCGCTCGTGACCACGACGGCCAAGTGGCTCATCGTCGGGCCTATCCGCGCGGGGGAGTCGCCGCTGTGGTCGAGCTTCGTCTGGCGCACCGAGGTGTCGGACACCTTCACCGAGATGGTCGCCGCACCATGGTTCGCCCGGGCGGCCGCCGGCACCCCGGCTCTGGCCGTGTGGCTGCGCACCCTCGGGGCCCGGATCGGCCGGGGAGTGTGGTGCGACAGCTACTGGCTCCCCGAACCCGACCTCGTCACCCTCGGCGACGGCAGCACCGTCAACCGGGGGTGCGTCGTGCAGACCCACCTGTTCCATGATCGAATCATGAGTATGGACACCGTCACTCTGGAACCGGGAGCCACGCTCGGGCCGCACAGCGTCATCCTCCCCGGTGCGGTCATCGGCTCGCACGCGACGGTGGGTCCGGCGTCGCTAGTGATGCGCGGTGAATCGGTGCCCGTCGGGTCACGCTGGAGCGGCAACCCGATCGGCCCGTGGCGTGCGGTGAAGGTGCGCGCCTACCAGTCGACCTCGTGACTCCCGTCTCGGCCTACACCCCCGGCAGCGGGGACGCCGCCTTCGACGTCGAGTCGTACGACCTCGACCTGACGTACCGCGTACGCACCAACCGTCTCGAGGGGCGCGCGCTGCTGCACGCGGTCGCGGCCCTCCCCACCGACCGCATCCGGCTGGACCTCGTCGGCCTGCGTGCCGGCGCGATCCGGGTGGACGGCGATCCGGTGACCTTCCGGCACGATGCGCGGGGAGTCCGGATCGCTCTTCCGACGTCTCTCCAGCCGGGGGAGCGGTTCTCCGTCGACGTGACCTATGCCGGCACCCCGCGGCCCCGGAGGAGCCCGTGGGGGACGCTCGGGTGGGAAGAACTCGACGACGGCGCGCTCGTGGCGTCTCAGCCCGTGGGGGCACCGACCTGGTTCCCGTGCAACGATCGCCCCGACGACAGGGCGACCTACCGCGTGACGCTCGCGACGGACGCCCCCTACCGGGCCATCGCGACCGGCGTCCTGGTCGGGACCCGCCGTCGGGGGAGGCTCGAGGCGCGCACATTCGAACTCCGTGTTCCCACCGCGACGTATCTCGTCGCCGCTCACGTCGGTCGCTTCGCCACGACCCCCGTCGCTGTTCCAGGCGTCGAAGCCGAGCTCGTCCATCCGCCCGAGCTGGCAGCGCAGACCGCCAGGGCATTCGCGCCCCTGGCCCGGATGGTCGCGGTATTCGAGGACGTCTTCGGCCCGTATCCGCAGGAACGGTGCACGATGGTCGTCACCCCCGACGTCCTGGAGATCCCGCTCGAGGCACAGGGGATGGCGCTCTTCGGCGTCAATCACCTCGCACCGTCGTTCGAGCGGCTCATCGCGCACGAGCTCGCTCACCAGTGGGTGGGCAATAGCGTCGGGATCCGCGACTGGCGGGACATCTGGCTGAACGAGGGGTTCGCCTGCTACGCCGAGTGGCTGTGGTCGGAGCGTTCGGGCGGTGCGGTCGCCGCGACCCATGCCGCCTTGCACTGGGAGCGGGTGGCCGGCGAGCCGGCCGACCTCATCCTCTCCGACCCCGGCCCGAAGGCGATGTTCGACGACCGTGTCTACAAGCGCGGCGCGCTCGCCCTGCACGCGCTGCGCCTCACCGTCGGCGACGTGGCCTTCTTCCGCTTCCTCCGCGACTGGACCACCGTGCACCGTCACCAGCTCGTCGGAACCGACGACTTCCGCCTCGCGGTCGCCGCGTCCTTCGGGCCTGCTGCCGAGGCGCTTCTTCACCGCTGGCTCGACGGTGCCGCACTCCCGCCGCTCGGCTGACGGAAGATCGCCGCGCTGACGACGAGGCCGGCGGGGGCGTCGACATCCCACCCCTCGGCGGCCCGCGCGCCGTGGGGGAGCAGGCCCCACCAGGTGCCGGGTGCGTCATCCCGGATGACGACGTCTGCCGGGTCGACGCCCAGGCCCCGGCCATCGGCCTTCAGCACGGCCTCGACCCGGGTCCATTCGCGCACGGTGCCGCGCCGCCCCGGCCCCGGCACGCCCTCCCAGCCGGCGCCGTCGCGCACGGCATCGACCCGCGGCTCGGCATCGATTCCGAATCCGACGATGTCGGCCCCCGAGACGACGGCGGCGACCGCGATCCGTCCGGCATAGGCCACGGAACCACGGAACCGAGTTCCCTCCAGCACGACCGGTCCATGTGGTCCGCCGCACCGCGGGCAGGGGTTTCGGATGCGAAGGCCGGCGGGGCTTCCCGCGAGCCCGGCGAGGAGGGTGAAGGCGACGTCGCGCCGTGGCATCCGCTCGGGCACCTCCGCCCAGTCGACGGCGAACCCGAGCGGATGCGGCCGCCGCGCCCGGGTGCTCACCGCTTCGGACGACCGTTCACAGTGCGGGCGTGAAGGTCTCGATCGAGAGCAGACCGGAGCCCGGGGCGTCGGCGGAGACGTGGAGCACCGAGTACCCCGCAGGCTCGAGCGGGGGTGACTTGGCCAGCATCCCCGGAAGAGTGCCCGTCGCCAGCACGACCTCGCTCAGGAGCGTGGGCAGGACCGGGCGGTGACTGACGAGGACGACGGGCCTCCGGCTGCGGACCCGCTCGCCGATCACCCGGCGGACGTCTGCCGACCCCTCGTCCCAGGCGTCCTCGCTGATGTTCCGGCAGAGCTCGACCTTCCGCCCGGCGGCGGCGGCGAAGGGCGCGACCGTCTTGACGCAGCGGACGGCGGGGCTGGAGAGCACCTGACGCACACCGAAGGCCTGAAGCTGACCGACGAGCGCCGACGCCTGGCGCTTGCCGCGGACAGTCAGGGGCCGGTCGGTGTCCTTCCCGTCCCAGTCCTCCCGTGCGAGCGCCTTGCCGTGCCGCAGGACCACGACGGGGAAGGTCCGAGGCGGATCGCCCTCGCGAAGCGCGAGGAACCGCTCGAGGATGTCGACATCGACGGGGTAGCTGAGGAGCTTCAGCGCCTTCTTGGGCGACCGCCACTCCAGGGCCGCGATCTCACGGTTGGGTACGAACGAGGAGGTGCGGATGGCCGTGTCGGTGGCCTCGGCCGCCCAGTAGTGCACGACCTTCTCCCGCTTGCTCGGCAGGTGGTAGCGGGACACGCCGACGGGGGCGCCGAGGCTCACCTTGATCCCGGTCTCCTCGTGGATCTCGCGCGCCGCCGTCTCGGGGAGGGTCTCGCCCGGGTCGACCTTGCCCTTGGGAAGTGTGACGTCGCGGTACTTCGTGCGGTGGATGAGCAGGACCCGGAGCTTTCCCTCCACCAGACGCCAGACGACGCCGCCCGCGGCCCAGACCGTGTCGGTCGTCATCGCACCGCCCGTGCGCGCCGGCGGCGCTGCACGTTCGTCATCGTCTTGTCCTGCAGATCGATCAGCGCCTTGCCGTCCTCGTCCCGGCTGTGACGGGTCCACTCGCCCTCGGGGCCCAGCCACCACGAGCTCGTCGCATCGTTCATCGCGAGGTCGAACAGGTCGGAGAGCTCCTTCAGATGCTGCTCGGCGGTGACCCGCACGAGGGCCTCCACGCGACGGTCGAGGTTGCGGTGCATCATGTCGGCGCTGCCGATGAAGACCTGAGGGTCGCCGTCGTTCTCGAACGAGAAGATCCGCGAGTGCTCGAGATACCGACCCAGGATGCTGCGGACGGTGATGTTCTCGCTCATACCGGGGACGCCGGGCTTGAGGGAGCAGATGCCGCGGACCCAGATCTCCACAGGCACCCCGGCCTGGCTCGCCCGGTACAGGGCGTCGATGATCTGCTCGTCGACCATGGAGTTGACCTTGATCCGGATGCGGGCGGGCTTTCCGGCCAGTGCATTCCGGCGCTCACGGTCGATCAGTCGCAGCAGGCCCTTCCGCAGGTGCAGAGGAGCGACCAGGAGCCGCTTGAACTTCTTCTCGATGGCGTAGCCCGACAGCTCGTTGAACAGACGCGTGAGGTCGCGCCCGACCTGATCGTTGGCGGTGAACAGGCCGAAATCCTCGTAGATGCGGCTGGTCTTGGGGTTGTAGTTCCCCGTGCCGACATGGCTGTACGAGCGCAGCACGCCGTCCTCCTCGCGGATGACGTGGGCGAGCTTGCAGTGGGTCTTCAATCCGACGAGGCCGTAGACGACGTGGACGCCCGCCTTTTCGAGCTTGCGCGCCCAGACGATATTGGCCGCCTCGTCGAATCGCGCCTTGACCTCGACCAGCGCCAGCACCTGCTTGCCGGCCTCGGCGGCGTCGATGAGGGCCTGCACGATCGGGCTGTCCCCTGAGGTGCGATACAGCGTCTGCTTGATGGCGAGCACGTGCGGGTCCTTCGCCGCCTGCTCGAGGAAGGCCTGCACGCTCGTGGCGAAGGATTCGTACGGATGGTGGACCAGCACGTCGGCTTTGCGGATGGCGGCGAAGATGTCGGCGCGTTCGTTGTTGTCGCCCGGCTGGAAGGCCACCGCCGTGGTGGGCAGGTGCGGCTTGTAGTGCAGTTCGGGTCGGTCGATCCGCGACAGGTCGAACAGGCCGCGCAGATCGAGCGGCCCGGGAAGGCGGTAGACCTCCTGAGCGGTGATGTCGAGCTCGCTGAGGAGAAGGTCCAGCGTCAGGTCATCCATGTCCTCAGTGACCTCGAGGCGGATGGGCGGGCCGAATCGGCGG
This sequence comes from Microbacterium sp. AK009, assembly GCF_013410955.1. GTDB lineage: Bacteria > Actinomycetota > Actinomycetes > Actinomycetales > Microbacteriaceae > Microbacterium. The sequence goes on along the minus strand of NZ_JACCCG010000005.1, from coordinate 85,947 downwards.
CGCAGGAGCTCGGCCTCGAGGGCCTGGATGAGGTTCTCCGTCTCATCCTCCTCGATCGTCATGTCCTCGTTGCGGGTGAGGCGGAAGGCGTGATGGTCGAGGATCTCCATGCCGGGGAAGAGATCGTCGAGATTGTGGGCGATCAGGTCCTCCAGCGGCAGGTACCGCACGCGCTCGCCGTCCCGGGCGACCTCGACGAACCGCGGCAGCATCGGCGGCACCTTCAGGCGCGCGAACTCCTGCCGGCCGGTGCGGGCGTTGCGGATGCGGATGGCGAGGTTCAGCGACAGGCCGGAGATGTAGGGGAAGGGATGGGCGGGGTCGACCGCGAGAGGCATGAGGACGGGGAAGACCTGCGCCTGGAAGAAGTCGTACAGCCCGGTACGCTCGTCCTGAGTGAGATCGTCGTACGACAGGATCTCGATGCCCTTTTCGGCCAGCTGCGGACGCACCACGCTCGTCCAGGCGTCGGCGTGCCGGAGCTGAAGGGCATGCGCCGCGGAGGAGATGTCGGCCAGCACCTCCTGGGGGGCGCGGCCCACGTTGGTGGGGACGGCGAGGCCGGTGAGGATGCGGCGCTTGAGCCCGGCGACGCGCACCATGAAGAACTCGTCCAGGTTGCTGGCGAAGATCGCCAGGAAGTTGGCCCGCTCGAGCGTCGGCAGCGAGGGGTCTTCGGCGAGCTCGAGGACCCGTTGGTTGAAGGCGAGCCAGCTCAGCTCGCGATCGAGGTACCGATCGTCGGGGAGCTCGGAGTCGAACGCCTCGGGAACGTCGAAGTCGTCGTCATCCGCATCGCCGAGACCGGCGTCGAGCACGTCGTGTTCGATCATCCCCACATCATTGCAGGGTGAGGTGTCGCCCGCGTGAACCGGCGCGTCACGGGCTCGGCCGGCGGTGTCTGCTGCGGCGCGGTCAGGCGTCGGTGCGTTCCCGACTCGACGCGCGGTCACGAGGGGCGGGGACCTGATCGTCCTCGTAGACGTTGAATCGGTAGCCGACGTTGCGCACCGTGCCGATCAGCTGCTCCAGATCGCCGAGCTTCGCGCGCAGCCGCCGGACATGAACGTCGACGGTGCGGGTGCCACCGAAGTAGTCGTAGCCCCACACCTCGCTGAGGAGCTGCTCGCGCGTGAACACCCGAGAGGGGTGGGTGGCGAAGAAGTGCAGGAGCTGGAACTCCTTGTAGGTCAGATCGAGCGGTTTGCCGTGCACCTTGGCGGAGTACGAGGACTCATCGATGCTGATCCCGGAGGTCTGGATGCGCGTGGAGACCTGCTCCTTGGAGGCCCGGCCGATCGCCAGGCGGACGCGGGCGTCGACCTCGGCAGGACCCGCGGTCACCAGGATGACGTCGTCGACACCCCAGTCGGTGGACACCGCGGTCAGACCGCCCTCGGTGACGACGAGGACGAGGGGCGCGTCCAGGCCTGTGGTGTTGAGGATCTTGCAGAGCGACTTGGCTCCGACGAGGTCGACGCGGGCGTCGACGAAGATGACGTCGGCGGCGGGGGCATTGACCAGCTGTGCCGGTTCGGCGGGGATGAGTCGCACGCGGTGACTGAGCAGCTCCAGGGCAGGCAGGACAGGTCCTGCTCCCTGCGTGGAGCTCAACACCAGAAGCTGTGCCACGTGCTGGACCGTCCTCCCGACGCTCTGCGGCGTCGTGCACTTTGACTTCACGTTCGTGAAGCCCAGTGTAGGGCGTGGCGGGAACCGGCCCGACGCGGTGCGCGCATGAGGGTGTCCTCGTCCCTCCGATAGGACACAATGAGAGGGATGTCCGAGATCGAGCTCGTACCCCGCCGCACCATCGGCGGGATCATCGCCGTGTGGGTGCTCGCGGCGATGGCGGGAGTATCGATCGGGGTGTTGGTGCCGGTGGAGTGGCGGGCCGCGTGGCTGACGGTGACGCTCGGCGGCTGCCTGATCCTCGCGTTCGCGGTGCAGCTCTGGTACGGCCGTTCCCAGGGCTTCACGGAGCGGGTGGCGGCCAGCGTCCTCGGCGCCCTGCTGGTGCTGGGAGTGCTGAGCATGGGCTTCGCGCTCGCGGCCGTCGTGACGGGCTAAGCCTCCGCGGGCGGCGCTAGACTCGGGTGCATGGACCTCCTTGCGCTCGAAATCTTCTACCTGGGGTTGCTGGGTCTCGCGTCGGTCGCCATCGCGTTCGTGTCGGCTGTCGTGATCAAGAACCTCTACCGCGGACAGCGCTGACGAGCCTTTCGTGCTCGAGCTGCCGACCGACCTCCCCGCCGATCTCGCTCCTCTCTCGTGGCTCCTGGGCGTATGGGAGGGCACGGGCGTCATCGACTACGACACCCCTGAGCACCACTACGTCGGAGAGTTCCGCCACCGGGTGAGCTTCAGCCACGACGGGGGAGACCACCTCAACTACTCGGCCCGGGCGTGGCTGCTCGGCCCCGCACCCGACCCGCGGCCGCAGGAGCTGGTGTCGGAGACGGGCTTCTGGCGGCTGTCGCGTCCCGCAACCGCCGCCGATGCGGGCCCCGGGCTCCTGCCGCCGATCGAGACCGCTCGCGCGCGGACGGTCGACGACGTCGAGGCCCTGCGGACGCCCGAGGGCGACTTCGAGGTCGAAGCGGCGATCGTGCACTCCGACGGCGTGAGCGAGCTGTACCTCGGACGCGTCCGCGGTCCTCGTATCGACCTCGCCACCGACGCCGTCGTCCGCACCGCCGGCGCCAAGCCCTACACCGCCGCCACACGGATGTACGGACTCGTGGACGGCCACCTGCTGTGGGCCTGGGACATCGCCGCCGTCGGCGCGCGTCTGGGCGCGCACGCGTCGGCCCGATTGGCGAAGGCGGACTGACATGCTTCCCCTCATCGACCTTCCCGGCGCGATCGTCGAGGACGGAGTGCTCGAGCATCTCGGCAATCCGCTGGGCGAGCAGCGCGCGTTGGCTCAGGGCCGCGCCGTCGCTCTCCTCGGGGATCGCGGTGTCATCGCCGTCGCCGGACCCGACCGGTTGACGTGGCTGGACTCGCTCACCTCCCAGGCGGTCGCGCACCTGTCCCCGGGGGAGAGCTCGGAGCTGCTCGTGCTCGATCCGCACGGCCACGTCGAGCACGCGGCATCCGTGCTCGACGACGGTGAGACGACCTGGTTGATCGTCGAGGCCGACGACGTCGCGCCGCTGGCGTCGTGGCTGCTGCGGATGCGGTTCCGGCTGCGCGTGGAGATCAGGGATGCCACCGACGAGGTCGTCGTGGTGGGGGGAACGGATGCCGCGGTGCGCGGCGTCCCTGCGGCAGAGCCGGCGGGACGCCGGCTCGCCTGGCAGGATCCGTGGCCCCGCGTTCAGGTCGGGGGTCATGCGTACGGACCCCTCGAGGACCATCCGGGCGCGGACTGGGACTGGACCGAGGCTCTCGTGCTCCCGGACGACGCCGCTCGGCTGATCGAAGACGCGCGCCGCGGCGAGAGGGACCTGGCCGGGGCGCTCGCCGCCGATGCCCTGCGCATCGCCGCGTGGCGTCCGCGTCAGCGCAGTGAAGCCGACGAGCGCGCCCTCCCGCACGAGGCCGATTGGCTGCGGACCGCGGTGCACCTGAGCAAGGGCTGCTACCGGGGGCAGGAGACGGTGGCGAAGGTCCACAACCTCGGCCACCCCCCGCGGCGCCTCGTCGCCCTGCACCTCGACGGCAGCGACAGCACGCTTCCGCCGCACGGGTCTCCGGTCCGCAGCGCGGAGGACGTGGTGGGCACGGTCACCTCCTCGGCGTTGCACTACGAGGAAGGGCCCATCGCTCTGGCGCTGGTACGCCGGAACACCCCCATCGACATCGACCTCGTCGTCGACACCGAGGGTGGAGCGGTCGCGGCCGCCCAGGTCGCCATCGTGCCGCCGGAGGCGGGCGCGGTCGCCGGGGTTCCGCGCATCACCCGTCTGTCGCGGCGCAAGGTCGCGGGGGCCTGATCCGCAGGTCGGCCCGATCGGTCCCCGTCAGCGGGGCGCGACGGTCTCCCACGGGACGGTCATCTCGCCCAGGCGTCCGCGCCGACGGTCGAGGAGGTCGACCTCTCGCGCCCGGAGCGCCCGCAGGGCACCCTCCCAACGCTGCACCGGGCCGAACGGGGCGAGGCTCGCGGCGCGCTCCCACTCGTCGTCCAGAGCCCGGAGCAGGTCGTGGATCCGCTCCCCGGGCACGTTCCGATGGATGAGCGCCTTCGGGAGCCGCTCGGCGACGATGCTCGGCCGCTGGAGATCTGCCAGGCGCAGCGAGATCGTCAGGGTGCGCGGGCGCGCGGTGTGGTCGACCGCGACCCAGCTGGCGATCCGGCCTCGCTCGTCGCACGTGCCCTCGACGAGCACGCCACCGGGCTGGAGGCGGGCGGCCATTCGCTCCCAGGCGCCGACGACGTCCGTCTCGTCGTACTGGCGGAGGACGTTCATGGCGCGGATGACCGCGGGGCGGCGTCCGGGCGGGAGGGGGACCTCGAAGCCGCCGCGGTCGAAGCGCACGCGGGCGTCGGGGGCGAATGCGGTGTCGCCGGCGCGAACCCGCGCGAGTTCTTCCCGGGCGCGGTCCACTCGCGCCGGATCGATCTCCAGCCCCACCACCTCTGCGGTCGGGTGGACCCGCGAGACCCGGGACCACAGTTCCAGCGTCGTCCACCCTCGGGCGCCGTAGCCGAGGTCGACGACGAGGGGGTCGTCCGAGCGGCGGAGGGCGGGGTGCCGGGCGATCCAGCGATCCACCCGGCGCAGGCGATTGGTGCCGGTCGTCCCCCGCGTGACGCGCCCGACAGGAGCGCGTCCGCCGGTCATCCCTCCATGATGCCAGCGGGTTCGGGTGCTGCCGATGCCCTCAGTAGCATGAAGGTATGACCGAGCCCTCTACGCTGATCCTCCTTCGTCACGGCCAGAGTGAGTGGAACGAGCTGAACCTCTTCACCGGGTGGGTCGATGTCCGCCTGACCGAGCAGGGAAAGGCCGAGGCCACCCGTGGCGGCGAGCTTCTCGCCGAGTCGGGCCTGGGTCCCGACATCCTCTACACCTCGGTGCTCAGCCGCGCCATCCAGACTGCGAATCTCGCCCTCGACGCCGCCGACCGGCTGTGGATCCCGGTGAAGCGCTCGTGGCGTCTGAACGAGCGGCACTACGGCGCGCTGCAGGGGAAGGACAAGGCGCAGACCCTGGCGGAGTTCGGGCAGGAGCAGTTCATGCTCTGGCGCCGCTCCTTCGACGTGCCGCCGCCGCCGCTGGCCGACGACGACGAGTTCAGCCAGGTCGGCGACCCGCGCTACGAAGGCATCGACGGCGAGGTGCCGCGCACCGAGTCGCTCGCGCTGGTGATCGAGCGCCTGCTGCCGTACTGGAACAGCGACATCGTCCCGGACCTCGAGGCGGGCAAGACGGTCCTGGTCACCGCGCACGGCAACTCGCTGCGAGGTCTGGTCAAGCACCTCGAGGGCATCAGCGACGCCGACATCGCCGAGGTCAACATCCCCACCGGGATCCCGCTGGTGTACCGGCTCGACGGCGATCTCGTTCCCGAGGGTCCGGGCCAGTACCTCGACCCCGAGGCCGCCGCCGCCGGTGCCGCGGCCGTCGCCGCACAGGGGGCGAAGAAGTAGCCTCTCGCCAGACGCAGAACGGGCCCGCGCGCTGCGCAGGCCCGTTCTGCGTGTGAGGAGGGAGTCAGGCGTTCGCGGCCTGAGCCTCTTCGAACGCCTCGCCGTGGCTCGCCCAGTCGCCGGTGGCCAGGTAGATCATCTTCTTCCCGATCGACACCGCGTGGTCGGCGAAACGCTCGTGATAGCGGCTCGCGAGGGTCGCATCCACCGTCGCCGAGGCCTCGCCCTCCCAGCTGTCGGAGAGCACCTTCTCGAAGACGCTGACGTGGAGGTCGTCGATCTTGTCGTCGAGGTCGCGGATGCGGTCGGTGATCGTGAGATCGATGGTCCGCAGGAGCTCGGTCAGCAGGCGTGCGGCTTCCACGTCCAGCTGACCCATCTTCGAGAACGTCGACTTCAGCCCCTTCGGGACCGCCCGCTCGGGGAAGCGCATGCGGGTGAGCTGGGCGATGTGCTCGGCGATGTCGCCCATGCGCTCCAGCGACGCGCTCACGCGCAGGGCGCTGACGACGATCCGCAGGTCGCGGGCGACCGGCTGCTGGCGGGCGAGGATCTCGATCGCAAGCTCGTCGAGCTCGACCGTCTTCTGATCGATGATGAGGTCGGCGTCGATGACCTCCTCGGCCAGCGCGACGTCGCTCGAGCCGAAGGCTCGGGTGGCTTTGTCGATCGCCACCGTGACGAGTTCGGAGATCTCGACCAGACGCGACTGCACGTCCTCCAGCGACTGATGGAACACTTCGCGCATCGCAGCACCTTTCCTCGTGATGGACTTCCGCGTCGGGTGGGCACGCGTAACCCCGCGATTGTCGTCAGCGGAGGTTAACGGACGGTGCCCGAACAGTGAATAGTAGCGACCCCGCCCTCGCACGGCCTCCCGTTGCGCCGGAGCGCCGGTGCCTGGCACTCTACGCTGGAACCCATGGACACGACGCAGCTCGCGCTGCTGGCCCTCCTCGCCGGGGTGGTCATCGGGGCACTTCTGAGCGCCATCGTCCTGTTCTCCCTGCGCGCCCGCGACCGCCTGCGCGCCGCGGACTCGCGGGAGCTCCCCGAGGGCATGAGCGAAGTGCTCCACGGCATGGATGACCCGGCCGTCGTGGTCGACAACTCCTTCACGGTCCTCGCCGCATCCGCGTCGGCGACGCCTTTCCACCTGAGGGAGGGCGCGGCCCTTCCCGGGGACGATCTGCGCGTGCTCGTGCGCAAGATGAAGGATGACGCCACGTCGGCGTCGTCCACGCTGCGCCTGCAGCGGGGTGCACCGCCCGCCGAGCCGCGACTGGTCTCGGTGCGCGCGACGCGGATCTCGCCGCGCCTGACGCTGCTGGTCCTGCGCGACATCACCGAGCGGGAGCGGGTCGAGCAGATGCGGCGCGACTTCGTGGCCAACACCAGCCACGAGCTGAAGACCCCGGTGGGGGCGGTGAGCCTGCTGGCCGAGGCGATCGAATCCGCCGCCGACGACCCCGAGCAGGTGCGCGTGTTCTCCTCCCGCCTGTCCGCCGAGGCGAACCGGCTCGCTGTCCTCACCTCCCGCATCATGAACCTCTCCCGGCTGCAGTCGGCCGATGAGCTCTCCGAGGAGCGCAGCGTGTCGGTCGACGAGGTCATCGCCTCCGCGGTCGATGCGCACACCCTGCAGGCCGAATCCGCTGAGGTCGCGCTCACGCGTGGCGGCACCCGCGGCCTGTACGTGCGCGGCGACGGCCAGATCCTCAGCGAAGCCGTCGGCAACCTCATCGCCAACGCGATCGCGTACTCCCCGAAGGGCTCGAGCGTCGGTGTCGGGGTGAAGGCGGTCGACGACATCGTCGAGATCGCGGTCGCCGATCGCGGCATCGGCATCCCCGAGGCCGATCAGGAGCGCATCTTCGAGCGCTTCTACCGAGCCGATCAGGCGCGATCGCGTCGCACCGGCGGGACGGGTCTGGGGCTCGCGATCGTCAAGCACGCCGTGCAGCGCCATGGCGGCGAGGTGCGCCTGTGGTCCCGGCCCGGCCGGGGCTCCACCTTCACCATCCGGCTGCCTCTGGTCGAACCGCCCTTGGATGACAGCCCCGGTCGCCGCCCCCGGCGCAAGCGTCCCGCCTCCGGGGCAGGCCGCGCCGCGGCATCCGTCCCCTCCCGCCCCGTTCCGAACGGAGAACCCGAATGACCCGCGTCCTGCTCGTCGAGGATGAACCCGATCTCGCCGATCCGCTGGCGTACCTGCTCACGCGCGAGGGGTACGAGGTCGAGATCGCGGAGGACGGGGCGGCGGCCCTCGCGGCCTTCCGTGAGCGCGGAGCCGACATCGTGCTCCTGGATCTCATGCTCCCGAGCATGCCCGGAACAGAGGTCTGTCGGCAGATCCGGACGACCTCGACGGTGCCGATCATCATGCTCACCGCGAAGGACTCGGAGGTCGACATCGTCGTCGGACTCGAGCTCGGTGCCGACGACTACGTCACCAAGCCCTACTCGGCGCGAGAGCTTCTGGCGCGGATGCGCGCCGTGCTCCGCCGCCAGCAGCACACCGAGTCGGACCTGCAGGATCACGTGCTCGTCGGCGGGCGGGTCGTGCTCGACATCGATCGGCACACGGTGAGCGTCGACGACGAGCAGATCAACATGCCCCTGAAGGAATTCGAGCTGCTCGAAGTGCTGATGCGGAACGCAGGCCGCGTGCTCACCCGCGGTCAGCTGATCGATCGTGTCTGGGGGAGCGACTACTTCGGCGACACCAAGACGCTGGACGTGCACATCAAGCGGATCCGTTCGCGGATCGAGGAGAACCCCTCCGACCCGACGATGCTCGTCACCGTCCGAGGGCTCGGGTACCGCTTCGAGGGCTGAACGCCGGGCTGAACGCCGGGCTGAACGCCGCCGACGCCCGGGGATGTCTCAGAAGTCGCTGCTTGTTCGCGGCGGAGTCGCACCTTGTGAGACGCCCGCGCGGTGAGACGCCCCGCCTGGGGAAACGCCACGTGGCGGTGTCTCAGAAGCTGCGGGCTGGGTGCGGCGAAGCCGCACCTGGTGAGACAGCCACGTAGGGGTGTCTCAGAAGATGCGGGCTGGGCGTGGTGGAGCCGCGCCTTGTGCGACGCGCGCCCGGGGCCCGGTCAGGACGCGGGGACGAACGGCTCGAGGTACTCCTGCTCACCGTCCAGGACGGGCACGTCGGTGAGGATCGTCTCGCCGTCGCCGGACTGGAAGCTCGCCGGCACGTCGCTGCCCGGAAGCATCTCGATGCCCTCCAGGAGGATGGGGTCCTCGCCGTCGACGCCGAGGCTGATGACGGTGTTGGAGGGCACGCGGAGGGTCTCGGAGATGCCGCTGCCGGGCTCGCCGAACTCCATGCTGACGGTGTGGCTCTCGTCGGTGGAGTTGATGAAGGCGCCCAGGAGGTTGCCCGCCGAGCCGTCCTCGTTGGCCACGATGAGCACATTGCGGATCTGCACCGGTCCGCTCTCGGCCGACACGGTGATGCCGTCCGACGGGGAGTACTGGATGGTCGTGGCCTGAGTGGAGATCAGGGCGCATCCGCTCGCGCCGAGCAGGACGGCAGCGCCGAGGGCGCCGGCGGCCAGCATGCGCGCGGCGGTCCGGGAGCGTCCCGTGCCGAAAGTGCGGTTCAACGAAATCACGGATCCTCCCGGACGGATGGCGGCAACCCTTGCATTCTATGGTGTTCGTCCGCTCGGGACGGGCCACGCGGGAGTCCGACGAGCGCGGCGGCGGGGTGGACCGGCGAACTCTAGCGTATGTCGCCTGTGGTATCCTGGACGTTGCCGAAAGGACATAACTCCATGCTTTTTGAGGTTGGCGAAACGGTCGTCTACCCCCACCACGGGGCAGCGACGATCGCGGAAGTGAAGACCCGCATCATCAAAGGCGAAGAGAAGGTCTATCTGAAGCTCCGCGTCACACAGGGCGACCTCACCATCGAGGTTCCCGCCGACAACGTCGACCTCGTCGGGGTCCGCGATGTGATCGGCAAGGAAGGCCTCGAGCGCGTCTTCGATGTTCTCCGCGCTCCCTTCACCGAAGAACCCACGAACTGGTCGCGCCGCTATAAGGCGAACCTCGAGAAGCTCGCGTCGGGTGATGTCATCAAGGTGAGCGAGGTCGTCCGCGACCTGTGGCGCCGCGATCAGGACCGCGGTCTGTCCGCCGGTGAGAAGCGGATGCTCGCGAAGGCGAAGCAGATCCTCATCTCCGAGCTCGCGCTGGCGGAGAAGACCGACGAGGAAAAGGCGAGCGTCCTTCTCGACGAGGTTCTGGCCTCGTAGTCGATAGCGTGAGGGTGTGAGCATCACCCCCGTTCCCCGGGTCGCAATCATCGTCGTCGCGGCCGGGTCCGGCACTCGTCTGGGCGCCGGACCGAAAGCCTTCGTCGGCTTGGACGAGCACACCATCCTGCGTCACGCCCTCCTGGGGGTCTTCGATGCGGGAGCGGCGCAGGTCGTGATCGTCGCGCCGGCCGGTCGCGAGGGGGACGCCTTCACCGAAGCGCTGGAGACGGCGGGTGACCGGCGCGACCTCGTCAGCGTCGTGACGGGCGGCGCCTCGCGGCAGTCGTCTGTGGCGGCGGGTATCGACGCGCTCTGGCCCGACATCGACTTCGTCCTCGTGCACGACGCCGCGCGCTGCCTGACACCGTCCGATGTGTTCGATCGGGTGATGGCCGCCCTCGAACTGGGGCATGCGGGCGCGGTGCCGGTGCTCCCGGTCGTCGACACCATCAAGCGCGTGCAGGATGACCTCATCGTCGGAGTGGTCGACCGCAGCGAGCTGTCTGCCGCGCAGACGCCGCAGGGTTTCCGTCGCGACATCCTCGAAACGGCCTATCGTTCGGCGACAACGGAGTTCACCGACGACGCGGCGCTCGTCGGCGAGGCGGGGCACACGGTGCTCGCGGTGCAGGGCGACGCGCGGGCGTTCAAGATCACCACCCCGGCCGACCTCGACCGGGCTCGCCGGCTCGTCTCGGCCCAGCCGCTGGCGACCGCGGAGTCGTCCCTGCAGCGGGTTCCCGCATCCCCCCGAGTGGGGATCGGCACCGACGTCCATGCCGTCGGCGGTGACGGTCCGCTCTGGCTCGCCGGACTCGAATGGCCGAGCGAACCGGCGCTCTCGGGGCATTCCGACGGGGATGCGGTGGCGCACGCGATCGTCGACGCCCTCCTGGCAGCTGCGGGTCTCGGCGACATCGGCACGCACTTCGGCACCGACAGGCCGGAGTTCGCCGGGGCGCACGCCGACGCCTTCCTCGCTCGCACGCGCGCGCTCCTCGGCGAAGCCGGGTTCCGGATCGGGAACGTCTCGGTGCAGGTCCAGGCACGGCGCCCGCGACTGGCCGCACGACGCGTCGAGGCGGAGGCGGTGCTCTCCCGCGCCCTGGGGGGAGCGCCGGTGTCGGTGTCGGCGACGACGACGGACGGCCTCGGCTTCACCGGTCGCGGTGACGGCGTGGCCGCCTTCGCCGTCGCCCTCGTCCTGCCCGCCTGAGCCCCTCTCCTGTCCGCTGAGCGAGGTCGCTGGGGGCCGGAAATCAGACGCTCCGGGTCAGGAAGACCGAGTGAGGATCGGGGGCGTAGTCGCCGAACGGCTCGCAGAAGACGAAGCCCTCGCTGAGATAGAGCCCGCGCGCCGGTGAGAAAGCCGGCGCCGTCCCCGTCTCCAACCAGAGCGATGTCATCCCGAGCCGCCGGGCGCGCTCGATGAGGTGCCGCAGGATGAGTCGTCCGACACCGCGGCCGCGGTACTCGTCGGCGACCCGCATCGATTTCAGCTCTCCTCGAACCTCGTCGAGGGCGGCGAGGGCTCCGACGCCTGCCAGCTCGGCGTCGTCCCACGCTCCCCACAGTTCCACCGACTGGGCATCCAGCGCCTCGGCGCCGAGCGCGTGCACGCTCTCCGCGGGCGACAGGCCGTGCATGTCGCGCAGGTGCACCTCGATGAGGCCGCGCACCGCCGGGTCGGTGACGGCGGCAGGGCGGAGGGTCAAGCCGGTCATCAGCCCTCCACCGCGAAGGGGCGCGGATCCCGCGGCACGCGTGATCCGCGGGCGAGGAGTGCGAGGCCCACCCCCAGCACGACCAGCCCCACCACCGCGAGCGCGGACAGACGTTCACCCAGGACCGTGAGCCCGAGGATCGCCGCGGTGAGCGGTTCGCCCAGGGTGAGGGTCGCCGCGGTCGCGGCCGTGAGGCCGCCGAGCCCCCAGGTGAACAGGACGTAGGCGAGGGAGATCGTGCCGAGACCGAGCCAGAGCGCCATCGCGAGCCCGACGGGGTCGGCGAGCCAGGACACGTCCACGAACGGCAGCGCGGGGAGGGCCACGAGGGCCGCGCCCGCGCCCATCCCGCCGACGACGGTGAACGGATCCCACCCGGCATCCAGCAGGCGCCGCTGCACGTTGGCGATGACCGCGAAGGATGCCGCGGCGCCGAGGGAACCCAGAAGGCCCGCCGGATCGGTCCCGCCCCCGCCGCCGACGGCGCCGCCGCCGATCCCGAGGAGGACGACGCCGATCGTCGCAGCCCCGGTCGCGAACGCCCAGGTGGCCGTGGGGAGGCGTCGCGTCAGCAGCCATTCGAGCAGGCCCGCCATCACCGGTGCCGAGCCGAGCGCCACGACCGTGCCGACGGCCACGCCGTTGCGCTCGGTGCCGAGGAAGAACAGCGGCTGATAGAGCGCGAGGCAGATTCCGGTGACGGTCATGAGCAGGAGCGGCCGGACGCCGAGACGCGGTGCCGGGGGTGCATCCGCGGGCCGTCGCCGGGCATGGCGTCGCGCGAGGATCCCCGCGAGCAGGGCGAGCCCGGTACCGCCGATGACCATGCGCATCACGCCGATGGAGAGGGGAGTGGTGTCGTCAGGGCCGAGGGCCTGCGATGTGCCGGTCGTGCCGAACAGCACCGCGGCGGCGAGGACGGCGAACACGTGCACCCTACAGTTGTACCGCCCGGGACCTTCCCGCCTTGACCGCACCGCGTGTGGCGCACAGGCGCGCCGGTAGGCTGGGTCGGTGACTCTCCGGCTCTACGACACGAAGGCGCAGGCTCTGCGCGATTTCGTGCCGCTCAATCCTGCCGAGGTCACCGTGTACGTCTGCGGACCCACCGTCCAGTCCGGCCCCCACATCGGGCACCTCCGCGGAGCGCTCAGCTTCGACATCCTGCGGCGGTGGCTGCGACACCGGTACGGCCGGGTGACGTTCGTCCGCAACGTCACCGACATCGACGACAAGGTGCTGGCGGGCGCGACGGACACCGAGTCGTGGTGGGCGCTGGCCTACCGCATGGAGCTGCAGTTCGCTCGTGCCTACGCCGAGATCGGCATCCTCGCCCCCACGTACGAACCCCGGGCGACCGGGTCGATCCCGCAGATGCTCGCCCTCATCGAGCGGCTCATCCAGCGCGGGCACGCCTACGCCGCGGCAGGCGACGTCTACTTCGACGTGCGCTCGTGGCCCTCCTACGGCGAGCTCACCCGGCAGAGTCTCGACGCGATGGAGCCGGCCGCCGACGCCGACCCGCGCGGCAAGCGCGACCCGCGCGACTTCGCCCTGTGGAAGGGCGCCAAACCCGGCGAGCCCGAGTCGGCGACGTGGGAGTCGCCCTGGGGACCGGGGAGACCCGGCTGGCACATCGAGTGCTCGGCGATGTCGCGGCGCTACCTCGGCCCGGCGTTCGACATCCACGGCGGCGGTCTGGACCTGCGCTTCCCCCACCACGAGAACGAGCTCGCCCAGTCCGCGGCCGCCGGTGACGGCTTCGCGCGCTACTGGGTGCACAACGGACTCGTGACGGTCGGCGACCAGAAGATGTCGAAGTCGCTCGGGAACTACCTTCTCGCCGCCGACGTCCTCCGGGAGCACGATCCGCTCGTCGTGCGGTACGCCCTCGCCGCCGCCCACTATCGCTCGAGCCTGGATGTCACCCCCTCGAGCTTCGACGAGGCGGCCGCGGCGGTGGAGCGGATCCGCTCGTTCCTCGAGCGCGTCGCCCGGACGCTCGCCGAGGCCGATGACGACACGGTGGTGGCCGCGGCCGTTCCGGGCGCCTTCGCCGCCGCGATGGACGACGACCTCAACGTCCCGCAGGCCCTCGCCGTCGTCCACGAGCGGGTGCGGCAGGGCAATACCGCGCTGGATGCCGGGGAGAAGGATGCCGCACGCTCGGCGTGGGCCGATGTCGCCGTCTGCGTGGGCATCCTCGGCATCGACCCGGAGGACCCGCGCTGGCGCTCCGGAGGCGGGGCCCAGGCCGCGGCGCTGGACGCGCTCGTGCACGAGATGATCGCGCAGCGCGCACGGGCGCGCGCCGAGAAGGATTGGGCGAGCGCGGACCGCATCCGCGACGCGATCGCCGCAGCAGGCGTGGTCCTGGAGGACACCGCCGATGGAACGCATTGGAGTCTGACGAATGGCTAAGCCAGGAAACCCCGCCGCCGGTCGCGGCAAGAAGAAGGGCGCCACCAAGGGATCGGGAGGGAAGAACCGCCGCTCGCTGGAGGGTCGCGGCCCCACTCCCAAGGCCGAGGATCGCGCCTGGCACCCCGCAGGCAAGCGCAAGGCGGCTGCCGAGCGCTACGCGGCCGCGGGCGGCAAGGGGCGTCCGAGCGGGTCGGCGGCCTCCGCACCGCGCCGCGCGGCGAAGAAGGACGAGGACACCGAGAACGTCACCGGACGCAACTCCGTGCTCGAAGCCCTCCGCGCGAAGATCCCGGCGACCGCGCTCTACATCGCCCAACGGGTGGAGATGGACGACCGGGTGAAGGAGATGCTCGCGATCGCGACGCACCGCGACATCCCGGTCCTGGAGGTCACGCGTCCCGAGCTCGACCGGATGGCGGGATTCGACGGCGTGCATCAGGGCGTGGCGCTGAAGGTGCCGCCCTACGAGTACGCCCACCCGCAGGATCTGCTCGAGAAGATCATCGACAGCGGTCAGACCCCGCTGCTCGTGGCCCTCGACGGCATCACCGACCCCCGCAACCTCGGAGCGATCATCCGCTCGACCGCGGCATTCGGGGGGCAGGGGATCCTCGTGCCGCAGCGACGCTCGGCCGGGGTGAACTCGGCGGCGTGGAAGACCAGCGCAGGGGCGGCGGCCCGCGTGCCGGTGGCGCTCGCAGCCAACCTCACCACGACCCTGAAGGAGTTCAAGAAGCAGGGCGTCTTCGTCCTGGGCCTGGACGGCGGAGGAGACATCGCCCTCCCCGACCTGCAGCTCGCCGATCGACCCGTCGTGATCGTCGTGGGCTCTGAAGGGAAGGGCCTGTCACGCCTCGTGACGGAGACCTGCGACCAGATCGTCTCGATCCCGATCTCCACGGCCGCCGAATCGCTCAACGCCGGCATCGCGGCATCCGTCGCGCTCTACCAGGTCGCGACGCTTCGCACCGCGAAACCGACGGGATGACCCGAGGCGGCGTCCGGCTTCGTCGAGACGCCGCCCCGGGCCCGTGACCCGCAGAGCGGGCTGCTACTTCTTGTACTGGTACGGGTTGTAGAGCACCTCGACCTCGGGGATCTCGGGGTGCATGCCGGCGACCCATTCGTCTCCGACCTCGCGCTCGAGGTAGGACACCGTGTTGTCGAGCTTGGCCTTCACACCCGGCAGGTCGCCCGCCACGAGGCGTCCCTCGGCCTTGACGACCTCGCCGCCGACGAGCACCGTGTGCACGTCGCCGCGCTGGGCCTGGTAGACGACCTGACCCCAGGGGTTCACCAGCGGTGCCCAGGTGGCCGAGTGCTCGTTCTTCAGCAGCACGACGTCGGCGAGCTTGCCCTTCTCCAGCGATCCGATCTCGCCGTCCTTCCCGAGGGCCTGCGCACCGCCGCGGGTCGCCATGTGCACGACGTCCTCGGCGCGGAGCTTGACGTGCGTCACCGTCTCGGCGGGCTCGAGCTGGTGCGCGAGATAGTGCTCGAGCGCCCGATCGGCGTTGACGGTCGCCCGCATGGCCGAGAACAGGTCGGCGCTGAACCACACGCTGGTATCGACCGAGAGGGAGGTGGGGATGCCGTACTTGCGCAGCTGGTGCACGGGCGGATAGCCCTGACCGCACGTGTCCTCGGATTCGGTGGCGAGGGAGACGTTGCCGCCGGTCGCCGCGATCTTCTGGTACGAGTCGGCCGACAGCGTCGCGGCGTGGACGTAGGTGAATCCCTCCTCCATCACCCCGGCGGCGTAGGCGTTGCGGATCCCCCAGTCGTTGGTGGCGCCCCAGACACCCGCGTGGGTGGTGACGCGAAGGCCGAGGTCCTTCGCGACGCGATAGGCGGCGAGCTCGGGAAAGTTCTCGTCCTGGTTCGGCACGTCGAAGGCGATCTGGGTGCCGAACATGCGCGAGTCGTCCCGAGAGGCGGTGAGGATCTTCTGCACCTCGGGATCGGCGGTCCACTCCCACGGGGAGACGTGGATGTTGCCGTAGGCGAAGACGAACCGACCGGGCGAGTTCGCCAGGGCCTCGTAGGCGGCCCACCCGTGCTCGGGGGTGCGCAGGCCGTGCGACCAGTCGACGCTCGTCGTGACGCCGGACTCGACCGCGTCCAGCGCCGAGATCAGGTTCCCGGCGGCGTAGTCCTGGGGGCGGAATTTCGCGCCGTGCTGCAGGTAGTACCAGACGAAGTACTGCGTCAGCGTCCAGTCCGCGCCGTAGGCGCGCATGGCGGTCTGCCACATGTGCCGGTGCGTGTCGACCATGCCGGGCATGAGGATGCCGCCGGCGGCGTCGATCTCGAAGGTGTTGTCGGGGACGGAGAGGTTCGTTCCGACCTCGGCGATCTTCCCGTCGATGACGAGGACATCGCCGTCGGGAAGGACCGTGTGGGCGTCGTCCATGGTCAAGACGATGCCGTGACGGAACACGATGGGCTGGCCGCTCTGCGGCCGCGGGGTTTCAGGCATAGACGCTCATCCTCCTTGACGGGCGGTTCGTTGCGTTGTGGGGCGAAGCGGGTTCGGGTGTGTGTCTCAGCTCGTCCGGCGTCTGCTCACCTCCGCGATGGCGGACCAGTCCAGGTCCTTCAGCTCGGGATCGGCGAGGGCGCGATCGAACACGGAGATGAGGGCGGGGAGGGTGGCGGGGTCGACATCGACGGAGGCTGCGACCTGCTGTGCGAGATCGAGGTCCTTGCGGCCGAGGGCGATGTGGAACCCCGGCGGATCGTAGGCGCGCTCGGCGATTATCCGGCCGTAGCCGGTGTACACGACCCCTCCGAACAGCGTCTCGGAGAGCAGCCGGGTGAACTGCCCGGGGTCGACGCCGAGGCGTTCGGTCATCGCCACCGTCTCGCCGATCGCCTGCATGGCGTGGATGATGTTGTAGTTCACCGCCGCCTTGACCGCGTTGGCGACGGCCGGGCGGGTCCCGAGGCGCCAGGTGCGCACCCCCAAGACCTCCAGCAGGGGAGCGACGGTGTCGACAGCCTCCGCGGGGCCCGCGGCGAGGATGTTGAGCTTCCCCTCCGCGGCCACAGCGGGGCGCCCGAGCACCGGGGCGCCGATGTAGCGGGCGCCCACCGCCCCGAACCGGGTGTCGAGCTCGTCGGCCAGCGACGGGCTGATAGACCCCATGGCGACGTGGATGCCGTCGCGCGCGCGGTCGATGGCCTCGTCGGTGAAGACGGCCGTCATGGCCGCATCGTCGGCGAGCATCGAGAACGACACGTCGGCGGCGAGGGCGTCCGCCGCCGACGCCGCCATCGTGCCGCCGCGCGCGAGGAGCGGGGCGGCCGCGTCCGGCGACCGGTTCCACAGCACGACGTCGTGCCCGGCGTCGAGGAGGCGGCCGGCCATGGCCGATCCCATCGAGCCGAGACCGAGGAACGCGATCGTACTCACGCTTCGCCGCGCCCCCAGACGGTGTTGAGGTGCGACTGCGCATCCCGGTTGAGGTTCAGCGGCCCATCGATGGTGTAGTAGCGACGCCCGGCGACGATGAGCTCCTCCGCGGGGAATTTCGTGATGACTTCGCAGCCGTCGGCGGTGACCACCACTTCCTCCTCGATGCGGGCCGCTCCCCAGCCGTCGGCGGCCGGCCAGTACGTCTCCAAGGCGAACACCATCCCCTCCTCGAGGGTCTCGGGGTGATCGAAGGAGGTCAGCCGGGAGAAGATGGGCTTCTCCCAGATCGACAGGCCCACGCCGTGCCCGTACTGCAGGGCGAATGCGGCCATCTCGTCGGGGAACCCGAACTCGGTCGCCTCCGGCCACACCGCGACGATGTCGGCCGTCGTAGCGCCGGGCTTGACCAAGGCGATCGCGCGGTCCATGTACTCGCGCGCCCGGGTGTACGCGTCCTTCTGTGCGGGGCTCGCCGACCCGACGGCGAAGGTCCGGTAGTAGCAGGTGCGGTAGCCGTTGTAGCTGTGCAGGATGTCGAAGAAGGCGGGGTCGCCGGGTCGGATCAGCCGGTCGGAGAAGACGTGGGGGTGGGGTGAGCAGCGCTCGCCGGAGATCGCGTTGACCCCCTCGACGTACTCGGATCCGAGGTCGTACAGCGTCTTGGCGACGAGCCCCACCGCTTCGTTCTCGCGGACGCCCGGCCGCAGGAACCGGTAGAGCTCCTCATAGGCGGCGTCGACCATCGACGCGGCCTGGGTGAGCAGGCGGATCTCGTCGTGCGTCTTGATGCGCCTCGCCTCCATGAACACCTGCTGTCCGTCGACGACCTCGATCCCCTCGCGCTGGAGCGCCAGCAGCACGGGCATCTCGACCACGTCGACGCCGAGCGGTTCGTTCGCGAGACCGAACTTCTCCAGCTCGCGCTTGATCTTCCGGGCGACGTCGCCGGCGAGATCCGCGTCGGGCGGGAAGGCTCCGCGCAGCGTCGATATCCCGGCCCGCGCGCCGCTCTCGAGCCGCGGACGCTTCGCACCCTCGTGCGGGGCATGGGGATTCGCATCCGCCTCGGCGGTGGTGACATCAAGCCACGGGTTGTACAGCGCGTGGTGCTTGGCCGCGGAGCCGAAATCCCAGACGATGGGATCGGTCTTGCGGGTGAGCAAGGCGAAGCGGATGAGCTTGTCCATCGCCCAGGTGCCGATGTGGGTGCCGCTCATGTAGCGGATGTTGGAGAAGTCGAACGCCAGGACGGCGCCCAGATGCGAGCGGTCGAGTTCGGCGTGAAGCCGCGCCAGGCGCGAATCGCGCAGCCGTTCCATGTCGACGCGCTCTTCCCAGTCGACCGCTGCGGGACCCGTCGTTCCGGTGCTCTTCATTGAGTGATCTCCTTCGCCGGCGAGGGTGTCTTGACTTCACCGCTCGCGTCGAGTTGACTTCCTCAGTAAAGCGCTACTGGACACCGATGTCCAGTACCACTTCCGACATCGAGATGACGGGGTGTCGGCGACATCGCAAGGAGGAGATGTGAGCGAACGCACCATCGTCGTGGTCGGAGGAACGTCGGGTATCGGACGGGAGATCGCCGCCGACTGCGTCCGGCGCGGGGACCGAGTGGTGATCACCGGTCGTGACCAGGCACGCACGGAGGCGGTCGCCGCCGAGCTCGGATCGGCGGCGCGCGGCGTGGCCCTCGACATCTCCGAGCCCCATACGGTCGCCGACAGCCTCTCCTCCGTCGAGGCCGTCGACGGACTCGTGCTCGCCGCGATCGAGCGGGATGCGAACACCATCCGCGACTACGACATCGATCGCGCCATTCGCCTGACGACCCTGAAACTCGTCGGCTACGCCGCGACCATCCGCGCGCTGCTGGACCGCATGCCCGTGTCCGCCGATACCGGCATCGTGCTCTTCGGCGGCCGCGCGAAGGATCTGCCCTACCCCGGCTCGACAACGGTGTCGACGATCAACGGCGGCGTGACCGGTCTCATCAACACCCTCGCCCTCGAACTGGCCCCCATCCGAGTCAACGCCCTGCATCCCGGGATCATCGGCGACAGCCCGTTCTGGGCCTCCAAGCCCGCCGGGGTCCTCGAGCAGTACGAGCGTCACACGCCCGGTGGAGAGCTCGCCACCATGGCCGATGTCGTGGATGCGACGCAGTTCCTGCTGCGCAATCGCGGCGTCTCGGCGGTCAATCTCCCGGTCGACCGTGGCACGGCGCTGCTCTGACCGGCGAGAATCAGGGGATGGCTGACAATCTCGGAGCCCGCATCCGCGCCGCGCGCGTGAGCCGCGGACTCAGCCTCCGCTCGGTCGCCCAGTCGCTGGGGGTGTCGGCGAGCCTGGTGTCGCAGGTGGAGATCGGCAAGACACAGCCGTCGGTGTCGACCCTCTACGCCATCGCCAACCACCTGGGGGTGTCTCTGGACGAACTGGTCGGCGGTGCCGCGGCCGCCGCTCCCGCCGGCGCCCCCGCCGAGGCGATGGCGTCGGCGATCCAGCGCGGTGCGGACAACCCCGCCATCGAGATGGAGAACGGCGTGCGCTGGGAGCGCCTCGCGGGACAGCCGGGGGGGCCGGCCGATGCGCTGCTGGTCACCTATCAGCCGGGCGCCAGCAGCTCGATCGAGGGCAAGCTCATGCGGCACGCGGGGGTCGAGTACGCCTACCTCCTGGACGGGGCGCTGACACTGCAGCTCGAATTCGACACCCACGTGCTGCGCGCGGGGGATTCGCTGCATTTCGACTCCACCCGACCCCACCTGTTCTCCAACCGCGGCGACGAGCCCGCGCGCGGGGTCTGGTTCGTCGTCGGGAGGCGCCAGCACCACCAGGAGATGCCCGTCGCCCCCGGCGGCCATCATGCCGACGCCGTCGGTCACGCTGCCGGCGGGCCCGCCTCGGCGGTGGACGTGCTGCGGGCGATGGAGGGGCTGGCAGACCCCGCCGCGCGGTGACGGGCGCTGCGGGCGGAACTGATCCACGGGTCCACGAGCGTCTTGATCTGACGTGATCCTCCGGCCAGGAGCGGACGAAGCGCCGCCGCCTCGACATCCTCCAGGGGCACGACGGTCCCCGCGACATCCGACCAGTCAGGGCGGGTGCCGAGCAGTCTCACCGCTTCGGGGATGTCATCGCGGAAGACATGGGCGACCGTCCCCACGATGGCGAATTCCCGCAGGGTGAACGACCCCAGAGGCAGAGCCGGCTCGCCGCGCTGTATCCCCACCGGCACGAGCGTCGCCCCGGGGCGCGCAGCGCCGAGCACCTGCGCGAGTCCCTCGGAGCTCCCCGACACCTCGAAGAACACCTCCGGTTCGAGCCCGGCATCCTCGATCGCCGTGGTGAGGTCGGTCGTCCGGGCATTGCGCGCGGCGAAGGCTCCGAGGCGGAGGGCGAGGTCGAGCCTGTCGTCGTTGCGATCGAGGACCAGGACGCGCGCCCCGGTGCTGGCGGCGGCGAAGGCGATGAATGCGCCGATGCCCCCGGCGCCGACGACCACGGCATCCTGCCCGGCCGTCAGTCCGCTGCGGCGCACGGCGTGGACCGCGATCGCCATCGGCTGGGCGAGCCCCAGCGTGTCCGTCGTGAGCCCTGCGTCGCTGACGTCGTAGACGATCGCCGCCGGCGCGACGACGTAGCCGGCCAGGCCGCCGTCGCGGTGGAACCCGAGGGTGCGGTAGGTGCGGCAGAGGTTCGTCCGTCCGGCACGGCAGGGCGCGCAGTCACCGCAGGAGACCCCGGCGCCGCAGACGACCGTGGCACCGGGGGAGAGGTCCGCGACCTCCGAGCCGACCGCCTCGACGGTGCCGACGAACTCGTGGCCGAGGACGACGGGCGGTTCGGCCAGGACCTTCCACCGCCCGAATTCCGTGGCATCGGACCCGCACACGCCGCACACGGCGATGCGGATGAGCACCTCGTCCGGTGCGGGGGCGGGGACGGGGCGGTCCTCCACACGAAGATCGCCGATCGCGTGGAGCACGGCGGCGCGCATCGTCGTCACGTGAGGGTGCCCGATGTCAGGGGGAGCTGCACGGCCGAGCGGTCGGCGATCATCGGACCCAGATGTTCGCTGTACACCGCTGCGTGCAGCGGGTGGTCGAGGTAGGCCTCGAGCGCGGCCGCATCGTCGACCACCGCCGCGACGGCGTAATCGGCTCCGCCGGGGCGCAGGTGGAGGTTCGCGCCCGCGACATAGGACCGGAGCACGTCGATGCCCTCGGCCATCCGGAGGAGCGCCTCCGTCAGAGCGGAGACGCGCTCATCGGTGACACCGTCGACCCATCGGAAGGTGACCAGGTGCAGGATCATGGTGTTCTCGCTCTCTTCGTCGAAAGCCGGATCGGTGTCCAGCATCAGCGGACGTCGTCCCTACGCTAGACCGACCGCGTGCCGAGCGGCAAGCCGATCTGTACACTCTGGCTTGATAGACACGCTGGCTCGACGGGCACCGACGCCCGTCGCCGAATCCGGGAGGAACCATGGCCGGTCCCCGCGTCGCCGTCGTCGGAGCAGGTGCCAACGGCGCCTCGATCGGAGCGGACCTGCACCGGGCGGGCGTCGATGTGACGCTCGTCGAGCAGTGGCCGGTGCACGTCGAGACGATCCGGTCGGAGGGCCTGCGCATCCTCACTGCCGATGACGAACTGCTCGTCCGCCCCCGCATCATCCACCTCTGCGAGGTCGCCGAGCTGCGAGCGGGCTTCGACGTCGTGCTGCTGGTGATGAAGGCCTACGACGCCGGCTGGGCGAGCCGGCTGATCGCGCCCTATCTCGCACCTGACGGGGTGATGGCGGCGGTGCAGAACGGGATGACGGCGAACACCGTCATCGAGGCGGTGGGCGCCTCACGCGCGGTGGGAGCGGTCATCGAGTGCTCCGCGACGATGACCGAGCCGGCTGTCGTGCATCGGCACACCCCGCGGGAGCGTTCCTGGTTCGCTGTCGGCCGGCTGCCCGGCGGGGCTGAGCGGATCGAGCCCGTGGCCGACCTCCTCGCGCTCTCGGGTACCGTGGCGCGCTTCGATGACATCCTCAGCGCCAAGTGGATGAAGCTGGTCAGCAACTGCACCCTTCTCGTGACCTCGGCGATCCTCGGTCTCCCCATGCTCGACGCGCTCCATCAGCCCGGCTTCCGCGACGTCATGATCGCGGCCGGCGACGAAGCCCTGGCCGTCGGTGAAGCCCAGGGGCACCGCACCCTGCCGATCTTCGGGCTGGAACCCGCCGACCTCGACGACTCGAGAGGGGTGGTCGAGGTCATGACCGATCGTCTCTTCGCCGGTTTCGTCGTGCCCGGTGCGACGACGACCGTGCTGCAGGACTGGCGGAAGGGGCGGCACAGCGAAGTGGACGATCTAAACGGCGAAGTGGTGCGCCGGGGCGCGGAGCTCGGCATCGCCACTCCGGTCAACGCGAGGATCACCGAGATCGCCCACCGGATCGAGCGTGGGGAGATCGCGCCGGCGGTCTCGCACCTCCCCCTCCTCCTCGACGCGCTCAGGTGAGCGGATCGGGAGCGAAGATCTCGGGGCTGCGCGCCAGCTGACGCCGCGTACGCCGGATGTGACCGGCGAGGACGCGCTCGGCCTCTTCAGTGTCGCCGTCCCGCAGGGCGGCCACGATGAGATGGTGCTCCTCATGGGCGATGCGACGGGATTCCTCGGCCCACGAGGAGACGTACGCGCGTCGGTAGGGCGCCGTCGCGTTCCAGAGCCTGCCCACCAGGTCGCCGAGATGGGTGGTCCGGGCGGCGCGGTAGCTGCGCAGGTGGAATTCGGCGTCGAGCTCGAGGAACGCGTCGGTGTCGGCGCCGACCTCGCTGATCCGCGTGGCGAGCGCGTCGAGCTCGGCGATCGCGTCGCCGGTCAGCAGCGGTGCGCTGTAGCCGAGCAGCAGCGGCTCGAGGCGCTCGCGCATACGGTAGATCTCCTCGCACTCGGCGAGGGTGAGGCGCGCCACCCAGGCCCCCGCGTTGGGGACGACGGTGATGAGTCCCTCGTATTCGAGCTGACGGATCGCCTCCCGCACCGGGACGCGGCTGGCGCCGAACTGCTCGGCGAGATCCTCCTGGCGGATGCGGGTTCCCGGCGGAAAGGTGCCCCGCACGATTCCCTCGCGCACCTGCTCGGCGATGCGGGCGCCGGCGTCGCCGACACGGCTGCGCACGTCGGTGCCGCTCATTCGGCCGGTCTCGCCGGATGCCACAGCAGCGTGTCGGCGCCGCTCTCGTACGCCTTGCCGCCGGGGAAGCTCACCAGTTCGAGCTGCAGTCCCCACGGCGCCCGGAAGTACAGCCACTGCTGTCCGGCGCTGGCTCCCGCACTGGCGACGGGCTCTCCCATGATCTCGACGTCGTGCGCGCGCAGGTGGGCGATCGCGGCATCCATGTCGTCGACATAGATCGCGAGGTGGTGACCGCCGATGTCACTGTTGCGCGGCGGCGGCGCCTGCCCGTCAGCGGCGTCGTAGGCGAACACCTCGAGGTTGGTCCCGTGCCCGAGTCGATAGAAGCGGATCTCGCGGATCTCGGTGCGGGGGTGGACCCCGAGCTGGACGGTCATCCAGTCGTCGTCGGCACGTTTGGGGCCGAGGCGGTAGACCGGGACGGCACCGAGGACGTCGACGAAGAAGTGCTCGGCCTCGTCGAGATCGGGCACGGTGATGCCGACGTGGTCCATCCCGCGCATCCCAGGCAAGTCTCGCGTCATCGCGTTCACCTTCCGTTTGGATCCAGGATGCCACTGAAGATGCCGATCCGCCACAGAATCCCAGGGATCCTCTTGATATTGGATCCAATCAGTCGTACCGTGGGGATCCCCGCCTTATGCGGCCGCCCCTCATCGAAGGAGATGCGATGCCCCGACGTCGCCGGCTGGACACCGGAACACCGTGGGTGGAACTGCGCACCACCGCCGCCGACTGGAAGGCGGCCGACCCTGCGCTGCTGACGACGATGCTCGGTCACCTGCATCTCATCCGCGCGTTCGAGGAGTCCGTCCTCGACCTCGCCGCGCAGGGTCTGGTCCACGGCCCTGCGCACTCCAGCATCGGCCAGGAGGGCGGGGCGGTCGGATCCATCGTGACGCTGCGCTCATCCGACGCGGTCAACGGGTCGCACCGGGGCCACCACCAGTTCCTCGCCAAGGCGATCGCGCACGTGTCGGGGGGCGGCCTGAGCCTGGACGCCCTGGTCACGCCCGACCTGCGGGCCCTCCTGCAGCGCACGCTCGCCGAGATCCTCGGCCTCGCCGAGGGGTTCTCGGGTGGTCGTGGCGGGTCCATGCACCTGCAGTGGCTGGAGGCCGGGGCGCTGGGCACCAATGCGATCGTCGGCGGCGGCGCGCCGCTCGCCGCGGGAAACGCGTGGGCGCAGAAGCACGCGGGCACCACCGATGTCACCGTCAACTACTTCGGCGACGGGGCCAGTCAGATCGGCTCGGTGCTGGAGTCGATGAACCTCGCCGCCACCTGGCGGCTGCCGGTGATGTACTTCATCGAGAACAACCTCTACGCGGTGTCGACCCACGCCAGCGAAGCCTCGGCGGACCCGCGGTTCTCGATCCGAGCCCAGGGCTTCAGCATCCCCGCCTGGCGCGTGGACGGCATGGATCCGCTGGCCGTCCACCTCGCCACTCAGGAGGCCCTCGCGCGCATGCGCGCGGGAGAGGGCCCCGCCGTGATCGAGGCGGAGGTCTATCGCTTCTTCCACCAGAACGGTCCTTACCCCGGCAGCGCCTTCGGCTACCGCACGAAGCAGGAGGAGGCGCAGTGGCGCGCGCGCGACCCGCTGGAGAAGACCGCTCGCGAGCTCGCCGCCCTGGGGATCGCCTCGCCGGAGGAGATCGAGGGGGTGCGCGAACAGGCCGTCGCCGCGATGGCCGATGTGGTCTCCGCGCTGATCGAGGACGATCCCGACAGTGCTGGTCGCTCCCGCATCCGTCCCGCCCTCTGGCCCGACCCGGCCCACGCCGACCGCGGGATCCGCGGCGACGAGAGCGAGCTCGCCGGTCTTCGGGTGGCAGAGCCCGCCGCGCACACCGGGGGGTGGCGGGAGGTGAAGTTCGTCGATGCCGTCGCCGAGACGATGAACCGGCGGATGTCGGAAGACGCGCGCATCATCGTGCTCGGCGAGGACGTCCATCGCCTGAACGGCGGGACGAACGGCGCCACGAAGGGCCTGGCCAAGGCCTTCGGACCCGACCGGGTCATCGGCACCCCCATCAGCGAGAACGGCTTCTTCGGTCTGGCCGGCGGCGTGGCGCTGGACGGCCGATTCCGTCCGGTCGTGGAGTTCATGTACCCCGATTTCATGTGGGTCGCCGCCGACCAGGTGTTCAACCAGGTCGGCAAGGCGCGTCACATGTTCGGCGACAACAACCGCGTTCCACTGGTGCTGCGCACCAAGGTCGCGATGGGCTCGGGGTACGGCTCGCAGCACCTCATGGACCCGGCGGGGATCTTCGCCACCAGCGTCGGCTGGCGGATCGTGGCGGCCTCCACGGCCGCCGACTACGTCGGGCTCATGAACGCCGCGCTCGCCCTGGACGATCCCGTGCTCGTCATCGAGCACGTCGACCTCTACGGCACCGCAGATCGCGTTCCCGACGGTGACCTCGATTACGTGATCCCGCCGCGGAGCGCCGCCATCAGGCGCGTCGGCGAGGAGGTGACGGTGCTCACCTACCTCTCGATGGTCGGTCACACTCTCGAAGCGGTCGACCAGACGGGGATCGACGCGGAGGTCATCGACCTGCGCTGGCTCGACCGGGCGTCGCTGGACTGGGACACCGTCGGTGAGAGCATCCGCAAGACCAACAACGTCCTCATCGTCGAGCAGGGGTCCCAGGGGCCGTCGTACGGGGCGTGGCTCTCCGATGAGATCCAGCGTCGCTTCTTCGACTGGCTCGATCAGCCCGTGCAGCGGGTGACGGGGGGAGAAGCGAGCCCCAGCATCTCCCGGGTGCTCGAGCGCGCCGCGATCGCCCGCACCGAAGAGGTGGTGCGGGGGCTGGAACGCGTCCGCACCGAGTGGGGAGGCCGCTGATGGCCGCCGTCGTGCGGATGCCGGCGCTCGCCGCCGGGGCCACCGAAGCCGCGATCCAGAGCTGGCTCGTCGCCGTCGGCGACGAGGTGGCGGCGGGGCAGCCGATCGTCGAGATCGAGACCGAGAAGGCCGTCGTCGAATACGAAGCCGAGGAAGCGGGGGTCCTCGCCCGCATCCTCGTCGACGAGGGCGGCTCCGCCGAAGTCGGCTCTCCCATTGCGGTGCTCGCCGCACAGGGCGAGGACGTCGCCGTCGCCGGGGAGAGCGCATCCGCCGCCGAGCCCGGGGACGCGGCCGCCACGACCGGCGCGACCGCGGGAACGGAGTCCTCCGAGGACGGCACCCTCCTTCCGCCGGCCGCCGTCACGGAGCTTGAGACCCCGTCGGCCGCTGAGCCCCCGTTGAATCCTGGGCCCCCGTCGAGCCCTGGGCCCCCGTCGAACCCTGGGCCCCCGTCGGATCCCGCGCCGACGCGCCGCCTCTTCGCCTCGCCGCTCGTGCGGCGCCTGGCCGCCGAGCGCGGCCTCGACCTGTCGTCCCTGGTCGGCACCGGTCCGAACGGCCGGATCGTCCGCCGAGACCTCGACGAGCAACCCCCTCCCGCAGCGCAGTCCCCCTCGACGCCGGCCGCTCCTGATGTGCGTGCCCCCGCGGGTCCCCCCATCGCGGCCCGCACGCAGGAATCCCCCGCGGCCGACGTCGAGGTGATCCCGCACTCCGGGATGCGCCGTGCGATCGCCCGCCGGCTGACCGAGAGCACGTCGACCGTGCCGCACTTCTTCCTGCGCGCCCGCATCCGGGTCGACGAACTCCTCGCCCTCCGCGCCCGCATCAACGAAGGGCGGACGACGCGCATCTCGGTCAACGACTTCGTGATCAAGGCTGTCGCCGCGGCGCTCCTGGACGTGCCGGAGGCGAACGCGATCTGGACCGAGCAGGCCATGCACCGCTTCTCGCACGCCGACATCGCCGTGGCGGTCTCCGTTCCCGGGGGTCTCGTCACCCCCGTCATCCGCGGGGTCGATCGGATGCCACTGGGCGAGGTGAGCGCCGCGATCGCCGATCACGTGGAGCGCGCGCGGGCGGGACGGCTCAAGCAGGAGGAACTCGAGGGCGGCAGCTTCTCGGTGTCGAACCTCGGCATGTACGGCACCGAGGAGTTCGCCGCCATCATCAATCCGCCGCATTCCGGCATCCTCGCGGTCGGGGCGGCGCAGCCCTCCCCGGTCGTGGTCGACGGCGAGCTCGTGGTCGGAACGGTGATGACGGTGACACTGTCGGCCGATCACCGGGTGCTCGACGGCGCGCTGGCCGCTCAGTGGCTGGCAGCGTTCGTGGCGAAGATGGAGAATCCGCTCAGCATCCTCGTGTGACGCCCGGCGGTGGGGCGATCGTCGGCTTGAATGATTCCAGGAGCAGGAAAGGATCCCACATGGCTCGCATCGCCGTCATCGGAGGAACCGGCTACGCCGGAGGTCACATCGCCGCAGAGGCCGCCTCGCGGGGCCACACGGTGGTCTCGGTCGCCCGCTCGGTGCCGAGCGAGCGGCTCGACCACGTCACCTACATCGAGGGCACGCTCTTGGATGTGCCGGGTCTGGTCGCAGAACTGGAAGGCGTGGATGTCGTCGTCCTCAGCGTTCCTGCGCGCGCAGACATGGCGGGCCAGGTGCGGCCCGCCGTCGCCGAGCTCGTGCGCGAGCTGCCCGCGTCGGTGCGCGTCGGTGTGATCGGGGGAGCCGGGGGGAGCCTGGTGTCGCCGGGGGGACCCCGCGTGGTCGACACCCCGGGCTTCACCGAGGAGTACAAGCCCGAGGCGCTCGAGGCGATCGGCGTGCTCGAAGATCTGCAGACGGGCTCGGGGGATCGCGACTGGTTCTACGTCCACCCCGCGGGCGGCTTCGGGGCATGGAACCCGGGTGAGCGGACCGGGACCTACCGCGACGGCGGCGACGTCCTGGTGACCGGCGCCGACGGCGAGTCCTTTATCTCCGGCCCCGACCTGGGTGTGGCCGTCGTCGACGAGATCGAGCAGCCGAAGCATCACCGCGAACGGTTCACCGTCGGGTACTGACGGGCGCCGACTTCTCAGACCAGGTCTCGCCAGTCGACCTCTTCCTCCTCGCCGTCGGCGAGGGCGAGTTCGCCGGTGATGACGGGAATCCCGGTCGTCTCGGTGGGAGGGCCCATCACCGTCGCCTCGTCCCGGCGATGGCGCAGCACGTCGTCGATGTAGCTCGTCAGCACCTCGGCCAGGGGCACGGAGCGACCGCGCTCCTGCGACATGTACCAGCGGTGCTCCAGCACCTGGTGGAAGACCTCGGCGGGTTCGAGCTTGGCCCGGTACTCGAAGGGGATGGCCTTCACCACGGGCTCGAACACCCGGGTCAGCCACTCGTGGGCGACCATCTCCTCGTCCGCCCCCAGTCGAGACACCCGCGCGCGGTACTCATCGAGGTCGTTGAGGAGCCGGCGCGCCTGATTCTCTTCGACATCCAGGCCGGTGAGGCGCAGCAGCCGACGCTGGTGGTGTCCGGCGTCGACGACTTTCGGTTGGATCGAGACCCGGGTGCCGTCCCGCGTGGTGTCGATCGACATCTCGCCGATGTCGAAGCCGAGGTCGTTGAGGCGGTGCACGCGTTCGGTGATGTGCCAGATCTCGTCGGACTGGAATGTCTCGGTGTCCGTCAGGGCGCCCCACAGGGAGCGGTACGACTCCATGATGCCGTCGGCGATCGCGATGGCGTCGACGCCTCCCTCGAGACGTCCGCCCGCCTCGAGGTCCATGATCTCCCCGGCGATGTTCGTGCGGGCGACGTCGAGGTCGTGAGCGCGCTGACCCGCCGTCAGACCGCTTTCATGCAGTTCCCCGGTCTCGGCGTCGACGAGGTAGGCGGCGAAGGCGCCGGCGTCGCGGCGGAAGAGGGTGTTGGACAGGGAGACGTCACCCCAGAAGAAGCCGACGTTGTGGAGGCGCACGAGCAGGAGCGCGAGGGCGTCGACCAGGCGGGTGGCGGTGTCGGGACGCAGGACCTGCGTGAAGAGGGCCCGGTAGGGGAGCGAGAAGCGCAGGTGCGAGGTGACGAGTGCGGCGGGGAGCGGCTCGCCCGCGGCATCCGTCCTGCCGGCGATCACCGCGACGCGCTCCACGCAGGGGGCGTCGAGGCGGTGGAGGTTCCCCAGCATGTCGTACTCGCGGCGGGCCATCTCCTCGGTGGTCTCCTTGATCGCCACCACCCTGCCGGAGAGGGTGGCGAACCGCACGAGGTGGCGGGAGATGCCCTTGGGGAGGAAGACGATGTGATTCGACGGCCAGTCGGCCAGCGGTGTCGACCAGGGGAGGGTCAGCAGTCCCGGGTCCACCGCGCTGGCGGTGATGCTCAGGGAATCGACCATCTTTTCCTCCCGGGACATGCCGCGGCGCGGGGGGCTCAGTGAACCCGCCCGCGCCGCGTCGTGGTGTGTCAGGAGCCGGAGACGACGGGGGCGTCGTTGAGGCGCTCGCCGGTCTCCATGTCGAACGCGTGCACGTGGCCCGCGGTCGCGGCGAGGGTGACGGTGTCGCCGGCCATCGGGTGGCGGCGTCCGTCGACGCGGGCGACGATGTCGGTCCGCTTGCCGTTGATGTCGGTGTGGCCGTACAGGTAGCCGTCCGCGCCGAGCTCTTCGACGAGGTCCACCGTGACCGACAGGCCCTTGCCGTCGGCGGGGCCGACGACGATGTCCTCGGGGCGGACACCGACGGTGACCTCCGAGCCGTGGGCGCGGCCGACGGTGTCGCGGTCGAGCGGCACGATCTCCGAACCGAAGTGCACGCCGCCCTCGGCGAGCGAGGACGGGAACAGGTTCATCGCGGGCGAGCCGATGAAGCCGGCCACGAAGACGTTGTTCGGGCGCTCGTACAGATCGCGCGGCGAGCCGACCTGCTGGAGCAGGCCGTCCTTGAGGACGGCGATGCGGTCACCCATCGTGAGGGCCTCGGTCTGGTCGTGGGTGACGTAGACCGTGGTGACGCCCAGGCGTCGCTGGAGCGAGGCGATCTGGGTGCGGGTCTGCACGCGGAGCTTGGCGTCGAGGTTCGACAGCGGCTCGTCCATGAGGAACACCTGGGGCTGACGGACGATGGCGCGGCCCATCGCGACACGCTGACGCTGACCACCCGAGAGCGCCTTCGGCTTGCGCGTGAGGTACTGCTCGAGGTCGAGGAGCTTCGCCGCCTCGAGAACGCGCTGCGCGCGCTCTTCCTTGCCGACACCGGCGATCTTCAGGGCGAAGCCCATGTTCTCGGCGACGGTCATGTGCGGGTACAGCGCGTAGTTCTGAAAGACCATCGCGATGTCGCGGTCCTTCGGCGGGACATCGGTGACGTCGCGGTCGCCGATGAGGATGCGGCCGGAGTTGACCTCTTCGAGGCCGGCCAGCATGCGCAGCGACGTGGACTTGCCGCAGCCGGAGGGTCCGACGAGGACCAGGAATTCGCCGTCGCCCACTTCGAGGTTGAGCTTGTCGACGGCGGGGCGGGTGCCGCCCGGGTAGAGACGGGTTGCGTTGTCGAACGTGACGGACGCCATGGTTTTCTTCTCCTTCACCGGCAGGTACGTGCCGGACGATCCGTTGTGAATGGAGCGGTATGACCGCAGACGCCCACCATCGGGCGTCATCCTTCAGTATGTCACGCGGGCGCGCGGGCGGAAACGACGGCGATGACCGGTGTCCGTCTGGGCTTTTCCCAGCCTGCCTGATTAGCATCGTCCCCGGCCCGCCTCGTCAGCGCCCCGCCTGTTGCCCATCGGCAGCCCCCTTCGTCCGAGAGGTTTCATGTCCCACGACCAGTCACCGAACGTTCCGGCCCCCCGTGAACGACGGAACGCGGTGCGCGAGAAGGCGCAGCAGGTGCAGGCGCGTCAGTCGCGTCTGCGCTGGTTGCGCCGCGGCGGACTGACGCTGCTCGCGGTGGGCGTCGTGACGGTCGCTGCGGTGATGGTGACGTGGGCGGTCGGGTCGTCGATGTCCCGCCCGGAGCTGCGCCCCCAGAACGTCACCGACGACGGGTTCGCCGTGACGTCGGTCTCGGGTGTGGCAGCGCCCGAGGTGGCGGCGGCTGCGGATGACGCTGCCGCGAGCGCGACGGTCGAGGCGACGCCCGAGGCCACCCCCTCTCCCACGCCGACGCCCACCGAGGCGGCGGTCGTCGACATCCGTGTCTATGTCGACTACCTGTCGACCGGGTCGCGGGAGTTCCAGCTCGCCAATGTGCAGCAGCTGAAGACCTGGGTCTCGCAGGGTGCGGCGGATCTGACCTACCACCCGGTGGCGATGCTCACCGCCAAGTCCAACGGCACGAAGTACTCGCTCCGTGCGGCGGCCGCTGCCGCCTGCGTGGCGACCCACTCGCCCGAGGAGTTCTTCGCGTTCAACGACGCCCTGCTGCGCGAGCAGCCCGAGGTCGACACCGACGGCTTCACCGACAGCGAGCTCGCCGACCTGGCGCAGGCGGCCGGTGCCGAGTCGCCGAAGCTCGTGCGCTCCTGCATCGAGGAGGAGTCGTTCCTCAGCTGGGCTCGGGATGCCACCGAGCGGGCGTTGAACGGGATTCCCGAGACCGACGGGGTCACCCTGACCGGAACCCCGATGGTGCTCGTCAACGGCGTGCCGTACGTCGGGGCCCTCGACGACCCGCAGGAGTTCTCGCAGTTCGTGCTGACCATCGGCAGCGACGCCTACTACAAGACCGCATCGCCGAGCCCGACCGAGACGCCGTCGCCGACGGCGACTCCCTGACAGCTCGCCCTGGTCCGCCGCTCGACAGCCCGCATCCCTCGATAGGATGGAAGGCCTTGCCGGCTTGGCGCAATTGGTAGCGCACCTAACTTGTAAGTCAGTTAGCGGCCATATCAGGGGTTATTGCGGGGTCTCACATTCCCCGCCCGCCCTACTGCCAACAGAGCACAGTACGTCAGGCGCTATCACTGTTGCGCGGTGAATGTGCGGGGTAAATGCGGGGTCAACTGGTCGCCGGCTCGAATACCCATAGTCCGGTCTGGTCGCTGATGCCTACCTTTCGGTAGTGCAATGAGTTGCCTTCAGTGAGCGGTTCTTTGGAGCCTCTGTCTTTGTGGATCTGGAGCGTCTCAGTGCCTGAAGCGATCGGATGCCGTGACCCGTCGTGGTGACCGCCGACGATCTCCGCGACGTCGGGTGCGGTGAAGCGAGCCAGCACGAAGACCCTCCCGAATGCGTCTGGTTCGAGCTCGTAACAGGCGACGTCGAGATTGTCCGGATTCGCGCCAAGCGCGCGAGCTTCCTCGCGAAGTCGAGTCACGAGGTACACATCGAAGGCTTCACGGTCGCCGCCGGCCGCGTTGTACTCTGCTCGCGCGGTCAGGCGGTGGTCGATGATCATGCCGCCGAGAATAGTCGTCAAGCGGCGCGGCGTCGTTTGGCGTGGCCGACGACGACACCGTACGTGACACCGAGGCGGCGGGCGACGTCAGTCATCGCCATCCCGGAACCGAGCATCGCTCGCCCGCTGCGGTGATCGTGTACTGCAGGGTCGGCGTGGACTCGTCGTCGTAGGTTTCGAGGGTCGGTCCCTCGGCGAGCAGGGTCTGGATGGTAGCCTCGTTCATGAGTAGTTGCCTTTCTTGGTGACTGGACATGCCTCGGTTGCCCCCGGGGCATGTCGCTTTGTTGGGGTCTTGAGCCACTGGCGGATCGCGTCCGCGTCAACGGCATCCGGGTCGGTGCGCTGCAGGGTGCTCCAGTAGTCGAGGAGCGCCTGGGTGTCCCGCGAGACGCGTCGCGCGGGGGTCGAGGGCTCTCGGCGAATCGGAGGGCCGTACGTGGGACCGACCCGCTTCTCGAGATCGGCAACCCGCCGGCTGAGGTCGAACAGCACGGCCATTGCGCCGTCTGCCATCAGGACGCCTCCGACAGGCTGTCGAGCCAGGCGAGGACGTCGTGCTTGCGGTAAAGCACTCTCCCGCCCGCCTTCACGAACCGGGGTCCTCGGCGCTCGCCTGCCCACCTGGCAAGCGTCGCGAGCGAGATACGGGTGAACTCTGCGACCTCGGCGCGCGTCATCACCTCCGGCATCTCGGGCGCTGTCGTCGGCGTCGTCATATCCGCTCCTCTGCTTCGATAGTGCACATCCACTCCGGCTGAAGTGTCGTTACTACACTACACCGTAACCCACCGCATTGTGTAGCGCAAGTACTCATTGGCCGGATAGAGTGTAGGAATGACACCGAACCCCTCGCGAGAGCCAGCCCCCATCGGTGCCCGCGTGGCCGACTATCGGATGTGGCGAGGGATGACAGCGCAGGATCTCGCTGACGCGATCCCCTCCAAGGCAATCACGCGTGCGATCATCGCCAACCTTGAGAGCGGGCGGAAGCGCGATCTCACGACGACGGAGCTGCTCCTAATCGCCAATGCCCTGCGCATATCGCCATTGGCGTTGCTGGTCGATGTGGTCACGCCGTGGGAGATGTTCAGGCAGGAGGGCCACCCGCTGGACGGGAAGCTCACCAACGCGGAGATGGCGGTGCGGCTGTCCGACGTCCAGCTCATGGGCGTCAATACGTACTGGCCGATCACGGTGTTTGTCGTCAAGCACATCACTAGCATCGAGAAGTCGCTGCTAAGAATCGATTTCGCCGGGTCGGTGTTGGCGGGCGAGATCGAGTCGATTCCGGTCGAGGAGAGCTGGCTCATCGAGGACCGCCTAGGTGATCCGATCTCTCACATCCCCCGTACCGAGGAGGAGGTCGCGGAAGAGGCGCAGGAAGTCGTCGAGATGTACCGGGGCTTGCTCTCGGGTCTCCGACGCCTGGCTGACTTCCCGAGCAAAGGCATCCCGCAAGACAGCGAGATCGGCGAGCGCGTCGACTACATCAGACGAAGAGTCGTCGCGCTCATCGAACGTTTCGACCTCGACTACGGCGCCAGCGATGGCGTGCGCACGTCCATTCACCGACCGCCGCTGAACCCGCGAACCGGGCGTATCGCCAGCGTCGAGCCACTGGTCGATGACTGATGGCTAGGCCGCGCACCCCGCTGTCCAGCTACGGCGCCGTCTCGCTGGTCGAGGTGGAGCCGGGGAAGTGGCGGGCGCGTACTCGTTACCGGTTCGACGACGGCCGGCTGCGTCAGGTGGAGAGATTTGCCACCTCTCGAGCGAAGGCCGAGACGAAGCTGAAAGCGGCGCTGGTCGACATCCAGCTCGGCGCCGGCGTCGACGTGAAGCGCGAGACCCGCATCCGGGACCTCGGACGTCGGTTCCTGGAGGCGAAAGCCGGTCGCGCGCCGCGCACCCTGGACGCGTACCGGCACACCATCGACCGGGTGATCGTGCCCCGCATCGGTGACCTCGCGGTGTCGGAGGCGACGACGGACAGGCTGCAGCGCTTCATCGACCTCGTGGCGCGCGAGAACGGCCCAGGAGCGGCCAAGACAGCGCGGGCGGTGCTGTCGGGCATGATGGGCCTCGCCGCCCGCTCAGACGCGATCAGGACGAACCCGGTGCGTGAGCTCGCGGCGGTCGAGGGGAAGGCGAAGGGCGCCATCCAAATCCCGCTGGACGAACTGTCCGGGCTGCTGGAGACGGTGCGCGCCGACGAGAGGCTCGCCGAGGTCGATATGACGGACCTGGTGCTGTTCGTCGCCGGCACCGGTGTCCGCATCGGCGAGGCGTGCAACCTGGTCTGGACGGGCGTGGACCTCGAGAAGGGCACCGTGACGATCGGTGACGCGAAGACCGATGCGGGGGAGCGGTGCATCCGCGTGCCCGCCGGTGTCGTGGGGATGCTCACCGAGCGGCGCGTGAAGGGCGGGCTGAACCTCGACGGGGTCGTGTTCCCCACCGTGCTCGGGAAGCGTCGCGATCCTCGCCGAGCTGCGGCCGAGTGGGCGGACTTCCGGAAGCGGCACAACCTGCCGGGGTACACCTTCCACTCGTTCCGGAAGACGGTAGCGACAGCGCTGGATCAGGCAGGCCTCACGCCGCGGGACATTGCCGAGTACCTGGGGCACGCGGACCCGTCGCTGACGATGGGTGTCTACATGTCGAAGACGGTCGGCGGGACCCGCGCGGCGGACGCTCTAGACTCAGTGCTGAGGAATTGAATGTGCGGGGTTTGTGCGGGGTCAGCCTGCACCTAACTCAACGGAGGTCCCTCAGATCCGCGGAATTCCGCGGCAGGCCGGCTTGGCGCAATTGGTAGCGCACCTAACTTGTAATTAGGGGGTTACGGGTTCGAGTCCCGTAGCCGGCTCCACATCGCGTCGACCGTCGTCCACACGCGCGCCGCCACGCGCTACTCCGGCGGAGCGAAGCGCAGCGCCACCGTCGTCGCTCCGCCCTCACGGGAGAACGCCACCTCTGCGGTGACGGCGGTGTCCGCATCCGATCCCGGCCCGATCTCGACCTCGAAGACCTCGCCAGACCCGGTCGAGTTGAACTCCAGCAGGCGTTCGTCCAGGCCCTCGAACTGCGCGGCGTCCCAGCCGAACTCCGCCGCGCGCGCCTGCAGCCCGTCGATCGCGCCGCGCCACGAGCCCGCGCCGTCGATCGCCACGGTGAGCGTCGCAAGCCGGTCATCCGCCGCCGTCGCACTGGCGGCGACGACGTCCTCCACGACGTGCACCTCGTCGCCGGCGGCGATGAGCGCACGCACCGGCCGGCGGAACTCGGCCGCTTTGGTCTCGTTGGCACGCAGCCCGAGGTCGGATGCCGGCAGGGCGCCGTCGCCGACGCGGACCCGCAGCACGCCCTCGACGTTGACGTAGTCGAACCCGGCGTCGGTCAGCATGCTCCCGCCGTCGGATGCCTTCTGGTCGGCCGAGGCCTCCGGATCGTCCTCGGCCCACCACGACGCCTGCACCGTGAACGTCCCGACGACGATGGCGCCGATGATCAGCACCAGAAGCGCCGCGGGCAGCCAGCTGAGCAGCGTTCGGGTTCGACGGGTGACGGGCACACTTCAGCGTACGTCGGGAGGCCGCTCCGCGTCCCGCGTCCGTACAACCCCGGCCCTGACTGCATCATGGAGGGATGCCCGCGCCGCGTGTTCCGCTGAGCCTCGCCGTCTCGGGCGCCGTCCTCGTCGGCGTGCTGACCGCGCTGCAGGCGCGGGTGAACGGTCAACTGGGTGTGAGTGTCGGCGACGGGGTGGTCGCCGCCGTCATCTCGTTCGCTTCGGGTCTTCTCCTCGTCGCCGTTCTCTCGGCGGTGACGCCGGGCGGCCGGCGAGGCGTCACGGCGCTTCGACGAGGCCTCCGGGAACGCTCGATCCCCTGGTGGATGCTGCTGGGCGGGGCCGCAGGCGCTCTGACGGTGGCGACGCAGGGACTGGCCGTCGGGATCATCGGGGTGTCGCTCTTCACCGTGGGCGTCGTCGCCGGTCAAGCGGTGTCGGGCCTGATCCTGGATCGCACCGGCTACGGACCCGCCGGGGCGGTCGCGGTCACCGTTCCCCGGCTTCTGGGCGCCGTGCTCGCTGTCGCCGCCGTCGCATTCGCGCTCAGCGGTGACACGCTCGCCGCCGTCCCGGTGTGGATGCTCGTGCTGCCGCTCCTCACCGGTGCGGGCATCGCCTGGCAGCAGGCGACCAACGGTCGTCTTCGGGCGCGGGTCGGCTCACCCCTGACCGCGACCCTGGTCAACTTCATCGGCGGCACGGTGATCCTCGCGGTGGGGGCGGCGATCAGCGTCGCCCTCTCCGGTCCGCCCGCGCAGTTCCCGACGAATCCGCTGCTCTACCTCGGCGGTGCCATCGGCGTGTCGTACATCATCCTGTCGGCAGCGCTCGTGGGGACCACCGGTGTGCTGCTGCTCGGGCTCGGCGCCGTCGTCGGACAGCTGGCGACATCCGTCCTCATCGACGCGTTCTGGCCGGCGATCGGCAGTCCCGGGACGCTCCAGGCGATCGCGATGATCACGCTCGCGCTGTTGTCGGTCGTCGTCGTGAGCCTGCCGTGGCGGCGGATGCTGCGGCGCTAGTACGTCGTCTAGAGGCGCGTCAGCGGGGGTCGCGCGTGTCAGCCGGCATGCGCGACAGGAAGCGGTCGGCCTCGATCGGCGTGCGCCGACCCGGCCGGGCATCGCTCGGCTTCCCGCCGACGTAGAGCCAGCCCAGCAGCTCTTCGTTCTTCTTCAGCCCGTGGGCCTTGGCCACCGCTTTGCTGCGCGTGTAGTGGCCGGTGCGCCAGATCACTCCCCAGCCGGCATCGTCGAGCAGCAGGCTCAGCATGTGCGCGACGCCGGAGGCGACGGCCTCCTGCTCCCAGCGGGGCACCTTGGCGCTCTTGCGGTAGCTCGCGACGACGGCGATGAGCAGGGGCGCGCGCTGCGGTTTCGTCGAGGCGCCCTTGTGCCCTTCGGCCTTGTTGATCGCCCGGCCGAGTCGCCGGCGGTCGTCGCCGCGCACCTCGATCAGTCGCCAGGGACGCAGGGACGAATGATCGGCCACCCGTCCGGCTGCAGCGACGAGTCGGACCAGCTCCTCGTGGGTCGGCGCGTCGTCGGTCACCCGCGACCACGAGCGGCGACCGGCGACGGCGTCGAACACCGCCTCGCTCGTCGCGCTCACGCGGGCGATTCGGGAGTGAAGTCCAGGGCGAGCGAGTTCATGCAGTAGCGATCGCCGGTCGGAGTGCCGAAGCCGTCGGGGAAGACGTGGCCGAGGTGCGATCCGCAGGCGGCGCAGCGCACCTCGGTGCGCACCATCCCGTGGCTGTTGTCCTCGATGAGCTCGACGGCTTCGGGTCGGATCGACTCGTAGAAGCTCGGCCACCCGCAGTGGGAGTCGAACTTCGTGCCGCTCTTGAACAATTCAGCCCCGCAGGCGGCGCAGGTGTACAGACCCGCGCGTTCTTCGTCGAGCAGCTCCCCGGTCCAGGGGCGCTCCGTCGCCGCCTCGCGCAGCACCGCGTACTGCTCGGGGCTGAGCTCGGCCCGCCACTGCTCGTCGGACTTGTCCACCGTGTAAGACATGGAACCTCCTGCCTCCATTCAACCGCAGACCCGCGACCCGGGACGCGCGGGTGCGCTCTGCGCGGACACTCGGCGACACATCCGGGATGCCGACGGGGCCCCGACCGCGGCACGATGGGGGAGTGTCCGACGCCGATACCCTCCGTGAGGTCGCCGAGCGGTATCGGCGGTTCGCCGAGACCGAAGCGCCCGGTCGCTCGGCGCTCTACCAAGCCTGGGCCGCCGGAGTGGCCGGCGACCCGGCGCTGCAGCGGCTGCTGGCGAGGATCCCCCCGACGCGCCGTCAACCGCCGCTCGTGTTCGCCGTCACGCGCCTCCTCGGGGCGCCGGAGGAGGACTACACCGCGTGGGCGGCGTGGACGACGCGGCACGCTCAGGCGGTGGTCGAGGCGTGCACGCGCCGGTCGCTGCAGACGAACGAGCCGCTCCGCTGCGCCGCGCTCCTTCCCGCGCTGTCCGCGATCAGCGGGCCGATCGCCCTGCTGGAGGTCGGCGCGAGTGCGGGCCTGTGTCTGTACCCCGACCGGTACTCCTACCGCTATGCCGGCGGGCCCGCGCTCGACCCCGTCGACGGGGTCTCGCCCGTCGTCCTCGAGAGCACGCTGCGCGGGCCGGCGGCCGCGGCGGTCGCCGAGACGATGACCGTGCCGGAGGTGGTGTGGCGGGCTGGTGTGGATCTCTCCCCCCTGGATGCCGCGGACGCGGACGATCGCGCGTTCCTCGCCGCCCTGGTCTGGCCGGGCGAGACGGGGCGGCGCGAGCGCCTCCTCGCCGCGCTCGACATCGCGGCGGCCGATCCGCCGCGGATGTGGCGGGGCGACGCCTCGGAACCGGGCGTCGTGGCCCAGGCCGCCGCCTCGGCTCCGGCCGATGCCACCCTCGTGATCACCACGCCCGGCGTCCTCCCGCATATCCCGCGCGAGGGCCGGGTGCGCCTTCGCGCCGAGATCGACACCCTCCGCGCCACGGCGGGGGCGCGGTGGGTCAGCCTCACCCCCGCGGGCATGGCCGATCAGTGGCATCCGCCCTTGGATCCGGGGCGATGGTCGGGGTTCGTCCTCGCCCTCGACGGGGTCGGGTGCGCTGTGGTCGACCCGCTCGGCGCATTCGTGGAGTGGCGCCCGGAGGAGCCGGGGATCCGGGGTTAGCGTGGGCGGGTGCCCCTGAGCGACAGAGACCGGCTGATCCTCGACTTCGAGGCGCTGTGGACGCGGCACGGCAGCGCCAAAGAGGAGGCCATTCGCCTTCGCCTCGGCATGTCGCCCGGGCGCTACTACCAGCTGCTGACGCGGCTGATCGACACGACCGAGGCGCAGGAGTACGACCCGATGCTCGTCAAACGGCTGCGCCGCATCCGCGACGCGCGCCTGCGCGCACGCGTCATCCGCACGGCGGCGACTTCTCGCTGAGGGGCCCCGTCCCGGCATCCTCCTCGCGTTCGTCCAGCTGCCGCTTAGGTTGCCTCCGCCCGCTTCGGTAGCATCTTCTGGTGCCGACAAGGACCTATCCGCGGGATCGCTTCGATGACCTCCCCGCGGACGGCGGACGCGTCGGTGCGCACCGGGCGGAGAACCCCCGGATGCGTCCGTGGGCGGTGCTCCTCTGGGCGAGCCTCGCCACCATCGTGCTCATCGTCGTCGGCATCTTCGGCACCCTGCTGACGTCGGGGCGCATCCAGCTCGCCCCCGATGCCGAGCCCACGGCGTCACCGCAGCCCACCGTCGAGCCGGTGATCGATACGTCCTATGCGGTCCAGGTGCTCAACGCCACGCCCGAGCAGGGGCTGGCGACCCAGGTGAAGGATGAGATCGTCGCGGCCGGCTGGTCCGCCGATGCCGTCTCGGCCAGCGGCGCCGGCACGACCGACTTCGCCGAGACCACGGTCTACTACGCCTTCCCCGGCGACCAGGCTGCCGCCGCGGGTCTGGCCGACCTCGTGCTCGGCGGCGCGCGCATCGAGCAGACCGACGTCTATCAGCTCGCCGATGACCCGAACACCCCGGAGGACGAGAGTCAGGCGCTTCAGCTGACCGTCGTCATCGGGCTGGATCGCACGGCCGATGCGCCGGCCGACGAGGCTCCCGCGCCCTGAACCGGGGTGAGTGTTTCGCCCGCGTAAATGTTTGACAGCGGGCAGGTCAACAATCGCCTCGGAGCCGGATATGGCCTGTCGGCGCTCCCTAGCATGGGCCCTGTCCCGCCGCAGTACAGGAGAGTTCGTCATGACACAGGGCACCGTCAAGTGGTTCAACGCCGAGAAGGGTTACGGTTTCATCACCGCCGGTGACGGTCAGGATGTCTTCGTCCACTACTCGAACATCGATATGACCGGGTTCCGGGTGCTCGAAGAGGGTCAGACGGTGGAGTTCACCGTAGGGTCGGGGCAGAAGGGCCCGCAGGCCGAATCGGTCCGCGTGGTCTGAGACCCGCACGACGCCGTCGGCGTTGCGCAGCGACCCCGCCACACGCCGTGTGTCGTGCGGCTTGCACTCACCCATGCCGAGTGCCAGAATGGATTAGCACTCGTGATTGTTGAGTGCTAAGTCCGAAAGCCAACGTCCGGGAGGGACGACACACACATGGCAAAGATCATCGCTTTCGATGAGGAGGCCCGTCGCGGCCTCGAGCGCGGCCTGAACATCCTGGCCGACGCCGTCAAGGTGACCCTGGGTCCCCGCGGTCGCAACGTCGTGCTGGAGAAGAAGTGGGGCGCCCCCACGATCACCAACGACGGTGTCTCGATCGCCAAGGAGATCGAGCTGGACGACCCCTACGAGAAGATCGGCGCCGAGCTGGTCAAGGAGGTCGCGAAGAAGACCGACGACGTCGCCGGTGACGGTACGACCACCGCGACCGTTCTGGCTCAGGCGCTCGTGCGCGAGGGCCTGCGCAACGTCGCCGCCGGTGCCGACCCGATCTCGCTCAAGCGCGGCATCGAGAAGGCCGTCAAGGCTGTGACCGACCAGCTGCTGGCCGACGCCAAGGAGGTCGAGTCCAAGGAGCAGATCGCCGCCACGGCGTCGATCTCGGCCGCCGACCCCACCATCGGCGACCTGATCGCCGAGGCGATCGACAAGGTCGGCAAGGAGGGCGTAGTCACCGTCGAGGAGTCGCAGACGTTCGGCACCGAGCTCGAGCTCACCGAGGGTATGCGCTTCGACAAGGGCTTCATCAACCCCTACTTCGTCACCGACCCCGAGCGCCAGGAAGCGGTCTTCGAAGACCCCTACATCCTGATCGCCAACCAGAAGATCTCCAACATCAAGGACCTTCTGCCCGTCGTCGACAAGGTGATCCAGGACGGCAAGGAGCTCGTCATCATCGCCGAGGACGTCGAGGGCGAGGCCCTGGCGACCCTGGTGCTGAACAAGATACGCGGCATCTTCAAGTCGGCCGCCGTCAAGGCCCCCGGCTTCGGCGACCGTCGCAAGGCGCAGCTGCAGGACATCGCGATCCTCACCGGCGGCCAGGTCATCACCGAGGAGGTCGGTCTCAAGCTCGAGAACGCCACCCTCGACCTGCTCGGCCGTGCGCGCAAGGTCATCATCACCAAGGACGAGACCACCATCGTCGAGGGTGCCGGTGACGCTGCGCAGATCGAGGGTCGTGTGACCCAGATCCGTCGCGAGATCGACAACACCGACAGCGACTACGACCGCGAGAAGCTCCAGGAGCGCCTCGCCAAGCTCGCCGGCGGCGTGGCCGTCATCAAGGCGGGTGCGGCCACCGAGGTCGAGCTGAAGGAGCGCAAGCACCGCATCGAGGACGCCGTTCGCAACGCGAAGGCCGCGGTCGAGGAGGGCATCGTCCCCGGTGGTGGTGTCGCGCTGATCCAGGCCGGCAAGATCGCCTTCGAGGCCCTGGAGGTCTCGGGTGACGAGGCCACCGGTGCGAACATCGTCAAGGTCGCCATCGAGGCCCCGCTGAAGCAGATCGCGCTCAACGCCGGTCTCGAGCCCGGTGTCGTGGCCAACAAGGTCGCCGACCTTCCGGTCGGGCACGGCCTGAACGCCGCGACCGGCGAGTACGGTGACCTGTTCGCGCAGGGCATCATCGACCCCGCCAAGGTCACGCGTTCGGCGCTGCAGAACGCCGCGTCGATCGCCGGACTGTTCCTCACCACCGAGGCCGTGGTCGCCGACAAGCCCGAGAAGGCTGCCGCGGCGCCCGCCGACCCCACGGGTGGCATGGACTTTTGATACGACGGGACTCAATGCCGCGCGGCGGCGTTGAGTCCCGGGCGTATCAAGGTCGAGTAGGCGCCGCAGGCGCCGTATCGAGACCTGAGCCGTCCGAACCAAGAAGAGCCCCCTCCTCCGGGAGGGGGCTCTTCGCCGTCCTCCCGCAGCATCCCACCTCATCGCCCCGCCTCCCACCGCACCAACTACCATCTGCCGCATGAGCTTCGACGGATTGAACCCGGCGGCCCCGCGCTTCTACGACGAGCTCGCGGCGGATAACACCCGCGAATGGTGGCTGGCGAACAAGGCCCGTTATGACGCGGTGGTGCGCGCTCCATTCGAGGCGCTCGCCGCCGAGCTCGAGCCGGAGTTCGGTCAGCTGAAGATCTTCCGGCCGAACCGCGACGTGCGCTTCAGCGCCGACAAGTCGCCCTACAAGCTCCACATCGGCATGGTCTCGCTCGCGCCGGTCGCGTACTACCTGCAGCTCTCGGCGACCGGTCTCCTCGTCGGCGGCGGCTCGTACGATGTCCCGCCGGCCGCGCTCGCCCGTTTCCGTGAGCTCGTCGACGATGACCGTCGCGGTCCTGAGGTGGAGGGTCTCGTCTCGGCGCTCGCGGAGGATGACCTCGTGCCGATGAGCGAGAACGCGTTGCGGACCGCACCGCGGGGATACTCCATCGACCACCCCC
Organism: Microbacterium sp. AK009; assembly: GCF_013410955.1. Classification (GTDB taxonomy): domain Bacteria; phylum Actinomycetota; class Actinomycetes; order Actinomycetales; family Microbacteriaceae; genus Microbacterium. Next base: position 42,582 of record NZ_JACCCG010000005.1, on the reverse strand, counting down.
GGATCGGCCTGCTGCGGCTCACGCACCTCGCGATCGGCCGCACCGAGCCCCTCGCGGACTGGATGTGGGGCCCCGAGGTGTTCGACATCGTCAGCGATGCGTGGCGCGGGGTGGGGATGTGGAACGGCTGGCTCTCGGAGAACCTCGGGGATCTCCTGATCCGCCCTGACCGCGAGCGGCCCGGTCGGCGCTGACAGACGCCTGTCAGAGAAGACTCGGGATCTTCTGCTCCTCTGCCAGGTTCGCGCGTCGGAACCACAGCGTCACGAACGTCGACACGATGACGATGAAGAGCGAATACAGCGCCGGGACGATGAGGATCAGCCCGATGTCGGGGTTTCCCGAGAAGCTCAGCAGCACGATCGCGATCGCGAGCGGACCGTTCTGGATTCCCGTCTCCAGACCGATCGTGCGCGCGTTCATCGGATGCAGTCGGATGGCGCGGGCCAGCCCATAGGCGATGGCGATGCCGAACAGACCGAGGCCGATGGCGACCAGGTAGGTCTGCCACGGCGTGGAGGTCAGCAGCGCCCAGTTGCGCGGCACCCAGGTCGCCATGAGGAACACGATGAAGAACAGCCCGAAGAACCCGCCGAGCAGCTCCATCACCGCCCCGACGTTCGCGCTGAACCGCCGGATCAGCATTCCCGCGATCACCGGGATGAGAAGCGTCGCGAGCGTGACGACGATGTTCAGGATCGGGATCTGCAGGTCGGTCGACTGGGTGAAGATGAACGACCCGTAGAGGGCGAGCATCAGCGGGGTGAGGATCAGAGCCCAGAGCGTCGAGTTGGTCGTCATGATCACGCTCAGGGCGAGGTTGCCCTTGGAGAAGTAGGTGAAGATGTTCGAGGTCGTCCCGGCCGGGACGCACCCCATCAGCAGGGCACCGATCGCCACGGGGATGGCGTACTCCCGAGGAAGCTGGAACAGCACCAGGACGACGAGCACGTACGACAGCAGCGGCATGATCCCGAACTGGGTGAGCAGACCGATGATGAGCCCGTAGGGGCGACGGAGGGCGAGCTTGAAGTCGCGCGGCGTGAGCCCTGCGCCCAGTCCGAACATGATGACGAACACCAGTCCCACCAGCAGCACCTGCTCGAACGGGGTGACGACGTCCTGCTCGTTCACCACGGCCTGACCGGTCGCCAGGAACACCTCGATCATCGGGGCTCACCACTGGGCGTCGGCGCCGCCTGCGCGCTGTCGCGCAGCTCGCGGCGGAGGATCTTCCCGATGGGGCTCTTGGGGAGCTCCTCGACGAACACGACCGACTTCGGCACCTTGTACGCCGCGAGGGTCTCCCGGCAGTGGGCGATCACCTCGGCCTCCGTGGGAGCCGGCGTTCCGGCGACGACGTAGGCCCGGACCGCCTCACCGGTCCTGTCGTCGTCGATCCCGACGACACCCACCTCGACGACGGCGGCCATGGCGGCGATCCGCTCCTCGATCTCGTTGGGGTAGACGTTGAAGCCGCTGACGATCACCATGTCCTTCTTGCGGTCGACGATGGTGAAGTAGCCCTCGGCGTCCATCGTGGCGATGTCGCCGGTGCGCAGCCATCCGTCCACGAGCGCGAGTGTTGTCTCGTCGGGGCGCTGCCAGTACCCCTTCATGATCTGCGGCCCGCGTGCGACGAGCTCTCCGGCCTCGCCGACGGCGGTCTCCCGGCCCTCCGCATCGATGCACCGCACGTCGGTGGAGGGAACGGGGATGCCGATGCTGCCGTCCTTGCCCTGCCCCCCGAGGGGATTGAACGTCAGGACGGGGGAGGACTCGGTGAGGCCGTAGCCCTCGACGATGGGAGTGCCGGTGACCTCGCGCCACCGGGCGGCGACCGACCCGTGAAGGGCCATCCCTCCGGCGGCCGAGGCGACCAGATGACGGGGCGGGCTGTCGACGAACCACCGTTCGTTCAGCAGGGCGTTGAAGAGGGTGTTCACCCCGGTGAGCCACGTGATGCGATAGTTCTCGAAGGCGCGTTTGAGGTTGCTCGGGGGCCGCGGAGTGGGAATGAGGATGTTCCGGGCGCCGAGATGATGGAAGCCGAGGAGATTCACCGTGAACGCGAAGATGTGGTAGATCGGCAGGGCGGTCAGCACGATCTCGCGTCCACGGCGCATGTGCGTGCTGCACATCGTGATCGTCTGAAGGGTGTTGGCGACGAGGTTCCCGTGCGTGAGCATCGCGCCCTTGGCGATGCCGGTGGTGCCACCGGTGTATTGCAGCGCCGCGACGGAGTCGAGGTCGACGTCGTCGAGGTAGGCCGCCATGGCCTCGGCGGACTTGCGTGCACGGCCGGCTTTGAGCGCCTCCTGGAAGGGGGTGTGCGCCACGCTGATCGGCGGGAGTGAGCGATTCCAGAACTTCTGCACCATGCGGATGACGCCGGCGATGACGGGTGGGAAGAACTCGCCGATGCGCACCGTCACCACCGTGCCGATCGAGGTCGACGACAGCACCTCCGGCAAACGGTCGGCGAACATGTCGATGATGACGAGGGTGGTGGCACCCGAGTCGGCGAACTGCCGTGCCATCTCGGAGGCGGTGTACAGGGGATTGGTGTTGACCAGGACGCAACCGGCCTTGAGGATGCCGAACGCGACGACGGGGTAGCTGAGGCAGTTGGGCATCTGCACGGCGACGCGGTCGCCGGGGGACAGTCCCACCACTTCCCGGAGGTAGGCGGCGAAGTCGTCGGAGAGGCTGTCGACGTCGGCGTAGGTGAGCGAGCCGTTCATGCCGTTCGGCATGCACTGCGTGAAGGCGATGGTGTCGGCGTAGTCGACGGCGTCCTGACGGAGCATCGCGGGCAGGTGGGTGAAGGGGGTCTCGTCGAGCTCGGGGGACACGTCGGGCGGGTAGTGGGCGAGCCAGGGCCGTGGGGTCATCGTTGATCCTTTGCCGGGGGCGGGTAACGCCGGCGAACACACCGACGCTGGTGATTCACCTCGACTGTAGCCGACACCGGAACAGGTGAGCGGTCCCCCTCGAAGAGAGGGACCGCTCGGTCTTCCGCTGCAGCTTCGTGGGGGGTCAGCGGAAGAGGCTCGCCGTGGCGAGCTCCGCGTCGGCGTACTGCCGGCCGGCGGAGGCGAGGGCGGTGTTGATGCCGTTCAGGCTGTCTTCGACCTGACGCTGGGTAGCGCGCCACTGGTCGACGACGGAGTGGAACGCGACGGCGGCGCTGCCGGTCCAGGAGCCCTGCAGGTGAGTCAGCTGGGCCAGCATCGACTGCGTGTCGGCCTGGATCCGGTCGATGGTGCCGCGGATGGTGGATGTCGCGGCGAGGAGGGAATCGCTGTCGACGGAGTAGGTGGCCATGGGTGCTCCTTTTCGAAGTGGACACCCCACACGCTAGAGACCGTCATGGACCGCGCACCGGCGAAGGCGGCATCGGTGGACAACCGCGCGCGGTGCGCGGGTTGTGCAGGAGAGGACGGTCGTGCGTCACTCCCGAGGGGGACGCGGCAGCGGCTGCGTCTCGAGCAGGAGGTGCTCCGTGGCATCCCGTGACTCCGCCAGCGGGAAACCGACCCGGAACGTCGCGCCGCCGCCGGGGGTGTCGAACACATCGACCGATCCGTGCAGGGCGTCGACGATCGACGCGACGATCGACAGGCCGAGTCCGGTGCCGCCGGTCTCGCGCGTACGTGAGGTGTCGGCTCGCCAGAACCGCTGGAAGATCTTGTCCTTGATCTGGTCGGGAACGCCTTCGCCGTGGTCGATGACCTCGATCCAGCCGAGATTGGCATCCCGGTCGACTCCCACCCGCAGCTCGATCGGCGAATCGTCGGGGGTGAACCGGCGCGCGTTTCCGAGGAGGTTCGCGACGACCTGACGGATGCGGTTCTCGTCGCCCCAGACGACGACGGCGGACGCCGCCGCGGCGTGGGCGGCGGTCGGCGGGGGCGGAGGCGTGCTCTCTGCGGGGGCCGCGGGCGAGTCCGGGGTGTTCCGCGGGCGTCGCCGAAGGCGCGACAGCGAGGCGCCGCGCCGGGGGATGGGTGCGGTGGCGGGTGATCCACCGCGGCGTCCGCCCCCGGTGACGGCGGGGTCGACCTCCGCCGTCAGGGCGGGACGAAGCTCGTGCACGGTGGCATCCCTCACTGTCACCGTCCGCTGCGGCGAGGCGGCCCGGGCGTCCAGGCCCGCGTCCCGGGCGATCGGCACCAGGTCGACCGGGGTGATCGCGACGTCCTTCCGCTCGTCGAGGCGCGCGAGGGCCAGGAGGTCCTCCACGAGAAGGCCCATCCGGACGGCCTCCTTCTCGATGCGCTCCATCGCCTGACCGGTCGCCTCGTCTCCCGAGATCCCCCCCATCCGATACAGCTCGGCGTAGCCGCGCACCGTCACCAGGGGAGTGCGCAGCTCGTGACTGGCGTCGCCGATGAATCGGCGCATCTGCCGCACCGTGGCATCGCGCTGCGTGATCGCGGCGTCCACGCGCGACAGCATCGCGTTGATCGCGGTCTTCAGGCGCCCGACCTCGGTGGTCTTCGGTTCGATGTCGGTCATCCGCTGGCTGAAATCGCCTGCGGCGATGGCGTCGGCGGTGGTCTCCACCTGTCCGAGGCTGCGGAAGGTCAGGGTCACGAGGAAGCGGGTGAGGGCCGCCGCGACGGCGATGATGATGACGGCGAGGATGCCGTAGATCGCGATGTAGTTGGCGATCGTGCGGTTCACCGACGAGACGGGGAGCGCGACCATCTCGGAGTACACACCGCCGCCGCCCGGGTACTCGCTGACGGCGACGGTCGCCCGGAATTCCGCCTCGCCGTTGCGCGAGAGCAGCGTCACGATGTTCAGCTGATTGGTCTGCGCATCGGCGACGGGGTAGGTGGCGGGGAAGGCCGGCTGGGGCTGTGTCCCCCCTCGCCCGCCGGCCGTCGTCAGCAGTTCGCCGTTGCGGTCGTACACCGCCACGAAGTAGTCCGCCAGGGGCGCGCCCTGGATCGCGCGCGCGGTCAGGACGCCGTCTTCGACCCCGATGTCGATCAGCGGATCCGCCGAATCCGTGGTCGCGAGGGCTTCGACCTGGGTGTCGAGGCTGGCGATGAGGCTGTTGCGGAGGAAGATCGCGGTGCCGATCCCGGCTGCGAACAGCCCGACGACCAGCAGCGCGACCGTGACACCTGTCACCTTCGTGCGCAGACTCGTGCCGCGCCACCATCGCGTGATCGCGTCCGGCTGTTGGCCCAGGGCCTGCTCCTCGTCGTCTCGGGCGCTGCTGCGGTGCGCCGTGTGGCCGGTGTCAGGCGGTGTCAGGCGGTCTTGCCGGCCTTCAGCATGTACCCGAACCCGCGCTTGGTCTGGATCAGCGCCTCGGACGAGTGCGGATCGATCTTGCGGCGGAGGTAGGAGATGTAGCTCTCGACGATCCCGGCGTCGCCGTTGAAGTCGTACTCCCACACGTGATCGAGGATCTGCGCCTTCGACAGCACCCGGTTCGGGTTCAGCATCAGGTAGCGCAGCAGCTTGAACTCGGTGGGGGAGAGGTCGATCGAGACGTCGCCGACCCGGACGTCATGGGTGTCCTGATCCATCGTCAGCTCTCCGGCGCGGATGACCGACTCCTCGTCGGCCTGCATCGTGCGCCGCAGGATCGCCTGGATGCGGGCGACGATCTCGTCGAGGCTGAAGGGCTTGGTGACGTAATCGTCGCCGCCGACGTTGAGGCCCGTGATCTTGTCCTCGGTCTCGTCCTTGGCGGTGAGGAAGAGGATGGGGGCGGTGTACCCGGCACCGCGCAGGCGCTTGGTGACGCTGAACCCGTTCATGTCGGGGAGCATGACGTCGAGCACGATGAGGTCGGGTTCCTCCTCGAGCACGGCCGAGATCGTCTGCGCACCGTTGGAGACGGCCCTGACCTGGAAACCGGCGAATCGGAGGCTCGTGATGAGCAGATCGCGGATGTTCGGCTCATCGTCCACAACGAGGATGCGAGGTGCAGTCATCCCCTCATTATGTCGAGGTGGGCTACGCGCTGTCTGGATATCGCGCGGAGAGGCGGGATGCGGGGTTTTCCGCTCTCACGCCGTGTCAGCCGAGGCTCGCCCGGACGGCGCGCTCGATCACGGGTCGGATGGCGGCGTCGGGGTCTACGGTCACGCGGTGGAGCACGAGCTCGTGCGGGAGTTCTTCGCCCGCGCGGCGTGATGTGCGGGCCCTGCGCGTCGCTGCGAACCGTCCGGATCGGCTCTGGGACACGCCCTCCGAGCTCCGGTGTCTCACAACTCGCGACTCTCGCGTGGCACAGACCACCGCATCTGAGACACGCGGTGGGGCGTGTCCCACGAACGGCGCGCTAACGGCGATGTCACCCGCAACGAGTGCGACATGCCCCGCCATGGCAGGGCTGAGGGCCTCCGACCTCCCCGCGAGGGGAGGGTCGAAGGCGGCATCCCCTCCGCCGGACCACCGCGGTCGGGGCGAGCCACCGCTCGCGGCCGGGTGTCTCGTCGCGAATGCGGTGGTTCGGCGCCTGGGTCAGCCGCCGGGGAGAGGCCCCGTCTCCACCGTGAAGCGGTGACGCCGGAGGCGCTCGGCGAGCGCTTCGCCCATCGCCGCCATCGGCGTGAGGACGCCGCCGCGAGGCGGCAGGTCGTCGAACGCGAGGCAGAGCGCCGACTCGCCGAGCATCACCGCCGTGCCGTCGTAGCCCGGGTCGTACGGCGCCGAGATCCGCGTGCGTGTCGGCGTGCCCTCGACGGGGTAGACGTCGGCCTCGACCGTGAAACGGCCTGCTTCCCTCGTCCGCGCGCTCGGCCCCTCTCCGGGAGAGGGGAGGATGCGGTCGAGGAGCGCGCGGGTGGGAGGGAATAGCAGCCCGGCGACGAGGGCTCCGGTCGCCGCCGACACCGCGGCGGCGATGATGCGTCCCGCCGCGCCGGTCGTGGTGTCGACGACCTCGCGGTAGCGCATCAGCTCGCCGTACGACCAGCCGCCGAGGAAGCTCGTCCGCTGCACGACCTGCTGGTTGTAGGCGCCCATCACGAACGGTGCCTGCCAGACGTCGGATGTCTCGTCCAGGCGCAGCCCGCGCTCCCGGCTGCTCGCGGGCAGGCGCCTCGAGGGACCCGGGGTGAGCGCGTACGGGTCTCCCACGACGCGGCGGGCCGAGGCATCGGTCCGTGCGTCCAGCAGCTGCTGGCGGAGGGAGTCGATCGTCCCGCCGCTGACGCCGCCCTTGATCGCGCGCACCTGCACGATCGCCTCGGCGAGGGGCCCGCCGCCGGCTGCGGCGTGGGCGAGTCCGACGCCGAGGTCGGAGGGGATCGAATCGAACCCGCACGAGTGGACGATCCGCGCGCCGCTGTCGCGGGCCGCCTCGTGCACCTCCGCCACGCTCCGCGCGGCGAAGGTGCTCTCGCCGGTGAGATCGGCGTAGGCCGTGCCCGCGCGGGCACAGGCCCGCACCAGGGGAAGGCCGTGCCGCGCGTACGGCCCGACGGTGGAGGCGATCACGCGCGTGGACGCGGCGACGTCGTCGAGCGTCGCGCTGTCGTCGACGTCGACCGTGAGGGTGTCCCACGCGACATCCAGCTCCCGGCGGAGGGCTACCAGGCGCTCGGGGGAGCGGCCCGCAAGGGCGATCCGCGCGCCCTCGGGGGCGCTCCGCGAAAGGTGCGCGGCGGTGAGGCGTCCGACGAAGCCGGTGGCACCCAGCAGGACGATGTCGTACTTCCGCTCCCGGTCGTTCATGATCCCTCGTTCATGATCCGGCTACGCCGCCACCACCTCGTCGGCATCGAGGATCGTGTAGCTGTAGCCCTGCTCGGCGAGGAAGCGCTGGCGGTTCTGCGCGAAGTCCTGATCGACGGTGTCGCGGGCGATGAGGGTGTAGAAGCTCGCGGTGCGGCCCGACTCCTTCGGGCGCAGCAGCCGTCCGAGGCGCTGCGCCTCCTCCTGACGCGAACCGAACGATCCGGAGACCTGGATGGCGACGGATGCCTCGGGGAGATCGACCGAGAAGTTCGCCACCTTCGACACCACGAGGAGCGAGATCTCGCCCTCGCGGAAGGCGCCGTAGAGCTCTTCGCGCTCGTCCACGGGGGTCGCGCCGGTGATCTTGGGCGCCCGGAGGGCGTCGGCGAGCTCGTCGATCTGATCGAGATACTGCCCGATCACGAGGATCCGCTCGCCGGGGTGGCGCGCGACGAGCTGGCGGACGACGTCGATCTTCGCCGGCGCGGTGGCGGCCAGGCGGTAGCGCTCCTCGTCGGCCGCGGCGGCGTACTCCAGACGCTCGTCGGCGGGCAGGTCGACGCGCACCTCGTAGCAGACGGCGGGGGAGATGAAGCCCTGCGCCTCGATCTCCTTCCACGGGGCGTCGAACCGCTTGGGGCCGATGAGGCTGAAGACGTCGCCCTCGCGACCGTCCTCGCGCACGAGCGTGGCGGTGAGCCCGAGGCGCCGGCGTGCCTGCAGGTCGGCGGTGAGCTTGAACACCGGGGCGGGGAGCAGGTGCACCTCGTCGTAGACGATGAGGCCCCAGTCGAGCGCGTCCAGAAGCGCGAGGTGGGCGTACTGTCCCTTCCGCTTGGCGGTGAGGATCTGGTACGTCGCGATCGTGACGGGCTTGACCTCCTTCGCCTGCCCCGAGTACTCGCCGATCTCCTCCGGGGTGAGGCTCGTGCGTCGCAGCAGCTCGTCGCGCCACTGCCGGGCGCTGACGGTGTTGGTGACGAGGATGAGGGTGGTCGTCTTCGTCTCGGCCATCGCTCCGGCCCCGACGAGGGTCTTCCCGGCGCCGCAGGGGAGGACGACGACTCCCGAGCCGCCGTCGGCGAAGGTCTCGACGGCCTTCTGCTGGTAGGGCCGCAGGTGCCAGCCGTTCTCGGCCAGATCGATCGGATGCGGGGTGCCGGGCGTGTACCCGGCGTGATCTTCCGCGGGCCACCCGATCTTCAGCAGCTCCTGCTTGATCTGACCGCGGGCCCAGGCGTCCACGACGTAGGTGTCGGGTGAGGGGTGACCGATGAGGAGCGGTTGGATGCGCTTGTTCCGCGACACCTCCGCCAGCACCGGGGCGTCACCGGAGCGCAGCACGAGCGTGCCCTCGTCGTCGCGTTCGATGACGAGTCGCCCGTACCGCCCGACGGTTTCGCGGATGTCGAGCGACACCGACGGGGGAACCGGGAAGCGCGACCAGCGGTCGAGGGTGGCGAGCATGTCGTCGGCGGCGTGGCCGGCGGCGCGGGCGTTCCACAGCCCCAGGCGGGTGATTCGGTAGGTGTGGATGTGCTCGGGCGCGCGCTCGAGTTCGGCGAAGATCGCCAACTCGTGCCGCGCCGATTCCGCCTCGGGATGGGCGACTTCCAGCAGCACCGTCCGATCGCTCTGCACGATGAGGGGTCCGTCAGCCATAGCGTTCCAGTCTACCGGTGCCGGAGGCGACGGTCCCCGTGGGGCGGGCTTCGGGGCTCACGCCCCGCTGCGGACGGTGACCACGTGGGAGAGCGGAAGGGTGCGTTCGACGTCGCTCGACTGATCGCGGCCGCGCAGGCGCCCACCGCCGAACCCGGTCGCCTCCAGGGTGAAGGTGCGCTCGGCCCCGTCCGGCATGCGGACGACGACGTCGATCACGGCGCGGCTGCGCACCGCTTGGACGATCTCGCGCTCCAGCCAGGCGTTCTCGGCGTCGCCGTCGTGCGATCCGCGAAGGGCACGGATGAGGGCCGCGTGCGGTTCGGCGGGCGGGTCGGGGCGATCGGAGCTCTGCCGCACCCGATGACGCAGCACCACCGGGCGGCCGTCGTCGCCGACGGAGACCACCGGGTACCGGGCGTCGCTCAGCGCCCAGGCCACCGTCTCCTGCAAGACCCCCGTCGTCAGGGCGGCGCCGTCGGCCACCAGGCCGAGGGCGCGCAGGCCCTGATCGACCGCGACGGCGTTGAGGAGCGCGGGATCGCCGCTTTCGACCATGGTGCGCCGCGTCGCGGCATCCGTCCTGACCCTGATCAGACCGTGGCGGGCCGCGGTGCTGTCGATCAGATAGCCGAGCGGCTGCGGAAGGCCGGTGAGTGACAGGCCGGTGAGGAACTCGCGGATCGAGTCGGCGGTCTCACCCTCGGTGAGCCCCGCGGTCAGCGACTCGGCGGTGAACCGATAGGTCGAGGCCTGCGCGCGCGATTCGCGCACGGCGAGCCGGCGCAGACGCAGCTCCAGCCGCGGGGCCAGCGGGCCCGGCGCGATCGCGGTGAGGTCGGCCTGCAGGTAGACGCGGTCGATCTCGGCGGGGAGGTGCCGCGTCAATTCGTCGAGCTGCGGGTCGGCGCCGCCTCTGAGCGACCTCGCCCACGCGGGTTCGTGCGAGTCGGGGGTGATGAGACCCCACTGCAGCGCGATGCGTGCGAGGCCTTCGGACCGGCGCTCCCACTCCCCGTCGAGCGGATAGCGTGCCGTCCACGCCGTCACCGGCAGATAGCCGCCCTCCGGGGTGCGCACCCCGGACGGCAGGGCATCGCGGAACCCGGTCACCACGGTCCGCCACCGCTCGGGTGTCGACCCCTCCAGCCACCGGTCTCCGGTGGCCGAGACCTCCCAGTCGCGACCACCCGAGGTGAGGAGGCCCGCCGCTGCGGCTGCTTCGACGATGTCGTCGAGATCGTCCGATTCGCCGAGCGCCCCGGCATCCAGGAGCTTCCGCCGGTCTGCGGCGCTCACGCCGCCCGAGGTGATCCGCGCGAGCGGCGCATGCGCGGCGGCCACGAGCACATCGGCGAGCGATCCGACGGTCGCGAACACGCGCTCGGCCGCCGCCAGCGTCTCCTCCTCCGACGCCGGTGCGGGGGCGATCTCACCCTCCGCGGGCTCGAACGCGTCGGGCCGCTCCGCGCGGAGGTGGCGGAGGGCGGCGGCGACGGGATGCCACGGTGCGCCGTCGTCGCCGGTGAGCGCCAGGCGCGCCGGCGGCGCCTGCGCCGAGGCGGGGAGGGGCCTGCCGTCGACGGTCGCGGCCAGGGCGATCAGCTCACCCCGCGTGAGGTGGATCATCGCGCGATCGACCGACGTCTTCTCCAGCAGGGCGTCGGCGGCGTCGAAGAAGTCCTTCCAGGGCGCCGAGGGCGAGACGCCGCGGGCGATGAGGATGTCGGCGAGCTCGCGGTCGTCGCGACCGGCGAGCCACGTCGCGAGGGCGCGCTCGTCGGAAGCCATCACCCTGCCCGGTTGGCCCGCGCCCTTCGCACGAAGCTCATGATGAGGACCGTCAGCATCAGGACGAAGGCCAGGGGCGGCGCGATCCAGACGACGACACCGATGGTGGGCCAGACGCCGCCCGACATCTCGGCGCCGGTGGCCGAACCGATCATGATGGCCAGGAAGCACACGATCGACAGCAGGATCAGTCCCAGCGACATGAAGGCCAGGATGCGGTCGATCCGCCGCACCGGAAGGTCGGCGTTCGAAGTCGGCGTGCTCATCGTCGCTCAGCCTATCGGGTGCGCTCCGGCAGTGGAGTTCGGATGCGCCGCGGTGACGAGCTCGCGCCCGCCCGCGTAGGCTGGGGGAGGGCACAACTCTGCCCGCCGTCCGTCATGCCCGCGCCACGCAGGCACCGATTTCAGCGAGGTCTCATGCCCACCGGCAAGGTCAGGTTCTACGACGAGGAGAAGGGCTTCGGCTTCATCACCACCGATGAGGGCCAGGACGTGTTCCTGCACGCCACCGCGCTCCCCGCGGGCTCGGCGGCGCCCAAACCCGGTGCGCGCGTGGAGTTCGGCGTCGCCGACGGCCGGCGCGGTCTGCAGGCGCTGTCGGTGCGGGTGCTGGAGGCTCCGGTGAGCCTGGCCAAGCGGGCCCGCAAGCCCGCCGACGACATGGCCGTCATCGTCGAAGACCTGGTGAAGCTGCTCGACGGCATCGGCGCCGATCTGCGCCGTGGCCGCTACCCCAGCTCGTCGCACTCGAAGAAGGTCGCCGCCGTCCTCCGCAAGGTCGCCGATGACTTCGAAGCCTGAGCCCGACCCCCGGCTGCTCGAGGCTCACGACCTCGCCCTCGCGGCCCTTCGCGAGATCACACCGGTCGACACGATCGGCGAGCCCGCCGATGTGCGGGTCGAAGACGACGGCGTCGTCTCGCTCCGCTTCGAGAACCGGCTGCACGGCTACCCGGGGTGGTTCTGGACCGTCAGTCTCGCCCGCGTCGAGGACGCCGAGCCGACCGTGCTGGAGGCGGAACTGCTTCCCGGTGACGGGGCGCTGCTGGCTCCCGAGTGGGTTCCCTGGGCGGTTCGCCTGGCGGAGTATCAGGCCGCGCAGGCGGCCGCCCTCGACGGTGACGACGCCGAGGATGATGACGACGCCGAGGAGGACGACGACGCCGACTTCGACGACGACATCGATGACCTCGATGCCGCCGACTTCGATGAGGACGGTTCGCCGATCCTCCACGCCGGCGATCTCGACGGCGTGGACATCGACGAGCTCGCTGACGACACGGACGAGGCCGACGACGACGCGGATGACGAGGCCGACGACGAGGCCGACGACGTCAGCGACGACGAGGACGGCGACGACTGAATCCGCGCGTCCGGCCGGCGTAGCTCAGAGTCGCTCGAGGGTGTAGTCGATCGCGCGGGTCAGGGTGCGGACGTCATCGGGTTCGATCGAGACGAACGTGGCCACGCGCAGCTGGTTGCGGCCGAGCTTGCGGTACGGCTCGGTGTCGACGATCCCGTTCGAGCGAAGGCTGGCGGCGACCGCCGCGGCATCCACCGAATCATCGAAGTCGATCGTCACCACGACCGGCGACCGGTCGGCGGGGTCGGCGACGAAGGGCGTGGCGACCGGGGACGCCTCGGCCCAGTCGTAGAGGACCCCCGACGACTCCCGGGTGCGGGCGTCGGCCCACGACAGCCCGCCGTTCTGGAGGATCCAGCCGAGCTGCTCGTCCAGCAGCACGAGGGTCGCCACCGCGGGTGTGTTGAGGGTCTGCTGCAGACGGGAGTTGTCCAGGGCGTTCTTCAGGCTCAGGAACTCGGGGATGTAGCGGTCGGAGGCGGCGATCCGTTCGATCCGGTCGATCGCGGCCGGTGACACCGCGGCGAACCACAGCCCGCCGTCGGAGCCGAGGTTCTTCTGCGGGGCGAAGTAGTACACGTCGGCCTGCGACATGTCCAGGTCGATCCCGCCGGCGGCGCTGGTCGCGTCGATGACCGTCAGCGCGCCGTCATCGCCAGTGACGCGCTCGACGGGCGCGGCGACGCCGGTGGAGGTCTCGTTGTGGGGCCAGGCGTAGAGGTCGACCCCCTCGACGGCCTCGGGGCGCGCGCGGCCGCCCGGGTCGGCGGTGCGCACATCGGGCGCCTGGAGCCAGGGGGCGCGCGCAGCGGCGGCGAACTTCCCGCCGAACTCGCCGAAGACGAGGTTCTGACTGCGTCGTTCGATCAGTCCGAACGCCGCGGCGTCCCAGAACGCGGTCGAGCCGCCGTTGCCGAGGAGGATCTCGTAGCCGTCCGGCAGCGAGAAGAGGGAGCCGAGTCGCTCGCGCACCGATCCCACGAGGTTCTTCACGCCGGACTGGCGGTGCGAGGTGCCCAGCAGCGTCGCGCCGCGGGTGACGAGGGCCTCGAGCTGCGCGCCGCGGACCTTCGACGGACCGCAGCCGAATCGGCCGTCGGTGGGCAGCAGGTCGTGGGGCAGTGCGACGTGGGCCATGCGAGCGATTCTAGGGATGTCGCGTGCGCGCCGTTTTCGCCGGGTGCCGCCGCCGGCCGGCCCCGGGCTCGGCGTCGGCGACGGCGACTAGGCTGGAAACACCCCTGAGACCCGCGAGGACCCTGCCACATGACCGACCTCATCGACACCACCGAGATGTACCTGCGGACCATTCTCGAGCTCGAGGAGGAGCGGATCGTGCCGCTGCGTGCGCGCATCTCCGAGCGCCTCGGCCACTCCGGTCCGACGGTGTCGCAGACGGTGGGGCGGATGGAGCGCGACGGACTCGTCGTGGTGTCCGAAGACCGTCGGCTCGAGCTGACCGACGCGGGCCGTCAGAAGGCGGTCGATGTGATGCGCAAGCACCGTCTGGCCGAACGGCTCCTCTCCGACGTCATCGGACTGGACTGGGCCTACGTCCACGAGGAGGCCTGCCGCTGGGAGCACGTCATGAGCGAGCAGGTCGAACGCCGTCTCGTCGAGCTGCTCGGCCACCCCACGGAGTCTCCCTACGGCAACCCCATCCCCGGGCTCGACCAGCTGGGAGACCTCCCCGCGAAGACGTTCGAGCAGGGCGTCATCGGCCTGGTGACCAAGCTCAACGCCGCCGGCGGGCCGTTGCGAGGGACGGTGCGACGTCTGGCCGAGCCCGCCCAGGTCGACCCCGAACTGCTGCAGCAGCTGAAGGCTGCCGGCGTCGTTCCGGGCGGTACCGGCAGCTACCGCTACAGCGAGGGGTACGTGCTGGTGGAGATGGATGACAACGACGAGGCGCTCGAGCTTCCCGTGGAGGTGGCGTCGCACATCTTCCTCGTCGACGACGAGGTTCAGCTCCTCGCAACGTGACTTATTCGTTACCTTCGGGTAGCCTCTGAGGGTCCACAGGCGAGAAGCCCGCCGACGGACTCCGCGTGAATTGCCTCATCGGCTCGTCGTTCACGCGGCCCGCCCCGCACATCGTGCCCCCACACTGAGTGTCGACGAGCCAGCGCTGAACAGCGCGGAGGCGCCGGAGGACAATGGCCGATCCAGACAACACCCCCGATTCCCCGTCGGCGACCGACGGACCGGGGCTCGAACGCCGAGACCGCACCCGACGCAAGGCCTCGGCCCGCACGACCACTCTGAAGACCGCCCGCCCGGCGGTCGCCGCCCCGCCCAGGAGCAGACGGCCCCGAAACGGCCGGAAGCCTGCGCGCACCCTGGTGATCCTCACGATGGTCGGCGGACTCATCGCCACGGTCGCGCTCCCCGCCTACGCCGCGGTCGAGAGTGCCACCGCCGACCCGATGACGCTGCAGCAGGTCGCCGTCGACGACGCCCAGTCGCTCGTGGTCGCCTCTGACGCCGGTGCGGCCGAGCTGTCTCGCAGCAGCTACTCGGCGACCACCGCGGAGGAGATCGAGAAGAAGAAGGCCGAGGAGGCCGCCGCCGAGCGTGCGCGCATCGCGGCCGAGCTCGCGGCATCCGCAGCATCCTCATCGTCGTCGTCCGGCGCTCGCGCGAACGTCGACCTCACGATGGTCGCCCCGGGCACCGGCGAGGTGCGCTGGCCGCTCACGGGCTTCACCGTCGGCGACCGCACATTCGCGCGCGGCGGCGCTCACATGGGCACCGACATGCTCGCCCCCTGCGGTGAGCCGCTGTTCGCCGCCGCCGCCGGCGTGGTCCGTGTCTCGCAGGAGAGCTACGGCGGCTACGGCGTCGCCGTCACCATCGACCACGTCATCAACGGCCAGCGCGTCTCGACCCTCTACGGTCACATGACGTACGGCAGCCGTACCGTGCAGGCCGGCCAGACGGTGTCGGCCGGTCAGATCATCGGCCTCGTGGGCAGCACCGGGCGCTCGACCGCCTGCCACCTGCACTTCGAGACCTACATCAACGGCTCCGTCGTCGACTCCTACGAATGGCTGCTCGCCAACGCAGGGTGACGCGCAGTCTGAATCGACGAGGGCGCCCGGGGGATATCCCCGGGCGCCCTCGTCGTTCTCCGACACGTCACAGGATGTTCACGCTGCTGAACCCCCGGGCGTGTCGCGTGTATTAGCCTGAGGTCAGCTGACGCTCTAGAGAAGCGGAGGGAGCCCGATGGACGGCGCGCCACGTATCCGAACCATGGATGCGTTGGGCCTGCTCGTCCTTCGGCATCATGTCGATGGAGGCCACGGGATGACCGTGGCGCCGAGGCGCTGTCTGTAGACAGCGCCTTTTTTCATGCCCTCCGCCCCTCGAATCGTCACGAGTCGAATAACCGTGAAAGCCGTTCCGGCCATTCGAGGGGAAACAGGAATGCGCACTCTGGTGCTGAATGCGGGCTACGAGCCCCTGGCTGTCGTGTCGTTCAAGCGGGCGCTCGTGCTCGTGATGAACGACAAGGCCACGGTCGTCGAGCACATCGACGACGAACCGGTCTGGGGGGCGACGGGGGCGTACGATCGCCCCGCGGTCATCCTGCTGACGAGATACGTGCGTGTGCCGGGCAGTCGGCGCGTGCCGGTCACCCGGCGGGGTGTCCTCCGCCGCGACGGGCACCGCTGCGGTTACTGCGGCAAAGCTGCGTCGACGATCGATCACATCCTGCCCCGTTCGCGGGGTGGTGCGGACTCGTGGGAGAACCTTGTGGCGTGCTGCCTGCGCTGCAACAACGTCAAGGGCGATCGCACACCGCAGGAGATGGCGTGGGAGCTGAGGATCACCCCGCAGCCGCCGCGCGGCGGGCAGTGGACGGTGCGCGGCACCGAGCGCTCCGACCCGCGGTGGGAGCCGTATCTGGCCCTCGCGGCCTGAGCGTCCCGGCGCACGCTCTTTCGAAAAGAGCGCCGGGATGCCGGTGCCGGACCGCCCGGTTCGTAGCATCGACGGATGCACACTGTCGCCCCACCCGCCGTCGCCCTCGGCGCCGCTCCCGCACACCGCCTCGGTGAGGCCGTCCTCACCGTCGTCGACGTCGACGACCAGCCGGTCGCAGACGCCGAGGTCACCGTCGCCCAGACGCGCCACGAGTTCGCCTTCGGCAACACCGGCTTCGACGTCGGCGACGGCGACGACCTGACGGGGGAGTGGCAGCTGACCGCTGCGGAGGCAGAGCTCTGGCTGCAGATCCACAACGCCGCGACGCTGCCGTTCTACTGGGGCCGGTTCGAGCCCGTGCGCGGGGCGCCGCGCACCGACGAGATGCGCCGCACTGCGCAGTGGCTGCGCCGGCACGGTGTGGCGCTGAAGGGGCATCCGCTCGTCTGGCACACGGTGACCGCGCCGTGGCTGCTCGACCTCGAGCTCGATGAGATCGAGCGCGTGCAGCGCGAGCGCATCCGGCGCGACGTCGCCGACTTCGCCGGGCTCGTCGACACCTGGGATGCCATCAACGAGACCGTGATCATGCCGGTGTTCGACAACGGTGACAACGGCATCACCCGGCTCGCGAAAGACCGGGGTCGCCTGGCGATGCTGCGGCTGGCGTTCGAGGAGGCGCGCGAGACCAACCCGAACGCGGTCTTGCTCGTGAACGACTTCGATCTGTCGCCGGCGTACGAGCGGGTCATCGACGAGATGCTCGAGGCCGGCATCCGTCCCGACGCCATCGGGCTGCAGACGCACATGCACCAGGGGTACCGCGGCGAGGAGGAGATCCTCGCCGTCGCCGACCGGTTCGCGCGCTTCGGTCTTCCCCTGCACTTCACCGAGACGACGCTGCTGTCGGGAGATCTCATGCCCTCCGAGATCGACGACCTCAACGACTACCAGGTGACCTCGTGGCCCTCGACCGCCGAAGGCGAGGCCCGGCAGGCCGACGAGATCGAACGTCACTATCGCTCGCTGGTCTCGCATCCCGCCGTCGAGGCGATCACCTACTGGGGGTTCAGCGACCGCGGCATGTGGCTGGGTGCGCCCGGTGGGCTGGTCCGGGCCGACGGCTCGCCGAAGCCGGCATACGAGGCGCTGCACCGGCTGATCGCCGACGAGTGGTGGGTGTCGCCGGCGACCGTGCGCACCGATGCCGAGGGGCGCGTGCGGCTCTCGGGGTTCCGGGGCGACTACGAGGTGGCCGTTCCGGGTCAGCCGGCGGTGCCCCTGACGATCGGGCGCGAAGGATTGCACGAGACGGTGCGGACCGCCCCGCACTGATCGTCTTTCGAACATCCTCTGCGTTTCCGGGCGCAGAGGATGTCGGAGGCTCCTCCTACGCTCGCCACAGGCATTGAGTTCATAGAACGCATGTTCTAGCCTGTGGAGGTGAGGGCGATCGTGCAGACCGAGACGACGACCCGCGACGACGTTCGCGGCGAGGTCCATCGCCTGCGTGCCCAGCTCGAGCGGGTGCAGGGGCGTCGGATGGATGCTCCGGTGCTGCCGGTTCTCGAACCGTTCGCCGATGTCCTGCCCGGCGGCGGCCTCCGCGCCGGGTCGGCGTACTCCCTCACCCGTTCCGCGTCGCTGGTCTCGGCGCTGCTGGCCGGTCCCTCGCAAGACGGCACGTGGTGCGCGGTGGTGGGCATGCCCGACTTCGGCATCGAAGCGGCCGAGAGCGCCGGGGTCGACCTCTCCCACCTCGTACTCGTCCCCGACCCCGGTCCGCGGTGGCTGGCGGTCGCCGCGACTCTCGCCGAGGTCATCCCCGTGGTGGCGGTGCGCCCCACGACCCGCACGGCGGACGCCGAGGTGTCGCGGCTGGGGGCACGCCTGCGTGATCGCGGTGCGGTGCTGCTGGTGCAGGGTCCCTGGCCTCAGGCCGAGGCCTCGCTGGATCTCGCCGAGCCGGCGTGGTCGGGGGTGGGGCGGGGGCACGGGTACCTGGCGGCGCGCGAGGTCACGATCGATGTGCGCAGCCGGCGGTGGCCCATGCCCCGGCGGGCACGGATGACCCTCCCCGCAGCCGACGGTGGCGTGGGCGCCGTCCGTTCGGTGCCGTCGGAGGTCCCGGCCCTTCCCCGCCTCGAGGCGGTCGGCTGATGCGCCCCGACGCCCCCGTGCGCAGCCTCGTGCTGTGGGTCCCGGATTGGCCCGTGGCGGCGTTGGCGCGCGATGCTGCGAGTTCGGCTCCGGCTGCCGAGGACGTCCCGGTGGCCATCATCGCCGGGGGGATGGTGACCGCCTGCTCGGCCGCCGCCCGCGCGGACGGGGTCCGCCGCGGACAGCGTCGCCGAGACGCGCAGTCCCGATGCCCGGGACTGCGCGTGGTCGAGGCCGACGACGCCCGTGATCACCGCGCGTTCGCGCCGCTGGTCGCGGCGCTGGAGGAGCGGGCGCCGGGGGTGCAGATCATCCGCCCGGGTCTGTGCGCGCTGCGCGCCCGGGGTCCCGCCCGGTACTACGGGGGCGAGACCGACGCCGCCCGCGTGCTCCTCGGCACGGTCCGCGCGCTCGGCGTCGCCGACGTGCGCGCGGGCATCGCCGACGGACCCTTCACCGCCGAACAGGCCGCCCGCAACACCCGCCCCTCCGATCCGGTCTCGGTCGTTCCCACCGGGGGTGCGGCGGGTTTCCTCGCCCCGCTTCCGATCACCGCCCTCGCCGATCCCGATGTCGTGGCGCTGCTGGCGCGCCTGGGGGTGCAGACGCTCGGTGACTTCAGTCGCCTCGACGCCGAGCGGGTGCGGGAACGGCTGGGGGAGCCGGGGATGCGGCTGCACCGGCTGGCGTCGGGTCTGGATTCGCGTCCCGTCGAGCCGCGCGTGCCTCCCCCTGAGCTGCACCGCGAGGTCGCCTTCGAGCCGCCCCTCGAGATCGCCGAGCAGGTGGCGTTCGCCCTGCGGATCGCCGCCGACGAGTTCATCTCGCGCCTCGGCGCGATCGACCTCGTCTGCACCGAGCTGCGGGTCGAGCTCACCGGAGACCGCGGGGAGCGGAGCGAACGTGTCTGGCTTCACCCCCACTCCTTCGACGCGGCGGCTGTCGTCGACCGGGTGCGGTGGCAGCTGGCCGAAGAGGCGTCAGGAGAGGACGGGGGAGTGCTGGCCAGCGGCGTGGCGCTCGTGCGCGTCTCACCTGAGGCCGTCGACGCCGCCTCGCACCACGCCCCGGCGATGTTCGGCGCCGGGACGGATGAGCGGGTCCATCACGTGCTCTCCCGGGTGCAGGCGATGCTGGGTCACCGCGGCGTGCTGACCGCCGAGGTGGGAGGGGGGAGGTGGCTCACCGAGCGTCTGGTGCTCGTGCCGTGGGGAGACCGCACCGTCGTGACCGCCGAGCGCACCCGCCCCTGGCCAGGGAGCCTTCCCGACCCCCTCCCGGGCACCGTCTTCCCCGAACCGGTGCCGGTGCAGGTCGTCACCGGCGAGGGCGGGCCGGTCGCCGTCGACGAACGCGACCGCGTGACGGCGACGCCCTCGGTGCTGGTGGAGTCGGGGCGTCCCCGCGCGATCATGGAGTGGGCGGGCCCGTGGCCCATCGTCGAGCGCAGCTGGGATGCCGCCCGCAGCCGTCGTGCGCACCGGTTCCAGGTGGTCGACGCCGACCGCACCGCCTGGCTGCTGGTCTGCGCCGGCGGCTCGTGGATCGCCGAGGGCCGCTATGACTGATCGATGCGGACGGGCCTGCTGATGGGCTTCAACAATCCCGGCGTCCCCTGGTCGGAGCTCGAGCGTGTCCTCAGCGACCGGCGTCGACCGCGCAACATCCCCGCGGGTGCCGACGGGGGTGACAGCCCCGCCTGGTCGCACAAGCGCGGCCCCTACGTCCCGCCCGCCATCGAGCGTCCCGCTGAGACGGTGCCCTATGCCGAACTGCACGCGCACTCGTCGTTCTCGTTCCTCGACGGGGCGTCTTCTCCGGAGGAGCTGGCAGAGGAGGCCGAGCGTCTCGGCCTCCATGCCCTGGCCGTCACCGACCACGACGGGTTCTACGGCATCGTGCGGTTCGCCGAGGCCGCCGAGAACCTGCAGGTGAAGACCGTGTTCGGAGCGGAGCTGTCGCTCGGGTACGACGACCGGTCTCCCACCCCGTCGCGGGCGGGTGATCCCGATCCGGAGGGGTCGCACCTGCTGGTGCTCGCCCGGGGGGAGGAGGGTTACCACCGGCTCGCCGCTGCCCTCACCCGTGCCCAGCTCGCGGGGTCGGAGAAGGGGCGTCCCGTCTACGACCTCGATGAGCTGGCCGAGCGGGCGGACGGGCACTGGGCGATCCTCACCGGATGCCGCAAGGGCGCCGTTCGCCGCGCGCTCGCCGACGACGGACCGACGGGCGCCGCCGCCGAGCTCGACCGCCTCGTGGCGCTGTTCGGCCCGGAGGCGGTGAACGTCGAACTCATCGATCACGGCAACCCGACCGACACCCGCGACAACGACATCCTCACCGCCCTCGCCCGCGAGCGCGGGCTGCCGCTGCTGGCCTCCAACAACGTCCACTACGCCGCCCCCGAGCGGGCGCGGCTCGCCGCCGCCGTCGCCGCGATCCGCGCGCGCCGGGGGCTGGACGAGCTCGACGGATGGCTGCCCGCCCACGCCGCCGCGCACCTGCGCTCCGGGGCCGAAATGGCCGAGCGCTTCGCCCGCTACCCCGGAGCGGTGGCGCGCACGGTGCAGCTCGCCGACGAGCTGGCCTTTCCACTGCGGCGCGCGCGCCCGGCGCTGCCGCGCCAGAAGGTTCCCGAGGGGCACACGCCGATGACGTGGCTGCGTCACCTGGTGTGGGAGGCCGTTCCCCGCAAGTATCCCGACCTGTCGGCCGAGAACCGCGCGCGCATCGAGCGGGAGCTGCAGGTCATCGAGACCAAGGACTTCCCCGGCTACTTCCTCATCGTGCACGGCATCGTGCAAGAGGCGCGGCGCCGCGGCATCCTCTGTCAGGGGCGCGGGTCGGCCGCCAACAGCGCGGTCTGCTACCTGCTCGACATCACTGCGGTCGACGCCATCGCCTACGAGCTGCCCTTCGAGCGCTTCCTCTCCAGCCTCCGGGACGAAGAGCCCGATATCGACGTCGACTTCGACTCCGACCGGCGCGAGGAGATCATCCAGTGGGTCTACGCCACCTACGGCCGTGACCGCGCCGCCCAGGTGGCGAACGTCATCCAGTACCGGCCCAAGAACGCCGTCCGCGACGTCGCCAAGGCTCTTGGCTACTCCACCGGCCAGCAGGACGCGTGGTCCAAGCAGGTCGAGCGCTGGGGGGCGTCACTGGAGTCCGCTCCCGACAACGACATCCCCGCCCAGGTGGTCGAGTACGCCTCCGAGCTGCTGAAGGCCCCCCGCCACCTCGGGATCCACTCCGGGGGGATGGTGCTCACCGACAGGCCCGTCGGCGAAGTGGTGCCCATCGAGCACGCCCGCATGGAGGATCGCACCGTCATCCAGTGGGACAAAGACGACGCGGCCTGGATGGGGCTGGTGAAGTTCGACCTGCTGGGCCTCGGGATGCTCGCGGCCCTGCAGTACTGCTTCGACATGATCCACACCGCCACCGGCGAGCGATGGGAGCTGGCGACCCTCCCCAAGGAGGAGCAGGCGGTGTACGACATGCTCTGCCGGGCCGATTCGATCGGGGTGTTCCAGGTCGAATCCCGTGCCCAGATGGGCCTTCTCCCTCGGTTGCAGCCGCGCCGGTTCTACGACCTCGTGGTGGAGATCGCCCTCATCCGCCCCGGTCCCATCCAGGGCGGGGCGGTGCATCCGTTCGTACGGAGGAAGCTCGGTCAGGAGCCGGTGACCTATGCCCACCCGAAGCTCGCGCCCGTGCTGCAGCGCACCCTGGGGGTGCCGGTGTTCCAAGAGCAGCTCATGCAGATGGCGATGGCCATCGGCGACTGCTCCGGTGAGGATGCCGACCTGTTGCGTCGTGCGATGGGGTCCAAGCGGGGAGTCGAGCGGATCGAGTCGCTCCGCGAGCGCCTGTACGAGGGGATGGCGCGCAACGGCCTCGTCGGAGAGGACGCCGACGCGATCTACCGTCAGATCCAGGCCTTTGCGAACTTCGGCTTCGCCGAGTCGCACTCGCTGTCGTTCGGGCTCCTCGTCTACGCCAGCTCCTGGATCAAGCTGCACTATCCCGCGGCCTTCCTCGCGGGGCTCCTCCGGGCGCAGCCGATGGGGTTCTACTCGCCCGCCACCCTCGTCGCCGATGCGCGCCGGCACGGGGTGGAGGTGCAGCGCCCCGATCTGCTCCGCTCCGATGTGCATGCGACGCTCGAGCCCGTGGGCGACGAACGCGGTGTCACCGGCCGCCCCGAGTGCGCGCATCGCACCCAGCCTGCGGTGCCGGTCTTCGACCCGGCAGCGCCCGATGAGTCGGCCGCGCATCGGCGGGACGGTCACCACGCCGTGCGGCTCGGGCTCGCGGCGATCAAGGGGATCGGCGACGCGCTCGCCGCGAAAATCGTGACCGAGCGACGGCAGCGGGGCGACTACCGCGACATGCGGGATCTCGTCCGCCGGACCGGGGCCACCGCGGCCCAGCTGGAGGCGCTCGCCACGGCGGGAGCGTTCGAGTGCTTCGGGATCACCCGGCGCGAGGCGCTCTGGATCGCCGGGTCCGCCGCACAGGACCGTGCGGAGTTCCTCCCCGAATCGATGGTCGCGGTGCAGCCACCGCTCTTCCCGGATCAGTCCAGCTACGACATCCTCGCCGCAGACCTGTGGGCGACCGGGATCTCCACCGACGACCACCCGCTGACGCATTTCCGCTCGGGGCTGGATGCGCGGGGCGTGTTGACCTCACGAGAGCTGCGGACGCACGACCCGGACCGGCGCGTCGAGGTGGCGGGCCTCGTCACCCACCGCCAGCGGCCCGCCACAGCGTCGGGCATCACCTTCCTCAACCTCGAAGACGAGCACGGCGTCGTCAACGTCATCTGCTCGGTCGGGGTCTGGAACCGCTATCGACGGGTGGCTCGGGATTCGCCGGCCCTCATCGTGCGGGGAATGCTGGAGCGCTCAGCGGAAGGGGTGACGAACCTCGTCGCCGACCGGTTCGAAGACCTGCGGGTGGGGGTGGGTCACCGCTCGCGCGACTTCCGCTGACCGCGTGGATGCCTCGAGCCGACGGTGACGCGACGCTCAGGCCGCGCGCCGGTGCCGGCGCGCGCGAGCCTCATCGAGGATCTCGTCGAGGGAGTCGAACCATCCGGTCCGCACCGGCGGCTGAACCCAGACGACCTCGAACCGCGATCCATCGTCCTGCACGTAGGCGAGGAGACAGGCCGGATCGTCATGCGGCAGAGCGAGATCGGTGATGACCCAGCCCCCGGCCGCAAGCCGCACGAGTTCGAACTGGTCCGTGTGGAGCGGCCCCGTCTTGAGCTGCTCGGTGCCGAGCGGCTTCCTGTCGAACGGCTCCCTGGATGCGCGGGGTGACTCGGTCAGCATGGCGTCCTCGTCCTTCTGCCTGGGACACCAGTGAACTCCACTTCCAGCGTGCTGACTGCTCCCTTTCGCTTCTCGCGCTGGTGTGGCAGAATCCCTCCGCGGCGGTCAGGCCACTCCGGTGCCGAGCAGCGTGCCGATGAGGTAGGTCGCGCCGAGCGCGAGTGCTCCGCCGACGACCGTGCGGATGACGGCGCGGAGGCGCCGGGCGCCGCCGATCCACGCGGCGACGTATCCGGTGACGGCGAGGGCGATGAGGACGCTCACGAAGGTGAGCCAGATGCGGGCGGGGTGGGGGACGAGGAGGATCGTCGCGAGGGGGAGCAGGGCGCCGATCGTGAAGGCGACCGCCGAGGCGATGGCGGCCGACCAGGGGCTGACGACATCGCTCTGATCGATGTTCAGCTCGATGGAGAGGTGCGCGGCGAGGGCGTCGCTCTCGGTCAGCTCCTTCGCCACCGCGGTCGCCGTCTGCTCGCTGAGCCCCTGTGCGCGGTAGAGGTCGACGAGTTCAGCGAACTCGCCCTCGGGGTCGGTGGCGAGCTCGCGGCGCTCCTTCTCGATCAGCGCGTGCTCGCTGTCGCGCTGGCTCGACACCGACACGTACTCACCGAGGGCCATGGAGACCGCGCCGCCGACGAGGGCCGCGGCGCCCGCGAGCAGAACCGGACCGACCTCCGCCGTCGCGCCCGCCACACCGACGACCACTGCTGCGGTGGAGACGATGCCGTCGTTGGCACCGAGCACACCGGCGCGCAGTCCGTTCAGCCGCTGGGCGAGCCCGGGCCGGTGCGGCTCACCGGGGTGCCCTGTCGAGACGCGATCCTCGGTCACGGCCCGACGTTACCGCCGCCGAGGGGCGGCGAGAAGAGCGGACCGGTCAGGCGACGAGAGCGAGCGCGTGCGCGAGTGCCTCGGTGGACTCGTGGTTCTCGGTGAACGGGACGATCCCGAAGTAGCTGCCGATCACCAGGAGGAAGACGAAGATGATCGACAGGAACAGGATGCCGAGCGAGGCCAAGGACACCAGGAGGGGAAGGCGAGAGGTCACCCTTCCATGATGGTGCATCCGCGCCATCCGGGGCGGAATGATCTCTCGACGACAGGCCTGATCGCGACGGCCTTGCTCACGCCTCCAGGATGCGGACGACCCGGCCGAGTCCGGTCGCCAGGGTCGAGCGGATCGAGTCTTCGATCATCGGCTCCACCAGCCGCAGCATGCCCGAGGGCTCGCCGTCGATGGTGGCGCTCACGCGGGTTCCCGCGGCCTCGTCGGCGAGCTCGAACAGGAGGGATGTCGGGAACGTGCCCTTCGTGCTGACGATGGCCATCCGTCCGGGCGGCAGGTACTCGGTGACCTGCCAGTGGAAATCGACCTCGCGGCCCATGACGCGCATCCGGCTGTGGATCGTGCTCCCCACCCCGACCGGCGGGGGCGAGGTCAACCTTTCGGAGATGACGGTCTCGTCCCACTCGGGGCGCCGGCCGGCGTCGGTGAGGTAGGCGAAGACGTCGGCGCGTGAACGCGCGATCAGGACGATCTCGGTGACGGTGAACATGGCGTCAGCGGCGTCAGTTCAGCGCGGGAGTGTCTGCGGGGATGACCCCACCGGCGTACAGCTCTTCGCCGAGATCGCGGAGGGCCCGGAGCGCGACGCGCTGGGTGAGCGGACCGTAGGAGATGCGCGCGACGCCGAGCTGCTCGTAGTCGGTCGCCGGCAGTGCTCCGGGCAGGCCGATGACCGACAGCTTCAGCGGCCCGAGCGCGTCGACGATGCGCTCGACATGCGGTCGCTGGAGCGCGCCGGGGACGAACACCAGGGCCGCGCCTTCGTCGAGGAACGCCCGGCCGCGTCGGATGGCCTCGTCGATGCGCTCTTCGATGGGCGCGTCGCCGCCGCGGATGAGGGCGTCGGTGCGTGCGTTCAGCTGGAAGGTGACACCCTCGGCCTCCGCGGCACGCACCGCGGCGTGGACGCGCGCGACCGCCTCGTCGAAGGGGCGCATGCGGTCTTCGATGTTGGCGCCGACGATGCCGAGGCCGATCGCGCGCCGCACGGTCTCCGCCGGGTCGTCGTATCCGTCGTCGAGATCGGCGCTGACGGGCAGGTCGACCGACCGGGCGATGAGGCCCGCCGCGTCCAGGGCGGTGTCGAGCGGCATCCCGCCGTCGGGGTAGCCGAGGCTCGCCGCGATCGAGTGCCCGGCGGTGGCAAGAGCTCGCGTCTGGGGGAGGTCGGCGATCACCTTCGCGCTGATCGCGTCCCAGACGTTCACCACCTGCAGAATCTCCGGCGCCTCATGAAGCGCCTGCAGCGTGCGTGCCTTGTCCTGCGTGCTGGTCTCGGAGGTCATACCGCGACGCTACCCGACGGTGAGGGCCCGGCGGCTGCCGCGCTCAGCCCGCTCCGCTGAACGCGTCGACGAACCGATCGCGGAAGGCATCCATGCGCCACGCCGGCGCGTCGGCTGACGGCCGGAACCCGGCATCCCACCCCCACGCTTCGATCCGCTCGAACACGGCGGGGTCTTTCGACATGATCGTGATGGGCACGTCGTTGTCGGCGTCGGGCCCGCTGACGACGCGGGAGGGCTGGTGGTCGCCCACCAGCACGAGCACGAGATCGGCGGGGTCGTAGGCCTCGACGAACGACAGCGTCGCGCCGAGGGAGTACTGCATGGCGTCGGCGTAGTCGGCGCGGATGCGCTGCTCGTCCGGCCAGAAGCTCGCCGCGGCGGCGTCGTCCAGCTGATCGGCGAAGACGCTGCCGTCGCCGAGGTCAGACCACGGCACGAGCCGGGGCGTCGGCGTCCACGGCGTGTGCGACGACACGAGAGAGACCTCGGCCATGATCGCCGCGTCGTCGCGGCTCAGCTCCTCGTCGACGAAGCGCTGCCAGGTGAACTGATCGGGCACGCGCGCGAAACCGAAGGCGGGGCCATCGAACGCCAGTTGCTGCTCGTCGAGCATCCGATCGAAACCGTAGAACGCCTCACCCTCCGGCCACGGCTCGGTGTGGGCGGGGTTGACCGTGACCGTGCGCCAGCCCCTCTCGCCGAACAGGCGGCTCAGCGTCATCCGCTCGCTCGAAATCAGCGCGTCGTACTTCTGCTGCGTGTCCACCCACGCGCCGCTCTGCAGCGTGCCGTGGGCGAGCCAGCTGACACCGCCGAAGGTGGGGGAGGTGAGGAACGCGCTCTGGGCGAGGTAGGCCTCCGCCGTCAGCCGCGCGGCGCTGTCGTCGATCACCTGGGTGATGCCCGCCATCGGCTCGGCGCCCGACACCGCGACCTCCCCGTAGCTCTCGACGAACGCGATGACGACATCCTTGCCGCGCAGCCCCGCGAGCAGCTCGCCCGAAGGTGCGCCCGCAAGAGTGTCGTCCTGGAGCGCCTGCTCGAAGGCCTCCTGCTCGGGAATGCTCTCCGCCGCCTGCACGGCTTCACCGACCAGGGTCGTCGTGACATCCGCCGAGGCGACAGAAGTTCCCGAGGGATGCTGCGCCCCGACGACCGACAGGATCACCCACGCGGTCGCCGCGGCGGCGACCGCCATCCGCCCCCGTGCGCCGACGCGCGACACCGTCCGCGCGCACCGCAGCACGCACCGACCCACAACGGCCACCGCAGCGACCGCGAGCGCGATGACGACGACGGCCGCGAGGGCGGCGGTGATCGGCCCCACCACGTCTTGGACGACCTTGTAGGCGTTGATGACGGCGCGCCAGTCTTCGGTGGCGGCGAAACCGCGGTCGATCGTTCCCCGGAACGACAGGTCGAGCAGTGCGACGAGGGCCGCAGCGACGGTGACGGCCCCGAACGCGTAGGCGACGACCCGTCGGATCACCCCGTCGGGAACGGCGACGGCGATCAGCAGGACGAGGATCGTCTCCACCGGCAGGCGCAGCGCCAGGCCCGTGCCGGGATCGAGCGCTCCCGCGATGAGCGGGGCGCCGAAGACCGCCACCCAGGCGAGAGCCGTGACGATTGTCGCCCGCCAGCTCGCCGGCGGCCGCGGCGCAACCCCAAGGCCGCCACCGAGGTGACGATTCTGCGGGCGCCCGGGGGTCGCCGTGTCATCCAGTCCGATACCGCGACGCTACCCGACGGTGAGGGCCTGCCCGACGGTGTAGCGCGATCCGTGGTGGTCTTCCGGCAGGCGGTCGCCCCGCCCGTGCAGCTTCTGCCGCAGGGTGCCGGGCTCGTACGCCTCGGGGTAGACGCCCCGGCGCCGCAGCTCGGGAATGACCCATTTCACGATGTCTTCGAACGTGCCGGGGGTGATCGCGTAGGCGAGGTTGAAGCCGTCGACATCCGTCTCGTCGACCCACGCCTGCAGCTCGTCGGCGATCTCCTCGGGTCCACCCACGATGAGGGGGCCGAGCCCGCCGATCGCGCTGTGCCGGCCGATGTCGCGCACGACCCATTCCTCGCCGTCGTCGTTCGCGGCCTGGAAGTTCGACACCGTCGACTGGATGGCGTTGCTCTGCACGTTGCCGATCGGGTCGTCGAGGTCGTACTCCGACAGGTCGACGCCCATCCATCCCGACATGAACACGAGCGCACCCTCGGGGCTGGCGTATTGGAGGAAGTCGGCGTGCTTTGCCCGCGCCTTCTCGGGGGTCTCGTCGGTGATGATCGTCAGCAGGGTGTAGATCTTCGCGGCATCGCGCGGTCGCCCCGCCGCCTCGAGGGCGTCGCGGATGCGCGCGACCGTCGCCTTCAGCACGTGCTTGGTGGGCGCGGCGACGAAGATCGCCTCGGCGTTTCCGGCGGCGAACGCGATGCCGCGCGGGGAGGCCCCCGCTTGGTAGATCACGGGTGTCCGCTGCGGCGACGGCTCGCACAGGTGAATGCCGGGCACGGTGTAGTGCGTGCCGTAGTGGCCGATCTCGTGCACCTTGCTCGGGTCGGTGAAGACGCCGCTCTCGCGGTCGCGGATGACCGCGTCATCCTCCCAAGACCCCTCCCACAGCTTGTAGAGCACCTCGAGGTACTCGTCGGCGACGTCGTAGCGCTGGTCGTGCTCGAGCTGGTCGTCGTGCCCCATGTTGCGCGCGGCGCTCGGCAGGTACCCGGTGACGACGTTCCAGCCGACCCGCCCCTTGGTGAGGTGGTCGAGCGTCGACATGCGCCGGGCGAACGGGTAGGGGTGCTCGTACGCGGTGCCCGCGGTCACCCCGAACCCGAGGTTCTCGGTGACGGCAGCCATCGCCGACACGAGCAGGATCGGGTCGTTGACCGGCACTTGGGCGCCGTGGCGGATCGCGGCCTCGTTGGAGTTGCCGTACACGTCGTAGGTGCCGAGCACGTCGGCGATGAAGATGCCGTCGAAGGTGCCCTGTTCGAGGAGGCGAGCGAGGTCGGTCCAGTAGGAGAGGTCATTGTACCGGGCGGACTGGTCATCGGGATGCCGCCACATGCCGGATGACTGGTGCGCGACGCAGTTCATGTCGAAGGCGTTGAACCGGATCTGCTTGCTCATGCCTCCAGCATCGGGATGCCGCGGAGGGAGGTCGAACGGGTTGTCATCGGGCGTCACACAGCGGGCCGGGTGTTTCGGAGGCCGTTGACGTCGTCGGCGCCGTGTCGCACCATGGGCGGAGGACCAGCCGGGGGATCTGGCGAGGGGTCGATACCGCAGGAAATCGGGGGAGTGACCGTGACCGACGCAGCAGCTTCTAGCCAGGCACGCTCCGTGCTGGCGAGCTTCACCGAGTACGCCGACGCGCAGGCGGCGGTCGACAGGCTGTCTGATCAGCAGTTCCCCGTCGAGCACGTCGCGATTATCGGCTACAACGTTCGGATCGAGGAGCAGGTGACCGGCCGGATGACGAACTGGACGGCTGCCGGCTACGGCGCGGCCTCTGGCGCCTGGTTCGGCCTTCTCATCGGGCTGCTCTTCGGGCTACTAGCCGACAACGTCGCCGCGTGGATCCTGCTGCTGCTCCTCGGCCTCGGCCTCGGTGCGCTCTGGGGGGCGGTGTTCGGCTTCGTCGGACACCTGGCCACCCGGGGCCGCCGCGACTTCAGCTCCGTCAAGCAGTTCCTTGCGGAGAGGTGGGACGTGACCGTCAGGTCCGACGAGCTGCTCCGGGCTCAGAGCCTTTTGGCGAACACCGCGCAGGGTGCGCCGGGGGCTCAGCCTTCGGGAGATACCGCCGCCCCGCGAGCGTGAAGCACAAGCCTCTCGTGCTCCTATGCCCCTAGAGGGACTCGAACCCCCAACCGTTTGCTTAGGACGCAACTGCTCTTCCATTGAGCTACAGAGGCTGGCGAATCGAGTCTATCCGCCGACGACGAAGGCCCCGGTGCGTCTGCACCGAGGCCCGTCTTACTACTTCAGTCGTTACGCCTGCGCCGCGAGGGCGAAGCGCACCGAGCCGTCATCGTTCATCTGCGCGTCGAGGATCTGGTCGTCCAGCGCCGCCTGCGCGGTGCTGTCAAGGAAGACGCGCGCGCCATCCGCTTCGACAACGGCGTCCGCAGGCTCGGGCTGCGGAGCTAGGGTCAGTTCGAAGCCGGCGGTGGGTGCCTCGGCTCCGCGGATGCGGATTCCGGCGGCCTGGACGTCGGGGGTGCCCGCAACCACAGCCTTGACAGCGGTGGCGGCGTTCTCGGTGAGAGTGAGCATGTGCTTCTCCTTCCGTGGTGGAGTCAGCCACGCTTCCGAGAATCGAGCGCCATTGCAAGCGAGGGCGCCGATACCCAGCGTTCTCCAACCCGATACCCACGAAACACGGAAAGAGCCGCGAATCCCGTCGACCTGATGCGCCTAGTGCGCGGCTTCGTACGCCTCCATCACCGAGGCAGGAATGCGCCCTCGCTCCGACACGGACATTCCGCGCTCTTTCGCCCACTGGCGAACGGCGGTGTAATCGGCCTGTCCCGTGCGGCGGCGCTTGCGGGATGCTGCGGATTCGGCCGCCCGGCCGGTCGACACCGTTCGGGCGGCGTCTACATATCGGGACAAGGTGTCGCGGAATTCAGTGGCATTGTCGACGGTGAGGTCGATCTCATATGCGACGCCGTCGAGAGAGAAGAGGACTGTTTCGCCTTCGCCGACTTCGAGGACGGTTCCGTCCAGATCATCGACGAGCTGGTGCACAATTTTTCGGGCCATGGTCACACATTATGGGGTGCGACAACGAAATCGCACCGTCAACATCGAAATGGCGCAATTCAGGGGAGAAGACCCGCGCGACGCGCTTGCATCACCGCGGCATGGCGGGTCGAGACGTCCAGTTTCGCCATGGCCGATTTCAAATACGACTTCACCGTCGCTTCGCGAAGCCCGAGGGTCTCGCCGATTTCGCTATTGGTCTCACCGAGTGCCGCGCGGGCGAGGACGTCGATCTCTCTGGGGGAGAGGTGGATGTCGGTGTTGGCCGGGTTCGCCTCGTCGTGGGTGAGCGCGGCCAGCCGCTGTTCGACGCGCGCCAAGCGTTGGCGGAGCCCGTCGTCATCCACTCCCGCGGCGATGCTGCGCAGTTCGGCGTAGCTCTCCCGCAGCTCCTCGCGCGCGGCGGCGGGCATCGCGGCCGCGGGCAGCTGCGACGGGGTGAAGGTCTCCAGCCGCCGGGCCACCTCGTCTCGGACGCGGAGCTCGGTCGCGAGCTCCTCGGCGACCTGGAAGGCGGGGCGGGCGATGACGTCGCCGACGCGGCGCTCGCCCCACGATCCGCAATAGATGACGCCGCGCGGCTTCCCCGACACCAGGACCGGCACCGCGAAGAGGGTGGCGATGCCCTCGCCGAGGATGGCGCGGTCGTAGTCGTGTGTGATGCTGCGGGCGGTGCGGTAGTCCAGCGCGAGCCGCGGTCGCTTCTCGACGTAGGCGCGACCGCCGAGACCCCGCATCGGGTGCACGACGAGTCCCTCGAGGTACCGGGTGCGGGCACCGGAGATCGCGGAGACGTGGATCGCGTCGTCGCGGGAGAGGCCGCCGAACGCGACGGGGAAGCCGGTGCGGCGGGTGAGATCTCCCACGGCACGGGAAACGAGTTGCACGTCGCTCGGAGCGTTCGGCGAACCGACCACGAACTACCTACTTCCGGGGGTGACGGCTGCGTCGCCGCCTTTCGTAGCGTCGACCCTAGCAGGCGCTCTCCGTCGATGTTGGGCGTCTTCAGTTCGGGACCGGCGCGAAAAGCGCCCAGGGATTGTGTGCAAGGAGGCCACATGTCCGATCGACGTACCGAGTCCGCCCCGCCGGGCGGAATCGACTACATCGCGGTGGAGGAATCGCCGCGTTTCGGTGAATTGAAGAGGCGGCAACGCAGTTTCATCTTCCCCTTCGCCATCGCGTTCCTCGTCTGGTACTTCGCCTACGTTCTGCTGTCGTCTTTCGCAGTGGACTTCATGTCGCAGCGCGTGTGGGGTGACATCACCGTCGGCCTGCTGTTCGGCCTCGGACAATTCGTCACCACCTTCGGCATCACGATGCTCTATGTCTGGTTCGCGAACCGGAAACTCGACCCGATCGCCGAAGAGATCCGTGAGGAACTCGAGCAGCGAGAGGCGGCCGGCGCATGAACGAATTCTTCGCCTCCGTCGGGTCGGCGGTCAGCGCCGCGGTCGACACCGCCGAGAACAATCCGATACTGAACATCTCGATCTTCGGCGCATTCGTCGCGGTGACCCTGTTCATCGTCATCCGTGCCAGTAGGAACAACAAGACCGCCGCGGACTATTACGCCGCCGGACGCTCTTTCACCGGGCCGCAGAACGGGTTCGCCATTTCGGGCGACTATCTCTCCGCAGCGTCCTTCCTCGGCATCTGCGGCGCGATCGCCATCAACGGGTACGACGGCTTCCTCTACTCCATCGGGTTCCTCGTCGCGTGGCTCGTCGCCCTGCTGCTCGTGGCAGAGCTGATGCGCAACACCGGCAAGTTCACAATGGCCGACGTGCTCTCCTTCCGCCTGAAGGAGCGCCCCGTGCGCATGGCCGCGGCGATCACCACGCTCGCGGTGTGCTTCTTCTATCTGCTGGCGCAGATGGCGGGGGCCGGGGGACTCGTCGCGCTGCTCCTCGGCATCACCGAGACCGTGGGGCAGTCGGTGGTCGTCGCCGTCGTCGGCGTCATCATGATCGTCTACGTCCTCGTCGGCGGCATGAAGGGCACCACCTGGGTGCAGATCGTCAAGGCGTTCCTGCTCATCGGCGGCGCGCTGGTCATGACCATCTGGGTGCTGGCGATCAACGGCTTCAGCCTGAACACGCTCCTCGAGAACGCCGTGGCGGCGTCGGTCACCGAGCCGGCGGATGCGATCCTCGGCCCGGGCCTGCAGTACGGCGGCAACCCGTGGGACTTCATCTCCCTCGCGATCGCGCTCGTGCTCGGCACCGCGGGCCTCCCGCACGTGCTGATGCGCTTCTACACGGTGCCGACCGCCAAGGAGGCACGTCGCTCGGTGGTGTGGGCGATCTGGCTGATTGGCCTGTTCTACCTGCTGACCCTCGTGCTGGGCTACGGCGCTGCGGCGCTCGTCGGCCCGGAACGGATCGCCTCGGCGCCCGGCGGGGTCAACTCCGCCGCGCCGCTCCTCGCGCTCGAGCTCGGCGGACCGCTGCTGCTCGGATTCATCAGCGCGGTGGCGTTCGCGACGATCCTCGCGGTGGTCGCGGGCCTGACCATCACGGCGGCGGCGTCGTTCGCGCACGACATCTACGCCAACGTGGTGAAGAAGGGCAACGTCCCGCCCGACGGAGAGGTGAAGGTCGCCCGGCGCACCGTCATCGTGATCGGCATCCTCGCCATCCTCGGCGGCATCGCGGTGCAGGGTCAGAACGTCGCGTTCCTCGTGGCGCTCGCGTTCGCGGTGGCGGCATCGGCCAACCTCCCGACCATCCTGTACTCGCTCTTCTGGCGGAACTTCACCACCCGCGGGGCGGTGTGGAGCATGTACGGAGGACTCGCCGCGGCGATCATCCTCATCGTGCTCTCGCCCGTCTTCTGGGGGTCGGAGACCAGCGTGTTCAAGGTGGGCACCGCGATCTGGCCGCTGAACAACCCGGGGATCGTCTCGATCCCGGTCGGGTTCTTCCTCGGCTGGCTCGGATCGGTCACCTCCCGGGGCGGCGAGAGCCGCACCAAGGCAGCGGAGATGGAGGTGCGCTCGCTCACCGGCTTCGGTGCCGAGAAGGCGACGAACCACTAGGCACATCTCTGATCCGGATGCCACGGATCGGCGGCCCCGCGGAGAGGAGACTCCCGCGGGGCCGCGCGTGACGGGCGGCCTACACGCCCGCCGCGCGCTCGAGGTCGACAAGGAATCGCTTCACCTCGGGGTGGCCGCCGTACTCCCCGAGCGACCCGTCGGCGCGCACCACACGGTGCACGGGGATGACGATCGAGAACGGGGTGGTCGCGCAGGCGGTGCCGACCGCGCGCGCCGCGCCGGGGCTGCCCGCGGCGATCGCCACCTCGCCGTAGCCGGCGGTCTCGCCGTAGGGGATCTGCCGGATCGCCTCCAGGGCGAGCCGGGTGAAGCCGGTCGTCGCGCCGAGGTCGAGCGGAAGGTCGAACGCGCGGCGCTCGCGGGCGAAGTACTCGTCCAGCTGGTCGGCGGCGCGGCGGGCGGGCGGGTGCGCGGGACCGGGCTCCACATCGCCGTACCGGCGGGCGAGTCCTTCGAGCTCCGGCTCGACCGGTCCGTGGATCGGGTGGACGGTGAGAAGGGCCTCATCCGAAGCAACGATGAGCACCTCGCCGACGGGGGAGGGGTGCAGGAGGAACCGGGGAGCGAGGGCGGCGATCATGACGACATCCTCGCCCGTCGTCCGCTGTCTCGCGGGTGCTGTCACGGCATCTGTGAGTGATCGGTCGTCGGGGCAGCCTGTGCAGGAAAGGCCGATCACTCGGCGTGTCGCCAATACCGCGAAAACCCGCCCCGCCTAACGGCGCGGGACCAGGCGGGCGCTTAGTGTGGCTGACGTGTGGCGAGTCGAGTCCGATGTCATGGTGAACCGGGGAAATACCGTGCCCGGTGCGGCCGTGAACCCCGGAGACCTCGGTCTTTCGGAACCGGGTGTCACGGTTGCGCATATCGCCGACCCCGCGCGGGAGCGCCTGCGACGCCAGGCGTCGCAACTGGGCGGACGCTCGACGCTGCTGCACTACAGCGACTCCCGCGAAGAGGGCATCGAGATCACCGGTGCCCACCCGGGGAGCCTTCCGCAGTTCATCACCGGACGCTCGACGCTGCTGTCGGGCCTCTTCCGCGACGAAGTGGCGCTGCGGAACGCGCGCCTCGCCGCTGAGCGCATCACCGCGAAGAACGTCGAGCTGCGCACCGCGCGAGGGATAGACGCCGTCCACCTCGCCGTCGGTCTCGCCTCCTGGCGCCTGGGCGGCCTCGCCTGCACCGCGCCCGTGCTCCTGCGTCCGCTCGCGATCCGGCGGCACCACTCCGACTTCGAGCTGAAGCTGCTCGGCACCTTCCAGGTCAACCCCGAACTCATCCGGGCGCTGAAAACCCACTTCGGCATCACCGTCGACGCGCGGGCGCTCGCCGCTCTCGCCTACGACGGCGGCGTGTTCAAACCGCAGCCGGTGATCGACCACCTGCGGGCGCTCACCGCGTCGCTGCCGAACGTCGCGGTGCAGCCGCGACTGGTGGTCTCGACCTTCGCCGACGTCGCCTCGGTGATGTCGCGCGACGCGGCCCACCTCGACCACCCTGTGCTGAACGCCCTGGCGGGGCATCCTGCCGATCGCGAACGGGTGATGCACCGCCGGGAGATTCCCTCGATCCTCCCCGCCGACGAGCGACCCCCGGCCGCCGATGCGCTGCTGCTCGACGCCGACGCCGAGCAGGAGGGGGTGCTCGCGCGGATCGCGTCGGGCCAGTCCCTCGTCGTGCACACGCTCCCCGGCACCGGCGGCACCCAGACCGTCATCAACGCGGTCGGTTCGCTCGTGCGCGAAGGGCGACGGGTCCTCGTCGTGAGCGCTCGCCGTGCCACACTCGAAGGCGTCCGCCACCGTCTCGCGGGAGTGGGTCTCCCGGGCCTCACCGTCTCGCCCCGGCACGTGCGCCGTGATCTCATCCGTGCGATCGGGCGCAACGAGAAGGCCGAGAAGCCCGCCGTCGCCGAAGTCGACGACGCCCTCGT
Source organism: Microbacterium sp. AK009 (assembly GCF_013410955.1). GTDB lineage: Bacteria > Actinomycetota > Actinomycetes > Actinomycetales > Microbacteriaceae > Microbacterium. The sequence goes on along the minus strand of NZ_JACCCG010000005.1, from coordinate 6,502 downwards.
GCGCCTGCGCACCGTGCTCCGCGACTACCGCCACGCGCTCACCACGAAGCATTCCGACCTCGGCGTCTGCACCCTCGACGTGCTGCGGCGCCTCGCCGAGCTGTCGGCCCTCGATCCCGCCCCGACGACCGCCGCGCGGTTCGACGTCAGCACGCTCATCCGCCTCGCCGGCAAGCGGCGCGAGGCCGCGGCGAAGCTCGCGACCGCGGCACGGCTGGGGGAGTTCCGCTTCGGCCCCCACGACTCGCCGTGGTTCGGCGTCTCGTTCGCCACCACCTCCGACGCCCGTCGTGCGCACGGCCTCGCCGCCCGCCTGCACCGCGCCGACGTTCCCGCCCTGCTGGAGCGCGGCTACGCGATGGTGGGCCAGACCCACATGCGGCCGTTCCAGAGCGTCGCCGAGCTCGGCGTGCAGCTGCGGCTGCTCTCGGGCATCCGCGATTCGCTCGACCGGTTCAGCCCGACCGTGTTCGAGCGGCCGCTCGGCGAGCTCATCCAGGCGCACGGTCCGCGTCGCGACTCGCCGTCGATGAACGCGTCGAACCGGCGCCGGCTGAAGCGCCTCTCCCGCGAGTACATCCGCCCCGGCGTGCACATCGTCGACATGCACGAGGCACTCCTGCGGGTGCAGCAGCAGCGCACCGAATGGCACCGCTACGTCGAGGCCGGTGTCATCCCCGAGGTGCCGTTCGGTCTCGCCGACGTGCAGGTCGCGTGGCAGCGCGTCGACGCCGACCTCGCCGAGCTCGACGAGGTCCTCGGGCGCTCGGGCGCCGACGCGCTCGGCTCCATCCCGGTGTCGCAGCTGGTGCGGACGCTCGCCGAACTCGCTGCGGAGTCGGATGTCTTCGACAACCTCGTCGAGCGGGCGACCCTGCGCTCCGAGCTGGCAGGGCTCGGCCTCGAACCCCTCCTCACCGAGCTCTCGGTGCGTCACGTCCCCGAGCAGCAGGTGGGCGCCGAGCTTGAGTGGGCCTGGTGGCAGTCGGCGCTGGAGTACCTGCTGCGCACCGACCGCGCGCTCCTCGGCGCCAACACCGCCGTCGTCGACCGTCTCGAACGCGACTTCCGCCTCGTCGACGAAGCGCACACCGGCGCCTCCGGCCCGCTGCTGGCCTCACAGCTGGCCACGCAGTGGCGCATCGGCATCGTCGATGAGGCCGATGAGGCCGCGGGTCTGCGGACCGCCCTGAAGTCGGGCGACATCAGCCCCGAGCAGTTCCTCGAGGCAGCTCCCACGCTCTCGCGCACCCTCGCTCCGGTGTGGCTCGCCTCGCCCTACGACGTGCCGCTCATTCCCGACACCCTGCGCTTCGACGTCGTCATCATCGCGGATGCCGGGGCGCTCTGCCTCGCCGAGGCGGCACCCGCTCTGCGGCGCGGCGGTCAGCTCGTCGTGTTCGGTGACCCGGTGACGCAGAAGCCCACCCCGTTCCGGGTGGCCTCTGCCATCCCGACCGACGACCCCGACGCGCCGGACGAGCCGTTCGACGAGGAGAGCGTGTTCGTGCGTCTCTCCGAGCTGTTCCCCGTCGAGACCCTCACCCGCAGCTACCGTGCCGGGGGAGAAGACCTCGCCGCGCTCGTCAACGACGCCTTCTACGGCGGCGAGATCGTCTCGCTCCCCTGGGCGGGGTCGTACCTCGGTCGCGGGAGCCTCAGCGTCGACTACGTCGAGGGCGGCACGGGCGCGCCCGACCCGATCAGCGGCGCCGTCGAAAGCCCTGACGCCGAGGTGGCCCGCGTGGTCACCCTGGTGGTCGAGCACGCGGTGAACCGGGCATCGGAGTCGCTGATGGTCGTCACCGCGTCGCGGAAGCACGCCGAACGCATCCGCGCCGCCGTCGGCGCCGCCTTCGCCGGACGGACCGACGTGGCCGACTTCGTCGGTCGCGACACCGCCGAGCCGTTCGCCGTCCTCAGCCTCGAGGAGTCGGTCGCCGAGAGCCGCGACCGCGTCATCTTCTCGCTCGGGTTTGGCCTCACCAAGCACGGCCGGGTGCTGAGCGACTTCGGCGACCTGTCGACCCCTGACGGCGAGCGTCTGCTGACGGTCGGTATGACCCGTGCCCGCCGGTCGATGGTGATCGTGTCGTCGATCCGTCCGTCGGCGTTCGACGAGGGACGCCTCGAGCACGGTGCCGCGACCCTCATGGGCATCCTCGGCGGTATCGCCGCCCGCGCGCGCGAAGCCCGCCTGGAAGACCTCGCCGACCCGCTCACCCGGTCACTCGCGCGCGAGCTTCGCCGCCTCGGCGTCTCGGTCGACGTGCAGTATCGGGGGCTGCTGCCGCTGGTCGCCCAGTACAACGGCAAGGCCGTCGTCGCCGAGACCGATCCCGAGACCCGGGGCGAGTCGCTGCGCGAAGCCCTGCGGCTTCGGCCGCAGATCCTCCGGCGCCTCGGCTGGCACTACGTGCGCGTGCACTCCTTCGACCTGTACAGCGACCCGGCAGGCGTCGCCGCGCGGATCGCCGAGCTGCTCGGGGCGCCGACGATCACCGCCGACCCCGACACGCAGCCGGTCGACTTCATCGAGTAGTTCGATGCCCGAGGACAAGCCCCGACAGCGCGTCGAACGGGTCCCGGGGTCACGGCGTGCCCGGCTGACCCCCGCGCCCGACACGGTGGCCGAGCCCTCAGCCGTCGACGACCGCGAAGACGCCGCGCCGGCGGCATCCGATGGTCTTTCCGGACCGAATGATGAACGGATGCGGCGCGAGAAACCGCCCCACTACTGACGCGGCTGTCCCTCGGCGCGGCCCTGAGTCGCAAGCAGGTCGCGGATCTGCATGAGCAGCTCCTGCTCGGTGGGCACCGGGTCGGCCGCCGGCTCGGTCGTCGCACCGGCGCGGGCCTCCTGGCGCTTCTTCCAGTGGTTCATCGGCATGACGAAGACGAAGTAGACCACCGTCGCGACGGCGAGGAAGTTGATGACCGCGGCGATGATCGAACCGAACGCGAAAACCGACTCGCCGCCGAACAACGTCGGGACCCGCAGAACGAGCGCGTCGTTGAGATTACCGGTCTGGAAGACCAGCCCGATGAGCGGATTGATGAAGGCCGACACCAGGATGTTGACGATGCCGGTGAACGCGGCGCCGATCACGACCGCGACGGCCAGGTCGATCACATTCCCGCGGAGGATGAACTCCTTGAAGCCCTTGATCATCGATGTGCCTTCCGACGTCGCCGGCTGCCGCCGGGCTACGAACCGCTGGACGCGGGGGAGGCCTTCGCCTCGGACTTCGATGATGTCGAAGACCCGGACGATTCGCCACCGGAACTCGCCGGTGCGCTCTCACTCTTCTTGTTCTCGCCCTTGGAGCCCTCGCCACCGGAACGCGAGTCGGTGCGGTAGAAGCCGGAGCCGTTGAATGTGACACCGATCGAGCCGTACTCCTTGCGCAGCGGACCCTCGCACTCGGGGCAGGTCGTCAGGGCCGGATCGGCGAAGGACTGCACGGCGTCGAAACGGTGCCCGCACTGCTTGCAGGCGTAGGCGTAGGTGGGCATGGCGGTGTCTTTCGTCGGGGGTGCGCCGGGTCAGCGTCGGGCGGGCGCGAGATCGATCGTACGCGTCGGGGTGACCACGCCCGACACCGGCTGGTCGTGCAGGTCGCGGGGCACCGCGTCGAGCAGCTCGGTATCGTAGATGACGGCGTAGACCGGGGGGCACCGCTCCATCGACCCGAGCGTCTTGTCGAAGAAGCCTCGCCCCCAGCCGAGGCGCGTTCCGTCCTGTCCGACGGCGGCGGCGGGGATGACGAGCAGATCGACGTCGTTCACCGCGATGGGCCCGAGCACCTCGCCGACCGGCTCGGGCAGGCCGAACATCCCCTCGGTGATGTCGAGGTCGGGCGTGGCGACCGACCAGTCGAGGAGGCCGTCGGTGCGGGTGATCGGAAGAAGCACCCGGATGCCGCGGCGCACCGCCTCGGTGACGAAGCGCCGGGTGCCGGGCTCTGTCGTCGTGGAGAGGAAGCACGACATCGAGCGGACGCCCAGGCGTTCGACCAGCGCGTTCAGCTGCGCGGCGATGCCGTCTTCCGCGGTTTCGCGGGCTGCCGGCGAAATCAGGTTGCGGCGCTCGCGCAGGTCGGCGCGGAGCGCCCGTTTGGCATCGGCGATCGCGTCTGACATGCGTCGATCTTAGGCGGACGGCTCGCGCCGCTCACGGTGCTCAGGGGCGGCAAGTCCTTTCCCGAGGAATCCACCCCCTACAATCGTGGGCGTGCCTCGTAGCTCTTTCAAAGCCGTGATTCCCGCCGCCGGACTCGGAACGCGTTTCCTCCCCGCCACCAAGGCGATGCCGAAGGAGATGCTCCCCGTCGTCGACAAGCCGGCGATCCAGTACGTCGTCGAGGAGGCCACCGCGGCCGGCATCGACGACGTGCTCATCATCATCGGGCGGAACAAGAACAACCTGTCGAACCACTTCGACTCGGTTCCCGAGCTGGAGTCCACGCTCGAGCGCAAGGGCGATCACTCCAAGCTCGCGAAGGTGCAGCACTCCAGCGACCTCGCCGACATCCACTTCGTGCGCCAGGGTGAGCCGAAGGGACTCGGTCACGCGGTGCTGCGTGCCCGCGCCCACGTCGGCGACCACCCGTTCGCCGTGCTCCTGGGCGACGACCTCATCGACGAGCGCGACCCGCTGCTGACGACCATGCTCGAGGAGCACACGAAGCGCGGCGCGGCGATCGTGGCCCTCATGGAGGTCGACCCCGACTCCATCCACCTCTACGGCGCGGCCGCGGTCGAAGCCACCGACAGCGATGGCGTGGTGAAGGTCACGGGCCTGGTCGAGAAGCCCGCGAAGGAGGATGCGCCGTCGAACCTCGCGATCATCGGGCGCTACGTCCTCTCGCCGTCGGTGTTCGAGATCCTCGAGCGCACCGAGCCCGGCAAGGGCGGCGAGATCCAGCTGACCGACGCCCTCCAGGAGATGGCCGCCGACCCCGACGGACCGGGGGTCTACGGCGTGGTGTTCCGCGGCCGTCGCTACGACACCGGCGATAGAGTGGACTACATCAAGGCCATCGTGCAGCTCGCCGCCGACCGAGAAGACCTCGGCCCGGAGCTGCGTCCCTGGTTCAAGGAGTTCGCGGCGAAGCTGTGACCTGACACGGCGTCACCGCCGTAGCAAGGGGGGCGTGTGGACCTGTCATCCCCCCGTCAGCACGGTCCGATCTCGATCAGGCTCATCCGCCAGCGGGACGCCCGGACCGTGCAGAACGAGCTGTTGAGCAATCGGTCGTGGCTGCGCCCGTGGGAGGCCACCAGCCCCGACGGGCCCGTGTCGTTCGACATGCGCGCGGGCATCCGGCGTCTGCTGCAGCAGTATCGTGACGGCGCCGGCATCCCCTTCGTCATGGAGTACAACGGCGAGATCGCCGGTCAGCTCAATGTGTGGGGGATCGCGCGGGGGTCTCTCGCGACCGCCACCATCGGCTACTGGGTGAGCGAACGGTTCGCGGGTCGCGGGATCACGCCCACCTCCGTCGCGCTCGCGACCGACGTGTGCTTCACCGAGGCGCGGCTGCACCGGATGGAGATCTGCATCCGGCCCGAGAATCGGGCGAGTCTGCGGGTCGTGGAGAAGCTCGGGTTCCGCTACGAGGGGCTCCGGCGCCGGTACATCCACATCGACGGTGACTGGCGCGACCACTACTGCTTCGCGCTGGTGCGCGAGGACGTGCCCGGGGGAGTGCTCGCCCGGTGGCTCGAGGGGCGGGTGCCGCAGGATGCTGCGACGATCCCTCCCGCGGATCGGCTGCACGCGTAAGGGTTGGTCGCCTGGTTTTTCCCGGGTGGATCGTCTGCACGCCTGAGCGTTCCGGAGTTCGGGGTGTGAGCTGCCTCCGCGCCCGCCCCAGCGTTGCGACGGGTTCGGGATGGACACCCTGCGTCCCCGAGCGGTCGGGCTGCCCGCTGCCAACCTGCCGCGATATTGCCTTCACGTTGTGGTTGAGGGTTTCGGGTGTGGATGTCGGAGGGTGGTGGGATGCTTCATACATGCGTTCGAACCCGCGACTCACTCTCCTCAGCGACGAGGACCGTGTGGAGTTGACGGGAATCGTGGCGGAGGCCGAGCAAGCGCAGCAGGTGTTGGCTCAGGCGGAGGCGGCGCAGGCCCGCGCGCTGGCGAAAGCGGGTGCGTTCGCGGCGCGGCTGGCGGAGGGATCCTCCGCGGTGGTGCGGGACCGGGACATGGCACTCCGCGGTGTCGCGGCCGAGATCGCGGCCGCGGTGCGGGTGTCCGACCGTGCGGTGCAGCGCCAGATCGATTCGGCGTACACGCTGGTGAACGACTATCCCGCGACGGTGCACTGTCTGGAGAAGGGGCTGCTCACCCGGGCGCATGTCGCAGTGGTGGAGGACATCGTTAGGCGGCTGCCCGTGGAGCTGAAGGGGGAGTTCGATCAGCTGGCGGCGGAGATCTGCCTGGACGAGACGCCGGGTCGTGCGCGGGCGGAGTTGGAGATTCTTGCGGAGCGCA
>NZ_JACCCG010000004.1 GCF_013410955.1 Microbacterium sp. AK009 | reverse complement strand
GCCCTGATGGGGCAAAGCGATGTCCCCTGCGACCTCGCCGGGGTCGGACCCATCGATGCGAAGACGGCCCGGTTGCTGGCGGGGAACAGTGACGGGACGTGGGAACGGTTGCTGGTCCACCCGATCACCGGGTTGACGATGGCGGTGGACACCTACCAGCGCACCACAGCCATGGACCGGTTCCTGAAGGGCAGGGACAAGCACTGCCGGTGGCCGGGCTGCCGCATGCCCGCGAGGAAGTGCGAGGTCGACCACAACCACGACGCCGCACTGGGTGGGAAGACGGAGATCTGCAACCTCTGCTGCCTGTGCCAAAGACACCACAGCATGAAACAGTTCACCGCCTGGAAAATCCGACAACTCGACGGCGGGGTCATCGAGTGGACCTCCCCGACGGGACGGGTCTACATCGACAACCCACCAGGACACGGGGTCCACTTCACCCCGGAAGAAGACCTCCCCGACGACCTCTGGGCGAAATGGACCAACCCCGGCACCGAATTCCGCATCACCCGCGAACCCGCTCACGACCCCCGACAACCCCCACCGTTCTGACAGAACCCACCGCTCTGACGACGGTCGTCACGTCAGAGCGTGCACACGCCGTGACAGAGAAGCGACGGTGTGCGCTCCTGTCATTGCCCGGCAAGAAGCCCGAAGCCGAGGCACACGATGCCGGCGACGGCGAGGACCGCCGCGTACGTCCACCGGTAGTCGAGGTGGATGAGTCGGTCGTAGGTGCGCGAGACGAAGGCGGCAGTACCGGGCAGCCGCGACCACAGACCGGCGAGCATGACGAACGGGGCGATAAGGGCGAGAAGGAAGACGGCGTACGCCAGAATCCGAGGGACCACCTCGTCGCTGAGGCCCGCGGTCACACGGCCCGTGGTGTACATGATCGGCAGCGTCGTGAAGCCGACGATCGAGCAGCTGAGACCGAGCCAGAAGTAACTGCCCGGATGAGCGCGCGCCCGCGCGGGGCGGGCGGACGCTGCTCGTCGAGGGACCCGAAGTCGCCAGATGACGACAGCGATCGCCGCGGCCAGAAAGACCCCTGCGGCGATGAGGTCGATCGTCCGGCTGAGCGCCAGGGCGTCGGCCTCGCGTTCGGCCGCAGCGACGAGATTCGTCGGATTGAAGCTCTGCAGGGCCACGAGGAGGATCGTGGCTCCCGTTGCAAGGCCTCCGACCATCCACGCCATCCGCGCCGGCACCTGCGTGTTGCGCGCCAGCATGTCGGCCGTCGCGCCATACAACGCAGGGTTCAGCCCGAGCGCGAGACCCAGACCGATCAGCGTCGACAGGGCGACGGTCCACCGGCCGATGTCGTGCATGTCAGGCGCTCCTGGACACGGTGACGGTGAATTTGGCGTTCCGCGCGACCTGGCGAGTGGGACCGACGAGCCGTTCGAGTGCCGACCGGTAGCGAAGATGCGAGTTCCAGACGGTCCAGAGCTCCCCGCCCGGGGCGAGCACCCGTGCGGCGTCCGCGAACAGTCCGTGGGCGAGCCGCTCATGCACGGCTGCGCCGGTGTGGAACGGAGGATTCAGCGCGATGAGGTCGGCCACGCCGTCGGGAAGGCTCGACAGACCGACATCCTGGATCACCTCGACGCGATCCGCGACGCCGTTGGCGGCGACCGTGGCCCGCGCCGAGGCGACGGCGGCCGCCGAGACGTCGGAGGCGTGAACCCGCACGCGGGGATGACGCCGGGCGAGCGTCGCAGCGACGACGCCGTTCCCGCAGGCCAGGTCGACGACGAGTGCGCTGTCTCGAGTCGGCGTAGAGAGATTGTCCAGCAGAAACCGCGTGCCGATATCGAGGCCCGCGCCGGCGAAGACGCCGCCGAAGGCGCAGACCTCCAGATCGCCGACCTGCGCGCGCTTCGGCTCGGGATCGCGTCCGCCGTGAGGTTCTGCGGCGATGAGGACGCGCGACTTCTGCCGTGCTGCGCTGATGTCGAGGCGGCCGAAGTACCGCCGCAGGACGTCGTTCATGGCAAGGGTCATGTGTTTGATCCGTCCGCCGGCAAAGACGCGCACCTCCGGATGGGCGTACTGCGCGATGAGCCCGGCGACGTCGTCCAGCGCATCCAGGGAACGGGGGAGGCGGAGCAGGACGACCCTCGCGTCGCGGACGAGCTCCCCGCTGAGCGGCAGCGAGGCGATCCGACCGGGCGTACCGACTCTCTTGGCGTTCGCCGCGAGGGCGCGCTCACCGAGCAGGGAGTCCTGGTGCACCCGCACGGGCTGGCCCCCGGCGGCCGACGCGAGGGAGAGTGCCCCATAGGCATCGCCGATCACGACGACCTCGCCCGGCGCCGCGTCGCGGCGTGCGTCCTCGGACAGGTCCAGCAGCAGGCGGTCGGCGGCATCGACGGCCACGAGATCCGGTGCCTCGACGTCGGGCCACCGCCGCAGCGCGTCGAAGGGGAACTCCACCCCTCCACGCTAGGCGCCGACGCAATCTCTTGACACCGACACGACCGGGCGCGGGCGTTCTGTGCGCTTCTCTAGGCTGGAAACCCCGCCCCTCGCCGAGGAGAACCCGTGTTCCGCACGCCCCTGACCCTCTTTCGCACCCTCGCCATCGCCGAGGCGGTGTCGTGGACCCTGCTGATCACCGGACTGATCCTGCGAGCGACCGCCGGTCTCGACATCGCGGTGACGATCGGGGGCGGCATCCACGGCTTCGTGTTCCTCGCGTACGGGGCGACCGCTGTCCTCGTCGCCCTCAATCAGCGCTGGTCGCCGGGGCCCGCGATCGTGGCCGTCGGCAGCGCGGTGATCCCGTACGCCACCATCCCGACCGAGATCTGGCTGCAGCGCTCCGGCCGCCTGGGCGGCGCGTGGCGCACCGAGGAGTCGTCCGATCCCCGCGACCGCCGTCCCCTGGACCAGATGCTGCGCTTCTTCCTTCGGCGCCCGTGGGTGCTCGCGCTGCTCATCGCGGCCGCGGTGGTGCTGCTGTTCGTCGTGCTCCTCATCATCGGTCCGCCCGGCGGTCGGGACTGATCTCCCCGCCGATAGGCTGACGGGATGTCGGACAGCTCGAGCCCTCTGCGCACCTTCGCCCGCTGGTCGCTGGCGGGAGCCATGGTGTTCGCCGGCGTCACCCACCTGTTCTGGGGACGCAAGGAGTTCCAGGCGCAGGTACCCGACTGGACCACCCGCGGCACCGGATTCGACAAGGACGACGTCGTCATCGTCTCGGGAGTGCTCGAGGTCATGCTCGGCGCGTCGCTCGTGCTCCTTCCGGGTTCACGACGGACGCTCGGGAACTACCTGGCGGCGTTCTTCGTGGCGATCTTCCCCGGCAACATCGAGCAGTACCTGAAGAAGCGGGACGGCTTCGGCCTCGACACGGACCGCAAACGGTTCGTGCGGCTCTTCTTCCAGCCCGTCCTCGTCGCCGTGGCGCTGTGGTCGACACGGGACGGACGGCGCTAACCGCTCGCGTCCTCCCCGACGAGCGTCCGCGCGAGCATCGTCGCGCCTGCCGTCGCAGCCGGCATGACCGCCACCGCGCCCAGCGGCACGAGGAAGCACAGCTGAGTCGCGATACCGAAACCCCACACCCGAGGTCGGGCGCGGCGGAGCAGCGCGCGCCGCTCCTTCCGGGAGATCCCGCGCGCCGTCAGGGCGCGAGAGGTGAGTTCGTCGGCGAGGACCCACCCGGTGAGCGTCGTTCCGACGACCGCGCCGAGAACCGTGCCGACGACGGGGACGAAGCCCAGCAGAGCCGCGCAGATCGCGACGACGATACCGCGGCCCAGCAGCGAGAGCGCATCTCCGGCCGATCGCCAGAATCCGTAGTCCGCGCCGGGGACATCGCCGCCCGCGCTCTTCTCCACCGAGCGCCAGATGCGATCGTAGAACGGCTCGCCGGCGATGAGGGTGACGGCGGTGAACGAGACGATCGCGATGATGCCCGCGCCGCCGAGCAGCGCCGCACTCACCGCGATGCGCAGCACCCCTGTCCAGAACTCCGGCCATCCTGCGGCGAAGGGCGTCAGCCACTCGGCGACCCCGGGGACCCACGCGCCCAGGACGACCAGGGCCGTGAGGAAGACCACCGCGACGACGACGGCGGGAATGAGACCGAGCGCCATCGCCGCGGGACGACGAGCCCACCACCCGAACCCACGGAGGAGGAGTCCCACCCCGCGCCACAGTTCCGACATCCTGCTCCTTCCGGCCCTGTGAAGGATAGCGAGGCGCGGACGGATATCGTGGCGGAGTGAGCGCGACCGGCACGACAGTCCTGCATTCGGCCCGGCTGGTCTCGGGCGGTGAGATCCACGACGACGCCTGGCTGGTGCTCGACGGCGACACCGTCGGCGCCCGCGGCACCGGCGACGACTGGCGGCGTCACGCTGCCGGAGACGTCGTGGACGTCGCGGGGCGTGTCCTCACCCCCGGATTCATCGACCTGCACTGTCACGGGGGAGGCGGGGCCTCCGTCGACGACGGCATCGCCTCCATCGCGCGAGTCTTGGACACCCACACCGCCCACGGGACGACGCGCTCGGTGCTCTCCCTCGTCAGCGCACGCGTCGACGTGCTCGCCTCGCGCCTCGCAGCGATCGCGGAGGCGAAGGCCCGCGACACGCGCGTCCTGGGCGCGCACCTGGAGGGCCCCTTCCTCCACCCCGACTTCCGGGGCGCACACGATCCGCACGTCCTGTGCGACCCTGATCCCGAGACGGTGCGTCGCCTGCGGGATGCTGCGGGGGATGCGCTCGTCCAGATCACCCTCGCTCCCGACCGGCCTCACGCCCTGGAAGCGATCGAGACGTTCGTGGCCGCCGGCGTCGTCGTCGCGGTGGGACACACGGGTGCCGATCGCGCCCTCGCCGATGCGGCGTTCGAGCGCGGCGCGAGCCTTCTGACCCATGCCTTCAACGGGATGCGCGGCATCCATCACCGGGCCCCCGGGCCCGTCCTCGCCGCGGTGGGCGCGCCGGGAGTCGTCCTGGAGGCGATCCTCGACGGCAGCCATCTCGACCCTCGCGTGGCCCGGATGCTGTTCGAGCTCGCCCCGGGGCGGATCGCCCTCGTGACCGATGCGATGGCCGCCGCCGGGGCGGCGGACGGCGACTACGTCCTCGGCGACCTGGATGTCACCGTGTCGGACGGCGTCGCGCGACTGACGGGCACGGAGACGATCGCCGGATCCACCCTCACCCAGGATGCGGCGCTTCGCCGCGCCGTCGATCAGGTGGGGCTCGACCTGCCGACGGCGGTCGCCGCGCTGACGCAGACACCGGCGACCGTCCTCGGGCGACAGGATCGGCTCGGACGTCTCGACCCCGGATACGCCGCCGACGTCGTGCTGCTCAGCCCCGCCCTCGAGGTCGAGGCCGTGTGGGCGGCGGGACGGCGGGTGCGGTGACCCAGGTCGCGCCCGCGACATCCCTCGCCCGCACCTATCGCTATGTGCGGCTCGCGATCCTCGGGGCGGTGCTCGCCCTCCTCGTCTCCGTCACGGCTGCCGCGCTCACCGCCGGTACGGCACCGGAGTCGTTGAGCGCCGGCTTCTACACCCCAGCGCGCACCGTGTTCACCGGGTCGCTGTTCGCCGTGTCGCTCGCCCTCCTCGCCCTGTCGGGGCGAAGCGTGCCGCAGGCTCTGCTCGACATCGCCGCGGTCCTCGCCCCGCTCATCGCGATCATCCCGACGCCGGTCGGCGGCGTCGTTCCCGTCGCCGTGCACGCCGACGTCGTCAACGGTCTCCTCACGTTCGCGATCGTCGGGGTGGCCGGGGTCGTCGCAGCGCTCCTCGTCGCCCGTGCCCAACGGACCCTCACCCGCGGCGTGCTGATCACGGCCGGCGCCGCGGGCGCGCTCATCATCGGCTTCCCGCTGTGGGCGGCCGCGGATCAGGAGAGTCTCCTCCGCTTCGGCCATCTCGCGGCGACCCTGGCCTTCTTCGCGCTGATCGCCGCCGTCGCCGGGTGGACGGCGTGCGCGCCGTCGTCCTCGCGGCCCACCGCCCGCGGGATCTACGCGGTGATCGCCGTGGGGATCCTCGCTGCGGTCGGTTTCCTCTTCGTCGTCTTCCTCGCCGCCCTCCCCCTCGTCCTCATCGGTGAAGTCGTCCTCCTCCTGCTGTTCTCGGCGTTCTGGATCGTCGAAACGGTCCAGACCTGGAACGATCCGGATCCGAGGATCCGATGACGGACGCGGGAATAGTCACCGCCCCCTCGCGTTGAACTTGATACGTGTCTGCTCAACTTCGCTCCGCGGGGGCGAGCAGGCTTCGCATCACCATTCACGGAGAGTGACATGCCCGAAGACTTCCCCCCGACCGGTGACGGTCAGAGTGCGTTCGACGAGTTCCTCGCTCGCTACCTCGCGGGCGAGCGGGCACGGGCCGAGCGTTCCATCGACCTCAGCCGCTTCCTGAGCGCCCGCACCCAGGAGATGCTGCAGCGTTCGGGCCGCTACGCGCTCGAGCGCGGTCAGCGCGAGCTCGACGCCCTGCACGTGCTGCGCGTGCTGGTCCAGCACGCCCCGGCGAAGGACGCGGTCGCGCGGATCGGCGCCGACTCCGCGGCGATCGCCCGCGCCGCCGAGGAGCGGCTTCCCGCCGCATCGTCGGCCGCCGACGTCGACGGCGCCGTCGTCACCCCGTCGGTGCAGCGCGCCCTCTTCCACGCCTTCCAGGTCGCGCGCTCCTCCGGCTCGACCTACGTCGACCCCGAGCACCTCTTCTTCGCACTCGTCCTCGCTCAGGACACTCCGGCAGGGCAGATCCTCGCTCAGGCGGGCGTCACCGCCGAGGCTCTCACCCAGGGGGTGCGCGAGACGGTCACCCCCGGCGGGGCGAGCACGGACGAGAGCGCGGATGCCGCGGCATCCGATTCCCCTATGCTCGACCGTTTCGGCACCGACCTGACCGCCCGCGCCCGTGACGGACTGCTCGACCCGGTCATCGGGCGCGAGGACGAGATCGAGCAGACCATCGAGATCCTCAGCCGCCGCACGAAGAACAACCCCGTGCTCGTCGGCGAGGCCGGCGTCGGCAAGACCGCGATCGTCGAGGGCCTCGCCCAGGCGATCGTGTCGGGTGCTGTTCCCGAGCAGCTGCGCGACAAGCGCGTCATCGCCCTCGATCTGCCGGCGATGCTCGCCGGAACCCGCTACCGCGGTGACTTCGAGGAGCGCCTGACGAACACGATGGACGAGATCGCCGCGCGCTCGCGCGAGCTGATCGTCTTCATCGACGAGGTGCACACCGTCGTCGGCGCCGGCGGCGGAGGCGAAGGCGCGATGGACGCCGGCAACATCCTGAAGCCCCGGCTCGCGCGCGGTGAGCTGCACCTCGTCGGCGCGACGACGCTCAAGGAGTACCGCACGATCGAGAAGGACCCGGCTCTGGAGCGCCGGTTCCAGCCGGTGAGGGTGGGTGAGCCGTCGCTCATCGACACCGTCGAGATCCTCCGCGGCCTCCGCGGCGCCTACGAGGAGCACCACGGCGTGTCGTACACCGACGACGCGCTGCGCGCGGCCGTCGAGCTCAGCGACCGCTACCTCACCGACCGGGTGCTCCCCGACAAGGCGATCGACCTCATCGACCAGGCAGGTGCCCGCCTGCGGCTCCGCCTGGGAGCGAAGGTCGACACGCGCGAGCTGATGGAGCGGCTCGCCACGCTCGAGGCCGACAAGAACGCCGCGGTCACCGCCGAGCGTTACGAAGAGGCCTCGCAGATCCGCGACGAGATCACCACGGTCCAGGATCGCCTGCGTGAGGCGACCGGCGCCGCAGCGGGCGCGGCCGTGGTGGACGAGCCCGAGATCGCGGCGGTGATCAGCCGCGCGACCGGCATCCCCGTCCAGCGGCTCACCGAGACCGAGCGGGAGCGCCTCGCCGTGCTCGAGAGCGAGCTGCACGCGCGGGTGATCGGACAGGATGACGCGGTGACCGCCGTCGCCAAGGCCGTGCGCCGCAACCGTACCGGCATGGGCGACAGCCGTCGCCCGGTCGGTTCGTTCCTCTTCCTCGGCCCGACGGGGGTGGGAAAGACCGAGCTCGCGAAGGCCCTGGCGCACTCCCTCTTCGACGACGATGGGGCGGTCATCCGCTTCGACATGAGCGAGTTCGGCGAACGCCACACCGTGTCGCGCCTGGTCGGCGCCCCTCCCGGGTACGTCGGCTACGACGAGGCGGGGCAGCTCACCGAGCGTGTGCGTCGCAACCCCTACTCGATCGTGCTGTTCGACGAGATCGAGAAGGCCCACCCCGACGTGTTCAACCTGCTGCTGCAGGTGCTCGACGACGGCCGGCTGACCGACGGTCAGGGCCGCACGGTCGACTTCCGCAACACGGTGATCGTCATGACCTCCAACATCGGCAGCGAGTTCCTCGCGTCGCGATCGGGAGCGATCGGCTTCATCGCCGACGGCGGCGGGGCCACCGGTTTCGGTTCGGACAAGGATCTCCGCGACCGCGTCATGGGGCGCCTCCGCGACGCCATGCGGCCGGAGTTCCTCAACCGGATCGACGAGATCGTGCTGTTCCGCAAGCTGGAGAAGGAGCAGCTGGAGCAGATCGTCGGACTGCTGCTCGGCGCCACCCGCGCGCGGCTGGCCGCCCGCGAGGTGGCGCTCGAGATCGACGACTCGGCGATCGCCTGGCTCGCCGAGAACGGCTACGAGCCCGAGTACGGGGCGCGGCCGCTGCGCCGCCTCATCCAGCGAGAGGTCGACGACCGGATCGCCGACCTGTTCGTCTCCGGTGAGTTGAGCGACGGTGGCGCGGTGCGCCTCGATGCCCGTGACGGGATGCTGCGGGTCGCCGCCGGAACGACGGTCGCCGCCGCAGCGTGACGCGGGTTCCGATGGGGCATGCTGAGGTCATGGCATGCTCCATCGGAATCGCCGCCGCGGTCGGCCCTGCCTTCGCCCGCGAGATCGCCCCGGCCGTGGAACAGGCCGGGTTCACCGCGCTCTGGGTCAACGACATCCCGGGGCATGATGCGCTCGAGGTGCTCGCGGCCGTCGCCGAGGTCACCGAGACCCTGGGGCTCGCCACCGGCGTCCTCCCGGTGGATCGGCGTCCGGGGGAGCAGATCGTCGCGCGGGTGAGGGCGCTCGATCTGCCGGTGGACCGGCTCACGCTGGGCATCGGGTCCGGAGGCTTGCGGCGCGGGGGCCTCGACGCCGTCCGCACCGCGATCACACGCCTCAGGGAGGGAGCCGACGCGCGCATCGTCGTCGGCGCCCTGGGGCCCCGGATGCGACGTCTCGGCGCGACTGCGGGCGACGGGGTGCTGCTCAGCTGGCTCGATCCCGAGATCGCGGCGGCGCAGGCCATGGAGGCGCACCACGCCGACGAGGGGGCTCACGCAGCCCTTTACGTCCGCGCCGCGCTCGAGCTCGACGCCGTGCCACGGCTCGAGGCGGAGCGCGATGCGTACGCCGGCTATCCCGCGTACGCCGCGAACTTCGCCCGTCTCGGGCTCTCACCCGCCGACACGGTCATCACCCCCGAGACCGCTGCGGCACGGGTGCCGGCGTACCTCGACGCCGCCGACGAGGTGGTGCTGAGGATGATCATCGCCGATCCCGCCGACTCTGACGCGGCGGCGCGCTTCATCGATCGCGCGGCCGAACTCGCCCTGTCCTGACCGGGTGTCGCCGGGGCATGGCAGAATCGCGCTCATGCTCCTTCGCGAGGTCGTCGAGGCCGCCGACGCCCTCTCGCGCACGGCGTCGAGAAAGGCGAAGATCGGCGTCCTCGCCGAGGTGCTGAAGGGTCTTGACCCGGAGGAGGTGCCGAGCACGGTGGGGCTGCTCCTCGCCAAGCCGAGACAGGGACGGCTGGGCGTCGGGTGGCGCACCCTGGCCGCCGAGCGCTCGCACGCCCCGGTCGCCACGCTCGGGGTCCTCGACGTCGATTCCGCCTTCGCGCGCCTGGCGGTCGCCGGCGGAACCGGCTCCGCCGCCCGCCGCCAGACCGAGCTCGATGCCCTCGCCGGCGCCGCGACCGCGGCGGAGTGGGACTTCCTGTCGCGGGTGATCCTGGGCGAGCTGCGCACCGGCGCCCTGGAGGGGGTCCTCCTCGACGCCGTGGCGCTCGCGGCCGATCGCCCGGCGGCATCGGTGCGACGTGCGGCGATGCTCTCGGGAGATATCGGAGAGGCGGCGGCGGTGGCGCTGTTCGGCGGAGCCGATGCACTCGAGGACGTCGGTCTCGTCGTCGGCCGTGCCGTGCTGCCCATGCTCGCCGCGACGGCGTCATCGGCGGGTGAGGCGGTGGCGGCCACCGGTGAGTCGTCGGTGGAATACAAGCTGGACGGCGCGCGCATCCAGGTGCACCGCGACGGCGAGGAGGTGCGGGTCTTCACCCGCACCCTGGCCGATGTCACCCACCGGCTCCCCGAGATCGTCGAGACGGTGCGCGCCCTGCCGGTGGAGACCGCGATCTTCGACGGCGAGACGCTCGCACTCGACGAGGACGGCGCTCCCCGCGCCTTCCAGGAGACGATGTCGCGGTTCGGTTCCGAGGTGGCGACGGCGGTGGCGCTCCGCCCCTGGTTCTTCGACCTCCTGCACCTCGACGGCCGTGACCTCCTCGACGAGCCGCTTCACGTCCGGCAGGCCGAGCTCGATCGCGTGGCGGGGGAGTGGCGGGTGCCCGCGGTGCGCACCGCTGATCCGGATGTCGCGGAGCAGACCGCGCGCGCTGCCCTCGCCGCAGGCCACGAGGGCGTGATGGTCAAGGGTGTCGATGCGCCCTATCAGGCGGGGCGGCGCGGGAAGAGCTGGCTGAAGGTCAAGCCGGTGCTCACCTTCGACCTCGTGGTCCTCGCCGTGGAGGAGGGGTCGGGGCGCCGCAGCGGTCAGCTGTCCAACCTGCACCTCGGCGCCCGCGACCCCGTCGGCGCCTTCGGACCGCCCGGCGGGTTCGTGATGGTGGGCAAGACCTTCAAGGGGCTGACCGACCAGCTCCTCGCCTGGCAGACCGCCCACTTCCCGACGATCGCGACCGCGCACGCGGGGCATACCGTGCACGTGCGACCCGAGACCGTCGTCGAGATCGCCATCGACGGCGTGCAGCGCTCGACCCGATACCCCGGTGGCGTCGCGCTCCGCTTCGCGCGGGTGAAGGGGTATCGTCCCGACAAGACGGCCGCCGAGACCGACACCATCGACGCGCTGCGGGCGCTCCTGCGGGGCTGATCATGCGCGTGGTCGTCCTCACCGGCGCGGGGATCTCCGCCGAGAGCGGTGTGCCGACGTTCCGCGACGCCGATGGGCTGTGGGAGGGGCACCGGGTCGAGGATGTCGCGACGCCGGAGGCGTTCGAGCGAGACCCCGACACCGTGCTGCGCTTCTACGACGGGCGTCGGCGAGCCGTCGCATCCGCTCTGCCCAACCTCGCCCATCGCGCGCTGGCGCACCTGGAGGAGGCGATCGGGGATGATCTCCTCGTCGTCACCCAGAACGTCGACGACCTGCACGAGCGCGCCGGTACGACGCGCCTGGTGCACATGCACGGCACCCTCGCCCACGCGCTGTGCACGGCCTGCGGCGAGCTGTCGGTGATCACCGATGACCTGGCAGGCCGGCCGCCGTGTCCGGCGTGCGGAGCGCGAGAGCTCCGCCCCGACGTGGTGTGGTTCGGTGAGATGCCGTACGAACTCGACCGGATCGAGCGGGCGCTCGTCACCGCGGACGTGTTCGTGTCGATCGGCACGTCGGGGAGCGTCTACCCCGCCGCCGGCTACGTCGCGTTCGCCGCGGCGCTGGGCGCCCGCACCGTCGAGCTCAATCTCGTACCGAGCGATGCGGCCGTCCCGTTCGACGAGGTCCGGGCGGGCCCGGCCTCCCAGGTGGTTCCCGCCTGGGTGTCGGAGGTCCTCGCACACGGGTGAGGGCGCCGCGGGTCGTGCCGCAGCGCCCTCACCGGTGGTCAGATCCTTATGCCGCCCGACCTCAGTCGCGACAGCGCGTCGACGGTTGCGGCGAGGATCAGCACGCCGCCGGTGACGAGCAGGTTGACGCCCGCGGGCAGGTTCAGCAGCCCGAGGCCGTTGGTGATCACGGCGATGACGAGCGCACCGATGGCCGCGTGGACCAGGCGCCCGCGCCCGCCGAAGAGGCTGACGCCGCCGACGACGGCCGCGGCGACACCGCTCAGCACGATGTCCCGACCGACCGTGGCATCCACCGATCCGACACGCGTCACCGCGAGGAGGGCCGAGGCCACGGCGAGGCTCGAGCAGATGACGAACGCCCACCACTTCACCCACCGCACCTTGACGCCGGAGCGGCGTGCGGCCTCGGCGTTGCCGCCGATGGCGTAGATGTAGCGGCCGAACTTCGTGCGGTCGAGCACGAGCGTTCCGATCCACAGGATCGTCAGCACGACCGGGACGATGATCGGAACGCCCTCGACGGCGACGACCGACTGCCCGCGGTTCTGGTTCAGGACGTACACCACCGCTCCGCCGATGACCGCGATCGCCGCGAGCTTGATCCACACGAGCGAGAGAGCCCGGTTCGGCACTCCGGCACGTGTGCGGCGGTTGCGGTCCCAAAAGCTCGTCGCCGCCGAGATGAGCAGCATCACCACCAGCATCGCCCAGCCGCCCCACACGGGAAGGTTCCCGTTCTGCAGCGCCAGGAGCTCAGGCACCTCGACGCGGTAGAGGCCGCCGGGTCCGATGACGGTGAGAGCGAGCCCCTGGAAGCCGAGGAACAACCCCAGGGTCACCACGAAGGAGGGGATCCCCACCCTCGCCACGAAGAACCCGATGAAGGCGCCCGTGAGGAAACCAAATCCGAATCCGATGAGGAGCGCAAGCGGCCACGGCACGCCGAACTGCGCGGTGAGCACGACGAACAGTGCCATCCCGACACCGCCGGTGACGCCGGCGGACAGGTCGATCTCGCCGAGGAGCAGGACGAAGACGAGCGCCATGCCGAGCACGACGAGAGTCGCCGCCTGGTTCAGCAGGTTGGCGAAGTTGCGTTCGGTGAGGAAGAACGGACTGAGGGTGGAGAACAGGACGGCGAGGACCAGCAGTCCGCCGATCGCGGGGAGGGCTCCCATGTCGCCACCGCGCACGCGCTGGAGCCAGGCGCGGACCTGGTCCATCAGTCCGCCTTCGACGCCGCTGCCGATGAGGTCGCTGGTCACCGGGTCGGGTGCCGCCTCGGTTCGGGTCGCGTTGCTGCTCATTCGGCTCCTCCCGTGCTGAGGGTGGTGGTGTCGATGATCTCGACCCCGTTCGTCTTGGTACCGGTGATGTAGCCGACCACGTCGTCGCGGGTCGTCTCGCCGGTGGGGATCTGCGTCACCATCTGACCGAGGTAGAGCACGGCGATGTCGTCGGCCACGGCGAAGACATCCGCCAGGTTGTGGCTGATGAGGATGACGGCGACACCCTGCTGCGCAAGGCGCTGGACGAGGTTCAGCACCTGCTCGGTCTGGGCGACGCCGAGCGCGGCGGTCGGCTCGTCGAGGATGACCACACGGGCCTTCTTCAGCACCGCACGCGCGATGGCCACCGTCTGCCGCTGCCCGCCGGAGAGGGAGGAGACCTTCTGGCGCACCGACTTGACGGTGCGCACCGAGAGGGACCGCAGGGTGTCGGAGGCCTCCTTCTCCATGCGCCCCTCATCGAACATCCCGAAGGTGAGCTCCTCGCGACCGAGGAACATGTTCTGGACGATATCGAGGTTGTCGCAGAGCGCCAGGTCTTGATAGACGACCTCGATGCCGAGGCCCGAGGCGTCGCGCGGTGCGTGGAGGTCGCGGTGCTGGCCGTCGATGAGGACCTCGCCCTCATCGTAGGGCTGCACGCCGGCGAGGCCCTTGATCAGGGTGGACTTGCCCGCGCCGTTGTCGCCGACGAGGGCGGTCACCTTGCCGGGGTAGACCTTGAGGTTCACGCCCTTGAGGACGCTGACGGGACCGAAGGACTTCTTGACCCCGACGAGTTCGATGATGGGCTCCACGGCGGTGGAGGTGTGAATGGTGTCTGTCATGCTCGCTTCCTTGCGACCGGGTGGAGGGGCGCGGCGGGGGCGCCACGGCGCGGTGCCGTGGCGCCCCCGGTTCGGCGCGTTCTCACGCGCGGGGCATCACTCGGTGACGCCGAACTCCTCGCACGCGGCCATCACGTCGGGGGTGCAGACGTCGTCGTAGGAGGCGTCGCCGGCGGCGATGACGTCCTTGACTTCGTTCGGTCCGACGAGGACCGGCGTGACCTGGATGTACGGCGTGCCGTCCTCGAGCTCGGCCTCGGCGGTGACCTCTTCGCCGTTGAGCAGCGCCACGGCGAGCTCGACGGCCGCGTCGGCCTCATCCTTGACCGGCTTGTAGACCGTGGCGGTCTGCCAGCCGAGGAGGATGTTCTGCAGGCCGGCGACGTTGGCGTCCTGACCCGAGACGGCGACGCCTTGGAGGTTGTTGTCCTGCAGCACCTTGATGACGCCCGCAGCGTTGGTGTCGTTCGCCACCCACACGCCGTCGACCTGTCCGCCGAGCGAGGTCAGAGCCTGCTCGAAGTTGGTCTGCGACTCCGCCTGGTCCCAGACCCCCGGGGGCTCGGCGGCCGGGGTGATCCCCGCGCCCTCCATGACCTCCACGGCACCGGACTTGAACATCGCGGCGTTGCCGTCGGTGGGGTCACCGCCCATGTAGACCACCGTCGCGGTCGCAGGGTCCTTGCCCGCGGCCTCGAGGCCGTCGAGCACCGTCTGGCCCTGCAGGCGACCGACCTCCTCGTTGTCGAACGAGACGTAGTAGTCCGCGCCCTCGAACGGGCGGTCGTACGCGATCACCGGAATGCCCTCGGCGGTGGCGTCGGCGGCGACCGCTTCGGCGGCACCCTGGTAGTCCACCAGCAGCATCACGCCGCAGCCCTGGGTGAGCTGCTGGTCGGCGATCGTGGAGTAGGTGTTGGTGCTGCCCTGGGCGTTCTGGATGTCGACCTCGAAGCCGGCGGCTTCCAGGCCCTCCTGCAGGTACTTGCGGTCGAAGTTCTCCCAGCGAGGCGAGGACGCCGCGTCGGGGAGGATGACGCAGGCGCGGCCCGCAGCGTCGCCACCGCCGGTGTCGCCGCCGGTCGAGCTGGAACAGCCCGCCAGCAGCATCACGGCTGCGCCGGCGACCGCCGCGGCCGAGAGCAAGGATTTCTTCATTGTTCACCTTTCATCGTCGAACGGTGAGCGCGACGCCCCCATGGAGCCGCTCACGAAAGCGATCATCCCGACTGGCGGCCCTTGGCGTCAAGTAGTGAACGTAACGCTTTGGCAACGGCGCTCATGCGTTCGGTCCGTGAAGGCAGTTATCGGCCGGTGGCCTCCCGGGTCCGCCGGGACAGCGAATCGATGATGACGGCGATGACGAGGACGAGACCGGTGATCATGAAGCGCACCGACGAGTCCAGATTCAGCAGCGTCAGCCCCGACGAGATCGACTGGATGACGACGATGCCCAGCAGCGCAGAGTACGCCGTGCCGCGCCCGCCGAACAGGCTCGCCCCGCCGATCACCGCCGCAGCGATCGCGTTGAGGTTCGTGTCGCCGGCGCCCGAGCTCTGACTCACGGCCGCCAGTCGTGCGGCGGCGAGGATGCCGCCGACCGCGGCGAGGCTGGAGCAGAGGGCGAACACGGTGACGTAGATGCGTCCCACCCGGATCCCCGCGCGTCGTGCCGCCTCCTTCGACCCGCCGACGGCGTACACCGCCCGGCCCCATCGGGTCTGCTGGAGCACGATGTCGATGACGACGACCAGGGCGAGGAAGAACAGGAACATCACCCCGACCCCGCGCGAGAGGTTGAGGTACCACGTGGTCCCGGCGAGGAACACGCCGAGGATCACCGTGCGCACGGCGATCTCGCGATAGGTCTGGCTGTCGAGGTTCGCCTGCACGCGGCGCCGCGCGCGGCGCACGCGCGAGAGGGCGAAGCCGGCGACGGCGAGGGCGACGACCACGTAGGAGAGCCAGTCCGGGAGGAACAGCTGCTGGGCGAAGACGACCAGCCAGGAATCGAAGGGCAGGTTGATCGAGCCGGTCTCGCCGAGCACCCACAGCTGCAGGCCGAGGAATCCCAGCAGTCCCGCCAGGGTGATGACGAAGCTCGGCAGGGCGAACCGGGTCAGCAACACCCCGTACCCGGCGCCGATCGCCGCCCCCGTCGCGACCGCCGCGACGATCGCCAGCAGCAGGTCCCATTCGAGTTGGACGAACGTCACCGCGAGGATCGCCGCCGCGAGCCCCGAGACCGACCCCACCGACAGGTCGATCTCACCGACGAGGAGGACGAGCACGACACCCAGAGCGATGGTGCCGATCGCGGCGCACTGCATCGTCAGGTTGACGAGGTTCTGACTCGACAGGAACAGCGGATTCAGCGCCTGGAAGACCGACCAGATGACGACCACCCCGACGATGACGGGGAGCGCACCGAGGTCGCCCTCCCGCACGCGGGCGGCGACGCGCGAGAACGTGTCGGCGGCGGTCATCCGTTGATGTCCTGCGCGCGCGGACGTCGGCGGGGGCGGTCGGTGGGCAGGGGGATGATGCGACCGGGCGTCGCCTGCTCGGGTGCCGGCGCGGGGCGCGGCGGCGCATCGGCGGTGGCCCCGGTGATCGCGGCGATGAGGGTCTCGGTCGTGATGTCGGCGATGTCGTACTCGCCGTTGTTGCGCCCGAGCCGCAGCACCACGGCGCGGTCGGCGACGGCCATGACGTCGGCCATGTTGTGGCTGATCAGGATGACGCCGTGGCCGCGCTCGCGGAGCCGCTCGATGAGGTTCAGCACCTCGGCCGTCTGCGCCACGCCGAGGGCCGCCGTCGGCTCGTCGAGGATCACCACGCGCGGGTCGCCGATCAGCGATCGGGCGATCGCGACGGTCTGTCGCTGACCGCCGGAGAGCGAGGCCACCGGCACGCGCACCGAGGGGAGCTTGGCGGCGAGCTCGCGCAGCAGCGTCCAGGTGCGCTGCTCCATCTCGACTTCGTCGAGGCGGCGCCCCGCGACCAGCTCCCGGCCGAGCCACAGGTTCGCGACGACATCGAGGTTGTCGCACAGCGCGAGGTCTTGGAACACCGTCGCGATGCCCAGCTCCTGCGCGTCGGCGGGGCTGCCCAGCCGCACCGGTGCGCCGTCGAACTCGATCACGCCGGCATCGGCGGTGTAGACACCGGCGAGGATCTTCACCAGCGTCGATTTGCCGGCTCCGTTGTCGCCGACGAGGGCGACGACCTCGCCCTCGTCGACCCAGAAGTCCACATCGCTCAGGGCCCGGACGGCCCCGAACCGCTTGCCGATGCCGTGCATGGTGAGCACACGCTCCCGAGGGCGGGGCCCCAGGGCCGCCATCCCGCCGGTCATCGAAGCCCCGCCTGCTCGCAGGCCGCGGCGTACTCGGCGGTGCAGATGTCGTCTATCGTCCAGAACCCGTCGGCGATGACGGTGTCGGCGATGTTCTCGACGGTCACGGCGACCGGGTCGAGCAGTGTCGTGGGCGTTCCCTCGATCTCCAGCGGCGCGCTCACCTCCTCGCCGCGCAGCAGCGCCACCGCCACGTCGGCGGCGCGCTCGGCCTGGGGGCGGATCGCCTTGTAGACGGTCATGTACTGATCGCCGGTGAGGATGCGTTGGATGGCCGTCAGCTCGGCATCCTGGCCGGTCACGATCGGAAACGGCGTGACGTTGCCTGCCCGCAGCGCCGCCACCGCACCCCCTGCGGTGGCATCGTTGGCGGCGTAGACCGCGGCGATGCGATCGCCGAACTGGGCGACCTGACCGGCGACCCACTCCTGCGCGAGGTCGGGACTCCACTCGGGTGTGTCGAAGGAGGACAGCACGGTGAGTCCTGCCTCGTCGATGACCCGCTGGGCGCCGGATTTGAAGAGTGCGGCATTGCTGTCGGTCGGCGAGCCGTTCACCATCAGGATGCCTCTCTGCTGCGTCTCGGGTTCGATCGCGGCGTCGTCGGAGGCCAGGGCCTCGGTGAGCGCGGCCGCCTGCAGCTGACCCACCTTCTCGTTGTCGAACGAGACATAGTAAGCCAGATCGCCGCCGGCGACGAGACGGTCGTACGAGATCACCGGGACACCCTGCGCATTGGCCTCCCGGACGATCGTGACGGCGGCGTTGGCGTCGACCGGATCGAGCACCAGGACCCCGGCGCCCCCCGTGAGTGCGGCCTCCGCCTGCTGCTGCTGCTTGGCGGCGTCCTGATCGGCGTTGGAGTACAGCACGCGGAAGTCGCCGAGCTCTTCCACCCGCTCTTCGAAGTAGGGCCGGTCGAACGTCTCGTACCGGGCGGTCTTGGCGTCGGGGAGGAGAAGTGCGATGGTCCCCTCCTCGCCGCCGGTCGGCGCAGCACAGCCTGCCGCACCCAGCGCGATCACCGCCCCGAGGAGAGCCGCGGCGATGCGGCGGAGAGCGGAGGTCATGGGCCGCTCACGCGGTGGCGCGATCGACTCCGCTGTCGACCGCGACATGATCGAAGGCGACGGCGTCGAGCGCTGCCGCGATGGCTCCCCGGGTCTCGGTCCACTCCCCGAACGAGCTCGCGACGATCTCGGGCAGGCCGTTTCCACTCGCCAGCGCCGTGCGCTCCAGCGAGTGCCGCATCGGCGCCATCAGGATCTCGCCGGCCTCGGCCAACTCGCCGCCGACCACGATCAGCCCGGGATCGAGAAGGTTGCACAGGCTCGCCGCAGCGATGCCGATGTGCCGGCCGGCGTCGGCGATGACCCGCCGCGCGCTGCCGTCGCCGGACTCGGCGGCCTGGATGAGGTCGCTGAGACGTCGCATCCCCTCCCCGGGCGGAAAGAGGGAAAGAAGCGCCGGCCCGCCGGCGTACGTCTCGAGACAGCCGCGGTTGCTGCAGCGGCAGATGGGCCCGTTCTCGTCGATGGTGACGTGGCCGATCTGGCCGGCCTTGCCGTTGACACCGCGGAACAGCTCGCCGGTGACGACCATCCCCGCGCTGATCGTGTGTCCCACGCGGAGGTACACCGACGACGGAACGTCCCTCGACACGCCCTCGCGGGCCTCGGCCAGCGCTCCCAGATTGGCCTCGCTGTCGACGAGGACCGGGCGCTGGATGCGAGCGGCGAGCGATGTCGCGATGTCGACGTTCTCCCAGCCTCGGAGGAGTCCAGCGGCGCTCACCATCCCGGTCCGCGGATCGATCGGGGCGGGAAGGGCCAGACCGACGGCGAGGAGGTCGTCGGTCGCGCCGCCGAGGGAGTCCATCATGTCGCCGAGGAGCAGCGCGAGACGGTCGAGTTCGGCATCGTGCCGGTGGTCGAGGGGAAGGGGGAGTGAGCTCTGGCTCACCACGGTGCGGGTGACGTCCGAGATGGCGATGTGCAGCTGTCGCGAACTGAAGTGCGCCCCGGCGACGAGGCCCAGTTGCCGGGCGAGCGAGACCAGAGTGGCCCGGCGACCGCTGCGCGAGGTGATCGAGGTATGCAGCACCCCCGAGGCGACGAGCTCCTTGACGATATTCGACACCGTCGCCGGGGAGAGGCCGGTGATGCCGGCGAGCTCCACCTGTGTCATCCGCCCGTGACGCTTCAGCGTCTCGAGCAGGCGCGCGCGGTTGGCTTCACGCAGTGACGACTGCGAGCCGGGCGGCGTCTCTCGGCGGATCACATGCACACTGTAGCGCGTCAGGTCTTCTCGCCAGCGAGGCGGATGAGCACGATATGACCCGACTCGTCGACCTCGGCGACGTCGGCATGGGCCTTGACGAACTCCGAGAAGCTGCGGAAGCCGTACGCCTTCTCGCTGAAGGACGGATCCAGACGCTTGATGAGGCTCTTCACCGCCGAGGCGTGCTGCCAGTCCTCGCCCTCGCGGTCGCTCTCCAGGCGCAGTGCGCGCTGGAGGAGTTCGGCGCCCGGGTCGACGGTCTTCTTCCGCGACCGGCTGCGTGCGGTTTCGGGCTTCTCGGCGACCGCCGGGGCGGGGATGCCGGGGAGGGCGTCGTACGCGTGGAACTGGTCGCACGCCGCGGCGAGGGACTTGGCGGTGGAACCCGCCACCCCGATGCCGACGACGAAGCGTCCGAGTCGCTTGCAGCGCTGAGCCAGCGGGACGTAGTCGGAGTCGCCCGCCACGATGACGACGTGGGTGAGGTCGTCCAGGCGGAACATGTCCTCGACCGCGTCGACGGCCAGCCGGATGTCGGCGCCGTTCTTGGCATACGCCGCGGCCGGAAAGAGCTGGACGAGGTCGACCGCCCGGGCCACCAGCTGCGACCGGTACACCGCGTTGACCGGCGACGACCAGTCGGCGTACGCGCGGGTCAGGACGAGCGTGCCGAAGGTGGCGGCGTAGTCGATGATCGCGCCGACGTCGATCATGGCAGCGGCCAGCCGCTCCGTGATCTCGGCGTCGCCGTCGCCGGCGACGATGCGCTGACGGTCACGGGCGTAGGAGTTGCGCCCGTGCACCCGGTCGTACCAGGACATGACGATGTTGTCGAAGTCGAGGTAGACCGCCACGCGGCCGTGCGGATCGGCCATCACCTCTCCCCGGGGTAGCGGACGCCGATCTGCGAGCGGATCTCGTCGAGGGTCGCCATGATCGCGACCGTCTCATCGATCCCGAGCAGCGGGCTGTCGATCTCACCACGAGCGATGATCTCCTCGGCCGCCAGTGCCTGGAACTGCATCCCCCGCCCGGAGATGTCGCTGACGTAATCCTCGATCACGCTGCCGTCCGGCCCGATGACGCGGAAACTGGTGGGGGTGTACCAGGTGCGATCGATGTCGATGCGAGCCTCGGTCCCGACGATGTGGGCGGTGTTCGGGCCGGCCGAACGCGACGAGGTGACCGAGGAGGAGATGGCGCCCGAGGCGTGGGTGAAGATCGTCGCGACGTCGGCGTCGGCGCCGGTGTCGGCGAGTCGCGCGCGCGCGGTGACCGACGTCGGCTCGCCGAGGATGTCCCAGAAGAACGAGATCGGGTAGATCCCGAGGTCCAGGAGCGCCCCGCCGCCCAGCTCGAGCGCGTTCAGCCGGTGCGAGGGATCGGCGGTGATCTTCTGGGTGTGGTCGGCGAAGACGGCGCGGATCTCGCCCAGGGTGCCGGCGGCGATGATCTCGCGGATCCGGATCATGTGGGGGAGGTACCGCGTCCACATCGCCTCCATCGCCAGGAGGCCGTTCGCGCGGGCCGCGTCGCGGATCGAGGCGGCCTCGGCGGCGGTGAGAGCGAAGGGCTTCTCGACCAGGACGTGCTTGCCGTGCTCGAGCGCGAGGATCGCGTTCTCGGCGTGGAAGGGGTGGGGAGTGGCGATGTAGAGGATGTCGACGTCGGGGTCGGCCACGAGCGCTTCGTAGGAGGAGTGCGCGTGAGGGATGCCGAACTCGGCGGCGAACTCCCGCGACGCCTCCTCACGCCGCGAGCCGACGGCGACCATGTCGCGCTCGGCGGTGCGCAGATCGGTGGCGAAGGAGTGCGCGATGCCTCCGGTGGCGAGGATGCCCCAGCGAAGTCCAGTCATGGGTTCGAGCGTAGCGGGGTGGGAGGTGGCATCAGGGAAGCAGGATGACCTTGCCCGCGGCGCCCTGCTCGACGGCGCGGTGTGCGGCGGCGGCGTCCTCGAGCGCGAAGGAGGGTCCGAGTTCGACGGTGAAGGCCCCCGCGGCGAGAAGCGAGAGCGCCACGGGGATCGCCTCGGCGCGCCATCCGAGCTGCTGCGGCGTGAGCGGGTCGGGCGCACCGCCGCCGAAGGCTCGAATGCCGAACCCTGCTGCATCGCGCCCCCGGACGAGGTCGCGATGCGTGCCGCGGGCGCGAGGGCGAGCGAGGTCTGGATGGCCTCGTCGGTGCCCGCCGCATCGAGGGCGACGGAGATGCCCTCGGGCGCGGCCGCGCGAACCCGGTCGGCGAGGCCCTGGCCGTACGCGATCGGCTCGGCTCCGAGATCGCGGACGCGATCGAAGCGCTCCGGCGAGGAGGTGGCGATGACCCGCGCGCCCCAGAGTGTCGCCAGCTGGACGGCTGCCTGGCCGACGGCGCCGGACCCGGCGTGGAGGAGGAGGGTGTCGCCTTCGCGGACGCCGAGAGAGCGCAGCGCCTGATACGCCGTTGCCACGGGGATGCCGAGGGCCGCGCCCTCGGCTGCCGTCACGGATGCCGGCCGGGGCTGCACCGACCGGACGGGGACGGCGATGTCGGCGGCGTAGGCACCGGTCGCGCCGAACACGACGACGGGGTCGCCTTCGCGGAAGCCGTCGACGTCGGGGCCTACGGCCGTGATCACTCCGGCGCCGTCGGCCCCGATGCGCCGGGGTGCGTCGATGGGCGCGGAGGGACGCAGACCCGAGCGCAGCTTGTGGTCGATCGGATTGACTCCCGCCGCCTCCATGCGCACGGAGACCTCGCCCGCGCCGGGGGCGGGATGGGGGATGTCGACGACGGTCAGGACTTCGGGACCGCCGAACGAGGAGTACACGATCGCCTGCGCCATACCCGGGGGAACGTGGGGCGCCGGCGCGGCTATTCCCGCAGCGCCTTCTGGATCCGCTGCAGCGAGACCGGTTCGGCCGTGCCCAGAGGCTGGGCGAAGAGGCTCACGCGGTACTCCTCGAGGAGCCACCGCGCGCGCACGAGGGCAGGCGGGGCTCCCGCCGGAAGCGGGGTGGTCCCGCCCGCCTCGGCGAACACCGCTGCGGCGCGTTCGAACTCCGTCATGCGCTGGCGGTCCCGCCCGGGGTTGTCGGCGAGAGCCCGCGCCCGCTCGGCGGCGGCGCGGAGGTAGCGGGGAAGGTGGGTCAGCCGGGTCGTGCCCGTGCGCGAGAGGAATCCGGGGAAGATGAGGCCCGACAGCTGCGCCTTGATGTCGCCCAATGCGCCCAGGAGGGCCATCGACGTCACCCCGCGCACCGCCCGCTCCACATCACGGGCCGCCGTGAGGATCTTCGCGGACAGGGAGACGAGGGCGAACAGCTCATCGACATTCGCCCGGGAGAACTCGTCGCGTGCTCGTGCGAAGACCGCGGCCGTACGCACCGGCTCTGGGCCCGCCACCCGATCGAGAACGGCGTCGGCGAGGGCGGAGCGTGCATCCTCGATGAGTGCGCGGGCCGACGGGTAGGGGCTCGCGGCGAGCGCGAGCTTCTCCGGGGCGGTGAGGTGATCGAGCACGTAGGTCGCAGGCGAAGGCACCGCGAGCAGCAGCAGCCGGCGGACTCCTGCGCGCAGGGCCGCGGCCGCGGCATCCGGAGTCGACTCGATCCGGAGCGCGACGCTGTCGCGCTCGTCGATCAGCGCGGGATAGCCGCGCACGACACCG
Source organism: Microbacterium sp. AK009 (assembly GCF_013410955.1). Classification (GTDB taxonomy): domain Bacteria; phylum Actinomycetota; class Actinomycetes; order Actinomycetales; family Microbacteriaceae; genus Microbacterium. The sequence continues at coordinate 468,378 of NZ_JACCCG010000004.1, read as the reverse complement.
CCGGCGACGCGGGTGTCGACGACCGTGGGGAGGTCGCCGAGATCCCAGGTGGTGAGGCCGGTCCGCTCCGCGGGGGTGACCCCGGCGGGCTCGGCGGCGGCGGCCACCCGCGCGGCCGGGCGCTCCAGGGTGCGGGCGACCGAGGAGCGTGCGCGCCCGCGGAGGCGGTCCTGGAGGGCGGGGAGGTCGCGGTCGCTGCCGAGGGCCCGCCCGCGGTCGTCGACGGCGCGAAACGACATCCGCAGGTGCCCGGGAACCCGCTCCAGATCGAAATCGTCTTCGCTCACGGGCTGACTCGCGGCGCGCTGGATCAGCCGGGCCAGCGCAGCGGTGAGGGTCGCCGGCGGAAGGCCGTCGGCGGCTTCCGGACCCTGGCCGTCGAGCTCGTCGCCCAGCCGCGCCGCCCAGTCGGCGGCGGGGACCACGTGACGGCGGATGGCTTTGGGGAGGGAGCGGATGAGCGCGGCGATGAGCTCGGGGCGAAGCCCCGGCACCTGCCAGTCGAAGCCGTCCGGCCGCAGCTGCGCGAGGAGCGGCAGCGGGATGACGACGGTGACGCCGTCATCGGGAGCGCCGGGTTCGAACCGGTAGGCGAGGGAGAGCACCTGGTCGCCCTGCCGCCAACGGGTGGGGAAGTCCCGCTCGTCGGCACGGGCGGCGTCGTCGAGGAGGTCCGCCTCGGTCATGTCGAGAAGGCGGGGGGTGCGGGTGGAGGCGTCTTTCCACCACCGCTCGAACGAGCGCACGTCGTAGACGTCGACGGGGAGGCGTGCGTCGTAGAAGGCGTAGACGGCCTCGTCGCCGGCGAGGATGTCGCGTCGCCGTTCGCGTTCCTCGAGCTTCTCCAGTCGTCGTCGGAGATCGGCGTTTCGGCGCTCGAAGGCGCTCAGCCTCTTGTCGAGATGCGACAGATCGACCTCGCCCTCCACGAGCGCGTGGCGGAGGAACAGCTCGCGGGCCAGGGGGCGGTCGAACCGGGCGAGCTGTACCCGACGCCGAGGGATGATCTCCACCCCGAACAGCGTGATCTTCTCGTACGCCGACGCCGCGCCCGCGCTCTTGGACCAGTGGGGCTCGCTGACGCTGCGATGGGCGAGATCGCCGGCGAGGGCCTCCGCCCACGCCGGGTCGATCTCGGCGACGGTCCGGGCGAACAGGCGCGAGGTCTCCACGAGTTCGGCGGCCATCACCGCGGCGGGACGGCGCTTGCGGAGCCCCGAGCCGGGGAACATCGCGAACCGGGTGCCTCGCGCGCCCCGGTATTCGGCGCGACCCTGGTCGCCGCGCGTGCGATCGCGGCCGCGCTCGTCGGGTCGGGAGGTGGGGCGCTCGTCGAGGATGCCGATCTGCGAGAGGAGGCCGGCGAGGATCGCGCGGTGGATGTCATCCGGATCGGCCGGGGCCGCGGCATCCGCTCTTCTCGCACCCAGCAGCGCGCTGAGCTGGCGGTGCACGTCGAACCATTCCCGAACGCGCACATAGTTCAGGTGCTCGCTGCGGCACAGGCGCCGGAACGCGCTCGACCCGAGCTCGGACTGCTGCTCGCGCAGGTGATTCCACAGATTCAGCAGCGTCAGGAAGTCGCTCGTCGGGTCGGTGAACCGGGCGTGGAGGCGGTCGGCCTCCTCGCGGCGCTCCTCCGGCCGCTCGCGGACGTCCTGGATCGACAGACCCGCGACGATCGCCAGCACCGGAGCGAGCACCGTGGTCCGCTCGGCCTCGATCAGCATGCGCGCGAAGCGCGGGTCGATGGGAAGCCGGGCGGTCCGCCTGCCGATGTCGGTGAGGCGGGGACCGCGCTCGCCGGCCTGCACCGCGCCGAGCTCTGTGAGGAGGTCGAGCGCGGCCTTGACCCCCCGCGAGTCGGGTCGGGTGAGGAAGGGGAAGGATGCCACGTCGCCGAAGCCGAGGCTGAGCATCTGCAGGAGCACTGCGGCCAGGCTCGTGCGAAGGATCTCGGGCTCGGTGAACTCCGGACGCGCGGTGAAATCGTCTTCGGCGTAGAGGCGGATCGCCACGCCCGGCGCGGTGCGGCCGGCGCGGCCGGCGCGCTGCTGGGCCGAGGCCTGCGACACCGGCTCGATCGGCAGGCGCTGGATCTTGCTGCGGTTGCTGTACCGCGAGATGCGCGCCGTTCCGGTGTCGACGACATACCGGATGCCGGGCACGGTGAGGCTCGTCTCGGCGACGTTCGTCGCGAGGATGACCCGGCGACGGAGCCCCGCGGTGCTCGACCGCTCGAACACGCGGTGCTGTTCGGCGGAGGTCAGGCGCCCGTAGAGGGGGAGGACCTCGGTGGGCGAGACGTCCTTGGCGTACATGCCGCGGACGGCATCCATGGCGTCGCGGATCTCGGCCTCGCCGGGCAGGAAGACGAGCACATCGCCCGCGGGCTCGCGATCGAGTTCACGCAGTGCCGCGATCAGCCCGTCGATGTCGTCATCGGCCGCCTCCGTCTGGGGGCGGTAGCGGATCTCGACCGGGTAGGTGCGGCCTGAGACCTCGATGATCGGCGCGGGGGTACCCGACCGGTCGGCGAAGTGCGCCGCGAAGCTCTGGGGGTCGATCGTGGCGGAGGTGATGATGACCTTGAGGTCGGGACGCTGGGGGAGGATGCGGGTGAGGTAGCCGAGGAGGAAGTCGACGTTCAGCGACCGCTCGTGCGCCTCGTCGACGATGATCGTGTCGTAGCGGCGCAGGAGCCGGTCGCGGTGGATCTCGTTGAGGAGGATTCCGTCGGTCATGAGCGCGACGCGGGTGTCGTCGGAGACCTGGTCGGTGAAGCGGACCTTGTACCCGACCGTGCCACCGAGGGGCACCTCGAGCTCCTCGGCGATGCGCTCGGCGATCGAGCGCGCGGCGATGCGGCGGGGTTGGGTGTGGGCGATCCGCTCCCGCCCGAGCTCGAGGCAGATCTTCGGCAGCTGCGTGGTCTTGCCCGAACCCGTCGCCCCGGCGACGATCACCACCTGGTGATCGCGGATGGCTGCGGCGATCTCCTCCCGAGCCGCGCTGACGGGCAGCTCGGGCGGGTAGGTGATCACCGGGGCGGTCGTGGGCATAGCCCTCCATCGTACGGCCGGGTGGCCGTCGCTAGCGGGTGGGGTCGGATGGCGCAACACGCGACCGGGGCCGCGGTGGGGATTCTAGGGTGAAGGGATGACGATCCCCACAGTGAAACTCAACGACGGACATGAGATCCCCCAGCTCGGGTACGGCGTCTTCCTGGTTCCGCCGGAGGACACCGAGCGGGCCGTCGGCGAAGCCCTCGAGATCGGGTATCGCCACATCGACACCGCGGCGATCTACCGCAATGAGGAGGGTGTCGGCGCGGCGATCGCGAAGTCGGGGATCCCGCGCGACGAGCTCTTCATCACCACGAAGCTCTGGAACGACCGCCAGGGCGGCGACGAGCCGCACGCGGCGATCGACGAGAGCCTCACCAAGCTCGGTCTCGACCACGTCGACCTTTACCTCATCCACTGGCCGGCGCCGAAGCGCGGATCCTACGTCAACGCCTGGGAGAAGCTCGTCGCGATCCGCGACGCCGGCAAGGCCCGCTCGATCGGCGTGTCGAACTTCCACGTCAGCCACCTCGAAGAGGTGATTGCGGCGACCGGTGTGACCCCGGCGATCAACCAGATCGAGCTGCACCCGGCCTATCAGCGTCGCGACATCACCGACTGGGCCGCCGACCACGACGTGCGGATCGAGTCGTGGGGGCCGCTGGGTCAGGGCAAGTACGACCTGTTCGACCTCCCGGCCGTCGCAGACGCCGCCGCCGCGCACGGCAAGACGCCCGCGCAGGCGGTGCTGCGCTGGCACATCCAGCACGGCTTCATCGTCTTCCCGAAGTCGGTGCGCCGTTCGCGGCTGGAGGAGAACGTCGACCTGTTCGACTTCGAGCTGACCACCGACCAGATGGCGTCGATCGACGCGCTGGATCGCGCGGACGAAGGACGTGTGGGCGGCAGTATCGACGAGGTCGGCTGACGCGCAGCGCCTCAGCCGGCGGCCGGTGACACCGCGCCGCCGGCTTCGTCGTCTTCGGCTGCGCCGTGGTCGACGGTGATCCCGAACACCAGGTCCAGCGCCCGTTCGAACGCAGCCAGTTCGCCGGCGGCAGCGGCCTCGCGCGCGCGGACCGAGGGTCGGTGGGAGAGCACCCCGGCGAGGTGGCGGAGCGCGGCGCGGGCCTGCTCCGCGTCCTCGGGCAGTCGCGACAGCTCGTCGTCGAGGGCGTCCTGGATGTGACGTCGCACCGCGACGATCGCCGGGGCGGCGGCCCGCTCGGCGGTGAACGTCGCCGCCGCCGAGCCCACCAGCTCGTGGGCTCCGGGGCCGAGCTCGGGGAGCGCGGCGTGGCGGCCGAGAAGCTCGAGGTCGAGCAGCTCGACGCCGGGGAGTTCGCCCACCTCGGGGGAGACGTTGCGGGGGAGGCCCAGATCGATCACGATCCGCTGTGCGGTGTCGGGGATGTCGTCGGGGGTGACGACATAGCGGGCGGTGCAGGTGATGACGATCTCGGCGTGCGCGATCGCTCGGGCGAGGTCGGCCTCGGGGCGGACGCCGTAGCGCGCGGCGAACCGCGCGGCCCGGCCGGTGGCGGAGTACACGCCGATGTCACGCGCGCCGCGGGCGCGGAGGGCGGCGATGGTGGTCGCCGCATAGCTGCCGGTGCCGACGAGGAGAACGGGGACGGTGGCCCAGTCGGTCACGCGCGTGTCGACGAGGTCGAGCGCGAGGCGTGCCAGGGAGCGACGCCCCGCGCCGACATCCGCCTTGGCTCGCATCTCACGGGTGGCGTGGGTGGCGCGCTGGAAGACCTGTTCGAGCTGGGTGCTGGTCGTGCCGTCGGTGCGGGCCTGGACCAGCGCCCGCTGCACCTGACCGCTGATCTCCTCTTCGCCGACGACCATGGACTCCAGGCCCGAGCTCACCGCGAACAGGTGACGCACGACGTCGTCGCCGCACAGCGACAACGCTGACTCGCGCAGCGCATGCGCATCGCTGCCGGCGGCATCCCCGAGAGCCTCGAGCACCGCTTCGCGGGCGACGACCGCGCCGCCGGTGAGGGGTTCGTCGAGCTCGAGATACGCCTCGAAGCGGTTGCAGGTCGACAGCACCACCGCGCCGCGGACGAAGTCGTGCTCGGAGACGAGCGCTCGCCCCGTGGATTCGGCGACGGCCGAGATGCGACCCAGCACCTCGAAATCCGTATTGCGATGATTCGCCGTCACACAGAACAGCACCGGACAAGTCTACCCAACCGACGAGCCGAAGGCCGCGCGCGTCTAGCCTGGAGGGCGTGTCATCCGCCGAATCCACGCCCCTCCTTCCCGCCGCGCACCCCCTGGTCGACGGGCGCACCACCGACAGTCCGCTCGTGCGTGCCGCCCGGGGCGACCGCCCCGAGCGCCCCCCGGTGTGGTTCATGCGGCAGGCGGGCAGGTCGCTGCCGGAGTACCGGGCCTCGCGCGCCGGCACCGAGATGCTCGACGCGTGCCTCACTCCCGACCTCGCCGCCGAGATCACCCTGCAGCCGGTGCGGCGACACGGCGTGGATGCAGCGGTGTTCTTCAGCGACATCGTCGTGCCCGTGCTCCTGGCCGGGGTCGAGGTGACCATCGTTCCCGGTCGCGGTCCGGTCATCGATCAGCCGGTGCGCTCGTCCGCCGACATCCTGCGCCTGCGCCCGATCGACCCCGAGGCGCTGGCCCCGATCCGCGAGGCCGTCGGGATCGTCGTCGCCGAGCTCGGGTCCACGCCGCTCGTCGGGTTCGGCGGTGCGCCCTACACGCTCGCCAGCTACCTCGTCGAAGGCGGCCCCTCCAAGGAGCAGCTGCGCACCCGCGCCCTCATGCGCACCGATCCTCACGCGTGGGCCGCGCTGCTGAACTGGTGCGCCGACGTCACGGGCGCGTTCCTGCGCGCCCAGGTCGAGTCGGGCGCGAGCGTCGCGCAGTTGTTCGACTCCTGGGCGGGGTCACTCTCCCGCGGCGACTACCAGAAGCGTGTCGCGCCGCACTCCCGTCGCGCGTTCGATGCGCTGCGCGGCACCGACGTGTCGCGCATCCATTTCGGCCTGGGCCTCGGTGAGGTGCTCGACCTGCTGCCCGGTATCGGCGCCGACGTGGTCGGCATCGACTGGCGACTCCCGCTCGATGAGGCGAACCGCCGTCTCGGGGGTCGCGTCCCCCTGCAGGGGAACATCGACCCTGCCCTGTTGAACGCCCCCTGGCGCCTGCTCCAGCGCCACGTCGAGGAGGTCATCGAGGCGGGGGCGGCGGCGCCCGCCCACATCCTGAACCTCGGTCACGGGGTCCCGCCCGAGACCGATCCCGACGCCCTCACGCGCATCGTCGCGTTCGTCCATGACCGCTGACCTCCTCGTCGTCGGCGGGGGAGTGGCGGGGCTGGTCTTCGCCCGGCGCGCCGCGCTCGCAGGTCTCCGGGTGCGGCTCTTCGAGGCGGAGAGCGTCTTCGGCGGCCAGGTGTCACGGCAGGATGTCGCGGGCGTGGCGCTCGACGCCGGGGCTGAGTCCTTCGCCACCCGGGGCGGTGACGGGCCCGGGACCGTTCTGGCGCTGCTGGGCGAGCTCGGGCTCGCGGGCGACATCGTCGCACCCGCGGCCGGCTCGCCCGCCTGGGTGCAGGAGCGGAGCGACCGCGCCTTCCCGCTCCCTGCGGCGGGGCTCCTCGGCATCCCGACGATCCTCGACGAGTCCCTCCTCCCCGCCCTCGGCGCGTCGGGCCTCGCCCGCGCCCGCCAGGACGCGATCCTTCCCCCGGAGGAGGGAGCGTCGGCCGACACCCTGGGCGCCCTCGTCCGCGCGCGTATGGGCGACCGCGTCGTCGACGCCCTCGTCGCCCCGGTCGTCCGGGGCGTGCACTCCACCACCCCGGACGCGCTGCCGATCGACAGCGCATCGCCGCGACTTCGCGAGGAATTCCGCCGCACCGGGTCGCTCGCCGCCGCCGTCGCATCCATCCGCTCCACCTCCCCCGCCGGCAGTCAGGTCGCCGGGGTGCGCGGCGGGGTGTTCCGTCTCGTCGACGCCCTCGTGACCGACGCCGCCGCGCACGGCGCCGAACTCACCGCCGGCGCCCGGGTCACGGCCGTCGCCGACGACGGCATCGAGGTGGGCGGACGCCGGCTCCGCGGCATCCCGATCCTCGCCCGCCCCCGGCGGGCGCCCGACCCCCACCGGCGCATCACCGTGGTCACACTGGTCGTCGAGGCAGCCGCGTGGCGCGATGCCCCGCGGGGCACCGGCGTGCTCGTCGGTCCCGACGTCCAGGGCGTGCGCGCTCGCGCCCTGACCCACCTCACCGCGAAATGGCCCTGGATCCGCGAGTCCCTCGGTCAGCGGGAAGCGGTGCGGCTGTCGTACGACGGCTCTGCCGCTCCGGATGCCGTCGCCGCGGCCGTCCGCGACGCCGAGGCGCTCCTGGGTGCACCCGTGGAGGCGCTCCTGGACCACACCGTGCGCACGTGGGATCGCTGGGGTCGCGCCGACCCGGAGGACCCCGTCCTCGCCGTGGGCGAGGAGCGGGCGGGCACGGGTCTTTCCGCCGTCGTCCGCCAGGCCGAGGCGCTCGCGACATCTCTCACCGTCGAGAGGGCGAGTGGCCACTCCTCCGCGGAACGGGGGAGGATGGAGGGGTGACCGATACCGCCCCCTCCGCTTCGCCCCAGACCCCGAACGACCGCCACTACGCCCTCTGGGCGGTGCTGCGACGTCAGCCCGGGACTCCGGTGGCCGAGGGGCTGCCGTCGATCGTCGACGCGGCGACGACGGCCGGCGACACCCTCCGCGGCGTCTACGACGTCTCGGGCTTGCGCGCCGACGCCGATCTCCTGCTCTGGCTCGTCGGGAACTCCGCGGAGCACCTGCAGTCGGTGCTGCGCGACCTCCGGCGCACCCGCGAGCTCGCCCCGCTCGCGCCGACCTGGAACGCCATGGGCGTGCACCGCGACGCGGAGTTCAGCCGCGACCACAGCCCGGCGTTCGCCCGGGGCCTCGCGCCGAAGCAGTGGCTGACGGTGTACCCGTTCGTGCGCAGCTACGAGTGGTACCTCCTCCCTGCCGAAGAGCGCGGCAAGATGCTCGGCGAGCACGGCCGGATGGGCCGGGACTACCCGCAGGTGCAGAGCAACACCGTGGCGAGCTTCGCGCTCGGCGACTACGAGTGGCTCCTCGCCCTCGAAGCCGACGACGTCATCGACCTCGTCGACCTGATGCGCTACCTCCGGGCCACCGAGGCGCGACGTCACGTGCGCGAAGAGGTGCCGTTCTTCACCGGACGCCTGATCGACCCCGCCGAGATCGCCGACGTGGTGCGATGACCCTGCGTCTGGGAACCCGCGCCAGCGCACTGGCGATGGCGCAGGCGGGCGCCGTCGCGGCGGCCCTCGGCGCGGAGCTCGTGCCGATCGTCTCGGACGGCGACCGCTCGAGCGCGCCGCTGGCGTCGCTCGGCGGCGCGGGCGTCTTCGCCACGGCGCTGCGCGCGGCGCTTCGCGCCGGTGAGGTGGACGTCGTCGTCCACTCGTACAAGGACCTTCCCACCGCCCCCGAGGAGGGCCTTGCGATCGGAGCCGTTCCGACCCGGGCGGACGCGCGCGACGCGCTCTGCGCGCGCGACGGACTCACCCTCGACACCCTTCCCGAGGGCGCGCGCGTGGGCACGGGCTCGCCCCGCCGTAGGGCGCAGCTCGCCGCGCGGCGCCCCGACCTCGACCTCGTCGACATCCGCGGCAACATCGACACCCGCCTCTCCCGGGTGGGGTCGGATGACCCGGAGCGGCGTCTCGACGCCATCCTCCTCGCCGCCGCCGGGCTCAGCCGCATCGATCGCTCCGACGCGGCGACGGAGTTCCTGCCGCTGGAGCGCTGGCCCACCGCCCCCGCGCAGGGCGCGCTCGCCGTCGAGACGCGTGCCGGCGAAGAGCACCGCGTCTCGCGGCTCGACCACCGCCCGACCCGCCTGGCCGTCGACGCCGAGCGGGGCGTCCTGGCGCGTCTGGAGGCGGGCTGCGCGGCCCCGATCGGGGCCCACGCCTTCTTCGACGACGGGCTGATGTTCCTCACCGCACGGATCTACCGCCCCGACGGCACGGCACAGCTCACCAGCGCCCACGCCGCCGACGCCGACGACCCCGGCGTCGCCGCAGAGCTGGCCGTACGCGTCGCCGACGAGCTTCTGGCTGAAGGCGCGGCCGACCTGGCGCCGGTCGGCCCCGGCGCCCGAGAGGACCGCGCATGACCTCCACCCCGCCGCCGTTCCCCGCCACCCGCCCCCGGCGGCTCCGGCGGAGCGCCGCCTGGCGGCGCCTGGTCGCCGAGACCCGGGTGCACCCCGCCCAGCTCGTGCTGCCGATGTTCGTCCGCGAGAACGCCGACGCGGCTCTGCCGATCGGTTCGATGCCGGGCGTGCAGCAGCACTCCCTCGACTCCTTCCGCGGCGAGCTGCACCGTGCGGCTGCCGCGGGCATCGGCGGCGTCATGCTCTTCGGCGTCCCCGAGCACAAAGACGCGCGGGGCTCGGGCGCGACCGACCCCGACGGCATCCTCAATGTCGCCACCCGCATCGCGGCGGAGGAGGTCGGCTCCGACCTCGTCGTGCAGACCGACCTGTGCCTCGACGAATTCACCGACCACGGTCACTGCGGCGTGCTCGACGCGGCGGGGGGTGTCGACAACGACGCGACCCTCGAGCGGTACCGCGACATGGCCCTCGCACAGGCTGCCGCTGGGTCCGAGCTCCTGGGGCTGTCCGGGATGATGGACGGCCAGGTCGCCGTCATCCGCTCCGCCCTCGATGAGGCCGGGTTCTCCCACGTCGCGCTCCTCGCCTACGCGGCCAAGTACGCCTCGGCGTTCTACGGCCCCTTCCGCGAGGCCGTCCAGTCCTCCCTGCAGGGTGACCGGCGCACCTACCAGCTCGATCCGGGGAACCGCCGCGAGGGCGCCCTCGAAGTCGCGCTGGACGTCGCCGAGGGCGCGGATATCGTCATGGTCAAGCCCGCGATGTCGTACCTCGACGTGCTGGCCGATGCCGCGGCATCCTCCCCGGTTCCCGTCTGGGCGTACCAGGTCAGCGGCGAATACGCCATGATCGAGGCCGCCGCCGCACACGGCTGGATCGACCGGGACCGCGCCGTCGACGAGTCGCTGCAGAGCATCGTCCGCGCGGGCGCCGACGCGGTGCTGACGTACTGGGCCGTGGAGGCGGCAGAAAGGTGGGCGCGATGAGCATGACCCTCACTCCGACCGACAACATCGAGGCCGCCGCGCGGGCCCGTGCTGTGATCCCCGGCGGCGTCAACTCCCCTGTCCGCGCTTTCGGCTCGGTGGGGGGCACCCCGCTGTCGATCGTCGGCGCGCACGGCGCGTACGTCCGCGACGTCTCAGGACGCGAGTACGTCGATCTCGTCGCCTCGTGGGGGCCCGCCCTCCTCGGCCACGCCCACCCGGGCGTCGTGGCCGCGGTGCAGGAGGCGGCCGCCCGCGGACTGTCCTTCGGCGCCTCGACCCCGGGCGAGACGCTCCTCGCCGAGGCGGTCATCGACCGACTCCGGGTCGGGAAGGCCTCCGAGATCGAGCGGCTGCGCCTGGTGTCCACCGGCACCGAGGCGACCATGACCGCGATCCGCATCGCCCGTGGCGCCACCCAGCGGGACCTCATCGTGAAGTTCGCCGGGCACTACCACGGTCACTCCGACGGCCTCCTCGCCGAATCGGGCTCGGGGGTGGCGACCCTCGGGCTCCCCGGATCGGCGGGTGTCCCTGCCGACATCGCCGCGCTGACCCTGGTGCTGCCGTACAACGACCGGGGCGCGATCGAGGAGGCGTTCGCCCGTCACCCGGACCGCATCGCCGCCGTCATCACCGAGGCCGCCGGCGCCAACGCGGGCATCCTCCTGCCCGAAGACGGCTTCAACGCCTTCCTCGCCGACACCGCGCACGCCCACGGCGCCCTGCTCATCTCCGACGAGGTGCTCACCGGCTTCCGGGTGGATCCCGCCGGCTGGTGGGGACTCGAGCACCGGGCCGGGGCGTCCTGGACGCCCGACCTCGTCACCTTCGGCAAGGTCATCGGAGGCGGGATGCCGCTTGCGGGCATCGGTGGTCGCCGAGACCTGATGGAGCTGCTCGCCCCGCTCGGACCCGTCTACCAGGCGGGGACCCTGAGCGGGAACCCGCTCGCGGTGGCCGCGGGGCTCGCCACTCTGCGCCTGGCCGACGAGGCCGTCTACGCGCACGTCGATCGTGCCGCCGGGGTGGTCTCCCGCGCCGCGGGGGAGGCCCTCGACGCCGCCGGTGTCGCTCATGTCATCACCCACGCCGGGAGCCTGTTCTCGATCGCCTTCCGCGACCGGCCGGTGCGCGACTACGACGATGCGCGGGATCAGGAGGGATGGCGCTACCGCGCCTTCTTCCACGCGATGCTCGATGCGGGGGTCTCGCTTCCGCCGAGCGTGTTCGAGGCGTGGTTCCTTACGGCCGCGCACGATGACGAGGCGCTGGAGAAGATCCTCGCCGCGCTTCCGAAGGCGGCCGCCGCGGCGGCCGCGGCCACCCCTCCCGAGGCTTAGACCCAGCCGGGGAGCCAGTTGTGCGCCCGCCAGAAGTCGTAGGGCACCGTCGTCGCGGTGAGGATCGGGTACCAGAAGGCCGACACCAGCAGCACGACCCCGAGGAAGGCGACCACGGCCACCCTGCCGGGCAGGCGGCGCTGCGGGTCGGGGGATCGGGTGATGTCGCGCAGTGCGAAGGTGAGCGCCAGCACCGTGAAGGGCAGGATCGCCACGGTGTAGAACTGGAACACCGTGCGCTCGGGGTAGAGCAGCCACGGCAGATACGTCACGGCGACGCCGGTGAGGACGAGCGCGTGGCGCCAGTCGCGATCGCGGAAGAACCGGTACGCGAGGTAGACCACCGCCGCGACCCCCGCCCACCAGATGAGCGGGTTCGGCATCGAGTAGATGTTCTGCACCCCGGCGTCGGTCTGGTCGTAGTACATCGAGGTCGGGCGCAGCAGCAGCGGCCACTGCCACGCGGGGCTCTGGTAGGCGTGGTCGGTGTCGAGGCCGACGTGGAAGGTATAGATGTTCTGGTGGTAGATCCACAGGCTCTCGAGCGCCGTCGCGGCGCGCTGACGGTCGTACCCCCCGGTGGTGCCCAGCCAGCCCCACCACGAGGCGAGGTAGATCAGCGCGGCGACCGGAACGAGCAGCAGGAACGACACCGGCCCCTGCCGGAGCACCCCGTCGACCGCCCAGAGCCGGATGCCGGCCCGTCGCCGGGCGAGGAGGTCGGTGACGACGGCGTAGATGCCGATCCCCGCGAGCGCATACAGCCCCGACCACTTCACGCCGCTCGCGGCGCCGGCGGCGACCCCGGCTGCCACGAGCCATGGCCGATCCCACAGCAGAGGTCCGAGGCGATACCCCCCCTCGCCGTCGGGTGATCGCAGGGCGAGCGCGGCGGCGAGCCGATCGGGGAGGCGCCGCCGATCGAGGGCGACGAACCAGAACGCCATGAGCACGAACAGCGCCACGAAGATGTCGAGGAGAGCCACCCGGCTCATCACGATGGCGAGGCCATCGACGGCGAGCAGCAGACCCGCGACGGTGGCGAAGACGGTCGAGGCGGTGAGCGTGCGGGCGAGAAGGAACAGCACGAGCACGAGCGCCGTCCCCGCGAGCGCGGTCGCGAACCGCCAGCCGAACGACGAGTCGGCGCCGAAGAGCGCCATCCCCGCGCCGATGAGGAGCTTCCCGAGCGGCGGATGCACGACGAACGCGGGATCGTCGGCGTTGAAGATCCCGGTCTCGCCGGCGACGAACCGGTCGTTGGTGTCGTCACCTTTCGGCCACTCGGCGGCGTACCCCAGCACCCACTGGCTCCAGGCGTCCTTGACGTAGTACGTCTCGTCGAAGACCAGGGCGTCGGGGTGACCGAGGTTCCAGAACCGCAGCACGGCGGCGAGGAGGGTCACCGCCGTCGCGGCGAGGACCGTCCACCGGCGGGCGAGCGAGCCGTCGCCGGAGATCCGGTGCTGCCACCGGTCCCACGCCGACGGCCGGGTCAGCGCGGGTGCGGGGGCGGTCACGTCGACCAGCCTAAAGGCGCGCGCCGCCTAAGCTGACGGCATGCTGATCCTCGCGGCCACCCCGATCGGCAACCTCGGCGATGCGTCGGATCGGCTCCGGCGCGCACTGGCAGACGCTCCCGTCATCGCCGCGGAGGACACCCGCACGACCCAGCGCCTTCTCGCCGCCCTCGGGGTCGAGAACCGCCCGCGGCTGATCGCCCTGCACGATCACAACGAGAAGGGCAGAGCGGCGGAGATCGTCGAGCTCGCCCGCGAGCAGGATGTCCTCCTCCTCAGCGACGCGGGCATGCCGACAGTGAGCGATCCGGGCTTCTCCGTCGTCGCGCGGGCGGCTGTCGAGGGCGTCACCGTCACGGTGATCCCGGGTCCGAGCGCCGTGGTGACCGCTCTCGCCGCCTCGGGGCTGCCGACCGACCGCTTCACCTTCGAGGGCTTTCCGCCGCGCAAGGCCGGCGAACGCGACGCGCTCTTCGCGGAACTGTCGACCGAGCGGCGGACGATGGTGTTCTTCGAGGCGCCGTCCCGAATCGCCGAGACGCTCGGTGCGCTCGCCCGCGCGTTCGGGCCCGAACGCCCCGCCGCGGTCTGCCGAGAACTCACGAAACTCCACGAGGAGATCCGCCGCGGGTCTCTCCGCGAGCTCGCGGAGTGGGCGGCCGACGGGGTCCGCGGTGAGATCGTCGTCGTGGTCACAGGCGCCGAGCGCCGTGGGGTCTCGCTCGCCGACGGTGTCGCCGAGGTGACCGACCTCGTCGCGGGGGGCATGCGGTTGAAGGATGCCGCGGCAGACGTCGCCGGTCAGACGGGCCTGTCCCGTCGAGATCTTTACGAAGCGGCGCTGGCCGCCCGTCACACGGCGGAAGGCGGCATCGGCTCCACCTAGAATTCTCGGGTGACTTCCGGCCGATCCTTCTACATCACGACGCCGATCTACTATCCCAGCGACGTGCCCCACATCGGCCACGGCTACACCACCGTCGCCGTGGACGCGCTGGCGCGCTGGCACCGCCAGGCCGGCGACGACACCTGGATGCTGACCGGCACCGACGAGCACGGGCAGAAGATGCTGCGCGCCGCCGCCGCGAACGGGGCCACCCCGCAGGAGTGGGTGGACCGGCTGGTGGCGGAGTCGTGGTTTCCGCTCCTTCAGACCCTGGATGTCGCCAACGACGACTTCATCCGCACCACCCAGCCCCGGCACGAGGAGCGCGTGCGTCAGTTCGTGCAGGCCATCTACGACCGCGGGTACATCTACGCCGGCGAGTTCGAGGCGCTGTACTGCGTGGGCTGCGAGGAGTTCAAGACCGAGTCCGAGATCGTGGACGGCACCGGCGCGTTCGAGGGCCTGAAGGTCTGCGCCATCCACTCCAAGCCCCTGGAGCTCCTGCAGGAGAAGAACTACTTCTTCAAGCTCAGCGAGTTCACCGAGCCGCTGCTGAAGCTCTACGCCGACAACCCCGACTTCATCCGGCCCGAGTCGGCGCGGAACGAAGTCATCTCCTTCGTCAAGCAGGGGCTGAAGGACCTCTCGATCTCGCGGTCGACGTTCGACTGGGGCATCAAGGTGCCGTGGGATGAGACCCACGTCATCTACGTGTGGGTGGATGCGCTGCTGAACTACGCCACCGCCGTCGGCTTCGGCTCCGACCCCGAGGAGTTCGCCCGGCGGTGGCCCGCGTACCACGTCGTCGGCAAGGACATCCTGCGTTTCCACGCCGTCATCTGGCCCGCCATGCTCATGGCGGCCGGCGTCGAGGTGCCCCGCGGCGTCTTCGCCCACGGGTGGCTGCTGGTCGGCGGCGAGAAGATGTCGAAGTCGAAGCTGACGGGGATCGCCCCCACGGAGATCACCGACGTCTTCGGGTCGGATGCGTACCGGTTCTACTTCCTCTCCGCGATCGCGTTCGGTCAGGACGGCTCGTTCTCGTGGGAGGACCTCTCGGCCCGGTACCAGGCGGAGCTCGCCAACGGCTTCGGGAATCTCGCCTCGCGCACGACGGCGATGATCGCCCGGTACCGGGAGGGGATCGTGCCGCCCGCGGGGGAGGAGACCGACGGCGACCGGGTCATCCGCGAGACCGTGGCGAGTGCGGTGGAGAGGGCGGATGCCGCGATCGAACGGTTCCGGCTGGATGAGGCCATCGCCGCGATCTGGACGATCGTCGATGCGCTGAACCTGTACATCACCGAGAACGAGCCCTGGGTGCTCGCGAAGGACGAGGGCTCCCGCAGCCGCCTCGACACGGTGCTCTACACCGCCGCCGAGGGGCTCCGCGCGCTCGCGGTGCTGCTGTCGCCGATCATGCCGATCGCCACCGAGAAGCTGTGGGTGGGGCTCGGCGCGGCCGAGTCACTCGGCCGATTGCGGGATCAGGCGCTCCGCGATGCGGGTCGCTGGGGGCAGCTCCGCCCGGGCACGAGCGTCAACGCCCTCTCGCCGCTCTTCCCGCGGGTCGAGCAGCCGGGTGACGCACAGCCGGGGGGCCGGGGCGAGTGACCGACCCGAGCGGATACATCCGGGAGCGCCACAACGACGGGTCACGCGACGTCCGGTGGCCGGTGGCTCCGGAGCCGCTGCGCGTACCGGTGTACGACAACCACGCGCACCTGGAGATCATCGACGGTGACGAGCCTCTCGACCTCGATGCCCAGCTCGCCCGTGCCCGCGCCGTCGGCGTGATCGGGGTGGTGCAGGCCGGGGGTGACATCGAATCCAGTCGCTGGTCGGCCGCCGCCGCGGCATCCCACCCCGACGTCCTCGCCGCCGTCGCCATCCACCCCAACGAAGCACCCGCCTACGCCGAGGCCGGACGCCTCGACGAGGCGATCGGGGTGATCGACGCGCTCGCCGCCGAACCGCGCGTCCGCGCCATCGGCGAGACGGGCCTGGACTTCTTCCGCACCGGCGACGAAGGACTCGCCGCCCAGCACACCTCGTTCGAGGCGCACATCGCCCTGGCCAAGAAGCACGGGCTGGCGATGCAGATCCACGACCGCGATGCGCACGAGGCCGTTCTCGAGACCCTCGCCCGGGTGGGTGCGCCCGACAGAACGGTCTTCCACTGCTTCTCGGGCGACGCCGAGATGGCGCGCCGCTGCGCCGACGAGGGCTACTACCTCTCCTTCGCGGGCAATGTGACGTTCAAGAACGCCCAGAGCCTGCGCGACGCCCTGAAGGTGACGCCTCGGGAGCGGGTGCTGGTCGAGACCGACGCGCCCTTCCTCACGCCCACGCCGCACCGAGGCCGTCCGAACGCGCCGTACCTGGTTCCCGTGACGGTGCGCTTCCTTGCTGTCGAACTCGAGGTCGACGTCGACGAGCTGTGCGCGCAACTGGCCGAGAACACCCTCGCCGTGTACGGCGCCTTCACCGACTGAGGCGCGATGAGAGAGCTGTGGGACCTGATCGACGAGACCGGGCGGCCGCTCGGGCGGACGCACCGGCGCGATGACCCCGACTTCCCCGACGGATCGTTCCACCTCGTCGTGTCGGTGTGCGCCGTCCGGCGCGACGGGCGGGTGCTGACCTCTCGCCGCGCGGCCGTGAAGGACTGGCCGCTGTCGTGGGAGTTTCCCGCGGGAAGCGCGCTGGCCGGAGAGACGAGTCGGCAGGCAGCGGTGCGCGAGCTCTCCGAGGAGACCGGTGTCGTCGTCGACCCCGCCGCGCTCGAGCCCGTCGGTCGCGTGCGGGAGGAGCGGGCCCTGTTCGACCTGTACGTCGTGCGGGTCGACGATCCTGCGGTCGTGCCCGATCCCGCCGAGGTCAGCGAGGCCGAATGGGCGCCGGTCGACACCGTCTTCGCGCGCACAGCGGCCGGGGAGATGGCAGGACCGTGGGCGCGGCGTCTGGCCGAACTCGGTGACGCGCTGCGGGCGCTGCTCGCGAGCTGACTGCGGGCCCGCCGCTCAGGCCGGGGAAGCGGTGGGGTCGGTGTCTCGTGCCGGAGGGGCTGCGGCGATGTGGGAGATCGACCGCCAGACCAGCGCGAGGGTGATGGCCGAACCCGCGAACGCGAACCACCAGGGCCCCGTCGGACCCCAGATCTGGGCGATGACGCCCCCGAGGAACTGGCCGATCACGAGCCCGCCGAACACCCCGACCATGTTCACCGATGCGATCCTGCCCTGCAGTGGCATCGGGACCAGACGCTGACGGACCGTCGTGGAGATCGTGCCCCAGACGAAGGCGTAGAGGCCGAAGCCGAACATGATCACGAAGGCCACCGCCGGGACGGTGGTCAGCGCGAAGGCGAGGTGCATGAGCACCTCGCACGTGAGGACCACGCGCATGAGCGTGGCGAAGGGGACCTTCTTCTCCAAGAAGCCGAAGCTGAAGATGGCGATGATGCCGCCGAGGGCCGAGGCGGTCGTCAGCGCGCCGTAGCCCACGGGCCCCATGCCCAGGTACTCGGTGGCGTAGAGCACCAGCACCCCCCAGGGCGCCGCCCAGGTGACGTTGAAGACGAGGATGATCACCACGAGCGTCCGCACCGGCGCGTTGTGCCGGAGCCAGCCGAGCCCCTCCCGGATGGCGCGCAACTTCGACTCGCGCTCGGTGCCACCGGAATCGGGCACGGGGGTGCGGGCGATCCGGGAGATTAAAAGGATTGCGAGGCTCACGCAGAGCACCTGCAGGAGGAACGGGAGGAAGGACCCGGCGGCGAAGAGGAAGGCGCCCAGCGGCGGGCCCGCCAGCTGATTGCCCACGAGGAACCCGGCCTGCATCCGCGCGTTCCCGATGCCCAGATCCGCAGGACGCACGAGCATCGGCAGGAGCGTGCTGCCGGCGGTGTCGGCGAACACCTCCGCGGTGCCGTAGAGGAACGACGTCACCAGCACCAGCCAGACGGTCGCCTGCCCCGTGAGGAGGGAGACCACCAGCCCGAGGATCACCAGCGCACGAAGGGCGTTGGCGAGCATGACCAGGCGCCGCCGATCGTGGTGGTCGGCGACGGCCCCCGCGAGGAGCCCGAACAGCAGCCAGGGGAGGAACTGCATCATGGCGCCGGCGGCGACCAGGATCGGAGACGACGTGAGCGACGCGATGAGCAGGGGCGCAGCGGCCAGCGCGATCCCGTCGCCGAGGTTGCTCGTCCAGGAGGAAGCCAGCAGCCATCGGAAGTCGCGCCCGAGGCGGCGCGGTGCGACGAAGTCGCCGAGGGAGGGCATCGGATCATCCTACGATCGGTCGCCGCGGCGGACGGCCCGCGGCGGGCGGCCCGTCAGGCGCTGCGGCCGGCTCTGGCGCGCTCCTTCGTCACGAACAGGGTCTCGGTCTGCTCCAGCTCCATCCCCTTGGTCTCGGGGATCTTCAGCAGCACGTAGACGAACGACAGCCCGGCGAAGACGGCGTACATGGCGTAGGTGAGGGGGAGCGACCAGTCCGACATCGCAGGGAAGCTGACGGTGATCAGGAAGTTCGCGATCCACTGGGCACCCGCAGCGACGCCCAGCGCCTTCCCGCGGATACGGCTCGGGAAGATCTCGCCGAGCAGCACCCACACCAGCGGGCCCCACGACGCACCGAACCCGATCACGAACAGGTTCGCCGCGACCAGCGCGATCGGACCCCACGCCCCCGGCAGGCTCACCTCGCCGTCCACGGTCTCGGCGAACGCGAACGACAGCGCCATCGCGCCGAGCGCCACGGTCATCATCACCGATCCGGTGAGCAGGATGGGCTTTCGTCCCACGCGATCGACGAGCACGATCGCGACGATCGTCACCAGGACGTTGGTGACCGAGGTGATGACGCTGATGAGGAGGGAGTTCTGCTCGGTGAACCCGACCGCGCGCCACAGCGTGGTCGAGTAGTAGAAGATCACGTTGATGCCGACGAACTGCTGGAACACCGACAGGATGATGCCGACCCAGACGATCCCTTGCAGACCGAACCGCGGACCGCGCAGCGACACGCCCTTGGCCTTCTTGTCAGCCGCGATCGCCTGATCGAGGTCCTTCATCGTCTGATCCAGGTCGGCCTCGGGCACGAGCCGGGCGAAGATGGCACGTGCCTCGTCGTACTTGCCCTGCGAGATGAGGAACCGCGGCGACTCGGGCATCCGGAACGCCAGGACGCCGTAGACGACCGCGGGCACGGCCTCGACCAGCAGCATCCAGCGCCAGGCCTCCAGCCCCAGCCACAGCTGCGAGGATGCGCCCCCGGCGATCCCCGCGAGCAGGGCGTTGGAGAGCAGGGCGCCGAAGATGCCGAGCGTGATCGCGAGCTGCTGCAGCGAGCCGAGGGTGCCGCGGATCTGGCGGGGCGCCACTTCGGCGATATAGGCCGGTGCGACCACCGAGGCGATGCCGATGCCGAGGCCGCCGATGAAGCGCCACACGGTGAGGTCGACGGCGCTGAACGCCAGGCCCGACCCGACGGCGCTGACGAAGAACAGCACGGCACCGACGAGCATGACGCGCAGGCGCCCCCAGCGGTCGCTGAGAACGCCCGCGAGCACCGCGCCCAGCGCGCAGCCGAGGAGCGCGACCGCGACGACGAACCCGGTGATCACCGCGGTGAGGTCGAACTGGCTCTCGATGGAGTCGACGGCGCCGTTGATGACCGAGGAGTCGAACCCGAAGAGGAATCCTCCGACCGCCGCGGCGATCGAGAGGGCCACCGCTCGGCGTCCGAACGGACTGCGCATGGAGAAGGCCTGGGTGGGAATCGACGCGGAGGAGCTCACGAGGGTCACCATAGTGCCGCGGAATGGTGCGCGTCAGGGCTTGCGCGGCGAGTCACTAGGGTGGAACCCATGGCGGTGACCCTTCTCGGTGCGGGCGAGATCCGCGCCCTCGCCGCCGAACTCGACGTCACGCCGACCAAGAAGCTGGGTCAGAATTTCGTCGTCGACGCCAACACGGTGCGCCGGATCGTCCAGGCGGCACGGGTGGTGGCGGGCGAGCACGTCGTCGAGGTCGGGCCCGGGCTGGGTTCGCTCACGCTCGCCCTCCTCGATGCCGGCGCCGAGGTGACCGCCGTCGAGATCGATCACCGTCTGGCGGCGCGACTGGAAGTCACCGCCGGCGCGCACGGCGCGGCGCCCGGATCGCTGCACGTCATCGACGCCGATGCGCTGGCCGTCACCGACCTCCCCGGCGATCCGTCGGTGCTGGTGGCGAACCTCCCCTACAACGTGTCGGTCCCCGTGCTGCTGCACTTCCTCGAGACCTTCCCGGCGCTCCAGCGCGGCGTGGTGATGGTCCAGGCCGAGGTGGGGGAGCGGCTGGCGGCGGCGCCGAGGACGAAGGCGTACGGTTCTCCGAGCGTGAAGGCGTCGTGGTACGGACCGTGGCGGTTGGCGGGGAACGTGCCGCGGCAGGTGTTCTGGCCCGTCCCGAACGTGGACAGCGTGCTGGTGGCCTTCGAGCGTCGAGACACACCGATCGGCTCCGAGGACGAGCGCCGGGCGACCTTCGCGCTCATCGACGCCGCTTTCGGCCAGCGGCGGAAGATGCTGCGTCAGGCCCTGGCGGGCGTGCTCGGCGGGAGTTCCGTCGAAGCATCCGCGCTCCTGGAGGCGGCGGGCGTGGCCCCCACCGCCCGCGGCGAGGAACTCGTGGTGCACGACTTCCTGCGCATCGCGCACGTCGTCCAGACGCGGCCGTCCGCCTGACGACATCGTGTGTATACGGGGTGTGCCGCCCGTGTTCACCCGGCGGCACCCTACGGTTTAGGTGTCCGGCTAGCATCGGACGACACCGACCGCCAAGGGGGCGGAGAAGAAAAGTGGACAGACTCCTCGCCGAGTACCCCAGACCCGAACGCGTGCTCCTGCATCTCAGCGACACGCATCTGAGGGCCCACGGCTCCCGCCTGTACGACCGCATCGACGCCGAAGAACGCCTCGAGCGCGCTCTCACCGCGATCACCGATTCCGGAGTCCAGCCTCACGCACTCGTCTTCACCGGTGATCTTGCCGATCACGGTGAACCCGAGGCCTACGACCGCGTCCGGTCGCTCGTCGAACCGGTCGCCGAGGCCGTCGGCGCGCGCGTGATCTGGGTGATGGGAAATCACGACGAGCGTGCGGCGTTCCGCAGGGGACTGTGGGGCCGGGCGGACGAATCGGGCCGGCCCGTCGACCGGGTCGACGAGATCGACGGGTTGCGCATCGTGACCCTCGACACGAGCGTTCCCGGCCGGCACCACGGCGAACTGACCGATGCGCAGCTGTCGTGGCTTCGTGGGGTGCTCGAGGTCCCCGCGCCGCTCGGCACCATCCTCGCCATGCATCATCCCCCCGTGCCGAGCGTGCTCGACCTCGCCGCGAGTGTGGAGCTGCGCGACCAGGCACGGCTCGCCGAGGTGATCGGCGCCGGCGATGTCCGCGCCATCCTCGGCGGTCACCTGCACTACTCCACCTTTGCGACGTTCGCCGGGGTGCCCGTCTCGGTCGCGTCGGCGACCTGCTACACGCAGGACCTGACCGTGCCCGTCGGGGGAACGCGAGCGCAGGACTCGGCGCAGTCGTTCAACGTGGTTCACGTCTACGACGACACCGTCGTGCACTCGGTGGTGCCGGTGGACGCCGGTCCGGTGCTCGACTTCGTCGACGCAGCGGAGTCGCGCCGACGCCTGGACGACGCGGGCATCGGTCTTCGGGGCGTCGACGAGGTCGACCCCGACACTGTCAGCGGGAAGTCGCCGCCGACGTCCCCACTGCCGGTGCTTCGCTGATCTCGTCGCGCTCCCACGGCGCGCGCACCGGGAAGTAGCGCTCCAGGCTGTCGCGGATCGCGCGGATGCGCACTTCCTCCGGGAGCTCGGGGACGCTTCCGTCGTTCAAGCAGAACATGTCGGTGTCGCGGCGGGCCAGAAGCCGCTCTATCCGGCGCAGCGAGGCGAGCTGCGTCGTCTGGATGTAGCGGACCCGGGGCTTGGTGGTCACGATCGCCCGCCCGGTGAGAAGCGCGTAGTAGTGGTACAGGCTGTTGGTGACGGAGATGTCGGTGGCCGACCGGAAGGGGCTCCCCGCGGTGCGGGCGTAGTCCTCGGCGAACTCGCGTTCGAGCTCGTAGGCGACCGAGCGGCGCATCGGCACCGCGCAGTGCTCGAGGTCGTGGGTGATGAGGCGCCCGAAGCGCTCCCGCAGGAGGGCGCGATTGACGCGGAGACCGTTGTCGTGGCCGCTGCGCTCGGGGCGGGGGTCACCGGTGCCGATCCGCACCCGGCTTTCGACGAAGGTGCTGATGCCCCCCGGGGAGAAGAACAGCTCGGGGTCGACGGGCCGACCGAAGAACATGTCGTCGTTGCTGTACAGGAAGTGCTCGGCGAGTCCGTCGATACGGTGCAGCTGCGCTTCGACCGCGTGGGAGTTGTGCGTGGGGAGGACGCCGGGGTCTGCGAAGAACTCCTCGCTCCTCACGATCGTCACACGGGGGTGGTCGGCCAGCCATGCGGGCGCGGGGGAGTCGGTGGCGATGAAGATCCGCCGCAGCCAGGGCGCGTGCATGTAGACGCTGCGGAGCGCGTACTTCAGCTCATCGATCTGGCGGTAGCGCGCCGGGGCGTCGTCGCCGTCTCCGACGACGTAGCTCTGCATGCGCGCCGCGCGGCTGCGCTGGAAGTCGCTGGATGAGCCGTCGACCCACGAGAAGACCATGTCGACGTCGCCCGAGAACTCCGTCGCGTGCACCTCGTACATGCCGGAGAGGGTGCGCCAGCGCCGGCCGTGGCGCTCGACGGTGGTGTACGACACGTCGTCGGCGGCCATGGTCCGGCGGGTGAGGAGCGTCGGGCGCGGCGCCTCGACGAGGTCGGCCCCGAATCGCCACAGGTCCACGCGGATCCCGGAGCTCGACCCGTAGCGCAGCGTGGCACTGCTGGTCACTCGCGGCCGGAACACCGTGACGGTCGCCAGGCCCACCGGTTCGGCGAGGGTGTGGAGCGGGATCGCGTCCTCCCCGGGAGTGCGCGCGTAGAACGGCTCCGCGCCACCGAGGCGGCGAAGCGCGTCGTACGCGCGCGCGCCGTCCTCGACGTCGACGACGAGGCGATCGCGGCGCTCGGCATCGCGCACGAGGAGAACGCCGATCTCCGCGGTGGAGAGTGCGTCGGCGACGGCGAGCAGATCGATCGCGGTGGCCTCGGCCACCGGGAGGGTGTCGTGGACCGTGTGGAGCATCCCGTCGACGAGACGGACGTCATCGCGCGCGAGGAGGTTCGTCCAGGGATCGCTCATCGACGGAAGGGGAGCGACACGTGTCATGGGAACCTCCTTGCGAAGTCAGGTGGGGCGTGCCCCGCACGGGGCACCGGACAACTGTAGTTCCCGTTCTGTTTCCCCGGCGTTTCGCCGGCGCCGTGGACGATAGCCTCGATGCATGACCGTGGACCCCGCCGGCCCCGCCGATCGCGTCCACGTCCGCGCTCCGGGCAAGCTCAACGTCTTCTTCGAGGTCGGGGCGGTCCAGCCCGACGGCTACCACGACGTCGCTTCCGCCTATCAGGCCGTGTCCCTCGTGGAGGACCTGTGGGCCGAACGCGACGACGAGTTCTCGCTGACGGTGTCGGGCTCGGTGGATGTCTCGGGCGTGCCGGTGGACGATCGCAACCTCGCCCTACGGGCGGCGCGGTTGGTGGCGAGCGAGATCGGGCACCGCGGCGGAGTGCGGCTGCACATCGACAAGCATGTGCCCGTCGCGGGAGGGATGGGCGGCGGGTCGGCGGATGCCGCGGCTGCCCTCGTCGCGTGCGACGCCCTGTGGGGGGCCGAGCTCGGGTCATCCGGACTTCATCGCCTGGCCCGTCGCCTCGGAGCGGACGTGCCGTTCGCGCTCATGGGCGGGACGGCGATCGGCACCGGGCGGGGGGACCAGCTGAACCGGGCGCTCGCCAAAGGCCGCTTCGACTGGGTCGTCGTCACCTCGGAGGAGGGACTGTCGACCCCTGAGGTCTACGGCCACCTCGACGCGATGAGGGCGCGCTCCGACATCGCTCCGTCGCCGCGCAGCCCCGACGTCGATCCGGGAGTCCTTCAGGCGCTGCGGGTCGGCGACGCCGTCGCCCTCGCCGCGCACGTGCGCAACGACCTGCAGGCGGCGGCGCTGTCGCTGCGGCCCGACCTGCGCGACGTCCTCGAGCTCGGTGAGAGCTCGGGCGCGCTCGTGGGAATGGTGTCGGGATCGGGACCGACCTCGGCATTCCTCGCGGCCGATCCCGAGTCCGCGCTCGAGCTGCAGGTCGCGCTGAGCGTCGCCGGATACCACGCCCTCCACGTCCACGGCCCGGTTCCGGGCGCGCGGATCGTGTCGGAGTAGGTCGTCATTTCCGTCCCGGTGTCGCCGGTGTCGGCTAGCGTGAACAGGGTCGTCGCTCCGGCGGCGGATCGGCACGACGTCGGGAGGACCCCATGAAGGCAGTACTGGACGGAACGGTGATCGCCGAGGCGCCGAAGGACGACCTCGTCTCGATCGAGGGCAACTGGTACTTCCCGCCCTCGAGCGTCGCCGAGGGTGTGCTCGTCGAGAGCCCCACCCCTTACACCTGCCCGTGGAAGGGGGAGTGCCAGTACTTCGACGTGACGTCGGGCGACAACGCGCTGAAGGACCGCGCCTGGTCGTACCCCACCCCGTACCCGACCGCGATCGAGCGCGTCGGCAAGGACTTCTCGGGGTACGTCGCGTTCTGGAAGGAAGTCCAGGTCGTCGACTAAGTCGACCGGACGCACCGCGCCATGATCGAATTCCGAGGCGTCACCAAGCGTTTCCCCGACGGCACGGAAGCGGTCCGGTCGTTCGACCTCGTTCTGCCGGCACACACCACCACGGTGTTCGTCGGCTCTTCGGGATGCGGCAAGACGACGCTCCTGCGCATGATCAACCGCATGGTCGAGCCGAGCGACGGCACGATCCTCATCGACGGCGACGACATCGCCGGACGCGACCCCGTGAAACTGCGCCGCAGCATCGGCTACGTCATGCAGAACTCGGGCCTCCTGCCGCATTTCACCGTGGCCGAGAACATCGCCACCGTCCCGGTGCTGGAGGGCGCGAACCGCAAGAAGGCCCGGGCGCAGGCGCTCGAGCTCATGGACACGGTGGGGCTTGACCGGGGGATGGCCGACCGGTACCCCAGCCAGCTCTCCGGCGGCCAGCAGCAGCGGGTCGGCGTGGCGCGGGGGCTCGCGGCGAACCCCAACATCCTGCTCATGGACGAGCCCTTCGGGGCCGTCGACCCGATCGTGCGGGCTGAGCTCCAGGAGGAACTGCTGCGCATCCAGCGCGACGTGGCCAAGACGATCGTGTTCGTCACCCACGACATCGACGAGGCCTTCCTCCTCGGCGATCAGGTGGTCATCCTGGAGAAGGGCGCCCAGATCGCCCAGCGGGGGACCCCCGACGAGATCATCGAGGCACCCGCCACCGACTTCGTCGCCTCCTTCATCGGTGCCGACAAGGGGAAGCGCGCGCTGCGGCTGAGGCAGACGCCGCACGGCACGGTGGTCGTCGACGGCGAGGGGCGCACGCAGGGAGCTCTCATCGAGGATGGCGCTCGCACGTGACCTGGGTGCTGGACAATCTCGACCTGATCGGCGAACTCTCCCTCGTCCACCTGCGGCAGAGCGTCCTCGCCCTGGTTCTGGGATTCGTCATCTCCGTGCCCCTGGGGTGGGTGGCCTGGAGGTACCGCCTCGTTCGGAGCGGTGTCATCACCATCACCGGCCTGCTCTACACCATCCCCTCGATAGCCCTGCTGGTGCTGATTCCCAGTGCAACCGGGCTGTACTCGATCACCAGCGAGACCAATCTCGTCGTGGCGTTGACCATCTACGCGGTGGCCATCCTGGTCCGTGCCGTTTCCGACGGCCTCGACTCCGTCGACGAGGGAGTCAGGCAGTCCTCCACCGCCATGGGGTACGCCTCGTTCCGTCGGTTCTGGGCGGTCGAGTTCCCGCTCGCCGGCCCCGTCATCCTCGCCGGGCTGCGCGTGGCGGCGGCGAGCACCATCGCTCTGGCCACCGTCGGAATCCTGGCCGGCATCATCAATCTCGGTTACCTCTTCACCAATGGGCTTGATCGACGCATCATCCCCGAAGTGGTGGCGGGGGTCGTCGCCGTCGTCGTTCTCGCCCTCCTTGTCGATCTGGCCCTCATCGTCGCGGGCAGGCTCCTCATGCCGTGGACCCGTCGGGTCAAGAGCACGCGGGTGCCGTCACGTCGGGTGGCCCTGACAGGAGCGACCGCATGAGCTACTTCATCGATGCGTTCGCCTGGATCTTCGGCGGTGACACCGGATTCCTCGATCCGATTCCCGTCGCCTTCGCTCAGCAGGTCGCGTACACCGTCATCGCCGTCGTCATTGCCGGCGCCATCGCGACCCCGATCGGCTGGTGGATCGGACACACCGGCAAAGGACGCGAGGTCGCGGTGGCGATCTCGGGTGCCGCGCGCGCCATCCCCTCTTTCGGCCTCCTCATCCTCCTCACCCTGCTGCTGGGAGTGCTCCGCAAGCCCGAGGCTGCGGTCATCACCTTCGTCGTCCTGGCCATTCCGTCGATCCTCGCCGGGGCGTACGCCGGGTTCGAGGCCATCGACCGCCGGGTCATCGACGCCGGTCGGTCCATGGGGATGACGGAATGGCAGATCCTCTGGCGGATCGAGGTACCACTCGGACTCTCGCTCCTCATCGGAGGCATCCGCTCCGCGACCCTTCAAGTCGTCGCGACGGTCACCATCGCCGCGTACATCGGACTGGGCGGTCTCGGGCAATACATCATCACCGGCTTGGAGTTGCGTCGCATCGAGGTCATCATCGGCGGCGCGATCCTCGTCGGTGCTCTCGCGCTCGCCCTCGACGGCGTCTTCGCGATCCTGCAGCGGGTCGCGATGCCCCGTGGTGTCATCGCCGGGCAGCGGCAGGTGACGTCGTCCCGTGGTCGCACGCCGCGCGTCGCCGCCGTCTGAGCCTCACCACTTCCCTATCCGCATCAGAAAAGAGGAAACCATGTTCACAGCACGACTTCGAAAGGGTCTGGCCGGCGTCGCCGTCCTGACCGGTGCCGTCATCACGATGGCCGGATGCGCCACGAGCGATCCGCTGGACTCCGGTGACGGCGACGAGAGCGCCGGCACGGGTGACAGCAGCACGATCGTCGTCGGGTCGCAGGCCTACTACTCCAACGAGATCGTCGCCGAGATCTACGCCCAGGCTCTCGAGAACGCCGGCTTCGAGGTCGAGCGCCAGTTCAACATCGGACAGCGCGACGCCTACATTCCGCTGCTCGAGGACGGCGAGGTGAACCTCTTCCCCGAGTACAGCGGCAACCTGTTGCAGTACTTCGACGGAGAGACCACCGCTCGCACCGCGGAAGAGGTGTACGCCGCTCTGCCCGACGCGCTTCCGGAGGGGCTGACGGTGCTCGACCAGTCCACCGCCAGCGACCAGGACTCGTACACCGTGACCGCGGCATTCGCCGACGAGTACTCGCTGGCCTCGATCGCCGACCTCGCGAACGTCGACGTGCCGCTGACCCTCGGCGGTCCGCCTGAGCTCGCCGAGCGGCCCTACGGTCCGGCAGGGCTCGCCGAGACCTACGGGGTGGACGTGTCGTTCTCCGCGACGGGCGACACGACGGTCGAAGACCTCGTCGCCGGCACCGTCAACGTCGCGAACGTCTTCACCGCCGACCCGCGGATCCAGACGGAGGACCTCGTCGTCCTCGACGACCCCGAGGGCCTGTTCCTCGCCTCGAACGTGGTGCCGGTGGTCAGCACCGACATCGCCGATGAGATCGCCGACGTCATCAACCAGGTGAGCGCTGCGCTGACCCCGGAGGCGCTTGTCGCCCTGAACGTGCAGAGCACGGTCGACCAGCTCTCCAGCGACGACATCGCCACCCAGTGGCTCGAGGAGAACGGCATCTCCTGATCCGGGCACGGCTGAGGGGCATCGGCGGGCGTGCGCCTGCCGGTGCCCCTCAGTAGCGTGGGGGGCATGGATGCTTCTGCTGCCGACGCCCATCTCGCGCGTGATGTCGATCCGATCTCCCGGGAGCGCCTGGAGGCTCAGGGCCTCCAGATGCGGTTGGTGACCGACGACGCCGACCGCGAGGCCTTCATCCAGGTCGTCGCGCGCGGCTTCCTCGATCCCGAGCTGACCGACGAGCAGGTGCGCGAGACGCGTGCGCGGGGAAGTCACCGGCGGCTGACGGGGGTGTACGACCCGCAGGCCCCGACCTCGGCTCCCGTGGCCACCAGCGCATCATGGCTCTCGGAACTCACGGTTCCCGGCGGTGGGGTTCTGCCGGGCAGCGCCGTGAGCGCCGTCTCGGTCGCCCCCACCCACCGGCGACGCGGCATCGCGCGCGCCCTGTTGGAGGCGGAGTTGCGCAGCGCTGTCGCCGGCGACGTTCCGCTGGCGATGCTGACCGTCAGCGAGGCCACGCTCTACGGCCGCTACGGCTTCGCCCCGGCCGCTTCGGCGGCCACCTGGGTCATCGACACCAAGCGGGCCGGATGGCGCGGACCGGGCCGATCCGGCCGGGTGGATTTCATCCCACGTGAGACGTGGCGCGAGATCGCGCCCGCCCTCCACGAGGAGGTGCGCCAGCGCTCGGCCGGCGAACTGGAGATCCCCGCCGGTCACTGGGACAGCTTCGCGGGCACCCGGCCCGACGCCAAGGACCCGGGGAAGCGGCGTGCCATCCAGTGGCGCGACGACGCCGGACGGGTCCGGGGAGCGGCGCTGTACACGGTCACCGAGAACAGCGATGACTGGACGAAGTCCCGTGTCGATGTGTCCTCCCTCATCGCCGTCACACCCGCCGCGTACGCCGCGCTCTGGCGCTTCCTGCTCGAGCTCGACCTCGTCGGCGAGATCCACGCCGGCGAACTCGCTGTCGATGAGCCGCTGTGGTGGATGATCGCCGACCAGCGCGCCGCGACGATCACGGTTCGCGACCACCAGTACGTGCGGATCATCGACGTCCCCCGCGCGCTCGAGGCGCGGACCTACACGGGATCCGGCGATGTCGTCCTCGACGTGGAGGACTCCCTCGGCCTGTCCACCGGCCGGTGGCACCTGCAGGTGGTCGACGGTATCGGAACGGTGGAAGACGTCGGTGATTCCGCAGCTGCCGCTCCGGTCCTTCGCCTGGGAATCGAGGAGCTGTCGGCGATCTACCTCGGTGGCGTGTCGGTGGCGACCCTGGCCGGCGCCGGTCGCCTCGCCGTCGACGACCCCGACCTCGTCGCCCCGCTCTTCCTCACGCCCCGCGCGCCACGTCTGAGCTTCTGGTACTGAGCTTCTGGTACTGAGGCTCTGGTCGGCGGGGTCGACCCAGGGCCATAGCCTGGAGGGGATATGGCGCATCTTCTCGGGGCCGAAGCCCTGCATCTGGAATTTCCCACGAAGGTCGTCTTCGACGGCATCTCTCTCGGCATCGACGAGGGAGACCGCATCGGCGTCGTGGGGCGAAACGGCGACGGCAAATCGACTCTCCTCGCCATGCTGGCCGGGCGGCTCGAGCCCGACTCGGGTCGTGTCACCGTCCGGCGGGGTGTCCGCGTCGGTGTCCTCGACCAGTCCGACACCCTCGACGACGGTCACACCGTCCGCTTCGCCGTGGTCGGCGACCGTCCCGATCACGAGTGGGCGGGCGATCCGCGCGTGCGCGACGTGATCGCCGGCCTCCTCGAAGGGCTGGACTGGGAGGGCCCGGTCACCGGGCTGTCGGGGGGCCAGCGCCGCCGGGTCGCCCTGGCCTCCCTTCTCGTCGGCGACTGGGATGTGCTGTTCCTCGACGAACCCACCAACCACCTCGACGTCGAGGCGATCGCGTGGCTCGCCGACCACATCCGCCGCCGGTGGCCGGCGAACCAGGGCGGGCTCCTCGTCGTCACCCACGACCGCTGGTTCCTCGACGAGGTCTGCACCATGACCTGGGAGGTCCACGACCGGATCGTCGAGCCGTTCGAAGGCGGGTACGCCGCCTACATCCTTCAGCGGGTCGAGCGCGACCGGCAGGCGGCGGCGATCGAAGCGCGTCGTCAGAACCTCGCCCGCAAGGAGCTCGCCTGGCTGCGACGCGGTGCCCCCGCGCGGACGTCGAAGCCGAAGTTCCGCATCGACGCCGCCAACGCGCTGATCGAAGACGTGCCCGAGCTGCGCGACCCGGTCGCGTTGCAGGCACTGGCCATCACGCGACTCGGCAAGGACGTCGTCGACCTGCTCGACGTCTCGGTCGTCTACGACGACGGCACCACCCGGACCGAGGTCTTCCACGACGTCGAGTGGCGCATCGCGCCCGGCGAGCGCACCGGCATCCTGGGGGTCAACGGCGCGGGCAAGTCCACGCTGCTCTCGCTCATCTCCGGCGAGCGGGAACCCACCTCCGGGCGGGTGAAGCGAGGCAAGACCGTGCGGGTGGCGATCCTCAGCCAGCGCATGGACGAGCTCGATCCGCACCTGGACGATCCCGTCCGGGTGGTCATCTCGGGTCTGCGCACGACCTACACACTCGGCGCCGGGTCGAAGGCCCAGGAGCTCTCGCCCGGGCAGCTGCTGGAGCGGATGGGGTTCGCCAGCGCGCAGCTTTCCACCCCGGTCCGCGACCTCTCGGGCGGGCAGAAGCGGCGCCTGCAGCTGCTGCTGATCCTGCTTTCGCAGCCGAACGTGCTGATCCTCGACGAGCCGACCAACGATCTCGACACCGACATGCTCGCCGCGCTCGAAGACCTGCTGGACTCCTGGCCCGGCACCCTCATCGTCGTCTCGCACGATCGCTACTTCATGGAGCGGGTGACCGACCAGCAATACGCGCTGCTGGGGGGGCGGCTTCGACACCTGCCCGCCGGGGTCGACGAGTATCTGCGCCTGCGCGCCGCGGGGAGGCTTTCGGCAGCGGCGACCCCGCCGTCCTCCGAGCAGACCGCGTCGCCGGCGACCACGGCGCTCACCGGAGCTGAGCTCCGCGCCGCGCAGAAGGAGGCCGCCGCCCTCGAACGGCGCATCGAGAAGCTCGAGTCGGAGGTGTCGCGCGCCAAGATCGCCCTGGCCGACCACGATCAGTCCGACTTCACGGGTCTCTCGGCGGAGATGAGCCGGATCGGCGCCCTCGAGGCGGAGCGGGATGACACGGAGGAGCGCTGGTTCACGCTCATCGAGCAGATCGGCTGATGCTCACCCGTCGAAGCCCAGACTGAGTTTCCTCAGCAGCCCCGCCAGGCGGTCCCGATCGCCCCGCGACAGGGAGCCGAGTAGGAGGGCTTCGGCGTCGACGAGGCGGGTGATCGCGGCGTCGACGCGGGTACGGCCCTCCTCGGTGAGCGTCACCAGGATGCTCCTCCCGTCACCGGGGTCGGCTTCGCGGCGCACCAGACGACGTCCCACGAGGCGGTCGATGCGATTGGTCATCGTGCCGCTGGAGACGAGGGTCTGCTGCAGCAGCTGCTTGGGGCTCAGCTGGAACGGCTCGCCGGCCCGCCGCAACGCCGACAGGACGTCCCATTCCCACGGCTCCAGCTCGCTGCGGCGGAACGCCTCACGCCGGGCGCGATCCAGGTGCCGCGACAGCCTGTCCACCCGGGAGAGCACCTCCAGGGGGGAGAAATCGAGGTCGGGACGCTGCGCACCCCACGCCTCGACGATGCGGTCGACTTCGTCCGACTCTCGGGGCATGCATCCACTCTGGCAGACTTGTCCGGGCGCCCACTGCGGGCGCGGTCCGCCGTGGTGTAATGGCAGCACGACAGCCTTTGGAGCTGTGAGGTCTAGGTTCGAGTCCTGGCGGCGGAGCATGACAGACACCACCGCCCCCTCCTCGCTCTCGGTGATCGTCCTGGCCGCGGGGCAGGGCACACGGATGAAGTCCGCGACGCCGAAGGTGCTCCACCGCATCGGCGGCCGCTCGCTGCTCGGTCACGTCCTGCAGACCGCCGCGGGGCTCAGCCCCCGGAACACGGCCGTCGTCGTCCGTCACGAACGCGACCTCGTCGCCTTCGAGGCGACCGAGGTGTCGCCCGGGGCGGTGATCGTGGATCAGGACGAGGTTCCCGGCACGGGGCGCGCGGTCGAGCTCGGGCTGGAGGCCCTCGGCGAGGGTGACGAGGACGTCCTGGTGCTCAGCGGCGACGTGCCGCTGCTCGAGGCGGAGATGCTCGCCACGCTCCTGGACACCCACCGCGAGCGCCGGGCCGCAGCGACCCTGCTGACGGCGGTGCTCGAGGACGCGTCGGGCTACGGGCGGGTCATCCGCGCCGGCGACGACACCGTCGCGCGGATCGTGGAGCAGAAGGATGCCGCTGCCGACGAACTCGCGGTCACCGAGATCAACGCGGGGGTCTACGTCTTCCAGGCGGCCTCGCTCCGCCGCGAGCTCGCGCGGGTCGGCACCCAGAACGCGCAGGGTGAGAAGTACCTCACCGACGTCATCGGTCTGCTGCGCGACGCGGGGCTGCCCGTCGCCGCCGTCACCGCGCCGGACGCAGCCGCCGCGCTCGGGGTCAACGATCGCATCCAGCTGTCCGAGGCGGCGCGTACGCTCAACGCCCGCACCGTCCGTCACTGGCAGCGCGAGGGCGTGACCGTGATGGACCCGGCCACGACCTGGATCGATGTCACCGCGACCCTCGCGCCCGATGTCACCCTGCTGCCGGGCACGCACGTGCTCCGCGCCACCGTCATCGGCGAGGGAGCCGTCGTCGGCCCCGACACCACCCTCGTCGATTGCGAGGTGGGGGAGAGGGCGACGGTCACCCGGACCGACGCGACCCTCGCCGTGATCGGCCCCGATGCGACGGTGGGACCGTTCGCGTACCTCCGCCCCAACGCCCGACTGGGCGCGGGCGGCAAGATCGGCACGTTCGTCGAGGTGAAGAACTCCGACATCGGTGAGCGCAGCAAGGTGCCGCACCTGTCCTACATCGGCGACACCACGATCGGCACGGGGGTCAACCTCGGCGCCGGAGCGATCACGGCCAACTACGACGACCTGGCCAAGCACCGCACCGAGATCGGCGACGAGGTGCACAGCGGCTCGCACAACGTCTTCGTCGCGCCCGTTAGGATCGGAGACGGCGCGAAGACCGGAGCCGGCGCCGTCATCCGCAAGGATGTGCCTGCCGGTGCTCTGGCCCTGAGTGTGGCCCCTCAGCGCAACGTCGAGGGGTGGGTCGAGAAGAACAGGCCCGGGACGGCCGCGGCCGAGGTCGCAGCGCGAGCCCGGACGTCACAGAAAGCGGACGATGGCTCGCAAAACGAAGACAGTTGATCTCGACCGCGACAACGACATCGCCCCCGGCATCGTCGCCAAGACCAAGAAGCGGCTCGTCGTCGCCGCCGGTCGCTCGCACCAGGCCCTGGCCGCCGAGGTCGCGGCGGGCCTGGGTACCCAGCTGGTGCCCACCGAGTACCGCACCTTCGCCTCCGGCGAGATCCTGACGCGCTTCGAGGTGTCGATCCGCGGCTGCGACTTCTTCCTGGTGCAGAGCTTCGGCCCGCCGGTCAACGAGTGGCTGATGGAGACGCTCATCATGCTCGACGCGGCCAAGCGGGCGTCGGCGAAGCGCATCACCGTCGTCGCGCCGTACTACCCCTACAGCCGGCAGGACAAGAAGGGTCGTGGGCGCGAACCGATCAGCGCACGCCTCGTCGCCGATCTGCTCCGCACCGCGGGCGCCGATCGTGTCATGAGCGTGGATCTGCACGCCGCGCAGATTCAGGGCTTCTTCGACGGTCCGGTGGATCACCTCTTCGCCAAGCCGGTGCTGCTGGAGTACTTCCGCGACACTCTCAGCGCCGCAGACCGCGCCAAGCTGACCGTCGTCTCACCCGATACCGGCCGCGTGCGGGTCGCCGACACGTGGTCGGACAGTCTGGGGGCGCCGCTGGCCATCATCCACAAGCGCCGCGATCCGAACGTGGCGAACCAGGTCACCGTCAACGAGATCGTCGGTGAGGTGAAGGGGCGCGTGTGCCTCCTCGTCGACGACATGATCGACACCGGCGGCACCATCGTCAAAGCCGCCGAGGCGCTCAAGGCCAGCGGCGCGGAACGAGTCATCGTCGCCGCGACCCACGCGATCTTCAGCGACCCGGCCGCCCAGCGCCTGCGCAGCGAGTCCATCGACGAGGTCGTCGTCACCGATACCGTGCCGGTGCCGGATGAAAAGCGCTTCCCTGGGCTCACCATCCTCCCCATCGCCCCGCTCCTCGCCCGCGCGATCCGAGAGGTCTTCGAAGACGGTTCCGTGACCAGCATGTTCGACGGCGCCGCGTGAACTGACTCTTTGCTGCGTCTGCGCCCACTCAGAGCCGGTCCATAGGGTGCCCGGTGCAGGATGACGGTAGTCGACCCTTCCCCCTGGAGGAACAGTGATCCGTCTCAGCCTCGCCCCCCGTCCTGTCCGCGTCGGTGCCGCCGGCGCCGGTGTGCTCGGAGCGCTTCTCCTGGCCGGATGCTCCACCGGAGCCGTGGACGCCGGAACCCAGGACGCCGGAGCGGACACCGATGCGGGCGCCGCAGCGACCGGTGGGCCGTACCGCGACGGCACCTACACCGCCGAGGGCACCTACAACACCCCCGAGTCCGTCGAGCAGATCGCGGTCACCCTGACGCTGGAGGACGACATCGTCACCGACGTCGAGGTGACCGGCGACCCGCAGCGACCGGAGTCGGAGCGGTACCAGTCGCAGTTCATCGGCGGGATCGCCGACGAGGTCGTCGGTCAAAACATCGACGATCTGTCCGTCGACCGGGTGGCGGGATCGTCGCTGACCAGCGGCGGATTCAACGCGGCGGTCGAGGAGATCAAGGCCGAAGCGGCCGCCTGAGATGCCCCGGCCGAGCGCGGGCCGCGCGCTTTTCGAGATCTGGCGTTTCGAGGCGATCGGCACGGGCTGGGAGGTGGGCACCACCGGGCCGTTGCGCGCAGATGACCGCGCGGCGGTGGCCGACGCGGTCGACGCCTTCGACCGCGCGTGGTCGAGGTTCCGCGACGACTCCGTGGTCACGGGTCTGGCCCGGCGCGGGGGAGAGGTGGTCCCGCCCGAGGACACCGACCTGCTGCTCTCGCGCCTGACCGAGATCGCCGATGCCACCCACGGCGCGGTCAGTCCCCTCATCGGCGGAGTCCTGGCCCGTCGGGGCTACGACGAGAGGATGTCCCTGACCGACCGGGGGGCCCGGTCCGCGCCCCCCTGGCGCGACGTCCTGGCGTGGAGCCACGATGCCCTGAGCCTGTCCGGACCGGCGACGATCGACGTCGGCGCCCTCGGAAAGGGCCGCCTCGTCGACATCGTGCACGGCCTTCTCTCCGAGCGTGTGACGGGGCCGCTCCTCGTCGACGCCTCCGGGGATCTCCGCGTGAGCGGGACCGAGCTGCGGATCGCCCTCGAGCACCCGTTCGACACGACACGCGCGATCGGCGTGGTGACCGCGTCGTCCGGGGCGGTCTGCGCCTCGGCGACCAACCGGCGGCGGTGGGGCGAGGGGCTGCACCACGTCCTGGATGCCCGCACCGGGGATCCGGTGCGGACGATCGCCGCGTCATGGGCCTTCGCGTCCGACGCCATGACAGCGGATGCGGTCGCCACCGCGCTGTTCTTCGACGGCGGTCCGGAGATCGCTCACCGGTGGGGCGCGGAGTGGGTCCGGATGACCACCGACGGCCGGGTGGAGTGGTCGCCGGGCAACCCCGCCCAGCTGTTCCGACGGGCGGATACGGTGGCATCGTGAACGCGTTGACCGTCGGCCTCCGCGCGGTCACCGTCCGGGTCTTCGCTCTTCTCGGCCGGTTCTCGATGTATCGCGTCATGCTGCTCGCGCTCGCGGCGCTGACGGCGATCTCGGTGGCGCTGGCCGCATTCGGCGCACTCGCGCAGAGTCCGCTCGACATCCTGCTCACCCTGGCCGTGCTCGTCGCCGCGTGCGGAATCGTCGACCTTGTCGCCCAGCGCACCCTCCGCCTCCCGCGGCGGTGGGAGTCATCGGTGATCACCGCGGGCATCCTGCTCTTCGTTCTCGCCCCCTCATCCGACCCTCTCCTTCTTCTCGGAGCCGCGCTCGCGGGCGCCATCGCGGCGCTGTCGAAGTACGTCCTCGTGTGGCGGGGGCGGCATATCCTCAACCCCGCGGCCACGGGCGCGTCGGCCCTCACTCTTCTCGCCGTCTGGGTGCCCGCGCTCGGCGCCTCAGCCTGGTGGGTCGGAAGCCCGGTGCTCGCCGCGCCCGTGATCATCCTCGGGGTCATCGTGCTGTGGCGGGCGGAGAAGCTCCGCATCGCCGCCCTCTTCCTCATCGTCGCCGTGGGCGTCGCCCTCGTACGCGTCTTCTCGCAGTATGCGGCGCTGGGTGTGCCGGTGGCGCTCGGCGACATCCTTCCGCAGGTGCTGTTCTCCTCGCCGTTCCTGTTCCTCGGTGCCTTCATGCTCTCCGAGCCCCTCACCCTTCCGCCGAGGAGGTGGCAGCAGCTGCTGGTCGCGCTCGTCGTCGGTGCGCTGGCGGGGTGGCCGATCGTCATCGGGGCGTTCAGTCTCGGGCAGGAGCGAGCCCTTCTCCTGGGCAACATCCTCGCCTTCCTGCTCGCCGTGCGGGCCGCCCATCGACTCCGACTGGCCGAGCGCACGCACGTGACGCCCACCGTGCGCGAGCTCACCTTCTCCGTCTCCGGGCCGCTGTCCTTCGCGCCGGGGCAGTACCTCGAGCTCGAGGTGCCGCACCGACGCGCCGACGGACGAGGCACGCGCCGGGAGTTCAGCATCGCGTCGGCGCCCGAGGATCTCCCGGAACTGAAGATCGCCTACCGGGAGCCCGCGGCGGGCGCGCCGTCGAGCTTCAAACGCGCTCTGGCCGAGACGCCCGCCGGTGCCGAGGTGCGGGTCACCGGCGTGTGGGGCGACTTCCTCCTGCCCTCGAGCACGGCGGTGCCGGTGCTTCTGATCGCCGCCGGCATCGGGATCACCCCGTTCGTCTCGCAGCTGCGGCACCACCGTCTGGCCGACGAGGACCGCGACATCGTGCTCGTCTACGTCGCTTCGGATGCCGCGGAGCTGGCCTACCGCGACGAGATCGCCGCGTCGGGGGTGCCGGTCATCGTCTTCACCCGTGGGGCACCCGCCGACCTCCCGCCGCACTGGCGCTGGGCCCGCGGCGTTCGGCTCGACGCCGACGGGCTGCTGGGTGTCGTTCCCGACGTCTCCGCCCGGCACGCGTTCATCTCAGGGCCGGCGGGCCTGATCGCCGAACTCGCCCCGGCGCTGCGCCGGGCACGGTCGCTGACCACCGACGCCTTCAGCGGCTACTGACCCTCGGCGGGGTCCTCGGGGCGGGCCGGCAGGCGCATCTCGAACGTCGTGTCCCCGGGCGTGCTCGTGACGGTCAGGGTGCCGGTGTGGGCCATCACGATCGCCCGGGCGATCGACAGACCGAGGCCGGTGCCGCCGGTGTTGCGTGCCCGCGATCGGTCGGCGCGGGAGAACCGCTCGAACAGCTCGTCGGCGATCGCCGGGTCGATGCCGGGGCCGTCGTCGTGAACCCGGACCACAGCGTCCGACCCCTCGCGCTCGACCGAGACGCGGACGGTGGTGCCGGCCGGGGTGTGGATCCGCGCGTTGCCCAGGAGATTGGCCATGACCTGGTGCAGGCGCCGCGCATCGCCGGCGACGACGACGGGATCTTCGCCGACGTCGGCGACCCAGTGGTGATCCGGCCCCGCCGCCTGGGCGTCGCCGAGGGCCTCGACGGCCAGCTGCGACAGATCGACCGCGCCGTAGACCAGCTCCTGACCCTCGTCGAGCCGGGCGAGGAGGAGCAGGTCCTCCACCAGCGAGGTCATCCGCAGCGACTGGCTCTGAATGCGCTCGAGGGACGCCTCGGCGGTGTCGAGGGCTCCGCCGTCGTGGCCGCGCTCCAGAGCGCGCAGTGACAGCTCCGAGTAGCCGCGGATCGAGGCCAGAGGGGTGCGCAGCTCATGGCTGGCGTCGGCGACGAACGAGCGCATCCGCTCCTCGTTCCGCTGCCGTGCGGTGAGCGAGGTCGACACATGGTCCAGAAGGGTGTTCAGCGCCTGCCCGACCTGCCCGATCTCGGTCCGCGGGTCGGCCTCGGCATCCGGGACGCGATCGCGGATCGAGACCTCGCCCTGGTCGAGGGGGAGCGCCGCGACCCGCCGGGCGGTCTCGGCGACGGAGCGGAGGGGGGCGAGGCCCGCCCGTACCGTCCAGGCTGTCGCGACGGCCAGGAGCAGCAACCCGCCGAGGGTGAGAAGCGCGATCGTCAGGAGCATCTCGCCGATGGTGGCCGCCACGGCGGTGCGCGAGATCCCGACGACGACGATCGCGGGGGAGGCGGGGACGTTCGCCAGACGGTAGGTCCCCACACCGTCCAGGGCCGTCACCGCCGGGCCGGCGGTGTCGAGCCGCTTCACCAGCTCGGTGATCTGCGCGTCGCTGAGTTCGACCACGCGTCCGCGGTCGTCGGTGGCCGCCGCGGTGGTCTCCCCGGTCACGGGGTCGCCCACCACGAGCAGGAAACCCGGCTGCGGGGCCTGTTCCCCCAGGATGTCAGCGGCGGTGGCGCCGCTGCCGATCAGCGGCCGGATCCAGGTCGCCGCCCGATTCGCCGTCGCCTCCACCTGGCTGTCCAGGCTCCGCTCCAGCACCGATCCGAGGATGGCGGAGGTGGCGACACCCACGAGGATGAGGATGAGCGAGACGATCGCGGCGATCGTGACGATCAGTCGTCGCTGGAGCGTCCACGGATGGCGGGCTCGCCTCACTGGGAGGCCTTGATCATGTACCCGACGCCGCGAACGGTGTGGATCAGGGGCTCTCGGCCCTGGTCGATCTTCTTGCGGAGGTAGGAGATGTACAGCTCGACCACGCTGGAGCGCCCGCCGAAGTCGTAATTCCACACCCGATCGAGGATCTGGGCCTTGGACACCACGCGGCGCTGGTTGCGCATGAGGAAGCGCAGCAGTTCGAACTCCGTGGCGGTCAGCTCGATCTCCACGCCGGCGCGCTGGACCTCGTGGCTGTCCTCATTCAGAGTCAGGTCGCCGACGCGGAGGATGGGCTCGGCTTCGGCGGTCTGGGCCGTCCCCGCGCGGCGCATGAGGCCGCGAAGTCTCGCGACGACCTCCTCGAGGCTGAAGGGCTTGGTGACGTAGTCGTCTCCACCGGCGGTCAGGCCCGCCACGCGGTCGGAGACCGCGTCCTTCGCGGTGAGGAAGAGCACGGGCACGTCGTCGCCGGAGGCGCGCAGGCGCTGCAGCACCGACATCCCGTCGAGGTCGGGCATCATGATGTCGAGCACCATGGCGTCCGGGCGGAAGTCGCGGACCGCCTGGAGCGCCTCGAAGCCCGAGGACGCCGTCTTCACCTCCCAGCCCTCCATCCGCAGCGCCATCGACAGCAGGTCGGTGAGCATCTGCTCGTCGTCCACGACGAGGAGGCGGAGCGCCTGCCCGTCGGGGCGGCGAAGTGCGGAGGGTGCGAGGGTCGTCATGGTCCCCAGTGTGCGGGCTCAGCTATGGATTTCCTATGGCGTCCGCTATGCGCCGGCTGAGAGTCGGCGCTCATCCCGCCTGTCGTGCGTGGGCCGCGATGCGATCGAACAGCGCATCGCGGTCCGCGTCGACCTGTCGACGGTCGGGATGGGCGTCGTAGAAGGCGACGATCTGCCGGGCGCCCTCGTCGAAGGTGATCGTCGTTTCGAACTCCGGCACCAGAGCGGTCACCTTGGCGTTGTCGAAGACCATCGAGTGCGCCTTGTCGCCGAGGAGCGTCGGGCCGAGGTCGGGGGCGAAGGCGGCGATCGTCTCGGATGCCACGTGGACGAGGTCGGGCGAAGGGACGCCTGCCGCGTCGGCCAGCCAGCCGTAGATCCGGTTCCAGCTGGGTGCGTGGTCGCCCGTCACGGTGAACGCCTCACCGAGCGCATCGGGGTGGCCCGCGAGGCCTGTGATCGCGACCGCGACATCGTCGCTGTGCGTGATGGTCCACAGACTCGTCCCGTCGCCTTGGACGATGACGGGGCGACCCGTCCGCATTCGTGCGATGTCGGTCCATCCCCCCAGGGTCGGGAGGAGCTGCTCGTCGTATGTGTGGGACGGACGCACGATCGTGGCCGGGAAGCCGCGCTCGCGGTAGGCGGCCACGAGCAGGTCCTCGCAGCCGATCTTGTCGCGGGAGTACTGCCAGAAGGGATTGCGCAGAGGCGTGGACTCGGTCACTGGAAGGCGCATCGGCGGCTTCTGGTAGGCCGATGCAGAGCTCACGAACACGTACTGGCCGGCGCGTCCTTCGAACAGGTCCAGATCGGCCTGGACGTGCTCGGGTGTGAACGCCAGGAACTGCAGAACGACGTCGAACTCTTCAGGCCCGATCGCCGCCCGGACCGCCTCGGGGTCGCGCAGGTCCGCCCGAAGGGTTCGCACCTCCGGGGGAAGGTCGCGCCGCCCTGTGCCCCGATTGACGACGGTGACCTCGTCCCCGCGCGCCACCGCGCGGCGCACGCACGCCGCGCTGATCGTTCCGGTACCGCCGAGGAAGAGGATGCGTCGCGTCATCCTCCGACCCTAGATCAGTGCGTGTCCTCGGCCGTGATCTCGGAGCGGTCGCCCGACCACAGCGTGTGGAAGGTCCCCTCCCGGTCGATGCGGCGATACGTGTGGGCGCCGAAGAAGTCGCGTTGGCCCTGGATGAGCGCGGCCGGGAGCCGGGGGGCGCGCAAGCCGTCGTAGTAGGCCAGGGACGACGAGAACGCCGGCGCGGGGATGCCCGCCGTCGCCGCCGTCGCCACGATGTGCCGCCACGCGTCCTGGGCGCGGCCCAGCGCCTCGACGAAGTAGGGGGCGGCGAGCAGCACGGGAAGGTCCGCCGTCTCGGCGTACGCGTCGGCGATGCGGTTGAGGAACTGCGCGCGGATGATGCATCCACCCCGCCAGATGCGCGACACCGCACCCAGGTCGATCTGCCAGTCGTACTGGGCGGCACCGGCGCGGATGGCGTCGAAGCCCTGCGAGTACGCGACGATCTTCGACGCGTACAGCGCCAGCCGCACCTGCTCGATGAAGGCGTCCGGATCGGTGACGGCGGATTCCACGGCGTCCTCCGCAGGGCCCGGGAGTCCGGCGGCGGCCTGACGCTGTTCGGGGTGCGACGACAGCGACCGGGCGAAGACCGCCTCGGCGATGCCCGACACGGGAACGCCGAGATCGAGAGCGGTCTGCACCGTCCAGGCGCCGGTGCCCTTCGCACCGGCCTGGTCGAGGATCACGTCCACGAGGGGACGCTGCGACGTGGCGTCGACCTGCCGGAGCACCTCGGCGGTGATCTCGATGAGGTACGACTCGAGCTCACCGCGGTTCCACTCGGCGAAGACGTCCGCGATCTCGGCGGGGGATTTGCCGGTGCCCCGACGGATGAGGTCGTACGCCTCAGCGATCAGCTGCATGTCGGCGTACTCGATGCCGTTGTGGATCATCTTCACGAAATGACCCGCGCCGTCGTGGCCGACGTGCGTGACGCAGGGCTCGCCCTCGGCCACCGCCGCGATGGAGCGGAGGATCGGGCCGAGCGTCACCCACGATTCGTCGGAGCCGCCCGGCATGAGCGACGGACCGAGCAGGGCTCCTTCTTCGCCGCCCGAGACGCCCATGCCGACGAAGTTGATGCCGGTCTCGCGGACGGCCTTCTCGCGGCGGATGGTGTCGCTGAAGAGCGCATTGCCGCCGTCGACGATGATGTCGCCCGGCTCGAAGACGCGGACGAGCTCGTCGATCACCGCGTCGGTGGCGCGGCCGGCCTTGACCATGATGATCGCGGTCCGGGGGGTGGAGAGGGCCGCGGCGAACTCCTCGTACGAGAACGTCGGCACGAAGCCGGCCTCGGGGTGGTCGCTGTGCAGAACGTCGGTCTTCTCACGGCTGCGGTTGAACACCGCCACGGTGTTGCCTTCGCGGCTGGCGAGGTTGCGGGCGAGATTCGAGCCCATGACCGCCAGTCCGACCACACCGATGTTGGCCGTCGCCGCGGCGTCCGACGGGGCCGCGACGCCTGCTTCGGCCCGGTGGCGGGGCACATCCTCAGGGGCGGGAGCGCCCTCGTGTTCCTCGGTCGACCCGGGCTGGTCGTCGCGGTCGGTGGAGATCTTCGGCGAGCGGGAAGGATCGGTCACCGTTTCAGGCTATCGGGTCCGCTCCCGGCGCCCCGAACCGACGGGGGTGGCGGGTCAGTCCTTGCGGTACGCGGTCCGCGCCATGGAGAAGATCGCCAGAACCGCGCCGACGGCGCCGACCGCGGTGATCGCCCCGACGACCCAGACGAGCACGTGCGAGAGAAAGCCGTATTCCATGGTGTCCTCCGTCGGGATGGCAGTGCCTCCCATGCTATCGCCGGTCGCTGGTAGACTCTCCCACTGGACTTCGGCGAGGGATCCCGACTGCGCACGCACTGGCGGGGATCCGTGATCGACGGGGGTGTGAAGGCTCGTTTTCCTCACGCGCTCGCGTTCGAGTCGACCCAGACCCAGACCCAGGCCCCCGAGGCCGAGACGACAGGCGAGAGCCTGCGAGGAGAACACCATGCCCACCGAGACCGACACCACCGTCGCCGCCGAGCGCCGCGAGAACTTCGGCAAGGGCTTCGCCCGCCGCCTCCGTGCCGCCGGCAAGATCCCCGCCGTGCTCTACGGCCACGGCACCGACCCCGTGCACCTCGCGCTGCCGGGCCACCAGACCGCGCTGCTGATCCGTCGCGCCAACGCCGTCCTCGACCTCCGGGTCGACGGCGCATCGCAGCTCGCCCTGGTCAAGGACGTGCAGAAGGACCCGGTGCACCAGATCATCGAGCACATCGACCTGCTCGTGGTCAAGAAGGGCGAGAAGGTCCAGGTCGACGTCCCCGTCGTCATCACCGGTGAGTCCTTCGCCGGCACCATCGCGAACCTCGACTCGGCCACCGTGTCGCTCGAGGTCGAGGCCACCCACATCCCCGAGACCGTCGAGGTCGATGTCGAGGGCCTCGAGGACGGCACCCACATCACCGCGGGCGACCTCACGCTGCCGCGCGGCGCGACGCTGGTGACCGACGCCGACGTCCTCGTCGTGGCGATCGCCGTGCCGGTGTCCACCCTGATCGCCGAAGAGGAGATCGCCGAGGCCGACGCCGAGGTCGC
The DNA here is from genome assembly GCF_013410955.1 of Microbacterium sp. AK009. Taxonomy (GTDB): domain Bacteria; phylum Actinomycetota; class Actinomycetes; order Actinomycetales; family Microbacteriaceae; genus Microbacterium. The sequence continues at coordinate 425,131 of NZ_JACCCG010000004.1, read as the reverse complement.
CGCCGAGCAGGCCGAGGAGTCCGAGCAGGGCGAGGTCGAGGCGTCGGGCGACGAGGCCTCCGACAGCGAGTAAACACCGGCCATGCCGGACACGTGGCTCGTGGTGGGGCTCGGCAACCCGGGGCCCCGCTACGAACGCACACGTCACAACGTCGGCCAGCTCGTCCTCGACGAGCTGGCCGACCGGCGTGACGCCCCCTTCCGGGCCCATCGCGCCCATGCACGGGTGGCGGAGACGTGGCTGCGGCCCGGCGGGGCGAAGCTCATCCTCGCCAAGCCGAATTCGTTCATGAACGTCTCGGGCGGCCCGGTCTCGCAGCTCGCCCGCTTCTACCGGACCGAGCCCGAGCGCCTCGTGGTCGTCCACGACGAGCTCGACATCCCGTTCGACACCGTTCGGCTGAAGAGCGGCGGCGGGCACGGCGGTCACAATGGCGTCCGCGACGTGGCTGCGGCGCTCGGTTCCCCCGCCTTCACCCGGGTGCGGGTGGGGATCGGCCGTCCGCCGGGGCGGCAGGACGCCGCGGACTGGGTTCTCCAGCCCTTCTCCGCCGGTGATCGTGAGGCGGTGTCGATGCTGGTCTCCGATGCCGCCGACGCGGTCGAAGACATCATCGAGCACGGGCTGGTCGCGGCTCAGCAGCGTTTCCACGCTCCCCGCGCCTGACGCCCGGAGGTCAGCTCGCCGCCGCCGCGAGCCCCGCCACGATCATCGCCTGGAGCGTCAACCCGAAGACCACGGGGCCGAGGGACGCCACCACCACGGCCGCGATGGCCCAGCCGCGGCCGGCGCGTCGGGCGATGGCGATGATTCCCTGCACGATCGCCCAGACGCCGAGCGCGGTGCCGGTCCAGAAGCCGATTTCGGCCAGCAGCACCCACTCGCGCACGGGGCTCAGCAGCGACCAGTCGAAGTCCGTGCCGAGGGTGCCGGCGATGAGGCGGTCACCGGTGCCGGTGCCGATGCGGAACCCGGCGAGACCGGCGGCGGCCGGGGCGAGGACCGCCGCGCCCAGCGACAGGAGGAAGGCCGTCAGCCCGAGAGTGGCGCCGCGCGCCGGTTTCGGCTGCGAGGGGACCCACCCCGATCCGCTGGCGGGACCCGGCGCGGGCAGATACCCCGGGGGCGGTGCGTAGCCGGAGGGCGCCGGTGTACCGTGCGCGGAGGGTGTGCTCACGCTGACATCCTAGGAGCCGATGTCGGCGGGCGACCGTAGACTTCTCCGGTGACAATTCCCGGGATCGTGCGCGCCCTCGAGCAGGCTGACTCCTTCCGGGAGGCGGTGACCGCCGGCGTGGCCGACGCCGAGTACTCGGTGGTCGAAGGCGTCGACGCGCCGCTGCTCGCCGCTCTCCTCGAGCGACGCCGCGCAGCCGGCAAGCCCGCGGTGCTCCTGGCGATCGCGCCCACCGGTCGCCGGGCCGAGACCCTCGGACCGGCGCTCCAGGCGCTTCTGCCTCACGCCGAGGTGCGCCACTTCCCCGCGTGGGAAACGCTGCCGCACGAGCGGCTGAGCCCCACACCTGAGATCGTGGGGCGACGTCTCGACGTCCTCGGCCGTCTGGCGCGGCTGCGTGCCAACGACACCCTCGTCGTCACGGCGTCGGTCCGCGGCGCGGTCCAGCCGCTGGCGGCGGGGCTGGACCACGCGACCCCGATCGAACTCACCGTCGGCGAGCGCGGCCACGACCTCGGCCAGGTGGCCGCGATGCTCGTCGAGCGCGCCTACCACCGGGTCGACATGGTGTCGCGGCGCGGCGAGTTCGCCCTGCGCGGCGGCATCCTCGACGTCTTCCCTCCCACCGCCGAGCACCCCTACCGCGTGGAGTTCTTCGGCGATGAGGTCGACCAGATCCGCGCGTTCTCGGTCGCCGACCAGCGCTCCCTGCCCGGCGAGGTCACGGCGGTGAGCCTGCTGGCCAGTCGCGAGCTGCTGCTCACCGAGGCCGTCCGCGACCGCGCCCGTCAGTTGAAGGACGAGTTCCCGGGGCTCCGCGGCATGCTCGAGAAGATGGCCGAGGGCATCCCCGTGGAGGGGATGGAATCGCTGATGCCTGCGGTGGTCGATCAGCTCGTCACCCTGGTGGACTACTTCCCCCGCGGCACCGCAATCGCCCTGGTGGACCCGGAGCGCGCCGCCACTCGGGCCACCACCCTCAGCGACACCAACAGGGAGTTCCTGGATGCCGCGTGGAACGCGGCCACCTCGGGAGCCGAGTCGCCGATCGACCTCGGTGCCGGAGACTTCGTCCCGCTGCCGCGGCTGCGCGAGGTCGTCGCCGAGCGCGAGGGCGTGTGGTGGAGCCTCAGCTCCTTCGATTCCGGCGCCGCCGATGCCTCGGCGGAGGGGCTGCTGGACGCGGGAGAGACCGGCGTCACCCGTGTCGCCGCGACATCCGTCCCCTCCTTCCAGGGGAATGTCGACGGCGCCGTCAGTCACGTCGCCGAAAGGCTCCGCGCCGGGTGGCGGGTCGTCGTCATGGCCTCCGGCGGCGGGCTCGTCGAACGCGCCCGCGACGTGCTGGCCGAGCGGGGCCTCGCAGCGCGTCGCGTGGACACCATCGACGACGCCCCCGAGCCGGGTGTCGCCCAGGTGGTCGCCTGTTCGCTCGAGCGCGGGTTCGAAGTCGCCGAGGCGCAGCTGTCGGTCATCACCGAGTCGGAGTTCTACGGCCGCACCATCGGCGGTGACACGCGGGTGGTCAAGAAGCTCGCGTCGCGTCGACGCAACGTCGTCGACCCGCTCCAGCTCAAGGCCGGCGACTACGTCGTCCACGCCACGCACGGCATCGGTCGCTTCGTCGAGCTCACCCAGCGCGAGGTGTCCAGCGGCGGCCGCAACGCCGTCAAGAGCGTCCGGGAGTATCTGGTGCTGGAGTACGCGCCCTCCAAGCGCGGCTACCCCGGCGACAAGCTGTTCGTCCCCACCGACCAGCTCGACCTGCTGTCGAAGTACGTCGGCGGTGAGGCGCCCACCCTGTCGAAGATGGGCGGAAGCGACTGGGCCCAGGCCAAGGGACGTGCGCGCAAGGCCGTGCGCGACATCGCCGTGGAGCTGGTCAAGCTCTATTCCGCGCGGATGGCGGCGCGCGGTCACGCCTTCGGGCCCGACACGCCCTGGCAGCGCGAGCTCGAGGAGGCCTTCCCCTTCGCCGAGACGCCGGACCAGCTCCAGACGATCGACGAGATCAAGGCCGACATGGAAAAGCCCATCCCCATGGACCGGCTGCTCTCGGGCGATGTCGGCTTCGGCAAGACCGAGGTGGCGGTGCGGGCGGCCTTCAAGGCGATCCAGGACGGCAAGCAGGTCGCGATGCTCGTGCCGACCACGCTCCTGGTCAAGCAGCACCTCGAGACCTTCACCGAGCGCTTCGCCGGATTCCCGGTGAAGGTGCGCGCCCTGTCGAGATTCCAGACCGACAAGCAGGCCAAGGAGATCGTCGCGGGTCTGGCCGACGGAACCATCGACATGGTCATCGGCACCCACCGCATCCTCACGGAGCGGGTCGTCTTCAAAGACCTCGGACTCATGATCATCGACGAGGAGCAGCGGTTCGGCGTCGAGCACAAGGACGCGCTGAAGAAGCTCAAGACCAACGTCGACATCCTTGCGATGAGCGCCACTCCGATCCCGCGCACGCTCGAGATGGCCGTCACCGGCATCCGCGAGATGTCCACCCTCGCCACGCCGCCCGAGGACCGGCACCCGATCCTCACCTACGTCGGAGCCCGCAACGACAAGCCGATCACCGCCGCCATCCGTCGGGAGCTCCTGCGCGAAGGGCAGGTCTTCTACGTGCACAACCGGGTGTCGTCGATCCAGCGCGTGGCCGCCCACATCGCCGAGCTCGTCCCCGAGGCGCGCGTGGCAGTCGCCCACGGGCAGATGGGAGAGCATCAGCTCGAGCAGGTCGTCGACGACTTCTGGGAGCGGCGGGCGGATGTCCTGGTGTGCACGACCATCATCGAGACCGGGCTCGACATCGCCAACGCCAACACGATCATCATCGACCGGGCCGACAAGTACGGGCTGTCGCAGCTGCACCAGCTGCGGGGCCGGGTGGGCCGGGCCCGCGAGCGCGCCTACGCCTACTTCCTCTACGACGAGGTCAAGCCGCTGACCGAGACCGCGGCCGACCGCCTCGAGACCATCGCCGTCAACAACGACCTGGGCAGCGGCATGCAGGTGGCGCTGAAGGACCTCGAGCTGCGCGGCGCGGGAAACCTCCTCGGCGCCGAGCAGGCCGGTCACATCGCGGGCGTCGGATTCGACCTCTACCTCCGCATGATCGGCGAGGCGGTGGCGACCTTCCGCGGTGAGGACACCGAGGGACCCACCGAGCTTCGGCTCGAACTGCCGGTGCAGGCGCGCCTCCCCGAGGACTACATCGACAGCGAGCGGCTGCGCCTGGAGGCTTATCAGAAGCTCTCCGCTGCTGCCGCGCCGACCGCGGTCTCGCGCGAGGCCGATGGGCGCGATCCGATCGACGCGGTCATCGACGAACTGCGCGACCGCTACGGCGAGCCGCCCGCCGAGGTCGACGGGCTCGTCGCGGTCGCCCGCCTGCGGCGCAAGGCCGCGCGGGCGGGCCTCACCGACGTCGTGGCGGTGGGACCGAACCTGCGCGTCGCGCCGGCCGACCTGCCCGACTCGATGCGCGTGCGGTTGCAGCGCCTGCACCCCAAGGCCAAGCTCCTTGCCGGCGGGGAGGCGCTCGTGGTGCCCCTTCCGCGGGCAGGCGACGCCCCGCTCGGCGACGCCGAGCTGCTGGCCTGGGTCGATCAGCTCCTCACGCAGCTGTGGCCCGAGCCCGTCGCAGAATCCGCCGCCGCCGCGGATCAGCCGGTGTTCTGAAGGCCCGCCGCGACGCCGCTGACCGAGAGCAACAGGAGGCGCTGCTGCTCGGGGTCTGCGGGAGAGCCCGCCTGCGCATCCCGGCGCAGCGCCCGGAGTGCCCGCAGCTGCAGCAGGGACAGGGCGTCGACGTAGGGGCTGCGCATCTTCACCGCGCGCTGGAGCACCGGCTTGCTGCCGAGAAGTTCGGCGCCGCCGGTCACCCGGATGACCCAGGCCCGCGTGAGCTCCATCTCGCTCATCACCAGATCCGCCAGGTCGGCGCGATCGCCGAGGTCGAGGTAGCGACGGGCGATGCGGGCGTCGGCCTTGGCGAGGCTCATCGCGACGTTGTCGATGAGGGTGCGCAACAGCGGCCACTCCTCGTAGGCGCTGCGCAGCACCTCCTCGTCGCCGACGGCCTCCAGCGCCGTTCCGAGACCGAACCAGCCGGCCAGGTTGATCCGCGCCTGGGTCCACGCGAACACCCACGGGATGGCGCGCAGATCGGCGAGCGATTCCACCGACAGGCCTCGGCGGGCGGGGCGGGATCCGAGCGCGAGCAGTCCGATCTCCTCCATCGGGGTGACCTGGGCGAACCACGGGGCGAACCCGGGGGCCTTCACCAGCTCGAAGAACCGCGCCCGGGACGCCTCGTCCATCCGGGCCGCGACCGCGGCGAACCGCTCCGCCGCGGCACGGTTGCGCGCCTCGATCGAGGGGGAGGAGGCCAGGAGCATCGCCGCGACCACCTGATCGATGTGACGCATCGCGATCGCCGGGTCGCCGTAGCGGGCGAAGATCACCTCGCCCTGCTCGGTGAGCTTGAAGCGCCCGTCCACCGACCCCGGCGGCTGTGCGAGGATGGCGGAGTTCGCCGGACCACCGCCGCGCCCGAGGGCGCCGCCTCGACCGTGAAACAGTGTCAGCTCGATGCCGTTCTCCTGCGCCCACGCGGAGATCTGCGCCTGTGCCTGGTAAAGGGCCAGGGTCGCCGCGACGGGGCCGACGTCCTTCGACGAGTCGGAGTAGCCGAGCATGACCTCCATCCGCCGGCCCGTGGCATCCAATCGCGCACGGAACTCGGGGTGATCGATGATCTCGGCGAGGATCCGAGGGGCTGCCTGCAGGTCGGCGAACATTTCGAACAGCGGGATGACGTCCAGGACCGGAACCCGGCCGTCGTGCCCTGCCGCGTAGCGGGCGAGACGGTGGACGGCGGCGAGGTCGTCGGCAGACTGGGTGAACGACACGATGTAACGCCCCGCGGCGCGCGGGCCGTAGCGGTCCTGGAGGAAGAGCACCGCCCGGAAGACGTCGAGCACCTCCTCGGTCAGCTCCGAGCGCGGGTCGCCGGCATCGAGCTCGGCGAGGACCTTCGCGTGCACGGCGGAATGCTGGCGCACCTCCAATTCGCTGAGGTGGAACCCGTAGGTCTGCACCTGCCAGATGAGCTGCTGCAGATGACCGTAGGCCTGCCGGGGCGCCCGCGCGGCGACGAGCGAGTCCTGCACCACGCGCAGGTGGCGGTGGAGTTCCTGCGGGTCGCTGTAGGCGAGGTCGGCGTTGCGAAGCCTCGTGGCCTCGATCTTGCGGGCCACCATGAGGAGGATCTGCCGATGCGGCTCCTGCGGCGACCGCGCGGCGATCTCCGCGGCCGCGTCCTCGTCCTCGGTGCGCAGACGCTGCCACAGCGCGGAGGCCTCGGGGCTCGGGGGAGTGGTCGCGGCGTCGAGGGTGAGCGTGCGGCCGATCCTCTCCGCCGACCGCTCGAGCCCGCGCAGCACGTGCTCACTGGCGATGGCGGCGGCCTTGCGGGTCACCGATGCGGTGACGAAGGGGTTGCCGTCGCGGTCACCGCCGACCCAGGATCCGATGCGGACGAAGGGGCGCACGAGCGGTGCGGCGCTTCCCGCCGTCTCGCCCTGCAGGGCATCATCGACGCGGCGGTAGACGTGGGGGATGGCGGTGTAGAGCGTCTCATCGAAGACGGCCATGACGGCGCGCACCTCGTCGGTCGGCGTGGGCTTCTCGTGACGCAGCGGCGCGGTGCGCCACAGGGTGTCGATCTCCTCCAGCATCCGCCGGCGGGCGCGTCGCTGTTCGCTGCCGCCCTCCGGCGCGCTCTCGTGCTCGGTGAGCAGGGCGGCGAGGCGGCGGATGCTGGTCGACACCGCGCGCCGGCGCGCTTCGGTGGGGTGCGCGGTGAAGACGGGGTGGAACCGCAGCGCCTGCAGGCGACTCGTCGCGGCGTCCTCGCCCACTTCGTCGGCCAAACGCCGGAAGGCTGCGGGGATCGAGTCGCCGTCGGCGTCGGGCGTGCGGTCGCGCTCGCGCAGAACCCGCACGCGCTGGTGCTCCTCGACGAGGTTGGCCAGATGGAAATAGCAGGTGAAGGCCCGGGCGACCTCGTCCGCACGGGTCACCGAGAACGAATCGGCGGTCTCGGCGGCGCGTGCGAAGGCCTCGTCGGTCTCATCGGTGTACGCCTGGATGGTGGCGATCCGCAGGCGTTCGACGTCGTCGAACAGTCCGGGCGAGCCGCTCTCGCGGAGCACCTGCCCGAGGAGGGCGCCCAGCAGGCGGACGTTGGCCCGCATCGATTCGGGGATGCCCTGCCCCGCCTCGTAGCGACCGACAAGGTCGATGGCCTCCGTCTGGGTGAGTTCGCGCATCCCCCCACGGTATCGCCGCCGTGTGACGGGGATGTCACAGGAGACCTCGGTAGAATGGGCCACGGTGTGCCGGGAAGCCTGGTCGGCGTGCGCGTCAGCGTACCCGTCAGACACCGACGAAAGGACCGCCTGTGTCCCTGCTGCGCTCTGCCCGTTTCCCCGCCATCGTGCTCCTCGCCGCCGCTGCCGCGGCGCTCATCGTGGCCAACTCCCCGCTCGGCCCTGCCGCTCAGGCGCTGAAGGAGACCTACCTCGGCATCCCCGGCGTGTTCGAGATGTCGGTGGGCCACTGGATCCAGGACGGCCTGCTGGCGATCTTCTTCTTCGTCGTCGCCGTGGAGCTGCAGTACGAACTCACCAGTGGTGAGTTGAATTCGGCGAAGAAGGCCCTTCAGCCGGCGATCGCCGCGGCGGGCGGTGTCATCATCCCGGTCGCGATCTTCCTGCTGATCGCCGGACGCTCGGACGCCGCGCAAGGATGGCCGATCCCCACGGCGACCGACATCGCCTTCGCCCTGGGCGTGCTCGCCGTCTTCGGCAAGGGCCTGCCCTCCGGCATCCGCATCTTCCTCCTCGCCCTGGCGATCCTCGACGACATCGTCGGCATCATCTTCATCGCGGTGCTCTTCACCACCGACGTCAACGTCGGGCTGCTCGCCGTCGCCGCCCTGCTGGTGATCGCGTTCGGCTTCCTCAGCCGGCGCCTCGACACCCGGGGCCGCGTCCCGATCGTCGTCGCCCTCGTCGTGATCGGTCTCGCCACCTGGGTTCTGGTCTACCTCTCGGGCGTCCACGCGACCATCGCCGGCGTGGCGCTCGGGATCGCGATGGCTCAGCAGCCGGCGCTTCGCACCCGCCACGCCCTCGAGCCGTGGGTGAACGGACTCGTCCTGCCGCTGTTCGCGTTCTCGGCAGCCCTCGTCGTCATCCCCGCCGTCTCGCCGACCCAGCTCTCCCCGGCCTTCTGGGGCATCCTCATCGCGCTTCCCGTGGGCAAGATCATCGGCATCTCCGTATTCAGCTGGATCTCGATGAGGCTTCTCAACCGCGGTGCCACTCCGCCGCTGTCGTTCCTCGACCTCATGGCCGCCGGGGCGCTGGGCGGTATCGGGTTCACCGTGTCGCTGCTGCTGTCCGAACTCGCCTTCGCAGGCAGCCCCCTCGTTCGTGACGAGGCGACACTGGGTGTCCTCGCGGGGTCGGGAATCTCGATCATCCTCGCGGCGCTCCTGGTCGCCCAGCGCGCCCGCCACTATCGTCGGGTGTCTCCCGAGACCGCCGACGAAGAGCTCCCCGAGCCGGCTTCGACGACGGGGGACATCGCCTGATCCGCGAAGGGGGAGCATGAGCGAGGATGACGGGCTGCGCCGGGCGGCCGAGGTGATGCACGCCGTGCGGGAACGGTGCGCGTGGTCGCGCGAGATCACCCATGACGATCTCGTGCCCTACCTCGTCGAGGAATCGGCCGAGCTGATCGACGCCGTCGAGGTGGGGTCGCGCCCGGAGCTGCGAGAGGAGCTCGGCGACCTCCTCTGGCAGGTGCTCTTCCACGCCGAGATCGCCTCCGAAGACCCCCACGACCCGTTCGACATCGACGACGTCGCCGCCGCGCTCGCCGAGAAGATGCAGCGCCGCCACCCGCACGTCTTCGCCGACGCCGTCGCAGAGACTCCGGAGGAGGTGCTCGTCCACTGGAACGCCGCGAAGGCGGCGGAGAAGAGCACCCGGACGAGCGTGCTGGACGGGGTGTCGGAGCGGATGCCGGCCCTCGCCCTCGCGCAGAAATTGCTGGGGAAGGCGGCGCGGGTCCCCGGGTTCACGCCTTCGCCCGTCGTTCCGGCGGCCGTCCCGGCGCCCTCGACCGAGGCGGAGCTCGGCGACGCCCTCCTCGCGTTGGCGGCGCATGCGCGGGAGCAGGGATGGGACGCGGACCGCGCGCTCCGCGGCGCACTGCGCAACCTCGGCGTTCGAATCCGCTCGGCCGAGGGCGCCGAGCGCGACGCGGCGCCCGGAGACGACCTGGGAGGATAGTCCGGTGCCCACCGTCACCCCGCCGCGCGGCATGCGCGATTTCCTCCCCGCCGACAAAGCCCGCCGCGAGCGTGTGCTCCGCACCATCCGCGACCGCTATCGGGTGCACGGCTTCGACGAGATCGAGACCCCGGTGATGGAGGACTACGACCGTCTCCACGCCGGTATCGGCGGCGACAACGAGAAGCTCGCCTACAACGTGCTCAAGCGCGGGCTCGACGCCGAGGCCATCCGCGCGGCCGCCGACGACCCCGCATCCCTCACCGACCTGGGTCTGCGCTACGACCTCACCGTGCCGCTCGCGCGCTTCTACGCCAGTCACCGTGCCGAGCTACCGAGCGTCTTCCGCGCTGTGCAGATCGCGCCGGTATGGCGCGCGGAGCGGCCGCAGAAGGGCCGCTACCGGCAGTTCCTGCAGTGCGACATCGACGTCATCGGCGACGCCACGCCCGGTGCCGAGGCGGAGCTGGTCATCGCAACCCTCGACACCCTCGATGCGCTGGGGCTGGAGGGCGGCGAGGTCCGTATCAACGACCGTCGCCTGCTGGACGCGATGCTCGAGACCTTCGGGTTCCCCGTCGACGCGCGCGCCGGGGTGCTGATCACGCTGGACAAGCTCGATAAGATCGGCCCCGACGGCGTGACGGCCGAGCTGCGCGAGCGCGGCGCCGACGAGGCCGCGGTGACAGCGGTGGCGACCCACCTCGCGCATCTGGCCGCGGCCGGCTCGGCGCACGCGCTCACGGCGTCGGGGATCCGCGAGGCGCTCCCGGGCGGGATGCCCGACGACGTCGCGGCAGATCTCGTGGGCATCGGCGAGGCCGTAGCGGCTGCGCGCGGGCTGGATGCGGGCAGCGGCGAGGTTCCGCTGCGGTTCGATCCGTTCCTCGTGCGGGGGATGGGGTACTACACGGGCACGATCTTCGAGCTCGCCCACCCCGCGGTGTCGTACTCGCTGGGCGGCGGAGGCCGCTACGACGGGATGATCGGACGGTTCCTCGGACAGGAGGTCCCCGCCGTCGGCTTCTCGCTCGGATTCGAACGGCTCGTCGACCTCGTCCCCGCCGGTGACGACACCGCCGCCGACGCGGTCGTGCTGGTTCACGATCGAAACGCCTCGGTCGGCGATCTGCTGACCCTGAAATCCGCGCTCATCGATCGCGGCGCTCGCGTGCGGCTCGAGCAGCGCACGAAGAACCTCCGGGCCCTCCTCGAGCGTGCTCGCGCCGACGGGTTCACCGCGTTCGCGACGGTGGGTGCGGGCGACCGTGACGCCGGGACGCTCGAGATCAAGCCCCTGGGCTGATCACCCGGCGCGAGCGGCCCGCAGGCGCACGATCCGGTAGACAAGCCCGATCGCGAGAACGGTGGTGCCCCCGGCGACGCTCTGCCACGGGAGACTCAGCGCGAGGATGACGCACCCGGTGACCCCGAGCAGCTGCAGCCAGCGGGGGTAGCGGCGCGCGCTTCCCGTCTGCCTGTGCGCGGCCAGGTTCGCCACGAGGTAGTAGGTCAGGACGCCGAAGGAGGAGAAGCCGATCGCGCCGCGCAGGTCGGTCGACAGCACCAGCACGACCACAGCCAGGACGATCAGCACCTCGGCGCGATGGGGAACGTGCCACCGCGGATGCACGGCCGAGAGGAAGGCGGGGAGGTCCCGCTCGCGCGCCATGGCGAGCGTCGTCCGTCCCACCCCGGCGATGAGGGCCAGGAGGGCACCGAGTGCGGCGGCCGCGGCGCCGACCCGCACGACCGGATCCACCCACGTCCAGCCGGCGGTCGCTGCCGCCGCAGCGACGGGATCGGATGACGCCGCGGTGGCCTCCGGTCCGAGCGCGGCCAGGACCGCGACGGCGACGACGGCGTAGATGACGACGACGATCAGGAAGGCCAGCGAGATCGCCCGCGGGATCACGCGCGCGGGGTCGCGGACCTCCTCGCCCATCGTGGCGATGCGGGCGTAGCCGGCGAAGGCGAAGAACAGCAGGCCCGCCGACTGGAGGATCCCGTACGGGCCGCCGACGAAGAGCTCCTGCGCCCACACCGAGGGTGCGGCGGGAGCGTCCGCTGCTCCCGCGCCTGCGGCGATCACCGCCACCGCGAGGCACAGCAGCACGACGGTGACGATGATGCGGGTCAGCTGCGCGGTCCGGGTGACGCCGAACCAGTTCACCGCGCCGAGGGTGACGACCGCCGCGACGGCGAGGGGTCGCTCCCACCCGGCCGGGGCGACGTAGGCGGCGAAGGTGAGGGCCATCGCCGCGCAGCTGGCGGTCTTGCCGATGACGAAACCCCAGCCGGCGAGGAAGCCCCACCAGTCGTTCAGCTCCGCGCGTCCGTACACGTAGGTGCCGCCCGATGTCGGATACACCGCGGCGAGCTGGGCGGAGGAGGTCGCATTGGCGTACGCCACCACACCGGCCAGCACGAGCCCGAGGAGAAGACCCGCGCCGGCGGCCTGGGCCGCGGGCGAGAAGGCGGAGAAGACACCGGCGCCGAGCATCGCGCCGAGCCCGATGAACACCGCATCGCCCAGGCCCAGCCGTCGGGCGAGGGAGGGAGAGGACACGACCCGAACCCTACCGAGACCGGATGGCCGGGTGGTCACCCTTTTGTCGCCGTCCGTTCACCGAACGCCCCTCCAATGGTTCCATGAGGTCCTCGGCCAGAGCCGCGCGGTGCGCCGGTGTCGCCGTCGCATGCAGGGTGACCCGATCGACCTGGTGATCCTCGGCGATTCCATCGCCGCGGGCCTCGGCGCGGAGCGCCCGAAGGACACGCTGGGAGCAAGAGCGGCGAAGGGACTGGGCACCGCGCTGAAGCGCCCGGTGCGACTTCGATCCGTCGCGATCGTCGGGTCCGAGTCATCCGCCCTTCCCTCCCAGATCGAGCGCTTGCCGCCCGGGCTGCGCCCGGATCTCGCCGTCATCGTCGTCGGGGCAACGACGTCACCCACCGCGTGCCGAGGGAGGTCTCGCTCGCCCACCTGGCCGACGCCGTGCGCGAGCTGAGGGCGCGTGGCGCACGCGTGGTGGTGGGAACCTGTCCCGACCTCGGCGCGCTTCGACCCGTGCCGCAGCCCCTGCGCACGCTCGCGTCCCGCCTGTCGCGCCGACTCGCCGCGGGACAGGCGCGCGTCGCACGTGCACAGGACGCGCGGCCGGTCTCCCTGAGGGCAGCGGTCGGACGAGCCTTCGCCCGCGACCCTGAAACGATGTTCAGCCCGGACAGGTTCCACCCGAGCGCCCTCGGCTACCGACGCACCGCCGAGGCTCTCGTGCCCGCGCTGGTGGCGGAGTGGCGAGCTCGCCCTTGACGCGCGGGCGTCGGCGCTTGTTGGCTGGGGGAGTGATCCTGCCCACCTCCGACGCGTGGACCCGCGTCGACCGCTACCTCAGCGACGCCCTCGTCGGCGAAGACACCGCCCTCCGCGAGGCGGTGGCCGACCAGCGGGCGGCCGGACTCCCCGCGATCGAGGTGGCGCCGCTGACCGGGAAGTTCCTCCATCTGATGGTCCGGCTGACCGGCGCCCGACGCGTCCTGGAGATCGGGACGCTCGGGGGCTACTCGGCGATCTGGATGGCGCGGGCGCTGCCGGAGGACGGCGAGGTCGTGACCGTGGAGGCCGAGCCCCGGAACGCGGCCGTGGCACGCGCCAATCTCGCCCGTGCCGGGGTCTCGGGGCGGGTGCGCATCGCCGAGGGTCGCGGTGCCGACGTGCTGCCGACGCTCGTCGACGAGGCGCCCTTCGACCTGGTCTTCATCGACGCCGACAAGGAGTCCAACACCGTCTATCTCGACTGGGCGGCCCGGCTCGGACGACCCGGCACGGTCGTGATCATCGACAACGTGGTGCGCTCGGGCGAAGTGGCCGATCCCGCCAGCGAGAGCCCGCAGGTGCACGGTGTGCGCCGGGGCCTGGAGATGCTGGCGCGCGACCCGCGCTTCGACGCCACCGCCCTGCAGACCCTCGACGCCAAGGGATGGGACGGCTTGGCGCTGGCCATGGTGGTGTGAACCGGGGTCACTAGACTCGGGGGCGGACCGACGATGCTCCACCGTTCCATCGGGCGCAGGACGCCCTCCACGAGCAAGGAGACACCCCGTGGCATCAATCGAGGCTGTAGGCGCGCGCGAGATCCTGGATTCGCGCGGCAACCCGACCGTCGAGGTGGAGGTGCTGCTCGATGACGGCATCGTGCAGCGCGCGGCCGTCCCCTCGGGCGCGTCCACCGGAGCCTTCGAGGCGTACGAGCTGCGCGACGGCGACAAGAGTCGCTACGGCGGGAAGGGCGTGCTGAAGGCCGTCGCCGCGGTCATCGACGAGCTCGGACCGGCGATCGAGGGCGTCGACGCCAGCGAGCAGCGCATCATCGATGAGATCCTCATCGAGACCGACGGCACCGAGAACAAATCCCGCACGGGCGCCAACGCCATCCTCGGCGTCAGCCTCGCGGTGGCCAAGGCCGCGGCCGACAGCGCCGACCTGCCGCTGTTCCGCTACCTGGGCGGACCGAACGCCCACCTCCTGCCGGTGCCGCTGTTCAACGTCATCAACGGTGGCGAGCACGCCGACAACGGCATCGACTTCCAGGAGTTCTTCCTCGCGCCCATCGGCGCAGACACGTACGCCGAGTCGCTGCGCTGGGGCACGGAGGTCTACCACGTACTCAAGGGCGAGCTCAAGAGCGCCGGGTTCGCCACCGGCCTCGGCGACGAGGGCGGCTTCGCCCCTGATCTGCCGAGCAACCGCGAGGGCCTGGACTTCCTCATCCGCGCCATCGAGAAGGCCGGGTTCACCCCCGGTGCCGACATCGCCGTGGGCCTGGACGTGGCGGCGACCGAGTTCTTCTCCGACGGCGTCTACACCGTCGAGGGCAAGGCGTGGAGCGTCGACGAGCTCATCTCGTACTTCACCGACCTCGTGGCCAACTACCCGATCGTCACCATCGAGGACGCCCTGGCCGAGGATGACTGGGACGGCTGGAAGAGCCTGACCGACGCGATCGGATCGAAGGTGCAGCTGGTCGGCGACGACCTGTTCGTCACCAACCCCACCCGCCTGGCCGACGGCATCTCCCGCGGCGTGGCGAACGCGCTCCTGGTGAAGGTCAACCAGATCGGCACCCTGTCCGAGACGCTCGACGCCATCGCGCTTGCCACCCGGTCGGGCTACGCCTCGATGCTCTCGCACCGCTCCGGAGAAACCGAGGACACCACCATCGCCGATCTGGCGGTGGCGGTGAACGCCGGCCAGATCAAGACCGGCGCGCCCGCTCGCAGCGAGCGCGTCGCGAAATACAATCAGCTTCTGCGCATCGAGGAGGAGCTGGGCGACGCCGCGGAATTCGCCGGCCGCTCCGCCTTCCCCCGCTACCGGGGCTGACGCGCGACAGAACGTCGAGGAAGGGGGAGCCGTGACAGCACGATCGGCTCCCCCTTCTTCGTCGCCGTCGACCAGGCGCCGGCGGCCGGGGCCTCGCCGCGCGAACGGCCGCGTGGACGTGCGCGGGTGGCTCGGCGGCATCCGACTCTCCGGATTCATGGTGATCATGCTGGGGCTGGTGGTGCTGGCCGCCTTCGTCCTCGTGCCGACGGTGGGGACCTATCTCGATCAGCGTCAGCAGATCGCCGCACTGCAGCAGTCCGTCGACCTCACGCAAGAGCAGATCGAGGAGCTCGAGTCCGAGCGCGAGCGCTGGAGCGAGCCGGCCTACATCACGACCGAGGCCCGTGAGCGTCTGTACTACGTGCGTCCCGGTGAGGTGGTGTACCTGGTCGACAACGACCTGCCGCCCGAGGACGTCCCGCGGGAGCAGGGCGCAGTGAGCGAGGAGGTCGAGCGCACCCGCACCGACTGGATGTCGCAGCTTCTGCGCTCGGTCACCGAGGCGGGCCTCGCCACCACCGTCACCGACCCCGGGTAGCCTGTCGGGGTGACGAGGCCGCCGTACCCGCCCGTGAGCGACACCGATCTCGCCGTGCTGCAGCGACAGCTGGGACGCCCGGCGCGCGGCGTGCTGGGCATCGCCGCACGCTGCGTCTGCGGCAACCCCACGGTCGTCGCCACCGCGCCGAGACTCCCCGACGGGACGCCGTTCCCGACGTTCTACTACCTGACGCATCCTGGCGCGACCGCCGCGATGTCGGCGCTGGAGGCCGGGCAGGTGATGCCCGAGCTGCTGGCCGAGCTCGAGGCCGATCCCGAGGGGCTTCCGGCCTACCGGCGCGCTCACGAGGAGTACCTCGCGGATCGCGCGCAGTTCGGCGAGGTCGCCGAGATCGCCGGAATCTCGGCCGGGGGGATGCCGACGCGGGTGAAGTGCCTCCACGCGCTGGCGGCACACGCGCTGGCGGCCGGTCCGGGGGTGAATCCGGTGGGTGACGCGGCCCTGGCTCGGGCGACCTGGTCGCCGGAGGTGTGCGCGTGTCCGCGGGAGGGAAGCGGATGACCCGGCGCGGCCGCGCAGGAGTGATCGGCGTGCTCGTCGCGGGGCTGGTCGGGGGAGGGGTGACCTCCGCCGCAGCGGCCCCGCCGGCGCCCGACGCCGCCGCCGATCCCGTGCGCGCCGCGGAGTACTGGCTCGATGATTACGGCATCCGTGACGCCTGGCGCACGACCCGCGGCGAGGGCTCGCGCATCGCCATCATCGACACCGGCATCGGCCGCGGACCGATCGAGTTCGCCGGGGCGGTGGTCGGCGGCACCGATGTGTCCGACATCGGCGCGCCCGACGGCCGGCTGCCGGTCGGCGCGGTCGACGGCAACCACGGCAGCTGGGTCGCTTCGCTCGCCGCCGCGCGCGGGACAGGCCCCGACACGGGCATGATCGGCGTCGCTCCGGCGGCCGAACTGCTGTCGGTGTCGATCGGGGTGGGGAACGCCTCGCCGGTGCCGTTCGCCGAGCAGATCGCCGAAGCCGTCCGCTGGTCGGTGGACAACGGCGCCGACATCATCAATCTCTCCCTCACCACGAACACTCCCGACTGGGACCGCAGCTGGGACGACGCGTTCCTCTACGCCTTCGACAACGACGTCGTCGTGGTCGTGGCCGCCGGGAACCGCGGAACCGGGACGACCCGCGTGGGAGCCCCGGCGACGATTCCGGGGGTCCTCGCCGTCGGCGGGGTCGACCCCGGGGGGCGAGCCAGCGTGGAGGCCTCCACCCAGGGGATCACCATCGGCGTCGCCGCCCCCAGTGAGAACCTCCTCGGCATCTCCGCGGACGGCCGGGTGGTGTCGTGGAACGGCACCAGCGGAGCAGCACCCATCGTGGCGGGCGTGGCGGCGCTGGTGCGCTCGGCGTATCCCGAGCTCGACGCGGCCAACGTGATCAACCGCATCATCTCCACCGCGCGACCGGTTCCGGGGGTGTCCGTCCCCGATCCTCTCTACGGGTACGGCCTCGTCGACGCCGCTGCGGCGCTCAGCGCGACGGTGCCCGAGGTGGCGCAGAATCCGCTCGGCGACCTGCGCGAATGGGTGAGGCTCTATCGTCGGGCCGAGAGTGCTCCGGAGCCCCAGCCGACGCCCAGCTCCATGGAGGTGCCGCCGCTGCCCCCGGCAGACGCTGCGGGGCCTCCCGCCTCGCCGTTCCTCCCGACGGCGCAGACCCTGCTCT
Source organism: Microbacterium sp. AK009 (assembly GCF_013410955.1). Lineage (GTDB taxonomy): Bacteria > Actinomycetota > Actinomycetes > Actinomycetales > Microbacteriaceae > Microbacterium. The sequence continues at coordinate 407,968 of NZ_JACCCG010000004.1, read as the reverse complement.
ACGGCACCCTGCCGCTCGGAGCCCTGACCGTCGGGGCTATACTGGTGGCGCTCGGCGTCACCGCTGCTGTCCGACGCGTCCGATTGGCGTCCCGCGCGCCGAGCCGTTGATCTAGGGGAGTACTCCACATCGTGACCCACACCGCGCACAGGATCCTCATTGTCGGTGGCGGATACGCAGGCTTCTACACGGCGTGGAAGCTGGAGAAGCGTCTGCGCCGCAGCGAGGCCGAGGTGACGATCGTCGACCCGCTCGCCTACATGACCTACCAGCCGTTCCTTCCCGAAGTGGCGGCCGGTTCGATCGAGGCCCGGCACTCGGTGGTCTCCCTGCGACGGCACCTGAAACGGACCCGGATCGTCGCAGCGAAGGTCACCGGCATCGACCACGCACACAAGACGGCCACCATCACGCCGATCGCGGGTGAGCCGTACCAGCAGGAGTACGACCAGATCGTCGTCACCGCCGGTGCGGTCTCACGCACCTTCCCGATCCCGGGCATCGCCGACAACGCGATCGGGCTGAAGACGATCGAGGAGGCCGTCGCGATCCGCGACCGGCTGCTGACCAACTTCGACAAGGCCGCAGCGCTCCCGCCCGGTCCCGAGCGCGAACGGCTGCTGACCGTCGTCGTGGTCGGCGGCGGCTTCGCCGGCATCGAGGTGTTCGCCGAACTGCGGTCGTTCGCCTCATCCCTGGTGGCGAAGTACCCCGAGCTCACGTTCGACGAGACGCACTTCCACCTCATCGAGGCGATGGGGCGCATCATGCCCGAGGTCTCGTTGAAGACCAGCGAGTGGGTGCTGAAGGACCTGGCGAAGCGCGGTGCCTTCGTCCACCTCGACACCCAGGTCACGAGCGCTGTCGACGGCGATGTCGAACTGTCCACGGGAGAGGTCATCCCCGCCGATCTCATCGTCTGGACAGCCGGCGTCATGGCCAACCCGACGGTCGTGCGCGGCGGCGATCTCCCGGTCGAGGAGCGTGGCCGCATCCGCACCCGCGCCGACCTCCGCGTGGGGACCGATGACGAGGTCGTCGAGGGGGCCTGGGCAGCGGGCGACGTCGCGGCCGTTCCGGACCTGTCCGGCGGTGGAGTCGGCGGCTACTGCGTGCCGAACGCCCAACACGCCGTCCGCCAGGGCAAGCTCCTGGCGAAGAACATCACGGCGGTGCTGCGCGGTGAGAACCCGGTCGACTACCTCCACAAGAACCTCGGTGCCGTCGCCGGTCTCGGTCTGTACAACGGGGCCTTCCAGTCGGGGAACATCGCGATCAAGGGTTTCCTCGCCTGGCTGGCGCACCGTGGCTACCACGGCCTGGCCATGCCGACGTGGGAGCGAAAGCTGCGCGTGATCGCCGGATGGCTGGGCAATGTCGTCCTCGGTCGCGACATGGCGAACCTCGAAGCCGTGCAGACGCCGCGTGCCGCGTTCGAGGAGTTCGCGGCGCGTCCGCGACCTGCTCAGGCCGCCGTGACGCCCCCGCAGACGCCTCGCGACGCCGGTGCGGATGCGGATGCTCCCGAGAAGTCGAAGGTCGCCGCGGGACGCTGACGCTAAGGTGGCGGGTGTCGCACGGCGGCGCCCCCGTAGCCCAATGGCAGAGGCAGGCGACTTAAAATCGCTTCAGTGTGGGTTCGAGTCCCACCGGGGGTACGCATCTGCGCGAGGATGAGCCCGTGACGATCGATCTCCTGGCGCAGGATGCCCCATCGACGACGTTTCGCGAGCGCTGGCGTACGCCGGCGCGGTACTGGGCCGAGTTATCGGCGGCCACCGCTCACCTGCCGGCACCGGTCGCGGCGATCGATCGGCGGGCGCTGGCGTTCAATGCGCTCGACATGGTGGTGCGGGCAGGTGGCGTTCCCATCCGGGTGGCGAGCAAGTCCATCCGCGTGCGGGAGGTGCTCGATGCGGTCCTGCGGCTCCCCGGGTACCGCGGCATCCTGGCTTTCACGCTCGCCGAAGCCCTCTGGCTGAGCGCAGACCACGATGACATCGTGCTGGGCTATCCGACGGCTGACAGGCGGAGTCTCGCGCGCTTGGCCGCCGACGAGGATGCTGCGGGCCGGATCACCCTCATGGTCGACGACCCCGCGCAGCTCGACCTGATCGATGCGGTCGTTCCGCCGACCGCGCGCACCGAGCTGCGGGTCGCCCTGGACGTGGACGCGTCGTGGCGGGCCCCCGGGCTCGGTCATGTGGGAGTGCACCGCTCACCGGTGCACTCGGCCCGGGAAGCGCTCAGCCTGGCACGGCTCATCGCGCAGCGCCCGGGGTTCCGACTGGTCGGGTTGATGATGTACGAGGCCCAGATCGCCGGTCAACCGGATGCGACCGGCGCCGGCGACGGCGTGATCCGCTGGATGCAGCGCCAGTCTGCGGCCGAACTGCGCGAGCGCCGCGCCGAGGTCGTCGGTCGCGTCCGTGAGATCGCGCATCTGGAATTCGTCAACGGCGGAGGTACCGGGTCGCTGGAGACGACCGCGGCCGACCTCGCCGTGACGGAACTGACAGCCGGCAGCGGCCTGCTCGCCGGGCACCTCTTCGACGGCTACCGCTCGTTCGACCCGGCTCCCGCGGCGGCGTTCGCGCTGGACATCGTGCGGATTCCCGCGCCCGGCATTGCGACGGTCCTCGGCGGAGGGTGGGTCGCTTCGGGTCCTGCCGCTTCCTCGCGGCTGCCGCGTCCTGTCTGGCCGGCCGGCCTGCGTCTGATCGCCCGCGAGGGCGCAGGCGAGGTGCAGACTCCCCTTCGCGGCCCGGCCGCCGCGCATCTGGCGCTCGGTGACCGCGTGTGGTTCCGTCATGCCAAGAGCGGGGAACTGGCCGAGCGGGTGGAACGGTTCGTCCTCGTCTCGGACGGCGGGATGGTGGCCGAGATCCCGACGTACCGCGGCGAGGGGAAGGCCTTCCTGTGACCCGACCGGGCGCCGTCTGGCGCAACTGGGGGCGCACGGTCCAGGCGAAGCCGGTGCGCGCCGAGTTCCCGGCCACGGCGGACGCCGTCGCGCGCGCGGTCAGCGCTGCCGCCCGCCGGGGACTTCGGATCAAGCCCGTCGGTTCCGGGCACAGCTTCTCGGACATCGCGGTCGCACCCGATGTGCTGCTGGACCTGTCCGCGCTGTCGGGCATCGTCGCGATCGACCGCGAGACACGGCGCGTGACCTTCGGTGCAGGCACGCCTCTGCACCAGGTTCCGCGCCTTCTCGCCCGTCACGGACTGGCCATGCAGAATCTCGGCGACATCGATCGTCAGACCATCGCCGGCGCGATCTCCACCGGCACCCACGGCACCGGCATCGCCTTCGGGGGGTTGGCCACCCAGGTCGTCGGCGTCACGATCATCACCGGCAGCGGCGAGACCCGGCGGATCGGAGCGGATGATCCCCTTCTCGCCGCAGCCTCGCTCGGTCTCGGCGCGCTCGGTGTTCTCGTCGATGTGACGCTGCAGTGCGTTCCCGCCTTCCACCTCGAAGCGGTCGAACGCCCCGAGCCGCTCGACGAGGTCGTCGCGGAGCTTCCGGATCGGGCGGGGGCGGCGGACCACTTCGAGTTCTACTGGTTTCCCCACACCGACGTGGCACTGACCAAGACCAACCGAAGGGTTCCGGAAACGACTCCTCGCCGTCCGCTGCCGCGGGTCGGGAAGTTCCTCGACGAGACGGTGCTCGCGAACGGCGTGTATCGCGGCATGTGCGCCGTCGGACGGGCGCTTCCCCCGGTCATCCCCGCCTTCTCGCGCCTCGCCACGCGCGTCACCGGCCACCGGGAGTATCTCGACCGCTCGCACCGCGTCTTCACCCAGCGGCGGGGGGTGCGCTTTCGCGAGATGGAGTACGCCCTGCCCGCCGAGAAGGTGGCATCGGCGTTCGCAGAGGTGCGCGCACTCATCGCTGCCGAGGGGTGGCGGATCTCCTTCCCCCTCGAAGTCCGCTTCGCCGCGGGCGACGATCGCTGGCTGTCGACCGCGTACGGCAGACCGACAGGCTACATCGCCGCGCACCGCTACTTCCGCGAGGATCCGACGGCGTACTTCGCCGCCGTCGAGCAGATCATGCTGGCCCACGACGGGCGGCCGCACTGGGGCAAGCTCCACTCGCTCGGTGCCGACCTGCTTCGCGACCGGTATCCCCGGTTCGACGACTTCCTCGCGGTGCGCCGGGAGTTCGACCCCGAGGGCCTTTTCCGCAATCCGTATCTGGATCGGGTGCTCGGGCTCTAGGCCTGTGAGGTCGCCGCACAGCCTGGGGAGCGCATCGGCGGACCGTTAGGATTGTCAGCACTGACCTGGAACGGAGACCCCGGTATGTGGGAATGGCTCATCCCCGTCCTGATCGTCGTCGCACTGGTCGTCATCGCGGGGATCTACCTGTGGGCGACGTACAACTCGCTGGTGCAGCTGAACGTGCGCGTCGATGAGGCATGGAGCGACATCACCGTTCAGCTGAAGCGCCGGGCTGATCTGCTTCCCAATCTCATCGAGGCGGTGAAGGGCTACGCCGCGCACGAGAAAGCGGTGTTCGAGAACGTGACCCGCGCGCGTGCCGAGACGCTGTCTGCGGGAGGTCCCGCGGAGGCGGGTGTCGCAGAAGGCCATATGCAGCAGGCGCTGCGGTCGCTCTTCGCGGTCGCCGAGGCGTACCCGCAGCTGCAGGCCAGCCAGAACTTCCTGCAGCTCCAGCAGTCGATCGTCGACACCGAAGACAAGATCCAGGCGTCCCGCCGCTTCTACAACGGCGGGGTCAGGGAGCTGAACACCAAGATCAAGGTGTTCCCCAACAACCTCTTCGCGCGCAATCTCGGATTCGACGAGCGCGAGTTCTTCGAAGTCGTCGACGGCGCCGCGATCTCGGAGCCCCCGCGCGTCCAGTTTTGACGTCGGTCCGCACCCTCTCGCGCGCCGAGGCGGCGCGAATCGCGGTGCGCGCCCAACTGCTGACGGCGGATCGTCCCGGCGACATCATCGAGACCGTCGAGTCGCTGACCGTTCTGCCGATCGATCCGACGACGGCGATCGCTCCGAGCGTCGACCTCATCCTGTGGAGTCGCATCGGCTGGCCCTACGAGCCCGCTGACTTCCGCCGCCTCTTCCGTGAGGACCGGCAGATCTTCGAGTGGAACGGGTTCTTCCGCCCCATGAGCGACCTGCCCCTGTTCCTCCCTCTGATGCGGCGGGGTCCGAGGTCGGCGTCGGCCCGTGACTGGGTGGTCGCCAACGACCGGTTCCGCCGAGACATCTTGATGCGGCTTCGGGATGAGGGGCCGCTGCGTCCCGCCGATATCGCCGACACGGCGGCGGTGCCCTGGCGTTCGACGGGGTGGACGAACGATCGGAACGTGCTGCAGATGTTGGAGATCCTCGTCGAGAGTGGCGAGGTGGCGGTGGACCATCGCGATGCGAAGGGCCGGTGGTTCGACCTGGCCGAGCGGGTCTACCCCGCCGTCTCGACGCTCTCCGACGGCGAGGCCGCACGCGGTCGGACAGCGCGACGACTGTCGGCACTGGGGATCGCGAGACGGAAGGAAGTGGCCCCGCCGGGGGAGCCGGTCGATGTCGGTGACGCCGGGGTGGAAGTGACCGTCGACGGCGTCGAGGGCCGCTGGCAGGTCGATCCCGTTCTCCTGGACGCCGAGATCCCGCACCTGCGCTCTGCGCTCCTCTCGCCGCACGACCGGCTCGTCTTCGACCGCGTCCGCTTGCGCGAGCTGTTCTCTTTCGACTACGTCCTGGAGATGTACAAACCCGCCGCGACGCGGCGCTGGGGGTACTTCGCGCTGCCGATCCTCCACGGCGATCGGCTGGTCGGGAAACTGGACGCCACTCTCGATCGCCGCGCGGGGACGCTGCGCATCAACGCCGTGCACGAGGACGAACCCTTCCCGGCGGCGGTCGCCGAGGCCGTGGACGCCGAGGTCGACGAGCTCGCGCGATGGCTCGGCGTCGAGGTCTCGCGGCGTTAGAGTACGTCGAGTCGGAGCTGTTCTCCGGTGACGGTGATCGTTCCTCGAACGGCCCACGCGTCGTCGCGGTAGGTCACCGCCGCGGGGGAGCCGTCACGACCGGTGCCGCTGGCCGTGGCGACGACGACGCCTCCGGTGGCGGCGAAACCGCCGTCGTCGGTCAGCCGCACCTCGGGGAGCCTCTCGATGCGGTAGACGATGCGCTCCAGGACCGCGAGGTCGGCGGGCCACGGCACGCGCAGGCCGCAGTAGTCCGCCACGGTGGCCGCCGGCTGGGTACACGCGTTCAGGTGATCGGTGACGGCATCCCGGATGGCCTCGACAGCGGCGTCGGTGAACCTCGGGTCGATCGCGACGGTCGCGGTCTCACCCGGGAGGACGGTCACCGAGGTCGCGCCGGCGAGGTAGTCGCGGGGAGCGGCGTTCAGATCGTAGATCCCGGGGAGAAGCCGGACCCCTCCGGCGGGGACCACGACATCTCCGATGGTGACGCTGTCTCCCAGGCCGGTGCGGACCTCCAGCCGGCCGAGCGCGTCCGGGCCGACCCGCCACCCGTCCGACGTCTGCGCGAGCGGGAGGCTGACCTCATGTGTCTCGCCTGCCAGGACGAAGGAGACGTCGGCCTCCGCCGCATCGCTCTCGGTGCGCACCGCATTCACCGACGGCTCCGAGAGTCTCTCGGGCGAGATGCCGACATCGAGGGCGTCGACTCCTGCGCTCATCGCCGCCAGCGCCGCATCCTCGTCGCCGTCGGCGACAGCGACCAACCATGCCCGCGCGACGTCCTCTGGACCCTCCTGTCGGGATGCCACCCACATCAGGACGCCCGTGAGCCCCACGATGACCACGGCCGCCGCCGCGGTGATGATCGCGGTCGTCCGGGCGCGACGCGGTCCTGGCATCTTCCTACGCTCCGTCATCCGGTTGCGGGTCCGGCGGCGTGCCGGGAGGCGTGGGGGAGGGCAGCGGCCAGGTGGTCGACGGCGTCGCCCCAGCGCGACACCGAGAGGCGCTCCAGCCCCTGCCAGCTCGCCGCCTGACGCACCTGCTCCGCCACGCGGTCCACGACGGAGGGCGTGGGCTCGCGCTCCCACCACGCGGACTGCACCTGCAGGGTCTGCGTCGAACGGTCGGCCTTCAGATCCACCCGAGCGACGATGGCATCGTCGACGAGCACCGGCAGGGAATAGTAGCCGAACCGTCGCCGGGCCGCCGGAGTGTAGATCTCGATGCGGTAGTCGAAATCGAACAACCGCTCCGCGCGGTCGCGGAACCAGACCATCGGGTCGAACGGGGTGAGAAGCGCTGCCGCCTCCACCCGTCGCGGGACCCTTGCGTCGCGGTGCAGCCATGCCGGTGTCGGGCGGCCCGCCGTCGTCCATCCGGAGACGGCGACGGGGATGAGCTCCCCCTGCTCGACGAGATCGGACACCGCGGCGAGGATCGCGCGACGGTCTCTGATCCGCCAGTAGTCGGCGAGGTCGGCAGCGGTCGCCACTCCGTACGCCCGCGCTGCGCGACGCACCAGCTCTCGGATGGCTTCGGGCCTCGGGACCTCCCGACCGGCCAACTCGGCGCCCAGGACGTCGACGGCGAGGCCGTAGCGTCGTTCGAAGCCGCGTCGCCCGGCGATCGCGACCTCGCCGAAGAGCCAGAGGAACTCCAGTGCCTCCTTCACGACGTCCCACTCCCACCAGCCGCCGCGCGGGGAGCGGCGCACGTCCCGCTCGATCTCCGCGGGTCGCAGCGGACCGCGTGCGGCGAGCTCGGCGCGGACCCAGTCCACGACGTCTCGATGCCGCGAGACCCACCCGTCGGGGTCTGACTCGTACTTGCGCCGAAGCTCGGCCATCCGGAACGCGAAGAGCGGGCGGTCGGCGGCGGCGACGAAGGCGGCGACGTGCGCCCAGTACTCGACGTAGCGCGGCCGGCGGGCGAAGAGCAGGCGATCGAGATCGCCCGTGTCGTATGGACCGAGCCGGGAGAACAGGGGGAGATAGTGCGAACGCGCGAAGACGTTGACGGAGTCGATCTGCAGCACCGACATCCTGCGCAGCGCGTCGTTCAGCTGTCGGACGCCGACGCGGGCGGGCCGCGCGCGATCAAGACCCTGCGCGGCCACCGCGACACGCCGTGCTTCCGCGGCGCTGAGCTGGTCTCGAGGCGTCACGACCGCAACACTAGACCCGGCCCCCGACATGCGATGCGCGCGGCGGTTCTAGACTTGCCGAATGGCCGGATCGGACGAGCGCGAGTCGCTGTGGAGCGCCCTGCGCGACCGGACGCGCGTGGTGTCGACCGAGCTGACGGGGTCCCTGCCGCGCGGCCTCCGACTGGCCGCGGCGTATTCCTGGCGCTTCCTCGTCATCGCCGCGGCCGCGGGCGTCGTCATCTGGCTCGTCATCCAGCTGAAGCTGCTGGTGGTGCCGCTGCTCATCGCGATCCTCGTCACCGCCCTGCTGTGGCCCTTCTTCAGCTGGATGCTGCGCCACCGCGTGCCGAGATGGCTCGCGATCGTGATCGCGGTGGTCACGACGCTCGCCGTCGTGTCGGGACTCCTGTGGGTCGTGGTCTGGCAGATCACGCGGCAGTTCGGGCAGGTCCAGGACCGGACGGTCGAAGCCATCGCCGCCTTCCGGCAGTACCTCATCGACGGTCCGCTCCACCTGTCCGCCCAGCAGATCGACGACCTGTTGAACCAGGCGGGCACCCTCATCCAGGAACAGGCCTCGCTGCTGTGGTCGGGAGCACTTGCGATCGGGACGACTCTCGGCCATGTCGTGGTCGGCGCGATCCTGGCCCTGTTCATCCTGCTCACCCTTCTCGCCGACGGGGGAGGGATCTGGCGCTGGAGCATCCGCCTCCTTCCCAAAGCTGCACGCGTTCCGGTGGACGGAGCCGCCCGGGCGGGGTGGGTGACGCTGGTGAACTACGCCCGCACGCAGCTGCTGGTGGCGACCATCGATGCCGTCGGCGTCGGCCTGGGCGCTCTGCTGCTGGGGGTGCCCCTGGCCGTGCCGATCGCGGTCCTGGTCTTCCTCGGAGCCTTCGTGCCCATCGTCGGCGCGGTCGTGACCGGAGCGGTGGCGGTGTTCGTGGCCCTCGTCTACAACGGTCCGCTCATCGCCCTGTGGATGCTGATCGTCGTCCTCGGCGTGCAGCAGCTCGAGGGACACGTGCTGCAGCCCCTGCTCATGGGGGCAGCCGTGAAGGTCCATCCCCTCGGCGTCGTCCTCGTCGTCGCCGGCGGGGCGATGATCGCCGGCATCCCGGGCGCGCTCTTCGCCGTTCCCCTGGCCGCTTTCGTCAATGTGGTCGTGCTCTACCTCGGCTCCCGCGGGTGGGAGACGGGTGGGGGGCCGCCGCCGGAAGACCTGATCTGGAGTACCGTCCCCCGTCGAAGGAGAACCCCCGCGTGAGCATCCCGACGATCGCCGCCGGCATCCCGACGCTCGCTGAATTCGAGGACGCGGCGGCGGCGTTGCGCGGTGTGGCCGCGCACACCCCGCTCGAGGAGTCTCAGCACCTCACCGACCTCCTGGGCGTCCCGACGTACCTGAAGCTGGAGAACCTGCAGCGCACGGGGTCGTTCAAGATCCGCGGCGCGACCTACCGCCTCTCCCGGCTGACCGCGCAGGAGCGGGCCCGGGGCGTCGTGGCGGCGTCGGCGGGCAACCATGCGCAAGGTGTGGCGCTGGCCGCGCAGAAGCTCGGGATCCCCGCCACCATCTTCATGCCGCTGGGCGTTCCCGTGCCCAAGCTCCTGGCCACCCGCGGGTACGGTGCCGACGTCATCCTCGAGGGGGAGACGGTGGAGACGCCGCTGCGCCTGGCCGCGGAATTCGCGGAGCGGACCGGCGCGGTCCTCATCCACCCGTTCGACCATCGCGACATCATCCTCGGTCAGGGGACTCTGGGACTGGAACTGCACCACGATCTCCCCGACGTCGAGACCGTGGTGGTGTGCGTCGGCGGCGGGGGACTCGTCGCCGGCGTCGCCGCCGCCATGAAGGCTCGTGCAGCGGCGGAGGGTCGTCGCATCCGCATCATCGGGGTTCAGGCCGAGAACGCGGCCGGCTACCCGCCGTCGTTGGCCGCGGGGCATCCGGTCAGCGCGCCCTCTCGACCGACGATCGCCGACGGCATCGCCGTGGCGCGCCCCGGCGATGTCCCATTCGCGATGATCCGTGATCTCGTGGACGAGATCGTCACCGTGACCGACGACGACATCGCCCGTGCCATCCTCGTCCTTCTCGAGCGGGCGAAGCAGGTCGTCGAGCCGGGGGGTGCGGCCGGTGTCGCCGCGATCCTGGCGGGCAAGATCCGATCCGGCGGGCCGACGATCGCGATCCTCTCCGGCGGCAACATCGACCCGCTGCTGCTGCAGCGGGTGGTCGCCCACGGCCTGGCCGCGTCGGGCCGGTACATGACCCTGCGCATTCCGCTTCCCGACCGCCCGGGCCAGCTCGCCCGGGTGTCCGAGGTGCTCGCCCAGGCGGGGGCGAACGTCATCGAGGTGCTGCACACGCGGCACGGCCAGGGGCTGCAGATCAGCGAGGTGATCCTGCAGCTGAGCGTGGAGACGCGGGGAGAGGATCACCGCGCGCATGTGATGCAGATGCTCACCGACGCCGGCTTCGTCCCGACGATCGCCGTCGACTGAGCCGCGGCGAGGGGCTCACTGCCCCGAGTACGTCTCGACCTTGACGATATCCACCGCGATCTCGCGACCGTTGGGTGCGGTGTATGTGGTCTTCTCGCCTTCCGCCAGGCCCAGGATGGCCGCGCCGAGCGGGGAGGCTTCGCTGTAGACGTCGAGCTCGGAACCCGCGGCGATCTCACGGTTGCCGAGGAGGAACACCTCCTCGCCGCCGGCGACGATCGCCGTCACGACGGTTCCCGATTCGACCACGCCCGTACTCTGGGGGGCCTCGCCGACCTTGGCGTCCTTGAGCAGCTGCTTCAGCGTCCGGATGCGGGCCTCCTGCTTGCCCTGCTCGTCCTTGGCCGCGTGGTAGCCGCCGTTCTCCTTGAGGTCGCCCTCCTCACGCGCGGCTTCGATGCGCTTGGCGATCTCTTCGCGGCCGGTGGTCGAGAGGTGCTCGAGCTCGGCGGCGAGACGGTCGTAGGCGTCCTGGGTCAGGAAGGTCACCGGGGCTTCGCCAGTCACGTTCGTCTCCTTCGGTCGTCGGCTGGTATGCAAAGACGCCCCGGCGCTGGCCAGGGCGTCCCTTCGAGTCGTCCCGACAGATTACGTCACCCAGCAGGAGTTGACCAAACCGGTCGTCGCCTCGGCGACGGTGGGAATGGTCTCCTGGAACGCCCGCGGGGTGCCGTCGGTCTCGCTGAGGGTGATGACTTTCCAGCCAACGACGCCGTGATCGGCGTCCTGCGCCTCCAGCGCACATGCGACCCCGCGCCCGGCGGGCGCCGTGACCTGGAAGTCGATGCGGACGGAGGTGTCGTCCACGAGCTGGAATCCGGTGGTGCGGACGTCGACGTCGTCCAGAGCGCCTGCCACCGTCATCCATCCGGCGCCGATGACCACCGCGGCAGCTACGCCGATGCCCGCGGCGATCAGCCAGCGCGGCGCGCGGGAACGGGTGCGGCCGTAGCGTTCGTCGAGGATCTGGTGAGTCGTCATGTCCTTCTTCGGGGCGTCTAGGCTGGTGATCCCAGGCTAAGCGCTCCCACGCCCCGAGAGGACATCATGCAGCACGCTCTCGTGACGCTCGTCGCGGCCGCCACCCCCTCGCCGGTTCCGACGGTCGATCCCGACCTCGTCACTCCCGGCCCGGTGGGTTTCGCGGTGATCGCGTTCATCGCGCTCGCGGTCGTGTTCCTGGTCTGGGACATGATGCGTCGCATCCGCCGAGCGCGGATCCGCGGTGAGATCAACGAGCAGCTCGATGCCGAGGAGCAGATGCGCGACGACGACGGCCGGGCCTGAGCGCCTCAGGCGTGGTAGGCCGGCGCCAGCGCGATGAGCAGGCACGCCGTCCAGTGGCAGAGGAAGGCCAGCACCGTGCAGACGTGGAAGATCTCGTGGAACCCGAAGTGCCCGGGCCAGGGGTTGGGGCGTTTGAGGGCGTAGACGACGGCACCGGCGGTGTAGAGCAGACCGCCCACGACGACGAGCACCATCATGGCGGCGTTGGCGGCGAGGAGATCGACGAAGTACATCACCGCCGCCCAGCCGAGCACCAGGTAGAGGGCGACGTACAGCCAGCGCGGAGCGTGGATCCAGAACACCCGGAACAGGATCCCCAGGATCGCTCCGCCCCAGACGAGGGAGAGCAGGAGGACCGCCTTCCCGGTCGGCAGCGCCAGGACCGCGATGGGGGTGTAGGTGCCGGCGATGAGCAGCAGGATGTTCGCGTGATCGATGCGTTTGAGTACGACCTTCGTGCGCGGTGACCAGTCGAAGCGGTGGTAGAGCGCGGAGTTGCCGAAGAGCAGCAGTGAGGTGGCCATGAAGACGGCGGAGGACCACTTGGCCGCCGCGCCGTCGGCGAGGACGATGAGAAGGATGCCGGCGGCGATCGCCACCGGGAAGGTTCCCGCGTGGATCCAACCGCGCCAGGTCGGCTTCACCTGGGTGTGGGCGTCGACCGCTGCGGCGTCCAGCAGGGGCAGCTGCGGCATGTCCGGTCCGTCGGGCGAGAGGTCGGTGTCCGGGCTGGGGGTCATCCTCCCAAGGGTACGGCGCTGCGCATGCCGTCGGACGCACGAGAGCGCAGGGCGGGCACGAACGGCGCGATCTCGGGAGTAGCGTAGATGTGTGAGTGCGACGGACGAGGGGCGGGGGCCGCTCTACCGGCTGTACATCTCCCGGCTGCGTCGCAGCCTCACACCCGATGTCGTGCCTCATCACATCGCGATGATGATCGACGGGAACCGGAGGTGGGCGCGGCAGCTCGGGTACGACTCCGCGGCCCACGGCCACCGTGCCGGAGCGGCGAAGATGCGGGAGTTCCTGCGCTGGTGCGACGATATCGGCGTCAAAGTCGTCTCGCTCTACCTGCTCTCCACCGACAACCTCCGCCGGCGCGACTCCCGCGAGCTGACCGATCTGCTGGAGATCATCGCCGAACTCGCCCACGAGCTCTCCCACGAGCGCGACTGGCGGGTGCAGCACGTCGGTCGCGCTGATCTGCTCCCTGCCGAGCTCGCCGACGTCCTGGGGCTGGCCGAGGAGCGCACCCGCGGCCACGGGGGTCTGCACGTGAACCTCGCCGTCGGCTACGGCGGGCGCAGCGAGATCGTCGACGCCGTGCGCTCCATCATCGCCACGCACGATCGCGAGGGCGGATCTCTGGAGGAGCTGGCGGCGAGCCTGACCCCCGAGCAGATCGGCGAACACCTCTACACCGGCGGGCAGCCCGATCCCGACCTGGTGATCCGCACCTCGGGTGAGCAGCGCCTGAGCGACTTCCTGCTGTGGCAGAGCGCGCACAGCGAGTTCTACTTCGTCGAGGCCCTGGGTCCCGACCTCCGCGAAGTCGATCTCCTCCGAGCCGTGCGCGACTTCGCCCGCCGCGATCGGCGCTTCGGTCGGTGAGCGGAGCGGTCGCCTCCTCACCGCCGGCGCGTTCGCAGAACTTCATCTGCCCGTAACCCACCGACAGCGTGTCTGCGACCCGCAGGCCCCGGAACCGTCGTACCTTCATCTCACCGGGCAAGGTGCCCGGTCGGGTCGGCCTTTCGGATCGCGACTCGTGACCCACGGTCGACTCGAGACTGCCGGGTGACACGCCCGGGGCAGGAGTGGGTTGTGACCACACGAGCACCGCACGACCAGCGCCGCGAGCAGTACATCGACGAGGACACGCTGTCGCAGGATCTGCGCACGTACGTCCTGGACACGTCGGTGCTGCTGAGTGATCCGCGCGCGTTCTTCCGGTTCGCCGAGCACAGCATCGTCATCCCGGTGGTGGTGATCACGGAGCTGGAGAAGAAGCGTCACGATCCCGAGATCGGTTACTTCGCCCGGCAGGCGCTGCGCCATCTCGACGAGCTGCGCATCGAGCACGGGCGTCTGGACTTCCCCGTTCCGGTGGGAGCGGGAGGAACGCTCCGGGTGGAGCTGAACAACACCGATCCGACGGTCCTGCCCTCGGGAATGCGCCTGGGCGACAACGACACCCGCATCCTCGCCGTCGCCATGCATCTGGCCCAGGACGGTCAGGATGTCACCGTCGTGTCCAAAGACCTCCCGATGCGCGTGAAGGCCGCCTCGCTCGGCATCGTGGCGGAGGAGTATCTCGCCGAGCAGGCCGTGGACTCCGGCTGGACCGGCATCGCCGCCATCGACCTGTCCGGCGACGAAGTCAGCGACCTCTACGAGAGCGAGGTCGCCACCGCCGACGCCGTGCACGGGCTGCCCGTCAACACCGGGCTCATCATCCACTCCGAGCGCGGCTCCGCCCTCGGCCGGGTGACCGGCGACGGGGCCTTCCGGCTCGTGCGGGGCGACCGCGACGCCTTCGGCCTGCATGGGCGATCGGCCGAGCAGCGGATCGCGATCGACCTGCTTCTCGACCCCGACGTGGGCATCGTGTCGCTCGGAGGGCGAGCGGGAACGGGGAAGTCCGCGCTCGCCCTGTGCGCGGGACTCGAGGCGGTCCTGGAGCGTCAGCAGCAGAAGCGGATCATCGTCTTCCGGCCCTTGTTCGCCGTCGGGGGCCAGGAGCTGGGCTACCTCCCCGGCGACCAGGCGGAGAAGATGAACCCCTGGGGTCAGGCGGTGTTCGACACCCTCGGTTCCGTCGTGTCGTCGAATGTGATCGAGGAGGTGATCCAGCGCGGCATCCTCGAGGTGCTCCCGCTCACCCACATCCGCGGTCGCTCCCTCCACGATGCCTTCGTGATCGTCGACGAGGCGCAGTCGCTGGAGCGCAACGTGCTGCTGACGGTGCTCAGTCGCATCGGCCAGCATTCGCGCGTGGTCCTCACCCACGACGTCGGTCAGCGGGACAACCTCCGGGTGGGGCGCCACGACGGCATCGCCTCGGTGATCGAGACGCTGAAGGGCCATGACCTGTTCGGTCACGTCACCCTCACCCGTTCGGAGCGGTCCGCCATCGCCGCGCTGGTGACGGATCTCCTGGAGGCGGGCGAGCTGGCGTGAGCGGTCGCCGTCTCCCAACGTGAGAAGAGTCTCATCTGCCGCAGTGCCGGTGAGCGCGGCCGGTCTGCCACCATGGGGGACACGGCCGCGAATCCCCCAAATCGCACGCGGCCGGTGACCGGGCCCCCAACCCGGATCTAGCCCCCGGTGTTCCCCCAACGCCGGGGGCTCTCACGTGTCACTCCCAGCGGTAGCCCGCACCCCGGACGGTGACGATGTGATGGGCGCCGAGCTTGGCACGAAGGTAACGGACGTAGACGTCGACGACGTTCGACCCCGGGTCGAAGTCCAGCGACCACACGCGGCTGAGCAGCTGCTCGCGACTGAGGACCCGGCCGGGGCTGCGCAGGAACTGCTCGGCCAGCGCGAACTCGCGCGCCGAGAGTTCGACCTCGTCGCCGGCCACCGTGGCGCGACGGCCGAGCAGATCGAGCATCACATCGCCGTGACGCAGCGTCATCCCCGCAGGCATGGGGTTCTCGCGCAGGCGCGAACGCACCCTCGCCAGCAGCTCCTCGAAAGTGAAGGGCTTTCGGACGTAGTCGTTCGCCCCGGCGTCGAGTCCCTCGACGGTGTCGCGGGTGCTCGTGCGGGCCGTCAGCATGATCACGGGGACGGACGATCCTCGCGCGCGCAGCTCGCGCAGCACCTCGAAACCGTCCATCGTCGGAAGCCCGACATCCAGCAGGACGAGATCCACACCGTCGCGGAGCGCGACGGTGAGCGCCTCGCCGCCATCGGCGACGAGGAGGGTCGTGAAGCCGGCATTCTCCAGGCCCCGGCTGACGAAGGCGGCGATGCGCGGTTCGTCTTCGGCGATGAGGATCGTCGTCATGTGCTGGACTCCCGCTGCAGCACGTCGCCCGCGCGCACCGGAGCGGGAAGCTCCGCCGTCGCCGGGGGGACGTGAATGGTGAAGGTGGCCCCGCCGCCGGGGGTATCGGTGACCGCGCAGTAGCCGTCGTGGCCTTTCGCGATCGCGTCGACGATGGCGAGCCCCAGACCCGAACCCCCGGCCAGTCTGGCACCGTCGGCGCGATCGAAGCGGCGGAAGATCCGGTGCCGGAAGGCCGGAGGGATGCCGCTGCCGTGATCTCGCACGTACAGCCGCGTGCCCGCGGCATCCCAGGTGCTCCCCAGCTCGATCGGCGAACCGGCGGGGGTGTACTTCGCGGCGTTGTCGGCGAGTTGGAGCCACGCCTGGAGCAGCCGGTCGGCGTCGCCCGGGATCGTGCCCTCGGCGACCTCGTCGATCCGCCACCGGTGCCCCGGGATCACCGCCACGAGTTCGCCGATCCGGGCGGTGAGGAGGGCCAGGTCGACCTCGCCCATCGCGAAGGAGTCGCCCTCGACCGCAGCCAGGAGGTCGATGTCCTCGACAAGTCGGGTCATCCTGTCGAGCTCGGCGATGCTGATCTCCCGCGCCGAGGTGACGTCCGAGACATCCCTCGGGTTCATCATCTCCAGGTGTCCGCGAACGATCGTGATCGGCGTCTTCAGCTCGTGTCGGACGTCGTCCAGGAGCTGGCGCTGCACGTCGACAGAACCCTCGAGGCGGTCGAGCATGGAGTTGACGGTGCGGTTGAGGTCGGAGATGTCGTCGGTGCCCTCGGCCGGAAGGCGAGGGGACAGGTCGGTGAGGGTGATGGCGTCGGCGGTCTCGCGGAGCCGGCGAATGGGGGAGAGCAGCCGGCCGGTGACGAACCACCCGACCACCCCGATCGCCGCGAGCACGGCGACCGCGGTGATGCCGTAAGTGACGAGCGCCGAGGCCACCGGACGAAGCGCCGCCCCGAGCTCGACCGACCGCACCACGACGCCCCTCGAAGGGTCGGCCGGCAGCGACACCGGAACGGCGATGTAGCGCAGGGTCCCCGCGGGTGTGACCGCCGTCGTCGGGGCGACGGCGACACCGCGCTCCACGCCGCTGAGGACGCGCGCGATGAAGGCGTCGTCTGCGGAGATGTCGATGCCCGAGTCCACGCCCGGACCGATGAGGGTCGTACCGTCGAGGATCGCGAGAGCGGCCTCGTTGCGGGAGGGCACCGTGCGGTCCATCGCCGCGCGCAGGAACTCCTCCACCGTGGCGAAGTCGTCGATCTGGGCGACGTCGTCTTCGGACTCCGCGACGGAGAGCAGACTCCCGGCCTGCCCTTCCAGCCGGTCATCGATCTCGCTCAGCACCATCTCCCGCTGAACGAGGAAGGTCACGCTGCCTACCAGGGTCAACCCGACGCACGCGACGGCGAGGACGGCCGCGAGGATGCGCGTTCTCGCCGACAGCGGGCGGGGGATACGGACCACGCTGTTGATTATCGCCCCCCGGGGACCGCGGGGGCGGATCCGGAGTTCAGGCGCGGTGCGCCAGGCTCACCCCGGTCGCGTCATGGACAGCAGGTCCAGCCGCTCGTCCAGCTGCGCCTCGGTGAGCTCACCGCGCTCGACGTAGCCGAGGTCGATGACCGCGTCGCGCACGGTGATCCCCTGAGCGACGGCGTGCTTGGCGATCTTCGCCGCCGCCTCGTATCCGATGAGCTTGTTCAGCGGGGTGACGATCGACGGCGACATGCCGGCGTAGGCCGCGGCCCGCTCGACGTTGGCCTCCAGCCCGCGAACGGTCTTGTCGGCGAGAAGCCGCACGGCGTTGGCGAGCAGCCGGATGGACTCCAGCACGGCGGTGCCCATGACGGGGATCGCGACGTTCAGCTCGAACGTTCCGGAGGCACCCGCCCAGGCGACGGTGGCGTCGTTGCCGATGACCCGTGCGCACACCATGAGGTTCGCCTCGGGGACGACCGGGTTGACCTTGCCCGGCATGATCGACGATCCGGGCTGCAGGTCGGGGATGTGCAGCTCCGCGAGGCCGGTGTTCGGCCCCGAGCCCATCCAGCGGATGTCGTTGTTGATCTTCGTCAGCGACACCGCAATGGTGCGCAGGGCTCCGGATGCCTCCACGAGGCCGTCGCGCGCACCCTGCGCTTCGAAGTGATCCTTCGCCTCGGTGATGGGCAGGTCGGTCTCGGCGACGATGAGTTCGAGGACGCGCTGGGGGAAGCCCACGGGGGTGTTGATCCCGGTACCGGTCGCCGTGCCGCCCAGGGGGACTTCGGCGACGCGGGGGAGGACGGACTGCACGCGTTCGATTCCCAGGCGCATCTGCCGGGCGTAGCCGCCGAACTCCTGCCCGAGGGTGACCGGCGTGGCATCCATCAAGTGGGTCCGGCCGGACTTCACCACCTCGGCCCATGTGACGGCCTTGTCTTCAAGGGCGACGGCCAGGTGGTCCAGCGCCGGGATCAGGTCATCGATGAGCTCCTGGGTCACTGCGATGTGGACCGAGGTGGGGAAGACGTCGTTCGAGGACTGCGAAGCGTTGACGTGGTCGTTGGGGTGAACCGTCCGGCCGAGATCGCGCGTGGCGAGGGTGGCGAGCACCTCGTTCATGTTCATGTTCGACGAGGTGCCGCTGCCGGTCTGATAGACGTCGATCGGGAACTGGTCGGCATGCTCTCCGGCGATGATGCGGTCGGCCGCGCGCGCGATGGCGTCGGCGATCTCGCCGTCCAGTGTGCCGAGCTCCTTGTTCGCCAGCGCCGCGGCCTTCTTGATGCGCGCCAGCGCGACGACCTGCGACGGATCGAGCGGATCGCCCGAGATCGGGAAGTTCTCCACGGCGCGCTGGGTCTGCGCGGCGTACAGCGCGTCCTTGGGCACCCGCACCTCGCCCATGGTGTCGTGTTCGATGCGGTATTCGATGTCGGTCACGTCGTTGTCCTCCGAGGTGTGACGGTTGCCGCAGGGCGCGGCGAAGGGTCGGTCTGGGTACGGCGTCCGGTCAGGCGGCCGAGGTGGTGAGGTCGTCCGAGACGGCGCCCACGATGACTTCGGGAACGGCCACGCCTTCGGACAAGCGGTAGTTGGCCCCGATGACAGCGAGGCGGCCCTCCGCGACGGCGGCGCTGATCAGCTCCGAGGTCTGCAAGATGTCGCCGACGGTGTCGCGCAGGTGCTCGCGCCCCACCGCCTCACCGTCGATGACGGTCGAGGAGGGGGCGGCCCGCACGACCCGCTGCACGGCCGGGACGATCGGAGCGATCAGCCGCCAGATGTGCGGCGGCAGCGCGGGCGCGTCGGGGCGGACGGAGTCGATGGCGGCCCTAACCGCCCCGCACTCGTCGTGGGCGAGGACGATGATCAGGGGCACGCCGAGCACGGCGACGGCGTACTCGAGGCTGCCGATGACCGAGTCCGAGACCACCTGCCCCGCGTTGCGGACGACGAAGAGATCGCCCAGTCCCTTGTCGAAGATGATCTCGGCGGCCAGACGCGAGTCCGCGCACCCGAACAGCGCGGCGCGGGGGCGCTGACCGGCGGCGACCTCGTGGCGGCGCTCGGCGTCCTGTCGAGGATGGCGCGGCTCGCCTCCGACGAATCGTGCGTTGCCGCGCTTCATCTCATCCCACGCCTGCTGCGGACTGGTCTCGCTCACGGACCCTCCTCCTCGGTGGGCAGCGGCAGATCGGCGGCGACGGCGGTCGCGGCCTCTTCCAGCGCTGCCTGATCGGTGGTGCCGTAGATGAGGATGGTGTCCTCACCCGACGTGGTGCCCAGGGCGGCGGCGACATTGCCCGCGGCGGACGGGTTGCGGATCTCGTAGCGGTCCCACTCGACCCCGCCGATGGTGACGGTGTCGGCGACCTCGGCACCGCGGAGGGTGCGCGAAGGCCAGCCCTCGTCTGCCCCGAACCCCTGTGCCACCCGGACGAAGCCCCGGTCCTCCGCCGGGACGTAGACGATCGTCCAGGCCCGGACGGAGTCGCCCTCGACGGTTGCGGCGTTGACCTGCCACTCGGCGGGGACGTCGGGGACGACCAGGGCCCGGTTCTCGTTGGCAGAGATGCGCGCGGCGACGCCGGCGACATCGATGGGTTCGCGCTCGGGGGGAGTGCCGCGGGGCACGGCGAGGATGATCACGAGGACCACGGCGAGCGTCGCGATGAGCGCGGCGATGAGGTTGCGGGTGTTCTGGCTCGCGCGGTAGGTGCGCGAGGAGGCGGCCTTGCGGTCCGCGGCCTCGTCGGGGGTCTCGGGACGCCCCAGTTCGGCGACGATCTTCGGGTCGCGGGCCATCAGCTCCCCTGTCCGGCGGCGACGGCCGAGCGGGCGGCGTCCAGACGGCGCTTGGCGCCCAGCAGCCACTCCTCGCAGCGGGCGGCGAGGGCCTCGCCCCGTTCCCACAGGGCGAGGGAGTGCTCGAGGGTCGGAGTGCCCTGCTCGAGTTCGGCGACCACGCGGACGAGCTCATCGCGAGCCTGTTCGAACGTCATCGCCTGGATGTCGGCCACGCCCTCGCTCGCCCCGGTCATACCCGTCATTCTAGTTCGGCTCCGCCGCGCCCATCCCGCGCGCCGTCGCCGGCGACGGTGACATCGGACACACCCTCCGACCGTGCCGCGATGATCCCCCGCTCCACGGTGATGACGAGCTTCGTCCCGGCCGGCGCGTCGGAGGCGTCGCGGACGACATGGCCGTCCTCGCCCTGCGCGATGGCGTACCCGCGGGCGAGCGTGGAGGCGGGGGAGAGCGCGCGCAGCGAGGCGCGCAGCTCGGCGGTCGCGCGCTCCGCGGCGTGCACAGCCCGGTCGACGACGTCGCGGCCGCGCGCGGTGGCAAGCCACACCTGCTGGGCCCTCGCGTCCACCAGCTGCTCCGGGAACCTCAGCACGGGGCGGGAGCGCAGCTGCTCCAGCTGGGAGATGTCGTGCGACACGCGCTGAGTCAGGCGCGAGGTGATCCGCGATCTCAGCTGCCCGATGAGCGCCCGCTGCTCCGCGACATCCGGCACCACCCGCTTGGCGGCATCGGTGGGCGTGGAGGCGCGCAGATCGGCGACGTCGTCGAGGAGCGGGTGGTCGTTCTCGTGCCCGATGGCGCTGACCACCGGGGTGCGCGCCTCCGCGACCGCCCGGAGCAGGCGCTCGTCGCTGAAGCCCAGCAGCGTCTGGGGGTCCCCTCCGCCGCGCGCGATGATGATGACATCCACCTCGGGGTCGGCATCCAGCGCCTTCAGCGCCCCGATCGTCTCCGGTACGCAGCGATCGCCCTGCACCGCGGCGTAGGCCGTGCGGAAGAGCACCTGGGGCCAGCGCAATTCGGCGTTGCGGTGCACGTCCTTCTCCGCGTCGGATCGTTCGCCGGTGATGAGGCCGATGGTGCGCGGCAGGAATGGCAGCGACTTCTTGCGTGACGGGTCGAACAACCCTTCGGCGCGCAGCTTCTGGCGCAGTCTCTCGAGTTTCTCGAGCTGATCACCCAAGCCCACATGCCGCATCGCCGAGACCGCGAAGGTGAAATCGCCGGTGCGGACGAAGTAGTCCGCCTTGACGCAGGCGATGACGTGGTCGCCGACCTTCAGGTCGCGGGGGAGGCGCTGCAGCGTGGAAGACCAGACGCGGAAGGACACCGTCGAATCGGTCGCCAGGTCCTTCATGCGGCCGAAGACGTTCCCCCCGCGCACGTTCCACGAGGTGACCTCGCCCTCGACCCACACCGAGCCCCAGCGTTCGATGAACCCCCGGATGGTGTCGTTCAGCCGGGAGACCGAGGTCGGGGCCTCCGAACGGGAATCGCGGGGGTGCACCGAGTCGGGGGGCGGCGCTTCGCCCGGGACCGCGGCGGGCTGGAAGGTCGTCATGGGGACTCCATCGGTCGATCGGGGTCGTCAGGGCCGGTTGCCCCGTAGAATCGAGGGGATGAGCACTCCGACCGTGAGCCTTCCCGTTCCCCGCATACCGGGGCGCCGCGGGCGGCTCCAGGATATCCCGGTGTCCGGACCGAAGAAGGTGCTCCTTGCGGCTCCGCGCGGCTACTGCGCCGGCGTCGACCGAGCGGTGATCGCGGTCGAGAAGGCGCTCGAGCGTTACGGCGCGCCGGTGTACGTCCGCAAGCAGATCGTGCACAACATCCACGTCGTGACGGAGCTGGAGCAGAAGGGCGCGATCTTCGTCGAAGAGGTCGACGAAGTCCCCGAGGGTGCCCATGTGGTCTTCAGTGCGCACGGCGTGTCGCCGGCCGTGGTGTCCGCCGCCGCCGAGCGCGGCCTGCAGGCCATCGATGCGACCTGTCCGCTGGTGACCAAGGTGCACCGCGAGGCGGTGCGGTTCGCCCGAGACGACTTCGAGATCCTGCTCGTGGGCCACGAGGGCCACGAAGAGGTCGAAGGCACCGCGGGGGAGGCCCCCGACCATGTGACGGTGGTGAATTCGCCCGATGAGGCCGACCTCGTCGAGGTGCGCGACCCCTCGAAGGTCGTGTGGCTCTCGCAGACGACGCTCTCCGTCGACGAGACGATGGAGACCGTCCGACGTCTTCGCACGCGGTTCCCGCAGCTGCAGGACCCGCCCTCCGACGACATCTGCTACGCCACGCAGAACCGGCAGGTCGCCATCAAGAAGGTCGCGAAGGACGCCGATCTCGTGATCGTGGTGGGCTCGGCGAATTCTTCCAACAGCGTCCGCCTCGTCGAGGTCGCCCTCGAGTACGGCGCGAAAGCGGCCTACCGGGTCGACTACGTCGACGAGGTCAAGCAGGAGTGGCTGGACGGCGTGCAGACGGTGGGCGTGACCAGCGGTGCCTCGGTGCCCG
Source organism: Microbacterium sp. AK009 (assembly GCF_013410955.1). Lineage (GTDB taxonomy): Bacteria > Actinomycetota > Actinomycetes > Actinomycetales > Microbacteriaceae > Microbacterium. The sequence goes on along the minus strand of NZ_JACCCG010000004.1, from coordinate 385,228 downwards.
AGGTGCTCGTCCAGGAGGTGCTCGCCGAGCTCTCCGGGGCCGGGTACCGCGATGTCGAGGAGGTGCGCACGGCCGAGGAGGATCTGATGTTCTCCCTCCCCAAGGAGCTGCGAACCGACCCTGCGGGTCGTCGTGACGAGCGCGCGCTGGGCGGCCGGGGTCGCGCGTGACCGACGAGTCCGATCCTCGGCCGCGACCGCAGTACGGCGAGTACGCCACCCCTGAGGAACAGCGAGCGCGGATCCAGCAGCCGGACGTCACCGTCGCGTTGGAGACCGGCGTAGCACCGTCCGAGGCCGCAGCCAGCGCGCCGACAACGACGCCGACGCCGACGAAAGATGGCGCACCCGAACTCATCGCCTCGCGACGCCGGTTCTTCGACCGGGTCCTGACGATCGCCCTGCTCGTCTACGCGGTCTTCTCCGTCGCAACGGCCATCCCGGCGCTGGTGGACTACAACGGCTACGTTCAGACGCTCTTCGAGTTCATGGGCGTGGCAGAGGCGCCCGATCCGAGCCTCGACGGCCGGGCGTGGGGTGTCGCGGCTTCCCTGTTGCTCGGAGTCGGTCTTCTCCTCACCGCCGCCGTGTCGTGGATCATGCTCCAGCGCGGGAAGCTCACGTTCTGGGTGCCGATCGTGGGAGGCGTGGTGTTCAACCTCCTCTCGGGCGTCCTTCTGATGGTGCCGCTCTTGAGCGATCCCGCGCTCATGGGGGCTCTGCTGTCGCAGTGACGGAGTTCGCGCTCGCTGCGATCCCCGGTGGCACCGTGGTCCTGCACGACGCGCGGCGGAAGACACGCCGCACGGTCGAGCTGTCGCCGTTCGAGATCGGCGTGTACCCCGTCACCGAGGAGCAGGTCGCGCAGATGCTCGACGGGGGGCGTCACTCGCGCCGGCCTGCCTCGGAGGTGAGCTGGCTCCGCGCCGTCCGCTTCTGCAACGCCGCGTCGGAGTGGGAGGGCCTCGACCCGGCCTACACCTACGACGGCGAGCAGGTCACGTGGCATGTCGACGCCGACGGGTACCGTCTTCCCACCGAGGCGGAGTGGGAGTTCGCCTGCCGAGCGGGTTCGAGCGGCCCCCACTACGGACCGCTCGCCGATGTCGCCTGGACGAGTGCCGACGGCGTCAGGGGTCCCCAGGACGTCGGCGGCAAGCATCCGAATCTCTTCGGCCTGTTCGACACGCTGGGAAACGTGTGGGAGTGGTGCTGGGACTATCTCGACCCGGCCCGTTACGCCGACTACCGCGTCTTCCGGGGTGGCGGATTCGCGGACGACGCGTGGAGCGTGCGAGCGTCCACCCGCCGTGGCGGACCACCCAGGTCGTCGCACGACGACGTCGGGTTCCGCATCGCTCGCGGTGGTTTCGACGCCGATGGTGCAGCCCAGGGATGGTCGGCCCAGGCCGATCTGCAGCGGGCGGAGATGGATGGTCCCGTGCCCTTCGGCTGGACGCCGCTGCGCTGATCCCGGCTCATCGCCCTAGGCTGATCGGATGCCTCGCCTGCTCGCCGTCTGTGCGGTCCATCAGCTTCGTCCCGATGCCGGGAGCAACGGCGTCACCGCCATCGACAAGCGCCCGATCGAGGGGACGGCGGCCGTCGGCCGCTACGGCGTCCGCGGCGATGTCCAGGCCAACCGCAAGCACCACGGCGGGTTGGACAAGGCGGTCTACGCGTACGCGCAGGAGGATGCCGACTTCTGGGCGGGCCAGCTCAGCCGCGAGCTTCCGCCGGGATGGTTCGGTGAGAACCTCCGAGTGGACGGCATCGATCTCGGCGCTGCCCGCGTCGGCGAGGTCTGGCGCGTCGGGGATCGCCTGGAACTCGAGGTGACGATGCCCCGCACGCCGTGCGCCACCTTCGCCCGCTGGGTCGGTGGCAGCCACGCACGGGGGTGGGTCAAGCGCTTCTCCGAGGAGGGACGCTTGGGCGCCTACCTGCGGGTTCGCAGGACCGGATCCGTCACCGCGGGAGACCCCCTGGAGGTGCGGGAGCGCCCCGAGGGGGCGCCCACCGTCCTGGAGGTCTACCGCGGCGTCTGAGGAGTCGGCGCGGGGCGCGCTCAGGCGCCGAGCGACCGGCCGGCCGAGCCCAGCTGGTGAGTCGCCTCGACGACGCGCGCGGCCATCGCCGACTCGGCGATCTTGCCCCAGGCGCGGGGGTCGTACTGCTTCTTGTTGCCCACTTCGCCGTCGACCTTGAGGACGCCGTCGTAGTGGGAGAGCATGTAGCCCGCGACCGAGCGGGTGAAGGCGTACTGGGTGTCGGTGTCGATGTTCATCTTCACCACGCCGTTGGCCACGGCCAGGGCGATCTCCTCGTCGCTGGATCCGCTGCCGCCATGGAACACCAGGTCCAGGGGCTTCGGACCGGTGCCGAAGCGCGAGGCGATGCCCTCCTGGATCTCACCGAGGAGCTCGGGGCGCAGCTTGACGTTGCCGGGCTTGTACACGCCGTGGACGTTGCCGAAGGTGAGCGCAGAGATGTAGCGGCCGTTCTCGCCGAGCCCGAGCGCCTCGACGGCCTTGGTCACATCGCCGACGGTGGTGTAGAGGGCTTCATTCGACCCCTCGTGCGCGACACCGTCCTCCTCGCCGCCGACCACGCCGACCTCGATCTCGAGGATCGCGTTGATGTTCTTCAGGCGGGGCAGCAGGTCCTTCGCGATGTCGATGTTCTCATCGAGGGGCACGGCCGAACCGTCCCACATGTGCGACTGGAAGAGGGGGTTCCGGCCCGCTCTGACCTCCTCCTCCGACGCCTCGATCAGCGGCAGCACGAAGTTCGGCAGCGCCTCCTTGGGGCAGTGATCGGTGTGCAGGGCGACGGTGATCGGGTAGTTCTTGGCGACCTCGGTGGCGAACCTGGCGAAGGCGAGGGCACCGGCCGCGCGAGCCTTGACGGTGTGACCGGCGAAGTAGTCCGCACCGCCGGTGGTGACCTGGATGATTCCGTCCGAACCGGCCTCGGTCAGTCCCTGGAGCACCGCGTTGATCGTCTGCGAGCTCGACACGTTGATCGCCGGGTACGCGAACCCTCCGGCCTTGGCGCGGTCGAGCATGTCGGCGTACTGATCCGGGGTGGCAACGGGCATGAGGACTCCTGGTTGTCGAATGGCCTGGGAGGGGTGGTCGTGCGGGCTCCGCGCAACGCGGGTCGAACGAAACTCTAGCGAAGGCATCCGCCGCGTGCCCGTCTGCACCGTGGACGGCGAGAGGTGGGGATTTGACGACGGTGAAAGAACGGGCTTTCCTTCGCTCTTCGCCCGGCCCGATGCCGGTCGCTGTTCTCGGGCGCTGGCTAGGCTGGGGCCATGGTGAGCATCACCGGCGACATGAGCCCCTTGCACCCCGACCGCAACCTCGCTCTGGAGTTGGTGAGAGCAACGGAAGCCGCAGCCATCCGCGCCGTGCCCTTCATCGGCCGAGGGATGAAGGAGGCCGCCGACGGCGCCGCCGTCGACGCCATGCGCGCCTTCCTCACCACGGTGAACTTCGACGGCACGATCGTGATCGGCGAGGGCGAGAAGGATGATGCTCCGATGCTGTTCAACGGCGAGCGCGTCGGCAACGGCCGCGGCCCCCAGTGCGACATCGCCGTCGACCCGATCGACGGCACCTCGCTGACGGCCGCCGGACGCAACAACGCCCTGTCGGTGATCGCGGTGTCCGACCGCGGATCGATGCTCGACGCCTCCGCGGTCTTCTACATGGACAAGCTCGTCACAGGACCCGCAGGGGTCGGCGTGGTCGACATCCGTCTTCCCATCGGTGAGAACATCCGGCTGTTAGCCAAGGCGCTCGGAAAGCCGGTCGACGAGGTGGTGGTGTCGGTGCTCAACCGTCCGCGGCACGAGCAGCTGATCGCGCAGATCCGCGAAGCCGGGGCCGGCACCCGCCTGATGAGCGACGGCGACGTCGCCGGCGGGATCAATGCGGCGCGTCACAATGCCCGGACCGACATGTGCGTGGGCATCGGAGGCAGCCCGGAGGGCATCGTGACCGCGTGCGCGATCAAGGCCCTGGGTGGCCACATCCAGGGTCGGCTGTGGCCCCGCGACGACGACGAGAAGCAGAAGGGCATCGACGCCGGACTTCTCCTGGACGACCATGTGTACGAGGCAGACGACCTGGTCAAGGGCAGCAACACCATCTTCGTCGCCACCGGTGTCACCGACGGTCAGCTCGTCGACGGCGTGCGTCGCGAAGGAGACCATGTCTACACCGAGAGCGTCGTGCTCCGCGGCGCCTCGGGGACGCTCCGCCGCATCACCTCGGAGCACCTGACCTCGAAATGGCTCTGAATCAGACCCGGTCGCGCGGGGACGCAGGCACGGACGGCGAACTCTAGCAAAACAACGATCGTGACGCAGTCGTGACGGGTATCTGTGGACGGTTCTGGCACAATTGACCTCAGTGCCAACGGAGTCACGTGTCGTTCGTCCACAGCAGGGGGTCACTCCATGTCGGTACAGTCCGTGGGTCCGCAGACGGGAGCTCAGGCGGTCATCGCTGACGCCGTCGACCCCGCCCGCCGCCCCGATGTGTTGTTCCGGGTGCGTCGGGATGAAGACCACCAGCTCTCGCCGTGGTGGATGATCGGCGCGTTCGCCGGGGTGTCCATCGCCGTCATCACCCTGCTCAGCTTCGTCCCGGGCGGGGCCTGAGTTTCAGCGGCGATCCGGCCCGAGTCGATCTCGGAGGACGCCGATGTCGGCCGTCACGCCAGGCGCCTCGTCATCCGATGCCGTGGAGGTCGTGTCGATCCCATCGAGGAGTTCGGGCGCGGTGAAGCGACGAGGCCCGGAATCGATGGCCGCGGGGGCGCGCAGTGCGTCGATCTTCGTCTCGTCGATGCCCGGGAACTTCCTCGCGGTCACCAGGACGCGCGACTCGAGCGATCCGACCAGGCCGTTGTAGGCGTCGAGGGTGCGCTCCAGAGCCCGGCGCAGGTCGTCGGCGTGACCGGCGAGCGTGCCGAGGCGGTCGTACAGCTGGGTGCCCAGGTCGAACAGCACGCGGGCGTCGGCCGAGACGTCCTGCTGCGTCCAGGTGTAGGCCACCGTCTTCAGCACAGCCCAGAGGTTCACCGGCGACGCGATCGCCACGCGCCGGCCGAAGGCGTAGTCCGGGAGTGACGGATCGTCCTCGAGCGCCGCGGCCAGAAGCGACTCGCTCGGCATGAAGCAGATGACGAATTCGGGGCTCGAGCCGAGCCCCGCCCAGTAGGCCTTCTTCGAGAGGGCGTCCACGTGCGCCCGCACCGCTCTGACGTGCTTGTCGCGGAGTGCGCGCCGGCGCACCGCCGGCTCTCCGGAGGCCCCGTCGGGGATCGCGGAGGCCTCGAGGTAGGCGTCCAGCGGAACCTTCGCGTCCACCGGGATCGCCTTGTCGCCGGGAAGTCGGATCACCATGTCGGGACGCCCGCCACCGGCATCCGATCTCACCGCGCTCTGCAGATCGAAGTCGACGTGCCGTGTGAGTCCGGCAGCTTCGACGACCCGACGGAGCTGGGTCTCGCCCCACACCCCACGCGTGGTTCCCGACCGCAGGGCCGACGCGAGCGACTCGGTCGTGGCGCGCAGGGCCTCGTCGGACTGCTGTGCACGCCGGAGCTGCTCGGCGAGACTGCCGAACTGCTCCTGCCGCTCACGTTCGATCTCGCCGACGCGATGCTGCATCGTCTGAAGGGTCTCGGCGACCGGGGCGAGGGCCCGAAGGACCGCCTGCTCGCGGCGCTCCCGTTCCTCTCGGGTGGCCTGCTCGGCACGGGACTGCGCGACGAAGTCCCGGTAGAGCCGAAGCTGCTCGGCGAGCTGTGCCTCGGTCGCCGCCTTCGAGGCTTCGGCGGCCGCCAGGCGCTCGCGGACCGCAACCGTGCGGGAGTGCGCGCGCACCGCTGCGAGCGTCCAGCCGGCGAGGGCCCCGGCGAGAAGGCTCACGGTGACGAGGAAGGGAACAAGGAGCGCGTCCATGACCTCACCCTGCCGGAGGGGTCGGACATCGCCTGCGCGACGCGCGAGGTCTGCGGCCTAGGCGACGGCTCCGAACGACAACGAACGCCGCGGCGCCGGTGCGTCGGCGACGGCGATCTGCGAGACCCGGACACCGGTCCATGCCGCCAGGTCGTCGATATCGTCGGCGGCGACCCGTCGCGCGGCGTCGATCATCACGTGCGCACACGCGAGGGCATCGGCCACGGCGTTGTGATGGGCGAACTCGGCGAATCCCGCCTCAGCGGCGACGAAGGGCAGTCGATACGACGGCAGCTGGTACACCTTGCGCGCCACCTGGAGGCTGCAGGCGTATCGGTAGGGCGGGCACTCGTCGCCGGTCGCCTCGCACGCGCGGGTGAGCACGGCCATGTCGAAGCCGGCGTTGTGCGCCACGAGGACGTCGCCGCCGGCGAATCCGGCGAGATCGCCGAGCTGCTCGGACCAGCTGGGGGCGTGGGCGACGTCTTCCGGGCGGATGCCGTGGATGCGCATGTTGATGTCGAAGAAGTGGTCGTGGCCGGCGGGCGGGCGGATGAGCCACCCCGCGGTGGCGACGACCTCTCCGGCGCGCACCCGCGCGAGGCCGACCGCACACGCCGAAGCGCTACTGGAGTTCGCCGTTTCGAAATCGATCGCGGTGAAGTCCAGGGGCACGGCTTCACCCTCTCCGTCGCCCGGCCGCCGGTGTCCGAGGCGCGCCGGAATTCGTCGGATCGCGTCGGCGTAGGCTCGGGGCATGGCCAGCCGTGAGGAGATGTCCACGTCATTCGGACGCGAGGCCGCCCGGTACGAGAGCGGCCGCCCCGACTACCCCGCGGACGCGGTCGCGTGGCTCCTCGAGCCCGTCGCCGCACCCGGTCGGCGTCCGCGCGTCGCCGACGTGGGCGCGGGAACGGGCAAGCTCACCAGAGTCCTCCGCGAGCTCGAAGCGGAGGTCGTCGCGGTCGACCCCGACGCCGACATGCTGGCGGAACTGCGCCGACGGGTTCGGGGAACCCCCGCCTTCGTCGGAACAGCCGAGCGGATGCCGCTGTCCGACGCGTCGGTCGACGCCGTCGTCGGCGGCCAGGCCTGGCACTGGGTCGATCCGGTGGCCGGCGCCGTCGAAGCGGGCCGGGTGCTGCGGGAGGGCGGCGTCCTGGGACTCGTCTGGAACGTCCGCGACGAACGCGTCGCCTGGGTGCACGATCTCACCGGGATCATGCACGGGTCCTCGGCGGAACAGCTCATCGCGGAGGGCGGTCCGACGCCGCATCCGCCGTTCGAAGCGTTCGAGACCCGCGTCTGGGAGTGGCATCGGCCCCTCACCCGGGAGGCGTTCATCGATATGGCCGCATCACGCAGCTACGTCATCACCGCCGAGGAGACCGCGCGTCGGAGGATCCTCGACGAGGTCGGCGCACTGTTCGACGAACGCGCTGAGAACGGCATCGTCGAGCTTCCCTACCGCACCGAGGCCTTCCGCGCAGTCCTGCGCCGTTGACCGCGTCGGCGACGCCGCGCTCCGCCGGTAGGCTGGATGCCCGTGGCTCTCACCATCGGAATCGTCGGTCTTCCCAACGTCGGCAAGTCGACGCTCTTCAACGCCCTCACCAAGAACCAGGTGCTCGCAGCGAACTACCCGTTCGCGACGATCGAGCCGAACGTCGGGGTGGTGAACCTGCCCGATCCGCGCCTGACCGCCCTCGCCGAGGTCTTCCACAGCGAGCGCGTGGTGCCCGCTGCGGTGTCGTTCGTCGACATCGCCGGCATCGTCCGTGGCGCCAGCGAGGGGGAGGGCCTGGGCAACCAGTTCCTGGCCAACATCCGCGAGGCCGACGCCATCGCCCAGGTCGTGCGCGGATTCGCCGACGATGACGTGGTGCACGTCGACGGAGCGGTGAACCCCGCGGGCGACATGGAGACGATCAACGCCGAGCTGCAGCTCGCCGACCTCCAGACGCTGGAGAAGGCCATCACCCGGTACGAGAAGGAGGTCAAGGGCAAGAAGCTCGACCCCGCCGTGCTCGAGACCGCCGTCGCCGCCCAGGACGCGCTGCAGAAGGGTGTGCTGCTGTCGGCCTCGGGACTCGACCTGTCACCGATCAGGGAATTGGGCCTTCTCACGGCCAAGCCGTTCATCTTCGTCTTCAACGTCGACGAGGCCGTCCTCACCGATGAGGCACGCAAGGCCGAGCTCGCCGCCCTGGTGGCCCCGGCGCAGGCGGTCTTCCTCGACGCGAAGATCGAGTCGGAGCTGATCGATCTCGACCCCGAGGATGCCGCTGAGCTGCTGGCCTCCACCGGGCAGACCGAATCGGGACTCGACCAGCTCGCCCGCATCGGCTTCGCCACCCTGGGCCTTCAGACCTACCTCACCGCGGGGCCGAAGGAGGCTCGCGCCTGGACGATCGGCAAGGGCTGGAAGGCGCCCCAGGCTGCCGGCGTCATCCACACCGACTTCGAGAAGGGCTTCATCAAGGCCGAAGTGATCTCCTTCGACGACCTCGTCGCCCTCGGCTCCGTCGCCGAAGCCCGCGCGAAGGGCAAGGCGCGCCTCGAGGGCAAGGACTACGTCATGCAGGACGGCGACGTCGTGGAGTTCCGTTTCAACAACTGATCGCGCCGCGGCCGCAGGCCCACCGCGATGAGGTGGACGGCCAACCAGACCTCGAACGCGAAGACCGGCAGTGCGCAGATCGCCGCGATCGTTCCGCCCTGCGGAATCAGGCTGAACAGCTGTGCGGTGTTGCTCAGCCCGACCAGCACCCCACCGGCGATGCCGAGCACCGCGAGAAAGCGGGGGACGACGCCGGCATCGAGAAGCAGCCAGCCCAGGATGACGGTGTTCACGCTGATCACCAGCCCCTGTCCGACCAGGAAGGCCGCGGAGTGCAGGGCCAGGAGGGCTTCGGTGTTCGGCCCGGGTGCGGTCAGGTGCACCAGAGCGAGCATGGGGAGTGTTCCCGCAGCGATGACCGCGGCCTCCAGCGCCCGCAGTCCGGCGAACGTCGCCGCGCGGGCAGGTCCGAACGGGCGCAGCAGCAGCCACAGGAGGATTCCCGTGCCCACGCATCCGAGCGCGAGGATCAGTTCGAGCGCGACGCCGACGACCAGTGCGTTCGACGCGTACGCCGCGACTGCGGTCACCGACGTGACGTGGGTGACGAGGTAGAGGATGCCGGCGGTGCGCGCGTATGTGCGGGAGCGAGGGGTCATGATCGTCCTGATTCGGGAAGGTATACGCCGTAAACCGACGCGCTCCCACCTTAGGTATACGCTGTACACATGTCAATTCCCGTGCCTCGCCGGACACTCGATCGCGAGCGGGTGCTGGATGCCGCCGTGGCTTCCGCTGATGAGGTCGGCCTCGAAGCGACCAGCATGCGGCGGGTCGCGGATGCGCTCGGGGTCACGGCGATGGCCCTGTACAAGCACGTCGCGAACCGTGAGGAGCTCGTCGACGGCATGCTCGATCGACTGGTGGCGAGCATCGACGTGCCGGCCGACGGACTCTCCTGGCAGGACGCGCTGCGCGCCCGCATCCGGTCGGCACGCGCGGTGATGGGCCGGCATCGATGGGCGCAGGCAGCGATAGAGTCGCGGACGGCGGCGAGCCCGACCGTCCTGGCCTACATGGACTCGCTCATGGCGATCATGTTCGACGGAGGGCTCTCCGCGGACCTCGTGCATCACGCCATGCATGCGTTGAGCACGCGGATGTGGGGGATCACGCGCGATGTCCTGCCTACTCCGACGATCCCGGCCGACCCGGGTCTGCGGGCGCAGGCGATGGCGCAGTTCGCGGTGTCCTACCCGGCGATCGTGCGGATGGCGACGACCGCTCCGCACGCGGGCTCGGCATGCGACGAGGATGCGGAATTCAGCTTCGCGCTGGACCTCATGATCGACGGCTTCTCGAGACTGCACGAGGCGGGATGGGTCTCCGTTCCCTGAGGGATCGCGAGAATCCGTCACCCCGCGCGGACGGCGTAGACGACCCGGTTGTCCAGGTACGACCCGGCCGCCTGGTCGAACACACCGCCGCAGGTGATGAGTCGGAGCTCGTCAGAGGTGACCGCTCCGAACACCGCCGCGGTCGGGAACGACGACTTCGGATAGTCCGCCGTCTCCGTCACCACGTACGCGTGCGCCGTGCCGGCCGTGTCCACGACCTCGATGAGGTCACCGACCTGCACCTCGCGGAGACGCAGGAACACGGCGGGACCGGTCGGCGAGTCGACATGCCCGGCGATCACCACCGGACCGGCTCCTCCCGGGCGACCGCCGCCGGTGAACCACCCGACCTCGTCGAAGTCGGTCGGTACCTGCATCGAGCCGTCGGCATTCAGGCCGAGATCGATCAGTGACTCGTCGAGGCCGATCGACGGTACCGAGACCCGCGCCGGGGGATGAGGCCCCGCTTCCGGTTCGGACGACGGCGGCGTCGCCGGCGTGGCGGGGGGCGGCGACACCGACGGACGCGCCGTCGTCGAGGCGGACGATGGCGTGGCCGTCGTCCCCTGCGTCGCGCACGCCGCGGTGCTGCCGACCGCCAGCACCAGCGCGGCTGCAAGCGCGCCGCGCAGCGCCCATTCTCTGCGGAATGGACGCCGCGCGGCCGATCGCAGGAAGGTCACCGAGTGGCGGCCTGCCGACGACGGGTCACGACGACCGCCGCTCCGAGCCCGAGACCGGCGACGGCCAGGGCGGCCCCGCCGACACCGAGGGGCGAGATGCCGGCGTCGGCGGTTCCTCCGGCACCGGTGTCCACCCCGCCGACGGGGATGGCCGAGAGCTGTCCGCGGACGACACCCGCCGGGTAGTCGACGGTGTGGGAGTCGCCGGTGAATCCGGCGGGGTCGGCCTCGATCTCAGCGAGGGAGAAGCCGTCGCCGGTGTCGACGCCGTCGACCTCGACGCCCGTCGTGAACGGTCCCTGGAGGCATCCCGACGAGGTGCGCGGTCCGTCGCCCACCGGCTCAGGGTTGGGGAACGCGATCCGCGGCGGCCCCGGCTGACCCGCCCCTGCCTCATGGATGTGGGTAGCCGTCTTGGCCGGGCTCTGGTAGTCGCCGCTGACACCCTCCAACCGGATGTCGTAGCAGATGATCTCCAGCTCGGAATTGATGCGGAACGTGAACGTCCCCGTTGCGCCCTCCTGGCCGGGCGCGGCGACGCCGTCGTTGTTGATGACCTGATCCGGCGTCGCCATGACCGTGAAGGCGCTGGTGAATGTGTCGGGCTCCTCGACCGCGGTCTCGGCGTGGGCGGGCATCGCGACGGTGAGGGCGGCAACGCCGGCCAGCGCACCGAGCGTCACGAGACGGGCGGATGTCTTCTTCGTCATTTCCTCGAACCTTCCGATCTGGACGCGCCGGTCGCATCCCTTGTCGGGGTCTACGAGGCCGAACGGCCGTGCGTTCATCGGCGAGGAGATTTCCTGCTCGATGAACGAATGGACGCCGCGGGCGGTACCACCTGGTGATCGCGCGGCCGTCCCGGCCCCTCGGCGATCATTAGCCTGTGAGGAGATGGGGTGGGAATCACCGCACGACGGGGCGAGGGGGAGAGGATGACCTCGGACCCGCGCCCAGCGGAGGGCTTCGATGTACGACGGGCCTTCGCCGAGAACGGCAGCGCGCTCCTGGGGTACGCCGTCAACGCCCTCCGGGACCGTCCGCTCGCCGAGGACTGCGTGCAGGAGACGTTCCTGCGCGCCTGGCGTTCCCGTGACCGCTTCGACGCCGCCCGGGCGACGGAGCGCACGTGGCTGTTCGCGATCGCCCGCAACGTCGTCGTGGACGCGCTGCGCGCCCGTGCCCGGCTTCCGCGCATCGGCGACGACGCAGAGCTCGAGACACGGATGGCGGACGCGATCGACCCCCTGGAGAGGCTTCGCATCATCGAAGGCCTGGCGGCGCTCAGTGACGCGCACCGCACGGTCGTCGTGGCGGTGCACGTCGAGGGGCGCAGCTATCAAGAGCTCGCAGACGCTACCGGCATCCCCGTCGCCACCTGGCGGACGCGGGCGTTCCATGGGCTCCGGGCCCTTCGGAGACATCTGCAGGAAACGGAGGAGGAATGATGCGCACCCCCGATGACCGCATCGCCGAACTGATGGCGGCAGCGCTCGCCGGTGAACTGACCGCGGGCGAAGCCGAGGAGTGGGAGGCGCTGCGGCGACGTCGCCCCGACGTCGAGGACGAGTTCCGCGAGTTGGCCACGCTGTCGGGGCGGCTCCGCGAAGGGGATGTCACATGGACACCGCCGCGGGATATCGACGCACTCGGTGACCGCGTCCTGCGTGCCGTCGACGCCGAGAACGAGTCGCCCGCGGCGGGATCGACGGTGACGGCGACGCCCACCCGTCGCTCGCGCCGATGGATCGCTCCGATCGCCGCTGCGGCGTGTCTGGCCGTCGGCGTGGCCATCGGGCTCTCCTGGCCCGACCCGGCGATGACCACGCCATCGGGACCGCCGGGTACGCTCGGCGCAATCGAACCGGTCGTTCTCGACGGCGTTCCCGACGATGTCGAGATCGAGGCCGACCTCGTGGCGCACACGTGGGGGACCGAGACGGTCGTCGAGGCCACGGGGCTCGACGTCGGCGCGACCTACGAGGTCGTCCTGATCGACGAGTCAGGCGTGGAGTACTCCGCGGGGGCGATGCTGGGCTCACAGGTGCCGATCGAGTGTCGCCTCAACGCCGCCGTGATGCGCACCGAGGCCGTGCGTCTGGAGGTGCGCGCGGAGGATCGGTCGGTCCTCGCCCGGGCAGACCTGCCCGAGGCCTGAAGCGCCACCGGGTAGGCTCCTCGAGGCATTGTCCGGCGCTGAGCGCCCACCGCCCCGAATCGAGAGGATCCCGATGCCCGACCTGCAGAGCGTCACGCGCGACGCGCGCGTCATCCCGTTCATCGACGAGGGCGAAGGGCCGGTCTCGCTCGTCCTGATCCCCGAGCACAGCCTCGAGGGTGACGCACTGGGCGCCATCGCGCACTACCTGGCCGAGGAGGCCGGGTTCCGCATCCTCCGCATCGATGAGCCCGCCGGCGGTGACGCGAGCGTCGCCGAGCGCGTGGCGGACGTCATGGCCGTCCTCGACCACGTGGGTCTGGACGACACCTGGGTCGGTGGACACGGCCCCGGAGGCACCGTCGCCCGGGCGGTGGCGGCTGAGCACACCGCGCGGGTCGACGGGCTGCTGCTCCTCGGCGCGGAGGACACCGATCTTCCGCTGGCACCCGGCATCCCGATCCTGATCATCCAGGGCACCGACGACCAGGAGACCCCGCCCGGGAACGGTGAGCGTCTCCAGGCGTCGGCTGCCGACCGGGCGACGGTCCGCACGGTCTCGGGCGATCATCTCTTCCCGATGTCGCATCCGATCGAGACGGCGCTGTTCATCGAGGAGTATCTCGACTGGGACTGATCAGCGGCGACTCAGCCGTCGAGATGGAGCATGACGCGAGTCGTCCGATCGCGACTCAGCACCCGCCCGAACCCGAGAATCAGGCGGGCCTGAAGACCGTACTTGGCATGGAAGAGGGCGGTGCACCGCTCGATCTCGTCCGGGTCGCGCTGGATCGTCGCGGTCGCCTGCACGACCACAGCGTCGGGGGCGACCTTGCCGGCGCGATCGCTGCGGCGCAGAGTCACCGCAGGATTGTTGCGGATCCGCTTCACCTTTCCACTGTCGGCGCCCGTGGTGACCACGAGACGGTCTCCGTCACGGGCCACCCAGACGGTGGTCGGCACGCCGACGCCGTTGCGCCGGAAGGTGGTGAGCGAGACGAAGTCCTCGGCCGCGAGGGCGATCAGATCATCGGAGGCCATTCTCGGCACGCTACCCGCTGTGCAGCGCGTGGGGGCGAGATCGCCGATTCCCAGCGGGATCCCACCCGTGGATGCCGCCCGGCTGGCACACTCGGCTCATGTCCATGGCTGATCCGTTCCTTCCCGTCCCTCCGCCTCGCGACGATGACCGGCCGTTCCAGCGCGGGAACCATTCGCGCAGCGATGAATCCGAGCCGGATGTCTTCATCGAGCCGGAGGACGGCAGTGCACCCGAGAGCGGAGAGCCGCCGCTGCTGCCGACGCACTTCCGCACGCCGACCGGTCAGAGCGTCGATCCCGAGCAGGACATCGACCCCGGCGCCTGAGCCGGACGATTCCGTTGCCGGCACGAGTACCGCGCCGACGCCGGGTTTGCAAGGGGCCCCCTCGGGCGGAGGCCCCGGAGTAGACAGGAGGCATGAAAGTCATCGTCTACGCCGGGAGCGAGTTCCTGACGGGGGATGACCTCGCCACAGCCCTCCTCGAATACAGCGAATCCCTCGGCGCTGCCCACGCGGCACACATCGTGGAGATCCCGGTCCGAGAGCCCGACGGCTCCACGGTCGGGGCGACGTTCCTGGTGGGGCCTGCCAGTCAGATCGTGGTGAAGGACGCCCCGCTGTCGGGGGCGGAGCTGTCGGCACCTGACGTCGTGGCGCAGCTGCAGTCCCTGACGCGCGAGCAGCGACCCGTGATGCGGGTCGCCTCCGAGTCGGGTGAGGGGTTGCACTGGGGCGAGGAGTTCTAGATCGACGACTCAGCGGCCCCGTCGCACCAGCCGTACGTGTTGAACCATGCGGCACGGTGTGCGGCGTCGCGGTCGTCCGTCGGCCCGGTGTACGCGTCGTGCTCACCGAGCGCACCGCCCTCGATCGCGACGAAATCCCAGCAGACAGGACACACCGCTCTGCCGCTGGGGAATCCGCCCGGCAGAGACGGCACGGCGGACGCCCTCCGGCCGCTCCCCGCACAGCGCGGCGCGTCGGCCTGCGCGTTCGTCCACATCCGCCCTGTGCCGACTCGGTTGTGAAGACCCGGGTGACCGGTGGGACGGGTGCAGACGGCGCCCGCACTCCTGCTCCGGCACCAGATCGTCGCGGTCGCCATGCGGCGATTCTAGACACGCGGATGCCGCATCGCGGCCGTCGATGAAAGGATGACCGCATGCCCGAGTCGCCCGAAGTGCAGGTTCTCGCCGACGTTCTCGACGACGCGGTGACCCATCGCCGGATCATCGGCGTGGACGTGGGTGAGTTCCGCTCGTGGAAGACGCGGGACCGGCCGGCAGAGGGACTCATCGGCGCGACGATCACCGGCGTCACGCGCTTCGGCAAGCACCTCGACATCGACACCGATCGAGGAGACCTCGTCGTCACCCTCGGTCGTGCTGGGTGGGTCCGACATCGGGTCGAGGGGGAGGGCGGCGACGACGAGACCGTCGGGCTGCCTGATTCCTCGTCACCTCCGGCCGCGGTGATCGCCACGCTCGACCTCGATGACGACACCGCACTGGAGTTCACCGACGCCGGCGAGTGGCTCTCCCTCGCCCTGTCGCTCGTCGATCACCCCCAGGACGTGCCGGCGGTGAAGAAACTCGGACCCGACCCGATGTCACCGACGTACACGCGGGCCGACTTTGACCGGATCACCCTCGGTCGGCGCAAGCAGCTCAAAGCTCTCCTGCAGGAGCAGGAGAGCATCTCCGGTATCGGCAACGCCTACTCCGACGAGATCCTGCATCGCGCGAGGATCGCCCCGACGACGCATGCGGCCGCCCTCGACGACACCGAGCGCGAGGTGCTGTTCGAGGCGATCCGCGACGAGCTGTCCGAGGCGGTGCGCGCACGACGCAGCATTCCCCTGCCCCGCCTGAAGCAGGCCAAAGCCGCGTCGATGAGAGTGCACGGGCGGACGGGCGAGGCCTGTCCGGTCTGCGGGGGCATCGTGGAGGATGTGCCGGGGTCGAAGGGTGCAGCCCAGTACTGCCCGGTCTGTCAGGGTCCCATCGACTGAGCCGAGCGTCCGCGCGCGGGGGATCGGATTAGCATGGTGGAATGACTGCTCAGACCTCCGCCACCGAGATCCCCGCCGCGCAGACCGTCGAGGACGCCAAGCCCCTCGTCCCGGGCGAGAACCTTCTGGGTGCGCCGGCCGCAGCCGGATCGTGCTGCGGGGGCAGCGCCTGCGGCGTCTGACCGCTCAGGCCCCGCCTCACCACCCCCGCGACGCCGGTCAGATCGTCTGGCCGGCGTGCTTCCCCTCGGCGATCTCCTCGACCACCTTGGCGTTGAAAGCCGGCAGGTCATCCGGTGTCCGGCTCGATACCAAGCCCT
The DNA here is from genome assembly GCF_013410955.1 of Microbacterium sp. AK009. Lineage (GTDB taxonomy): Bacteria > Actinomycetota > Actinomycetes > Actinomycetales > Microbacteriaceae > Microbacterium. The sequence continues at coordinate 369,077 of NZ_JACCCG010000004.1, read as the reverse complement.
GATCGACGACGACCTCCTCGTCCACCCATTCGGCCCCGGCATTGGTCAGGTCGGTCTTCAGGCTCGGGTAGCTCGTGAGGGTTCGGCCGTCCACCGCGCCCGCTTCGATGAGGATCCAGGCGCCGTGGCAGATGACGCCGACCGGCTTGTGCTGGGAGAAGAAGTCGCGTGCGAAGGCCACCGACGCGTCATCCATCCGCAGGTGATCGGCGTTGACGACGCCCCCGGGCAACACGAGCGCGTCGTAGGACGCCGCGTCGGCATCGGAGACCGACACGTCGACCGCCTGCTCGTGTCCCTTCTTGCCGGTCACGCTCCCCGATGCGGGGGAGACCAGCTGCGCCCGCGCGCCGGCGTCGGTCACCGCCTGCCAGGGACTGGTCAACTCGCTGTCCTCGTAGCCGTCGGTGAGGAGGAACGCGACGGTCTTGCCGTTCAGATCGGCCATGACACTTCCTTTCGTGGGGTGCCCCACGCTAGGTCGGTCCACCGCCTCGGCGCCCGGGCTTGCCCCGGACGCCCTCGACGGCTACGACTCAGTGGCCGGCCGGCAGCGGCAGTCCTTCGTCGGCGGGCTTGCGCACCAGGAATGCGCTGAAAAGCAATGGCAGCGACACGATCGCGGCGAGAAGGAAGGCTGCGTGTGCGCCCTGCGCGCCCGCGTCGGAGGCCCCGGCCGCCTCCGCGGCGGACTGGACGCTGGACATCACCGTGATGAACAGGGCGATGCCGGCGGCTCCGGCGACCTGCTGCACGGTCCCGACGACGGCAGAGCCGTAGGAGTAGTACTTCCGGTCGAGGGAGGCCAGCGATGCGGTGAAGAGCGGAGTGAACGACAGCGCCAGTCCGATCGACAGCGCGGTCTGCCCCACAGCGATGGCCCAGATCGGCGTCGTCGCGGTGAATGTCGTGAAGACCCACAGCATGCCGACGGCGATGATGGTGCCGGGGACGAGGAGCACGCGGGTGCCGTACCGGTCGTAGATGCGCCCCACGATGGGTCCGGCCAGACCCATCGCCAGGGCGCCCGGGAGGACGATGAGTCCCGACATGAACGGATCGAGCCCGACCACGTTCTGCGCGTAGAGCGGCAGCACGGTGATGATGCCGAAGAACGCCGCCGAAAGAAGCGTCATATGACCGGTGGCGAAGCTGAAGTTGCGGAAGGTGAACACCCGCAGATCGAGGAGGGCGTCGTCGCTGCGCTGCAGCCGGATCTGCCGCCACGCGAAGAGCGCCAGCGCGACCACGCCGACCGAGAACGCCACGATGAGCGAGACGGTCGCGGTGGCGGACGCCGTCGCCGCTTCGGCGGCGGTGCCGCCGTGGGCCTGCGCGGCGCCCCCGATCTGGCTCAGGCCGTAGACCAGGCCGCCGAAGCCGAGGGCGGAGAGGATCACGGAGAGCACGTCGATCGGCGCGCGCGTGGTCTCGCCGAGGTTGCGGATCCAGATCGCGCCGACGGCGAGGGCGACCAGGGCGATCGGGAGGACGACGCCGAAGTTCCAGCGCCAGCCGACGGTGTCGATGAGGAAGCCCGACAGCGACGGGCCGATGGCCGGGGCGAGCGAGATGACGATGCTGACCCGGCCCATCATGCGCCCGCGGGACTGCGGCGGGACGACGTTCATGATCGTCGTCATGAGCAGCGGCATCATGATGGCCGTTCCCGATGCCTGCACGACGCGCGCGACCAGGAGCATCGGGAAGCCGGGGGACAGGAAGGCGATGAGCGTACCGACCGAGAACAGGCTCATCGCGGCGATGAACATCTGTCGGGTGGTGAATCGGCGGAGGAGGAAGCCGGTGATGGGAATGACGACGGCCATCGTCAGCATGAAGGCGGTCGTCAGCCACTGCGCGGCGACGGCGGTGATGCCGAGGTCGACGATCAGACGTGGGATCGCGATGCCCATCGTGGTCTCGTTCAGGATCGCGACGAACGCGGCCGCCAGCAGCAGCCAGATGATGCGGCTCTCGAGCGGGCTGAGCGTCGCGGGCGGCGCGGAGTCGCGAACGGCGCCGGCGGTGGGAACGGTGTCGGTGGCTGCCACGGGGCTCCTCGGGACGAGCGGAACAAGGCGAAGGTGACGGATGGCGCGGGCACGCGTCATCCGTGAGGACTGTCTGAAGCTAACCGCCACCTCCGACAGGGCATTCCCGTCGGAGGTGAATCGGTCGGAGCCGGCCTGTCAGTGCTCGGCGGTCGGCTCCATGTCGTCGTCGTCCGCCGACCCGATCGGATCCGTGGGCTCGGGCTCCGGCTCGGCGGCGAGGAGGCCCGCGGGGGTCGGCGAGACCAGCTCCTCCTCCGGCACGGCCTTCAGCTCGTCGATCTCGGCGCGGATCTCGGCGAGGTCCTCCCCGTCGCGGGCGGGCTGTTCCGGCGTGGTCTCGCTCATGCCTCTCACCCTACCGAGCCGGTGGGGGTGGGCGTCAGTAGGCTGGCGAAGGTGAGCATGCGCGGAGGTGGTGGCGGCGGGGGAGCCTCCGGCGGCTTCCGGCCCGTCGACATCGAGGCCCAGCGCCGGCTGAACGCCGAGGCGCCGAAGATCCCGAACCTGGGTCGCCGGGTCGTCGCGCTCTTCCGACCGTACCTCGGCAGGATCACGCTCACCGGCATCCTCGTCATCGTCGGTGCCGGTGTCGCGGTGATCCCTCCGCTGCTGGTGCAGCGGATCTTCGACGACGCCCTGTTCCCCGTCGGGGGCGGATCCCCCGACATCCCGCTCCTCGCCCGGCTCGTCGCGATCATGATCGGGCTGTTCCTCCTCTCCGCCGTGCTCGGGGTCGTCCAGACGTGGCTGACCTCGACGGTCGGCAACCGGGTCACCGGCGACCTGCGGGTGCGCCTGTTCGACCACCTCCAGGCGATGGAACTCGCGTTCTTCACCCGGACCAAGACCGGGGTCATCCAGTCCCGCCTGCAGAACGACGTCGGCGGCGTGTCCGGAGTGCTCACGAACACCGTCACCAGCATCCTCGGCAACGTCGTCACCGTCATCGCATCGCTCGTCGCGATGATCATCATCGACTGGCGGCTCACGATCATCGCCGTCATCATGATGCCGTTCCTCGTCATCGTGCAGCGGCGTGTGGGGCAGGTGCGCGCGCGGATCGCCGGCGAGACCCAGGAGTCGCTGTCGGAACTGACCTCCATCACGCAGGAGACACTGAGCGTCTCGGGCATCCTGCTGTCGAAGTCCTTCAACCGGCAGCGCACCGAGTCGGCGCGCTACGCCGACGAGAACGTCAACCAGGTGCGGCTGCAGGTCCGCCGCGCGATGAGCGGTCAGGGGTTCTTCGCCGTCGTGCAGGTGCTCATGTCCAGCGTGCCCGCCCTCATCTACCTGGTCGCGGGGGTCCTGGTCACCGGCGGTGCGGACGCGATCACCGCGGGGACGATCGTGGCCTTCACGACGGTGCAGGCGCGACTGCTCATGCCGCTCATGGGTCTCATGCGCGTGGCCCTGGATCTGCAGACCTCTGCGGCGCTCTTCGCCCGCATCTTCGAGTATCTCGACCTCACCCCCGCCATCAGCGACGCTCCCGATGCGATCGACGTCGCCGATGCGCCGGGGCCGGAGGGGCGGATCGAGTTCCGCGACGTGGTGTTCCGCTACCCCGACGCCGCGCCCGAGACCCGGCCCACCCTGGCAGGGATCTCCTTCGTGGCCGAGCCCGGACAGCATGTGGCGTTCGTCGGTCCGTCGGGGGCAGGGAAGACCACCGTGCTCTACCTCACTCCTCGTCTCTACGAGGTCAGCGACGGCGCCGTGCTCTTCGCCGGAGAGGACGTGCGCCGTCTCACCCAGGAGTCGATCATCGACCGCATCGGGATCGTCTCCCAGGAGACGTATCTCTTCCACGCGACGATCCGGCAGAACCTCCGGTACGCAAAGCCCGACGCGACCGACGACGAACTGGAAGCGGCGTGCCGGGCCGCCAACATCCACCACGTCATCGCCGGCTTCGAGCGCGGATACGACACCGTGGTCGGGGAGCGCGGATACCGGCTCTCGGGCGGTGAGAAGCAGCGCATCGCCATCGCGCGGGTGCTGCTGAAGGACCCGCCCGTCCTGCTTCTGGACGAGGCGACCTCGGCCCTCGACACCGTTTCGGAGCGGGTCGTGCAGGAGGCGCTGGACGCCGCCGCTCGGGGGCGCACGACCCTCTCGATCGCCCACCGCCTGTCGACGGTGATCGCCGCCGACGTCATCCACGTGATCGAGGCCGGTCGGATCGTGGAGTCGGGGACGCACAGCGAGCTCGTGGCCGAGGGAGGACTCTACGCGGAGCTCGCCGCGCAGCAGCTGGCGACGACGCGCGTGCTCGAGGCGGAGGCGGGCGACGAGCCCGCCGATCTCCCGGACCGCCGAGCCGATCGTGCGCCGGACGAGGCGGGGGATCGGCAGATCGACGCCGAACTGCGACGCGATCGCGAAGAGGTCGCTCGCCTTCTCGCCGAGCCCGCCGTCGTCCTCCCCGACCGCCCTCTTCCCTGATCTCACCAGAGCGCAGCGGTCTCACCAGAGGGCGGCGGCCGACATCTCCGGCGTGACGGCCCGGTCCAGACCCCGCCCCTGCAGGTCGCGGACGAAGGCTCCCAGCGCCCGCCGGTAGGCGTCGTCATGATGCGATCGCGCGACGGTGATCAGGGGCGGGAGGTCCAGGGTCAGGATGAGCTCGATCCGCGCGCGCACAGCGGCCGGGAGCCCCGCGGCATCGAGGATCTCCAGACCGCCGCGGAGTCCGTCGAGATAGTCGCGCAGCACCGGCAGGGCCTCCGTGTGCTGGGTGATGGAGGACCCGTCCGCGCGTTCGCGCCACTCCACGACGACGTCGGGGATGACATCGAACGACCGCGCGGCCCCGTACATCCGTTGGGCGAGGATCTGGTCTTCGTATAGTCGCCCTTCGGGAAAGCGCAGGCCCGTGCGCTGCCAGAAATCGTGCCTGCTGACCTTGGACCAGGCGACGATGTTGCCGGATGCCGCGGGATGCTCTTCGAGGGAGGTGCGTCGACGCTCCGGGTCGGTCGCGGCAGCGACCCAGGGCTGAACCGGTCCTGCGGCATAGGCCCCGGTCTCGTCGGCCCGGAGCCGCACGTAGGCGCCGACGACGAAGTCGCTGCCGGTGTCGTCGAGGACGGTGACGAGGCGCTCGAGGGCGGTGGGGGTGAATCGATCGTCGCCGTCGAGAAAGGCCAGGTAGGGGGTGTCGACCGCGTCGAGTCCGGTGTTGCGCGCGGCGGCGAGGCCCCGCCGTTCGGGGTGGCGGATGACCGAGAACCGCTCGTCCTCCGCGGCGGCGCGCGTGAAGATCGCGAGGGTGTCGTCGGTGGAGGCGTCGTCGACGAGGACGGCGCGCCACTGACGGAACGTCTGGGACTGCAGTGATGCCAGCGCCTCGCCCACCCAGGGCCCGACGTCGAAGCCTGGGACGATGACGGTGAGGGCGGATGTCACGGGGCCGATCGTACCGCCCGGACGGCTGCTGCGACGTGGTCGGCCAGCCCGTCGGCCTCCACGTCGGAGCGGGGGGAGAAGCTGAACCGCACGGCGGTCTGCGCGACCTCGGGTGCGTACCCCATCGCGAGCAGCACGTGCGAGGGTTCGTCGCTGCCTGCCGCACACGCCGATCCGCTGGAGGACACCACGCCCCGGCGCTCGAGCTCGAGCAGGATCGCTTCCCCGGAGGTGCCCGGGAACACGAAGCTCGCGGTCCCGGGAAGCCGCTCAGCGGGGTGGCCCGTGAGGCGGGCCTCGGGCACCCGGGTGCGCACAGCTGAGATGAAGCGATCCCGCGTGGCACTCACCCGGGCGCTGCTCGTGGCCCGCTCGGCCTCGGCGAGGTCGAGCGCCGTCGCGAGCGCCACCGCGCCCGCGACGTCCTCGGTGCCGCTGCGCCGCCCTCTCTCCTGACCACCGCCGTGGAACAGCGGTTCGAGGGGGACACGGCCACGTACGGCGAGGACTCCGGTTCCCTTGGGCGCGCCGAGCTTGTGGCCGGCGATCGCGAGACTGTCGGCGCCGGTACCGGCGAGGGGCAGCCACCCCGCGGCCTGCACTGCATCGAGATGAAGGGGGATGCGTCGCGCGCCGGTCACGGCGGCGATCGCCGTGACGTCCTGCACCGTGCCCACTTCGTTGTTGGCGTAGCCGATGGCGACGAGCGCCGTGTCATTCCGGAGAGCGCGGGAGACCTCCGCGGGGTCGATCCGGCCGTCGTGGTCGACGGGAAGCATGGTCACCGCGAAGCCGTGGATGCGCCGGAGGTAATCCACCGACTCCAGGATGGCCTCGTGCTCGATGGGCGCGGTCACCACGTGTCGTGCGTCGCGATGCTGCTGGCCCGCGATGGCGATCCCCTTCACCGCGAGGTTGTCGGCCTCGGTGCCGCCCGAGGTGAAGACGATGTCGCCGGGCCGCATCCCCACGACGCGTGCGACGCGCGCGCGGGCATCTTCGAGGGCGTCGGCGGCCGCCTCGCCGACGGTGTGGTGGCTCGACGGGTTTCCGAACCACCGGGTGAGGTAGGGCGCCATGGCCTCGAGGACCTCCGGGCGCACCGGGGTGGTCGCTGCGTTGTCGAGGTAGAGCAGTGACATCGGGCGCTCCGTCAGGTCGTTTCGGCGGTCGAGACCCGGATGTCCAGCCCCAGATCCAGCGCGCGGGCCGAATGCGTGAGGGCTCCCACCGAGATGACGTCGACCCCGGTCTCGGCGATGGCGCCCACCGTCTGGAGCGACACCCCGCCCGACGCCTCGACGATGGCGCGTCCGGCGACGATCTCGACCCCGCGACGGAGATCATCCAGGGAGAAGTTGTCGAGCATGATCGTGTTCACGCGCGCGGCGAGCACGGGTTCGATCTGATCGAGGCGGTCGACCTCGACCTCGACATGGGTGGTGTGGGGGAGGCTCGCCATCGGGGTGCGGAGGGCTTCGGTGACCGACGCGCCGCCCGCGGTCAGGACGGCCAGATGGTTGTCCTTGACCATCACCGCGTCCGACAGCGAGAAGCGGTGGTTGTATCCGCCGCCGTCGCGGACCGCCTGGCGCTCGAGCGCGCGCAGGCCCGGCGTGGTCTTCCGGGTGTCTGCGATCCGGGCCCGTGTGTGCGCGACCTCCGAGACGTACCGCGCGGTCAGGGTGGCGATCCCCGACATCCGCTGCGTCAGATTCAACGCGACCCGCTCGGCCGTGAGGATTCCGCGGGCAGGCCCCTCGACGACGGCGAGCACGGCACCGGGCTCGAAGCGGGCCCCGTCCTCCACCTGAGTGGTCACCGTGATGACGGGGTCGGTGAGCCGGAAGGCCGTGGCGAAGACGGAGAGGCCGCTGGCGACACCGGCTTCGCGGGCGATGAGCTCGGCGCGCGCCGTCGCCGCCTCGGGGATGAACGCGGTGCTGGTCAGATCGCCCCACGGTGCGTCTTCGGAAAGGGCCGCGGCGACGACACGGTCGATCGAGGCCGGCGTCAGCATGATGCCGCCCGGGCCATCGGCTCGGCCGGAACCGAGGCGGCCGACGTCGTCGCGTCAGCGCGGACGTGCGCCCCGACGGACTCCCGACGTGCGCGTGCTGCCGTGACGAGGTGCGCGCCGACGAGGAGGAGGTTCGCATCCTCGTATTCCCGCTCGGTCGACGCGGGCGCGGCCGCAGAGCTCCAGGCGCGGAGGACGGCTGCGGCCTCGGCGAGGCCCCGCTCCGTGCGAACGAGCCCCGCATGCGTCCAGAGGAGATCCTGCAGGGCTGCGCGGTCGAAGGGAGGAGGAGCGACCACGGCGCTCGGAAGGGCCGGTGCGGCGTTCGCAGCGACGCCCGGCGCGGACGGCCACTCGCGCGCGGCGTCCGCGGCGATCGTGTCACCCGCCCGTGCGCCGAACACCGCGCCCTCGAGCAGGGAGTTCGAGGCCAGCCGGTTCGCGCCGTGGACGCCGGTGCGCGCCACCTCGCCGACGGCGTAGAGACCGGGGAGAGAGGTGCGCCCGTGGAGGTCGGTCACGACGCCCCCCATGAGGTAGTGCGCCGCAGGTGTGACAGGCACGGGCTCGGCCGCCCAGTCCCACCCTCGGCGGTGCACGGCGGCGTCGATGGTGGGGAAGCGCCGAGCCAGGAACGCGCGTCGCTCGGCGAGGGTGGGCCGCAGGTGCGTGGCGTCGAGCCTCGCGGGACGCCCGCCCTGCCGGGCCATCCGATCCGCGATCGCTGCCGCGACGACATCGCGCGGAGCGAGTTCTCCGTCGGGATGGACGTCGAAGACGAAGCGGCGCCCGGCATCGTCGATGAGCGTGGCGCCCTCTCCTCGCACCGCCTCGGAGACGAGGAAGGCCTCGCCCTGATCGTCCTCGGGAAGGACGGTGGGATGGAACTGGACGAACTCCAGGTCGGCGACGGCGGCGCCGGCGCGCAGCGCCGCGGCGATGCCGTCGCCGGTGGCCACCGACGGGTTCGTGGAGTGGGAGTACAGCTCTCCCGCGCCTCCGGTCGCGAGCACCACCGCGTCGGCGGCGAGGGTCCGGCGCTCACCGGTCCGGTCTCCGGACTCGCCGACGAGCAGCTCCACCCCCCGCACCCGCCCCTCATCGACCGCGAGGTCGACGAGGAACGCGTGCTCGATCACCGTCACGCCGCTTTCGCGCAGCCGGGCGACGAGCGCCTTCTCGACCGCCGTGCCCGTGGCATCCCCCCCGGCGTGGAGGATGCGCGGGTAGGAGTGGGCCGCCTCGAGCCCTTTCACGAGGGTGCCGTCGGGTGCTCGGTCGAACGCCACGCCGAGCGCGATCAGATCGCGGATGCGCGCGGGGCCTTCCTCGGCGAGGACGCGGACGGCGTCGGGTTCGCTGAGACCCGCCCCGGCGGTGATCGTGTCGCGGATGTGGTCTTCGACGCGGTCGTCGTCGAACATCACCCCGGCGATGCCGCCCTGGGCGTAGCGGGTATTGGCGTGCTCGAGGACGTCCTTGGTGACGAGGGTCACCCGGCAGCCGCGTGTCACGGCGTGTAGTGCGGCGGTGAGGCCGGCGATCCCGCTGCCGACGACGACGGCGTGCACGGTGGGTGGGGTGGGTGCGGTGATGGCGTTCATGAGGGCTTGGCCGCCAGCATCCGCTCGAGTGCCACCCGGGCGGGGTCGGCGACGTCTGCGGGAACCGTGATCCGGTTCTGCACCTCGCCGCGGACGAGTCCTTCGAGCACCCACGCGAGGTACCCGGGGTGGATGCGGTACATCGTCGAGCACGGGCACACCACGGGATCGAGGCAGAAGACGGTGTGCTGCGGATGCTCGGCGGCGAGCCGCTGCACCAGGTTGATCTCGGTGCCGATGGCGAACGTGGTCGGCTCGGTCGCGGCCTGGATGGCCTTGCGGATGTAGTCGGTCGAGCCGGCCTCGTCGGCGGCGTCGACGACCGCCATCGGACACTCGGGATGGACGATGACGCGGACGCCCGGGTGCTCGGCGCGCGCGCGGTCGATCTGGTCGACGGTGAAACGACGGTGCACCGAGCAGAAGCCGTGCCAAAGGATGACGCGGGCGTCGGCGAGCTCGTCGGCGGTGCTGCCCCCCAGCGGCTTCCGCGGGTTCCACATCGGCATCTGCTCGAGCGGCACGCCCATCGCCTTGGCGGTGTTGCGCCCGAGGTGCTGGTCGGGGAAGAACAGCACCCGGCGCCCGCGCGCGAAGGCCCACTCCAGCACGGTGCGCGCGTTGGAGGAGGTGCAGACGATCCCGCCGTGGCGGCCGACGAACCCCTTGATCGCCGCGGAGGAGTTCATGTAGGTGACCGGGATGACGGGGACCAGCCCGTCCTCGTCGGGGGTGTCGAGATCGCCGTACACCTCGGCGAGCTGCTCCCAGCACTCCTCGACCTGGTCGATGTCGGCCATGTCGGCCATCGAGCACCCTGCGGCGAGGTTCGGCAGGATGACGGCCTGCTCGGGCCGCGAGAGGAGGTCGGCCGTCTCTGCCATGAAGTGCACACCGCAGAAGACGATCGCCTCGGCGCGGGGGTGCGCCAGTGCGGCATTGGCGAGCTGGAAGGAGTCGCCGACGTAGTCGGCGTGGGCGATCACCTCTTCGCGCTGGTAGAAGTGGCCGAGCACGACGACCCGGTCGCCGAGGGTGGCCTTGGCGGCCCGGATCCGGTCGGCGAGCTCGGCCTCGGAGGCCTCGCGGTACTCGCGGGGGAGCTCGCCCTGGCGCGGCGCGCCGGTGGGGATCACATCGCCCATCGACGACCCGGGTCCGTAGCCGGGCCGGGCGTCGAAGTCCCAGGGGCCGGCGGCGAGGTCGGTCGCGCAGGTCTCGGTCGTGGATCTCCCCGACACGATCGCCTGGATCTCGTGATCGACCGAGGGGTCGACGGGCTCGCGGAGCGCGGGGGTGGGAAGGAGGGTGGTCATCGGACACTCGTTTCGGGCGATCGCGACAGGGGCCCGCGGTCGGCGAGCTCCACATCGCGGTTGTAGCGGTACAGGCGGGCGGGTCGGTGACTGCCGGTGCGGAACCGGTCGGTGGGAATGAGGGTTGCGGACGTGTCGACCTGGCGCCGGAAGTTCGCCGGGTCGAGCTTGCGGTCGAGGATCGCCTCGTACACCTCGCGGAGCTCGGCCAGGGTGAACTCGTCGGCGAGCAGGCCGTGCGCGATGCGGCTGTAGCCGACCTTGTTGCGCAGGCGCCACAGCGCGTAGTCGACGATCTCGTTGTGGTCGAACGCCAGGCGGGGGAGGTCGGCGGCGTCGAACCACTCGACGTTCTCGACGTCGGAGACCTCCTCGGGTCGCAGCAGCGCCCAGTACACGATCGACACGACACGGGTCGGCGAGCGGTCCACCGCGCCGAACGCATACAGCTGCTCGAGGTAGCTCGGGGCGAGTCCGGTGGTCTCGCCTAGAGTGCGGGATGCCGCGGCATCCAGCCCCTCGGAGATATCCAGCCATCCGCCCGGCAGCGCCCACAGGCCCTCAAAGGGATCCCGGGTGCGCTTCACGAGCGGGAGGACGACCGACGGCGCGAGCCCGGGCCGGCGCGCGCGCAGCGAGAAGATCACGGTCGACACCGCGACGCGGGTCTCATCGGTTCCGGGAGCCATGTTCTTGTCATCCTGACTCTAAGTGCTGCTGCCATCTTATTGTCATCTCGACCTGAAGGCAAATGCGACGCCGTACGGCGCCGCCTCGGTGATGTCACAGGCGCGCGCCGTACGCTGGTGGCTCCCTGCCGAAGGATGGCCGTGCTGCTCGTCGATCTGTTCCTCATCGCCCTGCTGGTGGTGGCGCTCGTCGTCGGGCTTCAGCGTGGTCTCGTCGCGAGCCTCGGGACGCTGCTGGGTCTGGCAGCCGGAGGAGTCGCGGCCTGGTGGCTGGCCCCCGTCATCAACGACGCGTGGCCGTGGCAGGAGTGGCGGCCGCTCGTGGTGATCGTGGCGTCCTTCCTCCTCCTCGTCGTCGGCGGCACGGTCGGCGGGGTCCTCGGCGGAATGGTGCGGCGCGGCGTCGATCGCGTGAAGCTGCGGGTCATCGACCGGCTCCTCGGCGGCGCGGTGAGCGTCGTCGTCGCCGCGCTGGCGCTGTCACTCGTGGGACAGAGCGTCGCGAACACGGGGGCACCGGTTCTCGGACCGGCGGTTGCCTCGTCGCGGGTGATGACCTTCATCAACGGGGCGATCCCTCGGCCCGTGGCCGACACCCTCGCGCAGTGGCGGAGCTTCGTCACCGACGACGGCCTGCCGCGGCTGGGGGGCCTTCTCACCCCGGAGGTCGCGCCCGGCACGGCGACGCCGGTCGAGGCAGGCGACCCCGAACTCGAGCTCGCCGCGGCATCCGTCCTACGGGTCTCGGGCACCGCCTTCGCCTGCGGCACGAGTTCGACCGGCTCGGGATTCGTCGTCGCCCCCGACCGCGTGGTCACCAACGCCCACGTGGTGGCCGGCGTCGACACCCCCGTCGTGCAGTCGAACGGCGGCACCGCCGTCGAGGGGCGCGTGGTGTACTTCGATCCGATCGACGACCTGGCCGTCATCGCCGTGGACGGATTGGGTGTGGCTCCGCTCGGTCTCAGCGGCACGCTCTCCGCGGGCACCGCAGCACAGGTGCAGGGATACCCCTTGGGAGGCCCCTGGGATGCGAAGGCCGCCGAGGTCCTCTCAGTCGGGACGGTGCCGGTTCCCGACATTTACGACGACACCGCCAACCCCCGAGAGATCTATCAGCTCTTCGCTGAGGTGCGTCCCGGCAACTCGGGCGGGCCGCTCCTGACCGGTGACGGTGAAGTGGCCGGCGTGGTCTTCGCGCGGGCCGACGGCGACGACACGCGGGGATTCGCGATGACCAACGCCGAACTCGAACCCGTCGCCGCCGGTGCCCCGGGGCTCAACGACCGGGTGTCGACCGGGAACTGCCTGGGCTGACGCGCGTGACCCGGGGGTCTGGGTCAACGCGCCTTCCGCCGCTATGCTGGGCCCACCGGCCTTGCCGGGACACAACTGCATACCGGCCCATGACACGGACGGGAGAGCCTCGACGCCGCGGCGACGAGCACCGAAGGAGCAAGCCTCCCCGCCAATCTCTCAGGTACCGCGTACCGTCCTTGCCGGCCGACTCTGAAAAAGGATGCCGCCGCTTTCTGCGTCATCCGCCGACGGTGAAAGCCCGGGCACGCCCCGGCGCGAAACTCTCAGGTCCATGACAGAGGGGGAGTTCTTCGGCACGGATCACCGTGCCGACCCGATTCGACCGGGAGAACTCCATGGACGACACAGCGCGGCGAAGTCCGCTGCATGACCGACACGCCGCCCTCGGCGCCTCGTTCACCGACTTCGGTGGCTGGCTGATGCCGGTCCGCTACACCTCCGACCTCGCCGAGCACCACGCCGTGCGCACCGCGGCGGGGCTCTTCGACATCTCGCACATGGCCGAGATCTGGGTGCAGGGCGGTGACGCGGCGGGCTTCCTCGATGACGCGCTCGCCGGCCGGGTCTCCACCATGGCGGTCGGCAAGGCCAAGTACTCGCTCGTGCTGGCCGAGGACGGCGGCATCATCGACGACGTCATCGTCTACCGCACCGGCGAGCAGTACTTCCTCGTCGTGGCGAACGCGGGGAACCGCGACGCGGTGGTCGACACTCTCGCAGAGCGCGCAGACGCGTGGCGCGCGAGCGAGGACTCCCGGATGCGCCCGGTCGAAGGCGGCCCCTTCGGATACGTCGTCGGGGGTTCGGTGCCGCGGATCGAGGACGTCACCGACCAGACCGCGCTCATCGCGGTGCAGGGGCCGCGCGCCGAGGAGATCCTCCGCGTCACGCTCGGGGTGACCCTCGAGGGCCTCGACGACCTGGGCTACTACGCGTGGCGGCAGGGCGAGTTCGAGGGCGCGCCGCTGTTCGTCGCCCGCACGGGGTACACCGGTGAGGACGGCTTCGAGCTGATGGTGCCCGTCACGGCGGCGGGTGCCCTCTGGGACGCGCTCCTGGAAGCCGGGACGCCGCGTGGACTCGTACCCGCAGGCCTCGCCGCCCGTGACACGCTGCGCCTGGAGGCCGGGATGCCGCTGTACGGACACGAGCTCGGGCGCGGCATCCGCCCCGCCCAGGCCGGGCTCGGCCGCGTGGTCGCACCCGGCAAAGCGAATGTCGCGCTGCCCGACGAGAACGCACCCGTCCTCGTCGGGCTCGTGTCGGAGGGTCGCCGCGCGGGCCGCGCCGGGTACGGCGTCTTCTCCGGCGACGCGCGGATCGGGGAGGTCACGAGCGGCGCTCTCAGCCCGACCCTGGGGCACCCCATCGCCATGGCGTACGTCTCGCCCGCCGCATCCGCTCCCGGCACCGAACTGACCATCGACGTGCGGGGCACCCGCATCCCCGCCACTGTGACCGCCCTGCCGTTCTACCGGAGGAAGAAATGACCGACACCACCGCTCTGAAGTACACCGCCGAGCACGAGTGGATCGCCCTCGACGGCGATGTCGCCACCGTCGGCATCACCGACTACGCCGCCGACAAACTCGGCGACGTCGTCTTCGTCGAGCTGCCCGTGGTCGACTCCGGCGTGAGCGCCGGGCAGGTTTGCGGTGAGATCGAGTCGACGAAGTCGGTCGGAGAGCTGTACGCCCCTGTGGCGGGAGATGTCATCGCGGTCAACGACGCCGTCGTCGACGACCCGTCGCTGGTGAACTCCTCGCCGTACGAGGACGGCTGGCTGCTGAAGCTCCGGGTCGACCCGGCGGCCGTCGAGGGGCTTCTCGACCGCGCCGCCTACGAGGCCCTCACGGGAGGCGAGTGATGGCGCGGACCTTCGCCGAACGGCACATCGGCACCGACCAGGCGGCCGAAGCGGTCATGCTCGACACCCTCGGCTACGACAGCGTCGACGCCCTGCTGACCGCCGCCGTGCCGGCATCCATCCGTGCCTCGGCGCGCGCATCGTCGTCGATCCCTCCCGCCGCGAGTGAGACCGAAGCGCTCGCCGAGCTGCGCGCGCTGGCGTCGCAGAACCGGCTCGCCCGCCCCATGATCGGGCTCGGCTACTACGACACGATCACCCCGTCGGTCATCGCCCGGAACGTGCTGGAGAACCCCTCCTGGTACACCGCGTACACGCCCTACCAGCCCGAGATCTCCCAGGGGCGGCTCGAGGCGCTCATCAACTTCCAGACGATGGTCTCCGACCTCACCGGGCTCGCGATCGCGAACGCCTCGATGCTGGACGAGTCCACCGCCGTGGTCGAAGGGATGCTGCTGGCGCGGCGGGCTTCCAAGAGCAGCGCGAACGTGTTCGCCGTCGATGCCGACGCGCTCCCGCAGACCCGGGCGCTGCTGCATGCCCGCGCCTCGGCGGTCGGGATCGAGATCATCGAGCGCGACTTCGCGCGGGGGGAGACTCTGCCCGAGGGTGCCTTCGGCGTCCTGCTGCAGTACCCCGGCGCGACCGGGCGGGTGTGGGATCCCTCCGGGGTCATCGACGCCGTCCACGTCGCCGGCGGCCTCGCCGTCGTCGCTGCGGATCTTCTCGCCCTGACGCTCCTGGCCTCACCCGGTTCGCTCGGCGCCGACATCGCCGTCGGAACCACACAGCGTTTCGGCGTGCCCCTCGGGTTCGGCGGTCCCCACGCCGGGTTCATGGCGGTTCGCCAGGGCCTCGAGCGCCAGCTGCCAGGGCGCCTGGTCGGTGTGTCGCAGGACGCCGCCGGTCATCCGGCCTACCGGCTGTCGCTGCAGACCCGCGAGCAGCACATCCGCCGCGAGAAGGCGACGTCCAACATCTGCACGGCCCAGGTTCTGCTCGCCGTCATGGCGTCGATGTACGCGGTCTATCACGGTCCGGATGGGCTGCGTGCGATCGCCACCGAGGTGGCGCAGAAGACCGAGGCGCTCGCCGAGCACCTCCGCGCGTACGGGCTGCACCTCGTGTCGGATTCGTTCTTCGACACCCTGCGGGTCGTGACGCCGGGGCCCGCGGAGCGGGTCATCGAGCGAGCCCGTGCGAAGGGCTACCAGCTGTTCTGGGCGGATGACGCCGCCGTCGGCGTCTCGGTCGACGAGACCACCACCGCCGCCGACCTCGCGGCCGTGGCGTGGGCGTTCGGCCTCCCTGATGCGGAGCCCGACGGATCGCGCGAGGTACCCTTCGCCGGGGTGGAGGGGCTGCGCGGGGTGCCGGCCGCGCTGCGTCGGGAGGACGCCTACCTGCAGCATCCGGTCTTCTCTCAGCACCGGAGCGAGACGGCGATGATGCGGTACCTGCACCAGCTCGCCGACCGCGACTACGCCCTCGACCGCGGGATGATCCCGCTCGGTTCGTGCACGATGAAGCTCAACGCCGCCACTGAGATGGCGGCGGTGTCGTGGCCGGAGTTCGCGCGCGTGCATCCGTTCGCCCCCGCCCACGACGTGCACGGCTATGCCGCGCTGATCGAGCAGCTCGAGAGCTGGCTGGCCGAGCTCACCGGGTACGACGCGGTCTCGCTGCAGCCGAACGCCGGCTCGCAGGGCGAGCTGGCCGGGCTGCTGGCCATCCGTGGTTGGCATCGCGCCAACGGCGACACAGGGCGCGTGGTGTGCCTCATCCCGTCGTCGGCGCACGGGACGAACGCCGCTTCGGCCGTGCTGGCGGGGATGCGGGTCGTCGTCGTGGCGTGCGACGAGGCGGGCAACGTCGACCTCGACGATCTGCGCGCGAAGGTCGCCGCGCACGCCGACGAGCTCGCAGCGCTCATGATCACCTACCCGTCCACGCACGGGGTGTACGAGCACGACGTGCTGGAGATCACCCAGGCCGTGCACGACGCCGGCGGTCAGGTGTACATCGACGGGGCGAACCTCAACGCCCTCCTCGGCTATGCCCGATTCGGCGAACTCGGGGGCGATGTGTCGCACCTGAACCTGCACAAGACCTTCGCGATCCCGCACGGCGGGGGCGGCCCGGGTGTGGGTCCGGTGGCGGCCAAGGCGCACCTCGCGCCCTACCTCCCCTCGCACCCGTTCTCGCAGTGGGCCGATCACTCCGGCGGCTTCCGGTTCGATGGCGGTGCGGTCTCGGCGGCTCCGCACGGGTCGGCGGGGATCCTGCCGATCTCGTGGGCGTACATCCGGATGATGGGGGAGCAGGGCCTCACCCGGGCGACCGCGTCGGCGGTGCTCGCCGCGAACTACATCGCCGCGCGGCTGCGCGACCACTTCCCGGTGCTGTACACCGGCGAAGGGGGGCTGGTCGCGCACGAGTGCATCCTCGATCTGCGGCCGCTGCGCGAGGAGACCGGTGTGACCGTGGACGATGTGGCCAAGCGCCTGATCGACTACGGCTTCCACGCTCCGACGATGTCGTTCCCCGTGGCGGGGACGCTCATGGTCGAGCCGACGGAGTCGGAGGATCTCGCCGAGATCGACCGCTTCGTCGACGCGATGATCGCGATCCGCGCCGAGGCGGCGCGCGTCGCGGCCGGCGAGTGGCCCGCCGACGACAACCCGCTGGTGAACGCCCCGCACACGGCCGAGTCGATCGTCGACGCCGAGTGGCGGCATCCGTACTCGCGTGAGGAAGCGGTGTACCCGGTGCGCGCGCTCGTGCGCACGAAGTACTGGCCGCCGGTGCGCCGGATCGACCAGGCGTACGGCGACCGCAACCTCACCTGCGCCTGCCCCCCGATCGAGGCGTTCGCCTAGCCCCGCCGGCCGCGCGTCGCGCGCGCCGCCTGGTCAGCGAGAGTGCATCTGGGCGCCGAGGATGCGGGTTTCACCCGTGCTCTCGGCGCCCCGTTGCATTCTCGCGAAAGAGGATGCGACGGACGGCGACGAGTTCGGCCGTGTTCTCCGGTGCGATCGGGCGAAGACCGACGCTGCGCAGAGTCGCTCGAAGCGGCGCGACGGCAGCGACATCACTCCATCCCCAGTGCGCGGTCGCCGCGATGCTTTCGAGAAGACGCTGATCGCGATGACCTTGTCGTCGGAAGATCTCGATGGGGTTCCCATATCGACCGTCGTACTTGACGTCGCCGTCGGCTTCGCCGACGACACCCAGGGTCGGCCAGTGGAAGTCCGCACGATCTTCCACACCCGCACCAGAGCGGAAGACGACCTGCAGGTCGGGTTCCGGGAATCCGAGCCACTCGATCACGGCACGACTGACCGACTCGAGGACGGTCTCAGCGACCGGCGTCGCCCGCGAAAGGGCCCAACGAGCCGCCCCGCGCCCCCGGCCGCTGATCCGCGCCGCATTGCGGCCGAGGAGTTCATCCGGGCTCAGGCCGGCGTCGGATCGGAGCGCGAAGTCGCTCATCGCCAGCCCGAGCGCCGAGTGACGATAGCGGGCAAGGTCAACCGCCGTGTCGGCCAGGCTCGTGATCGCGAATCCGTGCGCGACGAGGACGTCGCGGTCCGTGCCGGATCGGTGGGTGCGGACGCCGCCGCCGAACCGCGAGGTGTCGGCGGTGCCGACCAGGACGTGTACGACCTGGGGGTCACCGAAGACCGGTCCGCCGAGGAGGGCTGCGGCGGACTCGTGACTGAACACCGCGTCCGGATGCGTGAGACGCACGGCGTGCACACGAGCCAGGTAGCGGTCCCAGGGTGCGAGATCACGCCACTGCTCCGCGGGCGCATACACGCCTCTGCGGAGGCGGATGAGAGCGCCGCGCGCGACCTCACGTTCGGGATGCGGAACGCTCCGCGCCCGCAGAAGCGGCAACGGACTCGGAGCGACCCCGAGCGTCGGTGGGGAGGTGAACATCCGTTTACCCTGGCGGTGCGCCCGACGCCGGTGCGAGGGTCTCGGCAGATTGTGGATGACTCGCGGTCGGACCGGCCTGTGCAGGAACCTCGCCGGCCCCGCGCGTGCCTCCGAGAATCCATCTCGGCGCCGAGGACGCGGGATGACCCCGAATTCTCGGCGCCCAGATGCACTCTCGCCGGAGAGTGGGGGAGTGAGGGAGGACGCAGGGGCGGGGGCGCGGGCGCGGGATCAGGGGGAGGCGGTCGGCGTGGGCGTCGGGGTGGGGGTCGGGGAAGGGATGACGGGGGCGAAGACGCCGGGGAAGAAGGCGACGGCGAGCGGGTAGCCGACGAAGGCCACGATGTCGATGAGGGTGTGGGTGATCACCAGCGGCATCACGCGTCCCCAACGGCGGTAGCACCAGCCGAAGACGAGCCCCATGACGAAGTTGCCGATGATCGCACCGACGCCCTGATACGCGTGATAGGCCGCGCGAAGCCCCGCGGTGGCGAGGATGATCGCCCACCACGACCAGCCGACGCGCCTCAGCCGGTCGAAGAGGTAGCCGAGGAAGATGACCTCCTCGGTGAGTCCTGCCCGCAGGGCCGCGAGGAGAAGAAGAGGCACCGTGTACCACGCGGCATTCAGCGGCGAGGCGACCACGGCCACCGTCACCCCGAGCGCACGGCCGAGGACGTAGAGGCCGAGGCCGGGGACGCCGATGACGAGGCCGAGCAGCACGGCGCGACCCAGATCGCCCCCGAAGCGACGGAAGTCGAGCCCGATCTTGGCGAAGGCGCTCTTGCCCGGTTCCCACAGCAGGTAGATCACCAGGGCGACCAGGGCCAGAGAGAAGAGGATGTCCAGGAGCTGGTAGACGAGATCCCAGATGGCCGCGGCGTCGCGGGACGGATTCAACTGCGCCTGCTGATCGGAGAGCCGCCGCTCCTCCTCGAGGGCGCGGATGATCGAGCGGACGAAGGACAGCACACTGTAGATCGCGCTCTGACCGACCGTGATGGCCAGCACGATGCCGATCTCCCACCACGTCCGAGCCCGGGGGATCGCCGTGGGCTTTCTCACATCATCCGGGGGCATCACGGCGGCCATCTTGTCAGATTGTCACATCGTGGTCGCACTGAGTTAAGGCTCTGTAACGTTTTGGGCCACCCTTTTGACCATCCGCGGAGGGCGTGCTTAGTGTTTCGGTATCCGCGCGGCGTAAGGTCCAGGCCTTTTCGCGTGCGCACAACCCTGCACAGGAGGAACAGTGAGAATGAAGCGCTTCTCGATCGCGGTGGGACTCACCGCGGTCGGCGCACTCGTGATCTCGGGCTGCGCCCCGGGCGGCGGCGGCGACGCCGGCGACGACTCGGGTCTGGTCGAAGGATCGTCCATCACCGCGGCGTGGAACCAGGCGTTCTACTCCATGAACGGCAACACGTCGTTCGGAAACGCCACGGCCAACAACAACATCAACTACCTGGTGTTGGACGGCTTCAACTACTACAACAACACGCCCGAGCTCGTGGAGAACACCTCGTTCGGCACCTACGAGCTCGTCAGTGAGGACCCGCTGACCGTCACGTTCACGGTGAACGAGGGTGTGAACTGGTCCGACGGCACCCCGATCGACGCCGCCGACCTCATGCTCAACTGGGCCGCCCTGTCGCGGGCGCTCGACACTCCGGACTTCGACCCGGCCGAGTTCACCGACCCGGAGACCGGCGAGTTCACCGACGCGTTCCCCACGGACGTCGTGTACTTCGACTCCGGCGCTACGCCCGAGTCGGGTATGGGCCTCGTCAGCGAAACCCCCGAGGTCGGCGAAGACGGTCGCAGCATCACCATGACCTTCGACCAGCCCTTCGTGGACTGGGAGCTCGTCTTCACCTCGCCGCTTCCCGCGCACGTCGTCGCGAAGAACGCCCTCGGCCTCGAGGACAACGAGGAAGCCAAGCAGGCCGTTCTCGACGCGATCGAGGGCAACGACGCAGCCGCGCTCGCGCCGATGGCCTCGTTCTGGAACTCGGGCTTCAACTTCACCTCGATGCCCGACGACCCCGAGCTCGTCACCGCCAGCGGCCCGTACATGATCAGCGATTTCGTCGCCGACGAGTACATCACCCTGACGGCCAACCCCGAGTACGCCGGTGACAACACCGCGAACATCGAGGAGATCACCGTCCGCTTCATCCCCGACCCGCTCGCGGCGGTGCAGGCGCTCGAGAACGGCGAGGTGGACATCATCCAGCCGCAGGCGACCGCCGACATCACCACCGCGCTCGAGGGCATCGACGGCATCACCGTGAACACCGGTCTCGGTGGCACGTACGAGCACGTCGACCTGCAGTTCGACCAGGGCCGCAACCCGGAGAACATCTTCTCCAACCCGCTGGTGCGTGAGGCCTTCATGAAGACCATCCCGCGCCAGGAGATCGTCGACACCCTCATCAAGCCGATCATCGGCGACGACGCGATCCTCCGTGACTCGCAGCTGTTCGTCCCCGGTGCCGCGGGCTACGACGAGGCCGCCTCGACCAACACCTCGGCCGAGTACGCCGAGGTCGACATCGAAGGCGCACGCCAGCTCCTCCAGGAGTCGGGCGTCACCAACACCGAGGTCTGCATCCTGTACGCCTCGAACAACCCGCGCCGTGTCAACGAGTTCGCGCTCATTCAGCAGTCGGCCAACGAGGCCGGCTTCAACGTCACCGACTGTGGCTCCGAGGACTGGGGTGGCCTGCTCGGCACCCCCGGCGCCTACGACGCCTCGCTGTTCGGGTGGCAGTCGACGAGCCTGGGTGTCACCAACTCGCTGCCGACCTTCGTCACCGGTGGTATCAACAACCTCAACTTCTACTCGAACGAGCGGGTTGACGAGATCATCGCCGAGCTGAACACCACCTTCGACGAGGAGACCCAGATCGAGCTCCAGGTCGAGATGGACCGTCTGCTGTGGGAGGACTTCTACGGCGTGACGATCTACCAGTTCCCCGAGGTCACTGCCTTCAGCGACCGCGTCACGAACATCGACCCGTCGATCCTCGCGCCGACCATCTTCTGGAACGCGTGGGACTGGGAAGTCACGGACGCCGGCTCGGAGGAGTAAGCGAGGCCACGGTCTGACTCAGGCGCACGCCGCCTGAATCCGCACCAAGGTCGGGGGGTGCAGATTCCTCGGAATCTGCACCCCTCCCGCTTGTTAGACTTCTCCCCGCGGCAGCCGCGCGCCCGAGCCGCATCCCCCGCTCTTGCGCGCGCCGTGCCGACTCATCGATAGGCAGGCAGCCTCATATGGCTTCATTCATCATCCGGCGGTTGATCGCATCGATCTTCGTGCTCTTCGCCGCCACGTTCTTGATGTACATCCTGGTCTCGCTCTCGGGTGACCCGCTCGAAGAGCTGAGACAGTCCAATGCTCCCAACAAGGCGGAGCTCATGGAGGCCCGTACGCGGCTTCTCAACCTTGATGTCCCCGCGCCGCTGCGTTACTTCCTCTGGCTCGGCGGCCTCTTCCGCGGCGACCTCGGCATCAGCATCCAGAACCAGTCGGTCAACGCCCTCCTCTCCAACGCACTGACGTCGACGCTGACGCTGGTGACGACGGCGACGGTCGTGGCGATCGTCCTCGGCATCACGGTCGGGATCATCTCGGCGCTTCGCCAGTACACCGGCTTCGACTACTCCGTCACCCTCATCGCCTTCCTCTTCTTCTCCCTGCCGATCTTCTGGGTCGCCGTGCTGCTGAAGCAGTACGGCGCGATCCAGTTGAACTCGTGGCTGGCAGATCCGACGATCGCGATACCGGCGATCGTGGTGATATCGCTCATCGCGGGTGTGCTGTGGATGTCGCTGATCGGCGGCCACTGGAAGCGGCGCCTCATCGTGTTCGGCGCGGCGACCCTCGCCACCGCGGGAGTCCTGGCCTATCTGTCGGCGACCCAGTGGTTCGCCGACCCGAGCATCGGCATCGTGGTGTACGCGGCGCTCGTCATCGGCATCGCCTTCGGCATCACCGCGATCTCCACGGGCCTCCGCAACCGCAAGGCGCTGTATGCGGCGCTGACTGTTGCGGCGCTCGGCATCGCGCTGTACTTCCCGATGATGAACTACATCCTCAATGGGATGACGCTGGGCTTCTTCGTGCTGCTGATCGTCCTCACGATCGTGGTCACCGGCGCCATCGGGTGGTTCTTCGGCGCACCCGACCGCGGCCCGGTGATTCGGACGGCGATCCTCGTCGGGGTGTTCGCCGCGGGCCTCATCGCTCTCGACAAGTACATGTCGTACTGGGAGGCCTACGCCAACTCCAGCCGCATCCGCGGTCGGCCGATCGCGACGGTCGGCGCCCAGACGCCTGGCCTGGGCGGCAACTTCTGGGTGCAGGGCATCGACCTCTACACCCACCTGCTGCTCCCGACGATCGCCATCATCCTGATCTCGTTCGCCTCGTACAC
The DNA here is from genome assembly GCF_013410955.1 of Microbacterium sp. AK009. Lineage (GTDB taxonomy): Bacteria > Actinomycetota > Actinomycetes > Actinomycetales > Microbacteriaceae > Microbacterium. Next base: position 346,409 of record NZ_JACCCG010000004.1, on the reverse strand, counting down.
CCGGTACTCCCGCGCGAGCCTGCTCGAGGTGATGAACCAGGACTACATCCGCACGGCACGCTCGAAGGGCTTGACCGAGCGCACCGTGGTCGTGCGCCACGCGTTCCGCAACGCCCTCATCCCGATCACGACGATCATCGCCTTCGACGTGGGTGCGGTGGTCGGCGGTGCGGTGGTCACGGAGACGATCTTCGGCTGGACGGGAATGGGGCGTCTGTTCGTGGACGCGCTGCGGGTGTCCGATCCGAACCCGATCATGGCGTTCTTCGTCGTCACCGGGACGCTGGCCGTGTTGTTCAATCTCATCGCGGACCTCGTCTACGCCGCGCTCGACCCGAGAATCAAGGTGGGCTGATGAGCACCGTCACACAAGGACCTGACAACCGCGAGGCAGAGGCCACCGCGGAGATCTCCATCGAGCAGCGCGAGACCGAGGGCCTCAGCCAGGGTCAGATCGTCCGCCGCCGATTCTTCCGGCACCGCGCGGCCGTCACCTCGATGATCGTGCTCGTCTTCATCGTCGTCCTCGCGTTCACCTCCGTGGGCATTGACCTCTGGGGGATTCGTATTCCAGGTTGGTGGCAGTACGACTGGCGGGAGATTCCGCCCGTCGAGAACCGCGGCGCGCCGACACTGAGTCTGATCCCCGAGTTCCTCGGCGGCGCCGGCATCGCCTTCGGCAATCACCCATTCGGTCAGGACGAAGTCGGGCGAGACACCTTCGCGGTCGTCATGCGCGGTGCGCAGCAGTCGATCATGGTCATGGTCATCGCCGGTGTCGTGGCGACGATCATCGGCGTCGTGATCGGCGCATTGGCCGGTTACTACCGCAAGTGGGCCGACTCGGTGCTGATGCGCTTCACCGACATCATCATCACCATCCCGCTCATCGTCATCGGCGCCGTGCTCGGAAACGCGCTCGGCAACCTCGGAGCCGCCGTTCTCGGCGTCGTCATCGGTCTGTTCGCCTGGACGACGATGGCCCGCCTCGTGCGCGGTGAGTTCTTGACGCTTCGCGAGCGCGAGTTCGTCGATGCGGCCCGGGTGTCGGGTGCCCGCGATCGGCGGATCATCTTCCGCCACATCCTCCCGAACGCCGTCGGAGTGATCGTGGTCAACGCGACCCTCCTCATGGCCGGTGCGATCCTGCTGGAGTCGGCGCTGAGCTTCCTGGGCTTCGGCGTCGTGTCCCCGGACACCTCATTGGGGAAGATCGTCTCGGACAACCAGGCGGCCTTCTCCACCCGCCCGTGGCTGTTCTGGTGGCCGGGTATCTTCATCATCGCGATCGCGCTGTGCGTGAACTTCATCGGCGATGGCCTCCGCGATGCGTTCGACCCGCGCCAGAAGAAGATGCCGAGCGAGCGGGCCATGGCCCGCGCGGGCCGCGCGAAGACGCCCTCGGGACCGATCGTCGACCGGGTCGACCCCCGCGAGCCGGCGTCGGTCACGGTCGCCGGCGAAGCGGTCTACACCGGTGACGTCGAGAATTACCACGACCCCCGCCCCGAGGAGACCGGCGACGCCGGTCATGGCCGGCTGGACCCGGAGCGCTAGATGGCGGCCCTACAGCGCGAGCCCGAGGACGGTCGCCGCGCCCGTGATGGCGAGCGCGGCGATCGTGCCCACGTGCCAGGTGACCTTCTCGGCCTCGGGGTCCTCCCCGGGGGCGAGGAGGCCCTGGGCGCGCAGCGCCTCCCACTGGCCGCGAATGAGCTGGGCGAGGTTTCCGGTCGGCGTCGAGACGGCGTCGCTCGGACGGAGCGAGCCGAACTCGCCTCGGGCGCTTTCGCCGACACCGTCGAAGTCCTTCTCGGCAAGGCCGAGTGCGCGGTGCCGGCCGGGGGCGGGCGCCGCCCACACCGGCACCTTGCCGCGACCGGTCCGCAGCGTCAGCGCGAAGCGCGTGTCGATGTCGCGGATCGCCGGCCACGGCACGAAGTGCGTGCGCAGCACGTTCACCACCGTCACTCCGTGCGGCTCGACCTTCAGGCGCGGACGCCAGAAGAAGGTCCACGCCAGCACGGCGATGAACACCAGGGGCCACGAGTAGCGCAGCCCCGACCCCGGGTCATCGACCCACAGCGCGATGATCCCCCCCGCGCACAACACCACGGTCACGACAGCGAGGATGCGGCCGAACATCGGCCTGTAGTCGACCTCCTGGAACGCCATGACCTCAAGCTTCTCAGATGGGATGCCACCGCATGACTGACACCACCGCCAATTCCGGCGCCCCCGAGACGATCCTCGAGGTCGACGGGCTGAACGTCGACTTCTGGGTGGACGGGGAGTTCTACCCCGCCGCGGTCGACATGAACTACACCGTCCGCCGCGGCGAGGTCCTCGCCATCGTGGGCGAGTCGGGGTCGGGCAAGTCCACCAGCTCGATGTCGCTCCTCGGCCTCCTGCCCGACAACGCCCGCGTCACCGGCTCGATCAAGCTGCTCGGCCGTGAGCTTCGCGGCGTCGACCAGGCCACCATCCGGGCGCTCCGCGGAAACGAGATCGCGGTGATCTTCCAGGAGCCGATGACGGCGCTGAACCCGGTGTACACGATCGGCTTCCAGATCGTCGAGGCGCTGCGCTCGCACGACCGTTCGCTCGCCCCGTCGGCGGCGAAGGAGCGCGCCATCGAGCTGCTGAGCCTGGTGGAGATGCCCAACCCCGAGCAGTCCTTCCACAAGTACCCGCACCAGCTCTCCGGCGGTCAGCGTCAGCGCGCGATGATCGCGCAGTCGATCTCGTGCGACCCGCTGCTGCTCATCGCCGACGAGCCGACCACGGCCCTCGATGTCACGGTGCAGGCCGAGATCCTCGACCTGCTCCGCAACCTCCACAAGCGGCTGGACTCGGCGATCATCCTCATCACCCACGACATGGGCGTCGTCGCCGACCTCGCCGACCGCATCATGGTGATGAAGAACGGCATCGTCGTGGAGTCGGGTTCGGTGGACGACATCTTCCACCACCCCGCCCACCCCTACACCCAGCAGCTGCTGGCCTCGGTGCCGCACCTCGGCCTGGGCGTGCTCGAACCCATCGACGAGGCCGCCGCCGACGAGGTCGTCAGCGAGACCTCGACGGTCCCGACCATCGCGTCCATCCGCGAGCACGCCAACACCCAGCGCGTGGTCGAGACGCGCGACCCGGTGCTGTCGTTCGAGGATGTCGCGATCGAGTACCCCAAGCGGGGACGCATCCCCGCCTTCCGCGCGGCGGAGCACATCGATCTGCAGATCTACCCCGGCGAGATCATGGGGCTGGTGGGGGAGTCGGGCTCGGGCAAGACCACCATCGGTCGCGCCGCGATCGGTCTGATCCCGATCGCGGATGGCAAGCTCACCACCGTCGGCACCGACATCTCGCACGCCACCCAGAAGGACCTCTTCGCCATCCGGCGCAGGACGGGCATCGTCTTCCAGGACCCGGCGTCGTCGCTGAACCCGCGGATGCCGATCGGTCAGTCGATCGGCGAGCCGATCCTCCTCGCCGGCGAGGCCAAGGGCAAGGACCTCGATCGCCGCGTCGAAGACCTCCTCGACCAGGTCGAGCTTCCCCGCTCGTACCGGAACCGGTTCCCGCATGAGCTGTCCGGCGGTCAGCGCCAGCGCGTGGGTATCGCCCGCGCCCTGGCCCTCGCGCCCGAGCTGCTCGTCGCCGATGAGCCGACCTCGGCCCTGGATGTCTCGGTGCAGGCGCGCTTCCTGGACCTCCTCCAGGAGCTGCAGCAGGAGCTGCAGTTCGCGTGCCTGTTCATCAGCCACGACCTGGCGGTGGTCGACATCCTCGCCCACCGCATCAGCGTGATGCACCTGGGGAAGCTCGTGGAGACCGGCACGCGGGACGAGATCCTCCGCGGAGCGAAGGATCCGTACACGCAGCGCCTCATCGCCGCGGTTCCGGTGCCCGACCCCGACGCGCAGCGGGAGCGCCGCGAGGCGCGCGCCGCCCTCCTCGGCCGCTCGGCGAGCTGACGACCACCCGCGCCTGCGAGCCTCCTGGACGGGGCGCGCAGGCGCGGGCGGTAGGATGGGGTCCGCCCGATTCCGGGCTTCTCCCACAGCTTCAAGGATTCCCTCATGGCGCGCGCCCTCCGTCCGGACCTCCGCAACGTCGCGATCGTCGCGCACGTCGACCACGGCAAGACCACGCTCGTGGACGCCATGCTGCGACAGACCGGGTCTTTCGGCGACCACGCGCACGTCGAAGAGCGTGCGATGGACTCCAACGATCTGGAGCGCGAGAAGGGGATCACGATCCTCGCCAAGAACACCGCGATCACCTACAACGGCGCCCACACCGACGTGCCGGTGACGATCAACGTCATCGACACGCCCGGTCACGCCGACTTCGGCGGCGAGGTCGAGCGCGGACTGTCGATGGTCGACGGCGTGGTGCTGCTTGTCGACGCGAGCGAAGGCCCGCTCCCGCAGACCCGGTTCGTGCTGCGCAAGGCCTTGGAGGCCAAGCTCCCCGTCATCCTGCTGGTGAACAAGACCGACCGGCCCGACGCGCGCATCGCCGAGGTCGAGGAGGAGGCGCACGACCTGCTGCTGGGGCTCGCCTCCGACCTGCAGGACGACGTGCCCGACCTCGACGTCGACGCGCTCCTGGATGTGCCGGTCGTCTACGCCTCCGGCCGCGCCGGAGCGGCGTCCCGCACCCGGCCCGCCAACGGCGACCTCCCCGACAACGACGACCTCGAGCCGCTGTTCGAAGCGATCCTCGAGCACGTGCCCGCACCCTCCTACGACGACGAGGCGCCGCTGCAGGCGTGGGTGACGAACCTCGACTCCAGCCCCTTCCTCGGCCGCCTCGCACTGCTGCGCGTGTTCAACGGCACGCTGAAGAAGGGTCAGACCGTGGCGTGGGTGCGCCACGACGGCTCGCACTCCACGGCGAGGATCACCGAGCTGCTGAAGACCCGTGCGCTGGAGCGCTACCCCGCCGAGGAGGCGGGCCCAGGCGACATCGTCGCCATCGCCGGCTTCGAGGACATCACGATCGGCGAGACCATCGCCGACCCCGAGGACGTCCGGCCGCTGCCGGCCATCACCGTGGACGACCCGGCGATCTCGATGACCATCGGCACCAACACCTCCCCGTTGGTGGGCAAGGTCAAGGGTCACAAGGTGACCGCGCGGATGGTGAAGGACCGCCTGGACCGTGAGCTCATCGGAAACGTGTCGCTGAAGGTCGTCGACATCGGCCGTCCCGACGCGTGGGAGGTGCAGGGCCGCGGCGAGCTGGCCCTGGCGATCCTGGTGGAGAACATGCGGCGCGAGGGCTTCGAGCTCACCGTCGGGAAGCCCCAGGTCGTCACCCGCAAGGGCGAGGACGGCAAGGTCAAGGAGCCGTTCGAGCACCTCACGATCGACGCTCCCGAGGAATACCTCGGCGCCATCACCCAGCTCCTCGCGGCACGCAAGGGCCGCATGGAGACGATGGTCAACCACGGCACCGGCTGGGTGCGCATGGAGTTCGTCGTGCCCTCGCGCGGGCTCATCGGCTTCCGCACCGAGTTCCTCTCGGTCACCCGGGGCACGGGCATCGCCAACGCGATCTCGCACGGCTACGACGACTGGGCAGGGCACATCCAGTCGCGTCAGAACGGCTCGATCGTCGCCGACCGCGCGGGCGTCGTGACCCCCTTCGCGATGATGGCGCTGCAGGAGCGCATGAGCTTCTTCGTCCAGCCCACCGAAGAGGTGTACGAGGGCATGGTCGTCGGTGAGAACACGCGCGCCGACGACATGGACGTCAACATCACCAAGGAGAAGAAGCTCACCAACATGCGGTCCTCGACCGCCGATGAGCTCGAGCGTCTGACGCCGCCCCGACAGCTCTCGCTCGAGGAGAGCCTGGAGTTCGCCCGCGAGGACGAGTGCGTCGAGGTGACGCCCGAGAAGGTGCGCATCCGCAAGGTGATCCTCGATGCGACCGAGCGCGGCCGTGCCGCCTCGCGTCTGAAGCGCCAGGACGCCAACGTCTGACCTCGACTCCGCCGGCGCGAGCCCGCTCAGCGCGCTTCCGAGAGAAGGACGGCGGATGTCGCGGGCTCCAGTGCCTCGAACACGTGCGGCGCGTCGCCGGCATAGGTGAGGAAGTCCCCGGGTTCGAGAGTCGCGGGGTCTGACTCGGGTCCGACCAGCGCCCGCCCCGAGATGAGGACGACGTACTCGATCGTGCCCCGGGGGTGGGGCGCCGACCGACGCGTGCCGCCGGGATCGGCCCGGATCACGTAGAGGTCGCGTCGGGCGCCGGGTGGACACGCGGAGAGCAGCGCGGCCGCGTACGGGGCCACTCCGGACGGCACGGCGGGCATGTCGCGGCCACGGACCAGGCGGGTGATGGGGACCGGGTCGTCGACGAAGACCGAGAAGGGGATACCGAGCGCCGTCGCGATCGCCCACAGCGTCTCCACGTTGGGATTTCCCGCTCCGCCCTCCAACTGCGAGATCGTCGCCTTGGACACCTCCGCCCTCCGCGCCAGCTCCGAGACCGACAGTCCCGCTGCTTCGCGCTCGCGGCGAAGGGCGACGGCGATGCGGGTTCCGAGCGACTCCATCCGTTCAGTATGTCAAACATTCGTTCACTTGACTGGACTGTCGGCGTCATTCAGGATGAACCAGGACTTCCGCTCCGGGCGACGTCCGCGACCGACACCTGAGAGGCAGCGCGATGACCGATCATGCCGACGCGCGCGAGGCGTGGCGGGACGCCGTCGGCGTCGCGCTGGCCACCAGTGCCTACGGGGTGTCGTTCGGCGCGTTGGCGGTCGCCGCCGGACTCGATGTGTGGCAGACCTGCGCGCTCAGCCTCCTGATGTTCACCGGCGGCTCCCAGTTCGCTTTCGTGGGCATCATCGGAGCTGGGGGAGTGGCTGCCGCCCCGGCTGCCATCGCCTCTGCCGCGCTCCTCGGGGTCCGCAACATCGCCTACGGGATGCGGATGTCGGCGATCATCGGTCCCGGTCCGCTCAAGCGGCTGGCCGCAGCGCACGTCACGATCGAGGAGTCCACGGCGGTTTCGCTCGCGCGTGTCACGGCCCGGGGAAGGGCGATCGGGTTCTGGGCGACCGGCATCGGCATCTACCTCGGCTGGAATCTCTCCACCTTGGCCGGGGCGCTCCTCGGGGACGTCCTGGGGGATCCTCGCGCGTGGGGGCTCGATGCCGCGGCCGCCGCCGCGTTCCTCGCCCTGCTGTGGCCACGCCTGCGCGAACGGCAGGCCATCGCGACCGGGATCGCCGCCGCCGTCGTCGCGACTGTGCTGACCCCGATGCTGATGCCGGGGCTCCCCGTCCTCGTTGCGGCGTTCGTCGCTGTCATCATCGGGTGGGGAAACCTCCTCGGCGGGACCACGGCCGCTGCGTCAACGGAACGGAGCGCGCCGTGACGCTGTGGACCGCGGTGCTGGTCGCCTCGATCATCTGCGTGGCTCTCAAGGCGGTCGGCTACCTCATCCCGCCGAAGGTTCTGGAGGCACCCCGCCCGGCTCGGATCGCCGATCTGCTGACCGTCGCGCTCCTCGCCGCGCTCGTTGCCGTGCAGACCCTCGGTGCCGGCCAGGCGATCGTCGTCGACGCGCGCGTGCCCGCCGTGCTGGTGGCGGCGGGCCTGCTCCTTCTGCGCGCACCGTTCCTCGTGGTGGTGGCCGCCGCCGCCCTCACAGCCGCCCTCCTGCGCTGGCTCGGCTGGGCGACCTGATCGGCACCGGGGCGTCGCGCAGCGCCTACGCTGGTCTGATGCGCACGTCCACCCTCGCCCGCATCCTCACCTGGATCGTGGCGGTCGTGATCGGCGGGGCGTACGGACTGGCGGGGACCATCGCCCACCCGTTCACCCTCTGGGTCCTGCCCGTCGGCCTGGCGCTGGCGATCATCGGGTCGACGGCGCTCCTGATCGCCATCCGGCTCCTCACCGCAGATCGGTGGGCGACGCTGGCGGCCGGCCTCGGAATGCTCGCCGCCACGCTGGTCTTCTCCGGGGAAGGCCCCGGCGGGAGCGTGATCGTCCCGCAGACGGGTCTCGGGATCATTTGGACGTTCTCCGTCCCCCTCGTGGTCGCCTTCGTCGTCGCCTGGCCCGAGCGGATGTCCGTCGCGGCGAGGCCTGGCCGGTCGGAGCCCATAGACTGATGAGGTGACGTATGTGATCGCCCTCCCGTGCGTCGATGTCAAGGATCGAGCCTGCATCGACGAGTGCCCGGTCGACTGCATCTACGAGGGCGAACGCTCGTTGTACATCCATCCCGACGAGTGCGTGGACTGCGGTGCGTGCGAGCCGGTCTGCCCCGTCGAGGCGATCTACTACGAGGACGACCTGCCCGAGGAATGGCAGGACTACTACACGGCGAACGTCGAGTTCTTCACCGACGTGGGATCCCCCGGTGGCGCGGCGAAGATCGGCGTCATCGCGAAGGACCACCCGATCATCGCCGCCCTTCCTCCCCAGGAACACTGACCGTGGGGGTCGCCGACCTCGCCGACTATCCCTGGGACGCCGTCCGACCCTTCGCGGTCCGCGCGCAGCAGCATCCCGACGGCATCGTCGATCTGTCGGTCGGCTCGCCCGTGGACCCCACCCCCGACGTCGTCGCCGCGGCACTGCGTGACGCGACGGACGCGCACGCCTATCCGCAGACCGCGGGTACCCCGGCGCTGCGCGAGGCGATCGCCCATTGGTATGCCCGGCGACGCGGAGTCGCGGGGCTCGGTTCCGACGAGGTGCTGCCGACGGTCGGGTCGAAGGAGTTCGTCGCTCTGCTGCCGCTCCTGCTGGGGGTCGGGCCGGGCGACGTCGTCGTCCATCCGCGCGCGGCGTATCCGACGTACGAGGTGGGCGCCAGACTCGTGGGCGCCACGCCCGTCGCCTCCGATGACCCGTCCGAATGGCCCGATGCGACCCGGCTGATCTGGCTGAACTCGCCGGGGAATCCCGATGGGGCGGTGTGGGATGTCGCGGCGCTGCGAAGGGCCCGAGAACGCGCGCGCGAGCTCGGGGCGATCCTCGCCTCGGACGAGTGCTACGCCGAACTCGGCTGGGACGCCCCCTGGGATGCGGAGCCGGTGCCCTCGGCGCTGGACCCGCGCGTCACCGACGGTGACCGAGTCGGCGTGCTGTCGGTCTACTCGCTGAGCAAGCAGTCCAACCTCGCCGGCTATCGCGCCGCCTTCGTCGCCGGGGACGCCGCCCTTCTCGCCGGGATCCACACCGCCCGCAAGCACCTGGGTCTCATCCCCCCGGCGCCCGTGCAGGCGGCGATGGTCGCCGCGCTGGGCGACGATCAGCACGTGGATCGGCAGCGGGAGCGCTATCGCCGTCGCCGCGACATCCTCCGACCCGCCCTGATCGACGCCGGGTTCCGCATCGACCGCAGCGAGGCCGGCCTGTACCTGTGGGCGACGGAGGGGCGCGAGGCATGGGAGAGCCTGTCCGACCTCGCCGATCTGGGCATCCTCGTCGGTCCCGGAACGTTCTACGGAGCCCATCATCCGCAGCACGTTCGGCTGTCGCTCACCGCGTCGGATGAGCGGATCGAGTCCGCGGCGGCGCGGTTGCGGGCACGGTGACTCGTCTGGTTCCTCCAGCCGATCCTGTCGGGCTTTGGCGATGACAACAGTAGGCGCCGTGGCCCGATAGGCTGTAGAGCGGCGTCGCGACACGCGTCGTGGGCCGCATCGCTCGGGTAGACAATCGTGACGCTCGGGCTGGACGACACCCCCGGCACGACCAGGAATCGCGAGGAGGCGCCGTGAGCGACGGAACCCAGCAGGAGAAGGCAACCTTCACGATCGGGGAACGCACCGCCGAATTCCCGGTGCTGGCCGGGACGGACGGCATCCCGAGCGTGGACATCTCCACCTTCATGCGTCAGACGGGGCACACCACCCTCGACTACGGTTTCGTGAACACGTCGGCGACGAAGTCGGCCATCACCTTCATCGACGGTGACAAGGGGATCCTGCGGTATCGCGGCTACCCCATCGAGCAGCTGGCGAAGAACAGCACCTACCTCGAGGTCGCGTGGCTGCTCATCTACGGTGAGCTCCCCACCGCCGATCAGCTCGCGGAGTTCGACAACCGCATCCGTCGGCACACCCTCCTGCACGAGGACCTCAAGCGGTTCTTCTCCGCCCTTCCCCACACGGCCCATCCGATGTCGGTGCTCTCCGCGGCGACGGCGGCGCTGTCGACCTACTACGAACGCGAGTCCGATCCGAACAATCCCGAGCACGTCGAGCTGAACACCATCCGAATGCTCGCGAAGCTGCCCGTGATCGCCGCATACGCGCACAAGAAGAGCGTCGGGCAGGCCTTCCTGTACCCCGACAACTCGCTGAGCTTCGTCGACAACTTCCTGAAGCTCAACTTCGGCGTCCTTTCGGAGATCTACGACGTCAACCCTGTGATGACGCGAGCCTTGGAGCGTCTGCTGATCCTCCACGAGGACCACGAGCAGAACGCCTCCACCTCGACGGTGCGGCTCGTCGGCTCGACCGGCGCGAACCAGTTCTCGTCGATCTCGGCGGGCATCAACGCGCTGTACGGACCGCTCCACGGCGGCGCCAACGAGGCGGTGCTGGAGATGCTCGGGCGCATCCGCGAATCGGGCGAGGGCGTTCGTCGCTTCGTCGAGCGCGTGAAGAACAAGGAAGACGGTGTGAAGCTCATGGGCTTCGGGCACCGGGTCTACAAGAACTACGACCCGCGGGCCAAGCTCGTGAAGGAGTCGGCCGACGAGGTCCTCGAGGCGCTCGGCGTCAGCGATCCGCTGCTGGACCTGGCCAAGGAGCTCGAGACGATCGCGCTCGAGGACGACTACTTCAAGGAGCGTCGCCTGTACCCGAACGTGGACTTCTACACCGGTGTCATCTACAAGGCGATGGGCTTTCCCACGCGCATGTTCACCGTGCTCTTCGCCATCGGCCGCCTTCCCGGCTGGCTTGCGCACTGGCGCGAGATGCAGCAGGACCCGCAGACCAAGATCGGTCGTCCGCAGCAGCTGTACGTCGGTGCCGAGGCCCGGGATTACCCCGGCGTCGGCTGACCCGGGCGGATCAGTCCACGAGCGGCAGCGGCGGGCGCTTCTCCCCTGCGCGGCTGCGCCGCACCACCTCTCCTGCGAAGTCGGGCACGTGATTCTCGACGTTGCGCGGTGAGCGCTCGTAGCCGCCGGAGGCGGGGCGCTCGGGGATCTCGATGACGGGACGCTCGATCTGGTGGTACGGCACCTGCGACAGCAGGTGGGCGATCATGTTGAGCCGGCCGCGGCGCTTGTCCTCGTTGTCCACCTCGAACCAGGGCGCCTCGGGGATGTCGGTGTGGACGAACATCGTGTCTTTGGCGCGGGAGTAGTCCTCCCACTTGGTGATCGACAGCACATCGTTGGGGCTGAGTTTCCAGCGCCGCATCGGGTCCTTCGCGCGCGAGCGGAAGCGGCGCTCCTGCTCCACGTCCGAGACGCTGAACCAGTACTTCAGCAGCAGGACGCCGTCTTCCACCAGCATCCGCTCGAAGATGGGTGCCTGGTGCAGGAACCGGTGATACTCCGCGTTGGTGCAATAGCCCATCACGTGCTCCACACCGGCCCGGTTGTACCAGGAGCGGTCCATCAGCACGATCTCGCCGGCGGCGGGCAGGTGGGAGATGTAGCGCTGGAAGTACCACTGCGTCTTCTCACGCTCAGTGGGCGCGGGCAGGGCGACGATCCGCGTGACGCGGGGGTTGAGGTACTCCGACACGCGTTTGATCGTGGAGCCTTTGCCTGCGGCATCCCGGCCCTCGAAGATGACCACGATGCGGGCGCCGGTGGCCTGCACCCACGCCTGCATCTCGACCAGCTGCGCCTGCAGACGTGCGAGCTCGTTCTCGTACAGCTCCCGCGGGATCCTGCGCGTCATGTCATCTCCTTACACGTGCAGCGACTCGTTGAGCGTGACGCCCACGCCGGGCCGGCGCACCGCCTCGACGGCGCCGGTGAGCGAGTTGCGACGGAACAGCAGACCGTCGCGCCCCGACAGCTCAGCGCCCTTCACGAGGGGTCGTGTTCCGTCGGCGCGCGCAGACTCGTCAGCGAGCGCGACCTTGGTGCCCGCGGTGACGTAGAGGCCCGCTTCGACGACGCAGTCGTCGCCGAGTGAGATGCCGATGCCGGCGTTGGCCCCCAGGAGCGTGCGTCGGCCGATGGAGATGCGGTGCGAACCGCCGCCCGACAGGGTACCCATGATCGAGGCGCCCCCTCCGATGTCGCTGCCGTCGCCGACGATCACGCCCTGGGAGATCCGGCCCTCGACCATCGATGCGCCGAGGGTTCCGGCGTTGAAGTTGACGAAGCCCTCGTGCATGACCGTGGTGCCGGGTGAGAGGTGCGCCCCCAGACGCACTCTCGACGCGTCGGCGATGCGGACCCCGGACGGTGTGACGTAGTCGAGCAGACGCGGGAACTTGTCCAGACCCTGGACCTGGATCCCCTCGCGGGTCAGGAACGGTCGAAGCCGTGTCAGGTCGTCGGGATGCATGGGTCCGGCGGTCGTCCAGGCGACATTCGGAAGCCGGCCGAAGATGCCGTCGAGGTTCAGCTCATTGGGCGCGACGAGGCGGTGCGACAGCGCGTGCAGGCGGAGGTACGCGTCGGCGGTGGAGGTGGGAGGGTGGTCGAAATCGATCTCGATGGCGACGACCTCGATGTCGACGGCGCGACGGGGGTCGGGAACGGCGTGACGCTCGATGTCCGACGGGGGCAGCGCCGGATCGAAGCCGGTCGGAAGGCGGCCGATCCGCGGTTCGGGGAACCAGGCATCCAGAGCCGTGCCGTTCTCGGCGATCGTCGAGAGCCCTACGCCCCACACCCAGCGGTCTTCACTCATACCCCCACGGTAGCGAACCGCAGCCGCCGCCCAGACGATCGGCAGCGCGCGTGCTGGGTAGACTCCAGGGCGTGCCCGCGATAGATCTGTCCGCGTCATCCGTGGACCTCACCCGGACCATCTGCGACATCCCCAGCGTCTCCGGTGAGGAGACACCGCTGGCCGACGCGATCTTCGCGGCGATCACAGAGCTCCCTCACCTGGAGATCTATCGTGACGGCGACACCATCGTGGCCCGGACGGATCTCGGGCGCGCCCAGCGGGTCGTGATCGCCGGGCACATCGACACGGTGCCGATCAATGCCAATCTCCCCACGCGCGACGTCGACATCGACGGCGAGGCGTACCTCTGGGGCCGGGGGACGGTCGACATGAAGGCGGGCGTCGCGGTGCAGCTCAAACTCGCCGCCGAGTTGACCGCGCCCCGCGTCGACCTGACGTGGATGTGGTACGACCACGAGGAGGTCGACGCCGACCTCAACGGACTGACCCGCCTCGCCCGGACGCGTCCCGATCTCTTCGCCGGCGACTTCGCGATCCTCGGTGAACCCTCCAACGGAACCGTCGAAGGCGGCTGCAACGGCAATCTCCGCGCCATCGTGCGCACCTCGGGCGTGCGTGCCCACAGCGCGCGTGCCTGGGTGGGGGTCAACGCCATCCACGCCGCTGCGCCGGCGCTGATCCGGCTCGCCGAATACCGTCCGCATGATGTCAGCGTCGACGGTCTGGTCTACCGCGAAGGATTGAACGCCGTTCGAATCCACGGCGGCATCGCCGGCAACGTCATCCCCGACGCCTGCGAGATCGAAGTGAACTACCGCTTCGCCCCGAGCCGCAGCGGCGAAGAGGCCGAGCGACACGTCCGCGACGTCTTCGCGGGCTTCGAGGTCGAGGTCGTCGATCTCGCCGAGGGCGCCCGGCCGGGGCTCGATGCGCCGCTCGCGCAGGAGTTCGTCGACGCCGTCGGCGGAGAACCCCGCCCCAAGTACGGCTGGACCGACGTCGCGCGCTTCTCGGCGCTCGGGGTGCCCGCGGTGAACTACGGTCCCGGTGATCCGCACCTGGCCCACCATGACGAGGAGCGGGTCGCGCTCGCGCAGATCGAGGACGTCGAGCGCGGGCTCCGGGCGTGGCTGGCGGACTGACCGCCTCGCTCACCGCAGGGCGCGCCGGCGCGGTGCTGTTCCGCCATCCCGCGCTGCTCATCCTCGTCCTCTACATCGCTGCGCGTGGGGTGACCACGGGGCTTTTCCTCCACACCTCGGCGTGGGCGCCGGCGGGGAGCCGCTTCGGCCCCGGCGCCAGCCTCGCCGACTACATCGTCGGCTGGGACGCGCAGTGGTACTGGCTGATCGCCGTCGAGGGGTACCCCGCCGACCTGCCCCGTGACGCCCAGGGCACCGTGGGAGAGAACGCCTGGGCGTTCATGCCCGTCTTCCCGCTGCTGGCGCGGGCGGTGGGGGTGCCCCTGGGGGCGTGGGGGGCCGGCGGGGTCCTCGTCGCCCTCGCCGCCGGCTACGGCTGCTGCGTCCTGCTCTGGATGCTCCTGCGCGAGCGCATCGGGCGGATCGCGGCCATGTGGGCCGTAGCCTTCTTCGCGTCCGCTCCTCTTGCGGCGATGTTCCAGGTCGCCTATGCCGAGACGCTGTTCCTCCTTCTTCTGCTGTGGATCCTGCGGTGTCTGCAGACGCGTCGGTACGGCTGGCTCTATCCGGCCGTGGTGCTGATGGCGTACACCCGCCCTGGCGTGCTGGCGGTGGCGTTGCTGTTCGGGCTGTGGGGGATCTGGCGGTTCACCCAGCGGCGGAGGGAGCAGCTGCGCGGGCGGGAGGTCGTGCACATTCTCGCGCTCGGGGCGCTGGCGACGATCACCGGGTTCTCGTGGACGTTCATCGCCGGCCTCGTCACCGCCGATTCCACCGCATACCTGGACACCGAACTGGCCTGGCGGCGGGTGTGGGTGGGCGACACCGGCGGTTTCGTCCCGTTCGAAGGATGGGTGCAGGCTGCGCAGTTCTGGTTCGAGGTGTGGGGACTGCCCGCGTGGCTCGGGTTCGTCGCCCTGGGGCTCGGAATCGTCGTGGTCGGCGGCCTGGTGCTGTTCGAGCCCCACGTCGCGCGCCTGGGGATCGAGGTGCGGCTCTGGACGCTGAGCTACCTGGTGTACCTCCTGGCGGTCTTCTTCCCGCAGTCGAGCGTCTTCCGGTTGCTCTTCCCCCTCTCGCCCCTCTGGGGGGCGTTCGCCGCACCCCGGGATCCGATCTGGCGGGGATCGGTCCTGGTGCTGTGCGTCCTCGGTCAGTGGTGGTGGATCTGGAACATGTACGGGCTCGGGACCTCGTTCTGGCAGATCCCCTGAACAATCCCCGGCCCGGCCTCGGGGTGATGCCGCGGCACGTGGTGCACCCGATAAACTTGACCGATATACCGACGACGAAAGGGAGCCGCGATGGCAGCCATGAAGCCGCGAACCGGGGATGGGCCGATGGAGGCCGTGAAGGAAGGACGCCTCATCATCGTGCGCGTTCCGCTCGAAGGCGGTGGCCGTCTGGTGGTCTCCGTCAATGACGCGGAAGCGAAAGAGCTCTACGACGTCCTCGGCGAGGTCGTCGGCGCCTGAGCCCGCACCACAGACTCTTCACACAGAACGACCGGTCTTCGGACCGGTCGTTTCTGCGTCAGGCCTCCGCGCCGACGGTGGTGAGCTGCAGGAGGCTCTCGCCGACGATGGAGAGCGCACCGATCACGGCCGATGAGGCGAGGGTCTCCTGGATGAGCGACCGGTAGGCGGTGGTCACGGCGTCGCGGCGCACAGGATCGGCGACCGCCCCGCCGCGAAGGACCCGGGGCACGAGCACGGTGCCCCCGATGCGAGCCAGGCGCAGTCCGTGCTCGACGTACTCCAGGACGCCGTCGGGATCGGCGTCGATGAGGACGATGTCGTAGGAGGCCTCGTTCATGCGGGGGAGCACCTCGGAGGCGCGACCGGTGATGAAGCGTGCGCGGGCGGCAGGGATCCGCGCGTCGGCGAAGGCCTGACGGGCCGCCCCCAGGTGCTCGGGTTCGTTGTCGATCGTCGTGAGGGTCGCGCGCGGTGACCCGTGGAGGAGCCACAGGCCGGAGACGCCACCGCCGGTGCCGATCTCGACGATGTTCAGGGCGCGGGAGGACGCGGCGATGAGCGCGCACTGAGCGCCGACGGCGGCGCTGATCGGTGCGGCGCCGAGCTCGAGCGCGTGCGCCCTCGCACGGGCGATGTGGTCGGGTTCGGGAGTCGCTTCGTCGGCGAAACGGTGGTTCGCGTCGTGCTCGCCCATGCGCTCGTCCTTCCTGCCGGCCTGCTGCCTCAGCCTACGGTGATCCTCGGGGCTGACTCTCCAGGCGCGGCGGTAATCTGGACGCATGTTCTTCGGCATCACGATCGAGAAGCTGCTGCTGATCGGTGTGATCGCCGCCCTGCTCATCGGGCCCGAACGACTGCCGCGCTACGCCGAGTCGCTGGCCCGGTTCACCCGGCGCACCCGCGACTTCCTCCAGGGGGCCAAGACGCGCGTGCGGGACGAGATGGGCTCGGATTTCGACGACGTCGACTGGCGTTCGCTGGATCCCCGCCAATACGATCCGCGGCGCATCATCCGGGAGGCGCTCCTCGATGACGCACCCGTGGCCACCGTCCGAGCCGCGCAGGCCGCCTCGGTGGTGACGGCGATGGAAGCCGCGCCCGTGCGCAAGACCTCCCTCACCGCGGGTGAGCAGCCGCCCTTCGACAGCGAGGCCACCTGACGCTGCCGTCGGGGCGGCGGTCTCAACGGGGGCGGAGGGGGAGCGTGCGGCCCGACAAGCCCCGCGGGGAGCGCGCGAGACGCGCGGCGAGGTCGCGGACCGCCCGCGCTGCCGGGTCGTCGGGGTGCGAGAGGACGACCGGTGTCCCCGCGTCGCCGTCTGCGCGCAGAGTGGGACTCAACGGGATCGAGGCGAGGAGGTCGACCGCCTCGTCGGGTGTCGACAGCGCCCGCGCGACGGCCGCTCCGCCTCCGGTGCCGAAGAGGTCGAGCGTGGTTCCGTCGGGGAGCGCCATCGGCGCCATGGTCTCGACCACGCCCACGACCCGCTGACCGGTCTGCCGGGCGACCAGTCCGCTGCGGATGGCGACATCGGCGGCCGCCGACTGCGGCGTGGTGGTCACCAGCACTTCGGCGTCGGGAAGGAGCTGACCCACCGAGATGGCGATGTCGCCGGTGCCCGGCGGCATGTCCAGCAGCAGGATGTCGAGGTCGCCGAACCACACGTCGGTGAGGAACTGCTGAACCGTGCGGTGCAGCATCGGTCCACGCCACGCGACCGCGCCGAGCGGAGCGTCATCCGAGCCGCGGCGCAGGAACATCCCGATCGAGACGACCTTCACACCGTGCGCGATCGGCGGGATCATGAGGTCGTCGATCCGGGTGGGCTGCGGGACGGATCCGTCGCCCGCGACCAGACCCAGCAGCCCGGGGATCGAGAAGCCGTGCACGTCGGCGTCGACGAGGCCCACAGACAGGCCGGATGCCGCGAGGGCGACGGCGAGATTCGCGGTGAGCGTCGACTTGCCCACGCCGCCTTTCCCGCTGGTGACGGCGATCACGCGGGTCAGGGATCCGGGTCCGAAGGGCATCTCGCGACGCGCGCGCCCTCCGCGAAGGCGCTCGGTGAGCGCGGCGCGCTCCTCGGGGGTCATGACGCCGAGGGTGACGTCGACGTCGCGGATGCCGGGGACGGATGCCGCGGCGCGGCGGACGTCGGCTTCGATGCGGTCCGACGCGGGGCAGCCGACGATCGTCAGCGCGATGTCGACGTGGGCGACGCCGCGATGGGTGCGGACGCCTGTGACCATCTGCAGTTCGGAGAGTGGGCGTCGGAGTTCGGGGTCGGTCACCGCGCCGACGGCGGCGGCGACGGCCGAGGTCAGCGCGGCGTCGGTCACGGCCGCTCGCCGATGGTGTCTCGTCGCCGGTCCAGGTCCTCCAGCAGCGTCCGCAGCTCACTGCGGAGACTGTCCTTCGTGACCACCTCGTCGGAGAAGTCGCGCAGCGCCATCCGCAGCGCGACGATCTCGCGCGCGAGGTACTCGGTGTCGGCGAGGTTGCGCTCGGCGCGCTGACGGTCCTGCTCGATCTGCACGCGATCGCGGTCGTCCTGCCGGTTCTGCGCGAGCAGGATGAGGGGCGCGGCGTAGGAGGCCTGGAGCGAGAGGACGAGGGTCAACGCGGTGAACCCGAATTCGGCCGAGTCGAAACGCAGCCAGATGGGCATGAGGGTGTTCCAGGCGATCCAGCTCACGCAGAACAGCGTGAGTCCGAGCAGGAACACCGGCGTTCCCATGTTGCGGGCGATCCACTCGGTGAAGCGCCCGAACCGGTCACGAGAGGGTTGCGGGGTACGACTGAGCACCCCGGACCGTCCGCGAGGAGCATCCAACGACACCGCGCTGCGGCTGACGCGCGCCATCAGCGCCTCCCCGGTGCGTGGGAGAGGTCGTCGCCGTCGTGCGATCGCCAGTCCTCGGGAAGGAGGTAGTCCAGGACGTCATCGACGCTCACCGCTCCCACGAGCCGGTGGGCCCGATCGACCACCGGCAGCGAGACGAGGTCGTAGCTGGCGAGCATGCGGGCGACCTCGGCCGCGGAGGCGGTCACCGGGACGGGGTCGAGGGTGTCGTCGATGATCGTGCCGAGCCTCTCGTGCGGCGGATAGCGCAGCATCCTCTGGAAATGCACCGTTCCCAGCAGCCTTCCCGTCGGTGTCTCATAGGGCGGCAGGGTGACGAAGACCGCGGCGGCGAGGGCCGGATGCAGCTCATGGCGGCGGATGAGGGCGAGGGCTTCGGCGACGGTCGCGTCGGCGGACAGCACGATCGGCTCACTGGTCATCAGACCTCCCGCGGAATCGGGGAGGTACTTCAGCAGCTCTCGGACGTCTTCGGCCTCCTCCGGCTCCATCAGTTCGAGCAGCTCCTCCGAACGCTCCTCGGGCAGCTGCCCGAGGAGGTCGGCAGCGTCGTCGGGCTCCATCGCGTCGAGGATGTGGGCGGCGCGCTCATCGCCCAGCTGCTCGAGGATGTGGACCTGCTCGTCCTCGGGCATCTCCTCCAGTGCGTCGGCCAGACGCTCGTCGGAGAGCTCCTCGGCGACCTCGAGGAGGCGGTCGTCGGGGAGGTCGAGGAGCGTGTTGGCGAGATCGGCGGGCCGCAGCTCCGAGTAGGTCGCCACCAGCTGCTCGGCGGACTGCGCCTCGCCGGGGGTGTGACCCTCGTGGACGTCGGCCCACGAGGCGAACGTGGTCGGTCCCTTCGCGAACGGCGAGGCGCTCGTCTTGGGCTTGCGAAGGAACAGCTGGCCGACGTCCCACTCGCCCAGGCGATCACGTTCGATCGCGACATCCTCGATCACTGCGTGACCCGATCCGTCGCGGAAGTGCACTTTCCGGCCCAGCATCTCAGACATGACCCGCACCTCCCCGCCGCGCTGCTGGAACTTGCGCACGTTCATCAGTCCGGTCGTGATCACCTGCCCGGTGGCGATGGAGGTGACCCGATTGATGGAGAGGAAGACGTTGCGCCGCCCCGGGATCTCCACGACGAGTCCGATGACGCGGGGCGGGTCGTCCTTGCGGTAGATCACCACGACATCGCGCACCTTGCCGAGGCGATCGCCTGTGGGGTCGAAGACGGAGCACCCCGCCAGCCGCGCGACGAAAACCCTCTGCGTGCTCACGGGTCAAGCGTAGTCGCGCGTGGGAGGATGATGAGATGAGCATGATGGGTGGGGGGCGTCTGCCGCAGGGCGTGGGGGAGCCGGGCCAGGCGATCGCGAGCTTCCCGACGTACGAAGCAGCGCAGAAGGCCGTGTCCACCCTGATTGCGGCGGAGATCCCCGCCCGTGACATCGCGATCGTCGGTCACGACCTCCGCTCGGTCGAACGGGTCACCGGGAGGCTGGGATACGCCGAGGCGGCACGATCGGGCGCCATCAACGGTCTGCTCCTGGGCATGCTGTTCTCCGCGATCCTCGTCCTCGGGTCGCCGTCGGTCCCGATCCAGGCGTTCGTGGGCGTGCTGTTCGTCGGCATCGCGATCGGCATGCTGCTGAGTCTCATCACCTATTCGCTGGTTCGCCGCCGTCGTGATTTCGCTTCGGTCATGCAGGTGGTCGCCGAGCGCTACGACGTCACCGTCAGTGCTTCCGACGCCGCGAAGGCGCGCGGTGTCCTGGGTCACCGTGCCAGCGCGCCCGCCGAGCCGGAGGTCCCGGCCGATGCCGTCCCGGTCCCCCCCGCGGCTCCGACTCCGGCGGGAAGCGCCGAGCCCCCGCGGTACGGCGAACGCGTGACGCCTCCCGCGTCGTCCGGACAGGACGATGACAAGGGCTCCGCGTCCGAGCCGAGATGACGCTCACGCGCGACGAACGCATCGACGTCGACCTTCCCGGCGGCATCGCGGGGGTGTCGGCCTTCGTGTCGCTTCCCGACGCCCCCTGGGGCGGGGTGGCGCTGGCTCACGGGGCGGGGGCGGGGCCCGAGCATCCCTTCCTCAACGGCGTCGCGGAGGTTCTGGCGCGTCACGGTCTCGGCGTCCTGCGCTTCGCCTTCCCCTACCGCGAGGCCGGCCGTCGTCTGCCGGGTCCGGTCGCGCACGCGACGACGACCTGGGCTGCGGCGATGGCGGCGCTCAGGGGGTGGTGCCCGGGAGTGCCGGTCTTCGCCGCGGGGAAGTCCTACGGCGGACGGATGGCGTCCCTGGCTGCCGCGACGAAAGTGATCGAACCCGCCGCGCTGGTCTACCTCGGCTACCCCCTCCATCCGCCCGGTGAACCCGAGAAGGAGCGCGCCGACCACCTTCCCGCCATCTCACAGCCTCAGCTCTTCCTGTCGGGCACGCGCGACCCCTTCGTGCAGCCCGCCGATGCCCTGGAACGCGTCGTCGCCGGATGCCGCGACGCGACCCTCACCTGGGTTCCCGGGGGCGATCACTCCTTCGAGATCGCTGGGCGGCGACGCCCTTCGCAGGCGATCGGCGGCGAGCTCGGCGACACGATCGCAGGGTGGTTGCGACAGCGCTTCCCTCAGCGCCCGGCGGCGTAACCCTGCATCCCCCGGGGGTTGGCCGCGGCCCACAGCAGAGCCGCGCCGGAGCCGTCCGGCTCCTCGCGGCCCACGGCCGAGACACGTCCGAGCGACCAGTCCCCGGCGCGGGTGACGACGTGACCGCGTCGCTCGAGACCGCCGATCACGACCTCGCCGAGCCGATCCTCGACCACGGCCCCGGCGGGCGTCCAGGTGCGCGGCCAGAACGACTCGGGCAGGGCGGTGGAATGCAGCGCAGGGGCGTCGATGGCCTCTTGCGCGCCGTAGCCGCCGACGATCATGCGCAGAAGGGCGAGCAGCTGCCACTGGTCCTGCTGGTCGCCGCCGGGTGAGCCCATGGCGAACCAGGGCCGTCCGTCGCGGAGCGTCAGGGTGGGGGTCAGGGTGGTCCGTGGGCGTCGACCGGGCTCGAGGGAGGAGGGGCGGCCGGGCTCGAGCCAGGTCATCTGGAGCCGCGTGCCCAGGCAGAATCCCAGGGCGGGAATCGTGGGGGAGGACTGCAGCCACCCACCGGAGGGCGTCACTGAGATGATGTTGCCCCAGCGGTCGGCGACGTCGATGTGACAGGTGTCGCCCCGGGTCTGACCCCGGCGGTCGACGGTGGGCTCACCGGTCCCTGCGCCTCCCGCGTGACCGTAGGTGGTCCGCAGGGGCGGCGTCCAGGGCTGCTCGGCGCCGCTGGGCCGCCCGGGGCGGAACGTCGTGGCCGCCTCCTCGCCGATGAGGTCCCGGCGCGCGGCGAGGTAGTCCTGGTCGAACAGGGCGGTGATCGCTTCGGCGTCGGAGGCGTCGCCGAACCAGGCTTCGCGGTCGGCGTAGGCGAGCTTCTGGGCTTCCAGGATCGTGTGCGCACCGCTTTCGACGGACGGATCGAGTTGATCGTCGGCGAGGGGTTCGAGGAGGGCCAGAGTCTGAAGCAGTGCCGGACCCTGCGTCCACGCGCCCGCTTTGGCGACGGTCACGCCGCGGAACTCGCGCGTGAGGGCCGGTTCGTACCCGGCGTCGAAGGTCGCGAAATCGGATGCCTCGATGACGGCGGCGTGCATGCCTCCGCCGGAGTGCCGGTGGGGTGCCCGCAGGAATGCCGTGGCCTCGGCGGCGACGAAGCCCTCCCGCCATTCGCGACGCGCGGCGTCGATACGCGCCGCGCGACCGCCTGGGCCCTCCTCTCGCACGCTCCCCGCGGCGCGCACCAGCCCCTCGAGCACCGACGCGTAGGCGGGATTGCGCACCACCTCTCCCGCGCGCGGAGGCACGCCTGCCGGCATCCACAGGTCGGCCGAGCTCTTCCAATCGTCGCGGAAGAGCTCGGCGACCCGTGCGATCGTGGCGGCGGCCTGTGCGACCAGCGGATGACCGTCGCGGGCGTAACCGATCGCATACGCGAGCACCTCGGACAGCTCCCATGTGCCGTGGTCGCGCAGCAGGACGAACCAGGCGTCGACGGCTCCGGGGACCGCGGCGGCCAAGCCGCCCGCCCCGGGCACGAGATCGAGTCCCTCGGCGGTGTAGTGGGCGATGTCGGCGCGTGCCGGTGCCGGGCCTTGGCCCATCAGCACGACGGGGGTCGGGTCGTCAGTGGTGGCGAAGACCCCGACCAGATCGCCGCCAGGCCCGTTCAGGTGCGGTTCGACCACGTGCAGCACGAACGCGCCGGCCGCCGCCGCGTCGAAGGCGTTGCCGCCGCGCTCGAGCACGGACTGCGCTGAGGCGGTGGCGATCCAGTGCGTGGAGGCCGACATCCCGAACGTGCCCGCCAGCGTCGGCCGGGTGGTGAACGCGGGAGGAGGGGTGAAGCTCACAACGTGGTCGGAGCGGTCGAGGCGTGCCGGGCGACCCATGCCTCGACCTCGTCGGCGGTCCGCGGGATCGAGGCCGACAGGTTCTCCGGTCCGTCCGCGGTCATGAGCACGTCGTCTTCGATGCGGACGCCGATCCCGCGATACTCCTCGGGAACGGTGAGGTCATCGATCTGGAAGTACAGACCCGGTTCGATCGTGAAGACCATGCCCGGCTCGAGGATGCCGTCGTAGTACATCTCGCGACGCGCCTGAGCGCAATCGTGCACGTCGATCCCGAGGTGGTGGCTGGTGCCGTGCACCATGTACCGGCGGTGCTGGCCGCCGCGATCGGCGTCGAGGGCTTCGTCGGCCGTCACCGGGAGAAGCCCCCACTCGGCGGTGCGCTGGGCGATCACCCGCATCGCCGCTTCGTGGACGGAGCGGAACGTCACCCCGGGGCGCGCCGCGGCGAAGGCGGCGTCGGCAGCCTCGCGGACGGTCTCGTACACCCGTCGCTGAACGTCGGTGAAACGTCCGCTCACCGGGATCGTGCGGGTGATGTCGGCGGTGTAGAGGCTGTCGACCTCGACTCCGGCGTCGATGAGGATGAGGTCGCCGGGCGCGACGGTTCCGTCGTTGCGGGTCCAGTGGAGGTAGCAGGCGTGAGGACCGGACGCCGCGATCGTGTCGTAGCCCTCGCCGTTGCCGTCGGTGCGTGCGCGCAGGTGGAACACTCCCTCCACGACGCGCTCCCCGCGCGGGTGCGCCAGAACGCGGGGAAGCTCGGCCACGATGTCGTCGAACCCGCGCGCGGTCACCTCCACGGCCAGACGCATCTGCTCCACCTCGAAGGCGTCCTTGACCAGGCGGAGCTCGGAGACCGCCCGGGTCAGCTCGGCGTCGACGTCGAGCAGCAGGTCTCCGTCGGCGGCGGCGAAGTCGTCCAGGTGGCGGGTCTGCACGCCCAGGTCCGCGGCGACCCCCGCGAGGGCGGGCCGCGGTCCGATCCAGAACTCGCCGATCGAGGCGTCGGCGTAGAACTCCGGTGTCGTGCGGTCGGCGCGTTCACGGAAGTACAGGGTGGCGCCGTGGCCGCCCTCGGGAAGGGGATCCATCACCAGCACCGCTCCCGGCTCGGCGTCCGAGCCCCAGCCGGTCAGGTGAGAGAACGCCGAGTGGGCGCGGAAGGGGAAGTCGGTGTCGTTGCTGCGCTGCTTCATCTCCCCGGCCGGGATCACCAGGCGGCGACCGGGGAAGGCGGCCGACAGCCGCTCGCGCCGCTGCGCGGCGTACTGCGCCTGGGGCCGGCGCGGCGGAAGGGAGTCGGGCCGCTCGGCCCACCCGGAGGAGATGCTGTCGAGGAAGCCCTGGGGGAAGGGCTGACGGCGATTGGTGGTGGTGTTCGCGGAGGTGTCGCCGGAGGAGCTCATCCCTCCAGTGTCGCATTCCGCCGCGTCATCCGACCGGGAATCAACCGGCAGGCTCGAGCTGAACGATCAGGGGACGGTGGTCGCTGCCGGAGTCGTCCATGGTCCGCAGCACCACCGATGCCGTCGGCGTCCACTGCGCGGAGACCATGACGTGATCGATGCTCGCTCCGAGCAGCGCCGGCACCGAGGTGGACCACGTTCCCACCGAGCCGTTGCCGGTGCGACTGGCGACGTCACGGCACCGTCCCATGTCGCCGCCGTCGACGCCCAACCCGCCCATGTGATCCAGCGTGGCGTTGAAGTCGCCGGCCATGATCACATTCTGATCCGCGCACTGATCGGCCAGCCACTGCAGGTCGGTGCGCCACTGGTCCATGTACTCCTGGCGCGGCGCCACGGCGTGCGCGGCCACGACGATCGGGCCCTCGCCGTCGACCGGCATCGCCACCGCGCTCGGCAGTGTGGAGGTGTTCGTCGTGCCGTTGACAGACGACTCGATGACGCTGTAGTCGCCGAGCTCGGGAGTGATGAGGAGCGTGGTGGAGTGCGCGTCCCAGCCCTTGCCCGGGAAGTACTCGGTGTGGTGCGCCCACATCGGGTGCCCGAGCTCTCGCATGGCGATCGCGACCTGCTCACCGGTCTCGATGGTGGTTTCGGGGAGGGTGACGACGTCGGCATCCATCGCCACGGCGACCCGCGCGATGCTCTCGGCCGTCGTCGCCTCCCCGGCGGTGTTCCACGTCATGACCCGGATGCTGGCCTCGCCCTTCTCCGGGAGCGTCTCGGTGCCGATGCCCCGGCCGAGAACGGTGGTGAGGCTCGCCGCCGATGCCGCGACGCAGATGAGGGCGAGGGTCAGGGCGAGAGCCCGCAACGGCCTGATCATCGCCAGGATGAGGAACAGGATCGCCGCGGCGGCGAACGCCACGACCAGAAGGGGGCGGAAGGAGACGATCTGCGCCACCGGGAAGGTGCGATCGAGCCGGAAGAACGACGGCCACGTCAGGACCGCCGCCACGATCGCCGCGACCACGGCAAGCAGGATCCCGACCAGGCGAAGCACATCGCGACACTATGCGACGAGTCTGAAAGATCCGTCTGCCCGGCGCCGACGGCGTCTTCGCGGCCGGTGCCCCGCGGCCGACGGTAGCGTGGGAGGATGCACCGATCTGTCGGACCCCAGGGCCCGGGGGATCTGCACCTCCACTCCGTCTACTCCGACGGCACCGAGACCCCGGCCGAGGTGATGGCCGCCGCTCACCGGCACGGGATGCAGACGGCCGCGCTGACGGACCACGACACGACGGCGGGCTGGAGTGAGGCCGCCGACGCCGCGGCGGCGCTGGGGCTGACGTTCCTGCCCGGGATGGAGCTGTCGGCGAAGTATCAGTGGCGGAGCGTCCACATCCTGGCCTACCTCTTCGATCCGGAGGACGCGCAGCTGCGCTCCCTCACCGATCGCATCCGGTCCTCGCGGATGGACCGCGCGCAGGAGATGGCCGAGCGCATCAGCGCCGACTTCGATCTGGATTGGAGCGACATCCTCGCCCAGACCGCCGACGGTGCCACGGTGGGTCGCCCGCACATCGCCGACGCCCTCATCGCACGCGGCTACGTGCGCGACCGCACCGAAGCGTTCTCGCGCATCCTCCACCCCGGAGGCGATTACTACGTCGCGCTCTTCGCGCCCGATCCGGTCACCGCTGTCGAGCGGATCACCGGGGCGGGAGGTGTGGCCGTGGTGGCGCACCCCGCCGGACGCGGCATGCTGCCGCACGGGGTGATGCAGCGGATGCTCGACGCGGGGCTCGCGGGCCTGGAGCTGCGCCACCGGGAGAACATCGCCGACCAGGTGCGGCAGCTGCGTCGCATCGCGGAGGAGCGAGACCTCATTGTCACCGGTTCCAGCGACTACCACGGGGAGGGGAAGCCCAATGTCCCGGGAGAGAACAGCACCGAGACCGTGATGATCGAGAGGATCATCGCGCTCGGGAGAGGAAGCGGCCCCGCCCTGGCCTGAGTCCGGACGGAGCCGCGACTGCCCGGCCGTCAGGAGATGACGCGGGCCTTCAGGCGCTCGTATTCCTCGGGCGTGATGGTCCCCGCATCCAGCAGCGCCTTCGCCTTGGCGATCTCATCGGCCGGGCTCGGGTGCGCCGAGGTGCCGGCGACGGACTTGATGTAGTCGTCCTGTGCCTTCTGCATGGCGCGCACCTGGGCGGCGCTGCGCTCGGCCATGCCGCCGCCGCGCGCGATCAGATAGACAAGGGCCGTGAGGAAGGGGACGAAGATCAGGAAGACGATCCAGATCGCTTTGGCCCAGCCCTTCATCTTGTGGTCGCGGAAGAGGTCGCCGATGATCGCGAACAGTGCGAACAGGTAGGCGATGAAGGCGAAGGCCCACAGGAACCACCAGATGAGGTCCCAGAACGATCCCCAGAATCCCTGGTACTCGATGACATCGGTGAAGCGCACGGTCGTGCCTTTCGTAGCGAGGTGAGGCGCCGCGTTCTGCGTCGTCACGCTCACCATATCGCTCGAGCGGCGCCGCCGTGGGAACGGTGTCAGCCCACCGTCGGTGCGCCGCCGGTGCGCGGCGCCCGGCGGCGGCGCCGACGGCGCGCGGGCGCGGCGTTGCCGTCGTGGTGCTCCTTGCCGCTGCCGTCGTGCGTGCCCTGGCCGCCGGGCTCGGCAGCGTGTTCGGCACCGTGCTCGGCCACCACGCTCGCGGCGTCGGAGGTCGTCGTGCCCTCGCTGCGCCGGCGACGTCGTCGGGGTGCATCGGAGCGACCCGACCGATCGGACGCGGCGCCGGAGGCCTTCGCCGTCTCGGCGCGCGGCGCGCTGGTGAGCCGGCCGCGCACTCCCGCGGGGATGCCCAGATCCTCGAAGAGGTGAGGGCTGGAGGAGTACGTCTCACGAGGCTCGGGCTGGCCGAACTCCAGGGCACGATTGATCAGCGCCCACTTGTGCAGGTCCTCCCAGTCGACGAAAGTGACGGCGATGCCGGTCTTGCCGGCGCGGCCGGTGCGGCCCGCGCGATGCAGGTACGTCTTCTCATCGTCGGGGATCGTGTGATTGATGACGTGGGTGACGTCGTCGACGTCGATGCCGCGGGCAGCCACATCGGTGGCGATCAGGATCTCCTTCTTCCCCGCCTTGAACGCCGCCATCGACCTCTCCCGGGCCTCCTGGCTCATGTCGCCGTGCACCGCGACCACCGAGAACCCGCGGTCGCCGAGCTCGTCGACGAGCCTCTGGGCGGCGCGCTTGGTGCGGGTGAAGATGACGGTCTTGCCGCGTCCCTCCGCCTGCAGGATGCGGGCGATGACCTCGTCCTTGTCCAGCGAGTGCGCCCGGTACACGAGGTGGTTGATGTTGGCCTGGGTGAGACCCTCGTCGGGGTCGTTGGCCCGGATGTGGATGGGATTGGACATGAAGCGCCGTGCGAGGGTCACGATGGGCCCCGGCATCGTGGCCGAGAAGAGCTGGGTATGGCGCACGGCGGGCAGCTTCTGGAAGATCTTCTCGATGTCGGGGAGGAAGCCCAGGTCGAGCATCTTGTCGGCTTCGTCGAGGACGACCTCGGTCGCGCCGGAGAGATCGAGAAGGCGCTGACCGGCGAGATCGATCAACCGCCCCGGAGTTCCCACGACGATCTGCGCGCCCGCCTGCAGCTGCTCGATCTGGCCCTCGTAGGCCTTCCCGCCGTAGATCGCCACGACCGAGGTCGAGCGGTTCTGCGTCAGCATGTCGATGTCCTCGTAGACCTGCACCGCCAGCTCACGGGTCGGGACGACGATCAGGGCCTTCACGCCCGGAGCGGGATCGAGCCCCAGACGCTGCACGACGGGAATGCCGAAGCCGAAGGTCTTGCCGGTGCCCGTCTTGGCCTGTCCGATGATGTCCTGGCCGGGGAGGCCGAGGGGGATGGTCTGCTCCTGGATGGGGAACGAGTCGATGATGCCGCGCGCGGAGAGCGCGTCGACGATGTCCTGATCGACGCCGAGTTCGGCGAAAGTCGTCACGATGTCATGCCTGTCTGTCGAAGGGGCCCGAATGGGGCGGGCGGGCCGCGTGATGGATCCACGCCCTTCGTCGACCGCAGGCGCGGGGGTTCCGATCCGATGCCGGAACGCGTCCCAGGATACCCGGCGACGGCAGGGAGCCCGCCGAAGGCCTCTCGGCGGCGAGCCGCGACGGTAAGGTGACGTGCGTGGTGAACTGGTTCTGGCGACGGCAGCGCGGCACCGCTCGGACCCTGTCGTTGCGGTCGCGCGGCGATTTCGGCGACGCGCGGCGCGTGGATTTCGCCGAGCTGGCCCCCGACGTCAACACTTTCCTGGGGCAGGCGGCCTACCTGCAGCTCGGCTTCTTCGAGACACTCTCCGAGTTGATCGCCATGACCCCGTCGCTGGCCGAGAAGGAGTCGCTCTCGCGGGCCGCGGGCGCGGCGCTGACCAAGCACGAGGAGCTGGTCGCGCTCATCCGCGAGCGCGGCGAGGACCCCACCTCGCTCATGCTGCCGTTCCGGGAGCCGCTCGACGCCTTCCGCCGTGCCACTCACGGGGTCAGGCCCGAGGAGACGATGCTCTCGGTGCACATCACCGCCGGCATGCTCGACGATTTCTATCTCGCGCTCTCAGCGAGCTACGGCGAGACGGGACGGCGGGTCGCACGCATCCTCCGCGCCGACGATGACCGCCAGGCGATCGTCGACCTGGTCGTCGAGACGATCCAGAGCGACCCGGAGTGGCGTTCCCTGCTGGCGATGTGGGGCCGGCGCCTCGTGGGCGACACCCTCCTGATCGCGCGCGCCGCCCTGCGTCCGACGACCCTCGCCGCCTCCGATGAGAAGCGGGTCGAACCGGTGTTCACGGCGCTCATGGCGGCGCACTCACGGCGCATGGAGGACACGGGCCTCGCTGCCTGAGCCCGCACCCGCTGAACGTCGGGCTGCCGCTCAGGCGATGCCGAGCCGGTCGCGTTCCCGCCGGTCGGCGGCGACGCGAGCACGAGCGAGCAGGGCCACGATCGGCGCGGTCACGACGGCCGGAGCGACGAGGGCGCTCAGCCAGATCCACGGATTGTCGATCCCCACGCCCGACCAGGTCAATGCCGACCAGACGATCCCCGACGCGGCCGCGCCGATCACCGGGGCGAGCACCACTCCGCGGCTGTCGCGTCCCCGCATCAGGAAGTGGATCGCGACCCCGACCGCGGCGCCGGCGATGAAGGCCAGGAGGATCTGCACGGGCGGGTCCTCAGGCGACGAAACCGACGCGGCGGGACTCCTCGGTCCCGACCTCGATGTAGGCGAGCCCCGCGGTGGGCACGATGTATGTGTTGCCCTTGTTGTCGGCGAAGCTCACGTGGGTCGCGCCGGCATCGAGCGCGGCTGCCACCGACGCCTTCACGTCCGCCGCCGACTCGCTCGTTTCGAAGTTGAGCTCGCGGCCGGTGTTCGCGATACCGATACGGATCTCCACGTGTCTGCCTTCCTCTCGCGCTCGGACCTCGAGCGCATGGCAACTCTACGACACCGGCTGAGGGGGAGAGCGCGGTCGGCAACGCTCTGGGCGAACGCCTCGTCGGTGTGGTGACGGTGGTTGTCGGAGCCCCGGGTTAGCGTCGAAGGGTGACCTCGACCGACCTTCCCGCGCTGCTCCCCGGACCGGGCGACGTGCGGGTCGACGGCGGCGCCGCCCCCCTTCTGGATGCGGATCAGTCGGCGGTGGTGGGGCTGCCTGCAGAGGCCTCGGGCGTGGTGGTGGGCGCCCCGGGATCGGGCAAGACCCGCGCCGTCATCGAGCGGTTCCGCCGACTGGTGGACGAGGGGTCCGACCCCGATGAGGTCCTCGTCCTCACGCCCACCCGGCAGACCGCGACGCTTCTGCGCGACCGCCTGTCGCTGGCCGCCGGCCGGGCGACCTCGGGCGCTCCGGCCCGTTCGGTGCCGTCGTTTGCATTCCAGATCGTGCGCGCCGCCGAGGTGGCCTCCGGTGGGGAGGCACCGCAGCTGCTGACCGGCGGCGATGATGACCAGCTGCTGCGCGA
The DNA here is from genome assembly GCF_013410955.1 of Microbacterium sp. AK009. GTDB lineage: Bacteria > Actinomycetota > Actinomycetes > Actinomycetales > Microbacteriaceae > Microbacterium. The sequence continues at coordinate 316,146 of NZ_JACCCG010000004.1, read as the reverse complement.
CCTGCTCGACGGCGACGCCGACGACGAGGCGGCAGGTCGCCCCCGCGGCTGGCCGGAGTGGCTCGGGCCCGAGATCCGGGCGACGGCGGGGTTCCGCACCGAGGTGCGCACGTTCCTCGCCGAATGCACCACCCTGGGCGTCGAGCCGGCGGCGCTCGACCGCCTCGCCTCGACGCACGAGGTCGAGGTGTGGCATCCGCTGGCCTCCTTCTTCCGGGAGTACCTCGACGTACGGGCGGCGATGCGCGGTGCGCATCGCGATGCTGCGGGCCTCGTCCGGGAGGCGGTCGGGATCGTCCGCGGAGCACGCGACACCGGGGCTGCGCGCGCGGCCGTCGGCGGGGTGCGCGTCCTGCTCGTCGACGACGCGCAGGAGCTCACGCTCGGTGCGATCGAACTGCTGGAGGCCTGCGCCGCCCGGGGCGTCGCCGTGCTGGCCTTCGGTGACCCGGACGTCGGGGCGGGTGCGTTCCGGGGCGCGTCGCCCGAGAACTTCGCCCGGCTGGCCGCCTCGCTGAAGACGGTGCACGTGCTCGGGGAGGGCCACCGCGGCACCCGCGCGCAGCGCGAGACCGTACGCCGCATCGTCGAACGGATCGGTGCGGTCGGGGTCGTGGCGCACCGCCGCGCGCCCGACCCCACCGCGCAGGACTCGTCCGTGCGCGCGCTCGTGCTGAGGTCCGCTGCGGAGGAGTTCGACGCCGTCGCGCGGATCCTGCGCGAACGCCACCTGCTCGACGGCGTACCGTGGCACGAGTTGGCGGTGATCGCCCACGACAGCCGCCAGGTCGCCGCGCTCGAGGCCGAACTGGGAGCGCGGGAGGTCCCGGCGCGCTCGCAGGGGGCGGGCCGAGCGCTGGGGGAGGTGCGCGCCGTCCGTGACATCCTCCGGCTCGTGGAATTAGCGCACCAGCCTGTCGAGGAGTGGACCGCCGATGATGTCTCGGCCGCGCTGGAGGGGGTGTGCGGCCGGCTCGACCCCATCGAGCTGCGGAGACTGCGTACCGGGCTTCGGCATCGGGAGATCGCCGACGGCGGCGACAGGTCGGGGCGCGATCTCCTGCTGTCCGCGATGATCCGGCCCCTCGAGTGGGAGCTGGTCGACACCCGCGAGGCCCGCCGCGCCGCCGTGCTGGCCGACACCCTCGTGCGCCTTCGGGAACAGGTCTCGCAGAAAGCCACCGTCCACGAGCTGCTGTGGACCGCGTGGGAACGCAGCCGTCTGGAGCGTGCGTGGGTGGAGCAGGCGAAGGGGCACGGTCCCCTCGCCGATCAGGCCGGCCGAGACCTCGACGCGATGGTCGCGCTCTTCCAGGCGGCCAAGCGCTTCGTCGAACGTTCGATCGACGGGGATGCGCGCGCCTTCATCCGCGGCATCCTCGACAGCGCGGTGGCCGATGACAGATTGGATGCCGCGCTCCCGCACGACGTGGTCGCGGTGCTGACGCCGGCGGCGGCACTCGGCCTGGATGTGGACACCGTCGTCGTCGCGGGCGTCCAGGACGGGGTCTGGCCGAACACCCGTCACCGCGGGAGTCTGCTCGAGACGTGGCGGCTCGCCGACGCCGCGCAGCATCGGGGAGGATCCGGCCCCGGCGCTGCGGGACTGGATCGCCGACGCGCGGCCCTTCACGATGAACTCCGCCTCTTCGCCCGTGCGCTGTCGCGCGCGCGGTCGCGGACGGTGGTCACCGCCGTCGACGATGACGATCGTGGCCCGAGCGCCTTCTTCGACCTTCTGCCCGACCCCGAGGTTCCCACCGCGTCGTCGGCGCACCCGTTGAGCCTGCGGGGTGTCGTCGCCCTCCACCGTCGCGTCCTGACCACACCTGACGCCCTTGCCGATGCCGCCGGCGCGCGCGCCGCAGCCGGGCAGTTGGCTTTGCTCGCGGCCGCGGAGGTGCCGGGCGCGTCACCGGAGGAGTGGTACGGGGTGCGTCCGCCGACGTCGAGCGGGCCGTTGCGCGATCTGGCGCGCGAGCGGGTGCGGGTGTCGCCGTCCCGGCTGCACACTCTCGAGGAGTGCGAACTGAACTGGCTCATCGGCGAGCTCGGGGGCGACCCCGGGAGCACGACGGCGGGCGTCGGGACGATCATCCACGCCGCGCTCGAGGTCGCCACTGCGGGCACCGACGAGGACACCCTCTGGGAGGTGGTCGAGCGGCGCTGGCACGAGTTGGTGTTCGACGCGTCGTGGCAGGGGCGTGCCGAGCGCGCCCGGGCGCGCGACCTCGTGCGGCGACTGGCGCGCTATCTCGATCGGTTCGACGCCGACGGGGGGAGACTCCTCGACGCCGAACCCCACTTCGAGATCCCGCTGATCCTCGACCCCGCGGACCCTGCCGGGCTCGTCGTGGGCGGGTCGTCGGACGGCAGCGTGGCAGACGCAGCGAAGGCTCACGCGGTGCTGTCGGGATACATCGATCGCGTCGAGCTCCTGGCTGACGGCAGCGTCGTCATCGTGGACCTGAAGACCGGGAAGAGCGAGCCGCAGACGGATGCGAAAGTCATCGATCACCCTCAGCTGGCGGCCTATCAGCTGGCCTTCGAGGCCGGCTCCATCCCCGGGACGGCGGGCCGGCCTTCCGGAGGCGCGCGGCTCCTCGTGCTCCGGCCGACGTCCCAGAAAGAATTCGTCACCCCGACGCAGCCGCCTTTCGACGACGATCGACGAGCCGGTTTTCTCTCCCGCGTCCACGCGGCGATCACGGTGATGACCGGCGAGTCCTTCCATGCCCCCTACGAGGAGCACTGCCGGGACGAGCACAGCCACGGGCTCTGCCGGATCCATACCATCGGGGCGGTGAGCGCGTCGTGACCGTTGCGGGACCGGCACGTCTGACGGCCGCGGCGATCGCCGCTGCGCTCGGACAGTTCGCGCCCACGGACGAACAGGTGGCGGTGATCGAGTCGCCGCTGCGTCCCGCGCTGGTCGTCGCGGGAGCCGGCAGCGGGAAGACCGAGACCATGGCCGGTCGCGTCGTATGGCTCATCGCGAACGGCTTCGTGCGTCGCGACGAGGTCCTCGGGCTGACCTTCACCCGGAAGGCGGCGGGGGAACTGGCCGAGCGCGTGCAGCGACGCCTGCGCCGGCTCGGGGAGTTCGAGGCCGCCGGGCTGCTTCCCCTTCTTCCCGAGTTGCACGCCTCCGGCGCGCTCACGTTCTTCGCCACCGACAATGCGCAGCACGAGGCGACCCGACTGGGCTACCTCCGCTCGCTCGCGGAGCGTGCCGGAGTCGGCGGAGGCGGTGGTGCGGGCGACGACCTTCTCGATCGGCCCGTCATCGCGACGTACAACAGCTTCGCCGACCAGATCGTCCGCGAGCACGCGGTCCGCATCGGCCGCGACACCGACACCGCCGTGCTGTCGGAGTCGGCAGCCTGGCTGCTGATGAGGCGAGTGGTCCTCGATTCCGACGACCCCCGGCTCGAGGATCGTCCAGAGGCCCTGCGCACCATCGTCGATGCTGCGCTGCGCATCGCCCGCGACGGAGCCGACAACCTCGTCGACTTCGATGAGCTGCGCCGGTTCCCCGAGCGGTTCCGCGGAGTCCTGGATAGACCCTCCAGCAAGGGTTCCGTCACCGTCTATAAAGACGTCGCCGAGGCCGAGAGCCGGGTGTCGGCTCTGGCTCTGCTGGCGGATCTCGCTCGGGAGTACCTCGACGCCAAGCGCCGGCGCGGCGTCATCGACTTCTCCGACCAGGTGGCCGGGGCACTGGAGGTGATCCGACAGCACCCCAGCGTGGCCGTCGAGCTCCGCGACCGCTTCCGGGTCGTCCTCCTCGATGAGTATCAGGACACCTCGGTGATCCAATCCGACCTCCTGGCCGAGCTGTTCGCCGGCACCGGGGTGATGGCGGTGGGCGACCCTCATCAGGCGATCTACGGGTGGCGCGGAGCGAGTTCGGGCAACCTGGGTGGTTTCTCCGCCGCCTTCTCGGGTGACGCGGGATGCGGCACCTACGCGCTGATGACCAGCTGGCGCAACAGCCGTGACGTCCTGCGCGCCGCGGGTGCCGTCCTCGCTCCGCTCGCTCCGCGCTCTCCTGTCGCCGTAGCCGAGCTCCGCGCGCGGCCCGACGCCCCGGAGGGCGCGATCGAGATCGCGGTGGAGGCGGACATCGACGCCGAGACCGAGCGGGTCGCGGAGTGGTTCGGCCGGGTGCGCTCCCAGCGGCGCCGCGCGGGCCTCGGCACCACCGGCGCCATCCTCTTCCGCAGCAAGAAGCACATGGTGCGTTTCGGGGATGCCCTGGGGCGACGAGGTATCGCGCATCGCATCCTGGGCCTGGGCGGATTGCTCTCCACCCCCGAGGTGGTCGATGTGGTCAGCGCCCTCCGCGTCATCAGCGACCCCACCGCCGGCTCCTCCCTCATCCGTCTCCTCGCGGGTCCGCGGTGGGGCATCGGGCTGGCCGACCTGCGCGCGCTCAGCGAGCTCGCCCGGCGCCTCGCCACCCACGATGCCGCCCTGAAGCCGCTGGACGATGTCGTCGCCGAGCGGGTCCGCGGCGATGCGGGGGAGGACCGCGCGTCGCTGGTCGACGCGTTAGATTTCGTGGTGCGTTCCGCCTCGGATCACGGCTGGCTGGCCGCCTTCACGCCCGAAGGACGTGCGCGGCTGAAGGAGGCGGGCGCGGTGTTCGCGGGGCTCCGCCATGCCGCCGGCGCGCCCCTGCCCGAACTCATCCGCCTGATCGAGGCGGAACTGCTGCTGGACATCGAACTCGCCGCGAACGAGACACGGGGACCGATGCGGGTCGCCTCCGCGCAGCTGCGGGCCTTCCTCGACGAGGTGCATGCCTTCCTCGCCGCCGACGACACGGGGTCGTTGGCGAGCCTTCTGGCCTGGCTCGATCACGCGGAGAAGGTCGACGAGTTCGCGCCTCGGACAGAGCCCCCTGAAGACGACGTCGTCCAGCTGCTGACGATCCACGGATCGAAGGGCCTGGAATGGGACGCCGTCGCCGTCGTTCGCATGGTCACCGACGAACTGCCCTCCGCCGCGAAGGACACCAAGGGGTGGCTGGGCTTCGGGGTTCTGCCCTACAAGTTCCGAGGCGATGCGGCATGGCTCCCGCCCTTGCCCTGGCGGGCGGATGTCGCCCCCACTCAGCAAGACCTCAAACGCGAGATCGACGCCTTCATCGCCGCCCATCGCGCTCGGCAGCTCGACGAGGACCGTCGTCTGGCCTATGTCGCCGTCACCCGCGCGCGTGAGCACCTGTTGTTGACCGCCTCGCCCTGGTCGGGAACGAAACGGCCGCGGCCCACGGGGGTGTTCCTGCGCGAGATCGCCGACGCGCTCGGCATCGAGATCGACGAGCCCGATCTCGAATCCAATCCGTTCGACGGCGACCGGAGAGTCCTCCGGTGGCCGATCGATCCGCTCGGGGCGCGTCGAGAGCGGGTCGAGGGGGCGGCGCGCCTGGTGAGGGAGGCACTGGATGCGCCTCCGGTCACCCCGGACGACGAGGTGCGGATGCTGCTGGCGGAACGTCGCGCGCGTGCACGACACCGTGCCGGCCCCCTCCCTACGCGTATTCCGGCATCGAGGTTCAAGGATTTCGTCGCGGTGGACGGCGGGTCCACCGACGTGCTCTCGCGGCCGCTCCCGGAGCGCCCCTATCGCCAGACGCGGATCGGGACGATGTTCCACGAGTGGGTCGAACGACGGTCGGGGATCACCGGGCGTGCGGCGTCCCTCGACGGTGCGCTCTGGGACGACCTCGAGGAGACGGACGCCGCATCGACCGGCCTCGAACGGCTGCAGGAGCGCTTCCTCGCCTCAGAGTGGGCCGACCTCGAGCCGATCGAGGTGGAGACCGAGATCGACTTCACCATGACCGGGCCCGACGGTCGCCCCCACGTCATCATCTGCAAGCTCGACGCCGTGTACCGGCGCGGCGACCGCGTGGAGATCGTCGACTGGAAGACCGGCGTGCCCCCCAAGAACGCGCGGGAACGTCAGGAGCGCATGGTGCAGCTCGAGCTGTACCGTCGCGCCTATCACGCCAAGCACGGTATTCCGCTGTCACAGATCGACGTGGCGCTCTACTACGTCGCGGACGACCTCGTCCTTCGCGGCTGAGTCGGCTACTCCGAGACGGCCCAGCGTCGCAGCGCCGCCTGCGACGCGCGCTCGGCTTCGTCCACGTCGTCCACTCGCCCGCGGATCGGTCCGAGGTCCAGCGGCGCCGTGTCGGCCGGATCCGCCGATCGCGCGGGCGAGGGCGCGTCCTCGGCAGCGTCCTGATCGTCTGGATCGTCACCGAACCACGCCGAGACCTCGGCGGGGTCGTAGGCGTCGGTCTGCATGGAGGTGTCCACCACCGTTGCGCCGGGCCCCGGCACGCGGTCGAGCAGGGCGATCGCGTCGTCGACGTCGCCGCGATCCTGCGGAACGATGTCGTCGCCGGCCACGCCGGCGGCCAGCGACTCCAGAAGCTCCACCGCGTCGTCCACGATGTCGGCCCGGCCCGTCTCGTGCCCGTGCACGAGCCATCTGGCGAACTCGAGCTCCGCGTACAGCCGCGCCCGCTCACGCAGCAGCCCGTCGGGAGCGTGAACGCTGCGGGCGAGGTAGGAGGCGAAGACGTCGTCCGCGGCGTCGGGGGCCGAGGCGAGCCACATGAAGTCGCCCGCCGGATCCCCCACGCTCAGCCCGTGCCAGTCCAGGACGCCGGTGACGCGGGGCTCGCCGGCGAAGTCCTCGAAGAGGAAGGACGAGGCGCCGGCACCGCCGAGGACGACGGTGGTCTCGAAGCGCCACAGCTCCTCGGCGTTCAGTGCCTGGCTCCAGCGCACGTCGAGGCTCGGCGGAAGACGGCGGGTCGCCACGGCGCGCTCGACCGTGCGCTCGATGTCATCGCGCAGCTGGCGAGTCGTTCGAGCGGGGAGTCCCTCGTCGCGGATCACAGAGACCGGGAGGGCGTGAACCGCCGCGATCGCCTCTCCGAGGGAGGTGGCGGCCCCGCGGCCCGCGGGCAGGTGCGGGGGGTCGACGCGATAGCCCGGCAGGAAGTCGGCGACGACGGCACGACCGCCGACAAGGGTGGTCTGGCCCAGCACGGTCGGCACGCGGAAGGGAAGGAGACCGCGCACACCGGACGTCAGCACCGTCAGAGCGCGCACCTCGGCCGCCGTCTCGGCCGCCGCACCGTCATCGACCGGGGCGCGCACGACCACGCGACGTCCATCGTCGAGATCGACCAGCGCGGAGTCGTACCGTCCGGCGCTGTTCTCGGTCAGCGCGGCGACGCCGACGACGCCGGCGCCGGGCAGAGCGGAGGTCACCGACGCGGCTAGAGTGAGGGGTGAGCGTGCCATGAGCCCAGGGTAGGTCGGGCACGCCGCCGGGCCTTCGCGCCACGCCCTGGCTCGTCGACCAACGCGGGAAGGTCTCGATGACATCGTCCGACAGCGCCCGAGAACGGCCCCGTCCGAGGGTCCCCGGTCGGGTGACGCGGTGGGACCGTGCCGCGGACGACCGCTTCACCGCGGGGCTGCTTCCGACTGTCCTCGCCGACCCCGCCACGCGCGTGCTCGCGGTCTGCGGCGATCGGGTCCCCACGAGCGAGGGCGGACTCGTGTGGGACACGGTGAGCCGGTGGGCCGAACCCGGCGCTGCGGAGCTGGTCGAGGAGTGGGCGTTCCTGGGTCGTGACGAGCGCGGTGCGGCCGTGGTGATGGCCGTCCTCGCCGCTGATGCCGGCGCGCCGGGCGGCGAGGCCGGTCCCGTGATGACCGAGTCGCTGCGGATCGCGGCACCCCAGCTGCATCCCGCCGAGGCGTCGCTCGCCGTCGCCGCGGTGAGTCTCGGGCGATGGCTCGTCGAGGCGCCGTTCTGTCCTGCGTGCGGCGCTCGCACCGAGGTCCGCCACGCGGGGTGGTCGAGACAGTGCCCGTCCTGCGGGCGGGAGCACTTCCCCCGCACCGACCCCGCCGTGATCGTCGCCATCACCCATCCCCACGACCCGGACCGTCTTCTTCTGGGTTCGAATGCGGCGTGGACCGATCAGCGGTACTCCTGCTTCGCAGGGTTCGTCGAGGCGGGCGAGTCCCTCGAGGGCGCGGTCCGCCGGGAGATCCGGGAGGAGGCGGGTGTGGAGGTCGGGGATCTGCAGTACCGGGCCTCGCAGGCCTGGCCCTACCCGCGCTCGCTCATGGTGGGGTTCCTCGCCGAGGCCGTCGACGCCGGCATGGCCCGGCCCGACGGCGAGGAGATCGTGAGTGTGCGGTGGTTCCTGCGCCCCGAGATCGGCGACGCCCTCGCCGGGCGCGGCGATCTTCTGCTTCCCGGACCGGCGTCCATCGCCCATCGCCTCATCAGCGACTGGTACGCGGCGGGGTCGCCGTGACCGGTCCGCTGGAGCACCTCGACGAACAACAGCGCGAGGCGGTGACGGCACTGCGCGGACCCGTCGTGGTGCTCGCAGGCGCCGGAACCGGCAAGACCCGCGTCATCACGCACCGCATCGCCCACGGTGTCGACACGGGCGCCTACTCGCCCGGTCGCGTCATGGCGGTGACCTTCACCACGAAGGCCGCCGGAGAGATGCGCGCGCGTCTGCGTGCCCTCGGCGTCGAAGGGGTGTCTGCGCGGACCTTCCACGCCACGGCGCTGGCGCAGCTGAACTACTTCTGGCCGACGCTCGCGGGCGACTCCATGCCGTCGATCGTCGACAACAAGGTTCGGCTCCTGGCACACGCCGCCGACGGCATCGGGCTCGAGCCCGACACCGCCACGCTGCGGGACGTCGCGGGCGAGATCGAATGGCGGAAGGTCACGATGCGCTCGGTCGACGAGTACGCGCGCGACCGGCCTCAGGGCGTGGGAGGCCTCGACGTCGAACGCGTCGTGCGTCTGCAGCGGGCCTACGAGGAGCTGAAGGACCAGCGTCGGCAGATCGACTTCCAGGACGTCCTGCTCGCGTGCGCGGGCATGATCGAGGCCGAGCCGCGCGTAGCCGCGACCATCCATGAGCAGTACCGCCACTTCACCGTCGATGAGTATCAGGACGTCTCGCCGCTCCAGGCCCGCCTCCTCGAACTGTGGCTCGGCGATCGACGTGACCTCTGCGTGGTCGGCGACGCCAGTCAGACGATCTACTCCTTCGCGGGAGCGGACCCGAGATTCCTCCTCGATTTCGAGCGGCGCCACGCCGGTGCCCGCGTCATCCGTCTGGAACGCAACTACCGCTCCACTCCGGCGATCCTCGGTGTCGCTAACGCGCTGATGAAAGACCGTCCCGGTGCGCTGCACCTGGTGTCCGCAGGGCGAGACAGCGGCGGACGTTCGGGGAAGGGGGCGGATGCCGGCGGCGACGCGTCGCTGCCGACGGTCACCGCTTTCGACGACGAGCGCGACGAGGCACGGGCGGTGGCTGCTCGGATCCGCGCACGCATCGCCGCGGGCGTCGATCCGGCAGACATCGCGGTTCTCTACCGTGCCCACGCGCAGTCCGCAGAGCTGCTGCGGGCGCTGGCGGATGTCGGGATCGCGGCGAGCGTGCTCGGCGGTCGCCGGTTCTTCGATGTCCCCGAGGTGCGTCAGGCGGTGATGGCGTTGCGGGCCGCCGCTGTGGCGCCCCTGACCGGAACATTCGTGGAGGCGGTCCGCGATGTGCTGCGCTCCCTCGGGCTGACCGACGACCCGCCGCCGGCCGGCGGCGCGGTGCGCGATGCGTGGGAGGCGCGAGCCGCTCTTCTCCGCCTCGCGGAGGAGGCGCCGGAGGGAACGACCCTGCGTGCGTTCGCCGACGATCTGCTCCGGCGGGCGAAGGTGCAGGAGGAGCCGACCCTGCGCACCGTGATGCTCGCCACCCTCCACGCGGCGAAAGGCCTGGAGTGGGATCACGTGCACCTCGTCGGCCTCGCGGAGGGGGTGCTTCCCATCTCGTATGCGCAGACCTTCGAGACGATCGACGAGGAGCGGCGGCTGGCCTACGTGGGCATCACGCGGGCCGTTCGGACCCTGGATCTGAGCTGGTCGCGCGGACCGCGCGATCGCCGCCCGTCGCGGTTCCTGCAGGAGATCGGCACCCGCACCGTACGTGCGGGAGGTGCGGCAGGAACCGGGGCGCGGGCGCAGCCGACAAGACAAGCTCGGTCGACGTCGGCGTCGTCGTCCCCTCGCCGCTGAGGAGCCGGACCGCCCACGCCGCAGCCTCGACCAGGAGGGTCGGCGCGACCTCGACGATGGGCCTCCCGCAGAGTTGAGCCGCCAGCAGCGGCCATCCTCCGTCCGCGTCTGTGGATGTCAGAGCCAGGCAGCTCAGGCAGGCCGTGATCCCCGGCACGATGAGAGGACCGACGCGCACGCGGCTCCCGGCGAGGATGACCGGCAGATGGGTGACGTCGGAGGCCATCAGGGCGGCCGCCCGCGCGGGATGGACGAGGTGGGCGGCGAGGGCGACCACCGGCAGAGCGCGATCCGACGGCATCTCGCCCGGCCAGTCGGAGCGTTCCAGCGCCACACCGCAGCACGCGAGGGCCGCCTCGAGCGTTTCGACCACCGCCGGGGCGACATCATCTGCGACCTGGATGACGGCTCTCGTCGGCGTCGGCGGTCGCGGTCGCTCCAGGGCCGGTGAGATCGCGGCGAGGAGATCCTCGGCGCCTCCCGCCGGAGCTCCCAGCGATGCCGCCACCAGCGGCAGCGCCGCAGCGGGAAGACCGGTGCCCAGCTCATGGATCAGACGCTCCTGCCACGTGTCGGGAGCGGTCAGTGTCGCCACCGAGTCCAGCCCGAACTGCACCGCCCAGGGGGAGCGCCACAGCGGAGGAAAGGCGGGATCCAGTCGGAGCATGCCCCGATCCTCGTCGGTGTCGGGGGCCCCGCGGTCGCTGTCCACAGCGTCGGCTCGGTCCCGCCCCTCACCGCCCGCCTGTGCAGGAGAGGTGAGGTGTCACACCGGTCGGGGATCCTCCGGCCCGTCCGAGTCCGTCTCGCCCGACAGCAGACGCTCCAGCGCGTCGTCCATCTCGTCGCGCGCCGGTTCTTCGCCGCGTGCGCGTGCCTGCAGTCGCGAGACGAGCGCCGAGGGATCGTCGATGTCATCGGCTCCGGGCATGAGGTCGGGGTAGTCCCACAGGCCGTCGCGACCGGCGATGCCGACCGCGGCGGTCACCGCGCGCCACATCGCCGCGGCCTCGCGCATGCGACGCGGTCGCAGCTCGAGGCCCACGAGCGAGCCCAGGGCTCGCTCGGCCGGTCCCCCCACGGCGCGGCGACGGCGAACCGCTTCCGCGATCCGGGCAGCGGAGGGAAGGCGCGACGTGGCGTCTTCGGTGACCACGTCCACCCAGCCTTCGATGGTCGCGAGGAGGTTCTCCAGGCGGGCGAGGGCAGCATTCTGCGCGTCCGAGCGCGGGGGGAGGAGTGCACCGCTCTCCAAGGCGCGACGCAGCTCCTCGGGCTCGGACGGATCGAACCGCGTCGCCAGGTCCTCGAGCGCGTCGGTGTCGACGTGGATGGCACGAGCGAACTCGGTGACCTGCGAGATGACGTGCAGGCGCAACCAGCGGGCATGCCGGAACAGGCGGGCGTGGGCGAGTTCGCGGGCGGCGACGTAGAGCGCCAGCTGATCGTCCGGGATCTCCAGGTCCCGCCCGAAGTCGGTGAAGTTCTGCGGCAGGATCGCCGCCTCGCCATCGGGCATGAGCGGGATGCCGACGTCTCCGCCGCTGACGACCTCCTTGGAGAGGTTCCCCACGACCTGGCCCAGCTGGGACGCGAAGAGCGACCCGCCCACGGTGCGCATGAGCCGGCCGGCCCCTTCGACCAGCGCCTTCATCTCCTCCGGCGCCTGCTCGCTGAGGGCTCGGGTGAGGGCGTCGGTAATGCTCGTGGCCACCGGCTCGGCCAGTTCCTGCCAGACGGGCAGCGTCGCCTCGACCCACGCGCCGCGGGTGATCACCCTCGGCGTCGTCGACAGATCCGACACCGACGTCGCCTCGCCGAGCCACAGATTGGCCAGCGCGAACGCCTGGTCGAGGTCGGTCTGCTGGCCACCGGTGACGCTCAGCCCGTCCTGGTTCGCGATGTGGAGAGCACCGCGTTTGGTCGCGTCCCAGGGGATGCCGTCGCTGCCGGCGGCGAATGCACCCTGCAGCTGGGACATGATCGTCTGCATCATCGCGGGATCGATGTTCATGCCCGACAGGCGCGCGAACGCCTCCGGATCGGGCGCGCCGCCTCCTCCTCCGAAGAGTTGGCGCATGAGCTCCTGGAACTCATCCTCGGGGCTGCGGTCGTCGTCTGGCACGTGAATCGCCCTCTCAGCCGGGTCAAAGACGTGGTGTCTACGCTAGTGGCACGGATGATCGCACTCTGTGAACAGGCGGGATGAACCCTTACGCCGGTCGCGAACGATCGACATCGGCACGAGGATCACGGCAGGAAGCAGGGACATCGGTGGTGCTGTTCGACGAGAAGGTGACGGTCACGCCGCCGCCACGGCGGCCCCTGAGCCGAGCCACGCTGGCGGGCATCTGGGCGCTGGTGATCGCGCTGGTCGTGCTGCTGGTCCTCACCTTCCTGCCGACCGCCTACGTGATCCAACAGCCCGGACCGGTCTACAACACCCTGGGCACCGCCCAGAACGCCGACGGCGAGGACGTGCCGCTCATCACCGTCGACGGCGCGGAGACCTATCCGACCGACGGGTCGCTGGACCTCCTCACGGTGCAGGTCGTCGGCAATCCGCAGCGCACACCCTCGTGGCTGGAGCTCGCGGGGGCGTGGTTCGACCGCACCCGCGCCGTCCTTCCGCTGGAGTCGGTCTTCCCGGCGGGTCAGACCACCGAACAGCGCCGTGATCAGAGCACCGCCATGATGGTCGACTCCCAGCAGGACGCCACCGCGGCCGCCCTCACCAAGGCGGGCTTCGACGTGCCGTCGGACATCGTCGTCTACGAGTTCTCCGACGGCTCCGCCTCACGGGGCATCCTGGAGGTCGACGATGTGATCCTGGCCGCGAACGGCACGCCCATCGACGGGGTCGACGACCTGCGTGAGGTCATCAACGCCGGCGAGGGCGACGCGGTGGAGCTGACGATCCTGCGAGACGGGGCGGAGGAGCAGGTCTCCGTCATCCCGGACGAGCAGACCGACGCGGACGGCACCACCTCGTGGGTGATCGGGGTCGTGCTCGCCACCGACTTCGAGTTCCCCATCGACGTGCAGATCCAGCTGAACAACGTCGGCGGTCCGAGCGCCGGGATGATGTTCGCCCTCGGGATCGTCGACCTCCTCACTCCGGGCGATCTGACCGGCGGCGAGGACGTCGCCGGAACCGGCACCATCACCTCGGACGGTGTCGTCGGGCCGATCGGCGGCATCCGCCAGAAGATGTGGGGCGCGGTCGACGCCGGCGCGAAGTGGTTCCTCGCCCCGCAGGCCAACTGCGACGAGGTGGTCGGGCACGTCCCCGACGGACTGCGCGTCTTCGCCGTCGGGGATCTCGACGATGCCCTCACCGCGGTGGAGACCGTCGCCGACGGCGGAGATCTGGATGCGCTTCCCACCTGTACGGCGACGACGTCCGCGGTCGGCTGACCGACAGCGGGCTGAGCGTTCGCCCTGACCACACCCCGCCCGCGCGTGCGCCGGGAAACGCCCTCTTAGGATTGACACCGTGACCACGACCCCCGCGCCGCAGGCCGCACCCTCCCGATCCCGACGGGCGATCGCCATCACCCTCGCCGTCATCGCGGCACTCGTGGCGGCCTTCTTCATCTTCGCCAACCTCTACGCCGACTGGCTCTGGTACGAGCAGCTGGAATTCACCTCGGTGCTCGTGACCCAGTGGGTCGCGCGCGTGGTGATGTTCGCCGTCGGCTTCCTCGCCATGGGCATCCCCGTCTGGCTCGCGATCCAGCTCGCCTATCGGCTCCGGCCGGTGTACGCGCGTCTGAGCTCCCAGCTCGACCGCTACCAGGAGGTTGTCGAGCCCCTGCGCCGCCTGGCCATGTGGGGGATTCCGGTGTTCTTCGGCTTCTTCGCCGGGTTCGCCGCCTCGACCCAGTGGGAGACGACCTGGCTGTGGTTCAACGGGGTGCAGACCACGGTGACCGACCCCGAGTTCGGCCTGGACACCGGGTTCTACATGTTCGCCATGCCGTTCTACGGCTCGGTCCTCGGCTTCGCCTCCGCGGTCCTCCTGGTGTGTCTGCTGGTCTCGGGACTGGTGTCCTACCTCTACGGCTCGGTCCGGGTCGGGCAGCGGGAGCTACGCATCTCCAAGGCGGCCCGTATCCAGCTCGCGGTCATCGCGGGTCTGTACATCCTGGTCCAGGCGGCAAGCCTGTGGCTGGACCGCTACCGGACGCTCGTCGAGCCGTACGACAACCGCATCACCGGCCCCGGATACACCGGTGTCAACGCGATCATCCCCGGTCAGACGATCCTCGCGATCGTCGCGGCGATCGTCGCGATCCTGTTCTTCGTGACCGCCGTGATCGGACGGTGGCGCTACCCCCTGATCGCCACGGCTCTCCTGGTGATCTCCGCCATCGTGGTCGGCGTCGGGTACCCGTGGGTGCTCAACACCTTCCAGGTGCGGCCGAATCAGCTCACGCTCGAGAGCGAGTACTACCAGCGCAACATCGACATGACGAAGATGGCCTACGGCATCGACGGGCTGGAGAAGACCGACTTCTCCGCCGTCACCGACGTCGAGCCCGGTCAGCTGCGCGAGGACGCGGAGACGACCGCATCCATCCGCATCATGGACCCCGCCATCATCAGCCCGACCGTCCGGCAGCAGGAGCAGTACCGCGCGTTCTACCAGTTCCCCGAAACGCTGGACGTGGACCGGTACGAGATCGACGGGCAGTCCCAGGACACCATCGTCTCGGTGCGCGAGCTCGATGTGGAGCGGCTCGGGCAGGCGTCGACCTGGCAGAACACCACTGTCGTGTACACGCACGGCTACGGCATGGTCGCGGCGCGCGGCAATGCGCGCACCGTCGAGGGCTTCCCCGAGTTCATCGAGCGAGGCATCCCGGTCTCCGGCGTGCTCACCGAGGAGGAGGAGTACCAGCCGCGCGTCTACTTCGGCGAGAACTCCC
Source organism: Microbacterium sp. AK009 (assembly GCF_013410955.1). Lineage (GTDB taxonomy): Bacteria > Actinomycetota > Actinomycetes > Actinomycetales > Microbacteriaceae > Microbacterium. Next base: position 301,066 of record NZ_JACCCG010000004.1, on the reverse strand, counting down.
CGCCCTACTCGATCGTGGGCGCTCCGGAGGGAACGGAGCCGTTCGAGCTCGACTACCCCTCCGGCGCAGACGGGGAGAGCGAGACCCGGTACACGTTCACCGGTGACGGCGGGCCGAGCGTCGGCAACGTCTTCAACCGCCTCATCTACGCACTGAAGTTCCAGTCGGAGCAGATCCTGTTCTCCGACTTCGTCAACGAGGAATCGCAGATCCTCTACGACCGCGACCCGCTGACGCGCGTCGAGAAGGCGGCGCCCTACCTGACGCTCGACAGCGACCCCTACCCGAGCGTCGTGGACGGGCGGATCGTGTGGATCGTCGACGGCTACACACTGAGCGCGAACTACCCCTACTCCACGACGGTGAGCCTGCAGCAGGCGATCGCGGATGCCAACAACGTCCAGCCGCGGTTCGCCATCGACGACATCAACTACGTGCGGAACTCGGTCAAGGCCACGGTCGACGCCTACGACGGTTCCGTCACGCTGTACGCGTGGGATGAGGAGGACCCGATCCTGCAGGCCTGGCAGAAGGTCTACCCCTCCACCGTGCAGCCGATCAGCGAGATGTCGGCAGACCTGATGAGCCACGTGCGCTACCCGACCGATCTGTTCAAGATCCAGCGCGCCATGCTCGGTGTCTACCACGTGGACGACGCGCGGGCCTTCTACCAGCGCGACAACGCCTGGGCGACCCCCGAGGACCCGCAGGATCCCGGCAGCTTCCAGCCGCCGTACTACTCCACGATCCAGATGCCGGGCCAGGAGGCGCCGAGCTACTCGATGTTCACGACCTTCATCCCCTCCTCCGAGGGCGGGGCGAGCCGGAACGTGCTCATGGGGTATCTCGCGGTCGACTCGAACGCCGGATCCGAGGCGGGGGTGAAGAGCGAAGACTACGGCAAGCTTCGGATGCTGGAGATCGATGCGGAGACCCCCGTGCCCGGCCCCGGCCAGGTGCAGAACACCTTCGACGCCGACCCCACCGTCTCGGCGCAGATCAACATCCTCTCGCAGGGACAGTCCGATGTGCTCAACGGCAACCTCCTGACGCTCCCCGTCGGTGGCGGTCTGCTCTACGTGCAGCCGGTGTTCGTCCAGTCCTCCGGTGGCACGCAGCTGCCGACCCTCCAGCGCGTGCTGGTCGCGTTCGGCGACCGCATCGCGTTCGAGAACACGCTGAACGAGGCGCTGGACACCCTGTTCGGCGGCGACTCGGGGGCCACGGCCGGTGACACGGACGTGCCGCCGGACGCCAACCCCTCGCCGAGTCCGACTCCGACGCCCACGCCGTCCGAATCCGGTGAGGCCGGGGAGACGCCCGCGCCCACCGTTCCGCCCGCCGATGAGTACCAGGCGGCGCTGCAGGAGGCGCAGGACGCGATGATGGATCGCCAGGCAGCTCTCCAGGCGGCCGACTGGGCGGCGTACGGCGAAGCCGATGCGCGACTGACGGCAGCGGTGGAGCGGCTCATCGAGCTCGGCGACCAGCAGTAAGCCACTCGCGACGCAGATGAGGCGGATGCCCCGGCACCGCGTCCCTTCCCAGGGGCGCCGGACCGGGGCATCCGCCATGTGTCGCCCCGTGGGGGCGGCCTCGGAGGCGCTGATCAGGCGGCAGTGAGGAGGCCGTAGGAGATCAGGAGCACCGTGACGATGAATCCCGCGATCTGGTTGATCCAGAGGAAACGGCGCCAGCCGATCGTCGCCTTCTCCGCGGTCTCATCGGTGACCGAACGGTACGGCCACACGATCGCGATGTAGGGCAGCACGGCGATCACCGCCAGCGGACCCGGCCACGCTGTCGCGAGGATCACCAGGCCCGCGGCGAAATAGCAGGCGAGGGCGAACCGCACGGTCCACCGCGCACCGCGAGCCGTCGCGATGGAGCTGATGCCCGCCGCTCGGTCGGCGAGGACATCCTGAACGGCGCCGAAGGCGTGGGAGGCGATCCCCCAGAGGGCGAACGCGACGATGACGGCGACGAGCTGCCAGGTCCAGGCCACGCCGGCGAGGACCAGCGCGTACACGGCGGGGGAGAAGAAGTGGATGCTGCTGGTGAGCGAGTCGGCGAACGGCCGCTCCTTCAACCGCAGCGGCGGGGCGCTGTAGAACACCACGAAGAACAGGCTCGCCGCCAGGACGAGCCAGGAAGCCGGCGAGCCGACCCACACCAGGTAGGCCACGAACGGCAGGCACAGCAACCCCGAGACCCACAGGGTGAGGGCGTGGAGCCGTCGATCGAGTACCGCGCCGTGCGCGCCGCCCTTCCGGGGGTTGCGCAGGTCGGATTCGTAGTCGAAGACGTCGTTGATGCCGTACATCGCGACGTTGTAGGGGATGAGGAAGAACAGCGCACCCAGAATGAGCGTCAGATCCACCTGCCGGGTGGCCAGCAGGTAGGCCGCGGCGAAGGGATACGCGGTGTTGATCCAGCTGACCGGGCGCGAGGAGACGAAGAGCTGTCGGATGACGGGGCCGGGGCGCAGCGGCGTCGGGGTCGTCATGAGGTCTGCTCCCGGCGGGGTCGTCGGGCGGTCATGAGCGTGTGGACAGCCGGGACGAGGAACGCCGCGGCGATCGCGTAGGCGAAGTCCTCGATGGGCGCGAGGCCGATGAGGATGCCGCTGCGGTGTTCTTCGTCGTAGGCCACGAGTCCTGTTCCGATGATCACATTGTCGAAGATGGCGGTGAGGATGACGAGCACCACCGCGCCGGCGAGGGACGCCCCCATCCTCTCGCGGAATCGCGGCAACCGCACGGTGGCCAGGGTCACGGCGGCTGCGAGGAGGAGGAAAGGGATGTTGATCAGCACGTAGGTCATGGTCGCGGCTCGTCTTCCCGTGTGCGGCCACGCCGGGCACGGTGCTCTCCCAGGCGCAGCGCGGCGCTGTAGAAGAGCACCGCGAGATAGCAGAGGAAGGTGAGGAAGAAGGCCTCCTCGATCGGCAGCTCCGGCGCGATCGAGATGCCGATGTACAGCGGGCTGTCCCCCTGGAAGAACACGCCGGTGACGATGCCGACGACGTCCCAGGCGAGGAAGAAGAGCACGCCCACCGCGACGGAGACGATCGTGGCCAGCGGGGTCCGCCACAGCGCGAGCCGGTAGCGCGCGTCGATCACCGCCATCCCCGCGCCCGAAAAGACGATCGCAAGAAGGTAGAGTCCCGGCACCTCAGACCCTCGCAGGCTCGGGGAGCGGCCCCGGGCTCCGGTCGCCCCGCAGCCGCTTCAGCACGAGCTCCGCCGAGATGAGACACATGGGCAGGCCGATCCCCGGGAGGGTCGAGGATCCGGCGTAGACGAGGCCGCGAACCTTCTTCGACGCGTTGCGCGGGCGGAAGACCGCACTCTGGTTCAGCGTGTGGGCGAGTCCCAGAGAGTTGCCCCGCCACGCGTGCAGATCGTGGAGGAAATCGCCCGGTGTGATCGTGCGGCGTACGACGATGCGATCGGCGAGATCGGTGATGCCGGCCCATTCCGCGATCTGTGCGATCACGTGGTCGGCGGCTGCCTCGATGCGCGGATCTCCGTCTCCATCGACTCCGCCTCGTCCGAGTGAGGGATCGGCGGGAATGGGGACGAGCACGAACAGGTTCTCGTGCCCCGCCGGCGCGACGGTCTCGTCGGTGGCGCTCGGCCGGCAGATGTAGATCGACGCGGGGTCGGGGATGTGCGCGTTCGCTCCGAAGATCGCCTCGAAGTTCGCCTTCCACTGGTCCACGAACATCAGCGTGTGATGAGCGAGCTCGGGGAGTTCGCCTTCTACGCCGAGGAGGAGGAGCAGGGCGCCGGGGCTCGGCTGCTTCCGGGTCCACCACTCCTCCGGATAGGTCTGGAGCTCGCGCGGGAGGAGGGCGGTCTCGGTGTGGTGGAGGTCGGCGGCCGAGACCACCAGGTCGGCGTCGATCACCTCTCCGCTGTGCAACCGCACGCCCGTCGCCCGCACCGGCCCGGTATCGGCGGAGGTGAGGATCGCGCTCACCTCGGCGTCGGTGCGGATCGTGACGCCCTGACGGCGCGCGACGCGTTCGACGGCTCGGATGACCTCGGTGAACCCTCCGCGCGGGTAGAGCACGCGATCGTCGAGATCGAGGTGGCTCATCAGGTGGTAGAGGCTCGGCACGGCATAGGGTGAGCCGCCGAGGAAGACCGCGGGGTATTCAAGGATCTGACGCAGCATCGGCTCACGGAAGCGCTGATCGACGAACCGCGCCAGCGTCGTGGTCAACAGCGGCAGGAGCTGGGGGAGGCGCTTGAGAAGCGCGGGGTCGCGCAGGCCGGCGGTGGTCTCGTAGGTGTCGTACAGGAACCGGGAGACAGCGAGGTCGTACGCGTTCCCCGCCGAGTCGAGATACGTCGCCAGGGTCTTGCCCGCCCCGGACTCGATCGACTCGAACAGCGCCGTCGCCTCCTCGCGGCCGGAGCGGACGTCCACGGACTCTCCCGGGGTGCCGGAGACCTGAGGTTCGCGGTAGACCCGGTACGCGGGGTCGAGCTTGACCAGGTCGAGCTCGGCATCGGCCGTCGTGCCGACCAGACGGAAGAAGTGGTCGAACACCTCGGGCATGAGGTACCAGCTCGGACCGGTGTCGAAGCGGAAGCCGTCGCTCTCCCATGAACCGGCGCGTCCGCCGACGTCCTCGCGTGCTTCGAGGACCGTCACATCGTGCCCCTCGGCGGCGAGCAGCGCCGCTGTGGCGAGGCCGGCGATTCCTCCGCCGATCACCACGGTTCGTTCGGCGGTCATGCGCGGGCTCCTCTCGGGTGCAGGCCCAGCATCGCGCGCGCGGCGAGAGCGGCCTTGACGGTGTCGGGTACGCGGACCCGGGTACGGCTGTCGTCATCCTCGCGGCGCAGCCGTCGAGAGAGCTCGGCGAAGAGGTCGTGCGCGACCGTCACGGCTCGTCTGCAGTCGGCGGGAAGCGAGGGGATGGTTGCGGCGGCGGCGGCGAGGTCGGCGTCGATCCGGTCGAGGACTTCGGTGCGGCTGCGACGCCCGGTGCTGACACCGAGGTAGTCCCGGCCGAGAGCCCCCTCGTCGTGATAGAGGTCTCGGAGGAAGTTGACGTCCTGGAACGCCGCTCCGAGCCGACGGGCCCCCTCCACCAGTGCCGGGTCGGGGAGGGCGGGACGGGGGTTGTCGGCGTTGACGAACACGTGGAGGCACATCAGCCCCACCACCTCGGCCGACCCGTACACGTAGGCCTCGTGCGATGCGTCGTCGTGATTCGCAACGGTGAGGTCGGTGCGCATGGACTGGAAGAAGGGCGCGATGAGATCGGCGCCGATGAGGCACTCGCGCGCGGTCCGGGCGAACGCGTGCACGACGAGATTGGAGCTGAACCCGCGCTCGATCGCGGCCATCGTCTCGCTCTCGAGATCGTCCAAGACCGCCCGTTCGGCCTCGGGATCGAGGCCGGCCTCATGGGCGGGACCGTCCACGATCTCGTCGGCCACCCGAACCAGCGCATAGACGTTGCGTACGTGCGGGCGGGGGCGTGTGCCCAAGAGGCGGGTCGCGAGACCGAAGGAGGTCGAGTACGCGGCGATGACGGCAGCGGATGCGTCCTCAGCCGTGCGGTCGTACTGCGCGAGACCAGTGGGACGATCGCCGGATGCGGTCACGGAATCCTCTCCTGAATGCGGACGCAGAGGTCCTGCAACAGCATTCTCGCAGCGGCGGGAAGCTCCGGGGCGGCAGAGTGCTTTCCCGCTCCGGCGAGCGTGTCGTCGATGAGTTCGCGCAGGCGCGTGCGGGCGCCGCTGGCCTCGAGGGCCTCCTGGGCTTCGCGAATGGCGATCGGGCCGGTGTGGGCGACCGCGAGCGCATCGTTGACGCGTGACCACGCCGCGGTCTGTCGGGCGAAAGCGATCAGCGGGGTCCGCTTGGCCTCGCGAAGGTCGCCGCCCTCCTCCTTGCCCGCCTGGTCCGCCGTTCCGAATGCGCCGATCAGGTCGTCCACGAGCTGGAAGGCGAGGCCGATGCGCGCACCGGCGTCGCCCAGCGCCGTGATCGAGGCCTCGTCGGCGCCCGCGAGGACAGCGCCGGCCTGAAGAGGTGCACTGAAGGAGTAGACGGCGGTCTTGTCGCGGGCGGCGGCGATGAGTGCGGCGTCTTCGGCGAGATCGGGAACGACGGCGTTCTCGACGTCGGCGAGTTCCCCCGCCGCGGAGATGAACACCGCGTCGTCGAGGAGCCCGAACAGAGCCTCGCGCGCATGAGAGGTGGCGTCGGAGGTCGCGATGAGCCGGCCGGCCTCGTGCAGGAGAAGATCTCCGGCCAGGATCCCGGCGGCGTCGCCGAGGGTGGCTGCGCCGCCGGGGCTCGCGCCCGCGGTGAGTGCACGAAGGCGGAACTCGCCGCCCACGTTGGGAATGCCGCGACGGATGAGGTCGTGGTCGATCACGTCGTCGTGCACCACGAAGGCGGTGTGGAGAAGCTCGAACGCCGCTGCGACCCGGTAGACGGTCGGCAGCTGATCCTCGTCGCCGTCGAAGGCGTGGAAGGACGCGACGACGAGAGCGGGACGAAGGCGCTTGCCCCCGGACGCCGCCCGGGCGATGGCCTCGCCGAGCACGCAGAAGCCGTCGCCCAGGCGTGCGGCGCGGTCGCTGATGCGCTGCACCGCCGAGTCGATGGCGAGATCGATCTCGGCACTGGTGGCAGTGGGGATCATGAGGCCCGTCGTTGGGGTTCGGAAGTGTCGAACAGGTGGAGCTGCTGGGCCTGGAGGACGAGCCACGGGCTGAAGGCCCACGGGGTGGTCGCCAGCGACGCCGCGAGATCGGCCGGGTCCACCCACCGGGCATCCATCACTTCCGCGGGGTTCAGAACGGGCTCGTGCTCGGCGCGCGCGGTGTAGACCGGGCACACCTCGTACTCCACGACGCCGCTGGCGTCGGTGGCGCGGTAGCGGAAGAGGGGGAGGGCGAGCTGGATGTCGCTGAGGACGAGCCCGAGCTCGGATTCGGCGTGGCGCCGCACGGCGGAGAGCACCGGCTCCGCCGGCCGCGGGTGGCCGCAGAACGAGTTGGTCCAGACGCCCGGCCAGGTCTTCTTCGACAGCGCGCGGCGGGTGACCAGGACTTCGCCGGAGTCGTTGACGACATGGCATGAGAAGGCCAGGTGGAGCGCGGTGTCACTGCCGTGCACGCTCGATTTGGGCGCAGTGCCGATGGCGCGGCCGGCCTCGTCGAGAAGGACGACGTGGTCGATCTCCGTCATGGCACCTCCAGGTCATTTCGCTAGTTTTCCTAGCGATACGGGTCGCTCGATGATACAAGCAGGCCGTGGGGGTGTCTACACGACACCCCAGCGCGCCCCGTTCCATGATGCCCTGGAAAAGCGGAAGGCGCCCCTCGCGGGACGCCTTCCTTTTGTTGCGGGGGCAGGATTTGAACCTACGACCTCTGGGTTATGAGCCCAGCGAGCTACCGAACTGCTCCACCCCGCGGCACAAGAGACAAGCCTAGCACGCGACTCAGCAGCCGTCGAACCGAGCTGTGCGGCGGTTGCCGAACACATCCGGCGAAGGGCAGGGTAGCTCCATGCCCGCTGTGCCCGAGGACGTCGACGACCGTCTCCACGGGCGTGACGAATCGCCGGCGGAGCGTGCCGATCGGAACTGGAACGAGGTGCTGCAAGAACTGCGCGTACTGCAGACCGGCACCCAGATCCTCACCGGTTTCCTGCTCGCCCTGGCGTTCCAGCCGGGATTCGCCGACCTGAGTGGCGCGCAGCGCGGCTTCTACCTCCTGCTCGTCGTCCTCTCCGCGCTGAGCGCGATCATCGCGCTCGCCCCGGTGGCGCTGCATCGCGTGCTCTTCGGGCGAGGGCTGAAAGCCAGGGTCGTCCGGTTCGGTCACGGCGCGCTGTTCACCGCTCTCACCATCGTCGCGCTCCTTCTCTCCGGCGTCGTCGCGTTCGTGTTCGACGTCGTCGTCGACACCGCATGGGCCGCGTTCGTCGCGGCGGGCCTCGTGCTGCTGGTGGTCGTGCTGTGGGTCGTCGTTCCCGCTGTCGTCCGGCTCCGCCATCGCGGGACCAGCCACGCCGCACCCGAAGGGAGGGCACCATGACGTCGGCCGCCACAGTCGCCACGGCGGTGGTCCAATTCCCGCCCGCGGCCGACGCGGACGCCAATCGCCGCACCGTCGGTGAGCTCGTGCGCTCCGCCGCCGGCCGGGGGGCGCGCGTGATCGTCCTCCCCGAGTACTCGAACTACTTCATCGATCCCTTCGATCATTCGCTGGCCGAGAACGCCGAGTCCCTGGACGGTCCGTTCGTCACGGCACTGCACCAGCTCGCCGGCCAGACGCAAACCCACATCGTCGCCGGATTGCTCGAGCGGGGTGACGAAGGTCGCGTCCGCAACACCGTCGTCGCTGTCGCCGAGGGCGGCGTGGTCGCCGTCTACCGCAAGATCCACCTGTACGACGCCTTCGGCCAGCAGGAGTCGGACTGGATCCAGCCCGGCGAGGTCTCCGCGCCGGAGACTTTCCGCGTCGATGGCATCGCCTTCGGGTTGATGACCTGTTACGACCTGCGATTCCCCGAGATGGGACGGACTCTCGTCGATGCCGGCGCCACCGCTTTCCTCGTTCCCGCGGAGTGGGTGCGCGGCCCGCTCAAGGAGCATCATTGGCAGACGCTCCTGCAGGCCCGCGCCATCGAGAACACCGCGTACGTGGTCGCTGCCGACCACCCGCCGCCCCTCGGTGTCGGGCTGTCGGTCGTGGTCGACCCTGAGGGGATCACCGTGACGGGTGTCGGGTCGGGGACGGACGTTGCGATCGCGCACCTGGATCCTGCGCTCATCGACCGCGTGCGGCAGAAGAACCCTGCGCTGAGGCTGCGCCGATTCCGGGTGGTCGGCGACTCCTAGGCCGGCCCGCCGGCGCCGGCGCGCCCATCCTGGAGTCTCGACAGACGACGCACCGCCTCATCGAGGACGGATACCCGCTTGCAGGCGGCGAAGCGGATGAGGCTCGCGACGGCGGGGCGCTCCTCGGGGCGGACGAAGGCGGTCAAGGGAACGCCGACGACCCCGATGCGCTCGGCCATCTCCCGACAGAACGCGTCGGCGTCGTCCACGCCGAGGGCGCGGGCATCCACGACGGTGAAGTAGGAGGCCGCGGGGACCGACACGTCGAAACCGGCCGCGCGCAATCCCTCGCCCAGCAGGTCGCGTTTGCGCCGGAGGGTCTCGGCGACCTCGGCGAACCAGTCGTCGGGAAGCCGCAGTCCCGCAGCGATCGCGGGCTGGAAGGGGGCCCCGCCGGTATAGGTCAGGTACTGCTTGACGGCGATGAGCGCGTCGATGAGATCCGCAGGACCGGTGGCCCAGCCGATCTTCCACCCGGTGGTCGAGAAGGTCTTCCCTCCCGACGAGATGGACACGGTCCGCTCCCACGCCCCCGGCATCGCAGCGATCGGCGCATGCCGACCGCTGAACACCAGATGCTCGTAGACCTCGTCCGTGACGATCCAGGCGTCGTGCTCGTGGGCGAGCCGCACCACCTCGGCGCGGATCTCGGGGGAGAACACCATCCCGGTGGGGTTGTGCGGATCATTGACGAGGATGACCCGGGTCCGGGCGCCGACGGCGGAGCGGAGGTCGTCCGGATCGGGCTGGAAGCCCGGGAACCGCAGCGGCACGGTGACCAGACGCGCACCCGACAGAGCGACCAGTGCCGCGTACGCGTCGTAGAAGGGCTCGAAGACCACTACCTCGTCATCCGGACCGTCGACGAGCGCCAGGAACGCGGATGCGAGCGCCTCGGTCGCGCCCGCAGTGACGAGGACATGCCGCTCGGGGTCGAGGTGCGTCCCGTAGAAGCGCAGCTGGTGGCCCGCGATCGCCTCACGCAACTCGGCGACGCCGCGACCGGGCGGGTACTGGTTGACGCCGTGGGCGATGGCAGCGCGCGCGGTTTCCCGAACGATCTCCGGCCCGTCCTCGTCGGGGAACCCCTGGCCAAGGTTGATCGCGCCGGTTCGGGCCGCGAGTGCCGACATGTCAGCGAAGATGGTGGGGCGGGTGCTCCCGTCGGAGGACAACAGCCCGGCGCCCTCGGCCGTGCGCAGCCAGGCTCCGGGAATGGTTCGCGGCATCGTGGGTATCCCTCCTGCACGGGTTCCTCAGCATTGCATAGGCGCATCGCGGGCGGATCATAAGAAACCCACAGGATGGATGACCACGCTGGTCAGCAGATCGAACAGATACGCGATCGAGGGTTTCGATGGGCCCAGGGCCCGAGGAGGAACGAAGATGAGCGAGAACACCAGCGACCGTCAGCCGGATGACGTCCCGGTCACGCCCCCTGTCCCGGAGACGCCGGCCGCCGCCGCGGCAGCCCAGCACACTCCGCCCGCGGGCTGGCACGTTCCCCCGCGCCCCGCGCCGCCGACGGCCGCCTCGGGCGCGCCGTATCCGACCGGCGCCGGAGCCTCGTTCGGCCCGCCCACCCACGCGACGCAGCCGACTCTTCCCCTTGGTGCCGAAGGACAGGGGTACGGCGATGCGCCCGTCGCTGCCGCGGGAGCGACCCCGACGAAGCGGAAGTCCGGCGCCGCCCGCGTCGCCGGCCTGCTCGTCGCGGCCGCCGTCGTCGGCGGTGCCGCGGGCCTCGGCGGCGCCTACGCCGGAGTCTCCCTGTTCCAGCCGGCCTCGACCGCGAGCACCGCGACCGGGCCGACCAGCGTGACCGTCAACGACACCGACGATGTCAACCAGACCACGGCGATCGCCGCCAAGGTGGTGCCGAGCGTCGTGACGATCGAGGCCGCGGGTGGCGCGGGAAGCGGCACCGGGTCGGGCGTCATCCTCTCCAGCGACGGTTACGTCGTGACCAACACCCACGTGGTGACCCTCGACGGGGCGACCGGCGACGCTGCGATCCGGGTGACCACGTCGGACGGGCGGGTCTTCGACGCCGAGATCGTCGGCACCGATCCGCTGTACGACCTCGCCGTGATCAAGCTGCAGGACGCCGAGGGACTCGCCCCGATCGAGTTCGCCGACTCCTCCGACCTCAATGTCGGTGACGAGACGACCGCCGTCGGCGCGCCCCTGGGCCTGTCGAACACCGTCACCACGGGAATCGTGAGCGCCCTGAACCGTTCCATCGAGATCGCGTCTGCCGCCGCGCCCGATGAGGGGGACGCCGATGAAGACCGGGGCGAGGCTCCGCCGTTCTCCTTCGATTTCGGCCAGGGGCAGCAGTCGGGTCAGCCGGCGGAGTCGATCAAGATCGCCGTCATCCAGACCGACGCTGCGATCAACCCCGGGAACTCCGGTGGCGCGCTCGTCGACTCGCAGGGCCGCCTCATCGGCGTGAACGTCGCCATCGCCTCCGCCGGGGGGACCTCGTCCACGCAGGGGAACATCGGCGTCGGCTTCGCCATCCCGTCCGACATCGTCCAGCGGGTGACGGACGAGCTGATCGAGAACGGCGTGGCCACCCATGGCCTGCTCGGCGCCAACGTGCAGTCGGCGGCGTACGTCGACGACGCGGACATCACCGGTGCCTACATCGCCGAGGTCACCGCCGGCGGTGCGGCGGAGGCCGCGGGACTTCGCGCGGGTGACATCGTCACCGAGTTCAACGGCGTTCCGATCACGGATTCCGTCGATCTGACCGCCCAGGTGCGTGCGCTCGCCGCAGGCAGCGAGGTCTCGCTGACGTACGTCCGCGACGGGCAGAACGCCACCGCTGATGTGACCCTGGGGGAGCTGCAGCAGTAGGGTCTTCCCGGCTCGGACGCCATCCCGCGATAGGCTCGCGGGATGGCGTCCTTCTCGTTCGGCGCGGGAAATGCACGCAAAGTGGCGAGCATTCCGCTCTATGCGCTCGGTCGTGTCGTGACGCTGCTGGTACCGCGCCGTTCCGACCTGTGGGTGTTCGGCTGCGCGGTCGGCATCGCCGACGGGGCTCTTGCGCTGTGGGAGGAAGCGGCGGTACCGGGGCGACGCGCGGTCTGGTTGACGACGTCCGACGGCGAGGATCGCCAGGCGGCGGCCCGCGGCATCCCGACGGCGAGGAAGACCACGCTCCGCGGCTTCTGGCTCACCGCGCGCGCCCAGGTCCTGGTGGTGACCCACGGGTTCGGCGATGTGAACCGGTACGCCACCGGGGGCGCGTTCGTGGTGCAGCTGTGGCACGGCATTCCGCTGAAGCGCATCGGCCTGGATTCTCCGGAGACGCTGCGCAGCAGCATCCTGCCCCGATCGCGCGCGATGCGCGCGCTCATCCGGGCCATGTACCGCGGTGCGACCCGACGGATCGGGCTCATCCCCGCCGCGTCGCATCTGGTGCGCGGCCGACTGGAGTCCGCGTTCTCGCTCGCCGACGAGCGGGTCCCGGTGACGGGTGAGCCACGGGTCGACGTGCTGTCGCAGGGTACGGCCGAGGAGCGTCGCCACCGGGCGCGCGACATGCTGTCGGCGACGGCGGGGTCGATCGAGGGCGCGGCGCGGGTCATCCTCTATGCGCCGACGTGGCGAGACGGCGCGCCGGATCCGGCGGTGCCCACCGCCGCGGACTGGTCGGGTCTCGCGGACGCCCTCGAGGCGCAGAACGCGATCCTCCTCATCCGTTCCCACCCGCTCGGCGCGGGGGAGTACGCTCCCTCGGCTTCGACGTCGCGTATCCGGATGCTCGGCAGCGACCTCCTGCGCGATGTCACGCCCGTTCTTCCCGGAATCGATCTCCTCATCACCGACTACTCATCGCTGGTCTTCGACGCGGGACTGAATCGCACTCCGGTTCTCTTCCTCGCACCGGACGTCGAGGAGTACGCGGCTCGGCGCGGCTTCTACGGCTCCTTCGAGGAGATCGCCGCCGGCGACCTCGCGTCGGACTGGACGGAGATCATCCGGCGGCTCGGTGCGGCGATCACCGACGGCCCGGAGCGCGCCCGCATGTCCGATCGTTCCGCGCAGCGCAGCGCCGATGTCCACGCCTTCCGCGACGGAGGCAACACCGCACGGGTCTACCGTGCCATCCTGAACGCCACGGGCGCCGCCACCGCCGACGGCCGCATGAGAGGACGCAGATGACTGACGCCCGCTTCCACGCCGACCCCGCGCCCGCCCTGCTGCTGTCGGGCACCGGCCCCGCGCCCCGGCATGCGAGCCTCGAGGGGCCGCGAGCGCGGGTAGCCGCGGACGTCGTCACCGTCGATGACGGCTGGCAGGTCGATCTGCCGCTGCATGTCGCGCGTTGGGGGGGACCGGATCTCCCGCTGCCCCGCGGCTCCTACGCGCTGCGCGTGAGCGGCGCGGGGAGCGGTGACGTCGAGGTGCCGGATGTGGCGCTGAGCCTTCTCGGCACCCTCCGGGCGGAGCTCCGGGGCGGTGCGGTCGTGATCGGCCCGCCGATCGATCCGGTATACGACTCCGGCGAGGGCCAGGCCGCGCTCGAACGTCGCTACGCCACAAGGCCCGGGGAGCTGGAGAACGCGGTCTTCTTCGAGAGCTTCTACGGGCGCAATGCGAGCTGCAACCCGCTCGCCATCGATCGCGAACTCGCCCGGCGGGCTCCCGGCGTGACCCGCTACTGGAGTGTCGCGGACCTCTCCGTCGTCGTCCCGGAGGGCGCGGTGGCCGTCGTCGAAGGCAGCCCCGACTGGTGGCGGGCCCGAGGTGTCGCCCGGCTGCTCGTCGTCAACGACTGGCTTCGACGGCGGTTCTCGCGGCGCGGCGGGCAGGTCGTCCTCCAGACCTGGCACGGCACGCCTCTGAAGCGATTGGCCCTCCATCGGCCGGGCTTCGACCCGCGACGCGCAGCGGCGGTCCTCCGCGAGTCGTTCCGGTGGGACATCCTGCTGGCGCAGAACCCCTATGCCGCGTCGGTGTTGCGGAAGGCCTACGCGTTCTTGCGCCGGCCGCTGTGGATCGAGGGCTACCCGCGCAACGATGTGCTGGTCACCGGCGACGGTGCGACCACGCGGGAGGCGCTGGGGATCGGAGCCGACGAACGCGTCCTCCTCTACGCGCCCACCTGGCGCGACGATCGCGAGGAGATCGTCGATTTCATCGACGCGACGAGTCTGGCGGCTGAGACGGGGTCGGTCGTGCTCGTCCGCGGTCACTCCCGGACGCTTCAACCCGGTCACGACCTCGCCGGTCCCCGTGTGATCGACGTCACGGGCTACCCGGATACATCCGCTCTGCTCCTCGCGGCGGACGCACTGATCACGGATTACTCGTCGGTGATGTTCGACTTCAGTGTCACCGGCAAGCCCATGTACTTCTTGGTGCCCGACATGGATCACTATCGGGGCACGCTGCGAGGGTTCTACTTCGACCTCGCCGCCCGGGCCCCGGGGCCCGTGGTGCGGACTCAGCAGGAGCTCGTCGCCGCGCTGACGGCGGAGGAGGTCGAACCCTACGCGGAGAAGTACGACGCGTGGCGGCGGGCGTTCAACGCACGCGACGACGGGAGGGCGGCAGCGCGCGTCGTCAGCCGCATCCTCGACCAGGGGCTCATCCAACGCGAGTGAGACGGCAGCGCCGCCGTCCGATCAGGGCAACGGTGTGTTGCGGTCCCCGATGCGCGAGGTGTCGACGGTGTCGTCGGCGCCGCGGACAAGGCCGATGAGGAACCCCGTGCCCCAGGACAGGTGCATCGTCGGCAGCACGGCGAGGGTCCATATCTTGTCGCGCCACCCTCTGCCGCCGCCGGGGCCGGCCGCAACGACGAGGAGGAGCACGAGGTAGGCGAGCACCGGCAGGTGGACGAGACAGGCCAGAAGCGACGGGATGCCGCTGAGGACTCCTGTGATCTGAAGGACAGCCACGACGAGGGATGCCGCGGCGGCGACCACGAGCGCAGGCGGCGCGAAGAAGCGCAGTGAATTGACCAGGCCGTAGCGGCGCACCAGTTCGCCGCGCCACCGCCCCGTGGCGAAGAACTGCCGCGCCAGGCGGGCCCAGCTCTCGCGCGGCCAGTACGTCACCGACAGCGTCGGGTCGAACCACACCCGGTAGCCGGCACGGCGGATGCGGAGGTTGAGTTCCCAGTCTTCGCCGCGGCGGATCGACTCGTCGAAGAGCCCGACCTCGTCGAGGACGGTGCGACGCATCACGCCGAGGTACGCCGATTCGGCGTCCCCCTCAGCGGCCCCTCCGTGATAGGCGCCCCCGCCCAACCCGATCCGGGAGTTGTAGGCCCGTGCCACCGCTCTCTGGAAGGGCGTGCGCCCGTCGGCCCTCATGACCCCGCCGACGTTGGCGGCGCCGACGCGCGAGAGGGTGTCCAGTGCGCGACGGGTGTATCCGGGCTCGAGTTCGGAGTGCGCATCCACCCGCACGATCGTGGGGTACCTGCTCGCACGGATCGCGATGTTCAACCCCACGGGGATGTCGGCGGCGGGGTTGTCGACCAGAACGATGCGGGAGTCGTGTGCGGCGAGGGAAGAGGCGAGCTCGGTGGTCCCGTCGGTGGAGGGCGCGAGCGCCAGGATCAGCTCGATCGGGGCGTCGAGATCCTGCATCAGGACGGTTTCGACCGCGCGGGCCAGATAGTCACGCTCGTTGAGCACGGGCATGACGAAGGACACTCCCGCGTCGGCAGGGACGGCGGGCGCATCCCGTCGCTTCCGGTCGTCTGCCTGCACCCGTCGATCATGTCACGCGACCGCTGGCTAGGCTGGACGGGTGAGATGGGTGTCCGACGCAGGGAAAGCTCTCGCCCTGGTGCGGCGGGCTCTGGACAATCGGACGGCCGTCGCCGAGGTGCGTCGACGGCAGGCGGCCGCCCCACCTCTTCCGAAGGATCACTACAGGATCGCGGTGTACTTCGCCGATGGCGCGGTCAACATGTATCAGATGCGTCAGTGGTACCGCCCCCTGCAGGAGCTGGCGCGCACCTGGCCGGTCGTCGTGCTCAGCCGCGCTGTCACCGGTGCGCGCGCCATTATGGAGGACGATGCCCTGCCGGTGGCGTTCGTGCCGACGGTGCGCGATCTCGAGCAGTTCCTCATCGAAGAGGACATCCGGATCGTCTTCTACGTCAACCAGAACACACGCAACTTCCAGATGTTCCGCTATGGACGGCGTTGGCACGTGTTCATCAATCACGGCGAGTCCGACAAGATGTACATGACCACCAATCAGTACAAGGCCTACGACGTCGCCTTCATCGCGGGGGATGCCGCTCGCGACCGGTTGTCGAGGGTGCTGTGGGACTACGATCTCGAGCGTCGCACCCGGCAGATCGGCCGGCCCCAGGCCGACCACTACGCCGGATCGGTGCCCTATCCGATCGATGGGCGCACCGTGGTGCTGTACGCGCCCACCTGGGAAGGTGACCGCCCCTCGGCGCACTACGGTTCCATCCGCACCCACGGGGAGGCCCTGGTGACGGCGCTCCTCGCCACCGGCCGTCACCGCGTCGTATACCGTCCCCATCCGCGGTCCGGTGTCGTGGACCCCGAGTACGGCGCGGCGAACCGGCGCATCATCGCCGCGCTCGCCGAGGCGAATGCCGCCGACCCATCGGCGCACCACGTCTTCGACGACAAGCCCGAACTCGGGTGGCAGCTCGCCGCGACAGACATCGCCATCGCCGACATCTCCGCCATGGTCTACGACCGCCTCGCGGCGGGCAAGCCTCTTCTCATCACACGACCCGCCGACCCGGCGGCCGCCATCGACGCGCACGGCTACCTTTCGGCCTGCGAATGGCTCGACGCCGGCCGTGCGTCGGAGGTCGTCGCCGAGACCGAACGCGTGCTGGGGGATCCCGAGGCCGTCTCCCGCCTAGAGCACTGGGTGCGCCACTACTTCGGTGACACCACGCCCGGGGCTGCCTCGGCGAGGTTCCATGCTGCCGTGGCGGATCTCATGGCCTCATGGGAGGACTGGCACTTGCGAAGCGCGGAGCCGGAGGATGGCGAGGAAGATGTCCAGGACTCCTCAGACCGCGAGGGGGAAGAGGAGCTCGACTGACGTCCCGAGGATCGGGTCACCCTGACCTCAGAAGGGTGCGGGCGCGTGTGGGTCGTCGACCGGTTCGTCCGTAAGCCGGAACTCGATGCCGGGGTTGGTCCATGTCGCCCAGAGGTCGTCGGGGAGGTCTTCTTCGGGGGTGAAGTGCACCCCGTGGCCGGGTGGATTGTCGATGTAGACCCGCCCGGTGGGGGAGGTCCATTCGATGACCCCGCCGGGGAGTTGTCGGATCTTCCAGGCGGTGAACTGTTTCATGCTGTGATGTCGTTGGCACAGGCAGCAGAGGTTGCAGATCTCCGTCTTCCCACCCAGTGCGGCGTCATGGTTGTGGTCGACCTCGCATTTCCTCGCGGGCATCCGGCAACCCGGGCCACCGGCAGTGCTTGTCGCGGCCTTTGAGGAACCGGACCATCCCTCCGGTCGGCCGATACTGGTCCACCGCCATCGTCAACCCGGTGATCGGGTGGACAAGCAGCCGTTCCCACGTCCCGTCACCGTTTCCCGCCAGCAACCGAGCGGTCTTGGCGTCGATCGGTCCCACCCCGGCGAGATCGCACGGGACGTCGCTTTGCCCCATGAGGGCCATGACGGGGATGACCACCTGCACCTTCGCCGTGATCGCGCCCAGCCCGCCGGGCCGGTCAGTGTCGCGGGTCGGTGTGAGGGTCGGGGTGGAGGTGAGGAGAATGTCGGCGAACACGTCGGCGCGGACCTCGTCGAGCGACCGGGTATCCGCCGGCACGTCGCTATCCGCCCCGGGTTCGCGGGCGTCGATGACCTCGTTGGCCTCGTCGGTGAGGTGGTGGAAGATCGCCTCGATCAGCACGGTGGACTGCACCGCCCGCAACTCCGACATCCCCTGCCCGACCGTGTAGCGGACGATCCTCCGCTCCCGGAACGCCTCCGCCTGCCGCTCCGTCAACGTGCGCGGGTGCATCCGCTCCGCGATGAGCTCCAACTCCGCGCGGGCACGACCCGGGGTCTCATCCAGGCAGATCTCCGCCGCGAGCTGATCGAACTCCCCCTTCGACCCGATCGGGATACGCCGGCCGATGTCTTCCACCACCGCGACGTGCGCCCGGGTGATCAGGCCCTTCTCCAGGCAGTGCACCGTCGCCGGATAGTCGTTCACCAACGCGAACGCACCATCGATCTGGCGTTGCACCGACCGGTCCGACAGTCGCACCGCCGCGGCGATCTCGGCCGCCACACCCCGCAGCGCCATGTCGCGGTCCCGCACCACCGCGGGCGATCCCTCCGCGAGCCGCGCCGCGAAAGCCCCCGCCTCCGCCAGGACCCGAGCCTGCGCCGCCTCCGCCGCCGCCAACCAGGCCTGCGCGGCCTCCACCTCGGCAAGGATCCCGGTCAGCTCGGACCGGTCCTCGTCGCTGAGGAGAGTGAGCCGCGGGTTCGAACGCATGTATGAAGCATCCCACCACCCTCCGACACTCACACCCGAAACTCTCAACCACAGGTCGAACCGAGTGAGCGACGGTGGTCAGGAGCTTGCGTGCTTCCGTCCCTCGCCGTCCTCCCTGGAGATCGCGTCGGTCTTCCGCCGGGCCTCTCGCCGCTTTCGCCCCGGGTCGATCGCGCGCGCCATCGTCCCGGTCGCTCCGGCGACCACCACCCCGGCACGTCGCAGGCCCCCCACGGCCGCGGACTCCACCCGCCGGGCTCCGGGCCGCGGCTCCACATCGGTCGGCAGGATCTCCGGGGGAAGCCCGAAGGCGCGTCGGGAACCGACGAGCACCCGCCGACCGAGGATGTGATTTCCCGCGCCTCCGACAGCGGCGCCGATGCCGAAGGGCAACGCCTTGCCCAACCAGCTCGCGCCTCCGCGGGCGGCGAACTGCCGGACGAAGGTCGATTTCAAGCGGTCGACCAGAGGGCCAACGGCTGCGCGGGGGAGGGACTTCGTGATGATCTCACCCCAGTACGATTCGCGGCCCGGACCCGCGCCGCTCGCCTGCTGGGCGAGCTGACGGAGCAGGTCCACCCCCTCGGTGCCGAGCATCAGGGTGAGGACCAGCGCGCGCGCTCGATCCGGGTCAGCCACTGCGATCCCGTGCACCTCGGCGATGGACTGGGCGAAGAGCGTCGTCGCTTCGAGGAAACCCACCGTCTCCACGCCACTGAGGGCGAGGGTGACGCCCGTACCGACCCCCGGCACCACGGCGGTCGCTCCGACCGCAGCCCCACCTGTGGTGACGGCGGTGAGGTAGCGGCGTTCGAGGATGCGGACGATGGCGGCGGGCGTGGCATCCGGGTGTCGAAGCCGGATGCTGCGCAGATGCGCGAGCACCACGGGACGCTGGATGGCGATGACCCGATCCAGGAAACGGATGACGTGCGGATGCTCTTCGGATCCAGCCGGCGGGAGGCCTCCACGCCAGGGTGCGTCGTCCGTCATCGAGTGGATGCGGTGCACCTTCTCAACCATGCCGGCGATCCTGCGAGCCGGGTGAAGTCACGGCAGGTCAGACGAAGAGATTCGCCCGCGCGAGGTCTTCAGCGAAGTCCACCTCGACCGCGTAGAGGTCGGAGATGTCCATCACTCGCAGCTGCAGGCCGTCCTCGAGGATCGCCAGTTCGAGGGCGCGCTCGAAGTAGTCCTGGTCGGCGACGCGGTTCAGCTGCCGGATGAATGCGCGCTTGTCGCGGCTGGAGATGTAGTTGATGCCGACAGCCTCGCCGATTCCGCCCGAGACGGTCTTGGACAGCTCCTTGACGAAGCCGTCCTCGTCGAGGGTGTACTTGACCTCCTCGTCCGAGACCTTCGCCGTGTTGACGGTTACGAAGGAGCGGTCGTTCTCGATGAGGTCGATGGCCCGGCCGAGCACGCGCGGGTCGAACACGACGTCACCGTTCATCCAAAGCACGCCGCCCTTGCCGGTCGCGCCCAGGGCGCGAAGCAGCGACTTGGACGTGTTCGTCTGGTCGTACCG
Source organism: Microbacterium sp. AK009 (assembly GCF_013410955.1). Taxonomy (GTDB): domain Bacteria; phylum Actinomycetota; class Actinomycetes; order Actinomycetales; family Microbacteriaceae; genus Microbacterium. Next base: position 281,161 of record NZ_JACCCG010000004.1, on the reverse strand, counting down.
GTCGTTGTACACGTAGTCCACGTCGGGGAACGCGTCCACGATGGCCTCGGCGCGGTAGCCGACCACCGTGGTGATGCGGGCGGCGTCGCCGAACGCGGCACGGATGTTGTCGTGCTGCTGCTGCATGATGCTTCGGCCGTCGTTCAGTTCCGTGAGCGGCTTCGGCAGGCTGCGGCCGAGTCGCGAGCCCATGCCCGCGGCGAGAATTACGGTCTGAACGGTCAAGATCTGCTCCTGGAGTGTGTGATTCACGGTCGGTTAACCGACTGGACACTCCGTTGTGCCCATCTGATGGTAGCCATGCCCGCTGTGAGGACGCATAATACCTTCCCCTCGTTGCAGCTTTGTGATATATCGAACGACGACGGTTCCCTCACAACCCGTTCGCCGAATCGGATGCGCTTGATAGCGTGATGCAGTGACTCCCTCACTCCCGATGCCCGACGACGCTGATACGGCCCGAGCCGACAGTGACGACCATGGCGTTGTGGCGCGTGAGGTCGAGATCAAGCTGGTGCCTCCGCTCGCGCCATCCTCGCCGAAGGATGACACGGACGCGGGCCCGCCGGCCGAGGTGAGCGATGCGGCGATAGCCAAGAAGGCCGCGCCGCGCGCACCCCGTGCCCCGCGGAAGACCACGGCGCGCAAGAGTCCCGCCCGGAAGACACCGACCTCGCCGCGCCAGGAGCAGGAGTCACCCCGTGGCGTCCAGGCCGGACCGAGCGTCGCCGAACCGGCTTCTGATCCCGGCGCCTCGGCGGCCTCCGCGGTCGTCATTCCCCCGATTCCTCCCCTTCCCTCCGTCTCGGATGACGCGATCGTCATCCCGCCGCGTCCACCTCTGCCACCGCCCCCCGTGACGGTTCCGGCTCAGGACGCGGAGGACCAGCAAGCCCCGGTCGAGGAAGCCCCGGTCGGGGATGCCCCGGTCGAGGAAGCACCGGTCGGGGATGCCCGGGTCGAGGAAGCACCGGTCGAGGAAGCACCGGTCGGGGATGCCCCGGTCGAGGAAGCACCGGTCGAGGAAGTTCCCCTCGAAGCGGCGCCGGTCGAGGATGCCCCGGTCGATGCGGCTCTGCCGCCGGATGGAGACGTCGATACGGCTCCCGCCGACGATGCGGACGCCCCGCCTCTCTCGCTCACCCTCGCTGACAGCCTCGACCTCCCCGAGCCCGACGTCGACCACGCAGCCCTCACGGTGCGCGGAGTGTCGAAGTCGTTCGGCGGGACGCGGGCGGTCGATGGGATCGACCTCACGATCCCCGCGGGCACCTTCTACGGCCTGGTGGGGCCGAACGGTGCGGGCAAGACGACCACGCTCTCGATGATCGCCGGGCTGCTGCGACCCGACCGGGGCACCATCCGCGTGGGCGACGTCGATGCCGGAGCCAAGCCCCTCGAAGCCAAGAAGCTGATGGGCGTGCTGCCCGACCGGCTGCGTACCTTCGACCGACTCACCGGACGCCAGCTCCTCTATTACTACGGCGTGCTCCGAGGGCTTCCCTCGTCGGTGGTCGAGGCGCGAAGCGCCGACCTCGCCCGAGCATTCGACCTCAGCGACGCGCTGCATCGCGTCGTGTCGGATTACTCGGCCGGGATGGTGAAGAAGATCATGCTCGCGGGCGCGCTGATCCACTCGCCGCGGCTCCTGGTGCTGGACGAACCGTTCGAGTCGGTCGATCCGGTCTCCAGCGCCGTGATCCTCGACATCCTGTCGGCCTACGTCTCGCACGGCGGCACGGTCATCCTGTCCAGTCACGGGATGGAATTCGTCGAGCGCGTCTGCTCCCGGGTCGCGGTCATCGTGGCGGGGCAGGTGCTGGCGGAGGGCACCATCGACGAGGTGCGCGGCGAACTGACGCTCGAGCAGCGCTTCATCGAGCTGGCCGGAGGCCTGAGCGATGTGGAAGGCCTGGAGTGGTTGCACACGTTCTCCGACTGAGAGTCGCTCTCCTCGTCGGTGCGCTGCGCGGCGATCGACGCCACCTCACCCGGATGATCCTCGGATCGATCGTTCTCATCGCGGCGGTCGCGGCCGGTTGCTGGGCCCTTCTGACACTGGCCGACGCGCGCGCGGGCGTCGTGCTCGCGGTGACGGTGCTCGGCGGTTCGGGCGTCACCCTCGGGTTCGCTCTCGCACCGGTCGTGGCCTCTGTCTCCGACCCCCTCGATCCGCGCCGGTTCGCCGTCCTCGGGCTCGCGCCGCCCCCGCTGGCCGCGACGCTCGCGGTCGCCGGTCTGGTGAGTGTCCCGATCGCGGCGCTGACCGCCATCGCCGTGGCGGTCGGCGTCACCTGGGGCGAGCTCGGCGCGCCGTGGTGGGCGATCGCGCTCGGCATCGTCCTCGCCGTCATCACGTGCGGCCTGCTCGCTCGCGTCGGCATGGCGGTCACCTCGCTGTTCCTCCGCGAGCGGCGCTCTCGCGAACTGACCGGACTGTTCATCCTCGCGGTGCTCGTCGTCGTCGTTCCCGTGGGCGTCTTCCTCGCCTCGCTGGAGTGGCGCGGAACCGTTCCCTCCCAGCTGTCCGAGGCCATCGAGATCCTCGCCGTCACACCGCTCGGCGCGGCGTGGGCGTTCCCCGGCCTGGTGGTGACCGGGGCTGAGGCGGCCCCGCTGTCGTTCCTCGTCGCATTCCTCACCGTCGCTGCGCTGGCGGGGCTGTGGTTCTGGCTGGTCAGGGTGCTGCTCACCACCTCCGAGCGCCCGCTCACCGGTCGCGAGCGCGGCGGCCTCGGCTGGTTCGCCGTCGCCCCGGGCACTCCGGGCGGCGCGATCGCAGCGCGAAGCCTGCTCTACTGGCTGACCGACAGGAGGTACCTGGTCAACGTGCTGGTGATCCCGGTCGCCGCAGCGCTCACCGTCGTGCCGCTCCTGGTGGCGGGTGTCCCGCTCGAGATCGCGGTGCTCGTGCCCGTCCCGGTGGCCGCACTCTTCTTCGGGTGGCTGCCCCACAACGACCTCGCGTACGACTCCACGGCTGTCTGGATGCACATCGGCAGCGGGGTCCGCGGCGCCTCGGATCGGATCGGGCGCCTCGTTCCGATCCTTCTCATCGGCGTCGTCCTGCTGGCCGTGGCGGTTCCGATCAGCATCTCGCTCCACGGCCGGTGGTCGGCGCTGCCGGCGATGACCGGGCTCTGCGCTGCGCTGTTCCTGTGCGGACTCGGGCTGTCGAGCATCTCCTCGGCGACCTGGCCGTACCCGGTGACACGTCCCGGGGACAGTCCTTTCCAGCAGCCGCAGCGCACCGGATCGGGTGGAGCGCTGGCACAGGCGTTCGTCATGATCGGCGCGATGCTGCTGAGCGCCCCTGTCGCATGGTGGGGATGGCTGTCTCTCGGCGGGGACGAGGAGGCGACGACCCTCGCGCTCTGGGGCGGGCTGGCGATCGGGGGCTTCACGGCGATCGCCGGCATCGCGGTGGGTGCCGCTGTCTTCGAGCGGCGGGGAAGCCGCATCATGGAGTTCGCCGAGTCGTCCTGAGCGCTCGGTCCTGCCGGGCGCCGGAGAGCGCGGGTACACTTTTCCCTCATGAGCACGCCCCTCGACAGCCCTGACCAGGGCGGCCTCGCCACCCTCGACCGCGAACTCGAAGAGCTCATTCGGGAGGAGAGCCTCGAGCCGGGCGACCACGAGCGGTTCTCGCACTACGTCAAGAAGGACAAGATCCTCGAGTCGGCGATCACAGGTAAGCCCGTCCGGGCGCTGTGCGGGAAGAAGTGGACCCCGGGCCGCGACCCGGAGAAGTTCCCGGTCTGCCCGACCTGCAAAGAGATCTACGAATCGATGGTCTGAGGGTTCACGCGACGTCCACGAAGACCGTCGGCAGCGCCGGGTCCGAACGAGAGAGCGCGAGCGCTGTGACGGGGAGTTCCTCACGGACGCGCGCGTGATGCGCGCGGGCACGGGCGACCCCTTCTGACCCCAGCGCCGACGGATCGGTGTCACCGGCCTCGACCAGCACCGCCTGCAGCGGACGGGCATCGGGGTGATCGACATGGGTGGCCATCTGTTCGAAACCATCGGAGACCGCGATGAGTTCGGATGTCGCGGTCCCCGCATCCAAGGTGCGGAAGGCGGCCTTCCGGCCGCCGCGCGAGGCCTTGTCGGTGGATGCCTTCGCGACGGGAACCCAGCCGCCCGCGGCATCCTGCCGTGCGACGAGTTTGTAGACCATGCCGGCGGTCGGGGATCCCGACCCGGTGACCACGGAGGTTCCGACGCCGTAGGAGTCCACCGGTGAGGCGGCGAGGGCCGCGATCGCGAACTCGTCGAGGTCGCTGGTCACGGTGATCTTCGTCCGCGTGGCGCCGAGACGGTCGAGTTGGGCGCGCACCGCAGCGGCAACGGCGGGGAGGTCGCCCGAGTCGATCCGCACCCCGCCGAGCTCCGGTCCTGCGACCCGGACCGCGGTCTCCACCCCCGCCTCGATGTCGTAGGTGTCCACGAGCAGTGTCGTCCCCACCCCCAGCGCGTCGATCTGCGAACGGAAGGCGTCCTCCTCGGTGTCGTGCAGAAGCGTCCAGGCGTGTGCGGCTGTCCCCATCGTCGGAACCCCCCACTCCCTGCCGGCCGCCAGGTTGCTCGTCGCGGAGAAGCCGGCGATGTACGCCGCGCGCGCTGCGGCGACCGCCGCACGCTCCTGTGCCCGCCTCGACCCCATCTCGGCCAGCGGTCGATCCCCGGCGGCGACGCTCATACGCGCCGCTGCGGTGGCCACTGCGGAGTCGTGGTTCATCACACTCAGGGCCAGGGTCTCGAGGACCACAGCCTCGGCGAACGTCGCTTCGACGACGAGGATCGGCGAGCCGGGGAAGTACGCCTCGCCCTCGCGGTAACCGTGGATCGTGCCGGTGAACCGGTAGTGCTCGAGGAAACGGAGCGTTGCGGCATCCACGACCCGGTGGTCGCGGAGGAACCGCAGTTCGTCGTCACCGAAGCGGTACTCGGCGAGGAGGTGCAGGAACCGGCCGGTGCCGGCGACGACGCCGAAGCGGCGCGCTCCGGGAAGGCGTCGGCCGAAGAGCTCGAACACGCAGCGTCGCTCGGCGGTCCCGTCCCGCAGGGCCGCGTCGAGCATGGTGAGCTCGTAACGATCGGTCAGGAGCGCGCTGGACGATGCGGCGGATGGGCTCATGGCGGTCACTCTATCGACGGGCGCGGGGCCGGGGCGCCGCGGCGTAGGCTGGATGACCGTGAACGATGCGCCGATCGGAATCTTCGACTCGGGGGTCGGCGGTCTCACCGTCGCCCGCGCTGTGTCGGCGCAGCTGCCGCGCGAGTCGATCCTCTACATCGGAGACACCGCGCGCTCACCATACGGGCCCAAGCCCATCGCCGACGTGCGTCGCTACGCCCTGGAAGTCCTCGACACGCTCGTCGAGGAGGGCGTGAAGATGCTCGTCATCGCGTGCAACACCGCCTCGGCCGCGATGCTGCGTGACGCTCGCGAACGCTACGACGTACCCGTCGTCGAGGTCATCGGACCCGCCGTCCGCACCGCGATGTCGACGACGCGCAACGGTCGGATCGGCGTCATCGGCACGGACGGGACGATCGGGTCGGGTGCCTACCAGGACATGCTCGAGGTCAACGCGCGTCTGGAGGTTTTCGCCCGGGCGTGCCCCGCGTTCGTCGACTTCGTCGAAGCAGGGGAGACCGACACCCCTGAAGTCCTCGCGACCGCCGAGGAGTACCTCGCTCCGCTCCGCCATGCCGGCGTCGACACCCTCGTCCTCGGGTGCACGCACTACCCGTTCCTGGAGGGAGCGATCAGCTATGTCATGGGACAGGGCGTGAGCCTCGTCTCCAGCGACACCGAGACGGCGAAGGACGTCTATCGTCAGCTGGTCAGCCGCGACCTGCTCGCCGGGCCCGATGCGGTCGCGCGTCACGTCTATGAGGCCACCGGCGCCTCGGCCGACGACTTCGTGCGCCTCGCCCACCGACTCATGGGCCGCGAGGTGCGCGACGTGCGTCTCGTCCAGACCGGCGCCATCGACCTGCCCGCATCGCGGGCTTGAAGGAGACACATGTCCGAGATCATCCGTGCCGACGGCCGCAGCCCCGGCGACCTTCGCCCCATCACCATCGAGCGAGGGTGGAGCGCACAGGCCGAGGGGTCTGCGCTGATCTCGTTCGGCGGGACCAAGGTGCTGTGCACCGCCTCGTTCACCAACGGGGTGCCCCGCTGGCTCACCGGCAAGGGCAGGGGCTGGATCACCGCCGAGTACGCGATGCTTCCGCGCGCGACCAACGAGCGCAACGACCGTGAGAGCGTCAAGGGACGGATCGGCGGCCGCACGCACGAGATCTCCCGCCTCATCGGACGGGCGTTGCGCGCGGTCGTCGACACCAAGGCGCTCGGCGAGAACACCATCGTCATCGACTGCGACGTGCTCCAGGCAGACGGCGGCACGCGCACGGCCGCGATCACCGGTGCCTACGTCGCCCTCGCCGACGCGATCGAATGGGGGCGCGCGAAGAAGTTCATCGGGCAGCGTTCGACGCCTCTCATCGACTCCGTGGCGGCGGTGTCGGTCGGGATCGTCGACAGTGAACCGATGCTGGATCTGGCGTACGTCGAAGACGTGCGCGCCGAGACCGACATGAATGTCGTCGTCACCGGTCGCGGCCTCTTCGTTGAGGTGCAGGGCACGGCCGAGGGCGCACCGTTCGACAAGCGCGAACTCGACGCTCTCCTCGAACTGGCGCTCACGGGCTGCGCCGATCTCCGCGACATCCAGGCGGCGGCGCTGACGCCGAGCGAGGACTGAGGATGCCGCAGCCGATCGTCCTGGCCACACACAACGCCCACAAGGTCGCAGAGTTCCAGGCGATCGTCCAACGGCTCCGTCCCGACCTCGTGGTCACCGGCTACGACGGCCCCGAGCCCGTCGAGGACGGCGTGACGTTCGCGGCGAACGCGCTGATCAAGGCGCGGGCGGCGGCTGCGCACACGGGTCTTCCCGCGCTTGCGGACGACTCCGGCATCCGTGTGGACGTGCTCGGCGGCGCCCCGGGGGTGTTCTCCGCCTACTGGGCGGGGCACCGCAAGGACGACGCCGCCAACCGCGCGCTGCTGCTCGACCAGCTCTCCGACATCCGCGATCCCTATCGTTCGGCGCAGTTCGTCTCGGTGATCGCCCTCGTTGTGCCGGACGGGGAGGAGCAGACCGTGGAAGGCGTCTGGCCGGGCCGGCTCGCCACGGCGGAGCGGGGGGCGGGAGGCTTCGGCTACGACCCCATCTTCATCCCCGACGCGCAGCCGAGCGGGTCGGAGCGGACGGTCGGCGAGTGGGAAGCGCAGGAGAAGAACGCCCACTCCCATCGAGCCCGGGCCTTCGAGCTCCTGGCGCCGCTGCTGTCTGCTCTCTGAGTCTTCGCGGCGGGCCGAGTACCGGCTGAAAAGGACTCTCATTCCCGACAGGCGCTTCTGGCTCAGCGGCAACCCGTCCCAGATCTAGCCTGGAGGGGTGCACACCCATCCCGAGCCCGCCGGCGGCTGGCGCAGCGCCTCGAGCCGTCGGCTCCTGGCCATCTCGCTCGGGATCACCGCGACGGTCATGGTGGTCCAGGTGATCGGGGCGATCCTCTCCGGTTCTCTCGCCCTCATCGCCGATGCGGCGCACATGTTCACCGACGCAGCAGGCCTCGTCATCGCTCTTCTGGCCGCCGTCGTGGCGGCACGCCCCGCCACCGACCGTCGCACCTACGGCTATCAGCGGGCGGAGGTGTTCGGCGCCCTCGCCAACGGCGTCATCCTCATCGTCCTCGCCGCGTGGGTCGGCGTCGAGGCTGTCTCACGGCTGATGGATCCCGGCGACGTCGAGGTCGCAGGCGGCGTGATGCTCACCGTCGCGGTGATCGGTCTCATCGCGAACGGCGCGGCCATGTGGCTGCTGAGTGCGGCCCAGAAGACGAACCTCAACGTCCGCGGTGCGTATCTCGAGGTGCTGGGCGACCTGCTCGGCTCGATCGCGGTGATCATCGCCGCCGTCGTGATCGTCCTGACCGGCTGGGCGCCGGCCGATGCGATCGCGTCCCTTGCGATCGCGGCGATGATCGTGCCCCGGGCGGTGGCGCTCCTGCGGGAGGTCGCGTCGGTGCTCAGCGAGGCCGCCCCGCGGGGGATGGAGGTCCGCGACATCCGCACCCACATCCTCGGCACCCCAGGCGTCGTCGACGTGCACGACGTCCACGTCTGGCAGCTCACTCGTGGCGCGCCGGTCTTCAGCGCGCACGTGGTCGTGTCGCCGGACGTCATCGCGGAGGGTCGGTCGGATGCCGTGCTGCGCGATCTCCAGGGCTGCCTCTCGGAGCATTTCGACGTCGCCCATTCGACGTTCCAGGTCGAGGGCGCCGGGCACGTCGAGCGCGACTCCCACGCCTGATCAGTCCTCGCGGACCACCTCGTCGGCGCGCTTGTCGGGACGAAGTCCCCGCCACCGGGAGTGGCGCAGGATGCCCGTCGGAGTGAACTCGCCGAATTCGACCTCGGCTACGAGCACCGGACGAACCCAGGTGACCCCGCGGGTGTCGGCGGCGGGGACACCCACGAGGGGGTTCTGATTCGTGGCGAGGGGGGCGAGACGCTCCTGGAGTGCGTGGAGTTCGCGGTCGCTGAAGCCCGTTCCGACTCGCCCCGCGTACCTCAGCCCGTCCTCACCCGGGATGCCGAGCAGCAGGGAACCGAAGGTGCCTGCCCGGCCGCCCTGACCCGGACGCATCCCCGCGACGACGACCTCCTGGGTTCGAGTGAGCTTGACCTTCAGCCACGACTCCGACCGTGCCCCCCGCCGGTAGGGCGATCCCGGATCCTTGACCACGATGCCCTCGAGCCGAAGTCGTCGGCTGGTCTCGAGGGCGATGTCGACGTCCTCGAACACCGGCGGCGTCACAATGGCGGGGATGGTTGACGCACCGAGGTGCTCCAGAATCGCTCGCCGATGCCGCAGCGGCAGCCCGGTGACATCCTTCCCCTCGGCGGCCAGCACGTCGAAGAGGTAGTAGTGCACGGGGGTGCGGCTCGCCTCGCGGGAGATGTCGCCCTCGCGCACGAGATTCATCCGGGTCTGGAGGAGGGGGAAGCTCGGGCGGCCATGGTCGAGGGCGACGAGCTCGCCGTCGACGATCGCCGGGCTCTCGCCGAGCCCGGCGTCCACGGCGGTAATCTCGGGATAGCGCTCGGTCAGCTCGTTGCCGCTGCGAGCCCAGAGCCGCAGACGCCGACCGTCCCAGACGCCCACGGCACGAATGCCGTCCCACTTCGCCTCCGCCCACGCCGGAGAACCCCAGCGTGCGGCGTCCGAGCGTGCGCGGGCGGGGCCGGCGGACGTCGACAGCATGGGGGCCAGGTCCCGTGCGCGGGGAGGCCACGACGCTGCGGGCGCGGGGTCGAGGAGAGGCTCGAGCTCGTGCTCACCCGCTGCGGGCCCCTGCACCGGTCCGGCGGGCGCGGAGGACAGCCGGGGAGGTGACGCCGTGACCGGCTGCGCATCCGCTTGCGGCCTGCCCGCGGCATCCGTCTTCATGCGGTGCAGGAGCCAGCTCGATTTCTCGCCCTCGCCACCGGTTCGGATCAGCGCGAGCCGCACCCGCCCGAGCGGTCCGCCCGGGCGGCCTTCTGCGGTGAAAATGATCTCGTCGTCGCGCCACTTCTCGGCCTCGTAGTGGCCGGTGTCCCAGATCGTCATGGTCCCCGCTCCGTACTGCCCGGCGGGGATGGTGCCTTCGAAGGCGGCGTACTCCATCGGGTGATCCTCGGTCATGACGGCGAGAGTGTTGCGGGCTGTCGAGTGGGGGATGCCGCGGGGCACCGCCCAGCTCACCAGCACGCCGTCGCGTTCGAGGCGCAGATCCCAGTGGAGGCGCGAGGCGTGATGCTCCTGGATCACGAACGACGCCAGCCCGTCGGCCGGTGCCGGGTGGGCTTCGGGCACCGACGGCACAGGCTCCGGCGTTGCGCCGGCCGTTCGTTTGGCGATGTAGGCGGTGAGGGGCGCACCGCCGTCTCGACGGGAAGCGGTCGCGGCGCTCCGATCGAGCGCCGCAAGCGGGTCGCCCATCCCTTCCACGCGGTCCAGGACCTCGTCGAACCGGAGATGACGCAGGTCGGGGTCATCCAGCTCGGCCCACGTGCGCGGCGTCGCCACCGTCGGCTGTGCTCGGCCGCGGAGGGAGTACGGCGCGATGGTGGTCTTCGAGCCGTTGTTCTGACTCCAGTCAATCAGCACCCGCCCATCGCGGACCGACTTCTTCATGCTGCTCACCACGAGGTCGGGGTGGTCGGCCTCGATGGAGCGGGCGAGTTCATGCGCGAGGCGCGACGCTCGCTCGCTCGTCTGGCCGGGCGGAAGGGCGCAGTAGAGCTGCAGACCCTTGCTGCCGCTCGTCACCGGGTACGGCTCGAGCCCCATGGGGGTGAGGATGTCGCGGGCCCATCGCGCCACCTCCGCGCACTCGGCGAGGCCGACCCCGCGACCGGGGTCGAGGTCGAGGACCAGCCGGTCCGCGTCGCCGCGTTCGCCGTCGGCGGCGAAGCGCCACTGCGGCACGTGCAGCTCGAGGCTGGCGACCTGCGCGAGGTAGACCAGGGTCGGGAGGTCCTCGACCAGCGGGTACTCCTTCGTGCCGCTCGAGTGCGGGATCGGCATCCTCGGCACCCAGTCGGGGGCGCCGGGCTCGAGGTCCTTGGCGAAGAACGACATCTCCGGGTGCGCCTCGGTGCCCACGCCGTCGGGCCAGCGCTTGCGGGTCACCGGCCGGCCCGCGACGTGGGGGAGCAGCACGGGTGCGATGCGGCTGTAGTACGCGATGACCTCGCCCTTGGTGGTGCCGGTGTCGGGGTAGAGCACCTTGTCGAGGTTCGTCAGACGCAGCCGCCGGCCGCCGATGCGGACCAGTTGCTCATCGCCGGGCATGGGGCAAGGGTAGCCGTGAGCGGTGTGACAGGTGTTCACTGGTGTGATGAGGTCGATCTGGAAAGGCGCGCTGACGTTCGGGTTGGTCAACGTGCCGGTCAAGGTGTACTCGGCGACCGAGGACCACGACGTGTCTCTCCATCAGGTGCACAACAAAGACGGTGGGCGCATCCGCTATCAGCGCGTGTGCGAGATCGACGGTGAGGTCGTGCCCTACAGCGACATCGATCGTGCCTACGACGACGGAGCGCAGACCGTGATCCTCACCAAGGACGACTTCGACGCGCTTCCCGCCGAGAAGAGTCGAGAGATCGACGTGGTCGAGTTCGTACCCAGCGAGCAGGTCGATCCGCTGCTGTTCGACAAGGCGTACTACCTCGAACCCGATTCGGCGTCTCCCAAGGCCTACGTGCTGCTGCGTCGGACGCTAGAGCAGACCGATCGCACCGCGATCGTGCGGTTCTCGCTGCGGCAGAAGACCCGGCTTGCGGCGCTGCGGGTGCGCGGCGATGTGCTGGTGCTCCAGACCCTGCTGTGGTCCGACGAGGTGCGTGAGGCGGCGTTCCCGTCGCTGGAGGAGGACGTGAAGATCTCGGGCAAGGAGTTGGAGCTGTCCGCTGCGCTCGTGGACAGCTTCGCCAGCGACTTCGACCCGACCGAGTTCACCGACGACTACCAGGAGGAGCTGCGCACCCTCATCAAGGCCAAGATAGAGCAGGGCGACGCCATCGACACGGCCGAGACCTTCGGCACCGAGGACGAGGGCGACGGCGGCGGGGAAGTCATCGACCTCATGGAGGCGCTCCGCGCCAGCGTGGAGCGCTCGCGCGCGGCACGATCGGGCAAGAAGGATGACACACCGTCGGGGAACGCGAGCGGTTCGGCCGAATCGGGCGGCGCCGCGAAGAAGAAGACACCCCGCAAGAAGGCCGCCAAAGCCTCATAGCAGCGCCGGTCACGGTGAGCCGAGGGTACGCCCGGCGCTGGCTTTCGGAAGGTCTCGTCCCGCGGCGACCCTCAGACGTCGCCGTTCGTGTCCGAGCGGTGCTCGGGACCGCGCCGGAAGACGTCGGGGTCAAGCACGAGCTGTCGCGCCTCCACGGCGTCGGTGTCGGTGTCCTCACCTGCCGCCGCGGCCTTCTTCGCCTTCCGGCGCTCGGCGAGGTAGTGCCAGACGATGAAGATCACGGTGCCGCCGACCGCGACCAGCAGGATGACGTCGATGTAGTCGGTCACGAACTGGCCGACCCCGGGGATGAACCCGATCCCGTATCCGATCATCGTCAGACCGAAGCCCCAGATGACCGCGCCGATGAAGTTGTAGAGCGTGTAGCGGTGCCAGGGCATGTGTCCCACGCCGGCCGCGACGGGTGCGAAGGTGCGCACGATCGGCACGAACCGGGCGAGGATGATGGTGAGGCCGCCCCATCGCTCGAAGAAGGCGTTGGTGCGCTCGACGTTGCGGCGGCTGAAGACGCCGGACTCCTTGCGCTCGAACACCGCCGGCCCGCCCTTGTGTCCGATGAGGTACCCGACCTCACCGCCGACGAACGCCGCGAGACCGATCAGGAGAGCCACCCACCACGCGCTGATGCCGAACACACCGTTGGGTGCCACGTCGGAGGGGTGGGAGAGCAGACCCGCCATGATCAGCAGGGTGTCGCCAGGCAGCAGGAACCCGACGAGCAGACCGGTCTCGGCGAACACGATGAAGCAGACCACGGCGAGAGCCCAGGGTCCCGCCGCCGCGATGATCGCTGCGGGATCGAGCCAGGGGATGAGAGCGGTGGGAACGGTGTACACGGAAGTCCCGTCGGGTCGTCGGCGGCGGCAAGAATGCATCATCCCGCCGGGCGACGGACAGGACGCGCGTGCGGAAGGTGGGACTTGAACCCACACGCCCGGAGGCACAGGAACCTAAATCCTGCGTGTCTGCCAGTTTCACCACTCCCGCGGGTGGGTTCAGTCTAGGCGAGCGGTTCCCGCGCGAGCATGGGGATAACCCGAGAGCTCCAGCCCTTGCGTCAGCGCTTGATGCCGAAGAGGAAGTACGCCGCCGGCCCGATCCAATTGACCAGGATGACGGGTATCCACACGGGCTTCGGGCCGGTGACCTGCCTGCTGTCTCGATGGGCGAGGTCCCAGAACGCCAGGAACGCGAACGCGGCCTGCACGACACCGAGGAGTCCGAGAGCCGTGCGGACGACAGGGGCGGCGGTGGTGGCCGCCGCAGCGCCCTTGGCAGCACCGCTCAGCACGGCGGAACGATCGGAGGGTTCACTCGGTGTGATCACAGAAGCACTCTCTCATCTCGACGTGGCACGGTCCAGACCCGTCCCGACCGGCTGCAGCGGGGGATGATGCGGAATCGGATGCGTTCTGGCGACGTCACCGCCGCGCACTGTGCGGCACGCTCGGCTCGTCGGCGGAGACAGGTGACACGCGGGGATGGACGACGAGGACCGGACAGTGGGCGTGCTCGGCGCAGGCGGCGCTGACCGAGCCGAGGAGAAGACCGGCGAACCCCCCGAGGCCCCGGCTGCCCAGAACGAGCATGGCGGCCGACCTGCTGAGGTCGATGAGCGTAGGGGCGGCCGCACCGGCGAGGACCCGCTTCCCGATGTGCGCCGGCGGGTTCTCGCCGAAGACCTGCCGGACGGCGTCGTCGAGGATCGTCGTCGCGTCGTCCTGGGGCGACCATGCGGAGATGAACGCCGGGTCGCTGTAGGGCGGGTAGCTCCAGGTGATGACGGCGTCGAGGGGCGCGTGCAGGGCGTCTGCCAACCGGGACGCGTAGCGCAGGGCTTCGATCGACGACGGTGAGCCGTCGACCGCCGCGATGACCAGGTCGTGTTCGCGATCTGTCGTCATCTCGCCAGCCTGGCGGCTGCGGAGAAGGGCGGGCGGGACCAACGTCACACCGCGTGGGCGAAGGGGCTGTGGATAACATCCGGCCACGATCCAGGCGCTTTGCAAGGATGCTCCGGTGACCTCCGCCGCACGTCTCGACGACGCTCCGACCAGCGTCGTCGTGGCCCGCGTGCGCGACCGGCTGCGGGCGCAGAGCGCGGATCCGGCGAAGGACCCGGATGCGGCGGCGCGGATCGCCGCCGACGAGGTGCGCCGCCACAACGATTACGCCCTGGCCCGCGGGCTCGCCACCATCGACGACGAGTCCGGCGCCGTCCGCGACGTGGTCGCGCAGGTCACCGGCTACGGCCCCCTGCAGGCCTATCTCGACGATCCCGGCGTCGAAGAGCTTTGGATCAACGCTCCCGACCGCGTGTACGTCGCCCGGGGAGGGGTGCCCGAGCGGGTCCCCCTCCACCTCACCGACACGGCTGTCCGAGACCTGGTGGAACGGATGCTGCACGCCACGGGTCGCAGGGTCGACCTCAGCCAGCCCTTCGTCGATGCGTCTCTCCCCGACGGCAGTCGCCTCCACGTCGTCATCCCCGACATCACGCGACGGCACTGGGCTGTCAACATCCGGAAGTTCCTCCCGGCCTATCGCGATCTGGACGCGCTCGTCGAGGTCGGCTCCCTCGCGCCTCAGGCGGCGGATCTGCTCCGGCGGGCGATGGGCGAGGGGCGGAGCGTCCTGGTGTCGGGGGCCACCCACGCCGGCAAGACGACGCTGCTCGGCGCGCTGGTCGCCGCGAGCCCCCGAGCGCACCGCATCGTCACGGTGGAGGAGACATTCGAGCTGGCGGTGTCGGCCCCCGACCTCGTGGCGATGCAGGGCCGACAGCCGAGCCTGGAGGGGACGGGCGAGGTGACGCTTCGCCGACTCGTCAAAGAGGCCTTGCGCATGCGACCCGATCGCATCGTCGTCGGCGAGGTGCGCGACGCCGAAGCGCTCGACCTGCTCCTCGCGCTCAACACCGGCGTCCCCGGGGCAGCGACCATTCACGCGAACTCCGCGCGGGAGGCGTTGGTGAAACTCTCGACGCTCCCGCTTCTGGCGGGCCGCAACATCGACGCGGCATTCGTGGTCCCCGCCGTCGCGCAGGGCGTCGACCTCGTCGTCCACTGCGAGCGCGCCGTGGACGGACGCCGTCGCGTGGGAGAGATCGTCGAGCCCACCGGTGTCCGCGACGGTGTGATCGAGTCACGCGTTCTGTACCGGGCGGGCCAGCGGTGACGCTCCTCTGGGGTGGCGTGCTCGCCGCCGGGATCCTGCTCGCACTGTCGCCCTGGCTCTGGCCCGCCACCGGCGAGAGGCGACCGGCCGCCGCGGCGAAGGGCAGCCGAATGACCGAGCTCCTGCGGGAGGCCGGGTTCGCGCGCGTGACTCCGCTCGCGCTCGCCCTGGCCGCGGTGCTGCTCGCCGTCGTCGTCGCGGCGACGGCCTTCCTCGTCACAACCGTGCTGCCGCTGGCGCTGGTGGCCTTCGCCGGAGCGGCGATCGCCCCGTACTGGTGGGTGCGGGGTCGGCGCGACCGACTGAGGAAGACCCGGCGGTCGCTGTGGCCCGACGTGTGCGACCTCCTCGTCGCGTCGGTGAGGGCGGGCATGTCGCTCCCCGACGCGGCGGCGAGCCTGGCCGATTCGGCTCCGCTCGCGCTCCGTCCGAGCTTCCGCGGCTTCGCCCGGGATCTGGCGGCGTCGGGGCACTTCGACTCGGCGATGCTCGCGCTCAAGGACCGCCTCGCCGACCCCGTGGCGGATCGGGTCATCGAAACCCTTCGCATGGCCCGTCAGGTGGGCGGCACCGAGCTGACCACCGTTCTGCGGGCCCTGTCGGCGTCGGTTCGCTCCGATGCGGCGATTCGCGCCGAGATCGACGCGCGTCAGTCGTGGATCCGCGGCGCTGCCGTCCTGGGTGTCGCGGCTCCGTGGATCATCCTGGCCCTTCTGGCGCTTCGCCCGGAAGGCGCCGCCGCCTATGCCACCGCGGAGGGGATGGTCTTGATCGTCGGCGGTGCGGTCGTGTCGGTGATCGCCTTCCGCATCATGCTGCGCATCGGCCGCCTTCCGGAGGCAAGGAGGTGGGCGCGGTGAGCCCTGTCACTCTGACGGACGCGTCCCTTGCGGTGGTGCTCGGCGTCGCTCTCGGGGCAGGCGTCCTGCTCCTTCTCTCCCGTGCCCCTCGCTGGCGATCTGCCTCGCTCAGCCGGCGCATCGCCCCATACATCCGCGATGTCACCGATCCGATCGGCGCGACTCCGCTCACGGCGGGATTCGGAGAGGATCTCGCGGTGACCTGGCAGCGGCTACGGGACACGATCGCTGCGCGTCTGGCCGGTTCGGTCTCGGTGGACCGACGACTTCGTCAGGCGGCGTGGACCATCGACGTCGCCGCCTTTCGCGGACGTCAGCTCGGCGTGGCGCTCGCGGGGCTCACGGTCGGCGCGGTGGTCGTCGTGGTGCTCGTCCTCACCGGCCGCGGATCGCCCGCGGTAGGGCTGCTCCCGCCGCTCTTCGCGACCGTCGGGGCCGTCGCATGCAATCTGCAGCTGTCACGGGCCGCACGGCAGCGACGCGCCCGGATCGAGGAGGAACTCCCTACCGTGTTGGAGTTCCTCGCTCTGTGTCTGTCTGCCGGTGAAGGCATCCTCGACGCGCTGCGTCGAGTCGGTGAGCTGCCGGGCGGAGAGGTGACCGCCGAGCTGCGCGGCGCGGTCGTCGCCGTGGGAACCGGATCATCGCTCTCGGACGCCCTCACGGATCTGGCCGAGCGAGTGGAGTCACCGGCTGTCTCGCGCGCGGTCGATCACCTCGTTGCCGCCATCGACCGTGGTGCGCCGCTTGCTCACGTTCTTCACGCACAGGCGCTGGACGCCCGCGAAGACGCCAAGCGCTCGCTCATCGAACGGGCGGGGCGCAACGAGATCGCCATGCTCGTGCCTTTGGTCTTCCTCATCCTGCCGCTGAGCGTGCTCTTCGCCGTGTTCCCCGGCATCTTCCTCTTGCGACTGGGAATCGGATGACCGGCACCCACCTCAGCACCCGGTACGACAGGGCAGGTTGCCCCCGACGAAAGGAGAACGGCATGCGCGAGCTCGTGAGCCGGAACTGGACCCGCGCGCGGACGGCGTTCGGCGATGTGATCGCCGATGACCGCGGCGACGTGCCCGGCTGGGTGCTCATCACCCTCATGACCGCAGGACTCGTCGTGGTGATCTGGGCCCTCGCCGGTCCGGCGCTGGCGGGACTCTTCGAGCAGGCCATCGAGCGCGTCTCGGGCTTCTGAGGTGCCGGTGGCGCCCGGCATCCACCGCCTGATCCGTGCGGTCGAAGTGGATGCCGCCGACGACCGTGGATCCGCGCCCGTGGAGTTCGTCCTCGTCGGTGTGATGCTGACGGCGCTCACGCTCGGCGTTCTGCAACTCGGACTCGGCATTTACGTCCGCAACGTGGTGCACGATGCGGCAGTCGAAGGCGCCTATCACGCGGCTCTCGCCGACACGTCCCTCGCGGACGGGGCCGACCGCACGTCGCAGATCGTCTCCCGCACCGTCGGTGCGGCGTACGCCGACCAGGTGGTCGCCACCGAGACTGCCTCCTTCGGCTACCCGGCCGTGGAGGTCACCGTGCGTGCTCCACTTCCCGTGATCGGTCTGATCGGTCTTCCCGGATCGATGGAGGTGAGCGCCCATGCACCCGTGGAATCCCTCGATTGAGGGGGCGGACACCGACGTCGACCCGGACGACCGCGGCTCTGCTGCGTTGGAGTTCATCGTCGTCGGCCTGCTCCTCCTCGTCCCGCTCGTGTACGTCGTCGTGACGCTCGGCATCATCCAGGGCCAGGCCCTCGGAGTGGAAGCCGGTGCCCGTCATGTCGCGCGCGCTGTGGCGGGCGCGAGCGACGCCACCGACGCCGATCGACGTGCCGGACGGGTTCTCGCCTCCGTCGCGGCGGAGTACGGCATCGATCCCGGTCGCCTTGATCTTTCGCTCGCGTGCGCTCCGGCGGGAACCGCGTGCCCCCGGGCGGGGGCGACGCTGCTCGTGAGTGTGCGCAGCTCGGTCGCGCTGCCGCTGGTGCCGCCGGTGTTCGGCCTGGACCGGGCCGCCGTCATCCCGGTCGAGGCGACGGCAGCTCAGCGGGTCTCCCGATTCTGGGAGGGCGGATGACACGTCGCGGCCGAGGCGCCCCCGCCGCGCCGGATGACACCGCCGCGCCGGATCACACCGACGCGCCGGACGACACCGCCGCGCCGGACGACACCGGCAGCGTCCTGCTCCTCACGCTCGGCTACGCCATCCTCGCGCTCGTGGTCGTCTTCGTCTGCGTCGACGCGACAAGTCTCTATCTCGCGCAGAAGCGGGTCGACGCGGCGGCCGATGCCGCGGCCCTCGCAGGTGCGGACGGCTTCGAGCTGGTGATCGACGACGGCGAACCGCGTGCCCTCCTGACCGACGATGACGTCGGGGAACTCGCCACCGCGCTCGTGGGACAGTGGGGCGGTGATCTGCGGGTCGTCGCCGCGAGTACACCCGACGGCACCTCCGCCCGGGTGACGGTCGCGGGCACGTGGCGGCCGCCGATCGCGGCGCTCTTCGTCCCCGAGGGCGTGGCGCTCGAGGCCACGGCCACCAGCCGCACCGCGCTGCGCTGACGAGAAAGCCGCCGGCGTCAGGCGGCCAGTCCGATCGCGAGCGCGATGACCGCGATCAACGGCGGCACCGCCTGGATGGCGGCGGGTCGCACCATGCGCCGGTTCGACAGGATGAGCACGAGGCCGGCGGCGACCATCGACCCGGTCCCCGCGAACACGAGAGTCGCGCCGACCGTGGTGGCGCCGGCGGTCACGAGCACGATGCCGAGAAGCGCCGACACGGCGAGGAACAGGTTGTAGAACCCCTGGTTGAACGCCAACGCCTTCGTCACCTGCGCCTCCTCGAGGCTGCGCACGCCGAAGGTCCTCCGCGTGCGGGCGCTGGTCCAGGTCAGCGACTCCAGGACGAAGATGTAGACGTGGATGAGCGCAGCGATCGCTGCGAAGACGAGCCCTGCGACGACCATGACCAGAGCGTACGCCCGGCCGGTGTCTCATCAGGGGCGCGGCACGAACCGCGGCACCCACCGGGCGAAGGCCCCCGCACCGACGAAGCCGACGACGCCGATCACCGCCGCCGCGACCGACAGCGACGCCACTGCCGCGATCGCCGACACGGCGAGAGGGGCCAGGGCGCCCCCGGCATCGGTCAGTGTGCGCCACGAGCCGAGGAAGGGCGCAGGATCGTCGGGCGGTGCCGCGTCGGCGCCCAGGGTGAGGAGGATCCCGCTGGAGAGTCCGTTCCCGACTCCCAGCACGGCCCCGAACATCGCGAACCACATGTCCGCCGAAGCCACATCATGGGTGAACGCGAGGGCCAGGAAGCCCGCCCCCATGAGGATCATCGCCGGAAGCGCGGCCCACAGCCGACCGAACCGATCCATCACCTGGCCACTGGCGTAGAAGAGCGCGAAGTCGATCGCGCCCGACACTCCCACCACGAGGGCGATCGTCTGCGCGTCGAGGCCGATGGAGACGCCCCAGAGCGGGAGGACGACCTGGCGGGCCGAGCGCACGGCGGAGAGGGATGCTGCGGCGACCCCCAGCCGCGACAGCACAGCGCGGTGCCGCCACATCGTGCGGAAGACGCCGTCGCGTGGCGGACGTCGCCCGAGGACCGGCACCGATCCCGTGGTGACCGGCTCGCCGGTGTCGGTCTCGCCGTCCTGGCTGTCCCGGACGCCCGAAGCGGAGCCCGCGGCATCCCGTCTGTCCCGGCCGGTGATCAGGGTCCTTTCGGGATCGGGGCCCAAGAGGACCAGCGCGATGACCGCGACGAGGCACGCGCCAAAGAACCAGATGCTCGCCGTCTCGTCGCCGAAGAGCGTGAGGAGTCCCGCCGAGAGGAAAGGGCCCACGAACATCCCGAGCCGGAAGGTTCCCCCCAGAAGCGACAGCGCCCGTGCCCGGAACCACAGCGGCACGCGGGTGGTCATGAAGGAGTGACGGGCAAGACCGAAGGCCGCCGCGCAGAAGCCGATGAGGAAGACCGATGCGGCGAACACCCCGAGCCCCGGCGCGAACACCATGCCCACCACGCCGAGGAGGGAGAGCACACCCGCGATCGCCATGGTGAGGCGCTCGCCGATGCGGGCGACGGCGTAGCCCGCGGGGATGTTGCCGCACAGCTGACCGACGACGAGCGCGGACGCCACCAGTGCAGCCGTGGCGATGTCGGCACCCAGGCGCGCGGCGATCACGGGGATGAGCGGCAGGATCGCCCCCTCGCCCAGGGCGAACAGGAGCGTCGGACCGTAGATCATCGGCGCGAAGCGGCCGAGCACCGCCGCCGCGCCGGGGGAGCGAGGCGGAGGATCTGACACGATCATCCACGTTAGTCTGGACTGTCATGCTCGAATTCGATCCCTCCGAAGACATCAAGGCCCTCCGGTCGACGTTCTCCGACATCAAGGCCGTCGTGGATGTCGACGCCCTGGAGGCCGAGATCGCGCGCCTCAGCGACGAAGCCGGCGCCCCCGATCTGTGGGACGACGTCGACAAGGCGCAGAAGGTCACCAGCGCCCTCAGCCACCGCCAGAGCGAGCTGAAGCGCATCACCGACATCGAACGGCGCCTCGACGACCTCGAGGTCCTGGTCGAGCTCGCCAACGAGATGGAGGACGAGGACTCCGCGGAGGAGGCTCGTCACGAGATCGCCGAGCTCGAAGACGTCATCGGGCAGCTCGAGGTGCAGACGCTCCTGGACGGGGAGTACGACGACCGTTCCGCCGTCGTCACGATCCGCTCCGGCGCCGGCGGTGACGACGCCACCGACTTCGCCGAGATGCTCATGCGCATGTACCTGCGGTGGGCGGAGCGCCACAAGTATCCCGTGAAGGTCATGGACACCTCCTACGCCGAGGGTGCCGGCATCAAGTCGGCGACCTTCGAGATCGACGCGCCCTACGCCTACGGCACGCTGTCCGTCGAGGCGGGGACCCACCGCCTCGCGCGGATCAGTCCGTTCGGCGCGGCGGACAAGCGGCAGACCTCGTTCGCCGCCGTCGAGGTGATCCCGGTGATGGAGGAGGCCGTGGAGGTCGACATCCCCGAGGGCGACATCCGCGTCGACGTCTTCCGCTCGTCCGGCCCCGGTGGGCAGTCGGTGAACACGACCGACTCGGCGGTGCGCATCACGCACCTCCCGACGGGGATCGTCGTGTCGATGCAGAACGAGAAGTCGCAGATCCAGAACCGCGCCGCCGCGATGCGCGTGCTCCAGACGCGCCTGCTGCTGCTCAAGCGCGAGGAGGAGGCCGCGAAGAAGAAGGAGCTCGCGGGAACCATCACCGCCAGCTGGGGCGACCAGATGCGCTCGTACTTCCTCTACGGCCAGCAGCTGGTGAAAGACCTGCGCACCGGCCACGAGGTCGGAAACCCGGCGCCGGTGTTCGACGGCGACATCGACGGCTTCATCGCCGCCGGTATCCGCTGGCGCAAGCGCAAGGACGACGACGACTGACGGATGACGCCGCGCCGGGTGTCGTTCGGCGCCTCCGACGCGCCGCCGCTTAGGCTCGTCACGCCATGATCCGGTTCGAGAACGTCACGAAGCACTATCGCGGCACCTCCCGGCCCGCCCTGAACAAGGTGGACTTTGAGGTGCTCCGCGGCGAATTCGTCTTCCTCGTGGGCGCGTCGGGCTCGGGCAAGTCCTCGTGCCTCCGGCTGATCCTGCGTGAGGACGTGCCGAGCGACGGTCGCGTGGTGGTGCTGGGCCGCGATGTGCGCACGCTCTCCAATCGCAAGGTGCCGTACTTCCGCCGTCACATCGGGGCGGTGTTCCAGGACTTCCGGCTGCTGCCGTCCAAGACGGTGTTCCAGAATGTCGCGTTCACCCTGCAGGTGATCGGGTCATCTCGTGCGTTCATCCAGCAGGCGGTTCCCGAGGTTCTGTCCCTCGTCGGCCTCGCCGGCAAGGAGAAGCGGTTCCCGCACGAGCTCTCCGGCGGCGAGCAGCAGCGCGTGGCGATCGCCCGGGCGCTGGCCAATCGGCCTCAGGTCCTGCTGGCCGACGAGCCCACCGGGAACCTCGACCCCGCCACATCCGTGGACATCATGCAGCTGCTTGCCCGCATCAACGCCAACGGCACCACGGTGGTCATGGCAACGCACGAGGCGGGTTTCGTCGACCAGATGAAGCGACGCGTGATCGAGCTGAAGAACGGCGAGATGGTCCGCGACGAACGCCACGGCGGGTACGGGGACACCTCGGCGATTCCGAGTCTCGCTCCCGAGCCCGAGCGGGGGGCCGCCGCGGTCGCCGCTCTCACGGCCGTGCTCGAACTCCAGCGCGAAGCGGCGGCGATGGCCGGAACGAGCCTTCCGCCCGAGTCCGAGGCGCCGCCATGGGCGGGCGAAGCCCGCGAGCCGGCCCGCGAGCCGGCCCCAGAGCCGGCGACGGTGGCCGCCGGCGCCCAGCCACGGGAGCAGGAGCACGCCGCGTCCGTCGCGGCCGCGCCCCAGGGCATCACGCGGCCGCAGACGCAGCCGGTGCCCGTGCAGGACATCCCCGAAGTCGAGGTCGCCGAGCTCGGCGTCGCCGATCGACTCGGTCTGGGTCGTCGCGACCGGGACGACGAAGTCGGGCCGACCTCGTGAGGGTCGGTCTGGTACTGGCCGAGGCGTTCACGGGACTTCGTCGGAACGCCTCGATGGTCATCTCTGTGGTGCTCGTCACATTCGTCTCGCTCACCTTCGTCGGCGCGGCGATCCTCATGCAGATGCAGATCGGCAAGATGGAGAACTTCTGGGCCGACCGGGCGCAGGTCGCGATCAGCATGTGCACCTCCGTGTCGACGCAGGAAGGCACCTGTGCCGGCGGTGTCGCGACGGCCGAGCAGATCGCCGCCGTCCAGACGCAGCTGGACAGTCCGGCGATCGCGCCGCTCATCGATGCGGTGCGCTTCGAGAATCGTGACGAAGCCTACGAGAACGTCATCGACCTGCTCGGCGAGGACTACGCCAGCGTCATCACCCCCGATCAGCTGAACGAGACCTTCCGGATCAACCTCGTCGACCACCGCCGCTCGGATGTCATCATCGAGGCGTTCCAGGGCATGGAGGGCGTCGAAGTCGTCGAAGATCAGCTGCAGTACCTCGATCCCCTCTTCTCGGCGTTGACCGTCGCCACCTACATCGCGGTGGGCATCGCCGGACTGATGCTGATCGCCGCGGTCCTCCTCATCGCCACCACGATCCGACTCTCGGCCTTCGCACGGCGCCGTGAGCTCGGGATCATGCGCATGGTCGGAGCATCGAACCGCTTCATCCAGACTCCCTTCGTCCTGGAAGGTGTCTTCGCAGCCCTCATCGGCTCCATCCTCGCGAGTGTCACGGTCGTCCTGGGCCTGCATTTCGGCGTCGAGGAGCTGCGCGGACGCGTGCAATTCGTCACGACGTGGGTCGACGGCGCCGACGTCGCCGTCGTGATCCCCGTGATCGTCGCCATCGGCGTGGTCCTCGCTGCGCTGTCGGCGAGCTTCGCCATCCGCCGGTGGCTGCGGACCTGACCGCTTGCTAGACTGGCGGGCTGCCGTGCGCGATTCCGGAGGACCGGATGCCGCCGCGCGGCCTGAAGGAGGATGCAGCCATGGCACGCGAACGCGGTGAGAAGGTCATCGCGACGAACCGTCGCGCGCGCCACGACTACCTCATCGACAAGACCTATGAGGCGGGACTCGTCCTCACCGGCACCGAGGTGAAGTCGCTGCGTCAGGGACGCGCGAACCTGACCGACGGCTACGCCTACATAGACGGCGGGGAGGCCTTCCTCGACGCCGTCCACATCCCCGAATACTCCCAGGGGCACTGGACCAATCACGCGGCCAAGCGCACGCGCAAGCTGCTCCTGCACAAGGACGAGATCGTCAAGCTCTCCCACGCCGTCTCCGCGGGCGGGTACACGCTGGTTCCGCTGCGCCTGTACTTCTCCGACGGACGCGCCAAGGTCGAGATCGCCGTGGCCAAGGGCAAGCGTGAATTCGACAAGCGCCAGACCCTCCGCGAGCGCCAGGACCGTCGCGAGGCGGAGCGGGCGATGCGAACCCGCAACCGTCTCGGCGAGTGAGCGTCACCGAGCGACGAATCGCGCGTCGACGGTCGCGCTGACGACGACATCCGCGGGCTGGAGCCGGATATCGGCCCCGCCCGCGTCACCGGCGAACGCGGCGCGGGCCATCAGCGGTCGAGCCGATTCACCGCGCGCCCCCCGATCGTCAGTCAGCATCCCGGCATCCGCGATCTCGACGGCGGTCACATCCGACAGCCCGAGCGCGCGGGCATAGGCCGTCGCACGTTCGACGGCGACGGTGACCGCCTCGGCGGCCACCGAGCGTTCCACAGCGGCTCGTGTCAGGGGGGAGAGTCGCCAGTCGACTCCCGTGAACTGCACACCGTCGCGCTCGATGACCTCGCTCGCCCACGCGGACAGGGCGTCGAAGTCGGTGAAGATCGCCGACATGTTCACCGACGCGTGGTGGACGGGAGCCAGACGCCTTCCCTCGGCGTTCCACGGTCGCTCGGACCACACCGACACGCTGTCGCTGGACCACTGCGCGACACGTCCTTCGGTGTGCGCCTCCTCGAGCTCGTCGCGCAGCGGCGCGCTCCACGCGGAGATGTCTGCGACCACTCGCTCGCGGGTCGCGCCTTCGGCGCGGACCACGAGAGTGGCCACGGCCTCCTCAGGGGCCACCCGGGCCACGTGTTCCCCATGCACCGTCACGACGACCTCACTCATGAGGGCGACTCTACGACGCCGATTCGGAAAAATCTCATGCGGGTGCATCCAAACGGCGGTGGCGCCGAGAAGTACTTCATGAAAGGCGGTGAACCTCACTGCCACTCACCCCAGGAGGATCTTCATGCGCAAGACCATGGTTGCCGGCCTCACGGTCGGCGTCGTCGCGGCACTGGGCCTTGCCCTTCCCGCGAACGCAAGCACGAGCGGCGAGGCTCAGCTTTCGGTGCTGCACGGCATCCCGGACACTCCCGTCGACGTCTACGTCAACGGCGAATTGACCCTCGACGACTTCCAGCCCGGCGACCTCGCCGGCCCGCTGGCACTCCCGGCGGACAGCTACGACATCGCGCTCACGGCGACGGACGCCGCTGACGCGAGCGCCCCCATCCTTCAGACCTCGGTGACGCTGGACGCCGGTGTGAACTACACCGCCACCGCCAACCTGAACGAGGCGGGCGAGCCCGCGCTCAACGCCTTCGTCAACGACACCGCGCAGACCGCTGCGGGCGAGGGCCGTCTGACGGTCCGTCACGTCGCCGCGGCACCCGCCGTCGACATCCTCGCGGGCGGCTCCCCGGTCGTCGAGGACCTGACGAACCCGAACGAGGCCACCCTGAACCTCCCGGCGGGCACGGTCTCGGCTGCGGTCGCCCTTGCGGGCACCACTGACCCGGTCATCGGTCCGGCGGACGTCAACGTCGCCGAGGGCACGCTGACCATCGTCTACGCGTGGGGCTCGGCTGAGGCCGGCAACCTCGCTCTCGCCGTGCAGACCATCGAGGGCCTGCACGGTGGCCCCTCGGGCGGCGTCCCGTCGGGCGCCGGTGGCCAGCTGGCCGCGCAGGACACGCTCGTGCAGGGTGCGTGGCTCGCTGCCGGCCTCCTCGTCGCCTTGGGTGTCGCCGGTGGCACCTTGGTCGTTGTCCGCGCCCGCAGCGGTCGCTGATCGGCGAGGATAGAAGGACGATGAGGGCGAGGCGAGCGGTACCCCTGGTGGCACTGCTCGTCCTCGCCCTCACCGGCTGCGGCACCCCGGTCGAATCGGCGCCGCAGCCGGCCACCTCGCTTCCCGCCCCGGAGATCTCCGCACCGGCACCGACCCCCTCGGTGGAGATCCCCGTGGCCCCGGCCACACCGCCGCCGGCCGCCGTCGTCCCGGCGCCGGTGCGAGTATCGGTGGCGGACGCAGGGATCGACGTTCCCGTGATCCCCGTCGGGGTGGACGCCAACGATGCGATGGAGCTTCCCGAAGACCCCGCCGTGGCCGGATGGTATCGCTTCGGTCCTGGACCCCAGTCGGCGGAGGGACGCACCGTCGTCTCGGCCCATGTCGACATGCCCGGGTACGGGATCGGCCCCTTCAGCCGCATCCGGGATCTGGCTCAGGGAACGGTCATCGAAGTGACCGATGATACGGGCGCGCTCACCCGTTATCGTCTGGATTCGGTCACCTACTACCGGAAAGCCGACCTTCCTGTCGATGACTTGTTCGCCCGGTCCGGTTCGCCCACACTTGTCCTCATCACCTGCGGTGGTCCTTTCGACGCGTCGATCGGGCGCTATCAGGACAATGTGGTGGCCCTCGCCACCCCCATACAGGAGTGAGCGCCACCATGAGTATCGACAATTCGGCGGTCTCGCCGCCGGGAGCGGCCGACGAAGGGGTCGGTGAACGCTTTCGAGACGGGGACGAGCGGGCGCTGGCGGAGATCTACCGGCGCTGGTCGCCGGTGGTGTTCACGCTGGCGCTCCGCTCGCTGGGAGACCGCAGCGACGCCGAAGACGTCACGCAGAAGACATTCGTCTCGGCGTGGGGTTCCCGGGCGAGTTTCGACCCCGGCAAGGCGCGGGTGTCGACGTGGTTGATCGCCATCGCCCGCCGCCGGATCGCCGACACCCACGAGGCGCGCGCACGGATCGGAGCTCTGCAACGAGAGCTCGAGAGGTACGCCGAACCCATGGGTCGTGACGCCCCGGAGGTCGACATCGGCGATACCATCCTTCTCGCCGACGAGATCAGCCGCCTGGAACCCGATGCCCGAGAGGTCGTCAAGCTGGCGTTCTACGACGATCTGACGCACCAGCAGATCGCCTCCCGGCTGAACATGCCACTGGGCACCGTCAAGAGTCACATCCGCCGAAGCCTTACCCGTTTGCGATCCCGATTGGAGGTGAGCCATGCCGCATCTTGAGTCGCATCTCGATCCCGAAGTCCTGACGCTCCTTGCGATCGGAGAGCCGGTGGCGACCGCTGCCGAACAGGATCACCTCAGCACCTGTCCTCGCTGCGCGGTGGAGCTGTCCGCTCTGACCCGCACGGTGGTGGCCGGTCGCTCCACCGTCCTGCTCGAAGACCTCGAAGCCCCGCCCGAGCGCGTGTGGTCACGTATCTCGGAGGAACTCGGATTCACCACGCCGGGAGACATCTCCGGCGTGTCAGCCGCCTCGGAGATCGATCCCGCGGTCGAAGGCGATGTGACGAGCCCCGCCGACGGGGGAGTGGATCGATCACCCGCCGCCTCCGGCGATGCGCCCGTGCCGCCTCGTCGGCGCAGCGGGCTCATCCGCGGACTCTTCGTGCTGGCCGCCAGCGTGGCGGTGCTGGGCGTCGCTGTAGGGGGATGGGCCCTGACGCGCCAGGCGACGGTCGTCGAGTTGGCGTCCGCTGAGCTCGCCGCCTTTCCCGACCACCCCGGCGCCGAGGGGTCTGCGGTGGTCGTGGAGCGCGGAGACGAGACGGTCATCGAGGTGACCCTCGACGCCGATGTCGATCCGGACAGCAATCGCGAAGTGTGGCTGATCACCGAGGATGCCACCGAGATCATCAGCCTCGGCATGCTCGAGGGCCAGACCGGCGAGTTCGTCGTGCCCGACACGATCGATCTGCGTGAGTTCGTCCTCGTGGATGTCTCCGACGAGCCGGTCGACGGCGATCCGACCCACTCCGGAGACTCGATCGTGCGCGGAGCGCTGGACTTCGCCTGACGTGGTGACGGCGCGCGGGGGAGAGGCACCCCGCGCGTCGCCATCCATCGGGGAATGGCGAGACGCCGGCATCCGTTGTATCCTGATGTGCTCGGCGAAACATCGGTCGAGCATGGCAATTCCACAGTGTGACAGCGGCTCCCTCTCGAGGGATCCATGGGGATGATCGGTTTCGACATCGCCTGTGAATCTGCGGGAAGCGGGCCGAGGATGCAGAGTTATCTCGTTAACGATCTCTGCGAACCAACAAGTGCCGAACCTAAGCGCACTGAGTTCGCCCTCGCTGCCTAAGCGAGCCTGAACTCCGTCAGACCGTAGGTGTTCCCGCTACGGATTCTGGCGTCATCTAGGGGACTTGCTGCGTGACGGTGCCTGGACGTCACGCGGGACTCTTCCCAGGCTGGGCCTGTCGACTTAGGTGTCTGTGACAAAGGTCGGGGCCGAGCAGAACGTCTTTACAGACTGCGCCCGGAGAAGACGCAGTATCCCAGCGATGGACGGGGGTTCGATTCCCCCCATCTCCACCAGCGCCGCTGTCACACGAAAGGCCCGGGCCCCGCGATCTCCGCGGGGCCCGGGCCTTTTGCTTGGGGGACGGCGTGTTCTCCGACCGCGTCGGGCTCGCTCTCCGTCCGCTTCGAAGCTCAGCCCCGCAGGCGCACGGCGGGTCGTCAGAGCCGGTCACGATCCTCGTCGACGACGCGCGTCACATCCTCATCCCGCGAGAGAGCATCACGGTGCGGCGTGTGCGGCCGGGCGCCGCCCCGCCGGGCTTCCCGCCGGACGCGTCACAGTCGCGCGCGCCGTCAGAGCGCGTCGAACCAGACCGTGGTCTCCCCCGGGAGCAGGCCGTCCTCGATCGGCTCGGATGACAGGACAGGGGTGACGTGCTTCGGCAGCGGGAACGGTTCGGTGCCGAAGTTCGTGATGACGGTCCATCCGTTGGGGCGTCGGAAGTGCAGCACATCGTCACGCCCGGTCTCGACCCATTCCAGGCTCTCGGCGGTCTGCAGGCGTCGCCGCGCGGCGAGAGCGTCGCGGTAGAGGGTGAGCGTCGAGCCCGGGTCATCCGTCTGCTCCGACGCAGCCGACCGCGCGAACCACGCCGGCTGCGGGAGGTGGGGAGAGCTGCCGCCGAAGCCGAAGGACGGCTCGTGGGCCGACCACGGAAGGGGTACGCGACATCCGTCCCGACCGACGTCTTCGCCGGGGCTCCGGAAGAACGTGGGGTCCTGCCTTCGGGAATCGGGGATCTCGGCGACCTCGTGCAGACCCAGCTCCTCGCCCTGGTAGATGTAGGCGGACCCGGGAAGGCCGAGCACGAAGAGGATCGCGGCGCGCGCCCGGCGCAACCCCCGCTCGCGGTCGAGCACGGGCGTCCGGCCGCCGGAGAGCAGCCACTCGTTGCCGTGCTTGCGCACCGGTCGACCGTCCTCGCCGCGTTCGGCGTCGGGGAGGCCGTAGCGCGTGGCGTGGCGGACGACATCGTGATTGGACAGCACCCAGGTGGTCGACGAGCCCGATTCCGCCGCCAGCAGCAGATTCGAGCCGACGATACGGCTGAACTGCCCCGCGTCGAAATCGGCTTCCAGCAGGTCGAAATTGAAGGCCTGGCCGAGACTCTCCGCCCGGGCGTAGAGCGGGATGCGCACGGGATCGACCCAGGCCTCGGCGACGGCCGTGCGAGGTGGATCGTACGAGTCGAAGACCGCCCGCCACTCGGCGTAGACCTCGTGCACGTCATCACGGTCGATGAGAGGGTGCTGGCCGTCCCGCGGGAGAGTCTCGAGCTCGGTCCGAGAGGGCAGTGGCTCGGTGAGGTCCTTCGTCAGCATGTGGGCGACATCGATGCGAAACCCGTCGACGCCCCGGTCTGCCCAGAAGCGAAGAGTGCGCACGAAGTCGGCGCGGACCTCGGGGTTGTCCCAGTTGAGGTCGGGCTGCTCGACGGCGAAGTTGTGGAAGTACCACTGGCCGTCTGCGACGCGCTCCCAGGCCGGCCCTCCGAAGACCGAGACCCAGTCGGTCGGCGGTTCGGAGCCGTCCGGGCCTGTGCCGTCGCGGAAGATGTACCGATCTCTCGCCGTCGACCCCCGGCCCGCGGCGAGCGCCTCCTGGAACCAGGCGTGCTGGTCGGAGGTGTGGTTGGGGACGATGTCGACGACGATGCGGATGCCCACGGCGTGGAGCGCGTCGACGAGACGGTCGAAGTCGTCGAGGGTTCCCAGCCGCGGGTCGACATCCCGGTAGTCGGCGACGTCGTATCCGCCGTCGGCGAGTTCGGACGGATAGAACGGGCTCAACCAGACCGCGTCGACGCCGAGATCCCTCAGATGATCGACCCGCGAGAGGATGCCGCGGAGATCGCCGATGCCGTCGCCGTCGGCGTCGGCGAAGCTGCGGGGGTAGACCTGGTAGACGACGGCCTGGCGCCACCACTCGGGCAGCTCGAGCTCCTGAGGGTCGGCGGTCTGGACGGCGGGGCTGCCGGCGGATGTCACGAGGAGGGGTTTCCTTTCAGCGGATCGGATCGGATGGGGGCGGGTCAGCCCTTGACCGCACCCTGCGTCACGCCTGCCATGACCCAGCGCTGGGTGAACAGATAGGCGATGATCGCCGGGGCCATGGCCATCAGATACGACGCGAAGGCGACGTTGTAGTTGTTGCTGAACTGGTTCTGGAAGAGGTTCTGCCGCACCGGGAGGGTCTGCAGGTTCGGGTCGGAGATGATCAGCGAGGGCATCATGAAGTCATTCCACGCGTAGAGGAAAGCGAAGATGCCCACGGTGGCGCTCATCGGTGCCAGAAGCGGGAAGATGAGCTTCCAGAATGTCTGCCAGGTGCTGGCGCCGTCGATGCGGGCGCTCTCCTCCAGCTCGTAGGGGATGGATCGCAGGAACGCGGTGAACAGCAGAACGCTGAAGCTCAGCTGGAACATCGTGGCCAGCAGAACCACGCCCAGGGGATTGTCCAGGCCCACGCGTCCGGTCAGCTGGATCTGCGGGAGAGCCACCACGGGGAAGGGAATGAACATCGCCGCGAGCAGGTAGAAGAACGAGTACCGGAACAGCCGTCGGTCCCAGTTGCGCACGATCGCGTACGAGGCGAAGGCGGCGAGGATGATGGTGAGGATCACCGTTCCGGCGGTGACGAAGAGCGACACCGCTGCTCCCACGGGGAAGCGGGTGAGGGTCCAGGCTTCGACGAAGCCGTCGAAGCTGAAGGGCGCGGGCAGCGAGAAGGCATTCCCGTCGACGGCCTGTCCCGAGGTCTTCAGCGACATCGAAATGGTGACGTACAGCGGCAGCAGCACGGTGACCGCGCAGAGGATGAGGATCACCGTCGTCGACCAGTTGACACGTTCCTGGCCGACGCGGCCTCGGGATCTGGGCTTCGGTCCTTCGTCGGCGGAGTGGGCCTTCCGATTCTCCCGATCGGCGATGAGCTCGCCCTCGGCGGTCTCGGCGGACAGGGCGGGTTGCGTGGTCATCGGAAGACCTTCCTTCCGCGGGTGAGGGAGAGTTGGAGGACGGAGATGAGCACGGCGACGATGAAGAAGATGGTCGCGTTGGCCATCTGGTAGGCGTAGTCGCCGCTGTTGAAGCCGAAGATGATGCTCATCGCGATGCTGCGGGTCGCCGTTCCCGGCCCGCCGTTGGTGAGGCCCACGATGACGTCGTACGCGTTGAGGAAGTTCTTGAATCCGAGGATCACATTGATCACGACGTAGCCTGCGACCAGCGGCACCGTGATGCGAAGGAGCTGCTGGCGCTTGTTGGCGCCGTCGATGTCGGCCGCTTCGTAGACGTCACCGGGAACCGACAGGAGCCCGGCGATGTAGATGAGGAGCGTGCCGGGGATCGCCTGCCACGCGGTCACGATGACGATCGCGACCCACGCGAGGTCGGGATTGGCGAGCAGGCTCTCCTGCAGCCATCCGATCCCGGTGGCCTGTCCGAGCGAGGGCACGGAGTTGGAGAACAGGAAGTTGAAGACGTAGGCGATGATGATGCCCGAGATCACCATCGGGATGACGAAGATCGTGCGCAGCCCGGTGCGGAACCGGATGCGGGAGGTGAGCCCCACCGCCAGCAGGAACGCCACGATGTTGACGACGATGACCGTCGCCGTGGCGAACCCGAAGGTGAAGAGGTAGCTCTGCAGGATGGCGGGGTCGCTGAAGAGGGCGATGTAGTTGGTCAGGCCGATGAAGTTCCAGGAGCCGATCCCGATGGAGTCGGTGAAGCTGAAGAAGATCCCGACGATCCCCGGCACCGTGATCGCGAGGGTGAACAGCACCACGCTCGGGAGGAGGAACAGATAGTAGATGGGTTCCACTCGCCGCCGGGAGCGGCGGGTCGCCGCCGATCCTGCGACGATCGTCTCGGTGGCGGTCATTGCGTGGCCTCCTCGCCCTGCGCGTCGGTCTCGCTCGAGGGAAGCGGCGAGCGGAAGGCCAGTCGGGCCCAGTCGGTGTCCATCGTCCGCAGCGTCGCCTCGGTGTCGGCGCCGAGAGCCAGAGCCTGCGCGTAGCTGAAGACCGGGATGGTTCTCGGGACGAGGACGGACGGGCCCTGATAGAACCGCCCCTCCTCGTAGAAGGCGGTCATCCCCTCCACGCGCGGATCACTCGGCGGCGGTGACCCCTCGGTCGGAGCGAATCCCAACTGGGACTCGTTGTATGCCTCGATGTTCTCCGGCTGGAACAGGAATTCCAGGAAGTCACGAGCAGCCTCCTGGTGGCGCGACTCCTCGGGGATCATCGCGGCGAGGTCGGTGTTCACGCGGACCTTCAGATCAGCGGGGTCGTCGGTCATCGGCAGCGGGAAGGTTCCGAGGTCGAGATCAGGGTCGGTCTTGGCGATCTCGGCGAGCGCCCACGGGCCCTGGAGGTACATCGCCGCCTCGCCGGAGGCGAACGCCAGATTCCCGTCGTTGTAGCCGCGAGAGTCGGCATCGCCGTTGGTGTAGGCCGTGAGCTCGGCCATCTTCTCCAGAGGCTCGGCGAACTGGTCCTGGAACGACACCGTCGATGCAGCGCCGACATCGGCGCCCTCCTCGGCGAGCTCATTGAAGAAGTCGACGACCTCGATCGAGCCGCCGATGGCGTAGTCGTACCAGCCCTGGGCGACCGTCCAGTCATCCTTGAAGGTGGCGTAGAACGGCGTGACACCGGCGGCTTCGAGCGCGTCGCAGACGGCGATGAGCTCATCCCATGTCTGTGGGACCTCGAGTCCGTTCTCCTCGAAGATCGCACGGTTGTAGATGACCGACGATGCCATGATCGAATAGGGCAGGGCGCTGGTCCGACCCTCGCACGAACCGTACTGCGCCATCAGCACGTCGAGGTCGTCTCGGATGGTCGATGCCGCCTCCGTGCCGGAGAGGTCGGAGAGAGCGCATCGATCGACGAAACGTGCGACTTCGTAGTTGTAGTTGGCCAGCATGATGTCGGGCGGGTTGCCGCGGACGAAGCTGGCGGACACCACGTCGACACCCGAGGTGTCCATCTCGACCCGAACCTGGTCCTGGGAGCTGTTGTAGTCCGACACCAGCTGGTTCATGAAGTCGAGGGCTTCCCTCTTGCTGAACGTGAAGCGGATGGTCTCGCGTCCGTCGGCAGAGCACCCGGCGAGCAGGGCGCCGGCGAGGGCGAGGAGGGAGAGCGTCGCGGCAGCGCGACGAGCAGGGTTTCCAGGAGGCACGTCATCGTCCTTCGTCAGAGTTGTCACTCACTTGCTCGCGGCATTAAATTTACGCCGCGAATCAAGTTCCTGGCATCCATAATGCAAAGGAACGCAAGAAAGGTCAACCCCTTGTCATACCCGGGTGTCGTCCCCCTCCCGCCGCGGCGAGCGAGCCTGCTCGGTGTCATCGGATACGCCTGGGACGCGGAGGTCTTCACCGCCACGGACGTGATGGAGAACGTCGCGGTGACGCGGTCGACGGCGATCGACGTGATCGACGAGCTCGTCGCCCGCGGGCTCATCGTCGAGCTTCCCAACGCACGCGCCGTCGGCGACTACCGCAAGGGTCGTCCCGCGCGTCGGTTCGCCTTCCGTCAGGATGCCGCGTTCGTCGTGGGACTCGACGCGGGGCGTGGGCATCTGACCGTGACGGTGTCGGACCTCCGGGGGACGACCCGTGCGGTGGAGCATCTCGTCGTCGACGCCGACGACGATGCGCCCGAGGTCAGACGCGGCGCGGCCGTCCGTGCCGTCGATCGCGCACTCGAGATCGCCGGTGTGGCCCGGGACGAGGTGGCGGCGATGGGCGTGGGACTCCCTGCGCCCGTCGACGCGCGGGGCGAGTCTCCGACCGACCGGTCCGAGTTCTGGACACGGATGAACCCCGGATTCGCGAGACTCTTCCGTGAGTGGTTTCCCATGGTGAAGGTCGCCAACGACGCGTCATTGGCCTCGGTCGCCGAGCGGACGCTGGGGGCGGCGCGCGGATGCGATGACTTCGTGGTCCTCCTCGCCGGGGAGCGCCTGGGCGCCGGCGTCTGGGTCGACGGGCGACTGCTCACGGGCGCGCACGGCGGCGCCGGCGAGATGGTCGCGTTCGATCATGTCCGGGGCGTCGACAGTGCGTGGGGGTTCGGGCACCGGGCCGTCGAGCTCGCGCGCGATGCGGTGGCCACGGGTGCGCTTCCGGCCTCGAGCATCCTGCACCGGATGTCGCCTGCCGACATCGAGGGGAGGGACGTCTTCGCCGCGGCGGCCCTCGGTGATCCCGGTGCCCGGCTGATCACCGACGAGATCGGCGGGTCGCTCGCGGTCATCGCGGGTGTCTTCGGGAGTCTGTTCGACACCCGGCTGCTGATCGTCTCCGGCGCCGTCGCCGACGGCGCGGCGCCGCTCATCGAGGCGGCCCGAGGCGCGGTGGCCGATACGCTTGATCTCCCCGCGCCTGAGATCGTCGCCTCCGCGCTCGGGGCCGACATCGTTTCGCTCGGAGCCGTGTGCGCCGCGGTACAGGAGGCACGACGCGGCATTCTGGACCTTCCCCGGTTCGCCCTGTCTGCGTGATCGCGCCGCCGGCGCTGCCGTCAGATCTGGACGTTCCAGATGCTCTCGATGGCGACGGGTCTCCCGAGCACGCGCTCGGCCGCACGATGACCGGAGCACATCGCCGCGGTGACGGTGGCGGGATCGTCCGTCCAGGTCGCTTCCCCCGCGAGGTGCAGCACGTCGCCGACCGGGGTGGCGAGGTCGTCATGGTCGCTCGTGACGGAGCCCACGGTCATGTATGCGTACGACCCGTGGCTGAAAGGGTCGCCCTGCCAGTCGGTGACGTCGACGTCGATCGGGTCGGGTGCCCCGGGGAAGAGCCGCCGAAGCTGCTGCATGACCGACGCGATGACCTGATCGCGACTCCAGGTGCGGATCTCCCGTGCGGCCGGCCCCGCGGCGAAGGTGAGAAGGGTCGGCTCATCGTGCAGCGGCGTGAGGTCGTACCAGGAGTGCCACCGGCGACCCTCGGGTCCCTGCTGCCGTATCGCATAGACACCTTCGCCCCAGAAGCGCTCGGGGAAGCGCAGGAACACCTTCTCGAACGCGTTCATCCGCAGTCGGGCGAGCGGCTCTGCGACGGCGGGTGGCAGGGGCGGGTCGATCGTGAACGAGGCGGACTGCAGCACCCCGACAGGCACGGTGACCACGGCCGCTGCCGCCGACGCGGTGCCACCGCGGCTCGTCACGTCCACTCCCGCTGCGTGCCAGGTGACCCGGGACACGAGGTGACCCAGCCGCACGTCGAGACCTTCGGCGAGGTGGGCGGGGAGGCGGTCGTAGCCGTCGGGGAACACGACCTCATCGCCCTCGACCTGATCGTCGTCCAAGCCGTGGGCGGCGAGGTCGTCGATCCACGCTCCGTACTGCTCCTCCGTCCGGTGCTCGACGAACTCCCTCACTCGGAGCGCGCGCTCGGGGTCCCACCCCTGATCGGCGATGGCACGGTCTGTCACGTCGCGGTAGGAATCCTCGGGCCCCGATCGCTCGATGACTTCCAGAAGTCGCTGATCCACGGTGCGGATATCCGCCGCGAATGCTGCTGCCGCTTCGTCGGCCAACCGGGTCCCGTCGGGGGCGTAGTAGGCGATCGGCCGCCCGTCCGGCTGGAAGCTGCCCACCGTGAACTCCACCATCCGCATGCCGAACGCCCGGGCGGCATCCGCGACGGGGGAGTCGGTGGTCCCGTGGATCCAGGATGCTCCGAGGTCGGTCGCACGCGCACCGGGGCGCGCGGTGTGGACCCGGCCCCCGACGCGGTCACGTGCCTCGAGAACGACGACCCGTTGGCCGGCGGCCTGCAGGAGTCTCGCGGCGGTGAGCCCGGCGACCCCTGCCCCCACCACGATCGTGTCCACGTGCTCCATCGCCGCCTCCTGTCCGTGATCCACGACGCGTGCTCCGACGCTATCGCGGGAGCGGCGCGCCGTCGAAGGCCCGGGGGATCTCCCGCGGATCGGATCTGCGGGGCTTCCGGCCGCTGGCAGCCCACGCGCGGGCGCGGCTGCGGATCTCGGGCGCCTGCAGCGGCTCGGCGCTGAAGTAGTGGCCTGCGTATCGCAGCGCCACCGCCGTCTTCCAGTCCTCTGTGGCCAGGGCGCCGAGCACGCGGGATTTCGGAGGGGCTGGCTGCTCCAGACCGTGCAGCATGGCGCCCGGGAAGACGCCGTCGCTTCGGACGACCGAATCGAAGACGAAATCCAGGGTGGGGCGGAAAGACTCCTGGATGCGACCCGCGAGCCCTGTGGCATCCGTCGTCCCGAGCAGGATGTCGCGCATCGTCCGCGCCTCGACCGCAGCCACCGACATCCCCTGGCCGTAGATGGGATTGAGGGCGAGGACCGCATCGCCGATGGCCACGAACCCGTCCGGATGCGCGGGCATGTCCTCGAACCGGCGCCGGCGCGACCCGCGGATGCGGAACGGTTTGGGATCCCCCAGGAACTCCGCCCGCCGGGCGGCTTCGGCGACGACGGGGGATCTCACCCTCTCGAGATGGGCGATGAGGTCCCCGCGTGTCGCCGGCGGCGCACCGTCGGACTGCGACAGGGCGACGATCTGGTGCAGGCCGTTGTCGCAGGGGAGGAGGACGGCGCCATTCGGGCTATCGGGCAAGGGGGGGATGAGGTAGCCCTGGATGTCGTCGCGAAGGGTTCCCGCAGGCAGGCGGACGACGGCGGTGGCATAGCTCACCGTGTTGACGATCTCCTGCTCGGACGGCGGCACGAACCCGAGCTCCGCCAGCCAGTCCGACGCATGCGACGTGCGGCCGGATGCATCCACGACGATGTCGGATTCGAGATGCGGTCTGCCGATGCCCTTGAGGACGATGCCCCCGACCGCTCCCTTCCCGGTCGGATGCAGGCCCACGACCTGACCCTCCACGATGCGCACCTGGGGAATCTCAGACACCTTGCGGCGGAGCGCGTCTTCGAGGACCACGCGGCGGATGCCGTAGATCCACGCCTCACTCGGACCGCGAGCGGCCCACCCTTGCGAACTGAGACTGGCGATCCCACGCGGGGAGTCGTACCAGGCGGCGCCGGCGCGCAGGAACTCGCCCGCCACTCCGGGAACGAGGTCTTCGAACGACTCCTGCCCGATCGCGAGGATCGCGTGCATCTGCTCGTCCTGCGGAACACCCCGGCGATGGAGGGGCACGTCGGGGAGTCTGTCGCGCTCGATCACGGTGACACGGTCGTACCGACGAGACAGCGCCGCAGCGGAGAGGAGCCCGCCGATGCCTGCGCCGATGACGATGGCGTGGTCGAAACCCATTCGTCTCTTGCCTCCCGAATCGCCGAGCCGGGCGTGTGAGGAAACCGTAGCGCGGCTTGGGGCACCCGCGGCGCGAAGGGGCGAAGTCGGTCGGTAGCGTGGGCGGATGCAGACCGTCGGAGTGGACCTGGCAGCCTCGCCCCAGGGCACCGCGATGGCCGTGATCGATTGGAGTGACGAGGTCGCCGAGGTGACCGCACTCGTGGTCGGGATCGACGATCAGGACATCGTCGCGGCCGCCCGCGGGGCATCGTCGGTCGGCATCGACTGCGCGCTGGGATGGCCGGTCGACTTCGTCGACTTCGTCTGGCAGCACGCGCGGGGCGCGCCGCCTTCCGGCCCAGACTCGGGGCTGGAGTGGCGACGCCGGCTCGCCTACCGGCACACCGATCGCATCGTGCGCGAGCGCACCGGGCGGTGGCCGCTCAGCGTCGCCACAGATCGGCTCGGGCTGACCGCGATGCGCTGCGCCGAGCTCACTGCGCGATTCGCTGCGGCAGGCGTCCGCGTCGACCGGTCGGGGGCGGGCGTGCTGGTCGAGGTCTACCCGGCCGCCGCCCTGCGCCTGTGGGGGATCGCCGTCCCGGCCTACAAGGTCGACGCCGCCGCCCGGGGCGAGGCTGTGGCGGGGCTGACCGATGCCGCGCCGTGGTTGCACATCCCGGCTGCCGTCGAGTCCCACATGCTGCGGTCGGCCGACGCCTTCGACGCGGTCGTGGCAGGACTGAACGCCCGTGCACACGCGATCGGCGCGACAACCCCCGTCCCTCCGGGCGCTGCGCATCTGGCTCGCAGGGAGGGGTGGATCGCCCTTCCCGAGACATCCCTGGCAGAGCTGATGAACGCGCGCCGCATACCCGCCGATCGGGACGGCCGGTACGGCATGCTCGAAGGGTTCCCAGCCGAGGAGGATGCCGTGCCCGATCCCCGCAGAGAGCCCACCCGAGTCGGCCCGCTGCAGCTCGCACCGGCCGATGCGCCGGAGCGCTGGCGCTTGACGATGACGCGCGAAGAGACCGAGCAGTGCGAGGCGACGTGGGGGGAGTGGGTGCGCCTCGCGCAGCGGGTGCTGAGGCTCGACGCACTCTCGCGCGATCTCGAGGAACGCGGCGACGCGTGGGATCGCGGCTTCGCCGCGGGCCAGGCGACCGCCTCGGACGAGGGCGCCGAGTCCGGCTCCGCCAACCCCTACCGGTGACGGCCGGATGAGCGCGGGGCGCCGCCCTCGACGGCGACGATCCGATGGTCGTCGTCGTGGGAGAGTTCGGATGCGAGGAAGCCGGAGTCGGTGGGCAGGACGAGGGTGAACCGGGCGAACGCGCCGACGGAGAGCGCACCCTCGCGGAGTTCGAGATCCAGGACGTGGCCTCCGGCGAGGCGATCGGCCGCGAGGAAGTGCACGTGCAGTCCGGCGACGGCGATGCCCTGATAGATCGACGGCGCCCAGAAGCCCACGAGCGTCCCCTCGACCTCCGTCAACACGGTCTCGACCTGCTCGTCCGCGACCTCCGCGAGGGGGCGGAGTGGGAAGTGCTCCCGCCGCGTCGCCCGCACGCGGACGGTTCGGAAGACGCCGTCGACGCGGACGGAATGGAAGAGATTGCGGCTGACCGTCGAGGCCTCGATGAGCGACGTGAGGGTCACGAGATCCGCGGGACCCGTCGGTGCGGGAGTCACGGACGGCTCGGCACAGACGTCGGCGAAGGGGAGGATGTCCGTGCCGGCCATCCGGTGAGGCGGCCCGTCGACCGTGCAGGCGTAGGCGATCCCCTCCACGATGACGACCTCGCCTCCCAGGCGGTCGCAGCATCCGATGCCGAAGTCGCCGTGCCCGAGCGCCTCCGCGACCGGCATCCCCGATGCGTACACGCCGGCCAGCAGCGCGTCGAGAACCGCGAACTGGGTCACGGCGCCGGCGGAGACCCGCCCCGGACTGCTCATCCCCATTCGATGAGGAGGATGCTCTGCTTGGTGTCGGCGATCTTCACCGTCCCCGTTTCGAAGAGGTACGTGATGCCGTATCCGTTCTCGTCGGTGGCCACGGCCGTCTCCGCCGGTTCGGTGACGTACACGCCCTCCGCGTCGGTTTCGACCGTCCACCCTTCCGCCTGGAGCCGGGCGCGTGCCCGGTCGGCCGCCGCCTCGTCGATCGGAGCCCAGCCGTAGATGTGGAGCTGGTCGCTGGCCGGCCCGTCGAAGTTCGCCCAGACGCATTCGATGCCGCCCGGGATCTCCTCACCGGTGATGGTGAACGGTGAGGCCTGGGCGCTCCAGCCGACGCTGTCGTAATCGGCGACCGTGGTCTCGGGGATGATCGTCTCGCACGTGGGATCGGCGGCGACCGCGGGTTCCTCAGTGGGCGGCGCCGAGGGTTCGGCCGTCGGCGAGGAGGCCACCGGCGACGGGGCCTGGGACGGCTGGGCGTCCGCGGTCTCCGCGGTGCACGCGGTCAGAGCGAACAGCGCGACGGCGAGCGCGCCGGCGGACAGGTGCCGAAGGGCAGAGGTCATCGATCGGTCTCCGGGGTGGGGGAATGGAGCAGGTCGAGGAAGGTCTGATGGAGCGAGCCGTTCGTGGCCAGTGATGACCCGGTCGTGAGCGTGTCCGCGCCGGCGAAATCGGTGAACCGGCCGCCCGCTTCGTGGATGATGGGCACGAGCGCGGCGATGTCGTACTCCTTCACGTCGAACTCGGCGACGAACTCCACGCGGCCCTCGGCCAGGAGCATGTACGGCCAGGCATCCCCGTAGCCGCGATCGCGCCAGACCGCTGCGGTGAGCCGTTCGAGGGCCGCCAGCTGGCCGGCCTCTCGCCACTGGCCGATGCTCTGGAAGCTCACGCTGGCCTCGGCGAGGGAGTCGACGGATGACACGGCGAGGCGCCGCGGGCTGCCGTCGGCTGCATTCGTCCAGGCGCCGAGACCCCACGCCGCCCACCAGCGTCGGGCGATCGCGGGCTGGCTGACGACCCCGACGCGTGGCACGCCGTCGACTGTCAGCGCGATGAGCGTCGCCCACATCGGAATGCCCCGGAGGTAGTTCGCGGTGCCGTCGATGGGGTCGATGACCCAGCGTCGTGCACCGGTTCCCGAGGAGCCGAACTCCTCACCGAACACGTCGTCTCCCGGTCTCTCGGCCTCGAGGATCCCGCGGATCGCCTGCTCGGTGGCAAGGTCGGCTTCGGTGACGTGACTGGCATCCGCCTTCGTTCGCACGTCGAGATCGGCGGCGTCGAAACGGGCCATCGACACCGTGTCGGCGACATCGGCCAGATGCAGGGCGAGGGCGAGATCCTCGCTGAGGTCCCCGTCGTGAGGGGTGTCGAAAACGCTATCCGCGGGCGGCAGGGTCACACGGTCAAGGATAGGCGGCGCACGGTGGCCGATTTCACCGTGGCGACATCGTGATGGTAATGTTGACCCTCGGTTCGCGGGTCTTCTTCGACGCGACCGGGTTCGCGCCTCTAGCTCAATCGGCAGAGCAACTGACTCTTAATCAGTGGGTTCAGGGTTCAAGTCCCTGGGGGCGCACCACCAGACCGAAACGCCCCGATCCACCGGGGCGTTTCGCATTTCTGAGGTCCCCGACGTCTTACGCTGAGGTCGGGCGCCGCTCCCGCCGGTGCCGGCGAGCGAAGGAGCCCGGATGACAGACAGCGACCTCCATGGAAAGCGCGCCATCGTCACCGGTGGTGCGAGCGGTATCGGGCTGGCCTGCGTGAAGGAGTTCCGTCGTCGCGGCGCGCACGTGATCGTCGCCGATCACCACGTCTACCAGACCGAGGCGGTGGCGGAGGAGCTCGGAGCCGAGCCGTGGGTGGTCGACCTCGCCGACACCGCTGCCCTGGAGGACGTCCGGCTGGATGTCGACATCCTCGTCAACAACGTCGGGATGCAGCGGGTCGACCCGATCGTCGACTTCAGACCCGAGGACTTCCGCCACATCCAGCGGCTCATGGTCGAATGCCCGTTCCTGCTCATCCGGGCGGCCCTTCCCGGTATGGCGCTGCGGGGATGGGGGCGGATCATCAACATCTCCAGCGTGCACGGCGTGCGCGCCAGCGCCTTCAAATCGGCCTATGTCACCGCCAAACACGGACTCGAGGGTCTGTCGAAGGTCACGGCGCTCGAGGGCGCCCGCTCGGGGGTGACGAGTAACTGCGTCAGTCCCGCCTACGTGCGAACGCCCCTGGTCGAGCGGCAGATCGCCGATCAGGCGCGGCTGCACGGCATCGGCGAGGACGAGGTCATCGAGAAGATCATGCTCACCGAGACGGCGATCAAGCGCCTGATCGAACCCGAGGAGGTCGCCTCGCTCGTGGGGTGGCTGGCCGGCGACAGCGCAGCCATGGTCACCGGGGCCTCGTACACGATGGACGGCGGCTGGACGGCGCGATGACCGCAGATCGCTCGCACCGCTACCTCGCGCGCGACGTCGCCGTTCCCGGCGGCGCACTCCGCGTCGGGGTGTGGGAACCGATCGAACCCCTGCGCGGAGAGATCCTCGCCGTCCACGGTGTGACCTCCTCCCACCGCGTGTGGGCGCACACCGTCCGACAGCTTCGCGGGATCAGAGTGATCGCCCCCGACCTGCGCGGCCGTGGCCGCAGCACCGCGGATCGCCCCGCAGGCATGGCCCGTCACGCCGATGACCTCGCCCTGGTCATCTCCGAGACCCTCGGGCGGGTCTCCGTCGTCGTCGGGCACTCGATGGGCGGCTTCGTCTCGGTGGTGCTGGCCCACCGGCATCCGGATCTTCTCGACCGTCTGGTGCTGGTGGACGGCGGGCTGCCGTTGCGTACCCCGGAAGGGCTCTCGCCGCAGGAGACGGTCGCCGCGATCCTCGGACCCACCGCGGCGCGGCTCCGCGAGACGTTCGACGATGAGGCCGCCTACCTGCGCTTCTGGCGGGAGCACCCCGCCTTCCCGTCGCCGTGGACTCCGGAGCTGGAGGACTACTTCCGCTACGACCTCGTCGACGCCGGGGACGGAAGGCTGCGACCCGCCACGAGCGAAGCCGTCACCGTCGACGACACCGT
Organism: Microbacterium sp. AK009; assembly: GCF_013410955.1. Classification (GTDB taxonomy): domain Bacteria; phylum Actinomycetota; class Actinomycetes; order Actinomycetales; family Microbacteriaceae; genus Microbacterium. Next base: position 238,674 of record NZ_JACCCG010000004.1, on the reverse strand, counting down.
CGATCTCACGGCGGGGTCGGCTCTGCCGGGTGCGCTGGACGCGCTCGGACACCCGGCCCGGCTGATCACCGTCCCGCGCGGGCTCCGTGACGAAGAGCCGGGACTGTACCCTCTCGACCACCTGTCAGCGCTCCTCGCTGAACGACCCGCGATCTCCCACCGCCGCGTCGCGGGGTTCAACCACTACTCGATCGTGCTCACTCCCGCGGGCGGCGAGGTCGTCGCCGACGAGGTCGTCGCCGCGCTCTGACTCGAGGACCGGTGGACGGCGATGACCCGGCGGCGTGCGAGGGCGTCGACCAGCGTTCCGCCGGCGCGAGCCGCTCGGTGATGAGCGAGGAGACGTGTCGATGACGATGGAGGCGGAGATCGCCGATCCACCGACCCGGCTCATCGACCGCTCGCGGCGATCCGTGCGGTGAGCTGGTGCGCGTGAGCGAGGAGCGTCTTGCCGAGGTCGGCGAGCCGGTCGGCGGAGAAGCGGAACTGCACGCCCGTCAGGCTCAGCGCCCACTGCGGATGGCCGTCGCGGGCGAAGACGGCGGCGCCGAGCCCCCAGCTTCCTTCGACGATGAGTCCCGGATTGACGGCATACCCGCGCTCCTGCGTCTCACGGATGCGGGAACGAAGACGGACGGGGGCATGGGAGGACCCCCATCGGTCGGGGAGATCCGGATGTCGATCGAGGTAGGCGTCCACATCGTGGGAGGGGAGAAAGGACAGGATGGCCAGGCCGGCGGAGGCCACACCCAGCGGGAAGCGCACGCCCTCGGACAGCACGAAGGAACGGATGGGGAAGCTCCCTTCTTCTCGAAGCAGGCAGACCGTCTCATCTCCGCGTCGCACGGACAGGAAGGCACTCTCTTCGGTACGGACGGCCAGGGAGCGCACGATGTCCCGCGCGAGGTCGGTGATGTCGTACCGCGCGGCCGCCACTGTTCCCATGAGATAGAGCTCGGGGCCGGGGAGCCATCTGCCGAGACGTTCGTCGAAGTCGACCAGCCCTTCCTGCCGGAGCGCGTGAAGGATGCGATGCGCGGTCGGTCGGGTGAGGTCGGCGCGTGCGGCCAGGTCCCTCATCGTGGCTCCGTCTCCGCCCGCGGCGGTGACCATCCGCAGAAGCCGAGCCGCGCGTCCGATCGCCTGCGTGCCGGGGACGCCGCGCTGGTCGAGATTGTCCATGATGTGGACGCTACGCGTCCGATCATCCACATCGCAAGAAACCGCGCGGTCCTCGCGTCTCTTCAAGACGAGGATGGGGAGCGCAGTCGTCGGACACGGATCGACGGACACGGATCGACGACCACGGATCGACGACCACGGATCGACGACCACAGAGGAGTGCGCGTGATCGACAAGACCTTCGCTTCGGCGGCCGCAGCCGTCGCCGACATCCCCGATGGCGCGAGCCTCGCGGTCGGCGGGTTCGGCCTCTCGGGCAATCCCATCGCCCTCATCGAGGCGACCCTCGCGCAGGGGACGACGGATCTGAGCGTCGTGAGCAACAACTGCGGTGTCGACGACTGGGGTCTGGGAGTGCTCCTCCAGGCCCGCCGCATCCGCAAGATGACCTCGTCGTACGTGGGGGAGAACAAGGAGTTCGAGCGGCAGTTCCTCTCTGGAGAGCTCGAGCTCGAACTCACCCCGCAGGGGACGCTGGCAGAGAAGCTGCGAGCGGGGGGCTCGGGTATCGCGGCCTTCTTCACCCAGACCGGCGTGGGAACGCAAGTCGCCGAGGGCGGCTTGCCGCGCCGTTACCACCCCGACGGATCGATCGCGGTGCCCTCGCCGCCGAAGGACGTCCGCGTCTTCGACGTTCATGGCTCTCCTCGCGAGTTCGTGCTGGAGGAGGCCATCGTCACCGATTTCGCCCTGGTGCACGCGCGGAAGGGGGACCGCGCGGGAAACCTGGTCTTCAACAAGGCCGCTCGCAACTTCAACCCTCTTGCGGCGATGGCCGGCCGGGTGTGCATCGCCCAGGTCGAAGAACTCGTCGAGCCGGGCGAGCTCGACCCCGACCAGGTCCACCTGCCGGGGATCTTCGTCCATCGCGTCATCGAGGTCGGCGCCGGGATCGAGAAGCGGATCGAGAAGCGCACGGTCGCGGCATCCGATGAGAAGGAGGGGCGCTGACATGGCACTCACGAGGATCCAGATGGCGACACGAGCGGCGCAGGAGCTGCGCGACGGTGCCTATGTCAACCTCGGGATCGGTCTGCCGACCCTGGTGCCGAACCACCTGCCCGCGGGCGTGAAGGTCGTCCTGCAGTCCGAGAACGGGATCCTGGGTGTCGGGCCCTATCCACCCGACGCGGATGTCGACCCCGACCTCATCAACGCCGGCAAAGAGACGGTCACCGTCCTTCCCGGATCGGCGTTCTTCGACTCCGCGACGAGCTTCGGGATGATCCGCGGAGGCAAGATCGACGCCGCCATTCTGGGCGCGATGCAGGTCTCGCGCCACGGCGATCTGGCGAACTGGATGATCCCCGGCAAGATGGTGAAGGGTCCGGGTGGCGCCATGGACCTCGTCCACGGCGCGGCGCACGTGATCGTCCTGATGGAGCACGTGGCCAAGGACGGTTCGCCCAAGATCGTGCTCGAGTGCACGCTGCCGTTGACCGGGCGGGGAGTCGTGGATCGCATCATCACCGATCTCGCCGTCATCGACGTCACGCCCGAGGGGCTCGTGCTCGCCGAGCTCGCACCGGGCGTGAGTGTCGACGAGGTGCGGTCCAAGACCGAGCCGCCTCTCATCATGTCGAAGAACCTCGAGGAGCACGCATGAACCACGAAGACGTCGTCATCGTCGCCGCCGCCCGCACCCCGCAGGGACGACTGAAGGGTCAGCTGTCACCGCTGACCGCGGTGCAGCTCGGCAGCGCGGCGATCGCCGGTGCCCTCGCGCGGGGCGGGGTCCGCGCCGACGCCGTCGACGCAGTCCTGGTGGGCCAGGTGCTTGCCGCAGGCGCGGGCCAGAATCCCGCACGGCAGGCGGCGATCGGTGCCGGCATCCCGTGGCAAGTCCACGCCGGAAGCGTCAATAAGGTCTGCCTGTCGGGGCTGACGGCCGTGATCGATGCGGCCCGCATGACCCGCCTCGGCGATGCGCGCGTCGTGGTCGCCGCAGGCATGGAGTCGATGACGCGCGCCCCGCACCTGCTGATGAATTCGCGCGACGGGTACGCGTACGGGTCGATCGAGGTGCTCGACCACATGGCTTTCGACGGCCTGACCGATGCGTATGACGCGGAGAGCATGGGCGCCTCCACGGAGCGACACAACGGCGCGCTCGGAATCACCCGCGAGGCTCAGGATGCCGTCGCGGCCCGGTCGCATCAGCGCGCCGCCGCCGCCCAGCGCGCCGGGATCTTCGACGCCGAGATCGTGCCCGTCGAGGTGCCGCAGCGCCGAGGCGCTCCCGTCGTCGTGGCGGCGGATGAGGGAATACGGCCCGACACCACCGTGGAGACCCTCGGCGGCCTCCGGCCCGCTTTCGCGAAGGACGGCACGATCACCGCGGGCAACTCCTCGCAGATCTCCGACGGTGCTTCCGCCGTCGTCCTCACCTCGCGGTCGCACGCCGATGAGAACGGATGGCCGGTCCTGGCGGTGGTGGGCGCTGCGGGTCAGGTGGCCGGCCCCGACAACTCTCTGCATTCCCAGCCGTCGCGGGCGATCGCGCAGGCGTGCGCCAGGCAGGGGATCCAGCCGGCCGATCTCGATCTCGTCGAGATCAACGAAGCCTTCGGCGCCGTCGTGGTGCGATCGCAGCAGGAGCTCGGTCTCGACGAAGACGTCGTCAACCCGCACGGCGGCGGTATCGCCATCGGTCACCCGATCGGCGCCTCCGGCAACAGGCTTGTCGTCCACGCGGTGCACGAGCTTGTCCGGCGAGGAGGCGGCACCGCCGCCGTCGGGCTGTGCGGTGGCGGCGGTCAGGGGGATGCGGTGATCCTCTCCCGCTGAGACCGCGACGCGGCATCAGCGTCCGCGACGTGCGCGTTTCTTCATGAGCTTGTCCTCGCGCCCGCTCACGGGGGAGTCGAGGTCGATGTTCTTCCCGCGAGCTGCTCGCCGCGTGTCGACGATCGTCCCGATCGCAAGCGCGAGGCTGATCCCCCAGCTGACCCACGCGAGGGCCATGCGCCAGGTGAAGGCCTCGCCGTTGCGCAGGCCACGCAGGAGCGCGAGGCCCCCGGTGATCGCGCTGATGATGCCGGAACCGAACAGGTAGGAGCGCATACGCCCACGCTATCGTGCGCGCCTGCCACAACCCGGGCCTTGACACAAGCCCGTCGACTCCGAGGGCGCCTGGCGAGGCCGACCGATAGCCTGAGGCAAGCAGTCCGCCTCGTGAGGAGTCCGTGTGTCTGAAGCCCCGCTCGTCGTCGTCGCGAACAGGCTCCCCGTCGACCGGGACGCCGACGGCGGGTGGCGTCAGTCCCCGGGCGGCCTGGTGACCGCTCTGGAGCCCGTGATGCGCCGCACGCACGGCGCCTGGGTCGGATGGGCCGGCAAGCCCGGCCTCGACATCGAGCCGTTCGACTTCGACGGCACGCACCTGCACCCGGTGCGCCTGGACGCCGACGAGGTGGAGAACTACTACGAAGGCTTCTCGAACGACACGATCTGGCCGCTCTACCACGACGTCATCTCCGCCCCGAGGTACCGGCGCGTGTGGTGGGACGCGTACGTCTCGGTGAACGAGCGCTTCGCCGATGCGGCTGCCGAGGTGGCCGCCGAGAACGCCACGGTGTGGGTGCAGGACTATCAGCTGCAGCTTGTGCCGCAGCTGCTGCGGCGGAGGCGCCCCGACCTGACGATCGGCTACTTCCACCACATTCCGTTCCCCGCATACGGCCTGTTCGCCCAGCTCCCGTGGCGTCGGCAGGTGCTCGAGGGACTGCTCGGCGCCGATGTCATCGGCTTCCAGCGCGTACAGGATGCCGGCAACTTCGCCCGTGCGGTGCGGCGCCAGCTGCGCTTCGACACCAAAGCCAGCGGCATCACCGTCCCGCTCCCGGGCGGCGGGGACCGTCTCGCGCTCGCACGCGCGTTCCCCATCTCGATCGACGCGGATTTCTACATCGAGATGGCGCGTCGACCCGACATCCAGGCCCGGGCCGCGGAGATCCGCGCGAGCCTGGGGAACCCCGCCAAGATCCTCCTCGGCGTCGACCGGCTCGATTACACCAAGGGGATCGGTCACCGGCTGAAGGCGTTCGGCGAGCTGCTCGAGGACGGACGGGTGAGCGTCGAGGATGTGACGCTCGTCCAGGTGGCCAGCCCCAGCCGCGAGCGGGTGGAGGCGTACGTTCAACTGCGCGACGAGATCGAACTGACCGTGGGTCGCATCAACGGCGATCACGACACCATGGACCACACCGCGATCCGCTATCTGCATCAGTCCTATCCGCGCGAGGAGATGGTCGCGCTGTATCTCGCGTCCGATGTGATGCTCGTCACCGCCCTCCGCGACGGGATGAATCTCGTGGCCAAGGAGTATGTCGCGAGCCGGGTCGACAACCGCGGTGTGCTCGTGCTCAGTGAGTTCGCCGGCGCTGCCGACGAGCTCGGCACAGCCATCCGCATCAATCCCCACGACATCGACGGGCTGAAGGACGCCATCGTCCGCGCGATAGAGATGCCCGGCGCCGAACAGGGCCGCCGCATGCGGGCACTGCGCAAGCGCGTGCTCGAGCACGACGTCGAGGATTGGTCTCGGGAATTCCTGGACGCCCTCGCCGATGTCTCGCGCCGGCGGGCGGCACGATGACCGCGTCGCCCGCCGAACTGTCCCGGGCCGGCGCCGAGATCGATCGTCTCGCGGCCACGCCGCGGCTCCTCGTCGCCCTGGATTTCGACGGCACCCTGGCCCCGCTGCTGGATGAGCCGATGGACGCGCGGATGACCGATGACGCCCGTGACGCCGTCCTCGCGCTGACCGCGGCCCCCGAGACCGTCGTCGCGTTCGTGTCCGGCAGGAGCCTGCACGATCTGCGGGTCATCGGCGAGCACGACGACGATTCGCCGATCCTGCTCGCGGGATCCCACGGCGCCGAGTTCTGGAGCCCGGGGGTCGGTGCGGCGGCAGCCCCCGACGACGCCGGCGACGAGGCGCTGCGCGACCGACTGCGCGTCGAGGCGGAGCAGATCATCGCGGACCTCGACGGCGTGTGGATCGAACCGAAGACCTTCGGCTTCGCCGTGCACAGCAGACTCGCCTCTCCCGACGACGCCGACCGCTCGCGCGACGCCATCGACGGCATGGTCGTCCATGAGGCTCCGCACTGGCGTCGGCGCACGGGCCACAACATCGTCGAGTACGCCTTCCGGCATGAGGGGAAGGACACCGCCGTCGCGGCGCTGCGCGAGCGGGTCGGGGCGACCGCCGTGCTGTTCGCCGGCGACGACGTCACCGACGAAGACGCTCTGCGCAGCCTCGGTGCGGGCGACCTGGGCGTCCACGTCGGCGCCGGCGAGACGGCGGCGACCATCAGCGTGCCCGACATCGCAGCGCTCGCCCGTCTGCTGCGGGCGCTCGCGGAACGGCGGGTCGCGGGACGGGAATAGACTGCGAGCATGGTGCGCTCCGACATCCCCGACCCCTCCGCCGTCGACATCAAACCGCGCAGTCGCGTCGTCACCGACGGGATCGAGGCCACCACGTCGCGCGGCATGCTGCGCGGCGTCGGAATGGGCGACGAGGACTGGGACAAGCCCCAGATCGGCATCGCGTCGAGCTGGAACGAGATCACCCCGTGCAACCTCAGTCTCGACCGGCTCGCCCAGGGGGCGAAAGAGGGCGTTCACGCCGGCGGCGGATACCCGTTGCAGTTCGGAACCATCTCCGTGTCCGATGGCATCTCCATGGGGCACGAGGGCATGCACTTCTCGCTGGTCTCGCGCGAGGTGATCGCCGACTCGGTCGAGACGGTCATGATGGCCGAACGCCTCGACGGCTCGGTGCTCCTCGCCGGATGCGACAAGTCCATCCCCGGGATGCTCATGGCCTCCGCCCGCCTCGACCTCTCCAGCGTCTTCCTCTACGCCGGCTCCATCGCGCCCGGGTGGGTCAAGCTCTCGGACGGCACCGAGAAGGAGATCACCATCATCGACTCCTTCGAGGGCGTGGGTGCGTGCCTCGCAGGGCGGATGTCCGAGGCCGACCTCAAGCGCATCGAGTGCGCCTTCGCCCCCGGGGAGGGTGCCTGCGGCGGCATGTACACCGCCAACACGATGGCCTCCGTCGCCGAGGCGCTGGGGCTCAGCCTGCCGGGCTCGGCCGCGCCGCCGTCGGCCGACCGGCGCCGGGACTACTTCGCGCGGCGCTCGGGCGAGGCCGTGGTGAACCTCCTGAAGCAGGGCATCACCACGCGGGACATCCTCACCAAGGAGGCTTTCGAGAACGCGATCGCCCTCGCAATGGCACTCGGAGGATCCACGAACGTCGTGCTGCACCTCCTCGCGATCGCCAACGAGGCCGAGATCGACCTCGACCTCCACGATTTCAACCGCATCGGCGACAAGGTGCCGCACGTGGCCGACATGAAGCCGTTCGGCAGGTACGTGATGAACGACGTCGACCGTCACGGCGGCATCCCGGTCGTGATGAAGGCCATGCTCGACGAGGGGCTGCTCCACGGCGATGCCCTGACCGTCACGGGCAAGACCCTCGCCGAGAACCTCCGCGACCTCGATCCCGACCCGGTCGACGGCGACGTCATCCACCGCTTCGATGACCCGATCCACGCCACCGGCGGGATCACGATCCTTCACGGCTCCTTCGCCCCGCAGGGCGCGGTGGTCAAGACCGCCGGCTTCGACGCCGCCGTCTTCGAGGGGCCGGCGCGGGTCTTCGAGCGGGAGCGCGCCGCGATGGACGCCCTCGAGGCCGGACAGATCTCCGCCGGCGACGTCGTCGTCATCCGCTACGAGGGTCCGAAGGGGGGCCCCGGCATGCGGGAGATGCTCGCCATCACCGCGGCCATCAAGGGCGCAGGCCTCGGAAAAGATGTACTACTCTTGACGGACGGTCGATTCTCCGGCGGCACAACCGGCCTGTGCATCGGCCACATAGCACCCGAAGCGGTGGACGCAGGTCCCATCGCCTTCGTGCGCGATGGTGATCTGATACGGGTCGATATCGCGGCTCGCACTCTCGACCTACTCGTCGATGACGCAGAGCTGAGCTCCCGCGGTGACGGCTGGGAGCCCCTTCCCCCGCGCTATACCCGTGGCGTTCTGGCCAAGTACTCGCGACTCGTGCGCTCCGCAGCGGAGGGCGCGGTCACCGGTTAGGCCCGCTTCCCGCATCCGTTCCATCCCATCTGTGAGGATCCTCACCATGCCCGCCGAATCCGCCACGGCCATTCCCCGGCCCCCCGCTCGCACCGCGGCCCCGTCCGCGCCCGTGCTCACGGGCGCGCAGGCGGTCGTCCGCTCCTTGGAGCTCCTCGGCGTCACCGACGTCTTCGGTCTGCCCGGAGGCGCCATCCTGCCCGTCTACGACCCGCTGATGGACACCTCCGAGATCCGTCACATCCTCGTCCGCCACGAGCAGGGTGCCGGCCACGCGGCCGAGGGCTACGCCTCGGCATCGGGCCGGGTCGGTGTCGCGATCGCGACGTCGGGCCCTGGCGCGACGAACCTCGTCACCGCCATCGCCGACGCCTACATGGACTCGGTGCCCGTCGTCGCCATCACCGGGCAGGTCTTCTCCAACCTGATGGGAACCGACGCGTTCCAAGAGGCCGACATCGTCGGCATCACGATGCCGATCACGAAGCACTCCTTCCTGGTCAAGCGCGCCGCAGACATCCCGGGCGCCATCGCTGCTGCCTTCGAGATCGCCGCGACGGGTCGACCGGGCCCGGTGCTGGTGGACATCACCAAGGACGCCCAGCAGGCGGAAGCCCCGTTCCAGTGGCCACCGAAGATCGACCTCCCGGGCTACCGACCGGTCACCAGGGCTCACGGAAAGCAGATCCAGGCCGCCGCGCAGCTGATCGCGCAGGCCAAGAAGCCCGTTCTGTACGTCGGCGGCGGTGTGATCCGCGCCCGCGCTGCGGCAGAGCTGCGGTCGCTCGCCGAGGCGACCGGCGCGCCGGTCGTGACGACGCTGATGGCCCGCGGCGCCTTCCCCGACTCCCACGCTCAGCACCTCGGCATGCCGGGCATGCACGGGACGGTTCCCGCAGTGCTGGCACTGCAGGAGTCCGACCTCCTCATCGCCCTCGGTTCACGCTTCGACGACCGCGTCACCGGCAAGGCCGCTCTCTTCGCGCCCGATGCCCGGGTGGTGCACGTCGACATCGACCCGGCCGAGATCGGCAAGATCCGGGCCGCCGACGTGCCGATCGTGGGCGACCTGAAAGAGGTGCTGCCCGATCTCGAGGCGGCCTTCCGCGCGGCGAGCGCCGACACCGCTCCGGACATCGCCCAGTGGTGGTCGTTCCTGGACGGACTGCGCGACGAGTTCCCCCTCGGCTACGCGCCGACGACCGACGGGCTCCTCGCCCCGCAGTACGTCATCCAGCGGATCGGCGAACTGACCGGCCCCGAGGGGGTGTACGCCGCCGGCGTCGGTCAGCACCAGATGTGGGCGGCGCAGTTCATCAAGTACGAGCGCCCCAATGCCTGGCTGAACTCCGGCGGGGCCGGCACGATGGGCTATTCGGTGCCGGCGGCGATGGGCGCGAAGGTCGCCGAGCCCGACCGCGTGGTCTGGGCGATCGACGGTGACGGATGCTTCCAGATGACCAATCAGGAGCTCGCCACCTGTGCCATCAACAAGATCCCGATCAAGGTCGCGATCATCAACAACTCCTCCCTCGGCATGGTGCGTCAGTGGCAGACCCTGTTCTACGACGGCCGCTACTCGCACACCGACCTGAACACCGGGCACGACACCATCCGCATCCCCGATTTCGTCAAGCTCGCCGAGGCCTACGGGTGCCTGGCGATGCGAGTGGAGCGGGAAGAGGATGTCGACGCGGCCATCCAGAAGGCCCTGGAGACCAACGACCGTCCCGTCGTCATCGACTTCGTCGTGAGCGCCGACGCGATGGTGTGGCCCATGGTGCCGCAGGGTGTCAGCAACAGCTACATCCAGTACGCCCGCGACCACTCGCCGGCCTTCGAGCGGGAGATGTGACATGTCGAGCCACGTGTTGAGCCTCCTCGTGGAGGACAAGCCCGGTCTGCTCACCCGTGTCGCGGGGCTGTTCGCGCGCCGCGGGTTCAACATCGAGTCCCTCGCCGTGGGGGTGACCGAGGTTCCCGGCCTCTCCCGCATCACCGTCGTGGTCGATGTCGACGAGCTCCCGCTGGAGCAGGTGACGAAGCAGCTGAACAAGCTGGTGAACGTCATCAAGATCGTCGAGCTGGATGCCACGGCGTCCGTGCAGCGGGAGCACATGCTCGTCAAGGTCCGCGCCGACAACGCCAATCGATCGAACGTGCTCGAGGTGGTGAACCTCTTCCGCGCCTCTGTGGTCGATTACGCCCCCGATGCCGTGGTGGTCGAGATCACCGGCGACAAGGGCAAGATCGAGGCGTTCCTGCGCGCGGTCGAGCCGTTCGGCATCAAGGAGCTCGCGCAGTCGGGACTCCTCGCCATCGGCCGCGGCGGCAAGAGCATCACCGAGCGGGTCCTCCGCGGCTGAACTTTTCGGCTTCCTCGCGCCGGTCGTTGAGCGAGCGAAGCGAGACGAAACGACCACGACAAGGAGAAACATCCATGACAGCTGAGATCTTCTACGACGACGACGCCGACCTTTCGCTCATCCAGGGCAAGAAGGTCGCGATCGTCGGCTACGGCTCGCAGGGGCACGCCCACGCGCTGAACCTCCGCGACTCGGGTGTCGAGGTCGTCATCGCGCTGAAGGACGGGTCGAAGTCGACCGAGAAGGCCCAGGAGGAGGGCTTCGAGGTCAAGAACGTCGCGGACGCCGCCGAGTGGGCCGACCTCATCATGATCCTCGCGCCCGATCAGCACCAGCGCGGGATCTTCACCGACCACATCAAGGACAGGCTCGCGCCCGGGAAGACCCTCGCCTTCGCCCACGGATTCAACATCCGTTTCGGCTACATCCAGGCGCCCGAGGGCGTCGATGTGATCCTCGTCGCGCCGAAGGCGCCCGGCCACACGGTCCGCCGTGAGTTCGTCGCCGGCCGTGGGATCCCCGACATCATCGCCGTCGAGAACGACGCCTCCGGTCAGGCGTGGGACGTGGCGAAGTCGTACGCCAAGGCCATCGGCGGCACCCGGGCCGGCGTGATCAAGACCACCTTCACCGAAGAGACCGAGACCGACCTCTTCGGTGAACAGGCCGTGCTCTGCGGCGGGGTGTCGCAGCTCATCCAGTACGGTTTCGAGACGCTCAGCGAGGCCGGCTACCAGCCCGAGATCGCCTACTTCGAGGTGCTGCACGAACTGAAGCTCATCGTCGACCTGATGTGGGAGGGCGGCATCGCCAAGCAGCGCTGGTCGGTGTCGGACACCGCCGAGTACGGCGACTACGTCTCGGGGCCGCGCGTGATCGACCCGCACGTGAAGGAGAACATGCAGGGCGTCCTCGCCGACATCCAGTCCGGTGCCTTCGCCCAGCGCTTCATCGACGACCAGGACAACGGCGGCAAGGAGTTCCTCGCCCTCCGCGAGAAGGCGGCCCAGCACCCGATCGAGGAGGTCGGCCGGGGGCTGCGCTCGCTCTTCGCGTGGAAGCAGACCGATGCCGACTACACGGAAGGGTCCGCGGCGCGCTGAGCCGCACCTCGGTTCATCCGAGTATCCGCACCGGCGGGTCGCGCACGTCGCGACCCGCCGGTGTCGTCCTGCCCGGGGCGGGTCGCGTGGGGGAGAGCCGCGGCCCGGTAGCCTGAACCGGTGACGTCGCGCGATGATGACGCCTTCCGCTGGGAGGGCGACGACGACCCCGTCCCGGTCGACCCGCCTCCCGCCGGACGGGGGGCGCCACCGACGCTGCCGCCGGGCTATCGCGCAGTCGGGAAGGGCAGCGGCGAGCTTCCGAAGACGCAGGAACCGGCGCGGAGGTCCGACGCCGACCTGGAGGGCGGCGCCGACACGGCGCCGGGCGACGTGGCCCTCGAGGAAGACGCGTCCAGAGGGATGGGCAACGCGTCGCTGATCGCTCTGGGGATCCTCGGCGGCATCTATCTGCTGTTCTCCATCGGCTGGTTGATCGGCGGACTCCGCGTCCACGGGGTCGCCTCCTTCCTCGTCTCCGGCGACGGCATCGCCCCACCGGTGTGGACCACCGGGAACGCCGCGGCGGTGGGGCTCGCGGTCGCTGCTCCCGCGCTGTGGTTCACCGCGGTCTACACCCTCACCCGCCGCTCGGCCGCGTGGCTTCGCTGGGTGCTCCTGGGAGCAGGTGTCGTGCTCCTCGTGCCGTGGCCGTTCATCGTCGTAGGAGCATTCGGATCATGACCTCGGCCTCCGCCTCCGACTCCGCGCCCGCTCGACGGCGACCCGTCTGGGTCACCGTCGCCGTCAGCGGCGCGTTCGGGCTGTTCTACGCCTACGTGGTCTGGAACGCCGTCACCCTGCTCGTCGCCCAGGCGTCGGGTCCGCTCGGTCTGAATGCGCTCGGCTGGGCGGTGCTCGGGCTCACGATCGTGTTCCCGATCATCGCCTTCGGGGTGGCCTTCGCGGTGGGCTACACCCGACCGCTCGGCGAGTTCGCCCTGGTGCTGCTGGTCGGTCTCGCCGTCGTGGCCGTGCTGTGGGTGAACGTCCTCGCCTACGCCTACACGTACGGGGCTCAGCTTCTCGGGTGACCCGTTTCCCGCGACGTCACACGGTCGGAGGGGCTCACCCTCGCGCGATAGGCTGACAGCGGCCCGCCCCGCGTGCGGCGGGACATCCCACAGCCGCTCGTCGCCGCTCGCGCCCGCACCGAAGGTCTGCCCCTGTGTCGAAGCCCGTCGTCCTGATCGCCGAACAGCTCTCACCCGCCACCATCGACGCCCTCGGGCCGGATTTCGACGTCCGCCACGTCGACGGCACCGATCGTGCCGCGCTCCTGGCCGCCCTCGCCGACGCGCGCGCCGTGCTGGTGCGGTCGGCGACGCGCATCGACTCCGAGGCTCTGGCCGCCGCTCCCGACCTCAAGGTCGTCGCCCGCGCCGGCGTCGGCCTCGACAACGTCGACATCAAGGCCGCGACCGCGCAGGGCGTCATGGTCGTGAATGCGCCGACCTCGAACGTGATCTCCGCTGCCGAGTTGACCGTCGGCCACATCCTGAGTCTTGCCCGTCACATCCCCGCCGCCCACGCCTCCCTCGCCGACGGACAATGGAAGCGCAGCGCCTTCACCGGCGTCGAGCTGTTCGAGAAGACCGTCGGCATCTTCGGTCTCGGTCGTATCGGGGCGCTCGTCGCCGAGCGCCTGCGCGCGTTCGGCGTCCGTGTGGTCGGATACGACCCCTACGTCACGCCCGCGCGCGCGCAGCAGCTGGGGGTCGAACTGCTCTCGTTCGACGAGGTGCTGCGCCAGAGCGACGCGATCACCGTCCATATGCCCAAGACCCCGGAGACCACGGGCATGATCGGCGCCGAGCAGCTGGCGCTGATGAAGCCCTCGGCCTACGTGGTGAACGTCGCCCGTGGCGGACTCATCGACGAGGACGCCCTGTACACCGCGCTGACGACAGGAGTGGTCGCCGGCGCAGGCCTCGACGTCTTCACCACCGAGCCGCCCGCGACCGACTCGGTGGCCGCGCGCCTGGTGTCCCTGCCCAACGTGGTCGGCACTCCGCACCTCGGAGCGAGCACCGAGGAGGCGCAGGAGAAGGCCGGCGTCTCGGTGGCTCGCTCGGTCAAGCTCGCTCTCGAGGGCGATCTCGTTCCCGATGCGGTGAACGTCGCCGGGGGAGTCATCGACCCGTTCGTGCGGCCCGGCATCGCCCTCGTCGAGCAGCTCGGCCAGTTCTTCACCGCCCTCGCGCACGGTGCGCTGACCAGTCTCGACATCGAGGTGCGTGGTGAGCTCGCCGCGTACGACGTCAGCGTCTACCGGCTCGCGGCATTGAAGGGCATCTTCACGAACATCGTCAGCGAGAACGTCTCCTACGTCAACGCGCCGCTGTTCGCCGAGCAGCGCGGCATCGAGGTCCGCCTGATCGTCGAGACCGAAAGCCCTCTTTACCGGAACATCACGCTCCTGCGCGGCACCCTCTCCGACGGCACGGTGCTCACGGTCGCCGGAACCCTCGCGGGTACGCGGATGGTTCCGAAGGTCGTGGGCATCAACGGCTACGACATCGAGGTCGCCATCGCGCATCATCACGTCGTCATGCGGTACGCCGACCGGCCCGGGATCGTGGCGATCTACGGCAAGTACCTCGGCGACGCCGACATCAACATCGAGGCCCTCCAGGTCGCCCAGCCCGACAGCACGGGGCGCGCCCTCAGCGTGCTCACCGTCGACTCGCCGGTGCCCGACGAGATCCTCGACGAGATGAGACGCGCGACCGGAGCCGACCTGTTCCGGCAGATCGACATCACCGGATCCTGACCGTCGCCGTCAGGTGCCCGCAGAGCGTTCGACGAGGCTGATGAGGGCGTCCAGCGCCCCGCCGCGGGGTGTTGGTCCGGGGACGTTCCCACCCCCGAGGGCGTTGTTGAAGTAGAGCCCGTCGCTGACCAGCATGACGAGGTCCAGCGCGGCAGCATCGCGGGTGTGGGGGCGGAGCACGTCGGCCCACTTCGCCCGGACGTCGCGCAGCGCCTCGCTCGCTGCGGCGTTGCCCCCCTGAGCCAGGCGCGCCACGGCGAGCAGTGCGCGGTCCAGCGCGTCGTCGTTCATCACGGAGGTGCGCACGAAGTACGCGATGGGTCCTTCCGGGGCGGCGGCGGTGGCCGCGACGTCGGCATCGACGAGCGAGTGGAGCCGTTCGAGAAGCGCCTGTTCGAGCGCCTCCTTCGACGCGAAGTGATACAGCAGCCCTCCCTTGGACACCCCCGCGGCTCGGGCCGTGGCATCCAGCGTCGATCCGCGTTCGCCCTCGCCGATGAGCAGCGCCTCGAACGCGTCGAGGACCTTCTCTCGGGCGAGGGGTGGTCTGCTCATGGCCTCGATCGTATCGACGGGGTGGATCCTCCTCTGATACTATACCGACCGGACGGTATAGAAATGATGACACTCACGCAGGAGATCGAACTCGCCGACACCGCGGGCAGGCGGGTGGGATGGCGTGGCTGGGCGGCCCTGGTCGTCCTCATGCTGCCCGTGCTGCTGGTCTCGGTCGACAACACGGTGCTGAGCTTCGCGTTGCCGGCGATCTCAGCTGATCTGGCCCCCTCCAGCACTCAACAGCTGTGGATCATCGACGCGTATCCGCTGGTGCTCGCGGGACTGCTGGTCACCATGGGAACCCTCGGTGACCGATTCGGGCGGAGAAGGATGCTGCTGCTCGGCGCGACCGGCTTCGCCACAGTCTCCGCCCTCGCCGCCTTCGCCCCGAGCGCGGAGTGGCTGATCGCCGCGCGCGCCGGCATGGGCGTCTTCGGCGCGATGCTGATGCCCTCGACCCTCTCGCTGCTGCGCAGCATCTTCACCGATCGCGATCAGCGCCGCTTCGCCATCGCGGTGTGGGCCTCGATGTTCTCGGCGGGTTCCGCCCTCGGACCGATCGTCGGCGGCATTCTCCTCGAGCACTTCTCCTGGGGGGCGGTGTTCCTGATGGCTGTGCCGGTCCTCATCCCGCTGCTGATCCTCGCCCCGCTCCTGGTGCCCGAGAGCCGGGATCCGAACCCGGGTCGCATCGATCCCTTCAGCATCGCGCTCTCGCTGGTGACGATGGTCCCGATCGTCTACGGCATCAAGGAACTCGCGGTGTACGGAGTGTCAGGGCCCGCCCCGCTGCTGATCCTGGCGGGTCTGGCGTTCGGCGTCCTGTTCGTGCGCCGGCAGCTGCGGGTGCAGAATCCGATGCTGGATATGCGTCTGTTCCGCGTGGGAACCTTCAGTGGCGCCCTCGTGGTGAACCTCCTCAGCGTCGTGGGGCTCGTCGGCTTCCTCTTCTTCGTGGCGCAGCACCTCCAGCTCGTCCTCGGGCTCACCCCGTTGGAATCGGGCCTCGCCCTCGTTCCGGGCCTGGCCGCGATGATCGCGGCAGGGCTGACGGTGGTGCCGATCGCGAAGCGCATCGCACCGCGCATCGTCGTGCCGGCGGCCCTGATGCTCTCGGTGCTCGGATATCTCCTCATCGCCGCGGCGGGCGATGACACCGGTCCCGGGCTTCTCATCGGCGCGTTCGTCGCACTGGGGATGGGCATCGGCGCGGCTGAGACCGTCTCCAATGAACTGATCCTCGCCAGCGCGCCACCCGCCAAGGCCGGGGCAGCCAGCGCGGTCTCGGAGACAGCGTACGAACTGGGGGCTGTGCTGGGGACGACGGTGCTCGGGGGGCTGCTGACGGCGCTCTACCGATCGAATCTGGTGCTTCCCGAGGGCGTCCCGGCCGCGGTGGCCGCGGACGCCTGGGAGACGCTCGCCGGGGCCGTGCAGGCGGCGGCAGAGCTCGGTGGCTCCGCGGGGGAGGGCCTGCAGGCCGCGGCGGCGCAGGCCTTCTCCGCCGGAGTGAGCGTCACCGCGCTCATCGGGGCGGGACTGGTCGTCCTCGCCGGTGTCGTCGCGGCCACTACTCTGAAGGGATCCCGCGCCTCGTGACCGACCGGTTCGTCGGACGAGGCTTCCGATGAACAGGAGTGCGATGTCGCGTGTGGTGAAGCTGGCCGTGATCCCCGGAGACGGTATCGGCCCGGAGGTCGTGGCCGAGGCGGAGAAGGTGCTGGACGCCGTCACGGCCGGTGGCGTCACCTTCAACAAGACCCGGTTCTCGCTCGGAGCCGGGCGCTACCTCGACACCGGTGACACCCTCACCGATGACGATCTCGCCGCGATCGCGGGGCACGACGCGATCCTGCTCGGCGCCGTGGGCGGAGTGCCGGGCGACCCGCGGCTGAAGGACGCCAACATCGAGCGGGGACTGCTGCTGAAGCTCCGCTTCGAGCTCGACCACTACGTCAACCTCCGGCCGTCCAAGACGTACCCGGGCTCGGTCACACCTCTTGCAGACCCCGGCGACATCGACTTCGTCGTGGTGCGCGAGGGCACCGAGGGCCCCTATGTCGGAAACGGCGGCGCGATCCGCCGTGGAACGGCGCAGGAGGTCGCCAACGAGACATCCGTCAACACCGCCTTCGGCGTCGAACGCGTCGTCCGCTACGCGTTCGACCTCGCCGAGCGCCGCTCACGGCGGCTGACCTGGGTGCACAAGACCAACGTGCTCGTCCACGCGGGGGCGATCTGGCAGCGCATCGTGCGCGAGGTCGCGGCGCAGCATCCGGATGTCGCCGTAGACTACCTCCACGTCGACGCGGCCACCATCTTCCTGGTCACGAACCCCCGCCGCTTCGACGTCATCGTCACCGACAACCTCTTCGGCGACATCCTGACCGACCTGGCCGGCGCCGTCACCGGTGGCATCGGCCTCGCCGCCTCCGGGAACATCAACCCCGCGGGGGCGTTCCCATCGATGTTCGAGCCCGTGCACGGATCGGCTCCCGACATCGCCGGGCAGCAGAAGGCCGACCCGACGGCGGCCATCCTCTCGGTCGCTCTGATGCTGGACCACCTCGGTCTCGGCACCGAAGCCGATCGCGTCACGCGCGCGGTCGAGGGGGACATCGCCGCCCGCAGCGGCGCACCGCGAACGACCTCGCGGATCGGCGACGACATCGTCGCACGCCTCCAGGCGTAACCTGGACATCTCCGCGCCACACACCTCAGGATGCCCGCATGACGCTCATCGACTCAGACCCCGACACCGGCCTCGCCCCCCTGCAGTTCGCCGTCACCAAGAACCTCGCGGCCAAGACGCCGGCCGAGCGCGACGCGATCCTGGCCAACCCCGGCTTCGGCACCCACTTCACCGACCACATGGTCGACATCTGCTGGTCGGTGGGCGGCGGGTGGCACCGTCCCCGGGTGCAGCCGTACGGTCCGATCGCCATGGATCCCGCCGCCGCCGTCCTGCACTACGGCCAGGAGATCTTCGAGGGGATCAAGGCCTATCGCCACGCCGACGGCTCGATCCACACGTTCCGCCCCGATCAGAACGGCCGGCGCCTGCAGCGCTCGGCGCGCCGCCTCGCCCTTCCCGAGCTGCCGGTGAGCTACTTCATCCAGTCGCTGCGGGAGATCATCGCCGTGGACGGCGCATGGGTTCCCAGTGGCGCCGACCAGAGCCTGTATCTGCGGCCGTTCATGTTCGCCAAGGAGGCCTTCCTGGGCGTCCGTCCCGCCCACAAGGTGAACTACTACGTCATCGCCAGCCCCGCCGGGGCTTACTTCAAGGGCGGCGTCCAGCCGGTGTCGATCTGGCTGAGCGAGGACTACTCGCGCGCCGGCAAGGGCGGCACCGGAGCGGCGAAGACCGGCGGCAACTACGCCGCGAGCCTGCTGCCGCAGTCCGAGGCCTACGAGAACGAGTGCGACCAGGTGGTGTTCCTCGACGAGCACCGCAACGTCGAGGAGCTCGGCGGCATGAACATCATCTTCGTGTACAAGGACGGGCGGATCGTCACCCCGCAGTCGGAGTCGATCCTCGAAGGGATCACGCGCGACTCGATCCTGCAGCTCGCGATCGACCGCGGCCACCACGTGGAGGGCCGCGCGGTCTCGATCGACGAATGGCGGGAGGGCGTCGCCTCGGGTGACATCGTCGAGGTCTTCGCCTGCGGCACCGCGGCCGTGGTCACCCCGATCGGGGTGCTCAAGGGCAAGGACTTCCTCGACGAGCAGCCGGTCGGGGAGCTTGCGCTGTCGCTGCGCGAAGAACTCACCGACATCCAGTACGGTCGCCGCGAAGACCGCCACGGCTGGCTGCTGCGGCTCGACGGCTGACCCTCCGGCGGCGGAGGTGATCGCTAGGCTGAGCGGGTGAGAGTCGCCCGCTTCAGCCACAACGACACGATCAGCTACGGAATCGTCGACGACGGCGAACTCGTCGTCCTCGCCGGCGACCCGATGTTCGCCGGCTTCGACACGACCGGGGAGCGGGTTCCGCTCGGCGCGGTGACGCTGCTGGCGCCGGTCATCCCGCGTTCGAAGATCGTCTGCGTCGGTCGCAACTATCGGGACCACGCCGCCGAGCTCGGCAACGACGTGCCCGCCGAGCCGCTGCTGTTCTTCAAACCCAACACGGCCGTCATCGGCCCCGGCGATGCGATCGTGCTGCCGACGCAGTCGGAGCGGGTGGACTTCGAGGGCGAGCTCGCGGCGGTGATCGGCCGGGTGACGAAGAACGTTCCCGCCGAGCGTGCCCTCGATCACGTGTTCGGCTACACGATCGGCAACGATGTCACGGCGCGCGACCTGCAGCGCAGCGACGGACAGTGGTCGCGGGCGAAGGGGTTCGACACGTTCTGCCCGCTCGGGCCGGCGATCGAGACCGAGTTCGACCCGACGGCGCCTGCCCGTCTGACGACGCGGCGAAACGGCGAGACCGTGCAGAGCGCGCCGCTGACCGACATGATCTTCTCCGTCGCCGACATCATCGCCTACGCTTCGGCGGCGTTCACCCTGCTTCCCGGCGACGTGGTGCTGACGGGGACCCCGGCGGGAGTCGGACCTATCGCCCCCGGCGACACGGTCGACGTCGAGGTCGAGGGACTCGGAACCCTTCGCAACACCGCGCGCGCCGCCGGCGAGGGGTGATGACCGGGGGTCCGGATGCCGGGCGCTCATCGCGCGCGCGACCGGTGACCGGGTTCGACGACGCCCTCGCCGCCGCCGCGGTCATCCAGCGCCGGACCGTGCGGGTGCTCTCAGCGGGCCAGATCCTCGGCGGCATCGCCTTCGGCGCGACGATCTCGCTCGGCGCGATCCTCGCCGGCGAGGTCTCGGGCGAGGAGTCGCTGTCGGGCCTGGCCGCCGCGGCCGTGACGCTCGGCACCGCCTTCACGGCCGTCCCACTCGCCGCGCTCGCCCGGCGACGCGGCCGGCGGCTGTCGCTGGCCGCCGGCATGGCAATCGCGCTCGTCGGCGTTGCCGGCGTCATCACCGCGGTGGCAGCGGCATCGTTCCCGCTGCTGCTCGTGGCGTTCCTGCTGGTCGGCGCGGGCCAGGCGGCGAACCTCCAGTCCCGCTTCGCCGCCGCAGACCTCGCCACGGATGCCACTCGGGGCCGGGATCTGTCGATCGTGGTCTGGGCGACGACGATCGGCGCGGTCCTCGGTCCGAATCTCACCGGCCCCGGCGAGGCCGTCGGCGGCCTCCTCGGCCTTCCCGCCCTCACGGGGCCGTACGTCTTCACCGTTCTCGGACAGGCGCTCGCGATCGCCCTGTACCTCTCGGCCCTGCGACCGGATCCGTTGCTCACGGCCCAGCAGCTCGTGATCAGCAGGGAAGCGGCGGGCGGGTCGGCCATCGCGCCGCGCACCGACCATCCCCGGCCCGCGCGGTACGCGATCTTCGCCATCGCCGCGGCGCACGGGGTGATGGTGTCGGTCATGGCGATGACGCCGGTGCACCTCCTCCACCAGGGCGCGACCCTCACCGTCATCGGCTTCACCATCAGTCTCCACATCGCCGGGATGTATGCCGCGGCGCCGATCTTCGGCGTCCTCGCCGATCGCCTCGGTCGCATCCCCACGATCCTCCTCGGCCAGGCCATCCTCGCCGCCTCCCTCGTGACGGCGTCCTTCGGTCAGGACTCGACCTTCTGGGTGACCGTCGGCCTCATCCTCCTGGGCCTCGGATGGAGCGCGTCGACCGTCGCGGGGTCGGCGCTGCTCACCGAGGCCTCCTCAGAAGGGCGCCGCACGCGCCGTCAGGGTCTGAGCGACTTCCTCATGAGCCTCGTGGGCGCCGGCGGAGCGATCCTCGCCGGGGTGGTCCTCGGCTGGATCGGGTACGGCGGCCTCGCCCTGGCGGTGTCGATCGCCGTGGTCGCGACCTCGGCGCTGGCCCCCTTGGCGCTTCGCGGACGGGCGCGGGCGGACGCCTAAACTGGCACGGATGCCTGCCACGCCCGATCCCCGCACCACGACCGCCACCGGTTCCGACGTCCGCGTCCGGTTCTGCCCCTCGCCGACGGGACTGCCGCACGTCGGACTCGTGCGCACCGCCCTGTTCAACTGGGCCTACGCCCGCCACCACGGCGGCACGATGGTGTTCCGCATCGAAGACACCGACGCGGCGCGCGACAGCGAGGAGAGCTACCGGCAGCTCCTCGATGCGCTCCAGTGGCTGCGGATCGACTGGGACGAGGGCGTCGAGGTGGGAGGTCCCCACGCGCCCTACCGCCAGTCGCAGCGCCATGAGATCTACCGCGGCGTCCTGGAGAAGCTGATCGCCTCCGGCGCGGTGTACGAGAGCTACTCGACGGCCGCGGAGATCGACGCACGCAATGAAGCGGCAGGGCGGGCGAAGCAGCTCGGATACGACAACTTCGATCGCGACCTGACCGACGAGCAGAAGGCGGCGTACCGCGCCGAGGGCCGCGAGCCCGCGTGGCGCCTGCGCGTCCCCGACGAGGACCTCACCTACGTAGACCTCATCCGAGGTGAGGTCACCTTCCCCGCGGGATCGTTCCCCGACTTCGTCATCGTCCGTGCCGGCGGCGTTCCGCTCTACACCTTCGTCAACCCGGTCGACGATGCGCTGATGGGGATCACGCACGTCCTCCGCGGCGAAGACCTCATGCCCTCCACCGCTCGCCAGCTCGCGCTCTACCGAGCGCTGATCGACGCCGGCGTGACCACGTTCATCCCGCGCTTCGGCCACATGCCGCTCGTGCTCGGCGACGGGACCAAGAAGCTGTCCAAGCGCGATCCGCGCGCCGATCTCTTCCTCCAGCGCGAGAAGGGCTTCATCCCCGAGGGGCTGCTGAACTACCTCGCCCTGCTCGGCTGGTCGCTCTCCGCCGATCGTGACGTGTTCACCCTCGATGAGCTGATCGCGGCCTTCGACATCGCCGATGTCAACCCGAACCCCGCCCGCTTCGACCAGAAGAAGGCGGAGTCGATCAACGGCGATCACATCCGGATGCTGGAGGCCGACGATTTCGCCACGCGCATCGTCCCGTACCTGGCCGGGGCGGGCCTCATCTCCGATCCGCCGTCCGAGGATCAGGAGGCGCTGCTGCGCCGTGCCGCTCCGCTCGTGCAGGAGCGGATGCCGCTCCTCGGCGACGTCACGGGAATGCTCGGCTTCCTCTTCGTCGACGAAGTGGCGTACGACGACGATGCGCTGAGCGCTCTGCCCGCCACCGCGGGCGAGGTGCTCGTGGCGTGCGTCGGAGCCCTCGAGCTCGTGCCGGCGGGGGAGTGGACTGCGGCGGCCGTGCAGGACGCCCTTTCGCGCGCTCTCGTGGACGAGCTCGGACTCAAGCCCCGCGTGGCGTACGGCCCGCCGCGTGTGGCGATCACGGGGCGTCGCGTCTCACCACCCCTGTTCGAGTCGATGGAGCTCCTCGGGAAGGACGAGTCGCTGCATCGCCTGGGCCGGCTGGTCGCGCACATCGGAGGATGACGCGCGGCATCCGCTCTCGGTTTGGTGTGCCGTGCGTGGTCGACTAGACTCGACCCTCGGCACGGCTTCGGCTGAGGCTGGTGGGGTATGGTGTAATTGGCAACACGGCTGATTCTGGTTCAGTTGTTCTTGGTTCGAGTCCAGGTACCCCAGCAAGACGACAAACCCCCGATCACCGGGGGTTTCGTCATTCCGGGCGCAACTCGGCGAGAGTCTCCCGTGCGAGCGCCGCATACGCGGGCGCATCGTCGCTGTGCCCGAGCAGGATCACGGTGAAGGCGGCAGCCCATGCTCGCGCGCGGACCCAGTCCGCGGCGGTGAAGGCCTCGCCCATGCCCGCGATGAACGCGCGGCGACCGCCCGCATCGAAACACAGCCACGCGACGGCGAGATCGTAGGCGGGGTCTCCGGGGGCGACGTCGATGAAGTCG
The DNA here is from genome assembly GCF_013410955.1 of Microbacterium sp. AK009. Lineage (GTDB taxonomy): Bacteria > Actinomycetota > Actinomycetes > Actinomycetales > Microbacteriaceae > Microbacterium. The sequence goes on along the minus strand of NZ_JACCCG010000004.1, from coordinate 215,672 downwards.
ATCACCGCCACCAGCTGAGGACCTCGGGCGATGAGGTTCCCCGGGTGCAGGTCGCCGTGGATGAGCACGGGTGCGCCACGCCACTCCTGCGCTGCCAGGCCCGCATCCCACAGCCGCGCGAGCAGATCCACATCTGCGGGATGGATCCTCGCCTCCGTACGCAGGTCTGCCAGGCGGGCGGAGATGCTCTCCGCCCGGGTGACGAGGGCGCCGCCGCGGACCGGATTCGGGGGGAGGTCGCCCGGCGACGTGCGGTGGATCGCGGCGACCGCGCGGGCGAGCGGTGCAGCCCAGGCGCGACGCTCGGCGCGGGGCACCTGAAGACCGGCGGTGCCCTCGTGCCAGGTGACCAGCGACCAGGGGTAGGGGAAGATGTCGTCGGGGCGTCCGGCGAACACGACGTCCGGTGCGCCCATACCCGCGGCGGCGAGGTTTCGCGACAGCCCCGGCATCACGACCTGCTCGTGGGCGAGGCCGTGCGCCGCAGCGACCCGGCGCGGAAGACGCATGGCGACGGTGTCGCCCACGCGCCAGGTCTCGCAGTCCCATCCCGTGGCGGCGCGGCGGGGCGGGGCGTCGTCGATGAGCGGCGAGCGGAGGTGGCGTCGCACAAGCCGCTGCACCTGCGCCACGGCGATCTCGATGTCCGCCGACGGGATGCCGGGCATCGCTGCGGCCTTTCCCCGGGTGGTCAGAGCTCGAGGCTGTCGCCGGGATCGAGCTCGAAGAACTCGCCGCCGTTCTGCTCGGTCGCCCAGCGCAGTCGCCCGCGGTGCATGTCGCGGCCGAGCACCGAGAGGGTCATGTCGTGGGTGCCGAAGGCCTGGCGGGGCTTCACGGCGAGGACGAAGTCGATCGCCTCGCCGATCTTGAGCCAGGGAGCCCCGAGCGGGGCAGCCAGCAGCTGGACGTCCACGCCGCCGGGCACCGTGTAGGAGTCGCCGGGGTAGTAGAACGCGTCGTTGACGAGGACGCCGACGTTCTCGACCACGGGGAGGGAGGAGTGGATGACCGCGTGCTGCCCGCCGAAGAAGCGCAGGCGGAACGGCCCGAGCTGGAGGGTGTCGCCGGGAGATATCACGATCACGTCGAACCCCGCTGCGGCCGCGGCGACACCCGCCGGGCCGTAGATCGGCGTCCCCGGTGACAACTTCAGGATGCGGTCGAGATGGTCAGCGGTCCAGTGGTCGGGGTGCTCGTGCGTCAGGACGATCCCCGCGACCTCGCCCAGGTCGAAAAGGGGGTCGGTGAAGGCTCCGGGATCGATCACCAGCGTCGAGCCGGAGTCCTCGAGGGTGAGCGTCGCATGTTCGTGCTTGGTGACTCGCATGTCCCGAGTCAACCGGTGCGAGGGAGCGCCGGCAAGCGTCGCCGAGAGGTCGGGCTCGATTTGTCCGTGGCGTCGTGGCCATGGCATAATCGAACGGTTGCCTGACGGCCCCATCGTATAGCGGCCTAGTACGCCGCCCTCTCACGGCGGTAACGCGGGTTCGAATCCCGCTGGGGTCACCAACAGCACGAAAGCCCTCGGTTCGCCGGGGGCTTTCGTGCGTCCCCGTTCGTGCAGACCCGGTTCGTGTCGCCGCTCAGCCGTCGCGCTCCTCTGCCTCCTCGCGAGCGCGCTCCGCCTCCTACTCGGCCTCTTGCGCGCCTTCTCCGATTCCTTCTCCGCGTCGTGCTGGGCCTTCTCGGCGTCGCGCTGCGCGTCGTCATCCGCCGGTGCGGCCGGACCCACGGGCCGTTCGACGGCCGGAGCGACCCCGGGGTCGGACGGCGTGGGGGTCGAGGCCGTAGCCTCGATCGGGTCGTTCGCCGCCGGTGTCGTGGCCGCCGGTGCCGGTTGCGCTGGGAGCGGGAGGAACGGACGCTCCGGCTGAAGGAAGGACGACCGTCGACTCCTCACCCGATCGCGGTGACGGTGAGACCACCGGCGGAAGGACGGCGGTCGGCATGTCGAGGGGCGCGGCGCCGGCGATGTCGCCCGCCGCGACAGCGACCTCCAGGGCCGTGGGCCGTCGGAGGGGGTCGAGGCCCGGGCGCAGGAGCTTGACGGCCACGGTGCGCCCCAGGACCACGTCGTCCGCTCGGTACACCCCCGTGTCATCCCGCCCTCTCCGACGAGATCTGCGAGGCGGTAACGGCCGTCGAGGAGCGGCTCCGGCGGGGAGGTGGGCACGGCGTTTCCATCGCGGGTCTGCCGACAGCGGTCTCCACGACCCCCTGCGCGGGCCCACGAGCTCGCAGGCGGTGGGGATGAATGTGGGATCGCAGGTGTCAGCGTGTTGCTTTGTGTTGGTCTGTGTTGTAACGTGTGGGAAACCTTGAGGAAGAGGACCGATGTACGCAACGGAGCGACACGACGCGATCGAACGGCAGCTGTTGACCGTGGGTCGGGTGTCGGTGGTGGATCTCGCGCGCGACTTCGGCGTGACCACCGAAACCGTCCGACGCGACCTCGATGCGCTGGAGCGCGCCGGCGCGCTGCGGCGAGTTCACGGCGGCGCCGTCGCCGCCTCTCGCGGGGGGACGAGTGAGACGGCCGTATCCGTCCGCGGTGCGGTGCACGGCGAAGAGAAGACGAGGATCGCGGTCCGGGCGGCGGAGGCGCTGGCGGGTCTCGGTGGGTCGATCTTCATCGACGCGGGGACGACGACCGCCGCCTTCGCGCGGGAGTTCGCGATGCGCACGCCGGCCGACGGCGACGCGCGGCTCGAGCTGGTCACCCATGCCGTCCCCATCGCGTTCGAGCTCGGTGCCCGCGCTGATCTGCCCCTGACCCTCATCGGCGGGCGCGTCCGCGGGTTGACGGCGGCCGCTGTCGGCTCCGCCTCGGTCGAGGCCGTCTCCCAGCTGCGTCCGGATGTGGCGGTCATCGGAACGAACGGGATCTCCGCCGCGTTCGGACTCAGCACGCCCGATCCGGAGGAAGCAGCGGTCAAGCGGGCCATCGTCGCGGCGGCGCGCCGGATCATCGTCCTCGCTGACCAGAGCAAGGTCGACGAGGAGTACCTGGTGCGATTCGCCGGCCTCGACGACGTGGACGTCCTCGTCACCGACGCCGCACCGTCGGGAGAGCTCGCCGACGCCCTGCGCAGCGCCGACGTGGAGGTGTGGACCGCATGATCGTCACCCTTACCGTCCATCCGTCGCTGGATCGCACCGTGGCGCTGGCCACGGGTCTCCGCCCCGGCGAGGTGCAGCAGGCCGTCGCCGTCCGCGAGGACGCGGGCGGCAAGGGCGTCAACGTGGCCCGGGCGGTCGTTGCCGCAGGGGTCCCGACCCTGGCCGTGGTGCCCTTGAACCCGCACGACCCCTACGCCGAGCTGCTCCGCCAGACCGGCGTGCCCACCCGCACGACCGCCGTCAGCGGACGTGTCCGTGCCAACATCGCCCTGACCGATCCGGCCGGCACGACGACGAAGATCAACCTGCCCGGTGCACGCCTGACGATCGCCGACCGCCGCGCCGTCATCGCCGACACCGTCGCCGCCAGCCGCGGGGCCCGATGGCTCGTGCTGGCGGGTTCGGTGCCGCCGGGTGTGGGCGACGACTTCTACGCCGACGTCATCGACGCCGTCAGGGACGCGCCCGGCGCGCCCCTGATCGCCGTGGACACCTCCGGCGCCGCCCTGGCCGCCGTCGTCGAGCGGGGTCGCCCCGATCTGATCAAGCCGAACGACGACGAGCTCGCCGAGCTCGTCGGTGGGCCCACTGCGCTGGACGCCGTCGACCCGGTGGCGGAGGTGGTGCGTCTGGGCGCCGATCTCGTTCCCGCCGCCGTCGGCGCGGCCCTGGTCACCCTGGGCTCCCGGGGAGCGGTCCTCGTCACCGCGGAGGGAGCATGGCACGCCGCCCCTCCGCGCATCCGCGCCGTGAGCACCGTCGGCGCGGGGGACAGCTCGCTGGCCGGTTACCTGCTCGCCGCGGTCACCGGCGCAGGTCCCGCTGACCGCCTCGAGCACGCCGTGCGGTACGGCGCTGCCGCAGTGTCCCTCCCCGGCACCCAGATCCCCACCCCCGCCGATCTTCCCGCCGGGGAGGTCCGAGCCACCGCGCTCGTCGCCGAGCGTCACAACCCCGCGGGCGTCGCCCCGTGAGCAGACCAGAGGAGGTCTCGAAGATGTCTTCACCGACGTCGCACACCATCACTGCCGGCCTTGTGAGCCTGGACGTCGGACTCGGTTCCGACAAGGCCGCGGTCATCCGCACCCTCGCCGACCGTGTCGTCGCGCAGGGCCGTGCCACCGACGCCGAGGCGCTGTACTCCGACGCGTGGGCGCGGGAGCAGAAGGACGAGACGGGGCTCCCCGGCGGAATTGCGATCCCTCACGCCAAGAGCACGGCGGTGACCCAGCCGTCGCTGGCCTTCGCCCGGCTGACCCCCGGAGTGGACTTCGGCGCAGACGACGGGCCCGCCGATCTGGTGTTCCTCATCGCCGCGCCTGCCGACGCGGCCGAGGACCACCTCGCCGTGTTGTCCAAGCTCGCCCGCAGCCTCATGGACGACGGCTTCACGTCGGCTCTTCGCAGCGCCGGCACCGGCGACGAGGTCGTCGCGATCGTCCGCGAGGCGATCGGCGAGAGCGGCGTCGCCCGCGCTGCCGCGGCATCCGCTCCCGCCCGGCCCGAGAGCGTCGACGCGGCCCGGCCTAGGATCGTCGCCGTCACCGCATGTGCGACCGGCATCGCCCACACCTTCATGGCCGCCGACGCGCTGACAGCGGCAGGTCAGAAGGCCGACGTCGATCTGGTCGTCGAACCCCAGGGATCCAGCGGCTACCAGGCACTGCCGTCCGAGGTCATCCGCGACGCCGACGCCGTCATCTTCGCCGTCGACGTCGATGTCCGAGAGCCCCAGCGCTTCGCCGGGAAGCCGGTTGTCCGCACGAGCGTGAAACGCGGGATCGAGCAGCCCGAGAAGCTCATCGCCGAGGCGGTCGCCGCGTCAGCCGATCCCCGGGCCGAGCGTGTGTCCGGATCGGCCGCCGCAGCGTCGACGGTGACCGGCGCCCAGGAGTCCGTCGGTGCCCGCATCAAGCGCTGGCTCCTCACCGGTGTGAGCTACATGATCCCGTTCGTCGCGGGCGGCGGTCTGCTCATCGCGCTCGGATTCCTTCTCGGCGGCTACCAGGTGACCGACGACGCGGCGAACGTGATCATCGAGAACTCGCTGTGGGATCTTCCCGCCGGGGGGCTCGGCCAGTACCTGGGCTCCGTCGCCTTCATGATCGGTGCCACGTCGATGGGATTCCTCGTCCCGGTCCTCGCGGGCTTCATCGCCTTCGCCATCGCCGACCGACCGGGCATCGCGCCGGGATTCGTCGCCGGAGCCGTAGCCGTGCTGATGAGCGCCGGATTCATCGGCGGCCTCATCGGCGGTCTGCTGGCCGGCTTCATCGCCCTGTGGCTCGGACGCCTGCCCGCGCCCCGGTGGCTGCGCGGGCTCATGCCCGTCGTGATCATCCCCCTGGTCGGTTCGATCGTCGCCTCGGGACTCATGATCCTCTTCCTCGGGCGTCCGATCGCGCAACTGATGACCTGGCTCACCGACTGGCTGAACAGCCTGAACGGCGCGTCCGCGGTCATCCTCGGGGTGATCCTCGGCCTCATGATGTGCTTCGACCTGGGCGGCCCGATCAACAAGGTCGCCTACACCTTCGCCACCACGGGCCTCGCGGCCGCGACCGCTTCACAGCCGTTCTCCTCGCCGTACCTCATCATGGCGGCCGTGATGGCCGCGGGGATGGTGCCGCCGCTGGCGATGGCCCTGGCCTCGACGGTGCTGGCACGCAACCTCTTCACGCCGGTCGAGCGCGAGAACGGCAAAGCGGCGTGGCTGCTGGGCGCCGCGTTCATCTCCGAGGGCGCGATCCCCTTCGCCGCGGCTGATTTGTTCCGCGTCATCCCGGCGTCGATGCTCGGCGGGGCCGTGACCGGGGGCTTGAGCATGGCGATCGGGGTCTCCTCGCTCGCACCCCACGGCGGCATCTTCGTCTTCTTCGCCATCCAGCCGGTCTGGGGCTTCGTGGTCTCCATCCTCGCCGGCGTGCTGGTGTCGGCTTTCGCCGTCATCGCACTGAAGAAGTGGGTGCACAAGCGCGAAGCGCCCACCGTCGTACCGGCGAGCTCGGCGATTCCCATCGCCGCCTGAGGCGTTACCGCCCGAGGCCCTGGTGACCCCCATCACCAGGGCTTCGGGCGTGCGCACGCGACTCAGGCGTCGGGCGCGACTCGGTCGCCGGCCGATCGGTCGTTCCGCGCACGCTCGCGTCCCACGCGACGAACCCGGACCACGCCCCACACGATCAGCCCGACGACGCCGAGCACGATGAGCCAGGGGATGAGGAACCCGAAGGCGATGACGATGCCGTTGAGCGTGGCGATCAGTCCGTTCCATCCGGCGAGGAGACCGTCGGTGAAACCGGCGGGGTCGGCGGTGACCTGCTCGACGCGCGGAGAGAGCGACACCGACACCGTGGACAGCTCGACCTGGCCCTCGAGCGACTCCAGCTGCTGCTGGTAGGACTCCAGGGTCGCCTGGCGCTCGGCCAGCGCGCTCTCGGCGGCGATGAGGTCGCCGAGGTCGCCCGCCTGGGCGAGGAGCTCCTGCAGGCGATCGACCGACGCCTGCGTCGCTTCGACGCGGGCGCGGAGGTCGACGGTCTGCTCGGTGACATCCTGGCGGTCGATCGAGGACTGCGTGACCTCGCCGATCTCCGCCAGTCCCGACACGAATCCGGACATCTCGTCCGCCGGAATCCGCACGGTCACCCATCCGGACTCGCCCGCGTAGGCGGGCGGATACGACACGTCGGGTCCGCCGATGCCGGGCTCGATCGGGATCGGCGTGCCGCTCTGACCGATCGACTGCGACTGCACGTACCCGCCGATGGCCGCGGCCGCGGCGCCAACCTCTCCGGCGGCGGCCGGCACGTCGTCGACGACCATGTTCGCCGCCGCGGTCGTGATGATGTCCCGGTCCGCCGGCGCGTCCACTGCGGTTGCGCCACCCTCGGCGGATCCGAGGTCGTCCGCCGCGCCGCTCTCGGCCGAAGTGGCGCGCTGGTCGAGCGGCAGTGTGGCCGCGTCCCCGCCGGCGGGTGCGACGGCGGACTGGTCAGACGCCATGGGGGAGACGATCCCTCCGACGGCGGGGGCGATGGCTGCGGCCACGACGATCACCGCTGCCGCAGCGCCGGCGGTGATCCAGCCGGTGCGCCGCCGTCGCCGACCCGTGCGGCGCTCGGCGTCGATGTCGGCGAAGAGGCCGCCCTCGATGCGGTCGATCCGCTCGTCGCTCAGGTGGGGCAGCGGTGCGCGGTCGGTGGTCTTCATGTGCTCTCCTTCAGGGCGGACCGCACTCGGGTGCGGATGCGGGAGAGACGGTTGCGCACGACGCCGTGAGCCACGCCGAGCTGGTCTGCGGCAGCCTGGTACCCGTACCCCTCCGTCGCGCAGAGCCGGAAGATCTCGCGGTCCAGCTCGCTGAGCCCTCCGACCTCGGCGAGGATCCGCTCGACCAGATCGGCATCGACGACCTGCTGTTCGACGTCGATGGTGGAGGGGAGCGTCTCGTCGAGGTCGCCGTGGACCTCGTGAGTGCGATCCCGGCGCTGCCGCCGCATCCGATTCGCCGCCTGCAGCCGGCAGACGGTCACCAGCCACGGAAGCAGGGAGTCGCCGGCGAGCTCGAGCGACGGCAGTTTCCGCCAGGCGACGAGGAAGGTCTCCTGGGTGACGTCCTCGGCGTCTGACACGTCGTGGAGCAGCCCGTGCGCGACCCAGTACACCGGCCGCACGTATGCGCGATAGAGCGAGCGGAAGGCCAGTTCGCTCCCCCCCGCTGCCCGTGCGACCAGCGCCGCGTCCGTCTGCTCGGTCACCGTTCCCCATTCCGCCGCTCCACGGCATCCGCATTGTCTCTCACCCGGTAAGTGTCGTGCCGGACCAGATCGTCTCACCGCCGGTTCCGAAACCTCCGGGGGCTCGGCAACCCCGGCCCGGCGAGTATCGTGGACGCCCATGACCTATGAGATTCCGACGTGGTTCGCGATCACCGCGCTGGTCGTGCTGTCGCTGATTCTCCTCGCGGATCTGCTCATCATCCTCAAGCGCCCCCACATCCCCTCGATGCGGGAGGCCACGCTCTGGGTGGTGTTCTACGTCGCCCTCGCCCTGGTGTTCGCCGTCGTGCTGCTGCTGGTCACCGGCTCCGGCGACGCGATGGGGGAGTTCGTCGCCGGGTGGCTGACGGAGTACAGCCTCTCCGTCGACAATCTGTTCGTCTTCGTCCTGCTGATGAGTCAGTTCTCGGTGCCGCGCCGCTATCAGCAGGAGGTGTTGATGGTGGGCATCATCATCGCGCTGATCCTGCGCGCCGTCTTCATCATGCTCGGCGCCGTGCTGATCGAGAACCTCAGCTGGATCTTCTACGTCTTCGGCCTGTTCCTCGTCTACACCGCGTGGCGGCAGGCCTTCCCGGGCAAGCACGACGACGACGCCCAGGCCGAAACCGGCATCGTGCGATTCCTCCGACGCTTCATCGACATCAGCGACGGCTACGACGGCTCGAAGCTGCGCACCGTCGTGAACGGCAAGAAGATCTTCACGCCGATGATCCTCGTCTTCGTCGCGATCGGCTTCACCGATCTGGTGTTCGCGATCGACTCGATCCCTGCGATCTTCGGCATCACGCAGAGCCCGTTCATCGTGTTCACCGCGAACCTGTTCGCCCTGATGGGGCTGCGCCAGCTCTACTTCCTGCTCGGGGGGCTCCTGGACCGCCTGAAGTACCTGCACTACGGCATCGCCTTCATCCTCGCCTTCATCGGGGTGAAGCTCTTCCTCCACGCGCTGCACGAGAACGAGCTGCCCTTCATCAACGGCGGCGAGCACGTCGAGTGGGCACCGGACATCTCGACGTGGGTGTCGCTAGGCGTGATCATCGCGGCGATGACGGTCGCGACCGTCGCGAGCCTCATCGCCGCCCAGCGCGAGGGCGAGCCGGTCACCACGGCGGATGCGGCGGACCGGCCGGGCGCCGACCTCCCGGACGGCTCGGGGCGCACCCCCGCGGAAGCCGCCGCGGCGGCCGTGGCAGAGGAGAAGGGCCCCCACGCCGGCGCGGACGGGTCGAGGACCGGGGATGACGGACGTTAGTCGCGTGCGCGGCACCCGGTGGTACTCTGAGCCGGTGCGGATCGCTCGCCTTCTCCTTAGCGGCCGCGGCGAGACCTCGTAACCAGGCCTCTCTCGTCGCGGAGTTCGTCGCGGGCTTGACCCCTTTCCCGAGGAGAACGCAATGAGCACGTCCGATATCGATACACCGACCGTCGGTACCGTCACGATCCCCGACCGTCCCCGCACCCTCGCCGAGAAGGTGTGGGAGGACCACGTCGTGGTCAAGGGACAGAACGGCGAGCCGGATCTCATCTACATCGACCTGCACCTTGTGCACGAGGTCACGAGCCCGCAGGCGTTCGACGGCCTGCGCGCCGAGGGACGCCCCGTGCGGCGGCTCGACCTGACGATCGCGACGGAGGATCACAACACCCCGACGATCGACATCGACAAGCCGATCGCCGATCTCACCAGCCGCACGCAGATCGACACCCTGCGCCGCAACGCCGCGGAGTTCGGCGTGCGGCTCCACCCGCTCGGCGACAAGGAGCAGGGCATCGTCCACGTCGTCGGGCCCCAGCTCGGGCTCACGATGCCCGGGATCACGGTCGTGTGCGGTGATTCGCACACCTCCACCCACGGCGCGTTCGGCGCGATGGCCTTCGGGATCGGCACGAGCGAGGTCGAGCATGTCCTGGCCACCCAGACCCTGCCGCTGAAGCCCTTCAAGACGATGGCGATCACCGTGGAGGGCGAGCTCAAGCCCGGCGTGACCGCGAAAGACATCATCCTCGCGGTCATCGCGAAGATCGGCACGAACGGCGGCCAGGGCTACGTCCTGGAGTACCGCGGGTCGGCGATCCGGTCGCTGTCGATGGAGGGGCGCATGACGATCTGCAACATGTCCATCGAGGCGGGAGCGCGCGCGGGGATGGTCGCCCCGGACGAGACGACCTTCGCGTATGTGAAGGACAAGCCCCACGCCCCGCAGGGGCGGGACTGGGAGGACGCCGTCGCCTACTGGCGGACGCTCCCGAGCGACGAAGGCGCGGTCTACGACGCCGAGGTGTTCCTCGACGCCGACGCGCTCGAGCCGTTCGTGACCTGGGGCACGAACCCCGGCCAGGGGGTTTCGCTCTCCGACGTCGTGCCCTCGCCCGACGACTTCGCCGACCCCAATGAGCGGGCCGCGGCCGAGCGGGCGCTGGAGTACATGGCGCTCGAGCCCGGTACGCGGCTGAAGGACGTGCCGGTGGATGCCGTCTTCATGGGCTCGTGCACGAACAGCCGCATCGAAGACCTCCGAGCCTTCGCGTCAATCGTGAAGGGCCGCAAGAAGGCCGACGGTGTGCGGGTGATGGTGGTGCCGGGCTCTGCCCGCGTGCGGCTGGAGGCCGAAGCCGAGGGGCTGGACAGGATCTTCACCGAATTCGGCGCGGAGTGGCGCTTCGCCGGATGCTCGATGTGCCTGGGGATGAATCCCGACCAGCTGGCGCCCGGAGAACGCTGCGCATCGACGTCGAATCGGAACTTCGAGGGGCGCCAGGGCAAGGGAGGACGAACCCACCTCGTCTCGCCGCTCGTCGCCGCCGCCACGGCTGTGCGCGGAACGCTGTCCAGCCCGAGCGACCTGACCGACGCCGACGTCGCGTCCGGCTCGCCGGGCATCGACACCCTGACCGGGGTGGAGGCCTGACATGGAGAAGTTCACCACCCACACCGGCATCGTCGCGCCGCTGAAGCGCTCCGCCGTCGACACCGACCAGATCATCCCCGCGGTGTATCTCAAGCGCGTCACCAAGACCGGCTTCGAAGACGCGCTCTTCGCCAACTGGCGGCAAGACCCCGACTTCGTGCTGAATCAATCGGTGTTCCAAGGCGCGTCGATCCTCGTGGCCGGACCCGACTTCGGCACCGGCTCCAGCCGCGAGCACGCCGTCTGGGCATTGCGCGACTTCGGGTTCTCGGTGATCCTCAGCCCGAAGTTCGCCGACATCTTCCGCGGCAACGCCGGCAAGCAGGGGCTGCTGACCGCAGCGATCTCGGAGGACGACCTGCACCGCATCTGGGAGGCCGTCGACGCGCGGCCCGGGCTGACGATGACGGTCGACCTCGTCGAGCGTGTTGCCATCCTCGGCGACGCCGCAGCCGGCGGCACCGAGCCCCTCCAGGTGCCTTTCGAGATCGACGATTACACTAGGTGGCGGCTTCTCGAGGGGCTCGATGACATCGGGCTCACGCTGCGCAGCGCAGATCAGATCGCGCAGTTCGAGGCCCGCCGGGAGGCGTGGCGCCCGCGGACACTCCCCGTCCGGTAAGCCGGGATGACGGCTCACGACGCCGTTCATCCCTCGCCACACCCTCGATGACACCGAAGTGAGGACCACCGGATGAAGACCCTTCTCAGCGATGCGGGATCCCCCACGGGGGAGCAGGAGATCGCCGTGACCGAAGCGACCGGGGAGATCCTCAGCATTCGCGGCGGACGACCGCTGCGCGGCCGGGTCGACGTGAAGGGGGCCAAGAACCTCGCCACCAAGGCGATGGTCGCCGCCCTCCTCGGTGACAGCGTGAGCGTCCTGCGCGACGTCCCGGACATCAGCGACGTGAAGGTCGTCCGATCCCTTCTGGAGGCGCACGGTGTGCGCGTGGATGACGGGGAGGAGGCCGGCACCCTGCATTTCGACCCCCGCGAAGCGGTGTCCGCGCACATGGAGGAGATCGACGCCCACGCCGGTGCGTCCCGCATCCCGATCCTGTTCTGCGGTCCTCTTCTGCACCTGCTCGGTCAGGCCTTCATCCCCGACCTCGGCGGTTGCCGCATCGGCGATCGGCCGATCAACTTCCACCTTGACGCGCTTCGCAATTTCGGCGCGGTCGTGGAGAAGCTGCCGAGCGGAATCCGTCTGTCGGCGCCGGACGGGCTGCACGGGGCCAACATCGAGCTGCCCTACCCGAGCGTGGGAGCCACAGAGCAGGTGCTGCTCACGGCGGTCCGCGCGCGCGGCGTGACGGAGCTGCGCAACGCCGCAATCGAGCCGGAGATCATGGATCTCATCGCGGTGCTGCAGAAGATGGGCGCGATCATCTCCTACGAGCCCAATCGCGTCATCCTGATCGAAGGCGTCCCCAACCTCAGCGGCTACGACCACCGGTGCATCTTCGACCGCAACGAGGCCGCGTCGTGGGCGTGCGCGGCCCTGGCCACCGACGGCGACATCTTCGTCTCCGGTGCACGTCAGCAGGAGATGCTCACGTTCCTCAACGTGTTCCGCAAGGCGGGCGGGTCCTTCGACGTCCGCGAGGACGGCATCCGGTTCCGCCGCGGCGAGGCGCTCCGACCGGTCATGGTCGAGACGGACGTCCACCCGGGGTTCATGACGGACTGGCAGCAGCCGCTGATCGTCGCCCTCACCCAGGCCGAGGGGCAGTCCGTCGTCCACGAGACGGTGTACGAGAACCGGTTGGGGTTCACCGCGGCGCTGAACAAGATGGGCGCCGACATCGAGGTGCACGCGCAGGGACTGGACATGCCGGGCCGCCGCGTGCCGCGTCGCGCCCTCGAGCAGGCCGCCGTCATCAACGGTCCCACTCCGCTGCACGGCGCCGACGTCGTCGTCCCCGACCTCCGCGGCGGATACAGCTATGTGATCGCGGCCCTGGCGGCGGAAGGCGAATCGACGGTCCGCAACGTCGGGATCATCCGGCGGGGCTACGAGAAGTTCTTCGCCAAGCTCGACGCCCTCGGCGCCGACTTCCGCGTCATCGGGTGACCCGGTGAGCACTCCTACCCCGCGGCCCCCGGGATCCGGCGCCGACGAGAAACGACGTCCAAGCGTCTTCTGGGCACTCGCCGCCGTCATCGTCCCTGCGATGGGACTGCTCGCGCGCGTCGAGGTCGAGGGGGGCGAGAACCTTCCGCGCGACGGTGCCTATGTGCTCGCCCCCAATCACTGCAGCGAGATCGATCCGCTGGTCGTCGCTGTCGCCGTGTGGCGTGTGGGACGGGCCCCGCGATTCATGGCCAAGGAGAGTCTGTTCCGTGTGCCTGTCCTCGGGGCCGCACTGCGGGCGACCGGGATGGTCCCCGTCGCCCGGTCCTCATCGGCAGGCGGTGCGCGCCAGACCATCGAAAGCTCCCGCATCCTCGTCGAGCACGGCAGAGGCGTGATCGTGTACCCGGAGGGATCGCTCACCCGCGACCCCGACATGTGGCCGATGCGCGGCAAGACCGGTGCCGTGCGTCTGGCGCTGGCCGGCGGCATCCCGCTCATCCCGATGGCCCACTGGGGAGCACAGGAGATCCTCCCGCGCTACGGAAAGCTCCGGCTCTGGCCGCCTCGCCGCCGCGTGCGCGTCGTGTTCGGCGAGCCGATCGACCTCTCGGCCTACTCGGCCACCCAGACGCAGCCGTCGACCCTCGTCGCGGCGACCGACGTGCTGATGGGCCGGATCGCCGAGCTGCTCTCGGGCCTGCGGGGCGTGCCCGCACCTGCGGAGAGATGGAACCCGTCCGCGCACGGGCAGAAGGAGACGGGGCGTCTTGAGCCGTAGGCACGACGCCGATCGTCCGCGGGTCGCGGTCGTGGGTGCCGGGAGCTGGGGCACCACGTTCGGAAAGATCCTCGCCGACGGCGGAGCGAACGTCATGATGTGGGCGCGGCGTCCGGAGCTGGCCCACGAGATCAACGAGGCCAAGCGCAACAGCCAGTACCTCCCGGGTATCAACCTGCCGCGCACCATGATGGCGACCCCCCACCTCTCCGAGGCGCTGCACGGTGCCGAGCAGATCTTCCTGTCGGTGCCGAGCCAGGCGCTTCGTGAGAACCTCAAAGCCGTACGTCCGCTGATCTCCTCCGGCGACGCGCCCGTCGTCTCGCTCATGAAGGGCGTCGAGCGACGCACGGGGCTGCGGATGAGCCAGGTGATCCAGCAGGAGCTGCACTGCGACCCGGCCCGCATCGCCGTGGCATCCGGCCCCAATCTGGCCCTCGAGATCGCCCGCGAGCAGCCGACGGCCGCCGTGATCTCCTCCCTCAGCCAGGAGACCGCCGACGCCGTCGCGCGGCGTGCGCGCAACGGGTACTTCCGGTCGTTCGTGAACACCGACGTCATCGGGACCGAGTTCGGCGGGGTGCTGAAGAATCTCATCGCCGTCGCGATCGGGATCGTCGACGGCGTGGGGTACGGCGAGAACACCAAGGCGTCGATCATCACCCGCGGCCTCGTGGAGATGACCGACTTCGCCGTCGCACAGGGTGCGCACCCCGAGACGCTCCAGGGACTGGCGGGCCTGGGCGACCTCATCGCGACGTGCCAGTCGCCGCTCAGCCGCAACAACACCGCCGGGCGCCTCCTGGGGCAGGGGTACAGCTTCCAGGACGTGGTCAAGCAGATGGAGCAGACCGCGGAGGGTCTGGCCTCGGTCGCGCCCATTCTCCAGCTCGCCCGCGAAGCCGACGTCGACATGCCGATCGTCGAGCAGGTCAAGCGGGTGCTCGACGGCACGATGGATCCGCGCGAGATCGCACCGCACCTGACGACCGATGACGATGACGAACCCCAAGGGGAGAGGACCAGGAATGGACAAGCCCGCGGTGGTGGTGCTGTTTGGCGGTCGATCCAGCGAGCACTCGATCAGCTCCGCCACGGCGGGGGGAGTGCTGCGGGCGATCGACCGTGACCGCTACCGGGTGATCCCGGTGGGGATCACCCGGTCGGGAGCCTTCGTGCTCGAGGTCGACGATCCCGATCGTTTCGCCCTGGACGCCGAGCGACTTCCCGAGGTCATCGACAACGGCACGCGCGTGCTGTGGCCCGAGGCCGGTGGCGACCGACGGCTCCGGGTTCGACGCGCCGACGGCACCGTCGACGACCTCGGCGGCGTCGACGTCGTTCTGCCGATCCTGCACGGCGTCCACGGCGAGGACGGCACGGTGCAGGGCTTCCTCGACACGCTCGGCCTGCGCTACGCGGGAGGTGGCGTGCTGGATTCGGCCCTGTGCATGGACAAGCACTTCATGAAGGTCGTGCTGCAGGCCGCGGGGATCCCGGTGGCGCCCTGGGCGACCGTCACTCTCGCCCGATGGGAGCGCGAAGAGCAGGCGGTGCGCGCGGAGGCGGCGGCTCTGGGCTATCCGGTCTTCGTCAAGCCCGCACGGGCGGGTTCGAGCGTCGGCGTGTCGAAAGTCAGGGATGACGCGGAGCTGGCGTCAGCGCTCGGGAAGGCCTTCGCCGAGGACGACAAAGTTCTCATCGAAGTCGCCATCGTCGGACGCGAGATCGAAGTGGCGATCCTCGAGGGGCGTCGCGGCGCGGCGCCGCGCGCCTCGCTGCCCGGCGAGATCGTGCTCACCACGCGGGAGTTCTACGACTTCGAGGGCAAGTACCTCGGCGGTGACGGAGCCGAGGCCGTGTGCCCCGCCGCGCTCGCGGAGGAGGAGATCCGTGCCGTCCAGGATCTCGGGGTGCGGGCTTTCGAGGCGGTCGGCGGACGCGGGCTCGCGCGCGTGGACTTCTTCCTCGGCCCCGAGGGCCTGTCTGTCAACGAGCTGAACACCATGCCGGGGTTCACGCCGATCTCGATGTTCCCCAAGTGCTGGATCGCCTCGGGGATGACCTACCCGGAGCTGATCGGCGAGCTCGTCGACACCGCGCTCGAACGCGGCTGAGCGGCGTCAGTCCAGGAGCGTCTCGGTCGAGGTGCACTCGGATTCGCGGGGGAGCTGCGACACGATCGGTCCGAGGGTGGAGAGCACCTCATTGGGGGAGACGACGCTGTTGTCGGCGTACACCTCGACCGCCGGCGACCGCCCGTAGCTGCGGATGAGATAGCGGGGCGGATCGCTCTCGTCGACGATCCAGTCCACCCCGCCGATGGTGATGCAGCGCGCCTCGGTGGGGCCCGGGGGCTCCACGCCGCAGGTGAGGATGACGGAGGCCGGGGTGCCCCACGCGCCGGTCGCCTGGGCGTCGGTCCACCGCCGTTCCTGCCCGTCCACCTCTGCGGGAAGTCGGACCGTGATCTCCGCGCACAGCGGGTCGTCGGCGTTGTCCGCGGGGGGAACGGAGACGGTTGCCGCGCACGAGGTCAGCGTCAGCACAGCGCCGACGACGAGCCCGGCGAGAACGTGACGATGACGGGCGAGGCGCACTCCTCCAGGCTAACCCGCGTCGCCGGTGGGTACGGTGAGAGGGTGAGTACCCCGGACCCCGTCGTCGGCGACCTGACCGAGGGCGAGATCCTCGCCGGGATCCTCGATCGCCTCGCGCCGTCGAGAGCGCTCCTCGGCCCGGGTGACGACGCAGCCGTCCTCGCCGTGCCGGGCGGCCGCATCGTCGCGAGCGTCGACACTCTGGTGCACGGGCCGGATTTCCGCCTCGCGTGGTCGTCGGCCACGGATCTGGGATGGAAGGCGGCCGCGGTGAACCTCGCCGACATCGCGGCGATGGGAGCGCGTCCCACTGCCCTTCTCGTGGCGCTGGCGATGCCCGACACCACCCCGGTCTCGTTCGTGCAGGGACTCGCTGACGGACTGCGATCCGCGTGCGACGAGCTGGCGCCCGGCGCCACCGTCGAAGGCGGAGACCTCACGGTGTCCGACACGCTGACGATCGCTGTCACCGCCCTGGGCGTGTTGGAGGGGGTCGAACCGGTGACCCGCAGCGGGGCGCAGCCCGGCGATGTCGTGGCCGTCTGCGGGGCGATGGGGGAGGCGGCCCGGGGCCTTTCCCTCCTCTTCGAGCGCTTCCGCGTGGACGGGCGGCCGGTGCCCGTCTCGGGTCTCAGCGAGGCCGATATCGCGCTCGTCGGCGCGCAGCTGCGCCCGCGCCCGCCGATCGCGTCCGGCGCGGTGGCGGCGGCGCATGGTGCCACGGCGATGATGGACGTCTCGGACGGGCTTGCCCTGGATGCCGGTCGCATCGCCCGTGCCTCGCGCGCGACGATCGAACTGCGGGCCGATGCGCTCGGAAAGGACCCGGCGACGGCGCTGGCGGGTGGCGAGGATCACGCCCTCCTCGCGACCTTCCCGGCCGCCCGGGGTCCCGCTCCCGGCTTCCGGCCCATCGGGGCCGTCCGCGCCCCGGGGGATCACCCGCTCCTCGTCGACGGGGAGCCCTACCGAGGGCGCAGCGGCTGGGACCCGTATCGCGACTGGGACTCCGCGTCGGGCTGACCTCAATCGCGGACGGCCCACCACAGGGCGGTGTCGCCGTAACGCCGGTGGCGATCGGCCCGGAGTCCCGTCGGCCACACCGGCGAGGCCGATCGGGCGCCGCGTTCGACGATCACGGTCGTCTGCGGCGACAGAGCGGGGACGAGCAGGTCCAGAACGGTGCGCAGTTCCGCGTCGGAGAGGTCGTAGGGCGGGTCGAGGAAGACCAGATCGAAGACGCCGACCGGCGCCGACTGCAGATACGTCTCGACACCGGCGCGGTGCACGGCCAGGCGCGCGGCGTCGGGAGAGCCGCGCAGCGCCGTCTGGACCCGGGAGACGTTCCTGCGGATGACGGTCACGGCCCGCGGCGACTTCTCCACGAGGTCGACCGTCGCCGCCCCGCGGCTGGCGGCTTCGAGCCCCAGCGCGCCGGACCCGGCGTAGAGATCGAGCACCCGGGCGCCGCGGAGGAGGTCGGCGGCATCCAGTGCGCCGAAGAGCGACTCACGGACCCGATCGCTCGTCGGCCGGGTCCCGGCATCGGGCACCGCAAGGCTGAGCGAGCCGGCTCGTCCGGAGATGATGCGGGTCACGCGCCTACGATACCGATCGCGACACGACGGTTCGCCTGCGGCCTCCTGCGGTGTGCTGTCCCTAGGATGGCGCGTGCCGGGGGGATTCCGCCGGTGTCCCGTCTCGCCTCAGGAGTCGTCGATGTCCACGCGCCACCGTTCCCTGACCGTGATCGCCGGGGCCGCGCTGGCTCTGGGCCTGCTGTCGGCATGCGCGCCGGAGCCTGCTCCGACGCCGACGGCCCCGACGCAGAGCACGGAGCCGAGCGCTTCGCCCACGGACTCCCCGAGCGAGTCGCCCAGCTCGTCGCCGACCTCCACCGCCTCGATCCCCACCGAGTGCACGGACCTCGGCAGCGAGGCATCCCGACAGGAGATGGTCGGCGATATGACGCTTCAAAGCGATGGGCAGGGCTTCGTCCGCCCGGCGCCGGAGGGAGCAACACTCGTCCTCGGCTGCGACTGGATCGTCGGCGACGCCACCGGCCTGCTCGTGCTCATCAGCACCGCCACCCCCGATGCGGTGACCGCGGCGGTCGCGACCCTCCCCGAGGAGGGGTACACCTGCCAGGTCGCCGACGATTTCGGTGCGCAGTTCTGCGAGCTTCCCGGGTCGGGCCCCGATACGGAGGAGTTCGTCGTGGCCCGCGATGACGTGTGGATCTACTACGCGCCGGTCAACCGCAACGGCCGCGCGTTCCTCTCCGACATCGCCTCGCAGATCTTCGGCTGAACCGGACCCGGTGAGGGAGGGTCGTTGTCGGCGACGCTCCCTACACTCGAGGTATGCCGCCCATCGCACTCGAATCGCGCCTTGACGCGGTCGTCGGCGACAAGACCGCGAAGCTCTTCGCGCGCGCGTTCGGGATCGGCACGGTCGAACATCTCCTGTCGCACTATCCGCGTCGATACGCCCTGCGCGGGGAGCTGACGCCGATCGCCTCGCTGCCCCTGGGCGAACCGGTCACGATCGTCGCGGAGGTGAAGAGCGTCACCGATCGCCCGATGCGCAATCGGCGCGGATCCCTCGTCGAGGCCAAGATCAGCGACGGCAACGGCACACTGACGCTGACCTTCTTCAATCAGAAATGGCGCCTCGGCGACCTCGCACCCGGCCGCCGCGGGATCTTCGCAGGGAAGGTCAGCGAGTACCGGGGCCAGTTCCAGCTCGCCCACCCGGTGTACGAGCTCTTCGACGACGAAGAGACCGCGCGGATGACCGCGGAGGCCACCGCCAACCTCCCGATCCCGATCTACCCCGCCACCGCGTCCGTGCCGAGCTTCCTCGTCGCCAAGACGGTCGGGACGGTGCTGGACGTCCTCGGTCCGTTCGATGACCCCGTGCCCGAGCCGCTCCGACGCGCACACGGACTTCTGGACGCGCGGACCGCGCTGGAGCGCATCCACCGGCCCGATTTCCTCGAACAGGTCGACGCGGCGCGCGAGACCCTCCGCATGCAGGAGGCGTTCGTGCTCCAGGCGGCGCTGTTCCAACAGCGGCAGTTCGTGCGCGCGATGTCCGCGACCGCGCGCCCCGCCGGCGACCTCCTCGAGCGCTTCGACGCCGGGCTGCCCTTCGCACTGACCAGCGATCAGTCAGCGGCGGGGGAGCAGATCGCACACGACCTCGTCGGCGGATGGCCGATGAACCGGCTCGTCCAGGGTGAAGTCGGTTCAGGGAAGACCCTCGTGGCACTGCGGGCGATGCTGCAGGTGGCGCAGTCGGGTGGCCAATCGGCCCTCATCGCACCCACCGAGGTGCTGGCGGCACAGCACGTTCGTTCGATCGCGCGGATGCTCGGACCGCTGCTCGCCCCCGAGCTCATGCCCACGCTGCTGACCGGGCAGCTCCCCGCCGCGGATCGACGCAAGGCCGCCCTGCGCGCCGCCTCGGGGCAGGCCCGCATCGTCGTCGGCACGCACGCCCTGCTCAGCGACTCGACGACATTCGCCGATCTCGGACTGGTCGTCATCGACGAGCAGCACCGCTTCGGGGTCGAGCAGCGGGAGGCCCTTCGCGCCAAGGGCACCGCGCCGCACGTGCTCGTGCTGACCGCGACACCCATTCCGCGCACCGTGGCGATGACGGTGTTCGGCGACCTGGACGTGTCGACGATCAGGTCCATGCCGGCCGGACGCGCGGGCATCACCACGCACGTCGCTCCGCTCGCCGAGCGGCCCGCATGGTTCGGACGGGTCTGGGCGCGCGTCGCCGAAGAGGTCGGCCAGGGCCGGCAGGCCTTCGTGGTGACCGCGGCGATCGACGCCGACGCCGATGTCGTGGACGACCAGGCGCCGATCCCCGACGGAGGCGACGACGACGCGCGTGCGGAGGAGAAGGTCGCCCCCCGCGTCCCGGGCAGCAGCGCCGGTCGCACCCACTGGGGCGTCGTGCAGGTCGTCGAGCTGCTGTCGCGTCACCCCGCCTTCACGGACATCCGGGTGGCGATGGTGCACGGCAAACTCCCGTCGGAGCAGAAGGACGACATCATGCAGTCCTTCGCGCGCGGCGAGATCGACGTCCTGGTGGCCACGACGGTCGTCGAGGTGGGGGTGGACGTCGCGAATGCGTCGACCATGGTGATTCTCGAAGCCGACCGTTTCGGGGTGTCTCAGCTGCACCAGCTGCGGGGACGGGTCGGACGTGGCGGCGTCCCGGGGCTCTGTCTGCTCGTGACCGAAGCCGAGCATGGCTCGCTCGCCCGTCAGCGCGTCGAGGCGGTCGCCGCCACCCTCGACGGCTTCGAGCTCGCCGAAGTCGACCTCGACCTCCGCGGAGAGGGTGATGTGCTCGGCGATCTCCAGTCTGGTGCGCGCTCATCGCTGCGCCTGCTGCGGGTGGCCCGCGACGCCGACCTCATCTCGGCGGCGCGCCGCGCCGCGGAGACGGTGATCTCGGAGGATCCGGCGCTGCTGCGGCATCCGGCCGTGTCCGCCGCGATCGAACGGCGGATCGGCAATGTCGAGCGCGCCGCGCTCGCCCGGACCTGAAGGGCGCCGCGGGCCGCGCGGGACGGCGCGGCTTGTGTCGAGGACCGAGTGCGGCCCGTCGATAGGGTGGTCGCATGAACAGCAGGATCGCCGTCGTTCCCGGATCGTTCGACCCGCCGACACTCGGGCACCTCGACGTGATCCGCCGCGCGGCGCGCCTGTACGACCAGCTGCACGTCCTCGTGGTGCACAACCCGGGCAAGGAGGCGATGCTCCCGATCGCGCAGCGCCTGTCCCTTCTCGAGCAGTCGGTGGCCGAGAGCGACATCGACAGCGAGGTGATCATCGCCTCCTGGAGCGTGGGACTGCTCGTGGACTACGCCGCCGACGTCGATGCCGGTGTGCTCGTCAAAGGGATCCGCTCCCAGATCGACGTGGCCTACGAGACCCCGATGGCGATCGTGAACCGCCACCTCGCCCACGTCGAGACCGTTTTCCTCCTCCCCGATCCCGCGCACGCCATGGTCTCGAGCTCCCTCGTCCGCCAGGTGGCCGCCCTCGGCGGTGACGTGTCGCCCTTCGTTCCGCCGGCCGTCGCACGATTCCTGGTCGCCCACGACCTGTCGGGCTGAGCCCCACGTCGCGGGGGCGGGTAACATGGTCGCCCGTGACCAGACGGCTGAACGGACCCTTCGTCATTGCGGTGCGAGACATCGTCCGCCGACCGGGCGAGATGCGCGAATTCCACCGGGATCTGACCGTTCCCGAGAAGTGGGGCGAGGGTCTCGTCTCCGTCCCGGCGTCCGAGTCGCTGGAGCTGGATGTGCGACTGGAGTCGGTTCACGAGGGCATCCTCGCGTCGGGAGAGGCGCACACCACCTTCTCCGGCGTGTGCGGACGATGCCTCCGCGAGATCACCGAGGGCGTCGAAGTCGAGTTCCAGGAGCTTTTCGCGTATTCTGGGTCGGAGGAAACTGACTTCGAGGTTCAAGACGACCACGTGGATCTTGAAACTCTGGTCAGGGATGCGGTTGTCCTGTCGCTTCCCTTCCAGCCGGTGTGTCAGCCGGATTGCCCCGGCCTCGATCCGGTCACGGGCGTCCGGCGGGCAGCAGACGCCGAACCGAACGCCGAGCCGATCGATCCACGGTGGGCGGCGCTCCAGGACTACATCGACCACGACGCGGTCAACGCCCCCGGGCCCGAGGACCGCGACGAGAACCCAGCGCCCCGCGCTGAGAACACAGAGAAGAGCTAGCCATGGCAGGTAACCCCCCGAAGCGGAAGGTCTCCCGCTCCAACACCCGTTCGCGTCGTGCGCAGTGGAAGGCCGAGGCCCCCACGCTGGTCAAGACCATCGAGAACGGCAAGGTCGTCTACAGCCGTCCCCACCAGGCGAAGGT
Organism: Microbacterium sp. AK009; assembly: GCF_013410955.1. Lineage (GTDB taxonomy): Bacteria > Actinomycetota > Actinomycetes > Actinomycetales > Microbacteriaceae > Microbacterium. Next base: position 193,487 of record NZ_JACCCG010000004.1, on the reverse strand, counting down.
CGTGACCGACTCGCAGGGCACGGAGCTGTTCCTGGAGTACAAGGGCCGCAAGGTCGCCGACGTCTGATCGGCCCGTTGCGCATTCGGTGACTCACCGTACCGACGCCACGCCGGCGCACCCGCCGCTGGACGAACTGACACAGAAGCTCGGGGTCGATATCGACCCCGAGCTTCTGTTGCTGGCTCTCACTCATCGTTCCTGGGCGTACGAGCACGGCGGGGTTCCCCACAACGAGAGACTCGAATTCCTCGGCGACGCGATCCTCGGCCAAGCCGTGACCGTCCGTCTGTACACGCGGCATCCCGACCTCGAAGAGGGGCAGCTGGCCAAACGACGCGCGAGCGTCGTCTCCACCGTCGCCCTCGCCGAGGTGGCGCGCCGCATCGGACTGGGAGAGCACGTCCTGCTCGGTCGGGGTGAGGAACTGACCGGCGGACGGAGGAAGGACTCGATCCTCGCCGATGCCACCGAGGCTGTCATCGGCGCCGCCTACCTCTCCGCCGGACCCGATGCAGCCACCGCCCTGGTGCTGCGACTGGTCGAACCGCTGCTGGATGACCCCGAGCGCTACGGCGCCGCTGTCGATCCCAAGACCAGCCTGCAGGAGCTCGCCGCCCGGCGCGGATTCAGCCCGCCCGCCTACGAGATCTCCGCCACCGGACCCGACCACGACCGCGTGTTCACCGCGCGTGTCCGGGTGGGGCACATGGAGGCACGGGGCACGGGGACGAGTAAGAAGTACGCCGAGATGGCAGCCGCCCTCCTGGCGTGGCGCGAGCTGTCGACGCCGAGCGACGCCCGCGGCGTCGATGCCTGAGCTCCCCGAGGTCGAAGTGGTCCGGCGCGGGCTGGACCCGGCGATGCGCGGCGCCCTGATCGAAGGTGTCACCGTTCACGACGCTCGTGCGCTGACCCGTCACGGTGGAGACGCCGTCGACTTCGAAGCAGAGCTGACCGGTCGACGCATCGACGCGGCCGTGCGCCGCGGGAAGTTCCTGTGGTTCCCGCTCCACGGCAGCGACCACGCCGTCGTCGGACACCTGGGCATGAGCGGGCAGATGCTGCTGCGTTCGCCGGGGTCGCCGGTCGAGCGTCACGAGCGGGTGCGTTTCGACCTGCACCCCCCCGACCACGGTGACATCGCCGTCGTGTTCGCCGATCAGCGCACCTTCGGCTCGCTCGCCGTCGATCCCCTCCTTCCCACACCCGACGGCGCTCCCGGGGGCGTCGGATGCGAGCTCGCACGCATCCCGCGTCAGGTGGCGCACATCGCCCGCGACCCCCTCGACCCCGCATTCCGCGACAGGCGGTTCCGCGACATCCTGGCTCGGAAGAAGTCCGCGATCAAGCGTGTGATGCTCGACCAGACGGTGGTCAGCGGCATCGGCAACATCTACGCCGACGAGGCGCTGTGGGCGGCGCGCCTGCATCCCGAGACACCCGCCGACGCGCTGCCCACCCGGCGCGTGAACCGGCTCCTGGCCGAGGTGCGGTCGGTGCTGGAGAAGGCTCTGGCCGAAGGGGGCACGAGCTTCGACGCGCAGTACGTCAACGTCAACGGTCAGGCAGGCTACTTCGCGCACTCGCTCAACGCCTACGGCCGCACCGGCGAGCCCTGCCCGCGGTGCGGCCGTCCGATCGTGCGCGTGTCGTTCACCAACCGGTCGAGCCATTTCTGCCCCCGGTGTCAGCCGGCGACGTCGAGCACCTTCTTCCAGGCGCCGGAGTAGGCGATCGGGCGGAACCCCAGCGCCTCGTTGATGTCGAGCATCGGGCGGTTCTCCTCGGCGTTGTAGGTCAGCACGCGCGGCGACTGCGGGGCGATCTCGCGCCACGACAGAAGTCCCGCGCACTTGACGAGCATCCCGAGCCGGTGTCCTCGGTGCGCCTTCAGAACGAGGGTGTCCTCCTGATGCGAGGCCTCCGTGCGATCCGCGCCGATGACCAGCTCGTTGAACGCGCACAGCTCGCCGGTCGCCACGTGCTGTGCCGCTGTCACCTGGAGCAGTCGGCCGCTGTCGGTGTACCGCGCGTCGTGCAGCGCGATCCGCGCCGCATCCCATGTCTCCTCATCGAACTGCAGATCGGCGGCCGGGGCATCGGTGGACATGCGCGACTTCATCCACGCGTAACCGTCGACCCACTCCGCAGGGGTGGGCGCGAACCACTGCACGACTCGGTAACCCGACGCCGCACGCTGGGCTTCGCGGTGGAGTCGTTCGATCCGATCGAACGGTGCACGAAGGTCCAGGGCGCTGGCCCGTTCGACCTGCTGCAGCGCATACCCGTGCCGCAGGTAGAACCTGGCCGCGTGGTCTTCTGGGATGTCTCCGAAGCCGGTCGGCGCCGCCAGGCGCCGACCCGGAGCCTCGGGATGCTCCGCCCACGACTGCAGAACGGTGCGGCCGTGCGCTCGAGCAGTCTCCTCGACGAGCGCGTAGGCGGTTGAACCGATTCCCCGCCCCCAAACCTCGCGGAGCAGCTCGATCAGCCAGAAGGCCAGCGTCGATCCCTCCTCGTGGGGAAGGTCGACGCCGCAGCGGCCCGCGATGCGCCCGCCATCGCGGACGGTCCAGATCAACCGGGTCTCGTACTCATCGGGCTGGTAGTGGGGAAGCAGTTCCGCCGCGCTGATGCGTTCATCGTCGTGGCCGGAGATCTCCCGGTACACCTGGTTTCTGACCCGCGTCATCTCGATGAAGTCTTCGGCGCCGTCGGCGTCGACGTGCGAGGGGATGGTCAGCGGCCGGATATCGATTCCCGCCGGTGCGTGCGTGTCCATGATGGTCCTTTCGAGAGGTCCGGAGCCGTGCGGGACGGCTCCGGACCGTGATGGGAAGTCAGACGCGAACGGTGCCGAGGGCGAGCTCGCGCCAGGCGGCGTGTTCACGGTGGGAACGGGCGCGGTCGGCGGCGAAGGCGCGTCGGCGCGACCGATCGCGGGCGGCCGACTGACGCCGCGCGGCGCGCAGCAGCAGCCAGAGCCCGAGCCGCAGCTCCGCGCGCTGAAGGCGCGAGGGGGCCGCGGAGGCCGGGACGAGATCGACCTCGGCGAGGAGCCGATGGCGGTCGTCGTCATCGAGGTGGAGGACGGAGACAAGGGGAGCGGACATGATGGGTGATCGCTTTCGTCAGGCGTGGGGCACGAGAGTGCGGATGCCGCAGACGGGAAGGTCGCGGAGGGAAGGCGTCAGAGCGACGCGCGCTGCCGGATCGCTCGAGGGAGCGTCGCTCCGGTCAGCAGCAACGGACGGGTGCCCGACAGGCACACCTGTCCCCTGCGACGGTCAGGCGACGGTGGGAGTGAAGGCGCCGGCGAATCCGGTCACCGACGGGGTGATTCCTGAGAATCGACGCGCGGTGTAGCGCGGATCAATAATGTGCATCATCGGTGACCTCCTTTCGACATCGGACGCGAGCAGTGACATTAGCGCGATCGCGCCGGGGACGTCAAGCGAATCTCCAGAAATGATCGGATTCCGGGCGTGTCGGGACGGGAAGCCGTTCCGATCCGCCCGCCTCAGCGGTATCGGCGGGGGAGTTCGGTAACCTGAGCGGCGCCGCTCCGAACCGCGGGCGTGCAGGCCCGGAGGTTGACGATGCACCTGAAGAGCGTGACGCTCAAAGGGTTCAAATCCTTCGCGCAGCCCACGACGTTCGCCTTCGAACCCGGCGTGACCTGCATCGTCGGTCCGAACGGTTCCGGGAAGTCAAACGTCGTCGACGCTCTGGCGTGGGTCATGGGGGAGCAGGGCGCGAAGACCCTCCGGGGCGGAAAGATGGAAGACGTCATCTTCGCGGGGACGACGACGCGCGGCCCGCTCGGGCGCGCGGAAGTGCGCCTGACCATCGACAACAGCGACGGCGCTCTGCCCATCGACTACACCGAGGTCTCGATCAGCCGCACGCTGTTCCGGAACGGGGCCAGCGAATACGCCATCAACGGCGAGACCTGTCGGCTGCTGGACGTGCAGGAGCTCCTCAGCGACTCCGGTCTCGGCCGCGAGATGCACGTGATCATCGGGCAGGGGCGCCTGGACACCGTGCTGCAGGCCACGCCCGAGGACCGGCGGGGCTTCATCGAAGAGGCGGCGGGTATCTTGAAGCATCGCCGCCGGAAGGAGAAGACCCTTCGCAAGCTCGAGGCGATGGAGGCCAACCTCACCCGCCTGAGCGACCTCGCCGGAGAGTTGCGTCGCCAGCTGAAGCCGCTCGGGCGCCAGGCCGAGGTGGCGCGCGAGGCCGCCACCATCGCCGCGGTGGTGCGTGATGCGAGAGCTCGCCTGCTGGCTGATGAGCTGCTGCGCCTTCGGCAGGAGTTGTCCGGGCATGCCCGCACCGAGAAGGAACGCCTGGCCGAGCGCATGGTGCTCCAGGATCAGGCTCAGAGTGTCCGCACGCGCATCGAGCGACTCGAGAGCGACCAGCGCTCCGAAGCGGTCGATGAGGCCCGTCGCGTGGTGCACGGGCTGGAGCGCGTGCAGGAGAGGCTCCGATCCCTCTACGCCCTCGCCGGACAGCGCATGTCGCTTCTCGCCGATTCGGCCGAACACGACGATGACCGTCGCGGCGTGACCGTCACTCCCGATACGATCGCGCACGCACGCGAGGAGATCGATGTGATCGCGGCCGGTTTGGCCGGGGCGCAGGATGACGCCGCCGCAGCGACGCGGGAGGCGACCCGCGCTCGTGCCGAGCTCGACGCCCTCGACGTCGACATCGCGGAGCAGAGCGCCCTGGTCTCGCAGCACGACATGCGGATCACGGCTCTCCGCGGCGCCGCGGAGACGGCAGCGTCGACCCTGGCGGCAGTCCGCACGGCCGTCGATCGGCAAGAACGCGCGTGGCAGGCGGCCCTCAGCAGACGTGACGAGGCCGAGCAGGCGCTGGCCTCCGTGCATCCGGCAGACGATGAGCCGATCCCCGACCACGCCGCGGAGTACGAGCGGGCCCAGCGAGAGGCGGGCGCCGCAGACGAGGAGCTGGCGGGCCTGCGCGAGCGCCTGCATTCGGCAGAACGCGAACTCGATGCGCTGACAGCCCAGACGGCGGCGATCGACCGTGCCCTCGACATCCGGTCCACTGCCGCCGACATCGTCGCCCGCGGCGGTGCGGGAATCCGGGGCCTGGTGGGTGACTTCGTCCGTGTGGAGGCCGGGTACGAGGCCGCCGTCGCCGCCGCGCTCGGGCCGCTCGCCGAAGCGGTGCTCGTCGACGATCTGCCGGCCGGGTTCGGTCTGGCATCGACGGTTCGCGCCGACGACGCCGGCGCCGTGGACATCGTGGTGGCCGATCCGCCCTGGGGCGCCGAGGCCGCGCCGGATGCCGGAACGGCCCTGACCGCCGCGGCGGTGGTGACGGCGCCTGACGGCGTTCGGGCGCTCCTGTCGGGGGTGGTCATCGCCGCTGATCTCGACGAGGCGGAACGGCTTCTGGCGGACTCGGCGCTCGCGCACGCGACGATCGTCACGCGGGCCGGCGAGGTCTGTCGCGTGAATCGGCTGCGCGCGGGATCGGGCGCTTCCCGTTCTCGCTTGGAACTCGTGGCCGAGCGGGACGATGCCGCGGCCCGGCGGGACGAGCTCATGGTGATCGTCGACTCCCTCCGCGAGGCGCGAGCGGGCGCCGCGGCCGACCTCGACGACAAGCGGCGTCGCGTGCGATCGGCGCTGGAGGCGATGCGTGCCCACGACGCGGCGGTGTCGGCGCGAGCCGAGGAGGTCAACCGGGCGACCGTGCGCTTCGAGGCGGCGTCGGCGGAGTGCGAGCGCCTGGCGTCGGCGCTGGCTCAGGCCCGAGCCGGCGTCGATGAGGCGTCCGATGCGTCGCGCGTCGCCGATGAGCAGCTGACGGCGGCCCTGGAATCCCCGCGTCCCATCCTCGATGCATCGGCGCGCGAGGGCCTGCTCGCCGCGCTCGACGCCGCGCGCGAGACCGAGATGCGCGCGCGACTGGATGTGGAGACCCTCCGAGAGCGGATCCGCGCTCAGGAGTCGCGGGTCGTGCAGCTCGAGAAACAGCGTGAGCGGGAGCAGGCGGCGGCGGCGGAAGCGGCGCGGCGGGCCGTCATGCGCAAGCGCCAGCGCGACGCCGCGGCGGACGTGGCGGGGAGGATTCCCCCGGTCCTCGACGCCGTCGCCCGATCCCTCGCGGAGGCCCGCGACGAGCTCGCCGCCGCCGAGACCGCGCGTACTGCGGTCACCGCAGAGCTCGGCGATCTGCGCCGGGAGGACGCGCGAGTGCGGGAACGGCTGTCTGCGGTAACCGAGGACGTGCACGGCCTCGAGCTGCGCATCCACGAACGTCGGTTGCAGGCCGGCTCCCTCCGCGATCGCGCCGTGTCGGAGCTGGGACTCGAGGAGGATATTCTGATCTCGGAATATGGCCCTGACCAGCCGATTCCAGACCCGAACGACCCGGACGGGGAGGGCACGCCCTTCGATCGCGCCGTTCAGGAGCGAAGGCTCGCCGACGCCGAGCGGACGCTGGCGCAGCTCGGCCGGGTGAACCCGCTCGCGCTGGAGGAGTTTTCGGCACTCGAGCAACGGCATGCCTTCCTGACCGAGCAGCTCGATGACCTGAGCCGGACCCGCAAGGATCTGCTGACGATCATCGAGGAGCTCGACGACCGGATGCGGACGATCTTCCTCGACGCGTTCGCCGACACCCAGCGCGCGTTCGACGAGGTCTTCCCCGTTCTCTTCCCCGGCGGCTCGGGGAGCATCGAGTTGACCAAGCCCGACGACGCCCTCACGACCGGTATCGAGGTGACGGTGCGACCGGTCGGAAAGAAGATCGAACGCCTCTCTCTGCTCTCCGGTGGTGAACGCTCGTTGGCGGCGGTGGCGCTCCTGGTGGCGATCTTCAAAGCGCGCCCGAGTCCGTTCTACATCCTCGACGAGGTGGAGGCGGCCCTCGACGACGCCAACCTGGGGCGGCTTCTCGGTGTGTTCGAGCAGCTGCGCGAGAGCAGCCAGCTCATCGTCATCACGCACCAGAAGCGGACGATGGAGATCGCCGACGCCCTGTACGGCGTCTCGATGCGGCAGGACGGTGTGTCGGCCGTCGTCGGGCAGCGACTGGGTCGGGCCATCGACGGCGAGCGGGCGGCGAGCTGAGCGGAGGCCGGCACGCCCGCGCCCGTAGGCTGGACTCATGGCGGAGAGCTCCTGGTCGTTGGGTCGCGCGTTGCGCGGCATGTTCGTCAAGCCCACGATCGACGAGCAGACGTGGGACGACCTCGAGACGGCACTGCTCACCGCGGACTTCGGCCCCGACATCACCGAGCGCATCGTCGACGAGCTCCGGGAGAAGGTCGATCGATACCGCACGACCGACCCGCGTGATCTGCAGCGGATGCTCAAAGAGACCCTCGAGGAGCACTTCGCGCGCTTCGACACGACCCTGCGATTGACCGAGCGTCCCGCGGTCGTCCTGGTCGTGGGGGTCAACGGCGTCGGGAAGACCACCACGATCGGAAAGTTCGCGAAGTTCCTGCAGCGCTACGGGCGCTCCGTGGTCGTCGGCGCGGCCGACACCTTCCGCGCAGCCGCGGTCGACCAGCTCGCGACCTGGGCCGAGCGCGGCGGCGCGGCGATCGTCCGGCCGCAGCAGGAGGGGCAGGACCCCGCCTCCGTGGCATTTCAGACGATCGACTACGCCAAACGCACCGGAACCGAGATCGTGCTGGTGGACACCGCCGGAAGGCTGCACACCAAGGGCGGCCTCATGGACGAGCTGGGCAAGATCCGCCGTGTCATCGAGAAGCAGGCGCCGATCAGCGAGGTGCTGCTCGTTCTGGATGCGACGACGGGACAGAACGGCCTCATGCAGGCCGAGGCGTTCCTCCAGCACGCGGGAGTGACCGGACTCGTGCTCACCAAACTCGACGGCTCGGCCAAGGGCGGATTCGTGCTCGCGGTGCAGGAACGCACCGGCATCCCGGTGAAGCTCCTCGGTCAGGGCGAGGGAATCGGTGATCTCACCGGATTCACCCCCCACGTTTTCGCCGCCGCCCTCGTGGACTGAGCGGGTTCCGGACCCGATCCGGCCGACGCGCGGTCCGGGTCTATCGCACCGGCCGGGAGGCTGGTTTCATGGGCGTATGGCGATCGAGCACGATTTCTTCGGACTCCTCGAGTCGGGTCCGGACGGTTCGATCTTCTGGTCGGAGAACGTCGAACTCGGGGACCAGTCCGTCACGGTGGATCTGACGGCGCCGGATCAGGACGATGTGTCCCAGGCGGCCCTCGACATCGCCGCGAGCCTGGTGTCCTCCCTCGAGGCGATCGACCGGACGGCGCGCAACGGCATGGTCTCCGAGCTCGATGACCGCACCAGCGAAGTGACGGAGTACATCCTCCAGCAGCAGGAGACACTCGGGGAGGACATCGGGAATCTGCTGGTCGACGTCTCCGGGGATATCCGGATCGACGTGATTCGGTCTCTGCAGCTGATGAGCATGACGATCCTCGCGGACGAACACGGCGGCTCCGACCCGTTCGCCGTCCTGGAGTACGCGCTGGATCCCGACGCCACCGACGACGTGCTGCTGGTGAACCTGGATTCCGCGGGCGACGTGCTCTCGGTCACCAGCGCCGACTGACGTCGCCGTCACGCTGGCCTCGTGCAGACCTTCCTTTCTTACCCGGGGTTCGTCGAATCGGCCCGGGTCCTCGATCGCCGGCGGCTGGGGAAGCAGCGGGTGGAGACCCTGCAGCTGCTCCGCGCCGTCACGATTCCCGATTACGGGTGGCGGAACCACCCGGCGGCACGGATGTGGCGCGACCACCTCCCCGCCCTGGTCGCGTACGGGCTGATCATCACGGATACGTGGATCGCGGGCGGCGGATCAGACACCGTGCGGCCGCTCGTCCTCGCCTTCGCGCCCGAGGTCGAAGGCCTGCCCCAGGACGCGATCCCGATGCCGCCCTGGCTCGGCGATGAGGCGTTCCACCTCGCGCACCGATCCAACCTGATGCGGAAGGACCCCGAACACTACCGGCCCTTCTTCGGCGATATCCCCGACGATCTCCCCTACATCTGGCCGCGTTGAGGCGGGCTCACACCGCTTGCGCGAAGGACACCCCCTCCGAGGCGATATCGCGCGCGAGGTGGGCGAGAACGGCAGGTATCTCGCGGCCTTTGGAGATCATCGACTGCGCCCACAGGCGACCCGCCCGATACGACGAGCGCACGAGGGGTCCCGCCAGCACACCGAGGAAGCCGATCTCCTCCGCAGCCTGCTTGAACTCGACGAACTCGTCGGGCTTGACCCAGCGGTCCACCGGAAGGTGTCGGGGCGAGGGACGGAGATACTGCGTGATCGTGATGATGTCGGTGCCGGCATCGTGCAGATCCTGCAGCGCCTCCAGGACTTCGCCGGGCGTCTCACCCATTCCGAGGATGAGGTTCGACTTCGTGATCAGCCCCGACTCGCGCGCCATCGTCAGAACGCCGAGGGAACGTTCGTAGCGGAACGCCGGACGGATCCGCTTGAAGATCCGGGGGACCGTCTCGACGTTGTGTGCGAAGACCTCCGGGCGGGAGTCGAACACCTCCTCCAGCAGACTCGGTACACCGTTGAAGTCCGTGGCGAGGATCTCGACGCCCGTTCCGGGATTGTCGGCATGGATGCGGCGCACGGTCTCGGCGTGGAGCCAGGCACCGCCGTCCGGAAGGTCGTCACGGGCGACCCCGGTCACCGTGGCGTAGCGCAGCTGCATCCGCTGCACGCTCTCCGCGACGCGCCGGGGCTCGTCGGTGTCGTAATCGGCTGGCTTCCCCGTGTCGATCTGACAGAAGTCGCACCGACGGGTGCACTGCGAGCCACCGATGAGGAAGGTGGCCTCGCGATCCTCCCAGCACTCGTAGATGTTCGGGCAGCCCGCCTCCTGGCACACGGTGTGCAGGCCCTCGTCCTTCACCAGCCCCTGCAGGGCGGTGTACTCCGGACCCATCTTCGCCTTCGTGCGGATCCACTCGGGCTTCCGCTCGATCGGCGTCTGGGCGTTGCGCACCTCCAGTCGCAGGAGGCGCCGGCCGTCGGGTGCCGCCGCGCTCATGCCGCCACCGCCTGCTCGGCGGCGAGGAAGACCTCGGTGACGGTCGGAAGGATGTCGCGGGGCGACGTCTCCACCCCGGTGACCTCGCTGATGGTCGTCACTCCGGCGTCGGCGATGCCGCAGGGGATGATCTGACGGAAGGGTGCGAGGGAGTTGTCGCAGTTGATCGCGAACCCGTGCATGGTGACCCCGCGCTCGACGCGGACGCCGATGGCGGCCACCTTGTCGGTCGAGAGGGGCCGCCTGACCCACACCCCGCTTCGACCGTCCACCTGAAATCCTTCGACGCCGAGGCGAGCGAGGGCCGTGATGAGGAGGCGCTCGAGGCGCCGGACGTGGGCCACGACATCGACGGGCTCCGGGAGGCGGACGATGGGATACCCGACGAGTTGACCGGGGCCGTGCCACGTGATCTTGCCGCCGCGGTCGACGTCGATGACAGGGGTGCCGTCGGTGGGGCGCTCCTGCGGTTCGGTGCGCCTGCCGGCGGTGAAGACCGGCTCGTGCTCGAGCAGCAGCAGGGTGTCCGCCCGCTCTGCGCGCACCACCTCCGCGTGGATACGCCGCTGCAGGTGCCACGCGTCGGCGTAGGGGACGAAGTCGGGGTCGAGCCCCACGGTCATCGTTTCGAGCACGGAGGCGCCTTTCTTGTTGGACCGCGTCCAACAATACGCTTCCTATGCAGCGTGCCCGCGCGTTCTAGGGTGAAGTCATGACTGAGCCGCGCGCCGGGCGTCCGAAGCTCTCGTCTCCTGCGACCATCGCCGAGGCCGCGTGCGAGCTGTTCTTCGAGCGCGGCTACGAGGCGACATCCATCGTCGACATCGCCTTGCGTGCCGGTGTCTCGCGGTCGAGCTTCTTCAACTACTTCACGTCCAAATCGGACATCCTCTGGTCGAGTTTCGACGCGCGGGTGGACGCCCTTCGCACCCGTCTCGATGCGGGGGAGTCGGGCGCGCCGCATGTGCGGACGGCCTTGCGCGCGTTCGCGGCGGGATTCGCCCCCGACACCCTGGCGCTCGCGATGGCCAACGCGAGAGCGATGGGACTCGAGGACGAGTTGGATCGCGAGTCGGCCGTTCGTGCGGCGCGCATCGGCCGATCGGTATCCGCTGCGCTGCAGTCCGGGGCCGACCCGCTCGCGGCAGACGTCGTCGGAGCCGCTGTCGGGGGAGCGGTGCTCGCCGCGGTGCGCGCATGGGCGGCCGCGGGTCCGGGGCGCACCTCGCTCTCGCGGACCCTCGATGACGCCGTCGGGGTCGTCGCGCCCCTGCTGCCGGCGCAGGGGGGTGTGCGTCAACTCCGGTTGGTCGTCCGCTCGGCCGATCTCGACGGGGCGCTGTCGTTCTACCGTGACGTGCTCGGGATGCCCGAGGCTGAGGCGTTCGAAGGCCCGGACGGCGCACGCGTGGCGATCCTCGACGCTGGCCGGGCGACGCTGGAGCTGGCGAATACGGCGCAGGTGCGCCTCATCGATGCGGTCGAAACCGACGGCGTGGAGAGCGACGGGATGCGCGTGGCACTCGAAGTCGGCGATGTCGAAGCGGAGACGCAGGCGCTCGTGCACGCCGGCGCCCGTCTGGAGGCCCCGCCCACCGAGACCCCGTGGCGCTCCCGCAACGCACGGCTCCGGGGCCCCGACGGCGTGCAGCTCACGGTGTTCCAGGAGCTCGGCCCCGAGTGAGGTCACCGGCGACTCCCGCGCGCGAGGGCGCCGCCGACCCACGGCGTAGAATTGCCGGACCATGGCTACCTTCGGCACGCTCTCCGACCGGCTCACTGAGACCTTCCGCAATCTGCGCACGAAGGGCAAGCTCACCCCCGCTGATGTCGATGGGACGGTGCGGGAGATCCGCCGGGCGCTTCTGGACGCCGACGTCGCGCTCCCGGTGGTCAAGGAGTTCACCGCGAAGATCCGCGAACGCGCCCTGGGCGACGAGGTCAATCGCGCGCTGAACCCCGCCCAGCAGGTGGTGCAGATCGTCAATGAGGAGCTCATCGGCATCCTCGGCGGCCAGCAGCGTCGGCTGCAGTTCGCCAAGAACCCGCCCACGGTCATCATGCTTGCGGGCCTGCAGGGATCGGGGAAGACGACCTTCGCCGGCAAGCTGGCCAGGATGCTCGAGAAGGACGGGCACACGCCGCTTCTCGTCGCCGCCGACCTGCAGCGACCGAACGCCGTGAACCAGCTGCAGGTCGTCGGACGCCAGGCCGGCGCCGCGGTGTACGCCCCCGAGCCCGGCAACGGCGTGGGCGACCCCGTGCGGGTCGCGACCGACGGGGTCGAGGTCGCGCGGCGCCAGCAGCACGACGTGGTGATCATCGACACCGCGGGCCGCCTCGGTGTGGATGCGGAGCTCATGAAGCAGGCGGCGAACATCCGCCGGGCCACCGACCCCGACGAGGTCCTCTTCGTCATCGACGCGATGATCGGACAGGATGCGGTCAACACCGCCAAGGCCTTCCAGGACGGCGTGGACTTCACCGGTGTCGTCCTGTCCAAGCTCGATGGCGACGCGCGAGGCGGCGCGGCCCTGTCCGTCGCATCCGTCACCGGCCGGCCCATCATCTTCGCCTCGACCGGAGAAGGACTCGACGACGTCGAAGCGTTCCACCCCGACCGGATGGCCTCGCGGATCCTCGATCTCGGTGACATCCTCACCCTCATCGAGCAGGCGCAGCAGGCGTTCGACGAAGAGGAGGCGCGCAAGGTCGCGGAGAAGATCGCGACCGAGCAGTTCACCCTCGAGGACTTCCTGGAGCAGATGCAGCAGCTCAAGAAGATGGGCTCGATGAAGAAGATGCTCGGGATGCTCCCGGGCATGGGGGGAATGAAGCAGCAGCTCGACGACTTCGACGAGCGTGAGATCGATCGCACCGAGGCGATCATCCGTTCCATGACACCGGGGGAGCGGCGCAATCCGAAGGTCCTCAACGGTTCCCGGCGTCTGCGCATCGCCCGAGGGTCGGGGATGACGGTCACCGACGTCAACCAGCTCGTCCAGCGCTTCGAGCAGGCCGCGAAGATGATGAAGACCGTCGCCCGCGGCGGTGTGCCCAACATCCCGGGCATGGGCCCGGTGCCGGGCGCGGGGCGCCCCGGCGCGTCGGCCAAACGCGGCAAGCAGCAGAAGCAGAAGGGGTCGCGGTCGGGGAACCCCGCGAAGCGGGCGGCCGAGAACGCGGGGATCGCCGCGTCGGCACCCGCCTCGCCCACGGGGACCGGGTTCGGCCTGGGCGGCGGGGCCGGCGCCGGAGGAGCGGGCGGCACGCCGAGCGCCGAGGATCTCGCCGAACTCCAGAAGCTCCTCGGCCGGGGCTGACCCCGTCCCCTCACCCCTCACCCCTCACCCCTCACCCTCGCCCTCACCCCCTGGCCCGGGCACGAGAACAGGAGATGAGCGTCGGATCAGGATGATCCGCGGTGATTCCGCCTGATCTCGCGCGACCTTCCTGTTCTGACGTACGCACGAAACGGCGCACGCCGGCTGCGAGCCCACGGACGGCTGCCACCTCTCCTGCACACCGGCTCGTCGAGCCGACTCGTCCACAGATCCGCCCCCGGGCCGCGGGAGGCGGTGCGTGCGCGGCACGCTGACGACGTGGATCACGCACGGCGACTCGAACGGTGGATCGACGACCGCGGTGGACTTGCTCACGCCACGGACGTGCGCGAGGCCGGTTTCGGGCGTCGGGCCGTGGATGGTGCCGGCGCGCGAGACCTCGTCCGACGACTCCGACGAGTCTGGCTGTACACGCGGAAGGCGGAGGCGGAGGAGCTGGCGGCCGTCCGCGTGGGCGGGAGAGTGGCGTGTATCAGTGCCGCCCGACGCGCCGGGCTCTGGGTGCCGGACGCACCCGGCGCCCACGTGGCGGTGCCACCGAACGCGTCGCGCCTCGAGAGCAGCGGGCTGATCCTGCACTGGTCGATCGGACCGGCTCCGGAATCTTCCCGGACGGTCGTGGAGTCGCTCGTCAACATGCTGTTCCACGTCGCGGGCTGTCAGCCGCGCGCGGAGGCGCTGAGCGTGTGGGAGTCCGCCCTGAACCGCGGACTGACGACCGTCGAGGTGCTGCGCGCGGTGACATGGCGATCAGCGTCAGCCCGTGCACTGGTCGACGCCGCGGTGATCCTGTCCGACTCCGGGCTGGAGACGTTCGTCGTGCACCGGCTGCGCCCCCTCGGGCTGCGCATGACGCAGCAGGCGGTTCTGGACGGACGTCCCGTCGACCTCCTCATCGGTGAGCGTCTGGTGGTCCAGATCGACGGGAAGCACCACCTCGACCCGGTGCAGCGACGACGTGACATCGCGGGTGACGCACGTCTGGTCCTCCGCGGCTACACCGTCCTGCGGTTCGACTACGCGCAGATCCTCTTCGCCTGGCCGACGGTCCTCGATGCCATCGTGACCGCCGTGGCACAGGGGCGCCACCGTCCGGCGTGAGCCGACGACCGTTCAACCGCCGACGCTCAGTGAGGCCAGGTGCTCGCGCAGCGTCGGACCGGCGCGGAACTCCCGGATGAGGTGATGCACGACCTCCCGCAGATCGCCGCCGGCGGCCTCGGCGACCAGCAGCTGACGGGCGTAGCTGGCACCGCCGGCGAGGATGCGCTCGAGCCCCGCGAATTCCCGCGCGCACTTGAGTTCGACGGCGATCTCGGCCACCTCGTCGAGCGTGGCCGCCAGATGATCGCGCACGGGCACCTGGGTGCCCTCGCGGTCGACGATGACCCGCGCGTCCAGTCCATAGCGCGCGGCGCGCCATTTGTTCTCCCGCACGAACCACGGCTGGATGCCGGTGAGTTCTCCGCCCGCGTCGAGAACGCGCGAGAAGTGCTCGACCATGACCTGCACGAATGCGGCCACCGCGGCGAGCTCGGGAAGCGTCGACATGCCGTCGCAGGCCCGCACCTCGATGGTCCCCCAGCGGGGCGCGGGTCGGATGTCCCAGCGCACCTCGGTGGCATCCTCCATCACCCCCGTGGAGATCATGTCGTCCAGGTAGTGCTCGAACGCCGCCCAGTCGGGAAGCGGCCACGGCAGCCCCGCCGTCGGCAGCTGCTGGAAGACCAGCGCCCGGTTCGAGGCGTACCCTGTGCGCTCCCCGGCCCAGAAGGGGGAGGAGGCGGAAAGTGCCTGCAGGTGCGGAAGGTACACGGTCAGCGCATTGATGATCGGGAAGACCTTGGCCACGTCCTCCACGCCGACATGCACGTGGATGCCCCAGATCATCATGTTCCGGCCCCACCACTGGGTGCGCTCGATGAGGCTGTGGTAGCGGGTCTTGTCGGTGACCTCCTGGTTGTACCACTGCGCGAACGGGTGACTGCCCGC
Organism: Microbacterium sp. AK009; assembly: GCF_013410955.1. Lineage (GTDB taxonomy): Bacteria > Actinomycetota > Actinomycetes > Actinomycetales > Microbacteriaceae > Microbacterium. Next base: position 178,086 of record NZ_JACCCG010000004.1, on the reverse strand, counting down.
GCACAGCAGCTCGATGCCCCGGGGGTCGGTGGCCGTCCGCACCGCCGCGATCGCATCGCCGATGTCATCGACGGCGGCGGCGACGGTGTCGCCGATCCCGCTGGTGAGTTCGATCGTGTTCGTCAGAAGCTCTTGGGTGATGGTGTAACGCTCGAGCGCTGCGTCCTCGCCCAGCGCATCGAGAACCTCGGGCGCCCGGGGCACGAGGTCGCCCGTCTCGCCGTCGGCGAGCATCAGCTCCCATTCGATCCCCACGGTGGACCGGGCCGACCGGGCGAAGGGCTCCGTCATGCGCCCAGTGTGGCACGCCGACACGACGGCTCGACGGTTCGCGACTGTTCGTGTCGTCTGGCAGAATAGAGGGTCGGACGCCGGACTCGACCCTCTATCCAGCCCGCCGTCCTCCATAGAGCTTCCACCGGGTGTTGCACCCCACCTCCCGGTCGACCAGTTCATCCCTTCCACACATTCAGGAGAATCGTGGCTGTCAAGATCCGTCTGAAGCGCCTGGGAAAGATCCGCGCGCCCTACTACCGCATCGTCGTCGCCGACTCGCGCACCAAGCGCGACGGTCGTGTCATCGAAGAGATCGGCAAGTACCACCCCACCGAGGAGCCCTCGTTCATCGAGGTCGACTCCGAGCGGGCACAGTACTGGCTCGGTGTCGGCGCCCAGCCGACCGAGCAGGTGCGCGCGATCCTCAAGCTGACCGGCGACTGGGGCACCTTCAAGGGCGACAAGGACGCGACCTCGACGGTGAAGACGCGTGAGGACAAGCCGGCTTTCGAGCTGGACTCGTCGAAGTCCTCCGTCGTGAAGCCCAAGGCCGAGAAGAAGGCTGCGGAGTCCGCCGAGGCTCCCGCCGCCGAGGCCGAGGCTCCCGCCGACGCCGCCGCCGAGTAAGCACCTCATCGCCGTGCTCGCCGCCGCGCTCGAACACATCGTCAAGGGGATCGTCGATCACCCTGACGACGTCCGCATCCAGTCGTCCACGTCGCCTCGCGGCGACCTGCTCGAGGTGCACGTGCACCCCGAGGATCGCGGACGGGTGATCGGGCGCGGTGGCCGCACGGCCAAGGCCCTTCGCACCCTCATCGCCGCTCTTGCAGACGGACGCCGTGTGCGCGTCGACGTCGCGGACGACTGACGTGCCCACCGACGGCTCCGCCGCATCCGCTCCGCGCACGCGTGCGGGTGAACGGACGCAGCTCCGCGTCGGCCGCCTGGTCAAGGCCCATGGGCTCAAGGGTGCGCTGAAGATCGAGCTGTACACCGACGACCCGGACGGGCGGTTCGTCCCGGGTGCGACCTTCACGCTGCAGGTTCCCGAGACCTCCCCGTGGCACGGAAAGCCCCTCACCGTCCGCGAGTTCCGGTGGATGAACTCCCACCCCGTCGCGTTCTTCGAGGGCGTGGACGACCGCACCACGGCGGAAGGACTCGTCCGCGCCATCCTCTGGATCGATGAGGACGCGACCGCTTCGTCGACCGAACCCGACGCATGGTACGACCACCAGCTCGTCGGTCTCGACGTGGTCCGCGATGGACACGTCGTCGGGCGGGTGATCCGGGTCGACCACCTTCCCGCGCAAGACCTTCTGATCGTGCGACCCACCGGCGACGGCGACCGAGAACTGCTCGTCCCGTTCGTCTCGGCGATCGTCCCCGAGGTCGACATCGCGGCGGGCCGCGTCACCGTGACCCCGCCTCCCGGGCTGTTCGAAGATCTGCCCGGTGACCCGGAGGATGCGGAAGCGCCCGACGGCGGAGCCGAGGACGGCCCGCCGGACGCCCCCTGACATGCGCGTCGACATCATCACGATCTTCCCGGCGTTCTTCGACGTCCTCGACGTCTCGCTGATCGGCAAGGCCCGTGATCGGGGCCTCCTCGACATCCGCGTCCACGACCTGCGCTCGTGGACGCACGACCGCCATCGCACCGTCGACGACACCCCCTACGGCGGGGGAGCGGGCATGGTGATGAAGCCCGAACCGTGGGGTGAGGCACTCGACGAGGTACTCACCCCCGACGCCCTGCTCATCGTTCCGTCGCCGGCAGGGGAGCGCTTCGCTCAGCCCGGTGCGCGCGCCCTCGCCGAGGAGGCCCACATCGTCTTCGCCTGCGGACGGTACGAGGGCATCGATCAGCGCGTCATCGATCACTACTCCTCGAGCCATCGGGTGCGGTTGATCAGTCTCGGCGACTACGTCCTCAACGGCGGCGAGGTCGCGGCCATGGCGATCGTCGAGGCCGTCTCGCGCCTGGTCCCGGGTGTGGTCGGCAACCCCGAGAGCCTTGTCGAAGAATCGCACGAAGCAGGCCTCCTGGAGTACCCGAGTTACACCAAACCCGCCTCGTGGCGCGGGCGGGAGGTTCCCCCGGTGCTCCTGAGCGGCAATCACGGCGCGATCGCGCGGTGGCGCCACGAGCAGAGCCTCGCCCGCACGCGCGCCCACCGACCCGACCTGCTGGACTGATCCGGATCGGATGCCGCGGCAGACCCCCTCCCGGTGTCTCGGCGTCAAGGGGCACCGGCGTGTCATCCGTCCTCGATATGCTCAGGACCTTCGTAACTGGTCGTGCGGCGTGCGCGCGACCGTGAAAGGACACGGATGACGCTGCAGGCTTGGCCGGGGTCGGCGTACCCCCTCGGGGCCACCTTCGACGGGAACGGCACCAATTTCGCCGTCTTCAGTGAAGGAGCGGAACGTGTCGAACTCTGCCTCTTCGACGACGGCGGCGCCGAGACGCGGGTGGAACTGCGCGACGTGGACGCGTTTGTGTGGCACGTCTACCTCCCCAACGTCGGACCCGGGCAGCGATACGGCTACCGCGTGCACGGGCCCTACGACCCCGCGAACGGTCAGCGGTTCAACCCGAGCAAGCTTCTGCTCGATCCCTACGCCAAGGCTGTCGACGGCGAGATCACGTGGGGTCAGTCGGTGTTCTCCTACACCTTCGGCGACCCCGACTCGTTCAACGACGAGGACTCGGCCGACGCGATGATGAAGGGGGTGGTGGTCAACCCGTTCTTCGACTGGACCGGCGACCGACAGCCCAAGACCCCGTACGCCGAGACCCTCATCTACGAGGCTCACGTCAAGGGCCTGACCAAGCTCAACGAGCTGATTCCGGAGGAACTGCGCGGCACCTACAGCGGCATCGCCCACCCGGCGGTCATCGACCACCTGGTCAAGCTCGGCGTCACGGCGATCGAGCTCATGCCGGTGCACCAGTTCGTGAACGACTCGACCCTCCAGGAGAAGGGCCTGGCCAACTACTGGGGCTACAACACCATCGCCTTCCTGGCCCCGCAGAACACCTACGCCTCCACGGGCCAGCGCGGTCAGCAGGTGCAGGAGTTCAAGGGCATGGTCAAGGCCCTCCACACCGCCGGCATCGAGGTCATCCTCGACGTGGTCTACAACCACACCGCCGAGGGCAATCACATGGGACCGACGCTGTCGATGCGCGGCATCGACAACGAGGCCTACTACCGTCTCGAGCAGGACGACAAGCGCTACTACACCGACTACACCGGGACCGGCAACAGCTTGAACGTGGGCAACCCGCACGCGCTGCAGCTGATCATGGACTCTCTGCGCTACTGGGTCATCGACATGCACGTCGACGGCTTCCGGTTCGACCTGGCCTCGACCCTCGCGAGGGAGTTCTACGACGTCGATCGCCTGGCGACCTTCTTCGAGCTCGTGCAGCAGGATCCGGTGGTCTCGCAGGTCAAGCTCATCGCCGAGCCGTGGGATGTCGGCCCGGGTGGGTATCAGGTGGGCAACTTCCCGCCGCAGTGGACGGAGTGGAACGGCAAGTACCGCGACACGGTCCGCGACTTCTGGCGTGGCGAGCCGCAGGCCCTCGGGGAATTCGCCTCCCGTCTGACCGGGTCGGCCGATCTCTACGAGCACTCGGGTCGCCGCCCTGTCGCCTCGATCAACTTCGTCACCGCCCACGACGGGTTCACGCTGCGCGATCTCGTCTCGTACAACGACAAACACAACGACGCCAACGGCGAGGACAACAACGACGGCGAATCGCACAATCGCTCGTACAACCACGGCGTCGAAGGGCCCACCGACGACCCGGAGGTCCTGACGTTGCGCGCCCGCCAGCAGCGCAACTTCATCGCCACGCTGATGCTCAGCCAGGGCGTGCCCATGCTGCTGCACGGCGACGAGCTGGGACGGACGCAGCAGGGGAACAACAACGGGTACGCGCAGGACAACGAGCTGACCTGGATGCACTGGGATGCGGTGGATCAGCCCCTGCTGGAATTCACCGCGGCACTCGCGCGCCTGCGGCGCGATCACCCGACCTTCCGCCGCAGCCGCTTTTTCAACGGCCGCCCGGTGCGTCGCGAGGAGGGCGCCCGGATCCCCGACATCGTGTGGCTGCGGCCCGACGGCTCGGAGATGCAGCCGGAGGACTGGGATTCTGGCTTCGGTCGTGCGATCGGCGTCTTCCTCAACGGCAACGGCATCCGTGAGCGCGACCACCGCGGCGAGCCGATCTCGGACAAGCACTTCATCATCCTGTTCAACGCCGGCGATGAAGAGGTGGACTTCCACCTCCCCGCTGTGGAGTTCAGTCCGAAGTGGGACACGGTGGTGGACACGGCGGGGCAACGCGCTGACTCCGCGGCTCTCGTACCCGGCGAGTCCGTGCCGCTGGCGGCGAAGTCCCTGATGGTGCTGTGCGAGCACGAGGTCCCCGAGCCGGAGGTCGACCACTCGGTGGCGGCGTCGCTGGTGCTGCTGGCCGACTCCGAGGTTGCGCAGACCCCGCCGAAGGCCGAGGCCAGGCGGTGACCTCGGCCGAGGTTTCCGCTTCGGCGCCGGACCGCCGGCATCCCGCGTCGACCTATCGGCTCCAGATCCGGCGTTCCTTCGACCTCGATGATGCCGCGGGCGTGGTCGGCTACCTGCGCGACCTCGGGGTGTCGTGGGCCTACCTCTCGCCGCTTCTCGCTGCCACCTCGGGGTCGGACCACGGATACGACGTGGTCGACGTCTCGCGGATCGACCCCGAGCGGGGCGGCCCCGAGGGGTTGGCGAGGTTCGCGGGCGCGGCTCGGAACGCCGACCTCGGCATCCTCGTCGACATCGTCCCCAACCACATGGGCATCTCGGCGCCCGCCCAGAACGGCTGGTGGTGGGATGTGCTCCTCCGGGGCACCGGCTCGGTGCACGCCGGCGCGTTCGACATCGACTGGGACTTCGGGGAGGGTCGCGTTCTGGTCCCGATCCTCGGCGGCGATGTCGACACCGTCGTCGAGGGAGGCGAGATCACCGTAGCGCCCGAGACCGACGACCCCGCCCTGTTCCCCTTCGGCTCCCTGCGGTACTTCGAGCACGCGTTCCCCCTGGCTGAGGGTTCCGCGCCCGAGAGTGAGACCTCGGACCCGGCGGTGGTCCGCGAGGTGCTGTCGCGCCAGCACTACCGTCTGGCGTTCTGGCGCACGGAGGCCGACGACCTGAACTACCGCCGATTCTTCGCCGTCACCACCCTCGCCGGTGTGCGGGTGGAGATACCGGAGATCTTCGAGGCCACCCACGCCGAGATCCTCCGCTGGTTGCGCGAAGGCCTAGCCGACGGGCTGCGTGTGGACCACCCGGATGGTCTGCTCGATCCCGGCGCCTATCTCGAGCAGTTGGCCGAGGCCGCGCGTGAAGCGCGCGGAGCGCCGACGCACGTGCTCGTGGAGAAGATCCTCGAGCACGGGGAGGATCTGCCGTCCTGGTGGCGTACGGCCGGTACGACGGGGTACGACGCCATGGGGGAGATCGACCGGCTCTTCATCGACCCCGAAGGCGAGGCCCGCCTCGACGACCTCGATGCGCGGCTGCGCGCCGAGACCGGCGTGCCGGGCAGCGGGTGGTCCGATCTCATCCACACCACCAAGCGGATGATCGGCGACACCATCCAGCGGGCGGAGATCGCGCGGCTCGTGCGGTGCCTGCCCGCGCCGGTTGACCACGCCTCCGACGCTTTCGCCGAACTCCTCGCCTGCTTCCCCGTGTACCGGTCGTATCTTCCGGCGGGTGAGGAGCAACTTGCGCGGGCGACGGCCGAGGCGACGCGTCGTCGCCCCGACCTCGGACCCAGCCTCCATGCGTTGGGCGAGATCCTCCGGGATCCGTCGCTGGAGGTCTCGCGTCGCTTCCAGCAGACGACCGGGCCGGTGATGGCGAAGGGCGTCGAGGACACCGCCTTCTACCGGTTCACCCGCCTCGGCTCGCTCACGGAGGTGGGTGGCGACCCGGCGGTCTTCTCGATGACGCCGGCGGAGTTCCACCTCGCGCAGCAGCGCCGCCTCGCTGCCTGGCCGCACGCGATGACGGCGCTGTCGACCCACGACACCAAGCGCGGCGAGGACGTGCGCGCGCGCCTGAACGTGCTCGCGGAGATCCCCGGGCGCTGGGCAGAGGTGTTGGAGAGCCTTCGCGCTGTGGCCACCACGGGTCACGGCCCGTTCGACGCACTTCTCTGGCAGGCGATCGTCGGGGCATGGCCCGCCTCCCCCGACCGTCTTCACGCGTACGCCGAAAAGGCGGCTCGCGAGGCGGCGGAGGCGACGGGGTGGTGGGACCCCGACGAGGACTTCGAGACGAGGATGCATGCGCTCGTGGACGCTGCGTCCACGCAGGCTCGTGCGCTGGTCGAGGAGTTCGTCGCCGAGATCTCCGCGTTCGGGTGGAGCAATTCCCTCGGCGCGAAGCTGGTGCAGCTCACCGCACCGGGCTCTCCGGACGTCTACCAGGGCTCCGAGCTGTGGGAGATGTCTCTGGTCGATCCCGACAACCGTCGCCCGGTGGATTTCGCGCTCCGGCAGCGGATGCTGAAGGACCTCGACGCGGCGTTCGACCGTGGCGAGCTTCCGCCGGTGGACGCCACCGCCCGGGCGAAGATGCTGGTGACCTCCCGGGCGCTGCGCCTCCGCCGCGATCGACCGGACCTCTTCACCGCCCATCGCCCTGTCACCGTCGTCGGTGAGGCATCCGATCACGCCGTCGCGTTCGATCGCGGCGGGGCGACGACGGTCGTCACCCGTTTGCCCGCCGGACTCGCCGACCGGGGCGGCTGGGGCGGGACGACCATCCTGCTTCCGTCTCGGGACGTGGTCGACGTGCTGACGGGACGACGGTTCGGCGGCGGCGGGATCCCGCTGTCACAGATTCTGCAGACCTATCCGGTGGCGCTCCTGGTCGACGCCGACCGGATCGAGGAAGGAACACCCTGATGATCGAACTGTGGGCCCCCCGGGCCTCCCGCGTCCGACTGCGGCATGGCGGGGGAGACTCCGAGATGCAGGCAGCAGCGGACGGCTGGTGGCGCGGTGAGGTGGCGCTGGCGGACGGTGACCGGTACGGCTTCGTGCTCGATGACGGCGACGCCGTGCGCCCTGATCCGCGCTCGCGTCGTCAGCCGGAGGGGGTGCACGAACCGTCCTCCTGGTTCGACGCCGACGGATACGAGTGGAACGATCAGGCGTGGACAGGCCGCCAGCTCGCCGGCGGCGTCGTGTACGAGCTGCATGTGGGCACCTTCACGCCCGAAGGCACGTTGGACGCGGCCGTCGCACGCCTCGACCACCTCGTCGACCTCGGCGTGACCCACGTGGAGCTCCTCCCGGTGAACGGGTTCAACGGCGTCTGGAACTGGGGCTACGACGGAGTGCTGTGGTACACGGTGCACGAGGCGTACGGCGGTCCTGCCGCGTACCAGCGATTCGTCGACGCCTGCCATGGGCGCGGGCTCGCCGTCATCCAGGATGTGGTCTACAACCACCTCGGTCCGAGTGGGAACTACCTCCCCGAGTACGGTCCCTACCTCCGCGACGCGGAACGCAACACGTGGGGGTCGTCGGTGAACCTCGACGAGCCGGCGGTGCGGTCGTTCATCGTCGACAACGCGCTGATGTGGATGCGGGACTACCACGTCGACGGGCTGCGCCTGGACGCCGTCCACGCCCTGCTGGACCGCACCGACCGCCATATCCTGCAGGAGATCGCCGAGGAGACCGACGCTCTGAGTGCGCACCTCGGACGCCCGCTGACGCTCATCGCCGAATCCGACATGAACGACGCGACGCTGATCTCCGCTCGCGAAGCCGGCGGCTATGGCCTCACCGCGCAGTGGAGCGATGACTACCACCATGCCCTCCACGTCGCACTCACCGGTGAGACCGTCGGGTACTACGCGGATTTCGCGCCCCTGTCCGCTCTGGTGAAGGCCGCGACGCGAGGGTTCTTCCACGATGGGACGTGGTCGTCGTTCCGCGAACGCGAACACGGCCGGCCCATCGACCCGCGCATTCCGACCTGGCGCCTGGTGACCTACAGCCAGGACCACGATCAGATCGGGAACCGGGCGGCCGGCGACCGGCTCTCTCAGTCGCTGGATGAAGGGGGCCTGCGCATCGGCGCGGTGCTCACTCTGCTCGCGCCGTTCACCCCCATGCTCTTCATGGGCGAGGAGTGGGCGGCGAGCACGCCGTGGCAGTTCTTCACGTCGCATCCCGAGCCGGAGCTCGCCAAGGCGACGGCCGACGGGCGACTGGCGGAATTCGAAGCCATGGGATGGGATGAATCCGTCGTCCCCGATCCGCAGGATCCCGCCACTTTCGAGCGTTCGCGCCTCGATTGGGCCGAGGCGTCGTCCGACGCCGCCGACCCCCGGCATCGCCGCACGCTCGACCTCTACCGGCGGCTCGCGCGGCTGCGCCGGGAGATTCCCGACTTCACCGACCCCGATTTCGGAGCCCTGTCCGCCGAGGCCGATGAGGAGGCGCGCACGTTCGTGCTGCATCGCGGTGGCGTCGACGTCCTCGTGAACTTCGGCACCGACGCGGTGACGCTCCCGCGGGGGGAGGCAGCCCGCGTGCTGCTGACCACGGATGATGCGGTGTCGGTCGACGGCGCGGGGATCACCCTTCCGGGGCGCAGCGCCGCGGTGACGACCCGCTGAGTGCGCTCAGTCCACCCCGAGGAAGCTCCGGTCGGTGAGGACGATCAGACCGTCTTCGGTGATGGCGACGGTGTGCTCGGAATGGGCTCCCCGTGAACCGTCCGCGCTTCGCAGAGTCCAGCCGTCGGGATCGGTGATCAGCCGGTCGGTGGAGGCGAGGAACCACGGTTCGAGAGCCAGGACGAGGCCGGCGCGAAGCGGGTAGCCGCGGCCGGCCTTGCCGTCGTTGGGCACGTGCGGGTCGCCGTGCATCGTCCGGCCTACCCCGTGCCCACCGAAATCGGTGTTGATGAGGTAGCCGTCCGCACGGGCCACCGCGGCGACCGCGGCGGAGATGTCGCCGATGCGGCGACCGGTCTGTGCAGCGTCGATCGCGGCGGAGAGCGCACGCTGCGTCGTGTCGATCAGTGCGAGATCCTCGTCGCGAGGCGTGCCGACGACGAAGGAGACCGCGGAGTCGGCAACCCACCCGTCTACGGCGGCGGCGAAGTCCAACGACACCAGGTCGCCGTCGCGGAGCGCGTAATCGAAGGGGAGTCCGTGAAGGACGGCGTCGTTGATCGAGGTGCAGAGCACCTTCCCGAACGGCGACGCCCCGAACGACGGGTGATAGTCGATGTAGCAGGACTCCGCCCCGGCCCGACGGATCATCTCGTGGGCCCTCTGATCGAGCGCGAGGAGATTCGTGCCCACCCTCGCGTCATCGCGGAGGGTCGCCAGGACCTCCGCCACGAACCGGCCCGCGGGTCTCATCGCCTCGACCTCGGCCGGGGTGCGCAACTCGATCATCCATTTCCTTCCGTCACGCTCCATTCTCGCGGAGTGCGGGCTGGGAGATGGCCGTCCGGGGCCTGGGACACCCTGCCCGCGGCTGCGAGACCGGCGTAGCATCGGCATATGGTGCTCCGACGCGCGGTCTACCGGTGGCTGTTTCCGGCGGCCTTCGTCCTGCCGCTCTGGCTGCTCATCGGCTGGGGCGTCTTCGAGGCCGGCGGGTGGGCCTTTCTCTGGGTGCTTCTCCTGGGCATCCCGTCGGTCTTCATCGGGCAGATCATCCTGACCTTGCTCGTCCGAGCCCGTGGCACGGTGCGCGCCGAGCGTGCGGTGTCGTGGCTGGATGTCGTGGGCTTCGCGGTGCTCCATGCGCTGACCGTGTCGCTCGGGTTCTTCGGCACCTGGTGGTGGGGTGGGGCGTTCGGCCTGACCATCGCCGTCGCCCTGGCGCTGTTCTGGGCGCAGCTGTGGCAGCTGTGGCGCGAAGCGCGACCCGCCGGGTTCGTGTCGTTCCGGACCACGTCGTCGGCGTACCTCGGCGAAGGGTCGACGTCCGCGCGACCACGACCGTCCGACGTCGTCGTGATCGAGGAGCGCAGCGAACTGCGCTGACCGGTGCCGGCGGCGTTTTTGCCGGCATCGCGATCCATGGCAGAATGGCTGTTTGTGCCCTGCACGGCTCTGCCTCAGGGGAGCACGCCGTTCGCTCCACATCGCGAACGGTTCGGGCACACCATCCCGTCATCGTGACGCGGTCGACCTGTGGCGGCCGCAGGAAGTGATCCCTCATGCAGATCCTCGACTCCGTCGACGCAGCGTCGCTGCGCTCCGACATCCCCGACTTCGGCCCCGGTGACACCGTCAAGGTGCACGTCAACATCACCGAGGGCAACCGCTCGCGCATCCAGATCTTCCAGGGCGTCGTCATCGGCCGCTCGGGAGATGGCATCCGCGAGACCTTCACCGTGCGGAAGATCAGCTTCCAGGTCGGTGTGGAGCGTACGTTCCCGGTGCACAGCCCGGTGATCGACCACATCGAGGTCGTCACCCGCGGCGATGTGCGCCGCGCCAAGCTTTACTACCTCCGCGCCCTCCGCGGCAAGAAGGCCAAGATCAAGGAGAAGCGCGACAGCTGAGCGCGCCGAACCCCCGAACGCCCCGGTCATCGCCGGGGCGTTCGTCGTTCCGGGGGAATTCCTCGCGACGGCAGACCGACGACTCCGCGCGAGTGTGTCACCCTGGTAGGACGCCGCACCGTCCGGGGCGGAAGGCCCCGAGAAGGATCCGATGACCACCGAGCAGCACGCGACGGCCGACCGCTTCCCCTCCCGGAGATCCCAGCCCGAGGGTCGCAAGCGGGGGTGGGGCACCTTCCTCCGGGACGTCCTGATCATCGTCTTGATCGCGCTCGTGGTGTCCTTCCTCGTCAAGACCTTCATCGTCCGATCGTTCTACATCCCGTCGGGATCGATGGAGAACACCCTGAACGTCAACGACCGCATTCTCGTGGACGAGCTGACGCCGCGGTTCGGGGGATACGAACGGGGGGACATCGTGGTGTTCCGCGATCCGGGCGGGTGGCTGCCGCCCTCGGAGACACCGAGCCGCGGCCCGATCGTCGACGGCGTGGAGTGGGTCCTTTCTCTCATCGGTCTGGCTGCACCGGACAGCGACGATCATCTCGTCAAGCGCATCATCGGCCTCCCCGGCGACCACGTGGTGTGCTGCAACACCCTCGGGCAGATCACGATCAACGACGTCCCCATCGATGAGATGGACTACCTCAAGCTCCCCGGCGGGGTCAGTCGCGCCTCGGCCGAGGATTTCGATGTCACCGTGCCCGAGGATCGTCTGTGGGTGCTCGGTGACAACCGCAACAGCTCACGGGACTCCCGTTTCAACCAGGACCAGCCGGGTGAGGGCTTCGTGCCGCTCGAGAACGTGGTCGGCCGGGCGTTCCTGACGACGTGGCCGCTGTCCCGGTTCGGGCTGCTGGACTTCCACCACGAGGTCTTCGCGGGGGTTCCGGAGCCCGCCGACCAGCCGTGAGGGACCGGCCATGACAGTGATCGAACCGCGCCTCACCCTCGAGCGCCGGCTGCTCCGGGAGCATCCGGTCGTCATCGCCTGCGATGAGGTCGGGCGTGGGGCACTCGCGGGGCCGGTCGCGGTCGGCGCTGTCGCCGTCGACGCGCCGCGATCGCGCAAGCGCGTGCCGCAGGGTCTTCGTGATTCCAAGCTCGTGCCCGAGCACCTGCGGCCGGTCGTTGCGGCGCGAGCGGCCTCGTGGGTGTCCGCCAGCGCGGTCGGATGGGCGTCGGCCGATGAGATCGACGAGATCGGCATCATGCGCGCTCTGGGCCTTGCCACGATCCGCGCCCTGGCGGATCTGCGCGCCCACGGGGTGGACGCCTCGGAGGCGATCGTCATCCTCGACGGGAACTACGACTACATCACGCCGGCGGGTGCGAGTGGCCTGCGGGTGCGCCCGGTGATCAAGGCCGATCGCGACTGCGCGAGCGCCGCCGCGGCGTCCGTCATCGCCAAGGTCGCCCGCGACACGCTGATGACGGGCCTGCACGACGAGACGCCGGCGTATCGGTGGTCGCGCAACAAGGGGTATGCGAGCCCTGAGCATCGAGCGGCGATCCGCGCCCACGGCCTGAGCAGGCATCACCGGTCGTCCTGGTCGATCGCGGACGCGCCGACGCTGTTCTGACACCGTCGCCGCCGGCCGTCGGAGCGTGGATCCGCCGCGGGCGATCTAGAGTGGACTCACCATGGACGACGAGGTATTCGAAGACTACGACCGCGAGCTCGAGCTGGCACTGTACCGCGAGTACCGCGACGTCGTGGGTCAGTTCGCGTACGTGATCGAGACGGAGCGGCGCTTCTACCTCGCGAACGAGGTCAATGTGGTGCGCCGCGACACCGAGCACGACTTCTACTTCGAGATCACGATGAACGACGTCTGGGTGTGGGACATCTACCGCGCCGATCGCTTCGTGAAGGCCGTGCGGGTGCTGACCTTCAAGGACGTCAACGTCGAGGAGCTCTCCCGACGCGATTTCCAGCTTCCTGAGGAACTCTCCCTCGACAGCTGACGCGCCCGCGTCCTCTCCTGCACAGCAGGCCCCTTCCGGACTCTGTACACGGATGCACCGACGCGGCCGCGGCGGGCTGCCTCGACCGATCACGATCGGAGCATGGCAGTCAAGGACGAGGTCGGCAGGGCCGGCGAAGAGCGTGCAGCGGCGTATCTCCACGAGCAGGGATGGCGCCTGATCGCCCGCAACTGGCGGTGCGCCGCCGGAGAGATCGATGTCGTCGCCGAGGATGGTCCGGACCTCGTCATCGTCGAGGTGAAGACCCGGCGCGGCGAGGGTTTCGGGCACCCGTTCGAAGCGGTGGACGCGCGCAAACGCATGCGGCTGTGGCGCCTGGCGATGGCGTGGATCGCGGCGCACCCCGAACAGGCCCAGGGGCGCCGGCTGAGGCTCGACGCCGTGGCCGTGCTGGGGCCCGATCCTCGAACCGCCACGATCGAGCATCTGCGGGATCTGCGGTGACCGTCGTGCGCACCCGGGCGGTCGCCCTGACGGGACTGGATGGGGCTCTCGTCGAGGTCGAAGCCGACCTCTCGCAGCAGACTCCTGATTTCCGGATCATCGGCCTGCCCGACAAGTCGCTCGGAGAGGCTGTCCAGCGGGTGCACAACGCCTGCGCGAACAACGGGTTGGCGCTTCCGCGGCGCAAGCTCACCGTCAATCTGTCGCCCGCGAGCCTGCCCAAGAACGGCTCCGGGTTCGATGTCGCGATCGCAGTCGCAGCCATCGCCACCGAGCTCCCTCTGTCACGGGAGTCGCTCGACGCCACCGTGCACATCGGCGAACTGGGATTGGACGGACGCCTTCGTCCTGTTCCCGGAGTGCTCCCCGCGGTCCTCGCCGCTGCCCGCAAGGGCATCCGGCGTGCGGTGGTGCCACATGCCAACGGGGAGGAGGCGAGGCTGGTGACCGGTATGAAGGTTCTCGGCGCCGTCAACATCGCGGAGGTGGTCGCCTTCCACGGCGGATCCGTCGCGGTGCCCGAGCAGCCCGCGGTTGCGTCCGAGTGCCCCGAGGACAAGACGGGGGAGGTGCCCGAACTGGCGGACGTGGTGGGACAGCCTGAAGCGGTCACGGCGCTCATCGTCGCCGCTGCGGGCGCCCACCACATCCTGATGAGCGGACCACCGGGAGCGGGCAAGACGATGCTGGCGAGGCGGCTTCCCGGCATCCTGCCGCCTCTCGACGAGGAGGCTGCTCTCCTGGCAGCCTCCGTCCGGTCACTCGGAGGCGAAGCCGTGTCGGCGCTTCGCCGGACTCCGCCCTTCGAGGCCCCTCATCACAGTGCGAGCGTGGCTGCCCTGGTGGGCGGCGGATCGCGCATCATCCGTCCGGGAGCGATCGCCCGGGCGGCGACCGGCATCCTGTTCCTCGATGAGGCGGGGGAGTTTCCTGCGCACGCTCTGGACGCACTGCGCCAGCCACTGGAAAGCGGCCGGATCACCATCCACCGGGCCGGAGCGGTAGCGGAGTTCCCGGCGCGTTTCCAGCTCGTGGCCGCGACCAACCCCTGCCCCTGCGGACAGTTCGCCGTGCCCGGCGGAGCGTGCGTCTGCCCCCCGATCGCCATCCGCCGATACCTCGGACGGCTCTCCGGCCCGCTGCTCGACCGCATCGACATCGAACTGCAGATGCGTCGCGTTTCCGTCGCGCCCGGACAGGGCGATGCCGGCGGCACCACGACCGCGGTCGCGCACGCTCAGGTACGCGAGGCACGGGCGCGGGCTGCGCACCGCCTGCGCGACACCCCGTGGCGAACGAATGCCGACGTGTCGGGAAGCTGGCTCCGACGAGGGCCGGCCGCGCCGTCGCCCGTCATCCGCCGACCGCTGGATGCCGCCCTCCATCGCGGCGCGCTGACCCTCCGCGGCTACGACCGGGTCCTGCGGGTCGCCTGGTCCCTGGCTGATCTCGGCGGTCGCCCCCAACTGAGCGTCGAAGACATCGGACGGGCGCTGTTTCTGAAGAAGGGGGTGACCGCGTGAGCCGGTGGCCTCAGTCCCGCGACATCGCGACACGCGAGCTGGCGGGCGTCCGGGGTGCGGACACGTCCGATTCCGACGTGGCGGACACATGGGCGAGGGTGGCGTGGAACCTTCTCACCGAACCCGGCGACGGGGCTGCCGGTCGTCTCATCTCGGTGCTCGGCGCCTCTCGTGCGCTCGAGATCACCGTGTCGGGGCTCCCCGCCCCCGTGGACCTTTCGGCAGACATCGAGAGAGGCCGGGAGCGCTGGATGCCGCGGTGGCGGCCGGAGGGCGTCGCTGCGGCGTGTGCTGCCGCAGTCCGAGCCGGTGTGCGGCTGATCGTCCCGGGCGACCCGGCGTGGCCCGCGGCCGTGGACGACCTCGGCCCGCATCGGCCTGTCGCTCTGTGGGTCCGCGGAAGCGGCGCGCTGCTGCGTCCGGCGGGCGGTGCTGTCGCGCTGGTCGGCGCTCGGGCGGCGACCGGCTACGGCGAGCACGTCGCCGGCGAGCTCGCCGCCGACCTCGCCGGTTCGGGGGTGACGGTGGTCTCGGGCGCGGCGTACGGCATCGACGGCGCCGCTCACCGCGCCGCGCTCACCCTCGGCGGCGCCACCGTGGCTTTCCTCGCCGGCGGTGCGGATCGTGCGTACCCTGCCGGGCACAGCCGGCTGATCGATCGGATCGCCGACTCGGGCGCGATCGTCAGTGAAGCCCCGTGCGGTGCGGCGCCGACGAAATGGCGGTTCCTTCAGCGGAACCGCTTGATCGCGGCGATCTCCGATGCGACCGTGGTCGTCGAGGCGGGGTGGCGCAGCGGCTCACTCAACACGGCCGGCCATGCCGCGTCCCTGGGGCGACCGCTCGGTGCGGTGCCCGGCCCGATCACCAGCACCGCGTCGGCGGGTTGCCATCGGCTCCTGCGGGAGTACGACGCGCGCTGCATCACCTCCGCTGACGATGTCCGTGAGCTTCTCGGCTGGGAGGACGGGACGCTCCTCCCCGCGACGAGCGGGGACCGCACCGACCGGACCACGCGCGTCCTCGACGCACTGAGCGTGCGCACCGAGAAGGACCTCTCTCAGATCGCACGATCCTGCGGCCTCGCCCCGGCCGAGGTCGAGGCGGAGCTCGGGATCCTCGCCCTCTGCGGCGGAGCGGAGCGCGGCACGATCGGGTGGCGCCGGATCGCTTCCCGGACGAGATGAACACAGCGCCGCGCGGCGGCGTGGCGCTGGGAGCGCATCGGGCATTCTGTAGTGATGCGGCTCTCCGCGGTCATCGAGCGTCACTTGGCGCATCTGCGCGACGTCCGGCGGCTGTCTCCGGCGACGGTCCGCGCCTACCGCGCTGATCTGCGCGACCTCGCAGACATCCTCGACGACCCCGACATCGGCGAGATCACCCGCGAGGATCTGCGCGAATGGCTCTGGCGCGTTCAGCAGAGCGGCGCGTCGCGCGCGACCCTCGCCCGGCGGGCAGCGTCGGCGCGCGGACTGTTCGCCTGGGCGGTGGCCGCCGGCGCCGTCTCGACCGACCCCGCCGCACGGCTCGTCACTCCCCGGCGCGGACGGTCCCTGCCGACGGTGGCACCCGCCGACGCACTCGCTGAGGTGCTCGCCGATCGCGGGGCTTCAGCGACGGAGACCGGCGACCCTCTCGCGCTGCGCGACCACGCGATCCTCGAGCTGCTGTACGGGGCGGGTATCCGGGTGTCCGAACTCTGCGGTCTCGACACCGACGACGTCGATCACGAGCGGCGCACCGTCCGGGTGTGGGGGAAAGGGGCCAAGGAGCGCGTCGTGCCCTTCGGCGGACCAGCCGCGGCGGCCCTCGACGCATGGTCCATCCGGGCGCGGCCCATCCTCCTCGCGCGGCGAGATGACCGGCTCGGCGAGGATGCCGCGCTCTTCCTCGGGGCGCGCGGCCGACGGCTCGGTCCGCGTACCGTGTACGACCTCGTCGCGCGGACGATCGGCCCGCTCGTCGGACGACCCGTCGGCCCGCACGCCCTCCGGCACAGCGCCGCCACCCACCTGCTCGACGGCGGTGCCGACCTGCGCAGCGTCCAAGAGATCCTCGGTCACGAGAGCCTCGGGACGACGCAGATCTACACTCACGTCTCACACGAGCGTCTGACCGCGTCCTACCGTCTGGCGCACCCTCGAGCGTGACTCGCCGGAGCCTCAGCAGCACGGGAGGAGGACCGCACGCGGAACGCCCCCGAGGAGCAGCATCGGATTGATGTAGGCGCCGTCCCGCCGCACGCCGAAATGGAGCGTGCCCGGCGCGCTGTGACCGCCCGCCGACAGGGCGGCGACGACATCCCCGCGACCGACCGCCGTTCCCGGAGGGAGAACGCCGGCGGCGGGTTCCAGCGTCGAGACGAGCCCTGCCCCGTGATCGATCGTGATCACCGGCCGCCCGGCCACCTGTCCGCTGAAGACGATCACCCCTTCTGCGGGCGCGACGATATCGGGCGATGACCTTGACCCGACCGGGGCGATGTCGATGCCCCGATGGCCCGGCGCATACTCGTGCGCGGGCGCGATGTAGGGACGTACGAGCCGGAACGGCTCCAGCGGCCATCCCCACTCCTCCGTGTGCGGGATCGCGGCACCGCCGTCTGGAGCGGCCGCACCTGCAGGACCGAGACCGGCCACGACGGCGAGCACGACGCCGAGGACGACGGCCAGCCGGAGTCCTTCCCGCCGGTTCGTCGGGTGCCGTCCACCAGCCGGCGTACGCGGAGCCATGGTGGCAAGGCTCCCTCACCCGGGCAGGTCGGGTTCCCGGCCCGAACCGATCTGTGGACACCTGTTGTGTCTTCCCCGGTGGGGAGGAGAGGACGCAGAAGCGATGACGCTGATAGACTCTCCGGTGCACCCCGACCTCGGGGTGACTACGCGTGCCCTCAGCGCGCTGCGGCGACCCCGGTCCCGCGGTGCGCGGCATCCTTCCCACGGTCTCCACCCGACATCGTCGTGTGCGAGCGGAGGGCGGTCGGGTACCAGGCACCACCGGTCGATCGACCGGGAGGAAAACCGAAACGGCGCGAACGCGCCAGAGAAGGAGAACGGCCATGGCCGTCGTCACCATCCGCCAGCTGCTCGACAGCGGCGTGCACTTCGGACACCAGACCCGCCGGTGGAATCCGAAGGTCAAGCGCTTCATCCTCACGGAGCGCAGTGGCATCCACATCATCGACCTGCAGCAGTCGCTGTCGTACATCGACAAGGCCTACGAGTTCGTCAAGGAGACCGTCGCCCACGGCGGCACGATCCTCTTCGTCGGAACGAAGAAGCAGGCCCAGGAAGTCATCGCCGAGCAGGCGACCCGCGTCGGCCAGCCCTACGTCAACCAGCGCTGGCTCGGCGGACTCCTCACCAACTTCCAGACGGTGTCCAAGCGCCTGGCCCGCATGAAGGAGCTCGAGGAGCTCGATTACGACAACCCGGCCGACAGCGGTTTCACCAAGAAGGAGCTGCTGCTGAAGAAGCGCGAGCTCGACAAGCTGCATAAGTCCCTCGGCGGTATCCGCAACATGTCCAAGACGCCCTCCGCGATCTGGGTCGTGGACGCCAAGCGCGAGCACCTCGCCGTCGATGAGGCGACGAAGCTCGGCATCCCGATCATCGGCATCCTCGACACCAACGCCGACCCCGACGAGTTCCAGTACCCGATCCCCGGCAACGACGACGCCATCCGTTCGGTGTCTCTGTTGACGCGCATCATCGCCGACGCCGCTGCCGAGGGCCTCATCCAGCGTCACCAGCCGGCAGACGCCGACGAGGCCGCCGAGCCGCTGGCCGAGTGGGAGCGCGAGCTTCTCGAGCAGGGCACCACGGTCACCGGTGCCGCCGACGTCTCGGTCGCCGCGACCGAGACCGCCGCGGACGAGGCCGGTTCCGCCGCAGCCGAAGAGGCTGTCGCCGTCGAGACGGCCGAGGCCCCCGAGGCTGCTGAGGCCACAGAGGAAGCCGTCGCCGACGAGGCCACCGAGAAGTAAGCCGTCGTTCCTCCGGGGCGGGGTGGGAACTCCTCGCCCCGGAGGAACACGCATGCACACGACAGCACCCGTCACATAAGGAGCCGCCACCCATGGCAAACTTCACCATCGCCGACATCAAGGCTCTGCGCGAGCAGCTCGGCACCGGAATGGTCGACACCAAGAAGGCCCTCGAAGAGGCCGACGGCGATGTCGAGAAGGCCGTCGAGATCCTGCGTCTGAAGGGCGCGAAGGGCAACGCCAAGCGCGCCGACCGTTCCACGAGCGAGGGCCTCATCGCTGCCCGCGAGCAGGACGGCAAGGTCACCATGATCGAGCTCGCCTGCGAGACCGACTTCGTCGCCAAGAACGACCGCTTCGTCGCTCTGGCCGAGAAGGTCGTCGAGGCCGCGGCCACGGCCGGCGCCGACTCCGTCGACGCCGCGCTCGCGGCACCCGCGGGCTCGCAGACCGTCGCCGAGCTCATCTCCGACGAGGCAGCGATCATCGGCGAGAAGGTCGAGCTGCGTCGCGTGCGCACGCTGGCCGGTGACAACTTCGAGGTCTACCTGCACAAGACCAACAAAGACCTGCCCCCGCAGGTCGGTGTGGTCCTGGCCTACTCGGGTGATGACGCCGAGACCGCGCGCAGCCTCGCGCAGCACATCTCCTTCGCCAACCCCTCGTACCTGTCGCGTGACGAGGTGCCCGAGGAGGACGTCGACAAGGAGCGTCAGATCGTCACGGAGATCTCGCGCAACGAGGGCAAGCCCGAGGCGGCGCTGCCCAAGATCGTCGAGGGGCGCGTCAACGCCTTCTTCAAGCAGGTGTCGCTCCTGGACCAGGACTACGCCCGCGACAACAAGCTGTCGGTGGCCCAGGTCGCCAAGGACGCGGGTCTGACCCTCACCGGGTTCGCCCGGTTCAAGGTCGGAGCCTGAGACCGCTGCGGGGCCCGCATCGACCACCCGTCGATGCGGGCCCTTTCTCACGCTTCGATAGTCTGCGTTGGACGAGAGGATGATCCGTGATCGATGAGACGAGCCACCGCCGTCGTGTTCTGCTGAAGCTGTCCGGGGAGGCATTCGGCGGAGGACAGCTCGGGGTCAATCCCGACATCGTCAGTCAGATCGCCCGCGAGATCGCCGCCGCGGTCGATCGGGTCGAGATCGCCGTCGTCGTCGGCGGCGGGAACTTCTTCCGCGGGGCCGAGCTGAGCCAGCGGGGGATGGACCGGGGGCGCGCCGACTACATGGGCATGCTCGGCACCGTGATGAACGCGCTCGCCCTGCAGGATTTCCTCGAGCAGGCCGGCGCCGCCACGCGCGTCCAGTCGGCGATCTCGATGACCCAGGTCGCGGAGCCCTACATCCCGCGCCGCGCAGAGCGTCACATGGAGAAGGGCCGCGTCGTCATCTTCGGCGCCGGCGCGGGGCTGCCCTACTTCTCCACAGACACCGTCGCTGCCCAGCGGGCCCTCGAGATCGGCGCGGTGGAGGTGCTGGTCGCCAAGAACGGAGTCGACGGCGTGTACACCGCCGACCCGCGCAAGGACGCCACCGCGACCCGTATCGACCGCATCACCTACATCGACGCGCTGCAGCGCGGTCTGAAGGTCGTGGACTCGACCGCCTTCAGCCTCTGCATGGACAACGGCATGGACATGCGCGTGTTCGGGATGGAGCCGGAGGGCAACGTCACCCGTGCCCTTCTGGGCGACTCCATCGGCACCCTGGTGACCGTCTGACGCCGACCTGCCCACCGCCACGGTGCGCTACCCGGGGCCACCGGGGCGGCGCACTAGACTTCTGATGATTCGGAGAATGGAGTTCCTGTGATCGCCGACGTACTGGCAGATGCCGCTTCCCGCATGGACCGTGCGGTCGAGGCCGCGAAGGAGGACTTCGCGACCGTGCGCACCGGCCGCGCCAACCCCCAGCTGTTCCAGAAGATCATGGTCGACTATTACGGCTCTCCTACGCCGCTCGCTCAGCTCGCCTCGCTGAACAACACCGAGGCCCGCACCCTCGTGGTGACGCCCTACGACAAGTCGGCGCTGAAGGCCATCGAGCAGGCGATCCGCGACACCCCGAACCTCGGAGCCAACCCCACCAACGACGGCAACATCGTGCGTGTCACGCTGCCCGAGCTCACGCAGGAGCGACGCAAGGAGTTCGTCAAGATCGTCCGCGCCAAGGGCGAGGATGCCAAGGTGCATGTCCGCGGGATCCGCCGCAAGGCCAAGGACGACCTCGATGCGCTCAAGAGCGAGGTCGGCGAGGATGAGATCTCCCGTGGTGAGAAGGAGCTCGACGCCCTGACGCGCACGCACGTCGACGCCATCGATGACGCGCTCAAGCGCAAAGAGGCTGAGCTGCTCGAAGTGTGAGCCGGTCATGACAGACACCGCGGGTGGAGAGCAGGGCAGCGACGCCCCTGCGGTTCCCGCGACCCGTCGCGAGGCCGCTGCCGCCCGACGGGCACCCGTCGTCGGAGAACCCGGATTTCAGACGCACGTGCGCGCTGCGCGGAGCGAGTTGGAGACTCAGCTGGCACATGCGCGCGCCGAGTTCGAAGAGGCCAACGCCAGGATCACGCAGCGTACGGGACGCAACCTCATCCTCGCGATCCTCATCGGCCTGGCGATCGGCGTCGTGGTCCTGGCATCCCTCATCTTCTTCAAGCAGCTGTTCGTGCTGTTCGCCCTGGCCGCCAGCACTCTTGGCACGTTCGAGTTCAGCCGCGCGCTGCGCGCGTCGGGCCGCCGGGTCGATGTCGTCGCCCAGCTGGTCGCGGGAACGCTTCTGGTTCTCGCCGGCTTCTTCCTCCAGCCGTGGTTGCACTGGATCGGCGCGTTCGCGGCGGTCGCTCTCGTCGTGGTGTGGCGGCTGGTGGCGCAGCTCTTCGCCGACGACGGAAGACCGCACGTGCTCGTCCTCGGCGACGTGCTGATCGCCGCCCTCGTCCAGCTCTACGTCCCCTTCTTCGCCAGTCTCTGCGTCGCCCTCCTCGCCCAGGACGGCGGCCAGTGGTGGGTCCTGGCCTTCATCATCGTGGCGGTCGTCTCCGACACCGGCGCCTACGTGTCGGGACTCACCCTCGGACGGGGCGGCCGTCATCCGATGGCGCCGCGGATCAGTCCGAAGAAGACGTGGGAGGGGTTCGCGGGGGCCGCCGTGGCCGCGGTCATCGCCGGTCTCCTGCTCGCTCCGCTGATGCTCGGTCTGCCGGTGTGGACCGGTGTCATCATCGGATTGGTGATCCTCGGCACGGCGACGGCCGGTGACCTCGGCGAATCGATGATCAAGCGCGATCTCGGGATCAAGGACATGAGCTCCTGGCTGCCCGGGCACGGGGGAGTGCTCGACCGCCTCGATTCGATCCTCCCCTCCACGACCGCAGCGCTCGCGCTGTACTACCTGCTCTCCCCGCTGGGAGTCTCATGACCGATACTCGACGCTCAGACACGGCCGCGGCGGACCAGCCGCACGAGCGAGCGGCGTTCCCGATCACTCGCGGCCGCGAGAAAGGGTACGACCGAGATGCGGTCGACGAATTTCTCCTGCGCGCGCGCGAGTCCTTCGAAGGGCGGACGCCCGATCCTGTGACCTCGTGGGACGTCCGCCACGCCGCGTTCGCTCTGGTGCGCGGCGGGTACGCCATCGACGCCGTCGATTCCGCCCTCGGCCGCATCGAGGACGCCTTCGCCGCGCGTGAGCGGGAGGCCGAGGTCGGCCGCCTCGGCGCCGCCGGGTGGGTGGGGCGGACCCGCGACCTCGCCCAGGAGGTCCTGGACCGGCTGTCGCGTCCGGAGGGTCGGCGCTTCGACCGTGTCAGCGTCCTCCGCTTCGGGTACCGGATCGATGAGGTGGATCTGGTGGCCGACCGCATCAGCCGCTACCTGGAATCCGGCCAGACGGTCACTGTCGAACAGGTGCGCGCGGTGGCCTTCCGCATGCAGCGCGGCGGGTACCGGGAGCAGCAGGTCGACGCCGTGCTCGACGCCGTCGTCGAGGTCATGCTCGCGGTATCGTGACGGCCTGCTCGACGCTCATGGCACGACGGGAACCGGGTCGGTAGACTCGGCGGCACTGTGACTCCCGACGGCCCCGTTGTGCATGATCTGCCGGCAGCGAACGACGATGCCGGACAGACGCGCGGCGTCGTCCCGACACGGAGGCGTGACGTCGCCGCTGTCGATCGGGCGCCCGCTCGGCAAACAACGGCGCGGCGGACCCCGCCGGGTCCCGCCGCGCGCTGGTCCCGGCGGCGGAGCACATCGGCGACCTTCGCGGCATTCGCCGCCGTGGCGTTCGCGGCGGCCTGGATCGGCCCCACCGGCGCGGCGCTGTCGAGCGCGAGCGCTGAGGAGGTGCCGCCGATCTCGCTGTACGCCAGCACCCTCGGCGACGTGCAGTCGGTGACCGCGGAGGGCGACACCGCCGCCGAGTCCGCGTCACTCGATCGCAGCGGCTACACCGTCTACGTCACCCCCACCCCGACGCCGACGCCCACGCCCACCCGCTCGGCCGCGTCGGCGTCCTCCTCGGGCTCGGGCGGCTGGGTGCCGCCCTTCGTCACGCCGGATCCGGGCAGCGCCCAGGCGATCGCCTACGAGATGGTGATGGCGCGAGGTTGGGGCGACGACCAGTTCAGCTGCCTCGTGGCTTTGTGGAACAAGGAATCCGGCTGGCGGGTGAACGCGTACAACGCCTCCAGCGGTGCCTACGGCATTCCCCAGTCGCTCCCCGGCAACAAGATGGCCTCCGCCGGCGCCGACTGGGAGACCAACCCTGCCACGCAGATCACGTGGGGCCTGGGTTACATCGCCGGACGCTACGGCACACCCTGCGGGGCATGGGACCACTCGACCCGCACCGGGTGGTACTGATCTGATGCCGCGCTCGCACCGTCGTCGCCCTGATCCCGAACGCGACGACTCCTTCGAACGGCTGCTCGCCGGCTGGAAGCGCACCGAGGAGCGCCGCGGCGCAACCTGGACCGTGCAGCCCGTGTCGGCAGGACAGGCCGCCAAGTCCTACGTGTGCCCCGGATGCTCGCAGGAGATCCCCCCGGCGACCGCTCACGTGGTGGTGTGGCGCGCCGACGGCATCCTGGGCGACGCCGCGGCTCTCGCCGATCGTCGCCATTGGCACACCCACTGTTGGAGGATCGGCTGATGGAGATTCGCGGACCCGTCCTGCTGCCGGCACGCCGAGAGGATGTTAACCTTCGCACCGTGGACGGCCTGACCCTGGTGGGAGAGCTCGCCGTCCCGGAGGATGCAGCGCCGGTGGCCACGCTCGTGACGCTTCATCCGCTCCCGACCGCGGGCGGGTTCATGGATTCGCATATCCTCCGCAAGGCCGCAGGACGTCTGCCCGCGCTGGCCGACCTCGCGGTGCTGAGGTTCAACACCCGGGGGACCACGTCGGCTCGCGGCACGAGCGAGGGGAGCTTCGACGGCGGTCGCAACGAAGCGTTCGACGTCGCCGCCGCGATGGATCTCGTGCGGGAGCGCGGATTGCCCCGGCCCTGGCTCGTGGGCTGGTCCTTCGGCACCGAGCTGGCACTGAAGTACGGACGCGACCACGACGTCGAAGGCATCATCCTCCTCTCACCGCCGTTGCATCGCGCGACCGAGGAAGACCTCGCCGGCTGGGCCGGAGATCTCCGGCCGGTCATCGCGCTCGTCCCCGAGTTCGACGACTATCTGCGTCCGGATGCGGCGCGAGAGCGCTTCGCCGCGATTCCGCATGCGACCCTCATCGCCGTCGAGGGCGGGAAGCACCTGTGGGTCGGTGAGAATCAGACGCGTCGTGTGCTCACCGAGATCGTCGCCGTGGTCAACCCCGACGCACTGCCGCTGCCGGTGGAATGGGAGGGTCCTCTCGCGGACCCCGCGTGATCGAACGCCGGTCACAGCTCGTTCTGTCGCGGGATGATCACCTGCCGGTAGATGATGAGGATGCTGGCGGCGACGGGGATCGCGACGAGCGCGCCCAGGAGGCCCAGGAGCGACCCGCCGGCGAGGGCCGCGATGACCACGACGGCCCCTGGGATCGACACCGCACGGTTCATGATGCGGGGGGAGATGATGTACGCCTCGATCTGCATGTAGATGAGGTAGTAGATGGCCGCGATGAGCGCCGTCGTCGGCGACCCGAGCCCGGGAATCAGACAGGTCAGCACGATGATCGTCGAACCGGTCAGGGTCCCCACGAGCGGGATCAGCGAGAAGAAGAAGGCGATGACGGCGAGGACGGCGGGGAAGGGCGCCTGGATGATCGACAGGAAGATGAAGCTCAGGATGCCGTTGGTCACGCCCAGGCTCAGCTGACCGATCACGTAGAAGCCCACCGAGGCGGTGATCTGCTCGGCGAGGTCGATGAAGCGGGGGCGCTTGGACGCCGGCACCAGCTGGTACACGGCCTTCTTCAGGTTCGGGGTCGAGGCGGTGAAGTAGATCGTCAGGATGAGGACGATGAAGGCGCCGCCGAATCCGGCGATCACGGCCCCGACTGTTCCGAGGACGCCCTCGCCGATCGTGCTGCCGATGGACCCGAGATCCAGCGAGGTGTACCAGTCCTCGATGTAGCTCCACACCTCATCCACCCGGATGCCTGGAAAGGCGTCCTGCGCCCAGCCGAGGATTCCGCCGATGAACTCCTCCCAGGTCATGGTCGAGAAGAGGTCCTGGATCGCGGCGATCAGCTGCGCCACCTGCGCGACGATGATCGGCACGACCATGAGCACGATGCCGGCGAAGATCCCGAGCACCCCGAGGATCGTGATGAGCACGGCCGCCCAGCGAGGGAGACCCCGTCGCTCCAACCAGGAGATGATCGGGTCCAGTCCCAGCGACAGGAACAGCGCCGTCCCGACATAGAGCAGGATCGTCGAGAGCGTCTGAATGCTCGCGATGAGCAGGAGTCCCAGACCCACCCCGAGAGTGGCGACGAGCGCCACGCGGAACGGATTGTGGATCTTCATCGGCGCAGGCCCTCTCTCGGCTGAACCGGCGCAGAGACGTCCGGCCCTGTCAGGATACTGATAGGCGGTCGTCACTCCCGGCATCACTCGCTCCCGGGCGACATCCAGGCGCCCTTCGGTAGTCTGGAACGTCGAGTTTTGCGCTCCACCGCGTCCTGGAGCGGTTCCGGAGCGAGGAGAGGTGAGGCATTCGTGCGTTTCGTGTGGGCTGTCGCGGCCTTCGTCCTGGCCGCTCTGATGATCGGCGCGGGCATCGCCCAGCGCACGGTCTTCCAGGGGCCGGACACCGAGACCGCCGCCGTCTCCCTCGAGGAGGACGCACCGTACATCCTCGTCGAGGGCGAGGTGCTCAACAGCCGCCCGGGCGCGCAGACCCTTCGCGCGCAGGGTGAGGGAACCATCTTCGCGGCATACGGTCGGACGGCTGATCTCGAAGCCTGGCTCTCGGACACCGGCTACACCCGGGTGACCGTCGACCAGGAGGGTGCGCTCGAGGCCGAGCAGGTCACCCCGAGTCTCGCCGTCTCGGACGAGACCGGGGATGACACGGGATCGGCGCCTGCTGAGCCCGCTCCCGCGGAGGGCACGGAGGCCGAAGCGCCCGCTGAGGACGCCGCCGCCGGCGACGAGGGAACCACGGACGATGTCCGCAGTCCGGTGGGGTCGGATCTCTGGCTGGACGAGTTCCAGCAGGAGGATGTGCTGATCGCCCCGCTGCAGCTGCCCGAAGACATGAGCGTGCTGGTCGCGGCGGACGGCGTGGAGCCGGCACCGGCCGACATCAGGGTGTCGTGGCCGATCGTCAACGCCACTCCGTGGGCGGGGCCTCTCATCGTCGCCGGTGGTCTCATGATGGCCGTGGGGGTGTTCCTGTACATCCTCGCGATCCGTCATCTGCGACGCTCTCGTGGTCCTCGCCGCAAGGGTCTTCCCGTCCCTGTCACGGAACCGATCGACCTCGCCGTCGAAGGCAAGCGCAAGGGCGTGATCAGCGCCAGCGGTCGTCGCGCGCTCGCCGGTGGCCGTCGTCGCCTCGTCGTGGTCCCGGCCGTCGCGGTGTCCGCGCTGCTGTTCGCCGGGTGCTCGTCCGAGGCGTGGCCGCAGTTCGCCCCCTCACCCTCGCCCTCGCCGTCCGCGTCCGTCATCGTTCCGGAGGGTCAGCAGGCTCCGGCGGTGACCGAAGCCCAGGCGGATCGCATCTGGACGCGGGTCGCAGAGACGGTCGCCGCCGCCGACGAGGCAGCCGACGAAGCTCTGGCCGCCACACGCCTGGACGGCGCCGTGCTCGCCGCCCGTTCGACCAACTACGCGCTGCGCGGGGCGATCGGCGACTATCCCGCTCCCGCTGCACTGCCGGCCGAGCCGCTGACGCTCGTGCTGCCCCAGGCGTTCGACGAGTGGCCGCGTTCCATCGTGGGGGTCGTCGACGACACCGACTCCAACACCTCCAGCATCATGATGCTCACGCAGCAGGACCAGTGGTCACCGTACAAGTTGACGTATCTGGCGAGCCTCGAAGCGGCCACGGAGCTTCCGGTCGTCGCGCCGGCGTACATCGGTGCCATCCAGCCTGCGCCGGACTCGCCGTTCCTTCTGCTGCCTCCCGCGCAGCTCGCCGAGGCATACGCCGACATCTTGAACAACGGTGAACAGAGCCAGTACTTCGAGCTCTTCGACGTCGCCAGCGACCAGTTCCGCGTGAGTGTGGCGGGGGACCGTCAGAAGCGTCTCGACGAGTTCAATCAGACGGGCGCCTCCACGGGCGAGCTGACCTTCCAGGCCGCACCCGGCGCGTACGACCCGTTGGCTCTCGCGACGCTCGAGAGCGGCGCGATCGTCGCGGTGAACATCGACGAGATCGACACCGTCAAGCCCACCAACCCCGACGCGGTGATCAAGCTCGAGAACAACCCTACGGTCCGCACGCTCTCGGGTGCTGAACAGTCGTCGACGGGCTTCACCACGACCTACACCGATCAACTCTTCTTCTACGTGCCCGGCCAGGGATCGACGGAGAAGATCCGACTGCTCGGGTATGCATCCGACATCCTCAACGCGAAGGTGATTCCGTGACCGACGTCTCTCCCGGCGCGACCCTGCGGGGCGCCGTCGACCTCTCCTCGCTCCGAAACCGCCCCGCGACGCCCTCCGGCGGGTCCGCCGCACCGAGCGCCGACGGCACCGAGCCGACGCCGTCGGGGCGCGTCCCGTCTCTCGTCGTGGACGTCACCGACGCGTCGTTCGGTCAGGTTCTGGAGCTGTCACGCACGGTTCCCGTCGTCGTCGACCTTTGGGCCGAGTGGTGCGGACCCTGCAAGCAGCTCAGCCCGGCACTGGAGCGCGTGGTCCGTGAACTGAACGGCCGGATCGTGCTCGCCAAAGTCGACGTCGACGCCAACCCCCAGCTCGCGCAGGCGTTCCGGGCGCAGTCGATCCCGATGGTCGTGGGTGTCGTGGCCGGCCAGCCGGTGCCGTTGTTCACGGGCGCGGTGCCCGAGCAGCAGGTGCGCGAGGTCTTCGCCCAGTTCCTGCAGCTGGCGGCTCAGAACGGTGTCACCGGAACGGTGGCGGCGGACGCCGATGGCGCCGAATCCGACGGGCCGGTCGAGCCGGAGCTCCCTCCGCTCCATGCCGAAGCAGCTGCCGCGATCGAGGCAGGCGACTACGCGACGGCCGTCAGCGCGTACGAGCGTGCTCTGGCCGAGAACCCGCGCGACGCCGAGGCTCGCGCCGCACTGGGCCAAGTCCGCCTTCTCCAGCGTGTGCAGGGTCTGGACCTCGTCACCGCCCGCGACGCCGCCGCGGCAGCGCCGCGAGATCTCGACGCGCAGTTCGCCGTGGCCGACCTCGACATCGCCGGCGGCCACGTCGATGACGCCTTCGCGCGCCTGCTGGATCTGTTCGCCGTCCTGCCCGACGACGAGCGGGTACCGGTTCGCGAGCGTCTGCTCGAGCTGTTCGGGGTGATCGGCGACGCCGACCCCCGCGTCATCCGCGCGCGCGGGCGGCTCGCATCCCTCCTCTTCTGAGAGAGGGCGTATCGATCGACACCCCGAAGGGGCGGGCGTCTGCCCGCCCCTTCGGGGCGTCAGCCCCGGGTCGGGGAGGGGATGTGTGCGGGTGTGCGGTGGCGGAGCCACAGCACGCCGAGCGGGGGGAGCACCATGGTCGCGCGGCCGTTGTCGTCGGCGTGCACGATGCCCATGTTCCCGACGCCCGAACCGCCGTACTCAGCGGCGTCCGAGTTGAGGACTTCCTCCCACACCCCGGCGGCGGGCAGATCGAGGGTGAACGGCTGAACAGGCGCACCCGAGAAGTTGGCGATCACGGCGACGGTGTTGCCGTGGTGATCGCGGCGCGAGAACGCGATCACGTTGGGGTCCCACGACGGGGCGCCCAGGCGGTGGAATGCCGACCCGTCAGCATCCCGCGACCACAGTGCCGAGTGGGCACGGTACTGCCGATTCAGCTGGGCCACGAAGTCCTGCAGCTGCCGGTGCGGCGGCTGCTCGAGCAGCCACCAGTCCAAGCCACGTGACTCCGACCATTCGGAGAGCTGACCGAACTCCTGGCCCATGAACAGCAGCTGCTTGCCGGGATGGCCCCACATGTACGCGAGGTAGGCGCGCATGTTCGCCAGCTTCTGCCAGTGATCGCCCGGCATGCGCTGGAAGAGGCTCCCCTTGCCGTGGACGACCTCGTCGTGGCTGATCGGCAGGATGTAGTTCTCGCTGAACGCGTAGACGAAGGAGAACGACATCTCGCCCTCGTGGTGGCTCCGGTACATCGGGTCCCGGGCGATGTACTGCAGCGAATCGTTCATCCAGCCCATGTTCCACTTGAATCCGAACCCGAGGCCGGCATGACTGGTTGGCGCTGTCACGCCCGGGAAGCTGGTGGACTCCTCCGCGATCATCGAGATTCCGGGGTAGCGCCGGTAGGCGGTGGCGTTGACCTCCTGGAGGAACGCGATGGCATCGAGGTTCTCGCGCCCACCGTAGATGTTGGGGAGCCATTCACCCTCATTGCGCGAATAGTCGAGGTACAGCATCGAGGCGACGGCGTCGACACGGAGACCGTCGACGTGGAACTCCTGCAGCCAGTAGAGGGCGTTGGCGACGAGGAAGTTGCGCACCTCGCGTCGGCCGTAATCGAAGATGTAGGTGCCCCAGTCCTTATGCTCGCCGCGCCGGGGGTCGGCGTGCTCGTACAGGGCCTCGCCGTCGAAGCGAGCCAGAGCCCACTCGTCCTTGGGGAAGTGGCCGGGGACCCAGTCCATGATGACGCCGATGTTCGCCTGGTGCAGGCGATCGATCAGATACCGCAGATCATCCGGCGTCCCGAAGCGACCCGTGGGCGCGAAGTACCCGGTGACCTGGTATCCCCAGGATCCGCCGAAGGGATGCTCCGCGAGCGGCATGAACTCGACGTGCGTGAAGCCCTGCTCCGTCAGGTATTCGATGAGCGGATCGGCCGCGTCGCGATAGGACAGCCCGGGACGCCACGAGCCGAAGTGGAGCTCGTAGATCGACATCGCGCTGTCTGCCGGGCGCGATGCGGCACGCTCCTTCATCCACGCGCCGTCGCCCCACGAGAAGGAGGACTCCTCGATGATCGAGGCCGTACCGGGGGCGACCTCCGCGCGCCGCGCCATCGGGTCGGCCTTCATCACCCAGGCGCCGTGACGGGGGAGGATCTCGAACTTGTAGCGGACGCCGGCGCCCAGGCCCGGAACGAACAGCTCCCAGACCCCGCTGCCGCCCATCGACCGCATCGAATGGCCGGTGCCGTCCCAGCTGTTGAAGTCGCCAACCACGCGGACGGCCTGGGCGTTCGGCGCCCAGACGGCGAAAGAGGCACCGGCGACGCCCTCGTGGGTGCGTAGATGAGCGCCGAGGGCGTTCCACAGTTCTTCGTGCCGGCCTTCTCCGACGAGGTGGAGGTCGAGCTCGCCGATCGTCGGGCCGTGCCGATAGGGATCGTCGGCGGTGTACTCCGAACCGTCCGGGTAGGTCGCGGTGATCACGTACCCGCCCGGTCGCGAGGTGAGCACGCCCTCCCAGATGCCGGCATGCCGATGGGTCAGTGGCACCCGCGTGCCGTCGTCCGACACCGCGACGACGCTGTCGGCCAACGGCCGGCGGGTGCGGATCACCCATCCCCGCGCGTCGGCGCCCAGCGCGTGGATGCCGAGAACGGAATGCGGATCGTGATGCGCACCGTGGGAGACGGCGTCGAGGAGGCCGGCGTCGAGGGCAGGGGGCGTGAGGGTCATGCGCGGTCCTTTGCGATGTGGAGGATGTGCACGGGTTCGGTGAAGGCGTCCAGGCGCACGAAGTTGTGATCCGACCACGTCCAGCGCGCCCCGGTCACGAGATCCTCGACCTCGAAGGGATCGCCGGGTGCGACGCCCCACACGCGGGTGTCGAGGTGAACCATGGTCTGGCGGGCGGAGTGAGGGTCGACGTTGATCACCACGAGGATGGTGTCGGATTCACCGGTCGGCGACAGCGCCGCATCAAGATGCTTGGAATAGACCAGGATGGCGTCGTCATCGCTCCAGTGCACCTCGAGGTTGCGCAGCTGGCGGAGCGCCGGATGCGCGCGCCGGATCTCGTTCAAGCGCCGCAGCCACGGCGCGAGGGACTCGCCGCGGGCCTCGGCGCCGTCCCAGTCACGGAACTTGTACTCGTACTTCTCGTTGTCGATGTTCTCCTCCGAGCCCGGACGGGCGACGTTCTCGAACAGCTCGTACCCGGCGTAGACGCCCCAGGTCGGCGACGCCGTGGCGGCCAGGGCGGCGCGGATCCGGTATCCCGGTCGTCCGCCGTACTGCAGGTACTCCGTGAGGATGTCGTGGGTGTTGACGAAGAGGTTCGGCCGCATGAAGTCCGACGTCTCATGCGAGATCGACGTGAAGAACTCCTCGAGCTCCGCCTTGGTGTTCCGCCAGGTGAAGTACGTGTAGCTCTGCTGGAACCCCGCCATCGCCAGGCCCCGCATCATCGCCGGACGGGTGAACGCCTCGGAGAGGAAGATGACGTCCGGGTCGGCCTCATTCACCGTTCCGATCAGCCACTCCCAGAACTGCACGGGCTTGGTGTGGGGGTTGTCGACCCGGAAGATCTTCACTCCGAGCCCCACCCAGTGCTGGACGACGCGCAGGATCTCCGCGTAGATCCCCGCCGGGTCGTTGTCGAAGTTCGGTGGATAGATGTCCTGGTACTTCTTGGGGGGGTTCTCTGCGAAGGCGATCGATCCGTCGGGCAGGGTGGTGAACCACTCCGGGTGCTCGGCGACCCACGGATGGTCGGGGGAGGCGTTCAGCGCGAGGTCGAGCGCGACGTCGAGGCCGTGCCCGCGCGCCGCGTCGACGAACGCGACGAAGTCGGCCTCCGTGCCGAGGTCGGGGTGGATGGCGTCGTGGCCGCCCTCGTGCGATCCGATGGCGTACGGCGAGCCGGGGTCGCCCGGCTCGGAGGTGAGGCTGTTGTTCCTGCCTTTGCGGTTCGTGGTTCCGATCGGATGGATCGGCGGCAGGTAGATGACGTCGAACCCCATGCCGGCTACGCCCGGGAGCCGGTCGATGGCGGTTCGCAGCGTTCCACTGGTGACCGAGCCGTCGTCATTGCGCGTGGCGCCCTCGGAACGCGGGAAGAACTCGTACCAGGACCCGACGCCGGCTCGCTCGCGCTCGACGAGGAGTTCCATCTCGTCGCCGGCGCTGACGATCGCCGAGGTCGGACGGGAGGCGAACAGCGCAGCGATGCGCTCGTCGCGGACGATGTCCAGGGTCTCCGCGTCGGAGACCTCGGCATCGCGCAACCGCGCGGCGGAGGCTGCCAGCAGCTTGCGCTCGGCGGCGCTGCGGCCCTTCTCCGCGGCGGCGCTGTCGAACAGGCGCGCTCCGGATTCGCGCATCACGAAGGGGTCGAGGCCGGCGGCGAGCTTGATGTCGGCAGCGTGCTGCCAGGTGGCGAAGTCGTCGCTGAAAGCTTCGAACCGGAAGCGCCAC
Organism: Microbacterium sp. AK009; assembly: GCF_013410955.1. Classification (GTDB taxonomy): domain Bacteria; phylum Actinomycetota; class Actinomycetes; order Actinomycetales; family Microbacteriaceae; genus Microbacterium. Next base: position 145,262 of record NZ_JACCCG010000004.1, on the reverse strand, counting down.
ACCCCGGTCTCGAGGGGCGCGACGGTCGTGGTCCAGCGGTCGAAGCCATCGTTCAGGGGGGTGAGCCGGTGGAGGGACTCATCCCCCGAGGGGGAGAAGAGGCGTACCTGCACGCCGATCGCGTCGTGCCCTTCGCGGAAGGCGGTCACGGTGAAGGGGACGGCGTCGCCGACGTACGCGGACGGCCGGTACCGGCCACCGGGCACGCGGGGAGAGGGGAGCGCCAGGGGGATGCGGGGCGTCACCGTGGGCGCCGGCGCGGTGGTGGGGAGGACGGCGCGCACCGGAATCGCCGATGCCGAGCGCCAGGGACGGGGGCGGGGGGAACGAGTCGTCGTGGCCACCACTCGAACCTACCGCGCACCATCGGAGGGCCACAGGGCTTGCGCTCGGGCCGCAGATCACTCCACGCGCAACAGCCGCATGCTCGTCGGGGAGATCTCCAGTTCGTCACCGGGCCGGAAGACACCCTCGTTCACGGAAGGATCCTCGTCGGCGCTCGACCAGAGCGAGACGAAGCGCTCGGCCTCCTCGAGCTCGGGAAGGGTGACCGTCGTCGGGCGCTCCACACCGTGGATGACGAGAAGCACCCGGTTGAACGGTTCGTTCTCGGGGGTCGAGGCGGCGACATACTGCAACGTCCGGTGGCCGGGGTCGGTCCACCGCTCCGGCGACATGGTCTGGCCGTTCTCGTCGTACCACTCCATCACCGAGGCCGAAGGGATGCGCTCGCCCAGCCGGGCGAACCGGATCGGACGCAGCGCCGGGTTCTCTCGACGGAGCCGCGTGAGGGTCCGCACGTGGGCGAGGAGGTCCTCCTGCCACGGGGCGTGCTCCCAGGACAGCCAGGTCAGCGGCGAATCGTGACAGTAGGCGTTGTTGTTCCCCCGCTGCGTACGGCCGAACTCATCTCCCGCCGTCAGCATCGGGATGCCCGCCGACAGCAGGAGGGTGCCCAGGAGGTTGCGCATCGCGCGACGGCGGGTGGCGAGGATCGCCTGGTCGTCGGTGCGCCCTTCCGCACCGTGGTTGAACGAGCGGTTCGTGTCGGCGCCGTCGCGGTTCTGCTCACCGTTGCCGAGATTGTGCTTGACGTCGTAGGACACCAGGTCGCGGAGGGTGAAGCCGTCGTGCGCGGTGACGAAGTTGACACTTGCGAGCGGTCCGCGCTCCTCGCTAAAGGTGTTCGACGAGCCGGCCAGTCGGGTGGCGAAACCGCCGATGCCGACCGGCGATGTCGAGGCGCGTCTGGCGTAATCGATGTCGCTCAGCCAGAAGTTGCGGACGCGGTCTCGGTAGCGGTCATTCCACTCGTGCCAGCCGGGAGCGAAGTTGCCCGTCTGCCAGCCCCCCAGACCGACGTCCCACGGTTCGACGATCTTCTTCACGTCCGCCAGCGCCGGATCGTCGAGGATGGCCTGGAGGAGCGGATGATCGGCGGCGAAGGCGTGCCCGGCATCGCGCCCCAGGGTCACCGCCAGATCGAAGCGGAACCCGTCGATCTGCACGTCGCGCGCCCAGTAGCGGAGGGAATCGAGCACCAGTCGAGCCGCGGCATCCGTCGAGGTGTTCACGCTGTTCCCGCACCCGGTGACATCGATGTACGTGCCGTCGTCCTGCTGGCGGTAGTACGACCGGTTGTCGATGCCGCGCAGACTCGAACGGGGCCCGCCGATGCCCTCCTCGGCGGTGTGGTTGTAGACGACGTCGAGCAGCACCTCGATGCCGGCCTCGTGCAGCAGGCGCACCATGCCCTTCACCTCGCGCAGCACCGCTTCGGGACCCTGGCGCTGAGCCTCGAGGGTGGCGTAGGCGGCATGCGGGCTGAAGAAGTTGACGGTGTTGTAGCCCCAGTAGTTCGACAGCCCGTGCTGCAGCAGGCGCGGCTCGGAGGCGAAGGCGTGGATGGGGAGCAGCTCGACGCTCGTCACCCCCAGGCTCAGCAGGTGCTCGATCATCGCCGGGTGGGCGAGCCCCGCATAGGTGCCGTGGAGAGCGGCGGGAATACCCGGATGACGTTTGGTCAGGCCCTTGACATGACCCTCGTAGATGACGGTGCGATCGAGAGGGATGCCCGGTTTGGGCACGCCGCCCCAGTCGAACCCGCCGTCCACGACGACGCAGCGCCAGTCCTCGAGGCCGCTCCCGATGACGCCGCGCGCGTACGGATCGGTGAGCAGGGTGGCGCTGTTGAAGACGCTGCCGGGTGCGACCGGGCCGTCCACACGAAGGGCGTACCGGGCACCGGGGTGGAGCAGCGGTGTGGTCACAGCCCAGACACCACCACCCTCGGGGACGAGTGGGGCGGTGGCGACGATCCAGTCGATGTCGTCGCGATCGAAGAGCACGAGCTCGACGGCCTCGGCGTGCGCGGACCAGATGCGGAGGGTTCCCCCGTCGGGGCCCTGTGTCACGCCCAGATCGTCCAGGTGCGGGCTCAGGAGGGAGGCGGAGGGGGAGGTGGGGGCGAGGGGGTCGATGCTGACCATGCGAACTACGATAGTGAGCGCGTGTATCCCGGAGATCACGGCTCGTCCTGACGGGAGGGAGGTGCTCTGCGGTGACGGTGTATCTCGATCACGCGGCGACGACCCCTCTGCGGCCCGAAGCGCGCGACGCGTGGCTGCGGGCGCACGAGGTCGTCGGCAATCCGTCGTCCATTCACGGCTCCGGGCAGGCCGCGCGTCGCCTCCTCGAGGATGCCAGGGAGCGCGTCGCGGATCTCCTCGATGCCGATCCGATCGAGGTCGTGTTCACGTCAGGGGGAACCGAGGCGGTGAATCTGGCTCTCAAGGGACTGTGGTGGGCCAGGTCCGCCGGCGCTGAGGCCGTCGTCCTGCCCGACGGCGAGCATCACGCGACCCTCGACGCGGTCGAATGGCTGTCGCGCTTCCAGGAAGCGCAGGTACGAGCCGTGCCGCTCGATGGGATGGGGCGCATCGATGTGAGCGAGTTCGCCGCCGCCGCCGGAGGCGCGGCTGTGGCGACGGCCCTTGCGGCCAACAACGAGGTCGGCGCGGTCAACGACGTCGCCGCCCTCGCTGCCGAGGCATCCGCGGCGGGCGTCCCGTTCCACGTGGACGCCATCGCGGCGCTGGGACGCGTGCCGGTGTCGTTCCGCTCCTGGCGCGGCGCGGCGACCGGCTCTGCGGGCCTGGTGGCCCTCAGCGTCGCCGCGCACAAGGTGGGAGGACCGGCCGGTGTGGGTGCGCTGGTCGTCTCGCGTCACGCGCGGATCGAGCCTCTCCTTCACGGCGGCGGTCAGCAGCGGGGACTCCGAGCCGGTACCCAGGACGTCGCCGGCAGTGTGGCCTTCGCCGCGGCGCTGGATGCTGCGGAGGCAGAGCGTGGGTACGAGCAGGAGCGCGTGCGGGAACTCTCGGACCGCCTGGTCCGCGGCATCCGTGCGACGGTCACCGGCGCGGAGGTCCTCGGCCCACCGGCAGACGGTTCGACCGCGCGCCTCGCGGGCAACGTCCACGTGCTCTTCCCCGGGGCGGCGGGGGAGACGCTGCTGTTCCTCCTGGACCAGGCGGGGATCGCGGTGTCGACCGGATCGGCCTGCCAGGCGGGGGTCGCCGAGCCGTCGCACGTCGTCCTGGCCCTCGGCCGGAGTGCCGACGAAGCGCGCCAGGTGCTGCGATTCTCGCTGGGGAGGACGAGCACGCCGACGGATGTCGACGCGGTGCTCCGGCACCTGCCGCAGGCGGTGGAACGCGCACGCGCGGCATCCGGAATCCGCTCAGCGAGCCCTTCGTAGACTGGACGGATGCGAGTACTGGCGGCGATGAGCGGCGGCGTGGATTCGGCCGTTGCGGCGGCCCGCATGGTCGATGCGGGCCACGACGTCGTCGGCGTGCACCTCGCGCTCTCGCGCGCGGGCGGGACCCTCCGCACCGGGAGCCGGGGCTGCTGCACCATCGAGGATGCGATGGACGCCCGCCGGGCGGCGGATCTGCTCGGGTTCCCGTTCTACGTGTGGGACTTCTCCGAGCGGTTCCGCGACGACGTGATCGAGGACTTCGTCACCGAGTACCGGGCCGGTCGTACCCCGAATCCGTGCATGCGGTGCAACGAGCGCATCAAGTTCGCCGCGCTGCTCGAGCGGGCCGTCGAGCTCGGCTTCGACGCGGTGTGCACGGGACACTACGCGCGGATCGTGGACACGCCCGCCGGGCGGGAGCTCCACCGGGCCTCGGATGCCGCCAAGGATCAGTCGTACGTGCTCGGGGTCCTCACCCCCGACCAGCTCGCCCATTCGCTCTTCCCCCTCGGGGACACTCCGTCCAAGGCCGTCGTGCGCGCCGAGGCGGAGCGCCGCGGGCTGACCGTGGCGCACAAGCCCGACAGCTACGACATCTGCTTCATCCCCGACGGCGACACGCGTGGCTGGCTCGCCGAGCGGGTTGGGGCGACCGCCGGCGACATCGTCGACCGCGCCGGCCAGGTGGTCGGCCGCCACGACGGCGCCCATGCCTACACGGTCGGGCAACGCCGGGGGTTGGCGCTGGGCGTCCCCGCCGCCGACGGCAAGCCCCGATTCGTCCTGGAAGTGCGGCCCGTCTCGAACACCGTCGTCGTGGGCCCGAAGGAGGCGCTGGCCACCGCCCGCATCGCCGGCGACCGCTTCAGCTGGACCACTGAGCCGCCGGCGGTCGGATCGTTCTCGTGCGACGTGCAGATCCGCGCGCATGCCGATCCGGTTCCCGCCCGCGGCCGGTTCGACGGCAGCGAGATCGAGATCACCCCGAACGAGCCGTTCGACGGCGTCGCCCCCGGGCAGACCGCCGTGCTCTACGAGGGCACCCGGGTCGTCGGTCAGTTGACCATCGCGCGCACGGTGTCGGCGGCCCCCGTCGAGACCGCCGTCTCCTGACCGTCGCCGCTGCGGTGTCGGAGGCACTGCCTAGACTGACGGCGTGACAGACGCGGCGAGAAGCTCGGCAGAAATCCTCCGTGTCGCCGAGGATCAGGTGTCGATGACGCCGGCGGCGGCGCGGGCACGGGCCGACGAGTTGACCGATCGGATCCTCCGGGCACGCGACGCCTATTACGGCGAAGAAGCGCAGATCGTCGACGATGCCACCTACGACGCGTGGATGCACGAGTTGGAGCAGATCGAGCGGCTCCACCCCGAGCTCCAGGGTCAGGATTCGCCCACGCAGAGCGTCGGCGCCGCGTCCGCGACGCTCTTCGCGCCCGTGACCCACGCCGAGCGCATGCTGAGCCTGGACAACGTCTTCAGCGAGGAGGAGTTCCTCGCGTGGGCGACACGGGTCGAGCGCGACGCCGGGCGCGGTGTGCGGTACCTCTGCGAACTGAAGATCGACGGTCTCGCGCTGTCGCTCCGGTACGAGCGGGGACGGCTCACCAGCGCCGCGACCCGGGGTGACGGACGTGTCGGCGAGGATGTCACCGAGAACGTGCGCCGCATCGGCACGATCCCCGCCGTGCTGTCCGGTACCGGGCACCCGGACCTGGTCGAGGTCCGCGGCGAGGTGTTCTTCACCGTCGCCGACTTCGCCGCGCTCAACGCGTTCCAGCAGGCGCAGGGCGATCGCCTGTTCGCCAATCCCCGCAATGCGGCTTCGGGATCGCTGCGGCAGAAGGCCGAGGGGAAGTCCGAGCGTCAGCTGCGCGCGATGACCGAGCGGCTGAGTCGACTGCGGATGACGGTGCACGGCGTCGGTGCCTGGGCCGACCCGCCGGTGGGGGAGCAGAGCGAGGTCTACCGACTGCTGGAGAGCTGGGGGCTGCCCGTCAGCCGCTACTTCCGCGTGGTCGACGACGCCGCGGCGGCAGCCGGCTTCATCCGGCATTACGGCGAGCACCGTCACGACGTCGAGCACGAGATCGACGGCATCGTGGTCAAGGTCGACGACCTCGCCCTCCACGACGAGCTGGGCGCCACCAGCCGCGCACCGCGCTGGGCCATCGCGTACAAGTACCCTCCCGAACAGGTCAACACCACGTTGCTCGACATCGTGGTCTCGGTCGGCCGCACCGGCCGCGCCACGCCCTTCGCCGTGATGGCGCCCGCGCAGGTCGCCGGCTCGGTCGTCCGCCAGGCGACGCTGCACAACCAGGACGTGGTGAAGGCCAAGGGCGTGCTGATCGGTGACACCGTCGTGCTCCGCAAGGCCGGAGATGTCATCCCCGAGGTGCTCGGGCCGGTGGTGGAGCTGCGCGACGGCAGCGAGCGGGAGTTCGTGATGCCGCAGCGGTGCCCTGAGTGCGGCTCGCCTCTCGCGCCCGCCAAGGAGGGCGACATCGATCTGCGCTGCCCGAACGCGCGATCCTGCCCCGCGCAGGTGAGAGGACGGGTCGAGCACATCGGGTCACGCGGGGCCCTGGACATCGAAGGACTGGGAGAGGTTTCCGCGGCAGCGCTCACCCAGCCCGTCCGCCCCGAGGTCCCGCCGCTGGTCACCGAGGCCGGTCTGTTCGAGCTCACCGCCGCCGACCTGTTCTCGATCGATGTCGTGGTGCGCGACGCCGAGACGGGGCTCCCGCGTCTCCTGGACGACGGGACGGCCGACACCCGGTCGCCGTTCCGCCGTCAGCGCAAGAAGTCCGATCCGCCCTTCGATCCCGACGGCGAGTTCGACGGAGACGCCGGGTTCATCGTCTCGCGAGCAGCCCAGGAGCTCTTGGTCAATCTCGACCGCGCCAAGACCAAGGAGCTGTGGCGCTTCCTCGTGGCGCTCAGCATCCGCCACGTCGGTCCGGTCGCGGCACGCGCCCTGGCGCAGTGGTTCGGTTCGATCCACGCCATCCGGGACGCCTCGCGCGATAACCTCGCCGCCGTCGATGGCGTCGGCGGCATCATCGCCGACGCGGTGACGGAGTGGTTCGCCGTCGACTGGCACCGCGAGATCGTCGAGCGGTGGGAGGCGGCGGGCGCGCAGCTGGCAACTCCGGGTCATCCAGGTCCGGGAGCCGCGGCCGCGGCCGGCGGCGTCCTCGAGGGTGTCACGGTCGTCGCCACCGGAAGCCTCGAGGGCTACACCCGGGAGGGCGCTCAGGAAGCGATCCTGCGCGCGGGAGGAAAGGCGGCGTCATCGGTGTCGAAGAAGACCAATTTCGTGGCAGCAGGCCCCGGTGCCGGATCGAAGTTGGCGAAGGCGGAGGAACTCGGCGTGCGGATCATCGATGCCGCGCAGTTCCACCTGCTCGTCACTGAAGGGCCCGCCGCGCTTTCGGACGCGGACGCCTCCTCGTCGTGATCGGACGGCGTCGGCTCAGCCTGCGTCCGACGTCTGGAGAAGCTGCGCCCGCACCTGGCGTCGCTGCACCTTGCCGATGAGCGATCGCGGCAGTTCGTCGACGACGATGACCCGGCGCGGCACCTTGTAGGCGGTGAGGATCCCTCTCGCGAAGTCGCGAACCTCCTCGGGGTCCAGCGGAGTGTCGCCCGACACGACCACGGCGGCGACGACATCCTCACCTGAGTGACGCGAGGGGAGACCCACCACGGCCGCGTCGCTCACCCGAGGATGCTGACGCAGGACGTTCTCGACCTCGGTGGGGGCCACATTGAAACCACCCGTGATGATGAGCTCCTTGATCCGGTCGACGATCCTCACGAATCCGTCGTCGTCGATCGTGACGATATCGCCGGTGCGGAACCAGCCGTCGACGAAGACCTGCTCGGTCTCCTCCGGCCGTCCGTGGTACCCGTCGAACACCTGAGGTCCCCGCACGACGAGCTCGCCGGGCTGGCCCTGCGCCACGTCGGTGCGAGGGTCGTCGGGGTCCACGACCCGGCACTGGGTACCCGGCAGGGGAAGACCCACCGTTCCGGGCTTCCTGTGGGTCGCGACGGGGTTGGCCATGAGGACCGGGGAGCACTCGCTGAGCCCGTAGCCTTCGACGAGGTATCCGCCGCTGGCTCGCTCGAAGGGGACGACCAGTTCGTGGGGGAGAGCCATGGCGCCTGAGATGGCGACCTGCGTCCCCTCCAGCGAGACTCCGGCCGATTCGGCCGCCGAGAGCAGTCGTTCGGCGATCGGGGGGACGAGGGGAAGGAAGGTCGCGGGACGCTTCTTCGTCACCTCCAGCACGAGCTGGGGATCGAAACGGGGGAACAGGACCAGGCGCGCGGCCATCGACATGGCGAAGGTGACGCACAGCGTCAGACCATACGCGTGGAACATCGGGAGGACGGCGTAGACGACGCATCCCTCTCCCCGGGTGATTCCCGGCACCCAGGCCCGGGCCTGTGCGGCATTGGCGAGGAGGTTGCGGTGAGTGAGTCGCACGCCCTTGGGCGAACCGGTCGTGCCGCTGGTGTACTGCAGGATCGCGAGATCGTCGGTCGCCGGACCCGCGTGGTCGGGGGCGAGCGGACCCGCGGTGATCAGGTCCTCCCACCGGTCCACCGACGCCGTCCGCCGCGGGTGACGGGAATCCAGTGCCGCCCTCGCCTCCCGCGCTCGCGCGACCGGAAGGCGCAGCGCGACCCTGGTGCGCCACGGCATGGCGCGACGGATCTCCACCGACACCAGCGTCTGGACCCCGAGATCGTCGGGGAACGCGCGGACGGTGTCGACGACCTTGCTCCACACGATCGCGTGGCGAGCGCCGTGATCCTGGAACTGGGTGCGCAACTCCCGCGCGGTGTACAGCGGGTTGTGCTCCACGACCACCGCACCGAGCCGAAGGACGGCGTAGAAGGCGATGATGTGCTGCGGGCAGTTCGGCAGCACGATCGCCACCGCATCTCCCGCCTTCACACCGCGACGACGCAATCCCTCGGCGGCGGCGTCGATCTGCGCGTGGAGCTGGCGGTAGGTCGTCTCCCGGCCGAAGAACTCCAGCGCCGGCGCATCGGGGTTCTCCCGAGCCGCGGTGTCGATGATGTCGACGAGCGACCCCGAGACATCCGGGAGATCTGCGGGAACCCCCTCGGCGTAGCTGGCGATCCACGGACGGGGCGGGTCGTACGTCGTCACGCCCGACACTCTACGGCGGTGAGAGGGCACCTTCGTCGCCCGCCGCGGGCGGGAGGCCGCAGGAGCGAGCACCTAAACTGTTCGGGTGTCTGAAATCACACCCGATCTCGTCCGCCATCTCGGCGTGCTCGCCCGCATCCAGCTGAGCGAAGGGGAGGTGGCGCGCCTCACCGGCCAGCTCGACGTGATCGTCGACAACATCGCGAAGGTTTCCGAGGTCGCGACCGCCGATGTCGTGGCCACCAGCCACCCCATTCCTCTGCAGAACGTCTTCCGTGAGGATGTCCCCGCCGATGTCCTGACCATCGAGCAGGTCCTCCAGAACGCCCCCGAGGCGGCCGACAACCGCTTCCGGGTCACCGCCATCCTGGGGGAGGAGCAGTGAGCGCCTCCGACGAGATCATCCGTCTCACCGCCGCTGATCTGGCGGCGCGGCTGAGCGGCGGCGAAATGTCCAGCGTCGAGGCGACCCGTGCGCATCTCGACCGCATCCGCGAGGTCGACGGCGACGTGCATGCCTTCCTCCACGTCAACGAGCGCGCCCTCGAGGTGGCAGCCGACATCGACCGCCGGCGAGCCGCGGGTGAGGAGCTCGGGCCGCTGGCGGGTGTGCCCCTGGCGATCAAGGACGTCCTCGTCACGACCGACATGCCCTCCACCAGCGGATCACGGATCCTCGAGGGGTACATGTCCCCCTACGACGCCACGGTGGTGGCGCGCTCGCGCGCCGCCGGCCTGGTGCCGCTCGGCAAGACCAACATGGACGAGTTCGCCATGGGCTCCTCCACGGAGCACTCCGCGTACGGACCCACCCGCAACCCCTGGGACCTCGAGCGGATTCCCGGCGGGTCCGGCGGCGGCTCGGCCGCAGCGGTGGCCGCATTCGAGGCACCCCTCGCGCTCGGATCCGACACCGGTGGCTCCATCCGCCAGCCCGCGCACGTCACGGGAACGGTGGGGATGAAGCCCACCTACGGCGGAGTGTCCCGCTACGGCGCCATCGCGCTGGCCTCGAGCCTCGACCAGGTCGGCCCCGTGACGCGGACGGTTCTGGACGCCGGCCTCCTTCACGACGTCATCGGCGGTCACGACCCGCACGATGCCACATCGCTGGAGGAGAGCTGGCCGTCCTTCGCCGCCGCGGCGCGCGACGGCGCGTCGGGGGAGGTCCTGCGTGGACTGCGTGTGGGCGTCATCTCCGAGCTGCCCGACAGCGGATTCCAGCCCGGAGTGTCCTCGCGCTTCCGCGCCGCCCTGGACGCCATGGCGGCGCAGGGTGCCGAGATCGTGGAGGTCAGCGCCCCGCACTTCGAGTACGGGGTCGCCGCCTACTACCTCATCCTCCCCGCAGAGGCATCGAGCAACCTGGCGAAGTTCGACTCGGTCCGGTTCGGTATGCGCGTGATCCCCCACGCCGGGGCGACCGTCGAAGAGGTCATGGCAGCCACGCGCGAAGCAGGGTTCGGCGAAGAGGTGAAGCGCCGCGTCATCCTCGGCACCTATGCGCTGTCCGCGGGCTACTACGACGCCTACTACGGCAGCGCCCAGAAGGTTCGCACCCTCATCCAGTCGGACTTCGACGCCGCCTTCGCTCAGGTCGACGTGCTGGCCACGCCCTCGGCCCCCACGACGGCATTCCGGCTCGGCGAGAAGCTCGACGATCCGCTCCAGATGTATCTCAACGACGTCACCACCATTCCGGCGAACCTCGCGGGCGTGCCTGGCATCTCCATCCCTGCGGGCCTCGCCCCGGAGGACGGGCTGCCGGTGGGGATCCAGTTCCTGGCCCCCGCGCGAGAGGACGCCAGGCTCTACCGGGTGGGAGCTGCGGTCGAGGCGCTGCTGGTCGACGAATGGGGCGGTCCGCTGCTGGACCGCATGCCGCTGCGGGGAGGGGTCGCCTGATGGGTCGCGACAAGCTGATGGACTTCGACGAAGCCCTCGAGCGTTTCGAGCCGGTGCTCGGATTCGAGGTACACGTCGAACTGAACACCCGCACGAAGATGTTCTCCGCGGCGCCCAACCCGGCGCACAGCGCCAACCACGACGCCGCGCCGAACACGCTGGTCGCTCCGGTCGACATGGGTCTTCCCGGCGCCCTGCCCGTCGTCAACGAAGAGGCCGTGCGCGCCTCGATCAGCCTCGGGCTCGCCCTCGGATGCGATATCGCGCCCTCGAGCCGATTCGCGCGGAAGAACTACTTCTACCCCGACCTCGGCAAGAATTACCAGATCTCCCAGTACGACGAGCCGATCGCCTTCGAGGGGTCGGTCGAGGTCGAGCTCGAGGACGGAACGGTCGTGACCGTCCCGATCGAGCGCGCCCACATGGAGGAGGACGCCGGCAAGCTCACGCACGTCGGCGGTTCGACCGGTCGCATCCAGGGCGCGGAGTATTCCCTCGTCGACTACAACCGCGCAGGCGTGCCCCTGGTGGAGATCGTCACCAAGCCGATCTTCGGAGCCGAGCACCGAGCGCCCGACATCGCCAAGGCCTACGTCCAGACGATCCGTGACATCGTGCTGGCGCTCGGCATCTCGGACGCGCGAATGGAGCGCGGAAACCTCCGCTGCGACGCCAACGTGTCGCTGCGTCCTCGTGGTCAGGACAAGCTCGGAACGCGCACCGAGACGAAGAACGTCAATTCGATGCGGTCGGTCGAACGGGCCGTCCGCTACGAGATCCAGCGTCAGGCGGCGATCCTCGCCGCAGGCGGCACCATCACGCAGGAGACCCGCCACTGGCATGAGGACACCGGTACGACCTCGCCGGGTCGACCGAAGTCCGACGCGGACGACTACCGATACTTCCCCGAACCGGATCTGCTTCCGGTCGCCCCCGCGGACTCTCTCATCGAGGAGCTGCGGGCAGCGCTTCCGGAGCAGCCTGTCGTACGCCGTCGGCGCCTGAAATCGGACTGGGGCTTCGCCGACATCGAGTTCCGGGGTGTGGTCAACGCCGGTCTCCTGGGCGAGGTCGAGGCGACGGTCGCAGCCGGCGCGACCCCAGCCGCGGCGCGGAAATGGTGGATGAGCGAGATCAGCCGCATCGCCAACGCCGACGGCCGTGAACCGGGCGAGCTCGTCACCCCCGCCCAGGTCGCCGAGCTCCAGCGGCTCGTCGATGAGGGGACGCTGACCGACAAGCTCGCGCGCCAGGTGCTCGAGGGGGTCATCGCCGGCGAAGGCGATCCCGCGCAGGTCGTGGCGTCGAGGGGACTCGCGGTCGTCTCGGACGACACGGCGCTGATCGCAGCGATCGACGAGGCGCTGGCTGCGCAGCCGGACGTGCTCGACAAGATCCGCGACGGCAAGGTCCAGGCCGCGGGCGCGGTGATCGGTGCGGTGATGAAGGCGATGCGCGGACAGGCGGATGCGGCGCGCGTGCGCGAGCTGATCCTCGAGCGCGCGTCCCAGTGACCGGATGTCGGCGGCACCGCCGACAATGGACGCATGGGGCGCGGTGACGGCAGCGGCCGGCTCGTCTCACCGGAAGGTGCAGATGACACGGGGGCGGGCATCCTCCACGTCGACATGGACGCGTTCTACGCGTCTGTGGAGGTGCTGGATGACCCTTCGCTGCGCGGCAAACCGCTGATCATCGGAGCTCCCGAGAGCCGCTCCGTCGTCTCCAGCGCCTCCTACGAGGCGCGGCGATTCGGTGTGCGGTCGGCGATGCCGGTCTCGCAGGCGCTGAGACTGTGCCCTGCCGCGCTGGTCATCCCCCCGCGCTTCCCGCGATACGTCGAGCTCTCGGCGCAGGTCATGGCTCTGTTCCACGAGATCACCCCCCTGGTCGAGCCCCTGTCCATCGACGAAGCCTTCCTCGATGTGCGCGGGGTTCGGCGACTGTGGGGAAGCCCGGGCGATGTGGCGCGCCTCCTGCGCGCGCGGGTGCGTGACGAAGTGGGGCTGCCCTGCTCGGTGGGAGCCGCGGCCACGAAGCACGTGGCGAAGATGGCATCCACCCTGAGCAAACCGGATGGCCTCCTCATCGTGCCCGAAGCCGCGACAACGCGCTTTCTCGCCGGTCGCAGGGTGAGTGACCTCTGGGGCGTCGGCCCCAAGGCCACCGAGGCGCTGACGGCACGAGGAATCCGCACGGTCGCCGACATCATCGACTGCCCTCCGGCGCTGATCGATCGCATCCTCGGAGCGGCACTCGGTGCGCGGGTCCGCCAGCTGGCCCGCGGGGTGGACCCGCGGGAGGTCGAGACGACGCGGGTGGAGAAGAGCGTCGGACACGAGGAGACCTTCGCTGACGATATCGACGACCCCGGCGTCCTGCGGGTGGAGCTGCGCCGTCTCGCCGACCGGGTCGGCGCGCGTCTGAGGGAATCGGGCTGGGACGCGGCGACCGTATCGATCAAGGTGCGCTTCGCCGACTTCAGCACCGTGACGCGTGCGCAGACCCTGCCCGAGCCGACGGCGGTCGGACAGCGGATCGGAGCAGCTGCCATCGACCTGTTCGACGCTCTCGAACGCCGCCTCCCGATCCGCCTGATCGGCGTCCGGGCGGAGAAACTCCGACCCTCCGCAGCCGCCCTGTCGACGCTGTGGGACGACGACGAGGATTGGCGACGGGTCGAGGGTGTCCTCGACGGGGCTGCCGCGAAGTTCGGGCGCGGAAGCATCACTCGGGCAACACTTCTCGGTGGCCACGTCAAGGATCGGGGCGAGGCTGGGCAATGAAGGTGGTGCCGAGTAGCGTGGGGGCATGCCCAATATCGCACTCGACCTCGGCAAGCAGTCCGCGGACTTCGGCGTCACATCCGTCTACGGCGAGCAGCAGGACGTCGACGGCGTCCGTCTGGTCCCGGTGGCCCTCACCTGGACCGCCTTCGGCGGTGGATCCGACGAGGCGGGAAACGGCGGTGGCGGCGGTGGCGGGTACGCGATTCCGCTCGGTGCCTACATCCGCCGCGGCGACGACCTGCGGTTCGAGCCGAACGTCGTCTCGCTCCTGGCGGTCGGAATCCCCTTCGTCTGGGTGGCCGGTCGCGCGCTCAGCCGTGTCATCCGCGCGCTCAAGAAGTGAGTCCGATCCGGTTCGCCGGGCGCTGACGGCGGCGGTCGAGCACACGCGTGACGCCGTCGTCTCCATCGCCGCGGCCAACCCGGTCATCCTCATCGACGGCCGCAGCGGCGCAGGGAAGACGACCCTCGCGCGCGAGCTCATCGCGGGCTGGCCTCTGCGCGGCCGGGTCCAATCGGTCGCGCTCGATGCGATCTATCCCGGCTGGGACGGACTGGCGGAGGGGGTGCGGACCGCGCAGGAGGCGATACTCCGGCCGCACGCGCGCGGTCTGATCGGCGTCTGGCAGCGCTGGGACTGGGAGCGAGGGGAGTACGCCGAGGCGCACGCCGTCGATCCGTCCCTTCCGCTCATCGTCGAGGGATCAGGACTGCTGACAGCGGGAACCGCGCCGCTCGGTGACATCCGCATCTGGTTGGAGTCCCCTGCTCGTACGCGCAGAGATCGCGCGCTCCTGCGCGACGGCGACACCTATCGGCCCCACTGGGATCGATGGGCTCGACAGGAGGAACGGCACCTGGTCGATGACGGGCCCGCCCAGCTGGCCACCCACGTCTTCGCGATCCCCTGAGCGCTCAGCCCCCGGCCGCCCCCGCGGTTTCGATGGCCCGGATCAGGCCTTCGAGGCGGTATCCGAGCCAGTCGTACACGCCGAACCGCGGATCATCGTCGTCGTGCTGATCCTCGTCGGTGATGCCCAGCCGGGATGCGATGACGAGCCTGATCGCCGCCAGGGTCCGCAGCCACGCCTGCACGGTGGCGGGGTCCAGGACGAGATCGACCTCTTCCCACCCCTCGGCTCCCGCCATGGCGACGGATGTCAGCGTCGCCGCCGGCGAGAGGCTGGTCCGCACGAGTTGCGCGTCCTGCCGACGACGACGAAGGAGGTCTCGTTCGGTCACGTCCCGGAACTCACGCGCCGCTTCGGGGTCGTCGGCGTACGCATCGGGAACGAGCCGAAGCACGGCGGGGTCATCGCCCGCATCGTCGGCGACGAGCTCGGCGAACTGATCGACGAGATCGCCGAGGTGCGTCGCTTCCAGGCGGGTGATCTGCAGGACGAGGGGGATGGTGTTCATACGCTGGGAGCCCTTCGTACTGTCGCCCACAGGCCGTAGTCGTGCATCGCCTGGGTGTGCAGTTCCATCTGCTCCCGTGCGCCTTCGGCCACCACGGCGTGGCCATCGTGGTGCACGGCGAGCATGAGGCGTTCGGCAGTGGCGGCGGGGAAGCCGAAGTACTCGCGGAAGACGTGGGTGACGTAGCTCATGAGGTTGACGGGATCGTTCCAGACCACCGTCTGCCACTGACCGCTGGTCGTCTCCTCGATCATGCGGTCGAGGAGCTCCTGGGACTGCGTCATCGACCCCATCACGCCCACCCGAGCTCGTGCAGTTTCTCGTCGTCGATGCCGTAGAAGTGGGCGATCTCATGGACGAGGGTCGTATGGACCTCATGTCTCAGAGCCTGCTCGTCGGCGCACGCGGCGAGATGGGGTTCGCGGTACAGCGTGATGCGGTCGGGGAGTTCTCCCATGCCGTACCGATCACGTTCGGTCAGCGCCCACCCCTCGTACAGGCCGAACAGGTCCTGCGCGGGGTCCTCCGGCCGGTCCTCGACCACGAAGACGACGTTGTCCAGACCGTCGACCATGTCGTCGGGGAGGAGGTCGAGCTCTTCGATCACGAGACGCTCGAAAGCGTCCGCATCCATCTCGAGCATGACTCCACGATACGGCCCGCGAGGGGCTGAGAGATTGGGGTGGCTGACGGGACTTGAACCCGCGGCCCCCTGGACCACAACCAGGTGCTCTACCGACTGAGCTACAGCCACCGTGGTCCCGCATCGGCGGGACAACCCATCGATTCTCTCACACGCCGGAGGAGAACGCGGACACCGCGGAGGCGGCAGCCGCACGGGCTCCGTCGCTGGTCGGTCCGGGCTCGGGAACGAAGACCGCCTGGCGGTAGTAGGCCAACTCGGTGATGGACTCCCGGATGTCGGCGAGCGCCCGATGACCGCCGTTCTTCGCCGGCGCGTGGATGTAGGCACGGGGGTACCAGCGACGCGAGAGCTCCTTGATGCTGGAGACATCGACGTTGCGGTAGTGCAGCCATCGATCGACCCGGGGCATGTACTTGGCCAGGAACATCCTGTCGGTGCCGATGGTGTTCCCAGCGAGGGGGGCTTTGCCCTCCTGGGGGGCGAAGCGCTGGATGTACTCCAACGCCTGAAACTCGGCGTCGGCAACGCTCACCCCGCCCGGGATCTCCTCCAGAAGGCCGGAGGTCTCGTGCATGTTGCGCACGAAATCGCTCATGTTCTCCATTGCGGAGGCGTCCGGCTTGATGACGACCTGGAATCCCGGATCCAACGGTCGCAGCTCGAAGTCGGTGACCACGATCGCGATCTCGACGAGCTCGTCGACCGCGAGGTCGAGTCCGGTCATCTCGCAGTCGATCCACACGAGTCGGTCGTTCTCGGAAGCACCCACCATGGGCCCATCCTAATGACGGGCGCAGACCCCGCTCCGATTCACGGACAGTCCGTCCCCCAGGCACGATTCGAACGTGCGACCGGCGGATTAGAAGGCCGCTGCTCTATCCACTGAGCTACTGGGGGTTGCCAGTCCAGGGTAGCGGCCGAGCGAGGAGGGCGGGAATCGCCGCTCGGCATCTGGCGGCGGGCCCGGGGGAGGCGTAGCGTCGAGGCATCGGAAGGAGTTCGACGATGAGCACAACCGACACGCACTCGAGCCTCTGGGTGGCCTACGGGACGAGCGGGGTGGTGGGGAGCATCCGCAAGACCGCTGAGGGCTACACCGTCACGATGGCGGGGGCGGAGGAGACCGCCGGCACCTACCCCACCATGGATGTCGCCAAGAACGCCCTGCACGCCCGGATGCGGCCGGGAAGCGCCTGGCCGACGTTCGAGGAGCACTGACTCACCTCGGCCTGACTCGTCGCCGCGCGAGCGATCGTCCGTTCACGCGTCGCGTGCGGCCTCGGCCGTCGTGATCGTCGTGTCGTGGCCGGCGTCTCCCGTTGCGGGCGCCGGGGGACTGCCCGGGCGCGCCGTGTCGAACATCGGCAGCGTCAGGTGGACGAGCGGTCCGATCGCCACGGCGAACACCACCGTGCCGACGCCGACCGTTCCGCCGAGCAGCCAGCCGATGAGCAGCACGGTGAGTTCGACTACGCCGCGGCACGCCCAGATGGGCCAGCCGAATCGTGCATGCATGCCGGTCATGAGACCATCGCGCGGACCCGGTCCGAACCGGGCGCCGATGTAGAGGCCGCACCCGACCGCCACGATGAGGATGCTGCCGACGAGCAGGGCCGCCTGCGCCACGATGTGGTCCGGTGCGGGCGGTATGAGCCCGAGAGCGACCTGCATACTCGTGCCGACGAGCAGGATGTTGGCGACGGTTCCGACCCCAGGCCGCTGGCGCAGGGGGATCCACAGCAGGAGGACGCCGACTCCGACGAGATTGGTCACCCATCCGATTCCGAGGCCGGACTGGCGAGAGAGTCCCTCGGCGAACACGGTCCACGGGTCGACACCCAGACCCGCCTCGATGGTGAGGGCGCAGCCGGCGCCGTAGAGCACGAGACCGGTGAGGAGTCGGATCAGGCGGTTCATCACTCCGTCATTTCAGCATTACATTGGACTGTGCCAAGCATGCCAATTCACCTAAAGTGGATGCATGGACTCCCGCATCTCCGCGCGCTCCCTCTCCCACGCACTGGGTGGGTGGCGCACCCGGGAGCCCACGTATGAAGCCCTGGCCGACGGCATCCGGCTCCTGTGCCTGGACAACCGCCTGGCGCCGCGGACAACTCTGCCCGCCGAGCGGGAGCTGGCCGTGGTCCTGGGGCTGAGCCGCAGCACGGTGGCCGCTGCCTATCGGAGCCTGCGCGACACCGGTCACATCCAGAGCGTGCGTGGATCGGGCAGTGTCACCCTCCCTCCCCTCAGGAGGGACCCGGGCATCACCTCCGACGTGCACCGCGATGACATCGATCTGCAGCAGGCGAGCCCGGCCGCGTGGCCGGGCCTGGCCGGTCTTCTCGCCGACGCCGTGGCGGACGCCCCCGGGATCGTCGCCCGTACGGGCTACGACATCATCGGGCGCGTGGAGCTCCGCCGGCAGGTCGCCGCGCAGTACGCTGCGCGCGGCCTCGCCACCTCCCCGGAGGAGATCCTCATCACCACGGGCGCGCAGAGCGCCATCCACCTCCTCGCTCGCGCCCTCATCTCACGCGGCGACCGCGTGCTCATCGAGACTCCCACCTATCCGCATGCGGCTGAGGCGCTGCGGCAGGCCGGGGCGCGACTGACGGCGGTTCCTGTGACCATCCGCGAGGGATGGGACATCGAACGTGCCGAGCAGGTCTTGCAGCGGACCCTCCCTGTGGCGGCGTACGTGATGCCCGACTTCCATAATCCGACGGGTCGGTCGATGAGCGGGGCGGAGCGCGATGCTCTGGCGCGCGGAGCAGAGCGCGCAGGGACGACGCTGATCCTCGATGAGACCACGGCGGATCTGGACATCGACCGAGGGCCCATTGACCGCGGCTTCGGCCGGATCGATCCCGGTCTGGTCGTGCGCATCGGCTCGCTCGGGAAGACCGTGTGGGGCGGGCTCCGGGTCGGGTGGGTCCGGGCAGCTCCGGAGCTGATCCGCCGTCTCGTCGCGCTGCGCAGCGCGCAGGATCTCGGAACTCCCGAGCTGGAGCAGGTCATCGCGACGGCCGTCCTCGATCGCTTCGGTGACGTCATCACCCAGCGCCGGCACATGCTGCGGGAGGGGCGGGACGTGATCATCGCCGCTGTGCGGGAGGGCTTGCCGCACTGGAATGTGCCCCGGCCGCAGGGCGGTGTCTCCCTCTGGATCGAGATGGACGCGCCCCTGAGCGCGGCGCTCGTCATGGACGCGCGCCATCGCGGACTGCTGCTGACCTCGGGCCCCCGCTTCTCGGTCGACGGGGGCCACGACCGATTCCTCCGGATGCCCTTCACCGCAGCTCCGGAGACCCTGATCCGGGCAGCGGACATCCTCGTCGATTCATGGTCGACCGTTTCCCGCGCCGCACCGCCCGCGCTGCTGCGCGACGACGTGATGGTCTGAATCGGTCACCGGGAGTAGTGAAGACACGACACCGCGTCATCCAGGGTCCAGAACCGTCCCAGTTCGAAGAAGCGCCGGACCCGCGCTGAGTAGCGAAGCGCGTGGAATCGCCGCGTGTCCGGGTCTTCAGAGCTCTGAACGTGGCCGACGATGCGTCCCGCACGGTCGACGACCCGCCACATGCGTGCGCCGGCGTCGACGAGACGGAGCCCGTGGCGCGCCGCCGCATCGGTGACAGGGATCGTGGAGTGGATGAGAGTGGTCATGGCTACCTCCGAGATCGAAGATAGGTGCGACCTCCGACATCGCCGTCCTCTCCTGCACAGCGTGGCCGCATGCGGAGTTCTCCACCGATCGCCCGGTTGCGTGGTGCCCCTTTTCTCCTCGGGGCCACGATGGAGCCGTGCCGGTGCTCGCCGGGCACCCGGGCACCGGCACATCCGAACATCCGCACGATCAAGGAGCATCATGTCAGACACGATCACCCTCACCGGCAACATCGCCACGATCCCGGAGCACAAGAAAATCCTCGACGGGGTCCCCGTGACGTCCTTCCGACTGGCGACATCCCATCGGCGCCTGGACAGGGCGACGGGCCGGTGGGTGGACGGCGAGACCAGCTACTACACCGTCCAGCTGTTCCGGCAGCTGGCTGAGCATGCCGTGCTCTCGCTCAGTCGCGGCGACCGCGTCATCGTCACCGGCAGACTCAAGGTGCGCGAGTGGGACAACGGAACGCGCAGGGGGACGGCAGTGGAGCTGGAAGCCGATGCGATCGGGCACGACCTGAAGTTCGGCACGTCGCGCTTCACCCGTTCCACGGCGTCGCGACCCGCGGGTGACGCGGCGCCGGCGGACGAATGGGCCACCCCCGGTGCTGCCGCGGAGACGACCCGTGAGGCGTCGACCGACGGGTGGGCGACGAGCGTCCCGGGAGCCCGCGAGGGCTCGACCGAGAGCGACACCGACGACGCCGGCTCCCCTGATCCGGTTCTGTCCGCCGCCGGTGAGACACCTTTCTGACGCCCGGCGCAGGGAGCCGTCGATGCCGCGACGTAGACTCGGCGCGTGCCCCTGCGGAAACCGGACGATCGCGCCCGCCGTAGCCCGCTGCTCCCTCGCCCGCGGGCCCAGGGACTCCTGTCCGCAGCGGCCGTCGTGCTCCTGCTCACGGGGTGCACTCCGGATCAGACGCCCGCTCCTCCTCCGACTCCGACGGGGTCCGTGGCGGAACCGGCGCCGTCGCCGGACTCCACCCCGGCAGGCCCGGCGTTGGTCCCCGACGGGTCGGCGGAGGACAATCTGCCCTTCTTCACCCAGATCGTCCGATCGGTGTGGAACGGCGACGGTCGCGGCGCCGGCAGAGCATACGTCGACGCGCTCGTGGCCGGCGGATTCGACAGGGGCGCGATGCAGGTCACTGCCGACACGTCCACCGTGGGCAATCCCGCCGAGAGCATCCAGGTGTCTGTCCGATGGGGAGAGCAGTGCCTGATCGGCCAGGTGGGGGAGGCGACCGGCGAGCCGGTCACCACCGTGCTCGGGGCGCTTCCGGACGGAGCGTGCCTCCTGGGGGAGACGCGACCGATCGATTGGTGAGTCGCCGGCCGACCCCCCGTGGCCGAGTGGACAAGGGGCGTGCTGACCGACCGGCTAGGCTGGGACGCTGACGTCGGACGCGAAGGGAAGCTGCGAACGGTATGGCTGAATACATCTACTCGATGGTCCGGGCTCGCAAGGCGGTCGGCGACAAGCTGATCCTGGACGATGTCACGATGGCCTTCCTTCCCGGGGCGAAGATCGGCATGGTCGGCCCCAACGGGGCCGGAAAATCCACGATCCTCAAGATCATGGCGGGTCTGGACACGCCCTCCAACGGCGAGGCGAAGCTCAGTCCCGGATTCACCGTCGGGATCCTCATGCAGGAGCCCGAGCTGGACGAGTCCAAGACGGTGCTGGAGAACATCCAGGACGGAATCGCCATCAAGGCCAAGCTCGATCGGTTCAACGAGATCTCCGCCCTCATGGCCGATCCCGACGCCGACTTCGACGCCCTTCTGGCGGAGATGGGGACGCTGCAGGAGGAGATCGACGCCGCGGACGCCTGGGACCTCGACTCCCAGCTGGAACAGGCCATGGATGCCCTACGCACGCCGCCCGGAGATGCGGCGATCGCCCCGCTGTCGGGCGGTGAGAAGCGTCGCGTCGCTCTGACGAAGCTCCTGTTGCAGAAGCCCGACCTGCTGCTCCTCGACGAGCCCACGAACCACCTCGACGCCGAGAGCGTCCTCTGGCTCGAGCAGCACCTGCAGAAGTATCCGGGCGCCGTGATCGCCATCACGCACGATCGCTACTTCCTCGACAACGTCGCCGAGTGGATCGCCGAGGTCGACCGGGGCCGCCTCATCGGGTACGAGGGCAACTACTCGACCTACCTCGAGAAGAAGGGCGAGCGACTGGAGGTGCAGGGCAAGAAGGACGCCAAGCTCGCCAAGCGCCTGAAAGAGGAGCTCGAGTGGGTCCGCTCCAACGCCAAGGGCCGTCAGGCGAAGTCGAAGGCCCGCCTCGCGCGCTATGAGGAGATGGCTGCCGAAGCCGATCGCACCCGCAAGCTCGACTTCGAGGAGATCCAGATCCCGCCGGGGCCGCGTCTGGGCGGCATCGTGATCGAGGCGAAGAACCTCCAGAAGCGCTTCGGCGATCGGTCGCTCATCAACGGGCTGGGTTTCAGCCTCCCGCCCAACGGCATCGTCGGCGTGATCGGACCCAACGGTGTCGGGAAGACGACCCTGTTCAAGACGATCGTCGGCTTGGAGCCGCTCGACGGCGGGACTCTCAAGATCGGCGAGACGGTGAAGATCAGCTACGTCGACCAGTCCCGCGCCAACATCGATCCCGAGAAGACGCTGTGGGAGGTCGTCTCCGACGGCCTGGACATCATCACGGTCGGGAAGACCGAGATCCCCTCCCGCGCGTACGTGTCGAAGTTCGGATTCAAAGGGCCCGATCAGCAGAAGAAGGCCGGTGTGCTCTCGGGTGGCGAGCGGAACCGACTCAACCTCGCGCTGACGTTGAAGGAGGGCGGCAACCTCCTCCTCCTCGACGAGCCGACCAACGACCTCGATGTCGAGACGCTCCAGTCGCTGGAGAACGCTCTGCTGGAGTTCCCCGGTTGCGCCGTGGTCATCACCCACGACCGCTGGTTCCTCGACCGGATCGCCACCCACATCCTCGCCTACGAGGGCACCGAGGAGCACCCGGACACGTGGTACTGGTTCGAGGGCAACTTCGACGCGTACGAGCAGAACAAGATCGAGCGGCTCGGGCCCGACGCCGCGACCCCGCACCGATCCGCCTATCGCAAGCTCACGCGTGACTGACCCTGCCGTCATCACCGAGACGACACCGCTCGGGCGTCGGCTGCACATCCCGATCCCTCTGCGCTGGGGCGATCTCGACGCGTTCAACCACGTCAACAACACCGCGATGCTGAAGCTCCTCGAAGAAGCGCGCGTCCGCGCATTCTGGCTTCCTGACCCCGGGGAGACAGCCCCCGACACCGCGGTGCTGTCCTCCGGCATCTCCGCGGGCGTGCTCACGCTCATCGCCCGCCAGGAGATCGAGTACCTGGCGCCCGTGCCCTACCAGCGGCACCCTCTCGATGTCCAGATGTGGTTCGGCAGGCTGGGCGGCTCAAGCATCGAGGTCTGCTACGAGGTGTGCAGCCCTCGCGAGACCGCCGCGCCGGATGGAGCGCAGACGGTCTATGCGCGCGCGACGACGGTCGTGGTCAAAGTCGACGCCCGCTCCGGCGCCCCGCTCCGGCTGAGCGCTCAGGAGCGCGCGGCGTGGGAACCGTACGTCGGCCCCCCGCTGATCTACGCGCACCGCCGCTAGAAGACGGCGCGCTGAGACGTCATCCGTCGGTGGGCGGTACCCGGACCATGACCTCCTGAGCAACGCTCGCGACGAGAACCCCGTCGCGGGAGAAGATGCTGCCGCGCGCGAGACCCCGTCCGCCACGAGCGCTCGGCGACTCTTGGACATACACCAGCCACTCATCCACACGCGCCGGCCGATGCCACCACATCGCGTGATCCAGGCTCGCGACCTTCAGCCCCGGTGTCGCCCAGGCCACCCCGTGTGCTCGCAGGATCGACTCCTGAATGGTCAGATCGCTGAGGTAGGCGAGGACCGCGCGGTGCAGCGCCGGCTCCTCAGGCAACGGACGCCGCGTCCGCATCCACACCGCCTGCCGCGGCGCCCTCTCGCCTTCCACCCGCAGGTAGATCGGTGACGGCACGTGGCGCACATCCACGGGGCGATCGGTGAACAGCCGCTTGGACATCGGGTGGAGCCCCGTCAGCTGCTCCTCGATGTCGGGGAGATCCTCCGGTGCGGGAAGGGCGGAGGGAAGGGCTGCCTGGTGCTCGAGCCCGGGGTCGTCGTCCTGGAAGGAGGCGATGGCGGAGAAGATCGGCACTCCCGACTGGAAGGCCTGTGTGCGTCGGGTGGAGAAGGAGCGGCCGTCGTGGATGCGGTCCACCGAGAAGGTGATGCCCAGACTCGCGTCGCCGGGACGGAGGAAGTAGCCGTGCATGGAGTGGACCGTGCGACCTTCGGGGATGGTGCGTTCGGCCGCGACCAGCGACTGCGCCAGCACCTGACCGCCGTAGACGCGGCCCAGCGGCATGCGCTGCGACACCCCGGTGAAGATGTCCTCCGTGGTGCGCGCGGAGGAGCCCTGCAGGTCGAGGACGGCGAGCATGGATGCGACGGGGTCGGCGTCGGATCCGGGGTGTCCCGGGTCCGAGTGCGCCGGGTGGGCGGGGTCGGTCACGCGCCGTGTCCTCCTGTCCGGGCGCGGCGCCCGTTCGTTGATAGTTTAGGTCGGATGTCCGAGCGCCTCCTTCTCGCCGATCGCGACGCCGTCGCGGATGCCCTCACCTTCTCCGGCCGAGCCGCCCGGCTCGGCGACGGCGCGGTGCGCCTGCGCTCGTCGGCGGGAACCCTGACGATGTGGGCCGCCGTGCTGGCGCCGCGAGGACTCTTCGACAGCACTCCCACGATTCTCGGGATGCGTGCGATCCGCGCGGATCCAGAACTCGAGTGCGACTTCGTCGTGGACGCGACCGCACTCGCAGCGGACGCCGCTGACGCCAAGGCCCTCACTCTGCCGGCGACGGCACTGGCCCCCGCGTGGGCGGGAATCTCACCGCCCCAGGGTGGGTGGATCCCCGGGCAGGACATCGCGGCATCCGAACTCGCATCCCGCGCACAGTGGGGGATGGCAGCGATCGCGAACAGGCTCCCGGCCGACGCGGGCGAAGACGTGGTGCGCGTGATCAGATCGGAGGTCTGGGGGGCCCCGGCGGAAGAACTCGGCGATCTGCCTCTCGGCGTCGCGTTCGCTGCGTTCGGGCTGGGCTTCATCGGCGGCGAAGAGTCGGTACGCCTGTTCGCGGCACCGGCGTGGACGCGGCTGAGTCTTCGACGCGGGCACGTGCTCGTGCGCCGGCCTCCCCGCGAAGGACTCACCGCGGTGCGGGCGACCGGCCGCACCGCCGGCTGAACAGCCCCACGCCCGTCGCCCCGCTCACACTGCTGCCGCGGCGCCCCGTCCTGCCGCGCGGCCGCTGAAGAGGCATCCGCCGAGGAACGTGCCCTCCAGCGCCCGGTATCCGTGAACCCCGCCCCCACCGAACCCGCTCGCCTCGCCTGCGGCGAACAGTCCCGGCACGGCGGAGCCTGTGGCGCCGAGGGCCCGACCGTCCAGATCCGTCTCGATCCCGCCGAGGGTCTTCCGCGTGACGATACCGAGACGCGCCGCGATCAGAGGTCCGGCCTTGGGGTCGAGAAGTCGGTGCGGCGCGGCGGTGCGGATCAGCCGGTCGCCGCGGAACGCGCGTGCCGATCGCAGCAGGGCGATCTGTGCATCTTTGGTGAAGGAGTTCTCGACCTCGCGATCACGTGCTTCCACCTCGCGCCGCACCTGCGCGTCGTCGAGGACGTCACCGCCGGGGAGTGCCTGCATGCCGGCGATCAGATCGTCGAGGGTGTCGCGCACCACGAAGTCCTCGCCGCGATCGAGGAACGCCTGCACCGGCCCGGCGGCACCCTTGCCCAGCCGCGAACGGATGAGAAGCGGCAGGTCCTTGCCGGTCAGATCCGGATTCTGCTCGCTTCCCGACAGGGTGAACTCCTTCTCCACGATGCGGGATGACAGCACGAACCAGGAGTGGTCGAATCCTGTTCGACGCAGGTGTGCGAGGGTTCCCAGGGTGTCGAATCCGGGGTAGAGCGGCACGGGAAGACGAGTTCCCCGGGCGTCCAGCCACAGCGACGAGGGCCCGGGCAGGATGCGGATCCCGTGGCCCGGCCAGACCGGATCGACGTTGTGGAGCCCCTCGACGTAGTGCCACATCCGATCGCCGTTGATCACTCTCGCACCCGCGGCGGCGGCCGTCTGCATCATCGACCCGTCGACATACGCGGGGACGCCTGCGAGCATCCGTTCCGGCGCCGTGCCCAGTCGGTCGGGCCACGCCCGGCGGACGAGATCGTGATTGCCCCCGATCCCTCCCGAAGCAACGATCGTGGCTCCGGCCGCGATCTGGAAGTCGCCCACCACCTCGCGAGAACTCGGGCGCCCGCGAGCCGCGCCGGAGGGCGCGAGAATCAGGCCCTCCGCCCCGCCGATGGCTCCATCGGCCTCGATGAGCCCCGTGACCCGGTGGCGGGGGAGGATCGTCACGCGTCCCTCCGACTCCGCGCGCTCGACCTCACGGAGGAACGGCGCCACGACGCCGGGGCCCGTCCCCCAGGTGATGTGGAATCGAGGGACCGAGTTGCCGGGGCCGGTCGCGCCGTAGCCGCCGCGTTCCGCCCAGCCGACCACCGGGAAGAACGACATGCCCTTGCCGCGCAACCACGCCCGCTTCTCGCCCGCGGCGAAATCGAGGTAGGCCTGTGCCCAGCGCCTCGGCCACAGGTCTTCGGGTCTGTCGAAGCCGGCGGTTCCCCACCAGTCCTGCTCGGCGAGGGCCGGAGAGTCCCGCACTCCCATGCGTCGCTGCTCGGGGGTGTCGACCAGGAAGAGGCCGCCGAAGGACCACCAGGCCTGACCGCCGAGATTGGTGCGCGGCTCCTGGTCCAGAAGGATCACGCGCTTTCCCGCGCTGACCGCTTCGGCGGTGGCGACCAGACCCGCCAGACCCCACCCGATCACGAGGACGTCGGCCTGCGCCGTCGCGGTCGACACCATCATGAGCTCCGGGTGGGTTCGAAGGTGTTCACCATCGCGAATGCCGCCCGATGGAGGTAGTCCCAAAGGGTCTCCTCGTGGAGGGGCGGCAGTCCAAGCTCATCGACAGCGGTCCGCATGTGGCGCAGCCACCGGTCCCGTGCATCCGGGTTGACGTGGAAGGGGGAGTGCCTCATCCTCAAGCGCGGGTGACCGCGCTGCAGGCTGTAGGTCGTCGGGCCGCCCCAGTACTGCTCGAGGAACAGTGTCAGGCGCTCCTTGGCCGGCCCGAGGTCCTCCTCGGGGTACATCGGACGCAGAACCTCGTCGGCGGCCACCTCACGATAGAAGACGTCTACGAGTCGGACGAAGGTGGCATGACCGCCCACCTCGTCGTAGAACGACCGTGGCGATGTCTCGACGTCACTCACCGACTGGGCGCTCCTTCCGCGGGCGTCGCCTCCGCGGCGCCGTCCACCAATCTACGCCTCCGCATCCGGCGACGTCGTCGTCCCGGAGGGCGGAGCAGCCCCCGGCGACGGCGGGGTCTCCCGGAAGCGTTTGGGACGCAGCTTCGGGCGCCAGACCGGTCGCTCCGTGGCGATTGGCACGGGCGTGGGCTTGGTCTGGGGCGGGTTCGCGCCGCGCACGCGGTGGGCGCCGTCGTGACCCTCCAGACGCACCGAGGAGATGGTGGCGCCGAGCCCCAGGTCGTCGGTGGCCCGCTTCACGCGGACTCGCAGCTCCTTGGCGACATCGTCCTTCGCGTGCGCGCGCGTGCGGATGACCACCCGCAGCACCAGCGTCTCGCCGGTGACGGCCTCCAACCCCCAGACTTCCGGACGCTCGACGATCCGGGAGCGCCACTTCGGATCCTTCGCCAGGCCCGCCGCCGCATCCTGCAGAGCGTGCTCGACCTCGTCGATGTCGGAGTCGGCGGGGACACCGACATCGACGATGACCCGTGACCATCCCTGCGACAGGTTGCCGATCCGGGTGATCTCGCCGTTGCGGACGTACCAGAGGGTGCCGTTGACGTCGCGCACATGGGTGACCCGCACGCTGACGTACTCCACGATGCCGGTGGCGAGCCCCAGGTCGACGACGTCGCCGATTCCCACCTGGTCCTCGGCGACGATGAAGATGCCGTTGAGGACGTCTTTGACGATGTTCTGGGCCCCGAACCCGAGGCCCGCCCCGATGGCCGCGGTGAGGAGGGTGAGCGACCCGAGGATGTTCGGGTTGATCACCGAGACGATCAGCAGAAGTGCCACGACGATGATCGTCACGCCGACGATGTTCTGGAGGATCGAGCCGAGGGTGCGGGTCCGCTGAACGACGCGCACCTGCGCGACGGGCGAGCGCTCCAGCGCCTGCGTGTCGTCGACGCGGGCGCGGTTCTTCGCGCCCGAGACGATGCGATCGACGACCCTGCGGATCACTGCCCGCAGGACGACGGCGATGAGGAGTGCCGCCACGACGATGATCGCGACCTGCAGTGCTCGCCACCCGACCTCCTGGAGGACGGGAAGGATCGAGTCCCAGGGCGCGGGAAGGGCGGCGGGCTCGGCGGGGGGCTCCTCGGAGGGCGCCGCGGACGCAGTGAGCGAGGTGACAGTCATCGACCCAGATCCTAACGACGCGGCCCCCAGGATCTCCTGAGGGCCGCGCGCGTGAGGGATGCCGCCTACTGCGCGTCACGCTCCTGAACAGCCAGTGCCCGCTCGACGCCGGCGAGGTTCTCCTGCACGAGCCGGCGAAGGGCGGCCGGGGCGTCCGCGTGGTCGGCGAGCCACGCGCGGGTGGCATCGCGCAGGGCGGAGTCCGCCAGCGGCGCGGGGTAGAGGCCCGCGATCAGGTATTCCGCGATCTTGTAGGTGCGCGACTCCCAGACCGGCAGCAGCATGTCGAAGTACGGCTGGACGTAATCGGTGAGGAGATCCCGGCCGGCGGGGTTGACGAACCCCAGGGAAGCGGATCGCACGACGGTGTTCGGAAGGTCGTCGCGGTCGACCAGTGACGCCCACGCGGCGCGCTTGGCCTCGGGGAAGGGCAGGGCAGCACGGGCCTGGGCGGCGAACTCGCCGCCCTTGGCGGTGTTGTCCGCGGCCAGGGCGGTCTCGATGTCGCCGATCGAGGCGACCCCGCCGGCGGCGAGGGAGACCAGCAGCTGCCAGGACAGGTCGGTGTCGATCTGCAGACCGTCGAGGACAACATCGCCGTCGCGGAGGCTCTTGACCGCCGCCCACTGCTCTTCGGTGCAGGCTGCCGCAGCGAACGCGGTGACGAACTGCAGCTGGCTGTCGCTGCCCGGAGCGGCGTTCTGCGCCAGCGCCCAGAGATGTCCGGCCACCCGGCGACGCGTGTCGTCGCGCTTTTCCGGCGCGACGTACGAGTTCGCCGCGAGCAGCAGCTGGGCGAGCGTCGTGCGCACCGTCGTCGACTCGGTCTCGGAGGAGATGTTGCGCAGCACGAGATCGACGTACGCAGTGGCCGACGCCTCGGCGTCCCGGGTCTGATCCCAGGCGGCGCCCCACACCAGCGAACGCGCCAGGGGGTCGGCGATTCCCGCGAGGTGGTCGATGGCGGTCTGAAGGGAACGCTCGTCCAGCCGGATCTTCGCGTAGGCGAGGTCTCCGTCGTTGAGCAGCACCAGGTCGGGGCGGACCAGCCCCGCCAGCTCCGGGACCTCCGTGCGGTCGCCGTCGACATCCAGCTCCACCGCGTGGGTGCGCACCAGCGCGTCGCCCCGCAGGGTGTAGAAGCCCACGCCCAGCCGATGCGGACGGATCGTGGGGTAGTCCGCCGGCGCCGTCTGGATGATCGCGAACCGCCGGATCGTGCCGTCGGGGGATTCGTCGATCACCGGGGAGAGGGTGTTCACTCCGGCGGTCTCGAGCCACTTCTTCGACCAGGTGGTCAGCTCGCGACCGCTGGTCTCCTCGAGTTCGGTCAGCAGATCCGACAGCTCGGTGTTGGACCACTCGTGCTTCTTGAAGTAAGCCGCAACCCCGGCGAAGAACGCCTCGATCCCGACCCAGGCGGCCAGCTGCTTGAGAACCGAGCCACCCTTGGCGTAGGTGATGCCGTCGAAGTTGACCTGGACGTCTTCGAGGTCGGTGATCTCGGCGACGACCGGGTGGGTGGAGGGGAGCTGGTCCTGCCGGTAGGCCCAGGTCTTCTCCATGGCGTTGAACGTCGTCCAGGCCTCGGTCCACTCGGTCGCCTCCGCGGTGGCGATGGTGGAGGCCCACTCGGCGAAGGATTCGTTCAACCAGAGGTCGTTCCACCACTTCATCGTGACGAGGTCGCCGAACCACATGTGGGCGAGCTCGTGGAGGATCGTGACCACGCGGCGCTCCCGGACGGCGTCGGTCACCTTGCTGCGAAAGACATAGGTCTCGGTGAAGGTCACCGCTCCGGCGTTCTCCATGGCGCCGGCGTTGAACTCCGGAACGAACAGCTGGTCGTACTTGGCGAAGGGGTAGGGGTAGTCGAACTTCTCCTCGAAGTAGGCGAATCCCTGACGCGTCTTGTCGAAGACGTAGTCGGCGTCGAGGTGGTTCCACAGGCTCTTCCGCGCGTAGACGCCGAGCGGAATGACCCGACCCGACGCACTGGTCAGCTCAGAGAAGGTCTTCTCGTAGGGCCCGGCGATGAGGGCGGTGATGTACGACGAGATGCGGGGCGTCGGCTCGAAGTCCCAGGTCGCGGTCCCGTCGCCGTGACGGGCCGGCTCGGGCGTGGGGGAGTTGGAGACGACCTCCCAGGTCTCGGGAGCTGTCACGGTGAAGCGGAAGGTCGCCTTCAGATCGGGCTGCTCGAAGACGGCGAACATGCGCCGGGAGTCGGGAACCTCGAACTGGGAGTAGAGGTAGACCTCGCCGTCGACGGGATCGACGAAGCGGTGCAGCCCCTCACCGGTGTTGGTGTAGACGCAGTCGGCGTCGATGACCAGCTCGTTGTCCTCGGCGAGGGCATCCAGTGCGATCCGCGAGTCGGCGAACGCCTCGGCCGGGTCGATTGAGCGACCGTTGAGGGTGATCTCGCGAACCTCGCGCGCGATCAGGTCCATGAAGGTCGACGCTCCCGGCTGCCCGCGGAAGCGGACGACCGTCCGGGAACCGAAGATCTCGTCACCCCGCGTGAGGTCGAGGTCGACCTCGTAGGAGTCGGTGTCGACGGCGGAACGACGCTCCTGCGCCTCGAGGCGGGTGAGGTTCTCTCCTGGCACGGCTGTTCTCCCGGGGTTGTGGGGGTAGACGAAACGGCGCGGCCCTGTGGCACCGGCACCGCTGACAACTGCACCAGCCTACGCCCGGCGCCAGTGCTTTCGCGCGGTGCGAGGATGGCAGGGTGACCGATCTCGCGCCCCAGGACACCAGCTCCGACACCCCCACGGTTCTGTTCGCCTCCCCGGCCGCCGCTTCGGGAGCGCCGCACGTCGAGACCCCCGTGGCCTACGACGCCGTGCTCCTCGCCGGCTTCGGCGGCCCCGAGGGTCAGGACGACGTCATCCCCTTCCTCCGCAACGTCACGCGCGGTCGGGGAATCCCCGACGAGCGTCTCGAGGAGGTCGCCCATCACTACCGCCACTTCGGAGGCGTGAGCCCCATCAATGCGCAGAATCGCGCGCTGAAGGCCGCCCTCGAGACGGAGCTGGCCTCCCGCGGGATCGATCTGCCCGTGTACTGGGGAAACCGGAATTGGGCGCCGTACCTCGACGAGGCCGTCCGCCACGCGGCCGACGCCGGCCACACCACCCTCTTGGGGCTCGCCACCAGCGCGTACAGCTCCTTTTCGAGCTGTCGGCAGTACCGCGAGGATTTCGCCCGGGCGCTGACCGAGACGGGCCTGGGTGACACCGTGACCATCGACAAGGTGCGTCAGTTCTTCGACCACCCCGGATTCGTCCGGCCGTTCGTCGACGGGGTACACGGCGCGATCTCGGAGCTGCTCCAGGACGGAATCGAGCCGTCGCGCATCCAGGTGCTCTTCTCCACCCACAGCATCCCCACCGCCGATGCCGAGCGATCGGGTCCCCGAGACCGCGACTTCGGTCCGGGGGGCGCCTACGAGGCGCAGCATCTCGCGGTCGCCGAGGTCGTGATGGCCGACATCGCCGCCGAGATCCCCGCGGCAGCCGAGGTCCCCTGGCAGCTGGTCTACCAGTCCCGGTCGGGCCCGCCGACTCAGCCCTGGCTGGAGCCGGATGTCGTCGACGTCATCGAGAGGCTCCCCGAAGCGGGGGCCCAGGCGGTGGTGATCGTGCCGCTCGGGTTCGTCAGCGACCACATGGAGGTCATGTGGGATCTCGACACCGAGGCGATGGAAGCAGCCGAGGAGGCGGGTCTGCGCGCGGTGCGCACGCAGACGCCGGGGATCGATCCCGCCTACGTGCGCGGGCTCGTCGACCTCATCGAGGAGCGACTGAAGGGCACGCGCGCGGCGGACCGCCCGCACCGGACCGACCTCGGGCCCTGGTTCGACGTGTGTCGGCCGGGGTGCTGCGAGAACGTGCGGGCGGGCTTCAAGCCGGCGGCGTCGGGCATCGCCCCCTGAGCTCCGGGCGCCCCGGGAGCGGCGACGCTCCGTCCGTCCTGCTCCGTTCCGTCTCCCTAGGATGAAGGCCATGCGCATCCACATCGCCACCGACCACGCCGGTCTCGAGTTCTCCACGCAGCTGCAGCACCACCTCGCCGCGCAGGGGCATCAGGTCATCGACCACGGTCCGGTCGAGTACGACGCGCTCGACGACTATCCGGCCTTCTGCATCCGGGCGGCCCAGGGGGTCGTGCGCGACCAGACGGCGGGACTCGAGGCGCTGGGGGTGGTGTTCGGAGGGTCGGGCAACGGCGAGCAGATCGCCGCGAACAAAGTGGATGGCATCCGTGCGGCTCTGGTGTGGAGTATCGCCACGGCGGAGCTGGCGCGCGAGCACAACGACGCCAACGTGATCGCGATCGGTGCCCGGCAGCACACGTTCGACGAGGCGGCGGCGTTCATCGACCGCTTCATCGCGACGCCGTTCTCCCGCGAGGAGCGGCATGAGCGCCGCATCGCGCAGATCGCGGCGTTCGAGAGGGACGGGAGCCTCGCCCCCGATCCCCGCGCGACCGGTCCGGCGTCGGCGGACGACGTGCAGCCCGATGTCCTGGCAGACGACACCAGCTCGTTCGATCCCGAGGCCGGCTGACACCGGTGCCCGAGGGCCATTCCGTCCACCGCATCGCCCGGCAGATCGCGCAGAACTTCGTCGGGCGGACGGTGTCGGCATCAAGTCCCCAGGGTCGCTTCGCCGAAGGCGCCGCGCTCATCGACGGGCGCGAAGCGATCGAAGCCCGGGCC
Source organism: Microbacterium sp. AK009 (assembly GCF_013410955.1). Lineage (GTDB taxonomy): Bacteria > Actinomycetota > Actinomycetes > Actinomycetales > Microbacteriaceae > Microbacterium. Next base: position 112,552 of record NZ_JACCCG010000004.1, on the reverse strand, counting down.
GTCGGGAAGCAGATGTTCGTCGCCTTCGACGGCGACCTCTGGCTGCGCGTGCACCTCGGTCTCTACGGCGCCTGGGACTTCGCCGGTGAGATCATCTCCGACCCGACCATCGCCGCGTCGAACGGTCGGATGGGGCAGACCAATCAGCGGGGTACGGCCGAAGAGGCGATCCTCGATTCCGCGGGCGAGAACTCGCTGACCTCGATCGGCGCGCCCCGCCGCGCGCGTGGCCGGGTGCGGATGTCGGAGCAGACCACGGGCCTTCCGGGTGATGTGGACCCGGCCGAGTGGCCGCCGCCGGTGCGCGGCCAGGTGCGGTTGCGCTTGCTCACCGACCTCACCTGCGCCGATCTGCGGGGACCGACCGCGTGCGTGATCCAGACGCCCGATGAGGTGGAGCAGTCTCTGGCCAAGCTCGGACCCGACCCGCTCGTCGACGACGCGCGCGAAGGGGAGGAGCGCTTCCTCGCGCGGGTGCGGCGCACCGTCACGCCCATCGGACTCCTCCTCATGGATCAGAGCGTCGTCAGCGGCATCGGCAACGTCTATCGCGCGGAGCTTCTGTTCCGCGCGAGGCTCAACCCCCACACTCCGGGCCGGGACGTCCCCGAGGAGACCGTGCGCGAGATCTGGCGCGATTGGTCGAGGCTCCTGCTCATCGGCGTCGAGACGGGCCAGATGATGACGCGCGACGGGCTGACGGCGAAGGAGCGACGCAGTGCGATGGCCCGCCGCGAGCACCGGCACTGGGTCTACGGCCGCGCAGGTCTGCCCTGTCGCGTCTGCGGCACGTCCGTCGTGATGGAGGAAGCGGCCGGACGCAAGCTCTACTGGTGCCCGTCCTGCCAGGCGTGAGCGGCTCCTAGGCTGGAGGCATGCGTCAGAATCCGAGCTTCGCGATGACGGATGTCGCGGAGCTGCGTCGCCTCGTCGATCTCAATCCGTGGGCGACCCTCGTCAGTCACACCGACGAGGGGCTGGTCGCCTCGCACTACGTCCTCCTCCTCGACGACGACCGCGACGACCTCTCCATCGTCGGCCACGTGGGCAAGCCGGACGATCTCATCCACGGCCTGGGCACACGGGAACTGCTCGTCGTGATCCAGGGTCCACACGGATATGTCTCGCCCGGGTGGTACGGCGATGTGCCCTCCGTCCCGACCTGGAACTTCACCGCCGTCCATCTCGCCGGAGTGCCCGAGATCCTCGAGCCCGAACAGAACCTCCGCGTCCTCGATCGACTGGTCGCGCGCTTCGAGGCCGGGATGCCCGACCCCCGCCTCCTGTGGGAGCGACCCAACGACGCCGCCTTCGTCGAACGACTGGAGCGCGGAACCGTCGGGTTCCGCCTGACGCCGACCCGCGTAATGGCAAAGCGCAAGCTCAGCCAGAACAAGCCGGTGGAGGTCGTCCGCGCCGTGATCGACGGCCTCGCCGACGACGGCCCGCATCACAACACCGCGTTGGCCGCGGAGATGGAGCGGGCGCTTCGGGCACGGATGGAAGCCGGGAGCACCGCGTGAACGTCGGCGAGTCGGTCGCTGTGATCCGCGGTGCCCGGGTCCGAGGTCCCGGCCGCGAGCTCGTGCCGGTCGCCGATGTGGATGACCGCGTGGACGTCTTCCTCGAGGACGGCGCCATCGTCGACATCGCGCCGACCGGCATCATCCGTTCGGCGGGGCCGGTGCTCGAGGCCGAAGGGCGCATCCTCATCCCCGGGCTCTGGGATCACCATGTGCACCTCACCCAGTGGGCCCTCGCGGCGGAGCGGGTGTCCGTGGTCGACGCGGCCACCGCGGCGGAGGCCGCGCGCCGCGTGGCCGCGTCGCCGCTGCTCCCCGACGGCCGTCGGATTGCAGTGGGGTTCCGCGATGCGCTGTGGTCGGACTCACCGAGCCTGGGCCTGCTCGACCAGCACACCGGAGACGTTCCGACCTACCTGATCAATGCCGATGTTCACAGCGTGTGGCTCAATTCCGCCGCGCTGGGCCGCGAGTCGATGACGACGGATGACAGCGGCATCCTGCGCGAGGCGGCCGCGTTCGAGGTGTCACGACGACTGAACGACGTGCCGGCCCACCACGCCGATGTCCTCGTCGAGGCGGCAGCCCGCCGCGCCGCCGCCCGCGGTGTCGTGGGCCTCGTGGATCTCGACATGGCCTGGAACGAGGAGGCGTGGGCCCGCCGCGTGGCGGGCGGATTCGACACCCTGCGGGTGTCGTTCGGCATCTATCCCGAGCACCTCGATCGCGCGATCGCCGCGGGCCTTCGCACGGGCGATCCTGTCCGCGGAGGGTCCGATCTCGTCCGCGTCGGACCGCTCAAGGTCATCACCGACGGTTCGCTCGGGACGCGTACCGCCGCGTGCTCCCACCCGTACGCCGGGTCTCCCGACGATCGCGGAATGCTCACCGTCCCACCGGGCGCTCTGGTCGAGATGATGACCCGGGCGACGGCGGCGGGTCTGTCGTGTGCGATCCATGCGATCGGGGATGTCGCCAACTCCCACGCGCTGGATGCTTTTGCGCTGAGCGGAGCGACCGGCACCATCGAGCACGCACAGCTCGTCAGCGCATCGGACATCCCGCGGTTCGCACGGCTCGGCGTCGGCGCGAGCGTGCAGCCCGAGCACGCCGTCGATGATCGGGATCTCACCGATGAGATCTGGGCCGCGCAGACCGCCACTCCCTATCCGCTCCGCGCTCTCGCCGATGTCGGCGCCACGCTCCTGTTCGGTTCGGACGCCCCGGTCTCGCCGTTAGACCCCTGGGCGGCCCTGGCTGCGGCGGTGTACCGCACTCGAGGCGGTCGGCCCGCGTGGCGCCCCGAGCAGGCCTTGGATGCGCAGACCGCGCTTTCGGCAACCACGCGGGGTGGTTCGACCGATCCGGCGGCGATCCGCCCCGGCGCCCCGGCCGATCTCGTGCTGTGCGACAGCGACCCGCTCAGCGCGACGGAGAGCGAGCTGCGCGGGATGACGGTGGCAGCGACTCTTCTCGCGGGTCGGCTCACGCACCTGGTCTGACATCCGAGGCGGAAACGCCGCTCGCGACGACGAGGGCCCCGGATCCTCCGAAGAGGATGCGGGGCCCTCGGGCATCACGCGAGCGGGATCACTCGGCGAGGTGGGCGAAGAGGAACCAGCGGTCCTTCTCGAGCGTCTGCATGATGGCCAGGGCCACATCCTGGCTGGTGAGGTCGACCTCGTCGAGTCCCTCGATCGCGGCCTTGACGTCGACGATCACGGCGTCCATGTCCGCGATCATGTCGCGGACGATGTCCTGCCACGGAGTGAAGCCGGCGGGAACAGCGGTGGGGGCGACCTTCTCGGCGATGGTCGAGGTGCGAGCGTCGATCGGAAGCCCGAGCGCGACGATCCGCTCGGCGGCGTCATCTGCTGCCTCCCGAGCGTGGTCGACGATCTGATCGAGGAGTTCGTGGATGGCGATGAAGTTCGCGCCACGCACATTCCAATGCGCCTGCTTGCCGTTCACGGCCAGAGCCTGCAGTCCCCGCACGACCGGGGCGAGGAACTGCGCCGAGCCGGCGGCGACCGTGGGATCGGCGGCGGTGGCGGGGGTGGTCTGAATGTCGGTCATTCTGTCGGCTCCCTTCGAACCGCCACACGGCGGTCCAGTGAATCCAACGCTAGTGCGCGCCCCCTATTCCGCAAGCAAGAGTAGGCTCCGCTAACCCGTCTCACTGGCAGGTCGCTGAGCAGGGGCGCCGCCGCCAGGGGTTACCGTCATACCGTGCCCTCCGCTGATCCCGCGCTCGAGCCGCGCCTGCCCGGCGACGCCGACCGGCGACGCAGCCGTCAGGCACAGCGCTCACCCGAGCACGCCGAGCCCGCTCGGTTCCTCCCGCACGTGCAGGGGCTCCGCGCCATCGCCGTGCTGTGCGTGGTGCTCTACCACTTCTGGCCCGGGCGGTTCCCCGGCGGCTACATCGGCGTGGACATCTTCTTCGTCATCTCGGGCTTCCTCATCACCTCGCACCTCATGAGGGAGCTGACCGCGACCGGCACCGTGCGCCTCGGCCAGTTCTGGGCGAGGCGAGCACGGCGGTTGCTGCCCGCATCCCTTCTCGTGCTGCTCTTCTGCGCGCTGGTCGCGATGACGCCGTACCTGACCCCGACCTCGGCGCTGCCGAACGAGGTGCGCGAGATCCTCGCATCGACCTTCTACGTCGAGAACTGGTACCTCGCGATCACGTCCGCGGACTACCTCAACAACGGCGGTGACCCCACCACCGTCCAGCACTACTGGTCGCTCTCCCTCGAGGAGCAGTTCTACGTCATCTGGCCGCTGCTGATGCTTCTGGCCGCGTGGGCCGCGGTGAAATGGGCGCGCGGCGCCGTGCGCCGCAGCGTCATCGCCGTGCTGGCGGTCGTCTCCGCGGCATCCTTTGTCTTCTGCGTCATCTACACCATCACCGACCCGGCGCCAGCCTACTTCGTGACCTTCGGCCGCATGTGGCAGTTCGGCGTCGGCGCCCTCATCGCGCTCGTGCCGCTGCTCCGCCTGCGCTCTGCGGGGGCGAGCTTCGTCGCGGGCTGGGCGGGGATCGCCGCGCTCGTCTGGGCGACCTTCGCCTACGACGGGCAGACCCCCTTCCCCGGGTACGCCGCACTCGTGCCGACGCTCGGCGCGGGCCTGATCATCGCCGCGTCGAACACCGACCGCGGGTGGTACCCGACTCGCGTGCTGTCCGTGCGTCCCGCGCAGTTCATCGGCGGGATCTCCTACTCCCTCTACCTCTGGCACTGGCCGCTCATCATCATCGCGCCGTCGGTGCCGTTCTGGGGACTGACGATCTACCACCGCGTCGCCCTGCTCGCCCTGTGCTTCGTGCTGGCGTGGCTGACGAAGACCTTCGTCGAGGATCCCTTCCGCAGCTGGAAGGTGCTGACCTCCCGTCCGCCGCGGGTGACCCTGTGGGCGTCGCTCGTGGCGATGCTTCTGGTGGCGAGCACCGCGGGTGCGGCATGGGCGGTGAACGCCCCCGCCTACAACGCCGGCGTGCGGGCGCTCGCGGAGCTCCGGGAGGATCCGCCGGAGTGCTTCGGAGCTGCAGCTGTCCTGGATCCGGCCTGCGACGACGCCGCGGCGCCCGACACGATCCTGCCCGCGCCGGGGTTCGCGGGGGCCGACCGACCATCCGATGATCAGTGCTTCGTGCAGCTGAACGATTCCCGCCCGGTGTCGTGCGAGTTCGGGTCCGATGCCGACGACGCCCCCCGCGTGGCGCTCATCGGCGACAGCCACGCCTTCCAGCTCCTGCCCACATTCGAGCGGATGGCCCAGCGCAACGGCTGGCATCTGACGACGTTCTTCAAGGGGGCGTGCCCCTGGAACACCACGCCGCTGTCGACGCCGGGCGCCTTCGGCGCGGCGTGCACCGACTGGCGCGAGGGCGTGACCTCGGCGCTCGCCGATCGCGATGTCGATGTCGTCTTCACCTCCGCCCTCGCCACGACCCCCTACGCGTCGGACGGCTTCGACTCATCGCGCGAGGCCGCCGTCGCGGGCTACCGCGAGGCGTGGAGCGCCATGATTGACCGCGGCACACCGGTTGTGACAGTGGTGGATAACCCGGTGTGGGAGACCGATCCGAACAAGTGCCTGCGCACGCGTGACGCCGCCGAGTGCGACGGTGCGCGCGCCGATGTCCTCGTCGCGGACGATCCGCTGCGCGAGGCGGCCGAGGGGATGGCCGGAGTCACCCTGCTGGATTTCACCGATGTCTTCTGCGACGACGAGGTGTGCAGGCCCGTGGTGGGCGGAGCGAACGTCTACCGCGATCAGGACCACCTGACGGTCACCTTCGCCGACACCCTCGAACCCTGGTACGAAGCGGCCATCCGCGACGCGCTCGCTTCTCGCTGACCCCCGTGCCGGAGGACGTCTAGGCTCCCTGGCATGAGCATCGACCCCGCAGCATCCGTCCTCTCCCTCGGCGACCGTCATCCGTCGCTGCATGATTCGGCCTTCGTCGCCGCGGGCGCACGGGTGGTCGGCGACGTGACACTGGGGGAGGGCGCGAGCGTCTGGTACAACGCACTGCTGCGCGGCGACAGCGCCGGCATCACCATCGGCGCGGGCAGCAATCTGCAGGACAACGTCTCGGTTCACGTCGACGCCGACCACCCGGTCGTCGTCGGCGCGCATGTGTCGGTCGGTCACAACGCGGTCGTCCACGGATGCTCGATCGGCGACGGCTCCCTCATCGGAATGGGAAGCGTGGTGCTCTCGGGCGCGCAGATCGGCGAGGGATGCCTCGTCGCCGCCGGAGCCGTCGTGCTCCCGGGCACCGTGGTGCCGCCCGGATCGCTCGTGGCGGGCGTGCCCGCCACCGTGCGCCGGCCGCTGACCGGGGAGGAGCGCGACAGCATCCGTCAGAACGCGGCGATCTACCTTCGGCACCTGGCCGTACACGAGGACGCCGAACCGATCGGATGAGGTGGCCCCGGAGGGAAGTGGAGGGGATGACGGGAATCGAACCCGCACCATCAGTTTGGAAGACTGAGGCTCTACCATTGAGCTACATCCCCGCGGCGGAGCGATCCGCGGCTCATCCAGTCTAGGGGACGCGTGAGGCGCCGCCCGACGATGAGGCTTCCGGGAGTGTCGGCTAGACTGCAACAGGCCCGATCGGCGCACGCCTGCGTGCGCACCCGCCCGGGGCGTAGCTCAGCTTGGTAGAGCGCCCGCTTTGGGAGCGGGAGGCCGCAGGTTCAAATCCTGTCGCCCCGACCATCGGCCCCCCATCACGAAGACCTACGCCCACGCGTCCGCGTGCGGTGGCAGACGAGGAGAGACACAAGGCATGGTCACCACCACCGTCGAGAAGCTGAGCCCGACTCGCGTGAAGCTCCGCATCGCGGTCAGCCCGGAAGAGCTGAAGCCCAGCATCACCCACGCCTACGAGCACATCGCCCAGGACGTGCAGATCCCGGGTTTCCGCAAGGGCAAGGTGCCCGCACCGATCATCGACCAGCGCGTCGGTCGCACCGCGGTGCTCGAGCACGCCGTCAGCGAAGGGCTCGACGCGTTCTATCGTGAGGCCGTCACCAGCAGCGAGATCCGCGTCATGGGTCGCCCGAGCGCCGACGTGGTGGAGTGGCCCGACGCCAAGGACTTCAGCGGCGACCTGCTGGTCGACGTCGAGGTCGACGTCCGACCCGAGTTCGACCTGCCCGCCTTCGAGGGGACGACCATCGAGGTCGACGCCATCGAGGTCGACGAGGCTGCGGTGGACGCCGAGCTCGACAAGCTGCGCTCCCGCTTCGGCACCCTCGTCACCGTGGACCGGCCGGCCGCCACCGGTGACTTCGTCGAGCTCGACCTCGTCGCCACGATCGACGGCAACGAGGTCGACCGGGCAGAGGGCGTGTCGTACGAGGTCGGGTCGGGCGAGCTGCTCGAAGGCATCGACGAGGCCGTGGACTCCCTGACCGCGGGCGAGGAGACGACCTTCCGCTCCACGCTGATCGGCGGCGACAACGCCGGCCAAGAGGCAGAGGTCGCCGTCACCGTCAAGGCGGTCAAGGAGCGCGAGCTCCCCGAGGCCGACGACGACTTCGCTCAGATGGCGTCGGAGTTCGACACGATCGCCGAGCTGCGCGACAGCCTTCGCGAGCGTGCGGGCGAGCAGTCGGTGTTCACCCAGGGGTCTGCGGCCCGCGACAAGCTCATCGAGACCCTGCTCGCCGGCGCCGAGATCCCCGTGCCCCAGCAGCTCATCGAGGACGAGGTGCACAACCACCTCGAGGGCGAAGGCCGACTCGAGGACGACGTGCACCGCGCCGAGGTCACCGAGGCCAGCGAGAAGCAGTTCCGCACCCAGATGATCCTGGACGCCGTCGTGGAGAAGTACGAGGTCCAGGTCTCGCAGGAGGAGCTCACCCAGTACCTCATCCAGTCCTCCGCGCAGTACGGCATGTCGCCGCAGGACTTCATCAACGCCCTGCAGCAGGGCAACCAGCTCCCGGCCATGGTCGGCGAGGTGGCCCGCAACAAGGCCCTCGCGGTCGCTCTCGGCAAGGTCACCGTCGTCGACACCAACGGCAAGACGGTCGACCTCACCGGCTTCGTCGCGCTCGAGGACGAGGAGACCGCTGAGGACGAGGTGGTCGACGAGGCCGAGGACATCGCCGATGCCGCCGCCGAGGCCGACGAGGTCGTCGCCGCCGAGGAGGCAGAGGCTGAAGCTCCCAAGAAGCCCGCTCGCAAGAGCCGTGCGAAGAAGGCCGACGCCGCCGAGTAGGCGCACACGCCGACAGAGGAGAGGGACGGATGCCGCGGCATCCGTCCCTCTCTCGTTCGATGACGCCGTTGTTCGCGCAGGCGCGACGCGCCCGATCTGCCGACGGCGAACACGGGCGGGGCGCGATTCGCGCGCCGGTAGATTCGAGGACACGACCACGGAAACAGGAGTACACATGGCCGAACCACTTGTCGCGACGAGCGTCTTCGACAGGCTGCTCAAGGACCGCATCATCTGGCTGGGGTCGGAGGTGCGCGACGAGAACGCCAACGAGATCTGCGCCAAGATCCTGCTTCTCGCCGCGGAGGACTCCGAGAAGGACATCTACCTCTACATCAACTCGCCCGGCGGCTCGATCACGGCCGGCATGGCGATCTACGACACCATGCAGTTCGTGCCGAACGACATCGTCACGGTCGGCATCGGCATGGCCGCCTCGATGGGACAGCTGCTCCTCACGGCGGGCACAAAGGGCAAGCGCTACATCACGCCCAACGCGCGCGTTCTGCTCCACCAGCCGCACGGCGGCTTCGGTGGCACCGCGAGCGACATCCAGACGCAGGCGCAGCTCATCCTCGACATGAAGAAGCGCCTCGCCGAGATCACGGCCAAGCAGACGGGCAAGACGGTCGAGCAGATCAATGCCGACGGTGACCGCGACCGGTGGTTCGGTGCCGAAGAGGCGCTCGAGTACGGCTTCGTCGACCACATCCGCGAGTCGGCCACCGACGTCATCGGCGGCGGCGGAACCGCAACCGACAGCTGAGCTCGAAGGCGAAAGAGAGAGAAGTAGGAATGCAGACCCCCACCTTCGGAGGCGCCCCGTCGGCGCCGCAGGGCCTTCAGATGCCCGGCAGCCGCTACGTCCTGCCCCAGTTCGAAGAGCGCACGGCGTACGGCTACAAGCGTCAGGACCCGTACAACAAGCTCTTCGAGGATCGCGTGATCTTCCTCGGCGTCCAGGTCGACGACGCGTCGGCCGACGACGTCATGGCTCAGCTGCTCGTGCTCGAGAGCCAGGACCCCGACCGCGACATCGTCATGTACATCAATTCGCCCGGCGGCTCGTTCACGGCCATGACGGCGATCTACGACACGATGCAGTACGTCTCGCCGCAGATCCAGACGGTCGTGCTGGGCCAGGCGGCGTCTGCCGCGGCGGTCCTCCTCGCCGCGGGTGCACCGGGCAAGCGCCTGGCGCTTCCCAACGCCCGGATCCTCATCCACCAGCCTGCGATGGGGGAGGCCGGCCACGGTCAGGCCTCCGACATCGAGATCCAGGCTGCGGAGATCATGCGGATGCGCACCTGGCTCGAGCAGACCCTCGCAGCCCACTCGAACAAGTCCATCGACGAGGTGAACAAGGACATCGACCGCGACAAGATCCTCTCGGCCGAGGACGCCGTGGCCTACGGACTGGTCGACCAGGTGCTCACCACACGCAAGCGGACGGCGGGCACGCCCGCGCTCACCCGCTGAGACGACCGACGATGACGCCCCCGCGCTCCGGCGACGGGGGCGTCATCACGTTCACGGCGACTCAATCCCCGCGCATGTCCCCGGCAGAGGTTAGGCTCGACGGTGACGACGGGGAAGGCTGCCCCGGGGCGACGAAGAGGAGCCGCAATGGCACGAATCGGTGAAAGCGCCGACCTGTTCAAGTGCTCTTTCTGCGGAAAGAGCCAGAAGCAGGTGCAACAGCTGATCGCCGGCCCCGGTGTGTACATCTGCGACGAGTGCGTCGAGCTGTGCAACGAGATCATCGAAGAGCGGATGGCCGAGTCGTCCACCGGTGTCATCTCCGAGTTCGACCTCCCCAAGCCTCGGGAGATCTTCTCCTTCCTCGAGGAGTACGTCGTCGGACAGGAAGACGCCAAGCGCGCGCTTTCTGTCGCGGTGTACAACCACTACAAGCGCGTGCGCGCCCAGGGCACCCTGCAGCCGGCCGAACAGCGCGCCGACGAGGTCGAGATCGCCAAGAGCAACATCCTGCTGCTCGGCCCGACCGGCTGCGGGAAGACGTATCTCGCGCAGACGCTGGCCAAGCGCCTGAACGTGCCCTTCGCGGTGGCCGATGCCACCGCGCTCACCGAGGCGGGCTACGTCGGCGAAGACGTCGAGAACATCCTGCTGAAGCTTCTGCAGGCAGCCGACTTCGACACCAAGCGCGCCGAGACCGGCATCATCTACATCGACGAGGTCGACAAGATCGCCCGCAAGGCCGAGAACCCCTCGATCACCCGCGATGTCTCGGGAGAGGGTGTGCAGCAGGCGCTGCTGAAGATCCTCGAGGGCACCGTGGCCTCCGTGCCGCCGCAGGGCGGCCGGAAGCACCCGCATCAGGAGTTCATCCAGATCGACACGACGAACGTGCTGTTCATCGTCGCCGGCGCCTTCGCCGGGCTCGAGGACATCATCTCCTCACGTGTCGGCAAGCACGGCGTCGGATTCGGAGCCCCCCTGCACAGCAAGGGACAGGACCTGAACCTCTTCAGCGAGGTACGCCCCGAGGATCTTCACAAGTTCGGACTGATTCCCGAGTTCATCGGTCGGCTTCCGGTCGTGGCGTCGGTCAACCCGCTCGACCAGTCGGCGCTCATGGAGATCCTCACCGAGCCGAAGAACGCTCTCGTGAAGCAGTATCAGCGCATGTTCGAGCTGGACGGAGTGTCGCTGGAGTTCGACACCGAGGCCCTCGAGGCGATCGCCGATCTGGCCGTGGAGCGGAAGACCGGTGCCCGTGGGCTGCGTGCCATCCTCGAAGACGTCCTTGGACCGATCATGTTCGAGATCCCGTCGAGCGAGGACGTCGACAAGGTCATCGTGACGCGGGCGGCCGTCGAGGAGCGTGCCGCGCCGACGTTCGTCCTGCGTGAGAAGCGCAAGAGCGCCTGACCCGTCGGGTGCGGTGACTGTTCGCGACATCCTCGGGAGCGTCTTTCCGCAGGTCGCTCCCGAGGTTCCGTTCCCCGCGTATCCATGACCTCTTGAGTCAGGTGCTCACGCCGCGAGGCCGCGCCGGCGCAGAAGCGGTGTGATCTCGGCATCCCGGCCTCGGAAGTCACGGTAGGCCTCGAGCGGATCCTTCGATCCGCCGACTCCCAGCAGCCGCTGTCGGAAGCGATCGCCGTTGCCGCGGGTGAGTCCGCCGTTCTCGCGGAACCACTCGACGGTGTCGGCATCGAGAACCTCGCTCCAGATGTAGGAGTAGTACCCGGCGCTGTAGCCGCCTGAGAATACGTGGGCGAAGTAGGTGGAGGAGTAACGGGTCGGGACGGCGGGATTGTCCAGGCCGATGTCGGAGAGGGCGTCTGCTTCGAAGCCTGCGACATCGAAGTCCGCTGCTGCCTCATCAGCCGTCAGACGATGCCAGGCCTGATCGATCCAGGATGCGGCGAGATACTCGCTCGTGGAGAAGCCCTGGTTGAACGCCTCGGATGCGCGGAGCTTCTCGACGACGTCTGCGGGCAGCGGCTCATCGGTGTCGACATGACGGGCGTACGCGCTCAGGATCTCCGGCCAGTAGATCCACATCTCGTTGACCTGGCTCGGGAACTCCACGAAATCGCGGAAGACGTTGGTCCCTCCGAAGGACGGGTAGGTCACGGTGGCGAAAAGACCATGGAGGGCGTGGCCGAATTCGTGGAAGAGCGTGGTGACCTCGTCGAGGGTGAGAAGCGTCGGCCGGCCGGGGGAGGGCTGGGGGACGTTGAGGTTGTTCACCACCACCGCTGCCGTTCCTCGCAGGCGCGACTGCACGACGATGGAGTTCATCCAGGCCCCGCCCCGCTTGGTGTCGCGGGTGTACAGATCGAGGATGTAGAGCCCGATCGGGGTGCCGTCGGCATCGTGGACCTCGAACACCCTCGCCTCGGGGTGGTACGCGGGAAGGTCGGGTCGCTCGGTGAACGTCACGCCGTAGAGCTCGGTGGCCGCTTGGAACACGCCGTCCCTGAGAACCCGCTCCGCCTCGAACCACGGCCGGAGCGCCGCACGATCGAGGTCGTACTCGGCCTCGCGCACGCGCTCGGTATAGAAGGCCCAGTCGTGCGCGGCGAGCGGGAACGATTCACCGGATGCGTCGATGATGCGCTGCAGCGCATCCTGCTCCTTCCGCGCATTGCGGGCAGCCGGGCCCGCCAGCCGGAACAGCAGTTCGCGTACAGCCTCGGGGGAGCCGGCGGTCTCGTCGGCCGTGATGTAGGCCGCGTGGGATTCGTACCCGAGGAGTTGCGCACGCTCGGCGCGCAGGCGCACGATCTCGCGCAGCACCTCGGTGTTGTCGTTCGCGTTACCGCGGGAGCCGCGTGACTGCGATGCGGCCATGATGCGCCGGCGGCTCTCGCGGTCTGTGAGGCTCGAGAGGTAGGGATGCCCCGTGAACAGCGTGAGAGTGACGACGTACTTCCCCTCCATGCCCCGGTCTGCGGCGGCCCGGGCGGCGGCGGAGAGTTCGCCTTCGGTGAGTCCGTCGAGCTCCGACTCGTCGTCGAACACGACGGCGAGGTCGTTCGTGTCGGCCAGGAGATTCTTCTCGAACGTCGTCGTAAGGGTCGACAGCCGCTGGTTGAGCTGCGTCAGTCGCTTCTTCGCATCATCTTCCAGCGCCGCGCCGGCGTGGGTCATCTCGCGGAAGCGCCGTTCGACGAGATACAGGTCCTCGGGCGAAAGATCGCTGCTCCCTCGTCCGTCGTACACGTGGCTCACCCGCGCGTAGAGGGCAGGGTCGAGCTGGATGGCGTCCTGGTGCGCCGCCATGAGGGGTGCGAGCTCCTCTTCCACGGCCTGGATGTCCTCGGTCGCGTCGGCAGACGACACGGTGTAGAACGTGCGCGCGACGTCACCGAGGAGATGACCCGATTCCTCCAGCGCGACGAGGGTGTTCTGGAAGTCCGCGTCCGCGGGATCCGCCGCGATCCGGGCGACCTCGTCGCGGTGCGCCGCGAATGCGGCGCGGAACGCCGGGAGGTAGTCGGCCGCCGCGATCCGGCGATACTCGGGCAATCCGTAGGGCAGGGACGAGGGTTCGAGCAGCGGGTTGGCGTCGGTCATCCCTCCACCCTAAGCGAGGTGGGCAAGGCTGCAACGACTTCTTTGCAAACTCCTGCTTGCAAAGAACCCTTTGCATAGCTAATCTGATCGCATGAGCAGCTCCTTCGAACACGAAGCGGACGCCGCGGCACGGGTCGAGGCCCACCACGCGAACGATCGCGTGCTCGACGCGGCGGCTCTTCGTGCCCTCGCCCATCCGCTCCGCGTGAAGATCTACGACATCCTCAGCCAGTACGGTCCGCAGACGGCCAGTTCGCTGGCAGAACGACTGGGCGAGTCGACGGGCTCCACGAGCTACCACCTGCGCGCGCTCGCCAAGCAGGATCTCATCCGGGAGCGTTCCGGGCAGGGGACCGGCCGCGAGCGCTGGTGGGAACGGCCGGTCGGGGGTGTGTCGATGAGCGCCGCCGGCGCGGCGAAGACCCCGGCCGCGCGCGCGGTCACCCAACTCGTCACCAGCGAGTTCTTCCGCCTTCGTCAGCAGGCTCTCCTCGACTTCCACGATCACGCGATCGGGCTGGAGGACGACGAATGGAAGGACGCGAGCCTCATCTCGACGGCGACCGCGCGCCTCACTCCGGCCCAGAGCGCTGAACTCACCCACCGCATCATGGCGATCATCGACGAGACCGTGGCGCGCTACCGCAACCAGGAGGGCGACGACGTGCGACCTGTCACGATCCGCGCGGATGTCTTCCCGCTTCCCGACATCGGAGGTGTCTCATGACCACACTCACCACCCTCGTTCCCGCAACCACCGGCGTCGAGCGCCTGATCCTCGTCGCCGCGGACGCGGCCCGGGGCGCCGTGGCCCGCCGCGTCCAACGCCGTACCGACCCGGTCGGCCGGCGAAGCGCCGCGGTGCTCGCCGCCGCCGCCGACCGCCGTCAGCGGGCTGTCGCGCGCGGCGCGATCGGCCTCTTCCCGGGCTGATCCGTGACCGACACGAGGTCCGAGATCATCCCCGACCTCGGACCGGTCCCGCCGCGGCGCCCGACCCTCGGCCGGGACTTCGGTCGATTGTGGACCGCCGCGGCCTTCAGCAACCTGGCGGATGGGCTCGGCCGCACCGCCGTGCCGCTCATCGCGACGACGCTGACGACCGACCCGCTGGCGATCGCCGCCATCGGCGCCCTGGCGTTCCTGCCCTGGCTGGTGTTCGGCCTTCCGGCCGGCGTGCTGGTGGACCGCTTCGACCGGCGCATCATCATGGCCGCGGCCAACACCCTCCGCGGTGTCGCCGCGGTCGCTCTCGCCATCCTCACGGTCACCGATCAGCTGACGATCTGGGCGCTGTTCGCCGGCGTGCTCGTCTTCGGGCTGGGGGAGACGCTGTTCGACAATGCCACGAACGCCGTCATCCCCGCGCTCGTGCCGCACAGCGGTCTGGATCGTGCCAACGGACGTGTGCAGGCTGCGCAGATCACCATCGACAGTTTCCTGGCACAACCGGTGGCGGGCGTGCTCTTCGCCGTGGCCTTGGCTCTGCCGCTCTGGCTCGGCGCGTTCGGTTACCTGGTGCCGATCATCCTCGCCCTGCTCCTGCCCGCGGCCGCGGCGCGACCCCGTCGAACGTCAGACGAGACTCGACCCGCCGCGCCGATCTCGACGCGCACGGCCCTGTCATATCTCTGGCACCATCGCTACCTCCGTGCCCTGGTGATCTTCACCTCCGTGGTGGGGTCGGCCTTCTCCTTCGCGCAGGCGGCGACGATCCTGTATTTCCTGGACATCCAGGGGGTCCCGGCGGCTGCCATCGGATTCGTGACCGCCGGCATCGGGGTCGGCGCTCTTGCAGGTTCTCTCGTCGCACCGCTCCTGGTCGACAGGTTCGGCCGAGGCGCCGTGATGCTCAGCGCCAACCTCCTGGCCGCGGTCAGCCTGGCGTTCGTCGCGGTGGCGCCGGGGGTCGTCCTCGCGGTGGTCTTCTACGCGCTCATGGCCTTCGCTGTGTCCACCTGGAATGTCCCCTGGGGGGCCCTCCGGCAACTGATCGTCCCGGGCGACATCTTCGGACGCGTCCTCGGCGTCATCCGCAGCCTCACCTGGGGACTGTTCCCGATCGCCACCCTCGCCGGCGGGCTCGTCGCCCGCGTCGACCTGAGGCTGCCGTACGTCATCGCTGCGGGGGTGACACTGGTGGCGACCGCCGTGGCGGCGCGCCTCATCCTCGCGGCGAGCCGGCAGACCGGCCCCCTGCCCCTGCGCGTGTCCGCAGGCGCGGAGGCGGCTCAGCCGAACTCGACCTCGTCGTCGTGACGCACCACCGCGGTCCCGTCCGCGTCGAGCTCGACGATCACACCGCTGTCGAGTTCGGCGATCGGCCGACCTTCCAGCCATGTCAACGTCCACCGCGGGCGCGGACCGGCAGAGCCGAAAGTCGCGTCGACGGAACGAACAGCCGCGGCGACCGCGGGCGGCACCGAGGCGGGAGGCTCATCCCCGGACGTCCATCGCGTTCCCAGCTGCATGTCAGGCCTCCTCGGCGAAGTGGATGTCGGTGACGACCGTCTCCGTGCCGCCGGCGTACCTGATCCGGGCGACCCGACCCACCGCCTTCAGGTCGTCCTCGGCGAGACGGAGGAGCTCGGTTATCTCGGACGGCGCCTGGATGGTCAGCTCGGCCACGGCGGTCTTCTGCGAGACCTTCGCCTCGGTCTTGGCGCGGCGGATGCCGATGAGGGCATCGCCCACGGCTGAGAGCACGCGAGGGTCGCCGTCGATCGACTGCGACGGCGCCTGCGACTGCGACTGGGGCCAGCCGGCGAGGTGGACCGAGCCGTCGTTGAACCACGACCAGGCCTCCTCCGTGGCGAAGGAGAGCACGGGGGCGAACAGTCGCAGCAGGGTGCTCAATGCCTGTCTCAGAGCGAGCGCCGCAGAGGCGCCACCCGCCGTGGATCGGTCGTACGCACGCTCCTTGACCAGCTCGAGGTAGTCGTCGCAGAAGGTCCAGAAGAACGATTCGGTGATCTCCAGCGCCCGGGCGTGGTCGTAGGCCTCCCACGCCGCCGTCGCGTCGTCGACGACCCGGTCGAGGGTCGCCAGCATGCTGGCATCCAGGGGGTGGGTGATCTCGGCGGACTCGGGCACCGGGAACGACAGCACGAACTTCGCCGCGTTCAGGATCTTGATGGCCAGTCGCCTGCCGATCTTGATCTGCGTGGGGTTCTGCGGATCGAACGCGGCGTCGGTGCCCAGCCTGCTGGAGGCCGCCCAGTAGCGGACGGCGTCGGACCCGTGCTGGGCAAGGATGTCGGCGGGGGTGACGACGTTGCCCTTGGATTTCGACATCTTCTTGCGGTCGGGGTCGACGATGAAGCCCGAGATGGCGGCCGTCCGCCAGGGCGACCGGCCGTCCTCCAACGCGCTGCGGAGCATCGTGGAGAACAGCCAGGTGCGGATGATGTCCTGGCCCTGCGGGCGCAGGTCGAACGGCGAGACCAGATCCCAGAGCTCCGGATCCCGCTCCCACCCGCCGGCGAGCTGAGGAGTCAGGGACGAGGTGGCCCAGGTGTCGAAGATGTCCTGCTCGCCCTCGAAGCCGCCGGGCACGCCGCGCTGGTCGGCGGTGAATCCCGTGGGGACGTCGATGGTCGGGTCCACCGGCAGCTGCGAGACCTCGGGGACGATCACCCGGTCGTAGTCGCGGTTGCCGTCCGCATCCAGGCCGTACCAGACGGGGATCGGCACGCCGAAGAAGCGCTGGCGTGACACCAGCCAGTCGCCGGTGAGCCCGTTGGTCCAGTTCTCGTACCGCACGCGCATGAAATCGGGATGCCACCTCAGCTCCCGTCCGAGCGAGATCAGCCGGTCGCGCAGCGCCGCGTCGCGGGCGCCGTTGCGGATGTACCACTGGCGGGTCGAGACGATCTCCAGCGGGCGGTCGCCCTTCTCGTAGAACTTCACCGGGTGGGTGAAGGGCCGCGGCTCGCCGATGAGCTCTCCCGACTCCTTCAGGAGCTCGACCATGCGCTTCTTCGCGCTGAAGACGGTCTTCCCGGCAAGCTCGGCATACGCCGACGAGCCTCCCTCCGACGTGATGACCTCGGGAGCCTCGGCGATCACCCGGCCGTCCTGGCCGAGGATCGTGCGGTTCGGGAGATCGAGCTCGCGCCACCAGATGATGTCGGTCACGTCGCCGAAGGTGCAGATCATCGCGATGCCCGATCCCTTGTCGGGCTGGGCGAGCGGGTGGGAGAGCACCGGCACCTCGACGTCGAACAGCGGCGTCCGCACCGTCGTGCCGAACACGTCGCGGTAGCGCTCGTCGTCGGGGTGCGCCACGAGCGCGACGCAGGCGGGGAGGAGCTCGGGACGGGTGGTCTCGATGTGGATGTCGCCACTGCCGTCGGTGCGATGGAAGGCGACCCGGTGGTAGGCGGCCGGCTGCTCGCGATCCTCGAGCTCGGCCTGCGCGATCGCCGAGCGGAAGTCGATGTCCCACAGGGTGGGCGCGAGTGCCTGATAGGCCTCGCCCCGCTCGATGTTGCGGAGGAACGCGAGCTGACTTGTGCGCATCGTCTCGTCGGAGATCGTGCGATACGTCTGGGTCCAGTCGACGCTCAGACCGAGGTCTCGCCAGAGCGCCTCGAAGTGCTTCTCATCTTCGACGGTGAGCTTCTCGCAGAGCTCGATGAAGTTGCGACGGCTGATCGGGATCTGATCCGCCGCGCGCGACGACTTGTTGTCGCCGCCCTCGTACGGCGGAGTGAAGTCCGGGTCGTACGGCAGGTTCGGGTCGCACCGGACGCCGTAGTAGTTCTGGACGCGGCGTTCCGTGGGCAGACCGTTGTCGTCCCACCCCATCGGGTAGAATACGACCTTGCCGCGCATCCGCTCGAAGCGGACCTTGACATCGGTGTGGGTGTAGCTGAAGACGTGGCCGATGTGCAGGCTCCCCGACGCGGTGGGGGGCGGGGTGTCGATGCTGTAGATGCCGTCGCGCCCTACTTCAGCGGCGCGGACCCGGTCGAACGCGTAGGTTCCCGCCGCGGTCCACCGCTGGTCCCAGGTCTTCTCCAGCCCCTCGAGCGCGGGCTTGTCGGGAATGGTGGCCATGGTGTCTCCTCGGCGCTATGTGCGGCACTGTGTGAGCGTGCCTGAGTGTGGGTCCGCCCGATTCTATCGGGCCGACACCAGCTCCTCGGGGGCCACCTCGCGGTCGCTGACCGGTCGCCGGGCGATCATCGCCCCGGCCGCGACGGCGGCCACGAGCGTCACCCCCGACATCACGGCGAGGATGACGCCGGGGTGCCACCAGGCATTGGCCGTCACCCGGCCGAGCTCGAACGTGAGCGAAGGCACGAAGCCGCTGATCGTCGCGGCGAGGGCGTACGCGAACGACAGGGCCGAATAGCGGAACCGGTCCGGGAACAGCTCGTTCATGAGACCGCCCAGGGCCGCCCACGACATGGTCGGCAGGATGCCGCCAATGATCATCGTGGCCACGAGGACCGGAAACGAGGAGAACTGTAGGAGGAAGTACATCGGGAACGTGATGAGGAGCGTGCCCAGGGCGCCGGCGGCCACCACCCTCGCCGACCCGATGCGCGCCGCCCACACGCCGAAGAGCGGAATGGTGACCAGCTGCAGCAGGCCACCGACGGTCGTCGCGACGAGGAGATCTTGATAGCTGAAGCCGAGCTGGGCCGTGCCGTAGCTGATGGTGTAGGTGTTCATCAGCGAGTACGACCCGATGCCCAGGAGGGCCGCACCGATGGCGGTCACGAGAGCCGCCGGGCGCTGGCGGAGCATCGACAGCACCGGCGTGCGGTCACGCCGCCCCTCGGCCACGAGGCCCTCGAACACCGGGGTCTCGGAGATCGACCAGCGCAGATACAGTGACACCAGCAGCAGCGGCAGGGCCAGGAGGAACGGGATCCGCCAGCCCCACGCCGCCAGCTCCTCCGTGGGGAGGACCAGGGTCAGCACGATGAACACCGCGGCGGACAGGATGGAGCCGACGGGTGAACCCAACTGCGGAATCGCGGCGTAGAAGGCGCGCTTGACCGGCGAGGAGTGCTCCGTGGCGATGAGGATCGACCCGCCCCACTCGCCCCCCAGAGAAAGCCCCTGCGCGATGCGGAGCGTGACCAGCAGCACCGCTCCGAGCCATCCTGCCTGGGCATAGGTCGGAAGAAGACCGATCAGACCGGTCGCCACACCCATGATGCCGACCGTCCACAGCAGTGTCGTGCGCCGCCCGAGACGATCGCCGAGATACCCGAAGATCAGCGCGCCGACCGGGCGGACGACGAAGGCGACCGCGATGGTGAGGAACGACAGCGCCGTGCCGCCGACGGCGCCGAGGGGCTCGAAGAAGAGAGGTCCGACGAAGAACGCCGAGAAGTAGGCGAAGAGGTAGAAGTCGAACGATTCGAGCGAGGTTCCGACCATGGACGCCCACGCCACGCGTCGCGTGGGGGAGCGGTCGAGGGCGGATGCGGCAGGAGAGGACACGGGGGACGATTCTGGCACGAGTCCAGAAACCTCGCGGGCCACTCCGGCATTCCCGCCGCCTTCAGCGGGACGGGGAGCGATATGATCGAGGCACACGCATCGATCCGGCCATCACCGGGGAGCACTCGGAAGAACGTCCCCGCGGGGACCAGTAGAACCGAGCGGGGCAGGCCCGTCACAGCCGCTGTGAGAGGGGCGGGGAAACCCGCAAGCAGGGTGGTACCGCGGCTCGCGAGGAGTCGTCCCGGCGTCCGGCACGACCGACGACTGCGAGACGACATGACCTACCCAAAGCCCACTCCTTCCGGCGCCTCCTTCGGCCCCGCGGCGGTCGTTCCGAGCCCGCGGTTCCCCGACATCGAGAACGAGGTGCTGGCGTTCTGGGGTGAGGACGACACCTTCCGCGCGTCCGTCGCCCGCCGCGACGGCGCCGAGGAATGGGTGTTCTACGACGGCCCGCCCTTCGCCAACGGACTGCCGCACTACGGTCATCTTCTTACCGGGTACGCCAAGGACCTGTTCCCGCGCTTCCAGACCATGCGGGGCAAGAAGGTCGATCGCGTCTTCGGCTGGGACACCCACGGCCTGCCGGCCGAACTCGAGGCGATGAAGCAGCTCGGCATCACCGAGAAGGCCGACATCGAGGCGATGGGCATCGATGTCTTCAACGACCGCGCCCGCGAGTCGGTTCTCGCCTACACCCGGGAGTGGCAGGACTACGTCACGAGGCAGGCGCGGTGGGTGGACTTCGATCGTGGGTACAAGACCCTCGACACGACCTATATGGAGTCGGTGCTGTGGGCCTTCCGCACGCTCTACGACAAGGGGCTGGCGTATGAGGGCTACCGGGTGCTTCCGTACTGCTGGCGTGATGAGACTCCGCTGTCGAGCCACGAGCTGCGGATGGACGACGACGTCTACCAGATGCGACAGGATCCGTCCGTCACGGTGACCTTCCCGCTGGTCGGGGCGAAGGCCGAGGCGCTCGGGCTGACGGCCGTCCGTGCCCTGGCCTGGACGACGACCCCTTGGACGCTGCCGACGAACCTCGCACTGGCCGTGGGCCCCGACATCCGTTACCTCGTCCTTCCGGCGGGTCCGCGCGGTGCCGCGGACGTCCACACCTCTCCCGACGGGACGCCGGACGACGCGGTCGAGTCGAGCGCCCACCGCTACCTCCTCGCCGAGGACCTGCTGGCCGGCTATGCCAAGGACCTCGGATACGAGACGGCCGACGAGGCCCGCGCGGCGGTCGATGCCTCGGTCACGGGGGCGGAGCTCGAGGGCGTCGCCTACGACCGGCTCTTCGACTACTACGCCGATGCCGAGACCTGGGGGACGCACAACGCCTGGCAGATCCTCGTCGACGACTACGTCACCACCAGCGACGGCACCGGCATCGTCCACCAGGCTCCCGCCTACGGTGAGGATGACCAGCGGGTCGCCGATACCGTCGGCATCCCCACGATCCTGTCCCTCGACGACGGCGGTCGCTTCCTGTCCCACGTGACGGATGTCGCAGGGCAGCTGTGGATGGAGGCCAACCGTCCGCTCATCCGTCTTCTGCGCGACGCAGGCCGCCTTCTGCGCGAGGCCAGCTACGAGCACTCGTATCCCCACTGCTGGCGCTGCCGCAACCCTCTGATCTACAAGGCCGTGTCGAGCTGGTTCGTGCGCGTGACCGCGATCAAGGAGCAGCTGCTCGCCGGGAACGAGCAGATCACCTGGGTTCCCGACAACGTCAAACACGGTCAGTTCGGCAAATGGCTCGAGGGCGCGCGCGACTGGTCGATCAGTCGCAACCGGTTCTGGGGTTCGCCCATCCCGGTGTGGAAGAGCGACGACCCCGATCACCCGCGCGTCGACGTCTACGGATCTCTCGCCGACCTCGAACGCGATTTCGGTCGTCTGCCGCGCAACCCCGAGGGGGAGATCGACCTGCACCGCCCGTACATCGATGAGCTCACCCGCCCGAATCCGGACGACCCGACCGGGCGGAGCACGATGCGTCGGATCGAGGACGTGCTGGACGTCTGGTTCGACTCCGGCTCCATGCCGTTCGCGCAGGTGCACTACCCGTTCGAGAATCAGGAGTGGTTCGACGCCCACGCGCCGGCCGACTTCATCGTCGAGTACATCGGGCAGACCCGCGGGTGGTTCTACGTGATGCACGTCCTGTCGACCGCCCTGTTCGACCGGCCCGCCTTCGAGGCCGTGTCGGCACACGGCATCGTCCTCGGCAACGACGGCCAGAAGATGTCCAAGTCGCTGCGCAACTATCCCGATGTCCGTGAGGTCTTCGACCGTGACGGGTCCGACGCGATGCGCTGGTTCCTCATGGCGAGCCCGGTGCTCCGCGGCGGGAACCTCGTGGTGACCGAGGAGGGCATCCGAGCCGGGGTGCGGGAGTTCCTGCTGCCGCTGTGGAACGCGTGGTACTTCTTCGCCACCTACGCCAACGCCTCCGGCGGGTACGAGGCGACGTGGCGCACCGATTCGCAGGACGTGCTCGATCGCTACATCCTCGCGCGCACCGGCGACCTCATCCGCGGGGTGACCGCCGACCTGGAGGGGCTGGATTCGACGTCCGCGGCAGCGAAACTGCGCGACTTCGCCGAGGTGCTCACCAACTGGTACATCCGCCGCTCACGCGACCGGTTCTGGGCCGGGGTGTCGGCGGACGACCCGCGCACGACCGAGGCGTTCGACACCCTCTACACGGTGCTCGAGACCCTCACCCGGGTCGCGGCGCCCCTCATCCCGCTCGTGTCCGAGCGGGTGTGGCAGGGTCTCACCGGTGGCCGGAGCGTCCACCTCGAGGACTGGCCCGACGCCGGCGCGTTCCCCGTCGCCGACGACATCCGCGACGCGATGGACGCCGTCCGGGAGGTCTCCTCGGTGGCCAACGCCCTCCGCAAGAAGCACGGCCTGCGCGTGCGTCTGCCGTTGCCGAGCCTCACCGTCGTCACCCGCGACGCGGCAAGCCTGCACCGGTTCGAGGGCATCGTGCGCGATGAGCTGAACGTGAAGTCGGTGGCCACGGCGGAGCTGGACGACTCCGTCGCGGAGCGCTACGGAATCAGCAAGCGACTCACGGTCAACGCGCGCGCGGCGGGCCCGCGCCTGGGCAAGCAGGTGCAGCACGTCATCGCCGGCGCCAAGGCGGGCGTCTGGGAGGAGCAGGACGGCGTCGTCGTGGTCGACGGGATCGCCTTGGAGCCGGGCGAATACGACCTCGCCCTCGAAGCAGGAGGGGCAGCGGAGGGCACCGCCATCGCGCTGCTGACCGGAGGCGGCTTCGTGCTGCTGAACACCGCGACCACGCCCGAGCTGGAGGCCGAGGGCCTGGCCCGCGACGTCATCCGTGCGGTGCAGGACACCCGCAAGGCCGCCGGATTCGAGGTCAGCGACCGGATCGAACTCTGGCTGACCTTCGATGAGGCCGACGATCGCGTCGCGGTGGAGTCGGCCTTCGACACGGCCGGGGTGGCGACGGAGACCCTCGCGGTCGCCCACGGTCTGTATGGACCGCGCGGCTCGAGGCCTTCGGATTCCGAGCCTGAGCACACCGCGCGCTTCGACGCCGGATCCTTCGCCAACCGCGGCGCCTTCGAGGTCGCCGTGTCACGACGGGAGGCATGATGGGGCACCGCGAACGGGCCGACCGGGTGTACGAGGCGCTCCTGACCCGTCAGGGGGAGCGGTGGGTGCAGCCGCGGGTCGAGCGCACCCGACGGGTGCTCGAGCTGCTGGACGACCCGCAGCACACCTACCGCGTGATCCACGTCACCGGCACGAACGGCAAGACCTCCACCAGTCGCATCATCGAGAGCCTGGTGCGTGCACACGGTCTGCGCACGGGACTGTTCACCAGTCCTCACCTGACCCGGTTCACCGAACGGATCATGATCGACGGCGAACCCGTCGCCGACGCGGCGGTGGCCGACGCGTGGGACGAGATCGCGCCCATCGTCGATCTCGTCGACGCGGAGCTCGCGGCGGCCGGTGACGCGGCGCTGACCTTCTTCGAACTGCTGACGGTGCTCGCCTTCGTCGCCTTCGCCGATGCGCCGATCGATGTCCTGGTGCTCGAAGTCGGGATGGGCGGATCGTGGGATGCTACGAACACCGCCGACGGCGACGTCGCCGTCTTCGCGCCGATCGATCTCGATCACGCCGACCGCCTGGGCGAGACCATCGCCGAGATCGCGGCGGTGAAGTCGGGGATCATCAAGTCGGGCGCCGCCGCCGTGTCCGCGCGACAGCAGCCGGCCGCCGCGCATGTGCTGCAGGACGCAGCGGCCCGGCAGAGCGCGACCCTCGCCGTCGAACAGAAGGACTTCGCCCTCGAAGACGCCCGCCTCGCGGTCGGCGGCCAGCTCCTGACCATCCGGGGGCTGCATGCCCGGTACACCGACGTCTATCTGCCGCTGTACGGCGCGCATCAGGCCGAGAACGCCACCCTGGCCGTCGCCGCGGTCGAGTCGCTCCTCGCGCCCGGAGACCGCGGGCTCGATCCCGATGTGGTCGCCGAGGGTCTCGGGTCGGCGACGTCCCCCGGTCGGGTGCAGGTCGTCGGCGCCGACCCGACCGTCGTGGTCGACGCCGCGCACAACCCGCACGGCGCCCGTGCGCTGGTCGCCGCCCTTGCGGCATCCTTCGATTTCGACGAATGGGGGGTGGTGCTCGGCGTTCTCGACGACAAGGATGCGGCGGGGATCCTCGAGGCCCTCTCGGCGATCGAGGGACCGGTGTTCGCCACCGTCCCCGACTCCGAACGCGCGCGCGACGCCGATGGGTTGGCCGACCTCGTCGAGGCCGCCGGGCGACGTGTCACCGTGCATCGCGACCTGCAGGATGCGGCCGACGCCGCAAGGGAGTGGGCCGCGGCGACCGGCCGTCGTGCGGTCGTCATCACGGGATCCGTCGTCCTGGCAGGAGAGGCGATCGCCCTCGCCGAGGACGAGGACTGGCGCGGCGGGTGGCGCGCGTGACCGCGTCAGCCGCTGCCTCCGACCGTCCCCGTCGTCCCCGTCGACCGCGAGGCGCAGCGGAGTCCCTCGGGTCGATCGTCCTGGGGTTCGAGTCGCTCATCGCCTTCCTCGGCGGCCTGGTCGTCTTCGGGCTGCGAGCCCTTCCCGAGCCGATCCCGGCGTGGTGGGGGATCGTCGCCGGTACCGTCGTCGCCCTCCTCATGATCGTCACGGCCGGTCTCCTCCGTCATCGGTGGGCGATCGTCGTCGGATGGATGCTGCAGGTCGTCGTCGCGCTCGGCGCCATCCTCGTACCGGCGCTGCTGTTCGTGGCGCTCATTTTCGGTGGGATGTGGGGGTATGCCACCATCAAGGGTGCCTCCCTCGATGCGCGCAACGCACGACGGGCGGCGGAGCTCGGGAACGAAACGGAGACTGACTGACATGGCCACGCAAGAGACCCTCGTCCTGGTGAAACCCGATGGCGTCGCCCGCGGGCTGACAGGGGCGATCCTCGCCCGCATCGAGGCGAAGGGCTATGCCCTGGTCGACATCCGCCTGGTCGAACCGGACCGCGAGCGCCTCGAGGCGCACTACGCCGAGCACGAGGGCAAGCCGTTCTACGAACCGCTCCTGGAGTTCATGATGTCGGGGCCGTCGGTGGCGATCCGCGTCGCCGGCAACCGCGTCATCGAGGGTTTCCGCTCCCTGGCCGGGGCAACGGATCCGACCACTGCCGCACCGGGAACCATCCGAGGCGATCTCGGACGCGACTGGGGACTGAAGGTGCAGCAGAACCTCGTCCACGGCTCCGACAGCCCCGAGTCCGCCGCGCGCGAACTGTCGATCTGGTTCTGATCAGAACAGCGACCCGAGCACGTCCAGTCGCACCTGGGCGAGGATCGCCACGACCGCGTAGCTGAGGACGGCCAACACCGGAAGCCAGCCCATGAGGCGGTCGGCCGCACGACGCAGCGGCTTCGGAGCGGGAAGGATCCCCGTTCGCATCACGTGAAGGGTGACGGCGTAGAACGACGGGATCGCCACGACCCACGTCACCATGCACCAGGGGCACAGCGTGCCGAGCACGAAGATGCTCTGTGCGATCAGCCAGACGACGAAGACGAACGCCAGGGTCATTCCTAGCTCGAAGACGAGCCAGAACCAGCGCGCGAAGCGGGCTCCGGAGAGGATCGCCGCCCCCACCACGATCGGCGCGATCCACCCCGCGAGACCCAGGATGGGGTTCGGGAATCCGAACACCGCGCCCTGAGCGGACTCGAGGTTCTTGCCGCACTGCACGAGGGGACTGAAATCGCACGAAGCGCTCGATCCCGGGTTCTCGAGCAGATGGAACCGCTCCATCGTCAGGGAGAAGGCGGCCCACCACCCGACGGCGCCGGCGATGATGAGCCAGATCGCCAGGGCGCGGGGCTGGGAACGCGAAGACGCAGCGGGCATTGCTCGATTCTGACACCGGCGTCCTGAGCGCACGCCGTAGACACGACCAGCGGCTCGGCTCACCCGAAGGCGGATCTCCCGTGCCCGATGGATGCCGTGTGCGATAATGAACGTCGATGCGTGGCGGCCGCGCCGCCACACCGCATCACGAAGACTTCGGGCGATGACCGCCCTCGCAGCCCGAGCCGCGGGCCGGCTGCAGACCGTAGTGAGTTCGCGGCACCGCAGGTGCGGCGCCGCCAGAGATTTCGCCGGACGACGCGCGGTGTCGCCCCGCAAGGAGAAAGCCAGTGATGGCCGATGAGAACGAACAGCACGTCGAACCTTCCGCAGAGGGCTCAGCGGCCCCGACGCCGGATGCGGCCGAAGGCGAGACCGCGGCTCTGATCGAGTCGATCGCGGTCTACGAGGACGGCGCACCGGCTCCCGAGACCGATCCCACCGAGACGGTGCACGACGGCGATGCACCCGTCGAGTCCCCGCCGGCGGAGCCCGTGCAGTCGGAGCCCGACGAGTCGGACTCCACCGAATCGGAGTCGGCAGAGTCGGATGACACCGGGGACGTGCCGTCTGCTGACGAGACCGTCGAGTCGTCCGCCGGCCCTGATGCCGGGCAGACGCCGGAGGGTCCCCCCACCGCGGTGAGCCTGGGTCTGCTGCCGGAGGTGTTCGTGTCGTCCGTCTCGACGACGCTGCACTTCTACGCCCCCGATCTTCCGCCCCTGCCCGCACTTCCCTCCCGCCCTTCCCGCTCCGAGCCGAGCGCCCCCGCGGCGACATCCTCCAAGCGCCGCCGGCGCCGCGGCGGATCCGACGGCCGCGACGACGAGGGCGACCAGGGTCGAGACCGCGACGAGCACCCGCGTCAGCGTGCCGTCGAGCTCGTCACCGAGCCCCAGCGCATCAAGGGATCGACCCGCCTGGAGGCGAAGAAGCAGCGTCGCCGTGACGGCCGCGAAGCCGGGCGGCGCCGTGCCGTCGTGACCGAGGCCGAGTTCCTCGCACGGCGCGAAGCCGTCGATCGCGTCATGATCGTCCGGTCCAAGGCCGGACGCATACAGATCGCCGTCCTGGAGGACAACGTCCTCGTCGAGCACTACGTGGCCCGTCACCAGGACGCTTCGCTCATCGGCAACGTCTACCTCGGTCGTGTGCAGAACGTCCTCCCCAGCATGGAGGCGGCCTTCGTCGACATCGGACGCGGCCGCAACGCCGTGCTCTACTCCGGCGAGGTCGACTGGGATGCCGTCGAGACAGGCAACCAGCCGCGCCGGATCGAACTGGCACTGAAGTCCGGTGACAAGGTGCTCGTCCAGGTCACGAAGGATCCGGTCGGGCACAAGGGCGCCCGTCTCACCAGCCAGATCTCCCTTCCCGGGCGTTACCTGGTGTACGTCCCCGGTGGCGCGATGAACGGGATCTCGCGCAAGCTCCCCGACACCGAGCGCGCGCGGCTCAAGCGCATCCTCAAGGAGGTGCTTCCCGAGTCGTCGGGGGTGATCGTGCGGACGGCCGCGGAGGGCGCCACCGAGGACCAGCTGACCCACGACGTCCAGCGTCTCACCACGCAGTGGGAGCACATCAGCCGGCAGGTGGAATCGATGCCGGCTCCCGCGTTGCTGCACGCAGAGCCCGACCTGCTCGTGAAGATCGTCCGCGACGTCTTCAACGAGGACTTCTCGAAGATGCTGATCCAGGGTGACGACGCGTTCCAGACGATCACGTCGTACCTGCAGAGCGTCGCGCCCGACCTGCTCGAGCGGGTCACCCGTTACGAGGGTGACGCCGATCCGTTCGACGAATTCCGCATCACCGAGCAGATCGAGAAGGCCCTCGACCGGAAGGTGTGGCTGCCCTCCGGCGGATCGCTGGTGATCGACCGCACCGAGGCGATGACCGTCATCGACGTCAACACCGGCAAGTTCGTCGGCTCGGGGGGCAACCTCGAGGAGACCGTGACGAAGAACAACCTCGAGGCCGCCGAGGAGATCGTGCGTCAGCTCCGGCTGCGCGATATCGGCGGCATCATCGTGGTCGACTTCATCGACATGGTCCTGGAATCCAATCGCGACCTCGTGCTGCGACGCATGGTCGAGTGCCTCAGCCGCGACCGCACGAAGCATCAGGTTGCGGAGGTGACCTCGCTCGGGCTCGTCCAGATGACGCGGAAGAAGCTCGGACTGGGCCTCTTGGAGACGTTCAGCGAGGCGTGCGACGTGTGTGCGGGTCGCGGAATCATCGTCCACCACGATCCGGTCTCGAAGCATCGAGCGGCGGGCAGCGGCTCGAGCGGTCGTCGGCCGCGCAACGGATCGTCGTCCAACGGCGGTTCGCAGGGCACGCACGTCATCACCGAGGGGGTCAAGTCGGCGCTGGCGCAGATCGCCGCGTCGACGATCCAGCCGCACGCGGAGGACGAGCGTCCGGAGATCCCCCCGGCGGTGGTTGAGGCGGTCGCCGAGGCCATCGTCGAGGACGGTGTCGAACGCGCGGCAGATCGGGATCGTCCCAAGAAGCCCCGCAAGAAGCGTCCGGACGCAGCCAAGGGACCGAAGTCCGAGGCGGAACTGCTGCTGGACTCGGTTCTCGATGCGCTCCCGGAGCCGAAGGCACCCGGTCAGGGCCGCGCGCGCCGGCGTGTCACGACCGCTGCGCTGACGGGGACGCCGGTCAGCCACGCGCCGGTCGAACCGCCTCAGTGAGAGGAGCGGTTCCGACGCTCGCGCGCGGTGACGCGCAGGCCCGAGGCCAGCAGGGCTCGGACGAGCTCGTGGCCGTCGACAGCCCGTGCCCCGGCATCCACCAACCGGTCGTAGGCGTCCTCCGGAACGTCGTAGTGATCCAGGTCGAATCCCCGCCGGGGGATGCCGGCTGCTGCGGCGAAGGCGTGGAGCTCGTCCAGGTCGCTGTCGCTGATCAGGTGCGACCACAGCCGTCCGTGCGCAGGCCAGCGGGGATGATCGATCAGGATCGCCATCCGCCGATCCTAGGGCCCGCTCCGGACTCGCGGGCATGAGCTTTTGCCTGAGGTCCAGGCATCCGGTAAAGTGTTCCTTTGGTGCGTCGAGAAATCCGCACCACGTCTTGTGTGACATCCCGAGCGCGTGCGCTCCCAGAAGAAAAACAGGTGTGAAGTGGTTTACGCAGTTGTGCGCGCCGGCGGCCGGCAGGAGAAGGTGGAGGTCGGCACCATCGTCGTCCTCGACCGCCAGCAGGCGAAGGTGGGCGACAAGCTCGAGCTCCCCGCGGTTCTGCTCGTCGACGGCGACGCCGTGACGACCGATGCCGACAAGCTCGCGAAGGTCACCGTGACCGCCGAGGTGCTCGGCGAGGAGCGCGGCCCCAAGATCGTGATCCAGAAGTTCAAGAACAAGACCGGTTACAAGAAGCGCCAGGGGCACCGTCAGGACCTCACGCGCGTCAAGATCACCGGCATCAAGTAAGCCCAGGGAGACGTAGAGATGGCACACAAAAAGGGCGCAAGCTCCACCCGCAACGGTCGTGACTCCAACGCACAGCGCCTGGGCGTGAAGCGCTTCGGCGGCCAGCAGGTCCTGGCCGGCGAGATCATCGTTCGCCAGCGCGGCACCCACTTCCACCCCGGCGCCAACGTCGGCCGCGGTGGCGACGACACGCTCTTCGCGCTGTCGGCAGGTGCTGTCGAGTTCGGCACCAAGGGCGGCCGCAAGGTCGTCAACATCGTCGCGGCCCAGTAACGGCCGCCGAGAACAGTTCTCCGGGAGGGGGCGGGCGGATGCTCGCCCCCTTTCCCACTCCAACGGCGATTCGTCGCCCGACTGCAGGGAGCAAGATGGTCACCTTCGTCGACCAGGTGACGCTGCACCTGCGGGCCGGGAAGGGCGGCAACGGCTGCGTCTCCGTCCGGCGTGAGAAATTCAAACCGCTCGCCGGTCCGGATGGCGGCAACGGCGGTCACGGCGGTGACATCGTCCTGGTGGCGGACCCCCAGGTCACGACCCTGCTGTCCTACCACCACTCTCCCCACCGCAACGCCGGCAACGGCGGGTTCGGGATGGGCGATCACCGCTCCGGAGCCGCCGGCGAATCGCTCGAGCTCGCCGTCCCCGTCGGCACGGTGGTGAAGGAGCCCTCAGGGGAAACCCTGGTCGACATGATCGAGCCGGGCATGCGATTCGTCGTCGCTCCCGGCGGCCGTGGCGGACTCGGCAACGCCGCCCTCGCCTCGCCCAAGCGCAAAGCACCGGGGTTCGCGCTGCTCGGCACACCCGGGTGGGAGGGCGATGTCGTCCTCGAGCTGAAGACCGTCGCCGACGTCGCGCTCGTCGGCTTCCCCTCCGCCGGCAAGTCCAGCCTCATCGCAGCGATCTCGGCCGCCCGGCCGAAGATCGCCGACTACCCGTTCACCACGTTGCATCCGAACCTGGGCGTGGTCCAGGCCGGTGACGTCCGCTACACCGTCGCCGACGTCCCCGGCCTCATCGAAGGTGCCAGCGAGGGTCGCGGACTGGGGCTGGAGTTCCTCCGCCACGTCGAGCGGTGCACGGCGCTGGTGCACGTCCTGGACTGCGCCACCCTCGATCCGGGGCGCGACCCGCTCACCGACCTCGACGTCATCCTCGCCGAACTGGCGGCCTACCCCGTGCCCGACGACCAGGTTCCGCTCCTGGACCGACCGCAGCTCGTCGCCTTGAACAAGGTCGATGTGCCGGAGGCGAAGGACCTCGCCGACCTCGTACGTCCCGAGCTCGAAGCACGTGGCTTCCGGGTGTTCGAGATCTCCACGGTCTCCCGTGAGGGGCTGCGCCCCCTGACTTTCGCCCTGGGCGACCTGATCTCCGCACATCGCGTGGCGCAGGCGTCACAGCCCCCGGTCGAACGCATCGTCATCCGCCCCAAGGGCGCGGACGCCGACTTCACGGTGCGGGTGGAGGGCGGATCCTACGGACCGGTCTACCGCATCCTCGGCGAGAAGCCGGTGCGGTGGGTGCAGCAGACGGACTTTCAGAATGAGGAGGCCGTCGGCTTCCTCGCGGATCGTCTGGATCGGCTCGGGGTCGAGGATGAGCTGTACCGCGTCGGCGCGACCGCCGGCGCAACGGTCGTCATCGGTGAGGGCGAGAGTGTGGTGTTCGATTGGCAGCCGTCGCTCAGCTCCGCAGCGGAGCTGATCGCGGCACCCCGCGGCACCGATCCCCGATTCGATCAGAGCACGCGTCGCACCACATCCCAGCGTCGCGACCGATATCACGAGCGGATGGACGCCAAGGCGCAGGCCCGTGCCGACCTCGAGAACGAACGCCGGGCAGAACGGCAGGCTCCCGAGGAGTCGGAGTGACGCTGACGGACCGCGCCGGCATTCCGGGTGCACGCCGTGTCGTGGTGAAGGTCGGTTCGTCCTCCATCAGCGGGGACAACGCAGCGAAGATCCAGCCCCTGGTGGAGGCCCTCGCGCGTGCGCACGGCACCGGCACCGAGGTGGTGCTGGTGTCCTCCGGAGCGATCGCCACCGGCATGCCGTTCCTCGCTCTCGACGAGCGGCCGAGCGATCTCGCGACCCAGCAGGCTGCTGCCGCCGTCGGGCAGAACGTCCTCATCTACCGCTATCAGGAGGCGCTGCGTCCCTTCCGGATCGTGGCCGGCCAGGTGCTCCTGACGGCCGGCGACCTCGAGAACGCCACCCACCGCTCCAATGCCCGACGCGCCATGGAACGTCTGCTCGGGCTCCGGATCCTGCCGATCGTGAACGAGAACGACACCGTCGCCACCCACGAGATCCGCTTCGGCGACAACGACCGGCTGGCGGCGATGGTCGCGCAGCTGGTGGGCGCGGATGCGCTGATCCTGCTCAGCGACATCGCCTGCCTCTACACCCGGCCGCCCGACCAGCCGGGAGCTCGACCCATCGTCGACGTCGCGCCGGGCGATGATCTGTCCGGGTACGAGTTCGGCTCGGTCGTGGTGAACAGCGTCGGAACCGGGGGAGCAGCGACCAAGGCATCCGCGGCCAGGCTCGCCGCCGCATCGGGGATCGCCACGCTCGTCACCAGCGCCGATCTCGTGGAGTCCGCCCTCGCGGGCGGCCAGGTCGGCACGTTCTTCGTTCCCCGCCCCGTCCAGACCCCCCTGCCGACGGGCGCCATCCGCACGACGGCCTGAGCGACGCGCACAGGCCGGCTCGATACCCTGGGAAGATGTCGACGCTTCCCGCCGCACAGGCCTCCGACGCCGTGGCCTCCGACACTCCCGTCCCCGCCGTCTCCGATGACGGCGCCGTTTCCCGCATGGAGAAGGCCAAGGATGCCGCGCGCTCGATCGGTCTTCTCACCGACGCGCAGAAGCGGGACGCACTTCTGGCGATGGCGGATGCGATCGACCTCGCCACCGCTGAGATCATCGCCGCGAACGCGGAGGATCTCCGGCGCGGACGCGAGACCGGTCTGTCGGAAGCGCTCCAGGACCGTCTGTCGCTGGACCGGTCGCGAGTGGCGGCCCTCGCAGACGCGGTGCGTGAGGTCAGCGCCCTTCCCGACCCGGTCGGGCGTGTTCTGGATCGACGGACGCTGCCCAATGGCGTGGAACTGACCAAGGTGTCGGTGCCTTTCGGTGTCGTGGGGGCCATCTACGAGGCCCGGCCGAACGTCACCGTCGACATCACCGCGCTGGCCCTGCGTTCGGGTAACGCTGTGGTCCTCCGCGGAGGGAGTGCGGCGCTGGCGAGCAACGCCGCCATCGTCTCGGTGATGCGCCGGGCTCTCGCATCCGTCGGGATCGATCCCGAGGCGATCCAGACGGTCGATCCGTTCGGACGCGACGGCGCTCGCGCGCTCATGACGGCGCGAGGTCTCATCGACGTGCTCGTTCCACGGGGGAGTGCGGATCTCATACACACCGTCGTGACGCAGTCCACCGTCCCGGTGATCGAGACCGGTGCCGGGGTCGTTCACATCGTTCTGGATGAGACGGCCCCGCTCGACTGGGCGCGCGACATCGTCGTCAACGCCAAAGTACAGCGGCCGAGTGTCTGCAACGCCGTCGAAACGGTGCTGGTGCATCGCGCGGCCGCGGAACGGCTCGTCCCGGCGGTGGTCGATGCCCTCGTCTCCCGGGGGGTCACCGTCCACGGGGATGAAGACGTGCTGGCGTTGGCGGGCCAGGGCATGCCGGCAACCGAGGAGGACTGGGCCGCGGAGTACCTCAGCCTCGATGTCGCGATGCGCGTCGTCGATGATCTGGACCAGGCGCTGGATCACATCCGCCGCTACTCCACGCAGCACACGGAGTCGATCATCACGATGGACGACGGCAGCGCCCAGCGGTTCATCGCGGAAGTCGATTCGGCCGTGGTGATGGTCAACGCCTCGACGCGGTTCACCGACGGCGGCGAGTTCGGCTTCGGGGCCGAAGTCGGCATCTCCACCCAGAAGCTTCACGCCCGCGGTCCGATGGGTCTGGCCGAGCTCACCAGCGCGAAGTGGATCGCGCGGGGTGCCGGGCAGGTGCGCGGCTGACCGCCTAGACTGGAACCGCCTGCACCCGGGAAAACGAACGGAGCCCGAATGACGACCTTCGCGACGCTGATCAGCCTCGCCGCCGAAGAGGCCGAGTCCCACGGGAACGTGGCGCTGGAGACGGTGTGGTACGGCATCGTCGCCATCGTCGTCTTCGCGGCTCTCGCCCTGGTCACCGCCTCGTATCGCAACGTGGCCAACCGCCACGCCCACAAGGCCGAGGCCTACTCCCAGGCTCACGCCAACGACATCGTGAAGGCGGGGCACGGCCACTAGGCCGAGGGCATGAGCTCGACGCGTCCCCCGAGGATCGGGGTGATGGGTGGGACATTCGATCCCATCCACCACGGCCACCTCGTCGCGGCCAGCGAAGTGGCGCAGTCGTTCGATCTCGATGAGGTCGTCTTCGTTCCGACCGGGAACCCGTGGCAGAAGGCTCGCGTCAGCGACAGCGAGCACCGCTACCTGATGACGGTGATCGCCACCGCATCCAATCCTCAGTTCACCGTGAGCCGAGTGGACATCAACCGCTCCGGTCCGACCTACACGATCGACACTCTCCGCGATCTGAAGCATCAGCGTCCCGACGCCGAGCTGTTCTTCATCACCGGGGCGGATGCCATAGCGCAGATTCTCAGTTGGAGGGACCATGATGAACTGTGGGATCTCGCCCACTTCGTCGCCGTCTCTCGTCCTGGTCACGTCCTGGACACCGAGGGGCTGCCGACCGAGGACGTGAGTCAGCTGCAGATCCCTGCGCTCGCCATCTCGTCGACCGATTGCCGAGAACGCGTTCGCCGAGGCCACCCGGTGTGGTACCTCGTGCCGGACGGCGTCGTGCAATACATTGCCAAGCATCACCTCTACCGGAGCAAGGAATGACGGAGAATCCAGCGAACCCCCCGCTGACCCGCAAGCAACTGCGTGAGATCCGCAACACCGGTGCGACTCCGGTCGTCAGCCAGGAAGCGATCGAGTCTGCACGTCAGGACGCTGCAGACGCCGCGGCGTCGACGGAGACAGCGCACGAGAAGGTCGAGGTCGCCGCCGCACCCCTGGCGCGGGCCGCCGAACCCGCCGTGATCGGCGCCCGGCCCGTCGCCGACTCCGCCGTCGATCTGGGCGTCTCACCCCTCACGCGTCGACAGGCGCGGCAGCAGGAACGGATCCGGACCGCGTCGGTCCCCGTGATCACGCCCGACCTCCTCGAGGCGACCCCGCGCCCGGCGACGACATCCGAGGCAGAGCGCGGTGAGCAGGCGGCATCCGAGCCGGCCTCGCACGACGACGGCTCCGCACCCACCCCAGACGCCGACACAGCCGCCGCCGAGCGCGCCACGGTCAGCCCGAAGCTGGGTGCCGAGCTCCTTGAAGCCGAGGCGGTCCAGGTCGATCTCCCGCCCTCTTTCGACCAACTCCTCACGCGGGCACCGGCGTCGACATCGAGCACGCCGCACGCTCTGATCGTCTCCCAGACGCCCTCGCCGCAGATCATGGCACCGGTGAATGCGACCGGTGAGGTCATCATCACCGGGATGCTGAACCTGCCTGACGGGCTCGGCTCCACCGGTCACGCGCCGGGAACCGCCGACGGCAAGGACGTCGACGCCGTGCTCGTCGACGGCGAGCTGCCCGCGCATTCGTCCCCCACGCCGATCGCCGCCAGCGCGGCGATCAGCACGGTGAAGCTGCCCGGCGAGATCATCCAGCCCCCTGCCCCCGAGAAGGGCAGTCGCCTCATGATCGCCCTCGCCATCACCGCGGGTGCCCTCGCCCTCGCGCTGGCCGCGGTCCTCATCCTCGCCTTCGTGAGCGGGGTGTTCGCATGACGGCCACGGAGAACTCCCGAGAGATGCTCCAGATCGCCGCCGCTGCGGCGGACGCGAAGGGAGCCGAAGACCTCGTCGCCCTCGACGTCTCGGATCCCCTCCCTCTCGTCGACATCTTCCTTCTCGCGACGGGACGCAGCGAGCGCAACGTCGCCGCCATCGCCGATGAGGTCGAGCAGAAACTCCTGGAGGCGGGGCACAAGCGGCTTCGCCGCGAGGGCCGCCAGGAGGCACGCTGGGTGCTGCTGGACTTCGGCGACCTGGTGGTGCACGTCTTCCACGAGGAGGAGCGGATCTTCTACGGCCTCGAGCGGCTGTGGAAGGACTGCCCGATCGTCCCGATCGAGCTGCCCGCCCATGCCGGTGAGTCGGACGCCGGCAGTGGTTCGAGGCACGCGTGACGATGTAGTAATCTTGTGGGGTTGCCTCGTGAGGCGACATCCGGGCCTGTGGCGCAGCTGGTAGCGCACCTGCATGGCATGCAGGGGGTCAGGGGTTCGAGTCCCCTCAGGTCCACCGAACAAGCCCCCGAGTGATCGGGGGCTTCGTCGTACAACGGTGTCTGCAAGACCGTCGGGGGGAGATCGGATGCGTCGGGCAGTGGTGGCCGGCGCGAGCGGTTTCCTCGGGGCTGCCCTGTGCGAAGCTCTTGAGGCAGACGGCTACGACGTCGTCCGCATCGGCCGGCGCGAAGCGGTCTCCTGGAATGACCCCGCCCGCATCGCCGACGCGGTGGACGGCGCGGACGTCCTCGTGAACTTCGCCGGCAAGAGCGTCAATTGCCGGTACACCGACGCCCATCGCGACGAGATCCTCCGGTCTCGCGTCCAGACGACCGCGGCGCTGCGCCGCGCCATCACCGCCGCGGCGCGCCCGCCCCGCGTGTGGATCAACTCCTCGACCGCGACGATCTACGCCCACGCGATGGATCGGCCCCATACCGAAGAGAGCGGCCGGATCGGCGAGGGCTTCTCCGTCGATGTCGCCCGGAACTGGGAGCGGGAGTTCTTCGTCGGCGAGCTCCCCGGGACTCGCCGTGTAGCCCTGCGAATGGCCATCGTGCTCGGCGATGGGCCGGCGACGAAGCTGCTTCTCACTTTGGCCCGCCTGGGTCTCGGCGGTCCGCAGCACGATGGCCCGTGGTTCCCCCACCGCCGGTATCGCGGGATCGGCAGCGACCCGTCGGGGCCAGACGTCGGCCCGCCCGTCTATCGCACGCGAGGTCGGCAGAAATTCAGCTGGATCCACCTCGACGACGTTATCCGTGCCATCCGGTTCCTCATCGATCGAGACGACCTCGAGGGTCCGGTGAATCTGTCGAGTCCGCACCCGACCGACAATGCCGAACTCATGCGCACCCTCCGCCGCGCTGTCGGCATGCCGGTGGGGCTTGCGTCCTGGCGATGGATGCTGGAACCCGCCATGTGGCTGCTGAGGACCGAGCCCGAGCTCGTCCTGAAGAGCCGCTGGGTGCTACCCGGTGTTCTCACGGGGGCGGGGTTCGAGTTCTCACATCCCGACCTGGGTAACGCCATCGACGCGGTCATCGCCGGGGGAGCGCTGCGTGCTCAGGCGCCCCGCACGGCGTCGTGAGCCGCCTCGGTGGCCGTCGACTGCAGTTGCATGACCGCGACCGCCTCGCGCAGTGAGGCCAAGGGCGTCTCGATCTCGTCGAAGTGGTGGACGAAGCCGTTGGCGTCACGGGCGGTGATCGTCACGAATGCGTACCCATGCCGCGGCACCCGCACCGCCTGCTTCGTCCGCTGTCTCCGCTCGCCCATTCGGCCCCCTCTCGCCCCTTCGACGGTACCGCGCTCCTGTGCTTCCGGCGGGCCACGACGCGCAGGAGCCGCATAGACTCCGAAGCGGGCGGAAGTTCCCGGTGGGTGACGAACGGAGCGGTGATGACGGCGGCGAAGCGATCTCTCTGGCAGCGGCTGGTGCACGTGTTCCGACCCGAGCCGGAGACCTACGAGACCCGGCGCGCACGACCCGGCGGCAGTGACCCGGGTGTCATCCAGGCATCTCCTCTCGATCAGCGCCGCGACGGCGGGTCCGGCGGAATCGGCGGCGGCTAGGACGGAGAGCATTCGATGTTCTCGTATGACCGCTGCCAGGAGATCGCTGAGGCTTCCGGATGACGGAGGAAACGGGCCACCGCCGTCGTCCGGCTGTGTTCGCTCTCGTCGCCATGTCTCTCATGCTGACGGTCATGGGGTGTGCGGCGGGCCCGGCGAGCGCACCCACGAGCGACCCGCGCACGGTGCAGCCCCTTTCGCCCCGCGCAGAATCGTCTCCCTCCGAGCCCGGAACCCCCGCCGCCACCGGTCGCTGGCGGGTTGCTGAGGGCGTCGTCGCCATTGCCAGCGGCCTCCGTGCGCCGTGGGCGGTGGCCGCGCTGCCCGACGGTGCGCTGGCGGTGTCCGAGCGCGACAGCGGCACCATCCGACTGGTCAGCCCGGACGGGGGCGTGAGTGAGCTCGGGCGGATCGAAGGGGTGGTCTCCGGCGGGGAGTCCGGCTTGCACGGTCTGGCCATCCTCGACGACGGCCGGCGGCACTGGCTGTACGCCTACCACGGCGCAGCAGACGACAACCGGGTCGTGCGGGCACCGCTGACGGAAACCTCCGTCGGCTGGTCGCTCGG
The DNA here is from genome assembly GCF_013410955.1 of Microbacterium sp. AK009. GTDB lineage: Bacteria > Actinomycetota > Actinomycetes > Actinomycetales > Microbacteriaceae > Microbacterium. Next base: position 74,371 of record NZ_JACCCG010000004.1, on the reverse strand, counting down.
CTCGGTGGAGGTCGTCTTCGCCGGCATCCCGAGAGCGAACACGCACAACGGGGGACGCATCGCCTTCGGTCCGGACGGACTGCTGTACGTCACGACCGGTGACGCGCAGAACCTCGAAGCCGCCCAGGACCCCGCACAGCTCGGCGGCAAGATCCTCCGCCTCACACCCGACGGGGAACCCGCGGCGGGGAATCCCTTCGGCACGGCGGTGTTCACGCTCGGGCACCGCAACGTGCAGGGGATCGCCTGGACGAGCGACGGGACGATGTGGGCGAGCGAGTTCGGGCAGAACACCTGGGATGAGCTGAATCGCGTCGACGCGGGCGGGAATTACGGCTGGCCGGAGGCCGAGGGCAGGGCCAGGGACGAGCTGTTCATCGATCCGGTGGCGGTGTGGCCGACGGCGCAGGCGAGCCCGAGCGGGATAGCGGCGGTCGGCGAGACGGTGTTCATGACCGGCCTTCGGGGCGAGCGTCTCTGGGCGATCGACGTGACGGGCACCGACGCCGAGGGCGACCCGGTCGTCGTGCTCGACGGATACGGACGCCTGCGCGACGCGGTCGCGACCGGCGACGGCAGCCTCTGGGTGCTGACCAACAACACCGATGGGCGGGGGAGCCCGCGGGAAGGGGACGATCTGCTGCTGCGGGTGCCGCTGGGTCCGGTCGACTGACCGCCGGGCGCCGAGGACCGCGCCGTAGGCTGGTGGCGTGACACGTCAGCGGGGAGTGCGGAAGAGCCGTGTGCTGCCCGCCCTCGCGTTGGCCCTGGGACTGACCGTCGCCGGGGGCGTGTCGGCGAGCGGTGCCGATACCGCGGAAGACCCCACCGCGGAGTCTATGGATCGCGTCGGCGTATCAGTCCGGCCGGCGCCTCCTGACACCCGCGGTCGTCTCGCCGCGGAACGCGTCGAGGCCATGACGCTGCGCGAGAAGGCGGCAAGCGTCGTCATGGGTCACATACCGGGGACCGACCCGGCTGTGCTCAGCACCTACATGTCGCGAACCGGCATCGGCGGCTTCATCCTCATGGGTGCGAACATCCCGGCCGATGAGGCGAGCCTCGCACAGGTGACCGCCGCGTTGACGGTGGACCCCGGGTTCCCCGCGTTGATCGCCGTGGATCAGGAGGGTGGGGATGTGTCACGCCTGCCGTGGGACCGGCTGCCCGCGGCGCTGACTTTGAAGAACGCCCCGGTCGCCGACACCGCCGCTGCCTTCGCCGCCCGCGGTGCCCTGCTGCAGCGGGTGGGGATCGGCGTCAACTTCGGCATCGTCGCTGACGTGGCGCCGGCGCCGGGCGAGTTCATCTTCCGCCGGGCCTTGGGAACGGATGCCGGCAGCGCCGCGGAGCGCGTCGGTGCAGCCGTTGCCGGCGAGGCGGGTGCGGCACTGTCGACCATCAAGCATTTCCCCGGCCACGGCGCGGCCCCCGGCGACTCGCATGCGACCATCCCGGTGACGGACATGCCGAAAGCGGAGTGGGCCGCCGCCGAGGCGCGCCCGTTCATGGCCGGGATCGACGCCGGGGCGCAGTTCCTGATGTTCGGGCACCTCTCGTACACAGCGGTCGATCCGCGGCCCGCATCGCTGTCACCGGAGTGGCACCGGATCGCCCGAGAGGAGCTGGGCTTCGACGGTATCGCCATCACCGATGACCTCGGCATGCTCCAGTCGGCGGGGGAGCCCGCGTACCTCGACCCCGTCGCGAACGCGGTCACCGCCCTGGCCGCGGGCAACGACATGGTGCTGACGGTGGTCTCCTCCACGGCGGACACCGCCCCCGCCGTCGTGGACGGCATCGTGTCCGCTGTCGAGTCCGGTCAGCTCTCCGAGGAGCGGCTCAGCGAGGCGGCGTCACGTGTGGCCGAGGCGCGACTGCTGCTCGCCGCCGACGGTCGGGGCATGTCTCCGTGCCCCTCATGCGCGCCGGTCTCCTGATCCGTCGTCCCCAGAACGTCTCGCAACCGCATCCGGAGCTGTTGCGCCCTGTCGCTGAAGTCGCGCTGCCTTCCGACGTACTCCGCCTTGCCCGAGGACGTCTCGATCGCGACCGCCTCGTATCCCCAGTCGCGCAGGTCGTAGGGCGAGGCGGCCATGTCGAGGACTCGGATGTCGCGCGCCAGCGCGAAGCAATCCAGCAGCAGTTCGCCCGGCACCAGCGGACCCGCCTTCATCGCCCACTTGTAGAGATCCATCCCCGCGTGAAGGCATCCGGGCTGCTCGAACTCGCTCTGACTCGCACGCGCGAGCCGGTTGCGGTTCCGAGGAGTCGCGTCGGGGGTGAAGAAGCGGAAGGCATCGAAGTGGGTGCACCGCAGCTCGTGCGTCTCGACCACCTCGTCCGTTCCCCGCGATCCCAGGCGCAGCGGAAGCGCATGACGCCTCTCGGGTGCACGGTAGAGCATGGCCCACTCATGGAGCCCGAAGCAGCCGAACACCGGCGTCCGCCCCTGCGTGCTGCGGAGGAGGCCCTGAATCCCGCGGAGCAGACCGACCCGCGACCGCCGGAAGCCGACGTCGTCCACCCGGAGCGCTCCCGGGTATGCTCCAGGCTCATACCAACGCCAGCCTGCTCGCGCCTCGCGTGCCGCGTCGGCGAGCTCGACTCCCGCACCGGGGTGCCACCTCGACAGGAGCGCGGGCTTGTAGGAGTAGTAGGTGAACAGGAAGTCTTCGACCGGATGTTTCTCACCGCGCCGGGCCCGCGCCCGGTGGGCGGCAGTCAGGCCGTCCGCCCTCTCCCGGTGGATGCGCTCGCGCCTGGTCCACTCCGCGCGGTCAAGACGCATGGTCGGCCGGTGCCGCGCTGTCGGCCGGTTCGATGAGGTGGGGGCCGTTGTTTCGGACGTTGCCCACCGCGCGGTCGACCTCGTGGTCCTCGAGCGTCTCGGCGACGGCGGGGGCCGCATCGATCGCGGCGTCCAGCACGTCGCGGACGTTCTCGGTCGTCGGGTCCAGCCACGCATCCGCGTGGTCGGGATCCATGAAGAGAGGCATGCGGTCGTGGATCGATCCGAGCCTTCCGATGGAATCCCTCGTCAGGATCGTGAAGCTCAGCAACCAGCGCGCCGGGTCGTCGTCCTGCTTCGACGGATCCTTCCACCACTCGTAGAGCCCGCCGAAGAAGAGCGGCTCACCACCGGCGGGATGGATGTAGTGCGGAATCTTGGCGCCGTCCACCTGCTCCCACTCGTAGTACCCCGTCGCCGGGACGATGGCGCGGCGCTTGGCGAGCGCCTGGCGGAACATGGGCTTGTCCTCGAGCTCCTCGGACCGGGCGTTGAACGCGCGAGCACCGACTTTGACGTCCTTCGCCCATCCCGGTACGAGACCCCAGCGCGCCGGCTCGAGGCGCCGGGTCGGCGGTTCGGTCTTCGCGGAGTCGAGGACGATCGCAACGGACGAGGTCGGTGCGATGTTGTACGACGGTGCGGGCAGATCATCGCTCTCGACGTCCACGCGCAGCACGCCGACGAGCTCGGAGCCGACGTTTGCCACCACGAAGCGTCCGCACATGCGATCAGCCTACGACGGGCCCCCGACCCGGAGGGAGGCACCCGTCAGGAGACGACCACGCCGACCGCCTTGAGCCTGTCGAGAAGTTCGGCGCCGTCTCGGCCGGTCACCCAGGGGACCCCTGCCGCGGAGTGGTCGTCCACCACGGTGCGCCCACCGGCGAGGACCGCTTCAGCAGGGGAGAGGCGTCGGATGGCCACGGCGATCACACTGTCGGGGTTCTCGCTGGTGAACGTGGTGTAGATCTCATCGTCATGCTGACCGTCGTCGCCGATGAGGAGCCACCTGACGTCGGGGAACTCGCGACCGAGGCGTCGGAGGTTCTCCACCTTGTGATCCTTGCCGCTTCGGAACCAGCGGTCGTGCGTGGGTCCCCAGTCGGTGAGGAGGATCGCGCCCGCGGGGTAGACGTGCCGGCGGAGGAAGCGCATGAGGGTCGGAGCGATGTTCCAGGCTCCGGTGGACAGGTAGATGAACGGGGATCCGGGGTTGTCGCGCACCAGTCGCTCGGCGAGCACCGCCATGCCGGGGACGGGCTGTCGGGCGTGCTCATCCACCACGAAGGAGTTCCACGCCGCCAGCAGCGGTCGCGGAAGGGCCGTGACCATGACGGTGTCGTCCACATCGGAGATCACACCGAAACGCACGTCCGGGGCGACGATGAACAGGCGGGTCTCGACGGGGTCCCCGCCCTCGACCGACATCGTCACCGTCTGCCATCCGGGTTCGAGCGCCGCGGGGAGGACGGTGTCGATGACACCGCCCCGATCGGCGACGACCTCGTGCTCGGTCCCGGCGATCGTCACCCGCACCTGCGCGTAGCCCACGGGAACCGAGGCGAAGCTGCGCCACCCCCGCACACCGGCGTACTCGCCGGACTCGGTCGTGCGGGCGGGAGGGACGATCAGCACGCGGCCGAGCACACGCACCCAGTCGACGCCCCCGTAGCCGGGGAACGGCGCCACGGTGGGTCGCTGACCACGGCGGCGGGCGCGTCGTTCCCGCCACGCGTGGAAGCGGTACTCCAGGCGAGCGAGCCACAACACCTTCGCACCGGGCGACGGAGTGGTCTCAGACATCGCCTCAGTCTTTCACGGTGTCGACCTCGCCCGTCGACTCCGGAACCGGATCGGGTTCGAAGTGCCGGCGCTCGACGCGTTCGATGATCTTCTTCGCGACGTAGACGAGCACGAGGAAGACGACGATGGCGCCCACGAAGAGGTACCCCGCGAAGTGGAGTCGATCGGCAAGTTCCCGGTAGGTCCCGGCGGCCGCGGACGCGACGCTGACGTAGAGGGCAGCCCACAGGATGCAGGCGGGCGCCGTCCAGGCGAGGAACCGGCGGTAGGCGAATCCGCTCATCCCGACCGTGAGCGGGACGAGGGAGTGCAGGACGGGGAGGAACCGGGAGAGGAAGATCGCAGGGCCGCCGCGGCGCTGCAGATAGCGCTCGGACCGCGCCCACTTGTCTTCGCCGATCCACCGACCGAGCCGCGAGCGTCGGATCCACGGGCCGAGGAATCGCCCGAGGAAGAACCCGACGGTCTCGCCGGCAAGGGCCCCGAGGACGACGACGACCGCGAGGATCACGCCCTCCCAGGGGGAGGAGACCGCCGTGGCCGCGACGATGACGATCGTGTCGCCCGGAACGACCAGACCGACGAGGACGCTCGTCTCGAGCATGATGGCGATCCCCGCCAGCACCGTCCGTACGACGGGGTCCACGCTCTGGACGGCGTCGAGGATCCCGGAGAGGATCTCGTTCACGCCTCGAGCCTACGGGTCCGGCGTGTCCTCTAGCCTGAGAACATGTCGGTGCACCCCGTGGCCGTCGAGCTCGACGCGTGGATCGACCCGAGCCAGGCATTCCTCCAGTGGGCGGGACGCCACGAGCACTGCTTCTGGCTCGACGGCGAGGCCACCGAGTCCGGCGGCTGGAGCTGGGTGGGGATCGGCAGCCCCGCCGACCCCGCGGATGTCCTGGCCGTGCCCCTGGAGCCGCGCGCAGCCCCGGACTGGCGAGCGGGGCGATTCCGGGGCGGGTGGGTCGGATGGCTCGGCTACGAGGTGGGCGCTGCCGCTGCGGGGGCTCCGGTGCATCCGGATGCCACGGAGGCACCGTCCTCGCTGTGGCTCCGCGCGTCTCAGTGGTACGCCTTCGACCACGCGCGGCGCCGCGTGTTCTTCGTGGACGACGCCGACTTCGCAGCGCACGGTGCCATCCCCGGCCCGCGCCTCTCCGCGGGGGAAACCCACCCGGTGCCTCCGACCCGGTCCGTGCCGGCGGTCGCACGCCATGAGGCCGACGAATACGCCGCGCTCATCGAGCGATGCCGTGCGCACATCCGGGAGGGCGACGCCTACCAGCTGTGCCTCACCACCCGATTCAGCGTTGCCGGCCCGCCGGTCGACCCGCTCGCGGTCTACCTGCGGTTGCGCGCCGGCTCGCCGGCCCCGTTCGGTGCGCTCATCTGCTCGGGCGACGTCGCTCTCCTCAGCGCCAGTCCCGAACGCTTCCTCGACGTCGAGGGGTCGCTCGTGCGCACGAGCCCCATCAAGGGCACGCGGCGTCGGTCGCCGGACCCGACGGAAGACGCCGCGCTGGCTGCCGACCTCGTCGGCGACGAGAAGGAGCGCGCAGAGAACCTCATGATCGTGGACCTCATGCGCAACGATCTCTCGCGGGTGTGCGAACCCGGATCCATCGCCGTCGAAGAACTCTTCGCCGTCCATTCGTACCGGCAGGTCCATCAGCTGGTCAGCACCGTGTCGGGGACGCTGCGCCCCGGCATCCGGGTCGCCGACCTCCTCGCAGCGACGTTCCCGGCGGGAAGCATGACCGGAGCGCCGAAGCTGTCGGCGATGACGATCCTGCACCGGCTCGAGGGTGCGCCCCGCGGAGTCTTCTCGGGATGCCTCGGGTGGATCGGCGATGACGGAGGCCTGGACCTCGCGATGATCATCCGATCGATCGTGTCGCACCCCGGCGGCGCATACGTCGGAGCCGGCGGCGGCATCACCTGGCGGTCGGTGCCGGCGGCGGAGGTCGCCGAGGTGGCGCTGAAGGCCCGCGGACCCCTCGCGGCACTCGGGGCCGTCCTGCCGGACGGCTGGTGACGGACTCCCGTCCCCGGCTGCCCCCGCGGCTCGGCTAACCTGGGAATCTCGCGCTCCGCGCGCTCGATGTCCCGTTCGAGCACCACGATTGGCATCTCTCCGTGAGTCAGACTCCCCCCAGCGACACCACCGTGCCCACCGACGGCAACGGCTACGACCCCTACGCCATCCAGCAGAAGTGGCAGCAGCGATGGGAGTCGGCCGACCCGTTCCGTGCCGGGGACGAGGGCGACACCCGCCCGCGGAAGTACGTGCTCGGCATGTTCCCCTACCCCTCGGGCGACCTGCACATGGGGCACGCCGAGAGCTACGCCTACGTCGACATCGTCGCGCGCTTCTGGCGACACCGCGGGTACAACGTCCTGAATCCGATCGGTTGGGACTCCTTCGGCCTTCCCGCCGAGAACGCCGCCATCCAGCGGGGCGCCGACCCGCGGGAGTGGACCTACGCCAATATCGCGCAGCACAAGAAGAGCTTCCGCGAATACGGCTCGTCGTACGACTGGAGCCGCATCCTCCACACCAGCGATCCGGAGTACTACCACTGGAACCAGTGGCTGTTCCAGCAGCTGTACGAGCGCGACCTCGCCTACCGCAAGGAGAGCCCGGTCAACTGGTGCCCGAACGACCAGACCGTGCTCGCCAACGAGCAGGTCGTCGACGGGCACTGCGAACGGTGCGGCGCGGAGGTGATCAAGAAGAAGCTCACGCAGTGGTACTTCAAGATCACCGCCTACGCCGATCGGCTCCTCGACGACCTCAACCAGCTCGAGGGGTTCTGGCCTCAGAAGGTCATCCGCATGCAGCGGAACTGGATCGGCCGCTCCGTCGGCGCCGACATCGATTTCGAGATCGAGGGTCGCACCGAGAGGGTCACCGTCTTCTCGACACGTCCGGACACCCTGCACGGCGCGACGTTCATGGTCGTCGCGCCCGACAGCGACCTCGCAGCCGAGCTCGCGGCGGGCGCGTCCGCCGAGGCGCGGATGCGCTTCCAGGACTATCTCGACTCGGTGGCGCGCGAGAGCGAGATCGATCGTCAGAACACCGACCGTCCGAAGACGGGCGTGTTCCTGGAGCGGTATGCCATCAACCCGATCAACGGTGAGCGGCTTCCGATCTGGGCCGCCGATTACGTGCTGGCCGACTACGGCCACGGTGCGGTGATGGCCGTGCCCGCTCACGATCAGCGCGACCTCGACTTCGCCCGTGCATTCGATCTGCCCATCAGGGTCGTCGTCGACACCACCGCGCCCATCACCGGCGCGATCCCGGTCATCGAACTCGACGACGACGGCGAACCGATCATGCCGGAGGACACGGGGACGAGCCTGGCCGACATCGACCCCGCCCGCACGGGCATCGCGCTCACAGGCGAGGGGCGGATGGTGCACTCCGGAAACCTGGACGGTCTGTCCAAGCGCACGGCCATCGCGCGCATCATCGACGAACTCGAGGCCGCGGGCACGGGACGAGCGGCGAAGTCGTACCGGCTGCGGGACTGGCTGATCTCGCGCCAGCGGTTCTGGGGGACACCCATCCCCATGATCCACACCGACGACGGACGCATCGTGCCGGTGCCGGAGTCAGAGCTTCCGCTGCGGCTGCCGGAGGCGCAGGGACTCGACCTGGCACCGCGCGGCACCTCGCCGCTGGGCGGCGCGGAGCAGTGGATCCGCACCACCGATCACGAGACCGGGCGTCCGGCGCGCCGCGACCCCGACACGATGGACACCTTCGTGGACAGTTCGTGGTACTTCCTGCGCTTCCTGTCCCCGAACGACGCCACACAGGCCTTCGCACCGAAGCAAGCCGATCGCTGGGCCCCCGTGGACGCCTACATCGGCGGTGTAGAGCACGCGATCCTCCACCTCCTCTACGCGCGGTTCATCACCAAGGTGCTGTTCGACATGGGGCTGGTCGACTTCACGGAGCCCTTCACGAGCCTGGTGAACCAGGGAATGGTGCTGCTCGGCGGGTCGAAGATGTCCAAGAGCAAGGGCAACCTGGTGGAGTTCGCCGCGAGCATGCGCGACCCCGGCGCCGATGCCGTCCGCGTCGCCATCGCCTTCAGCGGCCCCGCCGAGGACGACATCAACTGGGAGGACGTGTCGACCACCGGCGCCCAGAAGTTCCTCGCGCGCGCGTGGCGCGTGGCGAAGGATGTCACCAGCGAGCCGGATGTGGTGTGGGCGGAGGGTGATGTCGCTCTCCGTCGCGTCACCCACCGCCTGCTCGCCGACGCGCCGGGCCTGATCGAGCAGACCAAGTTCAACGTCGCCGTCGCGCGTCTGATGGAACTCGTCAACGCCACCCGCAAGGTGATCGATTCCGGGGCCGGACCGGCCGACCCCGCCGTGCGCGAGGCGGCGGAGGCGACGGCCATGATCCTCGACCTCTTCGCTCCCCACACCGCCGAGGAGATGTGGGAGATGCTCGGGTACGCCCCGTTCGTGGGGCTGGTGCCGTGGCGGCATCCCGACCCGACGCTTCTCGTCGATGAGACGGTGACGGCCGTCGTCCAGATCGACGGCAAGGTGCGGGCGACGTTGGAGGTACCCGCTCGGATCGATTCCGCCGCGCTCGAGGCGCAGGCGCGCGCCGACGAGAAGGTGCAGCGCGCGCTGGCCGGACGAGAGATCAGCCGTGCGATCGTGCGTGCGCCGAAGGTCGTGAGCTTCAGCACCCACTGAGGCGTCCCGCCACCTCTCCTGCACACCGACACCCGGCCGCGATCCCTCCACGGATCGTGGCCGGTGCCGTTCGTCACGGCGGCTGCGCGCCTAGCGTGTGACCGTGACGGCAGACGGCGAGGAGGCTCGCCACACCGCCCGCAGACTGGGCGTCGGCGCGGCGGTCGTGGTGGTCTTGACCGCCGTGGCGGTCACCGTCGGGATCGGCGTCTTCCGCAGTGCCCTGGCCCCCGTGGACGAGGTGCCTCTGTCGTCCGAGACGAGCGGCGTGTCGGTCCCTGATGCGGCGACGGGATCGGCCTCGCCCTCGTCGCCGGCGGGCCTCGTCGTCCACGTCGCCGGAGCCGTTGCGAAGCCAGGTGTGTACGTTCTTCCCGACCGGGCGCGGGTTCTCGACGCCGTGGCGGCCGCGGGTGGGTTCACCGAGTCCGCCGAGCCGCGGTCAGTGAACCTCGCGCGGATCCTCGCGGACGGTGAGCAGTTGATCATCGCCGAGATCGGCGACGTCTCACTCGAACAGCCCCCGGGGACGGCGCCCGGTGGTGCTCCCGACGCCAGCGGGGGGAGGGTGAATCTCAATACCGCGGATGAGGCGGAACTCGACACCCTTCCCCGCATCGGGCCGGCACTGGCCGAGCGGATCATCGCGTGGCGGGAGGCGAACGGGCCTTTCACCAGCGTCGACGACCTCCTCGCCGTCTCCGGGTTCGGGGAGAAGATGGTCGAGTCGCTGCGCGATCTGGTCGTCCTATGAGTGCGACGTCCATGAGGGAGGCGATGAGACGATCACGGATGCCGGGGGCCGCCGTCCTCACGTGGATCGCCGCCGCGGTGGCGACCCTGTATCCGTGCGCAGCCTCGGCGATCGCCGGAGTCACGTGGACGGCGACAGCCGTTCTCCTCGTCTCGGTCGCCGGTGCGCGCGCTTCCTCCCGGCGTCGCATCCATGGTCGACGGGCCGGGAGCCTCTGGTGCACCGCGGTGGCACTCGGAATGGTGGCCGCAGCGGTCGCCTCGACCCATGTCGCGCTGGCCTCCCCAGCCGCCAGGGAGGCGCAGGAGCGCGTTCCGGTCGGGCGGAGCGTGGAGGCGGAGGTCCTCGTCACCGGCAAGGTCGAGCGTCGCGGTGCCGCGGAGTGGGCCTTCGATGCGGTCGCACTCTCCCTTGAGACGGGTGAGCACGCCCCGAGCGGCGCCGGGGCGGTGGCGGTGAGCGTCGTCTTGGCCGATTCCGATCGTGACGTCCTTCCCGAGCTCGACGTCGGCGCCCGAGTCCGGCTCGCCGGCGTCGCCGATCGGCCGTTCGCCGGCGACCGCGCCGCGCTCGTCCTCCGCGCCAGCACGACACCGGTCGTGATCCGGCCCCCGACCGGCATCCTCGCCGTGGCTTCGGACCTGCGCAGCGGACTCGTCGCGGCCGTGAGCGGGCTTCCCGACCCGGGACGCGCGCTGATCCCGGGGCTCGCGGTCGGTGACACGCGGCTGGTCACCGAGGAGCTCGAGACGGCGATGACCAAATCGTCGCTGTCGCACCTCACCGCCGTCTCGGGTGCCAACTGCGCACTCGTCGTCGGCGTGGCCTACCTCCTCGGCGCCGCGCTCGGCTTGCGACGCGGCGCGCGGACGATGCTGGCTCTTGCGGCCCTCGGCGGCTTCGTCGTCCTCGTCACGCCGGAACCGAGTGTGGTGCGGGCGGGCGTCATGGCGGCAGTGGCGATGCTCGCCGTGCTCCTGGGTCGCTCCGGCATCGGGTTGGCTGTGCTGAGCCTGGCGGTGGTGTCGCTCCTCGCCCTCGACCCGTGGCTGTCCATCTCACTGGGGTTCGCCCTTTCGGTGGTGGCCACCGGCTCGCTCCTCGTTCTCGCTCCGCCGTTGGCGGCTGGGCTGGCACGGGTTCTCCCCGCTCCGCTCGCCCTCATCCTGTCCGTGCCGATCGCCGCGCAGATCGCCTGCGGTCCGCTCCTCGTCCTCGTTCAGCCGACCATTCCGCTCTACGGCGTCCTCGCGAACGTCCTCGCGGCGCCGGCGGCGCCCGTGGCGACGATCGTCGGACTCCTGGCGTGTCTGTCCCCGATGATCCCGCTCCTGCAGTCGGGCCTGGCGGCCCTCGCCTGGATCCCTGCGGCGTGGATCGCCGCCGTCGCGGAGACCGCCTCCGCGCTCCCAGCGGCGGAGGCACCGTGGATCGGCGGGATCGGAGGTCTGTTGACGCTGGCCGCAGCCGGCGCAGCGGTCTGGGTCCTCGTGGCGGTCCGCCCCCGTCGGCGGGGAGCTCTCCGCGCCCTCCGCCTGACCTCCGGCCTCGCTCTCGCGCTCACCCTCGGGATCGTGTCGGGAACGACCGCGCTCCGCACGCTCGCAGGCCCCCTCACCCTGCCGGGAGCGTGGGACGTCATCGCCTGCGACATCGGTCAGGGTGACGCGGTGCTCGTCCGCTCCGCCGGTTCGGTGGCCCTCGTCGACACCGGGCCCGATCCCGTCGCGCTGGGCGCGTGTCTCGACCGGGTGGGCGTCAACCGGATCGATCTCCTCGTGCTCACCCACTTCGACATCGATCACACCGGGGGCGTCGACGCGGTCGTCGGGCGTGTCGGCACCGTCATCCACGGCCCCCTCGACGGCGCGTCGGCCGCGCGCGTGCGCTCCGCTCTCGTCACCGGCGGCGCCGACGTCCAGGAGGTCCATCAGGGCACCTCGGGCCGGCTCGGCGATGCGACATGGCGCACCCTCTGGCCCCGCAGGAACTCGCCCGCGTTTCCGCCCGGCAACGACGCGAGCGTGGTGCTCGACGTCCACGGCGCCGGGATTCCCAGCGTCCTGCTCCTCGGCGATCTCTCGGCGGCTCCGCAGCGGGCGCTCGTCGATGACGGGGTGCTTTCCGACTCCTACGATCTGGTCAAAGTCGCCCATCACGGCAGCGCCGATCAGCACGTTCCGCTCTACGACGACGTCGACGCGGCTGCCGCGCTGATCACCGTGGGGCAGGGAAACCGCCACGGGCACCCTCGTGAGGACATCCTCCGTGCACTGGCGGCGACGGGGACGGCGGTCGCCCGAACGGATGAGGACGGCCTGGTCGCCCTGTGGCTCGACGACGATCGACTGCGGATCTTCCGCGACGGCGGGCGCGCAGCGCCGGAGAGGCCTGTCGGCGGCGCTCGCTAGGCTGGACCGCATGCCGGCCCGCTCCTCGTCTCGCTCGGCTGCCCGCTCCCCGGCGCCGCGCAGCGCCATCCCGCAGCTGTCCTGGCGCGAACCGCACCCCGCGCCGATCGTCCTCGTGTCAGGCCCGGAGGAGGTCTGCGCCGAGCGGGCCATCGCCGGGCTCCGCGACTATCTGCGCGCGGAGGACGCGAGTCTCGAAGTGTCCGACATCCGAGCGGACGACTACGCGGCCGGTTCGCTGCTCGCCCTGACGTCCCCGTCCCTGTTCGGTGAGCCGCGTCTCGTGCGGGTCCTCGGCGTGGAGAGATGCTCCGACGCGTTCCTCACCGAAGCTCTGGCCTACCTCGCGCACCCGCAGGAGGGGGCGACCGTGCTCCTGCGCCACACCGGCGCGAGTGTTCGCGGCAAGAAGCTGTTGGACGCCGTCCGGGCCGGGAAGGGAGGCGGCGTCGAGATCGCCTGTCCGGCGCTCAAGCGGGAGTCGGACCGGTTCGACTTCGCCGCGGCCGAGTTCACCCAGGCGCGCAAGCGCATCGCGCCCGGCGCACTGCGTGCCCTGGTGTCCGCGTTCGCCGACGACCTCACCGAGTTGGCTGCCGCATGCCAGCAGCTCATCGCCGACGTCGCGGATGACATCACCGAGCAGACCGTCGCGCGCTACTACGGCGGACGTGTCGAGACCTCAGCGTTCACCGTCGCCGACACCGCCATTGCGGGTCGCTACGGCGAGGCGCTCATCGCCCTCCGCCATGCCCTCGCCTCGGGAGCCGATCCGGTGCCCCTCGTCGCGGCGATCGCGTCGAAACTGCGCACCATGGCGCGCATCGCAGGGCACCGCGAGCCGTCGTCGGCACTGGCGGCGCGGCTCGGACTGAAGGACTGGCAGGTGGACCGAGCGCGCCGCGACCTGTCGGGGTGGTCGGAGTCCACACTGGGTATGGCGATCCAGGCGGCGGCTCGAGCGGACGCGGAGGTAAAGGGCGCCTCACGTGACCCCGTCTTCGCCCTCGAGCGACTGGTCACAGTCATCGCCACTCGCGAGCCGTTCGCCGGGGCACCCGGCTGAGACCCGCGGCGACGACCACGCCGGATCGTCGCCACAGGACGAACGAACGGCCCGCCTCCGAGGAGACGGGCCGTTCCATGTCTACGACGTCAGAGCGACGCGACCTGCTTCGCGATCGCCGACTTGCGGTTCGCAGCCTGGTTCTGGTGGATGACACCCTTGCTGACGGCCTTGTCGAGCTTCTTGGTCGCCTTGGCCAGCGCCTTCTCGGCGGTCGCCTTGTCGCCGGTGGCGACGGCCTCGCGCGTGCGGCGGATCTCGGTCCGCAGCTCGCTCTTCACGGCCTTGTTGCGCTCGCGCGCCTTCTCGTTGGTCTTGTTGCGCTTGATCTGCGACTTGATGTTCGCCACGTGTCGACGTTCTTTCGTTCGAAGGTTGGATGAGATGCCCGGCGACAGGAGAGGGCCGTCGCGAGGCGGTCGTGAGGGCGAACCCACACGCAAGCCAAACAAGGAGTCTACCAGGTCAGGTGCGGGTGTCCTGCCCACCGTCCTGCTCGAGCGTGGCGATGGCCACTCCCAGCAGGGCGTTGAACACGCGCGGACGCATCGCGGTGACGAGGTGGCTGGTGCGCGGCACGACAATGAGTTCGGCGTGTGTCGCGATGCGCAGGAAGAGCCGCTCGTTCACACGCAGCTGGTCGTACTGGCCGTTGATGAACCACAGCGGAACCTCGATGCGGCCGAGTGCGCGCAGGAGATCGAGGACCGACAGGCTCCGCAGCGCCACGTCCTGGGCATCGAAGGCATAGCCGCCCGCACCGAAGTCCGGTCGGGTCTCGTGGGGGAGGGTGCGGTCCAGGACGTAGTTCGTCAGCCACATGCCGCGGTCCGGCAGTGCGTCGAAGCGTCGGGCGAGGAAGCGGTATGTGGCCAGGCCCACGCCCCGCGGGATCGCGGTGCAGGATGCGGCGACGAAACCCGCGACCGGTGGCGGATCGTCCTGCCCGACGTAGTCGATGCTGACGAGGCCGCCCATCGAGTGCGCGACGAGAAGCACCGGCCCGGATGCGGCCGCCGCGCGGACGGCGCGGTCGATCGTCTCGAATGCGCCGTCGAGGGTGAACAGCTCTCCGCGGCGGGTGCCGTGTCCGGGAAGATCGACGGCGGTCACGGACACATCCCGAGACCGGAGGTACTCGACCTGGGCCCGCCACATGGTGGCCGACGTGCGGATGCCGTGGACGAACACGACCTGGACCCCCATGGGATCCACGATACGGTCGTCGCGCCACCCACGACGACGGCCCCCGCCGGGAGGTGGGGGCCGTCGCTGTGAGGGTGCGTCGTCAGATCACCGCTCGACGGGCAGCGTCCGTCGGCGCAGGGCGAAGAACACCCCGCCGGCGACCAGGAGCAGGACGCCACCGAGCGCGACCCCGAGCGGCAGCTGCGCACCGGTCACGGCGAGCGGGTCGCCCGCCTGGCTGCCCGTGCCCGGCTGGCCGGGCTGACCGGGCTGACCGGGAGTGCCGGGAGTGCCGCCCTCACCCGGCTCGGTCGGGACGTCGGTCGCCATGATCGCTCGGCCGAGCGGTGCCGGATCGACCGTCTCCAGCGCCTGGAAGTAGGCCAGGGTGGCGTCCAGGTCGATTTGGCCGGTGTCGGTGCGGTCGGTTCCCTCGGTGAACGTCGGGAACCCGTCTCCGCCGTTGGCGAGGAAGGAGTTCGTGACGACCGTGAAGGTGTCGGTCGGCGCGATCGGCTCGCCCTGGTAGCTCATCGAGACGATGGTCCCCGAGCGGGCGACAGTCTGGCCCGCCGCCGGCTCGCCTTCCACGTATTCGTAGCTGAAGCCCTCGGACACACCGAGGTGCAGCTTCGGGCGATCGCCCGTCGCCTTCCACTGCTGCGTCAAGATCTCTTCGAGCTGCGCGCCGGTGAGCGTCACCGTGACGAGCGTGTTCGCGAACGGCTGTACATCGGCCGCCTCCTTGTAGGTGACGACACCGTCGTCTCCGACCAGGAGGTCGGCGCGCAGTCCGCCCGGGTTCATCAGCGCGATCTGCGCCGGCGTACCGCCGAAGGCAGGGTTCTCGCTGGTGGCCCAGAGATAGACGTCGGCGACCCAGTTGCCCATCGACGACTCCACGCCGCGGTCGGCGCCCGGGGGCGTGCCGCCACGCAGGATGTCGCCCGTGATCGATCCGATAGGGGCGGACCCGAGCTCGCTGGCCGTCTCGACGTAGCCGGCGACCTGAGCGGCGATCTCCGCATCGGCGGGGAAGGCGTCCTTCAGCGGGAAGGTCGTCCCTTCGATCGAGATCAGCTCGTCGGTCTCGACGTCGTAGCTCAGCGACAGCTGACCCATGGCCTTGCCGTACTCCGAGGCCTGGATGACCGGGCGAGTCCGGTCGGTGCCGTCCACGGGAACCTCGCACGCGTACGTCTGGTGCGTGTGCGCCGAGACGATGGCGTCGATGAGGGGCGAGGCGCCGGTTGCCAGGTCGCCGAACCCTTGCGCGTCCGCCGCGAGCTGCGCGCAGTCACCGGTCGCCGCGCCCGAGTGGGTCAGCAGCACCATGACGTCGGGGTCGACGGTGTCGGCCAATTCGTCGGCGACGCGGTTGGCGGCCTCCAGCTGATCGCCGAACTCGATGTCGGCGATGCCGGAGGGGTCGACCATCGTGGCGGTGTCGGGGGTCACGGTGCCGATGAAGGCGACGCTCACCCCGTCGATCTCGCGCAGCGCGTATTCCGGCAGCACCGGGTCGGTGGTGCCCGCGGCGTACACGTTGGCGCCCAGACCGAAGTCCTGACCGGCCGCGCGCTGCTCGTCCGTCACATTCTCCGGGTCGGTGTTGCCGCCGAAGCGGGGGAGCACCCGGTTCAGCAGGTCGTCGAAACCGCGGTCGAATTCATGGTTGCCCACGACCGAGAGGTCGAGACCCGAAGCCACCAGCGTGTCGATGGTCGGATTGTCCTGCTGGATGAACGACGTGAAGGTCGATGCGCCGATGTTGTCTCCCGCGGAGACGAACAGGGTGTTCGGGTTCTCGGCCTTCTTCGCGTCCACCGCGCCCGCGATCACCGCGGCGCCCGCCTCGGGGCCGGAGGGGTTGGCCTCGAGGCGACCGTGGAAGTCGTTGATCGTGAGGATGTCGACCTCGACGGGCGCCTGGGCACCGGCGCTCAGGCCGACCTTGACCGGATCGTGGTCGCTCGAGCGGTACGGGTCGTCGGCGTGGAACTCCGCGCCGTGGTAGCCGAAGCGCGAGTACTCGAGCGCGAGCGCCTCGCCGGCGTTGACGTTCCAGACGTCCGCGCCGGTCTGGCGGGCCGACGCGGCCTCGTTCACGAGGATGTGGTCGAGCGAGCCCGAGAGCCCCTGGAACACGTAGCTGTACTCGTCGCCCTGCTCTGCGTCGGCGTAGCCTGCCTCGTAGAGCACCCGCATCGGGTCCTCCTGCCCGTACGAGTTGAAGTCACCGGCGAGGATCACCGACGCGGTGTCGCCCTGGACCTCCTCGACCCACTCCGCCAGAGCCGTCGCCTGTCGCACGCGCGACTCGTTCGAGGTGCCCTGTCCGTCACCGGAGTCGACGTCGCCTGGCCACGGTCCGACCGAGCCCTTGGACTTGAAGTGGTTCACGACGAAGAGGAACTCCTCGCCGCCCTCGGCCGGGGAGAAGACCTGACCGATGGGTTCGCGCGCGTTCTGGAACGCGCCGTCCGCACCCGACTCGTCCCCGAGCGCACGGGCGTCGCCGACAGTGTTCACTTCTCCGGGCTGGTAGATGATCGCGTTGGTGATCACGTCCAGACCGGAGGCATCCGGAAGCTCGTCGGAGGACGGGACGAAAGCCCAGCGATCCGTTCCCGCGGCGTCGTTGAGGGCGTCGACGAGGCTCGACAGGGCCTCGTCGGTCTCCTCGCCCAGCGCCGCCGAGTTCTCGATCTCCATGAGGCCCACGACCGAGGCGTCGAGGGCGTTGATCGCCGAAACGATCTTGGACTGCTGACGTGCGAAGTCCGCGGCATCCCACGCCCCGCGCTGGTCGCATCCGTCGCGGACGTTGTTCAGCTCCGAGCCGTCGGGGCTCTGGAACGCCGTGCACGAGGCGCTGTCGGTGCCGAGGGTGGTGAAGTAGTTCAGGACGTTGAAGGATGCCACGCTGATGTCGCCGCCGACCTCTTCCGGGGCGGCGGTGCGGACGTCGTCGAACTCCACGCCGTCGGCGGCGCCCGATCCATCACCCGTGAGCGGCGAGGTCGGGTTGAGCTTGAAAGCGTTGTTGCGGTAGTCGACGATCACCGGTGAGGTGAAGGTGACCGAGGCTCCCACGACGACCGGCTCGGTGAGCGAGACGTACGGCGGGGTGAGGCCGGCGTTGGCCGCGGAGAGGAAGTTGGTGCTCGCTCCGTCGTCGAGGACGACGCGCCGGGCGGCGTTGTCGGCAGCGACCGCTGCGGCCTCGGGCGAGCCCGGGAGTGCCACCTCGGTGGGCTGGAGGAGCGGGCTGTCGCCGAAGGCGAGGGGCACCTCGCCGTACTGGTTCGTGCCGTAGGTGTCGGTGACGGTGAACGTCCCCTCGGGCTGGATCAGCATCGACTCCAGCGCTTCGCGGCCCGCGTCGTCGGCCGGCCAGCCGGTGACGAGCGGCGTGACCGGGGCACCGTCTGCGATGACCTCGACGCCTCCGGTGCGGATGTCGACCTGGGTGAGTCCGTTGAACTCGGTGGCAAGCCCCGTCACGCGGACGGTCTGGCCGAGGGCGACCTGACCCACCGTCTCGGGGGCGTAGACGAAGACCGCGTCGGACGCGGCGCCTGCCACGCCGCCGGTGCCCGGGGACTGGATGACGAAGCCGGCGAGGCCGCCCGTCGGGTAGTGCGCCGTGACGACCCCTTCGGTGACGACCGTCTGGCCGTTCAGCGGGGTCGCAGCGCCGGTGCCCTGGATCTCGGCGATCGAGACCGTGGCGGGGTCGGTCGGCTCGGGATCGGGAGTCGGCTCGGGATCGGGAGTCGGCTCGGGATCGACATCGCCCCCCGCGCCCTCGGGCGTCGGCGTGCCGACGGTGAAGTCGACGGAGTTGTCCGCAGTGTGCGAGCTCTCCGCGTCGCGCGAGACGCTCTGAGCGTTCGTCGTGGCGGGAGCGGGGCTTCCGGCGGAGTCCGTCGCATCGCCCCACCCGAGGTAGTCCACGACCTGGGGCAGCGCGGCGACATTCAATCCAACCGATAGAGCCTCAGCAGAGTCGACCAGGGCGACCTTGCCCCGCTCGCCCGACATCGGGATGGTTCCCTCGACGTCGGCGTCGAATCCGGGGAGAGAGGTGTTGCTTCCGGTCGCCTGGCCGACGAGGAGCGTGCCGCCCGCCTCGATCGTCATCCCCGTCAGGGGGGTGACCTGCCACGATGAACCGGAGAACGACGCGTACTGCACGCTCCACGATCCGAGGTCGACCGCGGTGTCTCCGGTGTTGACCAGCTCGACGAAGTCGCGGCTGAACGCCGCACCGCTGTTGCCGCCGCCGCCGTAGACCTCGTTGATGAGGACGGTGGCGTCGACGCTCACCGCGGCCTGCGCCGGCAGGGCGAAGCCCGCACCGCTCAGCGCGAGGGCCCCCGAGAGCAGGCCGGCGCCGAGCATCCGGGCCCTCCGTCTCGGTCGGCGTGGAGTGGGGGATGGGGCACCGGATGTCACGGTCACAGACACTCTCCTGGATTCGTATGCACAGACGATCAGCGTCCCGAGCACGACGAGACCATCGTCCGGGGGCACGCCGTTCGATCCTTACCGAATTCGCCATCGCGTGGATGACCCCTGTGGAAACTCCCGATGACGCTTCGCGAAAGGCGGCGTGCACCGGCATCCCGCTCTCTTTCCGGCGGCGCAGACGGCCGGCCGGGCGCCCGTAGAATCGAGGGAATATGTCCCCGCGCGCCCTCCAGCCCCTCGAGCCCAGTGCGACCCCGCCCGAGCTCATCCGGAACTTCTGCATCATCGCCCACATCGACCATGGGAAGTCGACCCTGGCCGACCGCATGCTGCAGATCACCGGCGTCGTCGCCGATCGCGACATGCGCGCCCAGTATCTCGATCGCATGGACATCGAGCGCGAGCGCGGCATCACGATCAAGAGCCAGGCGGTGCGGATGCCGTGGGCCACCGATGCGGGCACATTCGCGCTGAACATGATCGACACCCCCGGTCACGTCGACTTCACCTACGAGGTGAGTCGATCGCTCGCGGCCTGCGAGGGGGCGATCCTGCTCGTCGACGCCGCACAGGGCATCGAGGCGCAGACCCTCGCCAATCTCTATCTGGCCCTGGAGAACGACCTTCACATCATCCCGGTGCTGAACAAGATCGACCTTCCCGCCGCCGACCCCGAGAAGTACGCCGCGGAGTTGGCGGGACTCATCGGCGGCGATCCTGACGACGTTCTCCGGGTGAGCGGAAAGACCGGCATGGGCGTCGAGGAGCTCCTCGACCGCATCGTCGAGCAGATCCCCGCGCCCCAGGGGCGAGCCGACGCCCCGGCGCGCGCCATGATCTTCGACTCGGTCTACGACGCCTACCGGGGTGTGGTCACCTACGTCCGGATGATCGACGGCAAGCTCGAGCCGCGTGAGCGCATCCAGATGATGTCGTCCAAGGCCACGCACGAGCTGCTCGAGATCGGCGTGTCCAGCCCCGAGCCGATTCCGAGCCGAGGACTGAGCGTCGGGGAGGTGGGGTATCTCATCACCGGGGTAAAGGACGTCCGCCAGTCGAAGGTCGGCGACACCATCACCACGCAGCGGGGGCCCGCCACCCAGGCCCTCCCCGGATACACCGACCCGAAGCCGATGGTGTTCTCGGGGATCTACCCGATCGACGGCAGCGACTACGCCGAGCTTCGCGAGGCGCTGGACAAACTCAAGCTCTCCGACGCCTCACTGCAGTACGAGCCCGAGACCTCTGTCGCACTCGGCTTCGGATTCCGCTGCGGGTTCCTCGGGCTCCTGCACCTGGAGATCATCACCGAGCGGCTGTCACGCGAGTTCGGGCTGGACCTCATCACCACCGCCCCGTCGGTCACGTACGAGGTGCAGACCGACACCGGCGAGACGATCTCGGTGACCAACCCCAGCGAGTACCCCGACGGTCGGGTCGCCGAGGTGTCCGAGCCGATCGTGAAGGTCGGCATCCTGCTGCCGAAGGATTACGTCGGGACCGTGATGGAGCTCTGCCAGTCCCGCCGCGGCTCGCTCCTGGGCATGGACTACCTCAGCGAAGACCGCGTGGAGCTTCGCTACAACATGCCCCTCGGCGAGATCGTCTTCGACTTCTTCGACCACCTCAAGAGCCGCACCCAGGGCTACGCGAGCCTGGACTACGAACCCGCCGGCTCGCAGACCGCGGACCTCGTGAAGGTCGACATCCTGCTCCAGGGAGAGAAGGTGGATGCCTTCAGCTCCATCGTGCACCGCGAGAAGGCGTACGCCTACGGCACAATGATGACCGAGCGGCTGCGCAAGCTCATTCCGCGTCAGCAGTTCGAGGTTCCGATCCAGGCCGCCATCGGCGCCCGGATCATCGCGCGGGAGAACATCCGCGCCATCCGAAAGGACGTCCTGGCCAAGTGCTACGGCGGCGACATCACCCGGAAGCGCAAACTGCTCGAGAAGCAGAAGGAAGGCAAGAAGCGCATGAAGATGGTCGGCCGCGTCGAGGTTCCGCAGGAGGCCTTCATCGCTGCGCTCTCGGGGGATGTCGAGGGGAAGCAGAAGTAGGCTGTCACCCATGCGCCGCGGAACCTTCAGGGAAGACACGGTCGACTACGCCGCTGTCGGGGCCACGCAGGCCGCCGACCTCATGCACTTCCCCCCGGAGCGCAGCATCCCGGCCGAGCAGTCCTGGCGGATCGGCAGCGGGGAGGATCGCTTCCGCGCAGCCGGTGAGTCGCTGCTGTCGTGGAGCGCCCAGCGCGGAGCAGGTCTCGAGCTCAGCGATGTCCGTCCCGCAGCGGGTCCGATGTACGCCGGTGTGAGCTTCGATGAGAACGGCGCGCCGATCGCCCCGAGCAAGCTCGAGGTCGAGCAGCGCTACGACTCCGACGGCACCCCCTTCGTCACCGCCGGGGCGACCGTCCACCTGGCCGGCCGGATCGCCGGCATGCGCGCCGACGGCGAACTGCGGGTCATCTTCGCGGTCGAGGAACCGCGTCGCATCGGGTTCGCCCTCGGCACGGTGCAGGGATCGGTCGTCAGCGGCGAGGAGTCGTTCATGCTCGATTGGCGCGACAACGACGAGGTCTGGTTCACCGTCCGCGCCTTCGACGCACCGCAGGCGCTGGTGTACCGGCTCTTCCCCGCCCTGACCCGGCGCCGGCGCCGTGAGTTGTTCACCCGCTACCTGCGTGCCATCTCACCGTTGTACGCCACCCCCGACTGAGCGTGGGAGCCGCGCTTCCCCTCGGCGACCCGGCCCCCGCCGACGGCTCGCTGCCGGCCGGCACGGTCATCGATCCGGCGGTGCCCTTCGGCGCCTACCTGCACATCCCGTTTTGCCGGGTGCGCTGCGGATACTGCGACTTCAACACCTACACCGCCACCGAGCTGCGCGGCGCCCGCCAGGACGACTACGCCGAGACCCTGCTGCGGGAAGTGACGCTGGCCCGCCGTGTGCTCTCCGAGACCGGACCGCTCCGACCGGTCGAGACGGTGTTCTTCGGCGGGGGCACGCCCACCCTTCTTCCTGCCGATGATCTGGTCCGCATGCTCGACGGCGTGCGCTCGGCGTTCCCGGGAGCCACCGACGTCGAAGTGACGGTGGAGGCCAACCCAGACACAGTCGACGCCGCGGTCGCTCACCGGCTCGCCGGGGCCGGAGTGACCCGGCTCTCCATCGGCATGCAGTCGGCGGTTCCCCATGTGCTGGCCACACTGGATCGCTCGCACCGCAGCGACGCCGTCGCGACAGCCGTCACGGCCGCCCGTGAGGCCGGGCTCGGCGTCAGCATCGACCTGATCTACGGCGCGCCGGGAGAGTCGCTGGCCGACTGGCGCGCATCGCTCGAGACGGCGATCGCCCTCGATCCCGACCACCTCTCGGCCTACGCCCTCATCGTCGAAGAGGGGACGGCGCTGGCCCGCCGCATCCGTCGGGGGGAACTCGCGCTCCCCGATGACGATCTGCAGGCGGAGATGTACGAGCTCGCTGACGACCTGCTCACCGCGGCGGGACTGTCATGGTACGAGGTCTCCAACTGGGCGCGCACCCCCGCGGACCGCTGCCGCCACAATGCCGCCTATTGGGGGGGCAGTGACTGGTGGGGGTTCGGCCCCGGCGCCCACGGTCATATCGCCGGGACCCGCTTCTGGAATGTCCGCCATCCCGCCGCCTACGCCCGAAGACTCGAGGAAGGGCTTTCACCCGCAGCGGGACGCGAGGTCCTCTCGCCGTCCTCGCGCCAACTCGAGGCGGTTCTCCTCGGCGTCCGCACCCGCGATGGTCTCGCCGCGTCCTCCCTGCCGTCGGGCGCCGGCGCCTCCCTCGCGGCGCTCGTGGCGGACGGCCTCGTCGAACCCCGGACGGCAGACCGCGTGCGGTTGACCCGGCGCGGACGACTCCTGGCCGACCGCGTCGTCCGCACGCTCACGGCCTGACATGCCGCGCCCCGACCGTCCGACCTCGAGGGTGTTCCGTTAGAATTGGCACTCGGATCCAACGAGTGCCAGGAGCGAGGGCAGGCCTGCGGAGGGGGTGTCATGGTCAGCGAACGCGGTTTGCAGGTGCTGCGCGCCATCGTGCAGGACTACGTCGACACGCGCGAGCCTGTCGGCAGCAAGGCCATCGTCGAGCGTCACGCCTTCGGCGTCTCGGCTGCCACGATCCGCAACGACATGGCCCTCCTCGAAGATGAAGACCTCATCGTCGCCCCGCACACGTCGTCCGGGCGGGTCCCGACGGACAAGGGCTACCGTGTCTTCGTCGACCACCTGGCACAGGTGCGGCCGCTGAGCCCCGCCCAGCGGACGGCCATCTCCTCGTTCCTGGAAGGCCCCTCAGACCTCGACGAAGTGCTCGCCCGTACCGTCCGCGCTCTGACGGGCCTCACGGGGCATGTCGCGATCGTGCAGTACCCGTCCTTCGCCCGCGCGACGGTCTCCCACGTGGAACTCGTACGCCTGGACGCGCTGAAAGTGCTGGTCATCGTCGTCACCGACACCGGGCGGGTCTCCCAGCGACTGGCCTTCCTGGGCGTCGAGATCGATGAGGACCGGACGCAGCGGATCCGCGGCCGGGTCGCCGACCTCGTCGTCGGAGTGCCGGTGCGGGAAGGGGTCGCCGAGGTGGCGACCGCCGTGGAGTCGGGCCCGCTGCCCGGGGATCCCGACGGACCCGCGCTCCAGGCGATCCTCCGGGTCATCGGTGAGGAGCTGGACGGTTTTCGTCAGGACCGACTCGTGCTCGCCGGCAGCGCCAACCTGGCCCGCAGCGAAGCGGACTTCCGCGGCAGCATCTACCCGCTGCTCGAGGCCATCGAGGAGCAGGTGACGCTCCTGAAGCTCATGGGCGAGATGGTCGCCGACGATCAGGGACTTGCCGCGAGCATCGGCCGCGAGAACGAGCCTTTCGGCCTCAGCGAGGCGTCGGTCGTGGCGAGCGACTACGACGCGACGGGGTCTCGCGCCCGGGTCGGCGTGCTCGGACCGACCCGCATGGACTACCCGACCAACCTCGCGGCCGTCCGGGCTGTGGCGAGGTACCTCACTCGTCTCCTGGACGAAGACGACAGCGCCCGCTGACGACGGCATTCCGAAGACTCCCCGCGCTCGGCGCGGCAGGAAGGTGAAAGTGGCTGACCACTACGAAGTACTCGGTGTGGCGCGTGACGCCAGCCCCGACGACATCAAGCGCGCCTACCGGCGGCTGGCGCGAGAGCTGCACCCCGATGTCAATCCCGGAGAGGACGCCGCCGAGCGGTTCAAGCTCGTCACGCACGCCTACGACGTGCTGAGCGACCCCGACCAGCGCGCCCGCTACGACCTCGGCGGCGACACGGCGTTCGGGGGAGCCGCCGGCGGGTTCGGCGGGTTCAGTGACATCTTCGAGACCTTCTTCGGCGGGGGAGGAGGCGGCGGAGCGCGCGGTGCCCGGCCGCGCTCGCGTCGCGAACGGGGTCAGGATGCGCTGGTGCGGATCAATCTCGAGCTTCGGGACGTCGTCTTCGGCGTGCACCGCGACATCGAGGTCGACACCGCCGTAGTCTGCGAGACGTGCACCGGATCGTGCTGCCAGCCCGGCACGTCACCCGTCACGTGCGACATCTGCCACGGCACGGGCCACGTCCAGCGGCAGGTCCGCAGCCTCCTCGGCAACGTCGTCACGTCCCAGCCGTGCTCGGTCTGCCAGGGGTACGGCACGACGATTCCGTACCCCTGCGCCACCTGCCAGGGCCAGGGTCGGGTCCGCTCACGCCGAACGGTGTCGATCGACGTGCCTGCGGGGGTCGAGAGCGGTCTGCGTCTGCAGCTGCCCGGCTCGGGCGAGGTCGGACCCGCCGGCGGCCCCAACGGCGATCTGTATCTCGAGGTGAGCATCGCTCCCGACCCGGTGTTCTCTCGCGACGGCGATGACCTGCTGGCAACGCTGGAGGTGTCGATGCCGGACGCGATCCTCGGCACGCACACGACGATCGACTCGCTCGATGGACCGGTCGACCTGGAGCTCCGGGCCGGCGTGCAATCGGGCGACGTGCTGACCATCAAGGGTCGGGGGATCACGCCGCTGCGCGGCTCGCAGCGTGGCGATCTCCGGGTCGGTGTGCAGGTGGTGACGCCCACGCGGCTCGATCACCGCGAGCGCGCGCTCGTCGAAGAGCTCGCCAAGCGCACCAAGCCCGCGCCGCCGCGGCTCTCCGAGTTCCACCAGGGCCTGTTCGCGAAGCTGCGGGATCGCTTCCGGAACGGGTGAGCGGTGCCCCTGCACTTTATGACATCCGAGGCCACCGAGGCGCCCGTCGGCGGCGTCGTGACCTTGACGGGTGCCGAGGCGAAGCACGCAGCCACGGTGCGTCGTGTGCGCGTCGGTGAGAACGTGACCGTCGGCGACGGCGCCGGGGTGTGGCTCGAGGGCGTCTGCGAGTCGGTGTCCGCGTCGGCGGTGGCGGTGATGGTGTCCGCGAGGTCGCAGATCGCCGCCCCCGTCCCCCGGGTGATCCTGGTCCAGGCGCTGGCCAAGGGCGACCGCGACGAGCTGGCCGTGCAGGCCGCGACCGAGCTGGGCGTGGACGAGATCGTCCCCTGGCAGGCCGCGCGCAGCATCTCCCGCTGGGACGCGGCCAAGGCGGTCAAGGGGAGAGAGCGCTGGCAGACGATCGCCCGGGAGGCCGCGAAGCAGGCTCATCGGCCGTGGGTGCCGGTGGTGACGGAGCCGGTCACCACGGCGGTGATCGCCGGGCGAGCGGACCGCGACCTCGTCGTCGTCCTCGAGCCGACGGCCACCGAGCGGCTGAGCGGCCTCGTCCCGTCGGGCCGCGATCTCCTCCTCGTCGTCGGTCCCGAGGGCGGCATCGCCCCGGAGGAGCTCCGTCTGCTGCGAGACGCCGGTGCGACCGTGCGTCGCCTCGGCGAAACGGTGCTGCGCACGTCGACGGCCGGTCCCGCGGCGATCGCCGTCGTCAGCGCCGCCCTCGGTCGCTGGTGACGCCCCGTCGGTAGACTTCCTCCATGAGCGAACCGTCGGTCTTCAGCCGTATCCTCACCGGCGACATCCCCGGGGAGATCCTCACCGAGACGGAGAACGTCTTCGCCATCCGCGACATCGCTCCTCAGGCCCCGGTGCACCTGCTGGTCATCCCCAAGACCGAGCGCTACCGCGACGTGGGAGAGCTC
This sequence comes from Microbacterium sp. AK009, assembly GCF_013410955.1. Classification (GTDB taxonomy): domain Bacteria; phylum Actinomycetota; class Actinomycetes; order Actinomycetales; family Microbacteriaceae; genus Microbacterium. Next base: position 47,982 of record NZ_JACCCG010000004.1, on the reverse strand, counting down.
GCCGCCGGCGACCCGGCCCTCCTCAGCGAGATGGTCGCGGTGGCCGGATCGCTCGCAGCGGAACACGCCGACGGCGATTACCGCCTCGTCTTCAACACCGGTGCGAACGCCGGGCAGACGGTCTTCCACGTGCATGCGCACGTCCTCGCCGGGGGGCTGAAAGAGAAGGAGCTTCGTGCCTGACACCCCACCCGCCGTCGAACGCGTCTTCGCGGACGGCGTCGCCATGGTCCAGCTGCTCGGTCCGCAGGATCGGCTCCTGCGCGTGGTCGAGAAAGAGCATCCGGATGTCGATGTGCACGTGCGCGGCAACGAGATCACCCTCACCGGCGAGGCCGCGGCCGTGGCGGCCGCCCGCGTGCTGGTCGACGAGCTGCTGGAGATGACGAAGGCGGGTCAGAGCCTCGGTCCGGCCGATGTCACCTCCGCCGACCGCATCTTGCGCAGCGACGGGGGGCCGCGCCCGTCCGAGGTTCTCGGTGAACCGCTGCTGTCCACCCGGGGCCGCGTGATCCGTCCCAAGACCCTCGGGCAGAAGGCCTACGTCGACGCGATCGACGATCACACGATCGTCTTCGGCATCGGGCCGGCCGGTACGGGGAAGACCTATCTGGCGATGGCGAAGGCTGTTCAGGCGCTCCAGCGCAAGGAGGTCAACCGGATCATCCTCACCCGTCCGGCGGTGGAGGCGGGGGAGCGTCTGGGCTTCCTTCCGGGAACCCTCACCGACAAGATCGACCCGTACCTGCGCCCGCTCTACGACGCGCTCAACGAGATGATGGACCCCGAGATCGTGCCCAAGCTCATCGCGAGCGGCACGATCGAGGTCGCACCCCTGGCCTACATGCGCGGACGCACCCTCAACGACTCGTTCGTCGTCCTCGACGAGGCGCAGAACACCACGCCCGAGCAGATGAAGATGTTCCTGACCAGGCTCGGCTTCGGGACGAAGATGGTCGTGACCGGCGACATTACCCAGCTCGACCTCCCGCAGGGCGCCTCGGGGCTGCGCCTGGTCACCCGCGTGCTCGACCGCATCGACGACATCCACTTCGCCTACCTCACGAGCGACGACGTCGTGCGCCACACCCTGGTCGGGCGGATCGTGGACGCGTACAGCGAGTTCGACGAGCGGCGCCTGGCCGCACGCCGCGAACGCGAGGAGGCGGCCGAGCTCGCCAGCCGCGCGGAACGTCGTGGCGCGACGCGCGCCCCCGGTCCTCGCGACCGCCTGCCGAAACGGGGACGCCAGTGACGATCGAGATCACCAACGAGTCCGGGATGTCGGTCGACGAGACCGTGCTCCTGCGGCTCATGGAGCACAACTTCGGCGAGCTGCATGTCAGCCCCGAAGCCGACGTGGCGATCCTCCTCGTCGACGAGGGCGCGATGGAGTCGCTGCACCTGCAGTGGATGGATGAGCCGGGGCCGACCGATGTCCTGAGCTTCCCGATGGATGAACTGCGACCGGGCACCGAGGAATCACCCACGCCCGCGGGGCTCCTCGGCGACATCGTCCTGTGCCCTCAGGTGGCCGAGACCCAGGCGACAGCCGCTCGGCACTCGACGATGGACGAACTGGTCATGCTCACCACCCATGGCCTGCTGCACCTGCTGGGCTTCGATCATGCCGAACCTGAGGAGGAGAAGGAGATGTTCGGGCTCCAGCGCGACCTGATCGTGTCCTTTCAGATGAGCGAGCGCCGTCGCGCGCGGTCATGACCCCAGTTCTCCTCCTTTTGCTCGCCCTGGTCCTCGTGGCTTTCGGCGCACTCATGGCGTCGATCGACGCCGCCCTCGGCGTCACCTCCCGCGGCGACCTCAGCGAACTCGCCGAGCAGTCGCCGCGCAACGCCACCTCTCTGCGCCGGATCGCCGCCGACCCCGACGCGCACGCCACGGCCGTGGTGTTCATCCGCGTCCTCGCCGAGACGGGGGCGGCGGTGCTGGTGACGGTGTCGTTCGTCATCCTGTTCGACGGCATCCCGTGGGCGATCGTCGCCGCCATCGTGCTGATGACGGGGATCTCCTTCGTGCTCGTGGGTGCCAGCCCCCGTGGCGTCGGGCGGCGTCACGCCCGTGGGCTCCTCCGCGGCGCCGCGCCGGTCATCCGCGGCGCGCGCCTCGTACTCGGCCCGCTCGCGCACGGACTCGTCGTGCTGGGCAACCGGGTCACCCCGGGCGCGCCCCGGGGGGCGTCGTTCGCCTCGGAGGAACAGCTGCTCAGCATCGTCGACGAAGCGGCATCCCACGACCTGATCGAGCAGGACGACCGCGATCTGATCCACTCGGTGTTCGATTTCACCGACACCTTCGTGCGAGCGGTGATGGTGCCGCGTACCGACATGGTCACCGTCGAGGCCACCACCTCCACCCGCGAGGCGATGCAGGTCTTCCTCGACAAGGGGGTCTCCCGCGTTCCCCTCATCGACGAGGAGGCCGACGACGTGGTCGGAGTGCTGTACCTCAAAGACCTGGTCCAGTTCGGGTTCCGCGACGAGTCCGGCTGGCGCGACGCCCCGGTAACGCGCATCGCCCGGAAGGCGGTGTTCGTTCCCGAATCCATGCGCGCCGAGACCCTGCTCCAGCAGATGAAGCGCGATGCGGTGCACGTCTGCCTTGTCATCGACGAGTACGGGGGCGTCTCGGGCCTGATCACGCTGGAGGACATCATCGAGGAGCTCGTGGGTGAGATCTCCGACGAGTACGACCCGCGCGCCGACGAGGTGGTCGAGGTCGACCCCGGCCGCTATCGGGTCAGTGCCCGTCTGAACCTCGACGCGGTGGGCGATCTGTTCGGGATCGAGCTGGAGGACGAAGACGTCGACTCGATCGGGGGACTCCTCGGCAAGGCCCTCGGACAGGTGCCGCAGCCCGGAGCGACCACCGAGTATCTCGGCCTCGTCATGACCGGGGGCACGTCGCGAGGACACGGGCGGGGCCTTGCGACCGTCTTCGTCGAACGGACCGAAGAGGCCGCGCGGGAGCGCGAGCACAGTGAACGGGAAGCAGGAGCACGATGACCGCTGATCCCTCCGATGCGCCGAGCGGGTCGCGCTCTGGATTCGTGACCTTCGTCGGCCGACCCAACGTCGGCAAGTCCACCCTCATGAACGCCCTCGTCGGCGAGAAGATCGCCATCACGAGCGAGAAACCTCAGACCACCCGCCGGGCGATCCGGGGGATCGTCAACCGCCCCGGCGGCCAGCTGGTGATTGTCGACACCCCCGGCATCCACAAGCCGCGCACCCTCCTTGGTCAGCGGCTGAACGACCTCGTGGAAGACGTGCTCGGCGACGTCGACGTGATCGGATTCTGCGTCCCGGCCACCGACGCGGTGGGCCCGGGCGACCGCCGGATCGCCGCCTCGCTCACGGGCTATCCTCGGGCGAAGAAGATCGCCATCGTCACGAAGACCGACGCGGCCACGCGCGAACAGGTCACCGAAAGACTGATGGAGGTCGACTCCCTGCGAGAGGACTGGGCAGCCGTCATCCCGCTGTCGGCGCTGACCCGCACGCAGCTCGACGTCCTCAGCGATGAGGTGCTCGCCCTCATGCCGGAGGGTCCGTCGCTCTACCCCGACGACGTCGTGACCGACGAATCGGTGGACGACCGCGTGGCGGAGATCATCCGGGAGGCAGCTCTGGAGGGAGTGCGGGACGAACTGCCGCACTCCATCGCGGTGGTCGTGCAGGACATCGCACGCCGCGAGGACAGCGACCTGACCGACGTCTTCGCCGACATCGTCGTCGAGCGCGACAGCCAGAAGGCGATCATCATCGGCCACCGCGGTTCGCGCCTGCGGGATGTCGGAGCCCGCGCCCGCTCGCAGATCGAGCCGCTCCTGGGCACGCGCGTGTACCTCGCCCTGCACGTGCGCATCGCCAAAGAGTGGCAGCGCGACCCGAAGCAGCTGAGACGCCTCGGTTTCTGAGCCTGCTACCATGGCCGCATGCGCGCCGGCCTGCTTCTTCTCCTTAGCCGCCGCGGCGAGGCCTCGATCTAGGGCCACCCTCGTCGCGGAGCTCGGCGTCGGCCCGTCCCTCAGACGTGGAAGAGAAGAAGCGACATGAAGAACACCCAGCGCCCCTCGGGCATGCCGATCCATAAGTATCGGCCGTATCACGAGCAGATCCGCGTCGATCTGCCCGACCGCACGTGGCCCGACCAGCGCATCGCCCAGGCCCCGCGCTGGTGCGCGGTCGACCTGCGCGACGGCAATCAGGCCCTCATCGACCCGATGAGCCCCGAGCGCAAGCGCATCATGTTCGACCTGCTGGTCGGCATGGGCTACAAGGAGATCGAGGTCGGTTTCCCGTCGGCCAGCCAGACGGACTTCGATTTCGTCCGGCACCTCATCGAGGAGGATGTGATCCCCGATGACGTCACGATCCAGGTCCTGACCCAGGCGCGCGAACACCTTATCGAGCGCACGTACGAGTCCATCGCCGGCGCGAAGCAGGCCATCGTGCACCTGTACAACTCCACGAGCGTGCTGCAGCGCGACGTCGTGTTCCGCACCGACAAGCAGGGCATCATCGACATCGCGCTCGAGGGCGCGCGGCTGTGCCGGGAGTTCGAGAAGCGCATCCCCGGGACGAAGGTCTTCTACGAGTACTCTCCCGAGAGCTACACCGGCACCGAGCTGGAGTTCGCGGTGGATGTCTGCAATCAGGTCATCGAGGTCTTCGAGCCGACGCCGGATCGCAAGGTGATCATCAACCTGCCGGCCACCGTCGAGATGGCGACGCCCAACGTCTACGCCGATTCGATCGAGTGGATGAGCCGCCGCCTGGCGCACCGCGAGAACGTCATCCTGTCTCTGCACCCGCACAACGACCGCGGCACAGCGATCGCCGCCGCCGAGCTCGGTTACATGGCCGGTGCCGACCGCATCGAGGGATGCCTGTTCGGCAACGGCGAGCGGACGGGCAACGTCGATCTGGTCGCGCTCGGCATCAACCTGCTGACCCAGGGCATCGACCCGATGATCGACTTCAGCGACGTCGACCAGATCAAGCGCACCGCCGAGTATTGCAACCAGCTGCCGGTGCACGAGCGCAGCCCCTGGGCCGGCGACCTGGTCTTCACCGCGTTCAGCGGCTCGCACCAGGACGCGATCAAGAAGGGCTTCGAGGCGATGGACGCCCGGGCTGCCGCCGAGGGCGTCTCAGTGGACGACCTCGAGTGGGCGGTGCCGTATCTGCCGATCGATCCGAAGGATCTCGGTCGGTCGTACGAGGCGGTCATCCGCGTCAACTCCCAGTCCGGCAAGGGCGGGGTGGCGTACCTGCTCAAGAGCGACCACGCCATCGACCTGCCGCGCCGCCTGCAGATCGAATTCTCCGGCGTGGTGCAGGCCAAGACCGACGCCGAGGGCGGCGAGGTCACCAGCGACGAGATCTGGCGGATCTTCACCGACGAGTACCTGCCCGCTGCCGAGCCCGACGACCGCTGGGGCCGTTTCGAATTGCTGAGCACCCGCACCGAGAGCGACATGTCCGGCGATGTCGTCCTCGAGGTCTCGCTGCGCGACGGTGAGGAGCGCGTTGCAGCCTCCGGTCACGGGAACGGTCCCGTTGCGGCCTTCCTCGAGGTCATCCGCGCGCAGGGCTTCGACGTGACGCTGTACGACTATGTCGAGCACGCGTTGAGCTCCGGTGGCGATGCCCAGGCCGCGGCCTACATCGAACTGCAGGTCGACGGCCAGCGCCTGTGGGGCGTCGGCATCGATGGGGACATCTCCACGGCATCGCTCAAGGCGATCGTCTCGGGTGTGAACCGGTCGATCCGCACGCGCGAGCAGGCGGGGGTCCTCGCCGGGGTGTGAACGGTGCTCAGGGCTTGATGACGGGGATCCCGGTGGTCTCCACCGCGACCTTGCGGCGGTACAGCGCCCGCTGCTCCGGCAGGGAGATGTCGAAGATCACCGCGAGGAGCCGGATGACGGCGGTCACGGCGATGCCGATGATCGCTGCCACGACGAGGGTCGCGCCGAAGGCGTGAACTGCGGCGAGGACCGAGCACCCGACCGCGGCGGCGACCGCGTAGAGCGAGCCCACATGCATGATCGCGATGGGCACCCCCATCAGCATGTCGCGGAGGATGCCGCCGCCCACCGCGGCGCAGACGCCGACGAACACCGCGGGGACGACGGGGAGCCCGAGTGCCAGGGCCTTGCTGGTGCCGAAGGCGCCGAACAGCCCCATCGAGAGGGCGTCGAGGCCAACGATGACGGCGTTCAGCCGCGCGAAGACCCCTGACAGCAGCATCCCGACAAGGGCCGCTGCTGTCGCGGTGATGAGGTACCAGTTGCTCTGGAGGGTGACCGGAGTGGTGTTCAGCAGCAGATCGCGGATGAGCCCGCCGCCCATACCGAGGACGATGCCGATGATGGCCACGCCGAGGAAGTCCAGGCGCCGCTGTCCACGGAAGCCCGATGCGAACAGTGCCCCCTGGATGCCGCCGAGACCGACCGCGGTCAGATCTGCCCACAGCGGAATCACGAAGAGCGGCTCCTCCACGCGTCCATTCTGGCCCGACGACGCGATAATCGAGTGTGCCCACCTATCGCGACGAGGTCGTGGTCCTGCGCACCCACAAGCTGGGGGAGGCGGATCGCATCGTCACCGCCCTCGGCCGCCGCAGCGGCAAGATCCGCGCGGTGGCGAAGGGCGTGCGCCGCACCAGCTCCCGTCTCGGCGCCCGGCTCGAGCCCTTCATGGTCGCCGATGTGCAGTTCTCCCGGGGCCGATCGCTCGACATCGTGCAGCAGGCCGAGTCGCTCGGCTCCTACGGCGCCGACATCTCCCAGCACTACGACCGATACACCGCCGCTCACGCGATGGTGGAAGCCGCCGATCGCCTGGGCGATGCCGAAGCCGCCACGCCGCACTACCTGCTGCTGGTCGGGGGGCTCCGCGCACTCGCACGAGGGGATCACGCCGCGCGCAGCATCCTGGATTCCTACCTCCTGCGGGCGATGGCCCTCGCCGGCTGGGCACCGGGTCTGGGCGAGTGCGCGCGCTGCGGCGCGCCTGCGCCGCACGACCAATTCGTCGCACAGCTCGGAGGCGTCGTGTGCACCGCCTGCGCTCCCACCGGTGCGGCGCGCATCGATCCCGCCACGATCGGCCTGCTCACCGCACTCATGGCGGGGGAGTGGGAGATTGTCGATGGGGCGTCGGCGCACTCCGCCGGTGCGGCGTCCGGACTCATCGCCGCCTACGCGCAGTGGCATCTCGAGCGCGGCATCCGCTCGCTCCAGCATGTCGAGGCCGCCCGATGACACCGAAGCCCTACACCCATCGTGACGCCGTGCCCTACCGGCCGCTCGATTGGACGGGCATCCACCCGCCGGTGTTCCCAGGCGCCGTGCCGCGCCACATCGCGATCGTCATGGACGGCAACGGCCGGTGGGCCAACCGCCGGGGACTGACGCGGGTGGAAGGGCACAAGGCGGGGGAAGAGGTGCTGCTGGACGTCGTCGCCGGCGCGATCCAGGCCGGAGTGAGGCACGTGAGCGTCTACGCGTTCTCGACCGAGAATTGGGCGCGGTCGCCCGATGAGGTCCGCTTCCTCATGGGCTACAACCGGGATGTGCTGCACCGGCGGCGTGATCAGCTCAACGAGTGGGGCGTGCGGATCCGCTGGGCGGGGCGCAAGCCTCGGCTGTGGACCTCGGTGATCAAGGAGTTGCAGTTCGCCGAGAGGCTGACCGCCGGCAACGACGTCCTCACCCTCACGATGTGCATCAACTACGGCGGCCGCATCGAGCTCGTCGATGCCATGCGCGCCATCGCCGGCGAGGTCGCCGCGGGGCGGATGCGTCCGTCGGCGATCAATGAGAAGGTCATCCGCCGCCACCTCTACCAGCCCGACATGCCCGACGTCGACCTGTTCATCCGCTCCAGCGGCGAGCAGCGCACATCGAACTTCCTGCTGTGGGAGTCGGCGTATGCGGAATTCGTCTTCCTCGACACACTGTGGCCGGACTTCTCCCGCGAGCACCTCTGGCAGGCGATCGACCTGTATCTCGACCGCGACCGCCGCTTCGGCGGAGCGGTCGATCAGCCGACATCCGACATCGCAGATCACGATCGGCAGGAATAGCGCAGCGGCCGGGGATGGTTGTGGTCGATATGACTGAACCCCTCCGGCTCGACGTATGGAGCGACATCGCCTGCCCGTGGTGCTACATCGGCAAGCGCAACCTCGAAGCGGGCCTCGCCCAGACGCGGGCCGATGCGGACGCACCCGAGGTGGAGATCGTCTACCACTCCTACGAACTCGCCCCCGACACCCCGCCGGACTACGACGGCAGCGAGGTGGACTACCTCGCCGAGCGGAAGGGCGTGAGCCCGGAGCAGGCCCAGCAGATGATCGACCGCGTGACCGAGGTGGCCAAGGGGTCTGGGCTGGCGTACCGCTACGATCTGCTTCACCACGCCAACACCGGCAAGGCCCACCGTCTGCTGCACTTCGCCAAGGAAGAGGGCCGGCAGCTGGACCTCGTCGAACGCCTCATGTCGGCGTACTTCACCGAGGGCCGGCACATCGGTCACGACGACGAGCTGGTGCGCCTCGCCGTGGACGCGGGCCTCGACCCCGACGCGGCACGGGAGGTGCTCGCCACGGACCGGTTCGAGCTGGAGGTGCGCCGCGACCAGGCGCAGGCGCAGGCGTACGGCTGCTCCGGTGTGCCGTTCTACGTGATCGACGGCACCTACGGCGTCTCCGGCGCCCAGCCTGCGGACGCCTTCGCACAGATCCTGCGCCAGGTGTGGTCGGAGCGGCGTTCGGCCGCCGAAACCGAACCCGCCGCCAGCGCCGGCTGAGAGCGGGGCCCCCTCGGGGTCAGCGGGGGAGGTTGTCTTCGATCACCGAGACGATGGCGGGGTCGTCGGGCTTGATGTTCGGGCGGAAGCGGTGGACCTGGCCCGCGGGCGTGATGAGGAACTTCTCGAAGTTCCAGATGATCGGCCCCTTCTTGCCCTCGAGGTCTTTGGCTCGCTTCAGCGCCTTGTACACGGGCGCCGCGCCGTTGCCGTTGACCTTCACCTTCTCCTGGATCGGGAAGGTCACGCCCCACGTCCCGGAGCAGTACTCCAGGATCTCCTCCATGGATCCGGGCTCCTGGCCCATGAACTGGTTGCAGGGGAAGCCGAGGACGATGAAGCCCCGGTCGCCGTAGGTGCGCTGGAGCTCCTCGAGCTGCTCGTACTGAGGTGCCAGGCCGCAGCGGGAGGCGACGTTGACGACCAGCACGACCTGATCGGCGTAATCGCCGAGCGTCGCCGTGCCGCCGTCAGCGGTCGTGAACGGGATGGAACGCAGATCGGTGAGGGTGGCTTCGGAGGTCATATCCCCAGGCTAAATCCGCTTTCGCGACCCCGGCCGCGAGGATGGGAGAATACAGAGGTGTCACTCGCCGTCGCCCCAGCCCCGACCCTTCGGATCGGTGCGCTGACCCTGGACGCACCGGTCGTGCTCGCGCCGATGGCCGGTATCACCAACACCGCCTTCCGCCGTCTCTGCCGGGAATACGGCGCCGGTCTGTACGTCAGCGAGATGATCACCTCGCGCGCACTGGTGGAGCGCAATGCGACCACGATGCGGCTGATCACCCACCACGAGTCCGAGGTCCCGCGTTCGATCCAGCTGTACGGTGTCGACCCCGCCACCGTCGAAGCCGCCGTGAGGCTCCTTGTCGAAGAGGACCGCGCTGACCACATCGACCTGAACTTCGGCTGCCCGGTGCCGAAGGTCACCCGCAAGGGCGGAGGGGCGGCGCTCCCCTGGAAGCGCGATCTGTTCCGCGACATCGTCACCCGCGCGGCTCGCGCCGGGGGAGACATCCCCGTCACGGTCAAGATGCGCAAGGGCATCGACGACGACCACCTGACCTACCTCGAGGCGGGGCGGATCGCAGAGGATGCCGGCATCTCCGCCGTCGCACTGCATGCCCGGACGGCATCCCAGTTCTACTCCGGCACCGCCGACTGGGCGGCGATCGCGGCGCTGAAGGAGGCTGTCACCAGCATCCCGGTCCTCGGCAACGGAGACATCTGGTCCGCTGATGACGCCGTGCGGATGATGGCGGAGACCGGATGCGACGGGGTCGTCGTCGGCCGCGGGTGTCTCGGCCGTCCCTGGCTGTTCGGCGACCTCGCCCGCGCTCTCGGCCGGGACGGCAGCGCCGCCGGCGAGCCCGTCGATGCCACCCTGGCGTTCGTCGCCCGGGCTTTCCGACGTCACGCAGAGCTCCTCGTGAAGTTCTTCGACGACGAGGGCCGGGGGTGCCGCGACATCCGGAAGCACGTCGCGTGGTACTTCAAGGGGTATCCGGTCGGAGGCGACACCCGGGCTCGGCTGGCGACGGTGTCCACGCTCGAGGAGATCGACGAGCTTCTGGCCACACTCGACCTCGGCGCCCCGTACCCGGGTGCGGCCGCGGAAGGCCAGCGCGGCCGAGCCGGAACGCCCAAGCGGCCGGCGCTTCCCGACGGATGGCTCGACTCCCGCGACATCGGCGCCGACGCCTCCACCGCCCTCGCCGAGGCCGAACTCGACCACAGCGGTGGCTGAGCCGGTGGCGGCGTTCCCGGCGACCGGCGACGCGGCGGGTCTCGCCGCGCCCGCGGCCTGGAACGGCGGGGCCGGGCTGGGGGTGGCCCCCGGCCGGCCGAGCGGCTACGACGACGTGGACGCCGAGCGCTTCCACACCGAGACCCATCGCTCCCAGCGCGACGACTTCGCCCGCGATCGCGCCCGCGTGCTCCACTCCGCGGCGCTGCGGCGCCTGGCCGCCAAGACGCAAGTGCTCAGCCCGGCGAGCCCGGCGGATTTCGCCCGCAATCGACTGACCCATTCGCTGGAGGTCGCCCAGGTCGGCCGCGAGCTCGCGACCGCTCTGCGCCTCTCGCCCGATGTGGTCGACACCGCGTGCCTCAGCCACGACCTCGGACATCCGCCCTTCGGCCACAACGGAGAGCGCGCCCTCAACGACTGGGCTGCTGACATCGGCGGCTTCGAAGGCAATGCCCAGACCCTCCGCATCCTCTCGCGGCTCGAATCGAAGGTGTTCGACCCCGCCGAACGGAGTGTCGGGTTGAATCTCACCCGTGCGAGCCTCGACGCCACATGCAAGTACCCGTGGACCGCCGATCATCCGGTGCCTGATCCCGGCGGCAGGCTGAAGTTCGGCGTCTACCCTGAGGACGAGCCGGTGTTCCGCTGGATGCGCGAGCGCGCCCCCGGGCGGGTGCGATGCATCGAGGCCGAGGTGATGGACCTCTCGGACGACATCGCCTATTCGGTCCACGACTTCGAAGACGCCGTCGTCAACGGCTACCTCGACCCCGCTCGACTCGCCGACCCCGCCGAGCACGAAGGTCTCCTCACCGCCATCCAGACGTGGGTCGGGTTCGACTTCGCCCGCGACGAGCTGGCCGATGCGCTGTACCGGCTCATGCGTCTCGGGGAGTGGATCACCGAGTTCCGCGGCACGCGGCACGATCTCGCTCGACTGAAGAACCTCACCTCGGATCTCATCGGACGCTTCGCCCGGGCGGCGACGACGGCCACCCGTGATGCGTACGACACCTCCGTCCTCACCCGATACCGCGCCCACGTCGTCGTGCCGCGCGTCATCGAGGCCGAGATGGCGGTGCTGAAGGGCATCATCGGCGCGACGGTGGTCTCGATCGACGGGCGGAAGGCGCTGTACAAAGAGCAGCGTCGCGCGCTCAAGCGTCTCGCAACGGCGCTGTGGGACGAGCCGGCGCACCTCGACGCCATGCATGCCGAAGACTTTGCCTCCGCCGAGACCGAGAGCGCCCGACGACGCGTCATCGTCGATCAGGTCGCAAGCCTCACCGACCAGCTCGCCATCGCCTGGCACACGCGCCTGGTGGGTGAGATCGACGCCGCCGCGCTCGGGATCTGGGCTCCTGGTTCGCGGCGCTCGACGGCCGACCCGGTGGCACGCTGATGGCGGGGCGCATCCGCCAGGCCGATGTGGAGGAAGTGAAGGCCCGCACCAACATCGGTGACATCATCGGCGAGCGGGTGGCGCTGAAATCGGCGGGCGTCGGGTCTTTGAAGGGGCTCTGCCCGTTCCACGACGAGCGCAGCCCGAGCTTCCACGTTCGCCCCCAAGTCGGCTTCTACCACTGCTTCGGGTGCGGCGAGTCCGGAGACGTCTACACCTTCCTCCGGAAGATGGACCATGTGTCGTTCACCGAGGCGGTGGAACGTCTCGCCGGACGGATCGGGTATGCGCTCCACTACGAGGACGGCGGCGCTGCGCCCGAGACGACCGGACGCAGCCGGCTCTACGCGGCCAACGCGGCGGCGGGGGGGTACTTCCGCTCCCAGCTCGTCACCCCCGAGGCCGCCGCGGCCCGCACGTTCCTCGGCGAGCGCGGTTTCGACGCCGGCGCGGCCGCGCACTTCGGCGTGGGATACGCGCCGCGGGGGTGGTCTCACCTGATGGACCACCTCACCGCCCAGGGCTTCACCCGTGAGGAACTCACGACGGCAGGGCTGGTCTCTCAGGGACAGCGAGGCGTCTACGACCGGTTCCGCGGCCGCCTGGTGTGGCCGATCCGCGACGTCACCGGGCAGGTGATCGGCTTCGGAGCCAGGAAGCTCTACGAGGACGATGGCGGTCCGAAGTACTTGAACACCCCGGAGACTCCGATCTACCGCAAGGCGCAGGTGCTCTACGGGCTCGACCTGGCCAAGCGCGACATCTCGCGCGATCACCGGGTGGTCGTCGTCGAAGGGTACACCGACGTGATGGCCTGCCATCTCGCGGGCGTCACCACCGCTGTCGCCACCTGTGGCACGGCATTCGGAACCGATCACATCACGGTGCTCCGACGGGTGATGGGCGACGACAGCGCGGCGGGCGAGGTGGTCTTCACGTTCGATCCCGATGCCGCCGGTCAGAAGGCGGCGCTGCGCGCCTTCGGCGACGAGAAGAGATTCGCCGCCCAGACGTACGTCGCGGTCGCTCCCGAGGGACTGGATCCGTGCGATCTCCGCATGTCGAAGGGGGATGCCGCGGTGCGCGCGCTCATGGACCACAAGGCGCCCATGTTCGAGTTCGTGATCGACCAGCGGTTGGCCGGCTTCGATCTCGCGACCGTGGAGGGTCGCGCGGGAGCACTCGGCGCCGCGGCGCCGATCGTGGCGGAGATCCGCGACCCGGCGCTCCGTCCGGGCTACACCCGGGTCCTCGCCCGTCGGCTCGGGCTCGACCTGGGGGAGGTGTCCGCCGCCGTCGAACGCGCGGCGCGCGGCGCCTCCCGCGATCACGCCGGCGAGCCCCGGAGCAAAAATACGCGTGACGCCGATGCGGGTGCGCGCGGCGGCCGGCCGGTCGAAGACCATCCGCCGGCGGCGGATGAGCCTCAGGTGCGTCCGAGCGTGGCGACCCTCCCTCGCACAGCCGACGCCGCGCTCGAACGCGACGCCCTCACCGGCTTCCTGCAGTTCGGGCATCGGATCGATGCGGCCCTGCGCAGCCGTGCCCTGGCACAGCCCTTCCGTGTGCCTGCTCTCGAGGCCGTCCGTCAGACCCTCGCGGTGGTTCCGGATCTGGATCGGATGGGGTGGGCGGCGGATGCGGTGTCGGAGGTGCGCGAGCCGTATCGGTCGCTCGCCGCTGAGCTCCTGACCCGCGCATTCCCCGCGCTGACCGACGACGCCGCCGTCGCATCCACAGCCGATCTCGCCCGCCGCGTCGTCCTGCGCGGCATCGAGGAGGAGAAGCGCGAACTGCTCCGTGCCATTCAGCGGGTGGCTCCGGAGTCCGAAGAGGGGCGGGCGGTCCGTCTGCGCCTGCGCGAACTCGACCACGATCGACAGGTCGTCGCAGCGGAAAGCTGAACCCTGCGGTCGCCCGCACCCCGGCGACCGGGCATGATGGGGCTATGGCCCCGCCACGAGACGATGACGTCGCGATCCACAGCCGTGATCTCTCCCTGGCGTGGAACCCCCGTCCCGGCGCCCTCCGTGTGGTCGAAGGCGTGTCGTTCCAGCTGCCACGGGGCCGCACGCTGGCGGTCATGGGGCCGACCGGCGCGGGGAAGTCCAGCCTGGTGATGACGCTTGCCGGACTCGCTCCCGCCGATCTCGGTGTGGTCGGCGGCGACGCCCTGGTCGAGGGCATCTCGGTCCGCCGTCCGGGGCGCAAGCACCGGGTTCTGACGTACGTGACCGGCTTCCTGCCGCAGAGCGCCGGGGCGAAGCTCCCCGCGCGGCTGACGGTGTCCGAGACGATCGCCGAACCGGTGACGAGCCGCGATCGCCGGGTCAATCAGCGGGCGCTGTCGATCCGCGTCGCCGCGCTGCTGGACGAGATGATGCTGCCGCTGGGCGCGGCGGCGAAGTACCCGTACGAGCTCAGCGCAGGCATGCGCCAACGCGTCGCGTTCGCGCGAGCCCTCATGCTCCAACCGAAGGTGTTCCTCGCCGACGAGCCCTTCGCCAACATGGACGTCGAGGTGCGTCGGGCGGCGCACGACGCCATTGCGCGACGTCGCGATGACATCGGCATGGCAAGCGTCATCGTGACGAACGAGGAGGATGTGGCACGCGAGCTCGACGCGCAGGTGCTCGTGTTGCGCGGAGGCCACCCGGTCGCCGCCGGTCCCCACCTCGACGATCTGCTCTGGACGCCCGGCGGCGCAGACGATCGGCGGCGTGCGGCATCCTGATGTGCTTCTGCTGGTCGGTGTCACTCTGCTGGTCGGTGTCACAGGCACCCCTCAGCGTTTGCTAGCATGGTCGGGTTGCCCGCGCCGCGGCGAGGGCACATTCCTCCATAGCTCAATTGGCAGAGCAATCGGCTGTTAACCGATAGGTTCTTGGTTCGAGTCCAAGTGGGGGAGCGCAAAACCCCAAGCCCCCGGAATTTCAGCGAACTTCCGGGGGCTCTTCGTGGGGCAGACAGTCCAGCCCCACTCGTTCCGCGTCTCCTGGCCGAGACCGTCTCCTGATGCATCCACGCATTCAGCCACCTCGCGACGACTCGGAGCAGTCAGATAGCGGCAGCTGCATGGATTGGCGCGACGACCGCGCTGGCGGAAATGCCTCGGAAGACCGCGTCCAGTTCCTCGCGGACGTCGACCTGCTGGCCACCGCCGTCGAGGACGCGTGCCGCGAGCTCGATCCCTTTTTACGACGGGTGAGCATCGACGTCCTCGGCAACGCGGACGCCTTCGTTCATGCGCACATCTGGCCTCGCTATGAGTGGGAGCCGCGGGAGCTGGTCTGGCGCCCGGTGTGGCTGTACGACCTGGGCAAAAATAGGACCCCGACACGGCGCTCGGCGATCAGCACGATGACCTCCGAGCGAGCATCGGTCGCCATCTGCGCTCCCTTGTCGACGGTGACGCTCGGCGTTGATCCGCCTCGCGGCTAAGGCCACGGCGGGCAGACCGGAGATGCTCACGATATGAGGGCTCGGCGTGGTGAGCCTCGCCACTGCGATCTAACAGGCGGTCCGTATCTCGCCTCCGGTCGGCCTATCGCGATGACCAAAAGCCAGATCCGGAGCACCGGCTGCCCATTCGTCCCCCTCATGGGGGACAAAAGATGAGGCCGACATGAGAGTCGCCTGCAAATCGTCTGAAATCGATCGAGATCGGTGTCCTTTGCGAGAAGGGTAAGTGTTTCCCGTCCGACGACGAACGAGAGGAAGATCATGCGAAAGCCAAGCACGAAAGCAGGTCGTCGAACTTGGTCCATTGCTCCGCAGCAGTCGCGGCAGCGATCACTATTCCAGCCGCGTCATTCACTGCGGCACTTCCCGCAACGGCCGATGAAGCCGTGGGGGAGTCCTCCGCGAGGGCAGTCGTAGAGGCGCTCTCCGGCCCTGCAGGGTCGAAAGTAGCGACACCGGCCCCGGCAACGGCGACTGCAGAGGACGCCGCCGTCACCCACGGGTCTGTCACCGTCTCCGTGCCCCGCAACGCCCTGGAAGCTGTCGAGCTGGGTCTGGACGGCGCCACGGTCTCCGTCAAGCTGCCCGAAGTCCAGGCAGCGGACGAGGCAGTCGTGCTCGACTCTGGTGCGATCACATACCCCTCCACATCCGCCGTCGCCAACACCGCTATTCCGACAGAGACGGGGGTTCAGCTACTGACGACGCTGTCGTCGCCAGACGCTCCAGTGTCGTTCTCGTACGACATAACGGCGGGCGCCGACGACGCCACAGTCGCTGTGGCTGACGACGGGTCGGCTATGGTTATCGGCCCCGATGGCGATGTGCTGCTGCATGCGGCATCTCCGTGGGCCGTCGACGCGGAAGGCACATCGGTGCCCACGCGGTACGAACTGGATGGCAACTCGCTGGTGCAGATTGTCGACCACACCTCAGGCGACTTCGCGTACCCGATCCTCGCGGATCCGCGCCTGGACCAGGGCCTGGGCTGGACCTCGCTGCTGTTCAACCGACATGAGACTGACACCATTGCCAGCGCCGGGATCGTGGCATTGGGCGGAGCGACTGCTGCGTGCGGTCTGGGCGGACCGGTCGGGATCGCTGCTTGCTCCATCGCATCCGCGGCAATCGGGGCCACCGCGGTTTACGCCAGTGACAATGGTCAGTGCGTCGGCCTATCGTTCTGGGGAGTTCCCGGAACTACCGTGTTCGGTTGGAACCCCTTCGTCCACAACGGTGCAGACTGCACCTAACGAGAGGAGACCCCATGCGTCAGGGAGACCCGTTTCGCGCGTACTATGTGACCGTCATCGTGGTCGCCATTCTGAGCATCGGCCTCGGCCTGCTCGTGGCAAATCTCACCGGCCAGTACGTCGGCGTCTTCTTCGCACAGATCCTGATTGCCGGCCTACTTGCCGCTTGGTACATGAGCATCAAGAAGCGTGTGACGGCCAGCAAATAGCCTTTGGACGGCACAAGGGGCCTCGGAGCGCGGCTCCGGGGCCCCTGTCGCGGGACGTCGCAGGACGAGGCGATGGCACAAACGGCCCGGGGCTCCACCCCCGGGCCGTTTCTTCTTCGCGGGGTCGGCCTCACTTCCTTTCGCTGAGCGCCAGGATGTTCCCCTCCGTGTCCGTGAACCACGCGGCCCTCTCCGTCGCTAGATCGGCCACGCCGTCGACCGTGCGGAGTCCGGGGAAGTCGTACTCCTCGAACCTCACCCCGCGCTCGCGCAGCGCAGCCATGTCCCTGTCCAGGTGCGGCGTCTCGATGGCGAAGACGGTGTTCTTTGCGGTACCCGCGAAGCCCGTGCGATACAGGAGCACCTGCGTCTGCCCGAGCCGGTAGAACACCTCCTCCTCCGACGGTTCCGTCGCCGGGGTTAGACCGAGCACGCCCTCATAGAACCCACGCGCGCGACCCAGATCTGACGCGGCGATCACAGCGACGCCATGCGCGTCTTCGAACATGGTGCCCTCACCTTCCTTCTCTGTTTCGCTTCACGCGCGACGGTACTCCTGCCGCTGCCGAGGCGGAATGGCCCCGCGGGCACCGAGGACCGCCTCGAGCCAGGACATGCACGCCGAGCCGGACAGGCCCCAGCCGCGCCCGTCACCGGCCGCGAGCCGTCGAGGGATGCTGCTCGGAAAGGTGACGGACGACATTTTCTGACGGGTCGCAGCGATAGGAGCGGAGGCGCCTCCCGGCGGACCGGCGCGGGTTTCAGGCGTCGAGATCATCGACGCCCGGCAGCCACGCCGAGCCGGGACGACCCCAGCCGCGCTTACGCGCGATCTTCTGGACGGTCTTCCACGCCCCGTCGTCAAGCCTGTCGATGTAGAGGACGCCGTCGAGATGGTCGAACTCGTGCTGCAGGATGCGGGCGCGCCACCCGTCCACATCCAGCGAGACGGGCTGACCCTCCAGGTCGTGCCCCGTCACCCGAACCCGATCCGAACGGCGAAGCGGGAATCGTTCCCCGGGAAAGGACAGGCACCCCTCCGACTCCTCGTCGGGGTCGGGCTCTCCGGGCACCGTCGGCAGCATCCACAGGTCGGGGTTGATGATCACCCCGCGCCAGGGGAGCCGCTCGTCGTCCTCGTAGGAGTAGGTGAAGATCCGCAGCGGCACCCCCACCTGGGGGGCCGCAAGACCCACTCCGGGGGCCGCATCCATCGTCTCGAACATGTCGGTGACGAGTGACCGGATCTCGTCGGTGATCTCCTCCACGGGGGCGGCGGGGGCGTGGAGCACCGGGTCTCCCATGATGCGAATAGGTCGAACGGCCATGTCTCGAGCCTATCGACGCGACACGACGGGTATGGTCGAGGGGTGCTGAGCGCAGACGTACAACTGGAGGATGTCGGCGAGGTCCTCGTCGGCGTGTTCCAGAATCCCGGGCTGCTGATCGGCATCCCCCTGGCGCTGCTCGGCGCGATCTTCATGTCCTTCGGTGCGCAGTACCAGCACCGGGGTGTCGCCAAGGTCGAGGAGATGAGCGGGGCCGGAGGGGCGGGCGGGCTCAGCGGGGGTCAGCTGGTTCGTCTGCTGTCGCGGCCGTCATGGGTGATCGGCACGATGATGCTGGGGCTGGCGATCGTCTGCCAACTCGCAGCCCTCTCCTTCGCCCCGCTCATCGTCGTCCAGCCGCTCGGTGCGATCGCTCTGGTGATCACCACCCTGCTGAACGCCCGGATCAGCGGGCACAAGCCCACCAGGCGTTCGCTCATCGCCATCGGGGCGTGTGTCGGCGGCATCTTCATCTTCGTCACGATCGCGGCGCTCTTCGCCACCGAGTCGCCCATCTCCGACGGGCAGCTCATCACGATCCTGCTCATCCTCGCCGCCGTCACGGTCGCCTTCGCGGGCCTGTGGGTCTGGCTGCGCAAGCGCATGGGCGCACTGTTCTACATCATGGCCGCCGGCGTGATCTACGGATTCGTCGCGACGCTGGCGAAGGTCATCATCGTGCGGATCCAGAACCAGAACTTCGAGTGGCTCACGCTTCTCTGCCTCATCGCGCTGCTGATCGGAACGGGAATCGGCGCCTACTTCGTTCAGACCGCTTACTCGTCCGGACCGCCCGATCTCGTGATCGCAGGCCTCACCGTGATCGACCCCATCGTGGCGATCCTCATCGGCCTGATCGTCCTCGGCGAAGCTGCGACAGCGCCGCTCTGGGCCAACATCGGTTTCCTCATCGCGGGCGTCATCGCGGTGTGGGGCGTGTTCCAACTGGCCCGCTACCACCCGCAGATCGTCAGTGACAGCAAAGAGATCCCCATCCAGCGGGGTTCGGACGGCGACGGCACCATGGCGGGCCCCACCACCGGATCGATCCGAGTCACCGAGGCCGTCGCGAAGGTCTGGCCTGATCCGCCCGTGCGCGACCGCGACGATCCGCGCCGCTGATTCTCATCGGCGCCGTTGGTAGGGCGGGTGGGACTTGAACCCACGATCGTCGGGTTATGAGCCCGCTGCCTTGACCAGCTTGGCCACCGCCCCTCGTATCCGAGCCTAGCGGCCCGAAACCCTGCTCCTCAGCGCCGCACGCCGGTGGACATCACCGCGCCGATGTAGGAGTACTTCACGAAGACCTCTTCCGCGATCCCCGCCTCGGCGAGAACGCCCTGGACGGCGCTGAGCATGTAGCTGGAGTCCCACCCGAGGTAGAGGTGGTGGTCGGCGTCGAGGGCGTCCCACTGACCGGTCCACGCTCTCTCGGGGTAGACCGGCCCACCCCGGCGCGCGCTGTACGCGACGACGGCGTCACGCGCATCGGCCCACAGTCGTGCGAAGACGCGATGGAAGAGGTAGCGGATGTCCTTGACCTCCCAGTGCTCGCCGCGGTACTCCACGTAGTCCCACTCGCGTTCCCAGCCTCGCGGCCAGCCACGTCGGCGCACGGCGTCCAGCACCGGTGTCAGACCGTCGTCATCAATGCCGCTGATCTCGGCGCGGGGCCAGACGCGCGCGAACTGTGCGGTCAGCGCGGCGGAGCGGGCCGAGATCTCCCTCGTGCTCCACCGCTCGTGAGCGGCCAGCGCCGCGGTCGCGTCGACGGCCGAGCGGGAGTACACGGTGCGCTTGTCCGGGAACGAGGCATCGAAGACCTGCATCCCCTGTTCCTCCTCGATCAGCGCCAGATTCCCCAGGGTGCGCGCGAGGGCGCGGTGGCTGTTCTGCTCGTCTTCGGAGTACTCCGCCCAGGTGCGCACACCGTCGCCGCTCCATGTCTCGCCCGGTGCGAGCGGCACGATGTGATCGATGTCCCAGTCTGCGCGTGAATCGACGTCGAACAGCCGGGTGAGGACGTATGCCGGGTGGGGGAGATCGGAGTACTTCAGCGCCACAGACACCCGCTCATCGCTCGGGGTGATGCGGGCCAGGGCCCTGCTGAGCGCCTCTGCGCCCTCGTGCTCGGCGCGGCACAGGCGGGCGACGATGCGTTCGGTGCCGATCCCCACGATCGTGCGCCGCAGCAGCAGCGACTCCACCTGCTCCAGCAGGCTGAGGAGCGCGCCTCGGGACAGATCGCCGCCGCGGAATCGCCGATACGACCGCATCACGAGCGGGAAGGCGACGGCTCCGAAGACACCGACACCGGTCAGCCGCCGTGCAACCTCCTCGTCGGTTTCGCGCCCGGGTTCGCGGAGGATGCGGTGGATCTCGGCGTACTCCCGCCACTCCGACGCGTGCGCATCCAGCGCACCGGGTTCGAGACGGGGGAACTGGTGACGGAAGACGTCGTAGACGCCCCGGCCCGCGGCATCCTCGGTTTCGCGGCCCGTCCGCATGACGAGGTACTGCTCCCAGAACGCAGCGATGCTCTCCCCGGTCGCCTGCTCGATGGGCAGCCAGTACTCCTCCTCGATGCGCACCTGCTCGGCGTGAGACAGGCCCATGAGCACGTAATTGTGGATGAGCTCGTGTTCGCGCAGCGGCTCGCCTGTGGAGTTCAGGCTCTCGAAGATCTGCTGTGCGTTGGCACCTGCGCCGAGGCTGATGGCGACGTGTTCGAGCTTCTGCAGGCCCCGCCAGATGCGCGGCACTTCCTCGGCCGACACCTGGCTGCGGAAGAAGGCGTAGTTGTCGGCGAAACGCGACTCGCGCACGGCGAGGTCGGCGTCGTTCCCGAGGATCACCGAGCGGAAGACATCGGCCCATGCCCGGTGGGGCCGCAGCGTGGTCCGAGGCCCCGCGCCCGGCTCGCCCTGGCGGAGGAGGACGGCCTGCAGGTCGGCGGAGAGTGCCGGATCGGCATCGCCGACGGCGTGATGAAGGGCCGCCACCAGAAGCATCAGCGTGGTGATGCGCTGCTGGCCGTCGATGAGCACGAGCTCATCGTCCGAGACCGCCGAGAGAACGGAGCCGATGAAGTGCATGTGACGGTCATCGAGGTCGGCCACGGCGCGGATGTCGGCGAGAAGCTGCTCGCAGTTCCCGATGTCCCACCGGTACTGGCGCTGGTAGACGGGGACGACGATCGTGCGGTCGCCGGAGGCGAGCCACCGCAGGGTGTTGACGGCGGTGGCATCGACATTCGTGGCGGTGACCATCGGGTCGGTTCCCTCCTCGGGATGCTGGAGACAGGCCGCGTCGAGTCTAATGAACCGCTCCCGGCTCCCCGGGCTCCCGCGCGTGCCGGAGGTAGGCTTGCCTTAGTTGGCCTGTTGAAACGTGCTGGCCACCTACGAAAGGGCATAACGCTATGGGTTACATCAAGTCAGCCGCTCTCGAAGAGACCGGCTACGTGGTGCTGGACAGCTACGGCAAGGAGATCGACCCCAGGGAGTGGCTCGACCTCGAGTACGTCGACTGGAAGTCATCCGGCGACACCCGCTTCGCGCCGCTCGCGTCGGCGAAGGGCGAGATCGAATGCAACGGCTTCTGGAACCACAAGCCGCCGCGCACCGACAAGGACGGCGTCTGGATCGACTCCCAGACGGCGATCGCGCCGACCCTGACCGAGCGGGCCCTCGAGCCGGGTGCGAACGTGGGTCGGTGCCGCATCATCGAGCTGCAGCCGAACTCCTACGCCGACTGCCTCTACAACCTGCACCAGGACGACAACAACCGCCTGAACCCCGACGGCACCGGCTGGGTCGTTCGCGGGTTCTTCAACCTCACCGACGACAAGGACAGCTTCTTCGTCCTCCGTGAGAACCGCACCGACCCCCAGGGCGAGGTGCGCATCGCACTGCCGGCCGGCGCGCAGCTGATCATCGACACGCAGCGCCTGTGGCATGCCGCCACGCACCTCGGCAGCGAGCCGCGCTACTGCCTCATCACGTCGTGGGAGTCGGGCCCGGAGCTCGACGCCTACATCGAGAAGTACAACGGCGTCCCCCACGCGGAGAACGTCGAGGTCGCCCAGGACGTGCTCGAGGCCGGCCAGGTCGAGCAGGCACGTCGCGACGCCGCCCGCGCCGCCTACTACGCGGCGAAGGGCCAGCAGGAGAAGCTGGCCATGAGCGAGGCCTGAAGCCTCGGACCCTCATCCGAAGACCCCGGCGCTCAACCGCGCCGGGGTCTTCGGCGTGTCGGAATCACACGCTTGTGATTCCGACGGTGCCCGGGTGATAATGGCCGCACAACCGAACACGCCGCAGCTGTCGTTTCACAGGTCGTAGGGGAAGACGTACCTGAGGAAACGGAGTCATCATGGCGACAACCACTGCGCGTGGAGTGATCTACATCCACTCCGCGCCACGGGCGTTGTGCCCCCACCTCGAGTGGGCGGTCGGCCGCGCCCTGGGTCGGCCCGTCACCTTCGAGTGGGCCGACCAGCCGGTGCTGTCCGGGAGTCGGCGCGCGGAGTTCTACTGGGAGGGGCCCGCGGGGACGGGTGCCGCGCTGGCCACCGCGATCCGCGGCTGGGAGCACCTCCGGTTCGAAGTGTCGGAGGACCCCACGCCGCGCAGCGACGGAGGCCGGTGGCTCCACACGCCGGGGCTCGGCATCCACTATGCCCAGACGGATGCTGCGGGCAACATCGTCATCGGTGAGGACCGCCTCCGCTATGCGATGGAGATCGCCGCCGGCGACGTTCAGGAGCTGCAGCGCGAATTGCACGTCGCCCTGGGCGCCGCCTGGGACGACGAACTCGAACCCTTCCGTCACGCGGGAGACGAGGCATCCGTCGTCTGGCTGCACAAGGTGGGATGACCGCGTCATGACGTGACGGACGCATCCCGTGCGCGAGGCGCCACTACCGGTGGATCGGTGAGCACTCCCGGGGATCGGGACCGCGAATCGACGCACGGAGAAAGGTGAGGCCCCCGACCGAGGTCGGGGGCCTCTGCCGTGCAGGAAGGGGTGGACCTCAGACGCTCGCGAACGCAGCCACGGCGTTGTGCCCGCCGAACCCGAACGAGTTGCTGATGGCGAGCTGGTCGCCGCGTCCGAGCTCCATGCGTTCGCCCGAGATGCGGAAAGGCACCTGGGGGTCCTGCGTGGTGATGTTGATGGTGGGCGGCGCGATGCGGTCGCGAAGAGCGAGCACCGTGAAGATCGCCTCGAGGGCACCGGTGCCGCCCAGGAGGTGGCCCGTCGACGCCTTCGTCGCCGAAACCGGGATCTCATCGATCCGGTCGCCGAAGACCGTCTTCAGTGCGGTGTACTCGTTCGGGTCACCGACGGGCGTCGAGGTGGCGTGCGCGTTGACGTGCGTGACGTCGTCGGGCGAAGCGTCCGCCATCCCCAGCGCCATCCGCACCGCCCGGGCCGCCCCCACTCCCTCGGGGTCGTTGGCCGTGATGTGGTACGAGTCGGCGGTCACGCCGCCACCGACGACCGCGGCGTAGATCTTGGCCCCGCGGGCACGGGCGTGCTCTTCGGTCTCGAGGATGAGGACACCCGCCCCCTCGCCCATGACGAATCCGTCACGGTCCACGCTGCAGGGCCGCGAGGCGGTGGCGGGGTCGTCGTTGCGGCGCGACAGCGCCTGCATCGAGGCGAAGGAGGCGATCGTGATCGGATGGATCGCCGACTCCGTGCCGCCGGCGATCACGACGTCGGCGAGGCCCGCGCGCAGGTGCTCCACGGCGTTGACGATCGACTCGGTGCTCGACGCGCAGGCACTTGCGACCGTGCGGGCGAAAGCCCGCGCGCCGAAGTGGAGCGAGAGGTTGCCCGCCGCGGCATTGGGCATGAGCATCGGGACGGTCATGGGCATGACCCGCCGCGGACCCTTCTCGCGCAGCGTGTCCCACGCGTCCAGCAGCGTCCACACTCCGCCGATGCCCGTGGCGAAGTCGACGCCCAGTCGCTCGGGAGCGACGTCAGGGCGCCCCGCGTCCTCCCATGCTTCCATCGCCGCAACCATCGCGAACTGCGATGCCGGGTCGAGCCGTTTGGCGACGGGGCGCTCGAGAACGGTGTCGGGCCGCACCTTGGCCTGCGCGGCGAAGGTGACAGGCAGCTGATACTGCTCGACCCACTCGTGCTCGAGGGTGCGGGTTCCGGATGCTCCCTCGAGCAGCGCCTCCCAACTCTCGGGCGCGGTCGCGCCGATGGGAGAGGAGGCGCCGATTCCGGTGACGACGATGCGTGACGTGCTCATACGAAGGTGATTCCTCGGTGTGTCGTGCCGGTGGGGGCCGAGGGCCCCCACCGGAGGGCGCTACGCCTGGTTCGACGTGATGTAGGTGACGGCGTCGCCGACGGTCTTGAGGTTCTTCACCTCGTCGTCGGGGATCGTCACGCCGAACTTCTCCTCGGCGTTGACGACGATCGTCATCATCGAGATCGAGTCGATGTCGAGGTCGTCGGTGAACGACTTCTCCAGGGCTACCTCGTCGGCCGAGATGCCGGTCTCGTCGGTGATGAGCTCAGCGAGCCCGGCGAGGACCTCGTCGTTGGTGAATGCCATGGTTTCTCCTGTTTTCTCGGGGGAAGCCCGGTCGGGCCCCGTTCAGTTTAGAGTCGTGGGTCCCGCGCTCACGGGAGCACGATCACCTGCGCGCCGAAGACGAGTCCGGCGCCGAACCCGATCTGCAGAGCGAGTCCGCCGCTGAGTTCGGGATGCTCCTCCAGCAGACGATGCGTGGCGAGGGGGATCGACGCGGCCGACGTGTTGCCGGTCGTCTCGATGTCACGGCCGATGACCACCGTGTCGGGAAGCTTCAGCTGCTTGGCGAATTCGTCGATGATGCGCATGTTGGCCTGGTGAGGGACGAAGGCCGCGAGATCGGATGCCTCGACACCTGCCGCCTCGAGCGCCTCGCGCGCGACCTTCACCATCTCCCACACCGCCCAGCGGAACACGGTGGGGCCCTCCTGGCGGAGGGTCGGCCAGGGCGCCTTCCCGTCCCGGAAGTCCGTGAGCGTGTGATTCATCCCGACCGCGTCGGCCTTGGAGCCGTCGGACCCCCAGACGGTGGGACCGATGCCGGGCGTGTCGCTCGGGCCGACGACGACGGCGCCGGCGCCGTCGCCGAGCAGGAAGGAGATGCTGCGATCGGTCGGATCGACGACGTCGCTGAGCTTCTCGGTGCCCACGACGACGGCATAGTGCGCCGCTCCGGCTCGGATCAGGGCATCGGCCTGAGCCACGCCGTAGGCGAAGCCGGCGCACGCGGCGTTGACGTCGTAGGCGGCCGCGGGGTTGGCGCCCACGCGATCGGCCACGATCGCCGACACCGACGGCGTCTGCTTGGGGTTGCTGATCGTCGCGCAGATCACCAGGTCGACGGCGCTCGGATCGACGCCGGAACGCGCGATCGCCTCACGGGTGGCCTCCGTGGCGAGATCGATGGCATCGGTGTCGGCTTCGGCCCGCATACGGGTGACGATGCCCGTGCGCTGGCGGATCCACTCGTCGCTGGAGTCGATCGGCCCGATCAGATCCTCGTTGGGGACGGCGCGTTCGCCGCGCGCGGCACCGTACGCGTAGATGCGCGTATGTGCCACGCCCGTGGGTTGACGCAGGGAGACGGTCATGCGGCGGGTCCTTCCCAGAGCCCGACGGCGGCGGCGAGATCGTCGGGCGTCTTCACGGCGACGGTCGGGATGCCGCGGAGGGCCCTCTTCGCGAGCCCGGTGAGCGTGCCCGCGGGGGTGAGTTCGATGATGCCGGTGACGCCGGCGGCGGCGAAGCTCGCCATGCACAGGTCCCAGCGCACGGGCGAGGCGACCTGCTCGACGAGGAGATCGATGAAGGCCCGTCCGGTCTTCACGGCGGAACCGTCGCGGTTCGTCCAGATGGTCCGGAGAGGATCACCGCCCACGGTCTGGGCTGCCGCGTCGCGGAGTGCGGTCACGGCCGGCGCCATGTGATCGGTGTGGAAGGCGCCCGCCACCTGGAGCGGGATGACGCGCGTGCCGGCGACGGGTTCGGCGGCGAGACGGTCGAGATCGGCACGGGCTCCCGCAGCGACGATCTGCCCGGCGCCGTTGTGGTTGGCGGGCGTCAGCCCGAGCGCGGAGAGCCGCTCCAGAACGGCCGTCTCGTCGCCGCCGATGACGGCGCTCATGCCGGTGTCGGCTTGCGCCGCGGCATCCGCCATCGCCCGCCCACGGACTCCCACCAGGCGCAGCACTTCGGCGTCGGGGAGGATCGCAGCGGCAGCGGCAGCGGTGAATTCGCCGACCGAATGCCCGGCCACCCCCGACACCTGCCGGGGCCTGCCCAACTCGCCCCAGGCCAGGAGACCGGCTGCGACGATCAGCGGCTGAGCCACCTGGGTGTCGCGGATGCGATCGGCGTCCCACTCCGTTCCGGCGGCGACGAGATCGACGCCCGCGGCATCGGAGTAGACCTCGAGGGTCTCCCGCGCCCCCGGGATCTCCAGCCACGGGGCGAGGAATCCCGGCGTCTGCGAGCCCTGACCAGGGAAGACGGCGATGATCACGGTTCCATCCTTTCAATGATCCTGCGGCACCTTCTGGAGGGTGCGACACAGAAATAGCCGGAGCCTTTGTGCGTTGCGCACAGAGAAGGGGTTCTCATCCGACGCGTCGTGGTCCGGGAGAACGTCGACGGGTGGCATCCGTCCCGATCGATCCGAGAATCAGCGCCGTCTGCAGGATGAGCGCTTCGCGCGGCCCCGTAGCGTCCCACCCGATGACCTCCGACACGCGTTTCAGCCGGTAGCGCACCGTGTTGGGGTGCACGAAGAGCTCCCGCGCGGTCGCCTCGAGCGAGCGGCCGTTGTCGAGGTAGCTCCACAACGTCGTCACCAGGTCGGAGCTGTGGCTCTGCAGCGGGCGATAGATCCGCTCCACGAGCGTCTGCTTCGCCAGCGGATCACCGGCAAGAGCCCGCTCCGGGAGGAGGTCATCGGCCTCGACGGGCCGGGGCGCATGACGCCAGGCTCGGGCGACCGCGAAGCCGGCGAGGGCGGCGCGAGCACTCTGGCTGGCGTCGACGAGTGCGGGGACGGCAGGTCCGAGCACGAGGTAGCCCGTTCCGAAGCCGGGTTCGAGACGCCGGGCGATCTCGTCGAACGGCAGGTCGGTGGGCGTCTCCTCCCCGCGCGGGGCGTCGGCGCGGCCGACGACCAGGACCAGTCGCGAGCCCTGGACACCGATCAGCACGTCGACTCCGAGCTTGCGCGCCGTACGGCGCAGCTGGTCGACGTCGAACTGCGGGGGAGTGGTGCCCACGAGCACCGCCACCTCGCCGTGTCCGTGCCAGCCGAGGGCAGCGATCCGGCTCGGCAGCTCCTCGTCGGCCTCGCCGGTGAGGATCGAGTCCACCACGAGGGCCTCCAGGCGCGCGTCCCACAGCCCCCGCGCCTCCGCCGCGCGGGCGTAGACGTCCGCGGCGGCGAACGCGACCTCGCGCGAGTAGAGCAGGATCGCCTCGCGGAGGTTCTCGTCCTTCCCCGCCACCCGCTCCTCGGTCACCTCGACGGTGACCCGGATGAGCTGCAGCGTCTGCGTCAGCGACACGCTCCGCAGGAGTTCACGCGGCGCGGCGGCGAAGATGTCCGCAGCGATCCAGGGCGTGGACCCGGGATCGTCATACCACTGGATGAAGGAGCTGATACCCGCCTGGGCGACCAGACCCACCGCCGACCGACGGGCCGGCGGCATCTCGGCATACCAGGGCAGTGAGTCCTCGAGACGCTGGATCGTGGCCGTGGCGAGGTCGCCCGAGATGCGTCGGAGCCAGGCGAGCGTTTCGGCCTTGTCCATCGTCGGAGGGGTCCCGGATCAGCTCTCGCCGCCCGCGTTCCCGCTCGTGCCCGCGCTGACGTCGTGCAGGCGGTACTTCTCGATCGCCTGCACCGACAGCGAACGATCCACCGTCCCCTCGGCGGCCAGCGCCTGCAGGGTCTTGACGACGATCGAGGGGCCGTCGATCTTGAACCACCGGCGTGCGGCCGGCCGGGTGTCGGAGAAGCCGAACCCGTCGGCGCCCAGGGTGTGGAAGTTGTGCTGCACCCACGGGCGGATCTGATCCTGGACGGCATGCTCGAAGTCGCTGACCGCGATGACCGGGCCCGGCGTTCCAGCCAGCTTGTCGGTGACGTAGGCAGTGCGCTCCTCGCCGTCGGGGTGGAGGAAGTTGTGCTCGTCGGCGGCGAGACCGTCGCGACGCAGCTCGCCCCATGAGGTCACGGACCACACGTCGGCCTGGACCCCCCAGTCGTCGCGCAGCAGCTGCTGGGCCTCGAGTGCCCACGGCACGCCCACGCCCGAGGCGAGGATCTGTGCGCGGGCGCTCTCGCCGCCGGCGGCGGGTGCGATGCGATGGATGCCGCGGACGATGCCCTCGACGTCGACACCCTCCGGCTCCGCAGGCTGAACCATCGGCTCGTTGTACACCGTGAGGTAGTACATGACGTTCGGGTCGGGGTGGTTCCCGCCGTACATCCGCTCGATTCCGGCCCGCACGATGTGGGCGATCTCGTAGCCGTAGGCCGGGTCGTAGCTGATCACCGCCGGGTTGGTCGAGGCCAGGAGCGGAGAGTGACCGTCGGCGTGCTGGAGTCCCTCGCCCGTCAGGGTCGTCCGGCCCGCGGTGGCACCGATGAGGAAGCCCCTGGCCATCTGATCCCCGGCCGCCCACAGGGCGTCGCCGGTGCGCTGGAATCCGAACATCGAGTAGAACACGTAGACCGGGATCAGCGGCTCACCGTGGGTGGAGTACGACGTACCGGTGCCGGTGAAGGCGGCAAGCGCGCCGGCCTCATTGATGCCGACGTGGATGATCTGCCCCTGGGGACTCTCCTTGTACGCCAGAAGCAGTTCGCGGTCGACAGAGGTGTAGTGCTGACCGTGCGGGTTGTAGATCTTCGCCGTCGGGAAGTACGCGTCCATGCCGAACGTGCGGGCCTCGTCGGGGATGATCGGGACGATGCGGTGACCGAAGTCCTTCACGCGCAGCAGGTCCTTCAGCAGACGGACGAAGGCCATCGTCGTCGCAACCTCCTGCGTGCCCGATCCTTTCTTAGGCAGGGCGTACGCCTGATCGCCGGGGAGTTCCAGCCCGACGTGATGCGTGCGTCGCTCCGGCAGGTAGCCGGCGAGGGCCCGCCGCCGCTCCTGCAGGTACTGGATGGTCTCGTCCTGCGGTCCGGGGTTGTAGTACGGCGGGAGGTAGGGGTTCTCCTCGAGCTGCGCGTCGCTGACGGGGATGTGCATCGCGTCGCGGAAGAGCTTGAGGTCGTCCAGCGTCATCTTCTTCATCTGATGCGTGGCGTTGCGACCCTCGAAGTGCGGACCGAGGCCGTACCCCTTGATGGTCTTGGCGAGGATGACGGTCGGCTGGCCCTTGTGCTCGGCGGCCGCCTTGAATGCGGCGTAGACCTTGCGGTAGTCGTGCCCGCCGCGCTTGAGGTTCCAGATCTGCTCGTCGCTGTAGTCCTTGACCAGAGCGGCAGCACGCTCGTCGCGCCCGAAGAAGTGCTCGCGGACGTACGCACCGTTCTCGGCCTTGTACGTCTGGTAGTCGCCGTCGGGGGTGACGTTCATGAGGTTCAGGAGCGCACCCTCGCTGTCACGGGCGAGGAGGTCGTCCCACTCGCGGCCCCAGATGACCTTGATGACATTCCACCCGGCGCCGCGGAAGAAGCTCTCGAGCTCCTGGATGATCTTGCCGTTGCCGCGGACGGGACCGTCCAGGCGCTGCAGGTTGCAGTTGATGACGAAGGTGAGGTTGTCCAGGCCCTCATTCGCAGCGACCTGCAGCTGGCCGCGGCTCTCGACCTCGTCCATCTCGCCGTCACCGAGGAACGCCCAGACGTGGCTGTCGGAGACGTCCTTGATCCCGCGGTTGGTGAGGTACTTGTTCGTCATCGCCTGATAGATGGCGTTGATCGGGCCGAGCCCCATCGACACCGTCGGGAACTGCCAGAACTCCGGCATCAGACGGGGGTGCGGGTAGGAAGGGATGCCGTTCGGGGCGGCGGACTTCTCCTGCCGGAAGCCGTCGAGCTGGGCTTCGGTGAGACGACCCTCCAAGAACGCGCGCGCGTATGTGCCGGGGGACGCATGGCCCTGGATGAAGATCTGGTCGCCCCCGGAGGGGTGGTCCTGACCGCGGAAGAAGTGGTTGAAGCCGACCTCGTAGAGGGCGGCCGACGAGGCGTAGGTCGAGATGTGACCGCCGACGGCGATGCCCGGACGCTGGGCGCGGTGGACCGTGATGGCGGCGTTCCACCGGATCCACGCGCGGTAGCGTCGCTCGATCTCCTCGTCACCGGGGAAATCGGGCTCGTTCTCGGCCGCGATGGTGTTGATGTAGTCGGTGGTGGGAACCATCGGGACGCCCAGGTGGAGTTCCTTCGACGCCTTCAGCAGACTGAGCATGATCTCGCGTCCGCGCTGCGGGCCCTTGGCCTGCACCAGCTGCTGGAGCGATTCCTGCCACTCCGAGGTCTCTTCCGGGTCGCTGTCCTGCGGGCCCTGAGAGTACGGATCCTGGTCGTGAACAGTCACACGAGACCTTTCTTCGGCTGGCAGATCGTGCCAGACATTCACCATGGACGTGCGGATCGCTTTGTTCGCTCCGCACAACACACCATCGACAAGCCTATCGAGTCCTCGGTGGGCCCTGCCGGGATCGAACCGACGACATCCACGGTGTAAACGTGGCGCTCTACCAGCTGAGCTAAAGGCCCTTCCCTCTCAGTCTAGGAGGGGTGCGGTCTCGGTCACAGCGCGCGGAGCCGCTCGAGAAGCGGACCTGCCGCCTCGGCGAGGAAGCGCTCCTGGTGTTCGCCGCCGATCTGCACCAGGGCGACGTCGGTGAATCCGGCGTCGAGGTAGGGCCGCACGCTCTCGGCGATCTTGTCGAGGTCGGGGCCGCAGGCGATGCCGTCTGCGACGTCGTCGGGCCGGACGAACTGGCTGGCTGCGGCGAAACTCGCCGGGGTGGGAAGCTCGGAGTTGACCGGCCAGCCCAGCCCGAACCACCGGAACTGCTCGTGGGCGCGGGCGACCGCGGCATCCTCGTCGGGATCCCACGAGATCGGGATCTGCCCGATCTTCCGCGAGGTGCCCCCGTGCGCCTCGTCCCATCCGAGAACGAGCTCCGCCTCGGGCTCGACGGCGATCATGTGGTCGACGAGCGCGGAGAACCGGTCGATGGACTTCGGGCCCGACACGGCTGTCGCCAGCGGGACCCCACCCTCGGGAGCGTCCCAGACGCGCGCGGAGTCCACGCGGAAGTACTGTCCGTCGTAGGTCACCAGGTCGCCGGTGTGCAGGGCGCGGATGATCTCGATCGCCTCGACGAGCATGTCCTGTCGCACGTCCACTCCGGGCCACCCCTCACCGACGACGTGCTCGTTCAGGCTCTCGCCCGATCCGAGGCCCAGGGTGAAACGGCCATCCGAGAGAAGCTGCACGGTGGCAGCCTTCTGCGCGACCACCGCGGGGTGGTAGCGCACCGTCGGACAGGTGACGTAGGTCATCAGCTCCACCCGGTCGGTCACGGCGGCCACCGCGCCCAGCACCGACCAGGCGTAGGGCGCATGCCCCTGCGTGGTCAACCAGGGAGAGAAGTGATCGCTCGAGACCTCGAAGTCGAAGCCGACGTCCTCGGCCGCGCGGGCGTAGCGGACGAGCTCCTTCGGGCCGCTCTGCTCGGTCATGAGGGTGTAGCCGAAGTTCGTCATCGGTGCTCCTTGCGTCTGGTGGCGCCCAGGCTACGGACACCGGGTCCGCCGTCCGAGGCCTTGCGCTCGGGACCCGTATGGGGCAGTGCGCGGCCGACGGTGCGGGGGACGCGGCGGGTAGGTTGGACACGTGAACGCCTCTCCTGCCGATCAGCGCCGTCTCCTGGAGGTCTCCGACCTCGACACTCGCATCCGCCAGGCAGAGCACGCGCGGCGGAACCCGCCGCAGGCCGAGCGTGTCAAAGAGCTCCTCGCCCGTCGCACGGCGCTGACGCAGGAGCTCAGCCGTCGCGCCGGTGCACGCGACGATCTGCGAGCGGAGCTGGCGCGGATCGAGTCCGACGTCGCCGTCGTCGATGCGCGTCGCGCACGTGACGAGGAGCGCCTGGCGGCGAGTTCGAACGCCCGTGAAGCGCAGGGGTTTGAAAGCGAGCTCGCCTCGCTCGCTCGCCGGAAGCGCGACCTGGAGGACGCCGAGCTCGAAGTCATGGAGAAGCTCGACGCCGCCGAAGCCGCGGTCGTCGAGCAGGAGGAGCTCATCCGCGCCACGAACGAGGAGGGCGCGCAGCTGAGCGCGGAAGCCAAGCGCGCCGTCGCCGAGGCGGAAGCCTCGCTGACCGCCACTCAGCGCGACCGCGACGCCGTTGCAGGATCCATCGCCGCCGACCTGCTGGCACTCTACGAACGTCTCGCCGCTCGAGGCGTCGGTGCGGGTCTGCTGCGCCGACAGACCTGCGAGGGCTGCCACATGGTGCTGTCGGGCACCGATGTGCAGCGGATCAGGCAGAGCCCGGATGACGCGGTGGTCACCTGCCCGGAGTGCGGCGGCATCCTCGTCCGCACCGAAGAGTCGGGCGTCTGAGACCCGCGCCCGCCCGACGGGCGGACATCGCCGGATGACAGCACCATCGGCGGACGTCGCGTGGGTCGCACTGGGCGCGACCGCAGACGGCTGGGAGGCGGTCACCCTGACGGCAGCCGGCTCCGAGGGCGAGCGTCATGTTCTCGCCCCCGGCGAGCTGGAGCCATGGGTGAGAGGGATCGAGGCCACCCACACCCCACGCTGGGTCTGGTCGGACACCGGCCGTGTCTACGGAGGTCTGCTCGCCGCGGGGGTCCGCGTGGCGCGCTGCCACGATCTCCGCCTCGCGCATGCGATCCTGAGATCGCGCCCGGACATGCTCGCCGACGTCGTCGCGCGCACCGATCCGGATTGGAATGCCCCGGTGAAGGCCGCCGAGGCCCACGACGCCGACGTCCTCTTCTCCCTGGACCCCGACGCGGGCGGGTCGCACCTTCCGGAGGCGCTCGACGCCGTTCTGCGCGAGTTCGGGCGCCAGAGGGACGCGATCGCTTCGAGCGCATCGCCCCGATCGCTCCGGCTGCTCCTCGCCGCCGAATCAGCCGGAGCGCTCGCCGCCGTGGAGATGACGGCGGCGGGTCTGCCCTGGGACACCGCGGCGCACGATCACGTGCTCTCGGACATCCTCGGTCCGCGGCCCCGCGGAGACGAGCTGCCGGAGCGGATGCGGCTGCTCGCCTCGGAGGTTCGCGATGCTCTGGGCGACCCAGGGGTGTCGCTCGATTCGCCTCCGAAGCTCCTCCGCGCGCTGCACCGGGTGGGGATCGATGTCGAAACGACGAGCCGCTGGGAGCTCGCGCGTCACACCCACCCCGCTATCGCCCCGCTCGTGGAGTACAAACGGATGTCGCGCCTTCTCACCGCGAACGGCTGGTCGTGGCTCGACGAATGGGTGCGGGACGGGCGATTCCGGCCGGTGTATGTTCCCGGTGGTGTCGTCACAGGCCGCTGGGCATCCTCGGGAGGGGGTGCCCTGCAGATTCCGCGCGTGCTCCGCGAGGCCGTGCGCGCAGACCCCGGCTGGTGCCTCGTCGTGGCAGATGTCGCCCAGCTCGAACCGCGGGTGCTCGCAGCGATGGCCGGCGATCACGCCCTCGCTGCCGCCGCGCGAGGGCGGGACCTCTACGAGGGCGTGGTGGAGACGGGCGCCGTCGCAACCCGGGCCGACGCCAAGATGGCGCTGCTGGGCGCGATGTACGGAGCGACCACGGGGGAGAGCGGGCGACTGGTGCCGAGGCTCCGAAGGTCGTTTCCCCGCGCGATGGCGCTCGTCGACGAGGCTGCCCGCGTCGGCGAACACGTCGGAGTCGTTCAGACACAGTGGGGACGAGCGTCTCCGCAGCCCGGCCCGGGATGGCGGGCAGCGCAGGATCGCGCCAGCCAACCCGATGCGGCCCCGGCGGAGCAGGACCGCGCCAGGCGTGCCGCACGCGACCGTGGACGATTCACCCGCAACTTCGTGGTGCAGGGGACTGCCGCCGAGTGGGCCCTGGCCTGGATCGCCGATCTGCGGGGGCGACTCCATGCCCTCGGCGGCGACGCCGTCGACCCGCCCGCGACCGCTTCGGGACCGGTGTTCGATCGGCGCCCGCATCTGGCGTTCTTCCTGCACGACGAGATCGTCGTCCATGCCCCGCTCGCGCAGGCCGAGGAAGCGGCCGACGCCGTGCGCGCGGCATCCGTCTCGGCCACCCGTCTGCTGTTCGGCGACTTCCCGCTCGACTTCCCCCTCGATCTGCGGATCACCCAGACGGCGGCCAAGTCCTGACGCCCGGGGCGCCCGCCGGCCCCGCGATACACTCGAGAAGCGAATGGGTCGGCTGGACGGTCGCGTCGCGGGTTTGCTCGCGCCGAGGAACGTCCGGGCTCCACAGGGCAGGGCGGTGGGTAACACCCACCCGGAGTGATCCGCGAGAAAGTGCCACAGAGAACAGACCGCCGGGGGCGACCCCGGTAAGGGTGAAACGGCGGTGTAAGAGACCACCGGGGTCGTGGTGACACGGCCCGCACGGTAAACCTCGCCCGGAGCAAGGCCAGACAGAGGATGCTGACGCGGCTCGCCGAGTCCTCGGGTAGGCCGCTGGAGCGGCACGGCAACGTGTCGCCGAGAGAGATGACCGTCCACGGGGCTCACGCCCCCGGACAGAACCCGGCGTACAGGCCGGCCCATTCGCCCCTCTCTGGCTCGCGCCCCGGGCGCGGGCCCGGCTCCGTCGGCCATACCGCAGCGGATCCAGTGCTGGATCGATGCGATGACCGAACGGACGGGACAGGGTGTTGCAGAGCAATGCGCACACAGGGGTGTCCCCTCGACATGGGCGGCCCCCGGACGGGGCTACCGTTGGCGCGCGCTCATGGGCCCGGTCACTCCGCGGCGGTCACGTCGGCCAGCTGCGGCTCGACGCCGAGCGACAGGGCGGCTGCGCCGATGATCCCCGCGTTGTTGCGGTGGGTCGCCGGCACGATCGGCGTCTTCAGTGACAGCAGGTGCAGGAACTTGTCGGCGTGCTTGCTCACGCCGCCGCCGACGATGAACAGGTCCGGGCTGAAGAGGAACTGCACGTAGTCGTAGTACCACTGCAGCCGCTCCGCCCACTCCTCCCACGAAAGCTCTTCCCGCTCCATGGCGGAGTACGCGGCGAACGCCTCGGCGTCCTTGCCGTGCTTCGCGCGCTGGAGGTGCCCCAGCTCGGTGTTGGGGATGAGCACACCGCGGTACATCATCGCCGAGCCGATACCCGTGCCGAGAGTGGTGAGGATGACCAATCCGGTCTGGTCGCGTGCAGCGCCGTAGCGCATCTCGGCGACCCCTGCGACGTCCGCATCGTTGGCGAAGTAGATGTCGCGGCCCAGTCCGTTCTCGAAGAACTTCTCGGCTTCGAAGCCGACCCACTTGTCGGAGACGTTCGCGGCCGACAGCGTCGTGCCGTTCTTCACGATGGCGGGGAAGGCGACCCCGAGCGGGATGGCGTCCTCGGTGAGCTCGAGTCGCGAGAGGACCTCCTTGACGGCCTCGAGGACGTCGGGCGGCTCCGCGCCCTTCGGGGTGGAGACCTTCACCCGGTCGGTGAGGAGGGTCCCATCCTTCAGATCCACCACTGCACCCTTGATGCCGGTGCCGCCGATGTCGATGCCGACGGCGCGCGTCGCGTCAGAAGCCATGGCGCAAGCCTATCGACGCCACCGTCGATCAGTAGGATCGACCCAGCGGACGATCCGTGGCGAGCCGAGGAGTCATCGTGGCACACGACAGCGAGAAGTACTGGTACAACCTGACCACCGGCGAGGTCGAGAAGGGCTTCGAATCGCCCGCCATCGACCGGGCAGGACCCTTCGACACTGCCGAGGAAGCAGCGAAGGCGCCCGAGGTGCTGCGCGAGCGCTCTCGCGCGTGGGCCGAGGACGAGGCCCGCGAGGACGGCTGGCAGAGCCGTCCGGCCGGCGACGACGGCGCGAACTAGTCTGACCTCGGAGCGGACGGCTCAGGCCCCGCGTCCGCGACACCCCGGCGGAAAGGAAACCATGGACAAGCAGCGGGACTTCGTACTGCGCACGATCGAGGAACGCGGCGTGAAGTTCGTCCGCCTCTGGTTCACCGACGTCATCGGCACGCTGAAGTCGGTGGCGATCGCACCCGCCGAGGTCGAAGGAGCATTCTCGGAGGGCCTGGGCTTCGACGGCTCGGCGATCGAGGGCCTCACCCGGTCGTACGAGTCCGACCTGCTCGCCCACCCCGACCCCAGCACCTTCCAGATCCTGCCCTGGCGCGGCGAGATCGATCCCACCGCGCGCATGTTCTGCGATATCACGACCCCGGACGGCCAGCCCGCTGTCGCCGACCCCCGTCACGTCCTCAAGCGCGCTCTGGCGAAGGCCGCCGATGCGGGATTCACCTTCTACACCCACCCCGAAATCGAGTTCTATCTGCTGAAGTCCTCGTCGTTCGGCACCGAGGGCCCCGAGCCGGTCGACTCGGCC
This sequence comes from Microbacterium sp. AK009, assembly GCF_013410955.1. Classification (GTDB taxonomy): domain Bacteria; phylum Actinomycetota; class Actinomycetes; order Actinomycetales; family Microbacteriaceae; genus Microbacterium. The sequence continues at coordinate 11,114 of NZ_JACCCG010000004.1, read as the reverse complement.
GGGTACTTCGACAACGTTCCCGGCGGCACGGCGCACGACTTCCGTCGCCGTTCGGTGCGGATGCTGGAGGATCTCGGCATCTCGGTGGAGTTCAGCCACCACGAGGGCGGCCCCGGCCAGAACGAGATCGATCTGCGCTACGCCGACGCCCTCGCCACCGCCGACAACATCATGACCTTCCGCACGGTGGTCAAGGAGGTGGCGATCGAGCAGGGCGTGTACGCCACCTTCATGCCCAAGCCCCTCGGCGGCAAGCCCGGAAGCGGCATGCACACCCACATGTCGCTGTTCGAGGGCGACGTCAACGCCTTCTACGAAGAAGGGGCGCAGTACCAGCTCTCCAAGGTCGGTCGCCAGTTCATCGCCGGGCTGCTCCGTCACGCCAACGAGATCGCGGCGGTGACGAACCAGTTCGTCAACTCCTACAAGCGACTGTGGGGCGGCGACGAGGCGCCGAGCTTCATCACCTGGGGCCACAACAACCGGTCGGCGCTCGTGCGGGTACCGCTGTACAAGCCCAACAAGGGCCAGTCCTCTCGCGTGGAGTACCGCGCTCTCGACTCGGCCGCCAACCCCTACCTGGCTTACGCGCTCATGCTGGCCGCGGGCCTCAAGGGCATCGAAGAGGGCTACGAGCTTCCGCCCGAGGCGGAGGACAACGTCTGGTCGCTCACCGACGCCGAACGCCGCGCCCTGGGGTATGCGCCGCTGCCGGCGAGCCTGGATCACGCCCTGGAGTACATGGAAGAGTCCGAGCTCGTCGCCGAGACGCTCGGGGAACAGGTCTTCACGTACGTCCTTCTCAACAAGCGGCGCGAATGGCAGGAGTACCGCTCGCAGGTGACACCGTTCGAGCTGAAGAGCAACCTCGAGATGCTCTGACCGGTCCATGAGCACGGGCGAGCGCACGTCGTCTCTCACCGAGCTCGCTCGGCTGGGCTTCGGCGCGCTCTCCGAGAGCGCCGAGCTCCTCGAAGAGTTGGCCGTCGCGATCGAGGTGCCTCGCTCCGATCTGCTCCGTGCCGCCGCCGAAGCCGCGGATCCGGATGGTGCGCTCCTGGCGCTCACCCGGATCGCACGGCGCGATGCCGCCCCGGTGCGCCGAATCCACGACGACCCTCAGGGGTGGCGCTCCCTGTGGGCGCTTCTCGGCGCGTCGACCGGGTTCGCGGAGTTCTTCCTTCGTCGCCCCGACGAACTCACCCACCTGGAAGGTGCCGGTCTCGCACTCCCGAGCCCCGAATGCCTGCGCGAGGAGATGCTCGACGCGGTCAGTGCCGAGGACGGCTTCGCCGTGGAGGGCGGGGAGGAATCCTGGGTGCGATTGCGCGTGCGTTACCGACGCCTGCTCGCCCGCATCGCGGCATTCGACCTGCTTCACCACCAGCCGCTCGACGTGATCCCCGACGTGGCGGCTCGCCTGGCCGACGCCGCCGGGGCTGCGTTGGAGGCGTCGTTGGCGGTCGCGCGCACTCGCGTCTCCCGCGGCGCCGCCGGCGCGGGTCTGTTCCCAGCGGACCAGGTGGCACGCACGAACCTCGCCGTCATCGGCATGGGCAAGGCCGGGGCGAGGGAGCTCAACTACGTCAGCGACGTCGATGTCATCTTCGTCGCCGGCGCCGACGACGACACCATCGAGGAGATCGGTGAGAGCCGGGTCGTCGACATCGCCACACGCCTGGCCGTGCAGACCATGCGCGGCATATCCGGCGCCGAGATCGAGCCTCCGCTGTGGGAGGTGGATGCGAACCTCCGCCCCGAGGGCAAGCAGGGGGCGCTCGTGCGCACGCTCGCCTCGCACCTGTCGTATTACGAACGCTGGGCGAAGAGCTGGGAGTTCCAGGCGCTGCTGAAAGCGCGACCGCTCGCGGGAGACGTCGCGCTCGGCGAGCAGTACGTCGCCGCTCTCGCACCCAAGGTGTGGACCAGCGCGGCGCGCGAGAACTTCGTCGACAGCGTCCAGCGCATGCGGGAGCGGGTCACCGAGCACATCCCCGCCGACGAGGTCGCCGTTCAGATCAAACTCGGACCCGGTGGCATCCGCGACGTGGAATTCACCGTTCAGCTGCTTCAGCTCGTCCACGGGCTCAGCGACGACCGGATTCGGCAGCGAGGCACTCTCCCGGCGCTGGAGGCCCTCGCCTCAGAGGGGTACATCGGCCGTTCCGAAGCATCCGCTTTCTCCCGCGACTACCGCACGCTCCGCCTGTTGGAACATCGGATGCAGCTGCGGAACCTCCGCCGCACGCATCTCATGCCGCGCGAACCCGACGAGCTGCGCGTGCTGGCACGCGCGACGGGGCTGGCCGAGACGGGGGAGCGGGTGTGGCAGACGTGGGAGGCGATCAAGCGCGAGGTCCGTGACATCCATGTCCGCCTGTTCTATCGCCCCCTGCTCTCCGCTGTCGCGAGCCTCCCGGAGGCCGAGCGGTCGCTCTCGCCCGCTCAGGCGCATGATCGCCTGGCGGCGATCGGCTTCACCGACCCCGCGGGGGCGCTGCGGCACATCGGGGCACTCACGAGCGGCCTCAGTCGGAAGGCCACGATCCAGCGGCACCTCATGCCGGTGATGATCCGCTGGTTCGCCGACGGTGTCGATCCCGACTACGGACTCCTCGCATTCCGCCGCATCAGCGAGCGGCTGGGCGATACACCGTGGTTCCTCCGCATGCTCCGGGATTCGTCGGGAGCCGCCGAGAGTCTCACGCGCGTGCTGTCGGGCTCGCGGTACGTCGGAGAGTTGATGGAGTGGATCCCCGAGTCGGCCGCGTGGCTCGACGACCCCGAGCTGCTCCGACCCCGCAGCGGCTTGGCCCTCCAGGAGGAGGCGCGGGCCATCCAGACCCGCCACGAGACCGTCGACGACGCGATGCGGTCCGTACGAGCACTTCGACGCCGCGAACTGCTGCGGACCGCGATGGCGGCGATCGTGGGGACTCTTACGATCGAGGACCTCGCCGACGCCCTCACCACCATCACCGAGGTCACGATCCAGGCGACCCTGCGGGCCGTCCGTCGCGATCTTCTGGACCCCGAGGACGCTCCGCTGGACTTCTCCGTGATCGCGATGGGGCGATTCGGCGGCGCCGAGCTCGGGTTCGGGTCGGACGCCGATGTCATGTACGTCTACCGCCCGAACGGGATGGATCCCGAACGGGCGGCGCGCAAGGCCCTGGAGCTCGTCGCTGCGCTCCGGAAGTATTCCGAAGACCATCGCGCGCCGCTCGACCTCGACGCGGGGCTCCGACCCGAGGGGCGCAACGGTCCGCTCGCCCGCTCCCTCGATGCCTTCGAAGAGTATTACCGCCGGTGGTCGCTGTCATGGGAGGCGCAGGCGCTGCTGCGCGCCCGTGGCGTGGCGGGCAGTGTCAAACTGATCACCGCGTTCACCTCGCTCGCCAACGAGGTGCGCTACCCCGCTGCGCCCGACCCGACGGGGCTCCGTGAGATCAAGCGCATCAAGGCCCGCGTCGAGAACGAGCGCCTGCCGCAGGGGGCCGACCCGGCCCGGCATCTGAAGCTCGGCCCCGGCGGCCTCAGCGACGTGGAATGGCTCGTGCAGCTGCTGCAGCTGCAGTACGCCCACACCGTGCCGGCGCTGCGCACCACGTCCACGACCGTGGCCCTCACCGCCGCCAGAGACGCCGGGATCGTGCCTGAGGCCGACGCCGCGCGGTTGTTCGAGGCGTGGCGGCTCGCCAGTCGCCTCCGCTCGGCCAACACCCTCCTGTCGGGCCAGACGAGCGACGTGCTTCCGACCGATCGGAAGCGCCTGGACGGCATCGGTCGGCTGCTGGAATATCCCCCCCGATCGGCGACGCAGGTCGAGGAGGACTGGCTGCGCACTTCGCGTCGCGCGCGACGGAGCTTCGAGCGGCTCTTCTACGGCTGAGCCCACGGCACGACGATGAGTCGCCCGACCGCGCACCCTCGTGGGGCGGCGTCGTCGAGCTGACCCGCTTCCGGGGTAGTGTGTCGGCGTGACGGTCCCACCCGAGGCTCCGGCTCCCGGTTCGGGGCAGCCGACCCGCGCCGCGTGGGTGGCACGCACCTGGGATCGGATCCCCACGGGCTGGTTCGCGGGCATCCTGACGGCGGCGTTCCTCACCGTCACCGCCGCATTCGGAGGCCTCGCACAGGCTGCCGTTCCCCCGCTTCCTGCGCTCGAGCCGGGCGACACCCACGTGAACGACCAATTCGCGCTCACGGTCGAGCGGGCGGTCCTCATCGACGAGCTCCCCGAGGCGGGGATCGCGGTCGAGCCCGGTCAGCGGGTTCTCGCGGTCGTGCTCACCGCTGAGAACGTGTGGGATCGCGCGCTGCCGTCCGAGGGGTCTAGCGGTCTGCGTGCGGGCGTGCGCATCGCGCAGCTGGACGATGAGCCCGCAGCCGCTATCGCGCGGTTCGATGACACCACCGTCTCTCCCTACCTGCAGCCGCGCGTTCCGGCCGAGTTGGTCCTCACCTGGGCGGTCGACCGCGGCGCGTTCGCAGACGGTGACGAGATCGAGGTCGTGCTCCGTGACCTCGCCCTTCGGAAAGGACAGCTGGTGACCTCCGGCGAGTACTGGGAGACACCGATCACGGCCGCGACCATGACGCTGGACGTGACCGATGTCGGTGCCGGCGCAGACGCCGAGGAGCCGGAGGGATGAGGCGATGGCTGGCCTGGGCGATCGGTCTTGTGCTCGTGGTGGCAGCCTGGGGTGTCATCCAGATCACCCCGACCCAGGACGACGCTGAAACGCCGTTCCCCCTCGCCGCAGGAATCGATCAGGCCGCCACAGCCCGGGGCTTCGCCGTGGCCGTCACGGACGTACGACTCGGAGCGCGGGCGGTCGCGGGCGGATGGTCGGCGGACGGCACCTGGCTGGTCGTGGACCTCGAGGCTGAAGCGACCCACGAGGAGGACGGCACGGTCCTCGATCGCGCCGACCTCACGATCGACGGAGTCACCTACCGCGCAAGCGAGCGCCCGTCGTCGCTGTTCGGAAGCGGCCTCACGCCGGGCATCCCGCGGCAGGGGAGCGTGGCCTTCGAGCTCCCCAGCGACGTCGTGCGCCGCGCCGCCACCCTCGAGCTGGGACTGAACGAGGACGCTCGGCTCGACAGCGCGGTCACCGTATCGATCGACCTTGCCGAGCTGGAGCTGCTCGACGAGGTCGAAGTGCGCGAGACAGCGTGGGCATCGCGATGACGCGGGGATGGTGGCGGCGCAATGCTCTCCCGCTGGGTGCGGTCGCGATCCTGCTGCCGGTGGGAGTCCTCGTGCCGACGGGCGTCGAGTGGTGGCGCTGGAGTCAGGCCGACCCCGTGTTCCCGACCACCGCCGCGGCGGGGGAGAGCGTCGAGTGGGCGGGCGCGACCTGGGGCCCGGCGACAGCTGTCGACCAGACGAGTCTGTACGCCGCCGACGCACCGGCCGGCACGAGGGTCCTGGTGGTCGAGATTCCCGTCGATCCCGGCGACCTCAGCCCCCTGTGCACCACCCCGGCGCTTCGCGAGCTCGGCGGCGCCGGCCGGCAGTGGGGTGAGGCGACCACCGAGGTCGACTGGCGCTACGAGCGGCCGACCTCGTGCGAGTCCGGTTCACCCGTGCCGTTCACCGTCTCGGTGCCCTATCTCGTTCCCGACGACGCCCGCGGACCGTTCGGCGTGGAGCTCACCGTCCCGGACGAGCTGCCGGGCTTCCTCCGACTCGAGGTCATCCCCTGACGTCACCACCGGCGCCCCGATGAGCGCGCCGACCGTCGCGTCGTAGGTCGCCGCGATCAGAACGGTCCGAAGCGGCTCGACGACGAGCGGGACGAGGAGGAAGAGGGGCGTGGCGGCGATCACCCAGAAGTCGAAGAGGTCGTGGGGCCCGACCAGTCGGGTGAGGACGACCCGCAGGCCTTGCCCGAGGAAGAGGATCAGCGCGTAGAGGAGGACGTACCCGCCGATGAGGATCGGCCCGCCCCGCCACATCAACAAAATCGCCTGCCAGATCGGGCGAAGCCGGCCTCCGACCTCCGACCCGAGATCGACCAGGCGGCGCCGGAGCCGCTGCGGCAGAGATCCGTAGCGGATGCGGGCGCGGTCGACGAGCGCCCCCCGCAGCTGCACCCCCTGCGGCGACACGGTGCGACCGTAGATGACGCCCGCGATAGTCAACCACGCGAGCGGAACGAAGAGCACCACGCCGGCCTGCCCGAGGATCCACTCCACCGCGTCCCAGGTCCATCCCAGCGGCGCGAAGAGGTCTCCGACGGCCTGCCGGAGGTCGCTCAGCCACACCATCGCCTGACGCGTGTCGATCCAGGCGGTCACCTGCCCGAGGGCCTCACCGACGAAGTACGCGGCGAGGAAGATCCACAGGGCTTCAAGATAGGTCGCGATCAACGCGGCCCATCGAGGGAGCGCCTTCTGCCACCGCTTCCACGCCCAGCGCCCCGCGAAGGCGAGAACGACGACGACGATCGTCCAGGGTTCCCAGGTGAGGCTGGCCACCGTCCCCGAGGTGTCGAGCGTGGTCTCCTCGAGGATCGCAGCCCACCGTCGATCGGTCTGCACCGCGAGGGCCACCCGAAGGTAGGCGGCGACATCGTCGCGGAGGAACCCGAGGACGGCGTAGACCGCGATGAACGGCAGGACGGCAGACAACAGGGCGTCGCGGAACGACCGGAGGCGCTCGGCACGGTCGACCGGGCTGGGAGCGATCGCGCTCAGGCGCAGCATCCCGTCTCGGAGGACGAGGAGCATCGCCACCACGCTGACGAGCTTCGCGAGGATCGCCAGCGGGAGGAGCAGGATGCCGCCGAGCGCGGAGTACCCGCCGACGAGACCGGCGAGCTGGATGGACAGGTACCGACCGAGCGACCCCGCGAGGTACCACGCCAGAAGCGCGGGCCAATGGGCTGCGAGGAGTCGGAGCCCCATCCGCATGATCTCGCGCACCGTTACACCGTAGCGGCGCGGGACCGCCGGTTCGGACCCGGACGAGGTGACACCCCGACGCGGAACTCCCCCGAGAGTCCGCAGACCCTCGGGGGAGTACCGGCGTTCCGGGTGTCAGACCCCGAAGTACAGCTCGTATGGTGACGAGGTACTTGATCCTACGTAATCCTGCGGTTTGTGCGCGCCTGCTACGTGCTAAGGCGGAGTCAAACGCCGAATAAGTGAACCTGAAAATCACACCTTCCCGCCGTGTTAATCACACCTCCCAAGTCGGACGGAGATAGGCCTTGTCAGTTGCGCCGCCTGGCTTTGTCGACCTCCAAGCGAGGATCAGGCACCGTGCCGGTGATCGCTTCGCTGCGCGAGCCAGAGTGCCAACTCAGGTTCCGGGTATCGGATCGCGCGGCCGACCCTGATGAAGGGCGGACCGTCGCCCGCCCGCCAACGGTCCACCGTCCGTCGCGGGACCTGAAGGTAGTCCGCCACCTCGTCCGGTGTAAGGAGTCGGGGCAACGCCCCCGGATCAGAAGGTTCAGTCACCGCGACCACAGCCAAGGTGATTAGGCAGAACGCTCGGCGTTGCGGCACGGCGTCTTCGAAAGCGACGCGTTTGCGATCTGGCGATCATGTCTCTGCAGCCCCCACTCGGTGACCGAGAACCTACGCCTCGTCGCGCGCGGGCGTTTGCACGTTTTGCGAGCGGTACCCCTCATGCGCCACGCAGATCAACGCCCGGAAGGTTATGGCTCGCGCGTGCTTTAGCCGCCCCTCCCGATGCAGGATCCGCTGGCGCGAGAACCAGTGAGCGAGTGCTCGCTCGGACTTACTGGATGCTCGCACCCGCGGCATGCGCTGCTCTCGGCGGATGAAGGTGGCCAGTTCCACTCCGCGCAGGTCCCACGATTCATCCTGCGGAGCCCAACTCCAGTGTGGGAGTGCCTCGAGAAGCAGCTGTTGGACGACAGTCAAGGTTCGCGCTCGTCGCTGATTGCGTATCCATGCCGCATCAGGGGGGCGCATGGGGTTCCCCTCTTTTTGCAGTCGTATAGCGACGTACCGACTCACCCAACGAGAGGCGCGACCTGCGGGCGAGTCGGAGACCGCGGACAGCCATCGGATTGATTCGGGATCGCCTCGCCACTCGGCGCTGACCGCGGCGACGAACGAGCTGAAGGCCGCCAGTGAGCTTGAGAAGTCGTTGCAATCAGGATTCACTCAACGGGTCATGCGCGGCGCCGGAACCCACTGAGCACCAGCTGTCCACCAAGGACGGAGTTGTCTTCACTGGGCTCTCAGTCGCTGTACTGACGCCGACCGAGCTCGGCATCGTTTGATGCGCAACTCGCGACCTTATCTCCGTTCAGGGCCTATCTCGTCACCCAACAGGCTCAACGAGTTCGATGCGGCGCGGACGCTTCGCGCTGGCGCAACAACGTTTGAACATCGAGGAGGTGTCGGCGCACGATCACCTGTGCCTCGTGAGCTTCGATCCTCGATGCGCCTCCCTGAGCGGCGAGGTGCGACAGCCCTTCGACTAGCGCAAGCGCGCGGAGTACCTCGGCATCGACGTGTCGTTGGGGAACGTCAATGCCGATGTGGAGGTTCCGGATGATGGTTGCGCATTCGGCGCGTCGAGCATTGCGGCATTGGGCGATGTCCTCGTCGAGGCGCGGGTGCCGGCTGGCACCGACGTAGAGGGCGTGCTCGACGCGCCAGCGTTGTACGTCGTCCGTCATCAGCGGGACCAGCGCGAGCATGCGAAGGGGTAGGTCCTGCTGTCTGGGGTATCGGCTCGCTCCTGCCGCGACAGCGGTCCGCACGCGCTGCACGAGTTCGTCGGCGACTGCGTCTAACAGCGATTCTTGTGTCTCGAAGATGTAGCGGAGCGACCCTGGCACGATGCGTGCCGCCTCGGCGACGCGGCGGACCGTCAGGGCCGCCGCACCGTCCTCCGCGACGACACTCCACGCGGCGTTCACGATCAGGCGGCGACGTTGCGCGTGGTCGATCAGCTTCGGCACCCTGCACGCTAGCACGACCTTGACTCGAATCCGGCTCCTCGTTGGTAGCACGGGTTTGTTACCAAAGCGGCTCAGTGAAGCACCAAAGTTCCGCGTGATTCCCTGCAATTTTGGTCTTTGGTCGCGTGTGGGCCGCCGCGCTGGGGAGACCGCACATGTAGGTGTCAGCTCGCGGCGACGCCACGACACACCAACGAACAGGACTCGCAAAATGAAGAACATCACGCTCTCCAACACCACCGCCACGGACGCCACGCGATTCCGCTACCTCGACCACAACTTCGAGGCTTCGTGGACCGCACCAATTCACCACAACGCACGCATCGTAGAAGCCAACGGCGACCTCATCCTCCAGCTTCAGGACCTCTGGGACATCGACGCCATCAGCGCGCTCACAGACGTCGCCGACCTCGAGCCGGGGTGCAGCTTCGGTGAGTTCCTCGACGAGGACGTACTGCAGCGATGGGCCGAGGGGTGGAGCTTCAACCTCGGCGACATCAATGCCGTGGACGCGCTATGGCATCTCGTCTTCACGTTCCTCGTCCCGACCATCGAGGAACTCCCGAACGGTCGCCTGTATAGAGACATCCAGCAGGTCCGAAACGGCAAGCGCCGCCCCGAAACACTGCCCTCCTACACCCTTCGCATCCACGGCGCCGCCGTCCGTTACCTGCTTGTCGAGACGTACGACGGCCCCTTCACCGACGACACCAGCCGCAACAGCGCCATCATGCGGCGCGTCGCCATCCGCGATTGACGAAGCGGCCGCGACGCACCCGAAGCCGCCCCGGTCAAAATGGGGCGGCTTCGCGGTATCCCTTCCCGAGACCGAGTTCCGCCACCTTTTAGGTGTTTTGGGTTCTTCGGAGGATGCTTGTGGATGCACATCGAGGATGGGGACGGACTTTCGTTCCTCGTGACTGGGGGGTCAGCGCTATCGACATCGGACACGCCTCAAAACAGGAACTCGCGCCCGTCGGCCTAACGGGCGTGAGTCCGGCGCTTCCTCACGATGGCTCGACTCACCTCACAGAGGTCGCAGTACAAGCAGCGCTCGTTCGGCAACCGGCGGCGGTGGAGCGGATCATCCGCAGACGCTTCGCATCTGCCGAGGCTCTAACTCTGGGCAAAGAACGCGGCCGCGTGGATCGGGACCCCAGCGAGGGCGACTGACCGCGGACGAATCGGCACCCGCGGTGATGTCCCGAGCTCTCGCGGAGCACGGCACCCCGGGCGTGCGTGCCCCTCCCTGCCATGGCTGAACGGCGCAACATCGCTGGAGGGAAGTCAGAGCGCTGAGTCATCGGCCACGTAGCGCCGCCGCCTGAGCCGGCCCGACAGAACGTGCCTTGGCGACGTATTCTCCGTTGCTCGCGACCCTGAGTCCTTCCGGTCCCATTCATGCGCCGGTCGGTTCGGGTCACCCCCATTTCTCGCCGCACGATACGGGAAGGGCGGTCGTGACTTGCCGTGGCGGGAGTGGACGACTCTTGCGGGCATTTCCCTCGGCCCTGCCTACCCCGCCACGATGCGCATAGGGGAGCTGTTCCTAGTCCACCGACGAAAGGTTTCTGATGTCTTACCCCTTCTCTATTCGGCCGCCTGCTGACCAGGACGTGGTGTTTGGTGACCCTCTCCCGCCGGTGGCACCGTCGTGGGGTATCTACGCACACCTCCAGTTACTAATTCCGGACATTGGCGCCTGGGACGAAGTTGGGGTCCGCGTAAGGGTCGACGAGGTGAATGGGTACGCGGAGATTCAGGCGCGCCTCCCGCGTGCGCTGCCCCAGGCCACTATTCAGCAGCTGACCGACTTCTTCCCCCAGCGCATCGAATACACCGACATCGACCGCCAGTGGGACCGGGACCTTGGGCATCCCACGGACGACTGGGAGAAGGCAAGCACATTTGCGAAGATGGTCGGCGACTATGTCGAGTACGCGCACGACAAGCTTCGAGCTGCGGCATGGGCCCACGCTTGCGGGAAGCCGTGGACGGGATAGAGGCGACTGCGGCGTGACCATAGCCACCCTTGAGCTGCCGACAGCGCGCGCCGGCGGGTTGGACTGACCCCGTCTTGTAGGTCCAGTCGTTGTGTGAGTCGTCCTGTCGCCCGAGGGTTCGGGCAGGGAGACTGGTCAGATCATGACGAACAGC
>NZ_JACCCG010000003.1 GCF_013410955.1 Microbacterium sp. AK009 | reverse complement strand
ACCACCCGCTCGATCGTCTCCTTGTCATACTTCGCCGGCATAACCCTCATCCTCCTAGATGGGATCAGAGCCTCCACGGAACCCAGGACGGTTCACTTCACCCCCGAAGAAGACCTCCCCGACGACCTCTGGGCGACATGGACCAACCCCGGCACCGAATTCCGGCTTACGGACGAACCGGTCGACGATCCCCACGAACCCGCACCCTTCTGACGGCGAACATGCGCCGCCGCTGCGGCAGGCAGCGCCGGGCAGGCAAGTGACGAGAGGGAAACGAGCCTGCTACCGTCGAGGCGTGGGAACGATAAACATGGCGCCCGTGATGGCGCTCACCGCTCTGGTCCGCGACCGCCGCGCCTGACGGCGCGACCACTTCGTCGCATCGCGCCGTCTCCTCCGAGTCCTTCTGCACTCGGACGGGCCTTCGGCGTATCCCGCCTCTCCACGTCCCGCACCGGGTGCTCCCCTCTTCATCGGAGCACACCCATGCCTCGTTCCTCTCACGGCGGCCGACACGAGCTCGGCCAGAACTTCCTCACCCACACGCCGTCGATCGACCGGATCGACGCCCTCGTCCGCAGTACGCGAGGGTCGATCCTCGAGATCGGCGCCGGCGACGGCGCCCTCACACGTCGACTCGCGGCGACAGGGCGTCGACTGATCGCCATCGACATCGACGAGTACCGGACTCTCCGTCTCGCACAATCGCTACCGGGAGCGACGATTCGCCAGGCCGACGCCCTGCGTCATCCGCTTCGGGAACCAGTGATCGTCGGCAACATCCCCTTCCACCTCACCACCCCGATCCTCCGCCGCCTGCTCAGCGAGCCGCGGTGGACGGACGCCGTGCTCGTGACGCAGTGGGAGGTGGCGCGAAAGCGGGCGGGTGTCGGCGGGCAGACGATGATGACCGCGCAGAGTGTCCCGTGGTTCGAGTTCGCACTTCACGGCAGGATCCCGCGGTCGGGATTCACCCCCTCCCCGAGCGTGGACGGCGGAATCCTCACGATCACACGTCGCGACGACCCCCTGCTCCCTGCCCGGGCGCGTCGGAACTACGAGCGGTTCGTCGCCGCGGTGTTCTCGGGCAAGGGTCGCAGCCTCGACCAGATCTTGGCAGGCGCCGCCCGGATCGACCGTCGGGTCGCGCAGAACGCGCTCGCGCACGCGAGCGTGGAGCAACGCGCGCTTCCTCGCGATCTGACGGCGCCGCAGTGGGCCGCGCTGTGGATGTCGCTGCCGCGGAGCGAGAGAGGGGCGGACTGACAGGCCCTGGCTACGACGCGGAGTCTCGCGTAGAAAGGGTCGGTCGGAAGGGGGATGGGTGATCGATCGGGACGGGCTGGCGGAGTTCCTTCGGCGACGACGCGTGGCGCTGCAACCCGAGGACGTCGGGCTCACGCGCGGACCCCGTCGGCGCACGGAAGGCCTGCGGCGCGAAGAGGTCGCTGTGCTCTGCCACATGTCGACCGATTACTACGCGCGGCTCGAACGCGCGACCGGCCCCCACCCGTCCGAGCAGATGATCGCCGCGATCGCGCAGGGCCTGCATCTCACGCTCGACGAGCGGGATCACCTCTTCCGGCTCGCCGGTCACCAGCCGCCGCTGCGCGACACGACGAGCGAGCACATCAGTCCCGGGCTTCTGCGGATCCTCGACCGCCTGACCGACACTCCGGCAGAGATCGTCACCGAGCTCGGCGAGACCCTGCGGCAGACTCCCCTCGGCGTCGCCGTTCTCGGCGACGCCTCGCTACGCACCGGCCCCGCACGCAGCCTCGGCTATCGGTGGTTCACCGAGCCGGCCGTGCGGGCCGCCTACTCCGCCGACGAGCAGCACCAGCTGTCGCGGGTGTACGCCTCGGGGCTGCGTGAACTGGTCGCTCGCCGAGGCCCGCAGTCACGCGCCGCAGCGATGGTCTCGCTGCTGCAGGACAACCACCTCTTCCGGGAGGTCTGGGACACGCACGAGGTCGGCCCCCGTCCGACCGAGGTCAAACGCTTCCACCACCCCTCGGTGGGACAGCTCGAGTTGGCATGCCAAACGCTGCTGGATCCCGATCAATCCCACCGTCTGCTCGTCTACACCGCCGAGCCCGGCACCGAATCCCACGAGAAGCTGCAACTGCTGGCCGTCCTGGGCACCGACGCGTTCGCCACCTGAGGCCCGGGAACCGGCGGGGTGGACCGCTCAGCCGCTGATCGCCGGGTCCTGGATGTCGCGCCACGTCCTATCGAGCATGAGTCCACGGCCTCGAACGGGGCCACGGAACGAAGGACCGAAGACATGACACGCACGCACAATCTGTCGATCCCCGACCTCACCGGAAAGCTCGCCGTCGTCACCGGAGCCAGCGACGGCATCGGCGTCATCATCGCCCGCCGTCTCGCCGACGCCGGCGCCGAGGTCATCCTGCCGGTTCGTTCGGCCGGAAAGGGAGACGCGGCGGTCAGCCGCATCCGCTCGGCAGTCGCGAGCGCGACCGTGAGCACGCGCACACTCGACCTGTCCTCTCTGGCGTCGGTCTCCGCCCTCGCCGCGCAGCTCAGCGACGAGGGCCGTCCGATCCACCTCCTCATCAACAACGCCGGTGTGATGCGGCCGCCGACCCGTCAGGTGACCGCTGACGGTTTCGAGCTGCAATGGGGCACGAACCACCTCGGGCACTTCGCCCTCACCCTCGGACTCCTCCCCCTGCTGCGAGCCGGTGCAGCCCGCGTCACCCACCAGACGAGCATCGCCGCGCGCAGCGGTGACATCGTGTGGAGCGACCTGAACTCCGAGCACGACTACGACGCGATGCGCGCCTACGTCGCGTCGAAGATCGCCGTCGGCCTCTTCGCCCGCGAGCTGGATGCGCGCAGCCGTGCCGGCGGGTGGGGGATCAGCAGCAACCTCTCGCACCCCGGCGTCTCGCCGACCAACCTGCTCGCCGCCCAGCCCGGGATGGGCCGGGCACGCGTGACGCCCGAACGCCGGGTGATCGGTCTTCTCGCCCGGGTCGGCGTGACCGGGACACCCGAGAGCGCAGCGCTCCCGGCGCTTCTCGCCGCAACCGGCCGCGAATCCCAGGGCGACGAGTTCTTCGGACCGAAGCGCCTGATCGGCGGGGCACCGACGAAGACCGAGCTGTGGGAACCGCTGCGGAGCCTCGATGACGCCCGCCGCCTGTGGGACGAATCCGAGCGGCTCGTCGGCATCCACGTCCCGCGCTGACCAGCGGCGCCGGATCGCTCAGCGGGCAAGCAGCTCCTCGCGCACCGCACGGCGCAGCACCTTGCCGATCTGCGAACGGGGCAGGTCGTCGACCTCGACGATCCGCCGGGGAACCTTGTACGCGGTGACGTGCGACCGGCAGAAGTCCCGAAGCACTCCGGCCTCGAAGACCGCGCCGTCCTTCACCACGACCGCGGCGACCACGTCTTCGCCGCCGGAGGCGCGCGGCATGCCGACGACGGCGGCGCCGGCGACATCCGGATGCATCATCAGCACCCCCTCGATCTCGCTCGGGCTCACATTGAAGCCACCCGTGATGATGAGTTCCTTCACCCGATCGATCACGGTGACGAACCCGTCGGGCGAGACGGTCACGATGTCGCCGGTGCGCAGCCACCCACCCTCGAGCAGCACCGCCGCGGTCTCGTCGGGCCGGTGCCAGTAGCCCTGGAACACCTGCGGCCCGCGCACCAGCAACTCCCCCGCCTCGCCGATCGGGCGGTCGACGGCCGGGTCGTCCGGATCGACGACGCGGATCTCGGTGCTCGGGAAGGGGACCCCGACCGTGCCCGGGCGACGCGAGGGGCCGATCGGGTTCCCGAGCGCGACGGGCGACGTCTCGGTCATGCCGTAGCCCTCGACGAGAAGGCCCCCGGTCGCCTCCTCCCATCGCGTCACGGTCGGAACCGGCAGGCTCATCGCTCCCGAGATGGCGAAGCGGATGCTGGTGAGATCGACGTTCTTGCGCGAGGTCGCGCGTGCGAGGGCGTCGTAGATCGGCGGCACACCGGGGAGGAAGGTGGGCGGCGAGGTCTTGGCCGCGGCGACGACGAGATCGACGTCGAACTTCGGGAACAGCACGACGCGCGCGCCGATCGAGACCGCGAAGGTGAGGCAGAGGGTGAGCCCGTACGCGTGGAACATCGGCAGCACGGCGTAGAAGGTCTCGGCCCCCTCGGCGAGCCCCGGCACCCAGGCGCGCCCCTGAGCGGCGTTGGACCGGAGGTTGCGATGCGAGAGGATCGCCGCCTTCGGGGTGCCGGTCGTGCCGCTCGTCAGCTGCAGCAGCGCGATGTCATCCAGAGAAGGGCGCGGGTGCGATCTCGACAGTCGACGGGTCTTCACCAGCTGTGACCACGACAGGATGCCCTTCGCCTTCGGCGTCGAGGTCATCGCGTCCCGCGACGCGCGCGCCGCCGGCACCGGCATGCGGAGCGCGACCCGTTTGCCGAACGGCAGCGCGTCGGGCATGCGAACGGCGACGATCGCCGCAGGCGCGATGTCGCGCGGGAAGTCGGCGACCACATCGGCGACCTTGTCCCACACGACCGCGACGACCGCCTCGTGCACCTCGAACTGATGACGAAGTTCCCGCGCCGTGTAGAGCGGGTTGTGCTCGACCACGATGGCCCCGAGCCGGAGGACGGCGTAGAACGCCACGACATGCTGGGGGCAGTTGGGAAGCACGAGCGCGACCCGGTCGCCCGCGCGCACACCGAGCTTGCGGAGGGCGTTCGCCGCCCGCGAGACCTGCTCCCCGAGTTCGTCGTACCGGGTCTCAGCCCCGAAGAACTCCAGCGCCACCCTCTTCCCGTACTGCGACACCGCGCCGTCGAGGAGGTCGACGAGCGTCTCGGAGACCGGTTCGATCTCGGCGGGAACGCCCTCGGCGTACGCGCTCAGCCAGGGGCGGTCATCGAGGGGCGAGCGGCTCGGGGTGGGATTCGCGCTCATACAGCGCCTCCTTCATCGGGTCCTCCGCCAGCGTAGGCGCGACAAAGACGCGCGATGGCATGATCGGGGCGTGGGGAAGCGACCCGATCTCGAGACGCTCGTGCTGATGCGGCAGGTGCGCGACCGGATGGACCGCGAATACGCACAGCCGCTCGATCTCGCCTCCCTCGCGCGCGGCGTGCACATGTCAGCGGGGCATCTCAGCCGCCAGTTCGTGCTCGCCTTCGGCGAGACGCCCTACGCCTACCTGATGACGCGGCGCATCGAACGGGCGATGGCCCTCCTGCGTCGCGGCGATCTCACCGTGACCGAGGTCTGCTTCGAGGTCGGATGCCAGTCGCTCGGCACCTTCAGCACCCGCTTCACCGAGCTGGTCGGTGTGCCGCCGAGCGTCTACCGCGAGCGCGGCGCGCCGTTCCGACCCGGGATGCCACCCTGCGTCGCCCGGCAGGTGACCAGACCGATCAGGAATCGAGAAGCGCCGCGATGACGCGGGCCCTAGCGTGAAGTCATGGACATCACGATTCACTCGAGTTTCCTGCCGCACACCGACCCCGAGGCATCCCTGACCTTCTACCGCGATGTGCTCGGCTTCGAAGTCCGGCTCGACGTCGGCTACGAGGACATGCGCTGGATCACGGTCGGACCGGCGGGCCAGCCCGATACCGCGATCGTGCTGCACCCGCCGGCCGTCGGAAACGACGTGTCCGACGACGAGCGCGGCGTGCTGCTGGGCCTCATCGCGAAGGGGAGCTATTTCGGCATCAATCTGGCCACGGATGACCTCGACGCGGCCTTCGAGCGCATCGAGGCGGCCGGCGCCGACATCGTCCAAGAACCGATCGAGCAGGATTACGGCGTCCGCGATGCGGCGTTCCGTGACCCGGCGGGCAATCTGATCCGCCTGCAGCAGAAGGGAGACGCCTGAGATGGCACCGCAGGATTCCACCACGAAGTCCGGCTTCAGCGACACCGAGCGCGCGGCGATGCAGCAGCGCGCCGAGGAGCTGCGATCGATGAAGGGCGTGAAGGGCGCCGCGAAGAAGGCGAAGGAGCTCGAGGCGTGCCTCGCCGCCATCGCCGAGCTGCCCGAGGGCGACCGTGTCATCGCGGAACGCCTGCACGTCATGGTGAGCGAGGAGGCGCCCGACCTCGACCCGAAGACCTGGTACGGCTTCCCGACCTACGCCAAGGACGGGAAGAACATCCTCTTCTACCAGCCGGCGTCGAAGTTCGACACCCGCTACGGCACCGTGAACTTCGCCGAGGACGCCGTGATCGACGACGGCGAGATGTGGGCCGTGTCCTTCGCCCTGCTGGAGATGACCGAGGCGGCGGAGAAGAAGATCCGCGGGCTGATCCGCCGGGCGGTCGCGGCCGGGAGCTGAGGGGAAGGTCTCACCGCCGGATCCGGACCCGTGTCGGGGTTCGTCCGCTGCAGCGGCCGTACAACCTGCGAAACCCCGACACGCGAGGCTGGCGAGTATGGCTCTGGCGTGTCGCCGCACCGTCGGCGACCATGGGTGGATGGAGTTCGACGGGGTCATCCCCACCGACGCACCCGACCCGAGCATCGCCTCGGAGGAGCGGTTGCGGAGCATCGGGTTCCCCGTCCTGCAGCTCGTCCCTCAGCCCGCCCTGACGCGCATGCCGATCACCGGCTTCGCCGAGTCGACCGGAACGGGCGGGCTTGCTCATCGGACGGTGTCGTTCTCGTACACGCTCTGGAGGTATCCCGACGATCGCTCCGATCCCCGCAACGAGGTGGAGATGGATGACGCGACGCGTCGCGCGATCGACGAGGAACCTCCCTGGGGGCGCCCGTCCTGGTTGCGCGAACAGGCACAGCTCTTCCACTACCCGATGCTGCAGGAGGCCGTTTGGACGACATGGCACGCTGACCCGAGTGCGCCCCACGCGCAGCTCGAGGCGCAGCTTCTGGATCACGTGAATCATGTGCTGCGCAACGGGTTCCGCGAGGAGCTGGGTCTCCCCGCCGGCCCGACCCGGGATCGGTCGTGGCAGGCACGACCCTCGGCCGTCGTCCCCGACACGCTGCGCGTGGATGGACGCGAGGTCAGCGGGATCCGGGTGGACACCGATCCTTTCGTCGTCGGAACGGGGTTCCGTGTCGGCCCGCAGGTGGTGTGCACGGTGGTGCTGCCCCGAGACGATCTGGCGTTCATCGACGTGGCGCTCGAGACCTTTCGCGCACCAGCCTGACCCGTGGGGGTGGTCGCGGGTATCGTCCCCGCCATGACCTTCGTGAACGTGGGAACGCTGGGCGCACGGCCCGGAAAGCGCGACGAGCTCGTGGCTCTGCTGACCCGACCGACCGCTGTCCTCGGGGACGTCGGGTGTCTCGCCTACGACGTGGGGATCGATGACAGCCAACCCGATACGGTCTTCGTGATGGAGCTGTGGAAGAGTGCCGAGGCGCACCGTGCTTCGCTGGCCCTGCCGGAGGTGCAGGCGCAGATCGCCGAGGCACGACCGCTGCTCTCGGGCGAATTCGGCGGCTTCGGGTTCGACGTGGTGGGCTCGCCGCTGCATGCCTGACACCGGGCCGCTAGGGTGTGCCCATGATGCCCTGGGAGAACGTCGCGGCCTTCGTCGTCGCCTCGATCGTCCTCATCCTCATTCCGGGGCCGAGTGTGCTGTTCGTCATCGGCCGGTCGATCGCCCTGGGGCGCCGGGCAGGAGTGCTCAGCGTCGTCGGCAATGCGCTCGGCACGGTGCCGGCCGTCCTCGCTGTCGCATTCGGTGTCGGTGCGATCGTGGCGTCATCGGTCGTCGCCTTCACCGTTCTGAAGATCGCCGGAGCCCTGTACCTGATCTATCTGGGCGTGCAGGCGATCCGGCACCGCAGCGACGGCGGCGATCAGACCTCGTCGCCGAGCGGCGGCACAGCGCGTCTGCTTCGGCAGGGCTTCATCGTGGGCCTGACGAACCCGAAGACGATCGCCTTCTTTGTGGCGGTCCTCCCGCAGTTCGTCGACCCCGCCGCGGGGGCCGTCTGGGCGCAGCTGCTCGTGCTCGGCCTGCTGTTCCAGACCCTCGCCCTCATCTGCGACGGCGCATGGGCGCTTGCGGCCGGGACGGCGCGGGCGTGGTTCGCAACCTCACCCCGCCGGATGGCGACACTGTCGGGTACGGGCGGCGTCATGATGATCGGCCTCGGCGGAACGCTCGCCCTCACGGGTTCGAAGACCTGACGGCTCACGCGACCGCAGCGTCGTGCGCGGCATCCCACCACTCCAGCACGCGGGTGCCGATGAGCGTGAGCCAGGGCGAGGGCTCTCCTTCGGGCACATCCATATGGAACCAGACGCGGCCGGGCAGCCGAAGTGACTGAACCCAGGTGCCATCGGGCTGACGCTGGTCGCGGACGACCTCGATGGCCTCGGCGAGACGCTGATCGGGCGGGCGGGAGTCGAACTCCGACGCATCCCGGAAGTAGTCGAGCGCGGCGAGCGCGCTGTAGACGTGCCGATTCGGGTAGAGGAAATGCGTGGCGAAGGGGGCGACGAGCTCACCGGTCGAGGCGCGATACAGCAGCCGCCGCGTCAGCAGATACTCCTCTCCGGTTCGGCGCACCTCGGTGAGCGTCCGGTCACCGGTCAGCCGCTGGTATGCCAGGAGTCCGCGCAGGGCATTGAGCGTCGAGTGGAACGACGAGCGCACCGAGTCTCCCTCCTCAGCCTCGCAGTTCCACCCGCCGTCCGCGAGGCGGTGCTCGCGGAACCACTCGGCGAGGCCCGACATGTCGACACCGAGCCACGCGCCGTTCGCGAGCGTGAAGGAGTTGATGCACACATCCACCTCCCCGCCCCAGTAGGGCAGGTCGTCGTACTCCCAGCGGCTGTTGCGCGCGAGCTTGTCGGCGGTGTCGCCGAGGGCCTCAGCGGGCACTCCGAACTCGCGCAGGTCTTTCAGCGTCCAGGTCGTCGCATTCCAGGGCTGACCCGGCTGCTGCGCCTCCTCACTGTCGAAGTACCCCGCAGGAAAATACGCCCCACCCGCCCACTGCCCGTCGGCGTCCTGCTTCGAGAGCAGCAGCGCCGCCCAGCCCTCGTGAGCGACGCGCGCCCGCGTCGCCTCCCAGATCTCGGGCGGCGCGTGGGCGACATCCCTCTCCACCTGCCACCGCAGGGCGGGGTCGGTGTCGAGCATCCAGGCCAGCGTGCGCTCATCGATCGCCATGCGTGGCACGCTAATCCCCGGTTCGGACATCCGGAAGAGGGTTCAGTTTCGGATTTCGATCACGATCGACGTCCCGTCAGCGATGACTCCCGGGCCTCGGTCGGGCGTCGGAGCCGGAACGGGGATCTGCTGCTCGGTCTCCCACGCGAGCCGCGCGTCGTGCGCCGCCGGGTGGAACAGCTCATCGAAACCGAGAAGACCCCCGGATGACGGCGTCGAGCCGTCCGCCTGATCTCGATGCCGGAGGGAGGCGACGCCCACGGCGACGAAGACGACGGGAATGCCCAGCACGAGCACGACGGTTCCCCAGCCCAGGACGTCAGTCATGCGAACCAGGCTAGAAGAGGGCGCCGACGCTTCGCGTCCCCCGAAAGGATGACATTCGGGGCACCGCCTAGTCTGTGGAGATGCGCGACGGAGCCGGTCGGGACCGCGAGATCCTGCGGCTGCGGCCCTTCGCCTACTTCTGGAGCGCGTCCACTCTTCGGGCAGTCGGCGGCGCGATGGCGACGGTCGCCTTCCAGGTCATCATCGTCACCGTTCTCGAGGCGACGCCGGCACAGATCAGCATCCTCAGCGCCCTCAGCGTCGTGCCGTACCTCTTCCTCGGGCTGATCGTCGGTGCGCTCATGGATCGGTGGCGGAGACAGCGCACCCTCGTCCTGACCAGCATCGGACGGGTCTTCGCGTTCGCCGTCGTCGCCGTTCTGCTCGCCACCGATGCGCTGGACTTCTGGTCCCTTGCCGCGGTCACCCTTGCCCTCGGGGTGCTGACCCTGTTCGCCGACTCCGCCGCCCAGCCGCTCCTCCCCCGCATCGTCCCCCGCCGCTCTCTCGTTCACGCCAATGCCCGCCTCGGGCAGAGCGAGACCGTCGCAGGAACGGCAGGACCTGCCCTCGGCGGCTTCCTGCTGAACCTCGTGGGGCCGACGATCCTGTTCGTCATCGAAGCGGTCATCAACGCCGTCGCCGCGCTGCTGCAATCCCGCATCGCGATCACCGAGCCGAGAAGCACCCTGCGCCCGCCGGGACGGCACGTCGGCCACGAGATCGTCGACGGCATGCGCTACACCTACCGGCATCGCACGCTGCGCCCCCTCGCGATCTCGATTCACGTGTGGTTCCTGGCCAACAGCATCGTCACCACGGTGCTCGCGGTCTACGTCCTGCGCGAGCTCGAACTCCCCTCGTGGGCGTTCGGCGTCGCCCTCGCGGCGGGTGGGATCGGCGGCTTCGCCGGCGCCCTGATCGCACCGCGCATCGGTGCCCGCCTGGGCGCCGGACGCACCATCTTCCTCGGGCGCACCCTCGTCGCCATCCCGTGGCTGATCCTCGCGCTGGCACCGCTCACCTCCGCCAGCGGCACCGGTCTCCTCCTCGTCGTGGTCGGCCTGGTTCAGCTTCTCTACGGTTTCGGCATGGGACTCGAAGACACCAACGACATCTCCTACCGCCAGGCCGTCGCCCCCGACAGCATCCAGGGGCGCATGAACTCCACGATCCGCACGATGAACCGCGTGGTCTTCTTCATCGGAGCGCTCGTGGCCGGAGTCCTGATGACCTTGCTCGGATACCAGGCCACCATCGGCGTGGCCGCCGTCATCTTCGCCGCCGCCGCGCTCGTCGTCGTGGTCTCGCCGCTCCGCGACGCCCGACATCCTGAGGGTTCGCCGTGACCCGGGTCGGAATCCCGCGACCGGCGTAGCCTGGTCCCATGAAGCCCGGCCCTGGCTCACGCGTTCGTCGTCCTCTGCTCTGGACCTCGGTCGTGGTGGTGCCCCTGCTCGCGGGCGCGGCGGTCGCCGTGCCGATGGCCGCCAGCGGCGCCGTCGACCTTCCGGACAAGTCCCCGGAGGAGCTGATCGAGTTCGCGGGCGCGAGCGAGATCGACGCGCTCAGCGGCACGATCGAGCAGAGGTCGGAACTCGGCCTCCCCGACCTCGGCGCCCTCACCGGTTCCCCCGACGGCGACAGCGCAGACGGCGTCTCATCGGCACAGCTCGATGATCTGATCTCGCTGGTCACCGGCTCGCACACCGCGAAGGTGTATCTCGACGGCGACAGCGCACGCCTGCAGGTGCTCGATCAGCTCGGTGAGCGCAACGTCTATGTCGACGGCGCCACCGGCGAGGTGTGGTACGTCGACAGCGAGAGCCAGTCGGCGACCAAGCTGGTTCTGCCGGACGAAGACGACCTCCGCGACGCCTACGGGGAGGATGTCGCACCGGCCGAACCCGACGACGCGCTGCCGACCCCTGACGAGATGCTCGATCAGGCCCTCGCGCGTCTCGACGAGAGCACGGAGGTGACCGTGGGGACCGACGCGCGGATCGCCGGACGCGAGGCGTACGAGCTCATCCTGTCTCCCCGCACCGACGACACCCTGGTCGGCGACGTGCGGTTCGCCGTCGACGGCGAGACCGGAGTCGCCCTCGCGGCCTCGGTGACCGCGCGCGGCGCCACCGAGCCCGCCTTCCAGATCGCGTTCACGCAGGTCGACTTCTCGGCTCCCGACGCGAGCGTCTTCTCCTTCGAGCCCGGCGCCGACGTCGCGGTGACCGAGAAGGACGTGCCCCTCCCGTCGAAAGACGAGCGGGTCGGTCCCTCGACGCGGGAGGCCGCGGCTCCGACCGTCATCGGTGAAGGCTGGTCCGCCGTCATCGAACTCCCGAAACCGGAACTGGATGCCGAACAGCAGGCGATGCTCGACGGCGTCACCACCGCCGTGGACGGCGGCCGCGTGCTGCAGACCTCGCTGGTGAGCGTGATGGTCACCGACGACGGACGGATCCTCGCCGGCGCCGTACCGACGCAGCGCCTGGTCGACGTCGCCGGACGCTGACGCCCGCCGGTGACGACTCACCCTGACGGCGATCACGCCACAGAGCCGGCGATCCAGACCCGCGGTCTCACCAAGCGATTCGGCGCCCAGACCGCGGTCGACGGCATCGACGTGACGGTTCCGCGCGGCTCGGTCTTCGGGTTCCTCGGGCCGAACGGATCGGGGAAGACGACGACCATCCGGATGCTGCTCGGGCTCATCCGCCCGAGCGGTGGTCAGGCCACAGTGCTCGGTGAGGCGATGCCGCGCTCACTCGACACCGTCCTCCCCCGGGTAGGCGCTCTCGTCGAGGGCCCCGCGTTCTCACCCTTCCTGACCGGCGAGCAGAACCTCCTCCGCTTCGATGCCGCCGACCGGCACTCGTCCGGTCGCACCCGCCGGCAGCGGGTCGCCACCGCGCTCGACCGCGTCGGCCTCAGCCACGCGGCCAAGAAGAAGGCCCACGCGTACTCGCTCGGCATGAAGCAGCGCCTGGGACTCGCGAGCGCTCTCCTCATGCCCCGTGACCTGCTCGTGCTGGACGAACCGACCAACGGTCTCGACCCGCAGGGAACCCGCGAAGTGCGGGCGCTCATCCGCTCGTTCGCCGCCGACGGGACGACCGTGTTCGTGTCCAGCCACCTGCTCGCCGAAGTGGAGCAGCTGTGCACCCACGTCGGAGTGATGAGCGGTGGTCGCCTCGTGGCGCAGGGAACGCTCGACGACTTCCGCCGCTCGGGTGCGCGGCCCCGGGTGCAGGTGCGCACCCCCGACGTCGAGTCCGCGCGGAACGTGCTCGCCTCGCTGGGCGTGGAGATGGATGCTCGGGATGCCACGGCTGACCGTGACACTGTGACAGGCTTTCCGCCCGAAGGCGCCTCACCCGAAGCGATCGTGGCGGCTCTCGTCGGAGCCGGTGTGCGGGTGCGCGGATTCGCCGTTGTGACCGAGAGTCTCGAGCAGCGCTTCGTGGAGCTCACCGGCGAGGGCTTCGATGTCGTCGCCTGAGGCGGTGGGCGAACGTTCGTCGACGCCCGGCGGGTGGGGCACGATGCGATTGCTCGGCAACGAATTGTCGATCCAGTTCCGACGGTGGCGGACATGGGCGATGCTCGGAGCGCTGGCTCTCATCCCCCTCCTGCTCGGCGTCGCCATCCGGTTCTTCGGCGGCTCGGACCCCGGCCGCGGCCCGGCATTCCTGGATCAGATCACCGGCAACGGGCTCTTCGTCGGGCTCGCCGCGCTCACCGTGGCCATCCCGCTCTTCCTCCCGCTGACCGTCAGCGTCACGGCGGGGGACGCGATCGCCGGCGAGGCGAGCCATGGGACGCTGCGCTATCTCTTGATCGCGCCGGCAGGCCGCATCCGACTGCTGCTGGTGAAGTACCTCAGCGCCGTCGTCTTCTGCGTCGCTGCCACCCTCACCGTGGTGATCGTCGGATCGATCGTCGGCGCGGTCCTGTTCCCGATCGGTCCGGTCACACTGCTCTCGGGGGCCCAGGTATCCCTGGCCGAGGGGCTGCTGCGACTTCTTGCGATCGCCGCGTACGCCTCCATTTCCCTCATCGGCCTGTCGGCGATCGGACTCTTCCTCTCCACGTTGACCACGGTGCCGATCGGCGCGATGGCCGCGACGGCGATCCTCGCTGTCGCCGCGCAGATCGTCGGCGCGATCCCTCAGCTCGACGCCCTGCATCCCTGGCTCTTCACCGATCGATGGCTCGACTTCGGCGACCTGTTGCGGGCACCGATCATCTGGGACTCGTTCGCGGCCAACGCCCTTCTGCAGGCGGGATATGTGGCGGTGTTCGGGGCCTCCGCGGTGGCGCGGTTCGCGACGAAGGACGTGCTGTCCTGAAGCCGTGGGCGAAGCGATCACGAAAAGGTAACGGCAAGCCCTTCCCTTTCGTTACCTCGCCGTTATAGAGTGCTCGCACGGTAGTTGTTTTGCTGTGGCAGCTACCGACATGTGATTGCAGGACACTCTTGGTGCAAGGGACAAGGGCCGGTCGGGAGCCTCACCGACCGGCCCTTACTCTGTCCCCCGCGCGTCAGCGGTTAAGCATCGCCTGACAATCACGAAAAGGTAACGCCGAGCCCTTCCCTTTCGTTACCTCGTCGTTATAGAGTGCTCGCACGGTAGTTGTTTTGCTGTGGCAGCTACCGACATGTGATTGCAGGACACTCTTGGTGCAAGGGACAAGGGCCGGTCGGGAGCCTCTCCGACCGGCCCTTTCTTGCGTGGCTTCTCACGTGCAGAACGCCCAGCTTCCGATCACCCCGCGATGGTCGCTCCCCGGGATGGAGAAGCTGTCCCACCCGGTCGGCACCGCGCCGCGCGCGAGGACGTGATCGATCGCCGTGAACGCCGGCACCGGCCGCTCCTGCGGCCAGGTCGGCCACGGAATCGGTCCGGCCGCCTCGGCCGCGCTCCGCAGCGGTGTAGCCAGCTGCCGGAATCCCGGATGCGCATACGATGCGTTCAGATCACCTGCGACGATGAGCCGCTCATCGGGTGTCTGACGAATCCATCGATCGAGCTCGCCGAGCGCCGTCCGCCAGTCGACCGGCTGCCCCACCGGTGGCGGCGGGTGCACTGCCGCCACCCGGACCTCGTCACCTCCGGGGAGCGTCGCGACCGCGGAGACCTGGTCGAAGACGCTCCCGTCGATGTCCTGTTCGTCCTGCAACGGGAAAGCGGAAAGGATGACGCTGCCTCTCACGCCGCCTTCCGTGGTCTCTCGCGTGCGATGCGGCAGAGCGGCTGCCAGCCCGCGCTCGCCCAGAACAGCGGCGATGTGCGCCTCGTCCGTCTCGACCAGGGCGACGATGTCAGCGTCGGCCTCGGCGATGCGCTCCGCGAGCAGGGCGGGGTCGGCACCCGCGAACTTCGCGTTGAAGGCGACGACCGTGGCCGTCGCCTCCGGCGCGCACTCCGACCCGGCGCGCAGCGGAGTCAGGGCGGGGAGCCCCGCCAGCACACCGCCGATCACGAGGATGGCCGCCGCCGCCCAGGCCCGGAAGAACAGCGAGACCGCGGCGAGGACGACAAGAGCGACAGCGCCCACGGGGACGAGTGCCTGGGCGACCGGGATGAGCCCTCCGGCGAGCATGTCGACGTGCGGCAGCACCACCGCGAGCCCGGCGATGGGGAGGGCGGCCACCGTCCAGATCAGTCGCGACCGGCGCCGGCGTGCGGTTCTCACCACGCCACGCTAACCGCGCAACCCGCCGATCTCGATCGCGCCGCCGGGTTCCCGGGATCTCCTCAGGAGACCCGTCCGTCGCCCGGCCGCGAGACGCGCAGCCAGCGGAACCCGTACGGCGCGATCTCCATCTCGATGCGACCCTTCTCATCCAGCGGCATCCGGTCGGCCGCCAGGAGGTCGACCAGCTGGGTTCCCTCCGGCTCGTCCGGTAGGGCGAACGAGATCGACGCCGGCACATCGGCGAAGTTGTGCACGGCCACCATCGCCCCGACATCGGCGGCGAGCTTGTGCACCATCACCGCCGCCACGCCGTGGTCGATCACCTCGAGCGAGCCCCAGCCGAGTTCCGGCGAGATGCGGTAGCGCGCGATGAGGTCGCGCACGAAGTGCAGTAGCGAATCGCGATCCTCGATCTGATCGGCGACATTCACGTGCGTCGGCGCATAGCCGTCGCCCGGCACCGCCGCGGGAAGACGCGAGGGCGCAGCATCCGAGAATCCCCCGTTCCGCTCCCCCGACCACTGCATCGGAGTCCGCACGGCCTCGCGACTCTTGTCCTCCGCATTCTCGCCCATGCCGATCTCCTCCCCGTAGAAGAGCACCGGGGTGCCGGGGAGGGTGAACAGCAGGCTGTAGGCCATGCGGATGCGACGGGGATCACCGCCGAGCATCGTCGGCAGCCGCCGCACGATCCCCCGTCCGTAGATCCGCTGACTCTCGTCGGGTGCGAGCGCCTCGAAAACCTCCTGGCGCTCATCCTCGCTCAGCTGATCGAGGGTCAGCTCGTCATGGTTCCGCACGAAGTTCGCGAACTGCGCCTCGACCGGCAGGTCGGGCCGCGATTGCAGGGCCTCGATGAGGGGGGCAGGATCGTGGCGCACCAGCGAGAGGTAGAGCCGCTGCATCGCGACGAAGTCGAACTGCATCGTGAGCTCGTCGCCGTCCTCTCCGCCGAAGTACACGACCTGCTCGTCGTAGGGCAGGTTCACTTCGCCCAGGAGCACGGCCTCGCTCGAACGCCGCTGCAGGAACTGGCGAACATTCCGGAGGTACTGATGGGGGTCCGCCATCTCGGGGATCTCGAGCAGCGACGGCACGGCGTCGACCCGGAACCCCGACACGCCCAGTTGCAGCCAGAACCCGACGGTCTTCGCGATCTCGTCGCGCACCTTCGGGTTTGCGATGTTCAGGTCGGGCTGGTGCGGGTAGAAGCTGTGGAGATACCACTCCTCGGTCTTCTCCTCGTAGTTCCAGATGCCGTCGGCCTCGCCGGGGAAGACGGGGTTCTTCTGATCCTTCGGCGGTGGGTCGCTCCGCCAGATGTAGAAGTCTCGGAACGGCGAGCTCTTGCTCCGCTTCGCGGCGAGGAACCAGGGATGGCGATCCGAGGTGTGGTTGATGACCAGATCGATGATGACCCGCATCCCGCGGTCGCGTGCCGTGCGGACGACCTCGACGAAGTCGCCGAACGACCCGAGCCGCGGATCGATCCCGTAGAAGTCGGCGACGTCGTAGCCGTCGTCGAGGTCGGGAGTCGGGTAGATGGGCATCAGCCACAGGCAGGTCACGCCGAGTTGCGCGAGATAGTCGATGCGTGCGGCGAGTCCCTGCAGATCGCCGATGCCGTCGCCGTCGGAGTCGAAGTAGGTCTCCACGTCGAGGCAGTAGATGACCGCGCTCTTCCACCACAGATCGCTGGTGTCGGTGATCCTCATACGAGCTCCCGGAGGCGGGGAAGGATGCTGCGCTCGGACGCCGCGAGGAAGTCGGCCTGGTCGCGCCCGACGTGATGGAGGTAGACCCGGTCGAACCCGATGTCGACCAGCTCGGCGATGCGCTCGGCGAGCGCCGCGGGATCATGATCGACCAGCACCGCCTTTCGCAGTTCCGCCTCGTCGGGTTCACCGACGGCCCGGTCGAAGTCCTCCGGCTGCTCGAGATCCCACGCCTCGGGCGGCGACACCAGCCCGTTCGGCCACTGGTCCTTCGCCAGGGCGATCGCCTCCGCGTCGGTCTCGGCGAAGCTGACGTGCACCTGCAGGACGAGCGGTCCTGCCCCGCCGCCCTCGCGGTAGGCGTCGATCACGTCGCGCAGAACGTCGGGGGCCTGCGCGACCGTCGCGAAGCCGTCGGCCCACGACCCCGCCCACCGGGCAGTCTGCGTGCTCACCGCCGCCGCGAAGAAGGGCGGTGGAACCTCAGGCCTCGACCACACCCGCGCACGGTCGACGCGGATGAGCCCGTCGTGGCTCACCTCCTCACCGGCGAGCAGGCGCCGCATCACGGTGGCGCTTTCGAGCAGACGGGCGTTGCGGATGTCCTTGTGGGGCCATTCGTCGCCGGTGACGTGCTCGTTCATCGCCTCGCCGCTCCCGAGCGCCGCCCAGAATCGGCCCGGGAACATCTCGCCGAGCGTCGCGATCGCCTGCGCGTGCACCACCGGGTGGTACCGCTGTCCGGGTGCGGTCACCACGCCGAACGACAGCCGCGTGGTCGCGAGAGCTGCAGCCAGCCACGACCAGGCATATCCCGACTCGCCTTGCCGGACGCCCCACGGCGACAGGTGGTCGGAGCACATGGCGGCGTCGAAGCCCGCGGCTTCGGCGCCCTGGACAGCGCGCAGCAGCGCGCTCGGCGGAATCTGTTCGTGCGAGGCGTGGAATCCGATGACGACCATGACTCCACCGTGCCCGCCCCGGATGAGAAGCGAGAGGGGTTCCGCTTTGCCACACGATCGGGTAGGCCCCGCGCCGGCGCGGATCAGACGCCGCCGCCTCCCCCTCCGCCGCCACCGCCGCCGGCGGAGCCGCCCCCGCTCGAGCCGCCGGAGCTCGACGAGGCCGCCGCCGTGGCGGAGAGGCTGCTGATGCCTGCCGAGAACGCCGCAGCGTTGAACCCGGTTGTACCGATGTACCAGCCCGGGGTGTCGTCGCCGTAGTAGATGGCGAGGTGTTCGGCCCACTGCTTCTCCTGGCCGAAGACCACCGCGTACGGAAGCAGGCGCTCGTAGAGGTGGAGCATCTCGCGGGGGTCGTCGGTGTGAATCGGGCGTCGTTCAGCCCCGGTCGGCGTCTGCAGCATTCGGATCCGATCGGCCTCGGCCCACTCGATGAAGATCTTCAGGCCCTGGAGGTGGTCGCGCACTTCGGCGCCCGCCGCGCTCAGTGGACGCGTCGAGAGGACGGCGACCGTCACGATCGTGAGACCCGCACCGAGGACGATGACGAGGATCGGAAGAAGGGGATCGACCGATCCGGCCAGGGCGAAGGCGCCGAAGAGGACGATCATCACGCCGATCAGGATGGCGACGGCGATCGGCCACGCCCTCACCCGCGCCGGAACGGTGCGGTACAGCCCCCGGGTCTTGAGCTCCTTGCGCCCCGCGGCGAGGATCTTCTGTGCCGTGCGGGAGAAATGGGTGTCGTTGCCGCCGAACTCGTAGATCTCGCCCGGGCGCAGGTCCTCGTCGAAGAGGCCCTCCAGGAGCATCCGTCCATCGCGGTCGGCGCGGCTGGCGTCGACCAGCTCCGCCTGCAGTCTGGCGCTGCCGAACCACCGCTTCTCGCCCTCGAGGATCCGGATGCTGCCGACCACCGCCTGCTCGAGGACCTCGGCCGGGATCGCCTTCGCCGTCTTGCCCAGCAGCAGCGCGCTCTCCAGGGCGTCGATGCCGGGAGGCGGGGTGTACTCGGCGATGATCGTCGGTCGCCCGGGGTCGTTCCGCAGGAACCGGCGGTTGACCACGACGGCGCCGACGAGGACGCCGAGGCCCGCGACACCGGCCGCTCCCTGCGCCCACCCCCACCCCGACGCGAGATACGAGTCATCGAATCGGGCGAAGGTGCCCGTGTCGAAACCCACCGCGATCGTGAGCGTCTCGGTCGGTGCGAGGTTGCGGGCGCCCGCTGACACGACGGCGCCGTCGCCCTCGGCGGTCACCTCGATCGGGCAGGTGGTGGCGTCTCCGAAGCCGCCGACGTAGCAGGCCTGCCGGCCGGTGAGCGCGTCGGCCACGTCGGGCGGGATGATCAGGGTCGCCGTCACCTCGCCGAACGGCTGACGCCACCCGTTGCCGTTGACGTCCCAGTAGAACTCGTCGCTGGTGTCGGCGAAGGAGTCGGTGACGTTTCGCAGCGTGTAGGTGAAGACGAAGGTCTGACGCCCCGAGAGGTAGTCGTCGGCGCGGGAGGTGATCGTCATCCATCCGCCGTCGGTCTCCACCTCGCTCGGCCGAGGGTCTCCGGCCTCGTCGGTGACCGAGACGACTTCGGGGAAAGTGGGCTGGCCGTTGTAGTCAGCGGGGATCTCGCGGCGGAGACCCCGGTTCTGGTTCTCGGGGAATACCGCGACGAAGCTCTCCACGACGCGCAGGGTGCTCGTGCCGTCCTCTTCGCGACCAAGGGTGTACTCGGCGTCCATCCGCTCGAAGACGAAGTCGTCGACGTTGCCCGAGGCGGAGGCGGGGTGTGCGGATACCGCCAGACCGACGAGACCGGCGACCCCCAGGAGGACCGTCAGCACCGAGGCGGTGATCCGACGCGTTCGCGGCATGCGCTCAGCCTAGATGGCGGCGGCGCCGCCACCGGATACCCTGTTGCCGTGAACGATCGTCGCCTTGCCGTCGAGGCGTGGGAGAGCCTCTTTCGTGCGCAGCACGAGCTGTTCGCCGACCTCGGCCGCGACTTCACCGACGCGCCGCTGCAACAGGGCGAGTACGATGTGCTTCTGACGGTGACGCGGGCGCCCGACATGACGGCGCGACTGCGTGACATCACCCGCTTGATGCTGGTCAGTCAGCCCTCGGTGTCGCGCCTGGTCGATCGGATGGTCGCGCGCGGGTTCGTCACGAAGTGCCCCGACCCCGACGACGGACGAGGATCGCTCGTCCGCGCGACGGACGCCGGCGCCCGCGCCTTCCGCGACGTGGCACGCGTGCATGCCGCTCACATCGCGGAGCGGATGTCCGCGCTGAGTGAGGCCGAGCTCGCTCAGCTTCGGGAGCTGACCACCAAGCTCCGCACGCACGACACCCCCGCCGGGTGAGGACCCGACGGGGGCATCGCGAGGTGTTCTCTCTGCGGGAGCGCGTTACTGCTCGACCGGCTGCGGGTGATCCGCCGCGCTCGAAGCGGAACCGCTTTCGTGCGCCTGCAGGACCTGCGCACCGCTCTCGGTGGCGACCTCGATCTTGCGCGGCTTGGCCTTCTCGCTCACCGGGATGGTGACGCTGAGCACGCCGTTGCTGTAGCTCGCCGAGATGCGGTCGGTGTCGATGCCCTGGCCGAGGTTCAGCTGCCGCACGAAGCTGGCGGCCTCGCGTTCGCGGGTGATCCACTTCACGCCGTCACCGGCACTGAGCGTCCGCTCAGCTCGGATGGTCAGCAGCTGGCCGTCCACGTCGATGTCGACCGAACCGGGGTCGATACCGGGCAGGTCAGCGGTCAGCACGTAGTGGTCGCCGTCGCGGTAGAGGTCCATCGGCATACGGCGCGGGCCGCGACGGGCGTCGAAGAAGCTCGTCGCGAGACGGTCGAGGTCACGGAACGGGTCATACGTTGCCATGTTCGGTCTCCTTCACTGAACGAAAATCCGTAACTTGAGCCTCCTTGACTCAAGTACGTCCAGATTAGCACTCTCGGGTGCCGAGTGCTAAGGAGCGGAGTGTTCGCCGTGAGCGAACGATGCGCGACCGTCTCACTCGGTGGTGAGGACCGTCCACGAGCAGGGCGGCAGGGTGACGGCGATCGCCCCATCGCCGAGCGTCACCGAATCGTTGGTCTTCGGCCTCACCCGGTCGGGCTGCTCGAGCGTGTTCGCTGCATGGATGTCGTCGTCGAAGATCGACGTCGCCGTCGCGGACGACACGGAACCTGCGAGCGCGGCGGAGTCGATGTCGAGGGTGACGTCGTCCGTGAGGCTGCGGTTGACGGCGAAGACCGTGACGGCGCCGCTGTCAGGGTCGATCGTCGCGACGGCGTCGACGACCGGGACCTCGCCGAACTTCACCGTCGTGTAGGTGGGGCTGTCGAGCTTGAGCTCCAGGGCCACGCCGCGGGCGAGCTGCGCGGTGAGCGAGAAGGGATAGAACGTCGTCTGCCGCCAAGCCGGACCGCCGGGCTCGGTCATGATCGGTGCGATGACATTCACCAGCTGCGCGAGGCTGGCCGAGGTCACTCGGTCGGCGTGCCGGATGAGCGAGATCATGAGGCTCCCGAAGACGACCGCGTCGAGCACGGTGTATCGATCTTCGAGCAGCCTCGGTGCGACCGGCCAGTCCGCGACATCCGTGATCTTGTCGACCTCGTTGTAGCGGGACTGATACCAGACGTTCCACTCATCGAAGGAGATGTTGATCGTCTTCTCGCTGCGCCGGATCGCTTTGACGTGGTCGGCGGTGGCCACGACCGCGTCGATGAAGCGGTCCATGTCGACGCCCGACGCGAGGAAGCTCGCGAGGTCGTCTCCCTCGGGTTCGTAGTACGCGTGGCAGGAGATGTAGTCGACGTTGTCGTACGTGTGCTCGAGGACCACTCGCTCCCACTCGCCGAACGTCGGCATCCCTGCACCCGAGCTGCCGCAGACGACGAGCTCGAGATCGGGGTCGATCTGACGCATCGCGCGCGCGGTCGTCGCGGCGAGCCGCGCGTAGTTCTCCGCGGTGCTGTAGCCGAGCTGCCACGGCCCGTCCATCTCGTTCCCCAGGCACCACATGCGGATGTCGTGGGGTTCAGGATGCCCGTTGGCGGCGCGCTGATCCGAGAGCCGGGTACCGGAGCGGATGTTGGCGTACTCGAGAACGTCGAGAGCCTCGAGCACCCCGCGTGTGCCGAGATTCACCGCGTACATCAGCTCACCGTCGACCTTCTTCATACATGACGCGAACTCGTCGAGGCCGATCTCGTTCGTCTCGGTCGAGTGCCACGCCAGGTCCAGACGGCGCGGCCGCTCCTCCCGCGGTCCCACACCGTCCTCCCACCGGTAGCCCGAGACGAAGTTGCCGCCGGGATAGCGGATCGTGGACACCCCGAGTTCTCGCACCAGGTCGATGACATCGGCGCGGAAACCCTCGTCGTCAGCCGAGGGGTGACCCGGCTCGTAGATGCCGTCGTAGACGCACCGTCCGAGGTGCTCGACGAAGGACCCGAACAGACGCCGGTCGATGGGCCCGACGGTGAAGTGCGGGTCGATGGTGAGATGTGCGCGGGGCATTCTTCTCCTGGTGTACAACGTTGTAATGCCTTCGCTCATACGATGATCGACCGCGCTCGGCATGTCAAGATGACGGGGAAGACGGGGATGACGGGAGGCTGATCCGGTGAGTCCCACATTGCACGACGTCGCCCGCGTCGCCGGCGTGTCGATCAAGACGGTGTCCAACGTCATCAACGACCACCCGCACGTGCGGCCCGGAACACGCGACCGGGTCAATGATGCGATCACGCAGCTCGACTACCGCCCCAACCTCTCGGCCCGTGGGCTGCGGTCCGGACGCACCGGGGTCATCGGGCTCGCCGTCCCGTCGCTGCGGGAGAGCTACTTCGCCGAGCTGGCCGACGCGGTGATCCGCGCCGCCGAGAAGCGCGGGCTCGGAGTCATGGTCGAGCAGACCGGCGGGCGGCGGGATGCCGAGATAGGCGCCGTCTCGCGCCGTCGTCCGCGTTTCCTCGATGGACTGCTCTTCAGCCCCGTCAGCCTCGGCCAGGAGGACGCCGAGCTCCTCGCGGTGGACGGCCCCCTCGTGCTTCTCGGGGAACGGATCTTCGGTGGACCGACCGACCACGTGACCATGCACAACATGTCATCCGCCCAGGCGGCCACCGATCATCTCATCGAGATCGGCAGACGTCGGATCGCGCTCATCGGTGCCGACCCGCGCTATCGGGACGATGAGGCCAATTCAGCGAATCTGCGGCTGCGCGGGTATCAGCGCGCCCTCGAGCAGGCGGGTATTCCCTTCGATCCCGCCCTCGTGCGGCCGGCCGTGATGTCGGACTGGAATCGGGCGGGCGGCGCCGCAGCCACGCACCGCCTCCTTGCGGACGGGGTGGACTTCGACGCCGTCTTCGCCCTCACCGACACCCTCGGGCTCGGCGTCCTGCGGGCGCTCGGCGAACAGGGGCTGCGCGTACCCGACGACATCGCGGTCATCGGCTTCGACAACATCGACGAGAGCCAGTACTCCATCCCGTCGATGTCGACCATCGACACGGGTCGGGAAGAGATCGCCGTGATCGCGGTGGACCGGCTCATCGAGCGCATCACGGAGAAGATCGAGCGGCGGCCCCCCGAGACCTATAAGCCCGATTTCCGGGTGGTGCGCCGCGAGTCGACCGGGTTCCCCGACTCCGACATCGCCTGAGCAGCCGCGAGACTCAGACGCCGCCGGAGAACCGGTCCGACGACACGATCTGCTGCGCGGCGCGGCGGAGAGCAAGCTGCAGGGGTTCGGTGAGGACGGTACCGAGGACGACGTAACGAACCGCGCTCTCGAGCGAATCGCCAGGGATTCCCGCGATCTCCGCCTCGGCGATCCGACGCGCTGACGCGACGTACTCGTCCATGACATCGGATGGCACGGTGAAGCCGGCTTGCTCGACGGTCGCCAGCGCCACGGCGAGACCACCGAGGAGTCGGGGCTCACAGGTGCCGGGTCTCCCGCCGAGCCGCTCGTACAGCGCCTCGGCGGAGCCGGTGTCGATGTCGTCGGGTGCGGCGGGCGTGACCGCTGCGTGGGCGACGCCGAGCAGGTCGTAGGCACCCGCCGGGGGCGCGTCGAGGGCCGTGACCACTTTGCGGATCTCGGCGACGCTCACTCCGGCGGCGACCAGAGCGCGGATCACGCGCAGTCGTTCGATGTGCCGAGGACCGTACTCCGCCTGCGTGGCCGCCGTCCGGACCCCCTCGGGGAGCAGCCCCTCACGCAGGTAGTACTTGATGGTCGGCACAGCGACATCCGTCGTGGCCGCGAGCTCAGAGATGCGCATATCCCCCCTTGCATTAGATAGTACGACTATCCATACTGGATAGCGTCACTATCGAGAGGATCGCACCATGAGCAGAGTCGTCGCAGGACGGATGACGCATCACCACGAGGGAGAGCTCGTGGTCTTCCACATCGGGATGCAGATCAACCGCTGGTGGCGGTTCGACCAGTGGCTGCCGGTGTTCTTCGCCATGCCGCGGATGCTCCGAGAGCAGATGGCCGAGGAGGAGTCGGGCATGCTCGGCTCGCAGCTGCTCATCGGGGCAGGAGGGCCGTACGTCGTGCAGTACTGGTCGTCGATCGAGAAGCTCTACGCCTATGCATCATCGATGGACCACCTGCACCGGCCTGCGTGGACGGCCTTCAACCAGCGCGCCCGGAAAGCGCCGGAGGCCGTCGGCATCTGGCACGAGACGTTCCTCGTCGAACGCGCAGAGAGCATGTACGTCTCGACGAGACCGATGGGACTGGCCGCCGCCACCTCTCCTGTACCGGTCGCGGGCCGCCACGATCGGGCGCGCGCTCGTTTCGCTGAGGGGCGGACGGCTGCCTCCGCCCAGCACTGACCCGCCCCCGGCCCGCGAGCACGGAACAGAAAAAGGCCCCCGATGGGGACCTTTTCCTTACTGTCTCAACACAGTGCGCGCCCGAAGGGACTCGAACCCCTAACCTTCTGATCCGTAGTCAGATGCTCTATCCATTGAGCTACGGGCGCCCGCGCTCACAGCCGGATCCGGCGCGCGAGCACCACATGAGAATACCCCACCGGGGGCGGCGCCGCGAATCGAGCGACGGCCGGATCACGACGGGTCGTCCTTCCGCTCGCGCGCCCGCCGATGCGCCGACAGGCGTGGGAGGTCGACCAGACGCAGCGCCTGCATCCGCGCTCCCCGCATCGTCGCGTAATCGGGGTCGAGGTCGGGACGCATCGCCTCGACCCGCAACCGGCGCTGCAGGTTCGATTCGACGTCGCCCCACGCGGCATCCCGCGCATTCTCGACGAGATCGCGCACCGCCTCCGCATCATTCGCCATCTCGCGCAGACGCTTCGCCACCCCCTCGTACTGCCGACGGCGTCGGCGGAGGTTGCGGGTGTCACGGTCGCGGTAATCGTGTGTGCCGTCGGGGTCAGAGAACTTCCCCCAGGCCTTCTTGCGCTGGCGCCGGGCGAGATCGGCTGCGGCGGCCTGTTCGTCGGCCAGGGCGAGCAGCGTCGTCCGGGCGAACCGCTCGAACGGTTCGTAGTGGAACGTCTCGCCGTTGGCGATCGTCTCGACGAGGATGCGATTGCGTACGGTGAGGCGGGCGGCAGCGGCGGCGATCGAGACCCCCTCGCCGATGGCTTCGGCGGTCTTACCCATCGTCACCCCCCTCGCTCCAGGCTACCGGTCGGATGGCCGCGCTCGTGGGCGGGCCGAGATGCATAGCAAAGGGCGGATCACCCTTGCAAGGCCCCTCCGCGAGCGCCGCAACCGCCGCTAGCGTCGGGCGCTCGACATCACCACCGAACCGTTCATCCACAGCCAGGAGACCCGATGACTTCCTCACCCGACCACCGCACCGCCACTTCTCACCGTCTCGCGTCGTCACCCAACCGCCTCGTCGCGACGATCTTCGGTATCGTCTACCTCCTCGTCGGCCTGCTCGGGTTCTTCGTCACCGGAGGCGTGGACTTCCTCGCCACCGACGGCAACCTGCTACTCGGCATCTTCGAGGTCAACCCTCTGCACAACGTCGCGCACCTGCTGATCGGCGCAGCCCTGCTCATCGGCGGCCTGGCCTCGGTGCGCGCCGCCAAGGCCGTCAACATCGTCGTGGGCGCGGCGTATCTGCTCCTCGGAATCGTCGGGTTCTTCCTGGTCGACACGCCGGCCAACATCCTTGCGCTGAACACCCCCGACCACTTCCTGCACCTGGCCAGCGCGATCATCCTGCTGGGCGTGGGCCTCGCCGCCGACCGGAGCGTCCGGGCCACGACCGCCGGCCGCACCGTCTGAGCGTGACGACGACGGGCTCCGTCGGAGCGCTCATTCCGGCGGGGCCTGCGATCGCAGCCTGGGGAGCCGGGCTGCTGCTGATCGCACTCGGCGCCGGCGCCCTGACCGCAGACACGGGAGACGTCGGCAGCCGCGCGCTGGGGTTGGCGTTGGCCGTTGCCGGCTTGGGCGCCCTCGCCTGGGGCGGGATCTCGCTCGTGCGAGGTCGGCTGATCATGCAGCGGGGTGTGGGCGCCGCTGCCCTGACGGCACTGGGCGCCCTCACTGCGGCATTCATCCTCGATCCCGTGGGCAACAGCGTGCTGTCCGTCGCAGCGACGGCACTTCTTCTGACGGCTGTCGCCGTGTGGACCTCGATCGCCGCACGCCGGCCCTCTCGGCCGCGACGCAACGCCGGAATCCTCGGCATCATCGTCGCGGCGGTGCTCGTCGCGGGGATCACCACACCGGCGCTCGCTGCGTCAGAGGTCGCAAGGATCAGCGCAGACTCCGGCGGAACCGTCACCGTGCCCGCCCCTAGGGGCCACGGTCATTGATGGCTCGCGGCCGACGCGCGCTCAGGCGAGCGCGAAGATCCGCCAGGATGCTTCGGATGACGCCCCCGGCGCCAGCTCGATGAGACCGGCGTCGAAGTCGTAGCGGTCGGCGTTGAACGCGTCGGGGGCGCACGTCATCGGTTCGACGGCGAGCCCCAGGCGCGAGACCGCCCTGTCGGGCTTGTCGGCGGTGTGGATCTGCGCCCACGGACAGGCGGTGTCCCACGTCATCGCAACCCCGGTGCCGTCGGCCGAGGTCACCCGGACCGTGGCGAAGCCGTCGTCGTCGCGGGCGAAGCCGGTGTAGGCGTGATCGATCTCGATCTGGCCGATCCGCCGCGCACGACGGAAGTCGAACCGCTCGCCGTCGGCGGTCTCGACCGGTTCGAGCGAGATCGGGATCAGCCGGTCGTGGGTGACAGTGAGGACCTCGTCGGCGGGGAGCTCGAGGGTCCACTCGTCGACGAGGCCCGGGCCGGCGACGAGGTAGGGGTGGGGGCCCGTGCCCCACGGCGCCGGCTCGTCACTGTGGTTGTGCACGCGAACGGTCTGGGTGAGACCGTCGGCGGAGAGCTGGAAGGTCGTCTCCATCCCCAGCTCCCACGGGTAGCCGGTCTGCGCGACAACGGTCGCCGCCAGGGTGACGTGGCTCGGCCCCTTGTCGATCGCCTCGAAGTCGAGCCACGACGCCAGGCCGTGCAGGGCGTGCCCTCGCGCGGGCTCGGTCAGCGCGACCCGGCGCTCGACGCCACGGAAGGTGAAGATGCCGTCGACGACGCGGTTCGGCCAGGGTGCGAGCGTCGCCCCGCGGTAGGAGGGACGCACCTCGTCGGCGCCGAAGGGGACGACGAGGTCGCGGCCCTGGAAGGTCAGGCACCGCAGGGTCGCGCCGACGCTGGCGATGCACGCCTCGTAATCGCCCGCGCGAAGGGAGTGCTGCGTGCCGGAAACGGGGTGCGATGCCATAGAAGTCAGATTCCCTGCGCGAGTCGGTAGTAGGCCTGGTTCCACCGGAGCTCCCGCTGGAAGTCGCGGACGGTGGTGTGCTCGTCGATCACGACGAGCTCGGTGCGGGCGATCTCAGCGAAGTCGCGGAAGACCTCCACGCCCACAGCCGTCGTCATCACAGTATGGTGCGCGGCGCCCGCCGCAAGCCAGCAGGCCGCCGAGGTGGCGAAGTCGGGAGCCGGCTTCCACACCGCGCGGCCGACGGGCAGCCGCGGAAGGTCTGGGGCACCGACGTTCTCCACGACGTTGGCAACCAGGCGGAACCGATCCCGCATGTCGCTCATCGCGACGACAAGGGCTGGTCCCGGGTCGGCGGTGAACACGAGCCGGACGGGATCGGCCTTGCCGCCGATCCCCAGGGGATGCACCTCAAGGCGCGGCCTCTGTGTGGTCAGCGACGGTGCGACCTCGAGCATGTGCGCACCGAGGATGCGTTCGGACCCCGGGACGAGGTCGTAGGTGTAGTCCTCCATCAGGCTCGCGCCACCGGGCCGTCCGGCGCCCATGACATTCGCCAGCCGGACGAGGATGGCGGTCTTCCAATCTCCCTCTGCCCCGAAGCCGTAGCCCTCGGCCATGAGCCGCTGCACGGCGAGGCCGGGGAGCTGCGTGAGCGCGCCCAGGTCTTCGAAGGAGGTGGTGAACGCGCCGAAGCCACCCGCCTCGAGGAAGGAGCGGAGACCGACCTCGATCGCGGCGCCATCACGGAGGCTCTGATGGCGGTCGCCGCCCGGGAGCAGGTCGGCGGCGACATCGTAGGCAGCCATGTACTCGTCGACGAGCGCGTCGATGTCGGCCGCCGAGGCGTCGGCAACAGCTTCGGCGAGCTCGTTGACGCCCCACGTGTTGACCTGCACGCCGAAGCGCACCTCGGCTTCGGTCTTGTCGCCTTCGGTGACGGCGACGTAGCGCATGTTGTCGCCGAAGCGCGCGAGTTTCAGCGAGCGGACGGCCGCCCAGCCCGCCGCGGCCCGCTGCCAGTCCTCGACCTGCTGACGGACGGCCGGGTTCGACACGTGCCCGACGACGGTCTTGCGTGCAACGCCGAGTCGGGTCTGGATGTAGCCGAACTCGCGGTCGCCGTGGGCGGCCTGGTTCAGGTTCATGAAGTCGAAGTCGATGTTCGCCCAGGGCAGCTCGACGTTCGCCTGGGTGTGCAGGTGCAGCAGCGGCTTCTGCAGGGCG
The DNA here is from genome assembly GCF_013410955.1 of Microbacterium sp. AK009. Lineage (GTDB taxonomy): Bacteria > Actinomycetota > Actinomycetes > Actinomycetales > Microbacteriaceae > Microbacterium. Next base: position 488,856 of record NZ_JACCCG010000003.1, on the reverse strand, counting down.
TCGAGCCCCGCGATCCACATCTTCGCCGGGCTGAACGTGTGCATCCAGGCGATGATGCCGACGACCTCGTCCCGCGCGTTCACCTCGAGCGCAAGCCGGCGGATCGCGTCGGCGTCTTTCAGCACGGGCTTCCAGACGACACGGACGGGGAGGCCGTCCAGCCCCCCGGCGACCGCCTGCGACTGTTCGGCGACCTGGCGGAGCGTCTCCTCGCCGTAAAGCGTCTGACTTCCGGTGACGAACCACACTTCGTAGGCGTCGAGAGAGGTGGACAGTGACGGCATGACGGTGTTCCTTCGGGTGGGTGGTCAGAGGGCGGCGACAGCGGCGCGCTCGACGGCGAGCGCCGCCTCGTATCGGCCGAGGTATCGGGCGAACCCGGCGACATCCTCGGGTCGGGGATCGACGGTCACCGTCTCCGCGTCGGCGAAGACGTGCCTGCCGAGGTAGTCGGAGAGAGTCGCTCCGTCGGCGCGCAGGAGCTGGGCGGCGAGCACCGCCATCCCCCACGGGCCCCCTTCGCTCGCGGTCTCGCCGACGGCGACGGGGGTGTCGATCGCGGCGGCGAGGAACCGCTGGGCGACTCCGGCGGTGCGGAACACCCCGCCGTGGGCGAACATGCGGTCGATCGCGACACCCTCGTCCGAGAGCACGCGCATTCCGAGAGCGAGCGTGCCGAACATGCCGTAGAGCTGCGCGCGGATCGCGTTCGCGAGCGTGAACCTGCTGTCGGGCGTCCGCACGAACAGCGGCCGCCCCTCGTCGAGACCGACGATCGGCTCACCGGAGAGGTGGTTGAAGGCGATCAGGCCGCCGGCGTCGGGATCGCCGGTCTCCGCCTCGCGGAGGAGGCTCTCGAAGACCTCATCGGAGGAGAGCGGCGTCCCGGCGCGCTCGGCGAAGTCGCCGAACATCCCCGCCCACGCCGCGAGCTCGCTCGCGCCGTTGTTGCAGTGCACCATCGCCACCGGGTCGCCGGCGGGCGTGGTGACGATGTCGATCTCGTGGTGCGCGGCCGCGAGCGCGCCCTCGAGCACGACCATGGCGAAGATGCTCGTGCCGGCGCTCACATTCCCGGTGCGCGGCGCGACGGCGTTCGTCGCCACCATCCCGGTTCCGGCATCGCCTTCGGGAGGACAGAACGGGATGCCAGGACGCAGCCGCCCGGTGGGATCGAGCCGGGCCGCCCCGGCGTCGGTGAGTGCGCCGGCGCGCTCACCCGCTCTCAGGACCCGCGGGAGGAGCTCGGCGATGCGAAGGCCCGGGGCCGTCTCGGCGACCATCTCGTCGAAAATCGCGATGAGTCCGAGGTCGTAGTCGCGGGTCGCGGGGTCGATGGGGAACATCCCGGACGCGTCTCCCACGCCCAGCACCCGCTCACCCGTCAGCTGCCCGTGGACGTATCCCGCGAGGGTCGTGAGGGAGCGGATCTCGGGGACGTGGGGTTCACCGTCCAGAACCGCCTGGTAGAGGTGGGCGACCGACCACCGGAGCGGGATGTTCTGCCCGAACGCCGCGGAGAGCGCTTCGGCGGCGGGTCCGGTCGTGGTGTTGCGCCACGTGCGGAACGGAGTCAGCAGCTCGCCTTCGCCATCGAAGGCGAGGTAGCCGTGCATCATGGCTGAGATGCCGATGGCGCCCACCGTCTCGAGGGCGACGCCGTGCCGCCTCTCGACATCCGCCGCCAGGTCGGCGTAGGCGCCGCGCACGCCCTCCCAGACGTCGTCGAGCGCGTATGTCCAGATGCGCCCCTCGAAGCGGTTCACCCAGGCGTGCGAGCCGACCGCGAGCACCCGCGTCGGATCGTCGGCGTCGACGAGGCACGCCTTGATCCGGGTCGAGCCGAGCTCGATGCCGAGCGCCGTCCGACCGGCGGTGACGGCATCCGCGCTCATCGGGCATCCTCGTCACGGCGCTCGTCGGTGCTCTGGCCGTAGACGTTCTGATATCGGTCGTAGAGCCGGTCGATCGAGTCCTGCGGGATCGGGATGACGGGACCACCCTGTCGTGCGATGTGGATCGTCCGCGCGGCGTCCTCGACCATGACGGCGGCCTTCACCGCGTCCTTGGCGGAGACGCCGATGGTGAAGGGGCCGTGGTTGCGCATCAGGACCGCTCGGGAGCGATGCCCGCGAAGCGTCTCGACGATCCCGCGGCCGATCGAGTCGTCGCCGATGATGGCGAACGGGCCGACCGGTATCGGACCTCCGAACTCGTCGGCCATGCCGGTGATGACGCACGGGATCTCCTCCCCGCGCGCGGCCCACGCGACGGCGTAGGTCGAGTGGGTGTGGACCACACCGCCGACCTCCGGCATGTTCCGATACACGTACGCGTGCGCGGCGGTGTCGCTCGACGGGCTTCGCTCGCTCCCCGACGACCCCGGCACGACGTTGCCCTCGAGATCGCACAGGATCATGTTCTGCGCGTCGAGGTCGTCGTACGAGACACCGGACGGCTTGATGACGAAGAGATCGGCGCCCGGCACCCGGCCGGAGACGTTCCCACCCGTCCAGACGACGAGCCCGTACCGGACGAGTTCGCCGTGGAGGCGGGCGACGTCAGCACGGACGGTTTCGATGGCGTCGTGGACGTCTGGGTCGAAAGACGGTGTCGCAGCATCGGTGCGGGGCACGATTCCTCCCTCGGTGGCGGATGCGCGAGAGCGCAGGCATGCCATGTTACCGGTAACACTCGTGCGGGTACAGAGCCCGCGACCCTGATCCGCTTACGGCGTCGGCGCCGGGGGCTGGGTGGTCGACGCCCGCGGTACGAGGGTGGGAGCAGCCGGATGTGCCGGCGCGTCGACCCCTCCCAGGACCTCCGCGACAGCACGCCGCGCCTCGCCCGCGACGTCCAGACGCACGGTGGTGAGGGCGGGAAGATAGAACGCCGCATCGGGATTGTCGTCGAACCCGGTCACGCTCACGTTGCCGGGAACCTCCACACCCGCCGCGCGGAGCCCCGAGATCAGGCCCAGCGCCATCTGGTCGTTGGCGGCCACGATCGCCGTCGGCCCGTCGGGCTTCTGCGCCGCGGCCGCGATCACCTCACCGAGTGCCGCCCCCGTGGCAGCGGTCCAATCCCCCTCCCAGCGCACCGTCGTGTCCAGACCAGCCTCGTCGAGGGCAGCGACCGCGCCCGCCTCGCGGCTGACCGCTTCGCTCCACGCCGCAGGACCGGCGAGCCGTGCGATCCGGCGATGGCCGAGGCCGACGAGGTGGCGGACGGCCGCGGCCGCACCCTCGGCCTGTCGCTTCGCGCCCGGCCCCTCGTGGAGGGCGGCCACGCGTACGTCGGGATGAGCGTCCCGCAACGCCGCCGAGGTCGTCAGATGCGGAGCCAGCACGATGATTCCGTCGACCCCCTGCGTCAGAAGGCGGTCGGCGGCGGCGATCACGGATGCCTCGCTGTCGGCGTCCGCATACGCGGTCGCGATCCAGCGGCTTCGCTCGCGGGCGGCGGCGTCGAGCGCGGCGATGCCGACCGCGGGTCCGTAGAGGGCGGCGTCGGAGGCGAGCACACCGAGCGTTCGGGTGGATCGCGTGCCGAGCGCGCGGGCGGCGTTGTTCACCCGGTAGCCGAGGCGGCTCACGGTCTCGAGCACCCGCGCGCGCGTCTCGGGGCGGATATGGGGGTGACCGCTGAGCACCCGCGACACCGTCTGCGGAGAGACGCCGGCTTCGGCTGCGACCTCGCGCATGCCGAGGCGAGCGCGCTGGTCGTCGGGAGCGGTCATGGCAACCGAGGTTACCGGGCGGGTCGCGCGTCGTCGGGTGCCGTCGCCATCGCCGGCCGTGGCAAGGTGATCAGATGCGCATCGCACTCACTGGTTCCTCCGGCAAGCTCGGCACGGTCGTCGCCCGTGAGCTGCGCGCCGGCGATATCGAGGTCATCGGCCTCGACGTCGCGGGCGTCCGCGGCCCCGGGTTCGTCCAGGTCGACCTCACCGACTACGGCCAGGTCGTCGACGCCCTCGGCTCGGTGAACGACCAGCACGACGGCGTCGACGCCGTGGTGCACCTCGGCGCGATCCCCGCACCGGGACTTCGCAGCGACGTGGCGACCTTCCACAACAACATGACGGCCACCTTCAACGTCTTCCACGCCGCCATCCGCGTGGGCGTGCGCCGGATCGTCGCGGCATCGAGCGAGACCGTGCTCGGCCTCCCCTTCGACGTGCCGCCGCCGTACGCCCCGGTCGACGAGGAGTACGAGCCGCGCCCCGAGAGCATCTACTCGCTGGTGAAGACCCTCGAGGAGCGGATGGCGCGGGAGCTCGTGCGCTGGCACCCCGAGCTGTCCATCACCGCGCTGCGGTTCTCGAACGTCATGGTTCCCGAGGACTACGCCGAGTTCCCCTCGTTCGACGCCGACGCCCGGCTCCGGAAGTGGAACCTCTGGGGGTACATCGACGCGCGCGACGGCGCCCAGGCGATCGAACGGGCCCTTCGTGTGGCCGAACCCGGTTTCGAGGCGTTCATCATCGCCGCGGCCGACACTGTGATGAGCCGCCCGAACGCCGAGCTGCTCGCGGAGGTGTTCCCCGACGTCGAGGTGCGCGGCGAGGTCGGTGTGAACGACACTCTGCTGTCGATCGACAGGGCGCGTCGGATGCTCGGCTACGAGCCTCGCCACTCGTGGCGGGACGAGGTCTCCTGACGCGGTCCGCCGTCACAACACGCCGAAGCGGCGCCGGATCGCCGGCGCCGCTTCGTCATGACGCCCAGGAGGAGCGTCCGTTCAGGGGGTTCAGTCGAGCAGGCCGCTGACGAGGCCGTCGACCTCACCGGAGACATCGCCGACGACGTCGCCGACCGAGGCCCCCACGTCACCCACGACACCGCCCACCGACGCACCCACGTCGCCGACCGACGTGTCGGTGTCATTGCCCGAGGCGACCTCGTTGCCCGAGGCGACCGGAGCGTCGACCGAGGTCTCGTTGCCCGAAGCGACCGGAGCCTGCACCTCGTTGCCCGAGACGACCGGGGTGTCGTTGCCCGACAGGATGGGGCCGTTGGCCACGTCATCGATCACCGAGCCGCTCACGATCGGGCCGTTGATCAGTCCGCCGTCGACACCGTCGATGCTGAGGTCGCCGGTCTCGGTCGCATTGCCGCTGGCCTGCAGCGCGTCGTTCAGGATGTCCTGGAAGGCCTCGAGGGTCGTCAGAGCCGACACGGTGGTCTGCGTCTCGTCGGCACTCGACACGGTGTCGGCGTTGGCCGGAAGCGCCAAGCCGGTCACGGTCAGAGCGGCGATGCCGAGGCCTGCGGTGAGGACTCCGGCGCGAGTGATGTTCTTACGCATTCTCATTTCCTTCCATCTGTCGTGTGCGACTTCCGCCGCACGTGGGGTGATCCGGAGAGTCCCTTCGATCGGATGGCGCCCTGGCTTGCGTGCGCGGTCCGACGACGCGACGAACGCGCGTGATTCCGCGGTTGCCGCGGCATCCTGGGAGTTCCCTGACCGCCGCGGATGCTGCGTCGCGGGCGCCCTTGGTAGACTCGAGGTGCTCTGTGCATCACCTCGCGCTTCGCGCAAAGGCGGCACGAAACGCCGCCGGACGATCCGGCGGCCGACCGAATCGACCTGATGCACATGACTTCTTCTGCCGCGCGCCGCCCGATGACACTGATCCGGGCCGCGGGCCTGTCGTACTTCCCGATCGCGCTCGTGGCGCGTCTGCCGTTCGCGATGGTGGTCGTCGGGCTTCTGACTCTCGTCGTCTCGGCCCGCGAATCGCTCGCCCTCGGGGGCGTGACCGCCGCGGTGACCGGCCTCGGCACCGCGATGTTCGGCCCGCTCCTCGGGGCCGCCGCCGACCGGTTCGGCCAGCGACGGGTGCTCCTGTGCGCGGGGCTCGTCAACAGCCTGCTTCTCGTCGCGATCGCGTGGCTGGCGTTCGCGCCGGTCCCCGATGTGGCAGTGCTGGCCGCCGGCTTCCTGATCGGCGCGTCCACGCCCCAGGTCGCCCCGCTGTCGAGGAGCCGCCTCGTGGGGATCATCGCCCGGGCCATCGACCCGGCCCGCCGTGACGCCGTGGTCAGCGGTACCATGGCCTACGAGTCCGCCGCGGACGAGATCGTCTTCGTGTTCGGCCCCGTGATCGTCGGCGTCCTCGCCGCTACGCTCGATCCCGTCGCACCGGTCCTCGGCGCTGCCGGCCTGGCGGTGATCTTCGTATCTGCCTTCGCGCTGCATCCGTCCGCCCGTGTCGAGGCCGGTGTGCGTGGCGGCACTCCTGCGCCGGCTCCCGTGCGCGAGCTCACCCGGGTCGCCGCACCCGTCGTGGGCGCTCTCGGAATGGGCCTGTTCTTCGGCACGATGCTCACCTCGCTGACCTCGTTCATGGCCGACCGCGGCATCGCTGAGCAGGCGGGTGTCGTCTACGGCGCCATGGGTCTCGGCTCGGCGGCGCTGGCCCTGGGTGTCGCGGCCTTCCCCGCTCGGTTCAGCCTCGGTGCGCGCTGGATCGTCTTCGCCGCCATCCTCGTCGCCGGCACCCTGGCGCTGCCGTTCGTGACGAGCGTGATGGCCATGACCCTCACCCTCCTCGTCATCGGTGTAGGGATCGGCCCGACCCTCGTCACGCAATACAGCCTCGCCGCCCGTCGCAGCCCTCTCGGGCGCTCGTCGACGGTGATGACGATGCTCGGCTCCGGCATCGTGGTCGGCCAATCAGCCTCGACCGCCGTCGCCGGGATCGTTGCGGAATACGTGGGGACGGATGCCGCGCTGACGCTGCCGTTCCTCGCCGCGACGGTCGTGCTGCTGGCGGGCGTCGTCGATGCACTGATGAGCCCCCGACGGCAAGTACGGTTCGGCAACTAGACACAACTTCTCCTCGTTGGCAAGCACATTGCCGACGGACTCTCCGGGCGCCTACGGTCCGAAGGATCTCAGAGGAGGACCGATGCATCATCGACGGATGCCGCGGGTGCGGCCATGAGCGTCATCACGCGGCGCGCGCCCGCAGCACGCGACCGGTACAACCGGCGCGAGGCGATCGCGGGCTACCTGTTCATCTCCCCGTGGATCATCGGATTCCTGATCTTCACGGCTGGGGCGATGGCGTACAGCCTTTACATCTCCTTCAGCAATTACAACCTCGCCACGAACAGCGCCCGGCCGGTCGGTTTCGACAACTACGCCAACCTGTTCGAAGACCCCAGGGTCGGCGTTTCGCTCGCCAACACGCTCTTCTACGTGGTGATGGCGGTGCCGCTGGAGATCATCTTCGCCCTCTTCCTGGCGATGCTGCTCGCACGCGCGAGCCGCGGCGCAGGGATCTTCCGGACGCTCTACTACCTGCCGAAGATGACCCCCGCCGTAGCGACGGCAGCGGTGTTCTTCCTCCTGCTGAACGGCAACTCCGGCGCGATCAACCAGTTTCTGCGCATCTTCGGCATCCAGGGGCCTCAGTGGCTGGTCGACCCGGCCTGGGTCAAGCCGAGCATCGTCCTGATGACGCTGTGGACGGTCGCGGGGACGATGGTGATCTTCCTCGCGGCTCTGAAGAACGTCCCCGTCGAGCTGTACGAGGTCGCCTCCCTCGACGGCGCGGGACCCGTGCGGAAGTTCTTCTCCATCACCCTGCCGATGATCTCGGGCGCGATGTTCTTCAACGTCATCGTCCTGTCGATCGCGGCATTCCAGATCTTCGACCAGGCGTACCTGCTGTTCTGGCGCGACCAGAGCAATTCCTCACCGGAGGCCTCGCTCTTCTACGCCATCTACCTGTTCCAACAGGCGTTCCGACAGTTCAACTTCGGCTTCGCCGCGGCGATGGCATGGCTGCTGTTCGTCATCATCATGGTCATCACGCTCATCCAGGTGAAGTTCGGCAACCGATTCGTCTACTACGAGGGGGACCGCTGATGTCGGCGACACTTCAGACGCCCGGCGTCGCTCGTCCCACGCCGGAACTCGCGGCGGCAGCAGAAGGTGCACCCGCCCCCCGCTCTCGGTGGCGCCGCGCGGTGTCGCAGCCGAAGACGCTGGCGGGCAGAGTCGTCCTCGCCGTCGCGCTGATCCTCTTCTCACTGCTGTTCCTGTATCCGTTCGTCTGGCTCGTCGCCGCAAGCCTGAAGCCTCGCGGCGAGGTCTTCGACAACGCGCTCATCCCGCGCACCTTCGTGCCCGAGAACTACGTCGAGGTGTGGAATCAGCTGCCGCTCCTCAGCTGGATGTGGAACAGCATCGCCATTGCGCTTCTTGCGGCGACCGCCGTGGCGATCTCGAGCTCGATCGTGGCGTTCGGGTTCGCGTACTTCCGCTTCCCCGGCCGGGGGGTGCTGTTCGGGCTGGTCCTCGCGACGATGATGCTTCCCGGCGCGGTGACGATGATCCCGATCTACCTGATCTGGAAAGAGACCGGGTTCCTCGGCACCTGGGTGCCGCTGTGGGGGATGAACCTGTTCGGGTCGGCGTTCTACATCTTCCTGCAGCGTCAGTTCTACCTCGGGCTTCCGCGTGAGCTGTTCGAGGCGGCCAAGCTCGACGGCGTCAACAACTGGGGCCTGTTCTGGCGCATCGCGATGCCACTGTCGATCCCGTCCTTCATCATCGTGTTCCTCTTCGAGTTCCAGGCGAGCTGGAACAACCTCCAGGCCGCGCTGATCTATCTCAACGCCGGCGGGGTGGAGGACTTCACGGCGCCGCTCGGCATCGCCTACGCCATGACGAAGTACAGCCCCACCGCGGGAGGCCAGGGCGACTACCAGTACGTGATGGTGGCCTCCCTCCTCGTCACACTTCCGATGCTGATCCTCTTCGCCTTCGGGCAGCGCTACTTCATCGAGGGCGTCGCCACCCAGGGGCGGAAGGGATGACGTCGGAGCGATCCTCGCCGGATGCACCACGTGTACCACCAAGGGAAAGGAATCTCATGTCTCGACAGCGCACAGGCATCGCCGTTCTCGGCGCGGCATCCCTCCTCATGATCACCGGTTGCGGCGGCGGAGGCGGCGCGACGGCCGAAGACGTCGACTTCGGCGCCGACGCCGCGGGCACTCTCAGTGTGTGGGGGTTCGAGAACGCCGACGACGTCGGACAGGCGCGTTTGGACTACGCCGCCGGCGAGGTCTCGGACGTCGAGGTCGACCTCGACGCCACCGCTTTCGACGCCCAGAAATTCACGACGCGTATCGCGAGCGGCGATGTGCCGGACGTCGTGCAGATGGACCGGCGCTTCGTCACCACCTACGCAGCCCAGGGCCTCGTGCTGCCGATGGACGACTGCTTCGCCGAACAGGACGTCACCCCCGATGACTACTGGTACCCGTTCGTCGTCGACGACGTTCGCTACGAGGACCAGGTCTGGGGCGTGCCGCAGTTCTACCAGCCGCCGGCGATCATCGTGAACCGCGCGGTGCTGGATGAGGCGGGCGTGGCGAACGAGGAGATCGACACCTCGCAGCCGGACGTCCTGCTCGAGGCGATCGCGAAGGTCTACCAGGAGTCCGGCGGCGTGCCCACGCGCCTCGGCTTCGACCCGGTGGCCACCGGCCAGGCGCCGCTGTGGATCCTCGGCATGGGCGGTCAGCTGACCGACGCGGACGGCGTGCCGACCCTCGACGACCCGTCCAACATCGCGGGCATCGAGATGCTCCAGCAGATCAGTGACGCGCAGGGCGGCTTCGCGGAGGTGAAGAGCTTCACCGACTCCTTCGACACCTTCGGAGACCAGAATCAGTTCGTCGCCGACCAGGTCGGCGCACAGGTGAACGCGCAGTGGTACCCGAACGTCCTCTCGCCCTACATCGACGACATCGCCATCCAGGCCGTGCCGTTCCTCGACAGCGAAGGGAACCCGTTCTCGGTCACCGGTGGTCAGGCCTTCGTCATCCCCGCGGGAGCCGCGAACGCCGCTGCGGCGTGCGAGTGGCTCGTCGAGGTGACGAGCGAGAACGCGTGGATGGCCGCGGCCGAGGCGCGAGCGGCGACCCGCGAGGCCGACGGCGGCATCAACACCGGCCTGTTCACCGGAGCCCCGGGTCCAGATCAAGCCATCCGTGATCAGTACGTCGTGCCGTCGGGCAACGACGACTTCGACCAGGTCATCGCCACCTACTACGACGTCCTCGACTACGGCCAATCGTTCGGCTCCTCCCCCGTCGGTCAGGAGATCCAGAACGAGTTGAACAACGCCGTGACCGCGGCGCTCCTGGGCGACAAGAACGCGGAGGAAGCACTCGCCGACGCGCAGGCAGCGGCGATGCGCGCCTACGACAACGTCACGGGGGGCTGAGAGCAGCACCCATGGTGAGACCGGATCGAGCCGGTCTCACCGCGGGTGCGTACCGTGGAAACAGGAGGTGCGGATGGAGGATCCCCGACTTCGCGCGGCACGGTATCGCGTCGAGCGGCTGCAGCAGGAGGAGTCCGCGGATGCGGCACCCGAGGCTGTCGAGGAGCCTCCAGCCACACCCACGGCCCACGCCCGAGCCCGTGCCGCCTACGTCGACGTCGCCATCGAGCAGGCGATCCGGCGCGGGGATTTCGACGACCTCCCCGGCGCCGGCAAGCCCCTCCCCGATCTCGGACGTGCCCACGACCCGAACTGGTGGATCCGTCGCAAGATCGAACGCGAGCAGCTGACCGGGCTCGGACCACCGGCGCTGACTCTGCGGGTCGAGGACGCCGAGCTGACGGGGAGGCTGGACGCCCTCTCGCGGGAGGAGGATGTGCGGGAGGCCGTGGAGGACTTCAACCGACGGGTGAAACTCGCGCGGATGCAGCTGCTCGGCGGACCGCCCGTCGTCACCGCACTCCGCGACGTCGACGCCGAAGTCGCGGAGTGGGCGGCGCGCCGTCGGGCGCGGATGCCCGCCCCCGACGAGGTCCCACCCGCGCGACCGTGGTGGCGCAGACCGAGGCGATGACCTGTCAACCGGGTGCGCGGCCCGCCCGGATGCCCCTACGGTCGAAGCATCCGGGAGGAGACCGCCCGAAGGAGGCCGAGATGTCACGCAACGTGCGGGAGATGACGTGCGCGCCCGAGAGCGTCTTCGAAGTGCTGGCCGAGGGATGGCTCTTCCCGACGTGGGTGGTCGGCGCGTCCCGCATGCGGGACGTCGACGCCGATTGGCCCGCGGTGGGTTCGCGTCTTCACCACTCCTTCGGCGCCTGGCCCGTCCTGATCAACGACGAGACGGTGTCGACCGAATGGAGCCCGCCTCGGCGCGCGGTGATGGTCGCGACCGGCTGGCCGATCGGCGAGGCCCGCATCTCCATCGACGTCAAGCCGCGCGGCGAGGGCTGTGTCGTCCGCCTGCAGGAGGAGGCCATCGCAGGTCCTCCCCGCTACCTTCCCGATCTTCTGCTCGATCTGCTGCTGCATCGGCGCAATGCCGAGACACTGCACCGCCTGGCGTATCTGGCGGAGGGACGCCATGCCCGCACGCGCGAGACCACCGCCGAGGAGGAGAACGACGAGGCGGGGCGCCCCTCCTCCCCCGACGTCGCCGATGATCATGAAGCCGAGCAGGCCGCCGAGGCGGCCGACGCGGCGGAAGCGGCGCGCGGATGAGGCGGGCGGGCGACCTCGACGCCATCGTCGTCGGCGCCGGACCCAACGGCCTGGCGGCCGCCGTCACGCTCGCCCGGGCGGGACTCGGGGTCCGTGTCTACGAGCGATCAGGGGCCGTCGGCGGCGGCACCGCGACATCCGAACTCACCCTCCCGGGGTTCCGCCACGACGTCTGCTCAGCGGTTCACCCCCTGGCTCTCGCGTCACCGTTCTTCCGCGAGTTCGGGCTCGGCGACCGCATCCGGTTCGAGGTGCCCGAGATCTCCTTCGCCCATCCCCTGGACGGCGGCCGCGCGGGCGTCGCCTACCGCGACCTCGACCGGACGGTCGAGGACCTCGGTCGCGACGGCGCGGCGTATCGCGCCCTCCTCGGACCCCTCGTCGCCGCGTCGGATCAGATCGCCGACTTCACCACCCACCCGCTCGTACGTGTCCCCCCGCACGTGACCGCGCCTGTGGCGTTCGGTCTCGCCGCGCTGTCGCAAGCCGGTGGCTGGTGGAACGCCCCCTTCGCCGAAGACCTCGCGCCGTCCATGATCACCGGCGTGTCGGCCCACACCATCCTCCCCCTGCCGAGCCTGGCGTCGGCGGCGGCGGGACTCGCCCTCACGACCCATGCGCACGCGCGCGGCTGGCCGATCCCGATCGGCGGCAGCCAGGCGATCGCCGACGCCCTCGCCGACGATCTCCTCGCCCACGGCGGCGAGATTCTCACCGACACCGAGGTCACGAGCCTCGACGAGCTCCCGCCTGCCCGCGCCATCCTGCTCGATGTCACTCCGGCCGCGCTCATCCGGCTCGCCGGCGGGCGGATGCCCGCGGCGTACCGCCGTGCGCTGGAGCGGTTCCGGTACGGCAACGGCGTCCTCAAGGTGGACTTCGCCCTTTCGGGCCCGGTGCCGTGGACGAACGGGGCCGTCCGTCGCGCCGGGACGGTGCACGTCGGCGGCACCCGGGCGGAGGTGGCGGCGGCCGAGAACACCGTGGCGCGCGGCGGGGTGCCCGAGCGGCCCTACGTGCTGGTGGCCCAGCCCAGCACCTTCGATGACAGCCGCGCGCCGGAGGGCATGCACACGCTCTGGACGTACACGCACGTGCCGGCGGGATCGACCGTGGACGCCACCGAGGCCGTCATCTCCCAGATCGAGCGATTCGCCCCCGGCTTCCGCGACGTCATCGTCGCCACCTCCACGCTCACGGCCGTCGACATGGAGCGGCACAATCCGAACTACCCCGGCGGCGACATCGCGGCGGGCCTGCCGGATGTGCGCCAGCTCCTGGGCCGCCCGACGCTGTCGCCCGAGCCCTGGCGCACCGCGATGCCGGGGGTGTACCTCTGCGGCGCGTCGACGAGTCCGGGGCCAGGGGTGCACGGGATGGCCGGATGGCTGGCGGCCCGCAGCGCCCTGCGCCACGAGTTCGGCACCCGCATCCTGCCCAACCTGGCCCCCTGAGGCGGTCGCGCGCGTCAGCCCTGGAAATCCTCCGGATCGACCTCGTCGAGGAAGCGCTTGAACTCCTCGAGCTTCTCCTCCTCGAGACCGGCGTCGTCGTCGAACTCCATCGCCGACACAGGGATGCCGGCGTCGGCGAGCACCTCGTCGGCCACCCAGATGGGTGCGCCGACGCGGGAAGCCAGCGCAATGGCGTCGGAGGGACGAGCGTCGAGGACGCGCTTCCCGCTCGGAAGCCGCAGGGTGATCTCGGCGTAGAAGGTCCCGTCGTCGATGCGGGTGATCTCCACCCGTTCGACCTCCGCCGACACCGTCTCGAGCAGCGTCTTCATTAGGTCGTGCGCGAGCGGGCGCGGAGGTTCGGCGCCCTCGACCGCGATCGCGATCGAGGTCGCCTCCTGGGCGCCGATCCAGATGGGGAGCATCCGGGGGCCGTCCGCCCCTTCGGTGATCGGCCGCAGCAGGATCACGTACTGGCGCGCCGCGTCGAGCGCCACCCCGATCACACGAACCTGGACCATGCCGACCTCCTCGATGTCGACGGCGAGGATGAGCCCATCGTAGGCACAGCCGCCCCCTCCGGCGACGGTCGGTCAGAATCGACGCATGCCGACGCGCCTGCTGCTGATCTCCGACACCCACATCCCCGGCCGGGCGCGTAGCCTGCCCGACGCCGTGCGGGGCGAGGCCGACGCCGCCGATCTGATCATCCACGCCGGTGACTGGGTGTCCGTCGGCGTGCTCGACGACCTCCGGGGCCACGGTGAGGTTCTGGGCGTGCACGGCAACAACGACGGTGATGACCTGCGCGCGCTCCTCCCCGAGTTCGCGGCACGGACGATCGAGGGGGTGCGCTTCGGTGTCGTGCATGAGACCGGTGACGCGAAGGGCCGCGAGAAGCGGATGTCGCTGCGCTACCCCGAACTCGACGTGCTCGTGTTCGGGCACAGCCACATCCCGTGGGACAGCACCACCGACTCGGGGCTGCGCCTGCTCAATCCCGGCTCACCCACCGACCGTCGGCGGCAGCCGCACCACACCCTCATGACCGCGATGGTCGATGACCGTGCCGTCCGTGCGGTGACCCTCGTCGAGCTCTGAGTCCGTCGAGAGCGGCGAGGGCCACCACGCGTCATGCTCTACGCTTCCGGGTCCTCACCTTCGGCCTGCGACGGGTGACCCTCCTGAGGCAGCACCTCTCCGTCGGCGGGGCGGTCGGGATCTTCGCCTTCGGCCTGGCTCGGCTTGTTGGGATCGGACATGTCGATCTCCTCTCTCGGATGTCAGCCCATGCTCTCCCGCATCCGCATCGACGCCGAGGGGGTTGACGGCGGACCGCGCGGGTAACGTTGACGGGTGAGGATCACCGTCATCGCAGGGGGCGTCGGCGGCGCCCGATTCGTGCGCGGCGTCCGCGAGCACATTCGCCGCAGCGCCGAGGACCACACCGTGGAGGTGGTCGTGAACACCGGGGATGACTGGTGGCTGGCTGGTCTTCGCATCTGGCCCGACCACGACAGCATCCTCTACACCCTCGCCGGGCAGAACGACGAGGAGCGCGGGTGGGGTCGGCGCGGCGAGAGCGAGCGCGTGTCGGCCGAGCTTCGCACCTGGGGCGTCACCCCCGAGTGGTTCACCCTCGGCGACCTCGACCTGGGGACGCACATCGCCCGCACGGCCTGGCTTCGCGCCGGGAAGACCCCGACGGAGGTGGCCGGGCGCCTCGGCGCCCGATGGGACCTCGGCGTGACCCTGCACCCCGCGACTGACGACGAGATCGACACCCACATCGTGACGCCGGACGGCGAGCGCCTGCATTTTCAGGAATGGTGGACCCGGCATCGCGCCCGTCTTCCCGTCGCGCGATTCGAGCAGCAGGGCATCGACGAGGCGCGCCCCGCCGCGGCTGCGCTGGCCGCGATCGCCGCCGCCGATGTCATCCTCATCGCGCCCTCGAACCCCGTGGTGTCGATCGGACCTGTGCTGCAGATCCCCGGGTTCCGCGACGCGCTGGCCGCCGCCTCGGCGCCGATCGTCGGCGTCTCGCCGATCATCGGCGGCGCCGCGGTGAGGGGAATGGCCGAGGCGTGCCTGGCCGTGATCGGCGTCGATGCCGACGCGGGCGCCGTCGCCCGGCACTACGGCGCGCGCGGCGCGGGTGGCGTGCTGGACGGCTGGCTGGTGGGCGAGGAGGACGCACCGGCGGTGCCGGGTGTCGAGTCGGCGGGGATCGTCGCCCGAGCGGTTCCCCTATGGATGCGGGACGCCGACACGTCGGCCGCCCTGGCCGCCGATGCGGTGACGCTGGCCCGGACGGTCGCCGATCTGGGGTAGACCTGTGGGGTGACGACCAACTGGGCAGGAAACCTCACGTACCGCGCCGCGCACATCGTCGAACCCGCCGATGAGGCCGAACTGATCGCCCTCCTCGACCGGGCGGGGAACGACGGCACCACCGTCCGGGTGCTGGGCAGCCGGCACTCCTTCAACGACGTCGCCGACACCGACGGGGTGATCATCTCCCTCGCCGGTCTCGCCGCGGCAGATCCGGTGCGGGTCGCGCCCGACCGCGAGACCGTGCGGATCCCCGCAGGCATCCGCTACGGCGACCTGGTGCCCGTCCTCGAGGGCGAAGGTCTGGCCCTCGCGAACCTCGCCTCCCTCCCGCACATCTCCGTCGCCGGCGCCGTGCAGACCGGCACGCACGGATCGGGTGATCGTGTCGGAGCCCTCGGCACCCAGGTCGCCGCCGTCGAACTCCTCACCGCCGCCGGAAAGCGGATCACGCTGACCCGGGGCGAGGACGGCTTCGACGGCGCCGTCGTCGGGCTCGGCGCGCTCGGCATCGTCACCCACCTGCACCTCGACGTCGAACCGCACTACACCGTCGCGCAGACGGTCTTCGAGGGCGTGCGGTGGGATGACGCGCTGAGCCGTTTCGACGAGCTCACCGGTGCGGGCGACAGCGTGAGCCTGTTCACCCGGTGGACCGATTCCGACGTCATCGACCAGGTGTGGGTGAAGGCCCGGACCACATCGACTCCCGACGACCTGTCGGCGTTCGGCGCCCGAGCTGCCGACGGTCCCCGTCACCCGATCCCCGGCATCGACCCGACCCCGTGCACGGCGCAGGAGGGTGTCCCCGGGCCCTGGTACGACCGCCTCCCCCACTTCCGGCTGGCGTTCACCCCCTCGGCGGGTGAAGAGCTGCAGTCGGAGTACCTCGTCGCCCGGGCTGACGCCGTGGCGGCGATCCAGGCCGTGCGGCATCTCGCCGACCGCATATCGCCGCTCCTGCTCACCTGCGAGGTGCGCACGATGGCCGCTGACGATCTGTGGCTGTCTCCCGCGTACGGGCGTCCGACCGTCGGCATCCATTTCACCTGGCAGCGTGATGAAGCAGCCGTGCGCGCCCTCCTCCCCTCGCTCGAGGCCGCCCTCCCGGCCTCTGCCCGTCCGCACTGGGGAAAGGTCTTCACCATGCCCGGCGACGAGGTCCGTCGCCGCTATCCGCGGTTCGACGACTTCGCGGCGCTGCGGGCGCAGCTGGACCCCGACCGCCGGTTCGTCGGCGACTACCTCGCGCGACTGGGTCTCTAGCCTCCGGAGGCGTGGCACGCTGGAAGCATGGGCACCGGATCGCTCGCTCCCCCGCGTTCGTCGACGCTGCGATCTCGCCTGCTCACCGCCCTCTCGGGCGACCCCAACGGCACCCCTCCCTGGGTGCGGGCGCTCGCCGATGGCGAGGACGCCGGGTACTTCGCCGACGGCGGAGCCGTATGGACCGTGCACGCCGGCACGAGCACGCTCATCGCGGGGATCCGTGCGCTGCTCATCCAGGCGCTCCACCCGGGTGCACTCGCGGGCGTCCACGACCACTCGCGGTATCGCGACGATCCCATGGGACGCCTGTCGGGCACCGTGCGGTGGATCCTGTGCGTGACCTACGGCTCGACCGAGCAGGCGAGGCGCGAGACGGCGCGGGTCGGACGCCTCCACCAGCGGGTGCGGGGCACCTACGACGCCGCCGAGGGTGAGCGCACCTACACCGCCGCCGACGCCGATCTCGTCGAGTGGGTGCATCTGGCCTTCACCGAGGCCTTCCTCGGCGCGCACAAGATCTGGGGCGGCCCCATCCCCGGCGGCAGCGACGCCTACGTGCGGGAGTGGGCGCAGGCGGGCCGGCTGATGCGCGTCGCTCATCCCCCCGAGACCGAGGCCGCACTGCGCGAGCGCCTCGCGGCGTTCACCGGCGAACTGCGACGGGACGAGCGGGTGGACGAGGTCGTGCGGTTCCTCCGGCGCGTGCCGCTCCCCGGCTCGATGGGCGTGAGCTATCGACTGCTGTTCGCCGCTGCCGTGGCGAGCCTCCCCCGGGAGTACCGGAAGCTGCTGGGGCTCCGCCGGCTGCCGCTGCCGGTGATCACGCTCGCGCGGTTCGCGCTGGCGGCATCCACCCGCGCCCTCGGCGCCGGGCCCCGTGCGCAGGATTTCGCCCGCGAACGCCACGCACGGCTCGGGTTTCCGCCGCCCGTGAGCCAGGTCTGATCGGTCGGGGCGCACCGATGGCCGGGGGCGATGCGGGGACGCGGCGCTGGGTGCTGCACGTCGATCTCGACCAGTTCATCGCGGCCGTCGAAGTGCTCCGCCACCCCGAGCTGGCAGGGAAGCCCGTGATCGTCGGCGGCCGGGGCGACCCCACCGAGCGCGCGGTCGTCTCGACCGCGTCGTACGAAGCGCGTGCGTTCGGCGTCGGATCGGGGATGCCGCTGCGCATCGCCGCACGGAAGGTGCCCGACGCGGTGATCCTGCCGGTCGATCACGACGCGTACGCCGCCGCCTCGGCGGACGTGATGGCCACGCTTCGCGCCCAGCCGGGCGCCGTGGTGCAGGTGCTCGGATGGGACGAGGCCTTCGTGGGCATCACCACCGCCGACCCCGAGCGGTACGCCGAGAACCTGCAGCGGGCGGTGCTCGAACGCACCCGGCTCCACTGCAGCGTGGGCATCGGCGACACCCTCGTGCGCGCGAAGAACGCCACCGGGTTCGGCAAGCCGCGCGGCCGCTTCCGCCTCACGGCGGACAACTGGCTCGAGGTGATGGGCGACCGGCCCACGATCGACCTGTGGGGTGTGGGGAAGAAGATCTCCCAGCGCCTCGAGGCGCTCGGCATCCGAACGGTGCGCGACCTCGCGGTCGCCGAGACCGCGCCCCTCGCGGCGGAGTTCGGACCGAAGATGGGGCCCTGGTACCGCCAGCTCGGGCGCGGCGACGGGTCGGACGTCGTCGACGACACCCCCTGGGTCGCACGGGGTCACAGCCGCGAGACGACGTACCAGCAGAACCTCGTCGCGCGGGAGGAGGTCGAGGCCGCCGCGCTCGAGCTGCTCGCGCAGGTGCTCGACGATGTCGCCGCCGAGGGGCGCCCCGTCGTCGGCCTCGGGCTGAAGGTGCGCTATGCCCCGTTCGTCACCAAGACCTTCACCCGCAAGATCCCCGAGACGCACGACCGCGAGAGGGTGATCGCCGAAGCATCCGCTCTTCTTGTCAAGATCGAACCCGACCGGCCGGTGCGGCTGCTCGGGATGCGGGCGGAGATGGCCATGCCGGATGGTGCCCGAGAAGGCCACACGCCCACCCGCAGCGGCTGGTAGCGCTCAGACGGCAGAACCTCCGCCGAGATCGATCCGATCGACCGCCGCCTGGATGGCGACCGCGGCCGCTCCGCGCGCCCACGCCGCAAAGCCGCTGTCGTCGATGTGCAGCGCGACGGGATCGGCCCGCGGATCCCGGGCCGCGGCGATCGCCGCCCGAACGTGCTCCTCGGCGGCGGCGAAGAGGCCGACCCCCTCCCCGGCGAGCACGACCGCACGCTGCTGGGTAAGACCCGCGACGAGCGCGATGAGGCGCCCGAGCGCGTCGGCCCATGCGTCGACGATCGGGGCGATGCGCTCATCACCGGCGAGCGCCAGGGCGGCGAGCTCGTCGGAGGCTGCGGGGCGGCCGAGCGCGCGGGCGCATACGGCGAGGATCGACGCAGTGGTCAGCATCTGCGCGCAGCCGCGATGCCCGAGCGGACAGACCGGGCCCGATGCCGCGACCGGTACGTGTCCCACGAGGTCGGCGCCGGCCGCGGAACGCACCACGCGGTCACCGACGACCAGACCATGCCCGATCCCCGCACCGATGGTGAGGAGCGAGAACCCGGGGATGCCGCGGCCATGACCGAACCAGTGTTCGGCCTCGGTGAGCGCGATGACGTCGTTCTCGACCGTCACCGGCACGCCCAGGCGGGGGGCCAGCCGCGGAGCGAGATCGACGTCTGCCCAGTCCAGGAACGGCGCGAATTCCGCGCGACCCTCGCGCACGACGCCGCCGAGGCTCACGCCGACCGCGCGAAGGTGCACGACGTCGGCCCCGGGAAGGTCGGCGAGGAGGCCGCCGACGAGGTCGGCGATGAGCGCGCACACCGCCTCGGCGTCGGTGGCGGCGAGGGGTCGCTCTCCGCCGACGAGTACCTCGGCACGCGCATCGGTGACGACGGCGTAGGCTCGGTCGCCCGTCAGCTTCACCCCCGCGAACCGACCCCACTCGGGGGCGACGTCGAGGGGCGTGACGGGGCGGCCGACGAGGCCGTCGGCGGTATGCGCTCGTTCGAGGAACACACCGTGGTCGAGGAACGGCTTCACCAGGCGGGTCAGGCTCGCCGGCGACAGAGCGAGGCGCTGTGCCAGCGCGCTCCGGGCGATCGGTCCGTGCACCAGGACGGCGCGCGCCAGAGCGGACTCGCTTGCGGTCAGCACGGTGCCTCCTCGACCGGGCCTCACCTCGGTGAGGGAATAGTTTCCTGATAGAAATATTGGCATGAACCCCCCGGCTGACGTCCTTCACCTCCGACGCGGCGGCACGAGCGTCGTCCTCGATCTGTCGACCGCCCCTGCCCCGGCGATCGTGCACTGGGGCGCCGACCTCGGCGAGCTTGCCACTGCGGCGCTCTCCTCGCTCGCGATCGCGGCCCGCCCGCAGCGCGTCTCCGGCGGCCTCGACGCCACGCCGCGACTCACGGTCGTCCCCACCGAAGCGGCGGGGTGGGGGTTCACGCCCGCCATCGAGGGTCACCGGAGCGGCGCAGGCAGCAGCATCCTGTTCACTCTGGCCGAGGTCACCGCGGACCATCACTCGGCGACGCTCGAGCTCGTCGACGCCGAAGCGGGCCTGTCCGCGCGGGTCGAACTGACCCTG
This sequence comes from Microbacterium sp. AK009, assembly GCF_013410955.1. Classification (GTDB taxonomy): domain Bacteria; phylum Actinomycetota; class Actinomycetes; order Actinomycetales; family Microbacteriaceae; genus Microbacterium. Next base: position 468,627 of record NZ_JACCCG010000003.1, on the reverse strand, counting down.
GGCGGCGCGGGAGTGTTCACCCAGCGGGTGACCCTGCGCAACACCGGCGACACGGCGTTCACCGTCGATCGGCTGCAGGCGACCTTCCCGCTGCCCTGGGATGCGACCGAGATCCTCGACACCACCGGTCACCATCTGCGCGAACGCGCGCCGCAGCGCCGGCCGATCGCCCTCGGCACTCACCTGCGCGAGAGCCGGCGGGGCCGGCCGGGTGCCGACGCCACCGTGCTGCTTGCCGCCGGGCGGCCGGGCTTCGGATTCGAGACCGGTCAGGTGCACGGCCTCCACGTCGCGTGGAGCGGCAACCACCGCGTGCTCGCCGAGCGCACGAGCAACGGCGACGCGTTCCTCGCCGGCGGCGAGCTGTTCCTCCCGGGGGAGGTCGTGCTCGCTCCGGGCGAGGAGGTCACGACACCCCCCGTGATGGGGTCGTGGGGCGAGGGTCTCAGCGAGCTCTCCCACCGCTTCCACGACGAGTGGCGGGCGCGGCCGCAGCATCCGGCCCGTCCTCGTCCGATCACCCTCAACACGTGGGAGGCGGTGTACTTCGACCACGACCTCGCCCGGCTGACCGCCCTCGCCGACGCCGCCGCCGAGGTGGGAGTGGAGCGCTTCGTGCTCGATGACGGCTGGTTCCTGGGGCGGCGCGACGACACCGCGGGGCTCGGCGACTGGATCGTCGATCCGGACGTCTGGCCCCGGGGGCTGCATCCGCTCGTCGATCACGTGCGCGGCCTCGGGATGGAGTTCGGCCTCTGGGTCGAGCCTGAGATGGTCAATCCCGACAGCGAGCTGGCCCGCCGGCATCCGGACTGGATACTCCGCGGCCGGGCCGACCTGCCCCCGTCGGCGCGGCAGCAGCAGGTGCTGAACCTCGCGCACCCCGACGCGTATCGCTACATCTCCGAGCGCCTGCACACCCTGCTCGAGGAGTATCCGATCGCGTACCTGAAGTGGGACCACAACCGTGATCTCGTGGACGCTGCCGCCGGCCCCGGTGGGGCGGCACGGGTGCGCGCGACCACGCTCGCGCTCTACCGGCTGCTCGACGAGCTGAAGGCCGCGCATCCCGCGCTCGAGATCGAGAGCTGCGCGTCGGGCGGGGCACGGGTCGATCTCGGGATCCTCGATCGCACCGACCGGATCTGGACGAGCGACAGCCTCGACCCGCTCGAGCGCCTCCCCAACCAGCGGTACACGGGGCTCGTGGTGCCCCCGGAGATGATGGGCGCGCACCTGACGACCCCGCACCTGCACACTTCGGGCCGGACCGTCGATCTCGAGCTGAGCGCCGCGGTGGCACTCATCGGGCACTTCGGCATCGAGTGGGACCTCACGGCCACCGACGCGCCGACGCGTGCGCGCATCGCGGGGTGGGTGGCGTATGCGAAATCGCTCCGGGACATGATCGCCACCGGACGGACGGTGCACGTCGACGGCGCTGACCCGGGGGTGGACGTGCGCGGTGTCGTCGCCGCCGATCGTTCGCGGGCCATGTTCACGATCGTGCAGACGGTGACGGATGCCGCGTGGCCACCCGGGCGCGTGCGGATGCCGGGGCTCGACGACGACCGCCTCTACCGGGTGGCGGTGTCTCCGCTCACCGGCGGGCAGGGCGCGGGGCAGTCGCCGCTGGAGTGGGCGATATCGGACACGGTGCTGACCGGGCGGCAGCTGTCGGTGGTGGGACTACGGCCGATGGTTCAGCAGCCGCAGCAGGCGATCGTCGTGGATGTGACCGCGGCGGATTGACGCTGCGTCAGGGCGGCGTCACATGCGGGCGTAGCGGGCGCGCGCGAAGCAGAACAGGCCGTAGAGGATCAGTCCCGCGCCGACGATCCAGAGGATGATCTGCCCGAACGGCAGCTGTGCGAGGCTCTGGAGCGCTCCGTCGAGCCCGCCCGCGGCCTCGGGGTCGTGGGTCAAAGCGGCGACGACGAAGAGGATGCCGGCGACGCCGACGGCGATGCCCTTGGCGATGTACCCGGCGATGCCGAAAGCGACGATCGCCTTCCGGACCTTCGCGCTCGGCAGATCCAGCTTCTCTTCGAACTTCTTCGTGGCGCCCTTGTAGACGAAGGCGCCGCCGATCGCGAGGACCACCAGCCCGATGAGGACGAGCACGAAGACTCCGCCGGGGGCGGCGAGCAGCTGAGCGCTGAGCGACTGCGTCGATCCCGACGATGAGGTGCTTCCGCCCAGCGCGTAGATGAGGGCGGTCACGGCGATCGCGATGTAGGCCGCGGCCGTGCCGAGGTGCTTCACGCGCCTGCCCCACTTCTTCTTGCTGTCGCCGTCGGAATCCGCGGCGAAGAACGCCTGGGCGATCTCGAACAGGGCGAGGGCGGCCAGTCCGATGACGATGATCCAGAGAACGACCAGGCCGAACGGAGTCTCTCGGATCTGCGACATCGCGCCGCTCTGGTCGGCGGAGGCGCCCCCGGCGCCGGTGGCGATGGTGATCGCGATGCTGCCGATGATGATGTGGAGGAGTCCGAGGACCGCGTACCCGACGCGGGCCACTGCGCGGAACGCGGATGATGAGTGCGCCGACCGCGCCGCCTGCTTCGCCGTGCTCATGCCGAAACGGTATCCCTCCGGTCTCGCGCCGGTCACGTGTTGACGCGCCCGCCTCGAACGTGCTGTGGCCCGCCGAGCCGCCCGTCGTTTCGTTGAGCGAGGAGCGCAGCGACGAGACGAAACGCCCCGAGGCACCTGGTCGGGCTGCGGTGAAGCGGAGGGGGGCTGCGTGATCGCAGCTGCACGGGTGGCGGCTTCTTCCCGGTGAGGGGGTCGGTCGGTGTGTGCAGCCAGTACGTGTCGGTGCCGTCGGGGGCGCGTTCACGCGTGATCCATTGGCCGCGGTTATGAAGGCCCAGGTGGCAGTTACGACACAGGGGCACACCGTCATCGACGTCCGTGCGTCCACCGTGGGACCAGTGGGTGAGGTGATGGATCTCGGTCCAGCTCATCGGGGCGGTGCAGTGCTCTCCGATGCACCCGCCGTGGCGGGAGGCGATCGCAAGACGTTGTTTCCGTGTGAAGAGGCGCTGTTCTCTCCCGACATCGAGGGGCCTTCCGGTGCCGTCGTGGATGACCGGGATTCTTCCCGCGTCGCACAGGTACGACTCGACGACTCCGCCGGGAAGGGCGGCGCCACCGTCTTCGAGGCGCCCGACTCCGGTGGCCCGGATCCGGGTGACGCCGTCGGGGTCGGTCGTGGCGGTCAGTGTGTCGGCGGTGACGAGGATCCGCACCCCCGGTTGCCGGTCCCCGAACGACTGGGCAGGGTCCGCGGCGGCACCGGTGCGCAGGACTGTCAGCACCGTGTCGTACTGCACCTGCTCGTTCGAGCGGTCATCCCGCGCAGACTCAGCTCCCGCGGCCGCGGAGGACTCTACGAACCGGGGGCCGCGGCGGGGGCGGAGAGCCGCGAACAGGATCGACTGCACCCACGCGGCCCCGTCGTCATCGAACGCGATCTTCGCGTGATGCTGCCCGCGCTCATCCGTCCACGTCCGAAACGACCGCTCTGCGAACCGTTCCTCGAACCGGATGGTGACCCCGACCGGGTCCAGCCGGTCCCTGGCGATCCGGGCGGCGTTCCGCAGCTCCTCGACGGGGAACACCTCCGCCTCCTCCAGCAGCATCTCCACCGCGGTCGCCCACGCCGCCGGAAGAAACCCCGGGTCCAGGTCCGGGTACCGCTCGATCGGCGGGTCGCCGAGGCCGTCGCGGATCGCCCGGAACTGCGCCTGCGTCACCATCCCGCCGGTCAACGCCTCTCGTAGCAACCGCAGCCACTCCGGGGTCGCCGGAACCGCTGGCGCGAGATCCGTGCCCGGGGCCGCCGGCGGCGGGACACTCGGAGTCAGGTCCTCACCGGTCTTGACCGCCCGGTTCACATCCGCCCGCGTCTGCCCCGTGATCGTCTGCACCAGCGACGCCCCGTTGCGGTGCCCCTTCCGCTGCGCCAACCCGTCATACCCCAGCTCCCGCGCCGACCGCCTGTTCGCCTCGACCGCGGCAGCCGCGACGATCACGTCCACCGCCGCTCGGACCTCCGCCGCGTCTGACAACACGGCCAGCAGATCCTCGTCGCCGAGCCCGCCGACGACCTCGGGCACAGCCCCCGTCACGCCCACGCGACCGGCGACCCGCGCCGCGGCATCCAGCATCCGCTGGGCCGGGGCGAGGTCTGCATCGGTCATAGAACAAATCTACGAGACACCTCCGACATCGCCTTCAGCGGACGTCGCGGCCCACCCCCGCTCGCGTTTCGTCTCGTTCCGCCCGCTCAACGACCGGAACGCCCGCTGCGTTCCGACCGCGTCACTCCGGGTCGATGCCGACCGAGTACGACAGCCGTTCGACCTCGTCGGCGGTGAGCTCGAGATCGGCCGCAGCCGCCGAGTCCACGATGGATGCCGCACGACGGGCACCGGGGATCGGGATGACGTTGTCGGCGAGCGCGAGCTCCCACGCGAGGACGACGCGCTGCGGGCTCACATCGTGCGCCGCTGCGACCTCGGCGAAGGCCGAGAACCGGTCGCCGACGGTGCGCGCTCCCCCGCCCGTGCCGCCCAGCGGACTCCAGGGCAGGAAGGCGATTCCCTGTCGCGCGCAGTGACGCAGCTCGTCGATCGAACCCGGATGCTTCGGCGAGAACTCGTTCTGGACGCTCGCCAGGTTGCCCTCGCCCAGCACCTCCACGGCAATGTCGATCTCCTCCACACTCGCGTTCGAGATGCCGATGTGGCGGATCAGGCCCTCCTCCTGCAAGACCTTCAGGTTCTGCATGATCTCGCCGTAGACCACCCAGCGGTCGGGCCGGTGGTACTGGTAGAGCTCGATGGCGTCGACGCCCAGGATCCGCAGCGACCGCTCCACGGCGCCGCGCAGGTACGCGAGCGAACCGTCGCGACCCCACGTCTCACCCTCCGACCGCGTGATCCCGCCCTTGGTGGTGACGAAGACCGTCGACGCGTCGCCGTCCCAGGTGCGCAGCGCCTCGGCCACGATCTCCTCGTTGTGACCCATCTGGTCCCACTGCGGGGCGTAGATGTCGGCGGTGTCGATGAGGGTCACCCCGGCGTCGAGGGCGGCGTGGACGGTGGCGACCGCATCTTCGCGTGTCGGGAACACCCGGTCGTTGTTCATCGACAGGGGCATCGCCCCCAGTCCGATCGCCGAGACGGTGCGACCGGCGAGTGAACGGTACTTCATGAGGCTTTCTCCTTCTCTCGAGGGGATGGGTGACATCGCCTGCTCAGCGCGGCAGCGCGCCGAAACGCGTCAGCGGCACCGGTGCGGGTCGTTCGACGGTCGTCGCGAGCTCGACCCAGCTCCGCTCGGCGGCAGCCTCGAGCAGCGACGTCATGATCTCCAGCACATGCAGCGCCATCGCGCCGCTCGCGCGTCCACCGTCCGGCCGCAGGAAGTCGATGAGTCCTACGCCGCGACCCGCACCGACGTAGCCGGCACCCGTGGGAACGTCGGCCCACTCCTGCGCGCCGTGGCGTCGCATCCGCACCTGCCCGTCGAAGTGATTCGGGTCGGGAGCCTGCAGGCTTCCGGCCTCGCCGTGGACCTCGATCGGCGGCGCTGCGGTCTGCCCCCCGTCGAAGCTGAAGGTCACCGTCGAGATCGCGCCGCCCTCGTGAACGAGGGTGCCCGTGACGTGCGTGTCGACCTCGACCGGGATCTCCTCACCCGCTCGCGGGCCCGTGGCGATGCGTCGGATGTCGCGCGAGCGCGATGAGGCCCCACTCACCCGCACGACCGGACCGAGCAGCTGGACGAGGGAGGTGAGGTAGTACGGGCCCATGTCCAGCAGCGGCCCGCCCCCTTCGCGGTAGTAGAAGTCGGGGTGCGGATGCCACGACTCGTGTCCGCCCGAGGTCCACGTCGCGATCGCCGCGACCGGCCGGCCGATGAGGCCGGCGTCCACGGCGGCGCGCGCGGTCTGAATGCCGGTGCCCAGAACCGTGTCGGGTGCCCCGCCGAGCCACGCACCGGCCGGAACGGCGTCGACGACGGTCTTCGCGTCCACCAGGGTGGCTGCGAGCGGTTTCTCGCCGTAGATGTTCTTCCCCGCGGCGAGCGCCTGCAGGGCGATCTCCGCGTGCGCCGCGGGGATCGTGAGGTTCAGCACCGTGTCGACCCGTGGGTCGCTCATCAATTCGGCAACGGAGACGGCCCGACATCCCGGGATGTCACGGGCCACGGTCTCGGCCCGGTCGACGTCGAGGTCGGCGACGGCCACGACGGCCACATCATCGCGCCCTCGGAAGGTGGTGAGGTACTGACCCGAGATCACCCCGAGGCCCACGATCCCTATCCCGTGGGGGCCAGCGGGAGTGCCCGCGTCGCTGCCGGTCGCCATCGATGCGCCCCTTCGCCTGTGGATCGAACCCTCCCCACCTTGCCATGTCACCGGTCCCACGTGGCACAGCCACCGCACGGCTACCGGATGCGCTCCAGGTGTGACACGCTGAGGGTCACGCGTGGATCCACCGGCGCGCAACAGGATGAGTAGGCAGGCTCGTGAATCATCGAGGCACCAGTCCTGGCGCCGGCGTCATCTGGTCGCGCGTGGAAGACGGATTCCATGTCGGAAGCCGCAACGGCGCACTCCTCGGGTACATCATCCGGGAGCGCGACCGCCGGTTCACCGCCTACGACATGCGCTCCCGGCCGGTCGGGAAGTACCCCGACCTGACCGAGGCCATGCACGGGCTGGCGGCGGTGACACTCGGGATCGGCTACGACCGCAGATGAGGGAGATCGGGTGAGGGAAAGCACAGCCACGCGTGGGCACGACCCGTCCGACGACCTTCTGTCGGTGCTCTACACCAGCACATCCCGTGAGCCGATGGACGACGGTCAGCTCACGGAGCTCCTCGCGACGAGCCGTGCGAAGAACGCCGCTGCCGGCATCACCGGGCTCCTGGTCTACCGGGCGGGGCGCTTCTTCCAGGTGATCGAGGGCCCGGCCGCCGTGGTCCGCACCCTCTACGACCGGATCGTCGCCGACCCGCGTCACCACTCGGTGCGCACCCTCGTCGAAGATCGCGTCGACGAGCGCCACTTCGGCGAATGGACGATGGGGTTCGAGCGCGTTGCCGATCATGAGGAGGCCGTTCCCGTCGGGTTCCGCAGCACGTTCGACGATCTGGATGACGCCCAGGGCGCCGCCCCGACGGTCCGCGCGGCGCGGGAGCTCAGCCTGTGGTTCCGGGTGCGGTCGCGCGAAGCGACGTCCTTCTGATCAGGCGCGCTCGCGCGCGGCCCACGTCATGCCGCGCTCGACGATGGTGCGCACGCGTTCGTCCTGCAGCACGTCGACGCTGTGACCGGGGGTGGCCACGAACACCCGGCCGCTCCCCCACGCTCGCGTCCACACCGCGGGCGACGTGATGGGCCGGTGCCACGGGTGATGCGGCTGCACCGGGTGGGTGGTGGTCGCCAGGACGTCGTTGAGGTCGTCGTGGAGCACCCAGTACTGCTCGGTGACGAGGTCGATGTCGCCGATGCCGCGGGTGATCTCGTGATCGCGCCCGAGCGGCGTGATCTCGATCGTGTGCGGCAGGAAGTTGTCGCTCTCGTTGCCGGCGCGCTCGGCGGGGGCCTTTGCAGGGTGCGTCGCGAACTGGCCCCCGATGAGCTGCAGGTAGTCCGAGCTGCCCCGGTACGAGTCGGCGATCCCGCCGTGCCAGCCGGCGAGTCCGGTACCCGCCGCCACGGCGTCGCGGAGTCCCCGGAGCGCCTCGGCGGAGATCTCCGACATCGTGACGCTCTGCACGATGAGGTCGGTCTCGGCCATCGCCTCGGCATCGGCGTAGACGGCGTTGGAGTCTTCGATGCGCACCGCGAAACCCTGATCACGCAGGAAGGGCACGAAGAGGTCGGTCGCCGCGACTGGCTGATGCCCCTCCCATCCTCCGCGCACGATGAGCGCACGGCGCTCGGGCTGGTCTCCTGCTCGATCGTTCACCGCTCACCTTTCCGTAACCCGGCACACACTACCCGCGAAGAGGTTCTTCCCGGGCCTTTGTCGAAACGGAGAAGGTCCGCACGTCTTCCCGTTAGCGCCACCGTGGCGCGCAGAGAGGACATCATGTCGACCCAGAAGATCCAGCTCGCCATCAAGGCTTCGCCCGCAGAGGTCTGGCGAGCACTCACCGACCCGGCGATCTCGCCTGCCTACTATTACGGCTTCGAAGCGCATTTCCCCCGGGGCGCCGGGTCGCCATACTCGTACGTGTCGAACGGTCGCGAGGTCATCACCGGCACCGTCACCGATCTCGTCGAGGGAGAGCGGCTGAGCATGACGTTCCGTGGAGCGTGGACACCGAGCGTCGCCGAGCTGCCCGAAAGCCGCGTGACCTACGTCCTCACCGACACCGCGATGGCGATACCCGGACTCACCCAGCTCACCCTCATCCACGAGGACCTGCCCGCCGGCCCCGCCGCCGACGACATCGAGCGCGGCTGGGTGCTGATCCTGTCCGGACTGAAGACCCTGCTCGAGACCTCGGCGTCGCTCGTGCCGGCACCCGTCGCCTAGAAGGGAAACCCCATGCAGTTCGCGATCCTGGCCATGGAGGCCGAGGCCGATTACGCAGACCGCACCGATCCGGTCGCCGCAGATGCCTACTGGGCCTCGTGGGCCGGGTACGTCGTGGCCCTGGAGCAGAGCGGGGTCCTGTCGGCGGCCGCGGGCCTGCAGCCGCCGGGAACGGCGACCACCCTCCGGATGCGGGGCGGCGACGTCGAGGTGCAGGACGGGCCCTTCGCCGAAGTCAAGGAGCACCTGGGCGGGATCTTCCTCATCGACGTCCCCAACCTCGATGAGGCGATGGTATGGGCGGCGCGCTGCCCGGCCGCCGCGCGGGGCTCGGTCGAGGTCCGCCCTGTACTGCCGCCGATGTCCTGACCTCTGCGCCCAGGAGTTCGGATGACACACCTCCCCGTGCAGCCCGACGAGGCGCTCGCCGACGCTCACCGAGAGCTCTTCGGGCGTCTCGTCGGCTGGCTCTTCCGCCGCAACGGCGACCTGCAGGCTGCCGAGGATGCCGTGGCGACAGCATTCGCGCAGGCGATCACCGCCTGGCGGGAGGGCGGGGTGCCGCGGTCTCCCGAGGCCTGGCTCCGGGTCGCGGCGCGTAACGCCGCGATCAGCGCAGCGCGCCGCCGCACCCGGGACGTCCTCGTCGCCCCCGAGGAGATGATCGTCATGGCGGTGACCGATGACGAGCTCACCGAATCGGCCCCCACCCAGGACGACGTCCTCACCCTGCTCTTCGTGTGCGCGCACCCGGCGATCGACGAGAGGATGCACGCCCCGCTGATGCTGCAGGCCGTGCTCGGGGTCGACGCGGCGCGGATCGCCGCGGTTTTTCTCGTGCCGCCGTCCACCATGGGCCAGCGTCTCAGTCGGGTGAAGACGAAGATCCGCGACGCGGGAATCCGCTACCGCGTGCCGTCACCCGAAGACCTTCCGACGCGGGTGGGAGCGGTGCTGCGAGCGATCTACGCGGCGTACGGGGCATCCGATGCGCTCATCGACGAGCTCGGCGGCGATCGCCCGGCCCTGCGCACCGAGGCACTGCGCCTGGCCGAGATGATGACGACCCTTGTCCCCGACGACCCAGAAGCGCGGGGACTCTTCGCGCTCCTGCTCCACACCGAGAGCAGGCGCGCGGCGCGCTTCGTCAACGGTTGGTTCGTCCCGCTCGGGGCTCAGGACACGCGGCTGTGGTCGGCGGTGCTCCGTGCGCGCGGCGATGACGAGCTCCGCCGCGCGGCGGCGCAGGGCCGCCTGGGGCGATTCCAGCTCGAGGCGGCCATCAGTGCCGTCCATTCGGCGCGCGCCGAGACCGGCACCACCGACTGGCGGGCGGTGGTCGCTCTGTATCGCGGCCTCCTGCAGATCGCGCCGTCGACCGGCGCGAGGATCGGCTCCGCCGCGGCACTCGTCGAGGTAGGCGAGGCCGACGCTGCGGCTCGCGCACTGGCCGTGCTCCCGTCATCCGTGGTCGCCGACCATCAGCCGTACTGGGTCTGCCTCGCGCGGGTCGAAGCGGCACGCGGACGGGTCGCCGAGGCGGCGGACGCGACCCGCCGCGCGGTGGGCCTTACGACCGACCCGCGCGTGCGCGCCCACCTCCTCGGCGGGGCCGGCTGACGGCCCCGGCGTCCCGTGTCGGTGCTCGACACGCGCCCCTCGGCGGGCTGACCGCCCCCGCACGCGCCGGTCACGCGAAGTAGTCGGGGCGGCTCACGGCGGTCGGCGAGACGAACATCACCCCCGAGGTGCGGTCGAGGATCGGTCGGATGCCCGCGACGATCGCATCCGCCCGATGATCCGGCACCACCGTGATGAGGAGCGTCAGCGCGTCGTGTTCGTTGAAGAGCATCCGTCCACCACGGACGCCGTGGTGGCCGAAGCCCGAGACGCCCGAGACCGAGGTGTACCCGCGGGCGCCGACGGAGCGGATGAGCTCGGCGACGTCGGCGGCGTCGTCTCCCGGCACGACGATCTCGATCTTGGTCATCGGGGTGAGGGCGGTCGTGCTCATCGTGAAGCCTCCAGGTTCTCGAGGGTGGACGCGGGGGTGTCGGCGGGAACGGCGTTGAGGTCGGGTTCGGCCACCCAGCCGTAGGGTCCGAAGCGGAGCCAACGGTCGGTGTCATGCTCGCGGGCGCGCAGCGTGATCCACTCCTTGTCGACGAGGTCGCGGACGACCTCCGCCGACTCCAGAAGGAGGTTGAGGCGGGCGAACGGCGCCTGCACGAACACCTGCAGGCGCACCGGCTCGTGCGCGAGTTCGCCGCCCACCCCGACCGACTGCCACGGCAGGCCGATCCGCAGGTCGCCGCCGTACCCCGAGAGCACGCCGATGGTCCCGACGACGTTGTGGAGGGGCTTCGGCCCGGCACCGAATCGGTCGGGTGAGAGAGCGGATGCTGCGTACTGCGCGTTGATCCACTGCGCGACGATCATCGGGGCGGTGAGGATCGTCTCCAGTCCCGAGCCGTCGGGGTCGGCGTCGGCGTCATAGCTGTGGAGGAAGGCTCGGCGGCCGAGGTCGTGTCCGGCGGTGATGCTGCGCGGCCCCACGATGAAGGCGGCGTTGCCCGCAAGGCCCCACTCCGGGTACACCTCCGCCCAGTCAGCCCCGCGACGTGCGGTCTCCCGCAGCGGGTCCGCGCCGGCGGCGCCGGGCAGCACCGCCAGCCGTTCCGCGGCGTGCCCTGCGCGAGCGCGGTCGAACACGGCCTCCAGCACTTCGACGTCGTCGGCGTGGGTGGCGGGGATCGCCCACGGTTCGAGCAGCCGCACGGCGTCGGTGACGGTGTCGTGCTGGGCCGCGACGAAGAGGGTGTCGTCGGGAATAGCGATGCCGCGCTCTGCCAACCGGGCACGGGTGGGCGGGTCGTTGAAGACAAGGGCGGCCGCCCGGGCGTTGGGTGCGCCCTCGTGTCCGCCGCAGGCGCCGCACTGCAGCGCCGACGCGTAGGGGTTGTTCGTCACCGCCGCGCCATGACCGGCGAGCACGACGAGGCGCGCGAAGCCGTCGACGAGGCCCATCATGCGCAGGGCCGCCTCGGCGTAGAGCACCCGCTCGTCGAGGTTCATCGCGACATCCGCGTCGAGCCGGGTCGCCGGTTTCGCCGGCAGCAGCCGACCGACCTGCTCCACGAGCGCCCGCCACCCGGTCGGGCTGACGGTCCGGGCAGCCATCGCGGGGCCCATGAGCCACCCGGCGGTCTCGGCCAGAGCGAAGGGCGCGATCGTCGAGTCCTTGACCCGCCCGAAGGTGCCGCGCAGGGCATGACCGCAGGCGAGTCGCCCCTGCCAGCGAGCGAGGGGCTCGTGGTCTGAGGAGGACTCCGACACGGCGCGCCTCGGGGTCAGGAGCACCGGGCAGGATGCGACGGCCGGCCCGCCCGCGGCGCTGCGGAACCAGATCGGCACGGCGAAGAAGCCGGCGAAGCCGAGCGTCTCGACACGCCCGGCTGCCTCGAGGTGGCGGCGGATGCCCTCGGACCGCGGGTCGATGCAGAACACCGCCTGGGCGATCGGTCGCTCTGCGGAGGGACCGACGGGCCGGAGCACCGGGGCGATCGCGGGGGCGAGCCGACGGGCGACCCCGCGCTCATAGGCCTCCTGCCAGATCGCCCGCCGACTCGCCGGGTCGACGAGGCTCAGCACGCGGGACAGCCCCTGCCGCACCGCGGGATCCGTGACATCCACACCCGCCGCCCGGCCGACGACGTCGATCCTGTCGTCGTCGGGCGCCGGCGGATCCGCCGTCCGGCGGGTGTACCCGAGCTCTTCGGGGGTGATGTCGTGATCGTCGAGGAGGAGGGATTCGAGGGTGACCCTCAGGGCGATGAGGGCGGTCACCGACATCCGCTCGTTCCCCGTCATCGCAGCGTGTCGCACCGCCGCCGTCCACCCGGGCTGCGCGAGCACGTGCGCCCGCAGGTACTGCGTCGCGGTCGCGTCGTCCCACTCCCACTGCCCGAGCACGTCGGCGATGGCGTCTTCGGGGTGGGTCGGCGACCAGCGGATGCCGGAGCGCACGCGTCGCGGAAGACGCAGGTCGAGCGGGGCCAGCCGGCGCCACGCCTCCCACAGGCCGACGTCCTCCGTTCGCCGTGACCACGAGGCGTCGGCGAAGGCGGCGCTGAGCCAACGGCCGACGTGTTCGTCGATGCGCGCATGCACCTTCGGCGAGCGCAGCGCCGCCGGCGTCCGCAGCGTCGGGTGCGGTGAGGGGCCCTCGGGCGCGTGGCACAGGTCGAGCAGGAGCAGCTCACCGACCGTCACCTCCTTCTCGCCGCAGCAGAGGATGCGACGGCTCCGCGCCTCGGCGACGTGGAACGCGATCGCGTGGCGAAGGTCGTCTTCGGTGATCCTTCCCGCGTCGAAGAGCTGCCGGAACACGGGCTCGGGGTGAGTGAGGCCCGCATCGTGATCGGCCGCGACGGCCCGGATGGCGTCTTCGAAGCGCAGGCGCTCGTAGTCGGCGACGGGGTTTCGCGCGATGAAGGTCTCGAGCGGGTAGTGCGGCGAGATCGCGCGCGCCGCGGCGGCGACCATGCCGCGGATCGTGGCGCGCTGCTCGAGGACGCTGTCGTGCAGGGAGGGGACGGTCATGACGCGCTCCGGTATTCACGAGGGCCGGACGATCCGGCGGGAACGGACGAGGAGACCGGCAGGGGCGGACGCCCCCAGCCGAGGGCGAAGACGTACGCGCGATCCGCGAGCGCTCCCCGCGTCTGCGCGAGGAACGCGACGGCGAGGCCTGCGGCGAAGGTCGCGACGGCGAGCGCGGGCGGCATGGCCGCAGCGGCGGGCGGAAGGCCGAGGAGCCCGCCCAGGCCGCCCACGGCGAAGACGTAGGTCACCACGGCGCCCCCGACGAGTGCGACACCGGCCAGCCGTGCTGCGGAGGAAAGCGCGCCCCCGGCGAGCTGCGCGGCGGCGACCGCGGCGGTGGTGACGACGAACAGCAGGAGCACCGCCGAGGGGCTCGTCCACGCCGCCGTGCCGATCACCGCGGCGACGGCGACGGCGATCACCGCGAGGGCGGCGAGCAGCGGCATCCGAGGGTCCCGGTCTGTGCGCGGGGCGGCGCGTCCGGAGACCGCCCGCTCCATGGCCGACCCGGCACCGAGGAAGAGGCTCGCCTTGAACAGCGCGTGCCCGACCACATGCACCAGGGCGACGGCGAAGGCCCCGAGGCTGCAGGCGACGAGCATGAAGCCCATCTGCGCCGCCGTGGACTGGACGAGTCTGCCCTTGACGTCGCTTCGGGTGAGCATCGCCGCACCGGCGATGACGACGGTGAGGGCGCCGGACACGCCGACGACGAGGGGCCCGGCGAACGAGGGGACGGCGTCGGTGCGCAGCAGCAGCAGAGCTCCGGCGTTGACGAATCCGGCGTGGAGGAGGGCGGAGACCGGTGTCGTGCTCGCGACCGTCGCGGACAGCCAGCCGTGGAAGGGCACCGAGGCGGCGCGGGCCACCGCGGCGACCGCGATCAGTGCGCCGACGGCAGCAGCGGCGACGGGGCCGAGGTCGGCGAGGTCGGCGAATCCCGTGGTGCCGAGCGACGCCACGGTGAGGGCGACGGCGCCCCAGAGGGCGAGGTCGCCGACGACGAAGGCGACACCGGCCCGACGGACGGCCACCGCGGTCTGCGGCGCTCCACCCGTCGCGAGCAGGAGCGCCATGAAGACACTCGCCGCGCTCCACCCCGCGGCCAGGACGACCAGCGTCGATGCGGTGACGGCGACGACGCTCGCCCCGGCGAATGCCGTGGAATAGGCCAGGAACCGGCCGGCACGCGGGTCGCCGCGCAGGTGCCGCCTGCTGAAGGACTGCACCACCCCCGTGAGGCCGACGACCAGCACAGTGAGCACGGCCCCGACGACGTCACCGCGGGCCACGGCGACGCCGAGCCCGGCGAGGAGGGTGACGACCAGCACCAGAGTCGGCGCGAGAGAGCGGAGGGTCGGCCAAGTCATGCGTCGCACAATACCTGTATTTGATTACCGGTGTCAAAGCACCCGTTTTAGACCGCCGCCCTTCCGGGCCCCGCGGGTAGGATCGGATCATGAGCGGATGGACCTTCATGACCAATCACGCTCACGTGCTGATCTACGTCGCCCGCGATCCCGGCGCGCGGGTGCGCGACATCGCCGACGCCGTCGGCATCACCGAGCGCACGGCCCAGGGGATCCTCAGCGACCTCGTCGATGCCGGTTACCTGCGGCGAGAGAAGTCGGGCCGGCGCAATCGCTACGAGTGCGTGGAAGACCTGCCGCTGCGGCATCCGATCGAGAGCGACCATCTGATCGGCGAGCTGCTGGCGACGCTCACCAAGCCCGGCCCCCGGGCCTCCGGCGGTTGACGGTCACCGCGCCGAGACCCACCTGTGCCGTCGAGACGCAGCGCGCCGCGGTCGGTGTCGGCGGGGGAGGTCTGTTTCGGGGCCCGGGGCGTCGCGGTCAGGCCAGCGAGTCGAGGATCTCGCCCAGCAGCTCGTCGGTCGTGAGTGGTGAGATGAGGGCGATGCGCAGCACAGGTTCGCCGCGGTGCGAGCTGGGCACGACGAAGGCGCGCTGCTCATCGAGCAGCCGGTCGGACCACGCCTCGTACTCTGCGAGCGACCATCCCTCACGACGGAACACCACCACCGACAGGTCGGGCTCGCGCACGAGCGACAGCTCGGGACGACGGCGGATGTCATCGGCGAGGCGCTTCGCGCGCGAGACCGCATCGGCGATCGTCACCCGGTACTGCTCGGTGCCGTGCACGGCGAGGGAGAACCACAGCGGCAGACCGCGCGCCCGGCGGGTCAGCTGGATGGCGAGGTCGGACGGGTTCCAGTCGAGCGAATCGGTGAGGGTGTCGAGGTACTCGGCCTTCTGCGTGTGCGCCTGGATCGCCGGCACCGGGTCGCGGTAGATGAGCGCGCAGGCGTCGAAGGGCGCGAACAGCCACTTGTGCGGATCGACGATGACCGAATCGGCCTGCTCCACTCCGGCGAACAGCGGTCGCAACTCCGGGGACAGCATCGCCGCGAGTCCGTAGGCGCCGTCGACGTGGAACCACACCCCCGCCTCGCGCGCCGCGGCGGCGACCGAGGCGATGTCGTCAACGATGCCGAAGTTGGTCGTGCCGGCGGTGGCGACCACGGCGAAGACCCGATCACCGTGCGCGTCGAGCACCGCGCGCACCGCGTCGCCCCGCAGCCTGCCGTCGTCCCCCACCTCGGCGGTGAGCACATCGACATCCATGACCGCCGCCGCCGAGGCGATCGACGAGTGCGCCTCGGCGCTGCAGACGACGGCCCAGCGGGCGGGTGCCGGGCGCTCGGCGTCGACGGCTCGACGGCGCGCGTGATCCCGCGCGGTGACGAGGGCTGAGAGATTGCCGATCGTGCCGCCCTGCACGAACACCCCGCCCGCCGAGGCGGGAAGGCCGAACTCGCCGGCGAGCCAGCGCAGCACCTCGTTCTCGGCGAAGACGGCGCCGGACCCCTCCATCCACGAGCCCCCGTAGATCGCGGATGCCGACACGACGACGTCGAACGCGAGGGCGGCCTTCGACGGTGCGGACGGGATGAAGGAGAGGTATCCGGGGTGGTCGGTGGACAGGCACGCCGGAGCGAGCACGTGCTCGAAGAGGGCGAGCGCGCGCTCGGACCCCATGCCGTCGGGGCGGATCGAGTCGCCGGCGAGCCGTCGGAGATCGGCGAGGCGCATCGCCCGATCGAGCGGGACGTCGGGGTACAGCGCCCGGCGGCGGGCGTACTCGAGCACCTGGTCGACGACGGCGGTGGTCTGCGGGGTGATGGCGTGCATCCGCGCGGCGTCACTGCCGGGGGCGCCGTCGGGGAGGCCGCCCCGGGCGGGGGTTTCGGGGGTCACCCGGCGATTCTAGGGTTCGTGAGCGGCACATGGGAGGAGATCGACGCACGGGAGGACGCTGCCTCCGCTGCCATCCTCCCCTGCGTCGATCTCCTCCGGTGTGCGGGCGACACCGCGAACCGGTGCGCGCCTCACACCGAGAACCGCAGCGGCTCGCGGCTCGACCGCACCCCGGCAGCCCCGCGGTACGCGGCCGCCGGATGGGGGGCGGCGAGCCGCGGCCCCTTCCCGAACAGTCGCTCCCGGAGCGTCTGCGGCTCGGCGGGCCGCTCCCGGATGCGCCCGCGGCGCCGCAGCTCCGGCACCACCAGCTCGACGAAATCCCGCGCGGTGTCGAAGGAGTGGTACTGACGCAGGTTGATGCCGTCCACCCCGTCCTCGTCGAGCCAGCGCTCGATCTCGTCGGCCACCACGGCGGGGGTGCCGGCGACGAAGAAGCGTCCCTCCCGCTGTGCGGCGAAGCGATCGAGCACCGCGCCGACGGTCGACGACCCGTCGATCGGACCCATCGCCCCGGGCGCCAGCCCCGCCTCGGCGAGCGCCGCAGCGATCGTCTGCTCCCGCTGCAGGCGGGGAAGATCCAGGGGCAGGCTCGCGTGCGCGAGGATCCCCTCGAGGCTCTGCCGCTCCCGATAGCGACGCCACTTGTCGGCCGCCTCCTCCTCGGTGCGCCCGACCACGACGCCCGCCTGCACGATGAACTTCACATCGTCGCCCGATCGGCCGCTCTCCTCGGCGGCCGCCCGCATGTCGGCGGCGTGGCGGCGGAAGTCTTCGGCGGTGCGGCCGCCGGTGAAGACGAGTTCGGCGTGCCGCCCCGCGAACGCGATCCCCGCGGGTGACTGCGTCGCCTGATAGAGGACCGGCGTCCGCTGTGGAGACGGTTCGACCAGGTGCGGCCCCGCCACCCGGAAGTGCTCGCCGACGTGGTCGACGTAGCGCACCATCTCGGGCCTGGCGAACACCCCGTTCTCCTGGTCGGCGACGACGGCGTCGTCATCCCATGACCCTTCCCACAGCTTGTAGACGACCTCGAGGAACTCGTCGGCGATCTCGTAGCGCTCGTCGTGCGGGATCTCCTCGGCCAGGCCGAAGTTGCGGGCGGCGTTGGGCAGGTAGGAGGTGACGATGTTCCACCCCACGCGCCCGCTCGTCAGGTGGTCGAGCGTCGACATGCGCCGCGCGAAGGAGAACGGCGGCTCGTAGCTGGTAGAGAACGTCACCCCGAATCCGAGGTGCCGCGTGACGGCCGCCATGAGCGGAATCACCAGCAGCGGGTCGTGCGACGGGATCTGCAGCCCCTCCTTCACCGCGGTGTCGGGCCCGCCGCGGAAGGTGTCGTACGCGCCGATGACGTCGGCGAGGAAGACGCCGTCGAAGCCGCCCTCCTCGAGGATCTGGGCGAGCTCGGTCCAGTACCCGATCTCACCGTGCCGGTGACGGTTGTTGTCGGGAAGCGTCCACAGCCCGTGGGTGATGTGGCTGACGGTGTTCATCTCGAACAGGTTCAGGATGAGCGGCTTCTTCTCGCGGGACGCAGAGGTCATGAGGGAATTCTTCCGGGTCAGGCTTCGCCGCTGGTCCACCAGGCGACGATCGGGGTGCTGTTGACGATGTGGTCGCCGACGATGCGGGCCTTGTAGCGCGCGGGGTTGTGCGAAGACAGGGCGCGGGCGTTCCGCCAGTGCCGGTCGAGCGCGAGCGACTCGCCCAGGGCGCTCGCTCCGCCGACCTCGAACAGTTCGGTCGCTGCCCGCAGCACGGTCGGGACGATGACGAGCTGGGCCTGCGCGGTCGCGAGATCAGCGGTGGAATCCGGATGCTGCGCCTCGGCCGCCCGCTGGAGCGCCGCGACCGCGCGGCCGAGCGCCGCGTCGGCGGCGAAGGAGGCGGCGGACAGATCGCCGACGACCTCCTGCACGAGGGGATCGTGACGCGGCAGGTCGGCGCTCGCGTGGGAGAAGGAGCGGGTGCGTTCCCTGACGTACCGCGCGGCGTCGTCGACGACGGCGCGCCCGATGCCGGTGAGCGCGGCGAGCAGCACCAGCTGAACGAACGCGCCCGCGTGACCGGGCGCCGCGGGGCGGGCGAGGACGTCGTCCGCTTCCACCCGGACGCCGTCGAAGATCGTGGTGCCGCTGCCGGTCATCCGCTGTCCGAACCCGTCCCAGTCGTCCACCCGGGTCACCCCGGCGGCGTCCGTCGCGACGAGCACGCTGACCGGATCGGCGCCGAAGCCGAGTGAGGGATCGGGAGTGGCGAGGACGCCGACCACGTCGGCGAAGAGGGTTCCGGTGCTGTAGAACTTGCGCCCGTCCAGGCGCAGACCGCGCTCGTCGCGGGACAGCGTCGTCGCATACGAGCCGACGCCCGCCGGGCCCCGCTCGAAGGTCGCGTTGCCGTGGATCGCGCCGTTCGCGACACGCGCGAGGCGAGCGCGAGCGGTCGCGGCATCCGCGCCGTGGAGGGTGCGATCGATGAACGAGAAGTGCGAGCGGAGAAGCTGGGAGAGATTCGGGTCGCGGCGGGCGAGCTCGGCGAGGAGCTCGAAGAGCGTGAGATGGTCGACCGCCTCTCCGCCGAGGTCGCGGGCAGCGTGACCCGCGTGAAGCCGGACGCCCGCAGAAGCTCGACCTCGGCGAACGGCAGCCGCCGCTCGTTCTCCCGCGAGACAGCACCGGCGCCGATCTCGTCGAAGACCGCCCGGTAGCGCTCGACGATATCGCGGGTGTCCGTGCGCGGCTCCGCGTGGTTCTCGAGCACGCGAGACGGCGGCGTCATCGCCCGGGCGCCTTCCACTCGGGCAGCGTGCCCCGCAGCTCCCACTGACCGATCGCGCGTGTGCGCTGGACGGTCGGGTTGTGCGAGGCGATCGTCCGCACGTTCCGCCAGTGACGGTCGAGCGCGGCGTTCGCACTCACCGCCGAGGCCCCGCCGACCTCGAAGAGCCGTGTCGCGGCATCCAGGATCAGCCGAGGAACGACCTCCTGCAGCCGGTAGACCTCGAGCTGCAGCGCGCGGAACCGATCGGCATCCGCGCCGACGTGGTCATCAAGCGCCTCGCCGAGCTCGGCGGCGACCGACAGCACGAGGCGCCGCGCCGCTGCGGCCGCGGCACTCACCTCGCCGACGACGAGCTGGACGAGGGGGTCGTCGGCGGGGAGCGTCTCACCCGCGAAGCCGAAGGTCCGTCGCCTCGGCCGCACGAACGCGACGGTGTCGTCGAGCGCGCGCTGGGCGATGCCGGCGACGACGGCCAGGAGGGTGAGCTGGAAGACGCTCCCGAGCGCCGCCCATCGCCGCGCGTCGTCGACCGACGCGATCACATCGCGCGGATCGACCGGCACCCGATCGAAGGTCGTGGTGCCGCTGCCGGTGAGGAGCTGGCCGAAGCCGTCCCAGTCGTCGACCGGACGAACGCCCGGGTGCGCCGCTGCCACGGTGACCGCGACGCGCTCGTCGCCGTCGAGCGCGGCGAGGTGGATCCAGTCGGCGTAGATGCTGCCGGTGGTGTAGTACTTCGTGCCGGTGAGCAGCAGCTCGTCGCCGACCCTGTCGATGCGGGTGTCCAGGCGCGCGGTGCTCTGCCGCTCGGACTGGGCGTTGCCGATCAGGTCGCCGGCGAGGATGCGACGCCACCACCGGTCATCCGCTCCCCCACCCTGCGCGCGGAGGTCCTCGACGAAGGCGACGTGGCCGCGCCAAAGGTGCCCGAGGCTCGCGTCGGCGGCGGACAGGCGGATGACGCGCTCGATGACCTCCGCGAAGGCGAGGTCTTCGCCCCCGTGCGCCGCCGGCACCCGGAGCGCGCCGAACCCCAGGGCGCGGAGCTCGGCGACCTCGTTGAAGAGCAGTTGCCGGTCGCGCTCGCGGTCCACCGCGCCCGCGGCGACCCGCTCGAGAAAGGCGGCGAAGCGGTCATCCCGCGGATCGTCCTCCTGTGCCCGGGCGCTCGGGATCGCCGCGGCGTCCACGGCGCTCAATGCAGCACCCGCTTCGCGACGGCGTTGCCGATGAGCTGTGCCAGCTGCACCAGCACGATGAGGGTGACCACGACGATCAGCACCGTGATCCAGTCGAACCGCGCGTAGCCGAACTTCAGCGCCAGGTCACCGAGCCCCCCTCCCCCGACGACGCCCGCGACAGCCGTGGCATCGACGAGGGCGACGAGGATGTAGGTGAGCCCGAGCGTCAGCGGCCCGAGCGCCTCGGGCACCACGATCGTGAAGAGCACGCGTGCGGGACTCGCACCCATCGCCGCTCCCGCCTCGATCGATCCCGGATCGACGGCGACCAGATTCGACTCCGCGACGCGCGCGATCGCGACGCTCGCGACCAGCACGAGCGGCAGCGTGGCCGGGAGCGGGCCGATGCCAGTTCCGAACACGAGCCGGGTGAGGGGGATCAGCGCGATCGCGACGATGAGGAACGGGATCGGCCGGATCACGTTGATCACGACGTTCATCACCCCGAAGATCACCCGGTTCTCCAGCAGATTCCCCGGCCGTGAGGCGTACAGCAGGAGTCCCAGGAGGATCCCGATGACCGCGGCGCCGAGGAACGCGACGGAGACCATCAGCCCAGTCTCGGCGAGCGCCCGGAAGAAGCGAGGGAGGAACGCCTCGAGGTCGAAGTCACGCATGCGCGGCCTCCAGGACTCGGGTGCCGGTCAGCTCCGACACGGTGGTCACGGCGCGAAGGCCGTCGAGGGCGTCGTCGACATCGGACGGCAGGCCCACGAGCTCGACCGTCAGCGTGCCGAAGGTGCGGCCCTGCAGTTCGTCCACACCGCCGTAGATCACGTTCGCGTCGACGCCGTGGTCACGCGCGACCCGGGAGAGCACCGTCCCCGCACCGTCGTCGTCGGCGATCCGCACCTGCACCAGCCGACCCGGGTGGCGCGCACGCAGTCGGTCGAGCGTCTCGGCGGAAGGGACGTGGCGGAGCACCGACGACACGAACCGTCGCGAGGTCGGATTCCGGGGGTTCGAGAAGACGTCGTAGACGCTTCCCGTCTCGACGACCCGGCCGCCGTCCATGACCGCGACGCGGTGGGCGATCTCGCGCACCACGTCGACCTCGTGGGTGACGAGCACGATGGTCACGCCCTGCTCCCGATTGATCCGCGTGAGGAGCTCGAGCACCTCGCCCGTCGTCTGCGGGTCCAGGGCGCTGGTGGATTCGTCGGAGATGAGGATGTCGGGGCCCGTCGCCAGCGCCCGGGCGATGCCCACCCGCTGCTTCTGCCCGCCCGAGAGCTGCGAGGGGTAGGCGAGCGCCTTGTCGGAGAGGCCGACGAACTCCAGCAGCTCCTCGACGCGGTCGACGATCTGCTCGGCCGTGTAGCCCGCGAGCTTCAGCGGGTACGCGATGTTCTTGAACACCGTGCGCGAGCGCAGCAGGTTGAACTGCTGCTGGAAGATCATTCCGATGTTCCGGCGAGCGGCGTAGAGCTCGCGGCCCGTGAGGGAGGAGATCTCCACACCGTCGACGACCACGCGTCCGGAGGTCGGACGCTCCAGGGCGTTGACGGTGCGCAGGAGGGTGGACTTGCCGGCTCCGGAGTACCCGACGATCCCGAAGATCTCACCGCTGTCGACGGTGAGGTCGACCGAGCGGAGGGCATCGATGCGGCGTCCCCTGACCGTGAAGGTCTTCGACACATCCTCGAAGGAGATGGCGGTCGTCATGTCGCTGTCCTCTCTGCGCACCGCCGGGCTCAGCCCTGCGCGGCCGCGGCTTCCAGGTCGGCGAGCTTGGCGCGGAGGTCGTCGATGTCGACGTCGACCAGGACGGTGTTGCCGAAGTACTCCTCCTCCAGGGCCTCGGCGACGCGCGGGTCGGCGTACGCCTCCTGCAGGATGTCCCACGCCGGGTTGTCGACGTCGTCGGCACGGGTGGCGACGACGTTGACGTAGGGCAGGTTCTTCTCGTCGAGCGAGTCGTCGAGGAAGAGCGCGTCGTCTGCTCCGATCCCCTGCGACGGGTCGAAGTACGAGGTGCCGACGATCACGGCGGCCAAGCTCGGGTCTTCGAACTGGAGCGGAATGTCTCGGGCGGGGAGCGGCACGAACTGCAGGTTCCGCTCGTTCGACTCGATGTCGTCCACGGTCGGGAAGTCACCGGCGTCGTCGGAGAGCTCGATGAGCCCGGCCGACTCGAGGATGTTCAGGGCCCGGCCGCCGTTCGACGGGTCATCGGGGATCCCGATCCGAGCGCCGTCGTCCAGGCCGTCGACGTCGTCGAGGGTGGCCGAGAAGATGCCCCACTGGGTGATGACCGTGGAGAAGACCGGCGTGATGTCCGCGTCGTTCTCGGTGTTGAAGGCGCTCAGGTACAGGATGTGCTGGAACGCGTTGGCGTCCACCGTTCCGGCCACGAGCTCGGTGTTGGGGAGCACCCAGTCATCCACGTTCAGCCACTGCACCTCGAGACCCTTCTCGGCGGCGACCTCGGCGATGGTGTCCTGGAACACACTGTCTTCGGCGGTGGCGATGGTGACGCTCAGATCGTCGGGCGCGGCCGAGGCTTCCGCGGCGTTCGCGGCCGGCTCGGTGCTGCCGAGGTTCGCGACGATCGCGACGGCTCCGGCGACGAGGCCGACGACGGCGACGGCACCGACCGCGATGGCGACGGTGCGGCGCTTCTTCTTCTGCGCGGTGAGGGCGGTGCGAAGGTCGCTTTCGCCGGACGGGGTGGGAATCTCTTCAGACATGATCGGTCTCCTGGATGCTGCGGACGTGGCCTGTGGGCAGTCAGTAAACGGGCCGCCCGCGGCGGGTCGCAACGTGTGTCGTCACGGTTCGCAAGGGTGCGTCATACGGCGTCGCACGGCGTCATGTTTCAGGGTGACGGGATGTCACACGCGAGGAGTACCATCCGGCCATGGCATTCATCGAGGCCCGAGACCTCGTCAAGACGTACCGGCCCAAGGGCGCGCCCGAGGTCCGCGCACTCGACGGCCTGACCCTGCAGGTGCCGGAGGGGACGGTCACCGCCCTCCTCGGCCCGAACGGCGCGGGCAAGACCACCACTGTGAAAGTGCTCACGACCCTGATCCGCCCTGACTCCGGTCAGGCGAGCATCAACGGCGTCGACGTTCTGGCCGACCCTCAGGCGATCCGCCGGATGAGCGGCGCGAGCGGGCAGTACGCCGCGGTGGATGAGAACCTCACGGGGTTCGAGAATCTGCTGATGGTGGGCCTGCTCTACCACCTCGGGAGGCGCCGCGCGACGCAGCGCGCTCGTGAGCTGATCGAGCTATTCGACCTCGTCGACGCGCAGAACCGCCCGGTCAAGGGGTTCTCGGGCGGCATGAGACGGCGGATCGACCTGGCGGGCGCGCTGGTCATCAATCCTCCCGTGCTGTTCCTCGACGAGCCGACGACCGGGCTGGATCCGCGGAGCAGACTGGCGCTCTGGGATGTCATCGAGTCTCTCGTCGCGGGCGGTACGACCCTCCTGCTGACGACCCAGTACCTCGAGGAGGCCGACCGCCTGGCTGATTCGATCTCGATCATCGACACCGGAAAGGTGATCGCCGAGGGCACCGCCGATGAGCTGAAGGCCTCGGTCGGCGGCCAGCGCGTGGCGGTCACCCTCGTCGATGGACGCGACGCCGACGCGGTCACCGAGATCCTCCGGCGCCGGGGCACCGGGGCCGTCGTGGCCGACGGCGAGCGCACGCTCGTCGCGCCGGTGGCCGACGGATCGGCAGCCCTCAGCGGGGTCATGGCCGACGTGGCGGCGGCGGGAATCGAGCTTCACGACGCCGGCATGCGTCGACCGACCCTCGACGACGTCTTCCTGCAGCTCACAGGCCATTCCGCCGAGAGCACCACCGATGAGGAGGCTGCGGCATGAGCACGACGGCGCGCGCGAGCGGCGGGTCGACCGCCGCCCTCTCCACCACTCTGCAGGCTGAGCCGGGCACACCCTTCAGCCGCTTCCTGTCCGACGGCTACGTCGCGACCTGGCGGAACATCAAGAAGATCGTCCGCGTCCCCGACATCCTGGTCTTCACCCTCATCCAGCCGATCATGTTCGTGCTGCTGTTCACCTTCGTCTTCGGTTCGTCGATCGCGGTGCCGGGCGAGAACTACACCTCGTTCCTCATGGCGGGGATCTTCGCGCAGACGATCGTGTTCGGGTCGACCTACTCCGGCTCGGCGATGGCGCAGGACCTCAAGGACGGCATCATCGACCGGTTCCGCACGCTGCCGATGAACGGGTCGGCGGTGCTGGTCGGCCGCACGGTCGGCGACCTGGTCATCAACGTGTTGTCCCTCGTGGTCATGATGGGCACGGGGTTCGTCGTGGGCTGGCGCGTGGAGTCGTCGGTGCCGAGCTTCCTTGCGGGCGTCGGGCTGCTGATGCTGTTCTCCTACGCCTTCTCGTGGGTGATGGCGTTCCTCGGGCTGGTGGTGCGCAGTCCAGAGGTGATCAACAACGCGTCGTTCCTGATCCTCTTCCCGCTCACGTTCATCTCCAACGCCTTCGTTCCGAGCGAGAACCTCCCCGGCCCGCTGCGGGTGTTCGCCGAATGGAATCCGGTGTCGGCGCTCGTGCAGGCTGCGCGTGTCCTCTTCGGCAATGTGCCGGCGGGGGCGCCCGTGGCGGATGCGTGGCCTCTGCAGCATCCCGCGATCTACGTCCTCGGGTTCGCGGTCGTGATGCTCGTCGTGTTCGTGCCGCTGTCCATCAGACGTTTCGCCACCCTCAGCCGCTGAGAGGACGGCCTGCGCCGGGGCGAGCGGAGCCCGCGGGCCGCACCATCGCGCCGACGATCGCGGCGGGAAGGACGGGGGCGAGGATCACGTAGCCGAGGCTCGCCCACCCGAAGACCAGGGCCTGGTAAACGGCGATCGTGGCGACGCCTGCCGCGAAAGCGGAAGCACCGGCGATCAGCCCCACCCGCAGCGGCCGTGCGCGAGAGCCGGCCGCCACGAACGCGATGACACCGTTGGCGAGCACCGGCGCGATGAACAGCCCCTGCACCGACCAGGTGAGACTACCCTCCGCCGAGATCGGGGCCGACACCGCCACGGCGAACAGCACCGACGCGACCGCATAGCCGACGAACGAGAGGCAAGCCACCACCACGGCGCGAAGGACCCTCTCGGCCCGCGCCGGGAGCTCTTCGACGACGGGACCGGGATGGCGGGCGAACCACGCGACCACGACGCTGAAGAGCAGCAGCTGGACCAGCACCTCGGGAAGACCGAGCACGTGATACCAGAGCGGAAGGGTGCTGTACACGACACCCTCGATCGATGAGGGCGCGGCCGCCGGCGTCGAGATGATGCCGACTCCGACGAGAAGGAGCCACAGGCGAAGCCACCCCCACCGCGCGCCGATCACCGAGCGGAAGGGGAGCAGGACGAGGGCGAACACGACGCCTCGCGCGACCTGCACGAGCGGCCCGACGAACGACGCCACCGACCCGAACTCCCTCATGTAGTCGCGGATGACCGGTTGAGCGAAGACGCTCTCATAGTCGATCGCGAGCGCCGCGATGAGGCCCACCGCGAGATAAGTCACGACATGCGTCGCGGTGACGCGAACGATCCACAGTCCGACCCCCGATGGTCGCCGTACGACGGCGACAGCGTGAGTGTGACGAGTTTCCGCCGGCTCGATTCCCGTCATTCGCCGACCTCCGATCCGACACCATCGTCGTGCGATCCCTGGGCAGTGGTGAGACGAAGGTCCCGCAGGCTCATCGGTCGGGCTCAGCGAAGCGAGGTGTGCGTGCGCACCGGTCCGGTCGACTCGCGTACGAGCAGGTGCGTGGGGATGAGGGTCGTCCCCCCTCGCGGCGGCTCACCGTTCAGCGTCGCGATGAGTCGACTGGCGGCCAGTCGACCGGCCTGCTCGGTGTCTCCGGCGATCGTGGTCAACGGTGGCGCACTGAAATCGGCCCCGAAGATGTCGTCGCAGCCGACGACGCTCACGTCATCGGGCACGCGGATGCCGCGCTGGCGCAGTCGCTGGAGGACGCCGATCGCGAGCAGGTCGTTGAAGGCCACACACGCCGTCGCCTCGGTCACGAGCAGGGCGTCGGCCGCTGCCACTCCCCCCGTCCGGGTGGGGGCGTACGGGCCGACCAGGACGGGGGTGAGGCCCTGGGCGAGAACCTGCTCCTCGAACTCCTTCCCGCGCCATCGGTTCTGCCACGATCCGGGCGGCCCCGAGATGAAGGCGATGGTGCGGTGACCCAGAGCCTTCAGATGGTCGACCGCCTGCGTGAGGCCGGTGCGGATGTCGATCAGCACCCCCGGGATCTCCTCCTGCTGCCGGTTGATCACGGTGAGCGGGAGGGCGTCAGCGGCTTTCGCCAGCGCCGCCGCATCCAAGCGGGTCGCGGAGAGGATGACGCCGTCGACGACCTGCGAGATCTGCTGGAGGATCTCGGCCTCGGTTCGGCCGGACTCACCGGTGTCGATGAGCAGTTGCATGAAGCCGGCGGTCCGAAGCTGCTCCTGGGTCGACCGGATGATGTCGAAGTAGAACGGGTTGGTGATGTCGGGGACGAGCAGCCCGACCAGACCCTTCCGCTCGATCGTGCGCGGTGCCACCGGATAGCCGAGCTCGCGTGCTGCCTCCAGGATGCGTTGCCGCGTCTGCTCGTTGATGCGTCCCGGTGAGTTCAGCGCCCGCGACACCGTCGAGGCGGCGACGCCCGCGCGCTCGGCGACGTCTTTCGCGGTGATGCGCACGGGTGCTCACGGTCCTTCTGCCGGGGTGCAGCGGTGGCTCGCAGAGGATGGCAACGATTGGCAATTTGTTGACGCTACGTGCGGCCCGCGTTTCCATAGCATGCCACTCCCCTCCCCAGAACCGGAAGGACGACCCGTGCTCATCGACAAGGCCGACGTCATCGTCACCAGCCCCGACCGCAACTTCGTGACGCTCAAGCTCATCACCGACGACGGCCTCACGGGCCTCGGTGACGCGACGGTGAATGGTCGGGAACTGGCCGTGGTCACCTACCTCAGCGAGCATGTGGTGCCGCTCCTCATCGGCGCCGACGCCTCGAAGATCGAAGACACCTGGCAGTTCCTCTACCGGTCGGCGTACTGGCGCCGGGGCCCCGTCACGATGGCGGCCATCGCGGCGGTCGATATGGCCCTGTGGGATATCAAGGGCAAGGCGGCCGGGATGCCGGTGTATCAGCTGCTGGGAGGAGCGAGCCGCAACGGGCTGATGGCGTACGGACACGCGTCGGGCAAGGAGCTGCCCGAGCTGTTCGACTCGATTCGCGCGCACCAGGAGCAGGGGTACAAGGCGATCCGCGTGCAGACGGGCGTCCCGACTCTGAAAGCGATCTACGGCATCGCCGCGCAGGGCGCCGACGTGGGCGATGCGACCGTGCGCTATGACCACGAGCCGGCCCGACGCGGCGCGAAGCCGGTCGAGGAGGACTGGGACACGCGCGCTTATCTGAATCACCTCCCCGGCGTGTTCGAGGCGGTCCGGAACGAATTCGGGCCCGACATCCCGCTCCTTCACGACGGTCACCACCGGTTGACGCCGATCCAGGCGGCGCGCCTGGGCAAGGACCTCGAGCCCTACGACCTGTTCTGGCTCGAGGACTGCACACCGGCGGAGAACCAGGAGGCTCTGCGCCTGGTGCGCCAGCACACCACCACCCCGCTCGCGATCGGCGAGATCTTCAACACGATCTGGGACTTCAAGGACATCATCCGCGACCAGCTCATCGACTACGTCCGCGGCGCCGTCACGCACATGGGCGGGATCACACCGCTGAAGAAGACCCTCGACTACGCCGCGATGTACCAGATCAAGTCGGGCATGCATGGCCCCACCGACATCTCGCCGGTGGGCATGGCCGCGGCGATGCACCTGGGGCTCGCGATCCACAACTTCGGGATCCAGGAGTACATGACCCACGGCGCGAAGACCGACAAGGTCTTCCAGCAGTCGTTCACCTGGACCGATGGGTACCTTCACCCGGGCGACCAGCCCGGGCTGGGGGTCGAACTCGATGTCGATGAGGCGGGCAAGTACCCTTACGAGCGGGCGTACCTGCCCTACAACCGACTGCTGGATGGGACGGTGCACGACTGGTGAGTTCTGCTCTGCACTCCCCCGTCATCGTGATGGGCGTCTCCGGCGCCGGCAAGACGACGGTGGGCATCGCGCTGGCGGCCGCTCTGGGGGCACCCTTCGTCGACGCGGACGACCTGCACTCCGACGACGCCCGAGAGAAGATGGCGCGCGGCGAGCCGCTCACCGACGACGACCGTTGGCCCTGGCTCGCGCGCGTGGCCGCGCGACTCGCCGACGTCGACCAGCCGGCCACCGTCATCGCCTGCTCGGCGCTCAAGCGCGCGTATCGCGACGCCCTGAGAGCCGAGCGGCCCGACATCGCCTTCATCCATCTCACCGGCACCCGTGGCCGGGTGGCCGAGCGGCTGCGCCATCGGGCCGGGCACTTCATGCCGTCGGCGCTCCTGGAGTCGCAGCTGCAGACGCTCGAGCCCCTCCAGGCCGATGAGCTTGGCGCCGCGGTGTCGGTCGAGGGCGACCCCGCACAGGTCACCCGCGACGCGATCGCCGCCCTCGAGCGGCTCTCGGTGGCGGCGGCGCGGGCGTCGTAGGGTCAGCCCTTCGGCCGGTTCGCGGCCGCCGCGGCGGCGGCGATCGTCCGCAAGACCGGCGGCACGTCCTGCGGCGGGACGACGGCCTGGATGAGCGTCAGAGACGTGGACTCGCGCGCCTCGGAGAGCGCGGCGTGCAATCCCGCGGCGGTGTCGACACGGATGCCGCGGGCCGACCCCCTGGCATCCATCGCCCTCATCAACTTCACCCAGTCCCACGTGCCGATGTCGTTGTAGGCCTCGTTCGCGCCGTGGATGACCCGCTCGACGGTGTACCCGGCGTTGTCGACGATGACCACCACGGCGGGCACACCGCGGCGCAGGAGCGTACCCAGTTCGCCCACGGTCATCTGGGCGGCGCCGTCGCCGATGAGGAGCACCGGCCGCCGATCGGGGACGGCGAGCGCCGCGCCGAGCACCGCCGGCAGGGTGTAGCCGATCGAGGCCCACAGGGGCTGCCCGACGAAGGTGACACCGCCGGGCAGGCGGTGATCGGCCATGCCGTAGAACGATGTGCCCTGATCGGCGAAGACGATGTCGCCGGGCCTGAGGAAGTCAGCGACCTCGCGCCAGAGTGCCTCCTGCCCGAGCGGGGTGTCCACACCGGGCTCACAATCACTGGAGGTCGTCAGGGTCGCGCGCGTGGGCGCAGCATCCGTCGCGCTCGCACGATCACCGGCGCCGGTTCCGGCGAGGACCTCGGCGACGATGTCCAGCGCGTCGGTCATTGTCAGGGGCGTGAAGATGCGCCCATCCCACGACACCGCCTCGCCGCCGATCTCGATCGCCCGGGCCGGATCGATGCGCTGCGAGAAGAAGCCGCTGGTCAGATCGGTGAACTGCACGCCGGCCAT
This sequence comes from Microbacterium sp. AK009, assembly GCF_013410955.1. Taxonomy (GTDB): domain Bacteria; phylum Actinomycetota; class Actinomycetes; order Actinomycetales; family Microbacteriaceae; genus Microbacterium. The sequence continues at coordinate 438,698 of NZ_JACCCG010000003.1, read as the reverse complement.
GACGAGCAGATCGGCATCTTCCACCGCGACCCGCACGTGCTCGTCGCTCGACGCACCCAGGTACGAACCGAGGTACCCGGGCGCCGACTCGTCGACCACGCGGCGCCCCCAGAGCAGCGTCGCGTGGGGCACGCCGAGGGTCGTAACGCGATGCAGGTGGTCCTCGGCACCGAGACGCGAGACGAGGATGTCGGCGAGCAGCGTCACGCTCGACGCGTACGTCATCCCTTCGACCAAGCGCGCGCGGAAGTCGGCCGCGACGCCTGCGTCAGTGACCCCGGGATGCTCGGGGAGCGGCGCGGAGGGCGGGGTGGCGGGTGCGGCGGCGACATCGGCGGGGAGCACGAGGTAGCCGGGAAGGCGACGGTCGCGGGCCTCCATCACGACGCTGTCGATCTCGTCGGCGTACCCCCCGGCGGTGACGGTCGCGTGTGCCGCGGCGACCTCCGCGGTCATTCGGGCGAAGTGTCCGAAGTCGCCGTCACCCAGGGTGTGGTGCGTGGCCCGACCAGCCGCCCGCGTGGCGGTCGTCGGGGCACCGACGATGTGGACGACCGGCACGTGCTCGGCGCGGCTGCCCGCGAGTGCGGCGATCGCCGACAGTTCCCCCACCCCGAAGGTCGTGCACAGCGCCCCCAGTCCGTGAAGTCGGGCGTAGCCGTCGGCGGCGTAGCCTGCGCCCAGTTCGTTCGCGCAGCCGACCCACTCGATGTCGGGGTGGGCCTGCACGTGGTCGAGGAAGGCCAGGGTGAAATCCCCCGGAACGCCGAAGAGGTGCCGCACACCGGCGCCCGCGAGCCGATCGAGCAGATAGTCGCCGACGGTGTACACGCCTTCCGGCGTCGCCTCTGCCTGAAGTGCCACGCCGCCCCCATCCGCGACACCTGCGAGGAGTCGTCGGTGACACGCTAGCGGCGATGGTCCTCTGACGTCTGACGCGGCCAGCCCGCCGTCCCGAACTCCTGCAGAATCTGCGGAAAGCCCCTGGTAGAGCCGAACGGGGCCGGATCGGCCCCGAAGTGCAGGAGTTAGGGACGCGGCAGCTGGAACGGGGTGCTCACGTGGGCGAACGGCCACGCCTCCGCGATCCACCGGGGAACGAAGGCGTCCAGCGCATCGCGCCACGCGTCGGGGGCATCCTGGGCGATCCACCACGACACCTCCGCGGCAGCCCCATCAGGCCTGTCGGGGAGCGGATCGATGTAGACGCACCCGAGCAGCCGCGCCTCGTCGTCGGTCAGGACGGCGTAGTTGAACGACGTGTGCGATTCCATGTCGGCGGCGTGATGGGCGAGGTCCTCCTCGTCCTCCTCATGCGTCATCGACGCCGGCGGCCACCCCCACGCCTCGCCGTACATCTGCCAGAGCATGTCGCGGTTGGCCATGACGGTGACCATGTCGATGTCGACGTCGCTCGCGCGGATCGGACGGAGGTGCACCCCGTCGACGAGCGGCACCGACCCCGGGTGCACGAAATCCGGCGGCAGCCACGGCTCTTCGCTCACCGTTCCCCCTCGGGTCACGGCCACCGGCGCATCGGCGGCCTCGCTCTGACAGTATCGAGTCATGTCGAACGCCGCCGCACGCACCCGCAACCCCACTGCCTGGGCCGCCTTCTGGGTCGGGCTCGCCGGCCTCGTCCTCATGCCGATCCCCCTCTTCATCGGGCTGATCCTCGGGGGAGGTCTGTCGCTGGTCGCCGCGGTTCTGGTGGTGATCGCCCTGCTCAAGGGCCTCGCCCGCAGCGGCAAGGGCATCGCCCCCGTGGTGTTCGCGGCGATCTTCGTGCTGCTCACGTGGGGCGGCATCTCGATCGGGGGCGGCACCATCTGGTGACCTGCCACCGACGCTGAGCGGTCAGGCGGCGACGCGGCGGAACCCGTCGCCGTGCGGTTCGACCGCGCCGGCGGCGACGAAGGCGTCGATCCAGCCCCGCATCGGCCACTCCCCCCACGTGCGGGCGAATCGCGCGCCGTTTCGCAGGATGTCATCGAGGTGACGCCACGGCGGCGTGCCCGCCGGATGCCACTGGTGGTAGGCGTGCGCCCCGCCGACCCACTGCAGGCCCACCTCTGCAGCCCGCGCGCGCCGAGCGAAATCGGTGTCCTCCGCGCCGTACCCCTCGTAGACCTCGTCGAAGCCGTCGAGTCGGCGCCAGGTGGCGGCGGTGACGGCGAACGAGAGCGACCAGAAGAGGTCGTACTCGTCGGGCGCCGCGGAGCCGGTGTCGCCCGGCGCCGGGTTCGGTCGCGCGGGATGCGGGCGCGTCATCGCATCGAGCTCGGCGAGGCGCTCCGGGCGCTGCGCACTGGCGAGATAGGTGACCGGCCCGCAGGAGAGGTCGGACGGATGACGACGCAGGGCCTCGAGGTACCGGGTGAGCAGCGTCGACCCCGGCAGACAGTCGACGTCGAGGAAGACCATCGCGTCGACACCCTCGGCAAGGGCGATGCGGGCGCCCTCGTTCCGCGCCGCCCCGACCCGGACTCCGTGACGCCCCGGCGGAACGTGCGCGCCGAGGATGCCGCGCGACGCGGGAGCCGCCTCGGCGTCCAGTCCCACCTCGACACGGACCACCTCGGCACCCGGGGCGCGAACGCCCGCGAGGAATGCACGCTGACGGCGGAGGTGGTCCTCACGGTTCCGCGACCACGCGGTGACGACCGCGACGCGCCGCGTCACACCCGCACCTCGGCGATGACGGCCGCCGCACGCGCCGCGGCTCCCCGCACCTGCCAGCCGCGCCAGTCAGGCGCCCTCAGCGCGGCGCGCTCGACGAGCGCCGCGATCTCGTCGGCATCGGCCGACGCGGGAGCGACCTCCGCCCATCCGCCGGCGGCCAGCACGCGCCCGGTCTCGCCCTGCTCGTCGAAGGGCCGCTCCTGCGGCACGACGACCGCCCGCGCATTCGCCGCGGCGAGATCCGCGACGCTGTTCTGCCCGGCCGCGCTGACGACGACGCCCGCCCGGGCGATCATGGGCCACACGTCGTCGACGCGATCATCGTCGCCGGTCCCTGCCGTCTCGACCGTCCACCCGGCGTCGCCGAGCAGGGTCGCCGCGCGTCGCAGCACGGATTCCGGGAGGGTCCGCCCCAGGAACAGCACCCGCTGCCCCGCCGCGCCGCCCACGTCACACCCGTCGTACCGCGACACCCCGCCGACACGTCGGACGCGATCGTCGAAACCCGCGAGGCCCTCGGCCGGGATGGTGCCGGCCGCCCACGGCGCGAGGATGCGGTCGGCCATCTCGTACGCCATCCGGTGCGGGCGATCCGTCCGACGCCCCGGCTGCGCGACGACCACCGTCGGGATCCCGAGCAGGCGCACGAACGTCGCCACTTCCGCGCTCACGTCGATGACGAAGGCCGACACCTCGATCGCGGCGGCCCAGTCGGCGATGACCGCGAGCCGTCTGCGGTGCCCGGGGTGCGCGATCGGTGCCCAGTGCAGCGCGCCGCGCGCGGTCTCGTCGCCGAAGTGTCGCGCAGAACGCAGCACACCGTCCGCGCCGACGATGTCATCCGCATCCGCGGGGAGGGTCACCCACCGCACGCCGGCGGAGAGGCCGGCGGGCTCGGGCAGGGAGGAGAAGACGGTGACCTCGTCGCCGAGGTGCGGGAGGATCGCCCGGAGGCGGGTGGCGTGCCCCCATCCGTGGTGATGGACGTACCAGCCGATCATGCCCCGACCGCCGAGGGCACGACGTCCGCCGAGACGAGCGCGGAAACCCCCCACCCCGAGGCGGCGACCGACAGCACCCGCTCGATCTCGCGGTGACGCTGCTCCAGCGAGTAGCGCGCCACCGCGGCATCCCTGATCCGACCGCGAGGAAGACCCCAGCGTGAGAGCCCGGCAAGCCCCGCGGCGGCGCGCGCGAGCGCGCTGACGTCGCCGGTCGGCACGACGGCCGCGGCGGGCATACCGGCGATCACCTCGCCGATGCCGCCCGCGTCGAAGGCGGCGACCGGCGTACCGGTCATCAGCGCCTCGGCGGCGACGAGACCGAACGGTTCGTCCCACACCGGGGTGACGATCGCCACCGCCGATGCGCCGATCACTGCGCTCAGCCCGGGGAGGCTCGTCGGGCCGAGGAACTCGATCCCGCCGCCGAGGAGAGGTTCGATCTCGCTGGCGAAGTAGGTGACGTCGCCGATCCGGCCCGCGATCCGCAGGCGCGCCCCGGCCCGACGCGCGGCGCGGATGGCCAGGTGCGGCGCCTTCTCAGGAACGATCCGCCCGAACCACGCCCAGTCCGTCCCGCCCGGGCCGAGACGCCACTGATCGGCGTCCACGCCGTTGGGGAAGACGAACGAGTCGACGCCCGCCTCCGACCAGGCCCGGGCCGTGAACTGGCTCACGGCGAGGAAGCGGTGGGGCTCTCGGCCCGAGAGGCGGCGCGAGGCCTCGACCATCCCGGGCAGCGGAGGGGTGTGCAGCGTCGTCACCACCGGCAGCCCGAGGTCGCGGGACCACAGGATCGGGTCGCCGTGGAGGCTGTGGTTGTCGACGACGTCGACGGGCAGCATCCCGGTATCGAGCAGCTGCCGCACCCGGTCGAACGCCTCACCCATCCGCCGCTCGTGTCCACGGGGACTCAGCGAGTCGGAGGCGTCCTCCGGTCGATCCCAGCGCGGACGGGGAAGCCGCAGCTCGGGGTGCGCCCCGAGGAAGTCGGAGCCATCGGCCGCGCACAGGAACACCGTGTGTCCCTGACGCCGCAGCCACCGCACGCGGTTCCAGACCACCGCCTCCAGACCGCCGGCGTGCGGCTGGCGGAGTGCGTGCCGTTCGGGCGCGACGACCAGGACCCGCAGGCGCTCCACCCCGCTCATCGCCGCGCCCCCGCGGCCAGGCGACCCTGCGCCCTCTCGTCGATGACGCGTCGATACAGCGCGAGGTGTGCGGCGCGGACCTCGTCGCGTTCGCGACGGCGCGCCCGGCGCCGGGCGTCGCGCGCGGCCGGTTCGTCGGCCGCCTGTCGGACGACCCGACAACGGCGGATCGCCGCGGCGAGAGACGCGGGCTCGTCGAGGTCGATGGCGAAGAAGGACGAGGGGTGCTGCGACGCGATCTGACCCACCGCGGTGCCCGCGACGGGCACCCCGAGGTCGAAGCAGAGCTCCACCCACCCCGAGTGCGTGCCGTGACGATAGGGCAGGACGAACAGGTCGAGCCCCGAGAGCCATGCCTCGATGTCGGCATCGGTCATGCGAGCCGTGCGTCGCAGGTGCACGGCGGGGTGCGGCGCGGCGAGCGCGTCCACACGCGCGGCGAGGTCGGCGTCGCGCACCCGCTCGTTCATGAGGATCTCGATGACCACCGGCGCCTCGCCGCCCCCGAGCGACTCCGCGGCCGCCGCCGCGGCGCGCACGGCAGCAGTGGCGTTTATGTTCGGCCGGAGGTCGCGCAGGTGCATCCCGACGCGCACCGTCTCTCCTTGCGCTGCGGGCGCGGCGGCGCCTCCTGCGTGCTCAGCCAGCAGGGGGTGGGGGATGATCTCGCACGTGCGACCCCACCGGCGGAGGACCTCGGCGCCGGCACCGGCCGTGAGGGTGATGAGGTGGTCCGCGCCCGGGACGATGACATCGAGCAGCTCGCCGTACCCGGTCTGATCGATGAGCTGCGGATTCTCCAGGTCGTGGACGGTGTAGACGACCGGAAGGTCGAGGTCACGAGCGGTCGCGAGCGCCGACCCGAGTTCTGCGGGTGAGAACGACTCGAGTCCGAAGTGCACGTGCAGCGCGTCGACCCGGTCGGCGTTCCGCCTCAGCCACCCCGCCGTGAGAGCGACGGGCGGCCACCACTGACCGTCGGGAGCGCCGGGCACAGGCGGATCGGGAAGGACGTCCACGAAACGGCGGTCGGTGATCGCTTCCACGTAGGGATGTGCGGCGGGAATCGAGGCGATGCGGACGAGGCCGATGACGGTGCGTATGTCTTCTCTCCCTCCGCCCGTCGAGCGCTCCGCGTTACCAGATCCGCGCAGACGTCGCAATGGATACGGGCGAGGGAGGGACGACGTCCTCGACAAGCTACGTTCACATCATGAACGGTGCCTCGAATGTGCCTTCCGCGGTTGCGCCGGGAGACCCTTCGGTGATAACGCGTCGGCAGCACTACGCCGAGTTCTTCGGTCTGTCCCCCGTGCCCGATCGGTTCGGGGTCGTCGTCGGCAATTGTCAGGCCGAGTCGTTGCGGATCGTGCTGGATGCTCCGGATCGGCGCTTCCTCCGCGTGCCCCCGGTACACGAGATGACCGCCGACGAGGCGACGAGGCTCCACGAGATCGTCGCGGGTGCGGCCTACGTCGTGACTCAGCCGATCCGCGCGGACTACCGCGGCCTCCCGCTCGGCACCGGTCAGCTCGCGCAGGCGACGTCGGGCGTCGTGCTGACCGTGCCGTCTGTCCGCTTCGCCGGGCTTCAGCCCTTTCAGGCCGCGATCCGGGTGCCGGGCGTGGACGAAGACCCGCCGATCGTGGCCTACCACGACATGCGCACCCTCGCCGAGGCGGGCGGGATCACCACGCACGCGGCGCTCGCACCCGACGGCGTGCGCGCTGTCGCGCGAGACTCGCTCGATGAGCTCCGCGCCCGCGAGCAGCGCATCGACGTGCCCGTCTCCGACATGTACGACACGCTCACCGCGGAGCACGCCCGGACCGTGAACCACCCCGGCAACGCGATCTGGCTGCCACTCGGGGAACGCGTGCTCGAGGCCCTCGGCCTCCCGGGGCCGGTGCACGACCCGGGGCGCCCGCTCCTCGCGTCGGTACGGAGCCCCCTCACCCCCGATGTCGTGACAGCCTGGTCGCTGCCGGACGAGCCGCGCTCCGAGTGGCTGGTGGAGGGCCGCCCGGTCGACGACGCCGAGGTGCGCGAGGCGCACCGCCGCTGGTACGCCGCCCGGCCGGCCTTCGTCGACGCGGCGCTCACCCGCCTCGCCCCCCTCCTCGCCCGGTGGCGTCGCCCATGAACGCCGCGCCGGTCGTCGCCGTGCACGCGGGAACGCACGGCGTCGCGGTGTACGGCCGGCAGCTCGGCGCCGCGGTCGCGGCGCGGCAGCCCGGAGTCCAGACGATCGACGTGTCCGACGAGCCCGCACTGCCGGCGGGCTCCCCCGTCCACGTCCAGTTCACCGACCGCCTGTGGGCCGACTCGCCCGAGTCCGCAGCCGCACGGTTCACCGCACTCGCCGCGCGCCGGCCCGTGACCGTCACGCTGCACGACATGCCCCAGCCATCGGATGGACCTCGCAACCTCCCGCGCCGGAGGGCCGCGTACGCCGCCGTCGCGAGCGCCGCCCGCGCCGTCGCGGTCAACAGCGAGCACGAGCTCGCGCTGCTGGGCGCGTCGGACATCCGCCCGAGGTCGGTCGTCAGCATCCCCCTCCCCGTCGACATCGCGGCGGGCACCGGGCCCGGACGACTCGATGACCCTGAACCACTCGACAACACCGCGGGGGTGCTCGGCTTCTTCTACCCGGGCAAAGGCCACGATGAGGCCGCCCAGGCGGCGGCGCAGGCGGGCCTGACACGGATGACGGTGCTCGGCCGGGCATCCGACGGTCACGCCGCCGACCTGGAAGCCTTCGTCCGCCGCGCGGAGGCCCTCGGCGTCGCCGTCGAGGTCACGGGGTGGCTCGACGACGCCGATCTCGCCCGACGCGGCCGCACCGTCTCGGTGCCCGTGGTGGCTCATCGCCACGTCTCAGCCTCGGGATCGCTCGCCACGTGGGTCGGCTGGGGACGGCGTCCCGTCGCCGAGCGGAACCGCTATGTCGATGAGATGGCGCGGCTTCGCCCGGGCACGCTGCACGTCACCGACCCCGCAGACCTCGCGACCGCCGTGCGTCGTGCGGCCGGCGACCCGGCGTCGACCTGGCATGGCCTGCACCGAGTGCCGTTCTCCCTTACCGAGGTCGCCGACGCGTACCTGTCCTGGTGGCGGGAGCTGGGATGACGCCCCGCGAACCCTGGGTCGTCGGGAACGCCTGGGACGCTCTCGACGGGGTCTCACCCGAGCCGATCCCCCGGGTGTCGGTGATCGTCGCGCATTTCGATCAACCCGCCGAGCTCGCTCGCACCCTCCACGCGCTCGCCCTGCAGGACTACCCCGCCGACCTCATGGAGGTCATCGTCGCCGATGACGGCAGCCCCGGAGAGATCGCCGTTCCCTCCGGTGTCCGGCTCGTGCGTCAGGACGACCGCGGGTTCCGCCTCGCCGCCGCGCGGAACCTCGGCGTGCGGGCCGGCACGGGCGAGGTGCTCTGCTTCCTCGACGCCGACACGGCGCCCGAGCCCGCCTACGTCCGCCGGCTGACCCGGCTGCCGGCGCTTCTTCCCGAGGCCGTGACGGTGGGCAGGCGGCGGCACGCCGACTTCGCCGGGATCGCTGCCGATGCCCCCCTCCCCGCGGCGACTGCCGGGCGAGAACTGCCCGAGCCCGCGTGGCTTCGCGACGCGTACGCGCAGTGCCGCAACCTGCTCGACGCCGACGACCGGTCGTACCGCTTCGTCATCGGCGCGGTGATGGCCTGCTCGCGGCGACTGTACGACGAGATCGGCGGCTTCGACGAGAGGTTCACCGCGTACGGCGGGGAGGATTGGGAGTTCGCCCATCGCGCCTGGCAGGCGGGCGCCGTCTTCGCCCATGAGCCGGACGCCGTCGCCTGGCACGACGGGCCGGAGTGGTCAGGACGCGAGGGCTCGAGCATTCAGCGAGCCAATGCGCAGTCGATGCGTCTGGCCCGCGACATCCCCGTCCGAGGTTCCGCACCGCGCGGGCTGCTGCCGACGGCACCCGACCTCGTCGTGCAGGTGCCGGGTTCGTTTTCTCCGGCGGCGCTCTTCCTCACCGTCGATTCGGTACTGGCCGCCTTCCCCCGGGCACAGGTGGTTCTGGACGACGGGGTCGAGATTCCCTTCCCCGACCCCCGGGTGTCGTCAGGGCCCCTCCCCGACGCTCGGGTCACCCTCCGCCTCGACCGGCCCGTCGTCGTCACCGATCCCGCCCAGCTGGTCGATCTCGTCGATCGGCTGGCCACGGGAGACGTCGGGACCGTTCACCTCGCGGACGACGCCGGCACGCATCTCGGAGTGCTGCGGTCACGTCGCGCGACGAGACGCGCTGAGCGGTGGGGCACCGAAGCCGCCTTCCGCGCGGCATCCGTCGTCGCATCCGGCGTGTCCGCCGTCGGCGACGATCCCCGGATCGAGGCGTGGGTCGGCGGCTGGGGCGGACCCGATTCCTTCCGCTGACGCAAATGTCCCACGAGCGCAACCCCGGCTATCCACGAGGTCGGACACCTATCGTGACCGCATGAGCACTCGGGACCAGTACACGTTCGATGACCCGGTGAAGCGCTATGCGCGCGTCGAGCCGCCGGTTCAGCACCAGCCCGAGCCGGGGGTGCAGGCCCGGATGCAGCCGGTCCCCGACCTCGGTGAGGAGACCTACCGCGGCACGGGACGCCTCACCGGCCGGAAGGCGCTGGTCACCGGCGGCGACTCGGGGATCGGCGGCGCCGTCGCGATCGCGTTCGCCCGCGAGGGAGCCGACGTCGCGATCGTGCATCTCCCCGACGAGACGGAGGATGCCGCGCACATCCTGCAGCAGATCGCGGATGCCGGGGCGCGGGGTCACGCGATCGTCGCCGACATCGCCGACGCCGCCCGCTGCCGCGCGATCATCGACGAGGCGGTCTCGGTGCTCGGGGGTCTGGACATCCTGGTGAACAACGCCGGGCGGCAGATCGCCGTCGACCGGGTCGAAGACCTGAGCGACGAGCAGTTCGAGCTGACCTTCCGCACGAACGTCTTCGCGCCGTTCTGGCTGACGAAGGCCGCGCTCGCCCACCTTCCCGCAGGCTCCAGCATCATCAACACCGCCTCCCTCGAGGCGTACAAGCCGGCACCTGACCGCCTCGACTACGCCGCGACGAAGGCGGCGATCAACAACCTCTCGAAGGGTCTCGCGCAGCAGCTCGCCGAGCGCGGCATCCGCGTGAACGTGGTCGCGCCCGGCCCGGTCTGGACGGCGCTCCAGGTCTCGGACGGCGTCTCGGACGAGCAGATGGCGGCGTTCGACGACGAGAACACCTATCAGCGCGCCGGTCAGCCGGCCGAGCTGGCGCCCGCGTACGTATTCCTCGCCTCCGCGGAATCCAGCTACGTCTCGGGTGCGACGCTGAATGTCAACGGCGGGATGATGACCCCGTGAGATCCGAAGGCACGGTCTACGTGCTGCCGGGGCTCGGACTCTCGGCCGAGGCCGCCGCCCCCCTCGCCACGCATCTCTCCCCCGCTCTCACGGTGGTCGGCATCGACCTGCCGGGTCACGGTGGCAGTCCGGATGCCGCGGACGCCGGCGTCTCCGCTCTCGCCGACGGCGTCATCGCGGCGATCGCCCAGACGGCGACCGGTGGGCCCTGGATCCTGTGCGGCCACAGCATGGGGGGAAAGGTCGCCGCCGCCGTCGCCGATCGGGTCCTCCGCGGGGATGCGCCCCTCTTCGGGCTCGCGGGGCTGGTGCTTCTCGCGCCGTCTCCGGCCACCCCCGAGCCGATGGCCGCCGAGAAGCGAGAGCAGATGCTGTCGTGGGTCGCCGACGGGCCGATCTCCGAGGAGGACGCGCGCGCGTTCGTCGCCGCCAACGTCGCCGCGCCGTTGCCGGCCGCCGACGAGGCGGCCGCGATCTCGCAGGTGCGGGCCATGTCGCCGCGCGCCTGGCGGCGGTGGCTCGAAGCGGGCAGCCGCGAAGACATCAGCGCCGACCTGGACATCGCCGCCGTTCCCACGGTCGTCCTCGCCGGCGAGGAGGACGACGACCTCGGCGCCGACGCGCAGCCCGACCTCGTGGCCGCCATCCTCCCGCGCGCGACGATCACGGCGCTGCCCGGCACCGGCCACCTGCTGCTGTGGGAGAGCCCGTCCGCGGTCGCCGAGGCCATCGAAGCGTTGTGGAACGCGGTCGTCCTCGGTTCCACCCGGGTGCCCGACAGCTGGGGCCGGATCATCGCCTCCGACCGGACCGATGCCGAAACGCGCGGCTTCCTCTCCCGCCGTCATCTCGCCGACGACCCCGGCGCCGCGCCGCTCGCTCTCACGCAGGAGCAGCTGGCGCTCTTGGATGCGATCGCCGGACGACTGATGCCGCGAGACCTCGACGACCGGTTCGACCTCGCCCGCGTCGTCGACCGCGAACTGGCCGCAGACCGGGGCGACGGCTGGCGCCCACCCGGCCTCCCCTGCGACGCCGAGGCCTACCGACTCGGGCTCGACGCCCTCGCCGATGTCTGGCCCAGTGACACGACGAGCCAGGACCACCTCATCTCCGACCTCATCGCCGGAAAGGGTTTCGCCGGCTCGCCGTGGGACGACGACACCACCCGGCGATGGTTCGAAGACCTCCGCGTCGACCTCGCACAGGCGTGGGTGTCGCATCCCGCGACCTCCGCCCGGCTGGGCTTCGACGGCTTCATCACCGCGATCACCGCCTCCGACCCCGGCTTCTCCGAGCTCCGCGCCGACCGCCGCGCCGCCTGGGAACCCGACACGCTCGGCACCCTCGCTACGGAAGACGACCGATGAATCTCACCGACATGCGCACCTACCCCACGGACGAGATCGTCGACGTCGTCGTCGTGGGCACCGGTGCCGGGGGCGGCCCGCTCCTCGCCCGCCTGGCCGCCGCCGGCCTGAGGGTCGTGGCCCTGGAGGCCGGGCCGAGCCTCGATCCCGCCCAGCTGATCCCCGACGAGGTCGAGGGGCGGCGCGTGAACTGGATGTCGGAGCGGATCAGCGGGGGCGAGGCCCCCACCGCGTTCGGGCCGAACAACAGCGGTCGCGGGGTCGGTGGCGGCACCCTCCACTGGGGAGCGTTCGCGCCGCGCCCCGACGCGCGCGACCTGACACTTCGGACCGAGTTCGGCGTGGGCGAGGACTGGCCGATCGACCACGACGAGCTGACCCGCTACATCGAAGAGGTCGAGCGCACCGTCGGGGTCTCCGGCCCGACCCCCTACCCGTGGGACGAGGGGCGGACCTACCACTGGCCCGGCACGGAGCGCAACGCTCCCGCCGACCTCGTGGCCCTCGGCTGCGAGGCCCGCGGCATCCGCACCGCCACCGCCCCCGCGGCGATCCTCACCCGCGATCACGATCAGCCGCACTACGGCCACCGCTCGCGGAACCTCAACCTCGGCAGCATCCACCAGGGCGATCGCAGCGACGCCAAGGCGACGACGGCGAACACCTACCTGCCCGCCGCCGTGGCCGCCGGCGCGGAGATCCGCCCCGACAGCACGGTGCACGGCATCGAGCTCGACGCCGCGGGCCGGGTCGCCGCGGTCGTCTACACCCGCGACGGCCGCGAGATGCGACAGCGATGCGCCGCGCTCGTCCTCGCCGCCGGAGGGGTGGAGACCCCGCGCCTGCTGCTCCACACCGGCTTGGCGAACTCGAGCGGCATGGTGGGACGCAACTTCCTCGCGCACGGCGCGCTGCAGGCGTGGGGGCGCGTCGACGCCCAGGTCCGCGGCTACCGCGGGTATCCGTCTTCCCTCATCAGCGAGGATTTCGTGCGCCCCGCCGACGCCGGCTTCGCCGGCGGCTACCTCATCCAGAGCCTCGGGGTGATGCCCGTGACCCACGCCACCATGCTGGTGCGCGGCGGCGACCTGTGGGGCCGGGAGCTCATGGACGCCCTCGATGCGTGGCAGTTCTCCGTCGGGATCGGCATCAACGCCGAGTGCCTCCCCGCCGATCAGAACCGGCTGGTGCTCTCGGACGAGCTCGACGAGTTCGGCGTTCCGCGCGCCGAGGTCACCTTCAGCCCGGGCCCGAACGAGAAGGCCATCGACGAACACGCGACAGGCACCCTCACCGGCATCCTCGAGGCGAGCGGCGCCCGCGACATCCGCGTGCTCGCCCGCTCGGCGCACACCCTCGGCACGTGTCGGATGAGCACCGACCCCGCGATCGGCGTCGTCGACGCCGACGGCCGCAGTCACGACATCCCGAATCTCTGGGTGTGCGACAACTCCACCTACCCCAGCGCCCTGGCGGCCAATCCGTGCCTGGCGCAGATGGCGCTGTCGCTGCGGACGGCCGACCGGATGCTGCGCTCCCGCGCGGCCTGAACGCGAGAACGCCGGGTCAGCGCCCCTCGAGCTCGTCGTCCGACACGAGCTGGCGAATGGTCAGAGCGGCGCTCACCAGCGCGAGGTGGCTCAGGGCCTGCGGAAGGTTGCCCCAGAACGCCCCATCGTCAGCGGAGATCATCTCGGCGTAGATCCCCACATCATTCGCCGCGCCGACCAGCGCGTCCATGGCGGCCAGCGCCTCGTCGTGGCGGCCGACGCAGGCCAGGGCTCCCGCGCGCCAGAACGCCGAGGCGACGAACGTGTGCTCCTCAGCCGCCATCCCGGTGTAGCGGTAGAGCAGACCGTTTCCGGCGCCGAGCGCCGCGGTGAGCGCATCGATCGTCGCCGACATCCGCTCGCCCCGGTCGAAGCCGCTCTCGGCGTGCAGCAGCACCGAGGTGTCGAGATCGGCCGACCCCGGGTACATGACGTAACTGCCCGCATCGTCCGACCACCCGAACTCGGCGACCCACTGCCGGATGCGCTCGCGCTCGGCGCGCCAGCGGTCGGCGTTGCCGGGGATCGAACCGCGTTCGGCGAGCCAGGTGGCATCGTTGAGCGCCTGCCAGCATCCCATCTTGGACGAGGTGTAGTGCCGGATCTCCGGAAGCTCCCACATGCCCGAGTCGGGGTTCCGCCACAGATCGCAGGTGCGGTCGGCCATGTCGGCGAGCATGCGCCCCGTCGCGACATCCAGGATGTTGCCGGCGTCGACGTAGGTCCGGCAGATCGCGAACAGATCTCCGTACACCCCCAGCTGCAGCTGATCGCGGGCCGGGTTGCCCGAGACGACGGGGCCGATGCCCTTCCACCCGTCGACGTCGAACTCCTCGACGCCCGACGTGATCTCGCCGCGGAGGGAGTAGAGGACATGCAGGTCGGGGCCGTTGTCTCGGATGGTGCGCAGCAGCCACGAGATGGCCGCGTGCGTCTCCTCCCGCAGGCCGAAGCGCACGAGGGCGTGAGCGGTGTAGGCGAGGTCGCGCACCCACGCGAAGCGGTAGTCCCAGTTCTTCCCGCCCCGCGGATTCTCGGGGAGCGAGGTCGTCGCCGCCGCGGCGATCGCACCGGTCGGCGAGTAGACGAGGAGCTTCAGCGCGAGGGCGCTGCGCTGCACGGCGTCCTGCCACGGACCCTCGTACGAGAACTCGCGCGACCACGCGCGCCAGCCGTCGATGGTGCGGTCGACGCTGCGGTCGACGTTCTGGGGCACGGGGAGGTGGAGGGGCTCGCCGTCGGTGGCGACGATGACGATGAGGTGGCGCGAATCGCTCGCCGTGGTGAACGAGCCGCGCAGGAGCGGACCGCTGACCCCGTCGGGGTCGGGATCGTCGGGGCCGTGCGCGTTGCCGACCACGGCCAGCGAGATCCCCCCGACGCGCAGCACCGCGGCGCCCTCGTGCTGTTCGATCCACGGCGCCGCCGTCTGCAAGCGCGACCCGGGCTGCACGGCCCACTGGAACTCGACCTCGCCGTCGACGCCCTCGATGCGCCGTGCGAGTTCGGCCCACGGCAGACGCCCCGCCACTCCGGTCACCATCGCGTCGGTGATGCGGGCGCGGCCCGTCGGCGTCGTGAAGGTCGTCTGCAGCACATTGGTGCGGGCGATGTAGCGACGGCGCACGGTGTACTCGCCGACCGGTTCCAGCTCGATGCACCCGCCTGTCGCGTCGTCGAGGATTCGCGCGAACACGGGCGGTGAGTCGAGGTTGGGCAGCGGCAGCCAGTCGATCTGCCCCCGCAGGCCCACGAGCGCGATCGTGCGTCCGTCACCGATGGGCGCGTAATCGCGCAGGTCGCTGGGCGAGGGGGATGCCGGGGTCACGCATTCAGGCTACGAAGGGTGCGGCACTTCGGGGCAGGGTTGCGCCGACCGGCGCCGGAGGGTAGCGCCGTATCGCGCTCTCGCCGCCGGCGCAACCCCGGGCCGCCGCATCCGTCTTCCCGCCTAGCGTGGCGGGCATGGCGAACATGTACACCCCTCAAGACCCCACGACCCAGTTCCCGCGCCCGCCCTTCCCGCCGCAGCAGCAGAGTGCGCCCGGCGACATCCACAAGATGGACCCCGCGCCCGACCACGGCGAGACCAGCTACGTCGGCCTGGGGCGTCTGCCCGGCCGGAAGGCTCTCGTGACCGGCGCCGACTCGGGCATCGGGCGCGCCGTCGCGATCGCCTTCGCCCGCGAGGGCGCCGACGTCGCCCTCAGCTACCTCGCCGAGGAGCAGGCCCAGGCCGAGGAGGTGGCCGCACTCATCGAGAAGGAGGGCCGCGTCGCCGTGCTCCTGCCGGGCGACCTGCAGGAGGAGCAGACGAACATCGAGGTCGTCCAGAAGGCCGTCGAGGGGCTCGGCGGGCTCGACATCCTCGTGATCAACGCCGGCACCATGCCGACGGTCGACAGCATCGACGACTTCGAGACCAAGACCCTCGACCACGTCGTGAAGGCCAACATCTACCCCCTCTTCTGGCTCACCAAGGCCGCCTCCCCGCACCTGGAGCCCGGGGCCTCGATCATCACGACCTCGAGCGTGCAGGGCTTCCAGCCCTCCCCCTCGCTCGCGGAGTACGCGGTGTCGAAGGCCGGGATCGCCAACTGGACCCGCGCCCTGTCGCAGCAGCTGATCGAGCGCGGCATCCGGGTGAACGGCGTCGCGCCGGGGCCCATCTGGACGCCGCTGCAGCCGGCCTTTGTGCCGAACGAGAAGATCGAGGAGTTCGGGTCGCAGACCCCGATGGGCCGCGCCGGCCAGCCGGTCGAGCTTGCTCCGGCCTTCGTCTTCCTCGCTTCTCAGGAGTCCAGCTACGTCGTCGGCGAGACGATCGCCGTCACGGGCGGGATGCCGGTGCACTGACCGCGCTGAGGGGGGCGGCGACCGGGAGAGCGATGACGAACTCGGCGCCGCCACCCCCGGTGTCTTCCAGATCCACGTGACCGCCGTGGGCCTGGACGACGCCCCGGGCGATGGCCAGACCCAGTCCGGCGCCGCCGCCGACATCGAGCGCGTGCGGCGACCGCGCCGCCGTTCCCCGCCAGCCGGCGTCGAAGAGGCGATCCCGGTCCGCATCGGGAATCCCCGGACCGTCGTCGACGACGATCACCCTCGCCCACTCGTCGTCGACGGTGACCCGTACGCGGACATGCCCTCCGTCAGGAGCGTGCTGGAGAGCGTTCGCGACGAGATTGGCGATCGCGCGCCCGAGCTGAAGCGGGTCGGCATCGATCGTCGCGTCGGCATCGACCTCGACGGAGAGGTCTATCTCCGCGGCGTCCGCGACAGCGCGAAGGTCAGCGGCCACGTCGCTGGCCAGGTCACCGAGGGATGTCGGCTGAAGACGGAGCGCAAGGGTGCCCGCGTCGATGCGGGAGATGGCGAAGAGGTCGTCGACGAGCCTGTTCACACGGTCGACCTGTGCGGCGATCTGGTCGAGGTAGCGGTCGGGGTCTGGGGCGAGTCCGTCCTGCAGCGCCTCCGCCTGGGCCCGGATCCCGGCGAGCGGGACACGCAGATCGTGGGCGATCCGCACCACGAGATCCGATCGAGCGGTCTCCTGACGCTCGACCTCCTCCCGCGCTTGGCGCAGTCGCGCGTCGGAGTCCGCCAGTTCGCGCAGAACGGTGCGGAACTCGCCGACCGGCAGGGTGGACGCGGCGGTCGGTGACACCGCGACGCCCGCTCCGAGGTCTCGGGCCGCGTCGCCGAGCACCCGGGCCGCTCGGCTGATGCGGGCTCCCAGCAGCAAGGCGACCCCGATCGCGACGATTCCGCTCGTGACGGCGATAGCGAGCGCGAGCTGTACATCGGTGTCGGACAGATACATCGCCTGGGCCGCGACCAGCACGCCTCCGACGACGGCCGCGACGGCGGCGACGACCACCGTGACCAGATGGACGATGATCCGCGCGCCGGCGATGAGTCGGAGGAGCGCCCAGGCCAGCAGGCCGACCGCAGCGGCGATCCCGGCCGAGTACGCCACGACGAGGAGCAGATCCCACGTCGTCATCGCGCCTCCGCTCCCCCGCCGCCGGACGGCCCCGTCTCCGGCGCCGAGGAGTCGGGGACATCGAACCGATACCCGAAACCCCACACCGTCACGAGCATCGTCGGCTCCGCGGCATCCGATTCGATCTTCTCGCGGAGCCGGCGCACGTGCACCGTCACCGTCGAGGGATCACCGTGCGACCACCCCCAGACCGCTTCGAGCAGGTCTTCCCGCGAGAACACCCGTCCGGGTCTCCGGGCGAGGAAGAGCAGCAGGTCGTACTCCCGCGCTGTCAGGAGCACGTCGTCGTGTCCACGGACGACGGTGCGCGCGGCGGTGTCGATGCGGAGGGGACCGCGGGTGAGGATCGCCTCGTCGGAGGTGCGTGGCGAGCGTTCGACCGCGAGCGTCCGCCGGAGGACCGTGCGGACGCGGAGGGTGAGCTCGCGGGGCGAGAAGGGCTTGGCCAGATAGTCGTCGACGCCGGCCTCCAGGCCTTCGATGCGATCGTTCTCGGCGCTGAGGGCGGTGAGCATGATGACCGGCACGTCGGGGCGTTCGGCGCGCACCCTCCGGCACACCTCCAGGCCGTCGATGCCGGGGAGCATCCGGTCGAGCACGAGGAGGTCTGGTCGCAACGCCCGGGCGCGGTCGAGCGCTGAGAAGGCGTCTGCGGCGGTGTGAACCGTGAACCCCGCCTGCTCGAGGTAGGCGCGGCTGACCTCCCGCACGGTGGGGTCGTCGTCGACGATCAGCACACTGCGACCGACGAGCAGAGCGTCGGTCGCATCGGGGGACGGCGACTGCTCAGCCGGCACCGATCCACTCCTCGAACCGGGCGATGGGGTCGTAGAGGCCCGCGTCGAGGATCCACGTCTGCAGCTGCTTGTCGAATCCGGTGATCACCGCGATGCCGACGAGGACGAAGACCGCGCCGATCGCGCGGCGGAACCAGCCGTCGGGCTTGGCCATCCATCCCAACCGCTGCACGACGCGGCGCCCGAGGAGCGCGATCAGCAGCAGCGTGCCGGCGAGCCCGAGCGCGTACGCGAAGACGTAGGTCACCCCCTCGGCGAACGAGACCGGCAGCACCGCAGCCACGATCAGTGCGTAGGTGGGGCTGCAACTGGAGAAGACGGGGCCGAGCGCGGCGCCGGTGAGGATGTCACCGGTGAAACTCTGCCGCTCGACCGAGCGGTCGAGCGCGGTGCTCGTGCGCGCCTGCAGCCGGAAGAGCGTGGAGATCCGATCCCAGATCGCGGGGAAGAGCAGGTCGACGCCGAGAAGGATGACGATGGCACCCGAGATGATCTGCCACACCTGCGGGGGGATGCCCAGGAGTGCGGTGGTGGCCTTCAGCGCCAACGTGAAGGCCACGACGCTGACGGCCAACGACCCCGCGATGACATACGGTCGCCAGCGGGCACGCCGGGCGTCTCCGCCGCGCACGATCGATCCGCCGACGATGACCGGAAGCAGTGGCAGCACACAGGGTGCGGCCACCGTGAGGATGCCAGCCGCGAGGGCGCCGAGAAGCGAAGCGGTCATATCGGATGGCTCAGGGCATGGCGGCGACGAGCGAGTCCACCGACGGATCGTCGTACAGGACGCTCGAGGAGACGGCGTCTCCGGCGTCGTCGACGAACACCACCGTGGTCTGCAGCGTCACTCCGTACTTCTGACGGAGATCGGTGCGGCTGTCGTAGTCGACCTTGAAAACGGTGAGGCCGTCGGGAGCACCCGCCGCGCGCAGGTCCTCGTCGAGGGCACGGCACTGCGGGCACCACGACGCGTGGAAGAACAGCGCCTTCGGCCCGGGAGTGGACTCGATCACGCCGTCGGAGTAGTCGAGGTAGGCCCCCTCCGCCGCGGCTGCCGACTCCGAGGGCTCCGGCGCCATCGACGACTCGTCCTCTGCGGTCGACATGGGGTCAGGGCTCGGCGAACTCTCCCCCACCATGGCGGATGTGTCGGCCGGCGACGGCGCGGCCGCATCCTCCACCCCCGCGCAGCCGGCCAGCGCCAGACCGCCCGCGATCAGCAGCGCCGCCGCTCCGGTGATGCGTGTTCTCCTCATGATCCACCCGTTCCCGCGGACGCTTTCTCCGTCTGTCCTCTCACGGTAGCCAGCGGGGCCCCTCGGCGGAGGGGAGAGTCCTTACGGTTTCGTGACGGACGACGTTCCCTCGGTCCGCGGGTGTGCCCCGGGGGTCCGGGTCAGTTCCGATCGTTCGGATCGACGCCGGTGCGCTCGCCGGTCTCGAGTTCGGCGATCGCGCAATGATCGGCAGAAGTCAGTGAGAAACCGAACAGATCGAGATTCTGCCGGATCCGCTCCGGGTGCACCGACTTGGGGATGACGGTGATGTCGTTCTCGAGATGCCAGCGCAGCACGACCTGCGCCGGTGTGACGCCGTGCGCCCGGGCGATCCTCGCCAGCGCCGGTTCCTCGATCAGACGACCCCGCGCCAAGGGCGACCACGCCTGCGTGATGATGCCGAGGTTCGCGTCGTACGCGCGCACGTGATGCTGGGGGAAGCGGGGGTGCAGCTCGACCTGATGCACCGCAGGGATGACGCCGGTCTCGGCGACGATGCGGTCGAGGTGCTCCGGGTGGAAGTTGCACACCCCGATCGAGCGGGCCCGCCCCTCCTCACGCAGACGGATCAGCGCGCGCCACGCATCCACGTACCGGTCACGCAGGGGAGCCGGCCAGTGGATGAGGTAGAGGTCGACGTAGTCGGTCCCGAGCTGATCGAGACTGTCGTCGAACGCTCGCAGGGTGGAGTCATACCCGTTGTCCTCGAAGCGCACCTTCGTGGCGAGGAACACCTCGCTGCGCGACACGGCGCTGCGCGCGAGGCCCGCCCCGACGCCCGCCTCATTGCCGTACATCGCGGCGGTGTCGATGCCGCGGTAGCCCGCGTCGAGGGCGACCTCCACGGCAGCGGCCGCCTCGTCATCCGTCATCTTGTACACGCCGAGGCCGACCCGCGGCATCCGGTGTCCATCGTTCAGCGGCACGCGACGGTCTTCTTCGTGGCTGACGGGCGGCTCGACGGCGTGCGACGGTGACACAGCCTCATGGTAGCCACCCCGACGCCGCCCGGAAACGCCCGGCCACAGGACCTTCGGCCCGCTTGCGAGCCGGTCGCCGCGATGCACTGAGCGTCACCGGCCGGATGCCGGGGGAAGTGGAGGAGCATCCATGTCGAACGGTTCGCATCGGTTTACAGGCCAGACCGTCATCGTCACCGGGGCCGGGGCCGGAATCGGGCAGGCCACCGTGAAGCGGCTCCTCGCCGAGGGCGCTCGGGTGATCGCGGTGGATGCCCTCGAGGAGAGACTCGTGCACCTGCCCGATGCGACCGATGGCCGCCTCGTCGCCGTCGCGGCCGACATCACCGACTCCGCATCCGCCGGCCGGATCCTCGACGCCGCGGGACCGCAGGTCGATGGGCTGGCGAACATCGCCGGCATCATGGACGGCTTCGAGCCGACGGCGGAGATCGACGACGCCACCTGGGATCGGGTGCTCGCCGTGAACCTCACCGGGATGATGCGGCTCACCCGCGCGGTCCTTCCGGGCATGGTCGAACGGGGGCGCGGGAGCATCGTCAACGTCGGGTCGGAGGCCGGGCAGCGGGGTTCCGCCGCGGGCACTCCGTACACGACGTCGAAGCACGCCGTGAACGGCTTCACCCTCAGCACGGCCTTCTTCTACTCACCCAAGGGCGTGCGCTGCAACGTCGTGGCTCCCGGACCCGTGGCTACGAGCATCGAGGCGCCCTTCCGATCCGAGTGGGCGCAGCAGCGACTCGGACCGTTCTTCCAGACCAACCTGCCGCCCGTCGCGCAGCCCGAGCAGCTCGCCTCGGCCATCGCATGGCTGTTGAGCGATGACGCATCGAACGTGTCCGGGGCCGTGCTGAGTGTCGACGGCGGCTGGGCCGCCGTCTGACGGGCGGCGGGACCTTCGGCCCCCGCCCACGGACGCCGCGCGGTCGATCCTGGACCCATGACGACCGATCGACAGCCCGCCGGCCCGGAGGCCGCGGCCTGGACCTCCCCCGCCGCGGCGGGCTCTCTCGACAGCGCCCCCGTGGTCGCCGAAGGTTCACGGTCTTTCGTCGCCGCGTGGCTTCTTTCGCTTCTGCTCGGATTCCTCGGGGTGGACCGGTTCTATCTCGGCAAGGTGGGCACCGGCATCCTGAAACTCCTCACCGCCGGAGGACTCGGCATCTGGTACGTCGTCGATCTCGTGATGCTGCTCGCCGGCCTGACGCGCGACGCCGAGGACCGGGCACCGTACGGATACGAGGGAGCCAAGAAGACCGCCTGGATCGTCACCGGCGCCTTCGCCGGCCTCGCCCTCCTGGGCGGCATCATCAACTCGGCCATCGCCGCGCTGGCGATGGCCGTCGGACAGTGAGGAGTCGGCGATGAGAGTGCTCGTCACCTATGCCAGCAAGAACGGCTCGACCGAGGAGATCGCCGAGGCGATCGCCGATGAGCTGATGGCGTACGGTCTGGACGTCGAATGCGGCTCAGCCCACGACGCGGACGCCTCGGACGTGGATGCGGTGATCCTCGGGAGCGCGGTGTACGCGGACCGGTGGCTGCGTCCCGCGCGGCGCTTCCTCAAGGAGGAGTCCGACCGTCTTCGCGGGATCCCGTTCTGGATCTTCAGCTCGGGGCCGTTCGGTGAGCAGGCGACGAGCCCGACCGACGACGACCTCCGCTGGCAGGAGCCGCCGCGGGTGCTGAGCCGCGCGGAAGCCCTGGGTGTGCGCGAACACGTCGTGTTCGGCGGTCGCCTTCCCACCGAGCCGCACGGATTCATCGAGAACGCCATGGTTCGCAACACCCCGGACGACGCCCGCGATGCCCGGGACTGGTCGGCGATCCGCACGTGGGCGGCCTCGATCGCGCACGAGCTCGGCGCGAAGGAACGCATCGGACGCCCGATCGTCAGCACCTGACGTCCCGGATCTTCCCGGCGCGAAGGAGCACATGATGAAACGACTTTCGGTTCAGATCGTCCTGGGGGTCCTGGTCCTGGTGGCGGGGGCGCTGCTGCTGATCCAGGCAACCGCGGTGGCGACGGTACCGCCGCTCATCTGGGCCGGCGTGCTGCTCGCCGGCGGCGCCACGTTCTGGTTCGTGTTCTTCGCCGACCGCCCCTCGTGGTGGGCCGCGATCCCCGGAGCCGCGCTGATCGGCGCCGCCATCACCATGGTGATGGAGCTCGACCCCGCCGGTCTCGGACAGTGGAGGGAGGTGCCGATGCTCGCGGTTCTGGGCGTGGGTTTTGCGGCCGTGTACCTGCGCGACGACGAACGGTGGTGGGCGGTGATTCCCGCCGGCACCCTCATCACCCTGTCGGTGGTCACGGGGCTGGCCGAGGCGATCTCCGCGTCGGTGGTGGGCGCGACGTTCCTGTTCGGCGCGGCCGTCACCTTCGCCCTGGTGGCGCTGCTGCCGGGGGGCGCAAACCGCCGGTGGTGGGCGTGGATCCCCGCCGGCGTGCTCGCCGCTGGCGCGATCATCGTCCTCTTCACCGCCGCGGAGTGGTTCACCGTTCTGACCTACGTCTGGCCGGTGGTGGTCATCATCGCCGGCGGGGTCTTGATCTGGAACGCCGTGCACACCCACCGGCAACGGACTCGGGAACTCCCGGTCGTTCGCGCGGACAACAGTCCTCACGACTGACGCGGCGGGCCCTTCCGGCTCGCGCCGCTCCGACGCCGCCTGCCCATCACGACGATCCCCGCCCCGACGCCGAGCGCCGCCGCACCCGTCAGCGCAAGCACCCACCCGACCGTCGCGCCTGAGCCGTCCTCGACCGCCGTGAAGGTGTCTGGAGCGAACCCGACGACCAGGGACATGGTCTCATCGGCCGCGAGGTCGGTCGCGGACGCCTCGATCAGCACGGCGCCGAGCTGGCCTGGAGTGATCGCCAGGTCGCAGTCCTTCGTTGACCCCTCCGGCGCGATGAGGCACCGCGGCTGGCCCTCGAGCGAGGGGACGAGTTCTTCCGGCACCCGGAACGTCGCGCGGACCTCCCCGATGGCAGACGAGCGCTCGCGCCCGGTGACGGCCCAGGTGAGCTCCTGCGCCTGCGAGCCGTCGCCGACGGTGACGACTCCGTCCACCGTGTAGGTGAAGACGAAAGTCTGAGTGCCGCGGAGGCCTTCTGGGGCGAGCGATGTCATCGAGAAGCCACCATCGGAGGTCTCGACCTCGCTCGGGCGCTCTGCTCCGTCGCCGTCGGTGACCGAGATCAGCCGAGGGAGTCGCGCCGTGTCGCCCGAGGAGTCGGCGACGTCGCGCCGCATGCCGCGACTCTCGCCGGACGCCGGGAACCGGGCGACGAAGGTCTCGGCGACGGTGAGGGCGCTGACACCGTTCTGCCCACGGCCGATCCCCACGTCGGCCTGCATGGTCTCGATGACGACGTCGTCGCCGTCGGTCGAGATCGCCGCCGTCGCCGAACCGCCGGCGACGACCGTCGAGAGCAGAGCGCCCGCGGCGGCGAACGCGGCGGCGCGCATGCGCCATCCCTTCCAGGAACGGATGCCGCGGATCATCGAAGCGGCGACGCCGGGATGCCCTGCTGCGCGAGCAGCTGCGGGATCTGGGTGCGGAAGGGGAAGAAGCCGCGCTGAGCATGCGGCCAGGCGAGCGCGTCCCACCCACGTCGAGCCGTGCCGAACGCGATGCCGAGATCGTGGAGGGCGGCGCGGAGCGCCGTCGTCCGCTCGGCCACCGGACCGACCGGCGCGTACGGGATGACGACGGTGTCGACCTTCTCCGCCGCGGCCCATTCGACGACCGCGTCGGGCGAGCCGGCGCCGACGGCGTGGGCGGCGGCTCCGTGCGCCGCGCGCGCGAGCCCATCGGCGAGGGCGCCGACGGTGAAGGCGCCGACGGCTTCCGATGCTCCCAACGGAGAGCGGCTGCCGGGCTCGGCGTACCCCGCGAGCGAGACGACGCGCGCGTCGTCGAGGAAGGAGTGCTCGCGACGAAGACTGTCCAGGGCCAGGTCTTCCTCGTGCAGCAGCACCCCCACGCGTCGGCCTGACGGAGCAGGTTCGGCGGACGGGATCGGCGAGCGCGGGGGCAGCGGCTCCTCGGAGAGGGCAGCGGCGCTGGTGGCGAGTCCCTGCGGGTGGAAGCGACCCTCGGTGTAGCGCGCGATGTTCGATGCCGTGGCGAGATAGGTCTTCCCCACCGTCTGGAGCCCTGCGACCCACCGCCACGACAGGGTGTTCGACGCGGCATCCCCATCGAGCAGGTGCCGGTAGAAGAAGTCCGCGCCGAGCTGCCAGGGCAGACGCAGCGTGAAGACCCAGATGCTGGCGAACCACATGCGCGTGTGATTGTGAAGATACCCGGTCTCGACGAGCTCGCCGGCCCAGGCGTCCAACGCGTCGATGCCGGTGCGCCCCGCGACCGCATCGCGATACTCCGGCGTGTCGGCGCTGCCGGCGTCGATGAGCGCAGCGACGTCACGCCGGTACCGCCGCCACACCTCGGGGTTCTGCTCGAGCCATCCCTTCCAGTAGGTGCGCCACATGACCTCCTGCACGAACTTCTCGGCTGCCGACAGGCTGTGCTGCTCGAGCACGGCCGCCACGACCTCGCGCTCGGTCACGAGCCGGTGCCGGATGTACGGAGACAGCGACGACACGTTCGTGCGCGGAAGACCGGTGTCGACGTTGCGCTGTCGCGCGTAAGCCGACCCCGCTCGGGGAACGAAGTCCGCCAAAGCCTCGAGGCCGGCCGCACGCGTGGGGACGAACATGCCGCCATTATGTGTTCCCCGGACGCGGTGGGCTCCGATATGGCTAGCATCGAGGCACCGACCGCCGGGAATGACATGACCACTGCCCCGCGCCCTGCGCCGTCCCCCTCTCGCTCGACGCTGCGCTTCCTGCCGGTCGGGGTGGCGCTGCTGTGCGTGCAACTGGACTTCTTCTCGCTCGGTCTCGCCTTGCCCTCGATCGCCTCCGCCTTCGGCTCCTCCGTCACCGACCTGCAATGGGTGCTGTCGGCGTACATGCTCTCCCTCGGAGCGTTCTCGGTTCCGGCCGGACGCGTGGGTGACGTCATCGGTCGGCGTGCCGCCGTCGTCGTCGGTCTGGGCCTGTTCGCCGGGGCTTCCGTCCTGTGCGCGCTGAGCGGGGGCGTCGGCGCCATCGTGGCCGGACGCCTCATCCAGGGCGTGGGGGCCGCGCTCATCCTGCCGAACGCATTCGCGCTCATCACCAATGACACCGACGACGCCGAGCGCCCGCGCGCGCTCGGCTGGATGATCGGGGTATCCGGGCTCGGCACCGCCCTCGGCCCGATCGTCGGCGGACTGCTGGCATCCACCATCGGGTGGCCCTGGGTCTTCTGGCTGAACATCCCGCTGGCCGCGGTCGCGGCGCTCGGCACCGCGCGGGTGCGTGATTCGCGCAATCCCGAGGCCGGTTCGTCGCTGCGCACGATCGACTGGGCGGGGGTGGCGACCGTGATCCTGGGCCTCGGACTGCTGAGCGTCGGCATCGACAATGTTCCCGAACTGGGCTGGTTCGCGCCGCTGTCCTCCGGTCTCATCGTTGCCGGAGTGGTGGGACTCGTTCTCTGGGTTCTCGTCGAGCGGCGCGCGACCTATCCCCTGATCCACGCCTCGCTGCTGCGCAACCGCGCCTATCTCGCGCTGCTCAGCGTCGGCACGATCGGCAACATGGGCACGAACGTCCTCATCGTCACGGCGACCTTCACCCTGCAGTCGGTGCGCGGCTTCGATCCGCAGGTCTCGGGCCTGTACTTCCTGGCCGGGTCGACCGGGGTGGCCATCGCCGGGCCCATCGTCGGAAAGCTGTGTCAGCGCTGGTCGGCCATCCGCGTGCTCGGGGCGACCACCGCCCTGACCGCTGTCGGCCTGTCCGCCATGCTCGTGGACGCCCTCCCCCTGTACTGCGTCGCGATGTTCGCTGCCGGCCTGGCGGGAGGCATGACCTTCTCAGCCGCACAGATCGGCGTGCAGACGGTCGTGCCGCCCCGGATGTCGGGCGAGGCGACGAGTTTCATGCTCATGCCCGTGGTCGCCCTCGGCGGTCTCGGCGTCGTGATCGTCTCGGGGGTGATCGAGGCGATCGGCAGAGGGGAACCGACGCCGACCGGCATCGACGCGGTCCTCGTCGGCTACTCCGCCGTGCTCCTGGTCACGGGGGTGACGTTGCTCGTCGCCGAGCACGCCGGGCTTTTCCGCCCGAAGGGCGTGGCATCGCCGAGCCGACCGTGATGTCACCCGGAAGGCCGTGATGCCACCCGGAAGGCGAGGTCGCTCACCGTACCTCGAGGATCAGAACCCGCCCGCGTTGCGACCTCCGCCCGTCCCGCGGGACCGACCTTCGGCCGGTCATGCGCAGACGCGCACCCGTCGTCTCTCGAACATCACGACATCGCCGAGCTGCAGCTGCCGCCCGCGGCGGCGCTCCACCTCGTCGTTGACCGTCACGAAGCCGTCGATGATCGCCTCTTTGACGTCACCGCCGGAGTCGAGAACGCCGGCGAACTTCAGGAACTGCCCGAGGCGGATGCCCTCGCCGCCGATCGAGACATCGGTGATCGGCGTCGCATCCGGCATCCTCGAATGCTAGCCCGTCATGCAGAACGGATGAGGCCTGCGCACTACCGACGGAAGGACTCGTGCGAGATCGCCCTCCGCTGCGCGACACAGAACCGACATCGCCGGATTCATCCGCGTCGCCGACGCGATGCGGGCCCCCCGGTGTGGTCGAGGTCGGGTCTTCAGGCTCTCGCGAGTCCGTAGATCGGGCTCTTCGCCTGCTCCGCCTCGTGGTCGGGACCCAGCGGGATGCCGGTGCGGTCGCGCAGCACGAGCGTCGCCGCCAGGCCGAGCACCGTCATCCCCGCGAGATAGAGGGCGACCGACCAGGTCGACCCGGTCGCCTGCACCAGCGCCGTCGCGATGGTCGGCGCGAACGCGCCGCCGAGGATGGCGCCGATCGCGTACGAGATCGACACTCCCGAGAATCGGATCGAGGCCGGGAACAGCTCGGCGTAGTACGCCGCCTGCTGACCGTAGGTGAAGCCGAGCCCGATGGCGAGGATCGCCAACCCCGCGAAGAGGAGACCGATGTCACCGGTGTTCACGAGGGGGAACAGGGCGAACACTCCCACCAGCTGCAGCAGCCAGCCGCCGATGTACGTGGTGCGACGACCGATCTTGTCGCTGAGCCATCCGGCGACCCATGTGGAGGCCAGCCAGAACACCGCAGAGCCGGTGACGGCGAGCAGCACGCTGCTGCGCTCCAGCGCCAGCGGACCCTCGGGGTTGGTGGCGTAGTTCTGGATGTACCCGCCGGTGGTCATGTACCCCACCGCGTTGTTGCCGGCGAAGACGAGCGCGGCGATCAAGACCAGCAGGGCGTGCTTGCGGAACAGCTGCGCGATCGGAGTGCGGGTGCGCTCCTTCCGCTCGGCCAGCTCGACGAAGACCGGGCTCTCCTCTACGCGGCGACGGATGTAGTAGCCCACGAGGATGAGCACGATCGAGAAGAGAAACGGCACGCGCCAGCCCCACTCGAGGAACGCGTCCCCGGGGGCGAGGACCGACATCAGCGCCATCATCCCCGAGGCGAGGAGGAGGCCGATCGGCACACCGATCTGGGGCGAGGCACCGAAGAGCCCGCGCTTGCGCTTGGGTGCGTGTTCGACGGCCATCAGCACCGCGCCGCCCCACTCACCGCCCGCCGAGATGCCCTGCAGGATGCGCAGGACGATGAGCAGAATGGGCGCGGCGACGCCGATGGCCGCGTACGTGGGCAGGAGGCCGACGAGGGTCGTCGCGACCCCCATGAGGATGAGCGTGATCACGAGCACGATCCGGCGGCCGTACTTGTCGCCGAAGTGACCGGCGAGGAAGGCGCCGAGCGGGCGGAACAGGAAGCTGATACCGACGGTGAGGAACGACAGGATGATCCCCATGGTCTCGCCGAGCGGCGCGAAGAAGAGCTGGGCGAAGACCAGCCCCGCCGCCTGGGCGTAGATGAAGAAGTCGTACCACTCGACCGTGGTTCCCACCACGGTGGCGAACACGACACGGCGGCGATCCTTCGGTGTGCTGATGGTGCCGGTAGGGGTGAACCCCTCTTGCGATGTCTCGCTCATCCTGTGACTCCTCACGACGACGTTGTCTCCGGCGGTGCGCATCGCTTGCCGGGTCGGTGACGATAATATACGATTTGGAATATGCTGCAAGTGCGAGGGCAAGGGAGCTCATGATGGAAGACACCGCCATGACGGATGCCGCCACTCGGCGATTCTCCGTGCTCCCCCAGCGCCCGGGGAAGATCGTGGCGATCCACCTCAGCTACGCCTCGCGTGCCGATCAGCGCGGCCGCCGCCCGGCGGCGCCGTCGTACTTCCTCAAGCCGTCGAGCTCCGTCGCCGCGTCCGGTGACACCGTCGAGCGCCCGGCCGGCACTGAACTGCTGGCCTTCGAGGCCGAGGTCGCGCTCGTCATCGGCCGCGATGCCCGCCGCGTCGGCGTCGATGACGCGTGGTCGCACGTCGGCTGGCTCACCGCTTCCAACGACTTCGGCCTGTACGACCTGCGGGCGAGCGACAAGGGCTCGAACGTCCGCTCCAAGGGCCGCGACGGCTACACGCCGCTCGGGCCCGGGCTCATCGACGCGCGCGAGGTCGATCCCGCCGGCATCCGCGTCCGAGCCTGGGTGAATGGCGAACTCGCGCAGGACGACACCACCGACGGGATGATCTTCCCGTTCGCCCAGCTCGTCGCCGATCTGTCGCAGCACATGACCCTCGAGCGCGGCGATGTCATCCTCACCGGCACGCCGGCGGGGTCATCGGTCGTCGTTCCCGGCGACGTCATCGAGGTCGAGGTGGATGCCCCGCACGCGCCCGGCGCCCCGTCGTCCGGCCGACTGCGCACGACGGTGGTCCAGAGCGAGCACGGGTTCGACGCCGGCATCGGCTCCCTCCCCGCTGTCGACGACCTGCAGCGCGCCGAGGCCTGGGGCTCCCGGGAGGCGGCGGGACTCCCCACTGACACGCCTCCGGGCCTGACACCTGAGCTGCGCGCCAAGCTCGAACGCACCCCGGTCGCGGGGCTGTCGCAGCAGCTGCGCAAGTGCGGCCTGGACAACGTCACCATCGACGGCGTCCGCCCCCTCCATCCCGGGAAGAAGCTCGTGGGCCTCGCCCGTACCCTGCGCTTCGTGCCGAACCGGGAAGACCTCTTCGACGGCCACGGCGGCGGCTACAACGCCCAGAAACGCGCGTTCGACGCGGTCGGCGACGGCGAGGTCCTCGTCATCGAGGCGCGCGGAGAGGCCGGGTCGGGAACGCTCGGCGACATCCTGGCGATCAGGGCCCATGCACGCGGCGCGGCGGGCATCGTCACCGATGGCGGCGTGCGCGACATCGACGCCGTCACCGCCGTCGGCATCCCGGTGTACACGGCGGGGGCTCATCCCGCCGTCCTCGGACGCCGCCACGTGCCGTGGGACGCCGACCTCACGATCGCGTGCGGCGGAACCACCGTCCAGCCCGGCGACATCCTCGTCGGCGACGCGGACGGTGTCATCGTGATCCCGCCGGCACTCGTCGAGGACGTCGTCGACGCGGCCCTGGAGCAGGAGATCGAAGACGGCTGGATCGCCGACCAGGTCGCCCAGGGGCATCCGGTCGAAGGCCTCTTCCCGCTCACCGGGGAATGGAAGGAACGGTACCGCGCATGGCGAGCGGAGAAGTGACCGCGCAGGCGGCGAGCCTGAGCAAATCGCAGCGCGCCTATCACTGGGTGAAGGAGCGCATCTCCTCCCAGGAGTTCACGCCCGGCTACCGGCTGGTGCTTGGCACCATCGCCGCCGAGCTCGACATGAGCGTCGTACCCGTGCGCGAGGCGATCCGCCAGCTCGAAGCGGAGGGCCTGGTGACGTTCGAACGCAACGTCGGCGCCCGGGTATCGATGGTCGACGACACGCAATACCGCTTCAGCATGCAGGCGCTGTCGATCCTCGAGGGCACGGCGACGGCGCTCGCCGCCCGCCGGCTGACCGTCGACGACGTCCGTCATGCCCGCGAGATCAACGCGCGGATGATCGCCTCGCTCGCCGACTTCGACCCCCGCTCCTTCACCCGACTGAATCAGGAATTCCACGCCACCCTCTACGGCAAGTGTGCGAACCCGCGGATGCTCGAGCTCGTCGAGTCGGAGTGGGCGCGACTCGGACACCTCCGCGACTCGACCTTCAGCTTCGTGCCCGGACGCGCGCAGGAGTCGGTGCAGGAGCACGAGAACATCCTCCGGCTCATCGAGACCGGCGCACCGCTCGGCGAGATCGAGAAAGCCGCGCGGCGACACCGTTCAGCCACCCTCGACGCCTACATGATCCACGAACACCCCGACGAGACCCTCGGCCTCCCGGCCTTCTGACCCTCGCGAAGGAGCACCATGACAGACACCGCCGCGCGCACCACCGAGCGCCATGTGCCCGCCGATCTGCCCGACCACATTCAGCACTACATCGGTGGTGAATCCGTCGACTCGCTCGACGGCGCGACCTTCAACGTGCTCGACCCGGTCTCGAACGAGACCTACCTCACCGCGGCGGCGGGAAAGAAGGCCGACATCGATCGCGCCGTCGCCGCGGCGCGCGTCGCCTTCACCGAGGGGCCGTGGCCGAGGATGCTGCCGCGCGAGCGTTCGCGGATCCTCCACCGCATCGCCGATATCGTCGAGTCGCGCGACGCCCGCCTCGCCGAGCTCGAGTCCTTCGATTCGGGCCTGCCGATCACCCAGGCCCTCGGCCAGGCCCGGCGCGCGGCGGAGAACTTCCGCTTCTTCGCCGACCTGATCGTCGCTCAGGCCGATGACACCTACAAGGTGCCGGGGCGCCAGATCAACTACGTCAACCGCAAGCCCATCGGCGTCGCGGGCCTCATCACGCCCTGGAACACGCCGTTCATGCTCGAGTCGTGGAAGCTGGGTCCTGCCCTTGCGACCGGGAACACCGTCGTGCTGAAGCCCGCCGAGTTCACGCCCCTCTCGGCGTCGCTGTGGGCGGGCATCTTCGAGGAGGCCGGCCTGCCGACAGGCGTGTTCAATCTCGTCAACGGCCTCGGCGAAGAGGCCGGAGACGCTCTGGTGAAGCATCCCGATGTGCCGCTGATCTCGTTCACCGGCGAGAGCCGCACCGGGCAGATCATCTTCGGCAACGCCGCTCCCTACCTCAAGGGTCTGTCGATGGAGCTCGGCGGCAAGTCGCCGGCCGTCGTCTTCGCCGACGCCGACCTCGACGCCGCCGTCGACGCGACGATCTTCGGCGTCTTCTCGCTCAACGGCGAGCGCTGCACTGCAGGCTCCCGCATCCTCGTCGAGCGGGAGATCTACGACGAGTTCGTCGAGCGCTACGCCGCGCAGGCCAAGCGCGTCCGGGTCGGCTATCCGCACGATCCCGCCACCGAGGTCGGCGCGCTCGTGCACCCCGAGCACTATGACAAGGTCGTCTCCTACATCGAGATCGGCAAGTCCGAGGGGCGCCTGGTCGCCGGTGGTGGCCGCCCCGAGGGCTTCGAGACGGGCAACTTCGTCGAGCCGACGGTGTTCGCCGACGTCGCGCCGGACGCGCGGATCTTCCAGGAGGAGATCTTCGGCCCGGTCGTCGCGATCACCCCGTTCGACACCGACGAAGAGGCGCTCGAGCTCGCGAACGGCGTGAAGTACGGGCTCGCGGCTTACATCTGGACGAACGATCTGAAGCGCGCCCACAACTTCTCGCAGGCCGTCGAGGCGGGCATGGTGTGGCTGAACTCCAACAACGTCCGCGACCTCCGCACCCCCTTCGGCGGGGTCAAGGCCTCCGGCCTCGGACATGAGGGCGGGTACCGCTCGATCGACTTCTACACCGATCAGCAGGCCGTGCACATCACGCTCGGCACCGTGCACAACCCCACCTTCGGTAAGAGCGGCGACGCAGCCGCATCCCACTGACGAGAATCTCACGCAAGGACGCTGACATGAGCCACCGCGACACCATGACCCTGACCTCCTCCGGCTTCTGGGTGAGCCAGGAGGCGCCGATCCAGTCGGCGAACCCGATCCCCACCCCGACCTCCCCGGCACCCGACATCCTGCGGTGCGCGTACATGGAGCTGATCGTCACCGACCTCGCCGCCTCCCGCGAGTTCTACGTCGACGTGCTCGGCCTGCACGTGACGGAGGAGGACGACGCCGCGATCTACCTCCGCTCGACCGAGGAGTTCATCCACCACAACCTCGTGCTGCGCCAGGGCCCGCTCGCCGCGGTGGCCGCCTTCTCGTACCGCGTCCGCTCCGCCGAAGACCTCGACAAGGCGGTGGCGTTCTACTCCGAGCTCGGCTGCGAGGTGCGGCGCGAGAAGAACGGGTTCACCAAGGGCATCGGGGACTCCGTACGGGTGATCGATCCCCTGGGCTTCCCGTACGAGTTCTTCTTCGCCACCGAGCACGTCGAGCGCCTGTCGTGGCGGTACGACCTCTACAGCCCCGGCGAGCTCGTGCGGCTCGACCACTTCAACCAGGTGACCCCCGACGTCCCGCGGGCGGTGAACTTCATGCAGTCTCTCGGCTTCCGCGTCACCGAAGACATCCAGGACGAGGAGGGCACCGTCTACGCCGCCTGGATGCGCCGGAAGCCCACCGTTCACGACACGGCGATGACCGGCGGCGACGGCCCGCGCATGCACCACGTCTGCTTCGCCACGCATGAGAAGCACAACATCCTCGCCATCTGCGACAAGCTCGGAGCGCTCCGCCGTTCCGACGCGATCGAGCGCGGACCCGGCCGCCACGGCGTTTCGAACGCGTTCTACCTGTATCTGCGCGACCCCGACGGTCACCGGGTCGAGATCTACACGCAGGACTACTACACCGGCGACCCCGACAACCCTGTCGTCACCTGGGACGTCCACGACAACCAGCGGCGCGACTGGTGGGGAAACCCCGTCGTCCCGTCCTGGTACACCGAGGCCTCCCTCGTGCTCGACCTCGACGGCAACCCGCAGCCGGTCGTCGCCCGCACCGACTCCTCCGAGATGGCGGTGACGATCGGCGCCGACGGCTTCTCGTACACCCGGGCCCCGGGGCAGAACGACGGCGAGTTCAAGCTCGGCAACCAGCTGTGAGCGGGAGGAGGACACCGGATGCTGCCTGCTGACACCATCGCGCGGATCGCCGAGGAGCTCGCCGAGGCCGATCGCACGAACGGCGTGATCCCCCGCATCACCGCGCGGTACCCCGAGGCGACGGTCGAGGACTCCTACGCGATCCAGGGGGTGTGGCGCGACCGCAACATCGCCGCCGGGCGGCGTCTCGTAGGCCGAAAGATCGGCCTGACGTCCAAGGCGATGCAGGAGGCGACCGGCATCACCGAGCCCGACTACGGGGTGATGTTCGACGACACCGTCTACCGCTCCGGCGACGAGATCGATGCATCCCGCTACTCGAACGTGCGCATCGAGGTCGAGCTCGCCTTCGTGCTCGGCCGACCGCTCGAGGGCCCCGCCTGCACCCTCGA
Organism: Microbacterium sp. AK009; assembly: GCF_013410955.1. GTDB lineage: Bacteria > Actinomycetota > Actinomycetes > Actinomycetales > Microbacteriaceae > Microbacterium. The sequence goes on along the minus strand of NZ_JACCCG010000003.1, from coordinate 404,970 downwards.
CGATGCCCTGGCCGCGATCGACTACGCCGTGCCCGCCCTGGAGGTGCTGAACTCGCACATCGAGCTGGAGGGGCGCACGATCGTCGACACGATCTCGGACAACGCCGCCTACGGCGCGATGGTGCTCGGCGACGTGCGCAGGCGTCCCGACGAGATCGACCTGCGGTGGGTCCCCGGCGTGCTCTCGCGCAACGGCGAGATCATCGAGACGGGTGTCGCCGCCGGCGTGCTCGGACACCCGGCCACCGGAGTAGCGTGGCTCGCGGGCAAGCTCGCCCAGCACGATGCCCGCCTGGAAGCGGGCGAGATCATCCTGGCCGGGTCGTTCACCCGACCGATGTGGGTGAGAGCCGGTGATGAGGTGCTGTGCGACTACGGACCGATGGGGACGATCACATGCCGCTTCGTCTGAGCCCCACCTTCCGGGCCGCTCTCGCGGCATCCGATCGAGCACTCGCGGGTATCTGGGTGTGCTCGGGCTCGCCACTCGTGGCCGAGATCTGTGCCGGGTCGGGCCTGGACTGGACGCTCATCGACATGGAACACGCTCCGAATGGCCTCGAGTCGGTGCTCGCGCAGCTGCAGGCCGTCGCCGCGTACCCGATCACCCCGGTGGTCCGCGTGCCGAGCAACGATCCGGTCGTGATCAAGCAGGTGCTCGACCTCGGCGCGCAGAACCTGCTCGTGCCGATGGTGTCGTCGAGGGCCGACGCGGAGGCGGCCGTGTCGGCCGCGCGGTATCCCCCGCGCGGTCAGCGCGGTGTGGGGTCTGCCCTCGGACGCTCGGCCCGGTGGAACCGGATCGACGGCTACCTCGGCGACGCCGACGAGCACGTCTCGCTGTTCGTGCAGGTCGAGACGGCAGCCGGTGTCGACGCGGCATACGAGATCGCCGCCGTCGACGGTGTCGACGGCGTCTTCGTCGGTCCGAGCGACCTCGCCGCTTCCCTGGGTGTGCTCGGGCAGCAGACGCATCCCGAGGTGATCGCCGCCGTGCACCGCGCGTTCGAGGCGGTGATCGCCGTCGGCAAACCGGTCGGCGTGAACGCCTTCGACCCGGAAGCGGCGCAGTCGTACATCCACGCCGGCGCGTCCTTCGTGCTCGTCGCCGCCGACGTCTCGATCCTCGCCCGCAGCTCCGAAGCGCTGGCGGCTCGATGGGCGCCGGCGACGACCGCGGAGACCGACCGCGCGAGCTACTGACGTCTCTACCTGCTCCGCGCCTGGCCGGCGGCATCCAGGTCGTATATGATTTCTCCGTCCGACCCGGACGACCCGGTCGGTGCTCGAAAAAGGGGCACGCAGCGCAGCACGCGTGAGACACATACGGTTCCCGCATCCGTACGTCGTCCTCACCGTTCGTGAGGGCCGAAAGGCTCCGTCATGCCCACCGTCTCCGCGCACGTCGCCCACACCCTCGCCCAGCACATCGATCACGTCTTCGGCGTGATGGGCAACGGCAACGCCTACTTCCTCGATGCGCTCGAGCGCGACACCCGAGCGAGCTTCACCGCCGTCCGCCACGAGGCGGGCGCCGTCGTCGCCGCCGACGCCTACCACCGCGCGTCAGGGCGACTGGCAGCTGCCACCGCCACGTACGGTGCCGGTTTCACCAACACCCTCACCGCCCTCGCCGAAGCCGCCCAGGCACACGTGCCGCTCGTGCTCGTGGTGGGCGACGCCCCCACGTCGGGCCCCCGGGCGTGGGATGTCGACCAGATCGCGCTGGCAGCGGGCGTGGGCGTCCGCACCTACACGGTCGGTCGCGCCGATGCCGCCGCCACCACCGTGATCGCGATCGAGCACGCCCTCACCTATCGCGTGCCGGTCGTGCTCGCGATCCCCTACGACGTGGTCGTCATCGAGGCGGGCGGCGTGCCCGACGCACCCGCACCGCGCCTTCCCGAACGTCAGGCGCCAGCCACCGCATTCGCGCGCGCGGCCGTCCGCGAGATCGCCGCCGCCCTCCGCGATGCCCGGCGCCCCTTCCTGCTGGCCGGTCGCGGGGCGTGGATCTCCGGCGCCGGCGAGGCCCTCGGCGCTCTGGCCGATGCGACCGGGGCCATCACCGCCAGCTCGTCGCTGGCCCGCGGGATCTTCCCCCGCGGCGAGTACGACCTGGGCGTCACCGGGGGGTTCGGCGCCGAGGGCGCGATGGAGCTCGTGCGCGAGGCCGATGTCGCGGTGGTCTTCGGCGCCTCGCTCAATCAGTTCACGATGCGATTCGGCGACCTGTTCGCCCCCGCCACCCGGGTCTTCCAGGTCGACCTCGCACCGACGGCGACCCACCCGCACGTCGGCGGGTACGTCCGAGCGGACGCCGCGCTCGTGGCGCAGGAGATCGTTGCCGAGCTGCGCCGGACCGGGATCTCTCCGAGCGGATGGCGGGAGTCGGTCGATCTCGCACCGCTCCGCCGATACGACGAGGGAGACGGGGTCGCCCCCGACGGTCGCCTCGACCCGCGTTCCGTCGCCGCACGGATCGGCCGGCTCCTCCCGGACGACCGGGTGGTCGTCTCCGACGGCGGCCACTTCATCGGCTGGGCGAACATGTACTGGCCGGTCGCCTCCCCTGACCGGATGATGATGGTCGGCACGGCGTTCCAGTCGATCGGCCTGGGGTGGCCCTCCGTGCCCGGCGCTGCGCTCGCGCATCCGCAGGCGACCGTGGTCCTCACCACCGGTGACGGGGGCGGGCTGATGGCTCTGGCCGATCTCGAGTCCGCGGTGCGCGTCGCCGGCGGGCGCGGGCTCGCGGTGGTTTGGAACGACGCCGCCTACGGGGCCGAGATCAATCTCTACGGGCTGAAAGGGCTCGCGCGTCGGCCGATGCTCATACCGCAGGTCGACTTCGCCGCCCTCGCCACCGGTGTGGGGGCGGAGGGGGTGGTCGTCGAGACGCTCGACGATCTCGACCGCCTCGCCTCCTGGGCCGCCACGCCTGCCGATGACCGCCCGTTCCTCGTGCTGGACTGCCGGATCTCGGGCGATGTCATCGCGCCCTACCAGGAGGAGATCCTGCGGGTGAACGGCGTGAGCCTGCCGCGGCGGAGCGAGTCCGCGATACTCGAAGTGTGATCACGTCTGAAAACCCAATCGAGGAAGCGGCTCCCGAGGAGCCTGCCACGATGACCTTCTCCGACCTGGGGTTGGGTGAGTCTGTCCTCGCGGCGCTCCGCGACGTCGGGTACGAGACACCGTCGGCGATCCAGGCCGCAACGATCCCCACCCTTCTGGCCGGCCGAGACGTCGTCGGTCTCGCACAGACCGGCACGGGGAAGACGGCGGCATTCGCGCTGCCGATCCTCGATCGACTCGACCTGTCGCAGAAGACGCCGCAGGCACTCGTCCTGGCCCCCACACGGGAGCTCGCTCTTCAGGTGTGCGAGGCCTTCGAGAAGTACGCCTCCCGGCGCCGCGGCGTGCACGTGCTGCCGGTGTACGGCGGCCAGGGCTACGGCATCCAGCTCTCCGCTCTCCGCCGGGGGGTGCACATCATCGTCGGAACCCCCGGTCGCATCATGGACCATCTCGACAAGGGGACGCTCGACCTGACCGAGCTGAAGTTCCTGGTGCTCGACGAGGCCGACGAGATGCTGAAGATGGGCTTCGCGGAGGATGTCGAGACGATCCTCGCCGACACTCCCGACACCAAGCAGGTGGCGCTCTTCTCAGCGACGATGCCCGCCGCCATCCGGCGCATCTCGCAGCAGTACCTGCACGATCCCGAAGAGATCACGATCAAGACCAAGACGACCACCTCGTCGACGATCACGCAGCGCTACCTTGTCGTGTCCTACCCCCAGAAGATGGACGCGCTCACTCGCATCCTCGAGACCGAGAACTTCGACGGCTTGATCGTCTTCGGTCGCACCAAGAGCGTGACCGAGGAGATCGCCGAGAAGCTGCGCGCACGCGGCTACTCGGCCGCCGCGATCAACGGCGACGTCGCACAGCCCGTGCGCGAGAAGACCATCAACCAGCTCAAGGCGGGCAAGCTCGACATTCTCGTCGCGACCGATGTCGCCGCGCGCGGACTCGACGTCGAGCGCATCTCGCACGTCGTCAACTTCGACATCCCCACCGACACCGAGTCCTACGTGCACCGCATCGGTCGCACCGGGCGGGCCGGACGGTCGGGCGACGCGATCAGCTTCGTCACCCCGCGCGAACGCGGGCTCGTCCGCGCGATCGAGCGCGCCACGCGTCAGTCGCTCACCGAGATCCCGCTGCCGAGTGTCGACGAGGTCAACGTCACGCGCCTCGCCCGGTTCGACGACCGCATCACCGCGGCCCTGGCCGAAAGCGAGCGCATCGACCGCTTCCGCGACATCGTCACGCACTACGTGCGCCACCACGATGTCCCCGAGGTGGATGTCGCGGCTGCCCTCGCCGTGGTTGCGCAGGGCGAATCGCCGCTCCTGCTCGAGCCCGACCCCGAGCCGCAGCGCCGGGAGCGCGGAGAACGGCCGGGGCGAGCCGACCACGACCGCGACGGCGCCGAACGACGTCCTCGTCCTGCCCGAGAGGGGATGGCGACCTATCGCATCGCCGTCGGCAAACGTCACCGTGTCGAGCCGCGTCAGATCGTCGGGGCGCTCGCGAATGAGGGCGGCCTCAAGCGCGACGACTTCGGGGCGATCCAGATCCGGCCGGACTTCTCCCTCGTCGATCTCGCCGCCGACCTGTCTCGCGACACCCTCGACCGCCTCAAGAGCACCCGCATCTCCGGACGGCTCATCGAGCTGCGGCTCGACACCGGCGGCCCGGGACGCCGGCCGCGCCGCGACGACGACAGGCCCCGCCGCGGGCCGCGCACCTGAGGGCGGATCCCGCACCGGCTCCGGGGTCAACTCGGCAGCGTCGCCGGCGATTCCTCCACCGTGAGCGTCGCATCCGTGGCATCCGGCTCGGCTTCTTCTTCTCGCCTCTGCAGGAGCTCGAGGACCCACATGACCAGCAGGGTCGTGAGGAGGACGAGAACGACGTCGCCGAATCCGATGGGGCGCAGAAGGATCAGCCAGAGGACGGCGAGGACGGCGAGGATGACGCGGACGAGCACCCGCCGGGCGGCGAGCCAGGTGCCGACACGACCGGTATCGAGCCCTCGGACGCGGAGTCCGCGCCGAGCCGCCGCGTTGACTGAACCGACACCGACCCGTGTCTTCTGCGCCGCCGCCGAGCGCCCCGACAGCCAGCCGATGGCCACGAGAAGCACGCCGATCACGGTGAAGACGACCGCGGTCTCGGTCATCGCGTCGACCAGGCGCCTGTAGATCACATCGAGCGCCGACGGTGCGAGACCGAACCGTTCGGCCGCGATCCGCACTGCTGCGCCGCCGAAGAGGAACGACATCGCCAGACTGCCCGCCCCGAGGACGAAGCCGATACCGACGCCTACGACGGCGACGCTTCGTCGCCTCGCGATCGCAACCCCGCCCGCGGCCAGCGCCAGGGTCACCAGCGGCAGCCAGGTGCCCACGGTCACCGCCGCGGCGTAGCCGAAGCGGATGGCACCGAGCCCCTCCCCCTTGCCGACGATGATCACCCTGTCGACGTCCGGGATGAACTGGGCGATCGCGATGTCCCGGTCCAGCAGCGTCTCTTGGACGCGCTCCACGATCGCGCCGAGTTGGATGCCGACGCCGTCGTCGGTGCGGACGACGAGTCCTCCGCCGTCGGAGGTCGCCGACACCGTCAGTGCCCGGTGTGCGGCCCGCGTCGCCGTCGCCCAGACGTCGGAGAAGGCGTCGGACTCGACGACCGCGGTCACCGCGCCCGACACCAGGCCCTCGAGCCCGCTCGCCGCCGGCGCCTGGAGGAGCTGCAGCGCCGCGGCCGCGCGAGGAGGAAGCCCCAGATCCGCGAGCCCCGTGAACACATCGGCGGTCAGCTCTTCGAAGTCGACCTGCTCGCCGATCGCGTCGAGGGTCTCGTCGATGATGAGCTGCTGTACCGCCGGGTCGTCGACGAGCGGCGCCAGGGTCTGCACGAACGCGTCCTCATCGACCAGCTGGATCCGCGCCCACGCCGCCACGATCGTGACAGGGAGCAGGAGGGATGCCACGACGATGAGAAGCGCGGACGCCACGGCCCGCCAGCGCGAGCCGTGCGCGTGCGCCTTCCCACCGACCGCCGCGGACAGCTCGGCGTTCTCCTTCTCCAAGGCGCGGACGCGCTCCTCGAGGTCGGCGATGTCCAGAGGTATGCGAGGGTCTGTCATGGGGCCATGATGGCCCTCATCTTCCGTCTCGAACACCCCATCCAGCGGAGCGGGCGGAGGCGGCGTCGCAGCCGGCCAGAGTGGATGTCGGAAGCGGGGCGTAGCGTGCGGCAATGACCATCAACGATGTCCTCGTAGAAGACGAACCCGCCGTATTGATTCTCGAAGCGCTGCTCGGTTTGCAGGTGAAGGACGAAGCCGACGGGATGTCGAGTCTTTCGGGAAAGATCGGAGGCGACAGCGGCGCCGCACTTCTTCACGCACTCGGACGCATCACGGCAAAGTTGCGTGCCGACGACATGCGCAGCTTCCTCCCTGGGGCCGCACCGAACAGACGCACGGAAGAACAGCGGGAAGCGGACGCGTTCTTCATCCTCGCCGATCGCGTGGACGAGGCCCTGACCGAATGGCGTACGCGTCACACGAACTGACAGCGGGGGTGGCGGAGACGGAGGGATTTGAAATCGCGCCGATCGCAATCAGACCTAGCTGAACCCGCATGACTCCGGGGGTTCTGACCTCGCGGAGTGCCGTCCCGATCAGGTCGGTTGGGTTCGATTCGTGGCAGAAACGTGGCGGTAGGAACGAACCGATGGAGTGCCTAGAACACGTCCGGGCGCCCGCTCTCACTCGACCATTCGACCATCATCTCGACAGCTCCGATCATGCCGCATCGGTCGCGGAGAATGGCACAGATCGCATCGACGGTGAGTCGATCTCCGCGGTCGTCGGAACGTCGCGCGATCTCCTGCACGGCGCGACTGCGCGCTGCGGATTCAGCGGACAGTGTTCTTCGCCAACGAAGGCAAACGAGCCGCCCATGTCGACCTACGGCATCCAGACGTCGAGCGTCTCCCACTCGTCGTCGAAGCCCATGTCCGCGAGCGAGATCACCTTGTCGTCCGGGAACGAGAGGAAGTGGGCCCTGATCTTCCCCAACCAGTCAGGACGGAGGCCACGTGAGCGCAGGAACCAGGCCAATTCGACGGTCGGCACGTAGATGCGCTTCTGCCGCCTGCTGTCGAGATCGTGGATGTGATCGAGTTCAGGCACCGACCCTCGGCGCGGGATCGCGGGGGCTATGACGAGTGTGCGGTTCCACACCCGCGCGTGGTGGGCGCACGTGTTCCGAAGGCCGTTGAACGCTGCTACCCACGAGGCGAGAGTGCGCGCTTGGAGCCCGAGATCGCGAGCAATTGTGTCGCGTTCAGCGAGATCGAGCCCCCGGTACAGTCTGGCGACCTGGCCGAACTCCATAATCTCGACTGCCGCCCAAATCGGGAGTCGATTGTCATAACGAGCGGCGTGCCATGCGACGAACGCCTCCTTGGAGTCATCCGACCGCGCCCAATACTTCTGCAACCACTTGTCGTAATCGCTCAGCCGCTCCCTGTCGGTGACAGCGGGCTGCTTGGTGAACGTCTCGCTCAGCAGGTCTGGACGGAGGTGGATGTGCGGGTCCCTCATGCCGGCGTGGTAGGCGAGCACTGCGCGGAAGCAGATCTCAAAGCTCTCGAGGCCGGCCAAGAGCAACTCACGCAGCCGCTGGTCGAACTCATACAGTGCGACGACCTGCTCGAGGCGGACTCCGGTGACGAACTCGTTTAGCCGCTCGTCGTACGCGGGATCTCCGTCAACCTTTCGGAGTCGATAGGTGTGCAAGTAGGCGCTGAGACGGTAGTAGTTCGTGTTCGCCAGAGTCTGCGCTGCCGATTCCGCGTCGTCGACGATGAGGCCGCGTTCCTGGAGAGTCTGCACCTGTTCCGCGTAGGTCCGGTGCTCCTTTGGTGGCTGGCTCATCAGTGCAACCGTACCGCCAGGAAGAAAACCAGCCCGTGGGCTCCCGAAGGAGCCCGAGCGGGCTGGTCATGACTCCGTCAGAGTAGCAGGCTTCTCTGACACCGTCCTGAACAATTGCAACCGACTACAGTCGCGGGTCGATCGAGTCGGATTCCAGTGCGAGCACGCCGAAGACGGCCTCGTGCACTCGCCACAGCGGTTCGCCGGTGGTGTAGCGATGCAGCGCCTCGATGCCGAGCGCGTACTCGCGGGCGGCGAGCGAGCGCTTGTGACCGGTATCGCGATCTCGCAGCCGCGCAAGATTCGCGGGATCTGTGTAGTCGGGGCCGTAGATGATGCGCAGGTACTCGCGTCCGCGCACCTTGATCCCCGGTTGCACGAGGCCCTTACCGGTGCGAGTGAGGTTGGCGAACGGCTTGACGACCATGCCCTCTCCCCCGGTGGCTGTGAGCTGCTCCCACCACGTCACCGCCGCCGAGACGAAGGCCTCGTCGTTCAGGTCGACGCGCAGTCGCCCGGTCGGTGCGATCACGTGCGGGGCAGCCGCCGTGAGCCTGTCCGCGATCGACAGATGCCAGCCGTGGTCGCGGTTCTCGAATGTTTCGTCGCCCGCCGCCAGCACCTGGAACGGCGCAAATCGCACCTCGCCCGGGTCACCGACATATCGGCGATATGCGTCACGGAAGCGCGAGACCCCGTCGGCTCGGGCGCCCGCGCGGTCCGTGAGCCCGGAGACGTCGACCCCCGACGCTGCAGCTCGCGCTAGGACAGAGTTGGTGGCCTGTGTCGCGGTGACGCCGGCCGCTCCGACCGACGCGTAGAGATCGCGGATGAGGTCTTCGGTCTTGATGGACCACGGCATCATCTCGCCGTCAAGCAGCACCCAGTCGCTGCGGAGCTCGTCCCACACGCGGGCCGCCGCGAGCGCCGAATCGAGCTCGCCGAGCATGCGAGCCTCGACATCCGGCTCGAAGAACGGCCGCCCGGTGCGGCTCAGGATCACGCCGCGCCAGCCCTCAGGAGCGCCGAAGCGGGCGGCATCCCGAGCCACCAGGACGATGGCACGCGAGCCCATGTGCTTCTCTTCGCAGATCACATCGGTCACTCCGTGTTCGCGGAAGTATCCGAAGGCTTCGTCGGGGTGCTCGAGGTAGCCCTCGCGCGCGGAGGTGTTCGGCGGGGACATCGTAGGCGGCAGGTAGACGAGCCACCGCGGGTCGGCAGCCCAGCGGCTCATGGTCTCGAGCCCGCCGGCGGACTGCTCCTCCTTGATGCCGACGCGACCATGCACGCTTGTCTCGACGATGAGCTTGCCCTGCACGTCGGCGAGGTTCAGCACGCCTGCGCCACGTTCGGGTGCCTCGGTGACGAGCGGGCGGATCGGCTCGTACCAGACCTGTTCGGCCGGCACCGAGACGACCTCGCGCTCCGGATACCGCATCGCAGAAAGCGCGCCGCCGAACACGCATCCTGTGTCAAGGCAGGCCGTGTTGTTGATCCACTCGACTGTTGGCACCGGGGTGTGCCCGTACAGCACCGTGGCTTTGCCGCGGTAATCCTGCGCCCATGGGTACCGCACAGGAAGGCCGAACTCGTCGGTCTCTCCGGTGGTGTCTCCGTACAATGCGAAGGCGCGCACGCGACCCGATGCGCGGCCGTGGTACTGCTCCTTGAGCCCTGCATGGGCGACGACGAGTCTGCCGCCGTCGAGCACAAGGTGCGAGACCAGGTCATAGCAGAACGCGGCCACCTGCTCACGGAACTGCTCCGATTCGCCCGCCAGCTGCGCGAGGGTCTCTTCGAGCCCGTGCGAGACGGTCACCTTAGCGCCGCGCAGCGCGCGGACGAGCTTCGCCTCGTGGTTGCCCGGCACCGCCAGCGCGTTACCTGACGCGACCATTCCCATGGCGAGACGCAGCACGCCCACGACATCCGGCCCTCGGTCGATCAAGTCTCCGAGGAAGATCACGCGACGGCCGTCGGGATGCCGGGCGTCGACGGGTCGGCCCTCCTCGTCGCGCTCGACCTCATAGCCGAGCCGCGCCAGCAGGGTCTCGAGCTCGCTGCGGCATCCGTGCACGTCGCCGATCGCGTCAAACGGCCCGCGCTCGTCGCTGCGGTCGTTGAGCAGCCGCGTGCGCGTGATGGTCGCGCTCGCGACATCGTCGGGGGTGCGCAGGATGTGGACTTTGCGGAACCCTTCCTTGGTGAGGTGGCGCAGGCTTCGCCGCAGGTGGTCGCTCTGACGCTTGACGACGCCCGCAGGGATTGCTCGATCTGTGCGCTCCGCGTTGCGGGCGACGCTTACCGACTCGGGTATGTCGAACACGATCGCGACCGGCAGCACGTCGTGCGCCTTCGCGAGGTCGACGAGTCGTCGGCGCGCATCGGGCTGCACGCTGGTGGCGTCGATGACGGTGAGGAGCCCCGCATCCATCCGCTTCGCCGCCACGAACTGCAGGGCGTCGAATGCAGCAGACGTGGCCGACTGATCCGAGTCGTCGTTCGCGACGAGACCGCGGAACATGTCACTGGACAGCGTCTCGTATTGGCCGAAGTGCTCGCGCGCGAACGTGGACTTGCCCGAGCCCGAGGCGCCGACGAGCACCACGAGAGACAGTGCGGGGATGTCGAGCTCGGTCATGCCGGCACCTCCTGCCGGAACAGGGCGAGCTGGGTCGGAGGGCCGAGCACGGGGTCGTCGATACCTACGGAGCGATACTCGACGGTATAGCCGTGGCGCTCGGCGATGGCGCCCGCCCATGCGCGGAACTCGGCGCGCGTCCACTCGAACCGGTGATCGTCATGGCGGAAGGCTCCGCCCGCGAGGGTCGGATACAGCGCGTTGTACTCGGCGTTCGGGGTAGTGACCACGACAGCACCCGGATGTGCACTGGCGAACACGGCGTCCTCAAGGGCCGCCAGGCGCGACGGGTCGACGTGCTCGACGACTTCCATGAGCGCCATGGCGTCGTATCCCGCGAGCCGGTCGTCGCGATAGACGATCGAGCCGTGAAGCAACTCGATGCGCTCGCGCTCGGCGTCGGAGGCGGCATCGATTCTCAACACCCTCGCAGCCGTCTCGAGAGAGCGAGCCGACACGTCGACTCCGACGATCTTGGTGAACGAGCGGTCCCTCGCGAGCCGCGAGAGGAGGGCGCCCGGTCCACAGCCCATGTCGACGACGCGACGCGCCCCGACGTCGTGCAGGGCAGCCATCACAGCCTCGGCGCGATGCACGCGCAAGGGCGTCTCGGCCGACGTCTCGGTCGTCTCTTCGGACTGCGGGAGCAGCGAACGCTGATGCACGAGGTATCGCCGCGTGATCAGATCGCGCTCCGGATGCTGAGCGAGCCAGCCTTCGCCCGCGCGTTCGAGCTTGCCGACCTCGTCGTCACCGACCCAGTAGTGCTTCGCGTCATTAAGCACCGGCAGCAGCACGTAGAGCTGACGCAGCGCCTCTGCGAGGCGCACGCGGCCGACGAGCGTGACCGAGCTGTAGCGCGAGTCGCCCCAATCGGGGAACGCGGGATCGAGGGGGATGCGGTTTTCGGTGACGGTCCACCCGCAGGGTTCAAAGACGCGACGGACGAGTTCGTCTTCGCGCCCGCGCGTGGACACCACGGGGATCTCGATCCGCAGCGGAAGCGGTGACGCCGCGAGCTCGGGGTACGAGTCGCTTCGACCGGTCATGGCGGTGCGGAACACGGAACCGATCGCCACCGCGAGCATGCTTGACGCGACGTACGGACGGTCGTTGACGTAGTGGTCGAGGCTTCCGGCGTCGCCGCGGAACCGCTTGTTGCGCACGAGCCCGACCGGGTCGACTTCGACCAGCACCGCGACAGTGCACCGCTCCGGGGTCGCTTCGGGATAGAACACCTGGATCTCGCCCACCGGAGCCGAGAACGTCTGGACCTTGGCGGGATGCTTGTGCACCAGGTACCCGAACACCGTCGCGTCAACGCCGGAGTCGCGCTCCGGCTCATAGGTCACCGTGACCAGCATCGTGACCTCCCGCCCGATCGCATCCGCACAAGCCTATGCGGCAAGCGACAGACCGCCGATCTGGGGCCGAGCCCCTACACGACCGTCAGCGCTGCGGCAGTCCTGGCGAGAAAGCGGCGGAGCGAGACCTCCGGTGGGGGCGAAATCACAGATGAGGGCCGAGGGACTCGCGCCCTCGGTCTCCTGCGTCGCACGTCAGTCCGCAGCCGCCGCAAAGATTCAGTTGGACAATTCACTGAACCAGCGTGCGCGAGCTTGCGCGTATTGCTCAAGCCGATCGCCGCCGCAATCGTGGCCAGAATGGCAGATCTCGTGGCAGAAGCATCCCGAAATGCGACTTGAACAGGGATTTTCTTGGCGGAGACGGAGGGATTTGAACCCTCGGTCCCCGTGAGGGGACTCCACCTTAGCAGGGTGGTGCACTAGGCCTGACTATGCGACGTCTCCAGGCATCCGAGCGGAAACCCGGACGCGCTCAGCCATCATAACGGGTGCCGCGCGCGACACCGAAACGGAGCTCACCCCGAAAGGTTTCCGGCCGAGCAGGTCTCCTGCGCGGCGGTCTGACCCTGGATCGACTCGGGCAGCACGGCGGCGGTCTCGGTCGGAGCAGGCTCGACGGGCGCGGCACCATCCGTGGGCTCAACGGGCTCAGTGGGCTCGACGGGCTCACCCTCGACGGGTGCATCGGTCGGCGCGGGGTCGGCCGTGATGACGCCGCCGCTCGTGTTCGGATCGCTCGTCAGCTGCAGCGGCTGGTTGGCCTCGAGGGCTGCCCACAGCTGCTCGGCCGCGTCCTCGTCCGGTGCCACACGGTTTGCGTCGTAGGGGTCGGTGACGACCGGGTAGCGGACGAACACCATCTCCTCGAACGGCACCCCCTGAACGGCCCGCGCGATCTGTACGAGCGTCACCGGGTTCGTGAGGCTCTGCGAGGGAGTGACGTTGTCGACGACCGTGGTGGCGAGTCGGAGCAACGTGGACGGGTTCGACAGCACCTCCTCGCTCACGAGCTTCCGCGCGAGAGAAGACATGTACTGCTGCTGATTGCTGATACGCGCCAGGTCGCTGCCGTTCTCCAGGCCGTAGCGCGTGCGCAGGAACTGGAGGGCCTCCAAGCCCTGGACATTACGCGGCCCCGCAGCCCAGTCGATGCCGGTGTTCCGATCGCGCATGCCGCCGTTGCCGATGCAGACGTCGACGCCACCGATCGCGTCGGTGATGTTGATCACATTGCCGAAGCTGACCTTCGCCGCGAAGGGGATGTTCATGCCGCTCAGCTGCGAGACGGTCTTCACCACGCAGTTCAGGCCCCCGTAGTTCCACGCGGAGTTGATCTGCTCGTAGCTCGATCCGCTCGTCTCGCTGCCGTCTTCACGCGTGCACGAGGGGATCGGCACCATGAGGTCTCGGGGGAACGAGATGACCGTCACCCGTCGCGGGTTGTCGGAGATGTGCAGCAGCATGTTGACATCATTGAGTTGCCCCGACGCCTCCGGACCTGTGCACCGCGCGCCGAAGTATTGCGCGTACTCCGGTTCGCACTCATCGGTGCCGACAAGGAGGAGATTGACCCCACCCTCGATCGCCCCGATATCGGGCGGCACGGACCCCTGACCCTCCAGCTCCACAGCCTCCGACGCGAAGCTCGTGGTCAGGTCGTAATACGCGTACGCACTCACACCGAGCCCCGAGACCAGCACGACGGCCGCGACGATGCCGAGCATCTTCATCATCGACGCGAACGGATGCGGCGACCGCAGCCGGCCGTGCCGGGCGACCGTCTTGCGACCACGCGTGCCGGTTCTGCTCGTCTGACTCACTCGGGTCCTCACAGGTAGGAAGCGGAGGGTGTGGGATTCGAACCCACGGGACATCTCTGCCCACTGGTTTTCAAGACCAGCTCCATCGGCCGCTCGGACAACCCTCCCGAAACGCATGCCCTGCGGCATCCGCTCGAATCGGCGTCGAGTCTAGTCGACAGCGCCAACCCCTCATTCTTCCCACAGCGCCTGGCAGAGCCCTGGGAGGCGCGCCTGCCCGTCTTCGCCGCGCCTGTCCGTCTGCACCACGCCTATCCGTCTCCGCCGCGCCTATCCGTCTCCACCGCGCCTATCCGTCTCCACCTCCCGCCACCGATGTCGCACAAGATGCGCGCTCGCGACCGTGACGCCGCACCTTCTGGGACATCCCCAGGACGGATGTCTCAGGAAGTGCGGAGAAAGCACCTCGGGACCGCCGCTTCTGAGACATCCGGGGCGGATGGAGTGGGCGGGCCGGTGGGAACGGGCGGCGGATGGAGCGGGCGGGCCGGGGCGGATGGGGTGGGTGAGCGGTGGGGACCGGCCGGCGGCGTATGGAGTGGGCGGGCCGGTGAGAACGGGCGGCGGATGTAGCGGCCGAGCCGGTGAGGACCGGCGGCGGATGGAGCGGGCGGGGCCGGGACGGACCGGCGGCGGATGGAGCGGGCGGGCCGGCGGCGAACCGGCACCCGCCGTTACAGAGCGCGGAGGATGGCGGCCACGCCGCCGGCCTGCACGGTGCTCGTGACCTCGCCGGCGGCGGCGCGCACCTCGTCGGGCCCCTGCTCCATGGCCACGGCTCGGCCGCCGTGCTGGAGCGCCCACTCGAACATGCCGACGTCGTTGCGCCCGTCGCCCATCACGATCACGCGCGACGGGTCGATGCCGAGCTCCTTGCGCACCAGCTCGAGCGCGGTGCCCTTGTCGACGCCCTGCGGGGCGACATCCAGCCAGGCCGTCCAGCCGACCGCGTACGACACCTCGTTCAGCCCGACGCGCTCGACGAGCTCGATGAAGTCGTCCTCGCTGTCGCCGGGCGAGACCACGACGACACGGCACACGGGCTGCGCGACGAGCTCGTCGAACGACACGCGGCGGGCGCCTGCGAGGTTCCAGTCCTCGAGGTACTCGGTGTAGAGGCGGCTGCCGTCGGGGAGCTCGACCATGTACCGCGCGTCGGGCAGGTGCTCGCGCAGCAGGCGCAGCACCTCGGCGGCGTCGAAGGTCTCGGTGTGCCACCGGTCGTAGCGCACCTCGTCGGCCTCGACCCGCTTCATCACCATCGCGCCGTTGGAGCAGACCACGTACTCGGGGGCGATGTCGAGGACGCGAAGGATGCCGCGGGTGGACTCCCAGCTGCGTCCGGTGGCGAGCATCACCTCGTGGCCGGCGGAGCCGGCGTGCGCGACGGCGTCGACGACCCCGGGACTGAGCGTCTCGTCTTCGAGGAGGACCGTGCCGTCGATGTCGAGCACGATGAGAAGGCGCTCCCCCGCGGCATCCGGTCTTTCGGATCCTGTCGCCAGGTCCTCGACGAGCTCGGCGGCGTCCTCCTGCTCAGTGCGCTCGATCTCGCCCGTGTCGGGGAGCCCGGTCTCCGCGGATTCGGGGGTCATGAGACCGGCTCGATGACCTCGAGGCCACCCAGGTAGGGACGCAGCACCTCGGGCACCACCACCGAGCCGTCGGCCCGCTGGTGGGTCTCGAGCATCGCCACGATCCACCGGGTGGTAGCGAGCGTGCCGTTGAGGGTCGCGACGAACTGGGTCTTGCCGCCCTCGTCGGCCGAGAGGCGGTGGCGGATGTTCAGGCGCCGCGCCTGATACGTCGTGCAGTTAGAGGTCGAGGTCAGCTCGCGGTACGCGTTCTGGGTGGGCACCCACGCCTCGATGTCGTACTTGCGTGCCGCGCTCGAGCCGAGGTCGCCGGCGGCGACGTCGATCACCCGGTACGACAGGCCGAGGTCCTGCAGCATGCCCTCCTGCATGTCGGCGAGGCGCTGGTGCTCGGCCTCGGCGTCGTCGACGGTGGTGTAGACGAACATCTCCAGCTTGTTGAACTGGTGGACGCGAATGATGCCGCGGGTGTCCTTGCCGTACGAGCCCGCCTCGCGGCGGTAGCAGGTCGACCAGCCGGCGTACCGCTTGGCGCCGCGGGAGAGGTCGAGGATCTCGTCCATGTGGTAGCCGGCGAGGGGGACCTCGCTCGTCCCGACGAGGTAGAGGTCGTCCTCTTCGAGGTGATACACCTCGTCAGCGTGCTGGCCGAGGAACCCGGTGCCCCGCATCACCTCCGGGCGCACGAGGGTCGGCGGCACGAGCGGCGTGAAGCCGGCCTCCAGCGCGCGGTCGAGCGCGAGGGTCATGAGCGCGAGTTCCAACCGGGCGCCGATGCCGGTGAGGAAGTAGAAGCGGCTCCCCGAGACCTTCGTGCCGCGCTCCATGTCGATCGCACCGAGAAGCTCGCCGAGCTCGAGGTGGTCGCGGGGCGTGAAGTCGAACGTGGGGGTCTCGCCGTGGGTGCGAAGGGTGACGAAGTCGTCCTCGCCGCCGGCGGGCACCCCGTCGATGACGATGTTCTCGATGCGCGCGAACGCGGCCTCCGCGGCCTCCTCGGCCGCGGTCACGGCGTGCTGGGCGGCCTTGACCCGCTCGCTGAGCTCCTTCGCCTCGGCGACGAGCGCGGCCTTCTCATCCTTCGGCGCCTGGGCCACCCGCTTGCCGTGGGCGTTCTGCGTCGCGCGCAGCTCCTCGAACGCGGTGATGGCCGCGCGGCGGGCGCGGTCGGCGTCGAGGGCGGCGTCGACGGTGTCCGCCGACTCCCCCCGTGCCTCCTGCGAGCGCTTGACCAGCTCGGGATTGTCACGGAGAAGCACGGCATCGATCACGGGACGAGTCTAATCACCGGCCTCCCGGGTCCTAGTCTGAGTGCATGCCAGGGGGACAGAACGACAACGACGAGGCGCCCGACCGCGCCGACCCGCCGCATCCGTCCGATGCGGTCTACTCCGACGGGCCCGACGAGCCCGAACTCCGCGCCGCCGACGAAGAACTCACCGAGCAGGTCGAAGAGGTCGCGGAAGGTGCGCTCTCGCACGACGACATCACGCCGGGCGACCTCCTGGACGGCGAGGAGATGGACAGCGGAGCGTCGTCCGACGCCCCGGAGCCGACGAGCGGCTCTGAGAACACCCCCGACCCGACCGAGGCCGCCGCCCCCGATGACGTCATCCGGGAGCCCGACGACGTCGAGCCCGACACCACCGACGGCGAAGAAGGCGAGGCCCGCCGTGTGTCGGCGGAGGGTGAGCCCGAGCCGATGGCCGACACCGAGGAGCGCCCGACCCCGAAGGCCGCCCTCGTGTACAACCCGACCAAGGTCGACGCCGACGACCTGCGCGCGCGCGTCGAGCGCGCGGCGCAGGACGCGGGCTGGTCAGAACCGCTGTTCTACGAGACCACCGTCGACGACCTCGGCGACGACGTCACCCGCCAGGCCCTGAAGGAAGGCGTGACCGCTGTGCTCGTCGCCGGCGGAGACGGCACCGTCCGCGCCGTGGCCGAGGCGATGACCGGCACCGAGGTTCCCCTGACGATCGTTCCGAGCGGCACCGGCAACCTCCTCGCCCGCAACCTCCTCCTCCCCCTCGACAACCCCGACGCCATGATCAGGGCGACCTTCGACGGTGATTCCCTCGCGATGGATGTCGGCTTCGCCAGCCTCCGACGCCAGGACGGCACGGTCGACGAGCACGCGTTCGTCGTCATGGGCGGCATGGGCCTGGACGCCGCGATGATCGCCAACACCAACCCGAAACTGAAGAAGCAGGTCGGCTGGGTGGCGTACGTGGATGGCGTGGCCCGGTCGCTTCCCGCCGCGAAGCCCTTCCGCCTGATGTACCAGCTGCCGCAGCGCCGCATCCACGCGGCACGCGTGCAGAGCGTGCTGTTCGCCAACTGCGGGTCGCTCCCGGCGGGGCTCGAGCTGATCCCCGAGGCGTCGGTCGCCGACGGCAACCTCGACATCGTCTTCATCCAGCCCAAGGGTCTCCTCGGCTGGATCTTCGTCTGGCGCCGAGTGGCGTGGGACAACAGCTTCCTCCGCCGGTTCCGAAGCGGCCGTCGCGTCATGGCGCTGCGCACGAAGGACAACGCGGTGCGCTACTCGCGTGGCCTCGGTGTGGACCTCGCGACCTCCGAGCCCCACCCCGTCCAGCTCGACGGCGACGAGTTCGGCGAGGCCGCTCAGGTGCGGGTGCGACTGGAGCCCGCCTCGCTCCTGCTCGCCCTCCCTCGCGGGCACAAGGTCGAAGGGCTGTAGCGGCGCGACAGTTCGGCGACTACCGTGTCGCGCATGACCGCATCCCCGGAGGCGATCGCCTTCTGGGCGGCGATGGCGTCCGCCCCTCAGCAGGTGTCGCTGCCGATCCCGCAGCGACGCGAGGCGGGCGAGCACGCCGAGGACGCCACCGCGGAGCCAATCGGCGTGACGACGCGCGCCCATCCGTTCGGTCTGTCGGTCCGTCCCGCAGAGGGCGAGATCCACGCGAGGGTGCTGTATCTCTTCGGCGGCGGCTACATGCTCGGGTCCCCGGCCTCGCGGAGGAAGACCGCCGGCCACCTCGCGCGCGCAGCGTCCGCCGAGGTCGTCGTGGCGGCGTACCGGCTCGCACCCGAGAACCCGTTCCCCGCCGCCTTCGAGGATGCCCGGGCGGCCTTCGCTTCCCTGCCGACAGATCTCCCGCGGTTCATCGCGGGCGACTCCTCCGGGGGCGGACTCGCTGCTGCGACCGCCGCTGAGGTCGACGCGGACGGCCTGGTGCTCTTCTCGCCCTGGGGCGATCTGACGTGCTCGGGCGACACCATGGCCTCCAACGCCGCGGTGGACATCGAGTGCACGCGCGACAGCCTCCTCGAGATGGCCGGATGGTACGCGGCGGGCACGGAGCCGCACGACCCCCGGCTCTCACCCGTATTCAGTCCTCCCGACGCCCTTCCTCCGCTCCTCGCTTTCGCGGGGAGCGACGAGATCCTGTTGGATGACGCGCGGCGCCTGGTCGCCCGATCGACCGATGGTGAACTGGTCGTCGGCGAAGGGATGCAGCACGTCTGGCCCATCTGGTTCGGCGTGTTCCCCGAAGCCGGCCAGGCCATCGCCACGTCCGGCACGTGGATCCGCACACGGTCGACGGCGACGGCAGGAGCCTGAACGCGACCCCCGGGCGTCGCGCGGAGGCCAGGATGGGTGCATGGCTGCGCCCTCGATCGTCTGGTTCCGCGACGACCTCCGCCTCGCCGACAACCCCGCGCTGCGCGCGGCGCTCGACCGGGACGCGCCCGTCATCGGACTGTACCTGCTCGACGAGGATTCCCCGGGCATGCGCCCGCTCGGCGGAGCGGCCAAATGGTGGCTGCACCACTCGCTGACCTCGCTCAGCGAAGACCTCGCCGAGAAGGGGGCGAGCCTCGTACTGCAGCGGGGCGCAGCATCCGATGTCCTCCCCTCTCTCGTCGCCGACACCGGCGCCGGCGCGGTCTTCTGGAACCGGCGCTACAGCCTGCCTGAACGCGACATCGACGCCGACCTGAAGGCGAGCCTGCGGAAGGGGGGCGTGACGGTGCAGTCGTTCGCCGCCTCGCTGCTGTTCGAGCCGTGGACGGTGAAGACCGGCGCCGGCACCCCCTTCTCGGTGTACAGCCCGTTCTGGCGGGCGTGCCTGTCGCTGCCGGCGCCGCGGGCGCCGCTGCCCGAGCCCCGCGAGGTGCCGGGCTTCTCGGGGCGCGTGGACTCCGACGATCTCGACGCCTGGGGGCTGCTCCCCACCGACCCCGACTGGGCGGGCGGGCTTCGCGAGCGGTGGACACCGGGTGAGGCGGCGGCGAGGCGTCGGTTGAAGGACTTCATCGCCGGCGACCTCGGCGGGTACGACCGGAGTCGCGACGAGCCGGCGTCGGGATCGACATCGATGCTGTCGCCGCGCCTGCGCTGGGGCGAGCTGAGCCCCTACCAGATCTGGGACGCCGCGGTCGACGAGGGGAACCCGCGCCGGTTCCTCTCCGAACTCGGGTGGCGCGAGTTCGCCTGGCACACGCTCTTCCACCACCCCGACCTCGCCACGGTGAACCTCCGCCGCGAGTTCGACGCCTTCCCGTGGCCGCAGCTGAAGCCCTCGCACCTGCGGGCCTGGCAGAAGGGCGAGACCGGGGTCGCGCTCGTCGACGCCGGCATGAAAGAGCTCTGGATCTCGGGCTGGATGCACAACCGGGTGCGGATGGTGACGGCGTCGTTCCTCATCAAGAATCTCCTCATCGACTGGCGGCGGGGCGAGGAGTGGTTCTGGGACTGCCTCGTCGATGCCGACGCGGCGAACAACCCCTTCAGCTGGCAGTGGGTCGCGGGCTCGGGCGCCGACGCGGCGCCCTACTTCCGGGTGTTCAACCCCGAGCTGCAGGCCGAGAAGTTCGACCCGAAGCGGGAGTACATCCGCGAGTGGGCACCCGAGCACGTCTCGGGCGATGCGCCCGCGCCGATCGTCGACCTGAAGGAATCGCGCAAGGCGGCGCTGGAGGCGTACGAGAAGGTCAAGCGCGCGCCGCGCTGACGAGGTGTGTCCCCAACTCCTGCATAACCGGCCGGAGCGGTGCTGATCCGGGCCGCGGAGGCGGGTTCGGCCGCATCGTGCTGGAGGTCGGGACAAGCGCGCGGTGGGAATGCCCGACCGGGTCCGCCCGTTGGGCCCACACATGACCACTATCGGAATCATCGGGGCCGGACACATCGGCAGTCAGCTCGCCCGCGCCTTCACCGGCGTCGGCTACGACGTCGTCATCGCGAACTCCCGCGGACCCGAGACCCTCCAGGGTCTCGTCGACGAGGTGGGGCCGAAGCTCCGCGCCGCCACCGCGCAGGAGGCCGCCGAGGCGGCTGACATCGCCGTCGTGACGGTGCCGCTCAAGGCGATCGGCGCCATCCCCGTCGAGCCCCTCGCCGGCAAGATCGTGCTCGACACCAACAACTACTACTTCGAGCGCGACGGCCACATCGAGGCCCTCGACCGCGGCGAGACCACGACCTCGCAGCTGCTGCAGGATCACCTCCCGACCTCGAAGGTCGTGAAGGCGTTCAACAACATCCTCTCCGCGCAGATCACCACCGACGGCTCGCCCGCCGGAACGCCGAACCGCCGCGCGCTCGGCACCGCCAGCGACTTCCCCGAGGCCATCGAGGCGATGACGCGCCTCTACGACGAGCTCGGCTTCGACACCGTCAACGCCGGCCCACTCAGCGAATCGTGGCGTCTCGAGCGCGACCGCCCCGGGTACGGGCAGCGCCAGACCGCCGCTGAGATGCGCGCGAACCTCGCCCGCGCGAGCCGTCTTCCCTGATCGGAGCACCCTTCGGTATGAGCATCACCCTGTCGGTCCTCGACCTCGTGCCGGTGCGCGCCGGTCAGACCAGCGCCGAGGCGGTCGCGGCATCCCTCGCCCTCGTCGAGACCGCCGAACGTCTCGGCTACGAGCGGTACTGGTTCGCCGAGCACCACAACATGCCCGCCGTCGCGTCGACCACGCCGCCGGTGCTGATCGCGGCGGCGGCGGCGCGCACCTCACGGATCCGGGTCGGGTCCGGCGGGGTGATGCTCCCCAACCACTCCCCGCTCGTCGTGGCCGAGCAGTTCGCCGCGCTCGAGGCGATCGCCCCCGGACGCATCGATCTGGGGATCGGGCGGGCGCCGGGCAGCGACCCGGTCATCACACAGCTGCTGCGGATGTCGGGGACCACGAGCGACGTCGAGCGCTTCCCGGACCACATCGGCGACATCCTCACCCTCACCTCCCCCGACGGAGCGGCGATCCGCCTGACGTCGGGCAGCACCTACGAGGTGCGGGCGACGCCGGCCGCGCAGGGCGCCCCCGACGTGTGGCTGCTCGGGTCGAGCGACTACTCCGCCCAGCTCGCGGCCTCGCTCGGTCTTCCCTACGTCTTCGCGAACCACTTCTCCGGGTCTGGGCTGGAGCGCGCGCTGCAGCTCTACCGCGATCAGTATCGCCCGTCCGAGGCGCACCCGGCACCGCGCACCTTCGTCACGGCGAACATCGTCGCGGCGGCCACCGCCGAGGAGGCCGAGGCTCGGGCGCTACCGCAGCTGCGGATGATGGTGCGCCTGCGCACCAACCAGCCCCTCACCCCGCTCGAGACCGTCGAAGACGCGCAGAGCGCGCCGCCGCTCGCCCCCATGGCCGACCAGATCATGGCCGCTGCCCGCGCGACCTGGTTCGTCGGCACCGGCGATGACGTGGCCGCGGGGCTTGCGGGCCTCGCTGCGCGCGCCGGGGTGGACGAGGTGATGGTCTCGCCGATCGCCGGGTCATTCGCGTCGGAGCAGACGGATGCCGCGGCGGGCCGTACCCGGTCGCTCACCCTCCTCGCCGAGGCGATGGGGTCTCGCGCCGGGACAACGCCCGCGCTCGTCGCCGGCTGACGGCTGACCGCTGACGCGGCGTTCGTCGAGCGTAGAGCGCAGCGACGAGAGGAGATGTGCGGGCGTTTCGACTCGCTGCGCTCGCTCAACGACCGGGGGTCGGTCGCGCGCGCGGGCGTTTCGACTCGCTGCGCTCGCTCAACGACGGGGGCGGAAGCGCTCGCTCAACGACCGGGGGGTCGGTCGCGCTCGCTCAGCGAGCGGGGGTGGGTCGCGCCGCCCTCGTCGCTCGCTCGCGCGGATTTCCGCGCTCGCGCGGATGGGAAAGTGGCTTCCGATCCGCGTGAGCGCGAAAATCCTCAGCAACGCGGGCAACGCGGGCAACGCGGGGCCGACGCGGGGCCGACGCGGGCGGCGAGGCCCGCGGTGGAAGACGCTGAGGAGTGCACCCGCGGCACCCGTTCCGACGCAGCCTCGGAGATCGGCGCAACCTCGGCCCATCCGGGGGTGTGGGCCGAGGCTGCGCGGATCCCCGAGGCTGCACCGCGCGAGGCGCAGGAGACGCCTCAGCGCTCTGCGACGGCGGGTTCCTTCGACGGATCGTCCGACCCCACCCCATCCGCCGCGGCGGCGGCCGCGCGGCGACGCTCGACCTCCAGCGGGTCGGCGAACGCGTCCGCGCCCTGCGCGGCCGCTTCGGCGTCGCTGAGCTTCGGGCGACGCGGCCACCACACGCGATCGCGCAGCAGGAACGTGAGCGCCGGCACGATGACCGTCCGCACGAGCAGGGTGTCGATGAGCACGCCGATGCAGACGATGATGCCGATCTGCGTGAGGGTGATGAGCGGCAGCACCCCGAGGACGGCGAAGACGGCGGCCAGCAGGATGCCGGCGCTGGTGATGACGGCGCCGGTGGCGGCGAGCGCCCGGATCATCCCCTGGGTGATGCCGAGTCGGTCAGCCTCCTCCTTGGCGCGGGTTACGAGGAAGATGCTGTAGTCCACGCCGAGGGCGACGAGGAACAGGAAGCTGAAGAGCAGGACGTTCGTGTCGATCGCGGGGAAGCCGAACAGCGGCGTCTGGAACAGCCACCAGCTCGCCCCGACCGCCGAGAAGAAGCTCACCACCACGGCGACGAGCAGGAGCAGCGGCGCGACGAGAGCTCGCAGCAGCACGACCAGCACGATGAAGACGAGCACCAGGATGAGCGGGATCACCAGCGCCTGGTCGCGCGCCTGCGCGTTGGCGACATCGAGCGAGCGCGCGTCGAGTCCGCCGACCAGTCCGTCGCCGGCGCCGACGTCATTCAGCGCGGCGCGCATCGCGGAGATGGCGGCATAGGCTTCGGGCGTCTCGGCGCTGGCGTCGAGCGTGACGTCGATGCGCGCCAGATCGTCGGTCTCCTCGGCGATCGCTGCGGCGTCCACGCCGTCGAGCGCCTCGATCTCTGCGACGGCCGCTTCGGCGTCATCCCGGCTGATCACCACCGTGGCGGGCGAGGTCGCCCCAGCCGAGAACGCGTCGGCGATGATCTCCTGGCCCACCA
Source organism: Microbacterium sp. AK009 (assembly GCF_013410955.1). Lineage (GTDB taxonomy): Bacteria > Actinomycetota > Actinomycetes > Actinomycetales > Microbacteriaceae > Microbacterium. The sequence continues at coordinate 381,169 of NZ_JACCCG010000003.1, read as the reverse complement.
CCGCCTCAGGCTTGTCGAGGAACCGGTCGTTCTGCGACAGACCGGTCTGCACGAAGAACACGCCCGAGGCGAGCGCCCCGAGCACCACGAACCCGCTGATCGCGACGATCGCGGGGCGGCGCGAGACGGCGCGCCCGAGCTTGCCCCAGGGGCTGCGCGAAATGGCATCGCGCGAGCCGTAACGCGGGATGTAAGGCCAGAAGAGGCCGCGACCGAACAGCACCAGAGCGGCGGGGAGCACCGCGAGGGCGAAGATCATCGCCACCACGATTCCGACCGCACAGGCAAGGCCCAGGGCGCGGTTGCCCGCGAGCTCGGCGAACAGCAGAGTTGCGAGCGCCAGGGCCACGGTCGAGCCGCTGGCGATGATCGCCGGTCCTGCGCCGCGCACCGAGCGGCGCATCGCCTCGCGACGGTCTTCGTGGAGTCGGAGTTCGTCGCGGTAGCGGGCGATCAGGAGGAGGGCGTAGTTGGTTCCGGCACCGAAGACGAGCACCGAGAGGATGCCGGTGATCGACGGGTCGAGCTCGACCCCGACGGCGGCGGCGACATTGCGGGCGACGATGCCGGCAAGGGCGTCGGCGACACCGATCACCACCAGCGGCACCAGCCACAGCCACGGGCTCCGGTAGGTGACCAGCAGCAGAATCGCCACGACGATGACGGTGGTCAGGAGCAGGGTGATATCGGCGCCGGCGAAGACCGCGGCGAGGTCGATCTCGAAGCCCTCAGGCCCGGTGAAGAAGACTTGCACGTCGTCACCCAGGTCGGCCATGGCGACATCCCGGATCTCATCTGCACGCTCGGACTGCGTCTCGATGCTCGTCTCGGGCTCGAGGGGAACGATCACCAACGCGACCCGGCCGTCATCGGAGACCTGAGCGGGCGGGACGAAGCCGTCGGGGGTGAAGTCGACGAGGTCGCCGAACACCTTGGCGTTGATCGTCTCGAGGTCATCGACGCTCAACTCGTCGCCCTCGGCCTGGAACACCAGGAAGGCCGAGGTGGCGTCGGCGCTCGGGAACTCCTCGAGCAGCTGATCGACCTGCACCGACTCCGCCGAGTCCGGCAGACCGACCGGGGGCGCGCTGTCGGAGCCGCCTCCGCTCCCCCACGCGAACAGGGCGGCAGCCGCCGCAGCAGCCAGCACGAGGACGATCCACGAGGTCTTGGCCGCAGTGATGAAGCGCAGGTAGCCGGACATCCGTCTTCTCCCGGGGTTTGGTCAGAGGAATGGAGAGGGGTGATCGATGAGAGACATTTAATTAGAAAGCCTAGATATGAGGAAGACTAGCGCACATATACTGAGGGGGTGCACGCCGCAGACCTCCCTCCTGCGCCGGCGCGCTCCGGCGCACCGTCCTTCCGCGCGCCCACCACTCTGCTGCGCGAAGTGCTCGAGGTCACCGAGCTGTTCGAGGAGCGGATGCGCCGCGAGCTCACGGTGAACCCCACAGACCTCGAGGCGATGGAGCACCTGCTGATGGCGGGCCCCCTGGCTCCCAGCGAGCTGGCCAAGCGCCTGGGCATCTCGACGGCGTCGACGACCACCGCCGTGGACCGGCTGGTCGCTCTCGGTCACGTCACCCGCGAGCCGCACCCCACCGATCGCCGCGGCGTCATGGTCGTCCCGACCCCCGCATCCCGTGCCCGGGCGCTCGGCATGCTCATGCCGATGATCCAGGATGTCGACCGCGAGCTGAACGACTTCACCCCGGAGGAGCAGCAGGTCATCGCCCGCTACCTGTCACGGGTGATCGCGACCTACCGGGCTCACGCCGCCGCCGAGGACGACTGAGCCTCACGCCGGTCCGCACGCTGGTGCACCCAGCCCTCCGCGCCGGCGACCACCCCCATCAGGACGACCGCCGCCGTCAACGCCCCCGCCGGGGGGAGGACCGCCAGAAGCGGGATGGAGATGACGGCCACGACCGCCTCCGCGCCGCGGAACAGGGGGCGTCGCTCGCCGACCAGCACGGCGAACCAGATCGTCCCTGCAGCGAACAGGGCGATGCCCGACCCGAGGGCCGCCGCACCGAACCATCCGAGCGGCTCGGTATCGGTGATGTGGGCCATGGCGTCTTCGATGCCGAGGGCGGTCAGCACGATCCCCGCCACGATCAGGAAGTGGACGTACGAGTACGCGTCGCGAGCGAGCTTGACGAGGGGCCCGCCCGAGAGCCGGGCGAGCGCGTGCTCACCCACGGTCGCGAGGCGACGGAAGTACGACCACCACAGCAGCACGGAGATCACGATGGATGTCGCGGTGCCGAGGAGGATCGGCACGCTGACCGGATCACGGGCCACCCCCACGCCGATCGCCACGATGGATTCACCGAGGGCGAGGATGACGATGAGACCGTGCCGCTCCGACCAGTGGGCGACGGAATGGATACGCCACCCGCCGCCACCCGGTGCCAGCACCCGGGTGCCGAGTCCTTCGAAGACGATCGCCAGCACCCAGATCCACGCCTGCACCTCGCCACCGATCGCAGCGCCGACGACGATGGCCGCGCACGCGGGGAGCACCGAGGAGAGGCTCCACACCGTCAATTGACGGCGCAGCCCGGGGTCGTCCGTCGCGGAGACGAAGAACAGGATGAGGTGCACGGCACGCACCACCGCATACGCGACGGCGAAGACCAGCGGACCGTCCAGCCCGCCGTCGAAGTCGTCGAAGGCCTCGGGGATGGCCAGCGCGCAGACGAAGACGCCGATCATCGCGACCGTCATGCCGGTGCGCAGGAACGGCTGGTCGGCCGGGAGGCGATTGGCCAGCCACGCGTAGCCGACCCAGGTCCACCACAACAGGGCCAGGACGATGAGTGCCTGGGCTATGCCTGGCGCGCTGTGCGTCTCAGCCATGAGCCGAGACACCTGCGTGAAGGCGAAGACGTAGACCAGATCGAAGAACAGCTCGAAGGTCGTGACCCGGCTGTCTTCGCCGCTCGTCATCGGTCGTGGCAGGCGCACCCGACCGGGGCGGCGGCCGGCGGAGGGAGCCGGGGGGTCGGCGTGGCTCACGACGTCAGTGTAGGGCGAGCAGCCGACCGGCGGGAGGACGCGGCGGGTCAGCCCTCGGGCTCGCCGCTGAGAAGGCCCCGCAGCCAGTCGCGCGCCTCGACGAAGACATCGTCGGAGTAGCGGTCTGGGTAGCGCACGACCGCGCGGTCGGCCCGCGGGTACGAGCCGAGGAAGATCACCTTCGGACTGAAGCGGCGAAGACCCATGAGCGCATCGGCCATCCGCTCGTCGTGGACGTGCCCGTCGGCGTCGATGACGAAGCGGTAGCGGCCGAGCTCGTCGCCGATCGGGCGCGAGGCCAGGAGCGAGAGGTTGATCCCCCGGGTGGCGAACTGCTCCAGCATCTCCAGCAGCGCCCCCGGGCGATCGTCGGGAAGCTCGACGATGAGCGAGGTCTTGTCCGCGCCCGTCGGCTCGGGCGGGGCGACGGTCTTCCCCACCAGCACGAATCGGGTCACCGCGTTGGCGTTGTCGCCGATCTTCTCGGCCAGGAGCTCCAGGTCGTGATGCTCGAGGATCCCCGGGGGGGCGATCGCGGCGTCTGCGTCGCTGGTGCCGTCGAGGAGGCCGAGGGCGCTGGCCACATTGCTGGATGCCGGAATGTGCGCGTGGGTGGGAAGGGTGCGCGTCAGCCATTGCAGGCACTGCGCGTAGGCGACCGGATGCGCGGCGATGAGAGAGACGTCGTCCACCCGCATCCCCCGGCGCCCGACGAGGACGAAGTCGACCGGCACCAGGTACTCGCCGATGATGCGCAGCCCCGCGACGGTGGCGAGGGCATCCTGGGCGGTGGACACGCCACCGTCGACGGAGTTCTCGATCGCGATCATCGCCGCGTGGGCGCGGCCGTCGATGACATCGGCGAGTGCCTCGCCGACGTTGTGCACCGGTCGCCAGATCTGACCACGCGCTTCGGGCACCTGGGCGAGCGCCGCTTCGGTGAAGGTGCCGGCCGGTCCGAGGAAGCTGTAGGTCCGGCGGCGGGGAACGGATGCCACGGGCCCGGCGGCGTCGGAAGTCACGGCGTTCAGCCTAGCCGGGCCACCTCTTCCACCGGGTGCGAGCCAGCAAGACCGGTGGTGACGGGTGCGCCGCGGAGGCGGTGGCGGGCCCGCCGCCGTCGACCCCGCGCCGGACGGGAGGCGACCAGGACGCCGCCGATCAGCATGACCCCGCCCACGGCTTCACCGGCGGTGGGCAGCTGCCCGAGGAGAAGCGCCGCCGACGCCATCGCGACGACGGGGGCGAGGAGAACCCACGGCACGACCGACGCCGACCGATTGCGGGCGAGCAGGGAGTTGAACACGGCATAGCCGATGAGGGTGCAGAGGACCCCCGTGTAGAGCGTCGACAGCACGGCCTCGACGCCGAACGCGGCGACTCCTCCGACGACCGCGGCCGGCCCGTCGATCAGGAACGCAAGCCCGAGCGCGGGCACGGGGACCACCAGCGCCGACCACACGGTGAGGGACAGCGCTCCGAGCCGTCCTCGGCCGCTCACGACACCGGCGCGGCGGGCGATGACGTTACCGATCGCCCACGACAGCGCGGCAGCGAGAGCCAGGGCGACCGCGAATGCGGGAGCCTGTCCGCCGCGGCCGAGTGCGACGAGCGCCAACCCGACGACGCCGAGCGCGACCCCGAGGCTCTGAGCCGTCGTCGGCCGCTCGCGAAGGACCCCCGCGGCGAGCACGACGGTCAGCACCGCCTGCGCCTGCAGAAGCAGGGCGGAGAGACCGGGGCTCAGTCCGAGTGCAAGAGACGTGTAGAGCAGCCCGAACTGGCCGAGGCTCATGAACAGGCCGACCCCGACGACCGTTCGCCACGACGTTGCCGGCGGCGGCACGATCACCGCGAACGCCGCGACGAGGAGGAATCGGATCGCGACGAACAGCAGGGGTGGCACGCCGGTCATCCCCCAGTCGATGACGAGGAAGTTGAAGCCCCAAAGGGATGCCACGGCGGCGGCGAGGATCATGTCACGACGGCTCACGTCCTCAGTACAGAGCGGTCGCGGATTAAGCACAAGCAACGTGATCTTCCGATAATTCGATAACGTTGCTTCATGATCGATCTCGAGGCCGTCCTCTCACTGCGGGCGGTCGCCACGCATGGCAGCGTGTCGGCAGCGGCGGGCGCCCTCGGGTACACCCCTTCCGCGGTCTCGCAGCAGGTCAAGCGCCTCGAGCGGGAGACGGGAGTGCCCCTCCTCGAGCGCGTCGGACGCGGTGTGATCCTCACCGATGCCGGAACACGCCTCGTGGTTCACTCCACACCGATCCTCGCCGACCTCGAGCGGTTGCGTGCCGACCTGCACGCCACCGCGAGCGAGGACGCCGCGATCACGGGCGAGTTGCGCATCGCGGCGTTCTCGACGGCAGTGCGAGGTTTGGTCGCTCCGGCGTTGGCGGTGCTCGTCGGGCGTCATCCGCTCTTGAGGGTTCCGGTGCGCGAGAGCGAGCCGTGGGAAACGGTCGCGCTGGTGGCATCCGGGCAACGGGATCTCGGTATCGTGCATCAGTGGGGCGGCGTCGCACTGAGCATGCCTGAGCACCTGGTCGTCACACCCCTCTTCACGGACGTTGCCGACGTCATTCTCCGCCGCGATCATCCCCTCGCTGACCGCCCGGTGCTGAGACCCGCCGACCTCGCCGACGACACATGGGTGGCCACCTTCGAGTCGACGATCTGTCGTCAGTGGCTGCGCCGCCTCTTCGACGGAGTGCCGAATGCGCCGCGGATCGGCTACGAGTCGATGGAATTTCACAGTCACCTCGAGCTGGTGCGCGCGGGGCTCGCCGTCGCGCTCGTTCCGCGGCTCGGTCGCGGCGATCTCGACCCGGATCTCGTCGCAATTCCCACCGTCGACCCCGCCTCCACCCGCGACGTCGTCGCGGTGCACCGTCGATCGCAGGCCGACTCACCGGCCCTGCACGCCACGTTGGGAGCGCTCATCGCGGAGGCGCGGCGCCGGTTCCCCCTGCGCGGCGCCGAGCCCGCCCTCGAAGACACGCGGGCATAGCAGAGGAGCGTCGAGCACGGGAGCGGTGTTCCCCAGCGGTCGCAACAGGCAGACTGGGGACATGACGCGCGCAGGACAGCCCGCCGAGGCCTCCGATCTCATCGACATCGACGCCCTCATCTCCGCCTACTACGACCGCAGACCCGACGCCTCCCTCCCCGCGCAGCGCGTGGCGTTCGGCACGAGCGGTCACCGCGGATCGTCGCTGAACACGAGCTTCAACGAGGACCACATCCTCGCCACCACGCAGGCGATCGTCGATTACCGCCGGATGGCGGGCATCGAGGGCCCGCTGTTCCTCGGTCGCGACACCCACGGGCTCTCCCTCCCCGCCGAGCGGAGCGCGATCGAGGTGCTCGTCGCCTCCGGCGTCGACGTCCGCGTCGACTCCCGCGACTCGTGGGTCCCCACGCCGGCACTGAGCCACGCGATCCTCACCTACAACCGCGGGAAGAGCGCGGATGACCCGGGGCGGGCCGACGGCATCGTGGTGACTCCGAGCCACAACCCTCCCGCCGACGGCGGATTCAAGTACAACCCGCCGCACGGCGGGCCGGCCGATACCGACGCGACCGGGTGGATCGCGAACCGCGCGAACGAGCTGATCGCGGCCGGTCTCGCGGGCGTCGCGCGCACGAAGTACAGCGACATCGACGCCGACACCCTGGGCAGCTACGACTTCCGCGAGGCGTACGTGCGCGACCTCGCCACCATCATCGACATCGACGTCATCCGCTCGGCCGGGGTGCGCATCGGCGCCGACCCGCTCGGGGGCGCCTCGGTGGAGTACTGGGCGCGGATCGCCGAGATGTACGAGCTCGACCTGACGGTCGTGAACCCCGACGTCGATCCGACGTGGCGGTTCATGACGCTGGACTGGGATGAGAAGATCCGCATGGATCCCTCGTCGCCGTCGGCGATGGCGTCGCTCGTGGCGAAGCGTCACGACTACGACATCCTCACCGGGAACGACGCCGACGCCGACCGGCACGGCATCGTCACCCCCGACGCGGGCCTGATGAACCCGAACCACTACCTCGCCGTTGCGATCGACTATCTCTTCTCCCACCGTGAGAACTGGCCCGCCGGAGCGGCGGTGGGAAAGACCCTGGTGTCATCGATGATCATCGACAAGGTCGTCGCGGGCCTCGGCCGCACTCTCTACGAGGTCCCGGTGGGGTTCAAGTGGTTCGTCCCCGGGCTCCTCGACGGCTCGGTCGCCTTCGGCGGCGAGGAGTCGGCGGGCGCCTCCTTCCTCCGCAAGGACGGCACGGTGTGGACGACCGACAAGGACGGCATCCTGCTGTGCCTGCTCGCCGCCGAGATCCTCGCCGTCACCGGGAAGACCCCGTCGAAGCGCTACGCCGAGCTCGAGGCCGAGTTCGGGTCATCCGCCTATCAGCGCGTCGACGCCCCGGCGACCCCCGAGCAGAAGGCGAAGCTGGCGAAGCTGTCGCCCGACGCCGTCGCGGCGACCGAGCTCGCCGGCGACCCGATCACGGCGAAGCTCTCGCACGCCCCCGGGAACGACGCGGCCATCGGGGGGCTGAAGGTGCAGACGGCCGACGCGTGGTTCGCCGCTCGCCCCTCGGGCACGGAGGACGTCTACAAGCTGTACGCCGAGTCGCTGCGCGGCGAAGAGCACCTGCGACAGGTCCAGGAGGAGGCACGGGCGGTCGTCGCGGCGGCCCTGGACGGCTGATCCGCCGCCCCCTTTTCGACCCTGCGCCGACGCGCGGGCGGAGCGTACCGAATTCATCCGCCCACGTCGACCCCGTGGGGCATACACTGACCCTGTGACCGAGAGCGTCGCACTTACCCGAGGTGCCCCCACTCTCCACGATGTCGCCCGCGAAGCGGGGGTGTCGTTGGCGACTGCATCGCGCGTTCTCAACGGCTCGAACCGCAAGGTCGCCGACAGCTACCGGGTCCGCGTCGAGGCGGCTGCGACGAAACTCGGCTACACCGCGAACGTCGCCGCGCAGGCGATCGCGCGCGGCGCCTCGGCGATCACGGCGTTCGTCGTCACCGACATGACCGATGAGGGATTCGGCGCGCTGACCCGTGCGCTGTCGCGCGAAACCGAGGCGGCGGGACTGATCCTCACCGTGGCGGAGACCTGCGGCGACCCCGAGCGGGAGCGCAAGATCCTGCAGACGCTTCGCGGCCAGCGGCCGCAGGGGCTGATCCTCGGGGCTGGCGTCGCTGGGGCCGAAGGTCCCGCAGCGGCAGAGATCACCGCGCTGCAGGCCATGGGGACGCGGGTGGTCACGCTCGCGCCCGAGAGCATCGACGATGATGCGGAGGAGGCGGCCCGCGCCATCCGTGTCATCCGCAACCTTCCCGAGGACTGATCCGGGCCTCGCCGCCAGGTGGGGCAGGATGGAGCCATGTCTTGGCTTGTCACCGGCGGAGCCGGCTACATCGGCGCGCACATCGTCAGAGCACTGGATGCCGCGGGCCTTCCCCCCGTCGTCATTGACGACCTCTCGAGCGGTCACCCGGGGTTCATCCCCGACGGCGTCCCGTTCGTGCGCGGCAGCATCCTCGACCGGGAGCTCATGGAGCACACGCTCCGCGAGCACGCCGTCACCGGCGTCATCCATGTCGCGGGCTTCAAGTACGCCGGCGTCTCGGTGAAGCGGCCCCTGCACACGTACGCCCAGAACGTCGAGGGCACGCGCATCGTGCTCGAGGCGATGGAGGCGGCAGGGGTGACGAACCTGGTGTTCTCCTCCAGCGCCGCGGTCTACGGCACCCCCGACGTACCGCTCGTCACCGAGGACCTCCCCAAGCGCCCCGCGAGCCCGTACGGCGAGTCGAAGCTCATCGGCGAGTGGCTGATCCGCGATCAGGCGGTCGCTACCGCCGAGTCGGCCGCTCCGCTCCGCCACACCTCGCTGCGCTACTTCAACGTGGTGGGATCGGGCGACCGTTCGGTCTCCGACACCTCACCGCACAACCTCTTCCCCCTCGTCTTCGAGGCGCTGATCGAGCGACGCACCCCCCGCATCAACGGCGATGACTACGACACCCCCGACGGCACGAACGTGCGCGACTACGTCCACGTCGCCGACATCGCCGCCGCGCACGCGGTCGCCGCGCAGCGCCTTGCGGCGGGCGACCCGGTCGAGGCCGCCTACAACCTGGGGTCGGGCGACGGCCTGTCGGTGCGCCAGATCATGGACGCCATGGTGCGTGTCACCGGCATCGACTTCACCCCCGAGATCGGGCCGCGTCGCCCCGGCGACCCCGACCGGATCGTCGCAACCGGAGAGCTCGCGGCCCGCGACCTCGATTGGAAGATGAGCTACAGCGTCGACGAGATGGTCCGCACGGGGTGGGAGGCGCGGCGGGCCGCCGAAGCGTGACGCTCTCTTGGCGCCGCGCGACGCCCGCATCAGCTGCACCCGCTGCGGAGGGTGGGAAACCCCGACATCGAGGCGTCGGCACGGGTCAGCGCCGGGAAGCGGTCCGTGGGTCAGCGCCGGGGAGCGGTGCTGTCGCGCACGACGAGGGTCGGAGTGAGCGTCTCGACGACCGGCGCGGTGTCGGCCGCCGACTCGACATCGTCGAGGAGCACCTCGACGGCGCGGGCACCGAGAGCGTCGAAGTCCTGACGGACCGTCGTCAGCGGCGGACGGTACTCGGCGGCGTCGGCGATGTCGTCGAAGCCGACCACGCTGACATCGCGCGGCACATCGTGGCCGGCGTCGGCCAGGGCCCGCAGGGCGCCGAGGGCCATCTGGTCGTTGGCGACGAAGACGGCGGTGGCACCGCCGAGGCTCCCAGCGGCGGCATGACCGGATGCTGCGCTCCAATCGCCGCGCACCGGCACGGGCGCCTCGAGCGCGGCCTCGGCGAGCGCCGTCCGCCATCCCCGCTCCCGCTCCCGGGCGGCGAACGAATCGGAGGGCCCGGCGATGTGGGCGATGCGGCGATGACCGAGGGCGAGCAGGTGAGCGGTGGCCGCGGCCGCGCCCGCGGCATGGTCGGTCTGGACGACGTGCGCTCCCGACCCCTCCGTCGCGCTCGATCGGGGATCCGCGGGAGCGTCGACCAGCACGAGGCGGAAGCCCGCCGCCGCGGGAACCGCCGCCGCGAACGGCGTCGCCTCGTTCAGCACCACAGCGCCGTCGACCCCCTGATCGGCGAGCCGGGCGAACGCGTCGTCGGCGGACTCCGGTCCGGCGACCGTCGCGATGGCCAGGCCGTACCCTCGCCCGGCGGCGGCTGCCGCCACCGCCTGGAGCATGCGGGAGTTCCCCACGGTGGCGAGGGTGGCGACGACGAGGCCGATCGTCTGCGTACGGCCGGTGCGCAGCGCGCGCGCGGCGCGGTGCGGGCGGTAGCCGAGCCGGGCCATGGCCTCCTCGACCCGTGCGCGCGTCGCCGGATCCACGCGCGGGCTGGCGTTGACGACCCGGGAGACGGTCTGACCCGACACCCCGGCAGCGGCGGCGACATCGGCCATCGACACTCGACGCACGGCTCACTCCCCCCGACGCAACTCCGGCGATTCGCGACGTGTTGACGTTATCACGGGGGTCGGGCTAGCATGTTGACGTGAACATGCAGGAGTTCGGCGCCACCGATGCCCCGTCGACCGAGGCCCCGTCGACGATCCCCGCTGCCGAGACGCTGTCCGGCGGCGTCACGAAACGCCCCACCCGCCTCGCCGACGGTCGGGAGCTGATCTACTTCGACGATCCCGACACCACGCTCGGCCCGGAACGGTCGGTCGACGCCCGCGCCCTGGATCCTCGGCCCGAGACCGCCACGATGCGCCTCGACGTGCTCACCGGCGACTGGATCTCGGTGGCGGCATCCCGCCAGAACCGCGCCTTCCTCCCGCCCGCCGAACTCGACCCGCTCGCCCCGCAGACGCCGACCAACCCGTCCGAGATCCCCTCGCGCTACGACGTAGCCGTCTTCGAGAACCGATCTCCCTCGTTCGGCCCGGCGCTGCGCACCGCCCGCGACGACGCGCCCGCAGCCGCCGACCCGCCGCAGGGGCTCGACGACCTCGACGACCTGGCGCTCGGCCGCACCCGCACCTCGGTCGGCCGCTGCGAGGTGGTTTGCTTCAGTCCCGCGCACGAGGGCTCGTTCGGCACCCAGACACCCATCCGCGCCCGCACGGTGATCGAGGCGTGGGCCGACCGCACCGCCGCCCTGTCGGCCCTCCCCGGGATCGAGCAGGTCTTCCCCTTCGAAAACCGCGGCGAAGCGATCGGCGTCACGCTCGCCCACCCGCACGGACAGATCTACGCCTACCCCTACGTCACCCCGCGTACCCAGCAGCTCCTCCGCTCGCTGGACAAGGCCGGGCCCGACCTCTTCTCGCGCATCCTCGACAGCGAGCGGGCGTCCGGCCGCGTGATCCTCAGCGGCGAGCACTGGACGGCGTTCGTCCCCTTCGCCGCGCGCTGGCCGATCGAGGTGCACCTGCTCCCCCATCGCCACGTCGCCGACTTCGCCGAGACCAGCTCCGACGAGCGCGACGAGCTCGCGCCGCTGTACCTGCGACTGCTTCGCGGCATCGACGCCCTGTACGACTCGCCCACCCCCTACATCGCCGCCTGGCACCAGGCGCCCGTCCACGTCGCCCGCGACAGCGCACGCCTGCACCTGCAGCTGACCTCGCCTCGTCGCGCCGCCGACAAGCTGAAGTTCCTCGCCGGATCCGAAGCGGCGATGGGCGCATGGATCGGCGACATCCCCCCTGAGTCCGCTGCCGAGCGTCTGCGCGACGCCGTGGCATCCGTCCCCGAGGAAGCACTGTGACCGCTGCATCGCCCGACGCCCTCGACCCGCGGAAGGCGGCGCTCGACGCCCTCACCCGCCTCACCGACGCCCCCGCGGCCGGCGTCTGGTCGTCCCCGGGACGGGTGAACCTGATCGGCGAGCACACCGATTACAACGACGGCTTCGTGCTGCCCTTGGCGATCCCCCACCGCACGGTCGCCGCCGTGGCGCCGAACAGCGAGAACGTCCTTCGTGTCACCTCGACCTTCGCCGATGCTCCGGTCTCCGTCGCCCTCGCCGACCTCGAGGGCCTGTTCCCGCAGGCGCGGGAGTCCATCACCGAGTGGGCGCGCTATCCGCTCGGCGTGGCCTGGGCGCTGCAGGCGGCCGCTCCCGACGCGGCGGCCGCGCACGCGGCCGGGCTCGACATCGCGATCGCGTCGAACGTGCCCGTCGGCGCCGGCCTGTCGTCGTCGGCGGCGATCGAAGGCGCCGTCGCCGTCGCTCTGAACGATCTGTGGCAGCTCGGCCTCGATCGCCCCGCCCTCGCGCGTGCCGGGCGGCGCGCCGAGAACGAGGCGGTTGGCGCCCCCACGGGGATCATGGATCAGATGGCCTCGATCCTGGGCGCCGCCGACGCGGCGATCCTCCTGGACTGCCGGAGCCTCGAGGTCGAGACCGTCGACCTCGGGTTCGACGCCGCCGGACTGACCCTGCTCGTGATGGACACGCGCGTGCAGCACTCGCACGCCTCGGGCGGCTACGGCGAGCGCCGCGCCTCCTGCGAGGCGGGTGCGGCAGCGCTCGGGGTCACGTCACTCCGCGATCTGGACATCAACGACCTCGACCGCGCCGAGCGCGAGCTCGACGACGTCACCTTCCGGCGCGTGCGTCATGTCGTCACCGAGAATCAGCGGGTGCTCGATACGGTGCGGATGCTGCGAAGCAACGGTCCGCGATCGATCGGCGATCTTCTCCTCGCCTCGCACGCGTCGATGCGTGACGACTTCGAGATCTCGGTTCCCGAGCTCGACGCGGCCGTCGACGCGGCCGTCGAGGCCGGAGCGATCGGCGCGCGGATGACCGGCGGCGGGTTCGGCGGAGCGGCGATCGCCCTCGTGGACCGCGATCGCATCGCCGAGGTGACCGACGCGGTGACGCGGACCTTCGTCGAGCGCGGCTTCGCCGCGCCGACGATCTTCCCGGTCACCGCTGCCGACGGCGCGCGCCGCGAGAGCTGACCGGTCTACTCCCCCACCCCACCCCGCGCAAGACCTGCCGCCGTGGCATCCCCCGTCCTACGCTGGCGGATGGCGCCACCCGGCGCCGCCACCGGAAAGAGGGAAACTCGCATGGCCTTCGTCACCGTCGGAACCGACAACTCTGCCGATATCCAGCTCTTCTACACCGACCAGGGATCGGGGCAGGCGGTCGTGCTCATCCACGGCTTCCCCCTCGACGGAGAGTCGTGGAACAAGCAGCAGGCCGCGCTGCTCGACGCCGGGTACCGCGTCATCGCGTACGACCGACGCGGTTTCGGCGGCTCGAGCAAGGTGGGCACGGGGTACGACTACGACACCTTCGCCTCCGACCTCGACGCCCTGATGAAGCGCCTCGACCTCGCCGACGCCGTGCTCGTGGCATTCTCGATGGGCACCGGCGAGATCGCCCGCTACCTCGCCCACTACGGCAGCGGGCAGGTCTCGAAGGCCGCGTTCCTGGGCTCGCTCGAGCCCTTCCTCCTCAAGACCGACGACAATCCCGACGGTGCCGCGCCGCAGGAGTTCTTCGACGAGACCGCGGCCGCGGTGAAGAAGGACCGGTACGCGTTCCTGACCGGTTTCTTCCACGACTTCTACAACCTCGACGACACCCTCGGCTCCCGCATCTCGCAGGAAGCCGTGGATGCCAGCATCCAGACCGCGAACCGCGCGGGGAACACCGCGATCGCGGCGGCCCCGCTGACATGGCCGACCGATTTCCGCGCCGACATCGCCAAGATCGACGTCCCGACCCTCATCGTCCACGGGACCGCCGACAACATTCTGCCGATCGACGCCACGGGTCGCCGGTTCCGCGAGATGCTCCCGGACGCGACCTACGTCGAGATCGAGGGCGCCCCGCACGGGATGCTCTGGACCCACGGCGACGAGGTCAACGAGGCGCTGCTGCGATTCCTCGCGTCCTGAAGCCGGGCGACGGCGCGCACAGCGAAGCGCCGGCACCCAGCGTCGCGTCAGGGCGCGAGGAGCCGTTCGAGCACGGCGAGGATGCGGGCGTGGTCGAGGCTGGGTTCGAGCAGCCACTGCGACTGAAGTCCGTCGGAGGCGGCGATGACGAGGGCGGCGACGTCGTCGGCATCGACGTCGACGCGCATCCGCCCCTGAGCCTGGTTCTCCCGGACGCGGGTCGAGAGCTCCTCGCGCAGTCGCGCGAAGCGGGTCGAGACGAATTCGCGGGCGACGGGGCGGTCGTCCTCGAGAGCGGCGGCGACGAGGGTCGAGTACAGTTGCACGAGGCCCGGGATCTCGCGGTTGCGCTCGGCCGAGAGACGCATGAGCTCGGTCGGGGTCATCTCGGAGGCCAGGGGCACGGCGCGCTCCCGCTGCGACTCGCGGTAGACCTCGACCAGCAGCTCCTCGAGAGATCCGAAGTAGTGCCGGAGGGCAGCGTGGGTCACCCCCACCTCGCTGGCGATCGCGCGGAGGCTCGTGCGGTCCGACCCTCGGCGGGCGAAGACCTCGATCGCACGATCGAGGATCTCCTGCCGCCGCGCGATGCCCTTCGGCGAGACGCCCCGGCTCTCCGGCGACGCCGGTTCCGCGGTCATCCGTTCAGAGGGTCCGGGCGAACGGGTCGAAGTCCGCGTCCACGACGGGCACGGGGTCGACGGTGCTCGCCACACGGACGGACTCGCCCGTCTCGATCGACTGCTCCGCCGAGAGCATGACGTCCAGGACGTGCAGCGCCAGGTCTCCGCTCGCGACGTGGGGTCGCCCGCCGGCGACCGCGCGCACCATGTCGAGAAGGCCCAGCCCGCGGCCGACGACCACACCCTCCTGCGCGATGTCGATCCACTCCTGCTCGACGCTCATGCCGTCTCGGAGCACCCCCAGCGGCTTCACGTACGCGATGCGCCCGGCGAACTGGTTGGGGTCCGGCAGCACGATCGAGCCCTCGGTGCCGTGCACCTCGAACACGCCCGTGCGCTCGAGCGCGGAGTCGAAGCTCAGCAGGCTCTGCGCCTGCTGTCCGCTCTCGAAGCCGGTGACGACCTGCACCGTCGTGGGTACCTCCACCGGGAACGAGGTGCCCGCGAGCGGTCCGGTGTGGATGTCGCGCTCCGCGCGTGCCTTCCGCCCGACAGCCGACACCCGATTGACCGGGCCGAAGAGGCTGACCAGCCCCGAGAAGTAGTACGGCCCCATGTCGAGCAGCGGGCCGGCGCCCTTGGCGAAGAGGAACTGCGGTGCCGGATGCCAGAGGTCGGGCCCCTGCGTCTGGAACAGCGTCTGCGCGAAGAGCGGTTCGCCGATCACACCCGCGGCGATCGCGCGCTTGGCCGTCTGGAAGCCGGGTCCGAGGATGGTGTCGGGCGCCGAGCCGACGCGCAGGCCCGCGGCCGCCGCGGCGGCGAGGAGCTCGGCGGCGCCCTCGCGATCGAGACCGATGGGCTTCTCGGTCCACACGTGCTTGCCGGCCGCGACCGCCCGCATCGACACCTCGATGTGCGCGGCGGGGATCGTGAGGTTCACCACGACCTGCACGTCGGGGTTGGCCAGCACGTCGTCGACGGTGCCCCAGGCCCGGACGCCGTGCTTCCGGGCCTGCGCCTCGGCACGGTCGACGAGGAGGTCACCGACGATGACGACGTCCACGTCGGGGAAGGACTGCAGGTTCTCGAGGTAGGTGTCGCTGATGACCCCGGCGCCGATGACGCCGACCCCGACCGCACCGCTCATCGGACGAACCCCCCGTCGCGAAGGAAGGCCAGGCTCGCGGCAATGTCGTCGAAGACGTCGCCCGGCGGGTTGTCGTACTCGATGACCGCATAGCGGATCGCGCCCTCGCCGGCGCGGAGCGCCGCGGCGAGAGGCACGTCGCCCGTGCCGGCATGGCGCTGCGCGAGCGTGCCCGACCCGAAGGCGGGGGCGTCGGGGGCGAAGGGATTGGATGCCGGAACGGCGCCGTCCTTCACGTGCACGGCCAGCAGCCGCCCGCCCAACCGCGAGACGAGCGCGGGCACGTCCTGCCCGCCGGCCGCGGCCCAGTACAGGTCGAGTTCGAGCGCGATGCGGGCATCGGTGAGCGCGACGAAGCGCTCATAGGCCGTCACCCCGTCGAAGCTCGCGACGAACTCCTGCGAGTGGTTGTGGTACCCCACGGTGAGCCCGAACGTCGCTGCGAGGTCGACGACCCGGTTCAGGCGCTCCGCAAGCTCGGCGACGCTGTCCTCGGTGAGCCAGCGGTCCACCGGGACGAAGGGATCGATCACGGTCTGCACACCGATGCGCGCGGCGGCCTCGAGGACCACCTCGGGAGCGGGCGTGGGGATCGCGCCGTCGGGGGTCCACAGCTCGTCGCTGAGAAGCGGCGCGTGCCCGGTGGGGGCGTCCAGCCCGCTGGCATCGAGCGCCGCACGGATCTCGTCGGGTCGGTCGACGAACGCGAACGCCTCGACGTGGCGGAGCCCGATCTCAGCGAGGCGGTCGAGCGATCGGCGGGGATCGGCGGTGAACTGCTCGGCCAGGGTGTACAGCTGGACCGACGCTTCGGGCAGGGCTTCGGGCAGGGCTTCCGGATGCGCCATCGCGACCTCTTCTCTCACGTCGGCTCGTCGGCCGATCGGGACGTTGGAGCCGAGGCTACCAGAAAACCTCCACGTGGAGGTTTTCTCCTCCGGAGTCGGTGGCGCGCACGCCGTACGATGACCACCGTGAACGATGCGGTCATCACCCTCTCCTGCGGCGCGGTGCGGGGCGTGTGGCGGGGGGAGCCGGGCGACCCCGGAGCATCCGCTGCCTTCCTCGGCATCCCCTTCGCCGAGCCCCCCGTCGGCGAACGCCGCTTCGCCGCCCCGGTCCCGGTCGCACCCTGGGAGGGCGTGCGCGACGCGACCACGTACGGCGCGACGGCGCAGCGCGGTGACACCGGCATCACGCTGATCCCCGAGCCCTCGGTCGACGGCGAATCGACCCTGAACGTCAATGTCTTCACGCCCCGCCCCGGTGACGCCGAGGCGGCTCTGCCCGTGCTGGTCTACATCCACGGCGGGGGGTTCACCTCGGGGTCGCCGGCGAGCCCCTGGTACGACGGGCGCGCGTTCAACCGCGACGGGGTCGTCACCGTCTCGATCTCCTACCGCCTCGGTTTCGACGGGTTCGGTGAGATCCCCGGCGCGCCGAGCAACCGCGGTGTCCGCGACTGGCTTGCGGCGCTGGAGTGGGTGCAGCGGCACATCCGCGACTTCGGCGGCGATCCGTCGCGCGTGACGATCGCGGGTCAGTCCGCCGGCGGCGGGGCGGTGCTCACCCTTCTCGGCATGCCGGCGGCCCAGCACCTCTTCCACGCCGCGTGGGCGCTCTCGCCCGCCCTCGGCGACGTCCCGGCGTCGCTTGCACGGGAGCGCTCGAAGCGACTCGCCGACCTGGCGGGCGTCCCCGCCACCCTCGAAGGGTTCCGCTCCGTTCCCGAGGAGCACTTGCTCGCGCGGCAACGGGATGCCGCGAAGGTGGCGTCGAAGGATCCGCTGGCGCCCCTGACCGGCATCCTCCGCGACGGACTCCCCTGGGGGCCCGTCGTCGACGGCGATCTCCTCCCCCGCGCGACGATCGAGTCGCTTCGCGCCGGCGTGGGCGGGGAGAAGGCGCTCGTCGTCGGGGCGACGGACGACGAGTTCACGATGATCACGGACGGCCTCCGCGTGCCGCTGCGATTGATCCCGCCTGCTCTCCTGCTGCGACGGATCGGCGTCGGCCGCGAGGTCGTCAGGGCCTACCTCACCGCGAACGGGCCTCAGCGGCGCACGGGCGGGGCAGCCCTGATCGGCCGCTTCATCAGCGACAGCATCTTCCGCTCGACCGTGGTGCGCGCCGCCGAGGCGCGCGGCGACGCCGACACCTGGGTGTACGCCTTCTCGTGGCCCTCCCCGACGCGCAGGTGGTCGCTGCACTGCCTCGACGTGCCGTTCTGGTTCGACGGCCTCGACCTCGACGGCGTCGCCGCGATCGCGGGCGACAGCCCGCCGCGGTCTCTCGCCGACGCCGTCCACGGTTCGGCGGTGGCGCTCATCCGCGACGGCGACCCGGGGTGGCCGACCTGGGCGAGCACGCCGGGAACGGCGCGTGTCTTCGGCGGACCCGCGTCCGCACCCGATGTGGTGCGCGACGCGTTCGCGGGCGTCGCTGCGCTCGTGTGACGCTCCTCCGCGAGGGTCGCCGCGCTCGTGTGACCCTCCTTCGCGGGCGTGGCCGCGCTCGTGTGACCCTCCTCCGCGAGGATTTTCGCGCTCACGAGGATCGCCGGGCGGTGCGGGATCCTCAGGAGCGCGGAAATCCTCGAGAGCACGAGAACCCTTCCGGGAAGGGGCAGACGCGTGATTCCTCGGTCACGCGGGAATCCGCGCTCACGAGGATCGCCAGGCGGTGCGGGATCCTCAGGAGCGCGAAAGTCCGCGGGAGCGCGAAAACCCTTCCGGGAAGGGGCAGACGCGCGATTCCTCCCCCACGCGGAAATCCGCGCTCACGAGGATCACCGGGCGGTGCGGGATCCTCAGGAGCGCGAAAATCCTCGGGAGCGCGAGAACCCTTCCGGGAAGGGGCACACGCGTGATTCCTCGGTCAGGCGGAGATCCGCGCTCACGAGGAGATTCCCGCAGCATCCGATCCTCAGGAGCGCGAAAATCCTCGCGAGCGCGAAGAGCGGGCCTGGGCCTGGGCCTGCGCCTCACCGCAGCGCCGGGATGACCTGGCGCTCGAACTCGCTCACACCTGATCGGTCGTACGCGTGCTCGGGGAAGTAGTGGATGGCGTAGCCGAGGCCGCGTTCGCGCAGCGCGGCGAGGCGCTCGGCGACCTGCTCGGGGGTGCCGACGAGGCCGCGGCCGGAGTGGTATTCCGCCATGAAGGCCGCCGTCCGGTCCCCGAGGTAGGGCGCGACGCGCTGCTCGATGCGATCGAGTCGCGCCGCGACATCCTTCTCGTTCTCGCCGATGACGGTGTTGAAGTTCGCCGACCGCACGATCTCGGCCTGGTCGCGACCGATGTCGTCGGCATGCGCGCGCAGGATCTCGTCCTTGCGGGTGAACTCCTCGGGGTCGCTCGACCAGTTGGTGTACTGGGCGTACTTCGCCGCGATCTTCAGGGTCACCTTCTCGCCACCGCCGGCGATCCACAGCGGAATGCCGCCGTCCTGAAGCGGCAGCGGGCGCACGAGGGCGCCGTCGACGTCGTAGTGACGGCCGTGGAACGTGGCGGTGCCGGTGGTCCAGGCCTGGCGCATGATCTCCACGCCCTCCTCGAGCATGCCCAGGCGATCGCCGATCTTCGGGAACCCGTAGCCGTAGGCCCGCCACTCGTGCTCGTACCAGCCGCCGCCGATGCCCATCTCGGTGCGTCCGCCCGAGACGATGTCGACGGTGGCGGCGACCTTCGCAAGATAGGCGGGGTTGCGGTACCCCATGCACGTGCACATCTGCCCGAGGCGGATGCGGTCGGTGACGGCGGCGAACGACGCCATGAGCGTCCATGCCTCATGCGTCGCCTCCTCGCTCGGCACGGGGACGGTGTGGAAGTGGTCGTAGACCCACAGTGACTCCCAGGGACCCCGGTCGGCGTGCTGCGCGAGTTCGCGCATCACCCGCCACTGATCTGCGGGGTCGATGTCGACGAGGTCGTGGCGCCAGCCCTGGGGGATGAAGAGTCCGTATCGCACGGGCCTCAGCCTACGGGAGCGGCTCCAGGGCGGGATCCGATCGCGCGCCCTGATCGAGAGGGGCGGATGCCGCCGACTCGGCGTCGGGGATGCGGCGGCGGATCACCTCGATCGCGGCGGGGTTGTCGTCGACGAGCACCGCATGGCGACCGAGGGATGCCGCGACCGCGCCGGTCGTGCCGCTTCCGGCGAAGAAGTCGAGCACCCGGTCGCCGGGGCGGCTGGACGCCTGGACGATGCGGCGGAGGATCCCCTCGGGCTTCTGCGTGGGGTAGCCCGTTTTCTCCCGGCCGGTGGTGGGGACGATGGTGTGCCACCAGACGTCCGTCGGGAGTTTGCCGCGCGCGGCCTTCTCGGGGGTGACGAGGCCGGGGGCCATGTAGGGCTCGCGATCGACACCGTCGGAGTCGAACCAGTAGCGGTCGGGGTCCTTGACGTAGACGAGGATCGTGTCGTGCTTGGTCGGCCAGCGGCGCCGGGTCTTCGCCCCGTAGTCGTAGGCCCAGATGAGCTCGTTGAGGAAGTTCTCGCGGCCGAACAGGGCGTCCATCAGCACCTTGGCGTAGTGCGCCTCGCGGAAGTCGAGGTGCAGGTACAGCGTGCCGTCGGGAGCGAGGAGACGCCAGGCCTCTACCAGGCGCGGCTCGAGGAACCCCCAGTAGTCATCGAACCGGTCGTCGTAGGTGCGGAGGTCGCCGCGCAGCCGCTCGTACTCGCGCCCGTGGAACCCGCGCCGGACGACCCCCACCTCGCCCCCGGCCCCGTCCCCGGCCCCGTCCCTGTCCCCGGCCCCGTCCCCGTCCCCGCCCCGGCCGCGAGAGTGCATCTGCGCGCCGAGAATGCGGGTGGACTCCGCATCCTCGGCGCCCCGTTGCGCTCTCGCGGAGGACGGTGAGGGGGAGGGGGACTCAGGGAGGAACGCGCGGGCGCGTTCGACGCTGCGCTCCCGCATCCGTCCGGTGTTGAAGGGCGGGTCGAGGTAGATCAGCGTGAACGACGCATCGGGGAAGGCCCGGATGATGTCGAGGTTGTCGCCGTGGTGCACGATGACCGAGCCGCGCGGCGCTGCGGGCTGAGGCGGGGTGGTCACGGCACGCGGTGCAGCCAGGCGGAGGTGGCGAACTTGCTGTCGACGAGCGCCTGAGCCGCGGCGTACTCCTCGTCGGTGACCGTGCCCGGTTCCGCGCCGTAGAGCGTGGTGAAGGTCTCGATGAAGCGCTCGATGATGGCCTCGCGTGCGAGGCCCGTCTGTCGCCGCAGGGGGTCGACCCGCTTCGCCGCCGACGCCGTGCCCTTGTCGCTGAGCTTCTCGCGGCCGATGCGGAGCACCTCGGTCATCACCCGGCCGTCCATGTCGTAGCTGAGGGTGGCGTGGTGGAGCACCCCGCCGTTGGCGAGCCGCTTCTGCGCGGCGCCGCCGATCTTGCCCTCCGGGGAGGCGATGTCGTTCAGCGGCTGGTAGACCGCCTCGACCCCGAGCGACCGCAGCGCCTGCAGCACCCAGTCGTCGAGGAAGGCGTAGGAGTCGGCGAAGGTCATCCCCGCCACAAGCGAAGCCGGCACGTAGAGGGAGTACGTGACGATCGAGTTGGCACCCATGAGCATCGCCCCGCCGCCCGAGATGCGCCGGACCACGTCGAAGCCGTGACGGTTCGCGCCCTCGGGGTCGACCTCGTTGCGGTACGACTGGAACGAGCCGATCACCACGGCCGATTCGTTCCACTCCCACAGTCGCAGGGTCGGGCGGCGCCGCCCGTCGCCGACGCGTTCGGTGAGCACCTCATCGAGGGCGAGGTTCATGCGGGGCGAGACCGGGGCGTCGTGGATGACCTCCCAGTCGAAGTCGCGCCACCCGGGGGCGGTCACGAGGGCACGACGCACGGCGGTGCCGACAGCCTCGGGAGTGAAGCCCAGCAGCTGCGCCCCCTCGGGGAGCGCCGAGCGCACCGCGAGGGCGATGCCCGCGACATCCGTCTCCACCGGAAGCCCGGTGACGGCGGCGTCGATGAGGGGCAGCGCGTCGTCGGGCTCGAGGAAGAAGTCGCCCGCGAGGCGGAAGTCGGCGATGCGGCCGCCCTGCACCTCGAGGTCAACGACCACGAGTTTTCCGCCGGGGACCTTGTACTCGCCGTGCATGGCCTCAGCCTAGCCGCGGGCCCACGGGCCGGGCGCGGCGCGGGCTGGTGCGGGGCGCGTTCAGCTTCGCCGGCCCCCGGCCTGCTACGGTTGACCCGCGGCAGTTCCTTGCCGCTGCGTCGTCGTCACGCTCCCGCCTCTCGCGAGGCCACCGGCTGGTTCCCCGATCCGCCATACGACGAACGGCGAACCGATGCGCGATCCCGCGCCGTCGCCTCCTTCTGCTCGTCGCTCGCTTCGCGGCGTCGAGCCTCATCGAAAGCATCCATGTCTTCTTTCACCTCCCTCGGCGTGCCCGAGAACCTCGCTGCCGTCCTCACCGCGGACGGTAAGACCGAGCCTTTCGCCATCCAGCGCGACACGCTCCCCGACTCCCTCGCGGGGCGCGACGTGCTCGGCCGCGGCCGCACCGGCAGCGGCAAGACCATCGCCTTCGCGCTGCCCCTCGTCGCCCGCCTGGCCGGCGGTCGCCGCGAGCCGCGCCGGCCCCGCGGCCTCGTCCTCGCTCCCACCCGTGAGCTGGCAACGCAGATCGCCGCGACGATCGCGCCGCTCGCCGCGGCAGCGAACCTCACCGTCACCACCGTGTTCGGCGGCGTCAGCCAGAAGCCGCAGGAGCAGGCCCTGAACCGCGGCGTCGACATCGTCGTGGCCTGCCCCGGCCGCTTGGAAGACCTCATGAAGCAGGGCGTCATCCGACTGGATGCGGTGCAGATCGCCGTACTCGACGAGGCCGACCACATGGCCGACCTCGGGTTCCTTCCCGGCGTGACGCGCATCCTCGCCGCCACCCCGCAGGGTGGGCAACGGCTGCTGTTCAGCGCGACCCTCGACCGCGGCGTTGACGCGCTCGTCCGCCGCTTCCTGCAGAACGAGGTGCGTCACGAGGTCGACGAGGAGAGCGTGCCCGCCGGCGTCATGACCCACCGCGTGTTCGTCGTGCCCTCCGACGGCAAGGCCGCGCTCGTGCGCCACCTCGCATCGGGCCGCGGGCGTCGCATCCTCTTCACCCGCACGAAGCACCAGGCCAAGAAGCTGGCCAAGCAGCTCACCGCCGCGGGCATCCCCGCGGTCGACCTGCACGGGAACCTCGGCCAGAACGCCCGTGAGCGCAACCTCGCCGCCTTCGGCGCCCCCGCCGACCAGGGCGGCGTGCGCGTGCTCGTCGCGACGGATGTCGCCGCGCGCGGCGTGCACGTCGACGAGGTCGAGCTCGTGGTGCACGTCGACCCGCCGGTCGAGCACAAGGCGTACCTGCACCGTTCGGGCCGCACCGCGCGTGCGGGCGCGGAGGGTGTCGTCGTCACCGTCGCGACCCCCGATCAGCGTCGCGAGGTCGGCGACCTGCTGCGCAAGGCCCAGGTCGCCGCGCCTCTCGAGCAGGTCTCAGCCGATGACGCCACGGTGTCGTCCCTCGTCGGCGCGGTTGCCGAGCACGTCACGCCGACTCCCGTCGTCGCGCCGTCGAACGGCGGGGGCAACGGCGGCGGACGCGGTCGGACCCGCTCGGGCAGCGCCTCCGGCGCGGCCCGCAACGCCGACAGCGCCGGAGGCGGCGGACGCGGGCGCTCCCGTGGACGCCGACCCGCGGGCGAGCGCTCGGCGCAGTCCGGCGAGCGCTCCGCCGGCTCGACGGCCGGCGGTTCGCGGTCGGGTCAGTCGAAAGCTCGCGCGGGTCAGGCCGCGAGCGGCGGCCGCACGCAGACGACGCCTCGCTTCACCACCGGCAGCACCGTCGCCGACATCCAGCGGGGCACCCGCCGGCCGCGCCGCGCGCGCGGCTGAGTCGAGCGCAGGGCCGCGCCGCGGCATCCGCTCTTCTTCCGTCTCCACCGTCGGAGAATGGCGCGAATGTCGGGGGATCCTTCAGGGATTCTCCGACAACGCGGTGATTCTCCGACGACGGCGCCGGTCGGGAGCTCCGCCGCGGCTCAGTCCCGCGCGGCGAATCGCGCATCGAGCCACGCCAGGAGATCGGCGCGCACTTCGGCCTGCGTGCGGTCCTGGAGGATCTCGTGTCGCACGTCCGGGTAGACGAGCGTCGTCACGTCGGTGAGCCCCGAACGTTCGCGGTAGGCGGCGGCGAGCTTGTGGACGCTGCGCGGTCCGCCGACGGGATCGTCTCGCCCCACCATGAGGAGCATCGGGATGTCGTGGCCGAGATTGCGCCGAGGCCTGCCCATGATCTTCAGCACCTCGATCGGACCGAACAGCTGCATCGGGGTCGCCTCGGTGGTCAGTGGATCGGCGCGGAACGCACGACCCACCGCGGGGTCCGATGCCAGCCACTCGAGCCCCGTCGCCTCAGGGCCGTTCCACCGCTTGTTGAGGTTGACAGCCCGGAGGTCGCGGACGGTGCGCAAGGCTGATCCGGAGAGGATCATCGCATCGATCGCGTCGGGGTGTTCGTCGAGGAGCATCTGAGCGAGGAACGATCCGCCGGAGTGCCCGAACACCACGAGCGGCAGACCGGGGTTGTCCTCGCGGATCGTCTGGGTGAGCTGCCAGATCGCTGCCATCGTGGCCCGCACGCCGCCGACGCCCAGGTGTCCGAGTCGGGACGCATCGTCCCTGTGCTGCGCCATTCCGGTCCGGCCGTGGCCGCGGTGGTCCGCGGCGTACACGGTCCAGCCCGCGCCGACGAGGGCGCCGATCAGGGCGCCGTACCGGCCGACGTGTTCACCGACGCCGTGGAGGAGCTGCACGACTCCCCGGGGGGAGGATGCAGGGTGCAGGTCGTACTGGATGGTGATGCCGTGTGCGTCGATGAACTCGGGCATGCGTCGAGCCTAACGGCGTGCGCGCCCGCACCATCCGCCCGGTTCTCGCCCTGCCGTCGGGGTAGCTCTCCGACGTGTCGTCCCTCCCCTCGCGTCGTTGCACCTTCCCTCTCCCCTCTCCCCTCGCCCCTTCTCCCCCTTCCCTCGCTGCCCCTCCCTCTGCCGTCGTACGTATCGCGCGCCCCACCCGCGTCCCCGCATATCGTTCGTCGCTTATGTACGCCGCGGGGCTCCGCTCCCGTACATATGCGACGAACGAACGGGGGGCGTCCGTCCGGGGCGAGGTCGGGTGGGGCGCCTAAGGGTGCGGCGGTCGGCGGAGGCCCGGGCTGCGGCGGGCCGGCCGCGCACTGCGCCGCGGCGGGCCGACCGGCGCGACGCCGCGCCCCACACCGTCCCCCGGCTTCGTCCGTCGCATATGTACGCCGCGGAGCCCTGCTGCCGTGCATATGCGACGAACGAAGTGGGAGTGGGGCGGCGCACGGCGCGCGGACCGGCCGCGGGGGCGGCGCACGGCGCGCGGACCGGCCGCGGGGGCGACGCGCGGCGCGCGGACCGGCCGCGGGGGCGACGCGCGGCGCGCGGACCGGCCGCGGGGGGCGACGCGCGGCGCGCTGGCCGGTGGAGGGCGCGGCACCGGTCGCTCCGCCCGGCGGCAACCCAGACCTTTAGCAGAACTAATGAGCTATGCTAAGTAAACACATGAGCGCACCCGAGAACCTGTCCGACGAGGCATCCGACTTCCGCATGGCGACCTTCCGCCTCGCCCGCAGACTCCGCGCCGAACGCGCGATCGACAGCATGAGCGACGGGCAGTTCGCCGTCCTCGCGGTGCTGAAGATGTTCGGCTCCCACACCCTCGGCGAACTCGCCGAGCGCGAGCGGGTCACCGCCCCCTCGATGAACCGGACCGTGAACTGCCTCGAGGAGGCCGGCTACCTCACCAGGACTCCGGATGACGCCGACCGGCGCAAGGTCAACATCACCCTGACCCCCGCCGGCCTCGAGGTCGTCGAGGAGACCGTCCGTCGCCGCGACGCGTGGCTCGAACAGGCGCTGTCGGAGTTGACACCGGCCGAGCGGCACCTCCTCGCCGAGGCGGCGGACCTCATGCGAAAGGTGGCCGACCGATGAGCGCGATGTTCCGTTCGTTCTCGATCTTCAATTACCGGGTGTGGTTCATCGGCGCACTGGTGTCGAACATCGGTCAGTGGATGCAGGCCACGGCGCTCAGCTGGGTCGTTCTCACGCAGCTGACCGACAACGACGCCGCGGCGATGGGCGTGACGATGGCCCTGCAGTTCGCGCCGCCGCTCCTCCTCGTCGGCGTGACGGGCTGGGTCGCCGACCGGTTCGATCGGCGGCGGCTGCTCGTGGTGACCCAGAGCCTCCTGATGGCGCTCGGCATCATCATCGGCATCCTGCTTCTCGTCGGCGTGATGACGCTGTGGCTCATGTACGCCTTCGCGCTCGCGCTCGGCGTGATCGCCGCCTTCGACAACCCCGCCCGGCAGGCCTTCGTGTCGGATCTGGTGGCGCGCGAGAACGCCTCGAACGCCGTGGCCCTGAACGCGGCATCGTTCAACGGCGCTCGGATGATCGGTCCCGCCGTCGCCGGGGTCGTCATCGTCGCGGTCGGCACCGGGTGGGTGTTCCTGCTCAACGGCGCCACATTCCTCGCGATGATCGTCGCGCTCGCCCTCATCCGCCCGCACGAGCTCATACCCCGTGCGAAGGCGCCCGGGGCAGCGCGGCTGGCGGACGGCTTCCGCTACGTGGCCCGCCGCCCCGACCTCATCGTGACGTTCTCGATGGTGTTCCTGCTGGGCGCCTTCGGCATGAACTTCCCGATCTTCGCGTCGACGATGGCGCTGGAGTTCGGCCGCGACGCCGACGGATACGGCCTCCTCAGCTCGATCCTCGCGATCGGGTCGCTGTTCGGCGCCCTGCTGGCTGCGCGCCGCGACCGGGCCCGCATCCGCGTCGTCATCGGCGGAGCGCTGCTGTTCGTGGGCGCCGCCGTCGTGTCGGCGTTCATGCCCGTGTACTGGTTGTATGCCGTGACGCTCATGTTCACCGGATTCGCCGTCGTGACGATGCTGACCACCGCGAACGGGTACGTCCAGACCACGACCGACCCGGCGCTGCGCGGCCGCGTGCTGGCTCTGTACATGGCGATCCTCATGGGCGGCACGCCGATCGGCGCGCCGATCGTCGGCTGGGTCGCCGCGGAGTTCGGCCCTCGCGCTGCGATCCTGCTCGGCGCAGGTGCGGGCTTCGTCGCTTTCGCGATCGGCGCCACCTGGCTCATCGTCTCCGGCCGCCTGCACCGCCGCGAGAACGCGCGCTTCCGCCTGACGATCGACGAGACCCGCCCGCTGTCGGTGGTGCAGGCCTCGCCTGAGGAGTTCAGCGACGAGGTCGCCGAGACCACGCCGATCACGTTGCCGATCGGCGACAAGCGCGGTCAGGCTCCCGCCCGCCGCGCCGGCTGACGCGGCGCCGCGTGCGGCCTGAGAGGATGTCGGGATGCGCTCCGAGAACGACGAGGCGAAGCCCTTCGCCCCGCTCCGTGAGCTTCTGACGAACCCTTTCGTCGTCACCGTGACGGTGCTCGCCGTCATCCTCACCTTCGTGTCCACCGTGTTCGCCGCGGCCGACGTCGGCGGCGATGCGCTGATCGGGAACGGGATGTTCGCAGGACCCGTGCTCGCCACCTTCGCCGTCGTGCTCCAGGTGGTCTGGCGTCGCGGCGGCAACCTCCTCGACGCGTTCCGCCGCACGATGATCTACAGCCCCCTCGTCGCCCTGCTCACCGCTGTCGCGGGATACCTCACCACCTGGGTACCCGCCGTCGCCGACACCATGGCCGCCTCACGCCGCGCCAGCGGCTTCCACTACTGGTTCGAAGAGCCCCACCCGTTCGTGCTGCCGTTCCTCGCCGGGTGGTTTCTCGGCATGCTCGCCGGGCTTGTGGCATCCCTCCTCGTCGTGCTCGTCTTCGCCTACCGACGCCCGCGGGATTTCGCCGCGGCGAACATGAACGACGTGACCCCCCGTTACGCCGCGCAGGTGCGTCGCGCCAACATCGCGCTGGCGTGGGTTCTCACGCTGGTCTTCCTCATCCCGACGCTCATCGTGTGGGGAGGAAACGACGCACGCGGAGGGTCATGGGTCGAGCGGGCGCAGAACGCGCTGCGGTTCTTCACCGACCCGGGGTGGTATCTCGCAGACGCGGCCTGGCTCGTCGGTCTCGCCCTCATCCCCGTCGGGATCGGCCTCGTGGTCTTCATCGTCCGCACGCAGCGGGTCGACCGCGCCGCTCGTCGCGCGGCCGGGCTCCCCGTGGGACTGACGCGGACGGATGACGACGCGAAACGCTCAGACGGAGGTGAACCGCCCACGGCCGAACGGCAGTGACGGCGCGCGATAGGCCAGGGCGGGTGGATCGGCCGGAGCGAGCACCACCCGGGCATCTCCGAAGCGCCATCCCCGCGCGTAGAGGAACACCTCCAGCTCGACGGGTTGGTCGGCGGCGACCTGCCAGGTTCCGACGCCCCACTGCACCGGCTGACCGCGGCCCCCGATCACCAGGGTCGGACGGATGCCGCCCCAGAGCCTCAGCGCGGGCGTGCGCAGCGTGAGCTCGACCCGTCGCGTGGTGGGCGGCGGGTCGGCCGGCGCCGGCGCGGCATCCACGTCTCAGGCCGTCCACGAACGCCGGCCGAAGCGCTCCCAGCGCTCCACCACCCGCGGTGCGGGATCGTCGCCCGCGGGCTCGAGCACGGGCGCGCCCCCGATGAAGACCTGCTCGACGGCCGAGTCGACGTCGAGCGGATCGCCCGACCACACGACGACGTCGCCGTCGAGGCCCTCGGCGAGCGCCCCCACGCGATCGTCCAGGCGCAGGATCGACGCCGGATTCACGGTGAGCGCCTCGAGCGCCGTCCGGGCGGGAAGACCCTCGCGGACGGCGAGGATCGCCTGCAGCCGGATCTGCTCGATCGGCACCACGGGGTGGTCGGTGGTGATCGCGACTCGCACGCCGGCGGCGGCGATGAGCGCGAGGTTGCCGATCGCGCGGTCGCGGAGTTCGACCTTGGAGCGCGAGGTGAGCATCGGGCCGAAGATCACCGGAATGTCCTTCTCCGCCAGCACGTCGGCGATCTTGTGCCCCTCGGTGCCGTGATTGACGACGAGGCGGTAGCCGAACTCCTCGGAGAGGCGGATGGCGGTGGCGATGTCGTCGTGGCGGTGGCAGTGCTGGTCCCACAGCAGGTCGCCGTCGAGGACGGCCGCAAGGGTCTCCTTGCCGAGATCGCGCTCGAACGGCTCGCCCTTCGTCGCGGCTGCCGCGCGCTTCTCGGCGTACGTGCGCGCCTCGACGAACGCCTGACGCAGCACCGCCGCCACGCCGAGCCGCGTGGAGGGCGTCTGCTTCTTCTCTCCGTAGACGCGCTTGGGATTCTCGCCGAGGGCGGACTTGACCGACACGTCGTGCGCCAGCACCTGCTCGTCGACCGTCCGGCCGCCCCACGTCTTCATGGCCACCGTGCGCCCGCCGATGGGGTTTCCCGACCCGGGCTTGATGACCGCGGTCGTCACCCCGCCCCGAAGCGCGTCGCGGAAACCGACCTCTTCGATGTCGATGCCGTCGAGCGCCCGGAAACGGGAGCCGTCGGGATCGGTCATCTCGTTGGTGTCGTTGCCCGACCACCCCTCGCCGTCCTCATGGACGCCGAGGTGACCGTGGGCCTCGACGAACCCGGGAAGCACCCACTTCCCCGTCGCGTCGACGACGCGGGCGCCCTCGGGGATGTCGGTCGTGGCGCCTCCGACGGCGGTGATGACCCCGCCCGTGATGACCACCGTCCCCCCGTCGATCGGGTCCCCGACGATGGGGACGATGTAACCACCGGTGATCGCGAGTGCGTCAGACATCCCTCCACCCTAGGCGGGCGGCGTGGGGCCGCCGCCGCTCGCCAAGAAGCTTGACGCATCGCAATAACTAGATAATCTAGCGATATGGCAGATCTGTCGCGCCGCCGGTGGGCGGGCCTGGTGTTCATCAGCATCGCGGTGTCGCTCATCATCGTCGACTCCACCATCGTCAACGTCGCGATCCCCGCGATCGTCGACGACCTCGGCATCTCCTCGACCGAGGTGCAGTGGGTCCAGGAGGCCTACACCCTCGTCTTCGCCGCCCTCCTCCTCGTCTTCGGCAGCGTCGCCGACCGCATCGGCCGGAAGCGGATGCTGCTGATCGGCGTGGTCATCTTCGCGGCATCCTCGATCCTCGCCGCCCTGTCGACCTCGGGCGGCATGCTCATCGCCGCCCGTTTCGTCCAGGGTGTGGGCGGTGCGATGATCCTGCCGACGACCCTGTCGCTCATCAACGCCACCTTCCGGGGGCGCGAGCGTGGCATCGCCTTCGCGGTGTGGGGCTCGACGATCGGCGGCATGGCCGCCATCGGCCCGCTCCTCGGCGGCTGGCTGACCACCGCGTTCTCGTGGCACTGGGCGTTCGGGATCAACATCCCCCTCGGCATCCTCATCTTCGTCGGCGTGATGATGACCGTCGCCGAGTCGCGCGGCACCGACACCCGCCGCACCGACGCCGTCGGCGCCGTCCTGTCGGTGATCACGATGGCCGCCCTGGTGTTCGGTCTCATCGAGGGACGCAACTACGGCTGGTGGACGACGGACCGGCCCATCGAGCTGGCCGGGGTCACCTGGCCGTGGGAGCTCTCCCCCGTTCCGATCGCTCTCGCGGTCGCCGTGCTGGGCCTCGTCGGCTTCATCGCGTGGGGACTGCGCCGCCGCAGGCTCGGGCGCTCGACGTTCCTGAGCTTCGACCTCTTCCGCATCCCTTCGTTCCGCAACGGCAACATCGCCGCGATGATCGTCTCGCTCGGCGAGTTCGGCGTGATCCTCGCCCTGCCGCTCTGGCTGCAGTTCGTGCTGGGCTTCGACGCCTTGCAGACGGGCTTCATCCTCCTCGCGCTCGCGATCGGCTCCTTCGTGGCGAGTGGGGTCGCGGGGGCTGCGAGCGGAAGGGTCGCGCCGGTGTGGGTCGTGCGCGCGGGCCTCATCGCCGAGATCATCGGCATCGCCGGCCTCGGATTCGTCATCACGCCCGACGCGAACTGGGTGCTGCTGCTGCCCTTCCTCTTCGTCTACGGCCTGGGCGTGGGCCTCGCCACCGCACAGCTGACCGGTGTGGTGCTCGCCGACGTGCCGGTCGCCGAGGGCGGCCAGGCATCGGGCACGCAGTCCACGGCGCGCCAGGTCGGCGCGGCGCTCGGCATCGCGGTGCTCGGCACCATCCTCTTCACCAGCACGTCGGCCGCCCTCACCGCCTCGCTCGATGACCAGGGGGTTCCTGCCGCGCAGCGTGACCAGGTCGTTTCGTCGGTGGTCGACAGTGCGGGTGGGGCGATCGCGGGCCTGCGTCAGAACCCCGAGACGGCAGAGATCGCGGATGCCGCGGCGCAGGCGTTCTCGGACGGCACCCGCTACGCCACGTGGGCTGCCGCCGCCTTCCTCGTCGTCGGCCTGGCCGCCACCGCGTCACTGGGGAGCGGCGCGGGCAGTGCGGGCTCGCGGTCGCGCACCGACGAGGGGGCTGGCGCAAGCCCTCCGAGCGATCGGGTGCCCGGGCCTACCGTGGAGACATGAGCGAGCACCACGACCGTCCGGACGACCACCGCGGATCCGGCGAGGCCCCTGTCGACGAGTCCATTGACGACGAGACCCCCGGCGACGGGCCGGCCGGCGGCGACGAGAAGACCGAGGACCGCCTCGAGGCCGACAACGCCGTCGAGGAGGATCAGATCCGCGCCCTCGACCCCGACGCACCGACGGGTTGACGCTGATGGGGTGACGCCTGCCGGGTCGACCCGCTCCGGCACGCCTCACCCGCCCCACCACGCGCCATCCGCACCACGGGTCTTGCATCCGTCATCACGAGCAGGCGGCGGGGGCGTCGTCCTCACCGGGCAACCGGCCAACGGCCGCGACGATATGGCCGCCGCGCACCACGGCCTCCCGCACCGACCCGGTCGCGGCGTCGCGCGCGACGAGATGCCAGGGCCGGGCCTGGATGTCTGCGCCACCGAAAGCGCACGCGAGGCGCGCGAGCGGCGAGAAGATCCGCCAGCGTCCGGTGGGCGGCTGCATGTCGACGACGGCGAGTGCACCCTCAGGACGCACGACCTCCACCGCTCGCACCCACGCCTCCCGCGCGCTGCCGCGCATGACGCTCAGCGCGTACGTCGACAGCACCGCATCGACACCGTCCGTGCGCCCGGTGACCCCTGCGACCCGTGCGCGCACCTCCTCGACGTCGAGCTCGGCCGCGTCCGCCTCGATGAGGGTGACGTTCGGCCAGCCCGCGCGGCGCACCCGGCCCTGCGCGACGGCGAGCATCTCCGCGCTCCGGTCGACGCCGACGATGTGGCCGGTCTCTCCGACAGCGGCGCGCACCAGCGGGAAGTTCAGCCCTGTGCCGCAGCCGAGGTCGAGCACGACGTCGCCGGCTTGCAGATCCATGAGCCCGATGCCGGCGACACGACCCGCCCGGTAGACCCACCGCTCCCCCGAGAGCAGGTCGTACCACCGAGCTCCCGCGCTGTAGCGGCGGAAGGGCCTGGCCATCGGGTCTCCTCGGATCAGGCGGCGCGCGACGAGCCGGTGTCCTCGATGATGCCACCCGCGACCCACCCCTCGGGCCGCCGCGTAGGCTGACGCCCGTGACTGCCCCCTCGTCCCGCCGCCCCCGCATCCTCTCCGCCGCCGAGGCCGCCGGCGACTGGGATCTCATCGTCATCGGCGCAGGAAGCGCGGGCCTCGTTGCCAGCCGGACCGCGGCATCGCTGGGCGCACGCACGCTCCTGATCGAAGCCGCGCGGTTCGGCGGAGAGTGCCTCTACACCGGCTGCGTGCCCTCGAAGGCTCTCATCGCGGCGGCACACACCGCGCACACCGCGCGCACCGCCTCGCGCCTCGGCGTCGACGTCGAAGGAGTCACCGTCGACTTCGCGCGGGTCATGGCCCACGTCCGCGCGTCGATCGCGCATATCGAGCCGGTCGATGCACCCGAGGCCCTGGTGGCCAAGGGCGTCTTCGTGCTCACCGGGCACGCGCGACTCACCGGCTCGACCGAACTCGTGGTCGACGGACACCGCCTCCGGTTCCGCGATGCGGTCATCGCGGCCGGCAGCCACCCCGTGACTCCGGACGTGCCCGGAGCCGCCGATCTGCCGATCCTCACCAACGAGACCTTCTGGGATCTCGACGAGCAGCCGGAGTCGCTTCTCGTGCAGGGCGGCGGGCCCATCGGGTGCGAGCTCGCTCAGGCCATGGCGCGCCTGGGCACCCGCGTCACGCTGGTGCACCGGGGCGAGCGGATCCTCCCCCGGGAGGATGCCGCGGCGAGCCGACTCGTCCACGACGCGCTCGTCCGCGACGGCGTCGACGTCCGAGTGAAGACGACCGTGACGGCCCTGACACCCGCCGGATCCTCCGGTGCCGGCACCGCTCGCCTTTCCGACGGGAAGGACGTCGCCTTCGACCGGATGCTGGCGGCGATCGGCCGCCGCGCCGCCACCGCCGGCCTGGGTCTCGACGCGGCCGGCGTGCGGCTCACTCCTGACGGCGACGTCGAGGTCGACCGCACGCTTCGCACCTCCAACCCTCGAATCCGCGCGGCCGGGGACGTGACCGCGCTCCCGCGCTTCACCCACACCGCGGGCTTCTTCGCCAGCACGGCGGCGACGAACGCCGTACTGGGTCTCTCACGCACGGTGGATGTCGCGGCCGTGCCCCGGGTCACTTTCACCGCCCCCGAAGTCGGCGCGATCGGCGTGGCACCGGTCGACGCCCAGGCGAAGGGCCTGCGTGTCGTGACCAAGGAGCACGACGACGTCGACCGCGCCGTGGCGGACCACGACACCGCCGGGCACACCACGCTCGTCATCGACCGCCGCGGACGACTGCAGGGCGCCTCGGTCGTCGGTCCGCGAGCGGGAGAAGTCCTCGGAGAGCTGACCACCGCGGTCGCCGCCGGGCTGAACGTCCGAGCGCTGGCGAGCACGATCCACGCCTACCCCACCTACGCCGACGCCGCCTGGAACGCCGCGATCGGCGCCGCCCAAGAGGGCCTCGATCGCGGAATCGTGGGCCGCGGGATCCGATTCCTGCGGCGGCGGCACGCTCGCCGGACCGCACTGTGACTCGACGGGGTCAGCGCAACGTCCGGTAGCCGACGACGATCCGCTGCGTCGCGCTCACCCCGACGATCACCGCCCACACCACGGCGATCTCGGCCGCCCAGAACGGCAGGATGAGCCACAGCGCATGCACCGCGATGGTCTCGGTCGCCTCGGCGAGCCCGCCGAGGAACGACAGCGACCGCCCGTCGTCGATGCGGCGCCCGGCACGCTCGGCGATCGACGAGAAGGCCAGGAAGGCCGTGCCGTTGATGTAGTAGGTCAGGAGAACGAGGAGGAACGGCCACCACGGCGCCCCGCCGGCGGTGGCCCCGATCGCCACTCCCACGACGGTCGCGCCGTAGACGACGAAGTCGGCGGCGATGTCGAGGAACCCGCCCGCGTGCGTACCGCTTTCCGCGTCACCCCTGGCCACCGCTCGGCGGCGTGCGAGCGTGCCATCGAGGCCATCGACGACCCGCGAGACGAGCCAGAGCACCAGCGCCGCGGCCCACAGCTGAAATGACGCGGCCGCGGCGGAGCCCAGGCCCAGCGCGAGTCCGGCCACGGTGAGCCGATCGGGCGTGATCCCCGGCCGGTCGAGCAGTGCCGTGAGGGCCTCGAGCGGGCGGGCGAGACGGGGGCGCAGCGCCGCGTCAAGCATGCTCGGACCCCTTTCCGCTCCGGTCTCCGAAGCCGGTCGGTGCTTCTTGTTCGGAGCCGGAAGGAGCATCGGATGCCACGCCCGCGGCGCCTGCGCGCACGCGGCGGCGCTGCACGACCACCCCTGTGGCAGCCCCGAGGAGGGAGAGCGCCCCGAGCGCCCCCAGGGCGACCCAGAAGAGCGGTCCTGCCTCGATGCCGAACGCGCCGAGTGCGACGTAGGCAGCGGTGCCGGGAATGATCCCCACCGCTGTCGCCGCAACGTAGGCGGGATAGGTCACACCGGTCAGGCCCGACGCGTAGTTCAGGGCGGTGAACGGCACCACCGGCACGAGGCGCAAGCCCAAGATCGAGAGGAACCCGCGACGCTCGAACAGGTCGTCGATCGCGGCGACCCGGCGCCCCATCAGCCGTGCGACCGCGTCGCGTCCGAGCAGTCGAGACGCCCAGAACGCCAGCGTCGCCCCCAGGAGCGCCCCGGCGTACACTGCCACCACTCCGACCCCGAAGCCCCACACCACGCCTGCCCCGATGCTCAGCACCCCCTTCGGCACAGGGGAGAGGGTGAGCAGCCCGTAGATCGCCGCAAATGTCGCGAGGCCGATCCACCCGAGGTCACCGAAGCGATCACGCAGGCCGTCGACGTCGAGTGGAGGCAGGAGCAGCCCAACCGAAACCGCCGCGGCGACGAAGACACCGAGAGAGATCAGCCGGATGATCGCACCCCGGGAAACGCTGCGGCGGCTTCGCGTGATCATGCGCCTCTCGTCGTCTGTGCTCGCGTCACGGGTCTCGGTCGGTGTGGACCCGCTCACGATATCCGAGCTCCCCGCACCTGGAAGGATCGATGCAATGAACCTCGTATCTCGCCGCCGAGGCCTGGCCCTCGCCGCCCTCGCCGTTCCGGCGCTCGCCCTCGCCGCCTGCTCCGCCCCACCGGCGCCCGGAAGCGAGGTTCCCGGCAGCTGGGATCAGGTGCTCGCCGATGCCGAGGGGCAGACCGTGCAGCTGTGGATGTACGGCGGTGACGACCAGGGCAACGCCTACGTCGACGACATCCTCGCTCCGGCTGTCGCCGAGTACGGCGTCACCCTGGAGCGGGTGCCCGTCACCGACACGCGCGACGCCCTGAACCGGGTCTTCACCGAGATACAGGCCGGACGCGACGACGGCACCGTCGACCTCATCTGGGTCAACGGCGACAACTTCCGCACCGGCAAGGAGGCGGACGCCTGGCTCTGCGGGTGGACCGATCTGCTGCCGAACATGGCGAACACCGATCCCGACGACCCGCTGCTGCTGTCGGACTTCGGCACCGAGGTCGACGGGTGCGAGGCCCCCTGGCACAAGGCGCAGTTCACCCTCGTCTACAACGCCGACACCGTCACCGACGTCCCGACCTCGATGGAGGAGGTGCTCGAATGGGCCGAAGCCAACCCCGGTCGCTTCACCTACCCCGCGCCGCCGGACTTCACCGGCTCGGTGTTCGTCCGCGAAGTGCTCGCGAGTGTGTCGGGCGGCGCCGATGAGGTGCCCACCGCTTTCTCGCAGGAGGCATTCGACGAGCTCACACCGGCGCTGTACGACCGACTCGCCGGACTGGCGCCGAGCCTCTGGCGCGGCGGCGACACGTATCCCGCGAACGAGGCCGAGCTCGGCCAGCTCTTCGCCGACGGTCAGATCGACATGATGATGACCTACGGCCCCGCCACCCTCACCGGCCTCGTCGCCGATGGCACCTACCCCGCGGGGACGAAGGTGCTGGAGCTCGCCGACGGCACGGTCGGCAATGCCAGCTTCCTCGGCCTCCCCGCCAATTCCGACGCCATCGCCGGCGCCATGGTCGTCGCGAACGAGTCCCTGTCGGTCCAGCAGCAGGTCGCCAAGGCCGAGCCGGAGGTCTGGGGACAGTTCACCGTCCTCGACATCCAGGGTCTGGAACCGGGAGACCGGGCGCTGTTCGACACGCTGCCGGCCTCGCCGGTGGTGCCGCCCTACGAGGTGCTGTCGCAGAACGCCCACGCCGAGCTCGCGGCCGAGTGGGTGCCCGCCATCGACGAAGGGTGGCGCACGGAGGTTCTCGGCCGGTGACCCTGACTCCGCTGGTCGCCCATCCCGCGCCGTCCGCCCGGCACCGCCGGGCGAGCACGCTGATGGTGCTGCCGGCGGTGGCGGCGACCGTGATCGTCGTCGGCGGCGGTCTCGGAGCAACCGTGCTGCAGAGCCTCGGGCTCCTGCCCGTCGTCGGCGACGCCGAGCTGTCGTTCGCGGCTTACAGCCGCGACCCCGAGGCGCTCTGGGCGGCGGTCGGTGTCTCGCTCTGGGTAGCCGGAGCCTCGACGCTCATCGCCGCCGTCGTCGGCATGACCGCCGCGGTCGTGATGGTCTCGGGTCGCTGGGGCGGACGTGTCGTGGCTGCCCTCGGAGCGGTGACGGTCACCGTCCCCCACCTCATCGGGGCCGCCGCGATCGGACTGCTGCTGGCCGACGGGGGGATGCTCTCGCGGATGCTGGGGGTACCGCCCGAAGCTTGGCCGGCGTTCGTGGGCGGACCCTTGTGGGCCGCCGCCATCTTCGAGTTCGCGTGGAAGGAGTCCGCGTTCATCGCGCTTGTGGTGACGGGCACGCTCGCCACGCGCATCGCCCGGTTCGACGAGAGCGCGGCCCTCCTCGGTGCGGGGCGGTGGCAGCGTTTCCGCCGCGTCTTCCTCCCGCTCACCGCGCCGACGCTGCTCATCTGCTCAGCCATCAGCTTCGTCTACGCCCTCGCCTCGTACGAGGTCTCGTGGCTCCTGGGCCGCACCTACCCCGAGCCGCTTCCGGTCCTTGCGGTCCGCCTGTTCCAGGGCGTCTCGCTCGACTCGCGGCCCGATGCGGCCGCCGTCGCCGTCGCCACCTCGGCGATCGCGCTGGCGGTCGTGGCCGGCACGTTCGCGATCCTGCGGCGAACGGCGGTGTGGCGATGAGGCCGGGGCCGGTATCACCCGGATCGACCCTGGTCGCCTCGCACGGCGCCGGCCGTGCGGTGCGTCTTGTCACGGGCATCCTGCTCATCGCGTGGTTCGCCCTGCCGTTCGTGCCGCTGGTGCTCTGGGCCGGAGCCGACCGCTGGTCGTTCCCCTCGCCTCTCCCGACCGCGTGGGGTACGCGCGGTCTCGTCGCAGCGGAGGGGTTCGGCGCCGTGCCTGCCTTCCTCACCTCCACCGCGCTCGCGGTGACGGTCGCGGCGGTCGCGACCCCGCTCGGGGCGCTGGCCGCCCGGGCGCTCACCTTCGGCAGCGTGCCGTGGCCGCGCGCCGTTGCCGCCCTGCTTCTGTCGCCGATCGCGCTTCCGCCGTTCGCGGCGGTGCTCGGCGTCAATGTGGTTCTGCTGCGCACCTACGTGC
Source organism: Microbacterium sp. AK009 (assembly GCF_013410955.1). Lineage (GTDB taxonomy): Bacteria > Actinomycetota > Actinomycetes > Actinomycetales > Microbacteriaceae > Microbacterium. The sequence continues at coordinate 343,269 of NZ_JACCCG010000003.1, read as the reverse complement.
CCCCGGTCGCCGGGACGGTGCTGGTGCTGGTGGTCCTCGCCCTCCCCTACACGGCGTTCGTGATGCGGACCGCCTACGGCGCCTACGACATGTCGTACGAGGAGAACGCACGGCTGCTCGGGGCGTCGCGCCGCGACGTGCTGCTGCGCGTGCAGGTGCCGCTCCTGGCCCCCGCGCTCGCGCGCGCGGCGTTCCTGGCTTTCCTCGTGGCCTGGAGCGACTACCTCGTCACCGTCATCGTCGGCGCCGGTGAGTTGGTGACGCTCCCCCTCGTCGTCGCGGGCGCCGCTGCCGCCGTCGGCAACGACGCCGCCGTGGCTGTGATGTCGCTCGCGGCGATCATCCCTCCCATCGTCCTGCTGCTCGCGACGGTGTCGCTGGGGCGCCGCCGGCCGACGCGGTCCGCATACGCGCCTGCCGCGACCGTCGTCCCGCCCACCCCGGAGAGGATCCCGGCATGACCGCCTCACTCACCCTCGACGCCGTCTCCAAGCGCTTTCGCGGCGCACGGGCGACAGCGGTCTCGAACGTCACGCTCCACGTCGCGGCCGGGTCGTGCACCGCCGTCCTCGGCCCGAGCGGGTCGGGCAAGAGTACCCTTCTGCGGCTCGTGGCCGGGCTCGAAGCCCCCGACAGCGGACGCGTCCTCATCGGCGGCCACGACGTGGCGGGTGTGGCCGCCGAGCGCCGCGGCGTGGGGATGGTCTTCCAGAGGTCCCTGCTCTTCCCGCACCTGTCGGTGCTCGACAACGTCGCCTTCTCGGCCAGGGTGCGCGGTGAGTCGCGCCGCCGAGCTCGCGCACAGGCGGCGGAGTTCCTCGAGATGGTGCAGCTGCGCGGCTTCGGAGCGCGACGGGTGGACGAGCTCTCGGGCGGGCAGGAGCAGCGCGTAGCGATCGCGCGGGCGCTCGCCGCGGATCCGGCGGTGCTGCTGCTGGATGAGCCCTTCAGCGCTCTGGACCCCGCGCTCCGCGCCGACATGCATGCACTCCTGGACGAACTGCGCCTGACCGTAGGCCCCACGATCCTCCTCGTCACCCACGACCGCGACGAGGCGTCGCGGGTCGCCGACCGCATCGCGGTTCTCGACGGTGGCGAGCTGCAGCACGAGAGCGATGTCGCCGGCGCCTATCGCGCACCCTCGTCGGTGCGAGTGGCCGAGCTCATGGGAGCGCGGAACCTCATTCCCGGCGTCATGACCGACGGGATCCACCGCAGCGAGCTGGGGGAGATTCCGATTCCGGATGCCACGGCTCACGGGCCTGCCGTGCTCATCGTCCGGCAGGAGGACGTGCAGCTGTGGCGTTCCGAGGAGACGCCGCCGTCGCAGCATCCACTCGGCACCCCGTCCGATGGGGACCGGAGCGTGGATGCCGCCGGGCGGGCGCCGCTCGCGGTGGAGACCGCCACGCCTGCGCACGTGGCTGCGGGATGGTGGGCGGGAACAGTGGAATCGGCCCGCGCCTCCGGCGCCCGCACGGATCTCACCGTACGCGTGACCCCGTCGGTGCTGCTGCACGCCGAGGTCACCTCGGCGCAGGCGCCCCGGCTCGGTGAACGCGTCGCTCTCGCGATCCCCGCCGGCGCCGCGCACGTCGTCACCGCCTGACCTTCGCGGCGCGTCCGGTGCGGTCTCCCGCCGACACGCTCCCCCGTCAACATCCGCCCCTCGTTCCTCCCCCGCGGGGCGGAACGTGACGGGGGACGAGCGGTTGGCGGCACGCCGGCGTGGGTCAGGCGCTCGCGCGACCGGTGCTGCGCACCGCCGTCAGACCCGAGGGGCGCGAGACGACCGCGGGTGTGACCGCACCTGCGGCGCCCGCGCCGACGAGCGGCAGCACACGGCGCAGCTCGATGTTCTCGAGCGGGTCGAGCACGCTGTGCTGGACGCACGCGGGCACCAGTCGGCCGTCTTCGGGGTGCGCCATGGCGTACATGCACGATCCGAGTCGCTCCTGCGTCTCCTTCAGCACCGGGTCATCGGCGACGACGCCCTTCTCCATGAGCTCCCACGCCGGCGCCACTTGCTCAGCGTCCATGAAGTTGTGCACGACGAACGTCTTGAACGACAGCTTGCCGCGACGAGCGGCACGAAGCATCCGGCGAAGACCGCCCGCACGGCGGACGACCCGGCGCGCCAGCCCGATGAGGGGCGGGATGTCGCCGGGGTGCGTAAGCGCGGCGCGGGCGACCTTGAAGGCGAGCACAAGCCTCGGCACGTCGCCGAAAACCATCCCGCCGTGGTGGGCGAGGAACCTGTCGCGGGCGGCGATGTCCTTGGGGTCTTCGGGGTCGAGCAGCGCCGCGAACACGCCGTCCACGCGCACCCCCACCGTGGACCGATTGCAGCGGGGGTCGCCGAACTGCGTGGCCTGCCAGGGCAGCTTCTGACCCGCGCCCTTCTCGATGCGCTCCCAGACCTTGTCGATGGTGACCTCGCCGAAGTCCTCGCGCCAGCGCCGGTCGTCGCCGATGAAGGCGGCGGGCTGGAAGGACATCATGTCGTACGGCATCTCCAGCACCGCCCGCGTGACCTCCTCGACCTCGTCGACGTTCGACGGGGTGACGGTCATGTTGTGCGCGAGGTAGCGATTCACTCCGTGATCGCGTTTCAGGTCGACGAACATCCGCGCGAATTCCTCGCGGAACGGATGGAGCTCGACCTCGCTGCGCGGCCGCACCGCGCCGCGGCGGCCGCGCATCAGCGAGTCGAAGTGCGCCGCGAACGACACCTTGTCGAACCTGGGTCGACCCTCGGCATCGAGCACCACGTCGAGAAGGTAGTCGTAATCGAAGTCGCCGTGGGTCATCGACATGGGCTCGCGTCCCTGGGCGCGCATCGCCAGCAGGGCCGCAGCGTGGTCGGCGGCCGGCAGCAGGCTGACTTCGCCCCCGATCAGCTGGGCGTGGGCGCGCGGGCCCCGGATCCGGCGCAGGTACCGCATCTGCTCATCGACGTTGTCGACGGTGTGCGCGCCGTCGATGCGCACCTTGTTCGCGTCGGCCGAGTGGTAGCACGGCGAGCACGTGAGGTTGCACTTCGGGAAGACGCCGTGGGTCCCCTCGCATCCGACCGCGCACCGTCCGAGCAGCTGGTTGTCGGTCTGGGCATGCGGGGGGAGCTCGCGCCACCGCTTCTCCAGCGCCGCCTTCGACTCGGGGTGGATCGGCCGCGTGGCCAGCTCGAACTCGCGCAGACTCCGCCGGAAACTCATCTGTTCACCCTGCCGTGTCGTCGTCGTCACGCCCCGCGCCGCGGCGCGTGGACGAGGAGGCAGAACCCGCCTCGGTGGTTTTTCGGCACGAGCCGCGGATCGGATCGCGACGCGCCCTCACATCTCTCGAGTGATGGTGACCTTCACGTTGAGCTGGCTCTTGAACGGTCCCGCATACACGCCGCGCAGCGGCGGCACGTCGTTGTAGTCACGGCCACGTCCGACGAGCACGTGGCGGTCGCCGATCTCGATGTTGTTCGTCGGGTCGAAGCCGTGCCAGTCGCCGGCGAACCACTCCACCCAGGCGTGCGACTCGCCCGTGACGGCGACGCCGACCTCTGCGTCGGGCCGGGGGTGCAGGTAGCCCGAGACGTAACGGGCCGGGATCCCCACCTCGCGAAGGGCGCCGAGGGTGATGTGGGTGATGTCCTGGCAGACGCCCTTGCGCGCCGTCCAGGCATCGCTGGCCGTGGAGTGCACCCCGGTGACCCCGTGCATGTACTCCACCGCGTCGCCGACGGCGATCGAGATCGCGTGCGCCGCCTCACCGGGGTGGGTGTGCTCGGCCGCGATCGATCGGGCGAGCTCGGCCACCTCGGGGTGCGGACGGGTGCGTGCGGTCTGGCCGAGCTGCTCGATGGTCGCCACCGAGGCCGCCGCCTCATCGCCGAGTCCATGCCACGTGAGGGGCGTGTGGGCGATCGGACGCGACCGCACCTCCACCAGCGAGCGAGCGGTGATCTGCAGTGCCGCGTGGGGCGAGAGCACATCGAACGATGCCACGCGCGTGCCGAAGTAGTCGACGTAGTGATTGACGGATGTCGACGGCTCGATCTCCAGCGAGGAGTTGAGGACGAACTGGCTGTCGGTCGATCCCGGCAGCATCCGCGCCTCGTTGTACGACGCGGAGACGTTGCCCTGGTAGGAGAAACCGGTCGAGTGCTCGATGCGGAGCCTTTTCATGAGACGCGCTCCCGTCCGCGGGAGCGCCGCACCGGTCCCTGAGCCTGTCGAAGGGTCACGAGATCTCCCCGATCCAGCTGGGCTCGGCCTGGGTGGGGAAGAACCGCGACTTGATCGCCTCCGACGCCTCGCGCGTCACCTTCTGCACCCGCTGCATGTGATGCGGGAGCTCGTTCAGGATCTCGCTGACCGGCCGGTACTCGAGGTCGTTGCGGATGCGCCCGAGCGCACGGAGCACCGTGTTGGAGTGCCCCACGCGGTCGGCACGGGGGTCGATGGCGCTCATGCATTCCTCTGCGAGCTGGATGGAGTAGATGATCGAGCGCGGGAAGAGCCGGTCCAGCAGCAGGAACTCGGCGGCGTTGCGCGCGCTAGGCATGCCGCGATAGGTGCGCAGGTACGCCTCATAGGCACCGCACGAGCGCAGGATGGTCGTCCAGGACGGTCCGGATGCTTCGGTCAGCGACCTCGTCGCGAGAAGGCGCGCGGTCATATCGGTGCGCTCGATGCTGCGGCCGAGCGTGAAGAACTGCCAGGCCTCGTCGCGGCTGGTCGAGGAGTCCACGACGCCCACCGCGAGCGCGGCGCGCTCGCGCACCCACTGGAAGAACTCGTGCACCTTGTCGCGCTGGAGGCGCCGCGGCATCCGGGCGCTGGTGGTGTTGAGGGTCTCCCACAGTTCGGTGGAGACGATCTCGCGGGCACGGCGGGCGTTCTCACGGGCCGCCGAGATCGAGTAGGCGATGCTCGCGGGGTTCATCCGGTCGACGGCGAGGCGCTGCAGCACGTCGTCGCGGCCGACGCGGTCGATGCCCTCGGGCCCGAAGGATCCCATGACGCTCAGGAGCGACCGGCACGCCGTGTCTTCGTCGATCCACGGGTCTTCGAGGAGCAGCTGGAGGTGCACGTCGAGGATGCGCGCGGTGCCGTCGGACCGTTCGATGTACCGCCCGATCCAGAACAGCGACTCCGCAATGCGGCTCAGCACGAGTCATCCCCTCCCACGACGATCCTGCGAGAGTGCATCTGCGCGCCGAGAGCATGGGGCGCACCCGCATCCTCGGCGCCCAGATGGATTCTCGGCGGAAGAAGGGGGGACGAAACGTCGGAGCCCGCCTGCTGCTGCTGCTCCTGCTGCTCCGTCCGCGTGCGCGGGCGGTCCTGGGGTGAGTGGGTCACCTCGTCCTGCTCGTCGTAGATGATCGGGATGGCGGCGGTGATCGTCGCGGCCTGATCGGCGACGAGCCCCGCCAGCCCCGCGCCCTGCCCGTACTCGACGTGCGACGGCGCGGAGCCGCCGACGATCCAGGTGTCCTTCGACCCGCCGCCCTGGCTGGAGTTCACCACGAGCTGCCCTTCCGGCAGCGCCACGCGGGTGAGTCCACCGGGGAGCACCCACACGTCCTCGCCGTCGTTGACCGCGAACGGCCGCAGGTCGGCGTGGCGCGGGCGCATCCCGTCCTCGACGAGCGTCGGGATCGTGGACAGCATGACCACCGGCTGCGCGATCCATCCGCGCGGGTCGGCGAGGAGGCGATGGCGCAGCGCGTCGAGCTCGGCCGGGGACGCGTCAGGCCCCACGACCAGGCCTTTTCCGCCCGACCCGTCGACGGGCTTGACCACGAGCTCGTCGAGCCGGTCGAGCACCTCTTCGAGGGCGCCCGGGTCTTCCAGCCGCCACGTGTCGACGTTCTTCAGGATCGGCTCCTCGGCGAGGTAGTACCGGATGAGATCGGGCACGTAGGTGTAGATCAGCTTGTCGTCGGCGACTCCGTTGCCCACGGCGTTGGCGATCGTGACGTTGCCGAGCCGTGCGGCGAGCATGAGGCCGGGAGCCCCGAGCATCGAGTCCGCGCGGAACTGCAGCGGGTCGAGGAAGTCGTCGTCCACTCGGCGGTAGATGACGTCGACGCGCTTGGGTCCGCGGGTCGTGCGCATGAACACCTTGCCGCCGATGCAGAGCAGGTCGCGCCCCTCGACGAGTTCGACGCCCATGAGGCGCGCGAGAAGGGTGTGCTCGAAGTACGCCGAGTTGTACACCCCGGGGGTCAGCACCACGACGTTCGGCTCTTCGACCCCGGGCGGCGCTGAGGCGCGCAGCGCCGCGAGGAGCTTGTTCGGATACTCGCCGACCGGCCGCACCCGCATCGAGACGAACAGCTCGGGGAGGGTCTGGGCCATCACGCGGCGGTTGGAGATGACGTACGAGACGCCCGAGGGCACACGCACGTTGTCTTCCAGTACGCGCATCTCGCCGTTCTCGTCGCGGATGAGGTCGATCCCCGAGACCTGGATCCGCACCCCGTTGGCGCTGTGGATGCCGGCTGCCTGCCGGTAGAAGTACTGGGATGACGCGATGAGGCGCGCCGGGAGGACCCCGTCGCGCACGCAGTGCTGATGACCGTACGCGTCGTCGAGGAACGCTTCGAGGGCACGCACCCGCTGCTTCACGCCCGCTTCGATGCGCGACCACTCGTCGAAGGTGATGACGCGCGGCACGGCGTCGAGCGGGAACGGCCGCTCCTCGCCGGCGAAGTCGAAGGTGACGCCCTGCGCGAGGTAGGAGCTCGCGAGCGATTCGGTGCGTCCGCGCAGCTCCTCCTGGGTCATCTGCGCCAGGGCCTGATAGAGCTCGCGATAGGCCTCCCGCGACTCCGCCCCCGCCGAGCCGCTCCGCGACACCGCGAACATCTCGTCGAACGGGGCGATTCCCGCGGGCGACCGACGGGGCGTCAACGTGGCGCCGTAGCCGTCGAACAGGTCACCCATGCCCCGAGCCTAGTCGGGGGCGTGTTGCCGCAGTGTTTCGACCCGGCCGACGCCGACCTCGCTAGGCTGAGCGGCACCTCGATCGGAAGGACGCCATGCGCATCCTCGTCACCAGCTCCCGCAACACCTTCGCGCTTGATCTCATCCGCAAGCTCGGGAGCATCGGGCACACCGTCTACGCCAGCGACACCTACGGCGGCGCGGTGGGGAGCCATTCACGCTTCGCGGCCGGGCACCTCGTGACCTCGTCGCCGCGGTTCGCCACCGACGCCTTCATCGCCGAGGTGTCGGCCTTCGTCACCGCGCACGAGATCGACGTGGTCATCCCGACCTTCGAGGAGGTCTTCTACCTCGCCGCGCGCCGGAACGACCTGCCCGAGGGGGTGCGCGTGCTCACGGGGACGTTCGGCGATCTCGCGCGGCTGCACGACAAGGCCAGCTTCCAGCGGCTCGCCGAAGAGGCGGGGGTGCCGATCCCCGAGACGGTGGTGGTCACCAGCGACGAGGAGCTGGTGGAGACCATCGCCCGCTTCCCCCGGTACTTCGCCCGCGCGGCGTTCTCGCGTGGCGGCGTGGGCCTCTTGACCAACACCGGCCCGCTCGCCGGCAAGACACCCGTGGACGAGTGCCACCCCACCCCCGAGCAGCCCTGGCTCGTGCAGCCCTTCGTCGATGGACCGATGGTGTGCTCGTACAGCATCATCGTCGACGGTCGCGTGACCGCCCACACGACATACGTCGCCGCGGAGCAGTGGGCGCACAGCACGGCGATCGCCTTCCTGGCCGTCGACAGCACCGACACCCTCGGCTACGCCCAGCGCATCGTCGACTCCCTCGATCCGGGCTTCACCGGTCAACTGTCGTTCGACTTCGTCGACCACGGCGACGGACTGCGCATCATCGAGTGCAACCCCCGACCCACCAACGGCATCATCCTGCTGGATGCCGCCGACGTCGGCCGGGCCCTCACCGGAGACGTCGAGGAACCCGTGGTCGCCGAGCCCGGCGCGGAGCGGGAGATCACGCTCGCCGTGGTCGCCGACTGCTTCGCCGAACCGCTCTCGCACCTGCCGACGTCGCTGCACGATCTGCTTCACGTGAAGGATGTCGGAAGCGGTTGGCACGACAGTCTGGCGATGATGTGGAGCCCCGCGACCATCGTTCACGGGGCGAAGATCCAGCACGGTGACCGCAAAGACATCCTTGCGGCCCTCGGCGACGACATCGTGTGGAACGGCGAGCCCATCGACGGGATGAGTTCGGCTGATGCCGCCGCCCTCGACGCGGTGCACGCCGGACGGGTCTGACCCGACGGTCAGCGACCGAGGAGCCCCTCGGCGCGCGACATCGCGCGGAACAGGTCGGGGAGGCGGGCGCCCGCACCGCGCCGCGGCAGCCGGTCGAGCAGGCCGGCCTCGCCGGGGAGGCGGTACTGCCTGCCCCGCACGAGGCGACGGACGGCGTTCAAGAGCGCGACCGGGTGGGTGTCCAGCGCGCTGTGGCCGTTCTCGAGCGAGATGAGCACGGCGTCCCGTGCTGTTCGGGTTGTCCGCTCGGCGATGGCGGGAGGGGTGCGGAGGTCTCTCGTTCCGCTCATCACGACCAGGGGCCACCCGAACGCGGGAGTGAGCGAGGGGAGGTCGTACGGCTCCCCCGCGAACGCGGGGAACCGTGGCGCCAACGGCGCGTAGGTGGCGGCGGGGTCCAGCGGCAGACCGTCGAGCGGTGCCCCGTACGCGAGCTCGCGGAAGGCGATCACCCCGGCGAGGTCGAATTCGTACACCCCCGGGATCCGGGCGATGTCATCGCCCCGGGTGGCGTAGGTCGACAGTGCTCGCCAGGTGAAGGACGCGTCGCGGCGCACCCGCCGGCGCGCCAGCGCCCCGGCCAGCTCGGGACCGACCAGCTCGTACGCCGCTCGGACCACGTCGAGCACCGACCGCTCGTCCTCACCACGCCCCACGAGCGCGCGCACGTCCGCGGCGAGCCCGTCGCCCGCGTCCCAGAACACGCGCCGGACGCGCTCCCGCTCGATCGCGAGGTCGGCCGCGGACTGCAGGGGCGAGTCCAGCAGCATCCGCTCGACACGGTCGGGGTGGCGCACGCCGAAGGCGGATGCCAGGTAGCTGCCGTAGGACGACCCGACCACGACCGCGCGTGCGATGCGTTCCCGCTCGAGCACCGCGGCGATGTCGTCGAGCACGGACGTGATGCGCATCGCCGACGGCGGCAGCGGCGCCCCGGCGAGATCGGCGCGGGAGAGGCCGATGCCCCGGTGCTCGATCATGATGACGTCCAGGCCGCCGCCCGCCGCGATCCGGCGCACACTGCGGTACGGGCGGACCGAGGCGAGGCCCGGGCCGCCGGGGAGGATGACCACCGGTGTCGCGCCGCGCGGCCCAGAGCGCACGTACGACAGGTCGAAGGCGGGCGCGTCCGCGGTGTCGGAGCGGCGAACGGTCAGGATGCGTTCCGCGCGCCGTGTCGCCATGCGGCTACTCTGTCGCATCCGGATGCCGCGGCGAAACGACGGAATCGTCGCAGAGGCGGCTGTGGGTCGTAAGCCTTCGGTAATGACTGACCCGGAGCCCGCACGTGCGCGGCGCCGTAGGCTCGGGAATGTGGCGACGACCGACCGCGCGAGGACCCGGGACGGATGGTTCGCCGCGGCCGGCGGCGCCGTCGCGGCGCTTCTGGGCGCCGGCCTCGGTGAGCTCTCGGCGGCGCTGATCGCCCCGGCATCCAGCCCCTTCGCCGCCATCGGCGGCGCGCTCATCGACGCCGCTCCTCCCTGGGCCAAAGACACCGCGATCGCCTGGTTCGGCACCGCTGACAAAGTCGCCCTCCTCACCGGGATCGCCATCGTGCTGCTCGCGGTGGCCTGCGTGGCGGGACTGGCCGAACGACGCCGCCCGCCGGTCGGGGTGGCGATCGCCGTCGCCCTCGGGATCGTCGGCGCCGCCGTCGCGCTCACCCGCACCGACGCCGGCCCGCTGTCGTGGCTCCCCTCCCTCATCGCCGGCGCCACCATGGCCCTCACCCTGCGGATGCTGATGCGGATGCTCTCCGCGCAGCCCACCGTCCGAACGGATGCGGCGCCCGCCGATGCTCCCCTCGACCGCCCGCAGGAGATGGATCGTCGGCGATTCCTCGCCTGGACGGGTGGCGCGGCCGCGATCGGGCTCGTCGCCGTCCTCGGGGCGACGATCGTGAGCGGGAGCAGCCGCGCGGTCGCGGCGATCCGCGCGGCGCTGCGCCTGCCGAGCCCGGCTGTTGCCGCGCCCCCGGTCCCCGGCGGGGCCGAGCTGAACATCCCGGGACTGGCCGACGTCGTGACCCCGAACGACTCGTTCTACCGGATCGACACCGCACTGGTCGTGCCGCAGGTCGACCCGGCCGATTGGTCGCTGCGCATCCGCGGGATGGTGCAGAACGAGATCACCCTCACCTGGGACGAACTCGTCGCCCTCCCGCTCGAAGAGGGGTACGCCACGCTGTCGTGCGTGTCGAACGAGGTCGGGGGAACGCTCATCGGCAACGCGCTGTGGCTTGGATACCCGATCCGTGAACTGCTCGCGCGCGCCCGTCCGATGGCGGACGCCGATATGGTGCTGTCCCGGTCGATCGACGGTTTCACCGCGTCGACACCCCTCGAGGCGCTCACCGACCCCGAACGCTGGTCCATCCTCGCCGTCGGCATGAACGGCGAGCCCCTGCCCCTGGAACACGGGTTCCCCGTGCGGATGGTCGTGCCGGGCCTGTACGGCTACGTCTCGGCGACGAAATGGGTCGTCGACCTCGAGGTGACCCGCTTCGACCGGGCGACCGCGTACTGGACCGACCGCGGATGGTCCGAACGCGGCCCGGTCAAGCTCCAGTCGCGCATCGACGTGCCGCGTCCCGGTCAGGGATTGAGCGCGGGCGACACCGTCATCGCGGGGGTCGCCTGGCAGCCGCACGTCGGCGTCTCACGCGTGGAGGTGCAGGTCGACGACGGCCCGTGGGAAGAGGCGACCCTCGCCACGGCCATCTCGTATGACACGTGGGTGCAGTGGAGCCTGCCGTGGCGGGCGACGACCGGGCGACACGTGTTGCGCTGCCGCGCCACCAACGCTCTCGGCGAGACGCAGACCTCCGATGTCGCCGGTGTCGTGCCCGACGGCGCGACGGGCTGGCACGAGTTCCCCGTCGACGTCTTCTGAGCCGCGGGCGGACGGGCGAGTCCCCCGTCGCGACAGGTGGCGCCCGGTGACGATGATGTGGTGCGTCCTGCCGAATGTACGCATTGCGGTCTTCTAGACGCATTGCGTACACTGACAGGGCGGGCGGTGTCTGGCCGAGAGTCGCCCGAGGGAGACGAGGTCGACGATGCCCGAGCTGAGAAGCAACCTGCCGCCCACTTCTGCGCTCGGGATCGCCCGGCGCGCGCAGTGGAGGTCGCTCGGCATCGCAGCGTCGGACCTCACCAAGCCGAAGGTGGCGATCGTCAACACGTCGTCCGACCTGGCGGCGTGTTACGCGCATCTCGATGACATCGTCCCGGTCCTCAAGTCCGAACTGCGCGACCACGGACTTCTTCCGTTCGAGATACGCACGGTCGCCCCCTCGGACTTCGTCACGAGCGCCGGACGCGCCGGCCGCTACATCCTCCCGAGCCGCGACCTGATCGTCGACGACATCGAAGCGGCCGTCGAGGGCGCGAAGCTCGACGCGATGATCTGTCTGAGCTCGTGCGACAAGACGACCCCCGCGCATCTGATGGCGGCGGGCCGCTTGAACATCCCGACCGTCATCATCCCCTGCGGGTATCAGCATTCCGGTCTCGCGGAAGGCCGCGAGGCCGATGTGGAGGAGGTCTTCCTCCTCGCCGCCCAGGCGGCGGTCACCGGCGCGCCGACCGACCATCTCGCCGACCTCGCCGACGATGCGATCCTCGGACCGGGGGTGTGCGCGGGTCTGGCGACGGCGAACTCGATGCACATGGTCGCCGAGGCGCTCGGCATGGCGATGCCGGGGTCCGCGCCCGTTCGCGCGAACAGCGAACGGATGTGGGCGGGTGTCCGCGCGTCCGCAGCCGCGCTCTCCGACCTGATCGCACGCGACGTACGCCCCCGCGACATCATCACCGCCGGGTCGATCACGAATGCGGTGAGGACCATGCTCTCCGTGGGCGGTTCGATGAACACCATCAAGCACCTGCAGGCGATCGCCGTCGAATCCGGCCTCGACGTCGACGTGTGGGAGCTGTTCCGCACGCTCGGGCGGCAGACGCCCCTGCTGGCGGCGGTGCGACCGAACGGCCCGTGGCTCGTGGAGCAGTTCGAAGATGCCGGAGGCGGGGCGACGGTGCTGCGGGAATTGCTTCCGCTTCTGGCGGGCGACGAGATGACCGTCGCCGGGACGACGGTCGCCGAGAACGCGAACCGTGCTCCGGCCGCGGACGGCACGGTGATCCGGTCCCTCGCCGATCCGTTCGGCACGGATCCGGCGATCTCCGTCCTGCGGGGTACCCTCGCACCCGGCGGCGCCGTTGCCAAACGACCGGTGCCCGATCCCGGGCCGCATCGGTTCCGAGGTCCGGCACGCGTGTTCGGCAATCGCGAAGAGGCGATCGCAGCGATCGCCGACGGTCGCCTCCGCCGCGGCGACGTCGCGGTCATCCGCGGCATCGGCGTCGCCGGCGCGCCCGGAATGGGGCTGACATCCGCCTTCATCTTCGCCCTCCACGCCCGCGGCCTGGCCGAGCACGTTGCGCTCGTGACCGACGGGCAGTTCAGCGGCCTCGTCAACCAGGGCATCTCCATCGGAGAGGTCTCCCCCGAGGCGGCCGCCGACGGACCGCTCGGCCGGGTGCAGGAGGACGACATCATCGACATCGACCTCGCAGACGGGCGGGTCGACCTCCTCGTGCCCGCCGAGGAGCTGGCAGCGAGGGAACCGTACCGGGCTCCGCTCGATCGCGACACGGGCGGCGGAATGCTCGATCACTACGAGCAGCTGGTGCAGCCGCTCAGCTGCGGCGCGGTGCTCTGCGCACGCCCGAACGCCGACCTGTGCGCGCGACGGGATTCCGCCCGCAGCGCGACCCGGCCCGACGCCGGTCTGGAGCCCACAACGGAGGAGAGCGCATGAACACCACCAGCATCCGAGTGCCGGCCGCTGATGTTCCGGTCATCGGCGAGTACGACGTCGTGGTGGTCGGGGGCGGGCCCGCCGGTCTTTTCGCCGCAGCCGCGGCCGGACGCGCAGGGCGGTCCACGCTCCTGATCGAACGGTACGGCTTCCTCGGCGGCGCGGGGACGATGGGCGGCCTCAGCACGTTCTGCGGGCTGCACGCCCGGGTGTACGGCGACGACGTACGGGTGATCCGCGGACTGACCGACGAGTTGCTCGATCGCCTCGAAGCGCTCGACGGGCTCAACCCTCCTCACCTGAGCGTCGACAACCGCATCATGGCGCAGGCCTTCGACATCTCGGCGTACAAGATCGCCGCCGACGAGCTGATCGGCGCCTCCGGCGTCGACCTGCTCTTCCACGCCACGGCCGTGGGGGCGGTGATGGACGGCGACCGGATCGATGCGGTCATCATCGAGTCGAAGTCCGGCCGCCAGGCGGTCCGCGGACGCATCTTCGTCGACGGATCGGGTGATGCCGATCTCGCCGTGTGGGCCGGCGCTCCCGTGGAACGGTCCGAGCATCTGCTCTACCCCTCGCTGATGTTCCGGATCAACGGCGTCGACCCGGTCGCGGCGGGGCCCGCGTGGAAGACGATCCGACGGATCATGGAAGAGGCCGAGGAGGCGGGAACGCACCGGTTCCCGCGCAAGAAGCCGATCGTGAGGCCGCAGCGTCATCCGATCGAGTGGCGCTCCAACCTCACGCAGCTCAGCAATGACGACGGGAGCGCCGTCGACGGCACCGACGTGAAGCAGCTGACCCATGGGGAACTGCAGGGGCGGCAGCAGGTGAAGCACACGTTCGCCTTCATCCGCGAGCGCACACCGGGGTTCGAAGAGTCGTACGTGGTCGACATCGCGCCGCAGATCGGCATCCGCGAGACGAGGCGGATCATCGGCTCCTACAGCCTTACGGAGGAGGACATCCTCGGCTGCGCGGACTTCGACGACACGATCGGCGTGAACGGGTGGCCGGTCGAGGCGCACGTCGCGGGCGACGTCGAGTTCCGCTTCGCCGACAGCGCGAGCCGGGGCTTCAACCAGCTGCCCTACCGCATGCTGGTGCCGCAGGGTGTGCCGAATCTCCTGGTCGCCGGCAGGTGCGCATCGATGACCCAGCGTGGCCAATCCTCCGGCCGGGTCACGGGTCCGTGCTTCGTCATGGGGCAGGCAGCCGGCACGGCCGCCGATCTTGCGCTCGCTTCGGACAGCGACGTCGCGCGCGTCGACGTCGGCCTCCTGCAGCAGCGGCTCGTCTCCGCCGGTGTCTACCTGGGCACCGAGCTGCCGTCCGCCTCGATGGCGGTTCCGACGCCGGCCTGACCGGAGCGGAAGAGGTGGGGGTTCGCGGCGCGGTGACGCGCGGCGATCCGCGCCGCCGCCTCACGCAGCACCGGCACGATCTCCGCGGTGAGGGTCGCGGCATCCGACCTCACCGTCGTCGAAGACACGGTGAGCGCCGCCACCGCGACGTCGTCGACGACCACAGGCACGGCCGCAGCGATCATGCCGGGATGGAGTTCCTCGAGCGACAGATCGTACCCCCGACGGCGTACCTCTTCGAGGTGCGCCCGCAGGTGCGCGGCCTCGACGATCGTCCGTGGCGTGAAGCGCTCGCGGGGCTGACCGTCGAGGTAATGCTCCCGCGACACCGGATCGAGGCTGGCGAGGAGGACCCGGCCCACCGCCGTGGCGTGGGCTGGCAGCCGCATGCCGATGCGCACCGCGTCCGGCAACGGACGCCTCTCTTCCACACGCGCGACGTGGATGACGTCGTAGCCGTCGAGCACCCCGAGGCTGCACGTCTCACCCGTCCGGGCCACGACGTCGCTCATGACGGGGTGGGCGATCTCCGGCAGCGACGATGACGCGAAGTAGCCGGCACCCAGTTCCAGGATGCGCGCGGTCAGACTCCACCTGCCGTTCTGCACGCGGACGTAACCGAGGTGCTCGAAGGTCAGCAGGATGCGTCGCACCACCGGGCGCGGCAGCCCGACCCTGTCGGCCACACCGCTCACGCTGAGCGCGGCGTCATGGCCGCCGAAGGCCCGCAGCACCGCGACCGCACGCTCGATGCTCTGGATACGGTCGCGTGATCGTTCTTCGGCCACCGTTCTCCCACCCGCGTCGTCTCGCGCTCGCGCGCCCCGCTCTCATCCTAAAGACCGGGGCGCGCGCAGCTCGAGGCTCACGTCTCCGAGCGCAGCCCGTACACCGACTCGTGCCACGGGATGAAGAACCGCTTGGCCTCATTCACGATGAGATAGAGCACCAGACCGATCAGCGCCAGCAGCAGAATGAGGGCGAACGTCCTCGCAGCATCGAGGGAGTTCATCGCTCTCACCACCATCGCACCGAGCCCTTCGCTTCCTCCCAGGTACTCGCCCACGATGGCTCCGGTCGTGGCCAGCACGATGCCGACCTCCATGCCGGCGAAGAGGTAGGGCTGGAGGCTCCGCAGCTCGAGCTGGGTGAACGTCTGGGCGCGCGACGCGTTCAGGCTGCTCATCACCTCGCGCTGGCCCTGCTCCACGGACCGAACGCCCAGGAGCACGTTCAGCATGACGGGGAAGAAGGCCAGAAGCGCAGCGAGCACGATCTTCGAGGTCATCCCGAACCCGAACCAGATGACGAACAGCGGGATGAACGCCACCTTCGGTGCGACCTGCGAGATGACGATGAGGGGACGGATGCTCAGTTCGAGCCAGGGGAGCTTTCCGAGCACCACGCCGACGATGACGCCGAGGATGACCGCCACGGCGAATCCGATGAGGATCTCGCTCACGGTGATGCCGAGCTCCGCCCACGTCGCGGGATCGGTGACGAGAACGACGAACGCCTGCCCGACCGCGGCCGGTGGGGGGAAGACGAACGGGTTCACATCACCGAGGGTGACGTAGAGCTGCCAGGCCACGATGATCAGGATCACCAACGACGGGGTGACGATCCACGGCAGGATCTTCAGCATCCGTCCCTGCGGCTGCCGGCGCTGCACCGCGACGGGCGTCGTCGGCGCATCATCGACCGTCGTGCGGGCGCCGGGGGCGCTGGTCGGCTCATGTGTCCGGGTCGTCTGGGACATCTCAGTGCTCCTCGTCGAGGTCCTGGCGCAGCGCGCGGACGATGTCGTTGAATTCGGGGGTGGTCTGCAGATCGATCGTGCGGGGCTTGGGCGTGTCGACGGGGAGGATCTGACGGATCCGACCCGGCCGCGGCGTCATGTGGACCACCCGATCCGCGAGGAAGACCGCCTCGGGGATGTCGTGCGTGACGAAGACCACCGTCGAGTTCGTCTCCAGCACGATGCGCTGCAACTCGAGATTCATCCGCTCCCGGGTCAGCGCGTCGAGAGCGCCGAACGGCTCGTCCATGAGCAGGAGGTCGGGGCGGGTGCTCAATGCGCGGGCGATGGCGGCACGTTGACGCATACCACCGGAGAGCTCGCGGGGGTAGGACTTCTCGAACCCCGCGAGCCCGACGAGCGCGGCCAGCTCCTGCGCGCGTTCACGTCGCTCCCGTTTGCCCACTCCGCGGAGCTTCAGGGGAAGGGCGATGTTGTCCAGGACCGAGAACCAGGGGAAGAGGTTGCTCTCCTGGAAGACGAATCCGAGCTTGGTGATCGCCGTCGGATCGACGCGGCTGCCCTTCCACAGCGGCTTGCCGTCGACCTCGATCGTTCCGGCGCTGGGGGCGAGAAGCCCGCCGATCATGCGCAGGAGGGTCGTCTTGCCGCAACCGGAACGTCCGATGAGCGCGACGAATTCGCCCCGCTGGATATCGAGGTCGATTCCCGATACCGCGTGCGTGACGCCGGACTTGGTGTGGAAGTCGCGGCCGATGCCCTGGATCTTGAGCCTGGGTCTGTCGACCTCGGTGGTGGGGGGAAGAACGGATGCGACGGTCTCGCTGGCCATCGTCGGCCTCCTGTGTCGTCGTGATGATCGGGGGAGAGTGGTGACCCCGCCCGGGAAGCGGGCGGGGTCACCATCGTTTCAGTCGCCGGGCACGTAGTCGTTCGTGATCCACTCCTGCGGGTCCTTGCCGCCCTGCAGGAGTCCGGCATCGACGTAGGTGTCGTACGTGGTCTGCCACGCCTCCATGTCGTTCTCCAGAAGGCGGACGTCGGCGGCCTCGTTGACCCACGTCTCGGTGGTGTAGATCTTCAGGGCCTCGACGGCGACCTGGTCGTCCTCCAGCGCCGGGAACGACCAGTCGCCGCTCTCACGCAGCGTCTGCAGCACGTTCTCGAAGTCGTTGGGTGCGTCGTCGATGACGTCCTGCACTGCCTCGTCGATCGCGGCGAGGAACGCCTCGAGGTCTTCGACGAGTTCGGGATCCTCGAGATTGTCGGCGGTGGTGATCCAGGTCTGGATGTCGGGAGCGTCGGTCAGACCCGCGGGATCGACGACCGCATCGTCGTTCTGCTGCGCGATCGCGAGCGACGTGTCCAGGCTCACGATGTACCCGTCGAGCTGCCCCTGGCGGACCACCTCCATGGTGGCGCCCGTCACCGGCACGGCCTGCCGGGTCACCGAGTCCAGCGGGACGCCGTCCGCGCCGAGCGCCAGATCGAGCATCTTCTCGCTCGTCCCGCCGAGCGAGCCCATCCCGATCGTGGCACCCTCCATGTCCGACGTGGAGGTGATGGAGTTGTCTACGGTGGAGGCCACCCGCAGGTTCGACTTGTAGGCCATCGTCCCGATCGAGCGGAGCTCCTGCCCCTGCTCCATGGCGGGGAAGACATCCACCGTGCTGGCGCGGGTGATCGGGGTCGCCCCACCCAGGAGCGCCTGAATGGCCGCGGCCGTGCCCTGCACCGGCTGCAGCTGGACGTCGAGCCCGTGCTTCTCGAAGTATCCGCCCGAGTACGCGAACATCTCCGGCGTGAAGCTGAACGACTCCAGCGGGAGGAAGGTCACGACGAGCATCTTCGTGAGTTCGGTCTCCTGCTCGTCGCCGTCGGATGCCGCGGGGGCTCCTCCCGTGGAACAGGCCGTCAGCGCCAGCGCGCCTGCAGCCAGGAGCGCGGTGGCGACGCGGGCGTTCATCCGCCTGCGGGACGTGGCCGGGGGACGCACTGCTCTGCTCATTTCTGACTCCTGTGTCGGGATGATCCGCCCACGCCATTGCGGGCGGCAGTGACGAGTCTGCAGAGCGCTTTCGTGTCGTCCAATGACCTTTTCATTGTATGGAATGCCGTGTGGATCACATCGAGGACGAAGCGGATTCGAGGATCGTGACGACACCGCTCTCGCCGTCGACGCGCACGAAGTCACCTGTGCGGATGGTCTCCAGGGGGCGGGGAAGCGCCTGTACCACCGTGGGTACGCGCGTGACGATCGCGCCCAGCACCGCCTTGGTGGTGAGCACATCGAAGACCATCGCGGCCGGCGCGGTTCCCATCAGCCGGGTGCTCTGGAAGAAGCCCGACCAGCCGGATGAGCCCTTGGCGCCAGGGAACACCAGCACACGACCGGTGAAGCACACTCCGAAGAGCTCGTGCCGCGGCTCGATGACCGTTCCCGTGGTGACGTCGATTCCACCGAAGCCCGAGATGGGTTCGCGGGTGACCAGCGCGGGCGCCTCGACGACGCCGGGCACGATCCCGCGCCCGCGGAGCTCGATCACCGCAGCCCGCCTCCCCAGCGCCCGGTGAGCGCGGCGTCGACGCACTCCGTCAGCGTTCCGAACCAGGCCTCGATCCCGAGGATCGCCGGCAGATAGTGCGCCTGCTTCGCGGAGTCGGTCGCGAAGACGCGCGTCCCGGGCGGAGCCGCCCGCGACATCGCCGGGCAGGAGTCGGTCAGGACACGGCCCCCTGCGGCCGTGATCGTGCGGGTGTATCCGTTGCGGAAGGCGACGGATGACAGCGCACGCGGCATCATGACCCACAGCTCGGTGTCAGCGTGCAGGCGGCGACCCTCCAGCCGTGCGGCGAGCTGAGCGACCTGATCCAAGGAGGCGTGCGGGCATCCCAGGAGCACGAAGTCGACGTCGCGGCTCGTCCCGCGGCTGTTGAGCGCGTCGTAGACCGCGGCTCGTTCGCGGGCACCGTACGAGACCGGTTCCGTGATGCGGGCTCCGCCGAAGGCGGCCTCGAGCGTCGGTGCCTCCGGAGTGATGCCCGGCAGGTGGTAGAGCTCCACCCCTCCGGAGGTGGCGGTCGCGGCGCCGAAGTGCTTCAGGTCGGCCAGGTCGGGCTGGCCCAGCTTCCCCACGACCGCAGGCCGCGCCTCCTGCACCAGTTCTCCCACGAAGTAGCCGAGCATCCCCCATTCCTGGAAACCGTCCACGGTGACGTCGGCACGGACGAGATGAGTGGCGTGAGGGTTCTCCGGGAGGTGATTGCCCCAGTAGGGGATCTTGCCGGTGAGGGCAGCCGCACCGGTCGACGATGCGCCCTCGCAGTTCGTGCGCGCCCCGAGGACCGAATTGCAGTACACCACCGCCGAGGACTCCATCCAGGCGCAGTGCTCTCCGCGAACGGGCAGGTTGCCGACCTGGTAAGGGGTGCAGGTGGCGAGGATGTTGACGCCGCGGTCGCTGAAGTACGACTCGGCGTCGTCCTGCAGGCGGATGGAGGAGTCGGCATAGTGCGTGAGCCCCGCGGCGTCACCGGCGAATCCGTGCTGGAGCTGGCAGGTCGGCACCTTCATGCGCGGAATCTCGATGTCTCGATCGCAGTCGAGGTTGATCACCGCGTAGGCCTTCGCCCACCCGCCCTCCTCGACGAGTTTCGCCTTCGCCGGGGACGGCTGGGTCATCGTGCCCGCGACGTTGCGGGTCTCCACGAGCCGCTCGGCGCCGAGCGCGTCGCCGTAGCGCACCAGCAGGTCCATCGCTGCGGCGACGGCCTCGCCCTCAGCGCCGTCGCGCATCCGCTTCTCATCGTCGGTGAGACGCATGGGCTCGCCTAGTGCGCGGCGTCTGCGGGCAGGATGACGTGGTCGAGGGCGTAGGGGGTGGGCTCCAGCGCCTTGGCCATGATCGCCTCCATGACGTTGGCCGGCACGAGGCAGTCGGCGCACGCGCCTTCGGTCGCATCGATCCGCACCACGATCCGCTGCGGGTCCGACGGCTCCCAGCTGAGGACGTAGCCGTCGGCGGCCATCATGTCGGTGAACTGCCGCAGCGCTTCATCGACCGTCTGCGGCTTCGTGGGTTCGGTCATGCTGTCGCTCCGATCTGCTGATGCGAGTACGGGTGCACACGGGGCGGGTTGAGCGTGAAGATCTCGACGACGGCCGACACCCCCGCATTGTCGGCCCCGGCGACCATGATCTGGATCGAGGTGGGGTTGCTCAGCGCCCGGACCTTATCGGGCGCGTCCGTCTGGCTGGCGGAGTCGGGCATGGAGTCGGGATGCGTCGCCGCCAGACGCCAGCGCGTCTTGTGCGACAGCGCGTCCTTGCCGACCGCGACGAGGTCTTCGCGCTTGCGCACCGCGTTCTCGTACACGAAGGACCGCAGGTCGTCCTTGCTCCAGCCGGCCGATGCGAACACGTCCGCGTGCTCGGGCGTGAGCACCAGCAGCGCGCTGGTGTACTCGTGGATCAACGCTCCGGTGCGGACGATCGTGTCCGTGAGATCTCGCGCGAGCTGTTCGGGCGACTGCGTGTGCCGCGCCTCGATGTGGATGACCGAGCGGATCACGAACGCCGTCACGACGTCGTCGGAGGCTTCGAAGCCATGCTCGGTGTGAAGCGCCGGCCACGGGCTCTGCTCCTCGTTCTCGGCGATGCACGCCGAGTATTTCGCCGGAGTGCCCTGCGTCGCCTGGTCGAGCTTGTGCGGGTGCAGTCCGAAGACGTTGATGCAGCCCAGGCGGATGGCACGTCCGATGGTGGCGTTCGCACGGAAGCCGGAGCCGAAGATGTTGCCGGTGCTGTTGAGCCCGATCCGCTCGCGCACGGGGCCGTTGACCACGAGAAGCGGCGCCGTGCCGGTCGTGGACTGCCAGATCCCCCGCGCGGGGTGCGGCTCTTTCGCGATGGCCTCCCACGCGGCCACCACGACGGGGAAGTATTCGCTGCGGCACCCCGCCATCGCCGCGTTGATCGCCGCCAGCCGCACCGTCAGATGACGGTTCAGATGGGTGATGGAGAAGAGCACCTCGTCGGGGTCGCGCGCGACGGTGGCGAGGAACTCCGCCAGCAGCGTCTCGGTCACGGGAACGACGGGGAGGCCGTCGGTCCACTCCTTGTCGAAGTAGTGCTCGACGATCTCTCGCAGCGCGTCGGCCTCGGCGGTCGTGGTGTCATCCATGGTCGTCGGCGAACTCATCGTCCCTCCTCCACTCCGAGGATCCTCAACACCTCGGGCATCGCGGTCATCGCGCGCTCGTGGACCTCGTCGGCTGTCAGACTCGCCATCGGGTGCTTCACCGCGTAGAAGTCGAACCCCGGGAAGCCTTGGACCGACGCCATCGCCTGACCCGACATCAGGAACGAGTCGGAGGTGATGCTGACGGTCGGCACGCCCGCGCGCTCGAACATGATCCCGTCTGCGACCGTGGCCGCGCTGCAGGATCCGCAGTCTCCGACGGCGGTGATGACGACGTCGCACTCGCGGACGATCTCCTCGAGCAGCGTCTGCTTCACGGGCGTTCCGAAGTAGTCCTTCGTGTACAGCCGCGCCTCGCCGGCGCCGTGCTGCTCCTGCAGCTGCGCGGCGATCGTCTCGAGCAGCAGGGTGGAGTTGGGTTTGGTGTTGTCGAGGAGGCCGATCGTGAGCCCCCTGAGGCTGACCGGTCGCGGCGACAGCGTGGTGTCGGCTGCGCCCGCCTCCATCCCTGTCGGGTCCAGCAGCGCTTCCAGCTGTGCCATCGCGATCTCCCTCGGTGCGTCTCGGTCGGAACGTCGACAGGATGGCACGGCGGCCGCATCGGGCTGCACCCTCGTTTTCGCTGTGCGGAAGAGTGCGTGCCCTGTGCGGGGCGCCCTGGCCAGGATGGGGCGACGACCTGAAGCCGACCTGAGGAGGACCCGTGCCCACTCCCCCTCCCGCGACGATGCGGGCGGCGATCCTGGCGGAGGACCGACTGGAGGTGCGCGAGATCGCCACCCCTGTTCCCGGACCGGGCGAGGCCCTCCTCCGCGTGAGCGCGTGCGGCGTCTGTCACACCGACCTGCACGTCATGAAAGGCGAGGTGCGCTTTCCGCGGCCGGCGGTGCTCGGTCACGAGGTGAGCGGATCGATCGTGGCCATCGGTGCCGGCACCGCCGATACGCGCAGGCTGCAGGTGGGCGACCGCGTCGCGGCCGGGTTCATCATGCCGTGCGGCACGTGTGCCCAGTGCGCGCGCGACCGCGACGACCTCTGCACCGAATTCTTCCGCCGCAATCGGCTCGAGGGAACGCTGTACGACGGCAGGAGCCGGCTGGCGATGCCGGACGGCTCGTTCCTGGCGATGTACTCGATGGGAGGCCTCGCCGAGTACGCCGTCGTCCCCCTGACCGCCCTCACGAGCCTCGACGACCACCTCGACCTCGACACCGCGTGCATCCTGGGCTGCTCCGGGCTCACCTCGTACGGAGCTGTCTTCCGGGCCGGCGCGGTCGCACCGGGGATGTCCGTGGCCATCGTCGGTGTCGGCGGCATCGGGACGAGCCTGATCCCGATGGCCCGCGCGGCCGGCGCCGAGAGGATCGTGGCGATCGACATCGCGCAGGAGAAGCTCGTGCGCGCGAAGGACCTCGGCGCGACCGACGTGGTGGATGCCGCGAGGGAGGATCCCGTGGCGCGTGTTCGCGAACTCACGGGCGGGGTGGACGTCGCTTTCGAGGCACTCGGACGGCCCGCGACATTCGCCCAGGCGGTGGGGATGCTCGCCGACGGCGGGCGGATGGTGGCGATCGGCATCGCGGCGGGGGCCGCCGTCGCCGAGATCGAGATCACCCCGCTCGTGCGCCGGGGGCAGCAGATCATCGGGTCGTTCGGCGCGCGGACACGCACCGACCTGCCGCAGGTCGCCGCGCTCGCCGCATCCGGTTCTTTCGATCCCGCAGATCTCGTTTCCCGCCGATACACGCTCGACCAGGCGGACGAGGCCTACCGGGCGCTCTCCCGTGGCGAGATCACGGGTCGCGCCATCATCACCATGAGCGCCGCGCGCGCAGCAGAGGAGCAGCAATGACGGCTTTCACCTTGGAAGATCTCCCCGACGCGGTCGGAAGACGGCTCGGGCCGTCGTCGTGGCATGCCATCACGCAGGACGACATCGACGTCTACGCCGATCTGACCGGCGACGACAATCCCATCCATGTGGATGCCGAGGCCGCGGCGGCGTCACCCTACGGCGGGCGCATCGCCCACGGCATGCTCACGCTGAGCATGGTCGTGCGACCTCTCCGAGAGATCTACCGCGTGACCGGGGCGGGGATGGGGATCGTGTACGGCTACAACCGCATCCGTTTCCCCCAGGCTGTCCCTGCTGGCGCCCGCATCCGCGTGGCCGGCGAGGTCGCCGACGTGACGGAGGTCGCCGGCGGGTATCAGGCCACGCTCTTGCTCACCTTCGAGGTGGAGGGTGCGACCAAACCGGCGGTCGTGGCGGAGCTCGTCCTGAGGCACTACCGATGAGCGGGGTGAAGCTGACCGACCGGGTCGCGATCGTCACGGGTGCCGGCCGCAGCCTCGGGCGAGCGTATGCCCTCGCGCTGGCCGATGCCGGAGCGGCGGTCGTCGTCAACGACATCGATGAAGCCGCCGCGACCGAGGTCGTCGAGGAGATCGTCACGGCGGGAGGCCGTGCCGTCGCATCCGTCGGTGCGGTGGGTCCGACGCAGACCGCGGACGCGCTCGTGACATCCGCTCGCGAGAACTTCGGGCGTCTGGACGTCCTCGTCGCGAACGCGGGGGTCCTGCGCGATCGTGTGCTGTGGAAGATGGATGACGCGGACTTCGACCTCGTCGTCGACACGCACCTTCGCGGATCCTTCACCTGCGGACGGGCCGCGGCGTCGTTCATGAGGGAGCAGGGCGAGGGGGGCAGGATTATCCTCATCGGTTCACCCGCGGGGCAGTTCGGCAGCTTCGGGCAGACGAACTACGCCGCGGTGAAGGCCGGGCTCGTCGCGATGGCGCGCACCTGGGCTCTGGAGCTCGCGCGCGCAGAGATCACCGCGAACGCCGTCATCCCGACGGCGCTGTCGCCGATGACCGCCACGATCCCCGCCTACGCGGAGGTCTATCAGGACTACTTGGCCGGCGTTCCGATACCCGAACGGTTCCGCCGCGACAACGCACTCGGGACTCCCGAGGACGTCGCACCGCTCATCGTGTGGCTCGCATCGGAGGCGTCGCAGGGCGTGACCGGGCAGGCGATCGGCATCGGCGGCGACAAGCTCACCCTGTACGCGCACCCCGCCCCGCTCGACGCGGCCTACGCGGCCGGCGGGTGGGACGCCGCGGGGATCGACGAGGTGTGGCGCGCCCGGTTCGCTCCTCTCGCGCAACCGAGCGGCCCTCCGGTCAGAGAGCAGCCCGCATCGTGATCGCGGTGCACTACAGCGATCTCTGGCAGGGCATCGCGCGCGCCGATCCGGAGCGGCCGGCGATCATCACCTCGGACGGGGAGATGTCGTACGCGCGCTTCGCCGCCGAGGCCGGTGCCCTCGCTCGCCACCTGCAGGAGCGTGGACTCGTGGTCGGCGACGCGGCGGCGATGCTGCTGTACAACCGCGCCGAGTACCTGACGTTCCTGTGGGCGTGCCTGTCCATCGGCGTCGCGCCGGTGGCCATCAACTACCGCTACCGCGCCGGCGAAGTGCGCGCCCTGCTGCAGGACTGCGACGCACGCGTCCTGCTCGCACCGACCTCACTGGGTCACGTGGTGCGCGAGGCGAACGCGGGCCTGGATCAGCCCGTGCCGGTGATCTCGGTCGATGACGGCGGTCCGGCGATCGACGGCGCCGCCTCGTGGACCGATATCGTCCGCGAGGGCGGCGCGATGCCCGAGCGTGCGCCGACCGGCGCCGATATGCGCCTGTACACCGGCGGGACCACGGGGGCACCCAAAGCGGTGGTGTGGGACGTCGACACCCTGCTCCACGCCCGCCGACAGTCGACGTGGGGCATCGTGGGACTCGAGCCGCCCGAGGATCTGGCGCAGGCGGTGCGCATCGCCGTCGACCCGGCGACCCCGCGCGTGGTGACTCTGCCGCTGCCGCCGCTGCTGCACGGCACGGCCCAGTCGACGACCATGGGCACGCTCGCCCTCGGCGGCACGGTCGTGCTGCAGAGCGGGGCGCGCCTCGACGTCGACGAAGCGCTGCGGCTGGCCCGAGCGAACCGGGTGACTCGGATCATCGTGGCGGGGGATGCCGTGGCGCTGCCCTTCGTCGAGGCGATCGAGCGCAGCGGCCGGCATCTGGCCGACCTCAGGTCGGTCCTCAGCTCGGGCATGCGGTTCAGCGACGACGTGAAACGCCGACTGCATGCGCAGGGTGACGTCATGATCGTCGACCTCCTCGCCTCCAGCGAGGGGGGTCCCTTCGCATTCGGTGTCACCCATCGCGCCGAAGACCTGCCGGCCAGGTTCGTGACCACGCCCGAGACGGTCCTGCTGGATCCCCACCTCAACGAAGTGGCGCCCGTCGCCGGCGCCCTCGGCATCCTGGCCTTCCGCGGCGTGCTCCCGTCGGGCTACTACGGCGACCCCGAGAAGACGGCCCGCTCGTTCCCCGTCATCAACGGCCGGCGATACGTGATGCCGGGCGACTGGGCGCGTTCGCGAGGCGACGGATCGATCGAGCTGCTCGGCAGACTGAGCGCGGTCGTGAACACCGGCGGCGAGAAGGTGTTCCCGGCCGAGGTCGAAGACGTGCTGCTGGCGCACCCGAGCGTCGACGATGCGATCGTCTTCGGTCTTCCCGACACGCGCTTCGGCGAGTCGGTGTGCGCGATGATCGCGCCGGTGCCCGGTGAGACGATCGATACCGCGGCCCTCGTGGTGCACCTCGAGGCGCACCTGGCCGGTTTCAAGAAGCCGCGCCACTTCTTCGTCCGCGACAGCCTCGGCCGGTCAGCGACCGGCAAGATCGAGCTCGCCCGCGTGAAGGAGGATGCCGCCCGCGAGCTGG
Organism: Microbacterium sp. AK009; assembly: GCF_013410955.1. Lineage (GTDB taxonomy): Bacteria > Actinomycetota > Actinomycetes > Actinomycetales > Microbacteriaceae > Microbacterium. The sequence continues at coordinate 317,064 of NZ_JACCCG010000003.1, read as the reverse complement.
CGGGGCGGGCAGCGGAGGAGGTCGTTCGATGAGCACCGGCCCGGGAATCGACATCGCCGCCGTGACGGCCATCGATGTCCACGTCCACGTGCAGATCGACGACAGCGGTCGCACCGCCTCGCCGCGTGCCCTGACCGAGGCGATGGCGGCGTACTTCGGCAGCAGCGAGAAGCCCCGCACGGTCGATCAGACGGCGACGTACTACCGCGAACGGGGAATGGCCGCGGTCGTGTTCACTGTCGACGCGACGACGAACCTCGGTCACGCACCCAACAGCATCGACGACCTCGCTGCCGGGGCGCGGCGCAACGCGGATGTGCTGATCGCCTTCGGCAGCGTCGATCCGCTGCAGGGCGCGGCTGCCGTCGACGAAGCACGACGCCAGGTGCAGGAACTGGGCGTCCGCGGGTTCAAGTTCCACCCGTCGGTGCAGGCCTTCGATCCGTCGGCGGAGGAGTTCACCCCTCTGTGGGCGGCGATCGAGGAACTGCAGGTGCCGATCATCGTCCACACCGGTCAGACCGGGGCGGGGGCGGGAACGCCGGGCGGGTGGGGGTTTCGGCTGTCGCTGTCGAACCCGATGCTGCTGGACGACGTCGCCGCCAGGCATCCGCATCTGCAGATCATCATGGCCCACCCGAGCGTCCCCTGGCAGGACGAGGCGCTCTCGATCGCCACGCACAAGGCGAACACGTGGATCGACCTGTCGGGGTGGTCACCGAAGTACTTCTCCCCCGCCCTGGTCCGCGCGGCGCGGACCTACCTGAAGCACAAGATGCTGTTCGGCTCGGACCTGCCCGCGCTGACCCCCGACCGGTGGCTGAAGGACTTCGCGCTGCTGGAGTACCCGGACGACGTGCAGCGGATGATCCTCAAGGACAACGCCGTCCGCCTGCTCGGGCTGGAGCCCTGATGACCGCCCCGACCGACCTCTTCGGCTACACCGGACTGCTCACCGACGCCGAATCGGCGAAGCTCGCGAACCTGCGCGCCCTGCTCGAGGAGCGTGCTCGTCCTCAGCTGGCGCAGTGGTGGGAGCACGGTGAATGCCCGGCGCATCTGCGCGCAGACCTGGCTGCGCTGCGGCTCGAGGACGACCCCGCACTGCTCGACGGCGGAGACCTGCCGCGCGCCCTTTATCTCGGATTCCGGCACTTCGAGCTGGCCCGCTTCGACATGTCGATCGGAACGCTCTACGGCGGTCAGGTCGCGATGTTCCGAACCCTCATCCGCAAGGGCGGATCGGCCGAGCAGGTCGCCCGCTGGGATCCGCACATCCCCTCCTTCGCGTTCACCGGCTGCTTCGCGCTCACCGAGCCCGGTCACGGCTCGGACGTCGCGGGGAGCCTGACCACCACCGCGGTCCGCGACGGCGACGGATGGCGGATCACCGGCCGCAAGCGCTGGATCGGCAATGCCGCGCTGTCGGACGTCTTCGTCGTCGTCGCGCGCGACAGCGCGGACGGGAACGCGAAGGCGTTCGTCGTCCCCCGTGACGCCGACGGTGTCTCGCTCGAGGACATCCGCGGCAAGATCGCGCTGCGGATGGTGCGCAACGCCGACATCGTGCTCGATGACGTCCGCGTCGCGGAGTCGGACCGACTCGGGCGCATCGATTCGTTTCGTGACATCGCAGCGATCCTCGCCGATCTGCGCTACGTCGCGGGGTGGAACGCCGCGGGTCTGCAGGCAGGCGCCTACGAGGCGGCTCTGCGGTACACCCTCTCCCGCGAGCAGTTCGGACGCCCGATCGCGGGGTTCCAGCTGGTGCAGGAGAAGCTCGCGCGCATGCTCGGCAACGCCACGGCGACGCTCGCGATGGCGGTCCGGCTCACCGCGCTGCGCGACGCGGGCACGGCGGAAGAGCTCCACTCCGCGCTGACGAAGACGTGGGCGGCCGACCGCGCGCGCGAGACCGTCGCCCTGGCGCGCGAGGTGTGCGGTGCCGAGGGGATCCGGGTGGACTCGGACGTCGCGCGCTACTTCGCAGACGCCGAGGCGCTGTACACGTTCGAGGGCACCCACGAGATCAACTCGCTGATCGTCGGCCGGGCGATCACGGGATTGAGCGCCTTCACCCGCTGAGGCCGCTCAGCTTTCGGCGCGTCCGAATCCGGCGTTGTCGAGTGCGCGCGAGATGGATGCCGCGGTGAGCCGCACCAGATGGATCATGTTCTTGCCGTCGACGTCCTGCTCGGTCAGGGCGAGCGAAACGGCGGCGACCACGGTCTTGTCTGCGCCGCGGACCGGCGCGGCCACACCGATGTGGACGTCGTCGACCTGCCGGTCGCTGACCGCGTAGCCGGTGTGGCGGATGTCATCCAGCAGGCGGTCCAGAACGACGGGGTCGGTGAAGGTGCGCGGCGTGAAGGCCTCGAGTTCGCCGGCGAGCACTTGCGCGCGCACCTCATCAGGAGCGTTCGCGAGCAGAACAAGCCCGATCGCGGTGGCGTGCAGCGGGTATCGCTTCCCGACCTGGGGTCGCCGCACCTGACGCCGCGGGCTCTGGAACCGCTCGATGGACACCAGCTCCAACCCCTCGCGGATCGCGAGATGCGAGGCGTAGCCGGTGGTCTCGTACAGATCCTGCATGTACGGTCGGGCCAGTCGCTGCAACCCCACCGACCGCGGGGCGAGCGAGGCGACCTCCCAGAGTCGCAACCCGATGTTGTAGTTCCCGTCGGTGTCGCGCTCGAGCGCTCCCCATTCGGTCAGGCGGCCCACGATGCGGTGGCAGGTCGCGATCGGCAGTCCGCTGCGGCGACTGATGTCCGAGAGCGACTGCCGGACGCGGCCGCCGTAGAAGGTGCCGAGAATCGTGAAGGCCCGGTCGATCAGCGACCGTGATCCGTCTCCGGACGGCTCCTGCAGCGATTCCTGCGTCATCTGACCTCAGCCCGCCAGGACGAGCTTCAGCTGCTCGACCGCCCAGTCCAGCTCGGTGGCGCGGATGACCAGGGGCGGCGCGATCCGAAGCGTCTGCCCGTGCGTGTCCTTCGCTAGCACGCCGCGAGCGAGGAGGCGCTCGGCGACCTCACGGCCGGTGCCGACGGCGGGATCGATGTCGATCCCGGCCCAGAGCCCCGCGATGCGCACCTGGGTGACACCGTGCCCCACGAGCTCGTTGAGCTTCGCCTCGAGGTGCTCGCCGAGGGCGGCCGCGCGCTTCTGGAACTCACCCGTCTGCAGCATCTCGACCACGCGCGTGCCGACGGCGGCGGCGAGCGGATTGCCGCCGAAGGTCGACCCGTGCTCGCCAGGACGGATGACGCCCAGGATGTCTCGGTCGGCGACGACGGCCGAGACCGGCAAGATGCCGCCGCCCAGGGCCTTCCCGAGCAGGTAGACGTCGGGTACGACGTCTTCGCGGTCGCACGCGAACGTCGTGCCCACCCGGCCGAGGCCCGACTGGATCTCGTCGGCGATGAAGAGCACGCCGCGCCGGGTGCAGATCTCCCTCACCGCGCGGAGGTACCCTTCGGGCGGGATGATGACCCCCGCCTCGCCCTGGATCGGTTCGATGAGCACCGCCGCGGTGTTCTCGCCGATCGCGGCCTCGATCGCGGCGGCGTCGCCGTAGGCGACCTGCACGAACCCGCCGCCATAGGGGCCGAAGGCGTCGTGCGAGACCGGGTCGTCGCTGAACCCGACGATCGTGGTGGTGCGCCCGTGGAAGTTCCCGTGTGCGACGACGATCGTCGCGGCATCCGGGGCGATGCCCTTCACGCGGTACCCCCACGCGCGTGCGACCTTGATGCCGGTCTCGACGGCCTCGGCGCCGGTGTTCATCGGCAGGACGAGATCTTTGCCGCAGAGCTCGGCGAGCGCAGCGGCGAACTCGCCCAGTCGGTCGCTGTGATAGGCACGGCTGGTCAGGGTGAGGCGGCCGAGCTGCTCCTGCGCGGCGGCGACGATGGCGGGATGACCGTGGCCGAAGTTCAGCGCCGAGTACGCCGAGAGGAGGTCGAGGTAGCGCTTGCCCTCGACGTCGGTGACCCACGCGCCTGCGCCGCGCGACACCACCACGGGAAGCGGGTGGTAGTTGTGCGCGAGGTGCTGCTCCTCGGCGTCGATCACCCGCAGCGTCGCGGTGTCGGTCGGGAGCTCGGAGATGCTCACGATCCCTCCGTCTCGCGGCGGAGCTCCAGGGTGCAGCACTTGATCCCGCCGCCGCCGAGGAGGAGCTCGGACAGATCGATCAGGATCGGGTTGTACCCGCGTTCGCGCAGCTGCGCCTCGAAACCGGTCGCCCGCGGTGAGATGATGACGTTGTAGCCGTCGCTGGAGGAATTCAGCCCGAAGACCGCGCCGTCCTCATCCGACACCCGGATCGCGTCGGGGTAGCGCTCGGCGAGGATCGCCTGGCCGCGCTCGTCGAACGCGTGCTCGAGGTAGGCGATGTTCGCCCGTTCGACCCCGCCCGGCCCCTGCACCGGATCGAGCACCGCGATGGCGGTGTCGAGATGGTAGAACCGCGGGTCGATGAGGTTCAGCGAGACGACCTCCTTGCCGAAGACCTCCCCCACCTCGCGGTGACTGTCACCGGTCGAGCGGAATCCCGTACCGGCGAGGATCGTGTCGCCGACGAGGAGGAAGTCGCCTTCGCCCTCGTTGACCTCGCGGGGCACGACGACGTCGTAGCCGTTGTCGCGGAACCAGTCCATGAACGCCGGGCCCTCGGGTACGCGCTCGTCGAAGCGGAACTTCGCGCCGTAGGCGATGCCGTCGATCAGGAACCCGCCGTTGGCGGTGTAGACCATGTCCGGCAGCCCGTCGATGGGGTCGATGAGCTCCACATCGTGCCCGAGCTCGAGGTAGGCGTCGTAGAGCGCCTGCCACTGCCGGACGGCCTTGGCGGTGTCGGTGGGGTTCGCCGGCTCCATCCACGGATTGATCGTGTAGCTGACGGTGAAGAACTCGGGCCGGCACATGAGGTAACGGCGGTGCTGCGCGATGCGCGCTGTGGGGCTCGCGGCGGCGGTGGTGGCCTCGACGGTCGGCGCGGTGTTCTGAGTGGACATCGGTCTCCTTGCGAAGGTGCGGCGGACGCTGTCCAGAGGCCCGGCGGGGCTTCGAAGCCGTCGACCCGGGCACGCCGGGACCATTGTGCCACGGCACCCTTCCGGCCACCTGTGACGCCGCGCTCTCAGTCCGCGACGACCACGACCTTGCCCACCGTGTGCCCGGCATCGACGTGGGCGATCGCCGCTCCGGCGTCGCTCAGCGGAAAGGTCCTCTCGATCACCGGACGCAGGACGCCGGCCGCCGCCATCCGCACGAGCTCGGCGGTCACCGGCGTCTTCGTGACCGCGGTGACCGAGCGGAAGCGCCGCGCACGCCGGCTGAGAAGAAGCGCGCGGATGATGCGGGGGAACGGGCCCCAGAAGGGGTGTCCGTGGCCGCCGACGAGGGCGACCGTGCCGCCTTCGCGGAGGCGGTCTCGAAGCACCTCGAGCGGGGGTTCGCCGGCGATGTCGACGACGGCGTCGAAAGCGCCCGCGGGAAGGGTGGCGACGTCGTGCGTGCGGTAGTCGACGGTGTGCGCGACGCCGAGGTCGCGGAGCACCTGCTCGGCCCGCGACCCGCAGGTCGCCCACACGTCCGCACCGCGCTCGACGGCGAGCGCGGCGGTGAGGGTGCCGACCCCGCCTCCGGCCCCGACGAGCAGCACCTTCGATCCCTGGCCGACCCGGCAGGCGTCGAGGATGGTGACGGCGGTGTTCCCCGCGACCGGGAGGGTCGCCGCGACGACCGGGTCGAGCCCGGCCGGCAGCGTCGTGAGCCGGTCGGCCTTCATGACGACGAATTCCGCGAGCGTCTCGCTGCCCGCCCCCACCACGAGGTCGCCGACGGCGAGACCGTCGACGTCGGCGCCGAGCGCGACGACCGTGCCCGCGACATCCATCCCCCGGCCCCGCGTGCGTGGGCGCCGGATGCCGAAGAAGAGCCGGACGACGCGCGGCTCACCGCGCATGAGGTGGATGTCGCCGGAGTTCAGCGACGCGGCGGCGACCCGCAGCAGCACCTCCCGGCGACCGGGCGTGGGGACCGGGACCGTCTCGGCCCGCACCACGTCGGCCGGCCCGTACGCGTGCTGTCGCCACGCCGTCATGGTGCGAGGGATCGTGTGGGTGGTCATGTCAGTCCTCCGTCGGGTCGGGATAGTGGAAGAGATCGTCGAGGCGCGCATCGAAGACACGGGCGAGTTGGAATGCGAGCTCGAGGGTCGGGGAGTACCGCCCCTGCTCGATGGCGATGAGGGTCTGGCGCGTGACGCCCACGCGCCGGGCGACCTCTGCCTGCGTCATCCCCGCTGCTTCGCGGACCGCGCGGATGGTGTTGGTGACCTTCGTGGGTCGGACCATCATTGGAATCCTCTCCGGTAGGCGCCGAGCCGAGCCATGCTGCCGAGGGCGGCCGAGAGGAAGAAGCCCAGGAACAGGGTGTTGCCGATCCAGAACCAGGGGGCCTCGACCATGGCGAGGATGAGGGCGGCGATCCCGCCGATGGCGAGGAAGCTCTGCCCCACCCGCTCGCCGAACCATTCGATCTCGCGGTCGCGCTGGTCGGCGGTGTGTTCGAGCTCGGGGTCGCGCATGCGGGCGACGATCCCCCACACGATGCTCAGCACGATCGACAGGACGATGGCCCCGGCGATCGTCCAGATCATCGGCCATGCCCAGTCGATGTCGCCGACCGGTGTGGTGAACAGCTGCGGGACGACGAGCGCCAGGTAGGCCATGAGGCCGATGACGCTTGCGATGAGCTGGGCCCAGATCGTGCGCTCCATGTAGGCCATGACGCCTCCGATGTCAAAGATTCTTGACACTCACCGTACGGCGCCAGACTGCTTGGTGTCAAGAATCTTTTACACCGAGCGGCCCGCGGCGCGCCGACCTGCACAACTCCTCACTGACGGCGCCGAGACCCCGCGTGAAAAAGGTTTCCGACCGGTTCGGCGCGGAATCTGAGGAGTTGCGCCGATGCCGTCGTCCCCAACTCCTGCAGAATCGGCGCGAAGCCCCTCATTCGACGCTTCCCGGCCGCGCCGGCGCCCGATCTGCAGGAGTTGGGGACAGCGCGACCCTCGCTCAGAGGGGAGGAGCGACCTCGAAGGGCATCAGATGACCTCGGCCGACCAGGGGTCGGGGTTGCCGAAGCGATGCGCGGTGATGGTGACCGACTGTTCGTGGAGGAAGGGCAGGAGCTCGATGCGGCCCGCGGTCGTGACCTCGCCGGCGTAGACGGCGACATCAGGGTCGCCCGACAGGGCGTCGGCGAGCGACGCGTGGGCGGCGGCGGCCGAGGCCGGCGGCCCGACGAGCCGCACGCGCGCCGGGCGCGCCTCGGTCATCCGGGCCTCGAACTCCTCATCGCTCTCGACGAACACCGACACCTGCTCCTCGCCGAGCACGCGGCGGACCCCGGCCGGCATTCCCACCGGCGCGCTGACGGTGACCTCCGACCCGGCGCGGAGCGCCGCGACGATCACCCGCAGCAGCGCCTGCCAGGGGGCGTCCCCGGTCGCCCGGATGGCGACGTCGACGGGGCGGTAGCGGAACAGGTTCCGCTCCACGCCCAGCTGCGAGACGTCCTTCACCCGACCGAACTCGCGGTCCCACGCGATCGCGTCCGAGAGCGCGCCGCGGCGAAGCCACTCGAAGGCCTGATAGTCCAGTGTCGGCTGCGCTGCCTCGATCAGCGTCGTGATGCGCGAGTCGAGGCCGCGCAGGTGCAGGGTCGCCGACGGCGGCGCCCCTGTCGACGGTCGCCACGACCCGAGCCCGATGAGGTAGTTCGGGCCTCCCGCCTTGGCGCCCGCGCCGACCGAGGAGCGCTTCCACCCGCCGAACGGCTGCCGCTGCACGATCGCACCGGTGATGCCGCGATTGACGTAGAGGTTGCCGGCCTCGACCCGGTCGAGCCAGACCGCCAGGTCGTCGGGGTTCTGGGTGTAGATCCCCGCGGTGAGGCCGTAGTCGACGGCGTTCTGCAGTTCGATCGCCTCGGTGAGCGAGTGCGCGTGCATGACGCCCAGCACCGGCCCGAAGAACTCCTCGCGGTGGAAGCGCGACCCGGGCTTGACCCCGGTGCGGATTCCCGGCCGCCAGAGGCGCCCCTCGTACTCGTCTCCTCCGTCGAGCGCGCGCGGCGCGACGAGCCACTTCTCGCCCTCATCGAGGGTGGTGAGAGCCCAGTCGAGCTTTCCCCGCGGTGTCTCGATCACGGGGCCGACCTCGGCGAGCGGGTCGGTGGGCGGTGCGACGCGCAGCGACGTCGTGGCGTCGACCAGCTGCCGCAGGAAGCGCTGCGAGCGCGCCACCGGCCCCACGAGTATCACCAGCGACGCCGCCGAGCACTTCTGCCCCGCATGGCCGAAGGCGCTCTTGACCACATCGGATGCCGCGAGGTCGAGGTCTGCCGACGGCATGACCATCATCGCGTTCTTGCCGCTGGTCTCGGCAAGAAGCGGCAGATCGGGCCGCCAGGAGCGGAAGAGGGCGGCGGTGTCCCAGGAGCCGGTGAGGATGACGCGGTCGACGCCCTCATGCGCGATGAGGCGCTGTCCGAGCTCGCCCTCCTCGATGTCGGCCAGCGCGAGCACGTCGCGGGGCACGCCCGCCTCCCACAGCGCCTCGGCGACCACCGCGGCGCAGCGACGCGCCTGCGGTGCGGGCTTGAAGACCACGCCCGACCCGGCGGCGAGCGCGGCGAGCACACCGCCCGCGGGGATCGCGACGGGGAAGTTCCACGGCGGCGTGACCACCGTCAGTCGCGCCGGGACGAACACGGCGCCGCTGACCCTGTCGAGTTCACGAGCGGTGGAGGCGTAGTAGTGCGCGAAGTCGATCGCCTCGCTCACCTCGACGTCGGCCTCGGCGAAGACCTTGCCGGTCTCCGACGCGGCGACTTCGATCAGTTCGGCACGCCGCGCCTCCAGCGCCCGGCCGGCCGCGGCGAGCACCTCCGCCCGATCGGCGGCGGCCCGGGCGCCCCAGGCCTCTGCCGCCGATCGCACCCGCTCGATCACGGCGTCGACCTCGGAGGCATCCTCGAGCCGCGCCGCGGTGATCGTGTCGACCCCCGCCCGAGACCCCGAGACGCGGCCGAGGATCTCGCGCGCCCACGCGCGGTTGGCGGGAAGCGCGGGATCGGAGTCGGGCGCGTTCGCGAACCCGGGCGCGCCGAGGGCCGTGGGCCCCGACTCGCGCGCCGCATAGACCGCGGTCTCGACGATCTCCTGCCCGCCGAAGAGGATGCCGCCGACGTCCGGCGCGATCGGCATCGTCTCGCCCGGATCGACCGAGGCCGAGCGGGCGATGCCGAGCACTTCGCGGGTCAGCCCGTCGTCATCGGCCTGGCCCCCGGGCCTCAGCAGGGCGCCCGGAGCGGCATCCGTCCTGCTCTCATCGCTGCCCCGCCCGGCAGAGGTGCGATCCTGCGTGCGGTTCGGACCCGTCGGCAGCTCGGGGTCGGCCGCCCGGGCGACCGAGGCGAGGAACCGATCGCGCTCGCGCTCGAACAGGGCGGGGTCATCGGCGAGATCGAACGCCGCGGAGAGGAAGTTCTCGCTGGAGGCGTTCTCCTCCAGGCGGCGGACGAGATAGCTGATGGCGACGTCGAATTCGTCGGGGGCGACGACCGGCACGTAGAGCAGCACCGGGCCGACCTCGCGCGACACCGCCTCCACCTGCCCCTGCGCCATGCCCAGGAGCATCTCGAACTCGACCCGGTCGCGCACGCCGCGGTCGCCGGCGAGCAGCCACGCGTAGGCGATGTCGAAGAGGTTGTGCCCGGCGACGCCGATCCGCACCGCATCGGCGCTCTCGGCGCGCAGCGCCTCATCGAGGCAGCGCAGGTAGTTGGCGTCGCTGTCGAGCTTCGAGCCGTAGGTCGCCAGCTCCCAGCCGTGCATGACGGCGTCGACCCGCTCCATGGCGAGGTTCGCACCTTTCACCAGGCGCACCTTGATGCCCGCGCCTCCGTCGCGCGCGCGCGCCCGCGCCCACGCCGTGAGCTCCCGCAGTGCCGGGAGCGCATCGGGGAGGTAGGCCTGGAGCACGATCCCCGCGTCGAGACCCCGCAGCCGCGGATCTTCGAGGATGCGGGTGAAGACCGCGATGGTGAGGTCGAGGTCGCGGTACTCCTCCATGTCGAGGTTGATGAAGGTGCCGTCCGACGCCGCCGACAGATAGAGAGGCATGAGCCGGTCGACGACCTTGTCGACCACCTCGTCGAAGGCCCACATGGAGATGTGGCTCGCGATCGCCGACACCTTCACCGAGACGTAGTCGACGTCGGGTCGGCGGATGAGGTCGTGGATTCCGTCGAGCCGGCGCAGCGCCTCGTCCTCGCCGAGAACGGCCTCACCCAGCAGGTTCAGATTCAGCCGCGCACCGGCCGCACGAAGCTCGGCGATGGCGGGGCCGAGCTTCTTCGGCCGGGCGTCGACGATGAGGTGGCGCACCATCTCACGGAGCGCTCGGCGCGCGATGGGCACCACCGGCGTCGGCAGCACCGGCGCGACCGCGCCGCCGACCTGCACCGCTCCGCGCAGATACCAGGGGAGGAAGCGCGGCACGAGGGGGGCGACCCGGTGCAGCTGGGATGCTGCGGCACCGAGGCTCTCCGGACGCATGACACCGTCCACGAACCCGATCGTGAAGGGCAGGCCATCGGGGTCCTTCAGGACACCGGCAAGGCGGGCGGCGGAGGGGTCGACGTCGACCTGGGCACTCTCGGTGATCCACCGCTGCGCCAGTTGTACGGCGCTCTCGGCGAGATCGTCGCCGGATGCCGCCAGGTCGGTGTCGCCCCGGAAGGGGTCGGTCACCATGGCACCCAGACTAGAACGCGATCACGCCCCCGACGCGCCGGGATCGCGGCGGTCTGTGCGCGTGTCGGTCCGGTCCGCCCGGTCGTCGCCGCCGGCGTCGATGCGGGGGCCGTCGTGCGGGTCGTTCCGCCGGTCGGCGACCGGCGCCGGCTCGCCTCCCGTCCGGTCGGCGGACGACGTCCGGTCCCGGTCTTTCACCAGGGGGTCGATCTCATCGGCCTTGGCCAGGCTCTCCTCGTACTCTGCTCGCCGCTGGGCGGCGTCCGCTTCGTGCTCGGCGATGTCCCCCTCCCGACGGCGTGCTTCGACCTCCGCGCGAGCGGCCTCGGCTTTCGCGCGCTCGGCGTCGGCAGCCGCCGCGGCGGCGTCGGCGCGTGCGCGCGCTGCCTCGGCGTCGCGTTCCTGCGCCGCGATCTCGGATTCGCGCGCCTTCTCGCGGATCTCCTCTGCGCGCCGATGCTGTGCCTCTCGATGCGCCGTCGACCGCCGGCGGGCGACGAGACCGATGACGATCCCGGCGATGACGAGCACCACGACGACCGCGACGATGACCCAGATGAGAGTAGTTGTGTCCACTCTCTTACCGAACCGTGCCCCACGGGTGTGCGGAAGGCGCTTGTGGACCGCGCGGCCCTACGCTAGGAGGTTTTGTGTTTACCATGGACGCTGCGCGGATTGTGGCGTCGCTTCGGGCGGACTCTTCTCGCAAGGGAAGGCACCGGTGAACACCACCCCATTCACGCCGACGGACAGCGCGTGGGGCCCCGACGAGCGCCAGCGACTCCTCGAATGCGCGACAGAGCCCCTGGCCACCCCCGGGCGCATCCAGTCGTTCGGCACCCTGCTCGCCGTCGATGCGCAGACGGACGCCGTCGTGGTCACCAGCGAGGATGCCGTCGATGCCCTCGGCCTGACCATCGACGAGATCGGCGATGACCGGCTCCGCGACGCCTACGCACGCGGCGCCGCGCTCGACCCGATCCGGGTGAGCTTCAACGGCGTCGATCACGATGCCATCGTGCACCGTGGGGCCGATCCGGTGATCATCGAGCTCGAACGGACGACCCCCGACCTCGAGTACATGCGCACGGGCGTCGTCACCGCCATCCAGCGGCTCGCGGGCATCGCCGATGCGACCGAACTCCGCCGGCGTGCCGCCGCTGAGATCAAGGCCATCACCGGCTTCGACCGGGTGATGTGCTACGACTTCTTCGACGACGGTCACGGCGAGATCGTCGCTGACGAGCGCGAACCCGACATGGAGCCCTACCTGGGTCTGCACTTCCCGGCATCCGACATCCCACCGCAGGCGCGAGCGCTGTACCTGCGGAAGCGCTCGCGGGCGATCGTCGACACCCGCGACGACGGTAAGGCACTGGTCACTCTTCTGCCCGAACTGGGACCGCTCGATCTCAGCACCACCGAACTGCGGGCCGTCTCACCGCACCACCTGCAGTTCATGCGCAACATGGGCCAGGCCGCCACCGTCTCGTTCGCCCTGGTCGCCGACGACCGGCTCGTCGGCATGTTCACGTGCGCTCACCGCACCGTGCGGCGGGTGCCGGTGCTCCTTCGCCGGTCGCTGGAGGTGCTGGCCAGCCAGGTCACCATGCAGCTCACCGCCGCCCGCCAGATCGATGAGCTTCGTCGGCAGCTCACGGCCCGCGAGCGCCGGTCCACCGTCGTCGCGCCGCTCTACGGCGCACTCGACGTGCACGCGGCGCTTCTGGACGGCCCGAGGACCGTGCTCGACGCGGTGCCGGCCGACGGCGCGTACCTGCGCCTGGGCGGCGTGGCCCGCACGATCGGCGAGGTGCCCGAGCCCGAGCTGCTCGGTGCGGTCATCGACGATCTGGGCACCGCGCCGTTCAGCTCCGAGGCGCTTCCTATCGAGCGCCCCGAGCTCGCCGTCGAGATCCCCGGCGTCGCCGGGATCCTCAGCGTCCCCCTCGGCGAGCCCGGCGACTGTCTCGTGTTCGTCCGCGGCGAGGTGACGCGCGAGGTGGACTGGCTGGGCGATCAGACCGCCGACAACCGCGACCACCCGCTGTCGCCGCGTCGATCGTTCTCGGCGTGGAAGGAGAGCGTCACCGGTCGCAGCCTGCCCTGGGGCGACCTGGTGAAGGATGCCGAGGACCTGGCCCTCGACATCCGAGCGGCCATCGAACGGCGGAACGAGGCAGAACTCGCCGAGTTGGCGTTCCACGACCCGCTCACGGGACTGCAGAATCGTCGATTCCTCGACGACCGGCTCGAAGAGCTCCTGCGCGAGACCGAGAGCGGCGTCGCCATGATCTTCGTCGACCTCGACGACTTCAAGGTCGTCAACGACACCCACGGACACGAGGTCGGCGACGCGGTGCTGGTGGCGGTGGGCAAGCGCCTCACCCATAGCGCCCGGGCCGAGGACGTCATCGTGCGCTTCGGCGGCGACGAGTTCATCCTCATCTGCCAGGACGTCAGCGAGGCGGATGCGCACACCATCGCCGAGCGCGCGCTCCTGGCCCTCACCGAACCGGTCGTGGTCGAGGACCTGTCCATCCGCATCACGGCGTCGGCCGGTGTCGTCGCGGCCGCCGAGCGCCCGACCTCATCCGAGCTTCTGGAAGCCGCCGACGCGGCGATGTACCGCGCGAAGCGCGCCGGGCGCGGTCGCGTCTCGCGCTGAGCCTTCGCGTTCCCTGTCGACGACCTCAGGCGCCGGGTTCGGGCAGGAGTCGCAGGCCGCCGGGAGAGTTGGCGGAGTCGACGAGGTCTTGCAGCCACGCCTTGTTGATCTCGGGCATGGGCCCGTCGTATTCGAAGCGGAGCGTACTCGCGGGAGAGATCCACAGCGCCTGACGCCGGTTGGTGTTGTCGTCGATCACGGCCAGCGACGTGCTCTCGCGTCGGCGGAGCTTGGCAACGATCACCAGTTCGATGTGCGCGAGCGTGCGGTCATCGATCGGAACGGCGACAGAAGGCGCGCCATAATGCAAAGTACCCATCGTTGTCGATCCTACGTTCGTCGTGGCGCGTTCCCGTACTCTGGTGGGATGGCCATCGTGAACCGACTCACCGTCGACGGGCGTGACTACTTCCTTCCCGACCCGGTCACCGAGCTGAAGGAGAAGATCCTCGACGCCATCAAGGCCGGCGGCGGCTACGTCAACATCCCGCCGCTGCGCGGCGGCCCGGGCGTCGACATCCTCTTCTCCCCCGGTATGCCCGTCACCTGGACGCAGATCGACGTGCCGTCCGACCATGCTCACGGCAACGGCCACGACGACACCGACATGGTGATCGACGACTACAGCGGCATCTGACCCGGTCTCCGACGATCAGGCTGACAGCAGGGCCGTCAGCTCCGCGGCAGGCATCGGCTTTCCGAGGAAGAACCCCTGCCCCCGGTCGCACCTGCGGCGACGCGCGCGATCGAGGTCGTCCTGGGTCTCGATCCCCTCGGCGACGACGGACCAGCCGTTGTGCCGGGCCTGCTCGACGACGGCGGCGACCGCCTCATCGGCGTCCGCGTCGTCCCGCTGCGTCAGTGAGCGGTCGATCTTGACCTCGGTGAGCGGAAGCTCGTCGAGCATCGAGATGGTGGTGTCGCCGGCGCCGAGGTCGTCGATCGACAGGCCGAGGCCGGCGGCACGCGCACGCTCGAGCACGGCGAGCACGCTCGGCAGCAGCTGCGGTGCGGGGGACTCGGTGATCTCGATCGTGAGGCTGCCTGCCGACAGGCCGAGGTCGGCGGCACGCTCGGCGACGGTGTCGACCCAGGTGGCCGAGAATTCCGACGGCGAGGCGTTCACCGACAGGCCGAGGTCGTAACCGGCACGCTGCCATGCAGCGACTTGCGCGCCGGCACGGGCGAGAACGGCGGCGCCGAGGTCGGCGATGATGCCGTGGGTTTCGGCGAGGGGGATGAACTGCACCGGCGAGATCGTGCCGAACCGAGGATGATTCCAGCGGCAGAGCGCTTCCACCGCGACAGGGCGCTCCGGCTGACCGGACCCCTCGAGGTCGAAGAGCGGCTGGAACTCTATGGAGAGTCCGCCGGCGGGCACGGCCGCGCGCAACTCAGTGGCGAGGGTTGCACAGGGGTCCATGTCTCCCAGGCTCACAAGTATGCCCATTTCCGGCAACACCAGACAAACGGCCACCGGGTGCCTATAATGCTGCGCCCTACCGGATCGCCCCGATCCGATCACTGCAGTCCCGCGGGAGATTACGCTGGTCACGATGGGAACTCTGACCTACGACTCCAAATTGACCGTCGCGCTGGACGACCGCGTCCTCGCGCACCTGCAGGCCGTGGTGTGGTCGAAGCTCCGCCGTGGCGAGCAGTTCTCCTTCACCTGGACCGACCCCACGCGCAACGGCATGGGTCGTACCTCGGTGTGGCTGAGCCCGAACATCCCGGTGGCCTTCGAGTACTTCGGCAGTCGCACGCCGAAGCTCAACCCCGCGTGGCTGGACGCCCTGTCCAAGTCGGCGAATTCGCCGGGGGGACTGATGATCGTCCCCGAGCCGGAGGAGTAGAGCGGATCAGCCCCAGTCGCTCGGGGCCGGCTGCCGGGTGGAGGGCAGTGCGGATGCCGCGGCCCAGTCGTGCACCCAGGGCTCGACGTCCGGCATCCCTTCGGGGCGTCCGACCGCGGCGAACAGCTCCTCGTGGGGAAGGGTCCCGCCCGACCGCTTCAGCATCCGGATGCGGATGATGGCCCGGGCGTAGATCTCCCCGCCCACCAGCGCCCGGTGCTCGAGGTACAGGGCGCGGTCGTCGTGTCCGAGCATCCTGGTCTGGAGTTCGAAACGCTGCCAGAGCTCCAGCGACTTGCGGAAGGTGATGGTCTCGCTCGAGACCACCCCGTACCACCCGTGCCGGCGCATCGCGTCGACCATGCCGGTGCGCACCAGGAGGTCCCAGCGGCCGAGGTCGAACAGCGACAGATAGCGCCCGTTGTTCATGTGACGCAGCACGTCGATGTCGGTCGGCAGGGTCGTGAGGCGAATGCGGCCGACGTCATGGAAGGTCAACCACCCCTCACGGCGGAGGCGCAGTCGCGCGAGGAGGTGGACGAGCAGGGTGCGCCAGAGGACGTTCACGGTCTCGGATGGTAGCCAGGAACGGTGATCACCCCGATTCGGTTGTGCAGAATCGACAGTTTTCCCGCGGCCTTGAGCGCGATTTCGCGACGTCGGAACCCGCGCGTAGAGTCTGGCCATGGACGCTGAACTGCGAACGGATGTCGTGGTGCGGCCGGTGCGAGACGTCGACGCCGTCGCTCTCGGACAGGTGCACGCCACGTGCTGGCATGAGACCTACGACCAGGTGATCAGCAAGGCGGCGCTGGAGAAGATCTCGCCCCGCCGACTGGCCGAACTCTGGACCCACTGGGCGGTCCAGGGCCCCGAGTTCAAGATGAGTGCTGCCCTGGTCGACGGCGAGATCGTCGGATTCGTCGGCTCGGGACCGGCTCGCGACAAGGATGCGCCCCGCAACCGCGAGCTGTACTTCATCTACCTCCTCGACGCGTATCACGGCAAGGGGATCGGGCAGAAGCTCTTCGACGCCGCGGTCGAGAACGGCGAGCCCCTCTACCTCTGGGTCGCCGAAGACAATCCCCGCGCGCACCGCTTCTACGAGCGCAACGGCTTCAGCCTCGACGGCGCCTCGCACACCGAGCCTTTCCTCGGCGAGACGCTCACCGAGGTCCGGTTCGTCCGCTGAACCCGCCGTGCTGAGCGTCTGGGCGCTGGAGGGCATCCCCGAGATCACCACCGGTGACGATCTCGTCGCGATCATCGGCACCGCGGCGGACGACACTCTGCAGGACGGCGACATCGTGGTCGTCACCTCGAAGGTCGTGTCCAAGGCCGAGGGCCGGTTCGTGAAGGCGGACGACCGCGAAGATGCCATCACCGCGGAGTCGGTGCGGGTCGTCGCACGCCGCGAAGGCCCGAGCGGACACGTCACCCGCATCGTGGAGAATCGGCTCGGCATCATCGCCGCGGCCGCCGGGGTGGACGCGTCCAACACCCCCGAGGGCACCGTGCTGCTGCTTCCCGAAGACCCCGACCGGTCCGCCCGCGCGCTGGCTGCGGGCCTGCGTGCACGGCTCGGCGTGCGGGTGGGGGTGCTCGTCTCCGACACGCTCGGACGCGCGTGGCGCGAGGGCCAGACCGATCACGCCATCGGAGCCGGCGGAGTGGTCGTGTTCGAAGACCTCCGGGGGACGACGGATGCCGAGGGCCGGCCCCTCGCGGTGACGATGCCGTGCGTGGCAGACGAACTGTGCGCCGCGGCCGATCTGGTGAAGGGGAAGGTCGGTCGCCGGCCCGTCGCCGTCGTACGAGGCCGCGGCGATCTGGTCGGCGACCTCGAGCTGCCCGGTGCGCGGTCGATCGTGCGCCCGTGGGAGCGCGACATGTTCCGCCTCGGCGCCGACGAAGCCTACGCCGAGGGGTTCGCCGCCGGCCGTGCCGGTGGCGAACCCCTGGACGATCCCGCTTCTCAGCCGGCGCGCAGCTCCACCTGACCGGCGGTGACGCTCACCTCGACCGTGCTGCGGGCACCCGGGGTCGAGCCGAGGCCGTTGTCCAAGTCGCCCGCCGAAACCTCCGAGGTGATGTCGTATTCACCCTCGGGTACGGTCGCGGTCACTCTTCCCGCGCTGACGTCGAACGTCATCTCGCTCGGCTGGGTGCCCGTGAGGACGAGGTCCATGTCGCCCGCGTTGAGCGTGACGTCGGCTTCGGCGACATCCGACAGCTCGAGGTCGGCCTGACCGGCCGACACCGTCGCGTCGACCGAGCGGGCGGAGCCGGTGATGTCGATGCTGCCCGCACCGAGGTCGAGATCGAGGTCGCCGAAGTCACCGTCGATGACCCGGAGGTCGCCGGCGTTCATCGTCAGGTCGGCGTCGATCCCCTCGAGGGTGTCGGGGAGCGTGAGCACCGCCTCCGAGCGGTCACCGAACATCCACCCGCCCCACCACCGGTCGGGCGAGGAGACGCGGATGGTGTCTTCGTTGCGCTCGAGGCGCCACTGATCGGCGCCCCACCCGCGGGTCACCTCGAGGGTGGCGTCGTCGACCTCGGCGAATTCGATCCTCAGGCTCCCGGCTCCCACCTCGGTCTCCAGCTCGGCCACGCCGGCGGCGTCGACCGTGCTGTCGGTGGAGCTGCTTCCCCCGCCGCCGCCGCTCACAGCGGCCGAGGCGGTCGCGATGGCCGTGCTCCCGAGGCTGCCGAGGATGACCAGGGCGCCGAAGGCGCCGACGAGCGTTGCGACCACGCGGGGCGCAGCCGAGCGGGGGGCGCCGGGCCGGGCCGGAGGCTCGGGGGGCGCGGGCGGAATGGGCTGTGCCGACTCGGGGGCCGGAGGAGGGACGGTGCTCATCGGTTCGTTCCTGTCTGGGAGGGTCCGCTCTGCGGACGGGATGCGGGAGCGGCGGGGCCGCCGTGTTCGAGGTGGGCGAGGGCGGCGAGCACCCGGCGGTTGCCGGAGTCGTCGGGTTCGAGGTCGAGCTTCTGGAAGACCGCGGTGATGTGCTTCTCGACGCTCCCCTCGCTGACGTGGAGCGTGCGGGCGATGGCCTGGTTCGATCGCCCTTCGGCGATGAGCGACAGCACCGTGGACTCCCGGTCGGTGAGTCGTTGCATCCGCTCGTCCCGGCGACGCCGGGCCAGCAGCTGCGCGACCACCTCGGGGTCGAGGACCGTGGCGCCCTCTCCGATCCGGCCGACCGCGTCGAGGAACTCCCCGACGTCGGCCACGCGGTCCTTCAGCAGGTAGCCGAGGGCCCCGCCGCTGGCGGCGATGAGGTCGGCGGCGTAACGCTCCTCGACGTACTGGGAGAGCACGAGCACCGGCAGCTGCGGGAGCCGGGCCCGCAGCGACAGCGCGGCGCGGATGCCCTCGTCCGACCACGTCGGCGGGAGCCGGACGTCGAGGATGCAGAGGTCGGGGGCGACCTGGTCCACCGTCTCGTCGAGGTGTTCGGCGTCGGGAAGAGCGGCGACCACCTCGTGCCCGGCGTCGGCGAGGAGCCGGCCGAGGCCCTCGCGCAGCAGCGCGGAGTCTTCGCAGATCAGGATGCGCACGGGATGCTCACCTCCACCGAGGTGGGTCCACCGACGGGGCTGTCGAGCCGCGCCGTGCCGCCCGCCGCCAGGACCCGGTTGATGATGCCGTCGATACCGCCGCCGGCGATCACCTGCGCGCCGCCGACGCCGTTGTCCTCGACGCGGGCCCACAAGGTGCGCGACCCCGTCTGCGGTTCATCGCGGAGCCGTACGACGACGCGGCACTCCGAGGCGCGGGCGTGTTTGGCGGCGTTGGTGAGGGCCTCGGCGATCGCGAAGTACGCAGCCGCCTCGGCATCTCGGGAGCAGCGTCCGTCCATCCGCACGTCCAGCTGCACCGGCACGACCGATCGCGCCGCGAGCGCGGAGAGGGCGGCGTCCAGACCCCGGTCGTCGAGGACGGACGTGTGGATGCCGCGGGCGAGCTGCCGGAGCTCTGTGATCGCGGCCTTCGTGGAGGTGTGGGCTTCGGCGATGAGCTCCTTGGCCGCCGCGGGATCGGTGTCGAGCTTCTGCTGCGCGAGTCCCAGCGTCATCCCGACGGAGACCAGTCGCGGCTGAACGCCGTCGTGGAGGTCGCGCTCGATGCGCGTGCGCTCGACGTCGGCGGCGCGGACCGCGCCGGCCCGCTGCGCGTTCGACGTCCGGGCCTCCTCCGCCAGCTGCGCCTCGCGGGAGGGCACCACGATCGCGCGGGCGAGCACGCCGTGGAGGATCGCGAGGCCGATGATGCCCGCGGCGGCGAGAACCGCGATGAGGATGCCGACCACGACGGCCCAGCCGCTCGCGACGACGAAACCCGTCCCGAAGATCCGGAGAACGCCGTCCGTGGCGAACAGCGGGCTGAAGGTGAAGACGATGCCGCTCGAGATGGCCTGGAAAAGGAACAGGGTGATCCCGCCGAGGAGGGTCGCCACTGCGAGGTTCGCGATGGCTCGCCACATGCTGGGGTCGATCGCCTGCTGGCCGAGGGAGCGGATCCAGCCACCGAAGCCGGGGCGGCCGCTGCGTCGCAGGCGCCGCGGGGTGAGACCGAAGTGGTAGAGCCCGTCGACGCGGGCGGTTTCGAGCCAGCCGAGCGCGAACAGGACGTAGACGAGGCCCACGAGGAAGAGGAGCCCGATGCCGATCACGAGCAGGAAGCCGAGGCCGAGCCCGAGGAGGGAGAAGAGGAACCCGAAGAGCGCGGAGCCGATCACGCCGAGCGCGGCGAGGTGGGCGATGGCGAAGGCGATGCGCGAGGGCGAGGCGATCTGCGATGTGCCCTTCGCGGGGCGCGTCGGCGCCGGTCCGGGTGCCTCGCGCGGTGCGGCGGGGGTGAGAGGTGCTGTGGTCATGACACCCACGGTAGAACTGCGGCCTGTTCGGCGCGCCCGAGGCATCCGGACTCTTCACCGGGGGTTATCCCCCGGGGGATTCCCCCCGCCGGCTCACCGGCTCTTCACGGTGCCGAAGAGGCGCGCGATCGGAGCGACGACGAGGGGCCGGGCGGCGACCCACCCGGCGACGATGACGCCGAGCCCCAGGGTGAAGATGATGAGCCCCGCCCAGTTGTCGCTGTAGGCATTCGGATCGACCGAGCCCTGCGCGGCGTACATGTGGTTGAGGTTGCGCAGCGCCCCGGTGGCGAAGACGAGGGTGACGTGGAAGATGATGAAGACCACGAAGTAGATCATCACGGGGAAGTGCACCTTCCGCGCCCATTCGACCGGGTAGAGCCGGTTCAGGCGCTCGGCGTCCTTCGGCCAGAAGCCGCTCATGCGCACTCCGGTGATGATCGCCAGCGGCGCCGCGACGAACACGGTGGCGAAGTAGGCCAGCTGCTGGAGGGAGTTGTAGTTGACCCAGCCGTTCTCGGTCGGCCAGTCGAGCGAGAGGTATTGCAGGCCCGCGCTAATGGCGTTCGGGACGACCTCCCAGCTCGTCGGCACGATGCGCACCCACTGACCGGTGGTGAAGAGCAGGACGACGTAGATGAGGCCGTTGGTCACCCACAGCACGTCGAGCGCCTGGTGCAGCCACAGGTTGAGGCTGATCTTGCGGCGCTTGTTGCCCTTCGGGCTCCAGAACACCGTCGGCCGCTTCTCGGTGCGCACCTGGAGTCCGGTGCGGATGATCAGCACCATCAGGAAGACGTTGAAGAAGTGCTGCCAGCCGAGCCAGGCAGGGATGCCGACGGGCGCCCACTCGGGAAGGTGGTAATCGCCCGGGAACTCCTGGACGAACCCCTGCAGAGGCGGGATGCTCAGGAGGAACCGTACGATCACGACGACGAGGCCCGCGGCGACGAGCAGCGTGAAGCCGCCGACGGCGGCCACCCCCACCCACTGGAACGCAGTGTAAGGACCGATGCGGCGCGGCTCGCGCGGAGGCGAGGGACGAGCGGAAGCGGCGGCACCGGGGAACACGGTCGGGGTGAACGGCAGCGGGGCGCGGGGGGCGGTGTGCGACGGGGCGGGCGTTTCGACTCGCTGCGCTCGCTCAACGACCGGGGAGGCGGACGGGGCGGGCGTTTCGACTCGCTGCGCTCGCTCAACGACCGGGTCGGCGGACGCGGCGGGCGTTTCGACTCGCTGCGCTCGCTCACCGACCGGGGAGGCGGTCGTTGAGCGAGGGCGCGACGCGCCCGAGACGAAACGCACCTCACCGGGAGGAGGCCATGGCTCGCCGCCTGGGACCCGCGGCAGGCCGCGTCGGACGGTCACTCCCACGCGAGCCGTCGATGTGTGCTGCTCGGATGACGCGGCGGAGACGTCTTCTGACGGGGCGGCGAGCGTTTCGTCTCGCTGCGCTCGCTCAACGACCGGCGACGGCGAAGCATCGGTCGCCCCGCGAGGGCGCGCAGCGCCCGAGACGAGAGGCACCTCCGCCGCCGGCGGCCACGGCTCGCCGCCCGGGACCCGGGGCAGCCCCTGTCGCATCCTCCTCGGCTCGCGAGCCGTCGGTGCGGGCATCTCCTCACGCTCCGCTCGCGGGGCGACCGGTGATTCGACTTCGGCCGGCGTTTCGGCTCGCTCCGCTCGCGGGGCGACCGGAGGTTCCGCACCCGCGGGAGGCCAGGGGTCGCCGCCGGCGACCCGCGGCAGGCCGCGGCGCACGGTCCGCGCAAACGTCGCCATCCGTTACGCCTTCTTCTTCGCCTCGAGCGCCTCGATCAGCTGCGGAACGACGGTGAAGAGGTCACCGACGATGCCGAAGTCGGCGATGCCGAAAATCGGCGCGTCGCCGTCCTTGTTGATCGCGACGATCGTCTTCGCCGTCTGCATGCCCGCTTTGTGCTGGATCGCCCCCGAGATGCCGAGAGCGACATACAGCTGCGGTGACACCGAGACGCCGGTCTGCCCTACCTGATACGACTGCGGCACATAACCGGCGTCGACGGCCGCTCGCGACGCGCCCACCGCCGCACCGAGCACATCGGCCAGCTGCTCCACGAGCGCGAACTTGTCGGCCGATCCGAGTCCCCGGCCGCCCGAGACGACCTTCGTCGCTCCCCGCAGCTCCGGCCGGCTGGAGGTCGCGACGGCCCCTTCGACGGAGAGGACGGATGCCGCGCGCCGACCCGACCGCGACACGGTCAGCGTCTCGACGACCGGGGCCGCCACCGCCTCGGCGCGCGCCTCGATCGCTCCCTGCCGCACCGTGATGACCGGCGCACCCCAGGTGACCGCGGCGTCGACGTTGTAGGCCGCCCCGAACACGGAGTGGTGCGCAACGACGCCCTCGGCGTCGCGGGAGACCCCGACCGCGTCGGCGCAGAGACCCGACCGGGAGCGTGCGGCGAAGCGGCCGGCGACCTCGCGTCCTTCGACCGAGTGCGAGATCAGGACCGCGTCGGGCCGCACCTCGGCCACGGCTGCGTCGAGCGCATCGACGACCGGAACCGAAAGCCCCTCGCCGGGAGCCGCGACCAGGACCGTGCCGGCGCCGAGCGCCGCGGCCGCAGCGGCGACCGACTCTCCGTCGTCCGTCACCACGAGCGCCACCGGTGTCCCCACCGATGCAGCCGCCCCGACGAGTCCCGCGGCGCTCTTGGCCAGCTCCCCCGATGGCATCACGTCCAGAAGCACCAGGATCGCGTCATCCGCGTATTCAGCCATCACGCCCTCACACCAGCCGGTTCTCTGCGAGGAAGTCGGCGAGCTTCCGCCCGGCGTCGCCCTCGTCGACGATCTTCACGCCCGCCTCACGCGGCGGCCGCTCGGCCAGCGAGATGACGATCGAGCGCGCCGCCTCGGGGTCGGCGGCATCCAGGCCGAGGTCGGCGAGGCTGAGCGTCTCGAACGGCTTCTTCTTCGCCGCCATGATGCCCTTGAAGTTGGGGAATCGCGCGTCGGGGAGCGCCTCGGTGATCGAGATCACCGCCGGCAGCTCCGCCCGCAGCCGCATCGACCCGGCATCGCTCAGCCGGACCCCCTCGACGGCGCCATCGGAGATCTCGACCGACGTGAGGTTCGTCGCGCTCGGCACGTCGAGGATCTCGGCCACCATCGCCGGGACCATCCCCCCCGAGCCGTCGGTGGAGAGGTTGCCGGCGATCACGAGATCGAACCCGATCCGCTGCAGCGTCGCCGCGAGCACCTCGGCCGTGAGCCCCATGTCTGCTCCCAGGAGATCGCCGTCGACCACCTGCACCGCCGACGCTGCGCCCATCGCGAGCCCCTTGCGCACCGTCGCGGTCGACGCCTCCGACGCCATCGACAGAACGACGACCTCGGTGCCTTCATGCCCGTCGGCGTACGAAAGGCCCACCTCGAGCGCGCGCTCGCAGATCTCGTCCAGCACGCGATCGCTGGCGTCGCGTTCGGCGAGCCCGGTCTCCAGGCTCAGCTTCCGATCACCCCACGTGTCGGGTACCTCTTTGATCAGCACCACGATCTTCATGGAGCCTCCTTGTCCGTCTGGTCGAGTCTATTGCCGCCGGAGTCGCGGGCAGCGGGGCCGGCGCCGGGATCCCGGTACCGTGGAAGCGGGAAGGAGCCGCCGTGGCCCGACGTCTGCCGGTCGATCCGATCGCCGAAGCGAAGCGCCAGTGGCTCGCGCACGGCTGGACGGATGCCGCTGCCGGCATGACCGCCGTCACCTCGATCATGCGCGCGCAGCAGCTGATGCTCGCACGGGTGGATGCGACGCTCCGGCCCCTCGGCCTGACCTTCGCCCGGTACGAACTGCTGACCCTCCTGAGCTTCAGCCGGGCCGGGCGGATGCCCATGGCGTCGGCCTCCGCCCGCCTGCAGGTCCACCCCACGAGCGTGACCAACACCGTCGACCGGCTGCAGGCCGACGGGTACGTCCGTCGTGAGCCGCACCCCGTCGACGGGCGGGCCACCCTCGTCGTCCTCACCGACGCCGGACGCGACCTCGCCGAGCGCGCGACGGCGGCCCTCAATGCCCAGGTGTTCGCCGAGCCGGGCTTGAGCAGCGACGACACCGACGAGCTCGTCTCGATCATCGCCCGCATGCGCCGCGCGGCCGGCGATTTCGACGACCCGCGGCCGACCCCCGAACCGCTGTAGCTCACCGGTTCTGGAACTCCGCCGGACGCTTCTCGCGGAACGCGCGCATGCCTTCCTTCTGATCTGCGGTGTCGAACAGTGCAGCGAACGCCTGACGCTCGAAACGCAGTCCCTCGGCGAGCGAGGACTCCTGCGCAGCATCCAGAGCCGCCTTCGCCGCGTAGAGCGACGGCAGCGACTTCGCCGCGATCTGGTCGGCGAGCGCGGTCGCCTCGTCGAGGAGATCGGATGCCGGGACGACGCGTGACACCAGGCCGGCACGCTCCGCCTCGTCGGCGGTCATGTTCCGCCCCGAGAGGATCAGCTCGGCGGCCTTGTAGGGCCCGACGGCGCGGACGAGACGCTGGGTCGCACCCATTCCCGGGATCACGCCGAGGTTCACCTCGGGCTGGCCGAACACCGCGGTGTCGGCAGCGAGGATGATGTCGCACATCATCGCCAGCTCGCACCCGCCGCCGAGCGCGTAGCCCGAGACGGCGGCGATCACGGGGGTGCGCAGCGCCGCGAAGCGCGCCCAGCCGCCGAAGTGATCGGTCATGAGCATCTCCAGGCCCGACTTCTCCTCCATCTCCTTGATGTCGGCGCCGGCGGCGAACGCCCGATCCGAGCCCGTGACGACGATCGCACCGATGCGGTCGTCGGCGTCCCAGCGGGTCGTCACGTCGACGATCTCGCGCATCACGGTGGTGTTCAGCGCATTCAGGGCCTTCGGCCGGTTGATCGTGATCCACCCGACCCGGCCGCGCGTCTCGGCCAGGATCGTCTCGTATTCGGTCATCCTCGTCCTCCAGGGTCGTCGCTGCCGGATCGGATCATCGTGATGATCCCGGAGAAATCCTGCCCGGCCCCGGGGCCGTCCGCGAATGCGCGGTACAGATCGCGGGCGAGGAGGCCAACACGGGCATCGACCCCCGTCTCGGCGATCGCGTCGGCGGCGAGCCCGAGGTCTTTGGCCATCAGGGCGCCGGCGAATCCGGGCTGGTAGTCGCGGTTCGCCGGACTCGTGGGCACCGGTCCCGGCACGGGGCAGTTGGTGGTGAGCGCCCAGCACTGACCCGACGCGTTCGAGGCGACGTCGAAGAGGGCCTGGTGGCTGAGCCCCAGGCGCTCCCCGAGCACGAACGCCTCGGCGACGACGATCTGCGAGGCGGCGAGGATCATGTTGTTGCAGACCTTCGCGGCCTGCCCGAGACCTGCGCCGCCGCAGTGCACGACCCGGCGCCCCATGACCGACAGCAGCGGTTCGGCCGCGGCGAAGTCATCCTCTCTTCCGCCGACCATGAAGGCCAGGGTGGCGTTCTCGGCGCCGACGACACCGCCTGAGACCGGCGCGTCCAGCGCCCGGTGACCGGCCGCTTCGGCGAGACGGTGCGCCGTGCGGGCGTCCTCGACCGAGATGGTCGAGCAGTCGATGAAGAGCGTGTCGGCAGGTGCCGCCGCAAGGAGTCCGCCCTCGTAGGCGTCGATGACCTGACGGCCCGTCTGGAACATGGTGACGACGACGGATGCCGCGGCCACCGCCTCGTGCGCGG
Source organism: Microbacterium sp. AK009 (assembly GCF_013410955.1). GTDB lineage: Bacteria > Actinomycetota > Actinomycetes > Actinomycetales > Microbacteriaceae > Microbacterium. The sequence continues at coordinate 291,106 of NZ_JACCCG010000003.1, read as the reverse complement.
TGTCGACGACGGGCAGGCCCGACGCTGCCGCGCTCTCGCGCGCCGCACCGGAGACATCGAAGCCGATGACGTCGTGCCCGGCGGCAGCGAGATTGCGGGCCATCGGGGCTCCCATGTGGCCGAGCCCGAGAAGGGCGACGCGCATCGTCATCCCTCCAGCAGCTCGCGACCGATGATGACGCGCATGATCTCGTTGGTCCCCTCGAGGATCTGGTGCACCCGCAGGTCGCGCACCACCTTCTCGATGCCGTAGTCGTGCAGGTAGCCGTACCCGCCGTGCAGCTGGAGGGCGTCGTTGGCGACGCGGAAGCCGACGTCGGTGGCGAACCGCTTGGCCATCGCGCACTGCATGGCGACATCGGGGGCGTGCCGGTCGAGCGACAGCGCGGCATCCCGCACCATCGCGCGCGCGGCGCGCAGCTCCGTGGCCATGTCGGCGAGAGCGAAGACGACGGCCTGCTTCTCGGCGAGCGGCTCGCCGAACGTGAACCGCTCGTGCACGTACCGGATCGCACGGTCGAGCGCCCACTGAGCCCCGCCGAGCGAGCAGGCCGCGATGTTGATGCGGCCGCCGTTGAGCGCCGTCATCGCGATGCGGAAGCCGCGGCCCTCTTCGCCCAGGATGTTCGCGGCAGGGACGCGCACCTCGTCGAGGATCACCTGACGGGTGGGCTGGGCGTTCCAGCCCATCTTCTTTTCGTTGGCCCCGAACGACAGGCCGGGCGCGTCACCGGGGACGAGGAAGGCGGTGATGCCCCTGGCTCCCGGCTCGCCGGTGCGCGCCATCACGACGTACACCGAGGCCTCACCGCCGCCGGAGATGAACTGCTTCACGCCCGTGAGGACGAACTCGTCGCCCTGGCGGACGGCGCTGGTGGTGAGGGCGGCGGCATCGGAGCCCGCGCCGGGTTCGGTGAGGCAGTAGCCGCCGAAATCGGTCATGGCCGTCAGACGCGGGAGCCACTCGTCGCGCTGCGCGTCGGTGCCGTAGGTGTCGATCATCCACGCCACCATGTTGTGGATCGTGATGTAGGCGGCGATCGAGGGGTCGGCCTGGGCGAGCTCCTCGACGATGGCGACGGCGTCCACGCGCGCGAGAGCAGTGCCGCCGACGTCCTCCGCGACGTACAGTCCGCCCAGGCCCAGCTCGCCGGCGCGGGCGAGGACGTCGCGGGGGAAGTGCTTCTTCTCATCCCACTCCAGCGCGTGCGGTGCGATCTCGGTCGTTGCGAAGTCGCGCACCGCCTCGAGGATGGCGGCGCGGTCATCTGCGTTCATCGCAACCGGCTGCGGCCGCCGAGGCGTTTCGCGTGCGTGGGGGGTGATCATCTGCGACATCCGTCCGCTCCTTCCGGGCCGTCCTTGGCACGTTGCTCATTTTAGATGGACATCCATGTATTTGCGAGGTCTCCGGAGTATCCGATCGTTTCCGGGTGGTTCACCTCGTCGCAAGGTGCCGTGGCTAGACACGGAAGGCGTGCGCCCCGGCACGCCCGACCTGAGGACATTCATGCCTTCATCTCATCGACGCGCCGCGGCCGGCTTCACCGCGGCGGCCGTCGCCTGTTCCCTGGCGCTCGCGCCGGGTGCGGCGTTCGGCGCCATCGTCACCGACCCCATCACCAGCTCCGCCGACGACGCAGCGGTGTCGCTGACGCCGCTCGGTTCGTTCGAGACCGGCGTCTTCGATGAGGGCGCCGCCGAGATCGTCGCCTCTTACGGCGACCGCCTGTTCGTGGTCAACGCGCAGGCGGCGACCGTGTCGGTGCTCGACTACTCCGACCCAGCCGGCATCGTGAAGGAGTTCGACATCAGCGGAGCGGGCGTGGCGAACTCCGTCGCCGTCCGCGACGACGGGCTGGGTGTCATCGCCCTCGAGGCGGCGACGAAGACCGAGCCCGGATCGCTGCTGTTCTTCGACGCGAATGCGGTGGATGCCGCGTCGGCGGCGCTCGGCTCGGTCACCGTCGGGGCGCTCCCCGACATGGTGACCATCTCGGCCGACGGGCAGTACGCCGTGGCAGCGAACGAGGGCGAGCCCAACGACGACTTCACGGTCGACCCGGAGGGGTCGATCAGCGTCGTCGCACTTCCCGAGGGTGTGGCCGCGCCGGGTCAGGGCGCCGTCGCCACCGCCGACTTCAACGACTTCGAGGCGGGCGGATCGCAGACGCTCCCCGACGGTGTTCGCGTGTTCGGGCCGAACCCCGCCGGCGACCTCCCGGTCAGCCGCAACCTGGAGCCCGAGTACATCACCGTCGACGGCGCCACCGCCTATGTGACCCTGCAGGAGGCGAACTCGCTCGCCGTCGTCGACCTCGCCTCGGCGACCGTGTCGGCGATCGTCCCGCTCGGCACGAAGGACCACGGCGCCGCCGGCGCGGGCCTCGACGCCAGCGACCGCGACGGCGCCGCGGACGGCCCCGCCGTCAACATCGACACCTACCCGGGCCTGAACGGCATGTACATGCCCGACGCCATCGACGCGTACACCACGGGCGGTCAGACCTACCTCGTCACCGCGAACGAGGGTGACGTGCGCGAGTGGGGCGAGTACATCGACGAGTCGCGCATGGCCAACCTCGCCACCGACGGCTACGGCCCGGTGTGCGCCGACAGCCCACTGGCTTCGCTGACCGGCACGGCCGACCTCGGTCGCCTGGCCGTGTCGAAGGAGGACGGCTTCAACGCCGACGACGGCTGCTACGAGGAGCTGTACTCCTACGGCGCCCGCTCGTTCTCGATCTGGAACACCGCCGGTGAGCTGGTCTGGGATTCGGGTGACGCCTTCGAGCGCCTCACCGCCGAGCTCCTCCCGGCGAACTTCAACTCCGACCACGGCGCCTCCGAGTTCGACACGCGCAGCGACGCCAAGGGTCCCGAGCCCGAGAGCGTCACGGTGGGCGAGGTCGACGGCGTCCCATACGCCTTCGTCGGGCTCGAGCGCGTCGGCGGCATCATGGTCTTCGACCTGAGCAGCCCCGCGGATGCCTCGTTCGTGACCTATCTGAACAACCGCGACTTCTCGGTGTCGGGCGAAGACGCGACGGATGCGGCGGGCCTGGCCGCCGCGGGTGACCTCGGCCCCGAGGGCATCGCCTTCATCGCCGCGGAGGACTCCCCCACCGGTGCCCCGCTCCTCGCGGTCGGCAACGAGGTCTCGGGGTCGACCACCGTCTACTCCGTGGACTCGACCCTTGACACCACGACCGACGTGCAGGTGCTGACGATCAACGACTTCCACGGCCGGCTGGAGCCGAACTTCGGGAGCGGCGAGGCCGGGGCAGCAGTCATCGCGGGTGCGGTGTCGCAGTTCGAGTCGGAGAACCCGAACACGCTGTTCGTCTCGTCCGGTGACATGATCGGCGCCTCGACCTTCACGTCGTTCATCCAGCAGGACACCCCGACGATCGACGCGCTCGTCGAGGCAGGACTCGACCTCGGAGCCGTGGGCAACCACGAGTTCGACGCCGGCTTCGCCGACCTGGTGGACCGCGTCATCCCTCGCTACGGTCAGGGCGACGAGGCGGCGGGCGCTCCCTACGCGCTCGGTGCGAACGTCTACCTCGCCGGCACCGACGAGCCGGCGCTGCAGGAGTACGTGGTCGAGGAGGTCGACGGCGTCCGCGTGGCGTTCATCGGGACGGTGACCGCTGACACCGCGACACTCGTGAGCCCCGCGGGGATCACCGAGATCGAGTTCGGCGACCAGCTCGAGGCGGCGAACCGCGTCGCCGCCGAGATCACGTCCGCCGAGGCCGCCGACGTGATCGTGCTCCTCACCCACGACGGTGCACCGACCGAGGACTGCGCAACCATTGCGCAGGGCGACAGCGACTACGCCGCCCTGATCACGGGAGCCTCGGCCGAGATCGACGCGATCGTCTCGGGTCACACCCACCAGCCGTACGCCTGCGAGGTGCCGGTGAACGGCGTTGCGGGCACGGAGCGCCCGGTCATCCAGGCCAACCAGTACGGCACGATGCTCGGCAAGCTCGACATCTCGGTCGACACGGCCACGGGCGAGCTCGTCTCTGTCGGCGGGTCGCTGGTGCCGCTGGTGGCAGACGGGGCCGCGCTCTTCCCGGCCGACGCCGAGGTCGAGGCGATCGTCGTCGACGCCGTCGAGGTGGCCGATGAGCTCGGCAGCGTCGAGGTCGGGTCGATCACGGGCGACATCGTCCGCGGCGGCACCCCTCCGGGTGACGACCGCGGCGTCGAGTCGTCGCTCGGCAACCTCGTGGCCGACATGTACCTGTGGGCGACCTCGAACGAGTCGTACGCCGGCACGCCCGCTCAGATCGCCCTGATGAACCCCGGTGGCCTGCGGGCCGATCTGCTGTTCGGTGAGGACGGCACGGTCACCTACCGCGACGTCGCCAACGTGCAGCCGTTCGCCAACACGCTCGTCACGCTGACCCTCACCGGCGCGCAGCTCGAGCAGGTGCTCGAGGAGCAGTGGCAGCCCGAAGGGTCGTCGCGGCCGAAGCTGCACCTTGGTGTGTCGGAAGGGTTCTCTTACGTCTACGACCCGAACGCCGCTGCCGGCTCGCGCATCCTGTCGATGACGCTGAACGGCGAGGCGATCGGCGCCGACGATGAGCTGACCATCGTGACGAACTCGTTCCTCGCCGCCGGTGGGGACAACTTCGCCACTCTCGCCGAGGGCACGAACGTCGCCGATTCAGGCCAGGTCGACCTTGCGGCGTCCGTGGCGTACTTCGAGGAGTTCGAGGTCGTCGAGCCGGCGCCGCTCGGCCGCGCGGTCGTGGGTGAGACCCCCGCGCCCGGCGACGGCGACGGCGGCTCGACCCCCGGCACCGGCGCGGGCAGCGGGTCGGGCGCGGGCAGCGGTTCGGGCACGGGCTCGACCGCGGGCCAGCTCGGTGTCACGGGTGCGGAGCTGCCGCTCGGCGCTGCCCTGGGCGCGGCGCTGCTGCTGGTCGCGGGAGGCGTGCTCTTCGCCCTCCGCCGCCGGACGCCTGCCGGCGAGTAATCGCCTCACACGGGAGGCCCTCGGACCCCGCGACCACGGTCCGGGGGCCTTCCCTCGTGTCGGGCGGATCACCCCCCGGTCGTTGAGCGAGAGAGCGCAGCGACCGAGACGAAACGCGCCGCGCTCACCTTCCGGGTGGCGACCGGAAGACCTCGACCGTCGCGCCGCGGCGACGCGCACCCAGGATGACGGCGACGACCCCCAGGCCGACGGTCCCCGTGAGGAACGCCACCGCCCCGAGCAGCACGAAGACGCCGCTCACACTCAGCACATCGGCGCCGAGCGCGACGGCGAGCGCCTGCGTCAGAGCCCACACGCCGACCTGGAGAGCGAAGGCCCACAGGGGTGCCCACCGCCACGGCTCGGGCACCGCGCCGGCACGGAGGATGGCGACAGCGCCCACGAGCCCGGCCGCCGTCGGAATGAGGAGGGACGCATAACCGAGTACCGCCCACCCCGCTCCGCCATTCGGCTGAACCGAACCGACCGCCGCGACCGCGCCGTCAGCGACGAAGGGCCACACTGCGAGGACGGCGAGCGCGACGACGCCGGTCGGCCGCCTCGCGACCACGCTGTCGGCTCGCCTCATCCCGACGGCAAGAAGAAGGACGGATGCCGCGAATACCACGTTCTGCACGGTCACCAGAATGCTCGACCCCGCAAGGCCGACGGAGCCGGCACCGAGGAGTCCGACGGCCCCGCTCAGAATGAGCCCGGTGCCGCCGATGATCCACGTTGTGCCGCGCGTCATGCCAGCAGACTATCCCGCGCGTTGCTCGACGGCCGGTGCGTTTCGTCTCGCTCCGCTCGCTCAACGACCGCCACCCCGACCGCAGCACGAAGGTCATCCTCGCGGAGGACGGGGATACACCCCGGGGTCGATGTCGCCGCGGCATCCGCTTCCTAGCGTCGAGGTATGAGTAAGCCAGCGGCATTCCTTCTCTCGATCGGCGGCACGGTCTTCGTGATCGCCCTGCTGCTCGCCGCCTTCGCGACCGCCGCCGCAGCGGCGCTGCTGATCTTCGGCGGACCGGTGCTGGGCAGCGTGTGAGCCGAGCCCCGCGCTACCCTGGCGGCGTGCGCGAGTCGGCCGTTCCCATCCTGTTGAGCCGCGATCTCCGGCAGACCCTGCGGTTCTACGAGGCCCTCGGCTTCCAAGACCGCGGTTCGCGGCCTCCCGAGGAGTGGCATTACCTGATCCTCGCGCGAGGCGACATCGCGCTGCACTTCTCCGAGGATGCCGAACTCGACCCGCTCACCACGGCATCGATGTGCTACCTCTACGTCGACGACGCTGAGGCGCTGTACGAGCAGTGGCGTGCGCACGTGGTGCCCGACCCGACAACGGGTCACCGCATCATGCCACCTGCCCGCACCGACTACGGCCTCGTCGAGTTCGCGCTCGTCGACCCCGACGGCAACCTGCTGCGCGTCGGTTCGGCGCTCCGATCGTGACCCATGTCGGGGTTGTGCAGAACTTCCCGGGTGAGAAGCCGCACACCCCCGACATGTGAAGGCCGCGACGCGGTCAGCTGTTCCGAGCGGCCGCTCGACGACGGAGGAGCACCATGAGCGCTCCGCCGAGGAGGAGCAGCACCGCGGCGATGGCGAGACCGAACGGCAGCTCCGAACCGGTCACCCCCAGCACACCCGGGGTGGCCGACTCGCCGCCGCTCGCCGCGCCGCCGTCATCCGATCCATCGCCGGAGCCGTCACCCGGGCCAGGCTCGCCCGATCCGTCACCGGGACCGGGCTCCTCGCCCGAACCGTCACCGGGGCCAGGCTCCTCACCCGATCCGTCGTCCGCCTGACCCGCGACCAGCACCGCCACCGAGCGCGCCGGCACCGTCAAGGCCGCGGTCGCGGCATCCCAGCTCGTGCCCTTGACGACCTCGTCGGTGCCGTCCGCGAGTGTCGGCGCCAGGGCGAACTCCCGCCCCTCGAGCTCGGGCAGGGTCTGCGAGAGCGCCCCGGGCGAGGCGTTGAAGACGACCAGCGCACCGCTCAGCTCGGGGTCGACATCCTCGCCGAGAAGGTCGTCGATGAGCATCACCAGCAGCCCCGCCGGCGCCTCGGGTCCGCTGCCGGGGAACGACACCTTCTCCTGGATGAGCTCAGCCGAACCGAGGCGGAGCAGATCGACATCCTCGCGCGTCCGCAGCAGATCCAGAGCGGATGCCTCGGCCGCGGCGATGTCCGAAGCGGCGGGCTTCAGCGCCGGGTCGGAGAGCAGCGGCGTCATGATCGCCCACTTGTCCTCGTTGTCGGCCGCGCGCGGGAGGCCCGAGCCGAAGGTCGACTCCTGCCCCGTCCAGTCGATGCGGTTGAACCAGTCACCGGAGTTGTAGCTGTTGCGATCGAGCGACTTCGAGCGCAGCAGCTCAGTGCCGGCGTGCCAGAACGACGGCGTCTGCGCGAACGCTGTGGTCGCCAGCGACAGGGTGTTCATGCGCACGCGGTCGGCCATGGCGGTGTCGGCCGGAAGCTTCAGCACCGACAGGTCGTACAGCGTCTCGTTGTCGTGCGCGTCGACGTAGGTGATGATCTCATCGGGCTGCTCGGCGTAGCCGGCGGGCGACCCGCGGTAGTCGAGCTCGTCACCGGCCTTCACGGCACCGGTGTGATCGGTGAGCGTGAAGTCGCGGAGGTTGCCGGCGAGACCGAGCTTCACCAGGTCGGTCTGCAGCCCGAGGTCAGCGAGCGCCTCCTCCGGCGTGCCGTTGATCGGCACCCCGTTGGGGTCGGTGCCGAGACCGGTGCCGAAGCCCTGCTGCTGCACGGTCTCGCCCGCGACCGGGCTGCCGCCGTGCACGGCGTCGCGGAGTCGGTCGCTGAAGGTGCCGATACCGGTGCCGCCGAGCTGGCCCTGCGTGGCCTGCTCGAACAGGGCGTTGTTCGCCACCTCGCCGAAGTTCCAGCCTTCGCCGTAGAGGTAGATCGCCGAACCGTCGACGCCGTCCTCCTCGAGGGTCAGCTCATCGAGCGCGGCGCGCACGGCGAGCATGTTCGCCTTGGAGTGGTGGCCCATGAGGTCGAAGCGGAACCCGTCGACCTTGTACTCCTTCGCCCACAGCACCACCGAGTCGACCATCAGCTTCTCGGCGAGCTCGTGCTCGGTCGCGACGTTCTGGCAGCAGGTGGAGGTCTCCACCGCGCCGGCGAGGTTCAAACGGTGGTAGTAGCCGGGCACCACCTTGTCGAGCACCGACTTCTCCCCCTGCCCCGACTGGGCGGTGTGGTTGAACACCTGGTCGAGCACGACCTGCAGGCCCATGCCGTGCAGCGCCCCGACCATCTCGCGGAATTCGTGCACTCGCGCCCCGCCCTCGGCGTCGACGGCGTACGAGCCCTCCGGGGTGGAGAAGTGGTACGGGTCGTAGCCCCAGTTGAAGCCGTCAGCGTCGGCGATCGCCTCGATGCAGGCCTGCTGAGCGGTGTCAGCGGGTCCGTACGAGGCCAGGTCGCAGTCGGGCTGCGCCTGCTTCGCGCGGTCCTCCTCGATCGTGGCGATGTCGAAGGTCGGGAGCAGGTGCACGGTGTTGATGCCGGCGTCGGCGAGCTCACGCAGCTGCGCGGTGCCCGCGCTGTCGCGCGTGAACGCGCGGTAGGTGCCGCGCTCCTCCTCGGGGACCGACGTGTCGCCGATCGAGAAGTCACGCACGTGCAGCTCGTAGATCGCACGGTCGACCGGGCGGTCGACGAGCGGCGCCGGGGTCTGCTCCCACGCCTCGGGGCGCCACTGACCGTCGGCGAGGTCTACCGCGACCGACGCGGTCGAGTTGAGAGTCAAGGCGACCGCGTACGGGTCGGTGACCCGGTTGGTCTCGATCGCGCCGGTCGAGGGCGCGTAGACGACGACCTCCCAGAGGTACTCGGCACCGGACAGCGCGCTGCCGTCCTCGACGGTCCAGACTCCGGATGCCGCGTCCCACTCGGCCTCGTGACGCTCGGCGTCCGCCGGGTCGCCGCCGGCCTCCCAGGTCAGCAGCGTCGCGGACTGAGCCGTCGGCGCCCACAGTCGGAAGGTCGGCACGTCGCCGTCGAAGCTCACGCCGAGGTCGAGGTCGGCCACCGTGCCGGCGTAGAGGTCATCGAGGACGCCCGGGATCTGCACCCCGGTGAAGGCACTGACGGCACCGTCGGCTCCGCGCTGCGACACCATCAGCTGCCCCTGCAGCAGCGCTCCGGCGTCGGCATCCGACACCTCGAGCGCGACGAAGTCGGCAAGAGCGGGGAAAGCCGCTCGCTGACCCTCGGTCAGTCCGCCGTCGATGACGGTCAGATCGAACGCGTCGCCGCCGACGACCTCGTCGTCTTCGAGAGCGAGGGATGCCGCGGGGGAGGCGTGCAGCTGCCAGGTGGCGTCCGCGGGGTCAGCGCCGAGGTCGCGCGGCCAGGCGAGGGTGTTCTCGTCGATCCAGTGCGCCCGGAGCTCACCGGTGCCCGCTAGCGGCGGGTTCGTCACCTCGATCTCCAGCACGTGGGTGTCGAGGGTGTAGCGGAAGACGATGAGTTCGCCGTCCGCGGCGCTGAAGCTGTAGTTGCCGCCGCCGGGCGTGCCCCCGACGCCGTAGTTCTCGTCCCAGCTCAGGCCGTGAGCGACCTTGGCCTCGTAGGCTCCGGCGGGGATCTGATCGGTGGTGAATTCGTACACGCCGTCGCGGTCGCCGTCGGCCATGAGGGTCGCGAGGCAATCCGGCGCCCAGTCGCCGGCGCAGCCGAGCTCTTCCTGCATCGAGCCGGGGACGGTCACGATGGGGCCCTCGGCGGTGGACTGCACGATGTTCGAGCGCGGGTCGAAGTAGAACGTGATCGGGCCGCCCGCGTGGGTGATGGCGATGTTGGGTCCGTCGAGGACGCCGTTCGCGCCGTAGTTGACATCCCACGACCCGTTGATGGCTGCCTTGTACTCGTAGTCACCTGCGGGGATGTCGAACGTGCCGGTCCAGATGCCGTCGGCGCCGAGGGTCAGCTTGGCGGCCTCGCAGCCGGGCGCCCAGTCGCCGGCGCAGCCCATCTCGGAGTTGAGGCTCCCGGGAACGGTCACCATGTCGATCGGCGACTCCGGCACCTCGGGAACCTCGAGCGTCACGGCGTTGCCGACCGAGGCGTAGGTCGAGGCCGCCGACCGCTGTCCTGCCGCATCGACGCTGACCGCGCGGTACTCCAGCAGCGTGCCGTTGTCGAGGCCGCGGATGTCGTGGAAGACGCGGGGGTCGGTGTCCTCGGCCGTGCCGAGCGCCGTCCATTCGTCCGAGCCCACCACGCGCCAGGCGAAGCTCGTCTCCTGCCAGGTCGCGTCGGCGACATCCGCTCCGATGGCCACCTGACCCGACAGCGCCGCACCCGGCGCCGGGGCCGACACCGAGATCTCCTGCGCGGCCTCGGGCGCGGTGACGGTCGCATCGGCCCGGTAGACCACAGCCGAGAGCGCCGGCACGGTGACCGACGTCGCGGCAGCGGCATCCGTCTCCAGACCCTGGTCAGTGCCGTAGATCGGCGCGAACGTCGCGCCGGCGGTCAGGGTCGCGAGCTCGACGGTCTTGTCGGCCGCGGTGTTGTTCAGCGCCACGAGGTACTCGGTCTTGTCGCCGCGGTCGACGCGCGAGAAGGCGTAGACACCGGCGCCGTTGTCGGCGTAGCGCTCGATCTGAGCGCCGGTGGCGAGCGCGGGGTGCTCCGCGCGCAGCTGCGACAGCGCGGCGATGTGGGTGTACACGGGGCCGTCGGTGGCGAAGCGATCGACGGCGCCGGCGGTCTCGCCGGTGAGGAGCGCCTGCTCCTGGTACTCGGCGACCTGGCTGGCGAACAGGCTCTGACGGGCGCTCTTGTCGTTGCCGGGGTCGGCGCCGGCGAAACCCTGCTCGTCGCCGTAGTAGACCACCGGCTGGCCGCGCCCGAAGAACATCAGCTCGTGGGCGAGGAGGTCGCGCGCCAGCGCGTCATCCGTGTTCTTCAGGAAGTAGCCCACCCGGCCCATGTCGTGGTTGCCGAGGAAGGTGGGAAGCGCGGTCGCCGAGCTGTCGGGTGTCGTGTAGCGGTCGTCGCCGGCATAGAGGCTCTGCAGGCCCTTGGCGCTGTTGCCCGCGGCGAAGCTGATCGCCGACGACTGGAAGGCGAAGTCGAGAACGCTGTTCATGTCGGTGTCACGCACGTACGGCGACAGTTTCACCGGGTCGGCGTCGTAGACCTCGCCGAACATGAAGAAGTCGGGCTTGCCCTGCGCGTGGGCGTAGTCGAGCACCTCGGTCGACCAGGTCTCCCAGAACTCGAAGTTGACGTGCTTGGCGGTGTCGATGCGGAAGCCGTCGATGCCGAGGTCGATCCAGTCCTGGTACACCTGCACGAAGCCGTTCACGACCGTGGGGTGCTCGGTCATGAGGTCGTCCAGGCCCGAGAAGTCGCCGTAGGTGACCGACTCACCCGACCAGGTCGAGTCACCGCGGTTGTGGTACAGCGTCGGGTCGTTCAGCCACGCCGGGATCTTCACGTCCTGATCCGCCTCCGCGATGACCGGGGTGTAGGGGAAGGATGTCGCGGGGTCGAGCTCGGGGAAGGTGTCGCCGCCGGCGAAGTCGGCCGGGTCGAAGGCGTTGCCGGCCGCATCGAGGTACGGCGAGGTCGCCTGATCGATGTAGGAGTACTGGCCCTCCTCGTACGAGATGACGTCGGCGGTGTGGTTGGTGATGATGTCGAAGTAGACCTTGATGCCGCGGTCGTGGGCCTCGGCGATGAGCGCCTCGAGCTCTTCGTTCGTGCCGAGGTGCGGGTCGATGCGGGTGAAGTCGGTGACCCAGTAGCCGTGGTAGCCGGCGCTGGCGTTCTCACCCTCGCCCTGCACCGGGCGGTTGGCGAAGCTCGGGGTCAGCCAGATCGCGCTGGTGCCGAGGCCTTCGATGTAGTCGAGCTTCGAGCGGAGCCCCGCGATGTCGCCGCCGTGGAAGAAGCCCTTGTCGGTCGGGTCGAACCCGGTCGCGAGGCGATCGCCTTCGAAGCCGCCGGTGTCGTTCGACGGGTCGCCGTTGGCGAACCGGTCGGTCATGACGAAGTAGAACTGCTCGTCGCTGCCGGGCTGGCGCACGGGAGGCGCGACGAGCGCGTCATCCGCGTCTTCGTAGGCGCTGCGGAGGCTGAGTGCTTCGAGGCCCACCCGGTCGATCGTGTCGTCGAAGGTGAAGCGCAGGGTCGTCGGGCCGGCGACGGTGAGCGGGATGTTGTCGGCGCCGCCGTCGAGGCCGTACGCCTCATCCCACGCGTCGTTCAGCGCGACCTTGTACTCGTAGGTGCCGGCGGGCACCTCGAACTCGGCCGAGTACACGCCCTCGGTGTCAGTGAGGGTCAGCTCCGTGGCGGCGCAGTCGGGCTGCCAGTCGTCGGAGCAGCCGAGCTCGGACTGGAGCGAGCCGACGAGCGCGACGGTGCGCGCGTCGTCAGGCGGAGTCGCGGCTGTCGCCGCAGGCGTGAGGGCGACGCTCCCGGTGAGGACGAGCGCGGCGCCGGTGACGGCAGCCAGAACGCGGCGGACACGGGAGGAGGTCGGCTTCGACACGGGGCTCCTGAGGGGGCGGCACGGCGACGTGCGGATGGGGGACTCCGGGTGACCGTACCTGGGAAAGCGCTCTGTTTGCAAGCGCTTACATCATGAGAATCCCTTAACGTTGAGGATCTCGGCGCGTAGCTCTGTGTTTGTTGCCGCATCCCCGCAATCGCTTACAGCGGGGTCGGTCGTCGAGCGAAGCGAAACGAAACGACGCCCCCCACCACCCGGTCGTTGAGTGAGCGAAGCGAGACGAAACGCCCGCACCGGCCGCTCCGCACGACGCGTCCCCGCCTCCCACCTCGCGCGCGCCTGCGCCGCTACGCTGACCCGGGGCTGGGGATGGCTCCGGGAATGGGGACGACGTGGCCGTGACGGTGGAGCAGGCGCAGAGCACGAAGGTCCGGGTCGCGCGGGCCTGGTACGGCGCGATCGCGGTGGTCGTGGCGATCGCGCTGGTGATCCAGATCGTGTTGATCCTCACCGGGGGCCAGGATGCCAACTCCGGGTCGAACGCGACCGGGCCGATCGGCACACGCCTGGTCCGGCTGTTCAGCTTCTTCACGATCCAGAGCAACCTGTTCGTGCTCGGAACGTCGATCGCCCTGATGCTGAACGTCCACCGCGACGGCAAGATCTGGCGGGTTCTCCGGATGGACGCGCTCCTCGGCATCGTCATCACCGGGCTCGTCTACGAGACCGTCCTCGCCCGGCTCGTCGATCCGCAGGGGTGGGCCCTCGTCGCGACGATCGGGTTCCACTACATCGCGCCGTGGGCGACGCTCATCGGTTGGCTGATCTTCGGGCCGCGGCCGCGGATCTCGTGGTTGACGACGCTCCTGGCCTTCATCTGGCCGGTGCTGTGGCTGGTGTACACCTTCATCCACGGCGCGGTGACCGGCTGGTATCCGTACCCGTTCCTGGACGTCACGGAGATCGGGCTCACGGCGTCGATCCTCAACTCGCTGGTCGTGCTCGCGATCGGCATCGTACTGGCGATCATCCTCACCCTGATCGATCACCGCCTGCCGTCGCTGGTGCGCGGGCGGACGCCGGAGCGCCGTGCGTGAGGGCCGTATTCTGATCGTCCGAGGCGAAACCTTCGAGTGGAGCCTGCGTGACGGCGCGAATCAGTTCGCATGGCTCAGTGGCCCCCACGCCGGGTACGGCTTCGCCATCGGCCGAACCGACGGCGCCGCGCTCGCCGAGGAGGAGGCGCGCGATCACATTGCGGCGTTCCTGGGCGAGATCGACCCCACCACGGGCTACCTGCGGGACTGAGCCGCGCCGTGGTCGCCGCGCTCGCGACGCTTGTTCCGCTGCGCGCTCGCGCGCCCGCGCGAACCCGCGGTTTTCCGCCTCCCCGCGGATGATCGCGCTCCGATGATCCGCGTGAGCGCGATTCTCCGAAGGAGCGGCGGGGTCAGACCCCGAGTGGGGCGCCAGGGATCGCCTGGTAGCTCTGCCCGTGCGTGCCCGCGAGGGCGATCGGATCGCCGTTCACCGCGAGGATGTTGCGCCCACCGGCATCCACCCCCGCCTTCATGGTGATCTCGGTGAAGACGTCCGACCCCTCGTTGCTCACCCAGGTGACGTCGTCGAGGCCGCGCATGAGGTCGGCGAACGCGGCACGGCGCTCGGCATCGAGATACATCACGACCGAGCTGTGATAGACGACCACCCGGGCGCCGCGCGGGGCGCGGGCGACGAGATCGGGAACACGATCGAGGATGTCGCCCTGCTCGAGCCGAGGCGGGTCGGCCGCGGCGATCGCCGCTGCGGCATCCAGGCGCCGGCGACGGTGTTCGTGCTCGGGCCAGATGAGCGTCTCGAGCCAGGTGAGGGCGGCGGGGTCGGTGATATCGAGCGGGTTGAGGTCGATCCCCGCCCGCCAGACGACCTCGGGGAGCCTCTCGGGAACGCTCGCCTCATCAATCGTGCATTCGAGGATGGCGCTGCTCATCCCACCGGCGGGATCCAGTGCGCGGACGTGGCCGCCGACGTCATAGCGATAGCTGTACCGGTCGGGGTAGAGGGTGAGCCCCGCCGACGCGCCGGCCTCGATGAGGGCGAGGGGACCAGGCAACCGCGAGAGCACGGGAAGAAGCACAGCGCACCGCCCCGCCTCGTTCGTCTGCGTCGCGCGCACGAGCGCCTCCGCGCGGAGCTCCGGCCAGTGGGCGAGCATCCATTCTCGGATCGGCGGGAATGGGCCGACCGGCGCGCCGAGCAGGCGCGCGCACGCGAAGATGAGGTGCGGCTGCTGCTTTCGCCGCGGCAGTTCCGCGAGGAGCGCGAGGATCTCGGGGTCAACCGCGATCGCCCGCGCCCAGGCCTCGTAGATCGCCGAGGTGCCGCGGGCTTCGAGGTCGGCGAACCGCCGGTAGCCGACGGCGATGCGGTCGAGGTCGGAGTCGCGCATGCGGGAACGCTACCAAGCGTCGATGACACGCCCGTACGGGGCTGGCGCGACGCCGCGATCGACCCCGCCACGGGACTGAGCCGCCTCCCGAGCGCGGACGGCGTCCCGAACTCCTGCAACTCACGCCCCGTTGATCGCCGCGGCCCCGAATCTCCCGGTTCCGCGCCCAATCTGCAGGAGTTCGGGACGACAGCGCCGGCACAACTCCTCAGATTCCGCGTTCGATCGCCGAGAAACGCCCTTCCGGCGCGCGATCTGCGCGGTGAAGAGGAGTTATGCAGGCGGCTCGCACGATCCGCCGGGCGACGGCTTCGCCGTCCACCGCCAGGACCCGAGCCTGGCCCCACGGAGGCCCGGAGGCTAAGGTCGCACCATGACGCAGCAGTCGACGGTCGAGCCGGCCGCCATCGCGGCGCCGCGGCGCCCCGTCAGCCGCGCAATCATCTTCGTCGTCGGCATTCTCGTCATCCCGTTCGCGATCTCGGCGATCTTCAACGGCTACGGTGCGCTGACCGTCGACTCGGCGTTCCGCATGCACGCGGCGACCGTCGCGGGGCAGACGATCGCGATCCTGACAGCGGTCGTCATGGTCGGCCTGACGATCCGTCGTCGCTACGCCCTGCCGGCCGTTCTCGCGGTGTCGCTCATCGCGATGGTCGTCGCCGCGCACGCCTTCGGCGCCATCGAGAGCTCGGGCGATCTTCTTCTCACTCGCCTCGACCTGATCGCCGAGACCGACCTCCTCAACCCCTGACGTCGGCGATCACCCGGTCGATCCAGCCCCGACGGTCGAGGGAAGCGATGTCGCGTCGCGCGAACCATCCGATCTCGACCAGCTCGACGCCGTCCGGTGTGGGCGGCGTCCGCAGCACGCACTCGTACGCGGTCGTGACGTAGCCGACGCGGTCGCCGTTCGGATAGGTGACCATCAGAGGCTCACCGCCGTACACGCCGACAATGCCCGTCACGTCGATCTCGGCGTCGAGCTCTTCGCGCACCTCCCTCATGACGGCCTCGAGAGGTTCCTCGCCGGGTTCGACCGCCCCGCCGACGAGGCTCCACGTTCCCGAGTGGGCGTGCCGGGCCAGCAGCATCCGGTCACCGTCTCGGATGACGGCCGTGACCCCGGGAAGGAGGAGCAGATCGTGACCGATCCGGGCACGAAGGGATCGGATGTATTCGGATGCCCCCACGCGACCATGCTCGCAGGCTCCGTCTCCGAACGGGCTGGCCTGAGCGCGCGTCACCCGAAGGGCGCGTTTCGGGTAGTCGCTCATCCCGGTCGTTGAGCGAGCGGAGCGAGACGAAACGACACCCCCACCGCGTTTCGTCTCGTCGCTGCGCTCCTCGCTGAACGACCGGCCGGCGCGCGCCGCGGCTCAGCCGAGCCGCTCGATGATCGTCGCGTTCGCCATGCCGCCGCCCTCGCACATCGTCTGCAGCCCGTACCGGCCACCGGTTGCCTCCAGATACGCCAGCAACGTTCCCAGCAGCCGCGTGCCCGACGCGCCGACCGCGTGGCCGAGAGCGATCGCGCCACCCCACGGATTCAGCTTCGCCGGGTCGGCGCGGACCTCGGTCAGCCACGCCAGCGGCACCGACGCGAACGCCTCGTTCACCTCGTACGCGTCCAGGTCGTCTATCGACAGTCCGCTGCGCTCGAGAATCCGCCGCGTCGCCGGAATCGGGCCGGTCAGCATCATCAGGGGATCGTCGCCGACCACCGCGAACGAGTGGAATCGTGCCCGCGGCGTCAGACCGAGCGCACGCGCCCGCTCCTCGCTCATGATGAGCACCGCCGAGGCCGCGTCGGTCAGCGGCGAGGAGTTGCCCGCGGTGATCTGCCACGCCAGTTCCGGGAAGCGCTCCGCCAGTTCGTCGGTGCGGAACACCGGGGCGAGCCCCGCGAGCTTCTCGGTCGTCGTCCCCGCCCGTACCGTCTCATCGGCCGACACGTCGACGCCCGCAACCGGGATCACCTGCGATGCGAACCGGCCGTCCGCCCAGGCCTCCGCAGCGCGCCGGTGCGACTCGGCGGCGAAGGCGTCCAACGCTTCCCGCGACAGCCCCCACCGCGAAGCGATCAGCTCCGCCGAAACCCCCTGGTTCACGAGGCCCTCGGGATACCGGGCGCGCAGACCGGATGCCACGGACCCGCCCTGCCGCGACGAGCCGAGCGGAACACGGCTCATCGATTCCACTCCCCCGGCGATGACGATGTCGTACGCCCCGGCGATCACGCCCTGCGCCGCGA
Source organism: Microbacterium sp. AK009 (assembly GCF_013410955.1). Lineage (GTDB taxonomy): Bacteria > Actinomycetota > Actinomycetes > Actinomycetales > Microbacteriaceae > Microbacterium. Next base: position 273,897 of record NZ_JACCCG010000003.1, on the reverse strand, counting down.
AGTGCGCCGCCTGCTGGCTCGATCCGCACTGCCGGTCGATCGTCGTCGCAGGCACCGCCTCATCGAACCCCGCCGCGAGCACCGCCTGACGGGCGATGTTCATCGCCTGATCGCCGATCTGGCTCACGCACCCGAGGATGACATCGTCGACCTGCGTCGACGGCAGCCCGTTCCGCTCGAGGAGGCTCCGCAGCATCCCGGCGGCCAGATCCACCGGATGCACCTCCGACAGCGCACCCCCCGGCTTGCCTCGCCCCGCGACCGTCCGCACCGCATCGACGATGACGGCCGAGGTCATAGCGCCAGCCTCCGGTCGGGGGTGGAATACGAGCTCCGCTGCTCGATCACCGCGAGGGTGCACCGACTGATGCAGACGAGCCGGTCGGCATCATCCACGATCCGGATCTCCCACACCTGCGCGCGGCGCCCGAGGTGCACCGGCGACGCGGTGGCGGTGACCCACCCTGACGACACCGGACGCAGATGATTGGCGTTGATCTCCTGCCCCACCACGTGGAACTTCTCGCGGTCGACGGCGAGGTACCCCGCCCACGACGCCAGCGTCTCGGCTAGGGCGACCGACGCGCCGCCGTGCAGCACCCCGGCCGGCTGAGTCGTGCGGTGATCCACCGGCATCCGCCCGACGAGTGCGTCATCCCGCACCTCGACGATCTCGATTCCGAGGTTCTCGATCATCGTGCCGGGCGCCATCGCATCGAGCTCGACGGCGGTCGCATTACCGAACCAGACGCTCACCCGGCCGACTCCTCCGGGCGGTCGGCGACAGCGAGGACGGCCTCGTCGGGCACGTACCCCTCGACGTGCCGCTCATCGGGGCCGTTGTACTCCGACAGCGGGCGGATGAGCGCGTTGGCGCCCAGCTGCTCGATGACGTGCGCCGACCACCCCACGATCCGCGCGGCGACGAACAGGGGCGTGAAGGTGAGCGTGTCGAAGCCCATGAGGTTGTACGCCGGGCCGGACGGGTAGTCGAGGTTCGGGTAGATGCCCTTCCGCGAGACGAACTCCGATTCGAGCGTCTCGTACAGCGCGAGCACATCGGGCCGATCGTAGTGCGCGACGAGGGTGTCGAGCGCCGCCTTCATCGTCGGCACCCGCGAGTCGCCGCGCTTGTACACGCGGTGCCCGAAGCCCATGATCTTGCGCTTCTCGGCGAGCGCGGCGTCCAGCCACGGCACGACGTTGTCGGCCGAGCCGATCTCGTCGAAGATGTGCAGCACGGCCTCGTTCGCCCCGCCGTGCAGGGGCCCCTTGAGTGCTCCCACGGCGCCGACCACCGCCGAGTACAGGTCGCTGAGCGTCGACGCGATCACGCGCGCGGTGAACGTCGAGGCGTTGAACGAGTGCTCCGCGTAGAGGATCATCGACCGGTTGAACGCGTCGACGACGACCGAATCGGCCTCCTCACCGAAGGTCATCCAGAGGAAGTTCGCCGCATAGTCGAGGTCGTCCCGCGGCGCGACGGGCTGCTGCCCTCGCCGGCGCCGCTGGCCGTAGGCGACGATCGCCGGCAGGACCGAGAAGAGACGGATGCTGCGGGCGAGATTCTCCTCGGCAGAACCGCTCGCGTCGAGAACCGAGCCCGTACCGGCGAGGTCTCGCGCACCGATCAGACTGAGAGCGGTCCGCACCTCGTCCATCGGGTGCGCATCCCGGGGAACCAGGTCGATCGCGGCCCGCACGTCGGCGGGAAGCACGCGATACGAGCGCTCCGTGGCGCGCAGCTTCGCCAGCTCCACGTCGCTCGGCAGCTCACCGTGCCAGAGCAGGTACGCGACCGCCTCGAACGGCTGGGTCGCAGCGAGCTCCTGCACCGGATACCCGCGGTACAGCAGCGAGTTGGTCTCGGGGTTGACCTTCGAGACCGCCGTGTAGTCCACGACGACGCCGGCGAGGCCCTTCTTGATGTCGGTCACGCGATCTCCTATCGGTCGATCTGGAAGGTGAAGATGTCCTGGTCGAAATGGGCGTACTGCTCGTAGTCGATGAGGTCGTAGAGGTCGGCTCGGTGCTGCATCTCGCCCAGCTTCGAGGTGAGGTGCCCCTTGTCGACGAGCGTATCGAGGGCGCGCGAGGCCGCCCCCATCGCGATCCGCAGCAGAGACACCGGCCAGATGACGATGTTGACACCGACGTCCCGCAGCTGCGACACCGAGAAGAGGTCGCTCTTGCCGAACTCGGTCATGTTCGCCAGGATCGGCACGTCGATCGCCCGCCGCACCGCTTCGAACTCCGACAGGTCCCGCATCGCCTCGGGGAAGATCGCGTCGGCTCCGGCGTCGACGAGGGCGCGAGCGCGGTCGACGGCGGCATCGAGGCCCTCGACGGCACGGATGTCGGTGCGCGCCATGATGAGGAAGTTCGGGTCGCGGCGCGCATCCACCGCTGCGCGGATCCGCTTGATCGCGGTGTCCTCGTCGACGACCGACTTGCCGTCGAGGTGTCCGCACCGTTTCGGGTTGATCTGGTCCTCGATGTGCATGCCGGCGATGCCGGCGTCTTCGAGGGTCTGCATGGTGCGGGCGACGTTCATCGGCTCACCGAACCCGGTGTCGGCGTCGATGAGCGCGGGCAGGTCGGTCATCCGGGCGATCTGCTGGCCGCGTCCCGCCACCTCGGGGAGGGTGGTGAGCCCGATGTCGGGAAGCCCCAGGTCGGCCGAGAGCACCGCTCCCGAGATGTAGACGCCCTCGAAGCCCTTCCGTTCGATGAGGCGCGCCGACAGTGGGTTGAAGGCGCCGGGAAACCGCAGCAGCTCACCCGAGGCGAGGCGCTCGCGGAACGCCCGCCGCTTCTCGTGCGCGGGAACGGTGGAGTACAGCATCAGAACAGGCCCTTCGGCGCCGGCGCGGCGGCCAGCACCCCGGGCTTGGCGACGATCGACAGCTGCCGCACCTCGTCGGCGGTCAGCTCGGGCAGACGCTCCGCGAGGTCGAGGAAGCGCTCGATCTCCTCGGGCGTCAGCACGGGCTCGGCGAGCAGCCGGAACTTCCGCACATAGTCCTCGCGGACGAACGGGCGCGCCCCGAGCGGATGCGCGTCCGCGACGGCGATCTCGTCCTCGATCACCGTGCCGTCGGCGAGCGTGATGACCACGCGCCCGCCGAACGCCTTCTCGTTCGGGTCGTCCGAGTGGTACCGGCGGGTCCATTCGGCATCCTCGGCCGTGGTGATCTTCTGCCACAGCTCGACCGTGTCAGCGCGCCCCGCCCGCTCGGGCGTGTACGAGTCCACGTGGTGCCACCCGCCGTCCTGCAGTGCGACGGCGAAGATGTACGGAATGGAGTGATCGAGGGTCTCCCGCGACGCGGTGGGGTCGTACTTCTGCGGGTCGTTCGCGCCCGAGCCGATCACGTAGTGGGTGTGGTGCGAGGTGTGGAGCACGATCGAGGCCACATTCGCCGGGTCCGTGGCCACGGGGTGCTCCCCGTGGAGCTTGCGCGCCAGGTCGATCCAGGCCTGCGCCTGGTACTCGGCCGAGTGCTCCTTGGTGTACGAGTCGAGGATCGCGCGCTTCGGCTCGCCCGCGGCGGGCAGCGGCACGTCGTACGACGCGTCGGGGCCGTCGAGCATCCAGGCGATCACACCGTCCTCACCCTCGTAGATCGGTGAGGGCGAGGTCTCGCCCCGCATCGCCCGGTCGACGGCCTCGACCGCCATCTTCCCGGCGAACGCGGGCGCGTGAGCCTTCCAGGTCGAGATCTCGCCCTTTCGCGACTGCCGCGTGGCCGTGGTGGTGTGGAGAGCCTGGCCGACGGCCTGGTAGATCGTCTCCACGGGAAGGTCGAGCAGTGTGCCGATCCCGGCGGCCGCCGACGGGCCGAGGTGGGCGACGTGGTCGATCTTGTGCTTGTGCAGGCAGATCGCCCGCACCAGGTCGATCTGGATCTCGTACCCGGTGGCGATGCCGCGCAGCAGCGCCCGCCCGTCGGCACCCACGTGCTGGGCGACGGCGAGGATGGGAGGGATGTTGTCGCCCGGGTGGGAGTAGTCGGCGGCGAGGAAGGTGTCGTGGTAGTCGAGTTCCCGCACGGCGACGCCGTTCGCCCACGCCGCCCACTCGGGGCTCGTGCGACGCTCGAGCGCGCACCCGAAGATCGTCGCGCCGTCGCCACCCACAGACACCGCGTGATCGAGCGCCTGCTGGCGCGCGGCGCTCACGGGCGCGCGGGTGAGGGAGGCGGCCGCGACCGCGGCGTTGTCGATGATGCGGTTGATGACCATGTCGGTCGTGTCCGCGTCGACCTCGACCGGGTCTGCCGCGACCTCGGCGATGTGCCAGGCGAGCTGTCCCTCACGGGCGAGGTGCTCATCGCTGCGGTGGACGCGCAGGTGGTGCGTGACGGTCATGCTGCTCCTTGCTGGGTGCGGGGGGATGTGATCACGTGCGAGAGCGCGTGGTGGAGATGGACGTGTGTCGCGTGCGCGGCGAGGTCGGCGTCGCCGTCAGCGATGGCCCGCGCGATCAGGTGGTGTTCGGAGACGGATGCCGCCAAGCGGCCGGTGTGCTCGCGTGCGAGCCTACGCACCCGCACCAGGTGGGTGCGAACGGTGCGGAGAGCGGCGGCGAGGTAGTCGTTGCCGTGCGCGGCGTCGATGGCGGCATCGAAGCGCGCGATGAGGGCGTAGTACTGCTCACGGGCAGCGTCACTGCTGACATCGACCTCGGCGAAGCGTTCCGCCAGCTCGGCGAACCCGCGGCGGTGGGCGCTGCGGGCGGCGGCGCGAGCCGCGGCCTCCTCGAGGGCGCGGCGCACCTCGAAGAGCGCACGGATGTCGTCGGAGTCGATGGGTGCGACCACCGTCGCGCGCGGAGACTGCTGCACCACGAGCCCGTCGGCGGCCAGCCGCGCAAGCGCCTCCCGAAGGGGTGTGCGACTGACGCCGAGGCGGGTGGACTGCTCGACCTCGCCGAGGACCGCGCCGGGCGCGAGAACCCCCTGCTGGATCTCGTCGAGCAGGGTGGCATACGCCCGATCGCTCGCCCGCATACCGTCACCTCCCCGTGGCCACCGCCAGTGTATACAGATCGTACGCATTTCCGCTCGTCACCGTCGCCCCCGCGCATTCTGGGTATACAAGAACGCGCGACTCAAGACACTCTTCACAAATTCGTGAATTATGTGTAGCTTCAGCGGCATGACAGAGATCATCCGCACTCGAGGACTCGTCAAGCGCTACGGCCGCGTCGCCGCGCTCGACGGACTCGATCTCACGGTGTCGGGCGGCCAGGTCCACGGATTCCTCGGACCGAACGGGGCGGGGAAATCCACCACGATCCGCATCCTCCTCGGACTCGCCCGCCGCACCGCCGGTGAGGCCACGGTCTTCGCCGAGGACCCGTGGCGCGACGCGGTGCGCCTGCACCGCCGAATCGCTTATGTTCCCGGCGATGTCAGCGTGTGGCCGAACCTCACGGGCGGCGAGGCCATCGACTTCCTCTCTCGACTGCGCGGAGCACGCCGGAACGACGGCCGCTACCGGGTGGAACGTGAGCGGCTGTGCGAAGCATTCCAGTTCGACCCGCGCAGGAAGGGCCGCACCTACTCGAAGGGCAATCGTCAGAAAGTCGCGCTCATCGCCGCCTTCGCCGTGCCTGCGGACCTGTACATCTTCGACGAGCCGACCAGCGGCCTCGACCCACTGATGGAACTGGTCTTCCGCGAGGAGCTCCGGCGAGCCAAGGATGCCGGGGCAACGGTGCTGCTCTCCAGCCACATCCTCCCCGAGGTGGAGCAGGTCTGCGATCACGTCTCGATCATCCGCGCCGGCCGGGTCGTGGAGTCCGGCACCCTCGCCGAGCTTCGCCACCTCACCCGCACCTCGGTCTCGTTCACCGCCGGTGACGGATCCGTCCCCACGATTCGCGGAGCACACGACGTCGAGGTGGAGAGTGGTCGAATCCGACTGTCCCTCGACAGCGACCAGGTGACCGCTGCACTTCCCGAATTGGCCCGGCTCGGCGTCGAAGGTCTGCGCATCGAGCCGCCGAGCCTGGAAGAGCTGTTCCTGCGCCACTACGGCGACCAACCCGTGGAGGCGTCGTGATCCTCCTCACCCAGCGTCTGCGACGCGACGGCGTGCAGCTGCTGGTGTGGATCCTCGCGACGGCAGCCCTCTGCTTCTCGGCCACGGCGGGTGTCAACGAAGCCTTCGCCGCCGAATCCGAACGACGGACGCTCCTGGCCGTCGCGCTGGCGAATCCCACCATCCTCCTCTTCCGCGGACTGCCCTTCGGGACGAGCGAAGGTGCATTCCTGGTCTTCACCATCCTCCCGTTCCTCGTGCTCCTCGGGGCACTGATGGCGAGCTTCCTCGCGGTGCGCCACGTGCGCGCGGAGGAGGAGTCAGGCCGCGCCGACGCGGTGTCTGCGACCCCCGCGGGTCGGCGAGCGCCCTTCGTCGCGACCGTCGTCCACGGAATCCTCGCCTGCGTGCTTCTGGGCACCGCCACCGCCGTCGCCTTCATCGCGGCGGGTCTCGAGGCCGGCGGCAGCATCGCGCTCGGCGGTGCTCTTGCGGCCTCGGCGGCCGTGTTCCTCGGGGTCGGTCTCGTCGCTGCGCAGCTGTTCCGCAGCTCACGCGCGGCCAACTCCTTCTCGGTCGGGGTGATCCTCAGCGCCTTCCTCGTCGCGGGGATCGGCAATGCCCTCGGCACGCCGTCGGACGACCTCACGCGGATGGAGAGCTCGGGGCTGGCCTGGGTATCGCCCTTCGCCTGGGCGGAGAACGTGCGCGCCTTCGCCGACGACGCTCCGGGCCCGATCCTCCTTGCTGTCGGGGTGAGCGCGGCACTGCTGACGGTCGCCGCCGCGCTCCAAGCCACCCGCGATCTGGGCGCGGGCGTGATCGCTCCGCGCCCGGGCCGCGCCGCGGCATCCGCTCTGCTCTCCCGCCCGTTCGGACTCGCCGTCCGTGTGAGTGCCGGGTCCCTGGTCGCGTGGGTCGTCGGTTCTGCCGTTGTGGGAGCGCTTTCCACGTCGCTCGGTGACGTCATCGACGAGATCGCGACCCAGAACCCCGCCGTCACCGAGATGCTCGATCGACTCGCCGCTCAGGGGTCGATGGATCAGGGACTCGTCGTCACCTTCTTCGTCATGGTGGGCACTCTGGCGGCGTGTTTCGGCGTGCAGACGGTGCAGCGCGCACGCCAGGAGGAAACCCACGGCACGGCCGAGCAGACGTTGGCGACCCCGGTCGCGCGGGTGGGGTGGCTCGGCGCCTTCCTCACGACTGCGCTGGGGGGAATCGTCGTCATCGTCGCGGCGGCGATGGCGGCCGCGTCGCTGGCCGTCTTCGCGCGCGGCGGCGACCCCGCCATCCTCGGCGACGTGGTGGTCGCCGGGGCCGGACAGATCCTCGGCGCGGCGGTCTTCCCCGTGCTGACTGCGCTGGTTTTCACCCTGCTCCCCCGCGCGACGTCGACCCTCGGGTGGGTGCTCGTGATCGCCGCGGCATCGCTCGCACTGTTCGGCACGCTCCTCGGCCTCGACGAAGACGTCGTGTCGCTGTCGCCGTTCGCCGCGACGCCCGTGCCCGACGCGGACGGCATCGCCTGGAACGGAAGCGCCTGGCTGATCGTGCTCACCGTCGCCGGGGTAGCGTCGTCTCTGATGCTCATGCGACGCAGAGAGGTTGCCACGGGTGGCTGAACCGGAGAGGACCCACCCCGGCGTCGAGCGCGCGGAGCGGGCCGCGGCGATGCTGGCGGCGGCGGGTATGCCCAGGATGCCGGCCCGGGTGATGATGGCGCTCGTGGGCTCGCCCGACGAGGGGTACTCCGCCGCCGATCTCGCCGCACGCCTGGGGGTCTCTCCCGCTGCGGTCTCGGGCGCGGTCCGCTACCTCGAGTCGATGCGCATGGTGCACCGTCTCTCCCGACCCGGCGAGCGCGTCGCCCGGTTCGACCTCATCGACGACGGCTGGCGCTCGATGGTCGTCTCCCAGACGCCCATGTACGGGCGGCTCGCCGACGACATCGAAGCGATCGCCGACGACAACGCCGATGCGCCGGCATCCGTCGAGCGCGCGCGGGAGATCGCCGGTTTTCTCCGGTACCTCGAGAAGCGGATGCCGGAACTCGTCGTGGAATGGCAGGAATCGACCGGCAGGAGCCCGAGCTGATGACAGACACCGCCACCGCCACCGCGCCGGCGGGCGTCTTCCACGGTGACGGCCTCGCCGGCGGGGTGCGCCGCTGGCGCGGCATCCGCTATGCCCTCTCCACCGCCGGAGACAGCAGGTGGCGACCCTCCGAGGCGGCCCCGCCCGCGACCGGGCCGGTCGACGCGCGGGCGTTCGGGCCCGCCGCACCGCAGGGGCACACCCCGGCGGTCAAGCTTCCCGCCGACACCCCCACCGACGAGGACTGCCTGACGCTGAACATCTGGAGTCCGGATGCCGCGGAGGACGGCCCGGCCCCGGTGATGGTGTGGCTCCACGGCGGCGCCTACATCTTCGGGGCGAGCAGCCAGGCGATGTACGACGGCGACGCGCTGGCGCGTGCCGGCGCGGTCGTGGTGACCATCAACTACCGGATCGGCGCCCTGGGATTCCTCGACCTCACGCGCGTGTTCCCGGGCGAGGGGTTCACCGCGAACCCGGCGCTCGGTGACATCCTGCTGGCCCTCCGGTGGGTGCAGGAGAACGTCGCCGCGTTCGGTGGCGACCCCGACCGCGTGACGGTGTTCGGTGAGTCGGCCGGCGGGGGCCTCGTCACGACCCTCCTCACCACCCCGGCAGCCAAGGGCCTCTTCTGGCGGGCGATCGCGGAGTCGTCGCCGGCATCGAGCGTCTACGACGCCGACCGCGCCGCGGGGATCACCGACCGCCTGCTCACCGAGCTGGGTGTCTCCGACGTCGCGGGGCTCCGTGCCGCGAAGCCATCGGCGATCGTCGCCGCGCAGATGGCTGTGTTCGCCGCGATCCCGGCGGCTGAGCCGGGCACGATCGCCTTTGCCCCGGTCATCGACGGCGATCTCGTGCCCGAAGCCCCTGCTGCGGTGCTGGCGCGCGGCGACGGACACCCGGTGCCGCTCCTCATCGGCACGAACCGCGACGAGGCGTCGCTGTTCCGCATGATGAAATCGCCACTCCTGCCCGTGGACGACGCATCGATCGACCGCATGATCGCCGACCTCTCTCGCGAACGTCCCGAGCTCGAGGTGCCGACGCGCGCCGAAGTGCACGCCGCCTACGAGGGCGTGCGCCACCACGCCATCGGGATGGGGATCGCCCGCGACATCGGCTTCCGCATGCCGACGCTGTGGGTCGCCGAAGGTCACAGCCGTCGCGCGGCGACCTGGCTGTACCGCTTCGACCACGCCACCCCGATGCTCACGCTGCTGCGGATCGGCGCGACCCACGGCTCGGAGCTGGCGTACGTCTGGGGCACCTTCGGCGTGAACTCCCCCGACATCACCTTCCGCCTCGGTGGGCGCCGCGACGCCGAGCGGATCGGGGCACGCATGCGCGAGCGCTGGGTCGCGTTCGCCGCGGGCGGGAGTCCGGATGCCACGGACGCCGAGACGTGGCCGCCCTACGACACCACCGAGCGGGCGACCCTCGTCATCGAGACCGTCGACCGGGTCGTGCCCGACCTCGATCGGAAGCTGCGGGAGAGCTGGGGCGACACCGTGCTGGCCTTCCCCTGAGTGCCGGCGTTCCCGCGAGCCCGGGTAGCGTATCGGGGTGACCAGCTACACCGTTGCCACCGACGGCGCCTGCAAGGGCAACCCCGGCCCGACCGGCTGGGCGTGGGTCGGCGAGGACGGCCACTGGGCCGCCGGGTCGATCGCGCTCGGCACCAACAACATCGGCGAGCTGACCGGGCTGCTGCGCGCGATCGAGGATCACCGCGAGGTCGTCGACCTCATCGTGCAGGCCGACTCGATGTACGCCATCGACACGTACACGAAGTGGATGGACGGGCACCGCCGCCGCGGCTGGAAGACCTCGACCGGATCGCCGACGAAGAACCGCGACCTCCTCGAGCAGCTGATCGCCGCACGCGACGCGCGACGTGCAGCGGGCCTTCCCGACGTCGTGCTGCAGCACGTCCGCGGCCACTCCGGCCACGTGCTCAATGCCTGGGCCGACGAGCGCGCGGTGCGCGCCGCCGAGCACGCCGCCGAGGGGAAGGAGAGCGCCTGGTCGTCCCTGGGGTCGCACCCCAAGCTGGATGTCGCGGCGGCGCCGAAGAACGGACGCTGACCGGCCCCGACGCGGCGCTGCGGTTCTAGCCTGGAATCGTGGCAGAGGAGCCCCACCGCCTGCGCTCTGAGGAGCGCGCCGAGCTGCGCGCGCTCCAGCGACGGGCGTACGGACCCGACGCCGACATCCACAGCGACCCGGCGGCGCTCGCCCGGTTGCGCACGTTGGAGGCCGCCGCGGCGCGGCCGGCGCCACAGCGGGGTGATGACGGGGGCACCGACAGCCGAGTCGCCGACACGACCGTCGGGGCCGGGGAGACCGGTGGCACGATCACGACCGGCAGCGCAGGCACGACCGGCGGCGCAGGCACGACCGGCAGCGCAGGCACGACCAGCAGCGCAGGCGCGACCGGCGGCGCAGGCGACGACCCGGTCGGGGCCGAGTCCGGCGCCGACGCCGCGGCACCAGCATCCGCTCTCCCCCGTCGCGCCACCCGGCGGACGACCCTCCTGCTCGTCGCCGGCGGCGCCGCTCTGGTGGTCGCCGGTACCGCTCTCGCCGCGTCGACCATGGGGCCGCCGCCGGAGGGGGATGACCTCGCGGCCGTGCGGCAAGACGCCGCCGACGCCGCCGCGAAGCGCCTCGCGCGCGACGACGACGCGCCTCATCGGAACCCCTACGAGCTGTACTTCGACGGCAAGCGGGACGAGGTTCTCACCCTGCCGGGCGCGGAGGGCGTCGCATCCCGGGTGGTGTACGACCGGTTCCGGCCCTACGGCACGCTCTACGGCCGCCTCGTCGGGGCGGGGCCGACCGAGGACGACCGGTTCTGCATGATCGTCGAGAGCGACCCGTCGGCGGTGACGGTGTGTCTGGACCCGGAGATCTGGGGTTTCGCTCCGCTGCCCAAGACCCTCGTCTTCCCTGCACCCCAGTTCGATGCCGCGTCGCCCGGCGACGTCGCCTACGTCGGCTACACGCTCGAGCCCGACGGGCAGGTCGTCGCGCGTCCAGGCGTGGACCCTGCGTCGGCTTCCGAACCCGAACCCGCCCGCACGGCCGTCCCGGCACCCGGCACCCAGTAGCCCGTCGTCGCCTCCCGCGGCGGCGCGGGCGCGTCACACCTCGGCGAGCCGCGCTTCCAGAGCGTCGATGGCGGGGCGCTGCCCCTTCACCAGGCGCTCGCGCGCCACGTCGAACCCGACCCACTCGGCCCGGTCGACCTCGGGGAACGTCGCCCGCTTCCCTGACCGCGGCGGCCACTCCATCTCGAACTCGCCGAAGCCTGACGTCGGTGGGTCGAACCCCGCGCCGTCCCCGACGAACACCGTCACCCGCTTCCCCGAGGAGTACGGAAAGGTGCCGACCTCGGCGTAGTCGACATCGGGTGCGGCGACGCCGAGCTCCTCGTGGAACTCCCGCCGCGCGGCATCCAGCGGACGTTCGTCGTCACCGAACTCGCCCTTGGGAATGGACCAGGCGCCGGCATCCTTCTTCGCCCAGAACGGCCCGCCCATATGGGCGATCAGCACCTCGGGGTGCGGACCGAGCCGGAAGAGGAGGATGCCGGCGCTCTGCATCAGGTGAGGCGCTTCTTCGGCGACACCCCGTAGGTGTGCTCGGGGTCGGTGAACACCGCGCCGCCGAGGGCGGTGTCGATCGCCGACATCGTGTCGGCGTCGAGCGTCACACCCGAGGCCTTGACGGTGTCGGCGAGCTGCTCAGGGCGAGACGCGCCCACGAGGGCTGCGGCGACGTTGGGATTCTGCAGCACCCACGCGATCGCGAGCTGCGGCATCGTCAGCCCTGCCTGCTCGGCGATCGGCTTCAGCCGCTGCACGGCCTCGAGCACCTCATCGCGCAGGAACCCCTTGATGAACTGCGCTCCGCTCTTCTCATCCGTCGCGCGCGACCCCTCGGGCACGGGCTGGCCGGGCAGGTACTTCCCGCTCAGCACGCCCTGGGCCATCGGCGACCACACGATCTGCGAGATGCCGAGCTCCTCCGAGGCCGGAACGACCTTGCCCTCGATCACGCGCCACAGCATCGAGTACTGCGGCTGGTTCGAGATGAGCTGGATGCCGAGGCTCTTCGCCAGGGCGTGGCCCTCGCGCAGCTGCTCGGCGGTCCATTCCGAGACGCCGATGTACAGGGCCTTGCCCTGCCGCACGACGTCGGCGAACGCCTGAAAGGTCTCCTCCAGCGGCGTCTCGTGATCGAAGCGGTGCGCCTGGTACAGGTCGACGTACTCGGTGCCCAGGCGCTTCAGCGACCCGTTGATCGACTCCATGATGTGCTTGCGGCTGAGCCCGGTGTCGTTGGGTCCGCCGGGCCCGGTGGGGAAGTAGACCTTGGTGAAGATCTCCAGCGACTCCCGCCGCTGACCCTCCAGCGCCTTGCCGAGCACCACCTCCGCGGCGGTGTTGGCGTACGTGTCAGCGGTGTCGAAGGTGGTGATGCCGGCGTCGAGGGCGGCGTGCACCGTCTTCACAGCCGCGTCGTCCTCGACCTGCGAGGCGTGGGTCACCCAGTTGCCGTAGGTGATCTCCGAGACCTTCAGTCCGCTGTTTCCGAGATAGCGATATGCGACCACGTGGGTCCTCCTTCTGGTGCGGTTCAGGGCACGCGGTATCCGGCGGCACGGAACATCTCGTACCACTCCGCCCGCGTGAGGGGGATGTCGGAACCGAGCGCGGCGCCCTGCACGCGCTCGATGGTGGTGGTGCCGAGCACTACCTGCATGTTCGCCGGATGCCGCGTGATCCACGCCGTCGCGATGGCGATGGCGGGTACGTCGTAGGCCTTCGCGAGACGGTCGATGACGGCGTTGAGCTCGGGGTAGTCGGGGGAGCCGAGAAAGGTTCCGGTGAAGAAGCCGGCCTGGAAGGGCGACCAGGCCTGCACGGTGATGCCGTGCAGGCGGCAGTAGTCGATGATCCCGCCGCCGTCGAGCACGACCGACTGGTCGGTGCCCGCCATGTTCGCCGCGACGCCCTGCGCCACGATGGGGGCGTGGGTGACGGACAGCTGGAGCTGGTTGGCCACGAGCGGCTGGCTGACGGCGGTCTTCAGCAGCTCGATCTGCGCGGGCGTCTGGTTGGAGACACCGAAAGCGCGGACCTTGCCGGAGCTTTCGAGGTGATCGAACGCGCGCGCGACCTCCTCGGGCTCGACGAGCGCGTCGGGCCGGTGCAGGAGCAGGATGTCGATGTAGTCGGTCTTCAACGCCGTCAACGACCCCTCGACGGAGCTGACGAGGTGGTCGTACGAGAAGTCGAAGTACGGCCCCTCCCGCACGATGCCCGCCTTGGTCTGCAGGGTGATCTGCTCGCGCTCGGAGGCCGAGAGCTGGAGGGCGTCGGCGAAGCGCGATTCGCAGCCGTGCAGCTCGTTGCCGTAGACATCGGCGTGGTCGAAGAAGTCGATTCCGACGTCGCGGGCGGCTCCGACGAGCGCACGGACCTCGTCGTCGGTCTTGTCGGCGATGCGCATGACGCCGAGGACGACGTTGGGGGCATCCTTCGCGCCCAGGGGGATCTTCTTCATGGCGGTCCTCTTCTCGGCGTCAGTCTTCTCGGCGTCAGGGCATGCGTCCCCACACTAGGCGGTGGGCGAATCACCCGTACCGGCTGGACAACGGCCCGGCGAGGCGTCAGGCTTCGCCGTCCGAGGCGTCACCGTCGAGCACGTCGCCACGGAGGCGGAGGGCCCGCCGGAGGCTTCGCAGCAGCAGCAGGAAGCCACCGAGGGCGACGACGCTGCCGAGGAAGGGGGACACCGCCACCTGAGCCGTGAGCTCCGGCCCGCCGTCGGCGACGGCCAGCAGAATGCCCATGAGAAGCAGCGCGATACCGACGATCGTCACGGTGACCTGACCGAGCAGACCGTCGAGCCAGCTGCGCTCGGTCGGGTTGGAGAAACGGCGCAGCTGCACGACGAAGGTGCCGTCCTCGAGAGACCGGCCGAGGTTCTCCATACGACGGGGCAGACGTCGAAGCTGCTCCACCAGCAGCGCACCGTTGGACTGTGCCGACAGGAGCAGATCCCGGGGGGTGTTCATCAGCCGCGCCGTGTGGGGGGCGCGGCTGAGCGCATGGCCGACCATGTCGTAGTCGGCCTGCAGCCGTCGCATGGAGCCCTCGAGAGAGGCCAGGGTGCGAAAGACCAGCAGCAGCGACGGCGGCATGGCCAGCCGGTGCGCCCGCAGGACGTCGATCAGCGCCCGGAACACGTTCTGATCGTTGGTGTCGTTGTGGATGCGGGTCAGCACCACCCCGATGTCGTGCTGCAGCGCGGCGCGATCAGCCGATGAGCCCCGGGCCGGCGCACACAGCAGGAGGACGACATCGGTGGCGGCGATGTCGTCTTCGTTGAGGATCGCGATGAGGAAGGGCACGAGGAGGTGGCGCATGCTGCGTTCGAGCACGCCGATGGCGCCGAAATCGACGAGCGCGACGCTGTCGTCATCACGCAGGACCAGGTTCCCGGGGTGCAGGTCGGCGTGGAAGACGCCCCGGACGGCGATCTGCTCGAACACGGCGTCCACGACGCCGTCGGCGATGGCCACCGCGCGCTCGGGCGGGAGATCGCCGGGGTTGAGGCGGCTGAACGGCGTTCCGGTCACCCGCTCGAGAACGAGCATCCGGGTGGTGGTGTATTCGGCGTACACCTTCGGGACCGACACCTGCGAGTCGGTCGACCGGGCGATGGCGCCGCGCAGCAGCTCGGTGTTCGCCGCCTCGACGCGGTAGTCGAGCTCCTCACGCAGCGCCCGCGCGAATTCGATCACCAGCGCACGCAGTCCGTAGTCGCGCGCCCACTCCATGCGGCGCTCGGCGTCGGCGGCCAGACGCTCGAGGATGTCGAGATCCGTCGTCACCTGCGCTCGGGCGCGTGGCCGCTGGATCTTCACCACGACCTCCTCCCCCGACAGCAGCGTCGCCGCATGCACCTGGGCGACGGATGCCGCGGCGAGAGGGTGCTCCTCGACCGTCGCGAACACCTCGTTCAGCGGCCGCCCGAGTTCGGCGGCGATCGCAGCCTCCGCCTCGGCCCACGGGATGGCGGTCGAATCCATCTGCAGGGTGGACAGGGCGCGGACGAACTCGGGCGGGAGGACGTCCTCGCGCGTGGACAGGGTCTGCCCGAGCTTGACGAAGGTGACCCCCGCCTGGTTGAGCGCAGCGACGAGGGCTGACGGCAGATCGTCACCGTCACCGCGACGATGGCGCTGGTAGAGCCCCAGCCCATGCCGCGATCCGATGGCGACGATCTGCGCGTAACGGCGAGCACGGTCGCGGCGCCGCAGAGCCTGGCGGAACGCCGTGACGGGGTTGCGGAAGCCGCGGGAAGGCCACAGGAATTCCACCGCCATGATGACGGCGACGACGATCGCGAGCATCCAGCCGAGCGTCAGGGCGAGGAACGCCAGGGCGATGAACCCCTCGACGGCGAAGACGAAGTCGTCGTCGAGAACACCGGAGCGTTGCAGCATCCACAGCCCCACCGGCGCGCTGACGAGGAAGACGAGCACGGAGAGGATGAGCGCCCGGATCTCGCCGATCCTCCGATCGAGGAGGCGCCGCGCCACCCACGTCGCAATGAGCGCGAACACGATCGCGAGAAGCCCTACGATCACCCAGGCCGGCATAGGTCGATTGTGTCAGGCCGGTCGGACCGTGTCAGGCGGGACGGACGGTGTCAGGCGGACCGAGCAGCCCGAGCTCCATCGCCCGCATCACCGCGTGGGTCCGATCACTCACCTCGAGCTTGCCGAAGACATGCAGCAGATGGGTTTTGACGGTCGATTCGCCGAGATGCAGTCGCTCGCCGATCTGGCGGTTGCTGAGCCCTTCGGCGACGAGGCGCAGCACCTCCCGTTCGCGCGGGGAGAGGGCGACCGGGTCGGGGTCCCGGCGCTCGGAGCGGGTCGCGCGTGCGACGAGCACCCGCGCAACGCTCGGAGCGAGCGCGACCTCGCCCCCCGCCACCGCACGGATGCCGGCGAGCAGCTCCGCCTCCGGCGCGGCCTTCAGCAGGTACCCGCTCGCGCCCGCGCCGATGGCACGGAGGATCGCGTCGTCGTTCTCGTAGGTGGTCAGCACGACGACGCGCGTGGCGGGAAGCGCCTCGACGATGCGGGCGGTGGCCTCGTCTCCGTCGATGCCGGGCAGGCGGAGATCCATCAGCACGATGTCCGGCGCGAGTGCGGCGGCGAGGTCGACGGCGCGCTCCCCGGTGTCGGCGGTGCCGACGACCTCGAGGTCGACGGCGGCGTCGATCAGGGCGACGATCCCCGATCGGACGATCGGGTGGTCATCGACCACCAGGATGCGGATCATGCGTCTCCTCCCCGTGGCACATGCGCGCGCAACCGCACCGCCCCGTCGGTGCCGTCGACCTCGAGCGCGCCACCGACGAGGGCGAGGCGGTCGCGGAGACCCGGCAGCCCGTAACCGGCGGGAGCCGAGAGGGGATCGAATCCGCGACCGTCGTTGCCGACCTCGAGCACCGCGCCCGCGTCATCCCGCCGGAGCGCGATGCGCACGCGCCGGGCGTCGGAATGCTTGCGGACGTTGGCCAGCGCCTCCTGCGCGCAGCGCAGCAGCACCACGTCGCGCTCCCGGTCGAGCACGTCGTCGACACCGGAATCGGCCTCGACCGCGACCTCGAGCCCGGTCTCACGGCGGAAGCGGTCGGCGAGAGTGCCGAGCGCCGACGCGAGCCCGCCGGAATGAAGCTCGACGGGGGCGCTCCCCGCGACGAGGGTGCGGGTCTCGGTGAGGGCCGCGCGGGCGGCATCCTCGGTGATCTGCAGGGTGTCGTCCGTCAGGGTTCCTGCGGCGAATTCGCGTCTGGCGCGCTGGACGAGCAGCACCACTCCCGCGAGGGACTGGGCGATGGTGTCGTGCAGCTCGCGGGAGATGCGCTCCCGCTCGGCCGCGGTGCCGGCCTCGCGGTGGAGGGTGGCGAGCTGGTCCTGCGCGGCGGTGAGTTCGGCCAGCAGGCGTTCGCGGGCCTCGGAGACGAGGTACACCTGCCGCAGCCACAGCCCCATGACGATGTTGAAGGCGTAGGAGATCCCCTGGGTGAGAAGGGCGGTGACCTGCCATCCGGGCTGGTCGCCGGTGCTGACGGCGAAGCCCAGGAACACCGCCACGGTGAGGGCAGCGGTCAGCGCCAGCGTCGGCACGAGCCGCGACTGCAGCGCCCAGAGCGCCGGGAAGGCCCAGAACTGCAGGGCCGCGTTGCTCGGGACGAGGGCTGTCATCCCGCCGGCGACGAGGATCGTGACCACCGCGACGATCCACACGCCCGGGGTGTCGGCCGGGATCCGGCGCAGCACGAGCTGGAAGAGCAGCAGGTATCCGGCGCCGATCGCGATCGTCGCGACGAAGAGTCCCCACTGGCCACCGGGCGCGACGGCCACCCAGGCCGCGACCGCGCACGCGACGAGGGCGGCGGCGAGAGAGACCCCCCAGCCCCACGCGCCGACCGCCCCATCGGTTCGCTCCGGTGCGCTCATTCAGGCATCTTTGCGGATCCACCGGAATGTGAGCCGGGCGAGGATGAGTCCCACCACGAGCCAGATGAGGAGCGCGATGAGGGTCTCCTGGTGCTGCCACGACCCCCCCGGCTCGACGTCGGCGAAGACCTCGGGGAGGAAGACCGAGCGCATCCCCTGGGCGATCCACTTCAACGGGAAGATCGCGGCGAAGTTCTGCAGCCACTCGGGCAGCGTGTCGAACGGGATGAACACCCCGGAGATGAACTGCAGCACGAGCACGATGGGGATGACGACGGCCGTCGCGCTCCGACCGCTGCGCGGCAGGGCGCTCAGGGCGATGCCGAGGACCCCGCAGGTGATGGCGCCGAGGAGGAACACCCAGGTGAACGTCAGCCATCGCTCGGGATCGGTCGGGAGGGCGACGCCGAAGAACACCGCCGCGATCACGAGGAGCAGTGCGGCCTGGAACACACCGGTGACGAGCACCTGCCCGAGCTTGCCGATGAAGTAGGACACCGGCGAGAGCGGCATGCCGCCGAGGCGTTTCAGGGTGCCGTCGCTGCGTTCCATCGCGATGTCGATCGCCAGCAGCTGGGTGCCCGACAGCAGCAGACCCGCCGCGAGCATCGCCGGCAGGTAGTACCCCGCAGCAGTGACCTCGTCGGAGGGCGGCCCGAAGGTGCTGCTGCTGAAGGCCACCGCGAAGATGAACAGGAACAGCACCGGGAAGAGGAAGGTGAAGAACACCGAATCGCCCTGGCGGAAATAGGCGCGCACCTCGAAGACGATGCGGCGGAGGCCGAGGCGAACCGTCCGAGCGGGGCCGAACGAGACCTTGTGCGACGCGCGGGTGGTGGTCATCGGGTCACCTCCGTGACGATCTCGGTGTCGGGATCGGATGCTGCATCCTCGCCCTCCACGAAGGACAGGTAGACGTCTTCGAGGCTCGGCCGGACGATCTCGAGGGCCTCGGGCTCGCCGCCGAGCGCGGCGCACAGGTCGGCGACCACACGCCCCGGCTGGTCGGTGCGCTGCTCACGCAGCTGTCCGCTCTCGCGCCACCGGACGATGGGGATGCGGGCCTCGGCGCCGCCGAGCTCCCCGACCGGGCCGAGCGAGGCGAGCTTCCCGCCGACGACGATCGCCGCGCGCTCGGAGAGCTCGGCGGCCTCGTCGAGGTAGTGCGTGGTCAGCAGGATCGTGGTCCCCTCGCGCTGGAGCCCGCGGATCAACTCCCAGAAGACCCGTCGGGCCTCCGGGTCGAAACCCGTGGTCGGCTCATCGAGGAAGAGGAGTTCTGGTGAGCCGATGATCCCGAGGGCGACGTCCACGCGGCGGCGCTGACCTCCGGAGAGCTTGCGCACCGGTGTCTTGGCCTTCTCCGACAGCCCGACCGCCTCGATGACGTCGTCGACACGGCGCGCCCGGGGGTAGAACGAGGCGAAGTGCGAAAGGAGCTCCTTCACACTCGCCGACGGCGCTTCGCCGGTGCTCTGCAGCACGATCCCGAGCCGCGACCGCCAGCGCAGATCACCCTGCCGGGGGTCGACGTCCAGCACTCGCACCTCGCCGCTGGAGCGGTCGCGGTAGCCCTCGAGGATCTCGATGGTCGTGCTCTTGCCCGCGCCGTTGGGCCCGAGAAGGGCGAAGGTCTCGCCGCGGCGGATGTCGAAGCTCACGCCTTTCAGCGCCTGGAAGCCGCCGCGATAAGTCTTGGTGAGGTCTTCGACCTCGACAACACTGGTCATACTCCGACCATGCCGCATTGGGGGCCCTACCAGGACAACCTGACGGTGGGTTCGTCATCCACCGTTCGGTGGATGACGCTCAGTTCGACGCGGCCGCCGCGACATCCGCTTCGGTCGCCACCAGCTGCCCGCACGCACCGTCGATCTCCTTGCCGCGCGTGTCCCGGAGAGTGGTCGGGATGCCCGCGGCGTTCAGCCGCCGCACGAACTCGTTCTGCACGCTCCGTTCCGACGCCGTCCACACCGACCCCGGCGTGGGGTTCAGCGGAATGGGGTTCACGTGCACCCAGCCGCGCCCGCGGGCGTTGAGCTTCTCCGCCAGGAGGTCGGCACGCCACGCGTGGTCGTTCATGTCCTTGATCAGGGCGTACTCGATCGAGACGCGGCGCCCGGTCTTGTCGAAGTACTCGCGGGCGGCGTCGAGGGCTTCATCGACCTTCCACTTCGAGTTGACGGGGATCAGCTCGTCGCGGAGGTGATCGTCGGGGGCGTGCAGCGACAGGGCGAAGGTGACAGGGATCTCCTCGGCGGACAGCTTCCGGATCGCCGGCACGAGGCCGACCGTCGACACCGTGATGCCGCGCGCGCTCATGCCGAGCCCGCGCTGCGGGTCGATCATCACCCGCACCGCCTGCATCACCCGGGCGTAGTTCGCCAGCGGCTCCCCCATGCCCATGAAGACGATGTTGGTGACCCGCTCGTCGGGGTGCTCGGCCTTGCCGAGCCCGCCCTCGCGGATCAGCCGGTTGGCCCGGACGATCTGGTCGATGATCTCGGCCGCCGACATGTTGCGGGTGAGCCCGGCCTGCCCGGTGGCGCAGAACGGGCAGTTCATGCCGCATCCGGCCTGGCTCGACACGCACAGCGTGATCCGACCCGGGTAGCGCATGAGCACCGACTCGACGAGCGCGCCGTCGTGCAGCTTCCACAGGAACTTGATCGTGTCGCCGCGGTCGGTCTGCAGCCGCCGCACCTCGGTGAGGAGGGGCGGGAGGAGACCGGCCACGAGGTCGTCACGGACGGATGCCGGGAGGTCGGTCATCTCGCCGGGGTCGCTGGTGTAGTGGCGGAAGTAGTGGGTCTCGAGCTGCTTCGCACGAAAGGCGGGAAGCCCGAGCTCGGTCACCTTCGCCGCGCGTTCCTCGGCGGTGAGGTCGGCCAGGTGCACCGGCGGCTTCCCCCGCTTGGGGCTGGCGAACTGCAGGAGGGGGCGGCCGGCGGCATCCTTCTGCTGCTTCCACCCCTCGGTACGCGGTCGCACCTGGCGGACGGGCCCGGCGGTGCCGCGGGCAGGAGGATTCTCGGTCACCGTCCCAGGGTACCGGGGGCCTCCTGGGCGCCACCTGCTTTCGCGCACGCCCGAGCCGCGTACGGTGAGAGCGTGAGCGAGCTGCAGATCCGCGACATCCGTCCCTCCGACGCCGGCGAGGTGCTGACCCTGCAGCGCGCGGCGTTCGTGTCGGAGGCGATCATCTACGGCAGCGTCGAGATGCCGCCGTTCACCCAGACACTCGAAGAGGTCGAGCACGAGCTGGCCGAGAATCTTGGCTGCGTCGCGCTCCTCGGCCCCCGCATGGTCGGCGCCGCGCGGGCGCGTCTCGACGGGTCGCTGCTGCTGATCGGACGCATCTCGATCGCGCCCGACGTGCAGGGTGAGGGGGTCGGCTCACGTCTGCTCGAGGCGCTGGAGGAGCGGGGCCGCGGCGCCGGCGCCACCGAGGCCGAGCTGTTCACCGGATCGCTGAGCGAGGCGAACCTCCGCCTCTACGAGCGCGCCGGCTACCGCGAGACCCAGCGGGTGCCGGGCGACGGCAGCGAGCAGGTGTTCCTGCGCAAGCCCCTCGCCTGATGTCTCAGTCGAGGAAGATGTCGGGGAAGAGCTCGCTGTCGGGGGTTCCCGGCACTGCCGCGTAGTGCGAGAAGTCGGTCACCCCGGCGGCCTCGAGCACGTCCTCGACGATGAGCGTCTGTCCCGTGTACTCGCGGGATGGCTTCGTCAGCACCTTGTACGCCGCGTCGGCGTAGATCTCGGGGGTACGGCTGGCCCGCATCATCCGCTCTCCCCCGAGGGCGAACTGAACCGCAGCCGTGGCGATGGTCGTGCGCGGCCAGAGGGTGTTCGCGGCGATCCCCGCCTCGGCGAACTCCGCGGCGAAGCCGAGGGTCGCCATGGTCATGCCGTATTTCGCCAGGGTGTACCCGGTGTGGGCGCCCAGCCAGCGCGGGGTGATGTTCAGCGGGGGCGACAGCGAGAGGATGTGCGGGTTCGCCGCCTCGCGCAGGATCGGCGCGGCTGCCCGGGAGAGCATGAACGTGCCGCGGACGTTGACGTCCTGCATCAGGTCGTACTTCTTGGCCGCGAGGTCGAGCGAGGGCGAGAGGTCGATGACGCTGGCGTTGTTGACGACGATGTCGATGCCGTCGAACTCGCCCTGCGTCTTCAGCACCGCCTCGGTGATGTCGTCGTCGTTGCGCACATCACCGACGATCGCGAGGGCCCGTCCTCCGGCCTCTTCGATCGCGGCTGCAGCGGTGTGCACCGTGCCCTCGAGCTTCGGATGCGGGGTGTCGGTCTTGGCGAGCAGGGCGATGTTCGCCCCGTCGCGCGCGGCGCGCAGCGCGATGGCGAGGCCGATGCCGCGGCTTCCGCCCGAGATCAGAATGGTCTTTCCGGCGAGGCTCATCGGTTCTCCTCCGTACGGGGACGGGTGCGGGATGCCGCGGCGAACGCCGCGACGCGGGTGCGGGCTTCCTCGGTGGCGAACCGGGCGCCGATCGCGGCGGCCTCGTCGTCGAGGTTGGCCGCGAAGGTGCGCTCTGCCCCCTGGCGGACGAGGCGCGTCGCCTGCCCGAACGCCGCGGTGGCGCCGTCGAGCCAGGTGCGTGCAATCGCTTCCGCACGGGCCGCGAGGTCGGGGGCCGGGACGATCTCGGCGATGAGGCCCCAATCGAGTGCCTCCTCGGCGGTGAGGGTGCGATCCTGCAGCAGCAGCTGCAGCGCGCGCCGCTGGCCGATCGCCGCAGGCAGCAGGGTCGTCACGCCCAGGTCGGGGGTGAGGCCGATGTTGGCGTAGCGGCTGACGAAGACCGCGCGGTCGGCGGCGACGATGTAGTCGGCGGTGAGCATGAGCCCGAGGCCGCCGCCGGCGACCGCACCCTGCACTGCGGCGACGATGGGGGTGTCCGAGAGGGCGAGGGTGCGGATGCCGTCGTGGATGACGTGCGCGGTGGCGGTGACGTCGGCGCCGGTGGCCCCGGTGGTCGACATCGCCACGACGTCGCCGCCCGCGCAGAAGGCCGGGCCCGCGGCATCCATGATCACCGCGGTGATCGCGGGGTCCTCCGCCACGCGGTGGGCGACCTCGCGCCAGCGCCCGGCCATGTCGAAGTCCATCGCGTTCAGCCGCGCGGGGCGGTTGAAGGTGATGCGGGCGAGACCGTCGTCTGCGACGGCGAGGAGGATGCTGTCCGCGGCGGTGCTGTCCTGCGGGGCGGGGCTGTCCTGCGGGGCGGTCATCGCGGGGCCATCCGGATCGCGCCGTCGAGGCGGATCGTCTCGCCGTTGAGGTAGCCGTTCTCGACGATCTGCTGCACGAGCGCGGCGTACTCGTCGGGGCGGCCGAGCCGCGCGGGGTAGGGCACCTGCACGCCGAGCGAATCCTGCGCCGCCTGCGGCAGGCCCTTCAGCATCGGCGTCTCCATGATGCCGGGGGCGATCGTGAGCACCCGGATGGCGTGGCGGGCGAGCTCGCGGGCGATGGGGAGGGTCATGGCGTGGACGCCGCCCTTGCTCGCCGAGTACGCGGGCTGGCCGATCTGCCCGTCGAAGGCCGCGACGCTGGCGGTGTTGACGATGACCCCCCTGTCGCCGGAGGGGGTCGGCTCAGTGCGCGCGATCGCGGCGGCGGACTGCGCGACGACGTTGTAGGTGCCGATGAGATTCACCCGGATGAGGCGTTCGAAGTCGGCCAGCGGAGTGGGCCGGCCGTCACGGTCGAGCACCTTGGCGGGGGGAGCGATGCCGGCGCAGTTGACGACGATGCGCAGGGGTCCGGTGCTTGCGGCCGTCGCGACCGCGGCGGCGACCTGCTCGGGGTCGGTGACATCGGCGGGGGCGAAGGCCCCGCCGATACCGGCCGCGACCTCGGCGCCGGCCGAGGAGGGCAGGTCGATGATGGTCACGACTGCTCCCGCACGAGCGAGGCGTTCGGCGGTGGCGAGGCCGAGGCCGCTCGCCCCTCCGGTCACGAGGGCTGCTGCGCCCGAGATCTCCATGCCGTTCTCCTTCGAACCGTCCAGCCTGTCAGCGATACGGCGTGTCAGCCCCCGTGGGACTGAGTGTCACCGCCGTACCGCTGACACCAGGCTAACGGGTCTGCGGAGACGTCACGAGCCGCGCGACTCGTCCTTCGCGGCGATGACCGGCTCGCCCTCGATCTGCTCGCGGTCCTTCGCCTCGCGGTCGTTGCGCGTTTTGATGAGGCTCGCGATCGTCGCCACCGTGATCGTGCCGGCGATGAACAGCAGGGAGAGCCAGATGGGGATCTCGGGAACCCACAGCAGCGGCTCGCCGCCGTTGATGAAGGGCAGCTCGTTGACGTGCAGAGCGTGGAAGACGAGTTTCACGCCGATGAAGGCAAGGATGACCGCGAGACCCTGCGCGAGGTACACCAGGCGCTCGAGCAGACCGCCGATGAGGAAGTACAGCTGACGCAGACCCATCAGGGCGAACGCGTTCGCGACGAAGACGATGTACGCCTCCTCGGTCAGGCCGTAGATCGCGGGGATGGAGTCGACGGCGAAGATGAGGTCGACGAAGCCGATCGCGACGATGACCAGCAGCATCGGGGTGACGAAGCGGCGGCCGTCCTTCTTCACGGTGAGCTTGTCGCCGTTGTACTCGTCGCTCACCGGGAGGTGGCGGCGCACGAACGTCATGAACTTGCCGTTGGCGGGGTCGGAGTCACCGTGCGAGAACGCCTGGCGGTAGGCGAGGAACAGCAGCAGCGCACCGAAGATGTAGAAGATCCACGAGAAGTTCTCGATGAGGGCCGCACCCACGGCGATGAACGCGCCGCGCATGATCAGAGCGATCACGATGCCGATCATCAGCACCTTCTGCTGGTAGATCTTGGGCACCGCGAACCCGGTCATGACGATCAGGAAGACGAAGAGGTTGTCGATCGACAGCGCCTTCTCGGTGAGGTAGCCGGCGTAGTACTCGCCACCGAAGTCCCAGCCCCAGACGATGCCGATGACGACACCGAAGATGAGTGCGAGGCCGATGTAGAACGCCGACCAGCGGGCAGATTCGCCGATGCTCGGCTCGTGAGGCTTGCGCACGTGGGCGAAGAACTCGTAGATGAAGAACGCGATGGTGACCGCGATCGTGATGATCCAGACGGTGGGGGTGATGTCCACGAAGAAGGCTCCAAGAGTGAGGGCAGGGCGTCGTACCGCCCAAGGTCTCCTCCGCCCAGAGTGGGTCGGCGGCCCGGAACGCTGCATCGGGTTCGTATTGACGGGCACGCCGCAAACGGGAGTACTCCCCTTGTTGCGGCTACCAGGGTACCAAAGCCCCACGGGCTAGGGTGGCTCGCGTGTCGATTCCGGTGAACGGGGTGGCGGTGCCCGCGCGGGTTCGCCGGCTCGCCGGGGCTGATGACCTCGTGCCCGTCTGGCGGAACGACCTCGGGGGGCTGACCTTCCGGGCGACGGGGGCCGGCGGCATCCGGTATGTGAAGTGGGGTCCGCGGAACGCCGAGACCACCGTCGAGGGCGAGGCGGAGCGTCTGGCGTGGGCGGCCGCCTTCGCGCCGGTGCCGAGAGTGATCACCCACGGCGGAAACGACGACGAGGAGTGGCTCGTCACCGAGGCCCTCCCTGGCGAGAGCGCCGTCGCGCCACGGTGGAGCGCGGCACCCGAGACCGCGGTGACGGCGATCGGAGTAGGCCTCCGATCGCTCCACGACCTGCTGCCCGTGGCCGACTGCCCGTTCTCATGGCGGGTCGCCGATCGTCTCGCGGGGGCGGAGCGGCGCGGCATCCGTGTGCCGGATCATCTGCGCGAGCCGCCCGCAGAAGTCGACCTGGTGGTCTGCCATGGCGACGCGTGCAGTCCCAACACGGTGCTCACCGACGGCGGTGGCGTCTCGGGGCACGTGGACCTCGGCGCGCTCGGCGTCGCCGACCGCTGGGCCGACATCGCGGTCGCGGCGTTGAGTCTCGAGTGGAACTATGGGCCAGGATGGACCGAGACTCTGCTGGCCGCGTACGGGGTGGCCCCGGACGCGGAGCGGATGACGTACTACCGAGAGCTGTGGAACGCGACATGACAGAGGGCCCGCGGGCGACCGGAACGGTCGAGACCATCGATGATGAGCGCCACCTGGTGCTGCGGCGGACATTCTCCGCGTCGGCGAAGAAGGTCTGGCGCGATCTGACCGACCCCGACCGGCTCGAGCGGTGGATCGGCACGTGGGAGGGTGACCCCGCCGACGGGCGAGTGGTGTTCCGCATGACCGCGGAGGGCGAGAACGCACCGGCCGAGACGTTCACGATCCGCGAGTGCGACAGGCCGCGGCGCCTCGTCGCCGACACGGCCGTGGGTGAGGGGACGTGGCACCTGTGGTTCGAGCTCAAGGAGGACGAGGGCGAGACCGTGCTGTCGTTCGGCCAGCGGCTCGACGGCGGCGAGGATGTCGGCTCGATCGGTCCCGGCTGGGAGTACTACCTCGACCGGCTCGTCGCGGTGCGTGGGGGACGCGACGTCGCGGAGATCGAGTGGAGCGCCTACTACCCCGCGCTCCGCGCGCAGTACCTGGCCCTCGACGAGGGCTGAGCGCCGCGCGCGGGCGTGGTCGCGCGGTCGGTGGGGGCGGGCTGCGGGGCAACGCATGCGGGTGCGGCGGTGCGGCGGACGTGCGGCGCAAAGTGGCGCAGTTTGTCACGTTGCGCCGCTCAACCCCACAATCTGCGCCACATCGATGCGCGCCATCCCAAAGAAGGTGGCGCAGATGGTCGCCTTCGGCGCCTCAACCCCGCAATCTGCGCCACATCGATCAGCGGCGCTGCGTCGCTGCACCCCTGCGTGGCGCAGAAGTGGCGCAATCGGCCGCCTCACGCCGCGCAACCCGACCATCCGCGACACCTTGATCCGCGCCGCCCAGAGAAAGTGGCGCACATGGTCGCCTTGCGCCGCTCAACCCCGCAATCTGCGCCACATCGACCCGTCGGCGGTGTGGGTCGAGAACGGCGTGGACGTGGCGGCGGGGACGAGCGAAGTCGCGCCCTGGGACCCGCGCCGACGCCCCGCCGGTTAGGAGGGGCCGAGGATGAGGTTCCACGTGCCGGCGAGGACGGCCGCCCCCACGGCGAGCCCGCCGATGGCGGCGCCCACGGCCAGCAGCGCCCATTCGCGACGGCCGAACGTCGATTCCCGAGCCCAGGTGCGACGGCCCGGCGCGCCGAAGCCCCGGGCCTCCATCGCGGTGGCGAGGGTCGCCCCGCGGCGAAGCGAAAGCACCAGCAGCGCGAACGCCATGCCGAGGAAGCGCCGCACCCGTCCGCGGTCGGCTACGCCGCGCGCGCGGCGCGCGAGCTCGAGCGCCCGCCAATCATCGAGGAACAGCCCCACCATGCGCAGCCCCGCGAGCGCCCCGAGCACGAACCGCGACGGCAGGCGCAGCACCTGGCCGAGCCCGTCGGCGAGATCGGTGGGGTCGACGGTGACGAACAGCACCACCGACGGCAGCGCGATGGCCAGCACGCGCAGCATCGTCGAGAACGCCAGCTCGAGCGACCCTTCGCTGACGCGGACGACGAACAGCTCCAGCAGCACCCGTCCCGACGTCTCGCCGTAGAGCGCGATCGTGACCGCCGTGAGCGGCGCGGCGAGCCACACCGGCCACGTGCGACGCCAGAACTCGCGCCACCCGAGCCCCGCGAACGGGAAGAGCGCGAACTCCAGCAGCAGCGCCACCCCCGCCGACACCGGGTCGAGGGTCAGCACGAGCGGCACGGTCAGCAGCGCCGCGGCGCCGAGCTTGGCGACGGGGTTGATCGAGGCGACCGGGCCGGTGCGCGCGCGGGTGCGCTCGAGCGTCATCCGTCCGCTCCCATCCTCAGCTCATCGGCGCCGAGCGCGCGCACCACCTCGAGGTCGTGCGTGATCGCGACGATCGCCGTCCCGGCGTCGCGGAGTTCCGCGAGCAGCGCGACGATCTCGCTCCAGGTGCGGGCGTCCTGCCCGAATGTCGGCTCGTCGAGGACGAGCACGCGCGGTCGCGTCGCGATCGCCGCGGCGACGGTGAGCCGACGCTTCTCACCACCCGACAGCGTGTACGGATTGGCCGCGCCGAGGTGGTCGAGCCGCAGCCGCCGGAGCAGCTCATCGACCCGCGCCTCGATGTCGGGCTCGGCCACGCCGAGCGCCCGCGGCCCGACGGCCAGCTCGTCGCGCACCGTGCGCGTGAGGAGCTGATGCTCGGGCTCCTGGAACACCGTGCCGATGCGGGTGAGGAGCGCTCGCGAACTCCACCGGATCGGCGTCGGTCCCTCTCCATCGGCGAGCGTCTCGGTCGCCACGAGAGTGCCGGATGCCGCGGGCAGAAGCCCCGCGAGCGTCAACCCCAGTGTGGACTTGCCGACCCCGTTCGGTCCGGTGACCGCCAGAACCCCGCGCTCCCTCACGACGGCACGCGCGACGCGCGTCACCGGGGTGTCGCGCACGCGCGCGACGGCGAGGTCGTCGGCCTCGAGGAGCGGGCGACCGGGCGGGAGGGGCGCCGGCGCCGGATGGCGCGGCGGCCGTCCCGGCACCCAGACCCCCTCGGCCGCGAGGGCCGCGCCGTCGCGGCGCAGCACCTCGTCGGGTGCGCCGTCGGCGACGACTCCACCCGCACCTCCGCGTCCCGCACCGCCCAGCACGATCACCCGGTCGACGACCCCGAGCCACGCCTCGACGCGGTGTTCGACGACGACGAGCGTCAACCCGGTCTCCGCCGCGACGCGGGCGACGGCGTCACGCACCTCCCCGACCCCCGCCGGGTCGAGATTGGCGGTCGGCTCATCCAGCAGCAGGATGCCGGGGCGCATCGTCAAAGCTCCGGCGAGCGCGAGCCGCTGCTTCTGGCCCCCCGAGAGCGCCTTGGTCGGACGGTCGAGGGGAACATCGAGGCCGACGGCGTCGAGGGCCGCCTGAACGCGTGCCCAGATCTCCGCGCGGGGGACGCCGAGGTTCTCGCAGCCGAAGGCGACGTCGTCTCCGACGCGGGCGAGGATGACCTGCGCATCGGGGTCTTGAAGCACGAGGCCTGCCCGGCCGCGGGCGCCGGCCGCCGGCATCCCGTCGATGAGGAGCTCGCCTGTCCGCTCGCCGTCCTCCCCCTCACCGAGCACGCCGGCGAACCCGTGGAGGAGGGTCGACTTGCCCGCCCCCGACGCACCGAGCAGGAGCACGCGCTCCCCCGGGTCGATCCGGAGCGTCACATCGTTCAGCGCCCACGCACGACGCGAGGCGTGGCGCCATCCCCAGCCGCGCGCCTCCAGCGCGCCCGGACGTGTTCCGGTCGGATCCACCGGTCTAGACGCGCGCGCGCGCCTCGCGCCCGATCGCGAAGCGGTCGAGCGCGCCGGTCGCCGCGAGGCCGCGCGCGAGCAGCCACGACAGCGCCCCGGCGATGAGCGCCCCCGACACGAGCGTGCTGGCGAGGTACACCGTGATGAACAGGCTCCCCGAGCCCGGGTACCAGAGGATCAGGTTATTGATGCCGCCGGCGAGCGCGGCGCCCATACCGGCGAGCACGGCGACGGGGAGGCTCCAGCGCCTGTAGAAGAAGATCAGGAAGATCAGCTCGGCGCCCAGGCCCTGGACGAGACCGGCCTCGATCGTGAGGAACCCGCCCCAGGTGTTGCCGACGAGAGCCGAGACGACCGCCGCGAGCGTCTCGGTGTAGATGGCCGCGCCGGGCTTGCGGATGATGAGGGCTCCGAGCACGCCGGCGAACAGCCACGGTCCGTCGAGGAGGCCCTGCAGGCCCGGCAGGAGCGGGCTCAGGACATTGCTCGGCCCGAGATAGGCGATGTTCCACAGCAGGAACACCAGTCCGGCCGCGACGCCGAGGACGCTGGCGATGACGATGTCGATGACGCGCCACCGGAAACGGTGGCCGCCTCCGGTGCCGGTGGCCGATGACGCGGTCGTGGACGTGTGCGTGTGCATCAGTACTCCCTTCCTGCGCTGGCATGACCCAGATCAGGTTCGACGGTCGGAGCGCGGTCCGCTCCCTCTCAGCCCGGCTCGCCGGACTCCCGTGGTTTCGGCGATCATCATATCGCCGTCGGCGTTGTAGCGTAGGCGGATGGCGGAGGACGACCGGCACCCCCTCACACGTCGCGCCCTGCGCCGGCAACAGGGGGAGACGGATGCTGCGCAGTCGCCGTCTCACGCCGGAGTGCTGACCGCACCCGAGGGCGACGCCGCCCCGTCACCGTCGCGATCGAGCCTGGCCGAGCCGTCGATCGTCGCCGAGTCGCGGCATCCCACCGCCCTCACCTGGGTCGATGAGTCCGCGATCCTCGCCCGCCCGCCCGGATTCACAGACCTCTCCGGCGGGGGCGTGCCGTACGTGCCGGTGGGCACCGACCTGCTCGCCGGCGCTCCGCGCCGCTCGCTCTTCCGCCCCGGCGTCCTCCTCCCCGCCGCGGTGATCCTCGGTCTCGTCGGCGGCTACGCCGCGACCACCGGGCTCTGGCCGCTGTACGCCGTGACCCCCGAGGTCGAAGCCGTGCAGGTCCTCCCGGTCTCAGCTCCCGCCGCGGCACCGGTCTGGCCCGCCGAGGGGAGCGCCGCCGTCGCCGTCGAGGGCATCGGCGGACCGTTGGCGTCCAGCGCCGACCGCGACGCCATCGCGAGCATCACCAAGGTCGTCACCGCCCTCGTCGTCCTCGATGAGCTTCCGCTCGCCCCGGGTGAACCGGGACCGGAGTTCCGCTTCACCGGACGCGACAGCGACGAGTACTGGAACTACCTGGCCGGCGGCGAATCGGCCCTCGACGTCCCCGTCGGGGGCACCCTCTCGATGTACCAGATGCTCGAGGGCATCCTCATCGGGTCGGCGAACAACTACGCCGATCGCCTCGCGTCGTACCTCTACCCCACCGACGCGGTGTTCGCGAACGCCGCGGCGAGCTGGCTCGACCGGCACGGGATCTCAGGGCTCACGATCGTCGAGCCGACCGGCATCGACGAGCGCAACAGCGCCAGCCCCGACGCCCTCATCCCGCTCGCGGAGCGCGCGCTGGCGAACCCCGTGGTCGCCGAGATCGTCGCCAAGCAGGCCGTGGAGATCCCCGGCGCGGGGCTCGTGACCAACACCAACGGCCTCCTCGCCGACCCGGGCGTCGTCGGCATCAAGACCGGCACCCTCGACCGGTGGAGCCTGCTCTCGGCGAAGAACATCACGGTCGCCGAGACGCCGGTGACCCTCTACGCCGCCGTCCTCGGTCAGCCCGATGATGAGGCGCGCCTCGCGGCATCCCGCGCCCTCTACGCCCAGCTCGAGGCCGAGCTGCAGCCGACGGTGGCGGTGCCGGCGGGCACGACGACCGGGTACGTCCGCACCGCCTGGGGCGAGGACGTCCCGATCGTGACGAGTGCGGATGCCGCGGTGATCGCGTGGAACGGCGGCACGGCGACCGTCGAGTCGACCTTCGACCTCGACGATCTCCGCGCCGAAGGCGACACGGTCGGCGCGCTCACCGCGACCGGCGCGCTCGATGACAGCGTCGTCGGGCTCGAGCTCGCGCAGGATGTCGAGGAGCCGTCGTTCTGGTGGCGGCTCACCCACCCGCTGGAGCTGTTCGGCCTGACCGGCTGAGCGAAGCGGCACCGGACCTCAGACGAACTGGGCGGTGTGCTGCAGCCGCGTGCGGACCTCGAACAGCTCGGTTCCCCCGATGGCGCGGGCACCGGGAAGGCCACGGCGCAGCACCGTGGCCAGCGCACTGCGTGAGACGAGGGCCACCGGCACGCCCTTGACCTTGCCGAGCTCCTGGATCATCTCGGTGACGTCCTCATCGGGGAGCACCACGATGGCGCCGGTGAACTTCACCCGTGCGGCGCGGGAGACCACCCGCATCCGCGACAGCAGTCCCGCGACCGATCCCTCGGGGATCCCGTCGCCGACGATCTCGCCCCGCCGGACCCCGACCGGTCCGCCGAAGTCCTCGGAGAGGATCCCGAAGAGCCCGCTCGGGCCCAGCACGATGTGATCGAGCTTGACGTCGGGGTCGCCGTCGCGGCCCGACGCGGCGACGTCGTGCCACACGGTGTAGCCCATCCCGAGGTCGGCGACGGTGCGGGCGGTCTCCTCCTCGGCGAGGGCGTCGGCCAGCAGGCGGCGCAGGTGGTGGGGCGCGGAGCGGACGAGCGCCGGGTCGTAGGGATCGTCGAGGGTGACACCGCGTCCGACCCACTCGCGGATGAGGGTCAGGTACCGCTCGCGACGCCACCCACCGGGGTGCCCGTACGACCGCGCGCGGGGACGCGTGTCGGCGCGGGGCGCCGGCGGGCGCCATCCGGACCATTCCGGTGCCGGCTCGGCGCCGAAGCCGTGCCCGCGGTCGTAGGCCGCGCGGGCCTCGGCGGTGCCGACGAGTTCCCAGGCACGCTGCACCTGCACGAACACCGCGGCATCGCCGCCGGTGTCGGGGTGGGTCTGGCGCAGCCGCAGGCGGTAGGCGCGGCGGAGGGTCTCGTCATCGGCCGTGGGGTCGACCTGCAGCACCTCGTAGGCCGAGGCGGACAACGGGCTGTCGAACACCGTTTCAGGCTATGCGCTGCTGATCGTGACTCGGCTGAGAGCCCCGATGAGGTCGCCGATCGTGTGGCCGGCGTTGGAGGGATGCCGCAGCGGCTGGGTCGAACGCACCGTGTAGTGGTTCCGGCGCCCGCGTCGCTCGCGTTCGACGTATCCCTCGGCCACGAGATCGTTCAGGATCGTCACCGTGGAACGCTCGGAGATCCCCACGATGCGGGCGATCTCGGCGAGAGTGACGTCGTTGTTGTCGGCGACGGCGACGAGGACGTGCGCGTGGTGGGTGAGGAATGTCCATGAGCCGCCGCCTGCCATCCTTCGATTCTGTCGCGCGCGCCCGCGCCTCGCCAACCCCGCCTCCGCCGGCTCCGCGTCTCCTCGCCCCCCTGCCCCGACGAGAATCCATCCGGCCTCCGAGGATGCGGGTGGACCCCGCGTTCTCGGCGCGCAGATGCACTCTCGCCGGAAGGGGGCGGGGCGCTCCGCCGCTGTCAGTCCGGGCAGGCGCCGCCCTGCAGTTCGACGCGCGCCCCCCAGTGGTCGATGGGCACTCGCGCCGTGTCGCCGGCGGTCTGCACCTCCACACGGTCCAGCCAGAAGGGCCCGCCGTGGACGGTGAGGCAGGACGCCTCGGGCACCGTGATCTCGTTCGTGACTCCGAGCAGCGGATCGCGCGAACCCGGTGCCACGGCGTAGGTGGCCCGCTCCGTGCCATCCGCTTCGAAGGCGACCACGGTGAGGTCGGAGTCGCCGGCGTTTCTCACGCTGCCGCAACCGAAGGGATTGCCGCACCCGCTCTCCGGTCCGCTCACGACGGCGAGGGCCAGGAGGGCGAGGAGCCCGAGGGCCGGGAGGGCGATGAGGAGAGCCGCGCGGGGCCGGCGCGTTCGGGTGGTCTCGCTCATCGCCGGCTCCCGGCCAGGGCGCGACGCGAGCGGAAGACCGGCTCGAGTTCGGCCATCTCCTCCTCGGTCGCGGTTCGGAAGGCTCCCGCCGACTCCACCTCGATCTCACGGCGGCCCTGGCCCCGGGTCGCGACGAGCGACGCGGTGATGGCGATCGCGATGATCGCGGCGACGACCGCGAGCGACACGAGGGTCGGGATCTTCACGACGTCGAGGAGGGCCATCTTCACACCGACCCAGACGAGCACGAAGGCGAGACCGATCTTGAGGTAGCGGAAGCGGTGGATGAGGTCGGCGAGGAGGAAGTACATCGCCCGGAGGCCCAGGATCGCGAACGCGTTGGCGGTGAAGACGAGGAACGGCTCACTGGTGACGGCGAAGATCGCAGGGATCGAGTCGACGGCGAAGATGATGTCGGTCACCTCGACGAGCACGAGCACCGCCAGCAGCGGGGTCGCCAGCAGCACGCCGGCCTTCCGGACCAGGAAGCGCTGCCCGTGATACGCGTCGGTCATGGGCACGAAGCGGCGGAAGAGTTTCAGGGTCCGCGACTTCTCGGGGTGGACGTGCTCGTTGCGCGTGCGGATCATCTGAATGCCGGTGAGGATGAGGAACGCGGCGAAGACGTAGAGGATCCACGAGAAGTTCTCGATGAGCGCGGCACCGGCGGCGATGAAGATCCCGCGGAAGACGAGGGCGCCGAGGACACCGAGGAAGAGCACGCGGTGCTGATATTCGCGGGGCACGGCGAACGCGGCGAAGATGATCGCCCAGACGAACACGTTGTCGACGGCGAGGGATTTCTCGATCACGTATCCGGCGAAGTACTGCTGACCGAACTCCGCGCCCCACGAGTTCCAGACGACGATGCCGAACGTGATGCCCGAGAGCACCCAGACGATCGACCAGGCCGCGGCCTCGCGGACGCCGATGACGTGCGCTTTGCGGTGGGCGACGAGGTCGACGGCGAGCATCGCGACGATGACGCCGAGGACGACGAACCACGCCCAGAGGGGGACGGACATGAGAGAACCTCCACGAGTGTCGTGAAGGTCTCATCGGCGTCCATTGCCCCACGCACCGGGTCACGTGGGTGACCGTACTGTCGATGCGTCGCGAGGATTACTCCCCTTCGGAGAACAGTGAAGCACAGTTCATGCTTTGGGCGCAAGCTCGCGCGCCCGGATGACGCGGGGGTTCGGTCGCTCTCAGTCGCCGGACGGCCCCGGCCCGGGCGGCGCGGTCGGCGTCGGCACGTCGCCCCCTGGCCCGCCACGGCGCGCGCCGACCTCGTGCGCGAGGCGGAATCCGCCGGCGATCATCAGCGCCATGCCGGCGACGAAGAGCAGGATGCGCATCCACAGCGCCGCGTCGGGGAAGAGCAGGTTCGGAAGCGAGAAGGCGAACGTCGCGCCGACGAAGTACCACACCGCGATCTGGGCGGGCGATTCAGGACGATTCGTGTGGGTCATCCGGTTCCTTTCCCGTCGGTCCCTCGAGGCTAGGCGCGCGTGTCGGCGGATTCCTCCCCCGCGGGACGGAGATCGGGCGACCGCCGCTCAGGCCGCGGGGCGACCGGTCAGGACAGACGCCAGGGTCGGACGCCAGTGACGCTGGACGTACTCCAAGGCTTCGTCGACCGGCAGCGCACGGGTGGAGTTGCCCACTCGGATCCACAGCTCCGTCGTCGCGCCGCCCCCGCCGGCCGCGACGAAGACCGGCTTCGGTGACGGCGGGCACTCCACCGCGCAGACGACCGCGTCGCCCGGTGACACGCCGACGAACCGGATGCGCGGGAGCGCCGCCGCATTCCGGCCGAGCGTCGTGGAGAGCATGTCGCGAAGCCACAGCTCGAAGCGATCGTGGTCGGGCGTGCGGAGGGTCGCGAGGTCGCGGTCGAGTCCCACCGCCTCACCGGCATCGTTCGCGCCGATGACGAGGACGCCGCCTCGACTGTTGAGGAACGCCGCGATCGTCTTGGCGATCGCGAGCTCCATCCGTGCATCCTTCCTGCTCTCGCGCACGTTCCAGCGTGCCGTCTCCTTGAACTCCGAGCGCTCCGACTCCCCCGCGCGCAGCACCGCCGAGACGTCGGTGTCGCCGACCCCGCGTTGCGTGAGGGCGACGATCGCCGCGACGAGGAACGACAGCCCGAGGCTCGAGCCGAACGTGAGGAGGAGGGTGGTGGGCATCCAGAGCCGCTGGCCGTAGAGGAACATTCCGGCCAGGAAGATCCCCACGCTGAATCCGAGCAGCGAGATCAGCGTCATCGCCGTGACGCTCAGCGACAGGCGTCTGCCGAAGACCGCCAGGATCAGACGGGCGAGCAGATACGCGATGCCGACGGCGATCGGCAGCGCGACG
Organism: Microbacterium sp. AK009; assembly: GCF_013410955.1. Lineage (GTDB taxonomy): Bacteria > Actinomycetota > Actinomycetes > Actinomycetales > Microbacteriaceae > Microbacterium. The sequence continues at coordinate 238,382 of NZ_JACCCG010000003.1, read as the reverse complement.
GCGAAATCGACCAGGAGGGGGCTCTGCGGCATCCGTCCCTCTCAGCGCAGCGCGCCCACGCTCGCCAGCGCGAGGCGGATAAGGGTTCCGCGGCCACCCTCCATCTCCGCCGCGACGGCGTCGGTCGACGCTTCGTCGGGCGAGAGCCAGGTGACTTCGAGCGCGTCCTGACGCGGCTCGCAGGTGCCGGTGACCGGCACGACGAACGCCAGCGACACCGCGTGCTGCCGGTCGTCGTGGAAGGCGCTGACGCCGGGGAGGGGGAAGTACTCGGCCACGGTGAACGGCACGGGCTGAGGCGGCAGGAGCGGGAAGGCCATCGGGCCGAGGTCGTTCTCGAGGTGGCGGAACAGCGCGTCACGCACCGTCTCTCCGTACCGCACCCGTCCCGAGACGATCGAGCGGGTGATCTCCCCGACAGGGGTCGCCCGCAGCAGGATGCCGACCTGGATCACCTGCCCCATGCCGTCGGTGCGGACGGGAATGGCCTCGACGTAGAGCATCGGCAGCCGTCGGCGGGCCTCGGCCAGTTCGATGTCGCTCAGCCATCCGGGGTTGGCGGACGAGCCCGTCGAGCCGCCGCCGAGCCCGTCGAGCGGGTCGCGGCGAGCGCCGCGGGCGTCGTCGTTCTCGCTCGGGTCGGGGTCTGGGGTACGCACCGGCATAGGTCATGTATACCCCGAGGCGTGGCGATCGCCGAGGAGCGCGGATCCGGAGGGCGGCCTGTCGGGAGGCTCTGGAAGGATGTCGGCATGTCCGACGAGCCCGCTCCCGCCCTCGCCCTCGCCGACGACCTGGCCCTGTGGTCAGCGGAGCCCCGCGACCGCGCGGGGCGCCCTCTGCTGGTGCTGCTGCACGGCTACGGCGCCGACGAGCGCGACCTGTTCGGACTCGTGCCCCACCTCCCGCCCGACTTCGTCGTCGCCGCGGTGCGCGCGCCGCTGGCTCCGCCGTGGCCCTCGCCCGGGTACTCCTGGTACCCCATCGAAGGCCTCGAGAGCCGTGATCCGGGAGCGGTCACCTCCGCCGCGACGGCACTCCTGCGGTGGCTGGATGCCGCGGCGGCGCCCGCCACGAGCGTCGGCCTTCTGGGCTTCTCGCAGGGCGCGGCCGTGGGGCTGCAGGCGCTGCGGCTCGATCACGAGCGCTTCGCGTTCGCGGTGAACCTGTCGGGCTATGTCACGCCGGGCCCGCTCCCCGGCGACGCCGCCCTCGCGGCACGCCGCCCGCCGGTGTTCTGGGGTCGCGGGTCCCGCGACGACGTCATCCCCCCGGCCCTCGTCCAGCACACCGCGCAGTGGCTCCCCGACCACGTCGATCTCAGCGGACGGCTGTACCCGGGACTCACGCACAGTGTGTCCGAGGAGGAGCTGCGGGACGTGCGGGTGTTCCTCGACAAGCGCCTCGACCAGGCGACATAGGCCCCCCACCGCCGTCCACCTCCGGCGCCGCCTGCGTCGAAGCCCCCACCGCCGCCGCGCACACCGGAGGAGATCCGCACACGGGAGGATGCGAGGCGCGGGTGGAGACCTCCGCTGTGTCGATCTCCTCCGGTGTGCCGCGCCGCGCGCGGCGCGCGGCGCGGGCGCGACGGGTCGCCGCCATGCGCACGTCCCCCTTGCGGTCACCCGGGCCCGACCCGCTACAGTGTTCAGGTCCTGTTCCCGACGTGAGGAAAACCGGTGAAGGTATCCGACGGCTCCGCGTTCACGCGCTGACACCGTCGACCCGCCGCATCCGTCAGGTCTTCTCTGCCGCATCCCGGCGCCCGGTGTCTGTGCATCCCTCAGACACTCGGGAGGCCTCGTGCCGCAATCATCCTTTCGCCCCTCCGTCGTCCTCGACGACGTCTCCTTCCACTGGCCCGATGGAACGGTCGCGCTCCGCGACCTCTCGGGCGCCTTCCCCTCGGGCCGAACGGGCCTCGTCGGGCGCAATGGCACGGGGAAGACCACGCTCCTCCGCCTGATCGCCGGTGACCTCACCCCGTCCGCCGGACGCATCCAGCGCAGCGGAGAGGTGGCCACCCTCGCGCAGCGCGTGACACTCGACGTCGACACGCCGATCGCCGCGCTGCTGGGAGCCGCGTCGACGCTGGCGGCCGCCCGCGCCATCGAGGCCGGCGACGTCGATCCGCGCCACTTCGACGTCATCGGCGACGACTGGGACATCGAGGCACGGTGTCACGCCGCCCTCGCCGAGGCGGGCCTGCGGCCCGACATGCTCGACCGACGTGTCGGTGAGCTCTCGGGCGGCGAGGCGGTGCTGGCCGCGATCGCCGGCCTCCGCGTCGGCGGCGCGTGCATCACGCTGCTCGACGAACCCACGAACAACCTCGACCGCGATGCGCGGCACCGCCTGTACGACCTGGTCGACCAGTGGCGGGGAACCCTCATCGTCGTCAGTCACGACACCGCCCTGCTCGAGCGCATGGACCACACCGCCGAGCTGTACGACCACGCTCTGTCGATGTTCGGTGGTCCGTATTCGCAGTGGCGCGCGTGGCTGGAGGCCGAACAGGGCGCCGCGCGCCAGGCCGAGCGCGCCGCGGCTCAGCGATACCGGCGGGAACGTCGCGATCGCATCGAAGCCGAGACGACCATCTCGCACCGCCTGGCAATGGGTCGGAAGGCGGAGCGCGAGAAGCGGGTGCCGAAGATCGTCGCGGGCGGACGGAAGCGGGCCGCTCAGGTCTCGGCGGGGAAGTACCGCGGGGAGATGGCCGACCGAGAGCAGGCGGCCCGCGTCGATCTCGATCTCGCCGAGCGGCGCGTCCGCGACGACGACGCGGTGCACATCGACCTTCCCGATCCCGGGGTCGCGGCGGGACGACGCATCGCCACGATCGACGGCGCCGAGCGCTCGTGGGTGATCCAGGGGCCCGAGAGGGTGGCCCTCGTCGGCCCGAACGGCGCAGGGAAGACCACCGCGCTCGAGCGCCTCGTGAGCGGGGGCGGTCTCGTCGGCGACATCCGGCTCGAGCCTCACACCGACCGGATCGGCTACCTTCCGCAGCGGGTCGACGGGCTGGACGACGACGGGTCCGTGCTCGCCAACGTCGCCGCGTCGGCGCCGCACACGGGCACGGTGGAACTGCGCAACCGTCTGGCGCGATTCCTCATCCGGGGTGCGGCGGTCGACAGACCGGTGTCGGCGCTGTCCGGGGGCGAGCGGTTCCGGGTGGCGCTTGCCCGGCTGCTCCTCGCCGATCCGCCGCCGCACCTTCTCGTGCTCGACGAGCCGACGAACAACCTCGATCTCGACACCGTCGACCAGCTCGTCGCGGCGCTCTCGTCGTACCGCGGAGCGGTGCTCGTCGTCAGCCACGACGACGCGTTCCTCCGCCGCCTCGGCGTCGACCTCGTGCTCGAGCTGCGAGAGGGGAGGCTGGAGGAGACGGAGCTCAGCGCCGGGGAATCACACGCCGACGCTGGTTGAGGACTCGTCGCGGCGCGACGACCCGCCTCAGCGCCAGCCGTCGGCGACCACCACCGCCACTGCTCGCAGCATCTCCTCGGCGGATACCGCGCCGTCGGTCGGGATGTAAGCGGTGACCGAGTTCACCCCGTCGGTCAGGGAGAAACCCGCGCTGATGGTCGACTCGTAGCCCTCCACGCGGTAGGCGGCGATGCCGGCAACACCGGTGTCGACAGCTTGGTCTTCGGCGGAGGAAGGGACGGCCCAGGCCTCGCCGGCGGCAGTGAACAGCTCGAGGGGCAATTGCGCCGCGATCACCGGGAAGTAGCAGTGCGACGCCCGGGCCGCCTTCGATGCGATGACCACCTCGGGGGACGGTGGATCCACAAAGCCACCCGTCTCGCCCGTGACGTCCGCTCCGAGCTCGGCGCCCAGGCTGTCGCCGACGCGCGCGCAGTCCAGGACGGGCCACCAGTCGGCCTCGTCGCGCTCCCACACCGGGTAGTTCGATGAGGCGAAGCCCGAGGTGATGACCGCCCCCATCTCCGCGCCCCATCCGTCGACCGCCTGGCGGGTCATCCCCGTCCAGAGCTGATAGGAGACGGCGGTCCACAGGCCTTGACCCTCACCCATCCATCCGCAGACCCAGCCGGGATCGCACTCCTCGAAGTAGTACGGGATCTGATCGGAAGGGAACTCCGTGTTTCCGAGGGCGCTCGAGGGGATCGCCGCGGCGCGGATGATCCCGCCGTCCCCCTCCCACGTGCAGCTGAGTCCCCCGAGGTTGGCGACGACGGTCGCCATGCCCGTGTCCTGCGAGGTGACCGGGAATCCCACGATGTCCGCCACCGTCGCGGGCGCGATCATCCCCTCGCAGTCACCATCGAAGACCGTCGGCGGCTTCGCACCGCCGGCCACCGAGAGGGCATCGGGTGTAGGCGTGGGCGTCGCCGAAGCGGTCGCCGTCGCCGTCGGTGACCCCGTGGAGGGAGACGGCGACGATTGCCCCGGCACGGTGCATCCGGCCACCATCGCGGTCGCGACGAGGACGACGAGAAGCGCGGCGGGGCGGTGGCGGCGGAACATCCTGAGTCCTGTCGTCATCGGCGTCACGCGCCGGCGTGAACAAACCTAGGACGGGCGCACTTTCGCCGCCCGCGTCGACCGGCAACGAATGCATAACGAGCCGAGCCCGCCCCGATGTCGGAGGGGCGCGGGAAGATGGGGGGATGAGCGACGCCACGACGGTCGCGGCACCGGAGGTGCTCGGCCGCTTCGGTCCTGCGACCCAGGACTGGTTCCGCAGCGCCTTCACCGAGCCGACGGCGGCGCAGGCCGGCGCGTGGGATGCCATCTCACGGGGCAAGCATGCCCTCGTGGTCGCGCCGACCGGATCGGGGAAGACCCTGTCGGCATTCCTGTGGGCGATCGACCGCATCTTCCGGGAGAAGGATGCCCCGTCGAAGACCGTCGACGATGCTCCCCGTCGCCGGCGCGGCGGTGCTCGAGCAACCCCTCCCGCTCACACGCGCGTGCTCTACATCTCGCCGCTGAAAGCCCTCGGCGTCGACGTCGAGCGGAACCTCCGCTCACCCCTGGTCGGCATCGGCCAGTCCGGGCGGCGCCTCGGCCAGCCCGTGCCGAACGTCACCGTCGGTGTGCGGTCGGGCGACACCTCCTCGAGCGACCGGCGGAAGCTGGTGACCGATCCCCCCGACATCCTCATCACCACGCCCGAGTCGCTGTACCTCATGCTCACGAGCCAGGCCGGCGACACTCTCCGCGAGGTGCACACGGTCATCATCGACGAGGTGCACGCCGTGGCCGCCACCAAACGCGGTGCCCACCTGGCGGTGAGCCTGGAGCGCCTCGACGCGTTGCGTCAGTCCCACGAGACGGGCGTTGCGCCGGCGCAGCGCATCGGCCTGTCCGCCACGGTCCGGCCGATCGACGAGGTCGCCCGCTTCCTCGGCGGGTCGCAGCCGGTCGAGATCGTCGCGCCGCGCTCGACCAAGGCGTTCGACCTGCGCGTGGTGGTGCCGGTCGAAGACATGCTCAACCCGCCGCCGCCCCCGGGGGCCGCGCCCGAGCCGGATGCCGGCGGCGACGCGTCCGGCGACTGGTACGCGTCGGACTCGGCTCCGGAGGAGCGGACCGGATCGCTGTGGCCGCACGTGGAGGAGGCGATCGTCGACCGCATCCTCGGCCACAGATCGACGATCGTGTTCTCCAACTCCCGGCGTCTCGCCGAGCGCCTGACCGGTCGCCTGAACGAGATCTACGCCGAGCGCATCGGAGTCGATGTGCCCGACGCGACGGTGCCCGCCGCGATGATGGCGCAGGCCGGGTCCTCGGCCGGCGCACCCGCCGTCCTCGCCAAGGCCCATCACGGCTCGGTGTCGAAGGAGCAGCGCGCCCAGGTCGAGGAGGAGCTGAAGTCGGGCGTGCTGCGGTGCGTGGTCGCGACCTCGAGCCTGGAGCTCGGTATCGACATGGGCGCAGTCGATCTGGTGATCCAGGTCGAGGCTCCCCCGTCCGCGGCGTCCGGCCTGCAGCGGATCGGGCGTGCGGGCCACCAGGTGGGCGAGGTGAGCCGGGCCGCGCTGTTCCCGAAGCACCGCGGCGACGTGCTGCACACCGCGATCGTCACCGAGCGGATGCTCGCGGGGCAGATCGAGGCGATCGCCGTGCCCCAAAATCCGCTCGACATCCTCGCGCAGCAGACGGTCGCCGCGTGTGCGCTGGGGCCGATCGATGTGGAGGGCTGGTTCGAGACGGTCAAGCGCAGCGCTCCGTTCCGCACCCTTCCCCGCTCCGCGTACGAGGCGACGCTCGACCTGTTGGCGGGGCGCTTCCCGTCGGACGAGTTCGCCGAGCTCAGGCCGCGGCTGGTGTGGGACCGCGACCACGGCACCCTCACCGGTCGGCCCGGCTCACAGCGGATCGCGGTGACGAGCGGCGGGACGATCCCCGACCGGGGCCTGTTCGGGGTGTTCGTCGCCGGGGAGAGCAGCAACGCCCGCGTGGGTGAACTCGACGAGGAGATGGTCTACGAGTCTCGCGTCAACGACGTCTTCACCCTCGGCACGACCAGCTGGCGGATCGTGGAGATCACCCACGACCGGGTGAACGTCGTGCCGGCCTTCGGTCAGCCCGGAAAGCTTCCGTTCTGGCACGGTGACGGTATCGGGCGCCCCGCCGAACTCGGCGAAGCCCTCGGCAGGTTCTCCCGAGAGGTGACCTCAGCAGCTGCAGAGAAGGCGGCCGAGCGCCTCGACGCCGCGGGTCTCGACCCGCACGCGCAGCAGAACCTCCTCACCTACCTCGCCGAGCAGCGCGAGGCGACCGGGTCGCTTCCGACCGATCGCACGCTCACCGTCGAGCGTTCGCGCGACGAAGTCGGCGACTGGCGCGTCATCCTTCATTCCCCATTCGGAATGCAGGTCCATGCGCCGTGGGCGCTCGCAGTGAACGCGCGGATCCGGGAACGCCTCGGCGTCGAAGGCGCGGCGGTCGCCAGCGATGACGGCATCATCGCGCGGGTTCCGGATGCCACGGCCGAGCCTCCCGGCGCGGAGCTCTTCGTGTTCGAGCCCGACGAGCTCGAGCAGATCGTCACCGACGAGGTCGGCGGGTCGGCGCTGTTCGCCTCCCGGTTCCGCGAGTGCGCCGCGCGGGCGCTGCTCATGCCGCGTACCAACCCGAACCGCCGAAGTCCCCTCTGGCAGCAGCGCCAGCGGGCGGCACAGCTGCTCGAGGTCGCGCGGCGCTACCCGACCTTTCCGATCATCCTCGAGACGCTTCGTGAAGTGCTGCAGGACGTCTACGACCTGCCGGCGCTGCTGCGCATCGCGGCGAGCATCGCCGATCGGCGGATCCGTCTCATCGAGACCACGACGAGCCAGCCCTCACCGTTCGCACGCGACCTGCTCTTCGGATATGTCGGTGCGTTCATGTACGAGGGTGACTCGCCCCTCGCCGAACGTCGAGCCGCCGCGCTGTCGGTCGATCCTGCGCTGCTCGGTGAACTGCTCGGCAAAGTCGAGATGCGGGAGCTTCTCGACCCCAACGTCATCGCCCAGTTCGAGCGCGAGGTGCAGCGACTCGACCCCGAACGGCGCGTCAAAGGGATCGAGGGCGTCGCAGACCTGCTGCGTCTCCTCGGCCCCCTCGACGCGGATGACGTCGCGGCCCGGCTGCAGACGGAGCACGGAACGGACGAAGACACCGGCGACGCGCCTGCCGATGCCCGGACCGCCCAGGCCCTCCTCGACGCCCTCGTCGACGCGCGCCGCGCGATACCGGTCACGATCGGCGGCGTCGCCCGGGTCGCGGGCATCGAAGACGCCGGCCGCCTCCGCGACGCCCTCGGGGTGGCTCTCCCCGTCGGCATCCCGGTGGCTTTCCTCGAGCCGCTCGCCGATCCGCTCGGCGACCTCGTGGCGCGGTTCGCACGCACTCACGGGCCGTTCCGCACCGACGACGTGGCGACTCGTCTGGGCATCGGCTCCGCCGTGGCACGTCTCACCCTCCAGCGCCTCGAGGCGCAGGGACGCCTGTCGAGCGGGTTCTTCCTCCCCGTCGGCGATGACCGGACCGGGCGCGCGGAGGAGGCGGAGTGGTGCGACAGCGAGGTGCTGCGACGCCTGCGGATGCGCTCGCTGGCCGCGATCCGCGGCAGCGTCGAGCCCGTTCCCCCCGACGCCTTCGCGCGCTTCCTCCCCGAATGGCAGCACGTCACCCGACCCCTGGAAGGTCTTGACGGCGTCGCCGCCGTCATCGAGCAGCTCGCCGGGGTGCCCATCCCGGCGAGTGCGTGGGAGTCGCTCATCCTCCCGTCACGGGTCAGCGACTACACCCCGGCGCTGTTGGACGAGCTGACGACGAGCGGTGAGGTGGTCTGGTCCGGACACGGATCGCTCCCGGGACGCGACGGCTGGATCGCGCTGCATCCAGCCGACACCGTCCCTCTCACCCTCGCGCCGGCGGAGGACGAGCTCGCCGAGGGGTCGCTGGAGGCGCGCATCATCGAGGTGCTGGAGGCCGGGGGCGCCTACTTCGCCGCGCAGCTGCGCTCACTCGCCGACGCCGAGAACGAGCAGTCCGTGATCGATGCCCTCTGGTCACTGACGTGGAGCGGACGCGTCACCAACGACACGTTCGCGCCGATTCGCACCCTCCTGACCGGCGGGTCGCAGGCGCACCGCGTGAGCCGGCGGGCGCCGCGCGCGCGAATGTATCGCGGCGCAGCCCTGCCGCGCGTCACCCCGTCGGCGCCGCCCCGGCCGCCGGCGATCGGAGGACGCTGGTCTCTTCTCCCCGACCCCGAGCCCGACCCCGCGCTTCGCGCGACCGCGGCGGCGAGCCTGCTGCTGGACCGCTACGGAGTGGTGACGCGCGGCTCCGTCCAGTCCGAAGGGATGCCCGGTGGGTTCGCGCAGGCGTACCGAGTGCTGGCGGGCTTCGAGGAGGCCGGTCACTGCCGACGCGGGTACGTGATCGAGAAGCTCGGCGCGGCCCAGTTCGCCGCGTCGAGCACCGTGGACCGGCTGCGGCATTTCGCCGCTCTCGCCGACCCGCCGCCGTTCGCCGCCGTCACCCTCGCCGCCACCGACCCTGCAAATCCCTATGGCGCCGCCCTCCCCTGGCCGCGGGTGGAGGGCGTCTCCCACCGCCCGGGACGCAAAGCCGGGGGGCTCGTGGTGATCGTCGACGGACGCCTCGTGCTGTACGTCGAGCGCGGCGGAAAGTCGACCCTCGCCTTCACCGAGGATGTCGCGTCGCTGCAGGCGGCGACGCGTGACCTCGCGGCGACGATCACGGCCCGCCGGCTCGACACGGTCACGATCGAGCAGGTGAACGGGTCGTTCGTCCTCGGTACGCCCGTGGGCGGCGCGCTCCGCGAGGCCGGTTTCGTCGAAAGCCCTCGTGGGTTGACGATTCGTCGCGCCACCGCGGCAGCCACCCCCGGATCGGGGCGTCGTGCCTGAGGGCGACACCGTATTTCGCGCCGCGCGTCGACTGCACGAAGCCCTCGCCGGCCACCCGGTGGCGCGCTTCGATCTGCGCGTTCCGCAGGTCGCGACGGTCGATCTCACCGGCGAGACCGTGCACGCGGTGATTCCGAAAGGCAAGCACATCCTCCACCGCATCGGCGCCTGGACGTTGCACAGCCACCTCAAGATGGAGGGTGAGTGGCACGTCTATCGCCGCGGCGGGCGGTGGCGCAAACCCGGCTACAAAGCGCGCGCTGTCGTCGGCACGACCGAATGGGACACCGTCGGATTCGACCTGGCCGACATCGCCGTCGTCCCCACCGAGCGCGAGGGCGAACTCGTCGATCATCTCGGACCCGACCCCCTGGCACAGGACTGGGATCCGGCTGAGGCCGCGCGGCGACTCGTCGCCGACCCTCGCGAGATCCATGTCGCCCTGCTCGATCAGCGCAACGTCGCCGGGTTCGGCAACGAGTACGCCAACGAGATCCTCTTCGTCCGCGGCATCCTTCCCACCACTCCCGCGTCCGAGGTCGACGCCGCGGCACTGCTCGAGGTCGGAACCCGGATGATCCGGGCCAATCGCGATCGCTCCGGCCGCACATTCACCGGGGACTCCCGCCCCGGGCAGAGCACCTGGGTCTACCGGCGCGACGGCCGCCCCTGCCGACGATGCGGCACGCAGATCCTCGGCGGAGAACTCGGGCCGGATCCGACACGGGAGCGCATCATCTTCTGGTGCCCCGTCTGTCAGACCTGACACGCCGTCGCCGGGCCCTCCCATCCGCTGCGTACCTCTGCGACGAAGACTTTGCAAGCCCCTGCATCCAATCGGGCTGATGCGAGGGAATGTATCTGTACAGGCATCGGTTGTATCTGTACTCGGCGCAACAACCGCGCTGAAGGAGGAGATCGTGGGTAAGAACTACGTCGACATCGAGAACGACCAGGGCGAGACGCTCCGCTACCGCAAGCACGTCAACGGACGCGGATTGATCGCCCACGGCGCGAAGGTGCACCCGACTGCCATCGTCGAAGCCGGCGCCTACGTCGAACCCGGCGCGCAGATCGCGGCCGGCGCTCGTGTCGGACGCGGTGCGTGGATCGAGGCGGAGGCACTCATCGGCCCCGAAGCCCACATCGCACCTCACGCCCACGTCGGTCCCGGTGCCGTCATCGGCGCCGGCGCCCGCATCGGCGTCCGGACGAACATCGGCGCGAACGCGCGGGTCGCAGTGAACTCCCTCATCCGTGACGATGAGACGATCGCCGACGGCGAGCGCGTCGCGACGGACCGGCGAGGCTTCCGTCTGGCTGCATGACCCCGGCCGGCGCGGAAGCCGCACCCGCCGCCGCTAGCCTGAACGCATGACTGGCCGGCCGTTCCTCCTCGGCGTCGTTCCCGGCGCCACCCCCGGCAAATGGATAGGGATCTGGAACAAGAGGATGCCGCAGGTCGCGCTCGAGCTCGTGCCGATCTCGGTGTCAGAGCAGCGACGTCGCCTGGATTCCGGTGATGTGCACGCGGCGCTCGTTCGTCAGCCCATCAACAGGGACGGTCTGCACCTCATCCCCCTCTATGACGAGATAGCCGTCGTCGTCATGTCCACCGAGTCCCACCTGAGCGTCGCGGAGGAGTTGAGCTCAGAGGATCTTTCGGGTGAGATCGTCTTCACTCCGTCGGACGATGTGCTCGGCATCGAGGTCGCCGGAACGGTCGCGGCGGCCGTGGACGGCTCGCTCGACACGGCCGACGCCATCGCCACGGCAGCGAGCGGGGCCGGGATCGTCATCGTCCCGATGTCGCTCGCGCGATTGCACCACCGCCGTGACGCGACGTTCCGTCCGCTGATCGGCGGCCCTGTGTCACCCGTCGGTCTGGCGTGGCCGCTGCATCCGCCCGACGACGAGGTCGCGGCGCACATCCAGACCTTCATCGGCATCGTCCGCGGCCGCAGCGCCCGTTCGTCGCGCACGTGAGACAGGGGTGCCGCGAACCGAAACCCTCGCGACACCCCTGGAAGCAGCATGGATCTTCACGCCCCGCGGGAGCGCGCCCCCCGGCAGATCCTGAGTGCCCCCCGGTCGGGCTTCGGCCGACCGCACTCACTGCCGCTTCACAGTGACGGAGCGGCGCGAGGCAGCCGTGATACACGCCGCGCGGAAGTTTTCTAGAACCCACGGCCGTGTACCTGAAAAGGCGCGCGAATCCCCGTCCGCCGGGCCGCGGCGGCGAGCGCCTCCGCCGGGGCCTCACCGGCGGCGAGGCCCTCGTGCATCACCGCCAGCAGTTCGCACGCATCGTCGTCGGCCACCCGGACGGGCGCAGCCACCACCGAGTCCGCCCCGCCGTGCAACCAGATGCGCGCCATGCCGAGCGCCTCCTCCCCCCACCGCACCGAGGACCGCCCGACCTCGCACGCCGAGAGCACCACGACGCGGGGCACATCGGGAATCAGATCGATGTCGTACCCGAAGAGCACGCCGTCGGTGAGCTCCAAGCCCGAGAACAACGGGTTGTCGGCCGTGTGGCGGCCATGCGCGGCGACGTGGAGGACACCGGATGACGCGGCGAGCTCGGCCGCCCCGCGCACCGTGGCCCGGTCCGCCAGGAGAGTCGCCGATGCCGACCAGGCAGACCCCGCCCGGGCGACCTCCTCTTCCCCGCGCGGCACCCCCGGTCCGACGACGAATCCGGTCCCCCTGCCGGGGACGGCGGGAGTCGCGCGCATGGCGCGCACCCAGCGCGTCGCCGAGGTCGCCGTCGTGAACACCCGTCCCTCCATCGACGGCAGCATCCCCCACGGCACCCCGCTGAGGATGCCGGGAACGGTGAGCACGAGTCGCCGGCGATCCGTGCGTGCGAGCGCGGGATCGAGGATGCCCGCGTCGAGCTCGGCGAGTCGGGTCCGCAGGGCGGCCTGCACAACCGAGACCATCGGACCCCACCGCACCGCCGCCGACATGTCCAGATCCGCCCGCAGCCCTGACAGCAGCCGGCCGACCCGGTCGGGGTCGTCGAGCCGGACCAGACTGTCGCCTTCGCTGTCCGACACCAGGACGCCGAGTTCGGCTCCGGTGTAGAGGAAGCTCAGCACGGCGGTATCGGCGCCGAGGACCTCACGCACGGTCTGCAGGGTCGTGCGCTCCGACGCCTCGCCCACGAGGGTTCCCGCCCATTGCCGCCGACGCGCGCGCTCGCGCAGCTCGGCCGCGCGCGGATCGTCGAGCCAATCGATCCCCGGTCGCTCCGCGCGGATGGTGCGGAGTTCGGCCAGCTCGGCGGCCAGCTGCGGGTCCGGGGGCGGGCGGAGCGGTGTCGACTGCTGGCTGAGATGCCGGGCGCGCTCGGCCCACGCGAACGCGATCTCCGGATCCCGCGAGTGCAACGCCGCGTCCAGGCCCGCGTACATGAGGCGCGCGCCGTGCATGGCGGCGGAAGTCTGCAGATCGAGGCTCCCGAACGTGCCCGTCCACGACGCCAGGGTGTCGATGCCCCGACCCGCGTGTCGGCGCACCTCACCGTGCCGACCGCGCCGCGCAGCACGCGCCGCCTTCACCTCCTGCGTGATGAGGCGCACCTCGAGGGGGGCGTCGTCACCGACCCTCAGGCGGCGCCCGTCGAGCGCGGGGTCGGCGACTGCAGCCGTCAGCCGCAGGGCGGTCGCCTCGCCGCGGAAGCCCGCTCGCGTGAGATGAACCGCGACCTCCTCGACCCGTCGGGTCGTTCCTTCCCCCGACGCTGCGCGCGGAGACTGCAGCTGGGCGCGCCACCGGATCGCCTCCGCCCGGTGTGCCCAGACCTCGTTCCCGAGGCGCTGGAATCTGCGGGATGCGGCGAGCGCGACCCTCCGCGCACGCTCGGGGTCGTGGGCCAGGAGCGATCGCGCCAGCTGGAACTCCGCCTCCGCCCGCGACTGCGGCATCCGGTGGGCGCCGAAGACGGCCGCGACGCGCTCGAGCAGGCGCTCGGCCTCGGTGGTCTGCCCGGCTTCCCGCAGCACCTCGGCCCTGTCCATGTCGCCCACCGCTCCCGCAACGGGGGTCGTCGCCGCGGCGGGCCTCGCGGTGAGCATCGCGTCCAGCGCCGTGACGAGGTCGCCCGAGAGCAGGGCGATGTAGCCGAGGTTGTGGCGGGCGTGCGCTTCGTCGGTCGCGAGGCCGGCAGCGGCGAAACGGGTGGCCGCCCATTCGGCGTCCGCGGCGGCTCCACCGAGGTCTCGCCGCTGCATCCGGCCCAGGCTCCGATTCATCCGCACCCGGGCGGAGGCGAGCGGATCGGCGTCGTCGAGAGAAGCGGTCGCCTCGCCGAAGAGGCGCTCGGCCTCGTCGAGCCGTCCACCGTACATGGCCAGCGCCCCGAGCTGACCCCGCAGGATCGCGCGCGTGTGCGCGGTCAACCCCCGAGCCGACAGCGCCTCTCGCAGCACCTCCTCGGCCTCGGCCGGCGACCCGGTGCGCTGCAGCGCCAGGGCCCGGGTCCCCTCGATGCGCGCGAGGAGGTCGGGATCACCGGTGCGGCCAGAGGCCTGCGCGAGCACGCGCAGCGCGCGCGCGTAGCGTCCGGAGATGCACAGCTCGACGGCGAGTCGGTGCAGATCATCGGCGCTCCTGGTGGCCACCCTTCATCTTCGCGCAGACGTGGGGGTCCGCAACGGCGGGGCCGGGGGCCGACACGCCGGGTACGGATGCCGCGGGGCGGCGTGTCGCACGCCATCCCCGCCGTTGCGCGCGGGCCGACGCCGAGAAGATCAGGCTGGCGCCCGCGTCGTGCCCTTCCATTCCTTCTCGAGCTGCGCCCCGGCCTTGCGGAGCGCCTTCACCCGCGGTGCGGGCTTCTCGTCGAGCGAACCGTCCATGAGCTTCACACCGACCATCTCGGCGAGCGCTCCGGCGATGTGCGGGGCGGCGAAGGAGGTGCCGCTCCAGATCACGAAACCGCCGGTGAAGTCATCGGGGTCGATCGTCTCGCGGCGAAGGCCGTAACGGTCGTTGCGCGTCCCGGCCTGGATGCCGCCGTTGAGGGGCGGCGCGGAGCTGACCACCGCGACACCCGGGGCGTACACCCGGACCCAGTCGCCGACGTTGCTGAACAGGGCGACGCTCCTGGCATTGGGGTTGAGCGCGCCGACCGAGAGGTGCGGTGCGGCGTCGTCAGGGTCCTCCACCGTGAAGTCGGCATCCGGCCATCGCCAGAGGGCCGCGGGGAAGGCGGGGCGATCGGTCGCATCGTTGCCGGCCGAGCACACCACCGCGCAGCCGTGGCGCCGCGCGGCCACCAGGTAGGTCACCAGGGTCTGGTCGAACTGACCGTCCTCGGGGGTCTCGTGGTAGTAGCTGAGCGAGAGGTTGAGCACGTCGATGGGCCGGCCGCCCTCACCGCGGGCGTAGCGGATCACGAGTTCGGCCACCGCTCGCACGGCCTCGAGGAACTCCCCCTCGAGGAGGGTCCCCTGGCTGTCGGCGACGCGGATGGAGATGAGATCGGCGTCGGGCGCGATCTGCCGGATCACCCCGGCGACGAAGGTGCCGTGACCTGCGGCCTGGTCGAGGAAGCCGTCGAAGGGGCCGGACACGTCGCCGATCTCCTCCGGGTCGGTGGCCGCTCCCACGACGCCGACCGGCTCGCCGCCGTTGTGGAGGTGGCGATCGACGATGCTGTCGGGCAGCCACGCGTGCCGCCCGCATCCGGTGTCCATGAAGGCGACCACGGGGCGGCGCCCCCGGATCGAGTCGTCGTCGCGGCGGGGCGGATCTCCGATGTACGACACGACCTCGCGCCCACCGGAGCCGGGGTAGGCGTAGGAGCCGGGACCGGGGGCGTTGGTCGACCCATAGGGGTTCGTCGACCCGTAGGGGTTCGTCGACCCGTACGGGTTCGTCGAGCCATACGGGTTGGTCGAGCCGTAGGGGTTCGTCGAGCCGTACGGGTTCGTCGAGCCGTAGGGATCGATGGAGATGACGTGGTCGAGCCCGACCCCGGGCAGTCCTTTCCCGGAACGCCCGCGCGCCCGCTGCAGCAGCCGCCAGGCATCGATCGGGGGAACCGGCTCATCGTCGCGGTCTGGCTGCGGGTCGGGGAAGATCCGGGCGACGAGCACGAGGGGAAGGCCCAGCTCGCGTCGCGCGGTGCCCGCGCGCTCCCGCGCCTCCTCATCGGTGAGTCGCTCACCCCGCACCGTCTCCAGTCGCACGCCCCACCCGAAGTCGCCGGCGGCGCCGCGGAGGATCGAGAGGATTTCATCGAGCAGCTCATCGTCGGTGAGGAGGAGGTGGTCGGGGTCGTAGGCGGTCGGATAGGGTCGCACCCCCTCGACGCGTTCACTGGTGGGGTCCAGGGGCACCCCTCGGGGGCGGGCGGCGTCGACGCGATCGCGCCAATCAGGGGTTCCGTCGGGTCGGACCATGGTGAGGCGTCTCCTCGATCAGGGGGCGAGGCCGCGCCGCACGGCGCGGCACGGTCAGATTTCGAACTGCGGGGTCTGGAACTCGCGGGGGTGGGTCTCCCCCGGCGCGGCGGGAAGCGACAGGCGGAGGCGGGTCAACCCCGCGGGGACGTCGACGAAGGCGAACCGGCCGTGCTCGCCGGCATCCGTCGTCCACTCCCGCGCGTCCTGGACGAGCCGGATCGAGAGTGGTTCGGCGTCGACCCAGCCGTCCACCCGGCGCCGGCCGTCGTCGGCGACGGAGAGGTGGAGCAGCACGTTCGTGCGCCCGTCGCTGAACTGCAGCGTGGCCGTGTCGGCGTCGCCGCGGGTAGCAGCGAGCGTTCCCTCCACGAGCGTCAGCAGCGCGTACTCGCGGGAGAGGTCTTCGACCGCCACGGCGGCGACCATCCGGTCGACCAGGCCCGCGGGCATCGGGTCGACCTCCTCCCACACTGCGCGAAGCCGTGCGAACAGACGGGCATCGGCGGAGTCATCCGTCGTCATCTCTGCCGTCCTCTCCTTCCTCTGCGAGGATCGCCCGCAGCTTTCCGAGACACCGCTGCCTCGTCGGACCGATGGAGCCGATCGGCATCGCGAGGTCTGTCGCGATGCGGGCGTAATCGGGTCGTTCGTCGAAGGCGACCACGCGCAGCAGGCGCTGGCACCGTTCGTTGAGCCGGGTCACGGCGAGCCAGAGTCTCCGCGATGCCTCGTCGCGCAACGCGGTCTCCTCGGCCGACTCCTGGGCCGGGAGGTGCGGTTCGAGGTCGTCGACCTCGGTGGGGTCGGCGCGGCGCTGCTGACGCCCGACCCGCCACGCCTCCCGGCGGGCGGTGGTGGTGAGCCACCCCGATACCGCCAGCGGCTCCACGATCGATTCGTGCCGGCGCACCAGGGTCAGCCAGGTCGTCTGCACGACGTCCTGCGCCAGCGCCGCGTCGACGCCGTAGGCGCGGACGACGTGCCACAGCGTCGGGGTCATGAGTCGGACGAGGTCGTCCATCGCGCTGCGGTCACCGGCGCGCCACCGTTGGAACAGGGTGGCGGCGAGCTCCCAACGCAGGGGGCGGGCAGGGTCGACCCCGGCACCCGCGTCAGCATGCGTCATAGCGCCCATTGTGGCCACACCCGAACAGAGGCACCACCCGGGCGTGTGATACATCCTCGGCCGACCTAAACTTCACGGGTGACCTCCGCCGATCTGCTCTACCTCTGCGCGCGGCCCCAGGAGGCGGCCGCGGAGGCCGAATACGCCTCCTTCCGCGAGGCGATGGGCGTCGGCATCGAGCGGATGGACCGCCACGATCTGGTTCGTTCGCCCCTGCCGGATGACGCACTGGAGTCCTACCGCGCCGTGGTCGTCGGCGGAAGCCCCTTCAACGTCGTCGACCCGGAGTCGACCAAGACCGACGTGCAGCGCCGCGTCGAGCGCGACCTCGAAAGGGTCGCCGCCGCCGCAGCCGGGGGCGACTCCCTCGCCGCGATGTTCACCTGCTACGGCATCAGCGTGGTCACGCGCCTCCTCGGCGGCCAGGTCAGCCGCGGATTCCCCGAGGATGCCGGCCCGACCGCGGTGTCGCTGACGCCCGCCGCGCAGGGCGACCCGCTCTTCGCCCCGCTCGCACCGAGGTTCTCGGCTCTGACCGGCCACAAGGAGGGCACCGCGGTCCTGCCGACGGGCGCGGTGCATCTCGCCGCGAACGACGCATGCCCGGTGCAGGCCTACCGCGTCGGCGACCGCCTCTACACCACGCAGTTCCACCCGGAGCTGACCCCGCGGGCCTTCACCGAGCGCATGCAGGTCTACCGCAACGACGGGTACTACGACGCCCGCGACTACGACGTCATCGCCGGCCGGGTGCTCGCGACCCCGGTCACCGAGCCGGCTCGTCTGCTGGCAGCTTTCGGCGCGCACTTCGGCGCCTCCTGACACCTCCAGCGACGCTCAGGTCGCCCCTCCGGGAGGATCGACGAGCAGTCCGATCCGCTCGTCGAGGTAGCCCGCGAGCGGAACGTATCCCCCGGCGGCGCTCCACCGCACCCGCGGTTCGCCGTCCACGACCCTGACCGGACCGGATGCCGCGCCGCGCCCGACCGCGTCGAGGTCGAGCCACAGCCAGCCGATGTGAACGGTCTCGCCTTCGGCGAATCCGCCCCGCCGGGCCGCTGCCGCGAGCTGCGCCCGCTGCCGCTGCGACTCCGCGGTGAAGCCGCGGCGCACTTCGGCGCGGGCGCGCAGGATGTCGCCCGTCGCCAGCAGCCCGTCATCGGTGAGGAGGAGCGTGCCGAGATGCCAGGCGGATCCCCTGCGGACGATCCGGGGCGCGCGGGGGATGCCGAGCAGGCGCCGCGGCGGCAGCAGTTCGCCCAGCCCCTCGCGGGAGACCCCGACCAGTCGGGCCCGGGCATCGGCGAGGAGGTCGTCGAGGGTGCTCACGCGGTGTCGGACATCGGGGCGGAGTCCCACTCGAGGCTGTCGCCGGCCGAGGTCGCACGCTTCCCGCGGGCGATGGCGGTGAGAAGGGGGAACAGGAGCACCGAGAGCATCCCGGCCCCGACGAGCACGGCGGCCGTGGAACCCTCGAGAACGCGCTCGTCGACGCCGATGGTGGTGACCGCGACGATGATCGGCAGAGCGGTGGCACCCATGAACATCGTCGCCACCCGGTCGCGCGCGCTCGAGCCCGGCGGCGCCGCGAGCATCGATGGAACCCCGCGGACGATCAGCAACCCCACCAGCGCGACGGGAACGGCGAGGAGGAGGAGCGGCTCGGCGATGAGGCTCGCCAGGTCGAATTCGATGCCGGTGTCGATGAAGAACACCGGGATGAGGAAGCCGAACGCCACCGCCTCGACCTTGGTCTCGACGTCTTTGCGCTGCTTCTCCCCTGCCCCCCGCATGAGGAGCCGCCAGATCACGCCGGCCGCGAAAGCGCCCAGCAGCACGTCGACGCCGAGGATGACGCTCAGGACGACGAGCGCCGCGATGATCAGGAACATCACCCGGATGGCGAACTGTCCCGAGGTGTGCAGCGTGGCCGTCACGACCGTGTAGAGCGGGCCCTGCGGCATCCGGTACGCCAGCGCCATCGCCCCGGCGGCCACCACGAGGAAGATCAGCAGCACGACGGTCGCCGTTCCGATGTCGCGGCCACCGAGGAACAACGTGATGGCGATCAGGGGACCGAACTCGCCCACGGTTCCCACCGCCATGACCGATCGACCGAACGGGGTGCGCAGATCGCCGCTGTCGCGAAGGATCGGCACGAGCGCGCCGAGCGCCGTGGACGCCAGCGCGATGCCGACGATGACGCCGGCCTCGCCCGGGGACAGCACGAAGCCGATCCCGACGCCGACGCCGATGCTGATCGCCCAGCCGAGCCAGGCGACTCGGCCCCCGCGTCCCCTCAGGGCGCTGGCTTCGATCTCGGAGCCCGCGATGAAGAACAGCGCGACGAGCCCGAACTCGCTGAGGAAGTCGATGAAAGCCGACTCATCGACCCAGCCGAGCACCTGAGGTCCTACGAGGATCCCGAGGAGGAGCTCGAACACCACGATGGGCACCGCGACCCAGCGGCTGAGGCCGCGCACCAGCAGCGGCGCCGCCACCGCCACCAGCGCGATCACCACCGCGGCGATGTCCAACCCGTTCACGTCGCTCAGCGTAGCGAGCGGCGGGTCGTCCGTCAGCGGAGAGCGCCGATCAGTCCCCTGGAAGAGCGTCGCGGGCCGTCTCGAGCGCACGACGCGCGTCGCCGGCACGCTCGGCGGCGGCGGCGCGCGCGTCGGCGGCGGTTTCGCCCGCGTCGGCGGCCGCTCGGGCGTCCTTCTCGAGGCGGGCCAGCTGTGCGCGCAGCTCGTCGAGCCGTTCCGCGAGGTGCGTCTCGCGCTCGGTCGCCGCCGCGAGCAGCGCCTCCGCCCGCGTCAGTTCCCGCTCGGCCTCGCTCGCACCGCGTTCGGCGGCCCGCACCGCCTGCTCGGCGGCCTTCCGCGCCCGACGCGCGGCGAGGTCGTCGGTCGTCCGCGGCGGACGGGCGGGAGCGTCGGGGAGCCCCGGGATGCTGCCGCCCACCGCCTCACTGAGGTCGACCGGGTCGACCCCGGTCGCCTCGAGGGGCCGGATGAGCCTGGCGGTGGCGACGGCAGCTCCCGCCCGCGGGTCGAGGAGTGCGGCGGTGATCGTCGCGGCGACGTCGTCGCGTGCCGCCCCGCTGAGGGTCACTCCGCGCTCGGCGGCCAGGGCCACCGACCGGCGGGCGAGCGCCTGCACGAGGGCCCGACGTTCGCGGCCGAGACGCTGCAACTCCTTCGCGTCGAGGTCGTCCTGCGCCTCGCGGAGCGCTGCGGCCAGCTCCAGCACGTCGGTCAGCAGTCCCTCCCGGGCGAGGAGATCGACCGCCCAGGCCGAGGCCGCGGGCTTGCGGAGAGTGCGGATGCGAGCCCCGAGCGCGCGCGGCGCCGCCTGGGCGCGGGCGTTCCGCGCCGCCGTGAACTCATCGGGGCGGAGGGCGTAGAGCTCGACCGCGACGGTGTCCAGCTCGACCGCGACAGGGTCGCGCTCGGCGGCGAGAGGGTCGTGCTCGTCGGCGTCGCCGCGCCCCGCACCGCCCGCTTCGTCACCGGTCATCACCCCATTCTGCCGCGCCCCGGTGACCGGCTCGGGCGAAGCGGCGTTCACACCGCGAGCGCGCCGCGGTGCGGGGCCCGCGCCGCCGCGGCCGCCTCAGGCGACGCGTGCAGCTCGCGGTGGAGCCGCTCCATGCGTGCGTCGAGCTCCGCCGCGGTGTCCGCGGCATCCTTCAGACTCTCGATCAGCCCCTCGGGCACCTGGCGGTCGTACTTGTAGTAGATCTTGTGCTCCAGGCTCGCCCAGAAGTCCATCGCGATGGTGCGGAACTGCACCTCGACCGGCACGACCACGCGACCGGTGGAGAGGAAGACCGGCACCTCGACGATGGCGTGCAGGCTCTTGTAGCCGTTGGGCTTCGGATCGGAGATGTAGTCCTTCACCGTGCGGACCGTCACATCGTCCTGCCGGGTCAGCAGGTCGAACAGCCGGTAGGCGTCGGTGACGAAACTGCAGGTGATGCGGACGCCCGCGATGTCGGTGATGTGCTCGCGAACCACCGCGAACTCGGGTTCGATGCCCTTGCGCGCCACCTTGTCGACGATGCTGTCGGGCGACTTCACCCGGCTGGAGACATGCTCGATCGGGTTGTAGTCGTGCAGGTAGAGGAACTCATCGCGGAGGATGCCGATCTTCGTCTCGATCTCCTGCATGCCGAAGCGGTACTCCAGCAGGAACCGCTGCATCTCATTGCGAAGCGCCCGCATCTCCGCCGGGCTCACCGAGATGCGGTCGTCGTCACCGGGGTTCGAGTCCATGGTGCGACGCTAGGGACGCCGGCTCTGAGCGGGCTGGGAGGAACCCTCCCGATCAGAGGATGCCGGCGGCCTGCCGTGCGGCGCCGAGAGCGACGTACTCGCCGGGCGCCGGAACCTCGACGGGCATGCCGAGGACGAGGGGCGCGATCTCGCGGACCGCCTCGGACTGGGCACCGCCGCCGATGAGCAGCGCACGCCGGAGCGGCACGCCGAGGGCGCGCAGGGCGTCGAGACCGGCGCCGAGCCCGCCGAGCATCCCCTCGACCGCCGCGCGCGCGAGGTTCTCGCGAGTCGTGGAGGCGAGGGTCATGCCGCCCAGCGACGCGGTGGCGTCGGGGAGGTTCGGCGTGCGCTCGCCCTCGAAGTACGGCACGAGGGTGAGGCCGCCGGCCCCCGGCTCGGCGGCGAGCGCGAGCCGGCTCAGCTCGGCATGATCGACGGCCAGCAGGCGCGCGATCGCATCGAGCACGCGGGCGGCGTTGAGGGTCGCCACGAGCGGGAGGAACCGGCCCGTGCAGTCGGCGAAACCGGCGACCGTGCCGGTCGGGTCGATCGTGCGCTCGTCGCTCACGGCGAAGACCGTGCCGCTCGTGCCGATCGAGATGACGACGTCGCCCGCGGCGGCGCCGAGGCCGAGCGCGGCACCGGCGTTGTCGCCCGCCCCGCCGCCCACGCGTCGCCCGTCGGCGTCGGTGACGTGATCGTCGGGTCCGAGCACCCGCGGCAGGTGCGCGTCGTGGCCGAGTGCGGCCTCGAGGAGCGCGTGGTCGTAGCCGCCGGTCTCGGGATCCCAGTACCCGGTGCCCGAGGCATCCGATCGATCGGTGATGAGCTCGTCGAGCACGGGACCTCGCGGGGCCTCGCCGGCAGGCCCGTACCCGCGCAGCCGCCAGGTGAGCCAGTCGTGCGGAAGGGCGACCGCGGCGACCTTCTCTGCGTTGTCGGGCTCGGCGTCGCGGAGCCACCGGAGCTTGGTGATCGTGAACGACGCCACCGGCACCAGGCCCGAGCGCCGCGCGAGGTCGTCGGCACCGAACTCGGCGATCAGGTCGCGGGCCGCACCGGCCGAGCGGGTGTCGTTCCACAGCAGGGCCGGACGGATGACGCGGCCGTCGGCGTCGAGCACGACCATGCCGTGCTGCTGCCCGCCGATCGCCCACGCCCCGACGTCGCCCAGTCCCCCGGCACCCTCGATCGCCGCCTGCAGCGCCCGCCACCAGGCGGCAGGGTCGACCTCGGTGCCCTCCGGGTGCGTGGCGCGCCCCTGGCGGACGACGTCGCCCGAGGCGGTGTCGACGATCACGACCTTGCACGACTGGGTCGACGAGTCGACCCCCATCACGAGCGCCATGGCTCTCCTCGCTTCGCGCTGGATCCGGCGAAACCCACCGCGGCCGTCGAGACCGACGGCGTCACGGTGGGTTTCGCGCGGGAAGGTGGGTTTCGAGTGGTCAGCCGCGCGCGCCGAGCAGGTGCTCGGTGGCCAGCTGCTGCAGGCGGACGAAGCCGAAGCCGTGCCCGCCGAGGTAGGCCTGCGCGTCGAAGTCCTCGTACGCCGAGCGGTCGCCGAGCAGGTCGTCGTACGACTCGCCGGCGTTCAGCGTCGGCTGGGCGAGCTCGGTGACCTTCGACGCCTCGAGCGCCTCCTGCACCTCGGGGTCGGCGCGGAAGGCCGCGGCCCGCTCCTTGAGCAGCAGGTAGGTGCGCATGTTCGCAGCCGCCGAGTCCCAGACGCCGGTCTCGTCCTCGGTGCGCGAGGGCTTGTAGTCGAAGTGACGCGGGCCGTCGTAGGCGGGCACGCCACGCTGTCCATCAGCACCCAGGCCGCCGTTCTCAAGCAGGTCGACGAGGGCGAAGGCGTTGTGCAGATCGCCGTGACCGAACACGAGGTCCTGGTCGTACTTGATGCCGCGCTGGCCGTTGAGGTCGATGTGGTAGAGCTTTCCGTGGTACAGCGCCTGCGCGATGCCGGCGGCGAAGTTCAGGCCCGCCATCTGCTCGTGACCGACCTCGGGGTTCAGACCCACGAGTTCGGGACGCTCGAGCGAGTCGATGAAGGCCAGCGCGTGTCCGAGGGTGGGGAGCAGGATGTCGCCGCGGGGCTCATTCGGCTTCGGCTCGATCGCGAAGCGGATGTCGTAGCCCTTGTCGGTGACGTAGTCGCCGAGGAGGTTGACGGCCTCGCGGTAGCGTTCGAGGGCCGCGCGGATGTCCTTCGCCGCGTCGTACTCGGCGCCCTCGCGGCCGCCCCACATCACGAACGTCTTCGCGCCGAGCTCGGCGGCGAGGTCGATGTTGCGGAGGACCTTGCGCAGCGCGAAGCGCCGGACCTGACGGTCGTTCGAGGTGAATCCGCCGTCCTTGAACACAGGGGCGGAGAAGAGGTTGGTGGTCACCATCGGCACGATGAGGCCGGTGTCGGCGAGCGCGCCCTTCAGCCGGTCGATCTGCGTCTGACGTTCGGCGTCGCTCGAGCCGAAGGCGAAGAGGTCGTCGTCGTGGAAGGTGAGTCCGTAGGCGCCGAGTTCGGCGAGCTTCTCGACCGCGTGCACGACGTCCAGGGCCGGGCGGGTCGGACCGCCGAACGGGTCGGTGCCGTTGTATCCGATGGTCCAGAGACCGAACGAGAACTTGTCGGCGCGGGTGGGGGTGGGCATGGCGCTCCTTTGCGGGAAAATGTTGCGGTTAACAACCTATACCAGATCGGATGCCGCGTCCACACCACCCAGCCGGAGGCGACGCCGCTTCGAAACTTTCGGTCTACACTCCCGATATGGCGGAAACCACGCGCGTCACGCTGGCGCAGCTGGCCGAGGAAGCCGGCGTCTCAATCGCGACGATGTCGAAGGTCCTCAACGGCCGGACGGATGTCGCGTCTTCGACCCGGGCGCGGATCGAGCAGCTTCTGGCCGTGCACGGCTACACCCGCCGCACCGGCAACCGCCGCGGTGAATACGTCGAGCTCGTCCTCCACGAGCTCGAGCCGAGCTGGTCGACCGACCTCATCACCGGCGTCGAGACGGTCGCGGCCGAAGCGGGACTGTCGACGGTGCTCACCCTGAGCGGCGACCGGCATGCCCCCGGCGACGAGTGGATCGACGGCGTGCTGCGTCGCAGCCCGGCCGCCGTCATCCTCGTCTTCTCCGACCTCGCACCCGCCCACCGCGACAAGCTCAAGCGCCGCGGCATCCCGTTCGTCATCGTCGACCCGTCGGGAGACCCGGCCGCCGACGTGCCCGCCGTCGGATCGGCGAACTGGACCGGCGGCCTCGTCGCCACCCGACACCTCATCGAGCTCGGCCACCGGCGGATCGCAGCCATCACCGGGCCCGCCGACGCGATGTGCTCGCACGCCCGGCTCGACGGATACCGCTCGGCGATGAACGCGGCGGGCCTCCCCGTCGACGCCGGCTGGGTCCGCTTCGGCGATTTCCACCCCTCCGGCGGCGAGACGTGGGCGCGTCAGCTGCTCGCCCTCCCCGACCGCCCGACGGCCATCTTCGCCGGCAGCGACCTGCAGGCCATCGGCGTCATCGCCGCGGCGCGCGGTGCCGGGCTCGAGGTGCCCGCCGACCTCTCGGTCGTCGGGTACGACGACATCGCGCTCGCGCGGTGGTTCAGCCCGCAGCTGACCACGGTCCACCAGCCGCTTCGCCGCATGGGCGAGGAGGCGACCCGCCTGGCCCTCCGACTCGGTGAGGGCGGCCGGCCCGAGACATTGCGAATGGACCTCGCGACGCACCTCGTCGTGCGGGCAAGCACGGGTCCTGCACTGGTCGAAAGTTAAGTGCAGAGTTTCGTAACGTTTTTGTGAGGAACGCCCTCACTGCTCCTCAGCGCACATAGGTTTGCGAGCACGACAAAACCCCCGCGCAAAGGAGCGTATTCGTGAGACGACATCGTGCTCGATCCGCTGCGGCCGCCGTCCTGGCAGCCGCTGCACTGATCGTCGCCCCCCTGTCAGCCGCCTCTGCGGCCGACACCGTCATCACCTCGATCGACTTCGAGGACGGCACGACCGGCGATTGGATCGCCAGCGGAGGAGGTGAGAACACACTCTCGGTGGTCGAGCTCGACGGCTCGCAGGTCCTTCAGGTCGCCGATCGCGCCAACGACTTCACCGGCATCCAGAGCCCCGCCGGGATCTTCGAGGCGGGAACGACCTACAGCGTCTCCGCCCGCATCAAACTGGCCGAAGGCACCGCCGACCAGTCGGCGCGATTCGTGATGAAGCCGGCCTACACGTGGATCGGGCCGACCACCGCCACTGCCGAGGACTGGACGACCATCAGCGGCGAGTACACCGTCGCGGACGACGCTGATCTGCCCGGGCTCCAGCTCTACATCGGCACGGGCGGTGCCGACTCGGGAACCTTCACCTACTACCTCGACGACCTCGTCGTGACGGCCCTCGACACCGAGCCGACCGATCCCACCGACCCGACCGACCCGGGCACACCGCCCGTGGTGGGTCCGACGGCCCTCTCGAACGACTTCGAGGAGAGCCTGGGCGGCTGGGTTCCGCGCGACAGCGGCAGCGGCGCCCCGACCGTGACGCTCACCACCGACGACGCTCAGCAGGGCAACCAGGCGGCGGCGCTGACGGGTCGCACGTCGCAGGGCTCGGGCATGGGCCACGACATCGCGGGGCTCCAGGCGAACACGACCTATGAGGTGACCGCCTGGGTGCGCTTCGGTGAAGGTCAGCCCACCAGTCCGGTCTGGCTGAGCCTGCAGCGCGATTACCAGGGTGCGACGACGTTCTCCACGCTCGCGCAGTTCGCGAACGTCACCAACTCCGGCTGGACGCAGGTGCGGGCATCCTTCCCGCTCCAGGCGTTCGACACGGGTCTGCTCTACTTCGAGACCGACTACAACGGCACGAACACCTCCGACCTGTTCTTCGACGACATCCAGGTGAGCGTGCCCGAGCCCGGCCAGATCCAGGACCTCACGCCGCTGCAGGACACCCTCGATGTGCCGGTGGGCGTCGCGATCGACAGCCGGGAGACGACGGGCGTCGCCTCGGAGCTGCTCCTACGCCACTTCGACCAGATCACGGGCGAGAACTACATGAAGCCCGAGGCCTGGTACGACGCGAACGGCCAGTTCCGCGCCAACCCCGAAGCGGTCGCGCTCATGGACTTCGCCGAGGCCAACGACCTCGCGGTGTACGGGCACGTGCTGGTGTGGCACAGCCAGACCCCGGCCTTCTTCTTCCAGGGGGCCGACGGCTCACCGCTGACCACGAGCGATGCCGACAAGCAGATCCTGCGGGATCGCCTCCGCGAGCACATCTTCAACGTCGCCGAGTGGCTCGCCACCGAGTACGGCGAGTTCGGCGGCACCAACCCGCTGAACGCATGGGATGTCGTGAACGAGGTCGTCTCCGACGGCTCCGAGTACGCCGACGGCCTGCGTCGCAGCGAGTGGTACCGCATCCTCGGTGAAGAGTTCATCGACCTGTCGTTCCAGTACGCCGATGAGGCGTTCAACGACGTCTACGCCGCCGACGGGACCGACCGCCCGGTAACCCTCTTCATCAACGACTACAACACAGAGCAGTCGGGCAAACAGGGGCGTTACCTGGCGCTCGTCGAGCGGCTCCTCGAGCGGGGCGTGCCGATCGACGGTGTAGGACACCAGTTCCACGTGAGCCTGGCGATGCCGGTCTCGGCGCTGGAGCAGGCGATCCGCACCTTCGCCGATCTGCCCGTCACGCAGGTGGTCACCGAGCTGGACGTCACCACGGGAACACCCGTGAGCGAAGCGCTGCTGATCGAGCAGGGCTACTACTACCGTGACGCGTTCCGCGTGTTCCGCGAGAACATCGACGAGCTCTACAGCGTGACCGTGTGGGGCCTCACCGACGGCCGCAGCTGGCGCTCGGCGAACGGAGCACCGCTGCTCTTCGACGATGCCTACCAGGGCAAGCCCGCCTTCTTCGGCGCCGTCGACGAGGAACTGCCGGCCCGCCAGCGCAGCGCTTT
Source organism: Microbacterium sp. AK009 (assembly GCF_013410955.1). Lineage (GTDB taxonomy): Bacteria > Actinomycetota > Actinomycetes > Actinomycetales > Microbacteriaceae > Microbacterium. The sequence goes on along the minus strand of NZ_JACCCG010000003.1, from coordinate 211,166 downwards.
CGTGTTCGGCGGCTCCGTGCCGGTGGACGACGCGGCGCCGACCGCGGACGAGTGGGACCGTCTGCCCCTGTTGCCGATCGAGCAGAGCGGTGCCTTCCAGCTGCGCTGGGAGGCCGGCACCCTCACCGCGTACGTCGAGGTCACGGATGGATCCATGGATGACGCCGACGGCGTCGGCTTCACCGTGGGCGACCAGGAGTACGTCGTGGGCCGCGACGGCGAGGGCGACGTGACCGCTTCGGTCATCGAGACCGAGACCGGCTACCGGGTCGTCGCGGCGCTGCCCCTCGGCGACGCGGCGCTCGGCGACGTGGTCCGCTTCGACGTGCGCATCGCCGATGGCGATGCCTCCGCCGGATGGAACACCGCCGGCGAGCTCGGAATCCTCACGCTCGTCGAGCCGCTGTCGTTCGTCGATGTCGTCGAGGCGGCCGAGGCTCCGACGATCGACGGCGCGGTGGATGACGCCTGGGCCGCCGCGAACCCCGTCACCACCGACCGCCAGGTCGAGGGAACGGGTGGCGCGACCGCGTCGGTGCGGACCCTCTGGCAGGACAACACCCTGTTCGTCCTGGCCGAAGTGGCCGACCCGGTGGTGGATGTCTCGGGTTCCGACCCCTGGATCCAGGACTCGGTGGAGATCTACGTCGACGCCGGCAACGTCAAGAACGGCTCGTACCGCTACGACGACACCCAGATCCGCATCAGCGCGGCCGGTGCCGTGTCGTTCGGAACGGGGGACGAGGCGTTCCAGCGGAACCGCGTGGAGTCCCAGGTCACCACCGTCGACGGCGGCTACATCGTCGAGGCTCGCATCAGCCTGCTCGACTCGGGCGGTGAGGGGACGTTCCACGGTCTTGACTTCCAGGTCAACGACGCCTCCGACGGTGCGCGCACCGGCATCCGCAACTGGGCCGATCCGACCGGCGCCGGCTACCAGTCCACGGCCCGCTGGGGCGTGGGAGAGCTGGTCGCCGCGGAGGGCACGACGCCCACCCAGCCCGGTGGGCCCACCACCCCGACCGAGCCGGGCACGCCCGGCACGCCGACCACGCCCCCGGCATCGGGCGGATCCAGCGGCGGCGCGGCGGACGACCCGCGCAACCCGCTCGCCTCCACCGGCGGCGGCCTGCCGATCGGTCTCGGCCTTGCGGGCCTGCTGGCCCTTCTCGCCGGCGCGATCCTCGCGCAGCGACGACGGGAGCGGATGCAGGGCTGAGGCGCACGTTCCCCGGAGTGCCCCGCGTCCGTCCGGGCGCGGGGCACTCCGCCTCTCACCCCGCAGCGCCCCGCGTCGGTCCGGGCGCGGGGCACCGCCTCTCTACACTGGAGCGATGAGTCTGCTCGGGCCCGGCGGTCGACAGCGGAACCTGTCGACGATCCTGACGCTCCTGCATCGCTCCGGATCGCTCTCGCGCGCGAGCCTCACCGAGGCCACACGACTCAACCGATCGACCATCGCCGACCTCGTCGGCCAGCTCGTCCGCCACGGTCTCGTCACCGAGCGCGCCCCCGACCCCGCCCGCCGGGTGGGAAGGCCGTCGCCGGTCGTCGAGATCTCACCGCGAGTCGTCGCGATCGCCGCGAATCCGGAGGTCGACGCGATCACGATCGCCGCCGTGCGCCTCGACCAGACCACCGTGATCCGCGAGCGTCACGAGGTCGACCGGCCGCCGACTCCCGCGGAGACCACCGCCCTGCTCGCCGCGCGACTGGAGGAATGGCGCGAGGGCGTGCTCGCCGACGCCGCGATCGTCGGCATCGGCCTCGCGGTGCCCGGTCTCGTTCGCGCCTCCGATGGTCTGGTCCGTGATGCCCCCCACCTGCACTGGCGCGATGTGCCCCTCGGCGACCTCGTCGGAGAGGCGACGGGCCTGCTCACCCGCGTCGCCAACGACGCCAGTCTCGGCGCGCTGGCCGAGCACCTTTTCGGGGCTGCGCGCGGCGTCGACGACGTCGTCTACCTCAACGGCGGCGCGAGCGGCATCGGCGGCGGTCTCATCGTCGGCGGCGTGACCGTGGGAGGCTCGGGCGGCTACGCCGGGGAGTTCGGTCAGAACCGGCCGGGGATCGCCGACGGAGCAGACCGGCTCGCCGCCGACGGCGTGCTCGAAGACGAGGTCAGCAGATCGCGACTGCTCGCCGCCGTCGGGCTCGACTCCGCCGACGAGCCGACCCTCGCCGCCGCCCTCGCCGACCCGCCCGACCCCCGAGCCCGCGCCGCCGTCGCCGCCGAGGTCGCGCGGCAGCGCCGCATCCTGTCCACCGCCCTCGCGAACGCCGTCAACGTCCTGAACCCCTCCGTGGTCGTCCTCGGCGGGTTCTTGGCGACCATCGCCGACGTGGACGTCGACGACCTCCTCACCCGCGTGCGTGCGCAGGCGATGCCGGCCGCGACCGAAGACCTCCAGCTGCGCCTGGCTTCGCTGGCCGAGGATCGCCTGCTCATCGGCGCGGCCGAGACGGTGTTCGACGGCCTCTTGGCCGACCCTACGACCGCCCCGGAGCCTACCTCCGATGCCGGCGCGGGGCTCACCGAGGCGGCGGCGCCGTCGTCCCTCTGACCACCAGCCGCGTGGCCAGCCCCACGTGCACGGCGTCGAGCGTCTCGCCGTTCATCAGCGAGACGAGCATTCCGGCGGCCGTCGCGCCGAGCCCCTGCATCGGCTGACGCACGGTCGTCAGCGACACCGGCCCCTGCGTCGCGTCGGGGATGTCATCGAATCCGATCACCGACAGATCCTGCGGAATCCGCAGGCCCATCCCGGCCGCGACATCGATGACGGCGAGCGCCGACAGGTCGTTCGCCGCGAAGACGGCGGTCGGCGGACGGTCCTGGCTGAGCAGCCCGCGCGCCTGATCGCGCACGACGTCGGGCTGGTACATGCCGACCCGCACGAGGGAAGGGTCGTAGGCCACGCCCGCATCCGACAGCGCGCGCCGGTACCCGGCATCGCGCAGGATGGAGGACCGCAGGTCGGGGCGCCCCGCGATGAAGCCGATGCGACGGTGACCCAGCTCCAGCAGATACCGGGTGGCCTCGCGGGCACCGGCGAAGCTGTCGGACTCGACCGTCGGAAGGTCCGCCCGGCCGGTGTGGGGGTCGACGGCGACGATCGGCACCTCGGCACTCGCACCGACCACGGTCGGGGTGACCATGATGACCCCGTCGATCAGCGTGCCGCTGAGCCGGCTGAGCGAACGGCGCTCCCACCCTTCGCCGTTCTGGTGCCGAGAGCCGCTGTAGGCCAAGAGGTCGTAGTGCGTGTCGCGCAGCGCTCGCCCGACCCCCTTCATGATCTCGGCGCTGAACGGCTCGAAGTCCGCGACCAGGACGCCGATGACGCCGGTACGGCGGGAGCGCATGCTCGAGGCGACGAGGCTCGACTCGTAACCGAGCTCGGCGACGACCTGGAGCACGCGCTCCACGGTGTCGGGTGCGACACCGTATCGACCGTTCACGGCTTTGGACACCGTCGCTGCCGAGACGCCCGCGGCGCGGGCGACGTCGGTGATGGTCGGACGGGATCCCATAGGGGGATGGTAGTCGCATTGAAACTGTTTTCGAAAACGTTTGACACACCTTCATCGGTTACGAAGACTGGACGCCGTCCGGGTCCCGACAGCACCCCGGAAATTCGCATCGCACCTCGAGGACCGAGAGTGCACCTCAAGGAAGAGAACAGGTGGATCACATGAAAGCCAGCAGAATCACAGCGGGCGCCGTGTCCCTGCTCGCCGGCGCGCTCGTGCTGAGCGCATGCTCCGGCGGAGGCGGCGGCGAGTCCGCTGACGGCAGCGTGGAGATGACCCTCTGGCAGAACTCCACGACCGGCCCCGGTCAGGAGTTCTGGCAGAACGCCGTCGACGCGTTCGAGGAGGAGAACCCCGGTGTCACCATCGACATGCAGTCGGTGCAGAACGAAGACCTCGACGGTCTGCTCCAGACAGCTCTGAACGCGGGCGACCCGCCGGACATCTTCCTCCAGCGCGGTGGCGGCAAGATGGCCGACATGGTCAACGCCGGCCAGCTGAAGGACCTCACCGACCTGATCTCCGACGACGTGCGCGCCGAGATCCCCGAAGGCTCCTTCGCGGCCGAGACCTACCAGGACTCGGTGTGGGCGATGCCGCTCTCGGTTCTGCCCGGAGGCTTCTGGTACAGCGAGGACGCTTTCGCCACGGCCGGAATCGACGAGACCCCGACCTCGATCGCCGACCTCGAAGCCGCCGTCGAGTCGCTCAAGGAGACCGGCATCGCGCCGATCGCCCTCGGTGCGCAGGACGCGTGGCCGGCCGCTCACTGGTTCTACTTCTTCGCCCTGCGCGAATGCAGCCCCGAGGTGATCGAGGAGACCGGCGACTCGAAGGACTTCAGCGACGAGTGCTGGACCCGCGCCGCCGAGAACCTGCAGGACTTCGCCGCGATCGAGCCCTTCAACGAGGGCTTCCTGACCACCCCCGCCCAGCAGGGCGCCGGGTCGTCGGCGGGTCTCCTCGCCAACCGTCAGGCCGCGATGGAGCTCATGGGCGCCTGGAACCCGGGCGTAATCGCCTCCCTCACGCCGGACGAGCAGCCGCTTCCCGACCTGGCCTGGTTCCCCTTCCCCGAGATCGAGGGCGGCGAGGGTGAGCCCGGTTCGATGATGGGCGGTGTCGACGGATACTCCTGCGCGGCAGACGCTCCGGACGAGTGCGTCGACTTCCTGAACTTCGTCGCCAGCGCCGAGCAGCAGCAGCTGTACTACGAGGCCTTCCAGTCGCCGCCGGTGAACACCGTGGCGCAGGAAGCCGTGACCGAGCCCTACCTGCAGCAGATCCTCGAGGCCTACAACAGCGCCCCGTTCGTCTCGCAGTGGCTCGACACCGTACTCGGCCAGAACGTCGGCAACGCCCTGAACGTGGCGGTCGTCGACATGCTCGCGGGCAACAGCGACCCTGAGCAGTTCATCCAGTCGGTCAACGCGGCGGGTGCGCAGGGCTGACATGACCGTTCGCGAGATGTCCGCCACGGACTCCGATCTCGCGCAGCACGACGGGGGCGGCGCCACGCCGCCCCCGTCCGTGCGGCGGGACAGGGGCCGTCCGCGCAGCCTGGGCTGGTCCGGCCGGCTCGAAGTCCTCCTCATGGTGGGCCCCGCCGTCGCCTTCTTCGTCGGCTTCGTCATCCTTCCCGTGGTGATGGCGGCTTACTACGGGTTCTTCCGCTGGTCGGGGTTCGGTCCCGCCACAGACTTCGTCGGCCTCCAGAACTACTTCGTCATCTTCAGTGACCCGAACTTCCAGGCGGCGCTCGGTCACAACGCCTTCATCGTCGTGGCTTCGCTGGTGATGCAGGGACCGGTGGCGCTGCTGCTGGCGCTGCTGCTGAACCGCAAGATGCGCGGCCAGTCCGTCATCCGAGTGCTGATCTTCGTCCCGTACGTCATCGCCGAGGTCGTCGTCGGCACCGGCTTCAGCCTTCTGCTGGCCACCCGCGGGGCCCTCAACGGGTTCCTCGAGAACGTCGGGCTGGGCTTCCTCGCCGCCGACTGGCTCTCCGACCCCGCGATCGCGATCTGGACGCTGATGGCGATCCTGACCTGGAAGTACGTCGGCTTCGCCGTGATCCTGTTCCTCGCAGGCCTGCAGTCGATCCCAGAGGAGCTGTACGAGGCCGCCGCGATCGACGGCGCGTCGTACTGGCAGATCCAGCGGCGGATCACGCTGCCGCTGCTCGGACCCACCGTCCGCATCTGGGCGTTCCTGTCGATCATCGGCGCACTGCAGCTGTTCGACCTCGTCTACATCATCTGGGGCCAGTACGTCGCGTCGGTCGCCGGCACGAACACGATGGCCATCTACATGGTCGCCACCGGCCGCAACGCCGGGAACTTCGGCTACGGCAACGCCGTCGCCGTCGTCATCTTCCTCATCTCGCTGGCCGTCGCCCTGGTGTACCAGCGCTACGTGCTGCGGCGCGACACCGCCGGCGCGATCACCGAAAGGGGTGCCGGATGAGCACCATGACCCTCACCACCCGCGTCGCAGGCCGACGCAGCAAGGGCGCGCCCGAGAAGAAGCTCCCCTGGGGCCCGCCGAGCGTCTATTTCATCGCCCTCGTCGTCATCGGGATGATGCTCGGCCCGGTGCTGTACATCATCATCGGAGGCTTCCGCAGCAATTCCGAGATCACCGTCAACCCGGCGGGCCTTCCCACCGAGTGGCGCTGGGAGAACTACGCCAGCGTGCTGGCTGCCCCGCAGTTCTGGACGCAGGTCGGCAACTCCACCCTCGTTGGGCTCGCGACCACGTTCGGCGCCGTCGCGCTCGGGCTCATGGCCAGCTATGTCATCGCCCGCTACAGCTTCCGCGGCCGGGGCGCGCTGTACGCCCTGTTCGCGGCGGGGCTGATGTTCCCCATCACCGTCGCGATCACTCCGCTGTACATCGTGATCCGAAACCTCGGCCTGATGAACAGCCTCCCGGGCGTCATCCTGCCCCAGATCGCCTTCGCGCTTCCCGTGACGATCATCATCCTGGTGCCGTTCCTGCGGGCCATCCCCGACGAGATCCAGGAGGCGGCCTACATCGACGGATGCGGGCGGCTGTCGTTCTTCTGGCGGATGGTGCTCCCGTTGTCGATCCCGGGTGTCATCACCGTGGCGATCCTGGCGTTCATCGGCAGCTGGAACGCGTACCTTCTCCCCCTGTTCATCCTGAACAACGAGGCGGCCTTCACCCTGCCCCTGGGCGTGCAGCAGTTCTCCTCGCAGTACTCCGTCGACACCGCGCGGGTGCTGGCGTTCACGTCCCTGTCGATGCTCCCGGCGCTGATCTTCTTCAGCCTGTTCGAGCGTCGCATCGTCGGCGGCCTCACCGGCGCCGTCAAGGGCTGACGCCTCCCCCCTCGTCGACTCGAAGAAAGCAGCATCGTGACACTCTCCCCTGCCCTCTCGGCATCCGATCGCGTCCTGGACCTCGTCCGCCGCATGACCCTCGAGGAGAAGCTCGGCCAGCTCGTCGGCTTCTGGATCGACCAGGGCGATGAGGTGGTCGCTCCCCTCGCGGGCGAGATGAAGACCTCGACCCGGTTCGAGGACGCGATCGTGCATGGAATCGGGCACTTCACGCGGGTCTACGGCACCCGCCCGGTCGATCCGATCGCGCGGGCCGAGTGGCTCTGGAACGAGCAGCGCCGGCTGCAGCGCGAGACCCGTCTAGGGATCCCCGCGCTCGTGCACGAGGAGTGTCTCACCGGGCTCGCGGCCTGGCAGGCGGCCACCTTCGCCACACCGCTGGCGTGGGGCGCGGCCTTCGATCCCGACCTCGTCGCCGAGATGGGCCGCCTCATCGGCGGGTCGATGCGCGAACTCGGCATCCACCAGGGCCTGGCGCCGGTGCTCGACGTCATCCGCGATCCGCGATGGGGACGGGTCGACGAATGCATCGCCGAAGACCCCTACGTCGTCGGCACCATCGGAACGGCCTACGTGCGGGGGCTGCAGGATGCGGGCGTACACGCCACCCTGAAGCACTTCGTCGGCTATTCCGGCTCACAGGCCGGCCGCAACCACGCACCCGTGCACGCAGGTCCACGGGAGATGGCGGACGTCTTCCTGCCGCCGTTCGAGATGGCGGTGCGCGACGGCGGCGTGCGTTCGGTGATGAACTCCTACGCCGAGATCGACGGGGTGCCCGTCGCGGCATCCCGCGAATACCTCACCGATCTCCTGCGCGATCGGTGGGGCTTCGATGGGGTCGTCGTCGCCGACTACTTCGCCGTGGCCTTCCTCCAGACGATGCACCAGATCGCCGCCGACCCCGGTGAGGCGGCTCAGCTCGCGCTCGAGGCCGGCATCGATGTCGAACTCCCCACCCTCGACGCTTACCCCGCCTTGATCGAGCGGGTGCGGGCGGGTCTCCTCGACGAGGCGGTGATCGACCGGGCGGTGACCCGCGTCCTCTCTCAGAAGGAGGAGCTGGGTCTGCTCGACGCCGAGTTCGACACCCCTCCCCGCCAGATCGACCTCGACAGCCCGGCGCACCGCCGCGTCGCGCGTCGGCTGGCCGAGGAGGGCACGGTGCTGTTGACCAATGACGGGATGCTGCCGCTCGGCCCCGATGCGCGTCGGATCGCAGTCCTCGGGCCCAACGCCGACAGCGCGGAGGCCCTCATGGGCTGCTACTCGTTCGCCAACCACGTGCTCGCGCACCACCCCGGCACCGAGATGGGATTCGAGATCCCGACGGTGCTCGAGGCGCTGCGCGCCGCGCTGCCCGAGGCCGAGATCCGCCATGAGGCGGGATGCGACGTCGAGGGCGACGACCGGTCGCGCATCGCCGCCGCGGCAGAACTCGCGGCAGGAAGCGACGCCGCCGTCGTCGTCGTGGGCGACCGAGCGGGCCTCTTCGGCCGCGGCACGGTCGGCGAGGGCAACGACGTCGAGTCGCTCGATCTCCCGGGCCTCCAGCGCGAGCTCGTCGAGGCGATCGTCGCCACCGGCACCCCCGTGGTGATGGTGCTCCTCACCGGCCGCCCCTACGCGATCGCATGGGCCGTCGAGGGTACCCGCGCCCCCGCCGCGGTGGTGCAGTCGTTCTTCCCCGGCGAAGAGGGCGGCACGGCACTCGCCGCGATTCTCACCGGTGCGGTCAACCCGTCGGGCCGGCTTCCGGTTTCGCTCCCCCGCGCCGCCGGCGCCCAGCCCTACAGCTACCTGCATCCGATCCTGGGCGGGCCCTCCGACGTCACGAGCACCTCCAACGCGCCGGTGCTGCCCTTCGGACACGGGCTCGCGTACACGACGTTCCGACACGAGGACCTCACCGCTCCCTCGGCGGTGGGGGCGGGGAACAGCTTCACGGCGAGCGTCACGGTGCGCAACGCCGGCGAGCGGACCGGCACCGATGTCGTTCAGCTGTACGCCCACGATCCGGTGGCGACCATCACACGGCCCCGGGCTCAGCTGCTCGCCTACCAGCGGGTGACCCTCGAGCCCGGCGAGTCGGCGATGGTCTCGTTCGAGGTTCCCACCCAGCGACTCGCGTTCAGCGGGCGGGACCTCACCCGCATCGTCGAGCCGGGCACGATCCACTTGTGGGTGGGAGCGTCGGTCGCCGAGCGCGAGACGGCGGCGACGCTGGAGATCACCGGAGAGGTCCACCCCGTCGGTGCGGGCGATCCGCGGATCGCGATCGCCCGTGTCACGCCGGTATCCGTATCCCGGGACGGGGTGTCGACCTCGGTGGCCGCCGCCGTCCGCTGACCGGAGAACCGCGCGGCTGCCGCGCGCGTGCGCGCGGGTATACCCCGGAACCCGGGCCGTCAACCCACTGGGCTGCCGGCCCGGTTCGGCGCATTGTGGAGCGTGAAGGAGGTTGTCATGACTTTCGCTGCACTCCCTCTTCCTGAGGAGACTCCGGGCTCCACTCCCGCCGAGCCCGTCGTCCCGACGCCGGACGAACCGACCGCGCCGAACCCCGCGGAGCCGAACCCGCTCCTCCCCCCTGAGCGCTCGACCGCACCGGTCGGCCGAGGGGTGACGTGATCGTGGGCACCATCTTCTACGGCGGCTCGGCGACCCCCATCCACATCGAGGATCGGGCGCTGGCGCACCTGAAGGTCGTCATCGCCACGAAGCTGCGCCGCGATGAGAGCTTCACCCTGTCGTGGCGGCATCCGGATGAGGAGCCGACCGGGCGCAGCACGATCTGGCTGCACCCGTCGATTCCGTTGCGCTTCGTCTTCGACGATCCGGAGCAGCCTGCGATCAGCCGTGCATGGATCGACGAACTGGTGGGTTCGGCGAATTCCAGCGGCGGCATCATGCTGATCACCGACCACATGGACGCCTCCACGGAGAACGCCGCTCCGCAGCACATCGCCGAGCTGCGCGCCCTCCGCTGACCCGCCCGCGATCGCGCCGCGGCGTCGCGAAGCCGACCCGACCGGCGGGGTCAGCTCAGGCCGCGAGGGGCCGACCCGGGGTTCGGCGGATTCTCTTCCTCGGCGGGCTCGGGAGTGATGCTGAGGCCGTTCGGGCCGCTTGCGGCGAGCATGAGCTCCTCGATCCACAGGCGGTTGATGCGGGGGTTCCGGCTGCCGAAGAAGTGGAACTGCATCGGCACCGACGGGTGCATCCAGAAGCTGCGTCGACCGCTGCCGTCGCCGATCTCGACGTCGAACATGAACGACTCCGACCGGCGGAGCTTGTTCATCACGACGATCCGGAGGTGAGCGAGCGTCCGGTCTTCGATGTCAACGGAATTCGCCATCGTGTCATAGATGAACCTGCCCATGGGGAGATCCTACCCAGTCCGGCCCCACCAGGGCGGCGAGTGCGTGCGGCTACAGCGGCTTGCCCCCCCGTCACGGCGAGGACGGCCCCCGACGTGTACGACGCGTCGTCCGAGGCGAGGTAGACATACGCCCCGGCGAGCTCCGCAGGCTGACCGGCACGCCCGAGGGGGGTGTCGGAACCGAAGGATATGAGCTTCTCCTCGTCGAAGCCGGTCGCGGGGATGAGCGGTGTCCAGATCGGCCCCGGAGCAACGGCGTTGACCCGGATGCCCCGCTCGCCGACCTCCTGCGCCAGCGCCTTCACGAACGCCACCTGCGCCGCCTTCGTCATCGCGTAATCGATGAGCCCGGGCGAGGGCTGGAACGCCTGGACCGACGAGGTGACGATGATCGATGCTCCCGCCGCCAGTCGCGGCAGGGCTGCGCGCGCGGTGAACATCAGCGCGTAGAGGTTGGTGCGGAAGACGCGATCGAACTCGTCGGTGGGGATGGTGGCCAGGCTGTCGCGGTCGGCCTGGTACGCGGCGTTCAGCACGACGATGTCGAGACCTCCCATCTGCTCCGCCGCGTCACCGACGATGCCCGTCGCGAACGCCTCGTCGCGCAGATCGCCGACGAGCGCCGCACCGGTGCGGCCGGCGTCTTCGACGAGGGAGACGGTGCCCGCGGCATCCTGTTCCTCCTCCGGCATCGCCGTGATGACGACATCGGCGCCCTCTCGCGCGAACGCGATGGCCACGGCGCGGCCAATACCCGAGTCGCCCCCGGTGATGAGGGCGCGCTTGCCGGCGAGCCTCCCGGAGCCGACGTAGCTTTCCTCGCCGTGGTCGGGGTCCGGCGTCATCTCTTCGGTGGTTCCGGGCTGCTCCTGCCCCTGAGGCGGGAAGTCCTGCTCGGTGCTATCCGACATGGGAGTGCTCCTCGAGGTCGACGGCCGATGTCGAGTCGACTTTCGTCGCAGATGGTCGCAGGAGCGAGGGGGTTGACAGCCGGATGCCGCGGGTTCACCCGCGCGCGGGCGGGCGGTGCGGGATCGGCACCGGTCGGCGCGGTCCGCCGCTGCCGCGTGAGAGCACCTCTACGGCGGTGCGGAGAACGTCATCGAGGCGGCCGAAGTGGTCGGGCGCGCGAATACCCCGGCCCCAGATCACGTCGACGCCGAAGGCGACACGCGTCACGATGGCGATCACACCGCGGGGGTCGTCGTCGGGCAGGGAGCGATCGCGGAGCTGCCACGAGTCACCGGTCACCGGCGCGAACTCGAAGAATCTCTCACTGAGGTTGTACATGGCTTTCACCTCGTCTCGATGGTGCGCCCGAAGGAATGGCGTCGCCCAGACCCTTGACAGCGGCGGTCGGACCACTTCCGCTGTCCGCCCCGCTCCCCCGCGACCGCGCGGTACCCCGCGACGACGCGACCGTCAAGCGGGTGCGCACCGGACCCCGTCGCGCCAGGCTGGACCACAGCCGCGGTATCGTCCATCGACGGCACCGCCCCCGGGAAGGGAACCCACATGACCACGAACCAGCCGCACGACGACGACAAGGCAGCATCGGTGAGCCCGACGCCCGCGGGCGGCGGCGGTGCCGATTCCGGCGCGGCCCCGGCAGTCGCCCCGGAGGGCAGGGATGCGACAGGCGACGAGGCGTCGAGCCAGAACGACATCGCCGGTGTCGGCCCGCGCGGCGGAGAGCCTGACGATGTCGCCACCCAGGACGCACCCCTCGAGGATCAAAACTCCACGACGCTGAGCGAAGAGGTGCGCGGCATCCTGGTGCAGACCCGGGCCGACATCCAGCTCGGCAACGCGCGCGAAGACCAGGTTCGCGACATCCTGTCCCGCCGTCTGCGTGACGCCGGTCTCGCTGACGACGTCGACCTCGACGCCCTGGTCCGAGAGGTGGAGAGCCCCTCGGACGACGACACCTCTCCGGGCGTCCACCCCTGATGGACGTCGTCGAGGCGCTCGCGGAGCGCGCACAGGAGCGCGGCGCACGGTTGGCCGTCGCCGAGTCGCTGACCTGCGGCCTGCTCGCCTCGACGATCGGAAAGGGCGCATCGGCGCAGGAGTGGTTCGCCGGGGGCGTGATCTGCTACGCCCTCGACGTGAAGGAGCGGCTCCTCGGGCTGGAACCCGGCACGGATCCGTGTTCTCCGCAGTGCGCTGAGCAGCTTGCCCGGGGTGTGCGCCGGCTCATCGTCGCCGACATCGCCGTGTCGGTGACCGGCGTCGGCGGTCCGGATCCCTCGGACGGACACCCCCCGGGCACCGTGTACGTGGGGTGGGCCGATGACACCGGTACCGGGCACCGCGCGCTGGCGCTCGACACCGACGACCCGGGCGAGGTGCTGGAGGCAAGCGTCGAGGCCGCGCTCGACGTCTTCCTGGACCGCCTCGGCTGAGCGCGTGGGTGCGCCCGCTCGCGGGCCCGAGGGCGGATCAGGTCCTCGCGTCCACGGGCGGAAGATCCTGGAGGTCGCTGCGGTCGCGCAGGGAATCCCCGTCGTCCACCGCCACCGTGTCGCCGTCCGCGTCGGGGGTAGGTTCGTGGGTCTGCGCTCCGTCGGCGGCGTCGGTCGGGTCGGAGGGCTGGGATGCTGTCGCGTCGCTCATGTGGTCCACTGTGCGGCCCTCACCCACGCCGGTCGACCCCGTTGACATCCGGGCGGCACCGGGGAAGGTCCGCCCCGTCGCGCGCGCGAGGGTGAGGCGCGCGACCCGCACGGGTGGCACGTTTCGCGGCCAGTGGAGGAAGACCGTGTGGATGCCGCGGCGGAACCGCCGACGCATTGCCGACGCATCGGCGAACGGCCGCATGGACACCCCCATGGGGAGCCCCGGAACCAGAGCGATGCGGTGACGCTCGCCGAGATGGAAGGCGAGATCGAGATCGTCGTGCACGTCGGGGTCGTCTCGGTGGACGAGATGCGCGACGCGCTGCCAGGCCTCTCGTCGCACCGCCAGATTCGACCCCCAGAGCGGCGCGTGGCCGAGTGCCGGCCAGAGCGATGCCGAGTAGGCGAAGAGGTAGATGGCGGCGAGCGGTCGGCGGAGCCATGCGGGTCCGTCGACGAAACGGCCACCACCCGTCACGGCGGCGAGCTCGGGCCGGGCATCGAAGGCGCGGACGATCCCCGCCACCCAGGTCGGGCCCGGTCGACAGTCGGCATCCATGCGCGCGACGATGTCGCCGGTGGCCGCATCGAAGGCAGCCGCATTCGCGCGGGGTATCCCGCCGCCGGGCACCCGCACCAGACGGGTGCCCGCCTCCCGCGCGACCGTTTCGACGTGGTCGTCGGAGCCGTTGTCGAGCACGACGACCTCGTCGGGTCGCACCGTCTGCTCGCCGAGCGCCGCCAGCGCCTGCCGGAGCTCGTCGGCGTCGTCCTTCACGGGGATGACGACACTGATCCGCGGCCGGTGGGTCGGGTGAGCCATCCCTCGACGGTAGACACGAGCCGCCCCGTGCCGCGGGGGTTTGACGAGGGACGGTTGGATCGGGTACCGACGCGGGATGATGTGCCGGACACACGAGTGCTCTAGCATGTGCCCAGTTCGACCATGAGTGCTTCCACGACATCCGCCGACCCGCCCGCCGCGCCCGCGCCCCGCCCGCGCCGACGGCATTCCATCGCGGAGAAGATCGGGGCGATCGGGCAGAACCGGGCAGCCGCCCTGCTGCTTCTCATCGCCACCGTCGCGGCCGTCGTCTGGGCGAATGTCGCGCACGGGGCCTATGAGTCCTTCTGGGAGATGGAGCTGACGGTCGGGCTCGGCGACATCCAACTCGACTTCACCCTCCACGCGCTCGTGAACGACGCCCTGATGGCGATCTTCTTCTTCACCGTGGGCCTCGAAGTGCGGCGCGAGTTCGCGATCGGCGAGCTCACCAGCTGGTCCCGCGCGCTGGTGCCCGTTGTCGCGGCGCTCGCGGGCCTCGTCGTCCCCGCCCTCCTGTTCTTCTGGGTCGCCCTCCCCTCGGGGTACGCCCACGCCTGGGGCGTGGTCATCTCGACCGACACCGCCTTCCTGGTCGGCGCCCTCGCACTGGTGGGTCCGAGGATCCCGGGGCGACTGCGGATCTTCCTGCTCTCGCTGGCGGTGGTCGACGACATCGGCGCCCTGAGCATCATCGCGCTCGTCTACACCGAGAACTTCACTCCGCTGCCACTCCTGATCGCCGCGGTCGGGCTGGTCGGCGTGTATTTCACCCGCTATCTGCCGTCCGGTCGCGGTCCGGTGTACGCGACCCTCGCGATCACCGTGTGGCTGGCGTTCCTCGCCTCCGGCGTGCACCCGACCCTCGCCGGTGTCGCGATCGCCCTCCTCGTACCGGTCTACCGGCCCAACCGGCGCGACGTGGAGCATGCGCTCGACCTCGCGCGCACCTTCCGCCAATCGCCGAACACCGAGTACGCCCGAGCCGCGGCGAACAGCCTGCGCGAGTCGATCTCGATCAACGAGCGCCTGCAGTCCGCCTACGCCCCGTACGTCGCCTACGTCATCCTGCCGCTGTTCGCTCTGGCCAACGCGGGCGTTCAGCTCACGCCGGAGATCCTCGCCGGCGCGATGGGCTCCGCCCTCACCTGGGGGATCGTCATCGGTCTGGTCGCGGGGAAGTTCCTCGGCGTCTTCGGGTCGTCGGCCGTGCTTCGCGTGCTGAAGATCGGCGACTTCGGGCCGGGCCTCACCCTCGACCGGATCGCCGGAGGAGCGGCCCTGTGCGGTATCGGATTCACCATCTCGCTCTTCATCGTCGACCTCGCGATCGACGACGACCTCGCCCAGAACGAGGCGCGGGTCGGGGTTCTCGCCGCATCCGTCCTCGCCTTCATCGTCGCCACCATCGTGTTCCGGGTGTCCGACGCGATGCACCCCGATGTGCAGACGGGCGAGACCCTCGTCCGGGCGGTCGACCCACGACGCGACCACATCTTCGGTTCGATGGACGCGCCCTACGAGATCGTCGAGTACGGCGACTTCCAGTGCCCGTTCTGCCTGAAGGCCTCGGGATCGATCGAGGAGGTCCGGCGAGAGCTGGGAGATCAGCTGCGGTACGTGTGGCGACATGCGCCGCTGACCCAGCAGCATCCGAACGCCCTTGCGGGCGCAGAGGCGTCGGAGGCGGCGTCGCTCCAGGGGCGGTTCTTCGAGTTCGAGCGCGGTCTCTTCTCGGATCAGGAACACCAGCTCCCCTCCGACATCGTGCGCCTCGCGGCCTCGCTCGGGCTGGATGTCGAGCGGTTCGAGCGCGACCTCACCTCACCCGAGGTGACCGCACGGGTGCGCGACGACATGCTCGACGCCGAAGCGATGAACATCTCAGCGGTGCCGACGTTCTTCCTGGGCGGCCGCCGCCATCACGGTCCCTACGACGCACAGACTCTCATCCGTTCGCTGCAGGCGTCACGCGAAGAGCCGCGGGCCCCTCGCGCTGACGCACCGGCTGAGTAGCCTTCTGGGCATGGCCGGTCAGAATCTCGACGCTGTCCAATCACCCACCCTCACCGACTCCCAGTGGGAGCGCCTCACGTCCGCCGCGGAGTCACGGGATGTCGCCGCGGGCGAGTACGTCTTCCGTTCGGGTGAGCGCGATTACCCGATGATCCTGGTCGGCACCGGCGAGGTGGAGATCGTCCGCGATGCGCTCGCCTGGGCGGACGAGGAGATCCTCGCCGCGGTCGGTCCCGGCTCGATCGTCGGCGAGCTCGGGCTGCTGAACGGTCAGGCGGCGTTCCTGTCCGCTCGCGCGACCGAGGCGGGGAGGATGTACTTCCTCCCCCGGACGCAGCTGCGCCGGATCATGAACGAGGACGACGAGCTGTGCGACATCATCCTGCACGCGCTCTGGGCCCGCCGCGAGAGCCTTCGACGGGGTTCGGCGGCGTGGACGCTGAAGTTCCTCGGCAGGGACGGGTCCAGCGAGTTCCTGGCGCTGCGCCGGTTCGCTGAGCGGATCGACCTCATCCACGCCGCGCACGCGGTGACCGATCATGAGGTGCTGAGGGCGGAGGCGTCGGGGAAGACCCTGCAATTCACCGCGGAGGACCTTCCGGTGGCGTTCATCCAGGGCGAGCCCCTCGTCCGGGCGACGCCCGGGATGGTGGCCGACCGGCTGGGGCTCAGCTACCAGGGACAGGCGGACGAGGTCGTCGACCTCGTCGTCATCGGAGGCGGCCCCGCCGGGCTCGCCGCAGCGATCTACGGGGCGTCGGAGGGTCTGGAGACGGTGCTCCTTGACGCGGTCGCTCCGGGCGGCCAGGCCGCAGCGACGTCGCGCATCGAGAACTTCCTCGGTTTCCCGTTCGGTGTGAGCGGCAGCGACCTCATCGGACAGGCGACGCTGCAGGCACTGAAGTTCGGTGTCCGTGTCTACGCGCCCTGCGAGGCGATCGCCCTCGAACAGCACGGCGACGACCTCGATGTCACCCTCGCCGACGGGAGGCGCATCCGCACGCGCAGCACGATCGTGACCTCCGGCGCCAGCTACCGCCGGCTGCAGCTGGATCGGTGGGAGGACTTCGAACGCGCCGGCATCTACTACGCCGCCACGCCGCTCGAGCTGCGGCAGGTGGCCGAGTCGCCCGTCGTCGTGGTGGGCGGGGCGAATTCGGCGGGACAGGCCGCCCTCTACCTCGCGGCGAACGGATGCGACGTCAACCTGGTCGTTCGTGGAGATGACCTGTCGTTCCGGATGTCCAGCTACCTGGTCGACCGACTCCTGGAAGACCCGCGCGTCCACGTGCACACGCGCTCGCACGTCGTCGGCCTCGACGGCGACCGGTCGCTGCGCCGAGTCGCCATCGACAGCGTCGGCGAGGTCGACGCGCGCGGTCTGTTCTGCTTCATCGGCGCCGACCCCGCGACATCCTGGCTTCCCGATCTCGACCGCGACGACGACGGCTTCGTGCGCACCGGCACCGACATCACCGTGCAATCGCTCACGCGATGGCAGGCGACGGGACGCGAGCCCCTGCCCTTCGAGACCTCGCTCCCCCGCATCTTCGCCGCCGGCGACGTGCGCCGCGGCTCGATGAAGCGGGTGGCCGCGGCGGTCGGCGAGGGTTCCAGCGCCGTCGCGTCGGTGCATCGTGCTCTGGCGGGATGACGGCGTCATCCGGTCGAGGGAGGGAGACCCCATGAGTGAGACAGCCATCGATCCGCTCGCTCGCCCGAGTGGCGACGGGTGCGTGGAATGCGGCGCGCACGACGGCTGGTGGGTGCACCTGCGGCGGTGCGCGGCCTGCGGGCACGTGGGATGCTGCGACGACTCGCTCGGTCGTCATGCCACCGCGCACTTCCGTGAGACCGGGCACCGCGTCATCCAGAGCTTCGAACCGGGCGAGGACTGGTTCTGGGACTACATCGACGAGCGGATCGTCGACGGGCCCGAGCTCGCGCCGCCCCGCAGTCATCCCGACGACCAGCCGGCGCCCGGGCCGCGCGGTCGGGTTCCGCTGAACTGGCGGCAGATCCTGCAGGAGCGGTGAACGGCCCGGCTCACGTCGCATAGGCGTCGATGAGGAGAGAACCGCGGATGCTGCGGAACGCGTCGAGCAGCAGGCCGACGGTCCGCGGGCCTGTCGAGGTGATCTGCAGGTCATGGGGACCGAGCTTCTCGAGCTTGCCGCTGCGCAGGCGCACCACCTCCCACCCGGCCTCGCGGAGGAGCCGGTCTTTGCGCCGATCGGAGTCCTCGCGGGCGCCGACATGCTCCAGGCCGAACCGACCGATCGTGTCGTACTCCACCGCGATCCGCAGCTCGGGCAGGACGAGGTCGGGCCAGACCTCGCGGTGCTCGAAGAACGGGCGTGAGACGCGGACCGCGGTGTGACCTCGCGTCACCGCGAGCGCGCCGAACAGTCGCTCGTGCAGCAACGCCTCCGCCGCCGACGCGGGCTGGGGTGCGCAGACGCTTGCGAACGACGTGCCGGACGGCACGTCGGGCGTCTTCTCGCAGATGGGGCCCGGCCGGGCGCTCCGGCGCGGGGCGCGAGAGGGTGCTGCGCGGGAGGACGACGTGATCGGCGGCGGCGATGAGGCATCTGCACCGGGCGGCAGCAGTGCCAGTGCGGGAAAGGCACCGCGCCCCGTGGCCGCCTCGAGGCACTCGGGGCACCAGGCCGACCGCCGGCGTACGCGCCCGGGGCGACTTCGCTGCTCGGTCGGGGTGGCCGCGAACAGGTGGCCCGCGTCGCACTGCCACCGCAGCAGCACGTCGGCGGCCGGGGGGATCTGCGACAGCGCGATCCCGGCGTTGAGGTCGGGGTGGTACTGGCGCGCGACGGCCGGGTAGGCCGCCCACGCCTCGCGGTAGGTGCCGATCGCGTACGGCACGTCCGCGCCGCGCGAGAATTGCCGCCTCGCCCACCACAGCTCCACCCTCTCGGTCATGGCCGAGAACCTAGCGCGTGCATCCGACACTCCGGGGCGGCGTGTCGGAGCTGCGTCCTACCCTGTGGCCATGGGGATCAGGCGGGTGATGCCGGGGCCGTGCGTGCTGTGCGGCGAGCGCCGCGGCGTCCGTCGGAACGGCTCATGGTTCTGCGCCGTGTGCGCCTGGCGGGTGGGCGACGCGCCCGATCCGGATCTCCCGCCACCGCGAGTCGACGTCGTGTACTACCTCGGGTACGCCGAGCGGGTGAAGATCGGCACCACTCGCGAGCCCCGCGCGCGCCTCCGCGCGATCAGGCACGACGAACTGCTCGCCTTCGAACCCGGCGATCGCACGGTCGAGCGCTCACGCCACCGGCTGTTCGCGCACCTCCGTGAGGGCGGTGAATGGTTCACCTCCGCGCCGGAACTGCTCGCGC
This sequence comes from Microbacterium sp. AK009, assembly GCF_013410955.1. Taxonomy (GTDB): domain Bacteria; phylum Actinomycetota; class Actinomycetes; order Actinomycetales; family Microbacteriaceae; genus Microbacterium. The sequence continues at coordinate 192,069 of NZ_JACCCG010000003.1, read as the reverse complement.
ACATCGGCGCTCTCCCCGGCAGCGCCGACCCGTGGGGCTCGTACGCCCGGTGGGTCAGCAGCGCGCACCGGGAGCGGCTGTGACCGGGGTCTGCTGCCTGGCGTGCGCCGGGCGTGCTGCCTGGGTCAGCCCGCCGCCTCCCAGACATCCCGGGCCTTCAGGGTACGCACCGTGGTCACCGGTCGCGTCGCGAGCACCACCTTCCCCCGGGCGTGGAGCTTGCCGAGATCGGCGTAGGCCTCGGCCACGTCTCGGAGCGAGTAGAGCCCCGACACCAGCAGGGTGAAGGCGCGCTTCTCGGCGAGCTGAGCCACGCGCTCCAGCAGCGACGTCGCCTGAGCGACCGACTCGGGATCGTCCTGCAGCAACCGCACCTCGGTGTCTCGACGGTCTTCGCTGGACCGGTAGCGCGAGGGTGAGACTTCCAGGTCCTCGGCGAGCGCGCGACCGTCCTGCCCGAAATTGTCGATCATCGCGGTGATGGGCTTTCCCGCGGCCTTGCGGATGCGGTCGGCGATGCCCGGCCCGTACAGCACCGGTTTGATGCCGAGCTGCCGCAGATAGTCGAAGTTGCGCTCACCGCACGTGCCGATGACCGTCGCTCCGCGGTATCGCGCGATCTGCGCCTCGATGCTCCCGACCCCGCCGGCCGCGGCCGACACCACGACGGTGTCGCCCTCCCCGACGCGTACCTGGTCGAGGATGTCGAGAGCCGTCGCCCCCGCCAGGAAGAGGCCGCCGGCAGCCTCCCACGACACCGTGCGCGGCTTCTTCACGAGCACCGACGTCGGCACGGTGATCGCCGAGGCGTGGGCTCCCGCACGCACGTGCCCGACGACGTCCATCCCCTTGGCGAAGCCGTGGACGTCCTCACCGACGGCGATGACCGTTCCCGCGAAATCGCTTCCCGAGCGACGCGGGAACGGGTCGTGCGCGAAGGCGTCCTCGCGACCGCTCCGGATGAATCCGTCGATGTGGCTGATGCCCGCGGTGATGACCTCGACCGTGACCTCCCCGCGCCCCGGCGGCGGGAGCTCATGCGTACGCACCTCCAGGACGTCGGCATCGCCCGTGCGGTCGTACTCGACCACCGTCGCTTCGGTCAGCTTCTTCGCCATGCCGGTCCCCTTCCACCGTCGACGAGCCGGATGGCCCGGCGGACACCGTCGTCCGTGTCACAGGGTTATTCGGGCAGGACGCCTCGAACGGATGCATCAGGGAGCCGAATACCGTGAGTCGGCCCCGCTTCGGCGGCGTCGCCGGTGTCCGCGGGTTGGTCGGCGGTGAGGAAGCGGATGAAGACAGCGATCCAGCCGAAGATCAGGGCGAAGACGACGATCTCGAAGGCCGTGAGACCGAAGTAGCCGGTGGCGAACAGCACGACCGAGACCAGCAGGGCGATGAGGAAAAGGGCCGCCGCCCGGAAGTAGGCGCGGGGCAAGCCCCGCATGAGCCAGCGCCCCCCGGCCAGGAGGCACAGGAACATCGCGGCCAGCCCCGACGCGCAGAGGTTGTGGATCAGCAGACTGGCGTTCACCGGCACAGCCCCGACGCCCGCGAGCATGATGCCCATGACGACGAAGAGCGTCGGCACCACGCGCCAGCGCGCCGCCGGGTCGATGCCGCCGGATGCCGCCGCCGCTGCCAGATCGTGGGCGACGTAGACGGCGAACGCGGTGACCAGAAGCCCACCGAGAATGAGGGTGCCGTTGAAGACGACGCTCGAAAGGTGCCGGAACGTGCCGAGGTGGCTGAAGTGGATCTCCCACCAGGCCGGGTCGGGGGTCGTCACCATGGCGGTCAGGGTGCCGACCACGACGAACGCCAGCAGCAGGGAGGACATCCGCCGCGTCGTCATCCCCGAAGCGGACAGATACACCAGGTAGGCGGTGATCCCCGTGGTCGCCCCCATCAGCACGGCCGCCCAGAACGGCTCGACGTCCCATCCGATCAGTCCCGCGTTGAGAACGAGGAACACGACGAGGGCTGCAAGGGTCGCCAGTCCGGCGTGCACGAGCGCCACCGCCACCGCGTTGACACCGAAACGCCACGACGACAGAACCAGTCGCCACCGATGGCCAGGGGAGCGCCGGGCCCGCCAATAGCCGACACCCGCGGCACTGACCGCGGTCACCGCGCACGCCGCCGCCGAGATCCAGCCGAAGGACCCTTCACCGGAGAGAGGACGGGGTGGCCCGAACCACCCGAGGAGGAGTCCGAGCACGCCGCCCGACGCGGCCGCCGCGACGAAGGCGTAGAACGCCTCACTCTCGACGCGCACGCGCGTGGTCGGGACGGCGGGGGCGACGGATTCAGCACTGGACGACGTCACGGCAACCCCTTCGACGAGGTGGGTGAGGTCACCGTACCGCCAGGCCGTCTCGGCCGGTAGAGTCCGACCGCGCAAGCCCTGACGGATGAGACGAGGGAGGGTGACGTGAGCGAGTCCTGGCCGCTTCTGGGAGCGCCGCACGAGGTGACGGGGTTCATCGAGCCGATGGTCTGGGGACGCTCGCGATACACCGTGCTGCGGATACCTCCCTCTCTCGTCGAGGCCGCCGACGACGCCGGCACCCGGCGGGTGGCCGGCCGACTCGAAGACGTCGCGGTCAACCTCGCGCTCACGCGCGCCCCGGTGATCGACGACACGTTCGTCTGGACGGGATCGTCGCTGCTGCGCCGACTGCGCCTGGAGGTCGGTGACCCTGTCGCCGGGTGGCTCGCGCCGGTCGACCCCGACGAGGTACCCGTGCCCGACGACCTCGCTGAGGCACTCTCGGCCGCCGGGCTCCGGGAGCGATGGGATCTGCAGCCGCCCACCACACGCCGTCGCCAGCTCGTGCCGATCGACGGCGCCGCGACGGCGGCCACACGACATCGACGGATCGAGGCTCTCCTCCGCGCCCTCTGAGCCGCCGACCCGCCCGTTCCGGCATGCCGGACGCGTCGCGCGTCACACGGGGATGACGAGGTCCATCACGGTCCGCACCGAGGGAAGGGCATGATGAACCCGCTCGCGCAGCGGCTCCGGCTCGTCTTCCTCCAGCCACGCGACGAAGCTCGTGCGGTACAGGGCGAATCCGATGGCCGCGAGCAGTTCGGCGTCAGCTTCGGTGTAGCCGCGCGCGGCGATCGCCGCGGCGATCTGCGGCTGCCACGCCGCCTGTTTGGCCAACTCCCGTCCCGCGAGGGCGACATCGGTCTTGATGATCGCGTGCCGCACGCGCAGGCGCGTCCGGTCCGGCTCCATCGTGTCGGCCAGCACGCCGAGCGCGTGACGCATCAGCTCCTCGGCGCGAAACGGCGGCTCGAGCGTCGCGATCGCGTCGAGCAGGAGCGGCAGGAGCTCGTCCTCCTCAGCGAAGAGCACCTCCTCCTTGTCACGGAAATGCCGGAAGAACGTGCGCGGCGTGACCCCCGCCGCCGTGGCGATCTGCTCGACCGTCGTCGCCGCGAACCCTCGCTCGACGAAGAGCGACACCGCAGCGCCGGCGAGACGCTCACGGGAATCCTCTGGCCAACGCGGCATCCGTCCACTCTACCCTTGCGTCACATTATGACATCACCTATCGTGGGGCTATGACACAGAGTGACATCACGCCCACCGTCCTCCTCACCGGACCGACCCGGGGCATCGGTCGAGCGATGCTCCATCGTCTGCTGACCCACCCCGCGCAACCCCGCCTCGTGCTCCTCGCCCGCGACCGGGGCTCACTCGACGAAGCCGTGGCCGCGGCGCGCGCTGCGGGAGCCGATGCCCGCGGCATCCTCCTCGATCTCGCCGACCTCGACTCCGTCCGCTCTGCGCTCGAGAAGGTCGCCGCTCTCGTCCGCTCGGGAGAGGTCGCCACGATCGATGCGGCGCTGCTCAACGCCGGCGGACAGTTCCTCGATCGCCGTCACGTCAGCGCACAGGGGCACGAGCTCACGTTCGCCATCAACGTGGTCGCGCAGCATGCGGTGCTCCAGGGGCTCGTGCCGCTCCTCAGCCCGACCGGTCACGTCGTGCTCGCCGGGTCCTCCACCCATCGCGGCAAGCGTCAGTCCTTCGGTCTCGTGCCCGACCCCTTCTGGCAGGAGCCGGCTGAGCTCGCGATCCCCGACGACACCCCTCCAGGGACGTTCCGTGCCGAACGCGAACGCGGCGGCGTGGCGTACGCGACCAGCAAACTCGCGCTCGTCACCCTCTCCCACCCGTGGGCGACGCGGCTCGGCTCCACCGGACGGCGCCTCAATGTCTACGACCCGGGGCTCGTCGCGGGCACGGGTCTGGTGCGCGGCATGCCGGCCTACATGGACTGGGTGTGGCGCAACGTCATGCCGGCGATGGCAGTCCTTCCCGGGGCCACAACGCCGCGAGGCACCGCGCGCCACGCAGTCGCCCTCGCCCTCGGCGAGCGGCACCGAGACCGGCACGACGCCTACATCGAGATCGGACGCGAGACCCGGGCCGAGGCGGTCACCTTCGACGCCGGGCGCCAGTCACGTCTCTGGGCCTGGCTGCAGGATGCCACCGGCACCGTCGGGCATCCAGACATCCCTATGGTCGATCGCGAATTGCCGGAAGGTGATGGCGGGATGCCCGGTGAGTCGACGCACCATCCGATTGGGCAGCGCTGACACGTTCGCGCGGACGATGCGATAGATCATCCGCTGCACCTCGATGTACGCGGCGGGCGCCCCATCCGCTCGCAGACGATCGAGGTAGGCATCCTCGCGCGGACGGGCGTAGCGGATCTCTCGACCGAGGACATCGGTGAGTACCCGCGCGACGTCGCGATAGCCGAGGGCACGCTCACCCGAGAGGGTGTACGCCTTTCCGAGGTGCCCGTCCTCGGTGAGGACGCAGGCGGCGACCCGCCCGATGTCGCGCGCGTCGATGAAGGCGGTCAGCGATCGACCGGCGGGCACGAAGATCTCATCCCGGACCCGGATGTCGGCCGCGTACGTCGCCGAAAGGTTCTGCATGAAGAAGTTGGGTCGGAGGAAGGTGAACGGGACTCGCGCCTCTCGGAGCCTGGCCTCCACCGCGTGATGGGGTGTTCGGCGATTGACCTGGACTCCCTGCAACGACAGGAACACCACCTGGCGCACCCCCACTGCACGGCACGCGTCGATGGTGGGGAAGAGGAAGGTCCGGACATCCTCGATCTGCGGGGGACGCATCAGGAACACCCTGTCGACTCCCTCGAGGGCGCGCTGCGCGTTAGTCGGCGAACCGTCGAAGGTGAACTCGCGAACCGGCACACCCAGCGCTCGCGCCGACGGCGCGGCCGGATCGCGCACCGCCGCGACGACCTCGGCGCCGCGCGCGGCGAGCTCGGCGAGGACAGATGCGCCGACGGTGCCTGTCGCGCCGGTCACGAGGACCGCGCCCTGTCTTCTCCCCTCAGCCATCGCCGCCCACGCGGTGAAGAAGCCGGCCGAGCTCCGCCACCTCCGCATCCGACAGTTCGGACAGATGACCGCGCATGTCGTCGATGACCTGGGCTTCGAACCCGTCGACCTCTCTGCGCGCTGCGTCGGTGAGCCAAAGCGTCCGCGAGCGGGCATCGTCGGGGTGCGGTCGTTGGGCGACGAGGCCGACGCGTTTGAGACCCTCGACCAACTGGGTGACGGCACCGGGGGTGACGCCCAGCCGAGCCGCGAGACCCCCCGGGGTGACCGGGCTGGACGAGTGGGCGATGAGGTACAGCGCCTCCAGCTGCGACGAAGAGAGGTGCAGCTGAGCGAAGGGTCTCCGGCGGACTCCCAACACCCGTCGAACGGCGATGACACCCTCCAGAACGCGACCGATCGCGGCGTCGCGCGGCGCGAGAGTCATGCGCTGATGAACGGCATCGCGCCGACGAACCGGCGATCCTCCACCTGCGTGAGGATGAAATCGGCCAGGTCGTCGCGACTGATCTGCGTGCTCGCGTTCACCCCGACCCACCCGACCCGGTGGCTGCCGACCCCGGGTTTCTCGGTGAGGCGAGGCCCACGCACGACCGTCCAGTCGAGCCCCGACGCGCGAAGGACCTCGAGATGCCCCTCGGCGTCAGCGAGCACCTTTCCGGAGAGGACCTTCAGAAGGAACCGGATGACGCGGTCCGCCGCCTTCGGGCGATCGTGCTCGTCGTCGCGGAGACCCCCTCCCGAGAGGGTGACGATGCGGCTCACGCCCGCCTCCCGCATCGCCTCCACGATGACGCGGGTGCCGTCGGTCTGAAGGGTGGGGGGCGAGCCCTTCACCTGCCCGAACAGGCTCAGCACGACGTCGGCGCCGCGCACGGTCTCAGCGACGGACGCCGGATCTCGAACGTCACCGGGGATGATCGTGAGTCGCTCGGAGCTGACGACGACTGCGGCGGGATCGCGGACGAGAGCTCGGACGGTGTGTCCGGCGGCGAGCGCACGGTCGAGCACACGCCGACCGGTCTTTCCCGTTGCTCCGAAGAGGGCGATGGTGGTCATGCCTTTACTTTAGCCACTAAAGTACCCGTCGAGGGCGATAACGTGTGAAGAGTGACGGGTGAGCTGATCCTGGCGGTCGACCTCGGCGGCACGAAGGCGGAGTCGGCCCTCGTCGCCGTCGACGCGCAGGGGTTCGGGGCCGTGTTGCCGGGATCACGCCACCGGCAGCCGACGGGACGCGAGATCGGAGCCGAGGGCTTGGCCGGCGTCATCCGGTCCCTCATCGCGGCCACCCTGGCGCATGCGCCCGGATCCGTGGTCGGCGCGGGCGTAGGCTCCGCGGGTCCGATCGACTTCACTCGCGGCACGGTGAGTCCGCTCAACATGCCGGCGATCCGCGATCTCGCCCTGGGTGAGCTCGTCGAGGACGCGGCGGACGTTCCGACGACCCTTCGTCTCGACGGAACGTGCATCGCCCTCGCGGAGCACTGGCTCGGCGCGACACGCGGCGCCTCGACGTCGCTCGGGATGGTCGTCTCGACCGGAGTCGGGGGCGGGGTGATCGCCGACGGTCGCCTCGTCTCGGGGTCGACGGGAAACGCCGGCCATATCGGCCAGCTCCACGTCGTCGACCCGGTCGGCAGGGTCGGGAGCGCCGTTGAGTCCGGGGCGGGGACCGGGACCGGGACCGGGACAACGCTGGAAGAGACCGCGTCCGGACCGGCCACGGTGTCGTGGGCCAGGCGACGCGGCTGGCAGGGCCGGACCGGCGAGGACCTCGCTGCCGCCGTCGCCGCCGGCGACCCGATCGCCGACATCGCGACCCGGCGCTCGGCCGAGGCGGTGGGGCAGGCGATCGCCAGCGTCTCGGCGCTCCTCGACCTCGACGTGGTCGCGATCGGCGGCGGATTCGCACGCGTGCGACCCGACTACCTCGACCTCGTCGACGCCGCCGTCGTCCGGTGGACCGCGCTCCCCCGCACCCGACCGATCGCCGTGCGACCCTCGACCCTGTCGAACGATGGACCCCTTCTCGGCGCAGCGGCGCTGCGCGCCCGCACCGACCTGCTGTGACGCCCCGCCGCCCGACCGCGCCGCTGCGCGTCTCGGCCTCACCCGCCATTCATCCGTCGGATATGTACGCGTGGAGGCCCCAGGGGCGTACATCTGCGACGGACGAATGGGAGGTGGGCGCGTCCCCGACGGGGGTGCGGTGCGTACAAGCGCGGCGCGCGGCGCAAGCGCGGTGCGCGCAAGCGCGGTGCGCGGCGGTGACCCGTCACGCGCGCAACGACCGCAGCGGCGCATCATGGGCGGGGCCGGAACCCCGCACTCTCCTCCTTCATCCGTCGGATATGTATGCCTGGAGGCCCCACGGGCGTACATCTGCGACGGATGAACCGGGGCGGCCGCGCCGCGGGGCGACTCGGCCGCCTCACACGTCGTAGTCGACGACCACCCGCTCGGTCGTGGGGCGGGACTGGCACGTGAGGATGTACCCCGCGGCGATCTCGTCGGGCTCGAGCGCGTAGTTCTCGTCCATCGTGACCGCGCCGTCGACGAGCCGGGCGCGACAGGTACCGCACACACCGCCCGAGCACGAGTACGGCGCGTCGGGGCGCACCCGCAGCGCCGCAGCGAGCACCGTCTCACGCGCGTGGACGGGCGACGCGACGCTCGCGCTCAGCCCGTCGAGCCGCAGGTCGATGCGGTGCACGGGCTCATCCGCTCGCGGCCGCGGGGGTCGCGCGACCGGCGATGCCGGGGAACCCTCGACGCCGGTCGTGAACAGCTCGAAGCGCACGTGGTCACGCGGCACCCCGGCATCCGCAAGCGCCGTGCGGCACCGGTCGACCAACTCCAGCGGCCCGCACAGGAACCACTCGTCCACCGTGTCGGGAAGGACGACGTGCGAGAGGAGCCCCCGGATGCGCTCGTCATCGAGGCGTCCGGACAGCAGCGGTGCCGCGCGCTCCTCGCGAGAGAAGACGTGGTGCACCGCGAAGCGGGTCGGGTAGCGGTCCTTCTGGTCGGCGAGGTCGTCGAGGAACATGACGTCTGCCGACGAGCGGTTGGCGTACACCAGGGTGAACCGCGACGTCGTCGACCGACCGAGCACCGCGGTGGCGAGCGCCATGATCGGAGTGATGCCCGAGCCCGCGGCGATCCCGGCGACATGGGAGCCGTCGAGCTCGGCGAGCGAAGACGTGAACGAGCCCTGCGGGCTCATCACGTCGATGCGATCACCCGGTCGGAGGCCTGTCTGCGCCCAGGTCGAGAACCGGCCACCCGCGTCGCGCTTGATCGCGACGCTGATCGATCCGCGGGTCGGCGGTCGGCACAGCGAGTACGACCGGCGGACCTCCTCGCCGTCGAGGTGTGCGCGCAGGGCGACATGCTGGCCGGGGAGGAACGCGTACTCATCGTCGAGCTCGGGCGGCACGGCGAAGGTCACCTCGACCGCGTCGTCGGTGAGCCGGCGCACCCCGCTCACGTCGAGGGTGTGGAAGCGCGCGCGGCGACGCGTTCCATCACCGCCGCGGGCATTGGCGAGCAGGGTCTCGGCGACCTCGTCGGTCGCCCGGGCGGTGGTCACGGGCCGGCTCCTCAGTGCACCTTGAAGTGGTCGAACGGCTCGCCGCACTCCTGGCACTCGTACAGCGCCTTGCACGCGGTCGACCCGAAGCGCGAGACCTTGCGCGTACGGAGCGTTCCGCAACGGGGGCACGCCACCCCGAGCGTCACCGGGATGGGGCCGCGCACCGCCGCCCGGCCGGTAGGCGGGGCGATGCCGTACGCGAGGAGCTTGGCCTTGCCGTCCTCGCTCATCCAGTCGGTCGTCCACGCGGGGGCGAGCGTCAGGCGCACATCGACATGGGCGAAGCCCGCATCGGTGAGGGCCAGCACGACATCGTCGCGGATCGCGTCGACCGCGGGGCATCCGGAATAGGTGGGGGTGAGCGTCACGGTCACGGTGTCGCCGTCGACCTCGACATCGCGGAGGATGCCGAGGTCGGCGATGGTGAGCACCGGCACTTCGGGGTCGGCGACCGCCCCGGCGACCCGCCGGGCGGTGTGGAGATCCGGCGCCCGGCGGGTGGCGGCGACGTCGCGGACAGTCACGTGTTCGGTCACCAGGCCGCTCCCGGGTGGGCGCGGGCGAGCACCTGCAGCTCGGCGAGGATCCCGCCGAGAGCCGGGAACGGGATGCCGCGGCGACCACCGCCGCTCGACGGCGCGACGTCGGGGCGGTCGAGCTCTGCCTCGGCGAACACCGCGTCGAGCACACGGTCGACGTCGAGGCGCAGCGTGGACGGCCGCACCGCGATGCCGGCGAGCCGGTCGGTGAGGGGCTCGTCACGGAAGAGCTCGTCGACGTAGGGCCAGACGTCCGCGAGGCCCGCGATCATCCGCCGGCGGGACTCGTCGGTGCCGCCCGCGAGCCGGAGGGTCCACTGCACGGCGTGGTCGCGGTGATACTCGACCTCTTTCACCGCCTTGGCGGCGATCGCCGCGAGCGTCGCATCGGCGGAGGACTGCAGGGCGGAGTACAGGGCGAACTGGTAGCTCGCGGCGATGAGCTGGCGGGCGATCGTGTGCGCGAAGTCGCCGTTGTCCTGGCAGAACAGCCACGCGCAGCGGAACTGCAGGTCGTCGCGCCAGAACGCCAGGTCGTCCTCGCTGCGATCGTCGGCGGTGCCGGCGTAACGGAGGAGGGAACGGGCATGACCGAGCTGGTCGAGGGCGATGTTCGCCAGCGCCACATCCTCCTCCAGCTCAGGGGCTCGAGCCACCCACTGCATCAGCTGCTGCGAGAGGATCAGGGCGTCATCACCCAGCCACAGGGCGTACTCGGCGACGTCGCGCGACGCAGGCGCGGTATCGCCGCCGAGCAGCTCGGCGGCGAGCTCGTGCTCGATCACGTCGACGTGCGGGTGCGTCTCGACGGGCAGGTGGGGACCGGTCACAGGTGCGGCACCCCCTCGGAGGCGGTGTAGTACGACGCGTGGCGGAAGTTCTTGCCCGACGCCGACTCGAAGAACGCACCCTTCGCGTCGGGGTCGCTCGTGGTGATCGCCTCGGCTGGGACCACCCAGACCGAGGTGCCCTCACCCCGGCGGGTGTAGAGGTCGCGCGCGTTGCGCAGCGCCAGCTCGGGGTCGGGCGCGTGGAGCGACCCGACGTGGACGTGGCTGAGTCCGCGGCCCGAGCGCACGAACACCTCGAACATCGGCCAGGTCTCGCGGTCGGAGGATCCGGGGGTCGGCATCACGCCACCTCCCGCTCGGTGGGGCCGGTGGTTGAGCGAGCGACCTCATCGGTGGTTGAGCGACCGGAGCGAGTCGAAACCTCCGCCCGCTTCTGCGCATACGCCGCCGAGGCCTCCCGCACCCACGCACCGTCGTCGTGCGCGGCCTTGCGGTGGCGCAGTCGCTCCGCATTGAGCGGGCCACGCCCGGCGAGCACCTCGCGGAACTCGTCCCAGTCGAGCTGGCCGGTGTGCCAGCGCTGCGCGTCCTCGTCCCACCGCAGCTCGGGGTCGGGCAGGGCGACACCCAGGATCTCGGCCTGCGGCACCAGCATCCCGATGAAGCGCTGCCGCAGGTCGTCGTTCGAGAACCGCTTGATCTTCCACGCCATCGACTGCGCCGAGTTGGGCGAGGCGTCATCCGGCGGGCCGAACATCATCAGCGACGGCCAGTACCAGCGGTTCACCGCGTCCTGGGCCATCTGCCGCTGCGCGTCGGTGCCCTGCATGAGGGTGAGGAGGATCTCGAACCCCTGCCGCTGGTGGAACGACTCCTCCTTGCAGATGCGCACCATCGCCCGGCCGTAGGGACCGTAGGATGCGCGGCAGAGCGGCACCTGGTTGCAGATCGCCGCGCCGTCGACGAGCCAGCCGATGGCGCCCATGTCGGCCCAGGTGGGGGCGGGGTAGTTGAAGATCGAGGAGTACTTGGCCTTGCCGGCGATGAGCTGGTCGGTCATCTCGTCGCGGGTGATGCCGAGGGTCTGTGCGGCGGAGTAGAGGTAGAGGCCGTGGCCGGCCTCGTCCTGGACCTTCGCGAGCAGGATCGCCTTGCGTTTCAGGCTCGGCGCCCGGGTGATCCACCCGCCCTCGGGCTGCATGCCGATGATCTCGGAGTGCGCGTGCTGCGAGATCTGGCGGATGAGGGTGCGCCGGTAGGCGTCGGGCATCCAGTCACGGGGCTCGATGCGCTGATCGGCGGCGATGAGCGCATCGAAGTGCTGCTCCTCGCCGGTGAGGTCCGTCATCGTCGACTCCTTTACAGACCGCTCGTTCAGTAATTCTAGGCGCGCGGGGGCAGTGCGGCAACCCTTCGCCGCCGCCGAGTCGTTTCGTCTCGCTCCGCTCGCCCACCGACCGACGGGCGCGCGTCAGGCGTCGTCGAGACGCCGATCGGTGCGGCGCGCGTGCCCGCGGAACTCGGCGACGACCTCGCCGTCGGCGTCGGTCACCGTGACGTCGTACAGCCCGGTCCTCCCCCGGGTCACACGGTGGCGCGCCTCCGCAGTGAGCACATCGCCCGGCCGCGTGGAGCGGAAGAACACGATGTCGGCGCCGACCGATACCGTGACGGGCCCGTCGGGCTCGTTGCACGCGATGGCGAAGGCCGTGTCGGCGAGGGCGAACACCACGCCGCCGTGGGTGATGGCGAAGCCGTTCGTCATGTCGTCGCGCACCCGCATCCGGATCACCGCCCGCCCCGCCTCATCCACGATCGCCTCCATCCCGAAGGCGTCGAAGACCCGGTCCTGCTGCAGCATCCGTCTCACACCGACGCTCCCTCCTTCGCGACCAGGGTCAGCACGTCGTAGGTCGCGACGATCTCGTCACGCTGGTTGCGGATGACCGCGTCCCAGCGCACCTCGCCGTACTCGTCGGTCTCGCGCGGCGTGATCTGCTTCGCGGTGAGGACGACACGGATCTCGTCGCCCGGCGACACCGGCGTGACGAACCGCAGGTTCTCCAGGCCGTAGTTGGCGAGCACCGGGCCGGGCGCCGGGTCGACGAAGAGTCCCGCGGCCCACGACACCAGCAGATACCCGTGCGCAACACGCCCCGGGAAGAACGGGTTGGCGGCGGCGGCCTCCTCGTCCATGTGGGCGTAGAAGGTGTCGCCGGTGAACCGGGCGAAGGTCTCGATGTCGTCGAGGGCGACCTCGCGCGTCTCGGAGACGACCTGGTCGCCGATCCGCAGCTCGGCGAGCGACTTGCGGAACGGATGGGCTCCCCCCGGCTGCGCCTCGGCGCCCTCGTGCCACACGCCGGTGAGGGCGGTGAGCATCTCGGGCGAGCCCTGCACCGCGGTGCGCTGCATGTGGTGCAGCACCGCACGGATGCCGCCCAGCTCCTCGCCGCCCCCCGCGCGGCCGGGCCCGCCGTGCACCAGATGCGGCACGGGCGCCCCGTGCCCGGTGGAGGTGCGCGCGTTCTCGCGGCTGAGGAACAGGACGCGACCGTTGAAGGCGGCGATCCGGGTCATGAGCTCCACCGCGACATCCGGATCATTCGTCGCGACCGAGGTCACCAGCGACCCGCCGCCGCGGTCGACGAGGTGGGCGGCCTCGGCGAGGGAGGCGTACGGCAGCAGGCTCGCGACCGGCCCGAACGCCTCGATGTCGTGGACGGCAGGCGCGGTCGGGTCATCGAACCCGACCAGGATCGGCGAGACGAACGCACCCTCGGGCGCGGGCCCGACCGAGCCGTCGGCGTGGACGACCTCGGGGGCGTCGAGCGATCCGAGGAGGAGCGTCCCCCCGGCATCCTGCAGCGCCCGCACCTGCCGCACCACCTCATCGCGCTGCGCGCGCGAGACCACTGGACCCATCGTGACGCCCGCGGCGCGCGGGTCGCCGATCACGACCCTCTCGGCGATCTTCTCCCCCAGCGCCGCGACGACCGCGTCGACCGCGGCGGCGGGGACGATGGCCCGGCGTATGGCGGTGCACTTCTGCCCCGCCTTGGTGGTCATCTCCACCAGCAGCTGCTTCACGTACGCGTCGAATTCGGGCGTGCCGGGGGCGGCATCGGGGCCGAGCACCGAGGCGTTGATCGAGTCGGTCTCGGCGGTGAACCGCACCCCGTCGGGGGTCTGCGCCCGCAGGCGTGAGGCGGTCGTCGCGCTGCCGGTGAACCCGACGAGGTCGCCCAGGCGCAGCGCGGTGAACAGGTCAGGAACGCTGCCGCTCACCAGCTGCAGCGACCCGGCGGGGAGGCGTCCGGTCTCGGCGAGCATGCGCACCCACGCCTCGGCGATGTAGGCCGTCGGCGAGGCGGGCTTGACCACGGTGGGGACGCCCGCGAGGAACGCCGGGGCGAACTTCTCCAGCGCCCCCCACACGGGGAAGTTGAAGGCGTTGATCTGCACGGCAACACCGGGAAGACGCGTGTAGACGTGACGCCCGAGGAACGATCCGTCCTTCGACAGCGGCTCGATCGGCCCGTCGACGTAGACCTTCGCGTTCGGCAGCTCGCGGCGCCCCTTCGAGGAGTAGGTGAAGAGCACACCGATGCCGCCGTCGACATCGCTGAGCGAATCGCGCCGGGTGGAGCCTGCGCGCTCGGAGAGGGCGTAGAGCTCGTCCTTCCGCCCCTGCAGCACGAGGGCGAACTCCTTCAGCAGCACCGCCCGCTGGTGGAACGTCAGCGCGCCGAGGCTCTCCTGCCCGACCGTGCGCGCGTGCTCGAGCGCCCCGGCGAGGTCGAGGCCACGGGTGCTCAGGCGCACCACCGGCTCGCCGGTCGACGCGTCGCGTACGACCGCGGCGACCTCATCCTCCGCCGGCGTCCACCAGCCGTCGCGGATGTAGCTGGGAAGGATGTCGGTCACGGCGTGCTCCATTCGTAGAAGCCTCGCCCGGTCTTGCGGCCGAGGTGACCGTCGGCGACCATGCGGCGCAGCAGGTCGGGCGGGGCGAAGCGGTCGCCGAGGGTGGCGTGCAGCTCTTCGGCGATGGCGAGTCGGACGTCGAGTCCGACGATGTCGGTGGTGCGGAGAGGTCCTGCGGGGTGGCGGTAGCCGAGCTCCATGGCCGCGTCGATGTCGGCCGGGCTCGCGACCCCGGCCTCGACCATGCGGATCGCCTCGAGCGCCAGCGCCAGACCGAGGCGGCTGGAGGCGAAGCCGGGGGCGTCGGAGACGACGATCGGGGTCTTGCCGATCGCGTCGACCCATCCGCGCGCGCGCTCCACGACGCCGGCCGCGGTGGCGTCACCGACGACGATCTCGACCAGGCGCGAGGCGGGCACGGGGTTGAAGAAGTGCAGCCCGAGGAAGCGGGCGGGATCCTGCAGGGTGTCGGCGAGCGCGGCGATCCCGATCGAGGAGGTGTTGGTGGCGATGACCGCGTCGCGCGCGACGATCGCCTCGATGCGCGCGAGCGCGTCGCGCTTGAGGCGGCGGTCTTCGGGCACCGCCTCGACGACGAGCCCCGCCCCGGCGAAATCGGTCACGTCGGTGGAGAGATGGACGGATGCCGCGAGCTCGGCCTCGCTGCGATCGGTCGCCCCGCGGCGGGTCGAGTCGGCGATGCTCGTGAGGATGCGACCGCGCGCCGCCTCCGCGGCCTCGGTGTCGCGCTCGACGACGGTCACCTCGGAGCCTGCGAGGAGGAATGCGTGCGCGATGCCCGCGCCCATCCTGCCGCCGCCGAGCACCCCGACCCGCGGGGGCGTTGCGACAGGGCGGGGCGCTTCGTCAGCGGCAGTCATCGGGCTCTCCGCTCGAGGAAGGCGGTCATACGGCGCATCTTCTCAGGGCTCTCGAACAGCTCCGCTTGGAATTCGTTCACGAGGGCGGGCTGGTCGAGCGGTTCGGCCTCCAGCACCCGCTTGGTGTACCGGGTGGCGAGCGGATCGTTGCGGCCGATGCGGTCGGCGAGCCTGTGCGCGGCGTCGAGGAGCTCGTCCGGCGGATGCAGCGCCGACACGAGCCCCCACGACAGTGCTTCGTCGGCGTCGAGGATCCGTCCGGTGAGGAGCATCTCCGCGGCGCGCGCCTCGCCCACGATCGCGGGCAGCCGCCAGGTCGCCCCTGCGGCCGCGATGATGCCGAGGCCGGTCTCGGGATTGCCGATCTTCAGCCTGGGCGTGGCGATGCGGAGGTCGGCGGCGTAGGCGAGCTCGGCCCCGCCGCCCAGCGCGTAGCCGTCGAGTGCCGCGATCACCGGCATGGGGAGGGCGCGGATGCGGGTGAACACGGCCTGGTTGATCGCCCGGCGGGCGTCGGCGGCGCGGCGGTCTCGCAATTCGGCGATGTCGGCGCCTGAGGCGAAGACGCCACCGCAGCCGATCAGGATGAGCGTGCGGGGCTCTCGCTCGAGATCGGCGCAGACCGCGTGCAGGGCGTCGACGGTGGCCTGATCTATGGCGTTCCGGACCTCGGGGCGGTCGAGCGCGACGACGGTGCGGTCGCCGGCGTGCTCGACGCGGAGGGGTGAACGGGTCATCCTGGGCCTTCCGCTTCGTCGCGAACGTGTTGCAGACCGATCGTTCAGTAATTCTGTCAGGCGACGGTTCCGCCCGCAACGATGCGGTGGTCGTTGAGCGAGGAGCGCAGCGACGAGACGAAACGCAGCACCCCGACGTTTCGTCTCGCTGCGCTCGCTCAACGACCGAGGCGCTCGCCCGACGACCGGGAAGATGCCAGAGTGAGCGGGTGACGAGCCAGCCCGCATCCGCCGACGCCGCCCCCCGCGGACGACGCGGTCGCCCGGGAAACGACCGGGAGCACGTGCTCGCCGTCGCGGTCGCCCTCTTCATCGAGAAGGGGTACGACGCCACCTCGGTCGCTGACCTGGCCGACCGGCTGGGCGTGACGAAGTCGGCGCTCTACCACCACTTCTCCTCCAAGGAGGAGCTCCTCGGCCTCGCCCTCGACGACGCGCTCACCGCCCTCGAGGGAGTACTCGCCGAGCCGTCCGCCGACGCCGGCGCGCAACTCGAAAGGGTCATCCGGGGCGCGGTGCGCGTCCTGGTGCAGAAGCTGCCGGAGGTGACGCTGCTGCTGCGCGTCCGCGGCAACGGCCGGGTCGAGCAGGCGGCCCTCGAGCGCCGCCGCGCCTTCGACCACCGTGTGAGCGAGGTCGTCGCCAGCGCTCAGAGCGAGGGGATGCTGCGCCCCGACGTCGACGCCGCCGTCGCCACCCGACTGGTGTTCGGCATGGTGAACTCGCTCACCGAGTGGTACCGCCCGGGCGGCCCGCTCGACGCCGATGCACTGGCAGACACGGTGCTCGCGACCGCGCTCGAGGGCCTCCGCCCCCGCTCGATCAGAGCGCCGTGAGCGCCGAGCTGCGGCATCCCGAACCCGGCTTCTTCCTCGCCGGGATGAAGTCCTACGGGCGGGCGCCGACGTTCCTCCTCGCCACCGGCTACGAGCAGGTCCGCTCGATCGTCGCGTGGATCGCCGGCGACATGGCCGCCGCGACCACGGTGGCCCTCGCCCTGCCGGCAACCGGGGTGTGCTCGACCGATCTCGGCGGTTCGTGCTGCTGATGGTCTCGGTGCGGGCGATGACGGCGGACGATTGGCCGCGCGTGGAGCAGATCCTCGCCGAGGGCATCGCCGAGGGAGAAGCGACCTTCGAAAGCACGGTGCCGACGTGGGAGCAGTTCGACGCGGGCAAGATCGCTCACCCCCGGCTCGTCGCTGACCTGGACGGCGAGGTGGTGGGCTGGGTGGCCGCGTCGCGCGTGTCGACGCGCGAGGTGTACCGGGGCGTCATCGAGCACTCGGTGTATGTCGACTCCCGGGCTCGGGGCCGCGGGATCGGCGCAGTTCTGCACGGGGCATTCCTGGATGCCGCCGACGCGGCCGGCTACTGGACGGTGCAGTCGAGCATCTTCCCCGAGAACACCGCGAGCCTGCGCCTGCACGAGCGCGCCGGGTTCCGGGTCGTCGGCACGCGCGAGCGGATCGCGCAGTCGACCAACGGCCCGCACGCCGGCCGGTGGCGCTCGACCGTGTTCCTCGAGCGCCGCTCGACCCGCAACGGCGTCTGAGCGTCGCCTCCGCCACCCGTGACGCGACCGTCCGTCGGAGATTCGCATCATCGTCGGACAGCGGGGCCGTCAGCATCCGACAAACGGTGGATTCGACGATATCCGTGCGACCGGCAGCGCATAGACTTGCGTCTATGGGTGCGGGGACGGATGACGCGGGGTTGACCCTCCTCGCCGACCCCACCCGCGCCCGAATCGTGCGGATGATGCGCGACAGCGCCGACGGGCGGGTGCTCGTGGGCCGCGTCGCCGAATCGCTCGGACTCCGCCAGCCCACGGTCAGCCACCACATGTCCGCTCTTCACGCCGAGGGCATCGTGCAGCGCGAGAAAGACGGCAGGCGGGTCTGGTACTCCCTCGACCCGGCGCACGAGGAGCGCGTGACGACCCTCCTCGGTCCCCCGCCGACCGGGGGCGAGGCGGACCTCTCGCGCGTCATCGACGACCTGACCGCGCGCTACCGCGGGGTGTTCAGCCCCGAAACGGTCGCCCGCTACGTGACCGACAGTCACCAGATGCTCATCGCGGCCGGGAGGCCCGCCCTCGAGGTGTCGCGCACGGCCTCCTTCGCGGCATCCCGCCTCGATGACCTGACCCGGATCGATGGCCACCCGCCCGACCGGCCGTCGGTGCTGTTCGTGTGCGTCCAGAACGCCGGGCGTTCGCAGATCGCCGCGGGCATCCTCCGCCAGCTCGCCGGCGACCGGGTGATCGTTCGAAGCGCGGGGTCTGCCCCCGCCGCCGACGTGCGCTCCTCGATCGTCTACGCCCTCGACGAGATCGGGGTGCCGATCGGCGGCGAATTCCCGAAGCCGCTCAGCGACGAGGCGGTGCGCGCCGCGGACTGGGTCATCACGATGGGATGCGGCGATGCGTGCCCGGTCTACCCCGGTCGCCGCTACCTCGACTGGGACCTCGAAGACCCCGTGGGCAAACCGACCGCGACCGTGCGCCGCATCCGCGACGACATCGAGTCGCGCGTGCGCGACCTTCTTCCGGAACTCGTGACGTCGACCGTCTAGCTCATAAATAGATCACGGTCTATGCTTTTCTCATCCACCGAGAAAGGAGGACCGGATGTCCGACAAGCCCACCGTCCTGTTCGTCTGCGTCCACAATGCTGGCCGGTCGCAGATCGCCGCCGGATTCCTCCACGCACTGGCCGGAGACCGCGTCGAAGTTCTCTCCGCCGGGTCGGAGCCGAAGGATCAGGTCAACCCCGTAGCCGTCGAGGCGATGGCTGAGGAGGGGATCGACATCGCGGGCCGGCAGCCCAAGGTGCTCACCGTGGAAGCCGTCAAGGAATCCGACGTCGTCATCACGATGGGATGCGGCGATGCCTGCCCGATCTTCCCCGGGAAGCGGTACGAGGACTGGGAGCTCGACGACCCCGCCGGTCAAGGCATCGACGCCGTCCGGCGCATCCGCGACGACATCCGGGGCCGCATCGAGACCCTGCTCACCGAGCTCGTGCCGGCGAGGGGCTGAGCACCGGCAACCTCGTCACGTCGCGGCGAACGGCGACGGCCCCGGCTTATCGAGAAGCTGATCCATCCGGGCGCCGGCGCTGTTGCGACCTTCCTGACGCGTAGCGTAGGGGGGTGGCTGCCGCACGACCTCTCGCACCGCGCGTCCAGCGCTGGGCCGCCTTCTCCTCCGACCCCGCCGGCGGCAACCCCGCGGGGGTCGTGCTGGATGCGGACGGGATGTCGGATGACGAGATGCTCCGCGTCGCAGCCGAGGTCGGCTACTCCGAGACCGCCTTCGTGACCCGCGACGACCAGGGCGCCCTGTCGATCCGCTACTTCTCACCCCTCGCCGAAGTTCCCTTCTGCGGCCACGCGACAGTGGCGACGGCGGCGGCCCTCGCCGAGCTGCGCGGCGCCGGAGCGTACTCGTTCACCGCACCCGTGGGGCGCATCGAGATCACCGTCAACGACGACGACGCGGACCGCGTGGTGCGCTTCACGAGCGTCGTCCCCTTCGTGGAGGATCTCCCCGCCGATACGCGCACGCGCATCCTCGAGGTCCTCCACCTCGAGGATGCCGACCTCGACCCCGCGCACGCCGCAGCGCTGCCCTTCGCGGGCAACCGGCATCCGCTCCTCGTCGTGCGTTCGAGCGCCACCCTCGACCGGATGACCTTCGACCCCGCCGCGGCGCGCGCCCTGATGGACGCCGAGGGATGGCCCGCCACGATCATCGTCGCCTGGCCGGAGACGGCCGACCGGTGGCATGTACGCAACGTCTTCCCCGTGGGCGAGATCAGCGAAGACCCGGCGACAGGGGCCGGCGCGGCCGCCCTCGGCGGGTATCTGCGGGAGACGCGGGCGGTGACACCGCCGCAGCGCATTCGGATCTTCCAGGGGACCCACGTCGGACGACCGAGCGAGCTGACGGTGGACATCCCCGCCGCGGGCGGCATCGTCGTGTCCGGCTCGGCGGTGCGCCTCCCCGACCCGGCGGTCCGCGACTGACCGGCGGATCGACACGTCCTC
This sequence comes from Microbacterium sp. AK009, assembly GCF_013410955.1. Taxonomy (GTDB): domain Bacteria; phylum Actinomycetota; class Actinomycetes; order Actinomycetales; family Microbacteriaceae; genus Microbacterium. The sequence continues at coordinate 172,147 of NZ_JACCCG010000003.1, read as the reverse complement.
GCCGCTGTGCTCGCGTCCGGTTCGGTGGCGGGCTCCGCCTCCCCGCCCGTCGCCCCCCGTATCGCCCGGCCTGTCGCCCACCCCGTGTCGGGGTTCTGCAGGTCCTGTCTGCGCGGACAACGGCGCTCATCTCACCCCACCCCTGACGATTCGGCAGTGCTCCCGCGTCGGCCGCCCGAGTCGGCTCACCGTCGACAGCCCCGCCACCGGCGGGATCGTGGTGTCGGGCTCGGCGGTCCGTCGGCCCGACATCGCCCTCGCCTGACGGCGACCCCGCCGCTTCTCCCGCATCGTTCCCTCCCCGAGAGAAGGCGCGCCGCCCTAGACTCCCCCTCACACACAGAAGTGAGGCCATCCCTAGTGCTGGCACTGCGGCGCGCGCGTCCCTTCGTCCCGGTCTTCGCCGCGGTCGTCGTCGTCGTCGCGCTGGTCACCGGGGCGGGCGTCGTGATGCTCTCCGGGATGGATGCTGCGGCGCAGGCGGGCACGCGCGCCGCGCTCGACCTCCGCGCCGGGGCCGATCTGGCCCTCGCAGCCCGCCTCCCCCTCGCCACGGACGAGGTCGACCAGGACGAGCGGGTCCGCGACGCGATCGCGGGGGCTCTGCCGCGCGATGCCGACTGGCCCGTCCTCCGGTCGGTCTCCGCGGAGATGCCTCTCGGCGAGCCGCAGGAGGACCGCGCGGCCCTCGTGCTGCGGGGCGTCGACCTGGGCGGCGCTGTCGCCGTCGCCGACGGGCGCGCGCCGGCCGGCGAGAGCGAGACCATGATCCAGGCGGATGCGGCGGCCGGCTTCGGCCTCGGAGTGGGCAGCGAGGTCGTCCTGGGGGGTGTTCCCGTCAGGGTGGTGGGAACCTGGCGGGCGATCGACGTGCGCGATCCCGCGTGGGTCGGCGACGATCGCATCACGAGCGGTCGCGGGTCAGAACCCGCCTTCGTCCTCGCGGAGCCGGACTGGTCGGACTTCGCCGACGCCCGCCCGCGGGTGCAGTGGGTGATCGCCCCGACGCCGGGGACGCTCACCGTCGGCGACCTGGCGCAGACACTCCGGTCTTGGCCGACGCTTCGTGTGCGACTGGCCGACAACGGGGTCGAGGTGACCGGGCTCTCCACCCCGGGACGCTTCACCGACACCGCGCAGGCGGTGATGGCCGACGTCGATCGCGCCCGCGCGCTCGTCCCGGTCTCGATCGCACTGCTCTTCGCGGCCCAGTGCGTCGCCCTCGTCGCACTGACCCGATACCTGGCGCGGCGACGCCGGTCGGAGTACGCGCTGCTGTGGGCGCGTGGTCTCTCGGCTTCGCCCGCCGCCGCGACCGCCGCACTCGAGGGTGGAGCGTGTGCCGCGGTGGGCGCCGTCGTCGGGGCGGCGCTCGGCTCCCTGATCGCCGAAGGCACCCCCGTCGCGGAGATTCCCCCCGTCGCCACGACGCTGGCGGCGTCCGCGATCGTCGTGTCGGCCCTCGCGTCCGGCGCCGCCGCGCTCCGCGTATCGGGACCGCCCCGTGCGCCGGGTGCACGGAGGCGGCGCCGACGCGCAGGGGCGCCGTTGCTCGCGACCCTGGTGGGTGCGGCAGCGGTCCTCTCGGTCTGGCAGCTCCTGCTCTACGGCTCACCTGTCGTCACCTCCCCGGACGGGGCTCTGCGAACCGACCCGCTGACTGGCGTTGCGCCCGCTCTCCTGCTCGTGGGTGTCCTTTTCGCACTGCTTCTCCTCATCCCCCCGGTCGCCACGACCGTCGACCGGTCGGCATCGGCCCGCTTGCCGAGCGGAGCGCTGGCGGGACGACTCCTCCTCAGACGGATGCCGCAGATGACCGCCGCGCTCGCGGCGGTCGCCCTCGCTGTCGGGTCCCTCGCGACGGCCGCCTCTTACGGCCAGACGTGGGAGGAGGCCTTCACCGAGACGAGCGCCCTCCGTGCAGGAGCCGATGTGCTGATCGTCTCGGGGCGAGGCGGGTTCACTCCGACCGACCTCGATGCCGTCGCCGCGGCCGCCGACGTGGGGAGCGCCTCGCCCGTCCAGCTCTCCGCGCTGCAGCTCAGCGACGGCACGGGGGCGCTCGTCGCCGCCGACGTCACCGCGCTCGCCACTCTGCCCACCGCAGCCGGACAGGTCATCGACCCGAGATCGCTCGCCGCTCGCGTGGGGGTCGCGGCTCCCGGACCGGAGCTGCCGCCGGCACTTCGCACCCTCGCCCTGCGGCTTCCGGTCACCGGACTCGCCGTCCCGCCCGCGCTGTCGCTCCTGCTCCTCGACGAGAACGGCACGCTTCGCGTCCTGCCAGGGACGGTCAGCCTGTCCGACACCGCCACAGGGGCGGAGCTTGATGCGCGGTTCGATCTGCCACCCACCGGATCGACGACGCGGCTCGTCGGCTGGAACGTCGACCTCCCCGACGGAGCGATCGTGGGATCCGAGGCGGTCGTGGGCCCCGCGACGTTCCTCTCAGACAGCGGTGACCCGGTCTTCGCCGATCGCGCCTGGGCTGCGCGCGTCGGTGACGTCCTGGCCCCTCCCGACCCCCTCCCCGACGGCGGGTTCCGCGTCGTACCGGGAGTGACCGAGGTGCGGATGGCGCAGACGGGCGAACCCGCACCCCTGCTCGAGGAGCCCCCGGTCGCGATCTCCGCCGCCCTCGCCGACCGGTACGGTCTCGCCGTCGGCGACCCCATCTCCTTCGGCATCGAGCGCGTCGCCCGTTACACCGGGGTCGTCGCCGCCATCGTGCCCTCGATTCCCGGCACGGCAGAGCCGGTGGCACTCTTCGTCGACCTGACGGTTCTGCAGATGGACGCGATCCTCGCACCGCGCAGTGTCGTCCCGCCCACGGCCATCTGGGTGGACCAGACCGGTCCGGGTGCGGCCGCCGAGGTCCGACGGGTGATCGCACCGAGCGCGACCGTCCTCACCGCCGCCTCGGACGACCGCCGCACGATCCTCGCCGCTCCTGCCGAGGCGATGACCGTCGTCGCGATCGTGACCATCCTCCTCAGCGCCCTCACCCTGGTCGTCGTCGCCGGCGGCGAGCGCCGCAGCCGTGTGTCCGAGGTCGCCGCCCTGCGCGCGCTCGGCCTCCGCCCCACCGCCCAGGCCGCGCTTCGCGGCCGCCAGTGGACGGGGACTATCGTGATCGGCCTGCTCATCGGTGCGGTCGCCGGCTGCGCCGTGGTGCTTCTGACAGTCCGTGCTCTGGCGCGGGCCGCCGTCCCTGATGCGGCCCTCGCCCCCGCGATGTCGATCCAGGTCGATTCCGCTCTTCTCAGCGCGGGGCTGTGCGCGCTCGTCCTCCTGGGCGCCGCCGTCGTCGCCGGGGTGGTCGTGGCCGTTCGCCGCGACGCCCGGCGGATCCGCGGCGACGGGAGCAGACGATGAGTCGCCGTTCCCGCGTGAGCACAGCCGGTCTCCTCGCCCGGATCGGCGCCGACCGCCTCGGCGCCACTCTCCTGGTCGCGCTGCTCGTCGCGGTCACCGCCTTCGCCGCGGCGGTCATCCCGCGTGTCACCGCCGCCCTCGCCACCGCTGAGCTCCACAGCGCCCTCGATGCACTCCCCCCTCCGGTCCGCGACATCCGTGCCGCGGGCACGATCGGGCTGGTGCCGGGGATCGCCGGCCAGCCGATCGATCGACTGACCGCCCCGACGGATGCCGCGGTGCAGGCCTTCGCCGACGAGCTGCCCCCGCCCCTACGCGCCCTCGTCGGCGACCCGCAGTGGGTGGTACGCACCGAACCCCGCGACACGATTCCCGTGCACACCGGCACCGACGCCGGTCCCGGCGCCGCACCCCGACCGCGGTTCCTCGCCGGGCTCGCCGTGGATCCCGGGTGGCGCGAGCGGGTGGAGATCGTCGAAGGAGCCGCCCCCGCGCCGTGGTCGGGAGACGAGACCACGCCCGCACCCGACCCCGTCCTGGAGATCGCCGTCGCGGTCGAGACGGCGACGGCGGCCGACGTGGGAGTCGGCGACGTCCTCACGTACGGACCCTTCGAGCTGCGGGTCGCCGGTCTCTATCACCCCCTCGATGCCGCCGACCGACACTGGGCGCACCTCACCGACCTCGCCGGACCCGTGGTCGAGTCGACTCCGGGCGAGGTGGCGACGGTGCGGGCTGCGGTGATCATCGACACCGCCGGGCTCGGCGGCCTGACGACCAGCTTCACCACCGGAACGTTCCTCGCCTACTACCCGGTGTCGGCGTCGCCGCTGCGCGCGGTCGACGCGCCCGAGAGCGCCGATCAGCTTCGCCGCGCCCTCGCGCAGGGCCTGGTGATGCCCTACGGCGGCGATGTCTCCCTCGCCACGCTGTCCGCTGACGAGATCGACGCCGCGCTGGCCCGCACCGCCACGGTGACCGCCCTGCTCGCGTTCGCCCTGTCGGGACTGCTCGGACTCGTCCTCGCCGTCTTCACGCTCGGCGTATCGGCGGTGGTCCGCGTCCGCCGTCCCGTCCTGGCGTTGACCGGCGCACGCGGCGCAAGCGGGGCACAGCTGCGCGGAGCGATGGCCGGTGAGGGTCTCCTCCTCGCCGTCCCCGCGGCGACGGCCGCGACAGTCCTCGCGGCCGTCGCGGTCCCGGAGCCCGTCGGCGCCTCCGGCTGGGTGCTGCCGCTCCTGGTGACAGCCGCCGTCCCCGTTCTGTTCGCCGTCCTCGCCTCACCCGGGAACCTGACGGCCGAGCGTCGCGACCTGAGCCCGCGCTCGGGCCGTCGGCGCCTCGTCATCGACGTCGCCGTCGGCCTGCTCGCCCTGGTCTCGGTGCTGCTCGTCGCCCAGCGCGGCATCGCCGGCGCGGCGGATGCGGTCGCACTCGACCCCCTCCTCATCGCAGCACCGGTTCTGGTGATGGCCGCGATCAGCCTCCTGGCCCTCCGCCTCGCACCGTTGCCCCTTCAGCTCCTGCTCCGCCGGGCGCACCGCGGCGACCGGCCCGCCCCCCTCCTCGGAGCGGCCCGCGCCATCCGCGCCCCGGTCTTCGGCTTCGCCGCCAGCTTCGCGCTCATCCTGGGCGTCGCCGTCGTGGTCTTCTCGGCCGTGTTCGGGTCGACCCTGCGCACCGCGATCGTCGCCGGCGCCCGCGAGGACGTGGGGGGCGACATCCTCGTCATCGCGCCGGCGATCCCCCCTTCGGTGAGGTCGGAGGTCGCGCGGGTCCCCGGCGTCGAGGCGGCTGCGGCGATCGCGGAGATCCCGGGAGTCCGGGCCGCGGGCGACTCTGCGCGGGCCAGCCTCACCCTGATCGTGACCGACACCGCCGCCCTGACCGAGGTGAGGCCCGACCTCGCAGGCCTCACGGGCCTGGCGGAGGCGCAAGCGGGCGGCATCCCGCTCCTGGTCTCCGAAGACCTCGCCCCCTCCCTCGATGACGACAGCCGCATCGGAGGCGCACGGGTCATCGTCACCGGTACCGTGCCGACGACCGCGCTGCCGAGCTCCTCGCCGAACTGGGCGCTGATCGATGCGGGTCTGCTCGACGTCCTGGGTCGCGACCTTCCGGACGCCGAGCAGCTCGTCGTCGCGGCGTCGGAGGGGACGGATGCCGCGGCGCTCGCCGCGACGATCGACGAGGTCGTGCGCGCGGCCGTCCCCCGCGAGCTCAGCGGCGGCGTGGTGACGGTCGCCGCGGATGCGGAGGTCGCCGCCGCTCTCGCATCGCCGCTCACCCGCGGTATCGACGCGGCACTCCCGTGGGCGGCGGGAGCGGCCCTCGCCCTGACCGCCGTCGCCGTCGTGCTCGCCACCGTCACCGCCGCCCGCGCGCGGGCTCGGACGGCGGCGGTGCTGCGGATCATCGGGGCGGACAGCCGGCAGGAGCGACAGATCGCCCGGTGGGAGTTCACCCCGCCCGTCCTCCTCGGGCTCATCGTGGGGCTCGCGGCGGGGATGGCGCTTCCGTGGGTCATCACGACCGTCGTCGACCTTCGCCCCTTCGTCGGGGGGCGGCTGGCGCCCGAGGTCACGATCGACCCGCTTCCTCTCGCCGTCGCCCTCACCGCGGTCGCGCTGGCGGCCACCCTCACCGCCGCCGTGTCGATCGCGATCGCCGCGCGCCGTACCCCTGCCACGACCCTCCGGATGGGAGATCGATGACACCGCAGATCCAGTGCACCGACCTGGTGCGCATCTACTCGACCGGCGGCGTGGAGGTCCAGGCCCTGCAGGGACTCACCCTCACCGTCGAACAGGGCGAGGTGACCGCCGTGGTGGGCGCCTCGGGTTCGGGGAAATCCACCCTCCTGTCCATCCTCTCCAGTCATGACACCCCCACCGCCGGGTCGGCGACGGTCGCGGGACACGATCTGCTGACGATGTCCTCGCGCGAGCGCACACGCTACCGGCGCCATACGGTCGGCTTCGTCTGGCAGCAGGCCGAGCGGAATCTCCTCGGGCCTCTGACCGTCACCGAGAACATCGCCACCTCCCTCGCCATCGCCGGAACCGCGCGCCGCGCGCGCCGCGCGCGGTCCCGCGAGCTGCTGGACGTCCTCGGCATCGGCGACCTCGGCGACCGGCGCCCGGCCGAGCTGTCGGGCGGACAGCAGCAGCGCGCGGCCATCGCAGTCGCCCTGGCGAACGAGCCGGCGGTGCTCTTCGCCGACGAGCCGACCGGGGAGCTCGACGAAGCCAACTCCGAGCACGTCTTCGGTGCGCTGCGAGAGGTCAATCGTGCCCTCGGCACCACGGTGCTCATCGTCACCCACGACGAGGGGGTCTCCCGCCAGGTGCGACGGACCGTGCAGATCCGCGACGGACGTCTGTCGACCGAAACCCACCGCGAACAGCGGGTCGGAGAGGACGGCGAAGAGCAGACCCACGCTCGCGAGTACGCCGTCCTCGACCGTGTCGGCCGGCTCCAGTTGCCCGAGGACTACCTGCGGGCCCTGGCACTGAAGGATCTGGTCCGGCTGCAGCTCGAGCGCGACCACGTCGAGGTGCACCCCACCGCCACGGAGGAGAAGCCGGAGTGAGTGCCGCCGTCGTCCTTCGCGCGGAGGATCTGCACCGCAGCTACGGTCACGGTGCGGCACGGGTGAGGGCGGTGCGTGGGGTGTCGCTGGAACTGCGAGCCGGCGAGCTGGTCGTGCTGCGCGGCCCCTCCGGATCGGGGAAGACCACCCTCCTGAATCTGCTGGGCGGTCTTGATCGGCCCTCCCGCGGCGACGTCCGGCTCGACGGACGCTCGGTGGTCTCCGCGAGCCGCGGGGAGCAGGTCGCGTTCCGCCGGCAGGACCTCGGGTTCGTCTTCCAGGCGTCTGCACTCCTGGACGAACTGACGGCGAGCGAGAACGTCGACCTGGTGCTGCGCCTCGGCGGGCTCGATCGGGCGAGCCGCAACGAGCGCAGCTCGGCGGTGCTCGAGGCCGTCGGCCTCTCCGCTCACGCGGCGCAGCGTCCGCCGGAGCTCTCGGGCGGACAACGCCAGCGCCTCGACATCGCCCGGGCCCTGGCGCATCGCCCCCGAGTGCTGATCGCCGACGAGCCGACCGGCCGCCTCGACAGCGCGAACGCCGAGGCGATCATGCGGATGCTCGTGCAGCTCGTCCGCGGCGACCGGATCGCCGCGATCGTGTCCACCCACGACCCGCGGATGGCGGCGCACGCCGATCGTATCGTCGAGATGCGGGACGGATTCCTGGCGGGCGACTGACCGTTCCCATTACGCCTCCTGGCAACGCCCGTCCAGTCCTTTACGGGGGTGCCCGCGCACGCCAAGGTGGGATGGTGCCTTCTGCAGACGAACTCGGCGCCTGGGTGGCGCAGCAACGCTGGTATGCGGGGAAGAGCCATGAGCCCCGCTTCCGGCTCCTCGACACCCAATCGGTGCCCCACGCGACCCGCTACCTGTTGATGGATGACGCCGGCGCCCGGCCGGTGCTCTACCACGTGCCCGTCTCGAGCGTGCCGACGGCCCCTGACACGCCCGCGCTCATCGCGCGGACAGCCGAGGGCTGCGAGATCGATGCGGCGCAGCATCCCCCGTTCGCGATCGCGACCCTCGAAGCCATGGGGGTCGATGCCAGCCGCGTGACCGGCAGCCGTGTCCTCACCGGTGAGCAGTCGAACACCTCCATCGTCTTCGACGAGGACGGTCAGCCCACCATCATCCTCAAGCTGTTCCGCACCCTGCACGACGGGGAGAATCCGGATGTCACGGTGCAGCGTGCGCTGAGCGCCGCCGGGTCGCCGTTCGTCCCGAAGTTCCTCGGCAGCGTCGACGCCGAGTGGCCTGACAGCGGGATGATCGAGGGGGTCGCCCGCGGAACGCTCGGTTTCGCGCAGGAGTTCCTCCCGGGCGTCCGCGATGGGTGGGCCATCGCGCTCGAAGCGGCGCGCGAAGGGCGCGACTTCACCGACGCCGCGCGCGATCTGGGCACAGCCGTCGCCGGAGTGCACGGAGCGCTCGGCGAGGCTCTCGGCACCGCCGACGGCGGTCCGGAAGCGGTTCTGGCTGCCGGCGTCACGTGGCGCCGCCGTCTGTCGATCGCCGTGAACGAGGTCCCCGCTGTCGCCGACCGCGCCGCAGCGATCGAGGCGGTGTACGACGCCGCGCTCGCCCGCCCCTGGCCGCGGCTGCAGCGGATCCACGGCGATCTGCACCTGGGGCAGGTGCTCGCCGTCCCCGGCGCCGGATGGCGGATCGTCGACTTCGAGGGCGAGCCGCTCCGGCCGATGCACGAGCGCGCGGTGCCCGACCTTGCGACGAGGGATGTCGCGGGTATGCTCCGCTCGTTCGATTACGCCGGCGCAGTCGGAGGAGCATCGGATGCCGCGGCGTGGGCCGCCGCCTGCCGCGCCGCATTCGTCCAGGCCTATGCCGGCGCCGACGGATCGGTCGGCCTCGACCCCGTCATCCTCCGCGCCCTCGTGCTCGACAAGGCCGTGTACGAGTCGATCTACGAGGCGCGCAACCGCCCCACCTGGCTCCCCGTGCCGCTCGCCGGGATCGACGCCGCGCTCGCGGGCTGAGCGCCCGACCGCGTCATCCGATCAGATCTTCGTCCTCGTCGGGCTCGCCGGGCTCGAGGAGGAGGAAGATCGCGCCGTAGGCGGGCAGCGACACGGTGAAGCTCTGCAGATCGTCGACGTGGCCGATCACCTCGCCGGTCGCGGCGTCGCGCACTTCCGACCGCCGTTCGAGCTGCTTCGAGCGGACCGTTCCCTCGACCGGCTCGCCGGCGAAGTTCAGCACCGTGACCTGCAGCGGTGCATCGGCGTCGTGTGCGCCGTCGTCGAGACGGTGCACGAGGACGAGCATCCCGTGGTGGGCGACCTCGGGCACGTCGACCTGCGTCGCGGTGGCGATGCCGTGGCGGCGACGCAGCTCGATGATCTGCGAGAGCCGCGAGGCGAACGAGTCCTCGTCGGTGAACTGCGCCGGGAGGGAGCCGTACAGCGAACGACCGCGCGGCATGCCCGCCGCGGACCGGGTCGCCTGCGGATCGACGTCGAGGAGGTCGTGCGCACCCCGCTCGATCCAGCGCGTGTCACCCGAGCTGATGAGGTCGGCGACCTGGTCGGCCGGCACCGTGAGCATGCCGACGAGGTCCCAGCCCGAGAGGGCGAAGACCCCGGGCTGCCAGGCGTTGTAGGCGCACAGCAGCAGGTGGGCGTCGCGAATGGCGGGGATGTCGTCGTCGGTGATGTCATCGAGCCGCGTCGCGCCGCGCGCGGCGGCGATGAGCGACGTCGTCGTGCAGGCGATGCCGTTCTGAGTGAACACCCGGTTGAAGTCGGCGCTGCCGGTGAGGCTCTCGGTGAGCTCGGCGCGGACGATCTCGGCGAGCTCGCTGCCGCTCACCTCCCGCCCTCGGAAGCGGTACTCCTCCTCGGCGTGCCGGGTCGCCCAGTGAACGAGCTCGTAGGTGAGCTCGTCGTGGTTCTGCATGCCGTGCACCAGCTGCACCGGCTGCACGCCGAGAGCGAGCGAGGAGGTCAGCGCAAGGCGCAGGAAATCGGTGCGTCCGGTCGCCAGGGCGTGGTGGTAGCCGGGGCGGCCGATGAAGTCGTAGGAGAGGTCGGCGCCGACCGCGCCGGTGTCGCGGATGTCTTCGATCGTGAGGTTCAGCTCCTGGAACGTGAACCCGCCGACCTTTCGCACCATGCCGGCGATGATGTGGTTCGCCGCGTGGGAGAGCGGGTGGCCCTCCGACCACGCGGGGAGCCCCTCGGTGCTCTTCTCCACGCCGAGGAAGCCGTTGGCGTCGAGGCGCAGCGCGCTCGTGCCGAGCTCGCCGAGGGAGTGCAGGGCGTCGCCGATGACGAGCCGCATCCCGGCGAACGTGGGGTCGAGCCAGTTGATCGAGGGCTGGCCCTGCTTGAAGTAGTGCAGGTACACCCAGCGGCGGGTGACGCCGTCGGGGCCGAGCACCGGTGCCGTCGCGCTCCAGTTGGTCTCCTTCACGCCCGGGGTGTAGAAGATGACGCGCTGCAGCGCGCCGATGATGTAGCCGCGTTCGGCGAGCTCGTGCTCGGTCGCGGGGTCGAGGTTGACACTGTCGACGTCGCCCGGAACCTCGGGAAGGAGCGCCCAGTCCTCTTCGAGGATCTCGACCATGTGGTAGATCCCGGGGTAGTCCTTGAAGCCCATCTCGGCGAGGCGGAAGTCGGCGCCCTTCCCGGTGTGACCGGGCACGATGTCGTCGATGATGCTGCCGCCGTGGGTGTCGGCGACGTCGCAGAGAGCGCGGAACTCGTCTTCGGTGCCGAAGGCCGAGTCGATCGCGGTGCTGATGCGGTCGAAGTGGCCGTCGACGCTCGGGGTCTCGAGCCACCCGGCGATGCCGCCGGCGCGCTTGACCGGTCCGGTGTGGATTGCGGTGATCCCCACGCGCTCGAAGGCCGACCAGAGGGCGTCGTCGCCGAGGGACGCGAGGAACGACTGGCCGGGCCGGGTGATGAGCGAGATCGGGTAGGCGGTGAACCACACATCGCTCGTCGCGATGGCACGGCGCGCATCGGGGCGGGCGTAGGGGTTGCGCCACATCGACGGCTGCCCCGACAGCTGCCGGGCCAGCACGTCGGCATCCTTCAGCATCGACTGCCGCACCAGCCACTCGACGTACGACGGGTTCGAGCCGTTCGCGGTACGGGGGTCGGTCGTGACCCGGCGCACACGCCCGGAGCGGAGGTTGTCACGGGGACGCAGCCGCCGCGGGCGGGCGGGGTACCGCTGCTCGTCGTAGCTGATCTCGGGAGTCTCGGGCTCGGAGCTGTCGCTGTCGAGTTCCTGCAGGAGGGGGAGGTCGATGGGGCCGGTGTAGAGCTCCTCCGGCTGATACTCGTCGCGCGCCATCCTCCGACCGTACGTACTCGACGCGCCGGATGCGAGGGCTGGCGTGTCGTGCCGCGGACCGGTAGTGCGAGGGCGCGGGTCGGGCGCGGCCGGGGTCAGCGCACTGCCGCGGTCACCGTCGCGAGGTGGGTGAGGACGTCGTAGCTGACCGAGCCCAGGACGAAGCGGCGGAACGCACCGCGGCCGTGGGTCCCGACGACGACGAGGCGCGCCGTTGCGGCGTGACGATTGATCGTGGACGCCGGGTAGCCGCGCTCCGCGCGCGCGACGATCTCGAGGTCGGGGTAGCGGCTGCGAAGGCCCGCGAGGGCGATCGAGAGGGTCTCCTCCGTCAGCGCCTGCATGTTCTGCAGGTACTGCTCGGGGTATCGTCCGTGGTTCCCGGGCGCGGGAAGCGGCACCCACGCGGCCACGGCGACGAGCGGTTCGCCCAGGCGGTCGGCCTCGGCGGCGGCCCACGCGACGGCACGCTCCGAGGTCTCGGATCCGTCGACGCCGACGACCACTCCCCGGCGTTCACCGAGATCGAAGTCGGGGACGACGACCACCGGACACGTCGCGGCGGAGACGATGCGGAACCCGTGCGGGCCCCGCGTCGCTCCGGCGGCAGGGCCGCGGTGATCGCTGCCGATCACCAGCAGCGCGGCGCCCTCGGCGGCGGCGATGAGCTTCTCGGTCGGATTGCCGCGTTCGACGACCACCTCGACCTCGACTCCGGTCGCGCGCAGGCCCGCGGCGGTGGCTTCGGCCCGCTCTCGCATCTCGGCGAGAAGCCGGTCGGCGAGCGCATCCTCTCCGACGGCGCCCACCGCGCCGCCCAGGATCGACACCAGCTTCAGCCCCTGACGCCGGTCGCGGGCGCGGGACGCCGCCCATGCCACCGCGCGTTGCGCAACGGGCGCGTCGGTCAGACCGACGACGATCACCTCGGACATCGTGTCTCCCATTTCTCATCCCCTCGCCGCGAGAGTGCGTCTGCGCGACGAGGATTCGGGGTCCACCCCCATTCTCGGCGCCCAGATGCACTCTCGCGGGGAGGGTGGACGAACGGGGTGGGGTCAGGCCAGGAGTTTCGCCTTCGCGGCGGCGAACTCCTCGTCCGTCAGCACGCCGCTCTGCTTCAGGGCGGCGAGCTGCTGCAGACGGGCGATCATGTCGTCGCCTCCGCCCGCGGCAGGGGCGGCGGGCGCGGATGCGGCGGGCGCGGCCTGCGGCATCTGTGCGGCGACCGCCGCCTGAGCGGCGGCATCGAGCTGCGCCTGCTGCTGCGCAGCCTGGTATTGATCCTGCTCGTACTGCGCCTGCGCTTTGCGCTCGCGCGAGTTCTGCATCGAGCCGCTCACGGCCGATGCGGTTCCCGCGACCACGGCGGTCCGGGCGGCAAGGCCGAGCAGGCCCGGGCGCCCCATGCGGCGGAACGGCATGTCAGTTCTCCTCTGCGTCGATCATGTCGGCCACGGCGTTGACGACCGGGGCGGGGATGCGCTCGGCCGTGAGCACGGTGCCGCCGCTCTGCGCGACCTTCTCGGCGAGGGCTCGCACGTAGGTCATCTCGAGTGCCACGAGCACGGCCGAGCTGCCGGGCGCGATGAGCTCGGCGAGTTCGTCGATGTCCTCCGAGGCGGTGAGGCCCGCGGCGAACAGCTCGATTCCGTTGATCCCGAGAGCGTTCTGCTCCTCGACCTCGATCATCTCGATGTCGCCCTCGGCGGACTTGCGCAGCACGACCAGGTCGAGCAGGCGCACGACGCCGGACTCGATGATGTCGCGCAGCGCCGCCACGGCGTCGGGGTGCGGACGATCACTGTCGAAGCCGACCAGATACAACTCGACCGGCCCGTACCGGAACTCGACCATCGGGTGTCCTCTCTCCTCGCGCGGGGCGGCGCGGCAGCCGGCGACGCGGCAGCCCTGCGACAGGCCCCCGACCGCCATCCTCTCGCGAGCGGGTACCGGGCGCCATCCTCAGATCGGAACCGTCCGTCGACCGCGCCTGAGAGAACGGGGAACGATCGCCACCGGCCGGCCCCGCGGCATCCGTCCGAGGGCAGGATGTATGCATGCGTATTGACAAACTCGCGATCTCGAGCCCCGACATCCCCGGCCTCGGTGACGTGCCCGAGCGGTTCTCGGCAGACGGCGGCAACGCCGTGCCGCGGTTGGAGATCACCGGGGTGCCCGAGGGCACCCGCGAGGTGGTGGTGATCTCGCACGACCCCGACGCGCCGCTGCCTCAGGGCTTCACGCACTGGGTGCTCTACGGGTTGCCGCCGGTGGACCAGTCCGTCGACACCGCCGCCGCGACCGCCGGGCCGAACGGCGCGGGAAGGTCCGGATGGTACGGACCGCAGCCGCCCGCGGGGCACGGCCGTCACCACTACTACTTCTGGGTGTACGCGCTGGATCGCGAAGTGCAGGGCACCCCCAGCCGGGAGGAGTTCCTGCGCGACTACGCCGACGCCGTCATCGAGCAGAACCGGTTCGTCGGGCACTTCCAGCGCTGAGGCGGCTCAGCGCCGCGCCATGAGGTCCGTGACGACGGCGAGACGTTCGGCGTCGTCGACGTCGTCGTCGACCCGAGGACCTCGAACCCGTCGGAGCGGGCGGTGTTCATACGAGCGGCTCGTCGTGGATCTCGGAGGTGAGGGCGGTGCCGTTGAGGTCGAGGTAGAGCCGGCGCTCGGTCACCGACACCGTCACGGTGTTGCGCCGGGCGAGCGCCGCGACGGCGTCGTCGATGAAGCCCGGGTCGAAGCTGTGGAGCACGATCTCCTCGGCACGGTGGATCGTCTTCCCCGCAACACCCGCACGCACCTTCGCCGGGTCACGGTGCGTGTACACCGTGGTCCGGTCGGCCAGCTTGCTGCCGAAGTGCAGACGCCCGGCGTCGGGGAGGCCGACCTCGATCCATGCGGTGACGCGGCCGGTCGCGTCGCGGATCAGCACCGCGGGTTCTTCGGTCGAGGAGATCCCGCCACTGAAGGCGACACCCTCTTCGTACTCCAGCAGGTACGCCAGCACTCGGGTGACCATGTACGCGTCGGTTTCGGACGGATGCCGCGCTGCGCGCACCGTCACCTCGTCGTAGACACCGCGATCGACATCCGCCAGCTGCACCTCGAAGGTGTGCATCACTGCGCCGGCGGCCATGGTCGTCAAGCCTAGGGGGCGGGCGCGCCTCTCGCCGAGCGCGCGCTCAGGTCAGATGACGCGGGCGTACGTGCGGGTCGGCACGCGCCCGTATCCGTCGGTGACGGTGAGCGAGACCGCGCCGGCGATGGCGGCGACGGCGGTGGCGGCGAGGAGCGCGAAGAAGACGACCATGATCGGGCCTTTCAGACAGGTGAACGTCGACGTACGACGAGCTCCGTTGCTCTTACTCGACCCCTCCATCGTCCACCGGGGGACCTTTCAGCACAAGCGCAGAGTTCTGCAATGTCATTGTAGTCTCGCTTCATGGATGTCAGACGGCTCGATCTTCTCCGCGAGCTGGCGGAGCGCGGCAGCATCACCGCCGTCGCAGCCGCCACGCACCGCACCCCGTCGGCGGTCTCCCAGCAACTGAAGGTGCTCGAACGCGAGGCGGGCCTTCCCCTCACCGAACGGGCGGGCCGCGGCGTCCAGCTCACCAGCGCCGGCCACGCGCTCGCCCGCAGCGCCAGCGAGGTGGCCGTCGCGCTCGAGCGCGCCACGGCCCTCTGGGACGAGTTCCGCAATCACCCCAGCGGCGAGGTGCGGCTGGCGACCTTTCCCTCGGCGGGCCAGGTGCTGCTCCCACAGGTGCTGCAGGAGGTTTCGCGCACCCCCGGGTTGATCCTGCTGTGCGCCGACGGTGACCACGAGCTTCTGGACTTCCCCTCTCTCACGGCCGACTACGACATCGTGCTCGCCCATTCGCTCCGCGGTGCGCGCGCCTGGGGTGGGCGGGGTCTGCGCGTGGTGCCGCTCATGACCGAGGCTCTCGACATCGCCCTCCCCGCCGACCACCGCCTCGCCGGCAGGAGCTACCTCACCGCCGGCGATGTCGTCGACGAGCCGTGGATCGGGGTCCCGATCGGGTTCCCCTTCGAACGCATCCTGCACGACATCGAGGAGGCCGCGGGGCGCCGGGCCACCATCTTCCAGCGCATCAGCGACCTGCGGATGGTCGAAGCGTTCGTCGCCGCCGGACTCGGTGTCTCCCTCATCCCCCGCTCCACCTCGGGCGGGATCGACCCGAGCCGCGTGGTCCTGAAGCCCCTGCGCGGCGTGGACGCCGAGCGCGACATCGTCGCGCTGCTCCGCCCCGACACCGCCGAGCGCCTCGCTGTGCGCACCGTCCTGTCCATCCTCCAGGCGAAGGCGGCCGACATCGAAGCGGCCCACGCCGCATGACGGGTCAACCGCGGTGGTCGACGACCTCGGGGAGTTCCCGCACCGGCACCACGACGATGTCCTGCACCTTCCAGTCGAGATCGATGCAGGCCTGACGGGCATCCTCGAGAGCGTCGAGCGACGGGGTGCGCCCTCTTCGGGGAACGACGAAGGCCTCGATGTGGAACACATGGCCCTCATCGCGCACGCGGCTGCCCGCGTTCTCCACCCAGGGCAGGCTCCGGAGGTAGTCGTCGACGGCGACCGCCACCGGATGCGGCGCCCTGTCGTCGAAGGTCGTGGCGCGGGCATCCATCAGATCGGTCACAGCCCCGCCCAGGTTGCGCAGACCGTCCCACAGGATGCTGGCGGCGATGAAGACGGCAGCGGCCCCGTCCAGCCACCAGATCCCGAGGCCGATGCCGGTGACACCGACGATGGATCCGACCGCGGTCATCCAGTCGGCCTTGTTCATGTCGGCGTCGGCATACAGCACCTTGTCGTGCAGCTCCTCGGCCAAGCGCATCTTCGCGCGCCCGATGAACACCGGCGGGAGCGCGATCGCGGCCATGACGCCGATCATGAGCCAGCCGAGCCACACCGTCAGGCCGAAGACCTCCACGGTGCCGATCGTCGGATGCTCGAGGAGGATGAGTCCGATGGCGGAATCGACGATGAGGTAGGTGCCCATCGTCGTGAGCGCGACCGCGGCCACGAGGTGTCCGATGGCGACTGCACGGTGCTGGCCGTAGGGATGCTTCGCGCTCGGGAGGACACGGCTCACGCGCACCGCGATGAGGAAGGCGATCGGCGGCAGGAACGACAGGAGGTCTTCGATCCAGGCGGCCTTCATCGCCTGCGAGTTGCCGAGGACCAGCCCCACGAGGGTGACCGACACGACGAGGAAACCGATGGTGATCCACTCCAGGCGGATCGCGCGCCGCAGGACCTCGCGCTGTCTTTCGGGGAGTTCGGTGCGTCCGAACCGCACCGGTGGGCGGGTCATCGGTCGCGTCCCTCGACGTGCGCCGAGAGGAAGCGCTCGAGCTCGGAGAGGAAGGCGTTCTCGCCGAGGGGAACGAGCATGACGAGCGTGTGCGTGCGTCCCTGGTCGTCGACGACCTCGCGGTAGCCCCGCGTGACGCCGGCCTTGTCGGTCCAGGGCGTCTTATCGGTGATGCCGCCCGCCACGAGGTCGAGGGTTCCGTCTTCGAGACCGCGCACGAGCGCCTCCTCCGCGCCGACGGTCCAGTCCACGTCGGCGTCGAGATGTTCGGCGAACGCGCGGATCGCGTCGGCCTCGTCGCCCTGCGGCTCGACGCCTGCGGCGTCGATCAGGTCGCCGTTCGGCGTGACACCGGCGCGCAGCACGTCGCCGCGCACGGCGACCAGTGTGCCGTCGGGGTCGGCCGGCATGAGCGGCTGGCCGCACCCCGCGAGGAGCAGGACGGCGCCGAGGGCGGCGCTCGCGACGGCTCGTCGTGTGCGCATGACGACTCCTCTCACATGCCGAGAAGGCGAAGCAGTCCGGAGCGATTCTCGCGACGCATGCGGGCCCGTACGCCACCGGTCACCGTCGCTCGCGTGACGGTCGGCTCGTGGATCGCGCCCGGCGTGTGGGGGGCCGGCTCGCCCAGCGGCGTTTCGATGCCGACGATCCGTGCCGACATCCGATCGACCGCCCCGGGTGCGAGGCGTGCGGCGAACAGGGCGAGCCGCGCTTTGGCGCCGACCGGCCGCCACGGTCGGGGCCGCACGCAGGCGCGGACGATGGCATCGACGACCGGTCGCGGACTGCTCATCGCCGCCATGCGCAGCGAATGACCCGTGCGGTTGGCGGAGCGATTCCAGAACGGGGTGTCGAGCGCCCAGGGGAGGATCGTGCTGACCTGGATGCGCCGGTGATCGCCCGACAGCAGCAGCTCCTGTCGGAGAGTGCGCCCGAAGGCGGTGACCGCGGCCTTCGACGCCGCATACGAGGCCTGGTACGCCAGGGGTGCGACGCTCTCGACCGAGCCCAGGTTGATGAGCACCCCACCGCCGACCTGCGCGCGGAACTGCCGGAGGGCGGCATGCGCCCCGTAGATCATCCCGTTGACGTTGACGTCGATGACACGCGCGTGATCGTCGACCGGCACTTCCCAGAACGGCCCGACGGCGCCGATCCCGACATTGTTGACCCAGACGTCGATTCCACCGAAACGCGACGCGGCCGCGGACGCCAGCCGGTCGACAGCGGCCCGGTCGCTCACGTCGGTCGGCACCGCGAGCGCGGTGCCTCCGGCCGCGGCGATACGGGCGACCAGCTCCTCGAGTTCGTGCCGGCGCCGGGCCGCCACGACGACGCTCGCTCCGGCCCGAGCGACCTCCCAGGCCACTCCTCGTCCGACGCCGGTCGTGGCACCGGTGACGACGACGGTCTTCCCCTGAAGCTGCACTCGATCGACCACGCCCCCATCGTGCGCTCCTCCACAGACGCGGTCACGGGCCTTGCCAGACGACGACGACACCGCTAGTCGTCGCGTCGCGGCATCCGCCCTCCACCCGTCATAAACCCGCGGCTCGCCGAAATCAAGTCCCGCCCGATGTTCCCGCCCTGGGTCGCACAATGTTGCCTTCGCGACACCGATGAGCTCGGGGAGTACCTCATGACCAGCGACACCACTGCACAGGAGCGCACGAACACGGCCGCTCCCGACCCGGAAGCGGCCGGCAAACCGGATTCGCCCGATGACCTCCACAAGCGCTCGTGGAAGTACGTCATCGGAAAGACGGCGCGGGAGTTCTCGTCGGACCAGTGCACCGACATCGCCGCCGCACTCACCTACTACTCGGTGCTGTCGATCTTCCCCGGTCTGGTGGCGATCTTCTCTCTCCTGGGCGTGGTCGGACAGGGGGATGCCGCGGCGACCACGGTGCTCGGCATCCTCGATCAGGTCGCTCCCGGGGAGACCGCCCAGGCGCTGCGCGGTCCCATCGAGCAGCTGGCCGCTTCTCCCGCAGCCGGTTTCGCACTGGTCACCGGCCTGCTCCTGGCCATCTGGTCTGCGTCCGGGTACGTCGGGGCGTTCAGCCGGGCGATGAACCGCATCTACGAGATCGAGGAGGGGCGTCCGTTCTGGAAGCTGAAGCCCAGCCAGCTGCTCGTCACCGTGATCGGCATCGCCCTGGTCGTCGTCTGCGTGATCATCCTGGTCGTCTCGGGGCCGGTCGCCGAAGCGGTGGGCGACGCCCTGGGTCTCGGCGCGGTCGTGCAGACGGTGTGGTCGATCGCGAAGTGGCCGGTCCTGGCGTTCATCGTCGTGCTGATGGTGGCGATCCTGTACTACGCGACGCCCAATGCCAAGCAGCCGAAGTTCCGGTGGCTGAGCCTCGGGGCGCTGCTGGCGATCGTGGTGCTCGCGCTCGCCACGACCGGCTTCGTCTTCTACGTCGCGAACTTCTCCAACTACGACCGCACGTACGGGTCGCTCGCCGGCGTGATCGTCTTCCTGCTGTGGCTGTGGATCGCGAACCTCGCGCTACTCTTCGGCGCGGAGTTCGATGCGGAACTCGAGCGAGGCCGTCAGCTGCAGGGGGGGATCGCCGCGGAGGAGGACATCCAGTTGCCGCCGCGCGACACCCGGAAGAGCGACAAGGCCGCCGAGAAGGAGCGTCAGGATGTCGAGGAGGGGCGGCGCCTTCGCACCGAGGCTGCGCGATCAGGCGAGGAATGACCGGAGCGTTCGCGCGTTGCGGACGGCGTGGCCGGCGCCGTCGTTGTTGAAGGAGGCGTACACCTCGCGTCCCTGCCCCTCCCACTCGCGAACCCGCTCGGCCCACCACGACAGGTCGGCGTCGGAGTACGACCCGGCGTAGAGCGCGCCGGTGTCGGGTCCGTGCAGCCGCACGTAGACGAAGGGTGCCGTGGCGCGGAGGATGCAGGCGAGTCCCGCCCCGCTCATGACGCAGTAGGCCGCGCCTCGACGTTCGAGCAGCGCGAACACATCCTCGTGATGCCACGACGGATGACGGAACTCCACGACCGGCCGCATCCAGCCCGGGGTCTGGGCCAGGAACTGATCGAGACGCTCGTCGTCACGCTCCATGTCCGGCGGCAGCTGGACGAGCAGGGGCCCGCGGCGGTCGGCGAGCGCATGCAGCCCTCGCGCCATCCGTTCAAGCCACACCTCGGGGTGGGCGAGCTTTCGCCCGTGGGTGAGCCCGCGCGGCGCCTTCACCGACATCTGGAATCCTGCGGGGCTCCGCTCCCGCCACCCGGTGAATGTCGCATCGCGCTGCCAGTGGTAGAAGGTCGCGTTGACCTCGACCGTGTCGAACTCCGCCACGTAGGGCGCGAACCGGTTGCGAGAGGCGAGACCCGGTGGATAGAGCACGCCGTTCCAGTGGTCGTAACTCCAGCCCGACGTCCCGATGCGCGCCATCGACCTACGGTGCGGCGGTCACGCCACCGAGCCCCACGCGATCCACCCGACGGTGATATCGCATGCCCGCCATCCCTCCGAGGACCGCTCCGATCAACGCGACGATCGCCGCACCGAGGGCCGTGAGGATGCCGGTGAGGGTCGCTGTTTCGGGGGTGACGGGGATCCGCGGGAAGCTGTCGAGAGCCGCCAGGATGTCCCACTGACTGCCCGCGATCGCGGTGATGACTGCGACCACCACGGCGACGATGATCGACCAGATCCACACCGCGATCCCCTGCTTCGCCCCGCTGAAGCGCGCCATGCGCCCGGCGACGTAGCCACCGGCGAAGTAGGCGATCAACAGGACGAGCGCGAGAAGGACCGCGCTGATCACCGTCGTCAGCACCGGGCTCGACGCTGCGGCCTCGGCGGCGTCGTCTACCGTGCGGGTCTCGACCCCGACAGCCCCGGCGATCGCGGCGACGAGCGCCGTCAACAGCACGGCGGTGCCGGTCGCGGTGAGCCAGCCGAAGAAGGCCGTCCCGAACTTCATCCCGCCGAAGCGCTCACGTTCGCGGGCGAGCACGTCGTCGCGCAGTGCGGCGGGGGCACCCGGCCGGGCTCCGGCGGGTCGCGTGTCGTGGCGATCGTCGCCGTCGCGGGCATCGGTGTGGGAGGTCATGGCCGGGACGGTAGCGACCGGTGTCTGCGTTCGTCTTCGGGGTTGCGGGTTCACCTGTGCCGCCGTACCCTTCAGCCCCCTCGCCGCACCCCGATCGCGCGTGCAGTTAGCGATCGCGTTCCGATTTGGCAAGGGGGATCTGCGATTCCTCCGTCGTGCGTAGAAATGGCGGTCATCCCGTTCGGATCGAGCGGGTCGGAAAGGAAGAGCGATGTCGAACTACGACGACACGAGCGTGTCGGGACCGAACAGTGGCGGATCGATGGGCTCATCAGGCACCGTCGACACGGCCAAGCGCGAGGCGTCCGATCTCGCGCACACCGCCGGCGATCAGGCGAAAAGCGTCGTCGACACGGCGAAGAGCGAAGCCTCGTCGGTCGCGCACGAAGCGAAGTACCAGGCCAAGGACCTGTTCGCCCAGTCTCAGCAGGAACTGAGCGCTCAGGCCCGCACCCAGCAGGAGCGGGTGGCAGGCGGCCTTCGCGCGGTCGGCGGCGACCTCCAGAGCATGGCCGACGGCGCAGCATCCGATTCCCTCGCTGCCGATCTCGTGCGCCAGGTATCGACCCGGGTGTCGCTGGCGTCGGACTGGCTCAGCGAGCGAGAGCCGGCCGACGTGCTGAACGAGGTCAAACGCTTCGCGCGGCGTCGCCCCGGGGTGTTCATCCTGAGCGCGGCAGTCGCCGGAATCGTGGTCGGGCGCCTGACGAGGGCGTTGGCGACGAACGCCGCCGAAGCGAAGAAGGCCGATGCCGGGTCAGCATCCGGCGCGTCCACCGCACGGCCGGTGTCGGACGCTGCCCTCATGTCGCCTCCGGTCGGTGGCGCCGAGGAGGAGCTGTCCGTCGCGGAGGAGACCCCGATCTACGCCCAGTCGACCGTCGGCGCACCGGCCCCCGCGGCTGGGGCACCCCGGAGGGAGGACGGCGATGAGCAGCCCTACTCCATCTGAGCAGAAGGCTGCCACGACGTCTCTCGGCGACCTCCTGGGCGAGGTGACGAGAGACCTCTCGACGCTGATGCGCCAGGAGGTGGCGCTCGCCAAGGCCGAGCTGAAGGAATCCGCCGGCAAGACCGCCAAGGGAGCCGGCGAGCTCGGCGGCGCGGCGTATGCCGCCATGATGGCGATCTTCTTCCTGTCGGTCGCACTGTGGTGGGCGCTGTCCCTCCTCGTCGGCGGGGGCTGGGCGGCCGTGATCGTGGCGGTGATCTGGGCGGCGATCGCGCTGATCCTGTTCGCCGTCGGCCGCGGCGAGATGAAGAAGGTGCAGGGTGCTCCGCAGACGGTGGAGACCCTCAAGGAGATCCCTGAAACGCTGAAAAGGAATGAGGAGAACCGATGAGCGATTCACCGGAAGCGATCCGCGCGGACATCGAGCGCACGAGGCGCGAACTGGGCGGCGACGTCGACGCCCTGGCCGACAAGGTATCGCCGTCGAAGATCATGGAACGCCGTACGAGTGCGGTGAAGGGGGCGGTCGGGTCGGTGCGCGACCGGATCATGGGAGCCGCGGATGACGCCGGTTCGGCCCTGTCGGATGCCGGTGGGGCCGTCGGGTCCGCGACCCACCGCGCGGCGGCGAAGGCGGAGGGCAATCCGCTGGCGGTGGGCCTCATCGCCTTCGGCGCCGGACTTCTGGCAGCGTCGCTGATCCCCGCATCGTCGAAGGAGAAGCAGCTCGCCGACACCGTCAAGGATAAGGCGCAGCCGCTCGTCGACGAGGTGACCGAGGTCGCCAAGGAGGCGGGGGCACACCTGCGCGAGCCCGCCAAGGAGGCGGCGGCCGCGGTGAAGGAATCCGCGGTCCAGTCGGTGGACGTCGTCAAGGACGAAGCTGCTTCTGCCACCGCGGAAGTCAAGGACCAGGCAGACACGTCTCGCCAGCACCTGGCGGGCTGAGCCGGGCGACTGACGGGCGGTGCCGGGCCGGTCGACCCGGCACCACCCGTCGTCAAGGAGATGAGGACATTGCGACGACTTCACTACTCAGGCGGTTACGTGCTGACCTCGGACGAGGTGAGCACGGCTCTCCTGCGATACGCGCGCGCCCTGGCCGACACCCACACGTCCGATGTCGTGTCGATTCCGGTCCTCGAAGAAGGCGGGGCGCGCGGCTCGGCCCACTTCCTGATCGGGCCGGCGAGCCAGCTCTACTCGACACCGGTCGCTGAGGCGGTCGAAGAGATCAACGACCCTGAGCTCGTCCAGGAGCTGCAGCGACGTGCGAACCGCCTGCAGCCGTCGGTCGCCGAGTGGCCGGACATGATCGATCACCACGACGTGGGGTACGGCGAAGACGACTTCTGACGAGCAGACCCGCCGTACCACCCGGCACCTGCGCTGGTCAACCATGTTGCCACCGCAGGTGCCGGCGTTCAGCGTGGGAGGTATCCCCCAACCCTGACGAACACCGAAACCCAGGAGGTGCCCGGTGGGAAAATTCATCTATGACGGGCTCGTGAAGGTCGACTTCGAAGATCGCCTTCTTCTGCATCTGCAGATGGTCATCGCGGCGAAACTGCGGCGGGGCGAAGCATTCAACTTCACCTGGAAGGACGACAGCAGCATCGGCGACGGGCGCACGACCGTCTGGGTGCACCCGCGGTGCTCGATCGTCTACAAGTTCTACGGCAGCCGGCGGCCCGCGATCAATCGCGCCTGGATCGAGGCTCTGGCGTACACGGCGAATGCGCCGACGGGACTCTACATCGTGCCCGAGCCTCAGACCGACCAGCTCCGGATCGACGAGGCGGGAGTCATCTGATGAAGCGCATCGACATCATCTACGGCGGTCAGCTCTTCAGCGTCGGTGGGCGCACCGTCGAGGGTCTGACGCGTGAGATCACGCAGGCGGTCGCCGACAACGGCGGATGGCTGACCGCCAACGACGGCGAAGGGGAGCGTCGGGAAGCGCTGCTGTTCATCGGACCCGGCGTGCCGATCGCGATCGTGCCGATCCCGGATCCGCCGCAAGAGCCGGAGGCGGATGCCTCTGTGACGAGCCTCGGCCCGTGACGGGCTGCACCCTCCGCGCCATCGCCTAGGGTCGGTGCTGTGATCGACCCACTCGCCCGCCACACCGATTACGGCAACCTCAGCCTGGATGAATCGGATGTCGGAAGCGACCCGATCGCGCAGTTCTCGACCTGGCTCGAGGATGCTGCAGCGCGAGGCGTCTACGAACCGAACGCCATGGTGCTCGGCACCGTCGACGCCGACGGCACGCCCTCGAGCCGAACCGTACTGCTGCGCGCCGTGGACGCGAAGGGCTTCGTGTTCTACACCGACAGATCATCGAGGAAGGGCCAGGCCCTTGCGGCGCACCCCGTCGCGACCCTCCTCTTCCCCTGGTACACGCTGCACCGGCAGGTGATCGTGACGGGCGACGTGGCTCTCGTGGACGACGCCGAGTCGGACGCGTACTGGGCCTCGCGCCCCCACGGGTCACGGATCGCGGGAACGGCGAGCGCGCAGTCGCAGCCCGTCGCGTCGCGGGCCGAGCTCGATGCGCGCGTCGCCGAGGTCGCGGCGGCCTTCCCCGAGGGACGGGAGGTGCCACGCCCCGCACGCTGGGGCGGCTACCGGTTGCGACCCCATCGCATCGAGTACTGGCAGGGCCGCACGTCGCGCCTGCACGACCGTATCGTGTTCACACGCACGGGCGACGAGGCATGGAGCGTCGCGCGCCTGCAGCCCTGAGCGCGGCCCGGTCGCCACCTCGACGGTGTGAGCCCCATGCTACATTCGAGGCGCTTCGCGGAGAACAAGGGCGCCGATCCGTGTCCACATGACGCCTGCGCGTCGCGGAACGGGAGCGAGCGGTGAACGACGGTGATGCGCTTCCGGCAGGTGTGGTGCACCTCCATGCGAGTGGAGTCATCGCATCGGTGAACGACTGGTTCGCGGAGTGGATCAGTCGATCTCGGAAAGAGCTGGTGGGCCTGGCCCTCGATGACGTGCTGACCTACGCACACGACGATTTCTTTCCCGACGGACGGGGTCCTGGTCCGTGGATGATGCTCGACCGGCGAGACCCCGGTCGCGCCGTCATCGTCTCTCGAGAGCACAGCCGAGAAGGACAGACGCTTCTGCTCCTGGAGGCATCCGCGAGGTGGCGTGCGCTGCGCGACCTCCGGCGCGATCACGATCTGGCCGACCGCACGAGCACACGCCTGCAGTTGCTCATGGACTCCTCCGTCGCCTTCTCCACAGCCACGAGCGAGGATCGACTCGCCACCATCCTCGCCGACACCGCGGGGCGTGCCTACAACGCGGAGCACGCGGCGGTCTACCTGCATCATCCGGACGGTCGAACCACCCTCGTCGCCGGACACGACCCTTTCAACGGGGAGATCGACTCCGAGTCACTCATCGCGCTCGTCAGCGCGCCACGACGGACCCTCGCGCTGTCCGGGCCGGACGAAGGCGAGAGCCTCCACCCAGGCCTGGCGCCGGCGATGCGGGCAGCGGGGGTGCACGCGCTCATCGCGACGCCCCTGCATCACGAGGAAATGGACTTCGGGGCCTTCATCGCCTGGTTCCGACACGAGCGCACCTTCGACCACGAGGCGGCACCGCTCGCCGAGGCCCTCGCCGGACAGGCGGCCCAGGCCCTCGCGACGCTGCGGCTCCAAACCCGGCTTGCCTTCGCCGCCACCCACGACGACGTCACCGGCCTTCCCAACCGGCGCCATCTCGAGGACCAGCTGCGAGCCATCGTCGGCCAGACCGCATGCGCGGTCCTCTTCGTCGACCTCGACCGGTTCAAAGAGGTCAACGACCGCCTCGGCCACCACGCCGGCGACCGGATGCTTCGCGAAGCAGGCCGTCGCCTCCTCGCCGCTGTTCGGATGCAGGATCTGGTCGCGCGCTATGGTGGCGACGAGTTCGTGATCGTCTGTCCGACGGCGGACGTCTCCGCCGCCCAGGCCATCGCCCGAAGGGTGCTCGCACTGTTGCATGATGGCGCGACCGGGCGGGTTTTCGGAGCGAGTATCGGCATCGCCACCGCGCCGGCAGGAAGCCCTTCGACCGCCGAGCAGCTCATCCGTACGGCCGACACGGCGATGTACCGGGCGAAGGAAGCCGGCGGGAATCAGATCATGAGCGCTGTCGGTGGACCGATCACGCTCACCGGCCCCGTCGCCTCCGCTCCGCCGGACGTGGCGTGAACTCCGCGGATCGTCGTGTCCGACGCGATGGCGACGGCCGCTGAGCACGCACTCGTCGGCGCGCCCTGAACCGACCCACGTCGAGGTCGAGGCTCTCCGTATTCGCGGGAGTCTTCGGCTCGGGGTATCTTCCGTCAAGGCGTTCTCTCGGGCAGGATCGGCATCCACCATGAAACCTCCGCTTCACGTACCTGAGTCCGTTCTCCACGACCTGCGTGGGAGGCTGGACAGCACCCGATGGCCGGATGCGGTCGTCGACGACTGGTCGTGGGGCACTCCTGTCTCCCCCCTCGAGGCACTTGTCGACAGGTGGCGAAACGGCTACGACTGGCGCGCGACGGAGGAGCGCATCAACGCGTACGATCACGGTCACGAGAGAATCGACGGTCTCAACGTCCACTTCATCCGCGCAGGAACGCGCGGGGCTACTCCCCTCCTGTTGCTCCATGGGTGGCCCGATAGTCCGCTGCGCTTCGAGAAGTCCATTCCCCTTCTTGCTGAACGGTTCGAGCTCGTCATCCCGAGCATCCCGGGCTATGGGTTCTCCGACCGCCCGCCGCATCCCGGCTACGGTCCCGGACAGATAGCCGACCTGCTCGCTGCTCTCATGGCGAGGATCGACCTGCCGTCGTTCGGGGTCCATGGCGGGGACATCGGCAGCGCGATCGCTGAAGAAATCGCGCTGCGCCATCCGGAGCACGTCGTGGGGCTTCACCTCGTGGACGTGCCCTACTGGCACCGCTATGCATTCGACGCGTCCACGGCGACCCCGGACGAACAGGCCTTCCTTGATGCGATGACAGCGTGGAGCGTGAGCGAAGGCGCGTACGCCGCCCTCCACCGCACCAAACCTCAGACGCTCGCTTACGCCCTCGAGGATTCCCCGGTGGGACTTGCCGCATGGTTCCTCGAGAAGTTCCACGCGTGGAGCGACTGCGCCGGCGATGTGTGGACCGTCTTCTCGCCCGATGAGCTGATCGACAACGCCATGGTGTACTGGGTGACACGCACGGCCGGGTCCGCCATCCGCTACTACCGGGACGCCGCCCTCCATCCCGGCGACCCCGCTCGCCGGGTCACCGTGCCCACGGGGTTCACGATCTTCCCGAAAGACATCGCTCACCCGCCGCGGTCGTACGCAGAGCGCTTCTTCACTGTCGCGCACTGGACGACCATGCCGCGCGGCGGGCACTTCGGGGCCTGGGAGGACCCGGCAGGATTCGCTCGCGACGTCACGGTGTTCTTCGACGCGATCACGTGACGCGCGCGCAGCACGTCCAGCCGAGCGCGTCCACGTTCAGGTGGGGCCCGGAACTCTCAGCGACCATTCCCTCGCCTTGCGCTGCCGGGTGACCGCATGAGCTCGACAGGCTGACCACGGGACCACATTCGAAGGAGCCATTCCAGAGGGCCGTAGCGGAAGACGTGCAGCCACCATCGGGACAAGACATCGATCATCACCCACACCGCGAGGCCTATGAGCACTGCCGCCCACACAGGAACCTCGCCGAAGAGCCCGAGACCCCATCCACAGAAGATGGCCGCGAACACGACCGACTCACCGAGGTAGCCGGTGAGCGACATCCGTCCCGCCGGCGCCGCGAGAGACAGCACACGCGACGATGCTGAGGCCGCCACGGCCAGGTACCCTGCGGCCAACGCCGGTGCCGTCCCGAAGCCGATGGCGATGCTCGCGGTCGCGGTGAGCTCACTGCCGTCTCCGAAGACAACCAACCATCCGGCGACGATCCCTCCGGGTACGCCGAGCGTGACCGCGGCGATCTTGAGCCGGCGCCATAGGCGCGGAAAACGCTCGGGCGTGGCGAGAATGCCCGCGCGGGCGGCGACGAGACCGAGGAGGAACATCCCCAGCGCGAGGGGGAGATTGACGATCGCCTGAAAGGCGAGCGCGTCGGGGAGGGCTTGCAGGCGACCTGCGGCTCCCTCGAGGAATCCCCCGCGGAGTGCGGCATCGAGGGCGCTCGCATCACCGACGAATCCTCCCGTTGCTGGGGCCGAGCTCGAAGCGAAGGCCATCAGGGCGCTGAGAATGATCAACCCGGCACTGCAGACGCAGATGGCGGCGATGAGTATCGCTCGCGAGGAGCGGGAGATCAGCAGCACCAGCGCCAGCCCGATGACGGCGTAGCCCATGAGGATGTCGCCGATGAAGATGAACACGGCGTGGATGGCGCCAAGAACGAAAAGCCCGAGAAGACGCCGCAGGAATCGAGTCCGTTGCCGTCTGAAATCCTCCGATCGATCCCGCGCGGCGGGCATCATGAGGTGCGCGCTGTAGCCGAAGAGAAAGGCGAACAGGAGATAGAACTTCCCCTGCGCCAGCATCACGACGAGAAATGCGGCGATCTGATCGAGCGGGGAGCTCAGATCGCCGTAGAGGCCGTCGTTCGACACCGCGAGAAAGGGAGCATTGACCACGACGATGCCCGCCAGCGCGAAGCCGCGAAGCGCGTCGGGCAGCAGTTGCCGAGATGCGCTCGACTGCGGTGCTGAAACATTCATGTTCCATACGGTACACAATTGTTTCGCCCCCGGGTAGAGTGGGAACGTGGACAGAAACGAACTCATCGATGCACTTGCTGCCGCTCTTGTCGAGCGTCCACGGTCCTCGCTCGGCGATCTCGCCTCTGCCGTGGGCGTGAGCAGGACGACCTTGCACCGGCGATTCCCTACCCGGGAGGACGTTCTGGAAGCGGTCGCTGACTCTGCGACCGGCCGATTCTCCGATGCCTACATCGCTGCAGACCTCGCCTCGGCCTTCGAGACGGACGAAACCGCGGATGCATCGACTACTCGGTTCATCCGGCTTGCCGAGCAACTGATCCCCCTTGGCGCACACGTAGCGGTGCTCCTGCGGTCGGGTCTCATCGACGACGCCGCGGACGGCCCACCCGTGACCGTCACGACGGAGCTCGACGCCCCGCTTCTCGACGCCGTCAGCCGGGGGCAGAGTCGCGGCGTTTTCCGTGGCGACCACCCTGCCCGCTGGATAGCCGAGTCATTCTTGACCCTGACGTACCTCGGGTGGGAGCAGGTGAGAGCAGGCGTCATCGCGCCCGCCTCTGCAGCGACGATCGTGTTCGAGACGTGGATGAAAGGGAACTGCGATAGTCGCAGGAACTCAACCTAGAGGCTTGTGCTTCAGAGTCTCACTCCGCGTTGGCGAACCGTCGGCGGGTCTCTGCGGCCCTCGAACGCGCCAACGCCTCGCGGATGGGCGACGAATCTCACGATGTCGGCGCCGCCCTTGTGGGCATCCTGCAGGGGCGCTGACGCGGCATCGCCGCGCGCGCCGCGATCTAGGTCCGGACCTTTTTGAAGACCCGGAATGAGGCGTGCGCGATGATCATCAGCAGGCCGAGCGTGCCGAGCGGAACCCCGACCATCGCAAGGATTCCCGCCCCGATGTTCGCGTCCGGCGCGGCCGGGTCCAAGAGCAGAACCACTCCGACGAGCATCGCGAAGCCGCAGCCGAGAAGGACCGTACCGATGTAATGCATCTTCATGATCTCCCCCAGAGTGTCAGACGCCGATCCGACAACCCTACGTAGCCCCTACTCCTCGACAGGGCCAAGATCGGCGCTGGCGACGAAATGACACGACGGGCTCGATGATCTGGTTCATCTCGATCAGGATGAGTTCGTTCACGCCTGCTCGTGTGAGCGGTGCGGGCACGAAGAGGGTCGGCTGAGGCCTGCGCCTCGAGTACCTTCCGAGGACGTATCCGTTCAGGACAGCAAAGCCCGTTCCAAGTGTGACCGTGTCGAGGTGCAGATCCGTCGGGGCCTGAAGCGTGAAGGAGCCGCGGAGCCCGGCCCTTCCCGTGGCTGGGCCGACCGGAGCGCGCGCGATCGTCTCGGCGAGACCCTGCAGATCGATAGGCTGCGCCTGCCACCCCGTCAGCGGCTCTCCCGAGATCAGGACCCCGCCGGCGATGCCCTTGGTCTCACCGATCGACGGGCCATAGTTGATCCTGCCTTCGTCCTCGACGATGACCGTGAGTGCGCGCACCGGGGGAAGCACTGCGGCGCGGTCACCATCCGCGCGGGACAACTGCGCGACCCTCATTCCATCCACTTCGAGCCACGCCCGGTCGCGGATCTCTCCGACGACGAGGGCTGCTGCAACCGCGCCGTCGAACACGCCCTCGGGTATCTTGCAGTCGTAGCGGACGAGGACTGCCCCCGCGTCCAGGTCCTCGAACGCCGGCGGCTCCGCGAGGTGTGGGCCGCGAAGATTACAGGGGCCGTACGCCCAGCTCGTCGTCACGTGGCCGACCACGCCATTGTTGAGCGGACGAGCACCTGGGCCGGGTCCTTCGCGTCCGTGAACTGCAGGCGACGCCGGGTCAGCATCGCGGCGACCTGCGCCGGCGCACCGCCCGCCAAATGCTGCAGTAGGTGAAAGCGGGTGGGTAGCCGGCCTCCATGAGCTCTCGGCGACGGGATCCGCGACCGCGTCGAACGTCACCGTATCGAGGTTGCGTCGGTGTCCGGCGACATGGGCGCAAGCGATTCCGCCCGCTCCGACGGGACCGATACGAATCGGTTCGTCCTATATGGGTCCTTCCTCGATCGGCACGCAGCTGTCGTCCGTTCGACCGACACTCAGCGCTCCACTTGTGTCTCGACCGACTGCAGAAGAGGAAGCAGCCACTCGTCAATACTGAGGAAGGTGTTGATTTCCAGCTCGTGGCGGAGACTTTGCCGATCGCGGGTAGCCTTCACGACCCCGGCCGCCCGGAGGATCTTCAGGTGATGCGAGGCTGCGAAACGAGTGATCTCCACAGCGGTCGCGACCTCACTGATGGTCAAGCCGGCGGCAAGCGACCTGGTCCGACCTGTAACCGCTTCTGCCAACAATCGAAGAATCAGGAGCCGCTTGACGCTCCCAAGCGCAACGAAAATCTCTTGCAGTCGCTCCTCGGAAGTCACTTCGTCACTCACCGGCAGTCCCGCGCGCGTGTACGCACCGTGGACACGAATCGAGGCGGTGGTCGTGCACGGTGCGCTCAGCGGAACACGAAGGCGCGAGCAGGGTTCAGCACGGTCATTTGATGAATGTCCGAGTCAGACAAACCCCGCTCTCGCAGCAATGGGATGACGTTGGTCAGGACGTTGTCATACCCGACGCCACCGTACGCGGCGAGCTGACCGAGTTCGCAGATGTCGTTGGAGAGCATCACCCGCTCCGCCAGGCCGCGCTGGCACATCTCGACGATGTTGTCGATCCGGAAGGAGAGCGGTGCGTACCCCTGCACGAAGGCAAGATTGTCGATGTTGATCCACGCGCCACGCTCGGCGATCGGCAGCATGTGCTCGACGCCTTTGCGGTCGCCGAGGTGCGAGACGATGACCGCCCCCGGGTCCACGCCCTCCTCCGCGAGCAAATCCAGCTGCTCGAGGGCTAGTTCGCCCCAGTGGGTGGTGTGGGTGAGGATCGGCACGCCCGTCTCGGCGTGTGCACGGCCGGCCGCGCGGAACACGCGCTCCTGGTGCGGCGTGATGTGTCCGCGCTCGGTGCCGATCTCGCCGATGAACCCTGGCCGGATCCCGGTCTCACCCACTCCCTCGGTGATCTCTCTCACGAGGACCGCGGCGAGCTCGGAGGTGGAAGTCGTCGTAATCGCAGGCGGGTAGACCACTTCGCGATACCAGCCGGCGCCCATGACGATGTGGACTCCGGATCCCCGGCTCAACCGGGCGAGTGCTTCGGGGTCGCGCCCCAGCCCCACGTTGGTGGGGTCGCACACGGTGCCGCCGCCGGCCTCGCGAAAGCGCACGAGCTCGGCAAGGGCGATCTGCTCGTCGTCGAGAATCGCCTCGTAGAGCTGGCGGAGGCCCCAACCGTCCACGAGGATGTGGTCGTGCGTCAGGGTGAACCCGAGCTGCTCAGGTTCGACGTCGCCGAGAACCGTGGTTACGCGTCCCGTGGTCATTCCGCCCTCCCCTCCGCGAGACGTGGAGCTTCCCCGGCTGACGATGCCGTGTCGAGGGCGCGCGAGATCGCGTGAGACGCGACGCGAAGCACCTCGATCATGCGATCGCTGCTCACCTCACCGTTGTCCACCCGAGCTTTGGGCACCGAGAAGCTCAGGGCCGCGGCAACCTGGCGCTGCCGGTTCATGATCGGAAGGGCGACGCAGTACACGCCGTGCGAGTACTCGCCGTCGTCGGTGGCGTAGCCCTGACGCCGCACCTCCGCGAGCACTTCGATGAGCCGGTCGCCGGAGGTGATCGTCCGCGAGGTGTAACCGGGCAACTCCTGGCCCGCGAATCGCTCCCGCAGGACGCGGTCGGGCAGTCCACTGAGCAGCGCCTTCCCGATACCGGTCACGTAGGCGGGAAGCCGGCTACCGACGTTGGAGACGAGCCGCAATGGCTTTGTGCCCTCCACTTTGTCGAGATAAACCACGTCGAGGTCGTCCAAGATGCCGAGCTGTACGGTCTCGTCGAGCGCCTCGTTCGCTTCGCGCAGGTAGCGTCGCGCCCGGATGACGATGTCACGGCTGCGGCGGAACGCCTGGCCGACCTCCCAGGGACGCACACCGATGGAGTACCGGCGATCGTCGGGGTCGAGCGTCAGCCACTTCATCGCCACGACCGTGTGCAGCAGCCCGTGCAGGCTGCTCTTCGGATACGGCAACTGCTCTGCGAGCTCGACGAAGGTCACGCCATTCGGATGCCGCGCCACGACCTCGAGGAGTTCGAGGGTGCGCTGGGCTGACTTGACGTTCTGCCCCTGATCACTCATCGCCGACCTCCCCTGCGTTCGTGAACTGACCGCTGCACATTGTCGCACCGCCCATCTTCACGCCGTCAGTCCGCTACGACCGCAAGCAGGTCTGCCTCGACCAGCAGCGGGGCGGGTAGCGTGACTGTCACCGTCGTACGCACAGGCAGCGGATCAGTGAAGAAATCCGCGTAGACCTCATTCATCTCGGCGAACTGGGCGGGATCGGTAAGGAATACACGCACCTGGATGACGTCCGTCAGGTCGGCGCCTGACGCTGCCAGCGTCTCTCGAAGGTTCTCGAGAGTTTGCCGGAACTGGAGCACGAAGCCCTCCGCGACGCTACCGTCGGCGCGGATCCCCGCCTGGCCCGCGCACGCGACCACAGAGCCCCTCCGACGGCTCTGCGAATAGGGTCCGGCAGGCCGCGGCGCCCGATCGGTGTGTCCAACGATGTCGTTCATGCCGTGACCTCCTCGGTCGGGAAGGGAGCGACGGTGTGCTCGATCTCGCCGAGTCCGTCGATAGTCATCCGGACGGTGTCGCCGGACGAGAGGTAGGGAAATCGGCCGGAGAGCGCGACACCCTCGGGAGTGCCGGTGAGGATGAGATCGCCCGGCTCGAGCGCCATCACCCGAGCGAGCTCGGTGAGGATCTGCGCGACAGGGAACACCATGTCGGCTGTCGTGGAATCCTGTCGCGGCTGGCCATTGACCCATGAACGCATGCGCAGCGATTGCGGGTCGGCGATCTCGTCCGCCGTAGCGATCCACGGGCCGAGCGCGCACGATCCCGGGAAACTCTTTCCCTTCGACCACTGGCCGCCGGAGCGTTCGATCTGCAGCCACCGGTCGCTGAGATCGTCGGCGAGCACATAGCCGGCGATCGCCGACATCGCCTCCGCGGGGCTGACACGGCCGTGCAGCGGTGCTCCGATCACCACGCCCAACTCGACTTCCCAATCGATGGTCGAGCGTGCGTCGGTCGGAACGATGGGCTCGTGGGGGCCGCACACTGTGTTCGTCTTCTTGAAGAAGATCACGAGCTCGTCGGGCGGGGACGACCCGGACTCCGCGGCATGCGCGGCATAGTTCATCCCGATGCAGACGATCGACGTCGGCGATCCAAGCGCGGGACCGATCCGGACGCCGTCGGTCGCCACGGGCCGCAACGTCCCCGCATCCAGCGCGGAGCGAAGCCGTTGCAGCCCATCGCCGGCGAAGAACCCGGGATCGATGTCGTCGACGACGGCGGTGGCGTCGAACCACATCACGCCGTCCGCGCTGACTGTCGCGCGTTCGTATCCGGGCTCGCCAGTTCGCATGAGCTTCACTGATGCTCTCCTTCTGTGCCACGCAGCGCCCGGGCGGCTGCGGTGACCGCTTCCGCGATCGTCCGTCCGTCGCCGTGTGTCAGCCCCATCGGGTTGACCTGGAGCACCCCCCGCCATGCCTCTGATTCCTCGAGGAAAATGGGTTGGTCCCGCTCGCGGAGGGCGGTCACGAACGAGTCGGCGTCGAGTCCCGCAGCGGCCAGATCCAGTTCGAGTACGGGCACGCCCAGCACAGAGGTTTCGTGCCAGATCACTGGGATGGTGCCCGGTTGAAGCAGTGCGCGCAGCTGTTGGAGCTCGCGGATGCCGGGTTCGTCGTCTGCCCCGGGCGCCTCGACGTATCGGGTTACGGCGGCGATGAGTCCGGCGATCTGCTCACGCCCGACCTTCATTGCGCGCCCGATGCCTTGCCGGGGCGGGGTGAGCGGTGTGGTGCTGCGGGCTCCGCGGATCCAGGTCGCCTCCCGCTCATCCATGTCTTGGTGCTGCAACGCGACCAGATCGACAAGTCCCGCGTGTCCGCACAGGATGCCGCTGGCCTGCGGGCCACGGAAGTGCTTGCCGCCACTCAGAGCCACGAGCGCGGCGCCCGCATCCATCCACCGGTGCAGGTTTTCGAGCGGGGGCGCGTAGAGCGCGCCGTCAATGAGGACGGGTATGCCGCGGCGCGCGGCGAGTTCGCAGATGGCGGACAGTGGGGGATGATCGCCGGGGCGGCCGGGCCGGTAGAGCACGCCCGCTGTCTCGTCGTCAAGGGCGCGGTCCACCTCGCCGAGGTGCGTCGTGGCGGGGTA
Source organism: Microbacterium sp. AK009 (assembly GCF_013410955.1). Classification (GTDB taxonomy): domain Bacteria; phylum Actinomycetota; class Actinomycetes; order Actinomycetales; family Microbacteriaceae; genus Microbacterium. The sequence continues at coordinate 137,362 of NZ_JACCCG010000003.1, read as the reverse complement.
GCCCACCACCCGCAGCCGGGCTCCGGCTGCCTCCAGCGCGCGGTCATAGGGATCGCGGTGCGCGGCAAGCACGACTATGTCGCGCGGGACGCCCTCAACGCGGGGGAGCGCGTCGATCTTGGCCGCGTCCTCGCCCGCGATGATGGCCGCGGTCGCAAGAGTAAGTGCGGCCGACGCGCCGGAGGTGACATACGCGCTCTCGACTCCCAGCATCCTGGCCAGCTCGCGCCCTGCGGACCGCTCCAACTCGTCCATCCGGACCGGGTAGTGGGTGGCGTCTGTCATCGCCGCGACGACGGAAGGGTGCAATGCGACGCCCCCTAGCCGGGTTGCCGGCCCTACGCCGTTGACGACGCGACGCACACCGATGCTCGCGAAGATCCCCCCTTCGTCCCCTCCCCGCTGAGCCCCGGCGCTCATGATGCGTCCGCAGCTGCGCGGAGAGGGGCTGCCGCTCCAGCGTCCGAACCCGTCTCCGCGCCGTCCGGAGCAAAGCGGATCAGCACCTTGCCTGCGACATCGAGAGTTCGGGCCAGTCGTGCGAATGCGGCGTCAGCGAACTCAGGTGCCACGACGTCGCTGACCAGCACGTTAAGGTCGACCGTTCCCTCCGACACCCAGGCTGCCGCCTCCTCGAAGGTCTTGGCCGGGTAGGTGAAGCTCCCCACGAGCACGCGTTCGTCAGTGCTGATGCGATAGGCGTCGAGTGCCACGTTCGGTTGGGCCATCCCGACAAGGCACACCCGCCCGCCCAGCATGGTCGAACGCAGCGCGTCCGAAATCGTCGCGGTGTTCCCGACCGCGTCGATCGCGACGTCGGCGCCGAGTCCGCCCGTGAGTTCGCTCACGGACTGCGGCACGTCGGCGCCGCTCGGATCGATGACTTCGGCTCCAAGCGACGAACAGATCGAGCGGCGGGCCTCGTTGGGCTCCGACACGAAGACGCGCTCGGCGCCGTCGCGGATGGCGGCGAGCACACAGGACTGCCCGATCGGGCCGCCGCCGATGACGAGGACCGCCTGCCCCTCGACGCCCCCCACCCGGTGGACGGCGTGGATGGCGACGGCGAGAGGTTCGATCAGTGCCGCGTGCAGGGGGTTGGCCAGTTCCGGCAGCACAACGACGTTCGTCACAGGAACGGCGTATCGCTCGGCGAACGCGGAGACGAACGCCGGGTCGACACCGATCACCCGTCGCCGGGGATCGTGCTGCTCCCGGCCCTCGAACGCCCGCACGCGCTCGGGTGGCACGACGACGGGGTTGACCGTGACGAGAGCCCCGACGCGGTAGCGGTCGCGCGAGACGTCGGCACCCACCGCGGCGATCCGCCCCACGGTCTCGTGACCCATGATCTGGCCGGGAACCCGTCGGCCATTGTGGCCGGTGTAGCCATGGATGTCGGACCCGCAGATGCCGGTAGCGATCGTCTCGACCACGACCTCTCCGGGTGCCGGCGACACCTCGTCCAATTCGACCAGACTCAGCCGGCCGATCTCCTCGAGCCTCAGCGCACGCACGGACCCACCTCCCCATTCATAACCGTGAATAGTATTTCATATATCCGAAACATCTATGTTCCCTGTTCATTGCGGATCGCGCCGAGGACGCGGGATATCCGATCGTCGCGGAGCATGGCGAGAGCGCGAGCGCTTTGCGGCGTGTAGTCAAAAACTCCCGCGTTGGCCTTCGTGCCGACCCGCCCCTCTGCCACAAGATCGACGAGCATTGCAGGCGCCTCGAAGCGAGCGCCGTGCGCACGTCGCAACACGTCGAAGATTGCGAGATACGTGTCGAGACCGCCGAGATCCGCATTTGCAAGCGGCCCCAGCGCGGCCAGGCGCGGCGCGAAGGATGACCGCACAATCTCGTCCACGTCTGCCGGAGACGCCCCCTCCTGCACACAGAGCATTGCTTCCCGGATCGCCGCGAACTGAATCCGATTCGCCACGAAACCGGCGGTGTTGCCCACCACGACGGGACGTTTGCCGGCCGCGGCGAGTATCTCCATCACGTGCTGCACCACCGCGGAGGAGGTCAGGTGCCCTGGAGCGACCTCGACGCACGGAATCTCATAGGCGGGATTGAACCAGTGGGTGGCGAGCACGCGGGCGGGATTGGGTACGCACGCGGCAAGGTCGTCGACGTCGAGCGACGATGTATTGGTCGCGAGGATCGCGGTCTCCGGGGCAACGGTTCCGATCCGCCGCCACAGGGCCCGCTTCAGCTCTGCGTGTTCGGGTGCCGCCTCGATGACCAAATCGGCCGCGGCCGACGCTTGGAGGTCGGCGCCGACCGACGGCACCAGCTCGGGCGAAGGCCACCGATGCTCCGCGAAGCCCGTGTTCAGCCGTGCACGCGCGCACTCGTTGGGTTCGACGACGGACACGGCGTGTCCGGCTCGGGCCAGCGCGATCGCGATCCCGCTGCCCATGATGCCGCCGCCCACGACCACGGAGTGGATCATGCCGACCCCCGCTCGTAGACCTGCTGTCCGCCGAGGAAGGTCTGTACCGCCCGGAGTTCGCGTGACGCCCGGATGGTCGCGCCGAAGCCGTCGGCGTACTCGACGTCGGCGTCGACGAGCTCGAGCACGGTGACATCTGCTCGCGATCCTGGCGTCAGCTCCCCTACGGCGAGGCCGACCGCGCGTGCTGGGGTGACCGTCGTGCAACGTAGCACGTCGCCGAGCGGCATCCCGAGCGCGAGGAACCTCGACATCACCTGCGGCAGGTCTCCGACAGTCTTGCTCGAGTACGCGTGGAGGTCGGTGCTGATGGTGTCGGGAGGCTGACCGGCGGCGAGCATCCTGCGCGCGACTTCCAGGCTGAAGCCGGATGCGCCGTGCCCGATGTCCAGAAGCACCCCGCGTTGGCGGGCCCGCGCTACCGATGGTCGCGTCCGGCCGTCGTCGTCGACGACAGCGTTGCCGGGCCACCCCGTGAAGGCATGGGTCAGGATGTCACCCTCACGGAGCGAATCGGCGATCTCGTCTACGCCGACCGGTGGCGGACCGAGGTGGACCATGAGCGGCAGGCCCACGCGGTCGGCGACCCGCCGCGCGGCGGCGAGTGCGGGGAGAGCGTGCTCGCCGCCCACGTCCGCGGACGCGCGTACCTTCACGCCGACCACAAAGTCGCGGTGCGCGTCGATCGCCGCGACTGCCTCTTCCTCCGAGACGTACCACGGCGCGCGCAGCTCCCCGCCGAGGAGGATGCTCGTCGCACCAATCGTCGCGATGTTCAAGAAAGCGCGGATGCCGACCGTCGAACGCTCCAAAGTCGATGCGCGGAATGCTCCGATGAGGTGCGCCCCGGCACTGCCGGTGTCGATCATGGTCGTCGTACCGGAGGGGAAGGCGACACCGTCGGCGTCGACGCCGAGATCCTGGCCGGCGAAGATGTGGGTGTGCAGGTCAACGAGGCCGGGCGACACGATTCGCCCGGTCACATCGATCACGCGGTCGCCGGGCTGTGCGTCCCCCGTCGCGATCACCCCACCCTCGAGTCGAACGTCGGTCACGCGCGCGCGTCCGGTAGCCGGATCGTGCACCGTGCCGCCTCGCAGCACCACGGGCGCAGCGTCCTGATCAGCCGCGCTCATCGCACCACCGCCCGAAACCGCTCAGCATTACCAGGGTCGTGGATTGCGGCCACGTCGTCGCACCGCGCAAGGAAGGACGCCATCGCCCGCCGTGCGGCGGCGGCGTTCTCGGCGATGCCGATCGGGCGGCCGGTCTCGAGATTGCGTGCGAAGAACGCGGTCTCAAGGATTCCCACCAGCCCTTGGGGGGTCGACACGAGCACCCCGGCCGAACCGGGGTGGTGGCCCCCGGTCACCTCGAACCGTATCCCCGGGCGGATCTGCTCGGCATCCGCGACAAGGCGCAGCCGACCCTCAATCGCCAAGATGCGCAGGCTGTCCCATGAGGCCGCGGTGAAGTAGAACTCGGGTGCCGGATGGCCCGGGGGGTCGCCCAGGAACTCGTCGACTCCGGCGCGCGCCAGATAGAAGGTGGCGTTCGGCAGGAGCGCCGCGTCAAGGCCACCGGTGTGGTACGTGACGGTCTGCGTGAGGGCGACGAATGCGATATCGGCAGGGTCGATTCGCGCGTCCTCGAGGATCTGCGCCAGCGTGCGCATCGAACGGAATCCGGTCGTGTCCCCGAAGGCGCGATTGGTCGCGCTGAGCGCATCAGAGTCGGCGCGATCCGGCGGCAGACCGGTGTCGATGAGGCCGATTGTGGTGCCATCGGTGACGATCCACACGTAGAAGTGCAAGTCGTGGAGTGTGCTGTCGTTCTCGCCGAGCATGATGGCCCACCCCGGTGTCGCGAGTACCCCCGCACGCTCCGCCCGGATCGAATAGGTGTCGGGGGTCATCGCCACCCCCTGTCGGCCACGGTGGAGATCCAGCCGCCACCCTCCGCTGATGCAACGGCGGCCTCTGCGAGCAGCGCCGCCCGCCGCCCCGCTGCAAGTCCAGGCAGGCCTGAGTCATTTCCGCGCGTGCCGGCGGCGAAGGCGGCAAGTTCGGCGACGAGCCAGTCATCGTGGAATGACTCTTCGGTGGTCCCGGCATCGGTCGTGACGATCAGTCGCCGCGACTCGTCGAGCTCGAGCACGCCGTGGGTGCCCTGGACGGTGAGCGCCACCCGGGGCGGGGCGTCGTAGCCGACGCCGAACGAGAGGGCGGACGATGCCACGAGCGCTTGTCCAAGTCGCGCCGCGATTACCGCCGACAACTCCGCGTCGTGTCCGTCCGGCGCAATACTTTGGGCGCAGAGGCCGGTGACATCGCGGTCGAACAGCCACTCCCATCGATCGAACACGTGGTGACTCTGCAGCTGTATCACCCCACCGCCTGCGCTGCGGTTCCAGTACCACGCCGGTGCTGACCGGAACGCCTCGACCACGGTGTCGGAGACGAAGTACGGCTCCCCGATGGCCCCGGAGCGGATGACGTCGCGGGCGCGTTGCCACTCGCCCCGGAACCGATAGCTGAACCCTGTCATCCAGAAGCCCCCAGCGTGGCGCGCGGCGCGAACCACATCGTCAGCCTCCGCCGACGTCGCAGTGAGGGGCTTGTCGACGAGTACGTGAAGTCGCTGCACGGCGGCCTCCACGCAAGCGTCCCGGTGCGCGGCATTGGGCAGCCCGATGTACACCGCGCTGGCACCCGTGCTCTCGCAGGCGCGCGCAAGATCGGTGAAGGCGCGCGCGCCAATCCGGTCCCCCACAGATCGAGCTCGTTCCCCCTCGCGGTCCACGACGGCCACGACCGTCACACCATCAAGCGACGAGGCGGCGCGCGCCACGCGCTCACCCATGATTCCGGCACCCCAGACCGCAAGCCGGAGCACTCCGTCCTCGTCAATCATCGATGGCCCCTTCCTCGCCCGGCAGCGCAGGGGCGAAGCCTCGCCGCACGAGCGATGCGTGCGGATCGGGATACGCGGTGAGCAGTGCCCGGGTGTACTCATGCTGAGGATCGGCGAGCACCGCCCGGGTGTCGCCGGTCTCGACCATGCGTCCGTTTTTCATCACGATCAATCGGTCAGCGAGGGTGGTGAGCACAGGAAGCTGGTGCGAGACGAAGATGACCGAAATCCCCGTCTCGTCGCGGAGGTCTAGGAAAAGGTTGACGATCTCGGTCTGCACCGACACGTCCAAGGCGCTGACCGCTTCGTCCGCGATGACGAGCTTGGGGCGTGGTGCGAGCGCTCGGGCGATCGCGACCCGCTGGCGCTGACCACCGCTGAGGTCTCGCGGCATGCGCTTGGCGTATGAGGCGGGCAGCCGCACCTTGTCGAGCAACTCGGCGACGAACCCGGGTGCGCGCGCGTCGGGCACGCCATGAGTGGTGCCCGCCTCGCGGATCGCGTCACCCACCTGCATCCGAGGGTTGAGCGACGAGTACGGATCCTGGAACACCACCTGCAACAGTCGGCGCGCGGCACGCAGTTGCGAGCCCTTCATCGACATCAGGTCACGGCCGTCCAGCCATACCTCACCAGCGTCCGCGTCGATGAGGCGGGCGACACACTTGACGGTCGTGGACTTGCCACTCCCCGACTCGCCCGCGATCCCGACGATCTCGCCGGCGCTGAGATCGAACGACACGTCGTCGACGGCCCTCAGTCCGTACGGTCGCGGCCGCCCAGGCAGGCGCAGGCCGCGCGGCCGGAAGGTTTTCGTCAGCCCTCGCACCGAAAGGACGTGCGCGTTCACCGTCATCGATGGCTCCCTTCGAATGGGCAGGCGCTCGTGTGGGCAGGACCCACCGGGAGCAGTGTCATTGAGACGTTGCGGCACTCCGGCCGCGCAAACGCACACCGCGGCGTGAAGGGGCAGCCACCGTCATAGCGAGTCGTGCCCAGCGGCGGTCCCGGGATTGTGGGACGTCGGTACCCGCGCTCTGGGACGGTGAGCGTCGGCACCGCCGCGATCAGTGCCCGCGTGTACGGATGCTGGGGGCGCAGATACACCTCCTCGACGGGTCCTGATTCCACGACGTACCCGTCGTACATCACGGCAACGTCGTCACACATCTCCGCGATCACCCCGAAGTCGTGCGACACCAACAGGATCGAAGACTCGGTGTCGTCCTTCACCCTCCGCAGCAATTGCAGGATCTGCGCTTGCGTGGTGGTGTCCAACGCCGTCGTAGGCTCGTCCGCGATCAGCAGCCTGGGTTTGGCACCCATCGCGATGGCGAGCATCACGCGCTGTCGCATTCCTCCGCTGAGTTCGTGCGGGTACATCCTCAGCTTCGCGGCGGGGTCCGGGATGTCGACCTCGGCGAGAAGCTCGATGGCCCGTTTCGTCGCCCCTCGGTCGGGAAGGCGCAGCGCGAGCCGAAGCGCCTCGACCATCTGCGAGCCAATCCGGCGTGTGGGGTTGAGCGACGAGAACGGGTCCTGGAAGATCATTCCCACTTCGGTGGAGCGGAACGCGAGCAGGTCGGGGCGGTCCAGTTCTAGAACATTGCGACCGTCGAAGGAGATCCGCCCGGAGAGCACATGGCCGGCCTCGGGCAGCAGCCGCATGATCGCACGGCAGGTGAGGCTCTTGCCTGAGCCGGACTCGCCGACCAAGCCGAGAATTCGGCCGCGTTCCAGGCGCAGGCTCACACCGCGGACCACCGCGACCGCTTCGCGCTGCTTATCGCCGAAGCCGATGCGGAGGTCCGCTATCTCGAGCAGGGGTGCACCCCGGGTGTCGTCGGCCACGCGCCTCACCGTCCCTTCCGTCGGCCGGAGAAGCCATCATCGATCAGGCCGACCCCGACGCCTAGGGCGATCAGGATCACGGCAGGCAGTGTCGAGATCCACCACGCCGACAGCAGATAGGGCTGGCCGCCGGCGATGATGGAGCCGAGATCGGCTACGGGCGGCTGTGTGCCGAAGCCGAGGTAGGACATCGCTGCGAGCACCACCATCGCGGCGACGACGTCCATCGTGGCGAAGGTGAGGCTCGGACGGATCACGTTGGGGATCACGTGGCGGAAAATGATTCGCGGCGAAGAGTAGCCGAGAGAACGTGTGGCCATGATGAACTCGTGCTCTCGCAGCGAGAGCACCTCCGCCCGCGCGATCCGCGCGTACACGGCCCAGCCGACGATGATCATGCCGACCGCGACGCTTACCGTGCCGACGCCCAGGATCGCGACGGTGGCGAGCACCACGACGATGAAGGGAATGGCGATCGCGGTGTCGACGACGCGGGACACGAAGGCGTCAAACCAGCCTCCTACATAGGCGACCAGCGCTCCGACGATTGTGCCGATCGTCACCGTGGCGACGGTGATGAGGACTCCTGCAAGCAGCGAGATCTGTGCACCGACCAGCGATCGAGTGAGAACGTCGCGGCCGGCGGAGTCGGTGCCCATCCAGTGCTCGAGAGACGGCGGTTCGAGCGCGGCGAGAACGTCGGGAGCGTTCGGATCCCACGGCGACAAGAGCGGCCCGACGACGGCCGCAATCACAACGAAGGCAACGATGGATGCCCCGACCGTGGTCTCCGCGGACCAGGTACGGCGACGGGCGCGCACGAGTGGCTCAGCCATTGCTGATCGCGCTCCTGATTCTCGGGTCGAGTGCGGCTTGTATCAAGTCCGCGACCAGGCCTGCCACGATGACCACCGCGCCGGCAAGGAGGGCGAGGACCTGCACGACGGGGTAGTCACGGCGCTCTACGGCTTGGACGAGCAGCGAGCCGAGTCCGGGGATGCTGAACACCTGCTCGATCACCGCGGTTCCACCGATCAGGAATCCGATGATAACGGCGACGACCGAGATCGTGGGGGTGACCGAGTTGCGCAGCGCGTGCCGGGTGATCACCCGAGCCTCGGAGTAGCCGCGCGCCCGCGCGGCCTCGACGTACTCGGTGTCGAGGACGCGCTTCGTGCTCGCACGCAGCGTACGCAGCACGACCGCGATGAGGGAGAGAGCGATGGCCATGGCGGGCAGGGTCAGGGTGCGCAGCGCGCCGAGGAATCCCGATTCGTATCCCGAGACCGGAAACCAGCCGAGCTGGATGCCGAGCACCAGGGAGAGCACGAGTCCGACCCAGAAAGCCGGCATGGCGAAGATCGCCGTCGCCAGGATTCGCATCGAGAAATCCGTCACGGATCCCGACCGGATGGCGGCGATAAGTCCGAGCGTGGAACCGATCACGACGGCCAGGAGCAGGCCGTAGGTGATGAGGTACGCGCTGGGCTCTATGCGCGAGGCGATCAGGGTCTGGATCGGCTGTCCGAATGTGACCGAGTCGCCGAGGTCGCCGGTCAAGATTCGGGCGAGGTACATCCCGAGCTGTGTCAGCACGGGTTCGTTCAGGCCGAGACTCTCGCGCACCGCTTCGACGTACTCGGGTGCTGCGCGTTCGCCGAGCATGATCTTGACCGGGTCACCCGGAACCGCCTGCAGGATGAGGAAGACGACGATAGCCAGACCGAGCAGCTGCGCGAGGCTGAGCAAAAGCCTCCGGAGGAAGTAGAGGAGCAAACCCCTACCTCCCCCGGAGTTCGTGGACGTGTGTCACGATGGCGCGAACTCCTAGCCGGTGACCCAGGTGTTCGTGAACGTGCTCTGGCTGATGGGGTTCGTGGTGAACCCGCAGACGCCGTCACGGTGCGCGCTCACGAGCGGCAGGTTCAGCACGTTGATCGCGGGCTGGGCCTCGAGCATCGCCTCTTGGATCGGCGGCCACAGCGCTGCGCGCTCCTCCTCGTCGATGGTGCCGGTGAACTCGAGCACCATCTCCTCGATGGCAGGATCGGTCCACCAGGTGAAGAACCCGTTGGTGCCGCCGGGTACGGCGTAGAACTCCGCGAACTCGTCCGGAATCGGCACGTCGCTTGCCGCGAACGAGTACGGCAGCATGATGTCGTATTCGCCGCCGGTGAAGTTCTGGCTGAGGGTCGCCTGATCACCGGGTACGAGCTCCACCGTCACCCCCAGTTCTGCCCACGCGCCCTGAAGGACCGCGGCGAGACTCTCAAAGGCGGCGTTGCCGCTCGGGTACTCCAGGGTTGCCTCGAAGCCGTCGGGGTAGGCCGACTCGGCCATAAGTGCTTTGGCCTGCTCGAGGTCGTAAGGCGTGGGCGCGATCTGGTCTGCCCCGGCGTCGAACCGCAGGCGCGGCAGGATGCTGTTGGGTAGCTCACCCTTGCCGAAGTAGATGTTCTCGTTGACGCCTTCGCGGTCGATCGCCAGCGACAACGCTTGGCGGACGTTCTGGTCGGCGAATGGTCCGCGCTGGTTGTTGAGGGACAGCAGGATCCAGGAGGGGATCTCGAATTCCTCGAGGGTCACCGCCGCCTCGCCTTCAAGCGCCTCGACCTGCGACCACGGCACGTTGTCGACCATCTGCACGTCACCCGAGCGCAGGGCGAGCACGCGGTTGTTGTCGTCGGTGATGAACCGGAACTCGATCTCGTCGAGCAGCGGTCCGGCTTCGTCCCAATACTCGGGGTTCTTCGAGAAGCTGATCGAGGAGCCCTTCACCCATTCGTCCAGAACGAAGGGACCGCTGCCGATCGGCGCGTCGAAGAACGCCTCGCCGGCCTCTTCTGCCTCCGCCTCGGGCAGGATCGCGGCCGTGACCATCGCGAGCGAGTAGAGGAATCCACCGATGGGCTGGGACATGTTGACCTGAACGGTCGACTCATCGACGATCGTCGTCGATTCGTATCCGCGCGCAAACGAAGCCCACTGACTGACCTCAGGATCCGACCAGTTATCGAGGGTGTACTGAACGTCCTCGGCGGTGACTGGTCGCCCGTTGGAGAACGTCGCTCCATCGCGGATGTTGAACGTATACGTCAGCCCGTCATCGCTCACGGTCCACTCGTCGGCCACACCGGGGACGATGTCCTGCGTCGCGCCAGTCGGATCCATCCGCACCAGTGTCTCGAAGATCATGTTCAACGCCTCGGTGTCGCCGAATCCTCCGGGGGTGGCGTAGGGGCTGAGCGACAACGTCTCATTCTGTTTTGCGACGGTGAGTGAGCCGCCCGCCTGCGGCGGACCTTCGCAGCTGGCCGCCTCGTCTGTCGGGGCTGTGTCGTCGGAGCCTCCGCTCGCGCAACCAGCCAGAACAACGGCGACTGCAGCGGCGGCGGCGAGCGCGATTGATGAACGAAACTTCACGGTGCCTCCTCGGGTGTGGGTGTGAGGTTGGTTCATGTTCTTGAACTCAGGTTCACATTTGTCGAAAGCTAGCATCGACGAGTCGTCGCCGCAATAGTTTCCAGGCGATCAGGGCTGGGCCTCCGCGTCGGTCCTGGGTTCGGGAACGACGTCTACGGAGCGGCTGCTGCGACATCCGACTATTCGAGCGATCGACCCAACTGCGATGAGCTCGCTGGACCAGGCGATGAGAGGGAGTTGGCCCTCGACAGCGATCTCTCCGGGACCTGTGGGAACACCGGTCGGGGCAACCACTGTCCCCACCCGGCCGACCAGACTGCACCCAGGACCGCACGCCCGTGCTGCCACTCTGACGGTGCTCAGCGCATCGATTGCACGCCGTTCGTCCTCATCGAGCTCGAAGCCCCACACATCGAGGTTTTCTTCTATGCGACGGTCACTGTCCGTCCTGGGAATGGCCACGACGCCATGGTCGATGTGCCATCGCAGAAGTATCTGTGCCGGCGTGACTCCACGCCGTTGCGCGGGTGCCACCAGGGCCAGATCATCGAGATCGGCCAGGCGCAACCCACTGAAGCCCTCCAGCCGAATACCTCGGGCAGTCGTATCTCGCAATCGAACGGGGTCGAAGAGCGCCGGCGCCCACCTCACCTGATTCACCGCAGGCGTTACACCGGAGGACGCGATGATGGCGTCAATCTGGCTGGTTCCGTATTCGCTCACGCCGATTGCGCGGGCAAACCCTGCCTCGCGCAGTCGGATCAGACTCCCCCAAAGCCGTTCGGACAGGCCGGGTGGAGGCGGATCATGGATCAGCCAAAGGTCCACATAGTCGGTGCGCAAGGCGGCGAGACTCGCCGAGATGATGTCATCGACGCGATCGACGTCACGGGACAAGATCTTGGTGGTGATGAAGACGTCTTCTCTCGGCAATCCGCTGTCGGCGATTGCCCTGCCTATGAGGTCTTCGTTGCCATACTGCTCCGCGGTATCGATGTGTCGATATCCGACATCCAAAGCTGTCCGTACCGAGTGGTACGGGTCTTTCAGCGACCACGTCCCGAGGCCGATCATCGGCATCTCCACGCGCGGAGCGATCTCCGCAGTTGGCATCGTCGCACTCATGGCCGGAAGGGGTTGTTCCGGATGTCCACAGGGGCTTGGACAGCGATCGATTTCTCCATCGCGAGAATCAGCCGAGTGACGGCCAACCCGTCGAAACCGTCGACGGAAGGTGGCACCCCCTTTGCCACCGATGAAACGAAATGCCTGATGCTCGACGTCGCGAACCCCACAGGCTCGCCGAATACCTCTAGGTAGGCGAACGGATCGAGGTAGGACGTTTTCTCAGCCCACTGCTCGACGACACCACTGTGGGACCCATCGATGTGAAAGGTCCCCCGAGATCCGATCAGCTGCACTTTCATGTCGAAGACGCTGGGAGACGACTCCGGAAGAATCCAACAGTTCTCCAACGTCGTCACCATTCCCGACTCCCACTCAAGCGTCGTGAGGTAGAAGTCTGGAGTTGCAAGGCCGCGAGCGGCGAGAACGGACTGCCGAGCCACTGTTCGTACGCGCCTGATGCAGTCGCCTGCTCCGCCGGCGTAGGCATCGCGAGCATCGAAGAGCCACATGAGGTTGTCCAGACAATGGGACGCGAGAAACCAGGCGACGGTCGACTGCGCTCCCCAGGACAGCATCTTCGTCGGAACGTAGATCGTGTCATTCGCCCGGTAGTAGCCAAGCTGCACGTCACCAAGGTCGCCTTCCGTGACCGCCTTTCTGGCAAGCTGCATCACTGGGCTCCAACGCTGCGAGAAGTCGGTCATGAGGAAGACCCCGCTCTCCTCAGCTGCCGCGATCACCTGCAAACACTCGTCGACCGTGGTTGCCAACGGCTTCTCAACGAGCACGTGCTTCCCCGCCCTCGCTGCGGTAATCGCGGCGTCGGCATGCAGATGATCTGGCAATGCGATGGAAACCGCATCCAGATCGCAAGTGGCGAGCATCTGCTGGACGTCGGTATACCCGTTGCATCCGAGCTCGGCAGCCATGTCTCGGGAGCGATCAGGCCGGAGATCGCAGACCCCCGTGAGCTCCGCCCCATCCATCGCGGCGTAGGTCCGCGCGTGTAACGCGCCATAGACGCCCAATCCGATCACGCCAACCTTCGCCTTCGCCTCATCTGGCACAGCGTCACCTCTCTGTGGGAGCGCATCGCGCCCCCTCGGACAGGCCTTCCGCAGGCCGACAATGACACGCGCTGCATTTCATATATCTGAACAAAGGTTCAAATGTGTGATAAAGTTATCGGCACCCTCTCCTGCCCCGCAAGACTCGAAAGCGGTTCGCGAGACCGGGGCTCCGTCACCGCCCGACAGGCCGTCCGATTCGCAGGAGTCTGCGCCCCTGGGTGCATGAGGTGATCGATGGGAGGTGACGGAGAGATTCCAGGGTCTGAGCAGGTCCGCGCAGGAGCCCCGGCCTGGCGTGACCTGATGGCGACGCGGAGAATCTCGCTGCGCGCAACCTTCTGGGGCGGCAGCACCCCCGCCACTAGCGCACCAAATTCTGGCCCTTCGCGCGGCGCTTCTCGCCCGCAGAAGCCCTTGGTCCCGCGCATCCCGCCTCCACGGCACCGGGAAGAGGAATCGCCCTCGCCCAACGCGGTCGATTCGCCCGACACGGAAGCGGCGATCAAACGGCCCGACCGGGACTTTCTCTCTCCGATCGGGCGACGGTGTACGCGCCTCTGCGAGCCAGAATCGGATAACCGGACCTTTCCCGATTCTCTCCCACGGACTGAGCGCAAAGCCGAGATCCCCGGTGCGACGAAAAGGTGTCGCACGCGATGCGCGACGCTCTTGCTCAACCCCGCCGAATCAAATTCGGAAACAGCCTCTGACCACGGATTTATGGTGGTGTCGGTGGGATTCGAACTAATGGACTCGGACGTTTCGGGGATGTGCGGGGACGTCGAGACTTGTGTTCACGCGGATTTCGAGGTTTCGGCGATGTGCGAGTTAGTCGAGTGGCAACGCGGACATTCCCACGGCTTCAGCCGGAGCGCCGGAAGGTCGAGCTCCCCGTGACGAGCTTCCTCGTGGATGCCGCACCGGCTCATCAGCAGGGACTCGTCGATTCTCACGCCAGGCAGACGAGAGCTGCGCACGTCTCGCCACCCCTCGCCCTCTCAGACGCGCGACCCCTCCCCCGCGCTGATGCGCTCGTCGGCTCCGCGGATGACGAAGGCGACGCCGATGAACGCCACGACGATGGCGACGATCTCCAGGACTCCGCCGAGGACGACGAATGGTGCGGGTGTTCCGTGGCTGGCGCTGAATGTGGAGAAGTCCCAGAGCCCATGAAGGACCATCGCCCAGATCAGGCTGCCGGTCACACGCCGCAAGATGTAGAAGATCGTGCCCGCACCGAAGGCGAGGGCGACCTGCTGGAGCGTCGGTCCGACCGCCTGACCCGAGAGGACGTTGACGAGGTGCATGAGGCCGAAGAGGGCCGAGGTGAGAAGCCAGACCCAGACCTCGGAGAGACGACTGCGCAGCCCCACGAGGAGCAGCCCGCGGGTGGCGAGCTCCTCGGTGAAGCCGACGAGTAAGAGCACGATGGCGGCCGCGAGGAATGCGACATCGAACGCGCCCCAATCGGTGGACGCGAGGTTGACCACGAGTGCGACCACCATGATGATCGCGGCGACGATCGGCCACTTGTGCGCCGAACGGTGCCGGTCGAAGAGCGCCGGCTGCCACCATCCGAGCAGTGACGTGGTGAGCGCGAGGAGGACCGCACCCACGATGAGGGAAAGACCCGCACCGAGGAAGAGGTTCGCGCCGCTGTCACCCAGTGCGGTGTACGGCACCCCGGAGAGCTGCTGAACGATGAAGACGACCGCGACGTAAGCGACGTAGATGACGAGGCCGATCCACACCCTCGGGCGGACTCGGTAGCGCTGTGCGATGTCGGGCATGGAGTTTCTCCTTGGATATGGCGGGGCGGAAGACGCCCGTCACACCGAGGCGAGTCGGCGTGACGGGCGGGCGCAGGTCACTTGCGGAAGTACTCGTTCGCGCGGGCCGTGTACAGCAGCGCGAGTCCGATGATCGCGACGATCGCCGAGAGGATCGGTGCGACCAGGTTGGCGGGGTTCGCCGCGACTGCGAAAATTGCGGTCAGCAGCTGGAGCGCGAAGGAGATGGTCACCAGGATGCGCGCGACGTTGCTTCCGCTGAAGAGGAAGGATGCCACAATCGCGGAGAGGATCCCGACGATGATCCCGATCCACGCCGCCTCCATCCCCACCCCATCCGGGCTGAGCACCCGAGTGACGACAAGGATCCCGGTGATGATCTGCAGGGCTGCGCCGATCCACGCGAGCACGGCGATGAGCACCACGCCCGCGGGGCGCTTCCCGGCCATCACGCCGCGCCTCCGTTCGCGTCCGTCGCGCGCGAGCCATCGGGTTCGACCTCACCCAGGAGATCCTTCAACCCGAGACCGCCGATGGTCTGGGCTTCGACCTCGAGCGTCGTCTTCGTCGTGGTGTCGGTCAGTCCGATGACGAGGACGGTGCCGCGTCGATGCTTGCTGACCTCGAGGTTCTTCCGCTCGATGTGCGCGACGGGGTGCAGGTTCTTCCAGCCGCCTACCAGACCGGTGCTCTGCCTTCCGAGGACGTAGAGCCGCTCCGGAGAGAGTGCGAGCACGAGCGAGGGGTAGCTGCCGCGAGATGCGGCACCCACGCGTTGCCCGATGATCCCCCCGGCGACGCCCCACGCCGTCGGATTGCTGCCGCCGGCAGCGACTCCCGCCGTCGCCCCCACCACTCCGGCGAACGTCGACCCCCGGGGCATGACCACGGCGACGTCCAAGATCTCATCGTCGGGGATCGCCGCTTGGGCGCCCTCTCGGGCGTGCTCTTCTCTCGACATTTCGGCGCCTCTCCCACAGTTCGGCCGCCGACGCGATCGGTCGGGCACCTGGCCTCGGCATGAGGCTAACTCAAATCAAGACATCTTTGAACCGTCGCGCCAGCGATCCTGCACACCATTCGCAGATGCCGGACTGCTTGAATGGATTCTCTGGGGTAGGTGAGGGATGGATGCTGCGGCGCAAGCCCGGGCGATGGGGCTCCTCGGGCGTTTCAACGATGACCTGACCCGGGTCTTTGACGCCGCTTTCGGTTCCCGGTGGGCGGAGATCGAGACGATGGTCGCGCTCAGTGCGATCGCGGCCGAATCCCATCCGACTACCCGACGGCTGGCAGCGATCACGCGGATGAATCGGCGCGCCGTCTCGCGGATGCTTCTCCGGATGCGCGAGGAGGGCCTCGTCACCACACGGCCGTCCCACAAGGACAGGCGTGCGGTCGAGGTCGTCTTCACCCCCGACGGTGAGCGGCGGGCGGAGGTGCTGCGCACCTCGATCGTGGCCTTCTTCCTCGACAGCGCGGAGATCGCCCACGAGATCAGCGCCGGGCTCGCGTCGGCGGAGGAGCGGTTCGAGTCGAATACGTCGTCGGACGCCATGCCTCTTCTTCTCCGGGTGTGCGAGGCCGGCGTGAATCTCGTACGCACCATGCCCGACGCCGCAAGCCAAGGACACCTCGCCGCCCGCCAGCGGGCTGCCCTCGTACAGATTGCGTCCATGGGTGGCGTCCGTCCACACGACCTGGCCACATCTCTGGCGGTATCTCGTCCAGCTGCCTCGTACATCGTCGACCAGCTCTGCGCCAAGGGGTACGCGGTCCGTCTCCGTGACGTCATACCTGAGGACCGTCGCGCCGTCGTCGTTCAGGTGACCCCCGAAGGCATGAGCGCCGTCCAAGCCGTGATGCGAGGGATCGCGGAGCAGAGCGCGTCGCTCGCTCGACTCTTCGCCGAAGTCGCGGCCTTTGAAGTGGCCACCGCACTGATCGATGAGCGGACTCAGATCCCTGGTCGTTGAGGAAAGATCCACGAACACGCGATCCGCACCCGTTGTTTAGATCCAGGGAGCCCTTCGCTACACCGGCACCCCCTCGGGAGCCCGCCGAAGGAGCATGAGAGACTGACGAAGGAGCAGAACCCGACCGCAGGTTTTCGCTCGAATCCGCCCCGGCCGGGACTTTTTCGCGATCGAGGGCAGGTCCTCACCCCTCTCTGCGAGTGAGAAGCGGGACATTCGATCTGTCCTCATTCCTTCCCACGGATCGAGCACGAAACGGGCGAGAAACTCGGCCAAATGAGAAAAGCGCCGCGGATGGTGCGCGGCGCTCTTGCTCAACTTCATCGAATAGAAGACAAAGTTACCCTTGATCGGGGATTTTTGGCGGTGACGGTGGGATTTGAACTCAAGCCGCGGGGCATTTCAAGAGTGTGCGGAGGCGTCGACGCCTGTGTTCACGCGGGTTCGGAGGTTTGGCGAATGTGCCCGCAGCCGTCGATCGCGACAGGATCTTTCTCACGGGTTACCCGCGGTGATGCACACACTGCGCGATGGCGACTACCTGCCCGCCATCACGGTCGCCGAGGGCAAGATCACTCGGCGACGCACGGGAGTTTATAGACCCAAAGACTCAATAGTTGAGTTCGCGAACGCGCCCCTGGGGTCGTATCGAGAGCGAAGGGAACGAAACGGTTCGGCCATCGGCAGGTGTCGCGTTACCTCATCAGCTGACAGACTGTGGATTTTTCCTAGATGCGGACGCGCGCCGAGCGGCACCAGGTGGCGTTCGATCTCTCGCACTGCTTTCCAGACTTCTTCGCGGTCAGGCTTCCACGTGAAATGGAAGCCGGTGACGTCCGTCCCATACGCGTACGACAACCAGTGATCATCGCCAGAAACGATCCGAACCTCGTTGACGAGGAGCACCTGCCGGAAGGAGGCGGCACAACGCCGCAGCTGTTCGAGCGCTGCCGAAGATTGGGCGCGAGGAACGAAATACTCCGACTGCAGTTCGGCGCCGCGAGCGGCCGTGCCACCGATCCTGAAGTGAGGGAGGCGGTCGAACCAAGGACCGACTACCCCCAGCTGTTGTGTGCAGGTCGAAGCGGATACGCCTCGGACCGGATGACGCGAGCGGGCTGCCCGACGAGCCCCGAAAAAGCTCATCGGAAAACGTCCCACGCCACCGACTTTCCGCTTAACCAACAGTGAGTCGACAAAGTTCGGTCGACTCCACGAGTGGAACAACGAAACGCTGTAGCCGCTCGCCATCAGCCCGTCGAACTCCTCCTGGGCACGCTCGAGGGGCAGGTCTTCATAGACTCGCTGGCGAATGTCGTAGGTTTCAACGAGGTTGAGCTCGATCGATGTGACGACCCCAAGGCTACCGAGACCGACGACGACCCCCGCAAAGTCCGGGTCCCCACGCTGAACACGGACGAGCTCACCGTCGCTTCGTATCATTTCGATCGCGTGAACGCTGTCAGCGAGAGATCGCTGCCCCTTTCCCGAACCGTGCGTCGCGGTTTGTATTGCTCCGATCATCGATACGTCGGGGAGAGAAGGGAGGTTGGCGAGCGCGAAGCCGTTCCGGTGGAACATCTCGACGACGTCCGAGTAGCGAAGCCCCGCCGACACGCGAACGCGACGCGCTGCGGGGTGGAGCTCCACGATTCGCGGCAGGCGGGTCAGGTCGAGCTGGAGCCCGTCCGTGTCGGCGACCGCGCTGAAGGAGTGCCCAGTGCCGATTGCTTTGACCTTTTCGGCGCCGGCGATGATCTCCTGTAGTTCATCGGTGCTTGTCGGTGACGCGACCTTTCGCGCTGAGAACCGCACATTGCCCGCCCAGTTGGTGCGGCGTGTTTCGCCCGAGGTTGGGCTCGCGCTGCGGCGCTTCGTCAACGCCATCAGAAGGCGAGTCCGCGGGGCTCAGGTCCCAGGTTCACTTCGCCTGCGTTGGTGAGGCGGAAGCCGTTGGCCTTGAAGGCTCCGTAGTCGAAGTCTTCACACTCATCGAACCCGAGCTTGTGATACTCGTAGAACCCGTCCCATTCCTCATAACCGTCTCCGAGCGCGTTTTCGAGAAAGGCATCGGCCATCGCCTGCGCGAGGCGGTGTCCTGTGAAGAAGGCGCCGATCGCTAGGAGGTTTGCGCCGTTTGCGGTCGACGCCCTTCTCGCGGTGGCCACGCTTTCGCAGACCGCTGCATGAACGTGAGGACATTTGCTGGCGGCGATGTGGATGCCCATCCCGGAGCCGCAGAAGGCGAGCGCGCGTTCGAATTCGCGTTCCGCAAGCTGAGCGCCTAGCAGGAATCCGACGCGGTGATACATCGGCAGATTCTCTTTCTCAGGAGTGAGGTCGGCTACGGTCCATCCGCGATCCTCAAGATGTCTCTTCACGGACTCTTTGAGCGAGAACCCCGCGAAGTCCGCGCCGACGACGACGTGCTTGTCTTTTGCTGAGCGCATCCCCTCATCCCTTCAATTTGTGAACGACGAATCGATAGCGACCAGAACCTACTTCCAGTCGAATTCCGGCGTCCTCCCGCCTCGCCGCTCGTACTCCATCGAGCGGGGTCGGTGGCCCGACCTCGATGACGCGACCTCCTTCGAGGACCGTCGATTTCTCTGGGCAGGGGAGGAGGATGGAGGCTGTACTGTTCGCTGGAATGTCGATGTCGAACACCGTTGCGCCGGATCCAACGGTCCAGCTCGAGCCAACCAGCCCGCGCACCGTTTCGAGACGACACTCCACGCTGCCCACCGACTCGGCGAGCTGAGGTTCGATGAGAAAGTGACCGAAGCCGGCCCGATCGGGTGTGGGTGAGATGCCGCCGAGGAAGCGGTAGAACCAGGAATCGACTGCTCCGTACATCGGATGATTATGGGAGGCCATCGCAGCGAGCGGACCGCCAGTCACGTGCTCCCAGCGCTCCCAGATCGTTGTTGCGCCTTTATCGATCATGTATCCCCAGCTCGGATACGTCCTCTGCTCGAGGAGACGCATCGCAACATCTGTTCGTCCTGCCCGACCCAAGACATCCATCACGAACTTGGTGCAGAGGTTCCCGGTCGTCAGATGGTAGCCGTGGTCCGCAATGTCGCGAACGAGGTTGTCCAGGACGGCGTCTTCGTAACCGGTCGGAACGATGCCTGTATAGAGAGCTATCGAATTCGACGACTGATTCCCTGATCCGTACGAGCCGGCGTGCCGGTCGAAGTACCGCTCGTTGATGCTCTGCCTGACGCGGTCCGCTTCGCGAAGGTAGTCGGTCTCGTGTTCTGATCTGTCTAGCGTGCGCGCGAATTGCGCCATGAGTTCGAGGTTCAGGAAGAGGAAACAGGTCGAGATGAGCCCGCCCGGTGTCTTGGCGGAGACGGCGCCGGCTCCGGCACTCCCCGCCACAGCCTGCTCCACGGGGGGTGCCCAGTCGCCGATCTCGGATTGCAGGATCAGGCCCCCCTCCCGGAGGGACGCGAGGTAGGTGACCCAGGCATCCAAACGCTCATAATGGCGTTCGATCCAACGCGTTTCTCCGTAGTGCATGGCAAGTAGCCACGGCACGAGGAGGAAGCTGCTCGAGACCGGGTCGGCGGGGCGATGACCGAAGCGAACATGCGGGGCCGTATCAGCGATGGCCCCCGTCTCTGCCCCCTGCGTGTCGAGGATGTCGCCGAACCACTTGCCGTAGAGCCGAGCAAGGTTGAAATTGTGCACAGCCTCTTCCGCGCGGACCGTCATATCGTTGAGCCACGCGAGGCGCTCGTCGCGTTGTGGGCAGTCCGTCGGGAGCCCGTGCAAGTTGCTCGCCTCCGTCCACACGATGTTCTGGTGAAGGCGGTTCAGCAGGTCGTGGTCTGACCGGAAGCTACCGGTCTTCGACACGTCGCTGCGCACAACCTGTCCGAGAATGTCTTCCGCGCCGAACGAACGCAGAGCACCCTCGACCTGCACATAACGGAACCCGTGATACGTGAACTTCGGTTCGTGCCAGCGCGGCGAATCATCCGAGACGATGAACCGATCAGTTGCGGCCGCACTTCGAAGATTCACGGTGTTGACGTGGCCGTCATCGTCCAGGAGCTCGGCATGTCGAAGCGAGATCTCGGCGTCCGGCTCCGCGTCGAGACGAATCCGAACCCACCCCGCGAAATTCTGTCCGAAGTCGACGACGTGGGTTGTGTCAGATAAGCGTGTCACCTTTGCGGGAGTGAGGACGTCCACGACCTTGATCGGTTCAAGCGGCTGAGCCTGCAGCCGCCCTCCCGGCGCCTCCACGATGATCGCGGAGCGCCAGCGCGCGCCGGTGCTGAGGTGTGCCACACCCGGTTCTGCCCACCCAGGAATCTCGCGCCGAGCGTCGTAGGTCGTTCCACCGTAGATGCTGTGATCCACGACGGGGCCGTCGACCGTTGTCTTCCACTCTCCACTGCCGTCCGTAGCGATGACCTGCTGGGAACCGTCTGCGAGGTCGAGGCGAACCTCGAGGATGAACTGCGGACACAGCTGGCTCGCGACCGGTGAGGGGAAGGGTTCGAACCACCCGTTACCGAGCGCGACCCCGACGACATTCCCCCCCTTCCGTAGTAGCTGCGTCACGTCATGGGTGACATAGAAGATGCGAGATCGGTAGTCCGTCCATGCCGGGTCCAGAACCGCATCCCCCACAAGTACGCCGTTCACCCATAACTCGTGATAGCCCAGTCCGCTGACGTAGATCCGTCCTCGGACCACCCGCTCCGACAGGGTGAACTCCCGACGGAAGAGAGGCGACTGCACGGTCGGGGTCTTGGCGACACAGGCGATCCACTTCGCGACCCAGTCGCCCTCCTGCAGAAAGGACGTCTCGAAGGTTGCGACGGCGCTCTGCGCCTCCTCCCCCACGTCGTCGCGAATCTGCACGGACCACGAATATCCCGTCGTGCTGCGCAGCGGCTTCCCGCCGTACTCAACGCCGAGCTGAACGTCACTCTGCAGCCAACCGGTGTCCCATACCGTGTGCGTTCCGCGGTCACCGCCATCTTCCTGAACGATCAGCCGGTACGCCGACTGCACCACCCCACGTCGACCTGATCGCAATTGCCAGGAGAACCGGGGCCTCGGCTCGTCGATCCCGAGCGGGTCGACGGCATGATCAGTCCGGAGATCGCCGACCTCGAGAGCAGGATCAGCCGCGACCATTGACAGGGCCCACAAGCGGACGCAGCGTGTCGCGGGCGATCTCCAGACCACGCTTCACTCGATCAGGAGTCCCACCCCATACGGGATCTTCGTGTTCGATGGCGATGTGGCCGGTGAATCCGCCCTCGTCCAGTGCATCGATGACGGCGAGCCAGTCGACTTGGCCCCGACCGGGGACGCGGTACCGCCACCAGCCCACATCCCATTCGCTTTCGCGCTTCCGTGTCTTCCCGAAGACGCTGAAGCGAGTGCGGGCAGCTGGGTCGACTTCTGTGTCCTTCGCCTGCGCGTGGATGACCTTCGAGACGTACGGCCGAACCGCTTCCACGGGGTCTATTCCTAGCCAGATGAGGTGTGACGGATCGTAGTTGAGGTAGAAACCCAACTCGAACATCCACTCCCAGAGCTCGGGCGAGTAGGCCAGATTTCCCGGGTAGCCGTCGGGGTGCCATCCCTCCATCGGGCAGTTCTCCACGACTAGCGACACTCTCCGCTCGCGAGCGTACGTGACAAGCGGAGGAAGGGCGATCTCAGCATCGCTGAGGTTTTCCGCGACGGAACGCGTGACATCGCGTCCGACGAACGTCCCCACATAGGGCACGCCCAGGAGCGCTGCCGCGTCGATGCAACTGCGCAGATGCGCATGGACGCGCTCGCGGACGGCTGGGTCGGCGTGGAGGTTGTTCTCGTAGTACCCGATTGCGGAGATCTCGAGCTGGGCGTCGGAGAGGGAGCGCGCGATCTCCTTCGCTGCGGCCTCGTCGAGCCGGGCCACGTCGATGTGTGACGGACCTGAACCGTCGGTCGGCCACGCCGACACTTCCAAAGAGTCGAAGCCGGCGGACCCCGCCCAGAGCACGACCTCCTCAAGAGAAGCCTGAGGCATGCAAGCGGTGACGAATCCAAGTTTCATCGAGTCTCCAATTAGGCGTTGGTCAGCAGAGTGACGAGTTCACGGGCAGCCGGCTGCAGTCGCCGAGGGGGCAGGCTTCGTGCGAGCAATTCGACGTCGTCGACGACCAGTCGACCGAGGTCCCACATCCCTTCGCGTACCGACCCGGCCCGGTGGGCAGACAAGACGGCGGACTGCAAAGCTCGGATCCGGTGATCGGCAGGTAGCGGCTCCTCGGGAAAGACGTCGATACCGGCGCGGAATCGACCCTCCGCGAGAAGGTCGGTGAGTGCTTCGAAGTCGACGACGTGGGCTCGGCTGATGAGGAGAAGCACCGCATCCGGGGCGATCATCTCCAATCGTCCGCGATCCAGCAAGGCGTTGTTGTCAGAACTCGGGGCGGCGAGAACGAAGATGAATTTGGACTCCTCTAGGAGCTGGTCGAGCGGTTTCGGGGTGACGCCGCGCGATCGCAGATATCCGTCTCCGAGCCAGGGGTCGTAAGCGCTGATGCTTCCGCCGAAGGGGATCAGGAGCGGATGCAGCGCCGACGCGATGCCGCCGTATCCGATGATGCCTATCGGCTTGTCGAAGAGCATGAAGGTCGTCTCGTTGCCGCCATGCATGTATGCCTCGCGACCCTGCCTCATCGCTTGATCGCCTATTGCGATCTCGCGGCATGCGGCCAGAGCGAGGCCGAGGGCCATCTCCGCCACTTGCCGTCCAAATCCTGGCGCTGCTGTCAGGACGTGGATCCCCCGACGGAAGGCTTCCTCGTAGTCCAGGCCGCGCGGCAGTCCACCGCCAACATCGATGATGGCTCGCAACCGAGGGAAGCGATCGCGAAGTTCGCCGTACCGCCACTGGGAACAGATGAGTATGTCTGCATCCTGCAAGACCTGAGCTGCCTCGTCCTCCGGCATGGGTGCGTCCTTCGCCCAGAGCACCGTGACGGTGTCGTGGAGGCGGGCCAGATCGTCGGACGAGAAGATCTCATCGATCTTGCGGCCGTACATATCGACGAGAGCACGGGGTTTTGCTGTCATGGAGTTCGCTCCTGTTGATTAAGAGATTCGGAAGTGTGGGTTATCAGCCCTTGACGGAACCGCTCGCTAGGCCCTCGACGAAGCGGCGCTGGAAGATGAGGAAAAGGACGACGACAGGTGCCGAAAGAATGAGCACCGCCGCCGAGAGAAGTCCGTAGTCCGTGCTGAATCGACCCGTGAGCAGAAGCATGCCGATCGGAAGGGTGCGCACCTGCTCGTTCGTCAGGAACACGAGGGGGAGCAACAGGTTGTTCCACGTCCACAGGAACTCCAGGAGCGCAACCGTCAGGACGCCGGGTCGGACGAGAGGCAACATGATCGACCAGAAGATCCGTAGCTCCGAGCATCCATCAACGCGTGCGGCGTCCTCCAGGGCCTCAGGAAGGCGCAAGAAGAATGCCCGCATGATGAACGCGAAGAATGGCGCACCCATGGCGACATGAACCAAGACGACGCCCGCGTAACTGTTCAACAGGCCCAGATCGCGCACGATCGTATAAAGCGGTAGGACGATCGCTGTAACGGGGATAGTGAGTCCGAGAAGCAGCAGAACCATGAGGAATCGACGACCCCAGAACTTCATGCGAGCCAACCCGTACCCCGCGAGGGGCGCGACGATGACCATAAGAAGGACGGACGCAACGGAGATGATGACGCTGCTGAGGAAGTACTGACTGAATCTGCCGCTTACCCAGGCTTCTTGAAGATTGTCCAACGCGAGAGGGATCGGCGGACCGTAGGGGTTGCTGACGATCTGCGCCCGATCCTTGAACGCGGTCGACCACGCCAGTAACAGCGGAGCGATCGAGAAGAGCGCTATCAATGTCAGATAGATGTGGAGAACGATCTGCCCCCGAGGGCGCCGCCGGCGCCGGACGGGAGCTGCGGAGTCTGTGGCTGCGGGCAAGGTCGATAGTGCCATCAGTCTTCGTTCCTTTCCCGGATGAGCAGCGAGATCACAGCGGCCACCAGCACGATGATCATGAACGCAACGGCGATGGCAGCTCCGTAACCGAACTCCGCATCCGTGAATCCTCGCTTGAACATGTATGTGCCGAGGACCTCCGTCGAATTGATCGGGCCGCCGCGCGTCGTGGCCCAGATGATGTCGAACGTCTGGAACGCACCGATCATCTCCAGGAGGAACACGACCGTGATAACGGGCCGAAGCTCAGGCACAGTGACGTTCCAGAAGGATTGGAAAGCATTTGCGCCATCGACCTTTGCTGCGT
The DNA here is from genome assembly GCF_013410955.1 of Microbacterium sp. AK009. Taxonomy (GTDB): domain Bacteria; phylum Actinomycetota; class Actinomycetes; order Actinomycetales; family Microbacteriaceae; genus Microbacterium. The sequence continues at coordinate 112,414 of NZ_JACCCG010000003.1, read as the reverse complement.
CGTAGAGCGTCTGGTCGATCCCCTGGAGGCCCGCCAGGAAGATGACGACCGAAAGACCGAATCCCGCCCACGCCGCCGCAAGCGCCAGAGCAGCAAGAGCCGTGGTCGGGTCCCCGAGCCATCCGCGGGCCACATCATCGAGTCCGACGGCACGCAGCAGCTCATTCAGGAGTCCTCGCGGCTGATAGATCCACTGCCACACGAGCGCGGTGACGATGGACGCTTGAACGACCGGAAGGAAGAAGATGAGTTGGTAGATCAGTCGGCCACGGGTGATGCGAGCGAGCGCGCTCGCGGTGACGAGCCCGACGATCACGTTGAAGCTCACCAGTATCACGACGAACACGAGGTTGTTTCGCAGCGATTCCCAGAACAACGGGTCGGCGAAAAGCCGTTGGAAATTGGCGAAGCCTACGAAGTCCCTCGTCGGCGAGACGCCGTTCCACGAGTAAAGCGACAGCCCGAACAGCTCGAGGGTGGGGCGAATGACGAAAGTCAGATAGAGCAGCACCGCCGGGGCTAAGAACAGGTAGGCCGTGAGGCTGCGCCGGCCGCGCCGACGGAAGGTGCGACGACGTTGCCCCGGGTACGAGCTGGCGTTACGCGTCAAAGTCGTTGTGGCCATGGGTGAGCGCCCTTTCGCGAGCTGATTCGTCCTGATCGCGAGGGCCCGTCGCTGTCGCTGCTCAGCGACGGGCCCTGCGTTCCCGGGGGGCCGGTCAGCACTCAGGCGATCCGCCCGCTGCCAGGGTGTTTCCGTTGGCCTTCTCCGCTTCCCAGGCAGCCTGGTAAGACTCGCTGAGTTGCGGGCCTGTGACACTTCCGGAGAGCACTCCTTGGACCTCATCCATCTGAACTTCGAAGAGAGCTCCCGGGGTGACGACCTCGAGGAATGCGGGAATCACACCGTTCTCGCGGTAGGTGTTGTTCTCGGCGAGCAGCTCCTCGAGGACGGAGGGCAATTCGACCTCGTCGAGGTTGACCTCACCCGGGGGAACGAGCCCTCCCTGCAGCATCTGGGTTCGACTCTCGTCGTTGAAGAAGAGGAAGTTGAGCAGATCGGCGGCAATGTCGGCTTTGTCCGAGTTCGCGTTGATGTACCACCCGCCCCCGGGGCTCTCGTTGGCGTAAATCGGCCCGCCTGAAACGCTCGGGAGAGCGAAGACACCGATGTCGTCGAAGTTCTCACCCGCATCTTCCTGCGCCCCGGGGATGACAAACCCACCGGTGTACGTCATCGGCACCACCCCGTTGTAGAAGTCCGCCATCGTCGCTTGATAGCTGAACGCCAGGGGTTCCGGCCCGAAGAACCCGGAATCCTGCAGACTCACGAACGCATCACTCGCCTCGATGAAGGGGGGATCCGTCCAGGCGCCGTCACCGAACAACGTCTGGTCGAGTCCTTCCGGTCCGGCCGCTGTCCCCCACATGGCACCGAGAAGCTGCGTCACCGGCCAGGCATCTTGACCGGCAGCACCGATCGGCGTCTCATAACCGTTCTCAGCGAGGGTATTGACCACCTCGATGAACTCGTTCCACGTGGTCGGGATGGAGATACCGAGATCCTCAAAGATGGATTTGCGGTAGAACATTCCGGTGGATTCGATGCTGTACGGAACCGCGAAGAGCTGGCCGTCGACGGTGGTGATGGCGGCGAGGTCGTCGGAGATCTGCGAGCCCCAGTCGAATTCACAGTAGTAAGGGGTGAGGTCGACGACGAGCCCACCGTCGATGAAGGCTTGCGGTTGGCCGGGCCCGACCGCGCCGGCCCACATGTCGGGCCCCTCGCCTGAGCTGAGCGCGGGAAGCAGGGATGGCGGGTTCAGCTCTGGGCCCATCGCAGTGATCTCAACTGTCACGTCCTCGTTGGCCTCGTCCCACTCCGCGATGAGGTCGGTGATGGCGTCGGACTGTCCCGGTTCGAAGCCGTACCAGAGCTGGAAGACGTCCGAGCTTGGTTCTTCCGAGGAACCGGCAGAGCACCCTGCGAGCCCCAGACCGATGATCGCTGTTGACGCTATGACGAGCTGCCTTGGCCGCCGTTTGTTGTTTGAGGTCACGGGTTTTCCTCTCTCCATTGAGTCACCGGTTCAGCTGTGTGCGGTGTTTAGTGAATTGTCGCACAAGTTAACATTTGCGTGCAAGGGCCCGTGAGGCTCGTCTCATCGCAGGAACGCGGCGGCGACGCCGGAGTCGACGGGAATATGTACACCTGTGGTCCGTGACAGCTCAGGCCCGGTGAGCACAGCGACGGCGTCGGCGACATTGTCGGGAACGACTTCGCGTTTGAGGATGGTGCGGTTCGCGTAGAACTGTCCGAGCTCCTCCTCCTTCACGCCGTATGTCGCGGCGCGGTTGGCGCCCCAGCCTGAGGCGAAGATGCCCGAGCCCCGGACGACTCCGTCGGGGTTTATTCCGTTGACACGAACGCCGTACTCTCCGAGCTCGACCGCCAGTAGCCGGACCTGATGTGCCTGATCGGCCTTTGTGGCGGAGTAGGCGATGTTGCTCGGACCGGCGAAGACGGAGTTCTTTGACGAGATATAGACGATGTCACCGCCGAGGCCCTGCTCGATGAGCGTTCGCGCCCCCGCCTTGGACACTAGGAACGACCCCTTGGCCATGACGTCGTGCTGCAGGTCCCAGTCGCGCTCGGACGTTTCCAGTAGTGGCTTCGAGAGCGAGAGGCCGGCGTTGTTGACGATCAGATCAAGTCCGCCGAAGGCCAACACCGTGGCGTCGATCGCAGCCTGAACCGCACCCGCGTCGGCGACGTTCGCGGCGACGCCGACCGCGACGTCCGGGCCGCCCAGCTCGGCGGCGGCGGCCCGTGCCGCGTCGAGGTCGAGGTCGGCGATCACGACGCATGCTCCATCAGCCGCCAAGCGCTTGGCGATCGCTTTTCCGATCCCGGAGGCGCCGCCTGTGACGAAAGCAATCCGCCCCTGGTGACTCTTGGGCCTGGGCATGCGCTGCAGCTTGGCCTCCTCCAGCGCCCAGTACTCGATGCGGAACTTCTCGGCGTCCGTGATCGGCGTATAGGCCGAGATCGCCTCGGCGCCACGCATGACGTTGATTGCGTTGACGTAGAACTCCCCCGCCACACGCGCTGCCTGCTTGTCTGCACCATACGAGAACATTCCGACGCCCGGGATGAGCACAATCATCGGATCGGCGCCGCGGATGGCGGGCGAATCCGCCGTGGCGTGGGCTTCGTAGTACGCCCGATACTCAGCGCGGTAGGTGCTGCACAGTTCTTTGAGGCGATGAGCCGATTCTTCGATCGAAGTGTTCGACGGCAGGTCGAGGATGAGCGGTTTGACTTTGGTGCGCAGGAAGTGATCGGGGCAACTTGTGCCGAGCGTAGTGAGCGCGGGCGCCTTCTCGGACGCGAGGAAGTCCAGGACGACGTCCGAGTCAGTGAAGTGCCCGACCATGGACCTGTCGGTCGAGACCATGCTGCGGACTGTGGGCGCGAGGGCAGCGGCCTTTGCTCTCCGCTCCCGCTCTGGCAACGCCTCGAAGCCCGCTCGAACCGCACCGAAAGGCTCGGCGGCGCCGTGCTCGGCGATGTACTCCGCCGCTGTATCGATGATCCATAGCGAGTTGCGCTCGACCTCTTCAGAGGTGGCACCCCACGCTGTGATCCCGTGACCTCCGAGAATGCAGCCGACCGCTTCCGGGTTCGCCGCCTGGATCGCGGCGATGTCTAAGCCGAGCTGGAAGCCCGGCCGTCTCCACGGAACCCAGGCCACCTTGTCGCCGAAGATCCGCCGGGTGAGCTCCTCCCCGTCGGCGGAGGTTGCGATCGCGATGCCCGAGTCGGGGTGCAGGTGATCCACGTGGGCGGCGGCAACGAGCCCGTGCATGGCCGTGTCGATCGACGGTGTTGCGCCGCCCTTCCCGTGCAAGCAGTAATCGAGCGCCGCGACCATCTCATCCTCGCGGTGGACACCCGGGTAGACGTCAGCCAAAGCGCGGATCCGGTCGACGCGCAACACCGCGAGGCCCGACCCGGTCAGTGTGGCGAGGTCGCCACCGGACCCTTTGACCCACAGCAACTCGACTGGTTCCGACGTCACCGGATCGGTCCCGACGATCTTGGCCGAGGTGTTGCCGCCTGCGAAGTTGGTGTTCCTCGGGTCGGAACCCAAGCGATTCGATCGACTGACCAGGTCCTCGAGTGGTGAGTGCATCCGCGCCGCCCTGTTGTATCGAGAAATTTTTCACAGGATACAACAGCCTTGAGTGCACCCGACGGTCTGATTAGCGAGGCCGGAAGCGCTGCCGACGGAACGACGCTCGAACGACATTCCTCAGGTCTTCGTTGTCGCCGTCGATCATGCCGAGCGATCGCGCTTGGATGAGCACATTTCCGATCACCGACGCCTCCACTGGTCCGGCGATGACCGTCTTGCCCGACCTGTCCGCAGTTGCCTGGCACAGCAGGGTGTTCTGTGCTCCACCTCCCACGATGTGAATGGCAGGTATGGAGCGCTCCGAAATCACCTCGAGGTGTCGAATCGCCTCGGCGAATGCCTGCGCGAGGCTCTCGAGCACGCACCGAATGAGGGCCGGATAGCCTGCGGGAACAGGCCGCTCACGCCTGGCAAACCATTCGATGATGGCGAGGGAAGCACGCCCGGGACGCAGGAAGAGAGGATCGCTCGGATCGATCAGCTGGTCCGGGCGGAGCACGACGCTGGCAGCCTGCTCGAGGAGCGGAGCAAGCTCCTTGTCAGGGTTCTCCTTGACGAGGTCGTTGATTAGCCCCAGTCCCATGAGGTTTTTCTGCAGAAGGGTTCGGCCGTCCAAGCCGGCCTCGTTGGTGAAACCCGCGGACCGTGCGGCGTCGCTAGTAATCGGCTCACTGATCTCGACACCGATCAGCGCCCATGTGCCACACGACAGGTAGGCCGAATTTCGTTCGTCGAGAGGCGCAGCCACGGCCGCAGCGGCCGTGTCGTGAGAGGCGACTTTGATGACGCGCGTCGTCGCCGGGAGACCGAAAGCAGACTGGACCTGCGGAGAAACCCGAGCAAGCGAATCCCCTGTCTTCTGAAGCGGAGGCAGGATGCGGCCAGGTATTCCCGCTCGGTTCATCACGGCCGGATCCCACGTTTGCGTTGCCGCATTGAGCAGCCCAGTCGTTGACGCGATTGTCGGCTCGGTGCTCGCGACGCTGGTCAACCAGTACCCCATGAGGTCAGGAATGGGAAGGAAAAGATCAGCAAGGTCGAGCACGCCCTGCTCGTCGTCCTCGGACAACTGGTAGAGCGAGTTGAACGGCAACGGTTCCAGCCCGTTGTGTCGATAGAGCGTGGCGGCATCAATTCGACGATGAGTCGCTTCAAGGCCACGCAGCGCGCGTGGATCACGATATGTGAAGGGCAGTCCAAGCAGTCGCCCTCGATGGAACAACCCATAGTCCGCTCCCCAGGAGTCCACACCAACCGAGATCAGATTCCCTTCGCGTGAACCAACGTCGCGGAGCGCACCCCCGATCTCGGAGAACAGCCGGCCGATATCCCAGTGAAGACCGCTGGGCAATGTGAGCGGCACGTTCTGGAAGCGACTGTGCGGCTCGACGCTTACTCTGCCCCCCGACACAGTCGCCGAGAAGACGCGGCCTGACGTCGCCCCGAGGTCAACGGCCGCAAGGATTCCGCAAGGCGGTCGCCGTTCCGTCACAGAAGTTCGAGGGAGCCACGGAACGGGTCGAGCCGGTTGTCATCTGGGTCGAGCTCGGTGACCAGAACATCGACTCGGTCCATCGGCAGCGAGCGAGCCATCGCCTTGCTCGTTAGTTTCGACGAGTCAGCCGCGAGGACCACGCGTCGAGCCGCGGTGGCCATCGCCCGCTTGACCTCGACCTCCCCCATCGTGAGTTCGCTGGAGCCGATCATGGGGTCGAGGCTGGAGGTCGATACAAAGCACGCGTCGAGGACGAAGCTCGAGATTGCGGCAGTGGCAAGCGGGCCAGTGAGGCTGTTTGTTCGCTCTTCAAGTTCACCGCCCGTGAGGTAGACGCGCAGGCCTGGCCTGAATTGCAGAGTGTCGAACGCCGCCAGACCGTTGGTCAAAACCGTGAGGTTTTCGACGTCGCGTATCTCGCAGGCGAGTTGGTAGATGGTGCTCGAGGCGTCGAGCCCTACCGCTGACAGACCCTTTACAAGCGGCACCAGCTTTTCTGCGATCTTGCGCTTGGCACCCAGATTTCTCCCTTGACGCCGACGGAAGTCGTCGGGACCGACGAGCACGACTCCGCCTCTGACTCGCCGCGCGACTCCCTCTTCCTCTAACGCCTGCATATCACGCCGAATCGTCATCGGGTGAACCGCGAACGCTTGCGATGCGCGTTCGATGGTGAGAGATCCTTCAGACCGGAGAAGGTCACTCAACTGCACTCGGCGCATCTCTGCCGGGAGCGGACTGCTCATTTAGATACTCGCGTTCCTGTCACATTCCGACGAGAACAGTGTTGCCGATTCTGGGCTCCAGCGCACCTCGGACGGTCGTCTAGCGTTGCAAACCGTGTAAATCTTCGCTACTTTTCACACTACATCACTCTGAGACGGATGCCGAGGAGCTCATGGACCCGACCCTGCCGGAGATTGCGGCGCTGTCTCGAGATATGGCCCGGGAGACCCGAGGCTGGGTGATCCTTGCAGAGGGGAACATCTCGGTTCGAGCTTCGGCCGAGACGATGTTTGTGAAGGCAAGCGGTCAACGCATGGCGCACGCGGTTGTCGAGGACTTCTTGGAGGTCCCCTTCGCGCCGCTGCTCGACCTCCTGGATCAGGCCGATGCGAGTGACGACGATGTGTCAGAAACGTTCGACTGCTGGAGCACGGGCGGCCACAGACCTTCTGTGGAGTCTCTCCTGCACGCTGTCTGCCAAACGCTCGGTGGTGCCCGCGTGGTCGCTCACACACATCCGCTCGTCGTCAACTCCCTTCTCTGCTCGGATCAGGCCGACGCGCTTGTCAAAGGCGCCGTCTTCCCCGATCAAATCGTCGTTCTCGGCCCGCGGCAGATGCTGGTGCCCTACGTCGACCCGGGCCTCGCACTCGCCCGCGTCGTGAGAGCGGAGATGTCACGCCATCTCGCGCTGCACGGGGAAGCACCTCGGGCAATCTATCTTCGTAATCACGGCCTGTTCGCCCTCGGGGATTCGCCGCAAGACGTGCTCAATGTCACGGAGATGGCCTGCAAGGTCGCCCAGGTCGTCAGCGGCGCCCTCACGATTGGGAACGTCGATTACCTCACTCCCGCTCAGGTGGACCGCATCCACTCCCGCGATGACGAGGTGATGCGGCGCAGCGCGCTTCTACGAACGCCTCTCCCGACTCACTCTGACGGGCGATCATGAGGTATCGCAGGCCACCGAGGGCAGGCATCGCGCTGAGCGAGTTTGCTCTGGGAACGATGACCTTCGGACATGAGGCAGACGAAGCAGAATGCTGGAGGATGCTTGACGCATTCGCCAGCGCTGGGGGAAACCTCATCGACACTGCCGATGTGTACAGCGGGGGTGAGAGCGAGAGCATCATCGGTCGATGGCTTACCGCGCGGCCTGATGTCTCCGACCGAATGGTCGTCGCGACCAAAGCTCGCTTCTCCGTCTCGAATGATGTGAATGACTCCGGAGCATCACGTCGACACCTCAGACGCGCAGTCGACGCATCTCGGCGTCGACTGCAGCGCGACACGATCGACCTGTACCAGATTCACGCGTGGGATCCATCGACGCCAGCCGACGAGTCGCTTCGCGTGCTTGACGACTTCGTTCGTTCTGGAGCGATCGACTATTCTGGATTCTCTAACATGACGGGCTGGCAGCTGCAGAAGATGATGGCGTCCGTCGCGTCGGTAGGCACCAGCGCGCCGATCACGATCCAGCCTCAGTACAGCTTGCTCGTCCGCGAGACTGAGTACGAGATCCTCCCCTCTGCGCTTGATGCGCAACTTGGTGTTCTGGCCTGGGGCCCGCTGGGCGGCGGGTGGCTGACGGGAAAGTACTCGCGAACAGCCCCGCCCACCGGGCGCACTCGGTTAGGCGAGAATCCGAGCCGAGGTTTCGAGGCCTACAGCAAGCGCGCACCGCGAGACGGGACGTGGAAAGTGCTCGAAGAGGTCGAGCGCGTCGCGCGTGATCATGATGTGACGTCGGCCGCGGTCGCGCTCGCCTGGCTGCGCGACCAGACTGGAGTCACCTCCGTCATCCTCGGTGCGCGAAGTGCCACGCAGCTCGAAAGCAACATGACCGCGGCGGGACTCACCCTTTCGATCGACGAACTCACCCGCCTATCGTCAGCAAGCGATCCACGCCCTGATGACTATCCATACGGGCCGCGCGGGCAGGAGCAGCGAGCGTGAACATCGCGACCGACCGCCGACAGACCGCCACCGGGTCCGTCTCATCACTCGCGGTGACGGTGGTCGGCAGCCTCAACATCGACATCACTGCATATGCGGAGAGGCTCCCTACAGCTGGCGAGACGGTGGGCTCCGCGCGACTCGAGCGGTCGGCGGGCGGCAAGGGCGCCAATCAGGCCGCCGCCGCCGCACGGCTCGGCGCGAAAGTGCACATGCTCGGCGCCGTCGGGCCCGATCCGGAGGGCGACTTTCTTCTTCACTCGCTGGAATCGGCCGGAGTCGACACTTCGCTCGTTAGTCGCTCGCATCTGCCCACAGGAACAGCCCTCATCGTCGTTGATCGATCGGGGGAGAATCACATTGTTGTATGCCCGGGCGCTAACGGCTCATTGCTACCCGATGGACTCCCCCACCCGGCAACCGACCTTGTGCTTGCGCAGCTCGAGGTGCCTATCGAGGTTGTGATAGATGCTGCAACGCGCTCGCCCGGGTACTTCTCCTTGAATGCTTCCCCGGCACGTCAACTTCCTGTCGACCTGATCGCCGCGTGTGACCTGATCGTGGTCAACGAACACGAGTACTCCCAGATGCCGGAGCTGAAAGGGGCGCCTCTCGTCGCCGTGACGTATGGCGCTGCGGGTGCGGCATTGGTTGAGCACGGTCGCGAGGCAATCAGAGTACCGGGCGTTAAGGCCCCGGTCGTCAATACCGTCGGGGCCGGGGACGCATTCGGCGCCGCATTGCCGATCGCGCTCACCCTCGGGCTGCCTCCGGAAGTGGCGCTCGCCGCAGCGTGCCGGGTGGGAGCGGCCGCCGTAGCTGACGCCGCATCGCAACCGGCCCTGAAGGACCTCGGCACCTACCTGTAACTCGCTGGTCGGGACGGTCGTCCGACCAGCGAGTCCGTGGTCACGCCGGCCGGACCGTCACCGCACCAACGGCGACGCGTCCGCGCTCGCACATGAGCCCGATTCCACCGGATTGCAACGTTGCTTCGTGGTCCTCCGCCGAGAGAACCACCTCTCCGCCGACGCTGACCGTAAGACGGGAGCCTTCGGCACGCATTGCCAAGGCGACGGGCCGGTAGAGCTCGAAGGGCATATCTACCCGAGCGAGGACGACTTCAGTGGGTCCAGTCGTCTTCACGAGTTTCAACTCACCCGACTGGGAGATCACCGCGGAGTAATGCCGACGTAAACCTTGGACACGAACGAGCAACCCGGTGGAATCGGCCATGTGCGGAGTGAATTCCGCAGAAACCTCGATGTCGCGCCAATCCTCGGGCCCGTGAAACACGTAGCCCTTGCCCTCGTTTTGGATGAGACGGAACGGCTCAGGCCACCCTTCACCCCACCCTTCCTCGAAGAGGTCCATTGCGTCGACCCACGCCCGACGCCACGCGGACCCGCCCTTGGGCTTCGGATAGGCTCGCCAGGTTGGCGGTTGCGGGCGGGTCAGGACGATATCGGGCTCTCCGGACCAGTCGAGCCAGTCGATGAAGACGCCGCTGCCCTCCTCTCCCTTCACATCTATCCCGACACCGGCAATGGGATATCCGCCCGTCGACGGGACGGTCCAGGAGACCTCGGCCCACTCCCCTGCGATGAGAGTCCGCTCCTCTCCGGCCACAACGCCCGTGAGATCGTCCTCGTTGTACACATCGGCGGTGAGGCGAACTTGGGCGTCGGCGCCTTCTGCCCGGAGCCGTGCGCGAAGCGTCTGGCCAGGGTGGAGCCGCGGCGTGCCTTGCAGCCCGTACCCGGCCACGTTGAGCATCTCAGGAGGGACGAATGTTGGTGAGGCCACTCGCACATGACCACTCGATCCGACAGAAATGCGAAGACCTGGCTCGTCGCCGAGCAACGAACCGTTGTTGGATACGCTCCCTACCCCGTCGACGACCTGGAAGCCTTGCCGGGAGCCGGCGAACAGAAAACTGAAGTTGGCTCCGCCCTTCGGGAGCACGGGCTGAAGACCACGTATGCGTCGAGCGATATTCGTGATAACCAGAGACTCTGTCACCGCGTCCGTTGTGGTGCGTGCTCCGTCCGCGGTGGGAAGGAAGAGCCTATCCGCCACAGGAGTGCGCCAGTCACGGTCACCTTCGAATCCGGCAAGGCCGTGCCAAATTCCGAGCAAAGCGCCCAGATTGCCGGAGTTGCAGTCCGTGTCCCAGCCGCAGGTGTTCACGATCATCATGGAGCGGCTCCAGTCACCCGCTCCGTAGAGGAGGGCGAGAATGATCACACCATGGTTGGGCACGACATGGACGTTCCCCCCGAAGGCGTGATAGCCGTAGTGTTCCTCGAGCCGCTCCCGAGCCACTCGCCAGTCAGGCTCCTCCGCGTGCCATCCCCGTAGGTCACGAATGAGGCGAGCGATGACGCAGTCAGGGGGGATCACGGAGAGCCCTGCGTCGAGCAGGTGATCGATCGTGGCCTTCTCGAAGGCTCGTGCTTCCATCGCGGCCATGACCTGAGCGGCGTAGATCGCTTCGCCGTCGTGGCTAACGGACGCTGCGCGGCGGGCGAGCTCGGCCGCCCGATCCGGATCACCCGGGAAGAGCATCGCCCACCCATCGATGAAGATCTGTGATCCGATCTGCTCTGCGACCACGGGCCCGTTGAGCGCGGCCGAGCCGCTCCGGGGAGGGACGACGCCGTCCCGCATCCGAAGATACGCGGTGTGCTCCGTGGAGTTGCCCATGCCGCCCCACCAGAAGATCGTCTTGTTGTAGATCGCGTAGTTCAGCCATGCCTCGCCGATCGCTTCGGCGGACAGGTTCGCTTCGTAGTCGACATCGCGGAACGCGCTCAAGAACGCGAGAGTGCCCGATATGTCGTCGTCGACCACAATGAGAGGAACGCCGACCTGGTCATGGACGTAGTACTCGATATCCCCCAGTTGCTCCTGGATACGCGAGTAGAGCCACCCCTCAACGGGCCGTCCGACGTAAACGCCGAGAATCTTGCCGAGGAGGCCGGCATAGACGCGCTCGGCGTAGTCGGCCGGAAGTTCACTTAGCTCACTCGCGTTCAACGTGATCTCTCCAACTGAAGTGAGGCTCATAGCCCAGGTCCTTTCGAGCTTTGTCGATTGATAGCAAAGTGGTGTGCGTTCCGATATCGCCGACGACGTGAACGCCCGGGAATTCAGCGCGCAGAAGGTCATGGTTGGTCAGAGGCGAGACGGTGTCAGCGGCAGCGATTATGTAGACGTCGGTACCGCCGCGGGCGGTCTTCAGGGCAAGCTCCACGGCCTGTGCCGCATCGCGGGCGTCGACGTAGCCCCACAGGTTCCAGCGCCTCTCGGCCGGGTCACCCTGCGCACCGATCAATTCCGGATAGTCCGACTCGTGAATGATGTTGGAGAACCGGAGGCCGATCATCGTCAGGTCTGCGTCCCATCGGCAGAAGTGACGCGCCATTTCTTCCTCGAGGACCTTCACCATCGCGTAGGTCGACTGCGGCATCGGCGGTGAGGCTTCTGTGACGGGCACCTGATGTGGAGGGACATCAAAGGGGATGCCCACTGTGGTTTCACTCGACGCCCACACCACGCGCTTGACTCCCTTGATCTTTGCGGCAAGAAAGACGTTATGTGTCGCGCGGGCGTTGTTATCGAATGTCGCGCCGGATGTGGTGATGCCGGGCGCGGGGATGGCCCCGAGGTGGACTATTGCGTCTACTCCGCCCGTGTACTGCCAGTCGATGTAGGTCAGAGCCTCCAGGACCTGACCCAGATCTGTGAGGTCGGCTGTGACGTTTTTCACTCCTTCGACGTGGGAAGGGCGGCTATCGAGAGAGACGATGTCGTATCCGACCTCGAGAAGGTGTCGCGCACAGGCTGATCCGAAATTGCCGGCTGCGCCCGTTACCAGGAGGCGGCCTTGCCCACCGTCGCCAGCATCGGGGGCGTGTGTCATGTTGTGAAATCTAACTCAAGACAACTTTGATATCAAGGTGCCCCCTTTAGAAGACTCGGTACCCTCCGTCAATGTTTAGTATCGAGCCCGTCATGAACGAGGAATCGTCGCTTGCGAGAAACACGATCGCGCCGCGAAGCTCTGCGGGCTCACCGACGCGTCGCATGGGCGCGTCATCGATCCAGTTCTGTCGGAACCGCGGCTCATCGACAGGTGACATGTCGGTGCGCATGTAGCCCGGGGCAAGCGCGTTGACTCGGATCCCATAGGGCGCCCACTCCGCCGCGAGACTGCGCGTCAGATGATGAACGGCAGCCTTCGACGCGTTGTACGCAGGCTGCCACTGAGGCCTGTTCACGATCTCTCCGGACATCGATCCGACGTTGACAATCACACCGCGGCGTCGCTCGATCATGTGCCGCCCGAACACCTGGCTACAGAGCCACGGACCTTTCACATTCGTGTCGAAGACCAGGTCCCAATCGGTATCCGAGACTTCCAACGCGGGGCTATGTATGCAGGTTCCGGCGTTATTGACAAGGATGTCAACGGCGCCGAATCGAGTCACCGCCTCGGAAAAGACTCTCTCAACGTCGGGCCGCCGCGTGATGTCGCCGAGGGCGACAGCCGCGACGCCTCCTGCGTCCTCTATCTCGGCCTTGACGGTCTTTGCCGCGCGCTCATCGCGACCGCCGACTACAACGCTCGCTCCGGCCGCCGCCATGGCGAGTGCAAACTCGCGGCCCAGGCCTCGAGATGCGCCGGTAACAAAGGCGACTCGATTCTCTAAAGACGGTACTGCCACCCTGGCTCCCATGTTCGATAATGTGTAGTTTACAACTTATAACATTCCGTGGCCAGGAGCTTCGGCAGCGTCGACCATCTGTCGGCTGGTCGCTGATTCCACGGACGGCGAGGCACCTGCCAAAGGCCGTACTCTTGCGTTCAGGTCAGCCGACGGGCTCAGGCGGCCGCTCACTAGAGGCTCGACGTCAAGATCGTCAGATTGGTCGACGACCAGTGCTGCTATCGCGGAATCTGACCGCTCGCTGCCGCATCAATGGGTTGGCATAGACGGCGCCTTCATCTACGTTGCAGCGCACCCCGGGCTTCTCACCGCCGAGCTCACCAGCAACGGCGCGGTTCAGACCATCGGCAATGGCCGGCCGCGGCCGGGATCAAGCGGTGGGGGCCTGGAACGAACCCTGCTTTATGCTCGCCGACGTGAGTGTGACCACGAAAGGGCATACCGTTACGCTCACCACCGCAAAGAACAAGCGAGTGGCTCTGGCGACACTCTGATGACGCCGAGGGGCGCTCCAGCAGGATTCTGCCTGACCTGCATCCGGTTTCAACCCTCGCCCGACCACTGAACACCGCCCCTGCACGGCGGTATCGGCCGCGTGCAGGCTCCTTCGCCCACAGCCTCTTGCGAGAGCAACCCGACCAGGCCCGGCCCCCGACTGTTTGGACCTTCCGTTAGCGCAATCTTCCACGACGGCATGTTCGATCTTCGCCACTCCGGACGTCGACCCACGCCAAGATCGGCGAAGCCGATGACGGCACCAAGAAATCACACTGTTTATTGAGCCCCCGGGTTCATCAGCACTTCGGACAGTGGCGACAAGCTCGTCGACTGCATCCTCGACCATTCGCCCGCATAAAAGGGATGTACGCGTCTCGCTCAACCGCAACATCGATCACCCGCCACTGCTGGCCCTTTGCCTGGAGACGGACTGTCAAAGTCCGTAAAAGCTGATCGCCGTCGCCGATGAGATCTGGTGCCAGCCGGGCCCGACGACTCGCTGAATGCGCGAGGCCCACGGAAGGACGGACACCCTGGCGCCGCTGTTTGCGCTGACCGGCCAGTCACTGCCGATCATCGACCGCTCGGCGCCGAACTCCTGCACGGCGAAGTCTACGAAAGCATCGGCGTGGGCTGAGAATAGCGGGGCGGCGGTCGACGCGCCGGCAAGGCCGGAGAGCTTGACGGCGAGGCGGGGCAGCTGAGCCAAGCGCTTCATGTTGGCGCACCAACGCTGTCCCGCGTCGCTGCTAATCCCCGCGTCGACAGGCGGTTTGCCCAGGTGGTCGAGCGCGACGGTCGCGTCAGGAGTCTGCTCGAGGAGCCCCGCCAGTGCGTCAAGTTGCCCGTGGCGGACGCAGACATCCACGGTGAGTCCGTGGGCTGTCACCGCCCCGATGCCGAGGGAGAGCTCCTCGATCCGCCATCGATTGACGGGATCATCCTGAAGGGAGTGTCGCACTCCGACCACACGTGCATGCCCGACGAGCGCCCCGAGTAGAGTGTCCGAGAGCGAGATGGCGGTCAAGTCGCAGGCGGCGACTACTCCGGAGATGAACGGGTGAGCCTCGGCCAGCGAGTCAATCCAGCGCACCTCGGCGAGTGAGCTGCCGGCATCTGCCCCCGCCTCAACGACGACCACGCGACTGACGCGTCCGTCCGTGACGCGACAGTAGTCATCCGGCGTGTAGCTCCCCCGCTCGGGCGTGTCGGTCAGCCAGGGGTAGCTCAGCTCTTTTGTATCCCAGAAGTGTACGTGCGTATCGACGATGCCCTTCAGCGCCGGATCGTCGGCTGGCGGATTCGCCATCACATCGGACGCAATCGAAGTCCTGACATTCCCCCATCCACCTCAAGATTCGTCCCCGTTGTTGACCCGGCGAGCGGGCTCGCAAGGAAGGCAATCGCGGCGGCGACCTCATCAGGGTGAACGAGCCTGCCGTGAGGCTGACGTGCCTCGAGCGCCGCTCGCTCAGATTGCGGGTCTTCGGCGGAGGCGAGGAGGCGATCGACCCATTCTGTCGCCGTCGTTCCCGGACTCACCGCATTCACTCGGATGCCTTCGCGCACGTGATCGGCAGCCATAGCACGGCTCAGCGCGAGCAAAGCGCCCTTGCTGGCGCTGTACAGGGCACGGTGAGGAAGTCCGGCGGTCGCCGCGATCGAAGCCACATTCACAATCGATGCCCGCTCAGATGCGCGCAGCGCCGGGAGCGCGGCTCGCGTGACGCGGACGGCGCCCACAACGTTGATGTCGAGCACGCGATGCCAGGTCGCGTCGTCGTTGTCGGCCACCGTCCCCTGGGCGCCGATTCCCGCGTTGTTGACGAGCACGTCGAGCCCGCCCATGTCCAGCACCGAAGCCTCAACCGCGGACCGCACTGCGGCGTCGTCCGCGACATCGGCGCGGAAGCCCGCGAGTTCGTCCGGGAGATCCTCCAAACGCACATCCAGCACACGCACCTCACTCCCGCAGGCCCGCAGATAACGAGCCGTCCGCAACCCGATGCCTGACGCACCTCCCGTGACGATGGCTCTCAGACCCCTGAGATCGGTCGACTCGCCGCCGCTCATGCGTTCCTCAACTCCTGTCGCTGCCGGCCGAGCCCTTCAATGTCCACCTCAACCACGTCCCCCGCTCTTAAATACGGCTTCGGCTCGGGAAGACCCAGCGCGACACCGGCCGGAGTGCCCGTGTTGATGACATCCCCCGGGTGGAGAACCATGAACTGGCTGACGTACTGCACGATCTCGAGAACGCTGAAGATCATGTCGGACGTGGATGCGCTCTGACGCGTATGTCCATTCACGGCGAGCCGCAGGCCGAGCATCTGTGGATTCGGCACCTCATCCGGGGTTACGAGCCACGGCCCCAGCGGATTGAAAGTCTCGCAGTTCTTGCCCTTGTCCCATTGTCCGCCCCGTTCCAGCTGGAACTCCCGCTCCGACACGTCGTGCGAGATCGTGAACCCGGCGATCACCTCAGCGGTCGCTTGGGGCGACGCCAAGTAAGCGGCCCGACGGCCGATGACCACAGCGAGTTCGACCTCCCAATCGGTCTTGCTCGAGCCACGCGGAATGAGCACGGGATCGTTCGGACCGACGACGGTGTCCCCCGCTTTGAGGAAAATCACCGGTTCTCGCGGGATGTCGGCGCCGCTCTCGCGAGCGTGCTCCCTGTAGTTCAGACCGATGCAAACAACCTTCCCCGGGAGCACCGGTGGCCCGATGCGCACACCCTCGTCGATTTCGGGAAGATTCCCTTCTTGGCACTGCTGTGCGACCCGCGCCCTCGCGTCGTGGAGGTCCTCGACGACCTCGTCCATCGATACATCCACGAGGGCGCGCCACCCTGTGCCATCGAACACGGCCGGCGTCTCTGAGCCGTGCGGGCCGAAGCGGGCGAATCTCATTATGTCAACTCTCCTTCTGGGTAGGTGTGGCGATCACGCAGGTCGGCCGCGCGTGAGGGTTTCAGGTCGTTCAAGATTCACTTCTCAGGGGAAGCTCGAGAACGTGGATTCCGGTGGCTGCGAAGTCTGCGACGAACCCGTGATCGACCCGCCAGAGCTGCGCGGGAGAGCGCGACACCGCGCGAGCCGCCTGCCAATCGACGAGATCGGTCACGCACCTCACCCGTGCCGGTCCAGTGCCGGCGTCGACGAAGGCAAAGACACTGCCGCGTTTCGCGGTCCAGCGCACCCAGGGGTCGTTTGCCGCAGCGAACGGTTTGGGGGCCGGACGCGAGCCGTAGATCGCTTCGCCATTCACATCGAGCCAGGCACCGAGATCGCGCAGGACAGTGCGCTGCGTCGCGGGCAGTGTGCCTTCCGCGGTCGGCCCTACGTTGAGCAGGAGATTCCCCCCGCGTGCCACCACGTCCACGAAGTAGCGAATCAGATCGTCTCCCCGAAGCAGGTGCTCGTCAGATTCGACAGCGTTGTACCCGAACGATAGCCCGATGCCGCGCGTGTGTTCGAAGAGTCCGGATTCTCTGTCGCGATGCGCCTGGTACTCGCTCGTCGCGAAGTCAGCGAACGGGACACCCCAACGGTCGTTGACCACTCCGTCGGGGACGGTGTCGACATATCGCCGGAACAGCTCGGGCAACCCGAATGGAGTGTTGGCCTTGCCCGCATCCGGCCACTCGATGTCGTTCCAGAGAATGTCGGGTCGGTATCGGCGTATGAGGTCATCGACGTGTCGAAAGGCGTAGCATGCGTATGCGACGTTGATTGGTCTCGTGCCGTACATTTGAGCGTGCGTTCGAATCGGCGCCGTTGGCGAATGATGGCAATCCAGGCCTCCCGAGTAATAGACACCGAACCGCAGCCCCTCCCCGCGGGCGGCCTTTGCCATTTCCTCCACAAGATCGCGGCGCGGTCCACGGTGGACCACGTTCCTCGCGCCGGTTCCGGGCGCATTCCAGAGCGCTATACCGTCATGGTGCTTCGTCGTGGGAACCACGTACCGGGCGCCGCTTGCGCGGATGTCCTCCATGAGCCGTTCTGCATCGAAGCTCTTCGCTTTCCAGAGGTCGAGAAAAGCATCGTAATCGCAACTGGCCCAGGCCCTTGCATGATGCGCTTGGGCGGGGCTGCCGTTGATTCGGATTGTGTTCGCGTACCACTCCGCATAGGGATTGTGGGCGAACCAGACGTCGTCGGCGACCGCGCCTAATTCACCGGTGGGCTCCGCCCAGGCCGGCACGGAGTAGGCACCCCAGTGCACGAAGACGCCAAGCTTGGCGTCTGCGAACCACGAGGGGGTGACCCGCCTGGGGAACGTGTCACGCTGCGTGCGCTCGCTGGCCCGAGACGCACCTCCCCGCTGGGCTTGCCTGGAGCTCATGGGTCTTCTGTCGTTCGGTCGGTCGCACCGAGCCTCGCCCATAGTTCGTCCGGGACAACAGTCCGGTAGCGATCGACGAGTGCAGCCGCCTCATCTTCGGTCCGGACGCCGGCGACGACGGACCTCACGGTGTCGTTCCGAAGCGGGAACTGCACCGCCGCGGCGGGAGCGGGGACGCCGAAGCGCTCGCACATCTGATAGATACGGCGAGCACGACTCGACACGGCAGAAGTCGGCTCGGCGTAGTCGAAACGAGCGGATTCGTCGAAGTGGTCGGCGCTGAGAAGCCCCGAGTTGTACGCCGCAGCTGCCACCACTCCGATGCCGCGTTCGCGCGCTAGGGGAAGCAACTCCGTCTCTGCAGAGCGATCGAGAAGCGTGTATCGACCAGCGATCATGACGACGTCGATATCAAATCTGCGAATGAACTCGGCAGGCACCGACACCTGATTCATGGCGACTCCGACGGCGCGAACCAAGCCCTGTTCCCGGAGTGCGAGCAGCGCGGGCATCCCTTCGGCGAAGGCAATGTCAAGATGATCGTCGGGGTCATGCAGATATGCGATGTCGACGGCATTGGTACCGAGACGTTGCAAACTCGACTCCAAGGAGGCGATGACTCCGCGACGGCTGAAGTCCCAGACGCGGTCGTGCGTCGCGGGGACTGCGAAAGCCGGGTCGCGATCGCCCGGCGAAGCGCTGCGAGGCTGCAGCAAGCGCCCGACCTTGGTCGACACGACCACCTCCTCACGCGGCCAAGCGGCGAGCGCGATCCCGAGACGGCGTTCGGCGAGTCCGAGGCCGTAGTGCGGCGCGGTGTCGAAGTACCGGACGCCTGCCTCCCATGCCCGGGCGAGAGCCGCAGCCGCGTCGTCGTCGGACGTCTCTTGGTAGAGATTCCCCAGAGCGGCGGTGCCAACCGCCACCTCTGTAAGCGCGAGATCGTCGCGCAGCGCGCGCCGCAGCATGCAGTGAGCGTACCGCCACCAAGAGATTTAGTCGATAGCTGATAATCGATTATCGTCTCGCACGTGATTCGGAAACGTCTATCAAGCTCAATCCGGGCCTTTGGGCCCTCGACCTCTCCTCCGCCCTGTTACTCCACCGAATCCTGGAATGCCGGGCCGAAAATCGCCAGGGGCACCCTCGGCGGAAACACGAGGTGAGGTCCGCCCAGGCGGACCTGGTCGAGATTGCCTTTGGCCGGATCGCTGAAGAGCTCGGCGAAGCGGCCGACTCCCACCTCTCCGGTGGCGCGGCCGCCTGGAAATGCAGGAACTGCAGCAACTCGCCCGTCCCGAACGAGTCGTACCCGCGATCGAAGTCCTCGTCGAGCATCCCGAGCGCATTCAGCTGCTCGGTGCCGCCCGGCCAGTGGCGCTCGCAACTCGCGAGCAGCTCATCTTCGCCGGTGAGCAGATACAGCTGTAGCCAGGTGAAGAAGCTCTCGCAGAGGTCGTCGCCCCCATCCCTCGACGTCGAGTCCCCAGTGAACAGCGGCGAGGAGTGCAGTCCGGCGCGGGGCGCTTGCGATCGAGGTGCCGACATGCCTGCTTCGGGTTCGGCGGTAGGTCGAGCCGCAGAGTTGCCCATTCGGGCGTGTCGCTCAGAACACAGTCGGTCGCGAGGAAGACTGTCGTGCGACGCGTCATCGTCGGCCTCCGCGACGATTCGCCCGAGGGAGGTGATCGTGTGGCACAGCCAACGTACGTGACGGCCCGTCGTACAGTTCTGCATTCGGATCGCGTTGACGACTACGTACGAGTCCATGCTACGGTGCCGGACGAGCTGGCCCAGGCGCTGCGGGCCAACGGTGTCCTGAGCTGGCACATCTGGCGGGACGGCCGGACGCTGTTCCACCACATCGAGACCGACCGACCGTATGCCGAGGTGATTGCCGGCATGGCAGCGTCAAAACTCGACCTCCGAAGCTGGGAGGCGACTATCCATGCAATGCTCGAGCATACTGCCGGTTCGGATATCCGCCTCGAGAGCGTGTGGCGGATGGACGGGCGGGGTCAGTCGGACGGTCGCTAAGCGGCTGGCGGCCGCGGACTCGTGACATCATACGAGCTCCCGCGGGAAGGGCTCGAGAGGGTCATGCTCGTCCGATGCCTTCCCGCCCTCGTGTGCGTTGTACGGCCACACCTGCATGGACTTCGTCGCACAGATGACGTTGTATGTGCCAAACGCCGTCGTCGGCGGGCACGTGTCGTCGATGAGGGCGACGGACACGTGGGTGGGCGCATCGATCTGCCCAGCGAACTGAACGCCGTCGAAGTACCGCAACATTCGCTACGCGCCGTCACCCCGGTCCCGCTGCGCCAACAAGTACCGTGTGAGCTTGAAGGCGAGTCCGTCCTGGCGACCGCGCGAGGAAAGTCGCGCAGGAATGGAACACGGGCCATCCCCGCCGCGAGACCCGTGCACAGCTCAGCCGTCACCCTTGCTGATGCCGCACACCCCCCTACGATTCTCCTTTGAGATCGCTCCACTCCGCACAACCTCGACGGTACCCGCCGCGTCGCCGATGAGCCGATGAGCCGATGAGCCGATGAGCCGATGAGCCGATGAGCCGATGAGCCGATGAGCCGATGAGCCGAAAATAGCAGTAGGCTCCGCGCGGCTGGATCACGGATATCGGGAATCCGGCGTGCGCGGGCCCGTCGACACCGAATTGTCTTCCGTCGCGCCATAGCTCCACGATGCGCCCTGGCCACGCGTATCCGTGACGAGGTGCGCGTGACCGGCCAAGCCGAACAGCAGGCTGTCGGTGGGCAGCTCCCATCCACGGCCGGACCCGATGAACTCACTCGCCGCATTACCCGAACGCTGCGAAGGCTCACGCGAAAAGCGTCAGCCACGCACGGCCGTCATTATCCGGGACGCCACGTCGTAGACCTGCAAGGCCTGGCCAGCGGCACGTATACCTCATCGAGCACGAGGCCGAGATGGTGCGCCCGCGTCTTCGAGCGCTCCGCTCCAGAACGCGTCGAACTCGTGCGGCTCGACCGGGCACTGCGGTAGTCCTCGAGCTCGTTGAGCGGCAGATCGATCTAGATCAGTCAGTCCCGTCCGATTGCCGCGGCCGACTCGTCGTGCCGCCACCGCTCGTACTCGGCGCGCGTCCGGTCGTTCAGCGGGTAGTAGTCCGACAGCCGCCCGCCTTCGTCGATACGCATCCGACTGAAGACCTCCCACTCCTCATGCTCGCGCGACAGCGCAGTGAGTTCGCTGGTCTTGCTCGCCGGCACGACCACCGCGCCATCGTCATCGGCTATCACGACGTCACCCGGCAGACACAGCACCCCACCGGCTGCGACGGGGACGTCGTACGCCCACGGGAAGAGCTCGGTCTGAGACGCGTAGTGGGGGGTAAATCCGGTGCACCAGATTGGAACCCCCAATTGCCGCACTCGAGGGGCGTCCCTGATTCGGCCGTCCACGACGATGCCCGCCCCGCCCTTACGGCGGAAGTAGCGCACCAGCATGTCTCCGAAGCACCCGGTGAAAGGACTTCCCCACGCCTGGACGACGAGCACGTCCCCCGGCTGGACAGTCTCCATAACGGCCCAAAGCGCCGTTGTGCGCTCGGCGTACTCCTGCCCTTCTCCGCTGCCGATGTCTTCCCGCACGGGCATGAACTGCAGCGTGAGCGCAGACCCTACCACGCGGGTTCCGGGCGCGATCGACGCGGGGCCGTTGATGAAGGTCCGCGAAATCCCCATGCCGTGCAAATGCGCGCTGGCGGTGGCTGCGCTCACGCCCTCGAGCGCGCGGAAGGCGTCCTCGCCCGCGCGCTCGAAGGGTCCGCCCCGCACGGGAAGCTGGATCGGTGGTGTTGTTTTCGTGTCGGTCGGCATCATGAGCCCTCCCTGTTCAGCCGAATGAATGTCGTGGTCATCGCTCATCGCGGAATACCTCCACGCCGTAGTGCCCCTCGATGTTGGGGAAGCGCTGCTCCAAGTCGGGGATGAGCTCGAATCCCAGACCGTGACGATCGCTCAAATCAATTGAGCCTTCTCGCACAGGAGACCCCGCGGCCGCGATGCCCCACTTCAGCGGCCCCTGAACCATGCACTCCTCCACCATCGGGGCGTTCGGCAGGGCGGCTACGGCGTTGGCGTTGGCCATGGCCATCAAGCCGTTGTGCCAGGAGTGAGGTATCACCTGCACTCCGACCGACTCCGCCGTCCGGCCGACGAGGCACAGCTCGGTAATGCCCATGACGCCGGCGTCCGGCTGCACGATGTCGAGAAGACCGTACTCCAGCCACGGCCGATACTGCTCGTGACTCGAGAAGGACTCGCCTCCCGAGATCGGCAGAAATGTGTGCCGCTTCAGTTCCGCATAGAGGGCAAGATCGGTGTTCGGGAAGGGCTCTTCGAGGAAGGGAGCGCCGCGCGACTCCAAGCCGCGCGCGAGTTCAATGGCTTCCTCTAGGCCGAGCCGGCAATTCGCATCGACGGCGATCCTGACCCCGGGCCCCGCCTCCGCGAGCGCCTCGTCGTACAAGTCGAGGAATCGGCCCGGTGTGACTCGGTCCCATCTCCAGGCCGTTCCGAGGCGGACCTTCACGGTGTCGTAACCGGCGTCGACGTAGTCCCTGACGTCCTCCACCAAGACGTTCGGGTCTTTACGCCAGTCGAACCGCACGCCCCCGGACGCGTACACCTTGACCCGGTCGTCCGCATCGGGATTCAGCAGTCGCGCGACACTCGCCCCCCGGATCTTGCCCCGAGCGTCCCAGATCGCGCAGTCGATGCCAGCCGCGGCGAAGTCGTGAGAAGACCCAACGCGGCCGATCGTCGCCGTACCGTTCGGGCGTGGCACCGCCCGATCGTTGAAGAGATCCGCTCCGATGAGATCGCGGCTGAGCCACTCGACCCAGTCAGCGATCATCGCAGGGATGCCGTACGGAGACGCCTCCCCGATCCCTACCGTGCCGTCTTCGAGCTCGACGGCGACCACGACCAGGTCGGCCTTGATGCTGCGGTAGCGGTCGGTGATCCACTGCTCACCCGTGGAGTGCAACCGCGAGGCGAGAGTCGTCCGAACACTACGGATCCTCATTGGCTATCCCTTCTTCGCCGCGGCCGTCTGTCCGGCGACGAGGTGTTTCTGTGCGAACAAGTCCGCCCACTCCTGGGCGGCCTGGAGCCGAACTCCGTCGACCCATACAGTCACGGTCGCATCGGGGTCTTGCGCAACATCCTCGACCGTGGAGCTGCAACCCCGCCAGCACTGCCGCCACACCGGTCGCGGCGACGATCGCCGCGCGCGAACCAGGTTCGCTCTCATCAGCAAGCTACTTCTTCTCCGCACCGCCACGATTTCCTCGACTATCGCCTATCGATTAGCGATGAGAACAGTATGGCTAATCCAGGCTCGATCGTCAACTGAAAAGAAGGATCAAGGAGCGTTGGTCTGGCCGGGCGTCAGAGCGCCGGACGCATGAGCGCGGAACATCTCGCCCGCGCGGTCGGCCTCGCCAGACCGCAACACGTCGACGAGATCGGCGTGCCATTGCACCATCGTTTCTCCGGAATCCGCGAACGCCGGATCGCCAATCGCCCTCTGCGATATCAGCGCCGGCTGGAGCGCCGACCAAACCCGTTGCAGAACCGGCTGGCGAGCTAGCTCGAGTGCGCGAGTGTGAAACTCCATGTCGCACAGGCGGAAGGTAGCCCAGTCGTGTCTCGCGACGGAATCCTGCATCTTCTCTACAACGCGGTCGAGATCGGTGAGCTCCTCCTCGGTCACCGCACGCGCCGCCAGTTGTGCTCCCAGCTGCTCGACCACTGCACGCAGCTGCCGGGCAACCTCGAATTCGTCGCGGGAGAACTCGGTGACGTAGCTACCCCGGCGGGGCGCGGACACGACGAGACCTTCATGGACGAGGCGCTTCAGGGCTTCGCGGACGGGGGCCTGGCTTACTTCGAGATTGCGAGCAAGCTCCGACTCAACAAGACGTGAGCCGGGCCGACGAGATTTATCGAGTATCGACGAGCGAAGGAGCTCGTATACCTGATCGGAGAGGAGCCCTCGCGAAATGGACTCGCTGCGCATGGCCTGTCCCATCGATGGTTCCGAACGATTATCGATCAGATCATAGTTGCAAACCTGACGCGCTGTGTCGACTGCGCAGCAGCGCCACGGTAGGAAGACTTACGCCCGGGGGGTGCCCCTATGTCTTTCGTCAAGCCCGATTGCTGATCGCGAGCCTATTGAGTGATGCGAATGTTGTCTGCGTTGCCGAGCTCGTGTAGGTGCTTGGTGATGCTCGCGCGGAGTGCGTCGTGCTTGGTGGTGAGCGCGTTGCTGGGTTCTTCCAGCTGACGAGGTCGTAGAGCCAGACGGGACGCCAGATCAGTTCCGGGGGTTCCCATTCGTAGCGGGGCCAGATGTGAGCGTGTACGAAGGCGTCCGCGTTGCCCAAGATGTCATTGTTGGTGCGCCGGAACTGCGGGTCGGCTTCGTGGCAGGCGCGTTCGATTGCAGTGGCGAGAAGGTCGGCGTCGGTGAGGAACACCTGACGGGGCGACCATGACATGGGAGGACGCGACACTGCCCGTGGGTTCCGCGTTGCGGATTGCTCCTGCGTTCCAGGCGAGCGCCATCGACGAAGCCGCTGGTATCGAGACATCGTTGCACGCCCGGTACCGCGCATTCGAGGGTCGCTACCTTTTCAGCGAGGTCAACAATCGCGCGCTCCGCGCCGACGTCGAGGTGAACAACCTCGTAGTTCGGCGAGTGCCGATTCGGGGCATAGTTCAGATCACCTAAGGCTGCCCAATTCGAGAGACGGGTGGTTCGCCGCCGCCGTGCGGCGCGCGCAAGCAATTGACCCGGACATGCCTCGTACATCTCCGCACGACCTTCGCCACACCGCAGCGAGCCTCGCGATCAGCGCCGGCGCAAACGTGAAGGCCATTCAGAGAATGCTCGGTCACGCTAGTGCGGCCATGACGCTCGACACCTACGCAGACCTCTTCGATGACGACCTTGACTACGTCGGCCAGGCGCTGAGCCGAGCACGAGACAGTCAACGGACGATCAAGATCGGCGAGGCCGGCTTCGGACGCCCGACAAGCCTTCGTGGGTGGCCGGAACTCGGCCCCGGCCAGCGCTCTCGCTGACCGTCTTCGAGGCACGCAGCCCTCACGCCGACCGGTGAGAGAGCCGGTCTTTCTCACTTGGCTTCCCAGAGCAAGAAGAAACCCCCGCGATCCCAGTGTTTGCAGGGGTTCGACAGGGGCTTCAACAGTGGCGGTGACGGTGGGATTTGAACTCATATCCCGCGGTCTTTCATGGGTGTGCGAGGGCGCGCTCGCCTGTGTTTGCGCGGAAGTCGACCTTTCGCGGGTGTGCTGGAAGCAGTCGATCGCGACACGATCTTTCTCACGGGTTTACCCGCGGCGATGCAGATGTCCGGCGGTCGCGACTCGGGCGTCGGGCCAGTCGGAGGTGAGGTAGGCCTCGACCACGGTGGCGGAGCGCGACGGGCGTCTGCGGTCGATGATCCCTCCCGGTCGCCTCACAGCACCAGACACCCATCCTTCGGGTTTTCCCCGGGGATGAGGTGGCCCGGTCAGCGAGACGCTGGGCGACTACGGGGTAATCGACTCTGTCGTCGAAGATGAGAACGGTCACCTCCCCGACGCCGGCACGCACGAATGCTCGGGTCCGCTGCAGCATCGCACTGGTGAGCCCGCCGATGCGGTCCGGGATCGTCCAGGCAAGGGTGAAGTAGCGCCCCGAGGGAAGGTTGCCCGGCGTCATCCGCTCAGCTCCTCTTTTCTTCTCCTTCGAGTCCACCAGAGCACGCGGCGGCTGTCCACTGCGCCCGGAACGGGTGAGCGCTCTCGAGGTCCCCACCGAGGCGACGGGGATCGAACCGGGCGCCCGGAACCGCGCTCCGAGAGCGGAACCGCCCTTTCATAGGAAACGCCAAGGGTTTCTTGATCGTTTCGTTCACGTGATCGGGTCCGTCGAGGTCCGCGGCGCCTCGGTCGTTCCGATACGATCCGATGCAGTTGCGCTCACGTCACCGCCTTCCCGGGTGCGGACGCACCTGGTGAAGGGAGTTCGCGGGTGTCATTGCTGGTGCCGTTCGCCGTGATGACGTTGGCGGCGGTGCTCGCCTTTCCGCTGGCGCGGACGATGGGCCGTAACGCGGGGTATCCCCTGTCGGGTGCTTTCGTTCTGGTGCTGGGTCTGCTCCTCGTCTTCGCGCCCGATGCGCTGGCGGGGAGCGTCGATGCGGAGCTCGTGTGGCTGCCGTCGCTGGACGTGGCGCTGAAGCTGCGGATGGACGGCCTCGGTCTGCTGTTCGCTGTGCTCATCCTCGGCGTGGGCGCGCTGGTGATGGCGTACGCGGCCCGCTACCTCGGTGACGATCAGAGTCACGGCCGGCTGTTCGTGCTCCTGACCGTCTTCGCGGCCGCGATGCTGATGCTCGTGCTCGCCGCCGACCTGGTGCTGTTGTACGTGGCATGGGAGTTGACGACCGTGTGCTCGTTCCTCCTGATCGGCGGGACGGGGCGTGGCAGACGTCAGGCGACGCGTGCCCTGGTGATCACCGCGGCGGGCGGGCTGGCCCTGCTGATGGCGGTCGTCCTGGTCTTCGTGACCCTCGGAACGACCTCTCTCGCCACGGTCCTCGATCGGGCGGACGTGCTCCGCGACTCCTCCGCGGCGCCGTGGATCGCGGTGCTGGTCCTGATCGCCGCGTTCACGAAGTCTGCGCAGGTGCCGTTCCATTTCTGGCTCCCCGACGCGATGGTCGCGATCACGCCCGTCAGCGCGTACCTGCACGCGGCAACCCTGGTCAAGGGTGGGATCTACCTGCTGATGAGGTTCTCGCCGGTGTACGCCGAGACCCTGGGGTGGACCGCGACGCTCCTCACCGTGGGACTGGTGAGCGCGGTGATCGGTGCCGTGCTCGCGCTCAAGCAACACGACCTGAAGTCGTTGCTGGCGTATTCGACGGTCAGTCAGCTGGGCTGGATCATCGCGCTCATCGGCCTCGGCAACGTCGACGGTCTCGCCGACGCCGCGCTGCACACCTTCGCCCACGCGCTGTTCAAAGCGACGCTGTTCATGCTTGTCGGGATCATCGACCGGGAAGCCGGCAGCCGAGACATCCGCAAGCTCTCCGGCCTCTACCGCGTCATGCCCGTGACCGCGACCCTGACCGCGCTGGCCGCGTTGTCGATGGCTGGAGTGCCTCCACTGCTGGGATTCGTCTCGAAGGAGGAGGCGTACTACGCCTTCTGGGAGTACTCCGCCGCGCCGGGGATCAATGTGCTGCTGTCCGTCGCGGCCGTCGCAGCTGCGACGCTGACCTTCGCGTACAGTTTCCGCCTCATGTGGGGGGCGTTCGCGGGGCCGCTCGAGCAGCCGAACCTGTATGAACCGCGGTGGAGCTTCCTCGCCCCTGCGATGGTGCCCGCCGTGGCCGGACTCGTTCTCGGGGTGGGCGTCAGCACGCTGAATCCGCTGATCGACGCCACGGTGATCGACACCCTCGGGCAGGAGGGGAATTCGGACCTCGCCCTGTGGCACGGTGTCTCGGTACCCGTCGCCCTGTCGGCCGTCACGATCGCCGGCGGCATCGCGCTGTTCCTCCGACGCGACCAGGTCGATGCCTTCCTCCACCGCTGGAACCTGCCGCTGCGGGGACGAGACCTCTACGACCGCGCGTACAGCGGCCTGTTGGCGCTCGGGCAGTGGTCTGCGGCCCCGGCACGGGCTGCCTCACCTGCCGCCCACCTCGCGTATCCGATCGGCGTCCTCCTGGTCGCGGCCCTCGGCTTCGTCCTCGTCGCCCGACCCGTCCCGCCGGTCATCCCCGGCACTGCGGCAGCGGTCGATGTCGGAGTGATCGTCGCGCTCACCCTCGCCGTTGCCGGACTGTGCGTGGTTCGTTCCCGACTTGCCGCACTGGCGCTGGTCGGAGTGGTCGGTCTGGCGGTGGCGGTGTGGTTCCTCATCGTGGGTGGTGTCGATCTGGTGATGACCCAGCTCCTCGTCGAGGTGCTAACGGTCGTCGTCGCGGTGCTCGTGGTGCGGCGCCTGTCAGCGGTCATGGAGCGCCCCTCCGGTCGTCGCCGCCTCGGCGCCGCGGCGATGGCGGTGCCCGCAGGTGTCGCGGCGTTCGCCGCCACGTACGCTCTCACCGGCCGACGGGAGATCTCGCCGGCCGGGGACTTCTTGCTGCGCGAGGGTCCGGAGCTGTCGGGTGGCACCAACGTCGTCAACACCGTCCTGGTCGACTTCAGAGGACTCGACACCCTGGGAGAGGCGACGGTGCTCGTCGTCGCGGCCGTGGCGCTCCTGGGCGCCCTGGGCTCCGCTCGCCCTCCATCTGCCCTCGGTACCGCGACCGACGGCGTCGGGAGCGTCACCGCCCTGCCGACCCGGGAGGAGCGGCTGGGGAACGCCGCTCCCTTCCAGACCGTCTCGGTCGTCGTCGGACCGGTCGTCGTCGCGCTCTCGCTCTTCCTGCTGTGGCGGGGGCACAACGATCCCGGCGGCGGCTTCATCGCTGCTCTCGTCGGCGGCGCGGGCGTCGCCCTGGCGAGCCTCGCTCCTTCCCGGAGCCGCTGGGCCCGTCTGCCTGCGCAGCCCTTGCTGGCGTCGGGCCTGCTCGTCTGCGTCGGAACGGGGCTGGTCGGCGTGATCGACGGCTCCTTCCTCCGGCCGCTTCGCACCTCGGTCGAGCTCGGCGGGTTCAGTCAGACCCTCACCACGTCGCTGGTCTTCGACGTCGGTATCTACCTGTGCGTGATCGGGCTCGTCGTCACCGCCATCGGCCGCCTGGGCGCGCGAAGCGGCACACCGCAGGAAGCGGGGGCGCCGCGATGACCTCCGCCATCGCCGTCGCGGTCCTGGTCGCAGGCGGCATCTACCTCGTCCTGCAGCGCGACCTGCTCCGGGTCATCCTCGGTTTCGTGCTCCTCGGCCACGCCGCGAACCTCGTCCTCCTCGCCGCCGGTGGCACCGACCGCCGGCAGCCGCCCTTCATCTCGGCCGACGGCGATCCCTCAGGCATCGCCGACCCGCTTCCCCAAGCGTTCGTTCTCACCGCGATCGTCATCGCCTTCGCGATCACGGTCTACCTCATCACGCTCGCAGGAGCGCCGGCGAAAGACGACGGATCGGACGACGACGCCACCGATGGCGATCGCAATGCCGTCGGCATGCCGGCGGATGCCGCCTCGCGGGCCGATCCCACCGAGGGTGCCGGTGAATCGGCAGACGACGATCCCCGCGGCCCCGATGTGGCAGACACCGGGCGGGGGGGTGCAGGCGCACCGTGACCATTCTTCTCCCCCTCCTCCTGGGCGTGCCGCTCGGCGCAGCAGGGCTCTGCCTGGCGGTGCCGTCATCCCTGGTCCGGCGCGCCGTGCTGTGGCTGACCACTGTGGGGGTGCTGGGCTTCGCCGTGTGGGCGCTGACGCAGACCGCGGACGGTTCGGTTCTTGCGCATCAGGTCTCCGGCTGGCCGGAGGGAATCGCGATTCCCTACGTGATCGATGCCTTCAGCGCGCTTCTGCTCTCGGCGTCGGCGTTCCTGGTGCTCATCTGCTGCGTGTACGCCGCGGCCTCCGGCGAAGACCGCGACACCTTCTTCCCTCCCCTGGTCCTCGTGCTGTCCGGCGGCGTCTACGGGGCATTCGTGACCGGTGACCTGTTCCATCTGTTCGTGATGGTCGAAGTCGCCCTGGTGCCCTCCTACGTGCTCCTCACCCGGTCCGGGTCGGCACGATCCGTGCGAGCCGGTCGCGTCTACGTAACGGTGAACCTGTTCATCTCGACCACCCTGCTGCTGGGTATCGGCCTGGTGTACGGGGTGACCGGAACGGTCAACCTCGCCGAGCTCGCCGGTGTGGCCGCGGAGTCGCCCGCCGCCGGAATCGCGATGGGCGTGGTCCTGATCGCTCTGGCGGGCAAGGCGGCCATGGTGCCGGTGCACTGGTGGCTGCCGCGCACGTATCCGTTCGCATCGCCTTCGATCAGCGCCCTCTTCTCGGGGCTGCTCACCAAGATCGGCGTGTACGGCCTGTTCCGCGTCTACGCGGTCGCCTTCGGAGTCGACGAACGGTTGCAGGCCATCATCCTGACCGTGTGCGTCGTGGGGATGGTCGTCGGGGTGCTGGGCGCGCTGGGGTCGTCCGGCATGCGCGCGATCCTGTCGTTCCACATGTCCAGCCAGGTCGGCTACGTGCTCATCGGCCTCGGGCTATTCACCCTCGCCGGGCTGGGTGCGAGCGTGTTCTACCTGGTGCAGTACATGATCGCGAAGACGGCGCTGTTCCTCGCCGTCGGGGCCGTGGAGCGCGTCACCGGGTCGGGTGACCTCCGACGCCTGGGGGGCATCGCGCGCCGTTCTCCCCTGCTGGCGGCAGCGTTCCTCGTTCCCGCGCTCTCGCTCGCCGGCATTCCGCCGTTGTCGGGCTTCGTCGCGAAGTTCGCCCTGGTCGTCGCCGCCGCGGACGCCGCGGCATGGGTCGCGGCGGGTGCGGCTGTGGCCGTGAGCCTTCTCACTCTGCTGTCGATGCTGAAGATCTGGAACGGCGCGTTCTGGGGAGACGAACCCGCGCCCGCCCCGGCCCCTCCCCCGCCCGTCCCCGTGCGCCTGATACTCCCGGTGCTGGCGCTGTCGGTGCTGAGTGTGGTCTTCGGCGTCGGCGCGGAGCCGATGCTGGCGCTGTCGGAGACGGCGGCGACCAATCTCCTCGATCTGTCCCCCTACATCGAAGCGGTGACCGGACGATGAGAGCACTGGGGAGTCACCTCGCCCGTCTGGGTCGGATGCTCGGATTCCTGCTGTGGTTCGCGGGGCTCGTGGTCAGCGCGTCGATCGAGGTCGCCGTGGACGTGCTCACCCCGCGCAGTCGACTGGCCATCGGCGTCATCGCGTTCCCCCTGCGGTGCGCCACGCGAGGAGAAGTGTCCACGTTCGCGGCCCTGGTCAACCTCACCCCGGGCACCCTCACCCTCGCGATCCGCGACGGTGACCCACCGCAGTTGTACGTGCACGCGATGTACGCTCCCGACCGTGATGCCTTGATGGCCGACCTGGAGAAACTGGAATCTCGGTACCTTGCAGCCGTGCGGCTGAGAACGGGAAAGAAGTGATCACGTGACGCTCGAGAACCTGCTGCTGGCCGCGCTGCTGCTGACGCTTCCGCCCGCCGTCTGGCGGCTGATCTCCGGCCCTACCGACGCGGACCGGGCGGCCGCAGCCGATTTCGTCTTCTTCGCCTTCATCGCCGCGATCGCGCTGCTGTCGCTGAGCACCGACAACCCCGCCCTCGTCGACATCGTGCTGGTGGCAACGCTCACCGGATTCCTCGCCACCGTCGCGCTGGCGCGGATCGTCGATCGGTCCCGGCCATGATCGATCTGCTCGCCGCCGGCCGCGCACTCGGATACGCCGCGGTCGCCGCGGGAATCCTCCTGTTCGCCGTAGCGGCCCTCGGTCTGCTCCGCCTTCCCGATGTGTACACCAGACTCAGTGCGGTCACCAAAGCCGCCACCCTCGGGGTCTGTCTCGTGCTGCTCGGGGCACTCCTGATCGAGCCGTCGTGGCGCACCGCCATCCCGCTTCTCCTCGCCGTCGCGCTCCAGCTGATCACCTCACCCGTGGGTGGGTTCGCCCTCGGGCGCGCGGCGTACCGGGCCGGCGTGTCACTGAACACCCGCGCCCACTACAACGACCTCGCACGCGACGAGGCCCTGCCCGAAGAGGCCCTGCCCGAACCCCGCGCGAGCGACACCGAACACCATTTTCCGGACGACACCGGCAACCACCCGACAAGAAGGCCGCCCCAATGAACATCCTCGACATCGGCTCCATCATCCTGGGACTGGTCATCCTGATCGCCGGCGGTGAAGCGCTCGTCCGCGGCGCGTCGGGCCTCGCCGCCCGGCTGGGTGTGCCGTCCCTCGTCATCGGCCTCGTCATCGTGTCAGCGTCCACGAGCGCTCCCGAACTCTCCGTCACCATCGGCGCCGTGCTCGACAACGAACCCGACCTCGCCGTCGGCAACGCCGTCGGCAGCAACATCGTGAACGTGCTCCTCATCCTCGGTCTGTCGGCTCTCATCCTGCCGCTGGCCGTGAAACGTCGACTGGTCCGCTTCGACGTGCCGGTCATGGTGGGAATCAGCGTGCTGCTCCTGCTGCTCGCGCTCGATGGTGAGATCAGCCAATGGGACGGGGCGCTGCTCCTCGCCGCGGCCACGGCTCACGTCGTCCTCAGCTTCACCATGAGCAGGGGCGACAGCGCAGATCAACCGAGGAGATCAGGCGGTGACGATTCCGCCGCACCCCCCCGCCCCCGACGGAAGGGCCTGCTGTACGGGGTTCTGCTGATCGTCCTGGGCATCGGCCTCCTCGTCGTCGGCGCGCGGCTGCTGGTGACCGGCGCCACGAACATCGCCGCAAGCCTGGGCGTGTCGAGTCTGATCATCGGTCTGACCGTGGTGGCCATCGGAACGTCGCTGCCCGAACTCGCCACCTCGATCATCGCCGCCCTCCGCGGCGAGCGCGACATCGCCGTGGGCAACATCGTCGGCAGCAACATCTTCAACCTGGGATTCGTGCTGGGTCTGCCCGCCGTCTTCTTCCCCGCGGGTATCCCCGTTGCCGACGCCGCGATCGCCCTCGACATCCCCCTCATGATCGCCGCGGCCGTCGCGCTCGTCCCGATCGCCTTCACCGGCTTCGCGATCAAGCGATGGGAGGGCGCTGTGTTCGTGCTCCTCTACATCGCCTACACCGTGTACCTCGTGCTCGCGGCGACGCAGCACGACGCGCTCAGCGGGTTCACTCTTGTCATGCTCTACTTCACGCTGCCTCTTCTCGCCGTCACGCTCATCGCCGTCACGGCCTACGAGATGGGTGTGATCCGCGCACGACGGAACTACCTTCA
Organism: Microbacterium sp. AK009; assembly: GCF_013410955.1. Lineage (GTDB taxonomy): Bacteria > Actinomycetota > Actinomycetes > Actinomycetales > Microbacteriaceae > Microbacterium. Next base: position 79,510 of record NZ_JACCCG010000003.1, on the reverse strand, counting down.
GACCAATCCTCCATCGACGAGGAGCACCTGACATCTCGGTTTAGAGCGTCTCGGGTCAAAGGGGGTCAGCGTCGTTCTCCGCGACTGCACACCACCACCAGCCGCAAATCGACACCGCTGAACCAGGTGACCACGACCGGAACGAAGGGCCGCGATCGGCGAGGCGTCGGTTGTGTCGGCGACGGTTGATCTCGAGGCCATAGCGCCGGCTTGTATTCCAGTAGTCATCGCAACGAGAGCGGATTCTCGGAGGGTAGCAGTGCCTCGAAGAGGTCGGCTGGCGCTCGATCACCGAGGGTGATGCTGGGCCGGCGGTTCAGCTCGTTCTCAACGCGTGCGAGGTCACGGGCGGTGTGAATGGAGAGGTCGGTGGACTTCGGGAAGCACTGGCGGAGGAGTCCGTTGGTGTTCTCGTTCGATCCTCGTTGCCACGGGCTGGCGGAGTCGCAGAAGCAGATCCGCGTTCCGGTCGCCTGGGTGATCTTGAGGTGTCGGGCCATCTCCGTGCCCTGATAGGATGTCACCGTCCGCCGCAACGGTGGCGGCAGCTCGTTGAGAGTTCTGACGAGCGCGTGCAGGAGCTCCGTCGAGTTGTGCGCGGGAAGGTGCAGGAGCTTGACGAACCGGGTCTGCCGTTCGACAAGGGTGCCGATCGGCTATGCGGGCCGACGATGAGGTCTCCTTCCCAGTGACCGGCGACTGACCTGTCGGTCGGTTCGAAGTCGCGGTCGTGAACAGAGAGCATTGGCTGGGCGAATTGTCGTCGAGTGCGGACCTGCCGGCTCTGACCGTGTCGATGATCGCGCCCAGTGCGCAACGGTGACGGCTTAGATTTTCGGATGATGCCCGAGTCCGTTCGGTAGATCGCTTGATAGATCGTCTCCGTCGCCGCCCGCGCGGTCGGATTCCCCGGGTGGGTGAGTTTGAGCGAACGGGAGATCTGCTGCGGGCTCCATCGCTCCTGCAAGCGCGCGAACACGAACGCGCGTAGCGCGGCATCTGTGCTCCAAGCCCTGGGGCGCGCGTAGCAGAGTGCGATTGCCGGCGTTCTGCGCGTGTCGCGTGCCGCGGTCACCCAGCGACTTGCGGCATTCACCGCCCTGGGATGGGTCGAGGTGCGTCCGTACCACTCCGACGGGCGAACCAATCTGGTGTCCCTCACCGCGGCCGGAGCCGACCTCATCACCTCAGCCTGGCAGGGCTTGGCGGCCTCGGACGATGGAGCGGACGACGGCGTGGATCTCGTTCAACTTCAGCGCAGCCTCGAGCGCGTGATCGGCAACGTCGAGCGCCACGTCTCCCAGCTCGACGGGGGACGACGGTGAGTCTGATGGCAGCGACGACGGCCGGCGAGAAATGGTTGTGGAAGCCCCCTGCCTCCTCCTCCGACAACGGCACCGTGATCGGGTGGTCGTCGAAGTGAGAAGTAATGGCGCGGTTGCCGTTCATCGTTTCGGCGCGCGTGAGAGCAGACGGCGCCCGACGCGGCGCGCCCAGCGCGGCAGCAACCGGTGAGGGAGAGTGCGCGCAGCCCGCGGGAGGCGCGCCTGCTGGCGCAGCCAGCCCCCCGGGGTTCGGTCGCGGCGGAGGACAAGGTCACCCGCAGGGCCGACCTCCACCACGCATCCCGCGCCCCGGAGGAGGTCGCCGGGTGGACGGGCGGCGACCCGAAGCGGCACCGTGAACGCCCAGCCCGCCCGGCGCACGTGCGCGCGGAGGGCCACTCGCTCCGCGGGCTCGTGCGCGCCGAAGATCTCCACCGGGTCGAGCACGACGGTGACCGCACCGGGCGCCGTCGGGCGTGTCGCGCGGCGGAGGTCGATACCGGTTCCGGCGCCGCGAATTCCGACCTCGACGCGGTCGCGCCGCAGATCATGCGTGGCGTCGAGGACGGGCCCTGGGAGCAGGTCTGGGGCGATGTCCTCTGGCAGCCGGAGGTACCGGTGATGCTCCGGTCCGGCGGGAGAGTCGAAGAGGAACGCGTCGGTGCCGTCGCGCTCGACGGTGGCCCGCAGGGTCATCCGCAGCCGGCCGGAGCGGGTTGATCGGATCTCGACCACCTCGGCCCGGCAGGTCACCGCCCCTTCCCACGCACAGAAGCGGATCAGGTCGTCCCGCCTTCCGCCGCGCAGGAGCGCGGAACGCACCCGGAACGGCAGTGCGAGCCCCGCCTCGACGCCGGGGCCGAACCTGTCCCGCGCGATGGGAGTCACGACGTCGAGGAATCCGGCCAGGTACTCCGGGGGGTAGCGCACGACGCGGCGTCCCTCCAGTCGCTGCAGGATCTTCCCCCGGTACCAGTGCCTGAGCAGCCGGTCGCGAACCTCACCCGGATCGGTGTTCGCCTCGACGAGGTCGAGGACGGCGAGGAGGTGCGGGAAGTAGATGACGGGGTCGATGCGCGACGAGCTGGCACTGCCGCGGTGTTTCACCCAGTAGTAGCAGGGGCTGCTGGCGAGGACCGAGATGACGGATGCGGCGAAGTAGGCCGCCACGACGAAGAGGTGGTCTTCCAGTCGCACGCGGCCGTCGGGGAATCGGATGCCGTGCGCGCGAAGGAAGGCGACGCGGAACAGTTTGTGCGGGGTGAGCAGCTCCAGCAGCGGATCGACGTCGAGGTGCGCGTGGGGAATGTCACGGGCGAAGATCGCCCGTGGGATGTCGCGGCCGATGCCGAGGACGCGGCCGATGACCACGTCGGAGCGGTGCCGGTCGGCGTAGTCGCACATGCGCTCCAGCGCCTCGGGGGGAAACCTGTCGTCCTGGTCGGCGAAGAAGACGTACTCGCCCTCCGCCGCGTCGATTCCGTGGTTTCGCGGGGTGCCCGGCCAGCCGGTACGGGCAAGCGTCAGCACTCTCACGTTGGCCCGTGTGCGGGCCGCTGCCGCCAGCCTGGCGCGGGTGGCCTCGTCGGAGCCATCGTCGCAGAGGATGACTTCGAACGCGTCTGCGCCCAGGCTCTGACCGTCGAGCGAGGCCAGGAGCTCGTCGAAGCCGGCGCCGGGATTGTAGACCGCCACCACGACGCTCACCCGGAGCCGAGGGCTCGCTTGTGGAGACGACGTCATGGCACGGTCATCTCCTTTCGGCGGGCACCCGCTTCGGTTCGGCGAGGGTCAGCGGGTGGGTCCGTGCGCGGATCGCCTTCTCGATCTCCATGACCACGAGGGCCGCGACGGCGACCGCCACCGCCCACCCGAGCAGGGTCGCATCGAGCGCGACCGTCTGGAAGACATCCTGCAGGAACGGGACGTAGACCACGGCGAGCTGGAGCACGAGCGCGGCGACGAGCATGCCGATGAGGACGCGGTTGCCGCGCACACCGGTCCGCCAGACCGGCTCGCGGAACGACCTCGCCGACAGCGCCCGGAGCAGCTGAACGAATGCCAGAGTGGTGAACACCATCGTCGCGACGAGGAGCTGGGCGCCCGGTGACTGCTGCGACCCGCCGGTGGCCTGATAAGTAACGTAGCCGACAAGGATCATCGCGGCACCCAGGATCGGGCCGATGATCGCGATGTGCATGCCGATGCCGCGACTGAAGATGCTCTCCGTCGGCGCGTAGGGCCGACGGCGCATCGTGTCGCGCTCGGGCCGCTCCACCCCCATGCCGAGGCCGAGCAGACCGTCGGTGAGCAGATTCGAGAAAAGGATCATGATCGGAACGAGCAGGAGGGGCAGGCCGAGCAGCGGCGGGATCGCCACCACCAGGACCTTGGCCACGTTCCCCGAGATGGAGAACTGGACGAACCGCCGGACGTTGTCGTAGACGACCCGGCCCTCCTCGACGGCGGCCACGATCGTGGCGAAGTTGTCATCGAGGAGCACGACCTCGGCCGCCTCCTTCGCGACATCGGTTCCCGAACCCATGGCCACGCCGATGTCGGCCTTCTTCAGCGCCGGGGCGTCGTTCACACCGTCGCCGGTCATCGCCACGATCTCGCCGTTCGCCTGCAGTGCCTCCACGATGCGGAGCTTGTGCTCCGGGGAGACCCGGGCGTAGACCGAGACCTCGCGTACCGCCTCCCGGAGCTGCTCGGGGGTCATCCGGTCGAGGTCGCGACCGGTGATCACCCGGGCGTCGGGCGCCGCCATGCCGAGATCGGCCGCGATGGCCCGCGCGGTGAGGGGATGGTCACCCGTGATCATGACCGGACGGATGCCGGCGGTGCGGCAGGTCGCGACAGCATCCCGTGCCTCCGCACGCGGAGGATCGACCATTGCAACCAGGCCGAGGTAGACCAGGTCGTCCTCGACGGACTCCTCGTCCTCCGGGACGGGGAGGGAATCCAGCCCCTTCCCCGTCACCGCGAGGACTCTCATGCCCTTCGCGGTATACGACTCGATCTCCTCGCGCAGGCGCACTCGCCCGGCCTCATCGAGTGGAGTCACCGCATCGTCGGCGAGGAGGGCCGTGCAGCGGTCGACCATGGCGTCGGCGGCCCCCTTCGTCAACGCCAGGTAGGCGGACGCGCCGGCGAGGCTTCGGAGCCCGGCGAGCGACTCGGCGTCCGCCGAGCCGACCTCGTGCACGGTGGTCATGCGCTTGCGCGCCGAGTCGAACGGGAACTCCGCCACCCGCGGAAACGACCGCTCCAGGGCGGGCTTGTCGAGGCCGTACCGAGCGGCAGCCACGACGAACGCGGCCTCGGTCGGATCTCCCACCGCATCGAGACCGTCATCGGTGTCGAGGATCGCGTCGTTGCAGAGCGCGCCGGCCACCAGCAGCGGGCCGAGTTCGCGGGCATCGTCCCCGAGGGTGAGCCGCGCATCGGCGCCTCGTTCGCGAAGCGCGTCGGCGAGGTCGGCCGACGCGGTCGGTGAACGCAGGACGGTCACCGTCATCCGGTTCTGAGTGAGCGTGCCCGTCTTGTCGGAGCAGATCACCGTCACCGAGCCGAGCGTCTCGACGGCCGGGAGCCTGCGGATGAGGGCCTTGCGCGCCAGCATGCGCTGCGCTCCCAGCGCGAGCGTGAACGTGAGCACGGCCGGCAGTCCCTCGGGCACGATGGCGACGGCGAGGCTCACCGCGGTGAGCAGCAGCACCGCGGTCTCTTCTCCCGTCGCGAGGCCGCTGAAGAACACGAAGGTGCCGATCGCGACCGCGACGAGAGCGAGGATCTTGGCGAGACCGTCGAGCCGGCGCTGCAGCAGCGTCTTCTCGTGCTTGACGTCCTGGATGAGCTCGGCGATCCGCCCGAGCTGCGTGCTCATCCCGGTGGAGGTCACGATCGCGCTCCCCCGCCCGAAGGTGATGGAGGTGCCGAGGTAGGCGAGGTTCGTTCGATCGCCCAGCGGCGTATCGGTGCCCGCAATGGGGTCGACGGTCTTGTCGACCGGCTCCGACTCGCCGGTCAGCGCGGCCTCCTGAGCGCGGAGGTTCACGCTCTCCACGACGCGCATGTCAGCGGGTACGACCGAGCCCGTCTCCAGCAGGACGAGGTCGCCGGGAACCAAGTCCCGCGCCGAGATCTCCCGCGGACGGCCGTCGCGCACGACCCGCACCACCGGCGCCGACATCTGCTTCAGCGCGGCGATCGCCTTCTGCGCCCGGTACTCCTGCACCACGCCGAGCACGACGAAGAGCACCACGATCGCCAGGATCGCCGCGGTGTCGTACGGGCGTCCGAGGGCCGCGGCGAGGATGCCCGCGAGCACCAGGATGACAATGAGGATCGAGGAGACCTGCTCCCAAACGATCTGCCCGACAGTGCGACCGGCCCGCTCCTGGAGTTCGTTCGGCCCGTAGCGCTGCAGCCGGTCGGCCGCCTCCGCGCTCGTCAGGCCCGACCGGAGGTCGGTGGCAAGACCCTCCGCGGTCTGGTCGACTGTCGACTCGTGCCAGTCGGTGCGCTCGCTGGAGGTCCCGGCCTCCGCGGCATCCCGGGGTGTGGATTGTGACATGGGGTCCTCCTCGGATCAGATACTGATGAAACGGGCGACGCCGTCAACCCTCAGCGCCAGCGGGTTGCGCGGCTGCCGGATCGCCGGCCTGCGACTCGGCCGCATCACGGCGCGCGTCGAGCGTCCGCTGCTTGATGCGCTTCAGCTCTTCGCGGGGGAAGCCCTCCAGCAGTCGCCACGCCACCTCCAGCGTGTCGTCGATCGTCCGGCTCTCGTCGCGCTGCCCGACGAACTCCTGTTCGAAGGCATCGGCGAAGCGCAGGTAGATGCGGTCGGTGTCCGACAGCGCTCCTTCACCGACGATCGAGACCAATCGGCGAAGGTCGCGACCGCGGGCGAAACAGGCATACAGCTGATCGGCGATCTCGCGGTGATCAGCGCGGGTCTTCCCCTCGCCGATACCGGCGTTCATGAGGCGGCTGAGGGAGGGCAGGACGTCGATCGGCGGGAAGATCCCCCGCCGGTCGAGGTCGCGGCTGAGCACGATCTGGCCTTCGGTGATGTAGCCGGTGAGGTCGGGAATGGGATGGGTGATGTCGTCGTCCGGCATGGAGAGGATCATCAGCTGCGTCACCGATCCCGCGCTTCCATGTACGCGGCCGGCGCGTTCGAACAGGGAGGCGAGGTCGGTGTACATGTACCCGGGGTACCCGCGTCGGCCGGGGATCTCCTCACGTGCGGCGGACACCTCGCGGAGGGCTTCGCAGTAGTTCGCGATGTCCGACAGGATGACCAGGACGTGCCGGCCCTCCTCCCATGCCAGGTACTCGGCGACGGTGAGCGCCGCCCGCGGCGTGAGCAGCCGCTCCACGGTCGGATCGTCAGCCTGGTTGATGAACAGGACGGAGCGCTCCAGCGCCGCGCTCCCCGCGAAGCGGGAGCGGAAGAACGCCGCCTCCCGCTGGGTGACGCCGATCGCGGCGAACACCACGACGAAGTCGTCGTCGGCACCGGTTGCGGAGGGGACGCGCGCGCTTTCGGCGATTCGCGCCGCCAGCTCCGCGGCGGGAAGTCCGAATCCGCTGAATATGGGCAGCTTCTGGCCGCGCACCAGCGTGTTCAGGCCGTCGATGGCGGACAGGCCGGTCTCGATGACGTCGCTCGGGTGCGCCCGGGCGTAGGGGTTCAACGGTTCCCCAACCACCGGCCGGTACTCGGCGGGCATGAGGGGAGGCCCTCCGTCGATCGGATCGCCCGATCCGTCGAGGATGCGCCCGATGAGGTCGGCGCCGACCGCCATCCGCGCCACCCTCCCGCGGGTGCGGATGACGGTGTCCGGCCGGTCGAGACCGCGGGTCCCGCCGAGCACCTGGACCGCGATGCGATCGCCCTCCACCTGCAGCACCTGCCCTCGGCGGACGCTGCCGTCCGGTGTGATCACCTCGACCATCTCGTCGTACCCGACTGCGGACACCCCCTCGGCAATCAACAGCGGGCCCGACACGTACGAGACCGTGCGATGCTCCACGGCCAGCAGACCGTCTGCCTCGGGCCATGCGAGCGCGGTGGTGTGAGGGGTGGTGTTCGGGATCACTGCAGCTCTCCTATCTGCGCGGTGATGCGTGCCGACAGCTCGTCGGCCCGGTCGGCGGCTTCGTCGTCGGGCCAGAACTTCATCTGGGCGACGTCGGCGATCGCCGGAACGGTCGACGACCGCTCCGAGCCGATGTCTCGCGACACCGCCGCCGCCATCGCGTCGTGAGCGGCGCGGATGACGCGCAGCATGTGGAATTGCTTGGCGGGAGCGCACAGCGCGTCGACCTCGTCGAAGGCGGACTGCTGGAGGAAGTCCTCGCGCAGGAGGCGGCCCGTGGCGAGGACCACCCGCTGCGGCGGCGCGAGCGCGTCGGCGCCCAGCAGCTGCACGATCTCCAACAGACCGCGCTCCTCCTGCAGCGTCGCACGCGCCCAGGAGCGCCCGTCCGCCCAGCCCTCGGTCACCTCGCGTTCGAACCACCCGTCGAGGTCGTACAGGGTGTAGCTGCGACCCCAGTCGATGGCCGGGTAATGGCGGCTCCGGGCAAGCGAGGTGTCCAGCGCCCAGAAGGTGCCGGCGAGCCGGAGGCTGTACTGGGTGATCGGCTCGGAGAAGTCGCCTCCCGGAGGGGAGACGGCGCCGATCACGGTCACCGAACCGTCTCGCGCATCGGAGCCGAGGCAGACGGCAGACCCGGCTCTTTCGTAGAACTCCGCGATGCGGGTCGACAGGTACGCGGGGTATCCCTCTTCGGCCGGCATCTCCTCCAGCCGCCCCGAGACCTCCCGCAGCGCCTCGCCCCACCGGCTCGTCGAGTCGGCCATGATGGCCACGTCGTAGCCCTGATCGCGGAAGTACTCCGCGATCGTGATGCCGGTGTAGATGGATGCTTCGCGCGCGGCGACCGGCATATTGGAGGTGTTGGCGATGAGGACCGTACGCTGCATCAGGGGCGCGCCGGTGCGGGGATCGCTCAGCTCGGGGAACTCTTCCAGGACCTCGGTGAGCTCGTTGCCGCGCTCCCCGCAACCGACGTAGACGACGACATCGGCCTCGGAGTGCTTGGCGATCGACTGCTCGAGCACCGTCTTGCCGGTGCCGAATCCGCCGGGGATCGTGGCCGATCCGCCGCGGGCGACGGGGAACAGCGTGTCGATGATGCGGATGTTGGTGATGAGGGGGACGTCGGGATCGAGCCGTCGGGCGACCGGGCGCGGTTCGCGCACCGGCCATCGCCGCAGCATCCTCACCGGGGCGTCGTCGATGCAGGCCACGGTGTCGGTGACCGTGGCGCGGCCCGCGCGGATCTCGGTCACGGTGCCCGCCATTCCCGGCGGCACGAGGACCCGGTGCGTGAGCGCGACGGTCTCCTGCACCGTGCCGAGGATGTCACCCGGCTCGACCTCGTCGCCGACCGTGACGGCGGGAACGAAGTCCCAGAGCCTTTCGCGATCGAGTGAGGGCACCGAGATCCCGCGCGAGATGGTGGGAGCGCCGAAGGGATCCCCGTCGCGTTCGGCGAGGACGGGAAGGGGCCGCTGCGTGCCGTCGAAGATCGCCCCGAGAAGACCCGGTCCGAGCTCCACCTCCAGCGGTGCCCCGGTGTCCACGACGGGTTCGCCCACGCGGATGCCCGAGGTGTCCTCGTACACCTGCACCGTGGTGCGGTCGCCGTCGAGCCGGATCACCTCTCCCGGCAGCCCCGCGTCGCCGACGTGGACCACGTTGTAGAGCCGCGCGGAGTCGAGCCCCGTAGCCACGACCACCGGGCCTGCGATCCGCCAGACCTGGCCCTGCCCGTGGTCGTCCGTCCGGCGGGCTGCTCGCCGTTCGATGTAGTCTCGCACTTCGGTCATGATGTCGTCCCTTCCGCGTCGAATGTGATCTCGTAGCCGACCGCCTGCCACAGCAGCTGCATGAGGCGATCGCGGCGTCCCTCATCGCCGCCGCCGGGTTCACCCGAGGGCAGCGGGACGACCAGGGGTTCTGTCGACTCGTCGAACCGACGTCGCTGCGACGGCGACAGGCCGGCGTGGAACGGCTCGTGCACCGCGATGACCCCGCGTTCCTGTTCTTCATCGACGAGTGCGACGAGGCGCTCCCATGCCTCGGCCGCATCGGACACCGGGAACACCATCGCCCCGGCCAACTCGTACCCCGGCGCGATGTCGGGCGTCGTCAGCACGATGAGGCGGCTCATCGCCGGCTCCCGGGGAGGAGCAGGCGGCTGCGCACCCGGTCGCGGTCGAGTCCGCGCGCGGTGCCCTCGGCGATGAGCCGGATGTTGCGCGCTTCGGTCTCCTTCGCCACGGTGTAGGCGACCGGGATGCCGATGCCGAGTGGATCACCGAAGGCGAAGTGCTTCGTGGCGGCCTCCACGCGCACCACGTCGAGGTCGTACTGCAGCTGCACGAGGTCGCCCGACGCCGCCCAACGCTTGAGAGCCCGCTCCCACTCCGGCCTCAATCGCGTCAGCGCGCCGGCGACGGCCCCGTTCTCCATGCCGCGGACCGCGGCCTCGAGCGACGCGGCCGCGATGACGCCCCCCGGAAGGAAGTGGCTGGCAAGGCCCTCGTCGAGTTCGTCGTCGGTGCGCAGCCGCAGAGCGACCGTGACGTTTCGCTCATCGATGTCTCGCTGGACGTGGGAGAGGAGTGCGGCAGCGTCGCGCCCCAGCCGCAGCAGCTCCGCGCTGGTTCGAGCGGTCCAGCTCGCCGTCACGCGCTGCTCGAGCTCGGCGAGGTCGCCGACCCGCTCGTACACCGCCAGGGCCGACCGCAACGCGGCGGCGGTCTCGGGATCGGGGAGCTGCCAGCGCACCAGGAGCTGAATCGCCCCCGAGAGCTCGTGCTGCCGCGCGACCTCCCGGGCGACCGCGTCGCTGAAGGCGCCGAGCGGGACGACGTGCGCGAGCGCGTCGTCGGGCTTCGTGCGCACCGATTCGGCGCGGATCACGACGAGGGTGTTCTGCAGGTCCCATCGGGACAGCAGGATGTCGACGAGCAGGCGAGCACGCCCGCTGTAGAACGAGCGCATCTCCTCCAGGGTGCGACCCAGATGCCTCCGGACCGCTTCGTGGACCCGACGGGCTCCGTGATAGCGGGTGACCGCCTGGTCGAGGTCGGCAGCGTAGGGCGTGGTGCTGAGGGCTCCGAGCAGACCGTCGAGGTCTCGGTCGATCATCGCCTCGTACGCGGCGGCATCGAGCAGATCGGGGCGCCGCGCCCGGAGGCGCGTGTTGCCGTAGGCGAAGTCGGGGCGCCCTGTGCGCCCGGACCGCGCGGCGGCTGCGGTCGTTCTCACGGTGCGCTCCTCACCGATCTTGCGGCGGCCGGCCCGAGCCGCGAGCGGTACCACTGCCGCAGATCCGCGTCCGCACTCTCCAGGCGCCCGGACATGGTGTTGCGGACGCGTCGGCCCTTCGAACTCGTCGCCACGACTCCTCCCTCGACACCCTCGTCGCCGGCCACCGTGACGCCGGCCATGGTGTTGCCGACCACCGCGGCCGCGGCGATGGTCGCGACATCCGCCGGGTTCACGAGCACCACCTCGGCGTCGGGCACGGCCTCGAGCGCCTCCGCGAGGAGGGCCGACAGGACCTGCGGGTAGTCGGGGCGCGAGCCGATGGCCCGCAGCCGGGAACGCACCTCTTCGACGAGCTCGTCGAACGCGGCCTCCGCCGCCTGCTGCTCGATCCGGGCGGCCTCGAGCCGGGCGACCGCGACACGACGCGTGGCGTCGGCGCGAGCGCGCGTCTCGGCCGCATCGAGCACCGATCGGCGGAGCGCGTCGGCCTCGGCGCGGGCCTCGGCGAGGATGCGCTCCTGTTCCTTCTCCCCCGAGCGGCGGAGGCGAGCACGCTCGTCTTCCGCCTCTCGGGCGAGGGCTTCCAGCAGGTCCTGCAGCGGCACGGCTCAGCCTCCGAGAAGAAGGATGATCATCGCGGCGACCGCGAAGCCGAGCACGACCAGCGTCTCGGGAATGGCCATGAGCAGGATCGCGCGTCCGGTGAGCTCGGGCTTCTCGGCGATGGCACCCATCGCCGCTGCGCCGACGCGGGCCTGCGCGATTGCCGACGCGATCGCCGCGAGCCCGATGGCGAGGGCGGCGCCGATGGCGATCAGTCCGATTTCCATGTCTGTCTCCTTCGTGTGGGTGGTGGCTGTTCGACTCGCCGTGAGGTCACGGCGCCAGGGCACCATCGGTGCGTTGCTGGTCTGGGACGGGGCGGTCGCGCCGGTCGGCGCGCGCCCCGAAGGCGCGGAAGGGGTGACCGCCTCCTGCGAAGAACTTGCTGAAGAACTCCACGTAGTGAAGTCGCATCGACTGGATCATCGGGCTGAACCCGGCGAGCGCGAGATTCAGGGCGTGGAAGAAGGCTGCGACGATGATGCCGAACCAGATCGGGCCGAGCTCGGCGAAACGATTGGCGACGATGGCCAGGTAGGCCGAGGCGAGTCCCACGGCCGCGATCCGCAGGTACGACAGGATGTTGCTGAGCACGCCGATCAGTTCGAGCGGCGCCATCAGCACGCCCATCCGGCCGTGCGCGATCATCGCCAGGACCAGTCCGACGACGATGAGCGCGATCACCGGTGTGATGGTGCCACCGGGCAGCATCCCCGCCGCCAGGGCGGCGAGGCCGAAGACGCCGACGAGCGCGAGCAGGGTACCGGTGCGCTCGAGCACCTCCCCGCGGTGCCGCTCGCGCCAGCCCTGCCAGATCCCGAGGGCGAGACCGAGCACGATGTGGGTGGCGCCGAGCGCGATCGCGAACACCAGGAGCGGCACGAGTCCGTCGGGCCGGTAGAACCACAGCGCCCAGTCGAAGCCGAGGACGTTCTTGCCGAGGTCGCCGAGCGCCTCACCGAACAGCACGCCGAACACGATCGACCAGATCGACCCGACGAAGAGCACCGAGGCGAGATCCCGCAGCGGCCCGGGAGAGGTGATCCGGCGCTTCATGACGATGGCGATGACGAGCAGCAAAGCGCCGTAGATCACGTCGCCGACCATCGCGCCGAAGAGGATCGGCAGGAAGAGCGTCATCAGTCCGGTCGGATCGAGTGTTCCGGGCCGGGGGAGATCCATGAGCTTGACCAGGAACTCGAACGGTCGCGCCGGTCGTTGGTTGCGCAGCAGCACCGGAGCGGACGGGTCGTGGCGGTCCACCGGCATTTCCTCGATGACGATCGAGGGGTGGAGCGAGGTCGCGAGAGCGGCTTCCAGAGCGGGGAGGTCGCGGCGGGGCACCCAGCCGACGAGGACGAAGGTGCGTTCGGTCGATCCGGTCAACCCCGCGGCATCCGTCTGCTCCAGCTCGGCGCGAAGGCTCGCCAGCTCGTCGAGCCAGCGCCCGGTCCGAGGCGCCAGGAGGGCGGTCAGCTCGGCGTCGACGGCCGCGATCTCACCGGGGATCGCCGCAAGGCGCTCCTGCATCCGGGCGACGGTGACGGTGAGGGAGAACCGCTCGTAGTCCTTGGGGACCGCGACGTGCCGCACGTGCTCCTTGCCGAGGAGTTCGTGGACGGCTCGGGTCTCCTTATGCGGGAAGACCAGCACGCAGCCGATGACGCCGTCGTCCATCCGCGTGTGCACGAGCTCGAAGCGATCGTCGAGGTGCCCCGCGAGTTCCTCGCGGAGGAGCGCGACGACCGATTCGTCATCGGTGTTGAGGACGAGAGCGACCGTGTCGAGGCGGAGCCTGCGCAGCTCGTCCTCGGTGAGATCGGCGATGTCGGGGATGAGGGGAAGGAGCTGACGAAGGGGCGCGATGTAGCGGGGCAGGATGACGCGCTCGTCTTCGAGCCTGTCTCGATGCGCGGTGAGCGCTTCGACCCGTGGGGCGACGTCTTCGATGTCGCGGCGGATCTGCGCCACGTCGGCCGCGCCCGGCACGACGTCGACCCGATCATCGGAATCGGCGACACGGATTCCGGCGAGCTCGAGCAGCGCGACGAGCTCGGTGGCGAGGAAGCGCAGTTCGTCGGCGCGAGTGGCGCGGTTCGTGTCGGCCGGTGTGGAGGAGAGGTCGTACGACTCCCGGTGGGCGTCGGCGAGGTGCACGAGTTCGACCCGGTGCAGCTGCTCCAGCGTCTCGTCGAGCTCGCTTCGGGGACCGATGAGACAGATCTTCGCCATCCGTTCGACGGCCATCAGACGGCGCCCCTCGGCGGAGGGGTGAGCAGGCGCAGGACCGCCTCGACCGCTGCCTCGCGGTCGGCCTCCGCGTGAGCGGCGAGACGTTTGGCCTGGGCTCGCGCGTCGGCGAGCACCCGTTCGGCTTCGCGATCCGCCGCGAGGTCGATGTCGCGACGCAGCTGGGCTGCAGCGATCTCTGCCTCGGCCTTCGCCTCCGCGACGACGCCGGCCGCGTCAGCTCGCGCTCGGGTCAGCGCCGCGGCAACCTCCTCCTCGACGGAGCGCCGGCCGTCCAGTCGCTGCTCGAGATCTCGCACCGCGTCGAGGATCTCTGGCCGGGTCGCACCGGAGTTCATCGCCCTCCCCCTTCCCTGTTCTCGTCGGCTGCCCGCTGGTCGACACGGTTCTTGGCGCGCATCAGGCGGGTCCTGTTCTCGAGCTCACGTTCGTTCAGCACCATGGCGATGTAGTTCCGCTCCTCTTCCAGTCGGGGGATCACTACGTGCTCCAGCGCATTGACGCGGCGGGTGGTTCGGGTGATCTCCTCAGCGAGGCGCCGCAGCGACAGCTCGAGCGCGACGATGTCGAGCAGCGACTCGATGAGCGACTCGAATGCCTCGGCAGCGGCGTCGACTCTCGGGGTCGTGGCCGTCGGGCTGTATCCGCGATCGTTTCGCCGACGGGCGACGGGATCGTGCTCGAGCTCGATGATGGCGACGCCGGCGACGTTGCGGCTTCGGAGCCCGACCGAGATCTCACCGGTCGCGGCCATCGCCGCTGATCCGACGGTCTCCGGCCCGTCGAGCGCGGTCGCTTCGGCCAGCGACGCTCGTGCCGTTCGCGCTCGCTCCTCGAGTCCCTGCATCCCACTCACGACTGACTGAGTGAGGCGGGTGAACTCTCGCATCAGGGCGGTGCGTTTCTCTGCCAGGAGCGCGCGCCCGTTGACGGCGAGGGTCACCTGACCCCGCCGTGCGAGAAGCTCGCTTCGTGTGGCGCTCACCCGTTCCACGTCGTCCCCGTTCTTTGCGAAGCCGGAACCATGCCGCGGCGGCGGGCGGTCTGGGCGCGCTGTGCGTGCATGGGCCGACCCTGCAGCGCGGTGTCACGGACGGGCATCGCGTCGCCGGACCCGGCTGATCGCGATCGACGGCGGTGCGGGGGCACGTGAGCCGAGGGGTGGGGGGATGGGCACGACGCCTCCAGTTGTCTCGTATGGCAACCGGAGGTCTGGTCCAGATCGGTCAGCGACCGCTCTCCCCGCGCCGGGCTTCGGTGGCGAAGCCGCAGTGACGACGCGTGGGCTGGGGACTACTCCCCTCCTCGAATCGGAGGATAGCAGAAGCGTCGTTCAGGTGTCGAAGGGCAGCAGTGGGCTCTCGGCATACTTGAAGGAGCGACCGCGGGCATGGAATTTCGCCCAGGAAACACCGAGTTTCTGCTGGATGAGCGGGCGAGAACAGGCACGGTCTGGTGGAATCTTGCCGAGGGGAGTAGTCCCGAGTCGCGCATCGTCATGGCGGCTTCGCCATCGAAGCCCGGTGCTCGAGCCTTCCGCAAGGGCAAGGCCGGACGAGACCTCAGGTCTCCACGAGAGCCTGGAGGTTCTGATGCACGCCACCGGCATCCCTCAGAGCAAGCGAGAGGTGACAGGGCACGCGTCCGTCCACAAAGGATGGCGCGCAGTCCTGATCCTGTTGCCCGCCATCGCCGTGATAGCCGTCATCCTCGGCGCCGTCGTCAGCGCAGGGCAGTCTCGTTGCGCGAACGGCTTCGGATGCGGCGGGTTGCGCAACGTCGGCGAGATGCCCATCACCGTCACCGCCTACGACGTCAGGGAACTCGGCACCGTCGACTACGACATCGAGCCGGGCGCCCGGGACATCCTCATCGGAACGACGAACGAGGTGGTGGTGCCGCCGCGCAGCTGCCTGACTCTCGACCGGGGCCCGTTCTGGACCGACCGCATCGTCGTGCAGAGCACGCAGGAGCAGATGGCGGTTCATGTGGACTCCTGGGGAGGGCGAGCGATCCTCAGTCCGGGGCCGTGCCCGGACCGCACATAGGATCGGGACCGCATCGCCATGACCCGCTGGGACTTCCTCACCGCCCATGGTCGGGTGCTGCTCGCCGTCGCCGACAACACCGAGGCGACGATCGCGGAACTCTCCCGCACGACGGGCCTTTCGCAGAGGACCGTGATCTCCATCCTGGGCGACCTCATCGAAGGCCGCTACATCGCCAAGGAGAAGCTCGGCCGGCGGAATCGGTACGTGATCTGTCCTCCTCTTTCCCGAGCCTGCGTCTGCAAGCTCCGCGCCGACGGGGGCTGAAACGGCAGTTCCGCTTCGGACAGCCCGCAGTCCGTCCGCCTGCTTCATGACACGCGTCATCCGTGCATGGGTCAGCCAGCTGCCGCCGAGGAAGCCGAACCCGATCACGTAGCCGAGGAATTCCGGCCATTCCTCACCCAGGGCCGCGCATGGTTTCGTTCTCGCGCGGCCGTGAGCTCTCCCGCCCACCGTCCAAGGACAGCCTCGTCGGTGTACTGCTCGGCTGTTCGCCGTGCCGCGTCCCGCATCGCAGCCACCTGTTCCCTCGGCATCCTTTGCAGGGTGATAATGGCGCGCGCGAGCCCTCTGACGTGTCCGCTGCGGACGAGGAAGCCGTTGCCTCCGTGGTCGATCAGGTCGCGGGGACCGTACCGGATGTCGTACGCGATAGGGATGCACCCGGCACCCATCGCCTCCAGTAACACGAGCCCGAACCCTTCGGACCGTGAGGTCATCAGGAGGAAGGATGTCTGGGCCAGACGCGCTCTCGCGTCATCCCGCCACCCCCACACGTGTACGACCTCTTCTGCTCTTGCGGCGGCGATCAGGCGTTCGATGCTCGCTCGCTGGGATCCGTCGCCGAAGATGTTCAAGCTCACCTCTGGTTCGACCCGCTGGGCATGGGTCACCGCGCGCACCGCGTGCTCGGGACGCTTCAGCCTCAACAGCGCGCACAGCAGCGCGCCCGCACCGGGCGGACGCTCCTGGACGGGTTGAACCGGAAGTCGTCGACTGTTCGGGATGACCGCAGAGTTCGGGTGTCGGCCGAAACGGAGCTGGACATCGCGTCGCTGCCGGTCGGTGAGGAAGATCACGGCGTCGTAGTCGCTGAGGTGGCGGAGCACCTCGGCGCGTTGCGGACGCAACGGTCCCCATGGGCCAATGTTCCTCACCAGATGGGAGCCATGAACAACCGTGACTGTGACCCTGCCCGGCCGGCGGTACGTGCGCAAGAAACGAGAGACGGGCTTGCTGTCCGCGATCAGATAGCTCTCCTGGGCGCCCGCGGTCAGCTGATCCAACCACCACCGATACAACGCCCAACTCGTGCCCCACGACCGCGCAGGATACCCCCCGCGATCGCACACCACGATGCTCCGGCCGCCGCGGGTGCCGAGGACGTCAGCATCCTCTCGATCGGACGCGAGGAGCGAGCCGTCCTGACGGAAGTAGTCGGTCTGCAGCACGGTCCGACCGTCCACGGCGAGGCGCTCGCGCCGAAGCAAAGCTCCCCCTCGGTACACCGAACGGTGCGCCGCATCCTCCTCACCAGTTCTCAACGGGGTGAACGGTCGGTCGGAGCTGTCCTTCGGATGAGAGGCCCTGGCAACCTCATGCTCCCGCAACCAATCCCACAGATTGACGATCCGCATGCCCTCACATAGTTCCCCGCGCTCGCGAAGCTGGGCGGTGACAGCGGGATAGTCCACCCGGTTGTCGAAGGTGAGGATGTCGACATCCGCGCCGCCGTACGCCGCGAATGCTCGTGATCGGTGCAGGGCAGCGCTCGTGAGTCCGCCCACCGCATCCGGGATGGTCCACAACAGCGTGAAATGACGCCCACGAGGCAGTAAATGCGTCATGAGCGGCACCCTAAACGATATGTCAGGGAAGTCCACCAGAGCCTTGGCGCAGAGAGTCCCGGTCTGGGCTGGGGAGGAGCAGCGGCCCACACTCGCTGCTCACCCGGACCGGGACATTTCGAGACATCCGCTAGACGCGCCATACGAACGCGTGGAGATCGGTTTGGCGAGGTCGGCACGCGCCAGTGGACGCGACGGTCGTCGCGCGGTTTGAAGCGGCCACACGTGATCGCCGCGTCGATCAGCACCGCCCAGCCGATCATCCCGGCCGCACCGAACGCGACGCGGAAGCCGCGGCGGCTGCCCGCCCCGGGCGCTACGCCACCGCCTACCTGGGTCGCACCATCATTGAGCGTCTCCTGGCCCTCGCCATGCGGCGGCGCGGCGTCGCGAACTGTTTCGGCAAGTTCTTGATCACCTGCCGTGCCGGCGTCGCCCTCTGCGCGATCCCCACCTGAGTGCGGTTATTCGGAGACGCACCCAAGAGCACGCGCCGTGTCGATCTGTGAGTAGCGTGGACAGTTCTGGCGGACGATCGCACGTTGACCCATCAGCGTCTACAACGTCAGACCCGCCGCCTGTCGGCGACGGTTGAAAACGAGGCCATAGCGACGGGCGAAAACGAGGCCACCCAGACAGATTGGGTGGGTGATCTCGGTGGAAGATTGGGCGTTGATTCGGCGGCTGGTCGCGGACGGGGTGCCGCGGCGGCAGGTGGCGAGGGATCTGGGGATCGGCAGGTCGACGGTCGATAGAGCGTTGGCGTCGGACCGACCGCCGAAGTATGAGCGGCCGCCCGCGGCGGAGACGTTGTTCAAGCCGTTCGAGGCGCGGGTGCGGGCGTTGCTGGCGGAGCATCCGGAGATGCCGGCGACGGTGATCGCGGAACGGGTGGAGTGGCCGGGGTCGATCACCTGGTTCCGGGAGAACATGCGCCGGTTGCGGCCGGAACATCGCCCGGTGGATCCGGCGGACCGGTTGTCGTGGGCGGCGGGTGACGCGGCGCAGTGTGATCTGTGGTTCCCGCCGCGGAAGATCCCGCTCGAGGACGGCTCCAGCGTGCTGTTGCCGGTGCTGGTGATCGTTCCCGCGCACTCCCGGTTTCTCGCCGCCCGGATGATCCCCACCCGCAAGACGGAGGATCTGCTGCTCGGGTCGTGGGAACTGATCCATCAGCTGGGTGCGGTGCCGCGGCGGCTGATCTGGGACAACGAGCCGGGCATCGGGCAGAAGGGACGTCTCGCGCAGGGCGTGTCCGCGTTCGCCGGGACGCTGGCGACGAAGGTGGTGCAGCTGCGCCCCTACGATCCGGAGTCGAAGGGCATCGTGGAGCGCCGCAACGGGTGGATGGAGACCTCGTTCATGCCGGGCCGCACCTTCACCTCACCGGCAGATTTCAACACGCAGCTCGCGGACTGGTTGGAGCGCGCGAACGCCCGGGTGGTGCGGACGATCAAGGCCCGCCCGGTCGATCTGATCGAGCATGACCGTTCGCGGATGCTGCCGCTGCCACCGGTCCCGTTGCAGTTGGGCTGGCGGGAGCGGGTGCGTCTGGGGCGGGACTACTACGTGCGGCTGGATGCCAGCGACTACTCCGTCGACCCTCACGCGATCGGCCGGATGGTCGACGTGACCGCGGACCTCGATCGGGTGCGGGTGCGGTTGGACGGGCGGATCGTCGCCGACCACCGTCGGATCTGGGCGCGCGGCGCGGTCGTCACCGACCCGGCCCACCGGGAGACCGCGAAGCTGCTGCGGCAACAGTTCCAGCAGCCACGACCAGCCGTGGTCAATACCGATCTCACCCGAGACCTCGCCGACTACGACCGCGCGTTCGGAATCAGCGGGGTGGCGTGATGGCGAGCACGAAGACCACAGAGTCCGTCAAGCAGATCACCTACCTCGCCGGGGCGTTGAAGGCACAGCGGATCACCGAGGCAGCCAGCCGAATGGCCGACCAAGCCAGGGATGCCGGCTGGTCGTTCGAGGACTACCTCGCCGCCGTCCTGGAACGCGAAGTGTCCGCCCGCAACGCGTCGGGCGCGGAGCTGCGGATCAAGGCGGCGGGGTTCCCGGCGCGGAAGACGCTGGAGGACTTCGACTGGGATGCGCAGCCCACCGCCCGGCAGCAAGTCGCCGCGCTGGCCTCGGGCGGGTTCCTGCTCGAAGCGCAGAATGTGGTGCTGCTCGGTCCTCCAGGGACAGGGAAGACGCACCTCGCGACCGCGCTGGGCATCGTCGCCGCCCGGCACGGGCACCGGGTGTTGTTCGCCACCGCGACGGACTGGGTCACCCGGCTCACCGACGCGCACCGGCAAGGGAACCTGCCGCGAGAGCTCGGCCGGCTCCGACGCTACGGGCTGATCATCGTCGACGAGGTCGGCTACCTCCCGTTCGAGCAGGACGCCGCGAATCTCTTCTTCCAGCTGGTCTCCTCCCGCTACGAACACGCGTCACTGATCCTCACCTCGAACCTGCCGTTCTCGGGCTGGGGCGGCGTGTTCGGCGACCAGGCCGTCGCCGCGGCGATGATCGACCGCATCGTGCACCACGCCGACGTCCTCACCCTGAAGGGGGCCAGCTACCGGCTACGCGGCAGAGGCATCGACAGCCTCCCCAGCATCAAGACACAGGATCCGGCAGACTGAGCAAACGACAACCAGGTGGCCTCGTTTTCACACGTCGCATTGGCCTACTTTTCGAGCGTCGTCGACAAGCGCCGCACGAGGTTTCATAGTGCGTATGCCGCACCCTCGTCGACCATGGCCCCGTTCGGGTCATACGTGCGTGGCCGGAGACGGCTAACGAGAGATACATGGCCACCACGGTCCGTACAGTGAGCGACCGGGTTGCGAACACTTTCCGATCGACGCCTCCGGCGACTGAGTATGCCGTCGGGAGTCTCTCGATAGGGTGCTTCCTCGACGGCTTGCTTGCTCGGGGCTCGTTTATATATTTGAGCAGCCGTGTGCCGATACGATCCCGGCTAGGCTCTGGCTCGAGCGCGAGACGGATGCGCGTGGCTGTTGAATGGCGGAACCACTTCGAGGTTCATCGAGGCGAGGCTCGGTTATCCCGTGAAGGAGTACGGTTGCGAAATCCGGCAGGTCTCTCACCCAAAATCTCGCAAACGAGCGTTCGCCATGCGTTGCAAGCTCGAGAGATACCCGGACCTATAGTCGAAGAGATCTTGGCCGCGCTCCCGCTTCGAGCGATCGGCGCCATTCTCTACGGAAGTTATGCGCGCGGTGACTACGCCGATGCTTCCGACGTCGATCTTCTCATCGTCGAACACGCGCCGCGCCCAACCGTAGCCTCAGGGAGGGTAAACGTGTCGACGTACGATCTCAGTCAATTCGCGACGGCGGGTCACACGCTCTTCGGGAACCATCTGGCGCGGGACGGTCTCGTTCTCCATGACACGGACGATCTTGTCGCGAAGATGCTGGCATCATTCGGAGACATTGATCTCGAGCGGCTCTGGGAACGCGTGCGAAGTCTCGCCCGGCTTCTCACTCTTCCGCGCGAGGAGCAGCATGCCAAGCTCGACGGGTTTGTGCGGCACGCAAGATACGTTCTCCGCACCGCGACCTATGCGCGGGCCTTCCGACCGGGCCCACCATGCTTCTCAGTAACGGAGCTCGCCGAGCGGTTCGATGACCCGGCTCTCGCCCAGCTATTGTCCTCTCATCCAGAGGTGCATGGTCCGCCGACGACAGAGGTATTGGCGGATCTACACGGGCGTATTGAACAACTAATCGGCTGGATCGAGCCGATCGGCTTCGATTCGCTGACTGACGTCATCATCGAGTTCGATGACACCGATCTTGGAGACTCCGCGATCCTCGTGCTCGGCAATAACGACGGCTCTCCATACACAATCATTCCGAGGGTCATCTTGTGATTACAGCATTCATAGGCGATATCCACGGGTGCGTGGATGAGTTCCGCTCAGTATCACGGCGAGCGGTTGAAGAGGCCGACCACGTTGTGTTCCTTGGTGACTATGTGGACCGCGGGCCCGACTCGAGGTCCGTCGTCGAAGCGCTCGTTCAACTCCAGGGCGACTCCCCGGACCGAACTACGTTCCTCCGAGGAAACCACGACGCCGCGTTCTTGAAAATCCTGGACGACGACGACGGCTTGGAATCATTCCTGAGGATGGGTGGGGCGAAAACGGTTCGGTCGTATATTGAGCCTCCTTATCGAGACGCTTTGTCCCGACTGCGTGCTGCAGTGCCGCAGGCTCACCGCCGTTTTCTCGAGTCGCTCGGGACTGTGTATGACGGAACTGATGTGATTGCGGTCCACGACCCGGAAGACGCGCCCACCGACGGTCGGTTCGTGATTGCGGGTCACGCCACGCAGTCGAGTCTGGTTCCGCTCGTAAGTAAGAAAATGGCCCTCATCGACACAGGATGCGGCACGCGCTTGGGCGGGCGACTTACATGTTTCCTCTGGCCGACGCAACGGTGGTGGCAGTCAAGTGATTGACGACCTCGATCCACATTGCCTTTCAATCGGCGGCCGCCCCAGGAGTCGACGAAGCCTGGCGATCAATGTAACCTTCGAACCACTTTCCAATAGCGAACTCGAGAGGCACGTTATCGCCTTCCCGCGCGACGCGCAGGGCGGAGTCGGTGAGTTCCGCCGCTTCAGTCAGATCGCCTTCCGCAGCCTCGATCTGAGCCAGGTTCCAGTACCCAGCGGCTTCCCCTGTTTTGTTGCCTGACCTGAGAGCCCGTCGAAAGCTGGAGTCGGCGTATTTTCGCGCCTGGGGAAAGTCCCCGAGCGCGAGATGGGCACGAGACATCAGCGATTCACAGATGCCGGCACCATCATCGTTCTTCATATGCTCGTTGGCCGCCAGACTTTCCGCAGCGAACTCCAAACACTGCGCATATGCGCCGAGCTCAAAGTGCGCTCGAGCCTGAAGAGCTTTTGCCGATGCATATAGGACTCTGTCCTGGTTCTTGTCTAGCGCAAGTATGTCCAGAGCGTTCTCAACCATCTGCAACGCCGTTACGCGGTCCCGTTGTCGCAAGCTCTCTCGCGCCGTGTTAATCAGAGTTGCTGCGTCCCGGTCGCCTGTGAGCTCGCCCCGTAGATCTCGGGATCGTTCTAGCGCGATGACCGCATGCTCGAGATCACCAAGTTGGCGGAGAGTGTGAGCGAGATTGTCGCTTACGTATGCTTCAACTTTCATGTCGCCGGATGGCCCGGCCTCCTGTAGAGCTTCCTGGAGCGCGGTTCTTGACGCTTCGAGCTCGCCCACCTTGCGACGAACGATTCCGATCCCTGCCAAGGCCATGGCGCGCCGTGACGCGGACTTGCGATCGGTGCCGCCTGCGACCTCGGCATTGGAGAGAATCTGGCCGTTCAGCTCCAGGGAGCGCTGGTAGCGGCCAGCGCGACGCATGAACTTCGCATAGGCGACGAGGCCGTCTGGGTCACCATCCGCTGTGGCGGCGTCGAACAGCCGCTCCGCTTGAACAGCCAGCCCCTCATCGGCCTTTGCCTTTGCGAGCTCGAGCAGCGCCACCGTCGGTTGATTGGTCAGGATCTCGTCCAGGGGAAGAGCCTCCGGTAAGGTCACCAATTTAAAGTACGGCTCGATGCCCTGCCCCGCCCACTGTCGAAGAGAACCGCGCACGTACCGACTGAAGGCGAACTCCGAGTCGAAGACGTTGAACAAGATCTCGCGACTTCTTTCCAGCCGATCCCGAAACTCCCTAATGCGGTTGAGTTGCTCGTCCGCCTTGGCAACGGGCCCAACATCCTTGAACAGTATGAGGATGTCGCGCATCGGCGCATCACCGTCAGCCAGGAGGCGAAGAGCCTCGAAGAACTCTTCCTCTGTGCCCGAGTCGTAACCTTCGCCAAGCTGGGGCGGCGTCCCCCAGCGCGATCCGAGAATAAGCACAACGTAGTCGCAGTCATGGAGAACGAGCTCGTTGATCGCTTCTTGTGGGCGTTGAACCGTGCCACTGAGATGCTCCCAGCCGCGCACAAAGAACGCCGTGCCTTGCTCAAAACCATCCGTCGCATTGAACTCGTCCACGATGCTGCCGACCAGCTTGCGTTCGGCGGCCACATCCCCTGGCGACGCGACAAAGATCCGCTTACCAATCAGTGATCGCCCCACGCCCCGACTGTATCGAAGGACAGGCGACCAAATTGCGATGGACTTCATCCTCAGGCAGCTTCTCCGACGGAGCCGAGATGCAGAAGCGCGGCGAGCGGACCTCGCGACCCACGGCTGAGCAAGATCGCCCAGTTTCCGGCTCCGTGTGGAAGGTCGGCAAGTCAGGATCTGACACTGTCCCTCTCGGACCAGGTTGTCGACTGGATCGGGGCGACACAGGACGGCTAATCTGACTGAACCGCGTGCGTCTGAGGACCGGGTTGCGTGCGCGCTACGGCGCGTATTGGTCACCACGGGGGCTGGGAACGCGCGAGAGTGGCGGGCATGCCGCGGCGCGCCGTACGCCTACTGTTCTCGTGCCGCTCGACGGACGATTCCGCTCGGCCGGGGTACTGCGGACCGCTCCGCGGGGTCGGAGCGTTCTTGAATGCGCGCGGCAAGCCGATCTATCGCCGCTGGCACCGTCCACCAGATCACAGCGGTGACGACGGGCATAACGTAGGCGGCGGCGAGAAGCCACGTCGCTGAATCGGTCCACGGGCTCGAGAGCGGGGCCTGGCGTTCAATGCTCACGAGAGCGCCAGCGAGGACTCCAGCGGTGAGCCAAAGGCACACGTTCCACGCAGTGGTTCGGGTGACTGACGCTCGCCTGGCGAACCAGAGGACGAACGAGGCGGTCGCTCCAGCGGCAAGCCAGAATGCGGAGTACGGGCCGACGAGCCACGCGACCACCTCCTGCATCCGGTCCATGCCCCAGGCGCCTGACGGCAATTGATCGATGAGCGGTTGCCCAAACGTCGTCATGAGAGCCGCCGAGATGAACGTGACGGCGAACGTGGTGACCCCGCCTGCAACAACGCGGAAGAGCGTCTTCATGGTTCACGCCGCTCGTCGGCTACGCTCGCGCGCGGCACGCTTGCGCGCCCCCGTCGCGTTCAGACGGAAGGTGACCATGGCTGTGCTGACCCCGAAGTGGACTGCTGCTCCTTCGACCGTCCAGCGGCCTCGGGCGATAGCGAGCGCGGCGGGCTCGGGGATGAGGAGGCAGCCGGAGAGCCACCCGGCCTCGTCCTCGATGTCCTGGTTCCAGATGCGGCATCCGGCGTCGTCGAGCGCGGGCGTGGGTGGGTGGGCGAGGAGACCGTGACTAAGCTCGTGTCCGATGTTGCTGTTCTGACGCGCCGGCGTGTGCCCGTCGTTGTGGACGATGAGCCGACGGCGCCCGGCAAAGACGGTCATCGCGGAGAAGACCTCCGGTTCCCCGTCGATGAGGTACTCGACCTCGGGCGCGACGGCTGCGAACTCCGAGAGCGGGATCACCGGAATGTCGAGCGACTCCGCCAGCACGATCGGGTCGAGTCGTGCGGTGAGGCTCAGACCGAGTTCGGCGCGCGCGTCCGCGGCAATGGTGTTCGCCCAGGTCTTGAAGCCGCGTTGAAATGCCATGGTGCTACTCGCTATCGCTTCGGAGTCTCTCGTAGGTGACCTTGATCAGACCGTCCAACGCTGTCGCCGCCTCCGGCGATAGGTTGCGGTCGGAGCGGAGGTAGGTGGAGATCTTCGCGAGCGAATCTGGCTCCCGAACAGCGGTGTCGGCACCCCGCACGAAGTCGTCGACCGCGAGGCCCGACCATGCGGCGAGTGCTGCCAGCCCGTCGACATCGGGGCGTTTCCCCTGCGCCATGCGCGTCAAGGTGGAGGCGCTTACGCCCGACGCGGCTGCCACCTGCTTCCAGTTCAAGCGGCGGCTCTGGCGCTGCGCATCGAGAGCCTCGTAAAAGCCCTCGGCGTCGAACGAACCAACCTTGTCCATGTCATCCCTTCGAAATTGCGATATTGCAATCGATAGTCTAGTGTGGATTTCACATTAGCAATCAGACGCCTTAAGTCTAACGGAAGGAGCGAGGATGTCACCCGAAGACAAGCCCAGCAAGCCGGAGAAGCCGGACAACCCCAGCCGCTACGAGATCATCGTGAACGGCCAGGTCCAGGAGGTCCCGTCGGCGACGGTCACCTTCGAGCAGATCGTGGCGCTCGCGTTCCCGGAGCATTCCAGCAACACCGACCTCACGTTCGTGATCACGTACCGCAAGGCCCACTCCCCCAAGGAAGGCAGCCTTGCCGAGGGCGGTTCGGTCGAGGTCAAGCACCGCGGAACGATCATCAATGTCACCTTCACCCGTCGCTCGTAGCAGCGATCTGCAGCGGCTGCGCGCCGAGGGTTACGAGATCGAGATCCGTGACAACCACCTTCTCGTGCACCACGTGCCGTACGTCACCCCCACCCGGGAGGTGGCGTACGGCACGCTGATCTCGACCCTGCACCTCAACGACGACCAGACGCTCGCTCCGGACACGCATGTGGTCTCGTTCATCGGCGAGCGGCCGTCCCGCGCCGACGGCTCCGAAGTTCCGAACCTGCTGCATCAGCAGGGGCCAATCCAGCTCACCTCGACGATCACCGCAGACTTCTCGTTCTCGAACAAGCCGGACGCCGGGTTCCCCGACTACTACGAGAAGATGACCTCGTACCTGAGCATCCTGCTGGGCAATGCGCTCCAGCTCGACCCGGCAGCGACACCGAAGACGTACGTCGTGCACGAAGACGACGATCCCGACTCGGTGTTCCTGTACGCCGACTCCGCGTCGTCGCGCGCGGGGATCGCAGCCATCAACGACAAGCTGCGCCTCGGCAAGATCGCGATCGTCGGCGTCGGCGGCACCGGCTCCTACATCCTCGACTTCACCGCGAAGACCCCGGTGCGCGAGATCCACCTCTTCGACGGCGACCGTTTCCTCCAGCACAACGCCTTCCGTGCCCCGGGGGCCGCGAAGCAGAGCGACTTCGCCAGCATGCCGTTCAAAGTCGACCACTTCTCTCAGATCTACTCGGCGATGCGCCGCGGCATCTACCCGCACCCGTACGACATCGACGCGCAGACGGTCGCCGAGCTCGACGACATGAACTTCGTCTTCCTGGCTGCAGAGGGTGGTCCAACGAAACAACTGATCATCGAACGCCTGCAGGCGGCCGGCATCCCGTTCGTCGACGTCGGAATGGGTTTGAGGCCTCATGACGGGCGGCTCCACGGCATCCTCGCCGTCACAACGGGAACTGACACCAAGGCCGACCACATCACCGGACGCATCGACTTCTCTGAGACTGACGAGGCCGACGACTACGACCTCAACATTCAGATCGCCGATCTCAATGCGCTCAATGCCGCCCTCGCCGTCATCAAGTGGAAGAAGCTGTTCGACTTTTACGCCGACCTCGAGAACGAGCACTACGCTGCGTTCACGATCGACGGCAACCACCTCCTGAACGAGGACCAGACCGAATGACCCGCCACGAAGAGATCGAGTTCCTGTTCGTCGACTACATTCCGAATGAGCTCGAGGAAGGCATCCTTTACATCGCGGCCGAGTACGGCGCCGTCGTCCACCTCTGCTTCGACGGGTGCGGTGAGCGGGTCTCCACACCCCTTCACCCGGGACAATGGACACTCACTTTCGACGGCACCACCGTGAGCCTTAGTCCGTCAGTCGGGAACTGGGGGCTGCCGTGCCGGTCGCACTACATCATCCGTCGCAACCGCGTTGTATGGGCTGCCGACTGGTCCACCGAGGCCGTCGTGAGATCTGCCGCGAGCGACCGTCAAGCGGCGGACCGGCCCGCGATCCCGCGCGCCACCAACCGCCGTTCTCTCATCCAGATCCTGAGGCTGGTCTTCTCGGGCCGCGGACGCCGATGAAGTGAGAATTGACGAAACGCATTTCTTGACGCACGAACAGCCCCGTCTAAATTCCGTTGGTTGACAGGACCGTTCCCCGGGCTACGAAGCCTCGACTTCATCACGAGTGGTCGAGGGTCAACCTGGGTTGCTGAAGATCGAAGAGAACATGGCTCATCGTCCGCACGCTGATTCCGTTCGGCGCTCCCAGGCGGAGTGCCTCGCTCCGCTCGTCGCTATCAAAGAAGTGAATGTGCGCCTGGTTCCCTTCACCCGTGCGCCTCTGCTTCCCGCACGCCCAAAGAGAACGAATCGCGACCGGCTTGCGGGGGCGGGCGGACACCAACTGATCACTCAGCCACCGCCCGCACGCGTTCGGTGGACGACCGCTGTCCTGTCCGGGATCGCGGTCGTCTACGACTTTGAATCAATGATTCCCTTGATCACCACGTCCGCTAGGTGATCTTCGCGGATGCCGTCGAGGAAGCTCTCGGACCAGGCGAGTCGATCGTGATTGGCCGCCACGAGGCCGGCGATATCGCTCTTGTAGGCCTCGGGAGCTTGCACTCTAAGGGCACGAGCATCTTCAGCCCGCAGCGTCCCGTTTGCAGCCAGGACGCGTGCCGCCTCAAGCCGCGGCAGCCAGCCCCTTGCGGGCTCACTCACAAACGCCGTGACATTTGCGACCGTGGTCGGCTCTGCTGATGAGACGCATCGGCTGAGAACGCGAAGGACCCACGCCTGCTGCCAATCGGTCATGTAGGTGGTCTCCACGAGGAACTCACCGCAGATCGCCGCAACGCGATCCGCGTCTGTCTCGCACAGACTAAGTAGGTAGGAGCAAAGCTCGTCCGTCTCGTCCGGGAAGTCGCGCAACGCCCCGAGGATCGTTGCCAGGGGACGCGGCGCCTTTACGCTGGCCAACCGCTGGAGGCAATAGACGATTCGAGCGTGGCGTAGCTGTGCCGGAAGATCCCCCTCGCGATTAATTGCATCGCGGTACAGCTCTTCTAGCACCTCTTGAGCGGAGGGGTTCAGGAAGGGAGCGATTAGATCCCTGAACTCCTCAGGATCCATGGAGCCGTGATAAAAGTAGCGCCATTGAGCATCCTTCATCGATCTCGTACTCGGATGCGATCTCAGCGAGTTCCTCGTCCGACTTGTCTCCAAGCTCATCCACTCGAGACTCTCGGATTCTCACCTCGCCGGCGAGGGTGCTCGTGAGGGCGGAGTTGACGTTCTGTACCAGGGTCGCCATATAGTCGGGATGCACCAGGTCGTGATTGATCATGGTGCCATCGCTGTTGACGTTGTATTTGCCGGCGGGAATCCACGTCGACAGCTGCTTGCCATTGACGACGGTGCCGCTGGAGGAGTCCCCGGGTCGAGAGTACGCGGAAATCATGTACTCAAGTTCGCGGTCTTTCCAGTTCGCGAAGTTAGCATGGTCCGGCATCATCGCCGTAGCCAGCTGCAGGATCATGGCGTTCCACGAGTTCTCCTCGCCTTTGCTATCCCCTCCGCTGGTGTTCCAGTAGGGCGCGGGAGTGGTGATGAATCGGTTCGCTTCGTGTTCGACCATCTTTCGGACAAGCTCGGCGTCGGCGGCGGGGAGGGAATTCCACATGAGCCACCCGGCCATTCCGGCGTAGCTTGCCCACAGCGCGGACTGCCGTGTGTCGCCCCAGCCTCCGCCGCTGTTGGAGAGGTGGCGGTAAGCGAGGGAGCGGATGAGTTTGCGGGCGGTGCCGGTAGCGCTCGCGGTAGACACTCCCGTGCTGGTTGCGTCATATGCGCCCGTTGACAACGCGGTCGCGAGGGCGAGTGCTTCGCCTGCGGGCGGTCGAATGTTGCCTTCCGCGGTTCCGCCGAAGTTGAGATAGGTCGACGAGCCCTGTGCGTCAAAGTCCTTCACCGTGTTCCACCACGTGGTGAGGGCGTATTCGTTGGTGTTGGCAAGAATCTGACGCACCCTGACCGCGTTCGCATCATTGGGGGTGCCGCCGGTGAAGGAAGACCAATTGATCGGCGCGACGGTCGGGCTTGCTGCGGCGGCTGGGCCGGCAATCGCGGTGCTGGTGACGGCGGCGACAACCACTGCGGTGATGGCCAGGCTGATTGCTCGGCGGATGCTTCTCACGTTGTTCCCCTTTGACGGCGTTGTCAGTCGAACTAAATCTTTAATACTACAAAAGGACTTTTCGATCAAGCATGATGCAGTCAAACGCCCCGTGAAGCGTTCGCCGTTGTGATTGTTAGCTTGATCCACCACGACAAGGGTTTCCCCCGTTGAAGCTGCGGCGCACGGCCGTGAGCGACAGCGGTATCGAGCGCGTCGAAGTAGCCGGTGGCAGGTTCGATCGCGATGACTGGTTCGCGACTGTAAGCGGAGTTGTCGAACCAGATTCCCAGGTAGGGGCACGCCATTGACCAGTTCATTTCGAGAGATGCGCCGTCCGGGTGGATGAGGCGTGCTGAGTATGTGGGCTTATCGGGGTCGGCATAGAGTTTTCGGTATCCGCCCGGGGCAACCGTGTCGATGGTCGCGAGGGGCGCAGACCACTCGTGCCGAGGCAATGTGGGATCGAGTACGTCGACGACGTGCCGCAGACGGGGCACGTCGACATGGGTTCCCGGTTGAGCCAGAAACTGCGGATGAGCTGCGTAGAGGAAGGGAACCGGTCGGTCAAGAGCGGTCACCTGGTACTCCAGGTAAAGTCCCGTCCGAGTAGCGGTCACCCGTCGGCGGAATTCGTAACCAAGCGAGTGGCCGATAGCGGAGACGGTGCTGGTGTCTTTGTCGACGGCGAAAGAGGAGTCCCACAGGTCGCCGTGGTCGGGGAGATCGCACCCGTTGACACGACAGCTGACGATGGTTGGGGCGCATTCATCCCAACCCGCCATCTCCGCGTCGATGAAGGGCGTGCCGGGCTTGGCTGTTGCGGCCGCTTGGGTCAGCCATTCAACTCCACGAGGGTCTTTCAGAGAAGTGATCTTCGCACCACGCGTCGGGTCGATGATGGCCGACAGCGCTGGACCAGGCACAGAGATCATGTTCCGGTTCGGGCGTCATGGATGGCGTCGAGGAGACGGGCGGCCGTGGCACCGGGATTGGCCGACCCGGTCAGGGCAGATCCAATGCCGACCGCGGCCGCTCCAGCTCGAATCCACTCCGGAGCCGTCTCAAGGCTCACCCCGCCAGTGGGCACGGTGGTAAGCCACGGCAGGGCAGTCCTCACTTCCCGCAGCACGGCGGGCGACCACAGCGATGCGGGGAAGACTTTGACCGCAGTCGCGCCCGCAGCGACCGCGGTGACTGCTTCGGTGGGCGTCGCGACACCCGGAAGCACGTCAATACCCGCAGCGATAGCCGCCTGGACCACAGAGGCATCGAACGCGGGCGCGACGATGAATCGCGCTCCCGCCGTGACCGCCGCCGTTACATCGTTCACGCTCAGCACCGTGCCCACGCCCACCGCGACATCATCCGGGGCAGCAGCGGCCGCCGCGCGCACGACATCGAGCGCGTTAGGCGTGACGAGGGAGACCTCTACTGCGCGGATTCCCGCCTCCAAGAGCGCATCCACGGTCGAGGCGGCATCGTCCGCGGTGCGGGCGCGGACGATCGCGACCACTCCCTGACCGCGAATGACGTCCAGAGCGTTGCTTGGGGCGGATGTCATATGGGTACCCTCCGTTTTCGTTAACTGGGTGTTTCGGCGGGAAGGTCGCCACGGATGGTGACGACACGTGCGGCAGCGGCAGCCGCCCGGTTGAGGACGTGGCGCAGTGGCGCGTCCTCGAGGACTGCCGCGATCAGCGCGGCGGCGAACGCGTCGCCGGCCCCTACGCTGTCCACAACATCAGAACCCGCCCGGTGTGCTGGTTCGGTGAGGCGCTGCCTGCCGTCGTACGCGATCGCGCCGTCAGCGCCGCCTTTTTCCACCACCAGGCGCGCTCCTTGTTCAAGGAGTGTCGCCACAGCTCTCTGCTCGGATGTTCCGGCCAGCAGAGCAAGCTCGGTCGCATCGCCGATCGCAATGTCGATCTGACCTCGCAGCGGTGCCAGTTCTCGGGCGAAAGCTTCAGCCGGCGCCAGCGCTGGGCGAAGGTTCGGGTCGACAACGACAAGGGCGCCGGTGCTTCGGGCGAGCTCCACAGTGCGTCGGACGGCTGCAGCTGCTGAGGCGGAGCGGACGGCGGTCACGCCGGAGACGAAGACGACATCGACCTCGTCGGACCATACGGCGTCAACGTCGGTGGGCTGAAGCGTCTCCGCTGCGGCGCCGTGGCGCAGATGCATCGCCTCTCCCCGGGTCGCGCCCCCTGTGGTACGAATCAGAACCCCGGTTGGCCGGTCCGGATCGCGTGAGGCGTGAAGGTCAACCCGCCACGCGGTGAGCTGCCGCGCAACCGCGTCGCCCAGCGCGTCGGAACCCACGCGAGTGACGAGCTTGGACCGGTGACCGGCGCGGACGAAACCGACGGCGACGTTGACTTCAGCTCCGGAAACGATCCGTTCAAACCGGTTTGCGCTAGCCAGGGGTGCGGTCTCGGCAAGAAACACCGCCAGCGCCTCACCCACCGTGAGCAAGAGCCGGGTCACGTTGCGACCGTCGTAGTCTGACCACCGTCGACCGGGATCGCGACGCCGGTGATGTAGGACGCGGCGTCGCCGGCAAGAAAGAGGACCACCGACGCGATCTCATCCGGGCGACCGAAGCGGCCGAGCGTCGCTTGACGCTCCGCTAGGGCACGGTCAGCGGAAGTCCCTGTGTCCCACACCCGAGTGTCGATCGAGCCTGGCAGGACGGCGTTCACTCGGACTTCCGGCGCATAATCGAATGAAAGTTGCCGAGTCAGCGCGACGACCCCACCCTTCGCCGCAGCGTAAGCCGGATGCGCCGGCCAGGCCAGCAGCGCGTGCACACTTGCAACGTTCACAACCGCCCCGCGCGCGGCGGTGAGGGTGTCGTGAAAGGTGCGCACCGAGCGGTACACCCCGCCGAGGGTGACGTTGAGAGTGGCTTCCCAGTCCGAAGCGGGAAGTTCATCGGCACGCGCGACGGTGTTGCGATAAGCGTTGTTCACGATCACACCGGGCGGGCGGTGCTCCGCGCGGACCTCATCGGATAGTACCTGCCACGAGGTGTCGCTTCCCACGTCCAACCGGTGCGCTGTTGCCCTTCCGCCCGCTGCTGTGATGCCGCCCGCGACTTCCTTTGCCGCACGGATGTCCACGTCGGTCACCAGCACATCATCACCCTCCGCCGCGAAGGCGCGGGCGGTTGCCGCGCCGATACCGTGCGCCGCACCGGTAACGAGCACGACGCGGGTCACGTCCCGGCCTCTTCCGCATCTGCCACCAGCGCAAGCAGCGCCGGTCCCTGACCCCACGGCACGACATACCCGCGCGGAACGGCCGCGTAATGTTCGGGAACGGTGCTGGCATAAACCGCGGCGGACACCTCCCGCAATTGCCCATTGCCGTCGAGGGACGCAAGCACCGCGGACCGGGCCGCCACCGCGGAACCGGCCAGTACAGTGCGGTCACCGACCCCCAATGCGATGGCTTCGCGCATGGCGTGAGCCATGAACGCGGCAGTGGAAAACTCATCCCCGGAGTCTGCTCGGTCGACGATCACCTCCCAGTGCCCATCCAATCGCTGCAGCTGTGCCATCCGCTCGAGAAGTCGGGCCGCGGCGTCGGCAAGCTGGAGCTCGTCTCCGTCGAAACGCCCGTCGCCCCCCGCCTCGCGGCGGGCTCGGAGTTCGATCACCACCTCCAGCAGCCCCAGAGCCGCCCAGCCCTGCCCCCGACCCCAACCCGGACCGAAGGATCCTTCTTCACCACGGAGCACGAAGTGGTCGAAGAGCCCGTCGTCGCGTTGCAGAAGTCGAATGTAACCGAGCGCCTGCATCACACCGTCCGCCGTCAGCTCGTCGTCTTGCGCTACACGCCCAAGGGCGGCGAAGAACGGCGGGTCAAAGTGCAGGCAATCGACGAACACGCCTGGCGGTGGCGCTTCGACGAGGGACCGGTCGCGGGCGGTCACCGGCGGATTACCGTAGGGGGCAAGAATCGGCGAGGCGTCCCACGTCTCGTACACGCCGTGCAACGTGCGCCGCTGGCGGAGAAACTCAGCAAGTGGAATCAGGGTGTTCATAAGTTGCCAGTCACGGTGCCGCTCGGAGAGGAGCGTGAGGGCGCGGCCGGGGACTGTGCAGTCCAGACGCGCGAAGGGGCGGGATCTGGTCGCCCACGCGCGGCCCCATCCGTGCGCGAAGCGTTCCCACCGGTCCAATCCGAGCCGTTCTGATGCGGCGATCAGTGCTTCGAATGCAACCGAATCCCCGAAATCCCACGTCTTGAATTGCAGATCGAGGAGGGCGTCCGCCACCTGCTCCGCCAGCAGAGGGGTGTCGGAATGCTGCCGTGCGGGTCCTGCGCGGCGGGTATCGCGCAGCGCGGCAGCTGCGTCAGCTTCGGCGACATAGTCGTCGACACCCCACGCCACCCCGCTCATGCGGTCGCCCACACCGCGACGCCGCCGCGAGCACCGGTTCGCCGGATCCGGCCGGCGACGAGGTGCCGCTCGAGGTGTCCGGCGACGGGGAACGCTAGTGCCCCCTCCGTCCCGTCCACGGGCCAGTCCCCTACTGACGGGTTGAGGAGGGAAAGAAGCTCCGCGAATGTTAACCCGTCGGTTGCCGCCGTCAACACCTCGAGAACCTGCTGATCGAGACGCTCGGCGAACCGACGGCTGACGGCCAGGAACTTGCTCGCGTCTGTTCCGCGCATTGTGGGGTAGTGCGCAGTGAGCAGCAGTTCCCGGTTTTTTTCTTCGAGCCGAGCGATCGTCGTGAGATAGTCGTCAACGTACCGATAGGTGGGCGGGAACGCGGTCGTCCCGTCGGCATGCTTCACGGAAGCGCCCAGCACCGCATCCCCGACCAGAACGGCGTCCGCCGACTTGACGTCCACCGCGAGATGGCCCCGCGTATGACCGGGAACGGCCACGATCTGGACTACGCGCCCGCCGAGGTCGATCCATTCTCCGTCGGCGGCTGGACCGTCGAGTCGAGTTTCCCTCGTCACGTCCCGGCACCATGCCAGGACGGCGGGATCTTCATCCCATCCGTAGGGCTCACGGAACTCTCGAGCGCGGTCGGCGAGGTAACGGTCGAAGTTCTCGATAAGGGGCACATCCGCTTCACCGGCAACGATCCGGGCATGTGGGAACACGTCACGAGCATCCGCTACTCCGCCGAAGTGATCAACGTCGCAGTGAGAGACAACGACGGTCGTGACCTCGGCCGCGGTGCGGCCGAGTCGAGCCAACGCCGGCAACACGTATGCCGGGATCGTCCCATCGACGCCGGTGTCGTACAGAAGCGTGCTGGTCGCGCCAGCGACTAGGTACAGGCTGGCGAAACGATCACCGAGGGGTGTGTCGATGCGATAGATGTCGGGGGCGACTTCGACGGGCTCGACCGTCTGCGGGGAGGCTGTGTCGATCATGGTCATCGACCCTTGAAGATCGGTTGCCGCTTCTCAGCGAACGCGGTTTGTCCCTCTTTCGCGTCCTCGGTCAGCATCAAGTAAGAGAATGAGTCGTTCTCCACCAGTAGTGCCGCGTCGAGACCAACGTTTTGCGCCACGCGCACCATGTACTTTGTGCGTTGCGTCGCGATGGGAGACTTTTCGGCGATCGACTGTGCAAGCTCGACGGCACGGTCGACCAGTTGTTCGCGGTCGACAAGTTCTTGCACAAGTCCGATGCGGTACGCCTCGGAAGCGTCGATCCGATCGCCGGTCAGCAGCAGTTTTGCCGCGTGACCCGGACCGACCAGACGAGTGAGGAATTGCGTCTGCCCCGATCCTCCGTGCCAACCCCAGCGGATCTCTCCAGCCCCGAAAGAGGCATCCCGGCTGGCGATCCTGATGTCACAGCCGCTGGCCATCTCAAGTCCCCCCCCGATGCAGTACCCGTGTACCGCAGCGATCGCCGGCTTGCGGAGCAGCCAGACCGCGCGCGCATAGTCACTGCGATTATCGAAGCGATTTCGGTAGCTCCAGTTATCGCCGTACTCGTCCAGGTCAGTGAGGTCGCTTCCAGCGCTGAAAGCTCGGTCCCCGGTGCCGCGGAGCACCACCACCCGGATGTCGGGGTTGTTGTTGATCTCGAAGATCAGGTCGTTCATTTGGTGGTCCATCGCGACAGTCATCGCGTTGAGCTTGGCGGGCCTGTCAATGACGACGTGTGCGAGATGTCCATCACGTTCGAGGCGCACGTTTCCGGTGGCGTGGTCAGTCATCCGAGACGTTCCTTTCGATTTGGAGAGTCGTTAAGATCACGCGGGCATTCCTACGGAACGCTGGCCGCTGCGCCGCTGTTGAATCACCACTGCGACAACGAGCAGGGCGCCCTTGGCGACGTTCTGCCAAAACGAGTTCACTCCAAGTACCGTGAGACCGTTTGAGAGGACGCCCAGCAGAATGACGGCCAGCACGGTGCCGGCAATGCTGCCTTTGCCGCCGGTGAGGGCGGCGCCGCCCAGTGCGGCCGCGGTGATGGCGTCGAGCTCGAGCCCTTCGCTTCCGGACACCGGTTGCCCGCTCCCTGTCCGAGCGGTCAGCAGCACGCCGGCGAGTCCGGCGACTGTTCCGACAACGATGTACACACCGACGATGTACCGATTGAGGTTGATGCCGGACAAACGGGCGGCGGTGGGGTTGCCGCCGATAGCGTAGATGTTGCGACCGATGTCGGTGTACTTCAGGACCAGGAAGGCCACCAGCGCGACCAGCAGGAATATCCAAATCAGGACAGGCAGACCCAGGAAGGTACCTCGGCCAAGAGCCGTGAAGACGGGGTCATCGCCGGTGTACCCCTGCGAGCGGCCCCCGGAGAGGATCTGAGCCAACCCCTTGTATGCCGCGAGGGTGGCGAGGGTGGCGATCACCGCGTTCACCCGCCCGTACACAATGATGACGCCGTTCAGCGCGCCACAGGCGAGGCCGACCAGCAGCGCTGCTCCGATACCGACGGCCGAGGATGAAGTTGCGGTGAAGACCATCGCAGTGACGACGGACGTAAGCCCAGCCATCGATCCCACCGAGATGTCCAGACCACCGAGAAGGATGACGAGCGTTTGCACGACGGCGAGAATGCCGAAGACGGTTATGGACGTGCCGATGGCGAGCAGGTTCTGGTAGCGGAAGAAGTTCGGGTCCTGAGCGCCGATGATCGCCACGAGAAGGACCAGGGCGATGAGCAAGCTAAGGTTCTGAACCCCAATCCGGTTAAGCACCGCCCGGAACGGGCCGACTCGGCGTGGGGGTTGACGCTCCGGACCATGGTTTTCCACGGCGGGATCAGTAGTGGTAGTGGACAACAGTGTCTCTCCTAATCGGCATGTGGGAGCTAGGCTGCGGCGGGTTCCGCGTGCGGGAGGGCGAGTGCAAGGATGGCTTCCTCGGTCGCTTCGGTGTGGTTGAGTTCTCCGACGATTTCGCCGCCCTGCATGACGAGCACTCGGTCGGCCAGCCCAATCACCTCGGGGAGTTCGGAGGAAATGACGAGCATGGCGACGCCGGACTGCGCCAGTTCATCGATGACGGCGTAGATTTCTGCTTTCGCTCCGACGTCTACTCCGCGAGTGGGTTCGTCGAGGATGAGAACTTTTGGTCGGCGAGCGAGCCAGCGCCCGAGGACGACCTTCTGCTGATTGCCGCCGGAGAGCGTGCGTACTTCTGTTTCGATGCTCGGCGTGCGCACTCGCATACGTTGGACCATTCCCTGTGCGATTCGACGCTCTTCCCCGCGGCGGATGATTCGGAACGGGGACAGCCGATCGAGGATGGCGAGGCTGAGGTTGTCACGAACAGATCGCTGCATAAGCAGTGCCTGGGCTTTTCGTTCCTCCGGAGCCAGACCGATTCCAGCGCGGATCGCGTCTCGGGGTGAGCGGAGGGTGAGTCGGCGGCCTTCCACGGCCACGGTTCCGCTTCGATGGGGTAAGTCGGCGACGAGTGTGCGGGCAAGCTCGGATCGTCCGGCTCCAATCAGGCCGGCCAACGCGACGACTTCTCCGGCATGGATGGTGAATGAGACATCGTGTACCAGATCGCTATCAAGCTTTTCCACGCGGAGGACCTCCGCCCCTCCGGCCACCCGAGACCTTTGAAAAAGGCTGCCCAGATCACGACCGACCATCATCCGGACAAGTTCAGCTTCGGTCGTGTCGGCCAGCGCGCGGACACCGACGAGTCCCCCGTCGCGAAGGACAGCGACGCGGTCGGCGATGCGGAAGATTTCCGCCATTCGGTGCGATACGTATACGATCGCGGCGCCTTCGGCGCGGAGCCGGCTGATGAGTCGGAAGAGCGCGTCGACTTCTTGCTCCGTGAGTGAAGACGTCGGCTCGTCGAAAGCGATCACGTCCGGCCGATCGACGAGGCCCCGGAGAATTTCGACGAGCTGTCGTTGCGCGGGTGATAGTGCGCTACCCAGCGCATCTGCCTCGAGGACGCTAGCGAACCCGTACTCAGCCAGCACTGCTCGTGTGGCGTCGGAGAGCCTGTTGGCAGAGAAGACTCCGGCGCGAGTAGGCAACTTACCGATGAAAATGTTCTCCCCGACTGTGACGTGTGACACGATTTCAGGTTCTTGCGCGATGACACGGACGCCGCGGCGGCGGGCATCGGTTGAGGAGCGGAAGTGAACCGGGTCACCGTTCAGCGAGATGGTGCCAGCATCCGGCGCATAGTCCCCGGAGAGTATCTTCAGCAGCGTCGATTTTCCTGCGCCGTTTTCTCCGAGTAGGGCGAGGACTTCGCCGGCTCGGATCTCAAGATCGACCCCGCGGAGCGCACGGACTCCTGTGAAGCTCTTCGTCAGGTTGCTGATGGAAACTGTGGTGGTCAAAACCGACTCCCTCGTCGTTCAGGACGGTGGGGTGGACGCGGCACGCGTCCACCCCACCGAGATGTGTCACGTGCAGACGACGCCTTCGTCCTCCCAGTTCTCGGGCGTGACGATAGTCGTATCCGCGATGGTGTTGGCGGGAAGCTCGGTGCCGTTCTGGACCGCGTCGACGAGAACTTCGACCGCAGCCCGGCCGACATCTACGCCGCTGATGAAGAGCGCTGCCTTGTTCCCGGATTCCACACCTGCCTGCCAGTCTTTACAAGTGAGATAGGCACCGAGACCGACGCCGATGATGTTGTCAGGGCTGAAGCCGGCGTTCTGCAGTGCGGTGACCGCGCCCGTTTCCGACTCATCGTTGCAGCCAACGACAACCCAGTTCTCGACACCCTGGTTGCCGGTGATCGCCGCTGCAGCTTGATCCTGCGAGTCAACGTTCGAGGCGTCAGATCCGACAATGACCCGCTCCAGATCGACTCCCGTCGCCTCAGTGAACGCATCGTATGCGCCGTCCACACGATCCTCACAGGTCTGGAGGTCTTGCTTGCTCACGCTCAGGAACCGAGTGTTCTCAGGCGTCCAATCAGTTTCGGAGTAGAGGCGAGCTGCTTCCGCGCCGACCTCTTCGCCCATCGCGCGCCCGTCGAACCCGACGAACGGAGCGGGGTTGCCGTCGGCGTCCTCGATGGCGTCGTCAGTAGCGACGAGCGGGATCCCCGCCTCCGCGGCCAACTCAATAACCTGCGGCCCGATCTTCTGGTCAGGGACAACGATGGCGATCGCGTCGTAACCCTGCGAAATGACGGTCTCGAGCTGCGAGATAGCCTCGTTCGCGTCGTCACCGACGTTGATTGCTGTGACCTCCGCACCCAGCTCAGCGGCAGCTTCCTTCGCCCCTTCCGCCTGGTCGATGAAGTACTGCTGATCGCCCTGCTTCTGGATATAGGCGATGCGAATTGTCGAGTCGTCGCTTCCACCTGCACTGGTGTCGGCGGTGTCGTCGACCGTCCCGCACCCGGCCAATGCCACGACGAGACTCAGGACGCCCGCGGCGGCGGCACCCAAGGCCGCGCGGCGGGTCTTGCGCTGTGACTGCATGTTGCTCCTTTGCGAACAGTTCGTGCGGCGCGCTTCGGATTCGCGCTCGACTAGGCCAAGAATAAGCATATTATGTGGTTCATGCGCAAGTGGGACCAGGAACAGCGAAAAGACGCACGACGAGCGCCGTCGAACAGCAACAGCGGCGAGAGCATGCGTCGAGTAAGCGGCGTGTGTCCCGTGGTGGAAACCCCGTTCACCAGCGCCGGCCACGTCGATGCGGCCGCTATGGCGGGGCTAATTGATCACCTGGGGTCGATCGGGACGCCGTCGGTCATGTATGCAGGGTTCGCGTCGGAGGCACTCAAGCTCACTGATGATGAACGCGACGAACTGACACGGTTGGTGATTGACCGTGCCAAAGGTCACGGCATGCTCGTCGTCGCGTCCGTCAGCGATCACGCCACTCACGTCGCCGCGCAGCGAGCGGCGCGCTACGCAGAGTGGGGAGCCGACCTCATCAACGTACTGCCGCCGTATCTGCTCGCTCCGTCCGCGGCGGCGACACGCACCCATGTGCGGACGCTTCTGGACGCCGTCGCGCCGACGCCGGCGATTCTGCAGTTTGCACCTGCTCAGACGGGCACGGCGATGGACGCGGCCACGATCGCCGAGCTTTCCAGCGCTGCCCCAAACCTTGTCCAGGTCAAGGTGGAGTCCGCGCCGCCTGGACGGCTGATCGCCGCACTCCGGGACACTGCACCAGACCTCGACTGTCTCGTGGGCTATGCGGGACTGCAACTACCCGATGCGCTTCGCCGCGGCGCGGTTGGAGTTCAGCCGGGATGCTCATTCACGGAGCTTTACCTCGACTTGTGGCTGCGGTGGACTGAGGAAGATTTCGACGGACTCGCCGCACAGCACTCCCGGCTGCTGCCGTATCTCTCCTATTGGATGCAACACGTCGAGCTCGTCATTGCGGCCGAGAAACGAATCTCCTACCTTCGCGGACTGATCCCCACCGACGCGACTCGAGGCCCGGGGTGGGTCCTTGACCGTGAAGAGCTTGAAATGATTGACCGCTTCGTCGTGGTGTTCGAGGACGACTTTGCTCGGTGGGAGAGGCAGACGGCGGTCCGATCGTGAAAATCACCGGCATTCGCACTTACCGGGTTCCTCCCCGGTGGCTTTTCCTGAAGATCGAGACCGACGGCGGGTACCACGGCTGGGGGGAGGCAGTCTTGGAAGGCCACGCCGCCGGCGCGGAGGCAACCACCAGGGAACTTGCTGACCTGCTCATCGGTCGCGACCCCCGACGAATCAACGACATCTGGCAGATGTTGTACCGGAACGGCTGTTACCGCGGCGGGCCTCTTCTGATGACCGCTATCTCTGGTATCGACACCGCCTTGTGGGACCTCCTCGGCAAAATTCACGCCACGCCCATCCACGCACTTCTTGGCGGCGGGCAACGGGACCGAGTGCGCACCTACACGTGGATCGGTGGCGATTCACCCACTGACCTTATTCAGCACGCACTCCACGCGCTTGAACAGGGATTCGATGCGGTCAAATTCAACGCGACGGGCGCGGTTCCGATGATCGGTGGAGTCGCTGCGATCGATGAGACCGTCGCCCGCGTCGGCGCGGTCCGTGACGCGGTGGGGACCCGTCTAGACCTTGCTCTGGACTTTCACGGAAGAGTGCACACTCCTACCACAACCCAACTTCTTCGTGAACTCGAACCGTTCCGTCCGATGTGGGTAGAAGATCCTGTTCCCGCCTCCAACCCCGGTGCCGTCATCGAAGCGGCACGATCCACCTCCATTCCCATCGCCGTGGGAGAACGAGTGCATACTCGCGCGGAGTTCCTCACTCTGCTGGAATCACGAGCCATCCGAATCCTGAACCCCGACCCCGCGCACATCGGTGGGATCTCAGAGACGCTGCGGCTAGCCGGAACGGCAGAGTCATACGACGTCGCCGTCGCGCCGCACTGTCCGCTCGGCCCGATCGCTCTAGCCGCCTGCCTCCAGATCGACGCAGTGGCCTACAACGCGGTCATTCAAGAGCAGAGTCTCGGAATCCACTACAACACCGGAAGCGACCTTTTGGACTACGTCCTCGACTCGCCGTTCGAGTACACCGACGGAACCCTCACTATCCCGACCGGACCCGGACTGGGCGTCGAATTGAATGAGGCCGCGCTCGCTCAGGCGAGTTCCACACCTCACGACTGGCGCGCACCCATCTGGCGACACCCCGACAACTCCATCGCCGAATGGTGACTGGCCACCCCGACCACAATCAAAGGAGATACACATGGACAACACCTCCCCTACACCCGGCGCGCTCGACGGGCTGCGCGTCCTTGACGCCACACAGATGCTCGCTGGGCCACTCGCAGCGACACGACTCGGCGACCTAGGTGCCGACGTCATCAAGCTCGAGTCGCCGCGCGGCGGCGAATTCAATCGCACACATGGATTCGACGATCTCCGAATCCACAGCGAAATGACCACGTTCATGGCCGTTAACCGCAACAAGCGTTCGCTCGCAATCGACCTGAAGAACCCTGCGTCCGGTCAGATCATCCGGGACCTGGTCCTCAGCGCAGACGTGTTCATTCAAAATTTCCGACACGGCACGGCAGAACGACTCGGTGTCGGCTACGACCAGCTGAAGGAGCTCAATCCCAAGCTGGTGTACTGCTCCATCTCCGGGTACGGATCCTTCGGGCCGTATCGGGACCGCCCCGGGCAAGATCTCGTCGTGCAGGGCTACTCCGGCTCCATGTTCTCCGTCGGCAGCGCAGACGACGCCCCGGAGCCTGGTGCACTATGGGCGGCCGACGTGATGACCGGCTACCAAGCAGCCATCGGCATCCTCGCGGCGCTGCAGGCACGCGACCGACTCGGTGTCG
This sequence comes from Microbacterium sp. AK009, assembly GCF_013410955.1. GTDB lineage: Bacteria > Actinomycetota > Actinomycetes > Actinomycetales > Microbacteriaceae > Microbacterium. Next base: position 37,301 of record NZ_JACCCG010000003.1, on the reverse strand, counting down.
GTCAAAAGGTCGAAGTCGACATGCTGTCGATCGTGCTCGACGCGCAACTGCAAGAAATGGTGACCTACCTCAACACCGGCCGCCAACCGCAGCGCACCTCTGAGCCATCCGCACACGCATTCATCCCTGCCCCCTACGGCGTTTACCGTACAAACGACGGCTGGGTCACTATCGCCATGAGCCCGCTGACCGCTCTGGGCGAAGTGCTCAACGACGATTGGCTCCGTTCCCTCACGGACTACAACGACGGGCATACGCATCGCGACCAGGTGTACCGGCACATCCGTCACGCCTTCGAGAACGAGAACACCCAGCACTGGCTTCAGCGGTGCGACGCCGTCAACGTCTGGGCCGGCCCCGTGTATGACTACGCCGACGTCGCGAACGACGCGCACGTCCAAGCCACTGGCATGCTGGTGGATCAGCCCTACGGAGACCACGGCGACTCTATCCGCACGGTCCGCCCGCCGCTGCGAATGTCCGCCACGCCGCCCGCAATCCGACGTGGCGCACCCGCACTGGGCTCAGACACCATCGCGATCCTCACGGAACTCGGATGGAGCGAGCAACGCATCAAAGATGCCGCCGACAACGGTGCAATCGGCGTTAGAAGCGAGGAAGTTATTGGAGCGCAACAGTAGGCTCAGCACCGTGAACACGTTCCGTGCGCGGGGCCTACACGGCCAACTCGTCAACGAGCTCGGCGCCCAGATCATGCGGGGGGACCTCGAACCTGGAACAACCATCGATCCGGACCAAGTTGCTAACGACTTCGATGTCAGCCGCACCGTCGTACGTGAAGCCCTGCGAGCCCTCACCGCGAAAGGACTCGTCGGTGCGCGGCCCCGCTTCGGAACGTACGTGACGGAACGGAACCGTTGGCACCTCCTCGACGCCGACGTCATGACATGGCGGGCCGGCGATGACCCCGACCCCCGCCTGGTGACCGAACTTGACGAAGTGCGCCTCGTCATCGAACCCGCCGCCGCGCGCATGGCCGCAGAACGCCGCAGCGAAGGACAGCTTGCGCGAATCGAACGAGCCTGGGAGCAGCTCGAGAAGTCCTATCGCGGCGATCAGCCCGACCGACCCGATCACGCCGACGCAGACCTCGAATTCCACCGCTCTATTCTCACCGCCGCGGGAAACGAACTCCTAGAACAATTCGAGGTGGTTCTGGCCCCCGCCCTGCACGCGCGCGACCGGCTCGCGCAGCGTCATATCACCACGCTTGCCTTTCTCGATGCCCACCGCGCAGTGTACGACGCAATAGCCGCCGGAGACGGACATGCAGCCCAAGCCTGCATGCACTCCCTGATGGAACTCTCCGCCAGCGACACCGCCTCGGCGCTCAGTCGCAGCGCCAACACCAACGCGACCAACACTGGCTCGCGCGGAGCCTGAGCGCGTACCGTCACCCGCTCACCGTCGGCTCATACGGCCAGGCAGACCGCCGTCGAACTCGAGATTCGCTCCGCTCCCGCCGGGCCGCCCGTGGCCAGCGGGCAGTCCCCGACGACGCTGCCGCGTTGCAGTGCCTCAACCTGGCGACCCGCTCACGTTACTCGACAGGTCAGGGCAGAGCCCGCTGGGCGTCGAGGTGGAAGCCCGCGCTTAACGCGTTTGCGATCGCCTTCGACGGCCGAATCAGTTTAACCATGCGCTCGGCCAGATCCACCGTCAATAGGACAGACCCGCCGGCAGCCCGACGGTAGGGTGATCGAGGTCGGTACGCCACCCGGGAAGGTGCGTCAGCCGAACATGACGACGGCTTACTGTTTCGCTCGTTCAGCTTTCGGCGGGACGGGGTACCCGTCCATGGTCGGGTGCTCGGCGAGGTGGTGTGCGATGTGTGGGAGCTGCTGTCGGAGGTAGCTGCGCCATCCCAGTCGCAGCAGAACAGACAAGAACAGTCCGTTCACGCCTCGGAGGCCGTCTTGGGTGATGGTGACGGTGGTTCCTCCTTCTGGAGTCGGGGTGAGTGTGTAGGTGACGATCATGTCTTGGCCGCCGCCGCTCCATCCGAATCTCACCCGCCGGGGCGGGTCGGCATCCAAGACGATTCCGACCGAGCGGCCGTCCCAGGAACCCTGCGGGTTGTCCTGGAACCAAACCTCCTTGCCCGGGACGGGTTCGAAGTTAGTGTCCAACCACCATTGCCGTATCGCGTCGCGATCGGTCAGCGCCCGCCACACCACGTCAGGGGTGTGGCGGTAGGTGCGCCGTTGGGTGATCTTCATTCGTCCTCCTGGTGGGGATCCGGGTGCCGTTGGTCAAGGTAGATGGCGAGTCGTCCGGTGAGGCCCTGCCACGTCGCGACGGTGACGGTCAGCCAGGAGGCCACCTCCGCGAGGGGGGCGAGCTCCGCTCGATAGCACCGCTTGCGTCCGACGGCGGTGGGCACCACGAGGCCGGCGCGGTGCAGGACCGCCAGGTGCTGCGAGGTGGCGGGATAGGTCAGCTGAGCGCCCGCCGCGATGTCCCCGACCGCGAGACTGCCCGTGGTGAGGAGCAGGTCCAAGATCTCCCGACGTTTCACGTGGCTGATGGCGTTCCACACTCGTTCCTCTGCCACCATGACGCGAGCATAGCTACATTTGCAGCATCTTGCAAATGTAAGGGTAGGGATCGCGAGTACGGCGCGAGCGTCTGGCTTTGTTGGCGGGCACCCATCGATCACTGTGGTCTGGTGTGACACCATCTTTGAGCGGGCGTCGCAAAGCTCGAGGGGTGTCCAGGTTGGGAGTGATTCCCTCGCCAGGGAGGGTCTCACCTTGCGGTACGTGTTGGGCGACTTTGACATTGACCTCTATGTGCGGGCGTGGTTGCGGCATCTGGCGACAGGAGACGTGAGTCGGTGGGATCTTCTCCATGCCGCGGCCGATGATCCGCCGTCCGGTGGGTTGTTCCTGATCAGTAACATCGGCTTGAACCCCGGTTTTGCCCTAGCGGCGCGTGAGCAGCTTGTGCTCTACGCCGTGCTCGCGGTGTATCAGGACCGGGATTTGCGATGGGTGAGCAACCTTGGGAAAGCATCGATCAGCACCTTGCCCACGCGTTCGAGTACGCAAACAAGCTCGGGCGTTCCGGGGTGGCCCGCGTGCTGCTGGAAAGGATCGCCGATCGGAGCACCGCCCCGCGGCTGCCGGAGTATCCTCTGCTTCCGGCCCCGTCACCCGGTAATCCGGCGAAGCTGGCTGCCCATGACAGGCAGGTAGCCTTCGCGGTGGACCGTGACATTCGAGCGGCGGCGCTTCTCGACCCGGATATCTCCCTAGACAGTATTCTCCTGGGCCAGGATCTGCCGGAATGAGTCCGCCGCCAGATGACTGCTTCGCACTTTTTGGATGAGGTCCCGGCGGTCTCTCGCCTCACGAGACGAGGCCATAGACTGACGCTGTACGCAGGACGGTTTGGCTGCGTCGTCTCCCACTTACGGCTCATCGGCGGGGCCTGAACGAAGCGTGAAACATGGGGCATCTGATCTATGGGGTCGCTCCGGCGATCCGTGTTAATGATCGGGCGTTGCGGCATTTGCAGGCGGTCGTTCTGGCCAAGCTGCGCCGCAATGAGAGTTTCAGTTTCGAGTGGGAGTCTGAGCCTGACATCGACGGTGACGATGCGATCAAGAAGGGTGGCGACTTTGGGGCGGTGTGGATTTCGCAGGGCGCGTCGCTGTACTTCAGCTACGACAAAGCCCCCGATGACTCATTGAACATGGCATGGCTGAAGCTGCTCAGCGAGACGGTTGCGAGCACGGGACGGCTTCGGCTTCTCCCCGAGCCGGGCGCACCCGCACCCAGCCGGTAACCCGACCGGGTGAGCATCCCAGCGCCCCGGACGGAGAGAGCTACCGCATCTATCGCGCCCGGGTTCGTTTAGTCGGGGTTGATGTCGGTGTTCGTGAGAAGGCGGTGCAGGGTGGTGTCACCGAGAGCGGCCATAGCGGGGTTAGTGGCGCGGTAGTACCAGACCAAGCCGATGGCTTGCACGAACGCCCACGCGGCGCCGCGGGCCCATTCCACCGGGCTGGACTGTAACGCCCCCCGCAGCACGGTGCGAGCGGGGTGGTCGAGAAGGTGCCACCCGCAGACGAGGTCCAAGGCGGGGTCGGCCGGTCCGAACCAGCCGGCATCGAGCACCCCGCATAGTTGTTCCCCGTTGACGAGGAGGTTGAAGGGGGTCAGGTCGCTGTGGGTCATCAGGTGCGGACGGCTAGGTGGCAGGGCACGGAAGTACTCCCACAGCTCCCGCAACGGTTGCGGATCCATGAGGGGGGTGACCTGGGTGATGCAATGCGCGACCCAGGCATCGTGATCACCGAGGTTCCCCCCTCTTCCCCGCCCACGAAACCGTCGACCTTTCACCGGGGTGTGGCGGAGGGTGTGGATGAGCTCGGCGAGGTCGAAGGCGATACTGGCCGAGTCCGCGACACTGGTCGGGGTGGTCACATCCCCGGGCACCCAGGTCTGCACCAGCCACGGCATCGGGTACCCCGCGGCGGGGTGTCCCAGCGCGACGGGACGGGGAGCCGCGACCGGGCACACCCTTTCGAACTCCGTCAGGGCGGCCGCCTCTTCCCGGATCGCTCGGTGGCCCACCGCGGGGGTGGCACGTTGTCGAGGGAACCGGGCGGTAAGGGTATCGCCGATCCGGAAAATCGTGTTCACCGTCCCGGCGCCGCCGACGGGGGTGATCTCGAGGTGTTCCCAGCGGGGAAATTGTGTCGTGATCAAGGCCCTGGCGGTGCCAACATCGACAGTCACCTCATCGGCATGCACGCTCACTCCTTCCTCCCAAAGTGATGGAGACAATGACAGCTCGCGACCGCCTCGTCAACCACACCCTTGGAGTTGACTCGCGGGCGATATCAGCGTCGGGATGCGTTGAGGGGTCCCCTCTCCCCTGATCGTGTAGTCGGTTTGCCCGACATCCATAAGGCGGTCAACCCGGGAGCGGTGCCCCGCGATGGGGACGCTCCCGGGCTGACCACGTCTGAGTTACGGGCGAGGGGGAAGCGGGGGACGCTGCGGCTGTTCGCGGGTGGCATACTGCACCCGGTTCGCTGCCTGCTGCGCCTGCTCACCCACGGTGGGGGAGGTTTGTGCTTCCTGCTGGATCTTGGGGGCTTCCTGCTCGGCCTTGGTGAGCATCGCTTCCCATCGCTGCTGCATGGGCTTGATCAGTCCGCCGCCGGCGCCGACGATGATGACACCGGCGATGATTGCGAGCACGGCGATCAGGATCGGGGTGGTGACCGTGGTGGCCACTTCGATCTGGTTCAGCGCGGCGGTGACGCCGAGGAACAGGATGAACACCGCCACGATGTTGGCGAGCACTTTGCCATAGGACAGCCCGCTGAGGGTGTTCTGGATCAGGGTCTTCGCGCCCGCCGCGATCGCTGCCGCGATCACGATGATGATGATCGCCACAATGATCTTGGGTAGGAACGCGATGATCCCTTCCAGCAGGTCGCTGACCGGGTTGGGGCCGAAGACACCGAACGCGAACTGCAGCACGAACAGCACCAGCGTGTAGTACACGATCTTCGCCACGATGTCGGAGGCGTCCAGCTTCGACTTCGCCAGCGCGCCTTTGATTCCGCCGCGTTCCACCAGTCGATCGAAGCCGACCTTTTCCAGCAGCTTCTCCAACCCTTTCGATAGGAGCTTTGCAACGATCAGACCCACGATCAGGATCAACAAGAACAACAAGAACAACGGCACGAAGGCGAGCACGGCCGCCAACGCGTCCTGGAGGGCGGGGAGAGTATTCATTTAGCGGTTTCCTTCGAGTAACAGCGCACGGACACCCGCACGCACTGTGAAACGGGGACGATCATCCGCGTGAGGTGCGCTCTAAGACACGCCCTCGCTGGGGAGATCGCCTCCCTCGATTTGCGCTTACGCCGTAAGCATGGCGGTCGCAGGTGAGTTCAAAAACCGCATTGACATCGGCGATCTCGACCCGGTAAAGGCGCTTCGCATGTGCTGCCGGAGCCTGCTCGACAAGAGGATCAGGTCGGCGGTGTGAAGCAACCCGCGCCACGGAGCGGTCGGATGGGTGGAGAGTAGGACGATGGCAGGGACGAGGAAGAACACCGCGGATGGCAAGCCGGGGGGCCGACTGAGCCGAGACCTCATCATCACCACCGCGCTCGCGCAGATCGATCAGTCCGGCGCGCAGGGGCTGTCGATGAGGTCTCTGGCGCAGGAGCTCGGCGTGGAGGCAATGTCGCTGTACCGGCATGTGCATGGCCGTGAAGATCTCCTCGAGGGGATCGTGGCGCTGCTGATGCGAGACCTCACCACAGGCCTCGACGAGGACCTCACCGTTCATTGGCAGGGCTTCCTGCAAGCCATGGCGCACCGTGTCCGCCGGATCGCGATCGCCCACCCCCATGCGTTTCCGCTGGTCGCCACCCGCCACCCCGCTGCGCCGTGGCTGCGGCCACCGCTACGCAGCGTGGACGTCGTGGACACCTTCCTGGCCACCCTCCTCGGTCACGGGTTCACCGACTCTCAAGCGGTGAATGCCTACCGTGCGTTCAGCAGCTTCCTCCTCGGTCATTTGCTCCTAGAAGCCGCCGTCCGCGGCGCCGAAACTAGCCCCGTCGAAGAACCCCTCGACGAAGGAGACGCCGCCCTCCCCGAACGGGACGGCCGCGTCGACCTCGACAACTTCCCGGAAGTCAACCGCCTCCGCCCTCTGCTGAGCGAAGATCGCGCGGCCGAGGAATTCGAGATCTCCCTCGAAGCACTCCTGGACCGCCTCAACCACGAACTCACCCAATAATCGGCCACCCCAGCCAGCGGCCGGGGGGACGCCCCGACGGACGCGCGACAAGATGCAGGTCGGACGTCGCACCAGTTGCTTACGGTGTAAGCGGGCGAAGGGTACGCGGAAACTGTGGTGCGGGCAACCGGGCTCCGTACACCGTGGTGCGCCGCTTACCTTCGGGGGCATGAGCAGCCATGACACTCCTGACCGGGCGCCGGGCGCGCCGGTCTATGACGCCACCTCAGACAGCGCCGCCGTCCATGTTGAAAAGACACACACCGCTCGACACGGTGTGGTGGAGCGGGAGAAAGCCGAGTTCGGGGGCTTCAAATTCGGTTCCGCGTTCTTCGGGTGGCTCACCGCTATGGGCACCACCGTGCTCCTCACCGCCCTGGTCGCCGCGATCGGTGGAGCGATCGGGTTAGGCACAAACACCAACCCCACCGAAGCCGCCGACGCCGCGGCCAGTGACCCCGGCACCGCCACCGTGGTCAGCGCGATCGTGATCGGCCTCGTCTTGCTGATCGCGTACTTTGCCGGCGGGTACGTCGCCGGCCGGATGGCACGGTTCAGCGGCGCCAAGCAGGGCATCGCGGTGTGGTTGTGGGCGATCGTGATCGCCATCGTCGTGGCCATCATCACCGCCATCGCCGGCGCCCAGTGGGACATCCTGGGAAACCTGCAAGGGTTCCCCCGCATCCCCGTTACCCCTGAAACCGCGACCACGACCGGCATCCTCACCGCCATCGGCGCCGCCCTCATCACCCTCCTCGGCGCCATCCTCGGCGGTCTCGCCGGGATGCGGTACCACCGCAAAGTGGACCGCGTCGGCCTCGGCCGCTAACCCCTCCCCCATGATCCTCTCGCCGCGACACCTCTCTCCTGAAAGGAAGCACACGAATGATCAGTGAACAGAACATCGCCAGCCTCATCGGCGGAAACGTCACCGATACCGATGGTCACAAGATCGGAACCGTCGGACAGATCTACGTCGACCCCGACACCGGCCGCCCCAACTGGGCCACTGTTGTCACCGGCCTGTTCGGCACCTCCGAGTCCTTCGTCCCGCTGGACCGGGCCGACGCTACCGCGGACGGGGAGCTGCGGGTCCCCTACTCGAAGGACGAAGTCAAAGACGCCCCCCGCGTCGATACCGACACCGACCTCACCGACGCCGAAGAAGATCAACTGTATGAGTACTACCAGGTCAGCAGCGCCCCCGCCGACGACGCCGACACCTTCAGTGGCGGTGGCATCGGCCGTGAAGATGCCGGCGCGTACGCGTCTGCGTCAGACGGGTACGACACCTCAGGGCCGACCACGGATGACGCGATGACCCGTTCCGAAGAGCAGCTGCGCGTGGGCACCGAACGGGTCGAGACCGGGCGGGCCAGGCTCCGGAAGTACGTGGTCACCGAACACGAAACCGTCACCGTGCCCGTCACCCGAGAAGAGGTGCGCCTCGAGCGGGAACCCATCACCGACGCCAACGCCGACGACGCCCTCACCGGTCCCGACATCAGCGAGGAAGAACACGAAGTCGTCCTCACCAAAGAACGCCCGGTGATCGACAAAGAGACCGTTCCCGTCGAACGCGTCCGACTCGACACCGAGGCCGTCACTGACACCGAGACTGTCGACGCCGACGTCCGTAAAGAACGAATCGAACTGGACGACGACGCCCGCCCCATGGACCGCTAAAAGCTCGCTAGGTGATGATCCCCCGGGGTGGACCCCTCCCTGGGGATCATCCTCACCCGGCGGGCGACAAACCCCGCGTCCGCCAGACACGGGCGGACGCGGGGTGATGCCTGTGTACGCGCGACCGCGTCCGCCGTGACCACGCTGGCGGCTGTCCGAGCACATCGACACTCCCGTCTCGATCCAGGCGATCACCAGAAACGTGCAGACCGCTTGTGCCGGGCCCCACCCGTGGGGTCCAAATGCCGCGGGTAGGACGAAAGTCCTTCCCGCAATCGCGAATCTGTACGACTGTGAACACCTGATAGCCCCCATTTCGCGTCACCGGCCCCGCACGCAATCGCTTCCCCTGGTCGGAAGGAGAAGGCCGTTTGCTCTACATCCTCGGCGACCTCGACATCAATAACTTCGTTCACGCGTGGCTACGCCACCTGGCCACCGGGACGCCGGAAGCAGCGGACCTCCTCCATGCCGCCTCCGTCGACCCCTTCTGCGGCGGACTATTCCTGCTCCGCAACATCGGTCCCCAAAAAAGGACCTCCTTCGCGGCAACAGAACAACTCATCCTCTACGCCGTCCTCACGGTCTACCAAGACCCCACCCTGCCCTGGACACAACAGCCCTGGCAAGGAACCCACCACCACGTACAGCACGCCTTCGCCCACGCAAATACCCTCGGCCGCGCAGGCGTCGCCGCCGCACTCCTCACCCGAACTGCCGAACGCAGCAGCCGACCCTCCCCTGGAAGCCGCCCCCCGCCACCAGGTTCTTCTGTCGATGACCCTCCCCGGCCGACTGCGTTTGAACAGGAGACAGTGAGCACCTTCGACCGCGACGTCGACGCCGCCACTCTGCTCGACCCCACCATCTCCGTGGACAGCGCTCTCAAAGATCAAAGTCCCAGAGCCGAGGACCTCTCGCGCCGGTCAATCATCCACGTCGCGCCTGGGACCCATGTGTGGCGGGAGTGACTACTCTTGAAAGACCCGGGGTTTCTCTTTGTGGTATCGCTCGTCTGAGGACGTACGCGAGCGGTGTGGCCGGTTTCCCCCTGAACACACCTCCGGTATGCATTGCCGGTCGTGCGTAACGATTCCCTCCGGCCGACACTCTGAACGCCCTCTCGGCACCGGGCCAAGACGAAACCGCCGCGGACGTCACCCCCGTCACCGCAACACCGGCTCCCACCGCACAACAGGGCACCCGCTGAGTCGCCGTGGATCCCGAGATCCGCGAGAGCCTCGCCTGTCGACACTGCATCACTGCACTTGCCAGCCCGAGCGCGGCTCCGACGATGATGGCTATGACAGCCCGAGGGACACGCAGGTCGTCACGATGAGGTGTTCCTTACGGCCGCTCAAGCCGTCGCCAGCGACACCTCAGCCTCCCCGCGATCTACGCGACGGCACGCGCCCACGGTGACGATGACGACGTCGCCGGCAAACAAAACGAGCCTGGCCGCGGACCGCTGAGCTTCGGCTCGAGCGACCTATCTCGCTACAGCCAAGGACGACTGACAACTCTGCGCACGAACTGTCCACGCCGTCATCGAATCCGCGGCCTGGACTGGCGCTCCAAGCGCCGACGATGGGGCAGAATTCCACGGCAAGGTGTTTCCGTGGTGGCTCAGTTGCGAGAGGCAACGCGACTTCGCTGACGGCCCTACACTTCCCCGAGCGCCTGCCCGAGCTGCAGGTAGAGCAGCGACACCAACTGGCCGTCCACGCTGTAACGGACCCGACCCCCTCGCTCCCACTGTTCGCGCGGCGGGTCTGCAACGAGCAGCCCGGCATCCAACATTTTTTCCAGTGCGTTGAAGACGGTTGGCGAGGGAACCCCAAGCGCAGCGGAGATCTCAGCGCGAGACGAGTTCGGATGCTCTCTCAAGTAGCCGATGATGCCGGTTCGTAGCCGGTTCCCGAACGCTTCGATAGGGTCCTCCGCGCGATCGCTGTTCGCGGGGCGGGCGTATTTGGGCACACCCCATTCTCTCGATTGACCACCGGGTCAGTCCAGAGAACCGCATGAAAAAATGCTTTGCTCCGCGAGTGTAGCTATGTACCATGCACTCATGTCAAGGCTAACAACGTCCGCCCGAGCACGGGATGCTCGATCGGCCTGCGTCACCTTGTCCCCCAAAAGACCTACAGACACGGCAACGAGGGCCGACGTAGCATCGGGACGCAACGCGATGATGCCAACCCCTCGGGCGCCTCGCGCTATCGCTGCGCACGCGATAAATCCCAGATCAGATAGATTTTCGCGATCCACTCCCTGCGTGCTTAGGATGCCGGGACAGCGTCTGTCACGACCGGTGACCTGGGTCAGCACATTCGCTGCTCTCGAAGGCGAGGAGCAGACATGACGGCACGCACGATCCGGCGCAGCATCGCGTGGGCAGTCATCGGTGCAATCGTCCTCATCATCGGCATCGTGGCGCTCATCATCGCCTCGCTGAGCAATGCCGGCTCCGCTCCCCCCACTCCCGATCCGACAACGATTTCCGCCAGCACCCCCGACCCGGCTCCCACGCTCACAACCGCGGTGGTCGACGAGTCCGTCATCAACCGCGGATGGGTGCCCGAGCCGATCACTACGGATCCCGAGGCATACGTCCGCGCGGCTCTAGCCGCGGCGGGGACCTTCGACACCACGAAGGCCGAGTACGAGGAATGGATCGCCTACCTCGGTACGTGGTTCACGCCGGACACGCGCTACGCCTCAGAGGCTGACCGCATCGCCGAACTCGAAGCGGCGAAGCTCGAGATGCGCCAGACCGTCGTCTTGCCGGAAGCGGAGTGGGACTCTCTCGCGGGCGAGGACGGCAGAGTCAGCTCCGTAACGACCGGCGACGTCGTCTTCTCGCCGGTCCCCGAGGACCAATCGGGCGATATGTCGATCGGCACAGCCGACATCACAATCACCTTCACCCGTTCCGACGGCGCCGGCGGCGAGGTCTCATACGAGGAGCAGACCCGCCTCAGCGTGCAGGTGCTGTGCGGAGAGGCATCTGTTCCCACGCCCGATTCCAGCCAGGCGGCCGGGGACTGCAAGGTGGTCCGACTGCTCTCAGAGCCGGTGGAGCCCTGACATGCCGGCCCCGGTCACCGCGATCGCCGCCCTCGGCCAAACGAGGATTGGTCGCAAGATCGCGATCGGGGCACTGACCCTCGTTCTTCTCGTATCGGCGTTCGCCGCCACCCCGCTCATCGCGATCCCACTCGCGATCGCAGGCAGCTCGGTCGCCAACGGGCCCGACACAACACGCCCAGTTCCCACGGCCCAAGGCGATTGGGGCCTCCCTATGGCTGGCCCGTACTCCTTCGGCCGTGGGTTCGGACACAACCCCGTCACCGGGTGCGGGTTCTGCTCAGTACAGCACAAGGGCTACGACATGTCTCAGGGGTGCGGCTCGCCGATCTTCTCCGCCGGTCCTGGCACGGTGCTCAGCGCTGGTGCCCTCAGCGGGTGGGGCAACACCGTCCGCATCGACCACGGCGACGGCCTCATCACCCTCTATGGGCACATGCAGTGGGGCTCACTCCGCGTCAGTGAGGGGCAAGCTGTGACACCCGGCACGCCCTTGGGCGCCGAGGGCAACACCGGCCGTTCGTTCGGGTGCCACCTCCACTTCGAAGTCATTCACGACGGGGTATCGATCGACCCCGTCCCGTTCATGGCCGCGCGCGGCATCCTCCTGACCTGACAACGAACAAAGGAACCCCCGTGACCGGCATCCTCTCGACCGACGTCGACATCCCCGACATCCAACCCGATTTCTCTGCGCCCTTCTTCCAGGGATTCCAGGTCATCGCGTCCTACATCCTCGCCGGCGCGATGCTCGTCGTCCTGATCATGCTGATCATCGCAGGAGCGGCCCTTGCCTTCCGAGGGCTGGCCTCCGACCGGGTCCGCACATGGGCTGGAGAGAACATCCTCTGGATTTTCATCGCTGCCGCGGTCCTGGGTGCCGCGTCTGGGCTCTTCGCCTGGTTTGTGAACTTCGACTTCGGCTTCTGATGAAGCTCTGGCGTACCATCGCGGCTGGGGTGACCCTCGGGCTGACTCTCACGGTCGGCGCGCTGTCGCCTGCGCTGGCAGTCGAAGCGGATGCCGCGTCCGCGCGCGCCACGACAGCGACCGAAATCTCCGGCGAAACGTGGTCGGCACCGTCACACCCGGTCAAGTGCCTCAAAGCCGGCGGACAGATCAGCTGCACTCCCACTGACCCGGCACTGGTCAAACCGCAGCAGTGCTTGATTGGACTCATCTCCGATGGCACCCGCGCGACCGTCTGCACGACCTACGAGGGGCATGTTGATGCCCTCAAGGCATCGGGCGGTAAGCCCATCACCGTTGCGTACGGCTGCAGCATCGGCGACGTCGTGTGCGTCACGTTTGAGAACGCTGGCCGGGGGATGGCGCTGAGTGCGACCGGGATGATGTTCCTCGTCGCTCAGAATATGCAGTTCGACACGAGCACGTTGCTATGGACGGCAGCGGTCAGCGAATGGTCGTTCTGGCAGTGGGCGATCCTCATGGTGCTGTTCGGCGCCATGTTGTGGGCGATCGCGGCGGCGATAGTTTCCGGCGATCGCGAGCAGCTCGTCGGGGCACTCCTGCGGTCGTTCATCGCGATCCCCGCTGTTCCGCTCACGCTATGGGTCACCGGGCATCTCCTGAACGCGATCGACGACATGACGTGGTACATCCTCGGCGGACAGGGCCCATTCGAGATCTTCACGACCCTGCAAAGCGTCATGTGGGCGGGCGGGCAAGCGAACTACTTCTTCGCCTTCCTCATCCATGGTCTCTTGTTGATCGCCATGCTGCTCCTGGCGCTGGTCTTCGCGTTCCGCAACATTGTCTTGGCCGCACTGATCGCGGTGGGACCTGTGGCATGGATGCTGTTTCCCGTCCGCGGGGTCGGGCCGCAGTGGGTCGTACGCTACGTGTCCGCGGTCGTCGTTCTACTGCTCACCGGCCCGTTGACCGTCGGATTCGTCACCCTCATCATCAATGGGCTCGCTTCGGTGAAGACGATTTGGGATCCGCAAGCGTGGCCACTGCTGATCGGACTTGCCCTCATTGCGTTTGCGCCGTTCGCGATCTTCGGCCTGTTCAGCTTCGTTGGAGCGGTCGCCGCGGATGGCATCGGCAGCCGGCTCGGCTCGGGCGCCGGGAGGGTCGCTTCCTCCGCTTCTCGCTCGGCCATGCAGCTGCCAACCCGACTGGGCTCGACCCCTGCGGGGTCAAGCGCGAGTGGGGGGCGTGCGACAGCCGGCTCAGCACCCTCGACGCGCGGCCCTCAGACACGTTCGGGCTCGACACCGTCGGCCCCGACAACCGCAAGCGGCCCCGCAGGAAAAGGCGCCGCGTCGACCCCTCGACCCACGTCACCTGCGCGACCGCAGCCCGCCGCACCACCATCACCTCCGCGCCCCGTTGAAAGGAGTCCGCGATGACTTCGACCTCTGACTTGAGCCGCCCGGTCCGGCTCCCCCGTCGATCACGGCAAGGCGTCGTGCTCGGCATGGATCCCTGGCAGCTGGCATTCATCGCCGCCGCTGGCGTCGTCATCCTCATCAGTGTCAATCGATTCGGGCCACTCGGGCTGTTGTGGACGGCGCCTCTCTATCTCGCACTCGGCGCGACAGCGCTGAAGACCGTGCACGGCATCTCGGCACCTCGGATGGCGGGAGCGTGGGCGATGAAGCAGTTGCGCCATGCGATGGGCGCGACCGCCTACACCTTCCGGCCCGAGCAGCCCAAGCTCATGGGCACCCTCAATCTGCCGGGGACGCGCGCGTCACTACAACTCTGGGAGAGCAACGGCATCGCGTGCGTCTACAACCCCCACGACCGAAGCGTGTCAGTGATGGCCGAACTCGAGGTGCAAGGGTTCCTCATGCACGACACTCCAGAACGATTCGACCTCGCGCAGCAATGGTCCAAGGTGCTCGCTTCGTTCACACAGCGCGCCGGGATCAAGCGAATCACGCTGCAGGAGCGCACTCTCCCGACGACGATTCGAACGGCCCGCGACCACTACGACACGGTCGTCAGCCGTCGAGGGCTCAACCCCGCATCGCCCGCGGCAGCCAACTACGAGGAAGTGATGAATCGCTCGGAGCGGTTCGCGGTCGCCCATCGCAACTACCTCACATTCACCCTCGACCTCGTCGCTCTCACTCCGCAGGTGAAAGCACTCGGGGGCGGAAAGGACGCGATCATCGACCTCGCGCGGCTCGAGGCCAGCAATCTCGCCGACGCACTGCAGTCGGCGAAGGTCAAGGTGCGGCGCTGGCTGTCCTCGCGTGACCTCGCTGCGCTCAGCCGCCTCGCCATGGATCCGGAGTCAGCGCCGAACGTGCAGAACCGGCCCGACATCCGTGGCGGCGTCGATCCCTCCGCCATTGGCCCCATGTATCTGGAAGAACCAAAAGGACGAAACGGGATCGTCTGCTCCGACTCCGGCGTGCACACAACCATGTGGATTCACGAGTGGCCGCGCTCCGACGCGCCGGTCGGGTTCGTGGCCCCCCTGGTGTTCGCGCGGCATCCGCACACTCATGAGGCCGTCACTCACATCTTCTCTCTCGTTCTCACTCCCGTCCCCGTGGCAAGTGCGTTGCGACGGATCCGTGACGAAAAGAAGGTATGGCGCGGCAACGAGCGGCTTCGCGCCAAGCGAGGCGCGGATGGATCTGCAGCGGATGCGGCGGACTGGGCCGCCCTCGAGAAACAAGAGGAGGAGATCGTCGCCGGTCACGGCGAGTTCCGGTACGGCGCATACCTCACGGTCAGCGCTCCGGACGAAGAGCACCTTGACCAGGCCATCGCCGGCATGCGCAACGCACTCGCGCGCATGGGGATGGAGGCGCAGATCCTGTACTGCCAGCAGGCGGAAGCGCTCATGGTGAACGCCTTGCCCATCGGCTTGGGGATGAAGTGATGGCCCGCCGCACCGTCGTCTTCGCCCCGTCCGGCCTCACCGACGAGGAACGTCGCGCACTACGCCGAGCCGTCTGGGATGCCGAACACAGGCGCCCCGACGCCCGCACCCCGCGCCGCGAGCGCGGACTTCCCGAGCCGCTCGTCCCCGGCCCATTCGGCCCCGGCCTGGTGGACGGCAACTACTGGAACCTCGCTCGTCCCTCGGTCCCGCCGCATCAGGCAACGTCCCAGCACATCGCCGGGATCTACCCGTTCGTGGCCGACGCCGGTCTCGGTTCACGAGGCCCCATCGTCGGCGTCGACCTGAACGCCGATTCGCTATGGCACTTCTCGCCATGGGAGTCGTACACCGACGTCACCGAGCGCGGATCGTTTTCAACCAACATCCTCGTGCTCGGCGCCTACCGGGCAGGGAAAAGCGCCGCCGTGAAAACCCTGGTAACCCGGTCACTCGCATTCGGACACCAGGCCGTCGTCCCCTCTGACGCGAAGGGCGAGTGGGTCGTCATCGCCGACGCCATCCCTGGCGGCACTGTCATCCGTCTCGGCGACGGCACCTCCGCCCGGCTCAATCCGCTCGACCGTGGCCCACGGCGCAGCAACTCAACAGACGACCAACACGAACAGATGGTCCGACAACGCCGCATCGCAACACTCATCGCCCTCGTCGAGATGGCGCTGGGCAAGACTCGCCTCACCGCCGTCGAGCACGCGGCGATGCATGAAGCGCTTGGCCGCTGCATTCATGACACCAATGACCGCCCGACGCTCCGTGGCGTGTACGACCAACTTGGGCTCATGGTCGCCGACACCGGAGGTGATTTCCGGCTCTCCGAAGGCGCTGTGCAGCCGCGCTTCGTGCTTCGCCGATTCGTTGACGGCGACCTGTCGGGACTCTTCGAGGACGAATCCACGGTGTCGTTCGATCAGGATGCTCCGATCGTCGTGGTCGACACCTCTGAGCTGTTTTCGCGCGGTGATCTCGTGGCACAGCTCACCCAGGTGTGCACGACGGCGTGGATCCAGGCGGTCGTCTCCGACCGCTCGGCGAAACGCACGCGTTACGTCATCCGAGAAGAGGGATGGCGCGACATGACTTCACTGGCTGCCCTGCAGATGTATCAGCAGTGGCTCAAGTTGTCACGCCATTACGGGATCAGCAACATCGTCATCTTGCACAAGATGGGCGACCTCGACGCCGTGGGCGACGCCGACTCGCAGGAACGTAACCTCGCATACTCGATCGTCGGCGACATCGAGAACAAGTTCATCTTCCGCGTCAACCACCAGGAGCAGACCAGCCTTCGCCAGCGCCTGAACATGCCCGCCCCGCACGTCGACATGGCGAGACAGCTAGCCAAGGGGCAGTTCCTCGCATACGTCGGTCAATACTCCTACCTCGTCGACTGCTTCGCGACGTCCACCGATTGGGAGTACGAGCTGTTCAAGACTGACGAAGCTGTGCAGACCGCAGACCACCTCGATGCCACTGCTCCGTTGATGGATGCCGCGGAGCTCGGCACCGACTGGCTGAACGCAGCACGGGACGAGCCAGACCGGCTAGCGCTCAGGCGGGAAGAGAACGCACGATGAACCAGGGACTGCTCGGCAAGCTGATCGCCATCCTCATTGCGGTTGTTGCCGTGGTGGGACTGGCGACGACCTTCATCGCGGACGCGATCACCCAGCTGTTGTGCGGAGCAAGGGGCGTGGCATCGAGTCCACTTTCCGGACTCTGGCTCGCGCTCACCGGCGACCCGACGACTTACACCGCGCCCGCCGCATGCGCGCTCCCCTTGTGGCAAATCCGCGTTGCCGACGCGCTCGCCCTGCTCGCCTTCGGCGCGCTGGCGGCGCTCATCCTGGCCAAGGTGCGGCAGTACCAGCAGTCGGATGCGTCCTTCATCGCAGACCTGCGCACACGGCCCGGGTTCGCGCGCTCCAGTGAAATCCGCGAGCACCTGTCCGCGAGGGCCGTTCTCAAGCGCGCTCGTCAGTTGCGACCCGATCTGACGCACCCGCTGCCGTCCGACGTGGGATGGCGGGTCGGGAAGTCGCGTGGCATGGGAGTGTACGTGTCGATCGAAGACTCCGTTGCGCTCGAGGGGCCGCCGCGCTCGGGCAAGGGATACCGAGTGTTGATCTCAGCAATCCTCGACTGGTCGGGCCCGCTGGTCACGACCTCGACGACGAACGACAACCTCACCGCCACAATGCGCATGCGACAGAGCCGCGGCGACGTGCGCGTTTTCGACCCCCAAGGGCTCTCCGGCATCCGCCACCCTCTCCGCATCAACCTGCTCACCGGGTGCGAAGACCCGCTCGTGGCGATTCAGCGTGGCACCGCGATCATCACCGGGACGGCACTCGGCACCTCGTCGACGAACGCCGAGTGGGCGCAGGCCTCGGGTGTCGTTCTCGGACGGCTGCTGCACGCCGCGGCCGTCGGCGGATGCTCGATTGGCGATCTCTACTCCTGGGGAAACAGCCCTACCCTTGCCCGAGATGCGATCGAGTACCTTCGCGACGGAGGTGCGCCGGGATGGGCGGAGAGCCTGGAAGCAACAATCGCGGGCGACGACAAGCTCGTCTCGTCCATCTGGTTCGGCGTGTCCGGCGCCGTCGCCCCACTCGCCGTCCCCCAAATCCGTGACGCGCTCATGCCACGGCGTGGCGACCCCGTGTTCGACGCGCGCGAGTTCTTGCAGGCTTCGAACACCCTGTATCTCATCGGCTCATCGTCGGGCGCGTCCGCAATGGGCGGGTTCCTAGGGGCGATCGTCGATGACATCGTCGAGGTCGCTCGAGTCCGCGCGCTCGCTTCGCCCGGTTCGCGTCTCGCTCTCCCGCTCGGACTGATCCTGGACGAGATCGCCAACATGTTCCGGTGGGGCAACCTACCGCGCGTGATGGCCGACGGCGGCGGGCGAGGCATCTGCACCTTCGTCGTCCTGCAGGCCCTCTCGCAAGCCGAGACGGCGTGGTCTCGCGCCGAGGCCGACACGATCTGGGCTGCGGCGACGGCGAAGGTCCTGCTCGGCGGCGCGTCCCACGTAGATCACCTACGCGATGTGGAGACACTGCTGGGCTCGCGCGATACTCGGCGCACCCAACGGTCGTGGTCGACCCGCGAGGCGGGCCACAACACCAGCGAACAGCACGAACGCCGGCCGCTGATGTCGGTCGACGAGATTCGACGGATGCCGCAGACCACCGGCCTCCTTGCCTACCGCAACCGCCGCGGGGTGCTTCTCGACCTCGCCGGATGGGACGACCGCCGCGACGCGCGGGCAATCCAGTCCGGCAAGCGCGCGACCGAGCAAGAGCAGCAAGGAGTGTTCCGCGACACAGCCGATCGTCCGATGACGGGCCACACCGCTGATGCCGCCGCAAAGATCGAAGCGCCCGAATGAGCAATCGCCGTGTCACGGGTGCCACCACCTATCGGTCCGAGTACCTCCGGTCTCGGGCATGGTTTGCCCGCCGAAATCGGTGGTTCCTGACGGAACAGCGCCGCGGACGGACCCCGATGTGCGGAGTCTGCGGGGGCGCGGCATCCGCATCGGATCTCGAACTTCACCATCTGGACTACGCGGGGGTGACTCTCGTCGCCGGGAGATGGCGGGCACAGGAAAAGCACGCAGACCTGGTGGCGATGCACCCGACTTGCCACGACCTGGTCCACCGCCTGATCGACCGTGACACAGTCCTTTCGCGCCAACGCACCCGGCACGACGCGACCACGATCGCCGCTGCACGGATCCGTGATGCGCTCAACTCCAAGGAGACGCGGTGACCGGCGACGACTACCAACCCAGCCGCCTGTTCGCCGACGACGCGGCGGGTCTGCCGCAGCTCCCTGACGACTACCCACGGCCGGGCCGCGGGCCATCGGCGATGATCGGCGGACGTGCGACGAACTGGCGCACCATGACTGACGAGCAGGCACCCGCCGAGTGGGCCGCATTGCGTGATTGGACCGAGTGGTTCGTGCGTCGATACCGCGTCGCCGAGACGATCGTTCCGCCCTGCTGGTTCCGGCACGGCCAGCTCGTCGAGGAAATCTCGGCCCTCCACTGCGCCCATCGAGCAGCCTATGACCCCTCTGACAGCGGCAACGGTCCGATCGGATGGCACGAGCGGCTCGCTCTTGCGATGCAACGGCTGGCGAAGGCATACGCCGGCGGATGCAGCAACGGACACAGAGAGCATCCCTCCCGCCCGTGGCCGAAGGACGCCGCCGAGGAGGAGTGGGACGCGTGGATCACACAGAGCCACGCTCACTGAGGCACCGCACGGTGTCCCAAAAAGAAAGGAAAAGGATGGCTACGAAAATCCCGGTCACGATCGAGGGCAACCTCACCGGTGACCCTGAACACGGAGCAAGTGACGCCGGCAACGAGTACGCCCGCTTCACGGTCGCTGTCAACGACCGCCGTCTCAACGAAACGACAGGTCGGTGGGAAGACGCTGGCACGGTCTACCACCGCGTGGTGGTGTTTAGTCAGCAGTCGCGCCACGTCTCTGAGTCGCTCCGCAAGGGAGACAGCGTGCTCGTCGCCGGCGATCTTCGGTTCGGGTCGTACACAGACAAGGAGACCGGCCAGACTCGCGAGACGCGAGACATCGTCGCGGACACCGTCGGCGCCTCACTCAGATACACGAGCGTCAACGTGACACGCGCCCCAAAAGCAACTAGCCCCGAGACTCACGCCTCGGGGCCGGTAGCAACACCGGCCTCGTACGCCGGTGCTGGGGTTGCGCGCTGACCCATCAGGACAGGAGAGCGGCGCAGGAGTCAGCGTACTCCCGCGCCGCTCTTCGCTTAAGTAAATCTCCGGAGCAGTGAGCGCAGCTGAGGAGCCCTTCCTCTCGCTATGACGTGTCTCAGAACCATCGACGAAGCACGATCCGCGGAATGGGGAAGCGAGACTTAGTTCTGAGACTCGCACATCACCTGAACTGTGCTGAGATCTCGCCTACACAAGCCGCTCTGGGTGTATGTGCTGCGCGAACGACGCCTCGTGAATGAGACGTCGCAATAGGGAAGGGATACGAGACAGAAGCCGGCATCAACGGAGTGCGATCGCAATGAGCAATGGCAGAGCGGCGCACCGAGCGCTGCTGCGCACGGTGCGATCGCGCGGAGGTGGCCTCAACTCAGCGTAACGGCCACGAATCAAGTGTTAAGGATCTACGGGTCCTGGACATGTACTTGGTAGGAC
This sequence comes from Microbacterium sp. AK009, assembly GCF_013410955.1. Taxonomy (GTDB): domain Bacteria; phylum Actinomycetota; class Actinomycetes; order Actinomycetales; family Microbacteriaceae; genus Microbacterium. The sequence goes on along the minus strand of NZ_JACCCG010000003.1, from coordinate 16,638 downwards.
TCGATCGAGGGGGCTGGCATGGACGACGTGCTAGTAGAGACGCTGGTGCAGAAAGCGAAGCCGGTGGCGCTGGCTGATGAACCGACCGTGTTGGCCGAAGCTGTCGCTCTCGCTCGGTTGGCTGCCGCTCATCGTCAGCCGGTGCGGCGAGGATCGACGGTGCTGGGCTTGTGGCTGGGGGTAGGGCTGCTGGCGCTGGGCGGCACAGCGGCGGTCGCGGCCCCCGCATTTGTGGAGTGGGCCAGGTTCACCCCAGATGCGGCGACGCAGCGAACCTTTTACACCGAGTCGGGGTCGGTGCTGGGTGACTGCGAGGTGGTCGCGCGTGTGGTCCCCGTGTACCGAGTGCCGGGGGTCCCGAACGCGGAAGCGGAGCGGCGAACCGAGGAAGCGCGCAGACATCTCGCTTCTCACGACTGGGACTCGGTGATCGCCTCGATCACTGAAGACGATCTCGCGGAAGCCCTCGCTGAGGAGCAGCAGCGAGATCCCAACGCCACCGCTCTCGCGGTGAACGGGCAGCTCATGGGCGATCGCATCAGCAACGAATTCTTTCGCGCCGGATATGACCGACCCGGAGTGTCTCTCGAGGTGGCGGGAACATGTTCACCCGCTGAAGGCTCGGACGATTGATGGCCGCTCCCTCTTCGGAAGCGGATCTGACGGCCGCATACTTGGCAAACGCTGCCGACCTGCTCAACTACTTTGGCCGGCGGGTCGACGACCCTGCCGACGCGGCCGACCTCTTGAACGAGACGTTTCTTGTCGCTACGAGACGAGGAGCGTTACCCGCACCACCTGAGGAAGCCCGAATGTGGCTGTTCGGTGTTGCCCGTCACGTCCTCTCGAACAGCCGACGCTCACGGCGGCGACAGTCTGAGCTTGCAGCCAAGCTCAGACAGACCATCGACACCTCCGGTGTATCGGGAAGCGTCCCGTCAGACCTCCAGCTCGATGTGCAGCGCGCGTTAGCGAAGCTGCCCCCCAACCAGGCAGAGCTCGTACGTCTCGTGCTCTGGGAGGACTTCACGGTTCCACAAGCGGCCACAATCCTGCGGATCCGTGAGTCCACCGCCCGAGGTCGGTACCAACGAGCGATAAGTCGCCTGAAGACCGTGCTCGCACCGATCGCCGACCACCGCGAGAAGCCGGTGGCCTACTGAGCACCAACACCGCTAGAAGCACGCGCGTCAGCCGCTCCGCCTAGACCAGCCGTGCCGTCCTTGACGTTGCCCGAGCCCTCGCACACCAGTGCGCTCTCAACCCGCCAGTGGTGCATTGGAAGACACGGCCTAGGGTGCCCACGACTGACAGCGTCTCAACCGAGCTCGATAGTTCAGGCTAGGGTCCAGAGATACGGGTCCAAGCCGTCGTGCCTTCTGCGCGTCGTGCCGCAGCGTCGGACGTGAGAACCGTAGCCTCGCCAGCCCGACGAGTGTCGTCGCGCGCTGCGCCGCGAGTTCGGGCGCCCTCGCGGAGTCGCCATCCGACGGCAACCAGGAAGAACGCGGCAATCAGAGTGATTCCGACGAGTTCTGCCATGACGACACGATAGACCTTCGGGTTACACGGCCGCAGCGGTGTTCATGAAAAGTTCATCACGTCGAAGACGTTGCGATCGGCTTGTCCGTGCACCGTGCAGGGACCAGTTCACGGGCACTGCCGTTGCGATTATGACCGCCGTTGGACGCGTATCCACCTCGCAAAATCGCGCCGTAATTGGCGGCCTCCCTACGCGCGGTCGTCCAGTGCCGCACGAGCCGCCGAGAACGAGACGTTCGCCGGCCAAGCCTTCGAGAGACGGGGACTGTCGCGCAAGGCAAGGGATACGAGACATATCGTGACTCGCGGAGTGCGGCGCATGTGGCCCTGTTGCCGATCTCGTGCAGGGCCGGGAGTGGGGGGCTTCCGATGTAACCGCTTTGTATTGTTCAAGTGATACATTGTCCGCGTTGTCACCTGGGGAGGCATGGATGGGCTTGCTCGTAATAACTGTGTTCGGGTCGCTGGTCGTCGGGGCGGGTGCCGCGTTGGTGTGGTTTGCCGTGCGTGGCCGTCGAGAAGGGCTGTCGGGTGGCGTTGTCAGAGGGGTCACAGCGGGTGTCGGCATCCTCGGGCTGGCGGCGTATGTATGCACCTTGTTACTGAGCGTCCCGTTTCTGTTCCCCGCCGGGCTGACCATTCCGTACGAACTCGTGGTGGGGTACTCAGAGTTCCGGTTCGTCGCCCCGCTTGTTGTTGGTGTTGTGCTGGTCGCTGTCCTTGCGTTGCCATGGTCGAAGCGTCGGACTGCGGGTGTGGCTGAGCTGTCGCGGCGGGGAGTGTTCAGCTTCTCTCAGGGCCGATGGTTCATCGCGCCACTTATGATCCTGGGGCTGATCATCCTTCTGACTATCCCGGCAGGCCTCGCGTCACGACCAGATGAGGTCACCGGCCGTTACACGGCATACGTGATCGAGCTGGGCGGTGAGAACAGCGTGGGATCGGGCATCTATGGCTGGTTCTACTCGGTTCCGGCCCTTGTAGCCCTTGTCTCTCTCCTGGCCATCACTGTTGGTGTCCTAGCCGCGATCGCCCGGCCAAGGCTAGGAACGGATCCGTCTGAGGAGTCGCGCACCCGCAGGCTTCGGTCACGAAACGTCGTCGCCGCCACCACAGCCGCACTCTCGCTCCATCTCGCCGTGATCTTCCAGTCGCTCGCGGGGACCGCGTCGCTGCGAGGGTCCTTCTCCTCGAGCATCGGGACTTACAGCGTCTGGACGCCATTCGCTGCGCTCGAAGCGGCGCTGTCCATCGGCTCCTACGTTGCTGCGGCACTTGGAGTCGGTCTGTGGACTGCGGTAGCGCTGTCCGCCTTGCCGACGCGGAGGATTGTCCCAGCCCCGGCCTACGCATGATGATCGTCCTGTCCGGCTCGGCCCCACCCGCAGACCAGATCCGCGACCAGATCCGTGGGCTCGTTGCCTCCGGCCAACTCGCCAGCCACGAACGTCTACCCTCGGTGCGACAACTCGCACACGACCTCGGACTCGCCTCAGGGACCGTCGCCAAGGCATACCGAGCCCTCGAGCAAGAAGGTCTCCTCGTCACCCGCACCGGCGCCGGCACCCGCGTGAGCCCCGCCGCGACCACCACCCACCGCGCCGTCCTTCAAGACGCTCGCGCCCTCGTTGACACAAGCCTCGAGCACAACACATCCATGGAAGAGACCATCCGCATCATCCGCGCCATCTGGCCCCACCCGAACACGAGATGAGAAGCTCGCCGATTGAAGCGCGCCGCCATGCGGCAGCTGCGGATCCCGAGTGCAACGGTGCCTAGCGCAAGGCAAGGGATATGAGACAGGCGGTCCGTCGGCGCGTGCGATCGCCTCGCCAAGGACGACTCGGCGGCTGGTCATTTGGCGGCGCAACGGCCTTCGCTACGGTCGACTGCATGATCGATAGGACCGCGGAATTGGATGATTCCGGATGGCACACCTGGGCTCGCGACTTCATCCCTGCCTCTCATCGGGACTTGCCGATGCTGCGCGTTTACCTGCCCTTCATTGACGTTGACGGCAGCTTCGTCCGCTGGTCGCAGTACGTCGATGTCGAGGAGAACTCCGCGTCGTTGAGCTGGTTCGAAGCGACCCGTCACCTCGTGGCGGAGCATCCCGGAATTGACGACCTGGTCTCGTGCATGGGTCAGCCGGACGAATCCACCGCGCAAGCGCTCCGCGACGCCATCGGTGACCTGCAGATGCGGTGCCTCCGGTGGGTGGGATACGGCGAGGTACCCACCGCTCCTTCCGTTCGCGTGCACGGAGAGGACTACTTCGAAGCCGATCTCGTCCCCGCCGATATCGCGGCGGAGCGACGCATCCCGGAATTTGTCTGGGACGCAGACCGACGGTTGGCATGGGGCAGCCGCCTCTACCCCGATTCCCTCGTCATCGCCGCGGAGCTGCCGATCTTCAGACAGCTCCGCAATGACCCACGCCTGGACTCTGTATCGGTCAGGGTGGACCGAGACGAACTGCCCCCAAGCTGCGGCGACTGAACCCTCATCACCCACGTTGTGCTTAGCCTTCAAACGAGCGCTGATCGATCTCTCCCGTGCTCAGTTATGCCGGGCAAGTTCTTCGTTCTCAGTCGGGCGGGCCCCAATCGTCGAGGCGGGTCTCATCACCGCGACCACACGAAATCGCCATCCCCTTTGGTTCATCCACGAACGTCACCCACAGCCAACGCAAGGGCGAGCGAAGAACTTAGTCGAGTCCGTGGCCCATGGTTACCGATCGCAGTAACGGTCGTGGTGTCCGCGCTCCTGCTCGCTTTCGGCGGGTTCCTGCTCGGTACCGTCCAAGGCGATATGCCGTGGCCTGCGACGCCAGCTGAGGAAGCCGTTTACTACTCGGGTGGCTATCTCGCTTGGGGCGCTGTTGTCTTTGCCCTTGTCGGAGCGGTCGCTGTCGCCATCATCTCGAAGATGCGGTCGACGACGAAAAGACTGGGCTGGGGTGCCCTGACGTTTGCGACAACCGCGGTCGTGGGCGGCGCGGCATTCTTCTCGGCGTTCGCGGTAGCACAGGAGCATTACCTCTTCGCCTTCAGCTAAGTCCGCCGTTGACGTCCACCTTCTTGGGATACCGAGCGCGACAGCGGGCGTAGCGGAAGGAAAAGGATACGAGGCAGGTCGCGATCGAAGATGTACGCGTCAGGAGAGACCTGGTTTGCCCCTCTGACGCGCGACCTGAGTTCGCGTGCGTCAGCACACCCTTCAATGTCACGGTCGACCGAGCGAAGTCAGATCGCGGCGGTGAGCTTGTCGACCCGCTCGCGGCCGACGACGGCGGTCAGGGGCTCTCCGAACCACTTCTGCCACACAGCATCGACCTGCTCGGCGGCGACCATTCCGTCCCTCCGGAGGATGCTGGCAATCGGGATCGCCTCCGTGTCGTACTCGTAAGCGGGAGCGCCGTCATGAGCGCCTGGGGTGAGCCCGTAGGGGTCGAGGTCGGTGAGGAAACGCAGCACCTCAGCGTTCAGCGACTTCCATGAGTCCCGGCTCGGCTTCACTACACAAGCTTGCCGCACAGCTGGCTCGAGACGCCGCGTCCCACGACTCGTGTGTGTTGTGTACCAATTCTTTGGATTGGCCACTTTCTAGATTACACATGGGTTATCTTCAGGCCGATGGACGAGAGAAGCAATCTGCTTGCGCGCCACGAGATCGTTCGTGCTTACATGTATGCCCTCGAAAACCTGCCGAAGGTCCTGGCAGTATGCGCTAGCTCCCGGGATGAGACCGACGCCGTGCAGAGGTTGCGTGAGTTGTTCAATATCTCCGAGATCGCGGCCGACGGCATCCTGCGTTTACAAGTGATTCGCTTCATCCCTGAGCAGATCGAACGCGTCCGTTCTGAACTTAACGACATCGAGATGCGGCTCGCACAGAGCGACCGCTGAACGATCCTGCGCTGACGTGCATCGATAGTGTCGACGCGTGAGTGAACGCAAGAGAGCGACTTTGGCATGGGCGATCGCCACTGTCGTCGTCGGCGTCGGCGCTGTCGTGCTGATCTTCGGATTGCTGACGCCGGTAACGTTCGGCTGGTTCGCGTATCAGCCACTGGCCGATGCCACGTTCGTTCCCGGCGGCGGCGGAGTTTTCCTGTCCCGCACGACGATCGTCGGATTGGCTGTTCTGATGACCGGGCTCCTGTCGGTCGCCTTCCTAGCCGGGCGGCGTGCGGCGCAAGGCCGCCCTAGTCGGCTCGACTCGGATTCCGCGAACTGACATCTGAGCGCCGATAAGGGCCCGGTCAACGCGCACCACCCGTATGCAGATCCCAAGTGCGACAGGGGATGTAACGCAAGGCAAGGGATACGAGACAGGGTGTGCGCGCGTCGCTGCCGCCGTGCGATTCTCACGGGACGGGTCGTGCCAGAAGCCGGATGACGGAGAGATGACGTCTGCCAACGACCACGTGCATCGCCGGCTTACCTTTCGATAGGAGAGCGATCGGCGAGCCGATCGGTTTGTGCCGATGGGCGGTGACTCTACCTCGCGCGGTGTGGTCACTAGGGTCAGAGAATGCGACAGCAGCGCCTGACCTGGACGATCGGAGGCGTCGGCCTTGTGCTGTGTGGCGTGATCGGGCTGCTGCAGTACTCCGTTTTCGGCATCGCCCAGGTCACAGGGATAGTGCTCGATGCCGTCTTCGCGGCGTCGGTGCTGCTTTTCGCGATCGGCCTGTCCCCGCAGTCAAGCGTCGTAGCGCGGCGACCACTCGGGGTCGCGGCACTCGTCATCGTTGCGCTGTGGCCACTTCTCATTCGGGCTGTAGCTCAGCTGTTGCCCACCATGGACGCCGCGACGTTTGACGCGGGCCTCGACGCGTATCGGGACGCCGGGCGCGTCCTGACCGCGGCGTTCTTTGTGAACCTGCTGGTCTCTGTCGCCGCGACGCTGCTCGCGTGCGTGCAGATCGCTCGCGCCAAGGCGGTTCCGTCGCCGTGGAAGTGGGCGCCGCTATGGGCACTGATCGCATGGTCTGTCGCCGCTGTTGCTCAGCAGTTCCTCTACCCGGCAGCTGCCTCGACCGGCCTTCAGGGGTACGCCGAGGCGGCTTTCCTGCTAGCCGCGCTGGCATTCCTCGCGCAAACCATCGGGCTCGGATTAATCGCCCTCGTGCTCTCAGCGCGCGTCCGCAGCGACACCGTGGACATCTACCGATCTCGAGCTGAGTAACGCGAGACATTCGCGCGCGCACCGGCCTGTGCGCGCGGGTCGATCGGTCACCGCTCCGAGCGCTGCTTAATCCGAACTCTGCGATGCGGTGCCACGGCTTGAAGGGTGATCGTAGTGGCCATCGCTCCCATACCGACGACGAGGGCCACAGTCGTGGGCCAATAGGTCTGCAGGAAGACTGCCCAGGCGGACTCGATCCAGGGAACTACGGCCATAGCGGTCCTTCGACGATCTGCAAGATGTGAACTGGTGTTCATTCTGCACCTCGAAGTCATGTTGGGTGCTACTGAAATCTACCTGGTGCTCAACAGTGAGTGCCGAGCTGCTGACCCGGCGATGGGTGAAATGGAGCAACCCGTGCGCACGCGGATTGTCTCCGCAACACCATGAGCAGCGCATGGCAAGGGATACGAGACGGACGGTCCGTCGGCGTGCGATCGCAGGTCACCCGCGTCGCGAGATCGGCTAATCGATTGCTCAGGTACGTTCGAGTTCAGAACTGCGTTTTCGGCCGACGTGGAGATTCGAGGGGATTTGTCCGGCAACGAAGACCTTCTGCGCACTTGGAGGGTGTTGTCTGCGGTCATTCCGCCGGTGCTCGTTTTGATCGGTGGGGCCGTTCTTCTCACGATCGATCTTTATGGGTCCCTCTCTGTCAATACGATGAGCCCCGTCCCGTTGACGACCTACTTCACCATGACAGGGGTCGCGTTCTTGCTCATCCTCGTCGGCTTCCTGCTCCTTCGCATGGTGCCGCTCGACGGCACCGGCTGGTGGGCCCTCGTAACGGGCGGATCTCTCTGGCTCGTCTACTGGAGTTGGCCGTTCTATCTGGCATGGATCATCCCGATACCGGGCGCTGTGCTGGTACTGCTCGCGACAGGCGCACTAGTGATCAGCAGCGGACTGTTCTTCTCTCGGTCCGATCCCCGACATGGGACGAGCGTCGGCATCCTGTCCGTCGGGTCGTTCATCTCGATGGGCATCATGCTCGCCAACCCCGTGTTCGGAGACCCTTACATACATGTGCCTTTCGCGCTTGCGGCAGTCCTGGCGGGGATCGCCTGGATCGTGACGGCGCTATTCGCTCGGCCGATGTGATCCCGCGCAGCTCAGTGAGGTCCGCGGGCCGCTCGTTGGTCTTCGCGCCGCGGGAGCCCGCTGTGGTGGTGCCTTCCGCAGTCGCCGAGCATCCAAACTCAAATCTGCCTGTGTTGGACAGTTCTCTGTGGTGCGGACATGTACTGAGCGAATGATTTCCTCAGTGAAGGAGTGGGCGCCTTGGAAGACGACGAGCTGGGAAGGCGTATCCGTGATGCCGCGCCGCGGGTGACGGTGCCGGCGGGGTTGGCGTCGCATCGAGCGCAGATCCTTGCGGAGGCACGTGGGCGGCGTGGGCGGCGGCTTCGGGTTTGGGCTGCCGGTGTCGCGGCTTCCGGGGTGTTGATCGGGGGCGGCTCGGTCGCGATGGCGGGTGCGGGGAATGAGACGCCCTGGGGATGGGTCGCCGACAACGTGTTCTCCATCGAGCGCACCAACGGATCTGCGTGTTTCCAGGGCATTGTCGTCCGCTGGGAAGGTCTCTCCGAAGACGACCCGCTCGTGCAGGACGCCAAAGCGATTGTCGGCGGAATCGATCTGGCGACTCTGGACACATCCGCAAAGGAGGAACAGATCCGGGCTGACCTCGCGGCATCCGAGCCGGTGGAGCATCTGGACGGAGAGATCACGTCCATCGAAATGAGTGATGCGGAAGTCAAGCAGCAGGCGATCCACCAACTTGTGGCCGAACAGCTATGGGCGGGGCTGGGTGACCGTGTGAATGAAATGCAGCCGGGCCGGGAAGTGAGCCTCTCGAGCCAGACAAGCGACTGCAGCTGATGGGCTCCGTCACGACCCGAACCGCGGCATTCGATGAGCTCGTGCGACAGAACGAGGATGACCTCTCCCGCTACTTTCAACGCCGTCTCCTCGATAGCGAAGACGCCGCAGAAGCGTTTGGCGAACTGCTGCTCACCGCATGGAAACTTCGGCGCCGGATTCCTGCCGATCAGACCGAAGCGAGGATGTGGCTGTTCGTGACCGCGCGGAACGTGATGTTGAACTCGCGCCGCACCGTCGCCAGACGCTCCGCTGCAGTGCAGCGCCTCGCGGACGAGATGAGAGCGACCGCGCCGACCTTCGCGATAGACGACGTCTCAACCGAACTAAGAGGCGCAATAGCGGCACTGCCCGCCGACGACGCTGAACTAGTGCGACTCGTCTACTGGGACGGACTACCGTCTCACGAAGCGGCGGCAGTGCTCGGCATCAACCCGTCAACAGCCCGATCCCGCCTCGCCAAAACGAGAAAGCAGCTTCGAGCTGCCCTGGGTGAAGCGGATCCAGACGGCCAGCCACCGCACGATTGAGCACTCGCCTCAGATTGGCTGGGAATCAGACCCTCCACTAGACACAGGGCGATTCACCCCGACATGATGAAACCCCGCCACGTCCTACAGTCTCTCAACCCGCCAGTGGTGCTTTGGGAGACACGGCCTAGGGGGCCCACGACTGACAGCGTCTCAACCGAGCTCGATAGTTCAGGCTAGGGTCCAGAGATACGGGTCCAAGCCGTAGTGCCTTCTGCGCGTCGTGCCGCAGCGTCGGACGTGAGAACCGTAGCCTCGCCAGCCCGACGAGTGTCGTCGCGCGCTGCGCCGCGAGTTCGGGCGCCCTCGCGGAGCCGCCATCCGACGGCAACCAGGAAGAACGCGGCAATCAGAGTGATTCCGACGAGTTCTGCCATGACGACACGATAGACCTTCGGGTTACACGGCCGCAGCGGTGTTCATGAAAAGTTCATCACGTCGAAGACGTTGCGATCGGCTTGTCCGTGCACCGTGCAGGGACCAGTTCACGGGCACTGCCGTTGCGATTATGACCGCCGTTGGACGCGTATCCACCTCGCAAAATCGCGCCGTAATTGGCGGCCTCCCTACGCGCGGTCGTCCAGTGCCGCACGAGCCGCCGAGAACGAGACGTTCACCGGCCAAGCCTTCGAGAGACGGGGACTGTCGCGTAAGGCAAGAGATACGAGACAGCCCTCGTCTATCGCGGATGGGCGTGCCTCAGCGAGATTTAATGCGATCACCCCAAACGACACAACTCATTCGCGCGGGGTCCGCGCACCTGGATCGCCCGTCGGCTGTCGCGCGAGACGATCCCCATCTGGGACGGTCCCGGCGAGAGTCCCGACGTCCGCGCCGGCGAACTCATCGTGAGTCACCGGCGGCGTCAATAGGCTTCCCACATGGAGCGGATTTTTCAAGCGCTATTCGGCGCGGGGGGCGACCCAAACTCAGTCGCGAAGCTGTACCTGTCAGAGGGATACTCCCTGAGGCTCACTCGGGAAGCCTTGATCGAAGAGCAGGGCGGAAGCCAGCTGCAGCGACACCGACTGGCCGGTTTGGTCGCGAAGGTGGAGGAAGGCGGCACCGTCAATCGTCGTTTCACGGTCACGCGCATTGCGACTCTCGGTGTGCTCGCCGCGGGCGTGCCGAAGCGCATCGACGATCGGGAGTTGTTCCTTACGATCGAAGGTCCTGAGACGGTCATTGTTCGCGCCATCCCTGTCAAGGGGCACGCCGCAATCACAGCCACGGCGCGTGAGTTTGTCGCGAAAGTGAATCAGGCAAGCGGGGCTGCATCCGTGGCTCAGGGTCCCTCATGGCAGGATTCCGTTCGCGCAAATTTGGCGAGGCATGCGTCGGCGCCGGCGGCGCCGTCTCCGACTACTCCGGACGACGACTCTGATGTAACCGTGACGAAGATCAGGCAGCTGGCAAAACTTCGCGAAGAAGGTTTGATCACCGCGGAGGAGTTCGACGCCAAAAAGGCGGACCTGCTCGAGCGCTACTGACTCATCGCAGCACCCCCTCCCCCATGCTGGGCGATGACTTGCCTTGTGGGCTGTTCTTGCCAGATCCGGGCGGGCGGTGTGCAATACGCCGGCTGCCACCCTCGTTTGAGTCAATCCATCGACTTGACGTGGGATTCGATGAACGCGATCTCGGCGTCGTCCAGGCCGTACTTCGCATAGAGCTGCGCGTCGATTTCAGGGATCGACTTCGACCAGTCGATGTCCGAGGCTGACGTGAAGTCCTGAATGGGGACGTACTTCCACACCTTCGCTGGGTTGTGCTGCGTGATCTTTAGGACACCCAGCAGGGCTCTCGCAAACTTGGTTTTCACGTACGCGAGGCAAGCATCAGCGGCCGCTTCTGCTTCGAAGCACCCGATTGTGATGAAGGTCTGCGTGACTGCAACCTGGGGTGGAGCGACGAGCGGTGAGGACAGCACCTCGCCCAGTTCGCCAGAGCCGTTCGCAGCGGGAACCACTACCTTGAAGGCGCCGAAACTCTCGGGCCCCGTGATGTACTCGGCGCGGATCCATCGGGACGTACGCCTGTTCTTGATGAGGCCAAGGACTTGGACGTAGTCGTGACCATCGGATGGCTTCGCTGCGTTATACAGGAACGAGAACTGCTCAAAGGCGTTCGTATTCACGAGGGCGGCGTTGCCTTCAGGGCGGAGCGTAACGGCCTCGGGGTGTTCCTTATACAGCTGGTCGGTGTAGTGATACGACCTTGAGCTGGTGATCCCGATCTGGATCAGCGACGTGCTGTGCACCTCGAGCACCTTGTGCAGGATCTCGTTGAGCTCCTGATACTTAGTGAACGTCCCAATGGGTTCATCAGCGCGAGCCCCATCGCGGTAGGTGATCGCAATGCCACCCTTGATGTCTGTTCCCGGGAAGAGCTCGTTGCTGTTCGGCACGTAGTGCGGGACCGATAGGTGGGGGTCGGCGAGCATCTTCTCGTTCCACGCTTTCGGGGTGAGGCCTGCGTTGAATAGAAAGCGAGCTGGAGTGATGAGCACCACCTTGTCTCCGACTTCGTAGGCAGCGTCCATGAACCGGTGGTAGATCGGCGTGTCGCGGGTCCCCCCACCTTGGGCCTCTTCCTGGTAGGGCGGGTTGCCGATCACGACGTCGAACTTCCTGCCCATGTCAGTTCGCTCCCAGCATTTCGTCGACAACATTTCTACGTTCTTCGGCGGTCATTCGTGCGAGGTTCCCGACTCGGAAGTGCCCGGAGGCTTCGATCCACGCTCGACGGTCGGGTACGCCGCCGCTGACGGCCTCGAGGGTGATCGCGTGGAGGATTTTGTTGTGGCTCATCTCGAACACTTGCTTCGTGAGGATGTGGCGCAGCCGTTCGTTCTGGTCGGGAATGGTGTCCGCTAGGCCCCTGTCGAGCCGGCGAACGATCTCCATGAGGAACAGCCCGGCGGTGGAGAACAAGTCGGCGAATGCCTTATCCGGGTTAGAGAAGATGCCAGGGTTCTGCTTTTCCAGCGTGTCGCACATGAGCTGCACGACGGGCTTCGGTGTGAACACGAGCGACGTCTTCTGTTGCGGGATGTACGCGAAGATGTCCTCGGTCAGCGCGGGGTCGAAGTAGTCGGCGAGTTCCTCTTTCTTGTTGAAAAACTCTTGAATCGCCTGGTTGAACACGGCCTCGTCGAAAAGACCAGGGATCCGGGTGACCTCACCCGTGTCCTCGTCGGTGATGTCGCGGCCGTCGCGGAGCTTTCGGAAGTCGTCTTCGCTGATGCCGGTGATCTCTGCGAACACGTCGTCGGGGGTGTAGTCGTCGAAGTTGGCCAGGGTGGTGTCGCGGTCTCCGTAGGCCATGAGGAACATGGGTATGGTGCGCGCGAACCCGCGGAGGTGGTCACGGGCGGTATCCATCGTCTTGTCCGCCTGTGACTGGGCCTTCTTGGTTTCCTCACGTGTGACAACGGTCTCGGTGACGTTGTCGAGGGTCTGGTGGACAATCGCGAGGATCTGCGCGTCAAGCTCCGCCTTCGCCTCCGCCTTCTTCGCTCCGACGGCGAGGAAATCGGCCTCGGTCGCAGCATCGCGGGACTCGGCTTCGATGTGGTGCAGGGCGATCTGATGGTCGATGTAGGCGCGCTCCACCTGGGTCTTCACCTGCGCCTCGGTGGCCTTCTCGTCGTTCGCGACCTGTTTCGCGCTCATGCCGTACTCGGCGGCGGCCTTCGCGCGTGTCTCGCGGGCCTTCTCGGTGATGATGGCCGCGACCTGTTTGGCTGCGTCGGTCGCCTTCGTCGTCTCCGGGTCGAGCGAGGGCACGTCGGCGTCGGCGTAGATCGGCTTGCCGAGCTCGGCGATCTTCGGGTTGATGACGGTGGCGACGTCGACCTGCACGTTGCCGGCCGTGTCCGTGGTCGGCGGCGGGACCGGGATCTCGACGGGCTCGCCGTTCTTGGTCTTGTTCTCCTTCGCGACGGGGAGCTTGTTGAGGATGTCCTGGAAGTGCTCGACGGCTCGGAAGATGCCGGACACGTTCGCGAACAGCAGGTTCGACAAGAACCCCCGCCGCACGACCTCCCGGGCCTTGAACACCTGGGGGAAGGTGAGCACCTGCGCGGCGTCGAGTTCGATCATCCGCCCCTCGGTGTCCTCACCCAGGATCGGGAAGAAGTTCAGCAGCCGGCGGATGTTCTCCCTGCGCTCACCGGCGTTCACCGGTGGGTTCGGGGCGAGGTCGTTGGCGAACGCGTCGAAGATCGTCAGCGTGCGTTCGGGCGCGAAGTCGAAGATGTACGCGTTCTTCTTCTGGAACACCTTGTCGCCGCGGGTGAACGTGCAGGGGTTCTGCGACCGGAATGCCGCCTGCATGTACAGCTGGGCGGAAGACAGGTTGGACAGCATGATCACCGCCGTCCACTCCGGCACCGTGACACCCGTGGTGAGCTGACCCACCGACAAGGTGATGGTCTTGCCCCCTTCGGCCTCGGCCTTCTTGATGGCGGCACGGACCTTGGTGAGCGACTGCCCCACCGTCACCGAGTCGTCGGCGTCCTCATCGAGCCCGTCGCTGTCCTCCGTGATCGGCTTGCCGTCACCGGCTGCCAGGACGACGGTGTACTCGCCGAAGACCGGGTGCTTCTTCAGCATCCGCTCCAGAGCCTTCGCGGACGCAACGCGGTTCAACAGCCAGAACGAGTGCCTGATCTCGTCTCGCAACTCGGGGGTCGAGAACGGGTACTTCTCCTGCGTGGCCAGCGCATCGAGGAACCGTGCCACGTCCGCTTCGTGGACGAAGTAGCCGTTGTCCTTGGTCGCGAAAAACTCAGCCAGATCGAACGTGTAGTCCACGTTTCCCGCGTCTTCGTCCAGCGCGACACCCTCAGCGAGCCGGTCAGCGACCATCCGGGAGAGCTGGTAGGTCAGCATATTCAGGGTCGGCAGTTGAGCGTACGGGTTGTCGATTGACGAGTCCGTCCACGACGTCTTCGCGTTCTGCTCGTCCTCGTATGTCCAGTTGAAGATCTGGTCGGCGCCGAACCGTCCCGACGCCAGCGCCTTGAACGGCGTGCCCGACAGGTGCAGGGTGTGGCTGCGCGTGATCTGCGTGAAAGCGACATCCGTCTTGGTCGTGTCTACACCTTCATGCGCTTCGTCGATGACGAGCAAGTCCCACTCTGCGTCGGCGATGTCCCGCAGCTTGTCAAAGGACCCCCCGAAGTACTTCGACCCCTTGAGGTCCTGCAGGGAGACGAACTCGATGATGCGAGGGTCCTGATCGGTTGTCTCCCGCAGATACGCTAGCCACTGATCGCGGGTCATCGGGCTGCGCTGAGCGAGCGACGGAGAGTCAGAGACGAACTGGTACGTCGTCCTGTGGCCGATGAACCGCTGGTAGTCGTCGAACCACGAGTTGGCAATCGCCGGCCGGTTGGTGACGATCAGTGCACGCTTGACGTCCATCTTCACCATCAGGTCGTAGGTCGTCAGCGTCTTCCCGAAGCGTGGCTTCGCGTTCCACAGCACTTCGCTGGCGCCCCGGTGACCGAACGCGTCGAGAGCCTGGGCGACCGCCTGCTTTTGCTCGGGTCGCAGCGTGTACTCGTCCTGCGTCGGCCCGAGCGGTGTGGTGAAGGACTTCGAGGCGAAGTCGAAGAAGTACTGCTGGCTCGGTTTCGGGGCGCCGGCGAACTTGTGCCACTCGGTGCGGCTGGGTGTGCGGGTCGGGTCGTATTCCCGCTCAATGCCCTGCTGCTTGAGGAATGCGTGGAAGTCGGAGTCGCGGAACGTTCCCCCTTCTTCGGTGATGAACGCCGCCCGGTACGCCCACACTTTGATCCTGGTGATGCCCAGCTGACTACCTTGCTGCGCGATCCGCTTCTCGGCGGATTCCTGCTCGGTGTATCCGATCTTCTCCCACCCGTCATACTTCGGGATGTCGGGGGTCTTCCAGGAATAGATGTACGGGACGACCTCGCGGAACGTGCTGATGTTCGGACTAGCCATCGGCTCTCACTTCTTCATGGACCTTGTCGATCGGGCACACCGCATAGGTGTCGTACACCGTGAAGTCGAACCCACTATTCGCGCGCAGAGACGCGAGCGAGAACGGCTCACGCTGCACCATGCCCGGTCGACCCGGGACACGGGTCCACCACGAGAACTGAATTTCGTTGCCACGCCAGTCCAACCCGGTCAAGGTGTTGCCTCGGATGACGTTGGTGTCGATCAGGAACGCTGCCGCACGCGCCATGTCCGTCCCGGGACCGAAAGCCGTGCGGTGGCGCGTATGAAAACCCACGAACTCGGCGAGCATGGCCTCTTTGGCATCCGCATGGTTGTCTTCGAGCAGCTCGATCCCGTAGATCGAGGAGACCGCGAACAGCGACTCCGACGCCCACGAGTCGGCAGGGAGCCGTTTCTGGATTGCCTGGAGCTTTCGACGCAGAATCGCAACGAGGAAGTTGCCGTCGCCTGCGGCCGGCTCAAGAAAGGTCTTGCCGACGAAGTCGGGCCCGGTTTCGAGCTCGTCACGAACCAGGTCCAGCATGCGATCGACCATATGCCGGGGGGTAAACACCTCACCGTAGGTCTTGACCCGATGCCGTGATTTCACCGTCCGCTCCTCAATGATCGTCGGCGTCACTCATCTCCCCAATGCTTCCTCAGCAGCGGCCGCCCTGCCAGCCGCTGCCCTGACGCCGTCAATCGTTCAGCTCTGTCGACGTCATTGCCGCGCACACTTCTCTTGATGTACCGAAAGAAGAAGTCGCGCGTGACCGCCTGAACCATCTTGGCGTACTGCTCGCCACAGCTAGCGTGAGGTCAGCGCTCGTGTCCTTTCCTCGTGGTCGGCGCTGGAGCATCCGTAAGGGTGGGCTTCGCTGACGATAGTTCTCCAGCCACGGCGGGGAATGACGCGCTGACGATCGAGCGGACCCGCTGCTCAGACCCGGACACCGCCGCAGGGCAGCACTCCTCTCGGGCAACACGCGCGATCCAGGAAGCGACGCTGGCGGGATCTTCGTCGAGGCCGTAGTCGGAAATGAGGGTCTTCTCGCCTCCTTCGATGTCGATCCACCAGCGGGGGTTGTCGGGGTCGATGCCGGCGGTGTCGTGTGGGTCGTCTACTCCCCCGCGCTGTCCGAGGTCGATTTGGAGCGCGAAGGTGCCGCCCATGTCGGCGTCGAGCTCCACGGGGAATGGCAGGAGCGCGGCGACCTGCTCGACGTGCGCGTTGATGGTGGAGGTGGGCGTGTCGGATTCAGTCACGGGAGTGCTCCTCTTTCAGAACATGGTGGTGAGGGGTGCGTAGGACGGGCCGGGGATGGGCTCGTCGGTGACGGGGTGGATGCACGGTTCGCCCTGTTTCCCGCGCGGGTATCGGTTGCGGACGTCGTGGTTGGTGTCGGCTGCGCACCAGGCGATGGCTGAACCGTCCTGGGTTCCGTGGAGGCTCTGATCCCATCTAGGAGGATGAGGGTTATGCCGGCGAAGTATGACAAGGAGACGATCGAGCGGGTGGT
>NZ_JACCCG010000002.1 GCF_013410955.1 Microbacterium sp. AK009 | reverse complement strand
AAGAAGTACGCCATCCAACGCGCCGCCGTGCTGGACCCACGGCCGATACAGGAGCGGCATGACACGGCGATCCGGGAGCGGCGGGTGTGGGTCACCGACCTGGATGACACCCTGTCGGCGTTGACGATCGTGGGTGGGAACGTCTACATCCACGGCGCCTACCACCGGCTCACGGGCCAGGGCACCACGGTCAAGGACGTCGACCGCGCGAAACGGCGCACCTACGCCGCCGCGCAGGGCAAGGCGGAGAAGACGGGCGGGAGCGGTGGCAGTGACGGCACCGGTGACAGTGACAGTGACAGTGACGGCACCGGTGACGGTGACGGTGGCGGTAACGGCACAGGCAACAGCACCGGTGAGAGCTGCCCCTCGCTCGGCGAGGACGCCGAGCCGTGGTTTGATGACCGGTCGTTGGATGAGATCCGGTGCGACCTGGCCCTGGACATGCTTCTCGCCGGCTCCCCGGTGATCGACCCCACCGACGGGCGGGCGGGCGGGCTGGGGGCGATCCGCGCCGAGGTGCAGATCACCATCCCCATCACCACCCTCACCGGAGTGACGAACTCCGGGGCGGAACTCAACGGGGTCACCCCCGTCGACCCGGAGACCGCAAGGCGGATGGCCGGGACCGCGAAGATCTGGGAACGGGTGATGACCGACCCCATCACCGGAGTGGTCACCGTGGTGGACAGATACACCTTGCATCCATCCCAGACCCGGTTCCTCAACGCCCGGGATGTCACCTGCCGAACACCGGGCTGCCGAAGGCCGGCGAAGCTCTGCCATATCGACCACTCGAAGGACTTCGCTCTGGGTGGGCCCAGCTGCAACGACAACCTCTGCAACGAATGCGCCCGACACCACACCCTCAAGCACGCCACGAACTGGCACGTGGAACAGCTGCCCGGCGGCATCCTGAAATTCACCAGCCCCGGCGGGAAGACCTACGACAGCCACCCACCCTCACGGGTCGCCTTCGTCCCCACCGACGACGGCGGACTCGCTGTCGCACCCTTCTGACGTGATCGTTCGACCGAGCCCTGCCGCACACCCTCGGCTGACTCAAAGCACCCGGGTATAGCGTGAACGACGTGGAGGTCCTTGCATTCGTCATCGGCATCGCCCTGATGGTCGTCGGGCTGGCCGTCTCCATCGCCCTCCATGAGCTCGGCCACCTGTGGCCGGCGAAACGGTTCGGGGTGCGCGTCGGCCAGTACATGATCGGCTTCGGGCCGACGCTGTGGTCGCGTCGCATCGGCGAGACGGAGTACGGCGTCAAGGCGATCCCGCTCGGCGGCTACATCTCGATGGCGGGCATGTACCCGCCCTCGCCCAAGAGCGGGGAGCGCGGCGGTCGCGCGGGAGGCGGCTTCTTCGCCACGATGGTCCAGGATGCCCGGGCGGCGAACGACGAGACCCTCGACGGCGACGACGACAGCCGGGTGTTCTACAAGCTGCCAGTGTGGAAGCGCATCGTCGTCATGCTCGGCGGACCGATCATGAACTTCCTGTTCGCGATCGTGCTGTTCGCGATCCTGCTCTCGGGCATCGGTGTGCAGACCTCGACCACCACCGTGCAGACGATCAGCGAATGCGTCATCCCGGCGTCGGAGGAGCGCACGGCGTGCGAGCCCTCCGATCCCGCAGCCCCCGCCGCCGCGGCGGGCTTCCAGCCGGGCGATGAGATCGTCTCGATCGACGGCACGACGATCTCCACCTTCGCCGAGGCGTCCGAGATCATCCGTTCGTCTCCCGGCGACACCCTCTCGGTGGTGGTGCAGCGCGACGGTGAGGAGCGCACGCTCCAGCTCGTGCCCACGACCGCCGAGCGCGACGTGGACGACGAGGCTGGAAGGCCCGTGACGGATGCCGCGGGAGACCCCGTCACCGAAGAGGTGGGTTTCGCCGGCATCGCCCCCTCGTCGACCTACGTGCAGCAGCCGATCTGGGCAGGGCCGCAATTCGCGTTCGAGAACGTCGGCGCCGTCGCCCAGGTGATCTGGCAGTTGCCCGTGCGCATCTTCGATACGGCCACGACCCTGTTCACCGGCGAAGAGCGCGACCCCAACGGGCCACTCAGCGTCGTCGGCGTCGGCGTGCTCGCCGGCGAGGTCGCCGCTGCCGAGGCGCCGATCCTCAACCGGGTGGCCGGATTCCTCTCGCTCCTGGCATCGCTGAACGTCGCCCTGTTCGCCTTCAACCTCCTGCCCCTGCTGCCGCTGGACGGCGGGCACGTCGTCGTGGCGCTCTGGGACGGCATCAAGCGGGCCTGGGCGAAGCTGTTCCGCCGCCCGCCCCCGAAGCCGGTCGACGCCACCAAGCTCGTCCCCGTCACCTTCGTCGTCTTCATCGCCCTGCTGGTGATGGGTGGCACGCTGATCCTCGCCGATATCCTGAACCCGATCTCGCTCCTCGGCTGAGCGGGCGCCGTACGTCGGGCCGGCGGTGCTCAGGCGGTGACCGGCGAGAGTGCCGCGGCGACCAGGCGTTCGAGCGTCAGCATCCCGTCTCTGGACAGGATCGACTCCAGGTGCCCCTGGATCGACGCGAAGCCGGGCCCGCGGAGGGCGAAGACGTCACCGCTGACGGGGTCCGCCGCCACCTCGATCTCAGCGTCGGCGCCCACCCGGGTGGTTCCGGCGGGCACGCGCGCGGTGAAGGTGTTGTAGAAGCCGATGGATGCCGCCTCGCCGAAGACCTCGACGGTCTTCTGCAGCCCCTGGTGGGGCTGATCAAGGGGGACGAGATCGATGCCCAGGCCGTCGGCGAGGATCTGGTGGCTCAGGCACACCGCGACCAGAGGTCGGCCCTGGGACCGCCGACGGGCGACGACGTCGCGCATGCGCCGCATCCGCGGCGCGGACGGGTCTCGAGGGTCGCCCGGGCCGGGGCCGGATACGACCAGCTCGGCCGCGTCGATCTGCTCGTTCGAGACGCGGTCCCACGGCACGATCTCGACGTCGAGACCGAGGTGGCGCAGCTGATGAGCGAGCATCGTGGTGAACCGATCCTCGGCGTCGACGACGATCGCGGAGCGGCCGGCGAAAGGGCCCCCGCCTTCGGGGGCCGCCTGCGGGTTCAGCCAGAAGGCGGCCAGGCGGGAGTTGCGCGACGACAGCAGCGACGCGATACCGGGGTCGGATCCGAGCGGGCGCACCTCGGCGGCGGGAGCATCCTCGTCGATGGTGGCGTCCCCCGCGGCCAAGACCGGGAGGACAACCGGAGCCGGACGGTCGCGGGGAATCGCGCCGATGGCGCCCAGCACTCCCGCAGCCTTCCCGTGCGTCTCGCCGACCTCGCCATACGGATCCGAGTGGCGCACCAGGGTCGCGCCGACGGGAACGCGAAGGCGACCGCCGGCGAGGTAGGCCGTGCGGATGAGGATCGGCGCGTCGAGATCGTGCGTCGACTCGCCCTCGAGGATCGCGTCGGTGCGCGGGGTGAACAGGGCGGCGACCCCGGAGTAGTAGCCGCGGGGCGAGGTCTCGTGGCGTGTGATGACCGTGCACGCGTTCTGCATCGGAGATCCGGTCACGGTCGGGGCGAACATCGTCTCGCGGAGGATCTCGCGGGGGTCCAGGCGGCTGCGTCCCCGCAGCACGTACTCGGTGTGGGTGAGGCGCGACATCTCCTTCAAGTGCGGGCCGGTGATGCGCCCGCCGTCGGAGCACACCGCGCTCATCATCTTCAGCTCCTCGTCCACGACCATGAAGAGCTCCTCGGTCTCCTTCGTCGAACGGAGGAACTCGGTGAGCGTCTCGACGGTTGCGCCGCCCGCCGGGTGGCGGAACGTCCCGGAGATGGGGTTCATCGTCACCACGCCGTCGCGGGCGCTGACGTGGGCCTCGGGGCTCGCGCCGACGGCGACGTGGCCGGGGGTCACCACGGCGAAGGTCCAGTAAGCGCCGCGCTCGTGTTCGAGGAGGGCGCGGAACCAGGTCAGCGCGGCGGTCACCCGGTCGGCGTCGACGGCGGCGGTGAAGTCGCGCCGGATGACGAAGTTCGCTCCCTCGCCGCGGCCGATCTCGTCGGCGATCACGCGCCGCACGATGTCGGCGTACGCCTCGTCGTCGATGTCGAAGCCGGCGCCCTGCAGCGCGACCGGCGTGCTCGGCAGCTCGGCGAGCGCGTCGTCTCGAGAGATCACGGTGCGGCCGGTGACGACGAGGCACCGCAGCGGGGCGCCGTCGTCGTGACACGCGAAGCCGCGCTCGCGGACCTGGCGGAAGGGCACGAGGGCGAGGACCTCGCGCGGCGTGCCCGAGACGTCTATCAGCGGAATGTCGGCGAGGAGGTCGACGTCGATGACGTCGCCGGTCAGCAGCTCCACGGTCGCGGCGTCGCGGGCGATGAGGGCGAAGGGAAGGGCGCCCTGGGCGAGCTCGGCGAACAGGTCGTGGGGGAAGCCGGTCATCTCAGTCTTTCGTCAGGGGGCGGTCACCCTACGAAGAAGACCGCCCGGAGGCGGTCGGATGTCGCGCGAACATCACCGCCTACGCGGTGAGCCACCAGTGCGCCAACATGCCGCGAACCTACCACACCGGCATCCCGACACCGCGGACGAGCGGCTCTTCCCACCCTGGTCCACTCCCGCGGCGTAGGCTGAATCCGTGCCTGCTGTGAACATCGGTATGCCTCGTGTGCCCGAGGTCCTCGCCCCCCGCCGCAAGACCCGGCAGATCCGCGTCGGAAAGGTGCTGGTCGGTGGCGATGCCCCCGTCAGCGTCCAGTCCATGACCACGACGCCGACGACGAACATCAACGCCACCCTCCAGCAGATCGCCGAGCTGACGGCATCCGGCTGCGAGATCGTGCGCGTGGCGGTGCCGTCCCAGGACGACGCCGATGTGCTGCACATCATCGCCAAGAAGAGCCAGATCCCGGTCATCGCCGACATCCACTTCCAGCCGAAGTACGTGTTCCAGGCGATCGACGCCGGGTGCGGGGCCGTGCGGGTGAACCCCGGCAACATCCGCAAGTTCGACGACCAGGTGGGCGCCATCGCCAAGGCGGCCAAGGACGCCGGAGTGTCGCTGCGGATCGGCGTGAACGCCGGCTCGCTCGACCCGCGGCTGCTGGAGAAGTACGGGAAGGCCACCCCCGAGGCGCTCATGGAGAGTGCTGTGTGGGAGGCGTCGCTGTTCGAGGAGCACGACTTCCACGACTTCAAGATCTCGGTCAAGCACAACGACCCGGTCGTCATGGTCAAGGCCTACCGTCTGCTCGCCGAGCGCGGGGACTGGCCGCTGCACCTCGGCGTCACCGAGGCCGGCCCCGCTTTCCAGGGAACGATCAAGAGCGCGACGGCCTTCGGCATCCTGCTGGGGGAGGGGATCGGCGACACGATCCGCGTCTCGCTCTCTGCGCCCCCGGCCGAGGAGGTCAAGGTCGGCCACCAGATCCTGCAGTCGCTGAACCTCCGCGAGCGCAAGCTCGAGATCGTCTCGTGCCCGTCCTGCGGCCGGGCACAGGTCGACGTCTACTCCCTCGCCGACAACGTCACCGAGGGACTGAAGGACATGACCGTGCCCCTGCGGGTCGCGGTGATGGGCTGCGTCGTCAACGGCCCCGGCGAGGCGCGCGAGGCCGACCTCGGCGTCGCCTCCGGCAACGGCAAGGGACAGATCTTCGTGAAGGGCCAGGTCATCAAGACCGTCCCCGAGTCCGAGATCGTGGCCACCCTCATCGAGGAGGCCAACCGCATCGCCGACGAGATGGGCCCCGACGCCCCGCTCGGGACCGCGCAGGTCGTCACGAGCTGACGCCGGCGGGGTGCGCGGCGGTGCCGCGGCATCCCGAGCTCGGAGAACGCGGCGGGCGGATCAGTCGGGCGAGCTCAGGGCCAGAGCGCGTGATAGGCGTTGATCGCCGGCTGGCCGCCGAGGTGGGCGTACAGAACGGTGGATGACGCGGGGATGTCGCCGCCCTTCACCAGATCGATGAGGCCCGCGAGGGACTTCCCCTCGTAGACCGGGTCGGTGATCATCGCCTCGAGCTGGGCCCCGAGAGCCATGGCCTCCATCGTCGAGTCGACCGGGATGCCGTACAGGTCGCCGGCCCACCCCTCGAGCACCTGGATCTCGTCGTCGCGCAGGTCGCGGCCGAGTTCGATCAGTCCTGCGGTGTTCCGGGCGATGCGCGCCACCTGATCGCGCGTCTTCTCGATCGTCGCGGAGGCGTCGATGCCGATGACCCGTCGGCGGACGCCGGTCAGCTCCTCCAGCGCCGCGAATCCGGCGATCATCCCCGCGTGGGTGGATCCCGTGACCGTGCAGACGATGATCGTGTCGAAGAACACCCCGAGCGCCCTCTCCTGCTCGGCGACTTCGAAGGCCCAGTTGGCGAAACCGAGCCCGCCGAGTCGATGCTCGGACGCGCCCGCCGGGATCGGATAGGGGATGCCACCGGCGGCCTCGACCTCGGCCAGCGCCTGCTTCCACGAGTCGCGGATGCCGATGTCGAACCCCGCGTCGTCCAGACGCGAGTCCGCGCCCATCATGCGGGACAGGAGGATGTTGCCGACCCGGTCGTTCACCGGGTCATCCCACGGCACCCACTTCTCCTGGACCAGGCGTGCCTTCAGCCCCAGGTGCGCGGCGACGGCGGCGACCTGCCGGGTGTGATTGGACTGGTATCCGCCGATCGAGACGAGCGTGTCGGCGCCCGAGGCCAGCACGTCGGGGACGATGTACTCGAGTTTGCGGATCTTGTTGCCGCCGAAGGCCAGGCCGCTGGAGACGTCCTCGCGCTTGGCCCAGATCTGCGCCCCGCCGAGGTGCTGCGAGAGCCGATGAAGTGGCTGAAGCGGGCTCGGTCCGAAGGTGAGCGGATGCCGGGGGAACTCGTGCAGCTTCACGGTGCGCCTTTCGTGCGTGCGATACGGAAGTGGTTGCAATATATTGCATTCTCGCGTGCGATGCTTTGCTCCAGCATGCGAGCCGTCGCTTCCTGCATAGCGGGGCCGAGCGTCGATCGGTCCACAGATGACCGCTCTGGCCGGGACGACGGGGATCCGCGCCCTCAGCGTCAGGCCACAAAATTGCGCATGAACGGGGTGGGGGCGCCGTGGCGGCGGCTGCAGCCCGAACCCGTGACTCTCGAGCCTCACCCTAGACTTGTCGCTCGTGGTCACCCGTCTCTCGCACTTCTTCCTCCGCACGCTCCGCGAAGACCCCGCCGACGCCGAGGTGACCAGTCACCGCCTCCTCGTCCGCGCCGGGTACATCCGGCGCCAGGCGCCCGGGATCTTCGCCTGGCTGCCGCTGGGGCTGCGAGTCAAGGCCCGCATCGAGAACATCATCCGCGAGGAGATGTCGGCGATCGGGGCCTACGAGGTGCACTTCCCCGCACTCGTGCCCGCCGATCCCTACCGCGAGTCCGGTCGGTGGGAGGCCTACGGCGACGGGATCTTCCGGCTGAAAGACCGCAAGGAC
Source organism: Microbacterium sp. AK009 (assembly GCF_013410955.1). Lineage (GTDB taxonomy): Bacteria > Actinomycetota > Actinomycetes > Actinomycetales > Microbacteriaceae > Microbacterium. Next base: position 535,791 of record NZ_JACCCG010000002.1, on the reverse strand, counting down.
GCCGACTACCTGCTCGCGCCCACCCACGAGGAGCTCTTCACGCTGCTGGTGAAGGACCTCTACTCCTCGTACAAGGATCTGCCGCTGGCGATCTACCAGATCCAGGACAAGTACCGCGACGAGGCCCGGCCCCGCGCGGGACTTCTCCGCGGACGCGAGTTCACCATGAAGGACGCCTACTCGTTCGACTACACCGACGCCGGTCTCGACGTCTCCTACCAGGCGCAGCGCGACGCGTACGAGCGGATCTTCCAACGCCTGGGCCTGGAGTACGTCATCGTGCAGGCCGACAACGGCCTGATGGGTGGCGCCCGCAGCGAGGAGTTCCTCCACCCCACCTCGGTCGGCGAAGACACCTTCGTCCGTTCGGAGGGCGGGTACGCCGCCAACGTCGAGGCGTTCCAGACGATCGCGCCGGCCGCGCTCGCGATCGACGGTCTTCCCGCGCCGGTGATCTTCGACTCACCCGAAACCGCGACCATTCAGACCCTCGTCGATCACGCCAACGCCCATCTCAACGCGCCCGCCCCGGGTATCGCGGGGCCGGCGACCGACGACGCCACCCGCTGGACGGCGGCGCACACGCTCAAGAACGTTGTGCTCGCCCTCACCCACCTCGACGGCACACGCGAAGTCGTGGTCGTGGGTGTTCCCGGCGACCGGGACATCGATGACAAGCGCGCCGAGGTCGCTTTCGCGCCCGCAGAAGTCGAGGCCGCCACCGACGCCGACTTCGAGCGGAACCCGCAGCTCGTCCGCGGGTACATCGGACCGTGGTCCGAGACCGGGCCGATCCTGGGTGAGGGGTCGGCCAGCGGCATCCGCTACCTGCTGGACCCCCGCGTCGTGGACGGCACCAGCTGGATCACAGGAGCCAACATCCACGAGAAGCACGTGCACTCTCTCGTCGCTGGTCGCGATTTCGTCGGAGACGGCGTGGTGGATGTCGCCTCGGTGCGCGCCGGTGACCCGGCCCCCGACGGGTCGGGCCCGGTGTCTCTGGCACGGGGCATGGAGATCGGCCACGTCTTCCAGCTCGGCCGGTTCTTCGCCGAGACCCTCGGGCTGAAGGTGCTCGATGAGAATGGCAAGCTCGTGACCGTCACGATGGGCTCGTACGGGATCGGCGTCACGCGGATCCTCGCGATCCTCGCCGAGCTGAACAACGACGACAAGGGTCTGATCTGGCCGGCGTCGGTGTCTCCCTTCGACGTGCACGTGGTGGCGACCGGGAAGGATGCCGCGGCCTACGCTCTCGCGGAGGACATCGCCGCGCGCCTGGAGGCCTCGGGTCGCGACGTGCTCTACGACGACCGGCCGAAGGTCTCTCCCGGTGTGAAGTTCGCCGATGCCGAACTCGTCGGCGTGCCGCGCATCGTCATCGCGGGACGCGACGCCGGGGCCGGCAATGTCGAGCTGTGGGATCGTGCGACCGGCGAGCGTGAGGTCATGGACGTCGAGGCAGCGATCGCGCGGCTCACCGCCAGGTGAGTCGCGCGTACCGCGCCCGGAACATGCAGAACACGCCGTAGCAGAGCAGCCCGACCCCCACCGCCGCCACGAGGAACGGACCGAGGGCGAGGCGGAATAGCGCCTGCACGGCGCCGTCGAGACCTCCCGCGACGTCTGCATCGGCGGTCACCGTGGCGGTGAGCAGCAGGATCCCGACGATCGTCAGCGCGATGCCCTTGGCGAGGAACCCCACGACCCCGAGGAATCGGATGGTCGTGCCGAGCCGGCCGCCCGGCAGCGTCATCCGGTTCTCGAAGCTTCGTCGCACGCCCATGACGATGAACGCGACGCCGCCGATCCCCACTCCGAGGCCGGTGAGCCCGAGCACCGCGGCGCCGCCCCAGATGGCCAGAAGCACGGAACTGAGGTCTTCGGTGGTCTCCTCGGCGTCGGGGCGGGCGCCGAGCGCCACGGCGGCGGAGATGAGTCCCAGCGCGAGGAAGATCACAGCCTGTCCCACCGCTCCGAGGCGCCGGCCCCAGACGGCAAGGCGCATCTCGTCGCCCCGCCGCCGCATCAGCACGCTCTGCACGAGCTGCCAGAGGCCCAGTGCGGACAGTCCCACCGCCAGCGCCCACAGGGCCGCGAAACCCAGTGGCGCCGCGGCGATCGCCTTGAAGACCACCGTCTGGTCACTGGCTCCGTCCGAGCCCAGGGCGATCGCCAGGGTCAGCACCCCGAGGATCAGGTGCACCACTCCGTTCGCGACGTAGCCCGAGCGCGCGAGAACGCGGAACCACCCGGCGTCCTCCACGGCGCGTGCCGCGCTCCGTGCTTCGGTCGCCGCCCCCATCACTCCAGCGTAGCCACGCGTGCCGTCACGACCGCTCGGCGGGTGCGTGCAAGTGGTCGCGATGCTTCCGGCTCTGCCGCACGCGGGTCGGCAGGTCGATGGGACCCGTCACCGAGAGCTCGTCCTCCCACACCGAGATGCCGGTGACCTCGGGGAGTCGGTCGCGGGTGAAGACCGGGTCACGCCCCTCGCGTCGTTGCTGGGTGTAGTCCTTCAGCAGCCGGAAGGCGATGCCCGACAGCAGACCGATGGCGATGAGGTTGGTCAGAGCCATGAGGCCCATGACGCCGTCGGCGAGGTTCCAGACGAGATCCGCCCCGACGACCGATCCGACGAGGACGGCGACCACGACCAGGGCGCGGTAGACGGTGAGGAGCCAGGGTGCCGGGTTGATGAACTCGATGTTCGATTCGCCGTAGTAGTAATTGCCGAGGATCGACGAGAACGCCAGCAGGAAGATGATCACGCTCAACGCCACGCTCGACCAGCCACCGAGCGTGGACACCAGTGCTCCCTGCGTCAGGTCGATGCCGCGCTGAGCGCCGGCCAGGTCGGGCACCGAGACGAGGATGATGAACGCCGTGATCGAGCACACCAGAAAGGTGTCGAAGTAGACGCCCAGGGTCTGGACGAGGCCCTGCTTGACGGGGTGCGTCACCGCCGCGCTCGCCCCGGCGTTGGGCGCCGAACCCAGGCCCGCCTCGTTGGAGAACATGCCGCGCTTGACCCCCGTCAGCACGATGTACCCGAACGCGGCGCCGACGACCTCGTTGAACCCGAAGGCCTGGGTGAAGATCTGCGCGAACACCTCCGGCACCCGCTCGATGTTCACCGCCACGACGATCAGGCCGAGGAGCAGGTACGCCAGCGCCATGATGGGCACCAGCAGCTGCGTCACCGAGGCGATGCGGCGGACGCCCCCGAACACCACCAGTCCGGTGAGCACGGCGATCGCGCCGCCGATGAGCCAGGGGAGCCATCCGGGCGAGCCGTCGCCGATCGTGGCGACGACCGTGGCCGAGATGGTGTTGGCCTGCAGGGAGCTGAACGCGAACGGGAAGCAGACGATGAGGATGACGGCGAACCAGATCCCGAGCCACCGCGCCTTCAGGCCCCGCTCCATGTAGTACGCGGGTCCGCCGCGGAACCCGTCCTTATCGCGCACTTTGAACAGCTGCGCGAGCGACGATTCGATGAAGCTCGACGCGCCGCCCACGAACGCCATGAGCCACATCCAGAAGACCGCGCCCGGTCCGCCGACCGCGATCGCGGTGCCGACGCCGGCGATGTTGCCCACTCCCACGCGCGAGGCGGCGGAGATGGTGAACGCCTGGAAGGCCGACACCGACTGCGGCGCGCCGCTCTCGGTGCGGGGCGTGCGGTCGGTGAGAGTGCGGAACATCTCGGGGATGAGGCGGAACTGCACCACCCCTGAGCGGAGCGTGAAGTACAGCCCGAGCAGCACCACCACCGGCAGCACGACCCAGGTCCACAGGTTGTCGCCCCAGGTGAGGAGCCAGGCGTTGACGTCATCCATCCGCAAAGTATGGCGGGCGGCGTCGTCCAGGGCGACCACGCCGCTCCGCCGCCGGCGTCACGGCACCTCCCACCAGAGGCGAATAGGCTGGCCCGGGTGAGCGCACACCCGAACCCGCGCCGCGTCCGGTGGCGAACGCTCGCGCATTTCGCCACTCACGCGCCGCCGTGGGTGTCGGTGGTGATCGGGGCGGGCGCCCTGCTCCTGGGTCTCCTCGTCGTCACGCGGCCGCTCACCTCCCTCGTGCTCCTGGCGATCTACGTCGCGCTGAGTGCGCTGGCCACCGGCATCGCCGAGATCGTCCGCCCGAGGGAGCCGCGGTGGCTGTCGCGTGCGCTGGCGATCGTCTGGGTGGCGCTCGGTCTCGGCATCCTCCTGGGCCTGCGCGGCGCCCTGCAGATCCTTCCGGCCGCGATCGCGGTCCTGCTCGTCGTGGGGGGCCTGACCTCTCTCGCCGACGCTCTGATGCGCGGTCGCGCGAGCGAGCGCGTGCTCTCGGCGACCTGGGGTGCGAGCCAGATCGTCTTCGCCATCCTCTCCGTCACGTGGCCCGACGTGACCGTCCTCGTCGTCGCCGTGATCTTCGGTGTGCGCACCATCGTCTTCGGCGCGACCCAGCTCCTCCGGGTCGTGCGTCAGGCGGCGCTGTCCTCCCGTGCACGCGCCTCCGCCGACGGCTCGGCTCGGGAGTCGCGGCGGCTGCGCGGCTGGCAGGCGGTCGGGCGGTACGCCTTGTCGCTGCTTCTGGTGGCGGTGAGTGCCGGCGGCTGGTGGGTGAACGAATGGCTGCAGGACGGCGCCCCCGTCGTCGACGCGTTCTACACCCCGCCCGAGGTCGTGCCGTACGAGCACGGGCGGCTGATCCGCGCCGACGACTACTCCGGTCGTGCCCCGGAGGGGGGACAGGTCACGCGGATCCTGTACACCACGAGGGATGCCGCGGGCCAGCCGGCCGTCGCGAGCGGCCTCGTCATCTCGCCGGTGGACCCGCCGCGCGGTGCGCGCCCGGTCGTGATGTGGCACCACGGCACGACCGGTGTCGCGCGCGGGTGCGCGCCCAGCCTCCGCGACGACGCCGCCACGCGATGGGCGATCCCCGCCCTGGAGGACGCGCTGGCCAAGGGCTGGGTGGTCGTCTCCACCGATTACTCCGGGCAGGGTGCTCCCGGTGTCTTCCCGTATCTCATCGGGACCGGCGAGGCGAGGTCGTCCTTGGACGCGGTTCTCGCCTCGCGGGAGATCGACGGGCTGAACCTGTCGAAGCGGACGATGGCCTGGGGGCATTCCCAGGGCGGGCACGCGGCCCTGTGGGCGGCTCAGATCGCGGACGACTACGCCCCCGACGTCGATGTGCTGGGAGTGGCGGCCCTCGCTCCGGCGGCGGAGCCGGCGGAGCTTGCCGAGGAGCTCATCTCCGGCGAGCCGAACGCCCTCCTGGCGATCCTCATCTCCTGGGTCCTCGTGCCCTACTCCGACACGTATGACGACGTCGAACTGTCGCGGTATCTCGCTCCGGGCGCCGCGCCGATCGTCCGCGAGATGACGCAGCGCTGTCCCAGTGAACCCGGGGTGGTCGTCTCGGTCGCGACCGCGCTCGGGGTCTCCGCCGACAACCCGCTGTACGCCAGTGACCTCACCGCGGGCCCCCTCGGGGAACGACTGGAGGACAATGCCGCATCCGGCCCGTGGGAGGTGCCGGTCCTCCTGGCGTGGGGGAGCGCGGACGAGGTGATCCCTCCCTCACTCCAGGAGGACTTCGTCGCACGTTCCTGCGCTGCCGGCAATCGCATGCGGACGCTGGTGTACGACGAGTACGAGCACCTGCAGATCCTGCTGCCGGGCTCGCGGTTCCTGCCCGTCCTCATGCGCTGGAGCGATGAGCGGTTCCAGCTGCGCGACCTCGATCGCGACGACTGCGCGCGGTGACCGACCGACACCCTTGCGCGCCCCATCGGGTACCGTAGGAAGGATTCCGGAGCGGCTGGATACCGGAGAGAGCTGAATAGAGGAGAGGGCATCGTGGACATCGATCTCGGATTGCTGCGCACCATCGAGCGGGAGAAGGAGATCCCCTTCGACGAGCTGCTGCGCATCATCGAGCAGGCGATTCTGACCGCTTACGCCAAGCACTCCTCCGCCACCGGCGAGCTCCCTTCGGGTGCCCGTGCGCAGATCGACCGCAAGACCGGTCACGTGGCGATCTACCTGCCGCTCACCGACGAAGAGGGCGCGGTCATCGGCGAAGAGGAGACCACTCCCGACGACTTCGGCCGCATCGCCGCCTTCGCCGCCAAGCAGGTCATCAGCCAGCGTCTGCGCGACATCGCCGACGACGCGGTGCTGGGCGAGTTCCGCGGCAAGGAGGGCGACATCGTCGCCGGCATCGTGCAGCAGGGGCCGAATCCGCGCATGGTCCATGTGGACCTCGGCACCGTCGAGGCGATCCTTCCTCCCGAGGAGCAGGTCCCCGGGGAGGACTACCCCCATGGCGCGCGCCTGCGCGTGTACGTCACCTCGGTGTCCAAGGGCACCAAGGGTCCCTCCATCACGGTGTCGCGGACCCACCCGGGCCTGGTCCGAAAGCTCTTCGCCCTCGAGGTCCCCGAGATCGCCGACGGACTGGTCGAGATCGTCTCCCTCGCGCGGGAGGCGGGCCACCGCACCAAGATCGCGGTCAAAGCGATCGATCCGACGGTCAACGCCAAGGGCGCCTGCATCGGCGAACTCGGTCGGCGCGTGCGGGCCGTCACCGAAGAGCTCGGCGGGGAGAAGATCGACATCGTCGACTGGGACGGCGAGCTGGCGAAGTTCGTCGCGAACGCCCTCTCGCCGGCGAAGGTGACCTCCAGCTTCATCCTCGATTCGAACAGCAAGGCCGTCCGTGCGCTCGTCCCCGACTACCAGCTGTCGCTGGCCATCGGCAAGGAAGGGCAGAACGCACGTCTCGCGGCGAAGCTCACCGGCGCGAAGATCGACATCCAGCCGGACTCGATCCTGGAAGAGGGCTGATCGGGCACCGGGCCGACGCCCGGCGAGGTGTACCATGGAACCCGTACGAATGTGCGTCGGATGCCGCGCGCGTGCTCCCCGGGCCACCCTCCTGAGAGTGGTGGCGGTCGATTCTGTTCTCGTCTTCGATGAGCGCGCGTCGATGCCGGGGCGGGGCGCGTGGGTTCACGACACACAGGAGTGCGTGGATGCCGCAGTGCGGCGCCGCGCATTCATTCGCGCATTGCGGGTGTCAGGTGCGCCTGACACGAAAGCCCTCGAGAAACGGCTGAACGGCTATGGAAAAAAAGTGAACGGCTCGAAATGAGACCCGTCCGCGACTAACGGCCTGCCCTGTCTGGGTAGGCCCAGACAGGAGAATTTGTGGCTGCCAAACCACGCGTGCACGAGATCGCTTCCGAACTCGGCGTCGACAGCAAGGTCGCTCTGGCCAAGCTGAAGGAACTCGGCGAGTTCGTCAAGAGCCCCTCGTCGACCATCGAGCCCCCCGTGGCTCGCAAGCTCCGCGCTGCGCTGCAGGCGGACGGTGCTCCGGCCGCGGCCGGCGACACCAAGACCGCGCCCGCCCGCCCGGCGGGTCGCCCCGGCCCCTCGCGTCCTGCGCCCTCGGCCAAGCCGGCCGCGCCTGCGCCCGCCGCTCCGGCGGCGCCCGCAGCCCCGGCTGCTCCGCAGTCGTCGCCGCGCCCCGCGGCGCCCGGCGCACCGGCCCCCGCGGCCGAGCGTCCCGCTGCCGCCGCGCCCGAGGCTCCGGCTTCCTCCGCCCCCGCGCCTTCGCCGGCGGCACCGACCCCGCCCGCGCCGCGGCCGGGCGGCAGTGCTCCGCGTCCGGGTGCGCCGCGTCCGGGCAACAACCCGTTCTCCTCGCAGCAGGGGATGGGGCAGCGCCCCGCCGGCCCGCGCCCGGGAAACAACCCGTTCTCCTCGCAGCAGGGGATGGGCCAGCGTCCGACCCCCGGTAACATCCCGCGGCCGCAGGCCCCGCGTCCGGGCGCACCGCGCCCCGGCGCGCCGCGTCCCGGTGGCGCCGGTCGCCCCGGCGGCGGCGGGCGTCCCGGCGCGCCCTTCCAGCAGCGTCCCGGCGGTCCCGGTCGTCCCGGCGGCGGCGGTGGCGGCGGATTCCGCCCCGGTGCTCCCGCCGGCGGCGGCTTCGCCGGTCGCCCGGGTGGCGGCGGCGGTCGCGGTCGAGGCCCCGGCGGTGGCACCGCAGGTGCCTTCGGCAAGGGCGGCGGAAAGTCCAAGCAGCGCAAGTCGCGTCGGGCGAAGCGGCAGGAATTCGAGATGCGGTCGGCGCCCGTCGTCGGCGGCGTCAACGTTCAGAAGGGCAACGGCGAGATCATCCGCCTGCGCCGCGGCGCATCGATCTCCGACTTCGCGGACAAGCTCGAGGCCCTGCGCGGGTACACCGTGCAGCCCGGAACGCTCGTGACGATCCTGTTCAACCTCGGCGAGATGGCCACCGCGACCGAGTCCCTCGACGAAGCCACCTTCGAGGTGCTGGGCGAGGAGCTGGGCTACAAGATCCAGATGGTCTCGCCCGAGGACGAGGACAAGGAGCTCCTGGAGGGCTTCGGACTCGACCTCGATGCCGAGCTCGAGGCCGAGAGCGAAGAGGACCTGGAGATCCGTCCCCCGGTCGTGACCGTCATGGGTCACGTCGACCACGGTAAGACGCGACTGCTCGACGCCATCCGTCAGACCAACGTGGTCGCAGGCGAAGCCGGTGGCATCACCCAGCACATCGGCGCCTACCAGGTGTGGACCGAGCACGACGGCATCGAGCGCGCCGTCACCTTCATCGACACGCCGGGCCACGAGGCGTTCACCGCCATGCGTGCCCGTGGTGCGCAGGTGACCGACCTCGCGATCCTCGTGGTCGCCGCCGACGACGGCATCATGCCGCAGACGGTGGAGGCGCTGAACCACGCGCAGGCCGCGAACGTGCCGATCGTGGTCGCGGTGAACAAGATCGACAAGCCCGAGGCCAATCCCGCCAAGGTGCGTCAGCAGCTCACCGAGTACGGTCTGGTGGCTGAGGAGTACGGCGGCGACGTGATGTTCGTCGACGTGTCGGCGCGGAACAACATCGGCATCCAGGACCTCCTGGACGCGGTGCTGCTCACCGCCGATGCGGGACTCGATCTCACAGCCAACCCCAACAAGGCCGCCCGCGGTGTCGCCATCGAGGCCAAGCTCGACAAGGGCCGCGGTTCGGTCGCGACGGTGCTCATCCAGTCCGGAACCCTCCGGGTCGGCGACGCGATCGTGGCGGGCACCGCCTACGGCCGCGTCCGCGCGATGATCGACGAGAACGGCGAGCCGGTCGAAGAGGCCTACCCGTCCCGTCCCGTGCAGGTGCAGGGGCTCAACTCCGTGCCGCGCGCCGGCGACGTCTTCATCGTCACCGAGGAAGACCGCACCGCCCGTCAGATCGCCGAGAAGCGTGAAGCCGCGGAGCGCAACGCCGCCCTGGCGAAGGCCCGCAAGCGCATCTCGCTCGAGGACTTCACCCGTGCGCTGGAAGAGGGCAAGGTCGAGTCGCTCAACCTCATCATCAAGGGCGACGTCTCCGGTGCCGTCGAGGCGCTGGAGGAGTCGCTGCTGAAGATCGAGGTCGATGACAGCGTGCAGCTGCGCATCATCCACCGCGGCGTCGGCGCGATCACCGAGTCGGACATCAACCTGGCCACGATCGACAACGCGATCGTGATCGGCTTCAACGTCCGCCCCGACACCAAGGCGCGCGAGCGCGCTGCCCGTGAGGGTGTGGACGTGCGGTTCTACTCGGTCATCTACAACGCGATCGACGACGTCGAGCAGTCCCTGACGGGCATGCTCAAGCCGGAATACGAAGAGGTCCAGTCGGGCGTCGCCGAGATCCGCGAGGTGTTCCGCTCCTCGAAGTTCGGCAACATCGCCGGTGTGATCGTCCGCTCCGGCACGATCACGCGCAACGCCAAGGCGCGGGTCATCCGCGACGGCGTCGTGATCGCCGACGGCTTGGCGATCGAGTCGCTGCGCCGGTTCAAGGATGACGTCACCGAGGTCCGCACGGACTTCGAGGCCGGTATCGGGCTCGGCAAGTACAACGACATCCAGATCGGCGACGAGATCGAGACGACCGAAATGGTGGAGAAGCCGCGCGGCTGATCGATCGCTGAGGGCTCCGGTGACGGATGCGCCCTGGACAACAGGACCCCCAAGACCCCGACTGTCCAGGGCGCATCCGTCACCTCCGCCCGGTCGAGACGCCTCGGGGTGGAAGTAAGGAGAAGAAGATGGCTGGGGAACGACAGGCTCGACTGGCTGACCGCATCAAGGTGCTGATCGCCGAGCGACTGGAGAAGGGGCTGCGCGATCCGCGGTTGGGGTTCGTCACCATCACCGATGTGAAGGTGACCGGCGACCTGCAGCACGCCTCGGTGTTCTACACCGTCCTCGGCGACGAGGAGGCGCGTCTGGCCTCCGGTGAGGCCCTGCGCCGGGCCACGGGCATGCTCCGCAGCGAAGTCGGCCGGGGCCTGGGCGTCCGGCTCACCCCCACCCTGGAGTTCATCCCCGACGCGCTCCCCGAGAACGCCGGTCACATCGAAGACCTCCTGCGTCAGGCGCGCGAGCGCGACCAGGCGGTGGCCGGACTGGCGTCCTCCGCGACCTACGCCGGCGAGGCCGACCCGTACGTCAAGCCGCGCGACGACGAGGACTGACCCCGCACCGGAAGGCGCAGCATCCCCGCGGATGCCTCGACAAGGCCATCCGACACGAGGGAGTCGATCGCGCGGTCGCGCTGGAGGGAGTCCGGCCAGTCCGGGAGCACCGACTCCTGCGGCACGTCGTGCGCGGCCTCCCTGAGCGCTTTCAGCACCGCTCCGCGGGCTTGCCGGTCGCTGCCCTCGTAGCGCGCCTGGCGCCGGCGTGCGTCGCCGGTGTCGGGGTACCCCGCCGCCCGCCACGCGCACATCGCCGACAGGGGGCAGGCCGCGCACCGAGGTGCCCGCGCGGTGCAGACCGTCGCGCCGAGTTCCATCGCCGCCGCATTGACGATCGCGGCGGCGTCGTCGGCGGGCGGGAGGATCGCCTCCATCGCCGAGAGGTCACGGCGCGCAGGCGGTCCCGGCTGGGACCGCCCGTCCACGGCGCGGGCGAGCACCCTGCGGGTGTTGGTGTCCACCACCGGGTGCCGCAGGCCGTACGCGAAGACCGCCACAGCCCGGGCGGTGTAGTCGCCGATCCCGGTCAGTGCGAGGAGCGCATCGACGTCGTGCGGCACGACCCCGCCGTGCCGGTCGCGGATCTCGGTGGCGGCCCGGTGCAGCCACAGCGCGCGCCGCGGATAGCCGAGATTCGCCCACTGCCTCACCGCCTCGGCCGGCGGATCGGCGGCAAGGCTCGCCGGGGCGGGCCAGCGCACGAGCCACGCCCTCAGATGCGGGATGACGCGGTTCACCGGCGTCTGCTGGAGCATGAACTCCGACACGAGCGTGCCCCAGGCCGGGAAGCCGGGGCGTCGCCAGGGCAGGTCGCGCGCGTGGTCGCGATACCACGCGATGAGCGGCGTGGCGAGGTCGGGCATGGCGATCAGCCTAGACAGGACCGCGCGGTGCGCGGGCCGCGCCGTCGTAGGCTGAACCCCATGCAGTTGCCCGTCACGCCGGCCACCACGCTGTGGCGGTCGCTTCGCGATGAGGTGCGTCAGCACTACCGTGCGGGCCGCATCATGCTCGCCGTCGACGGCATCGACGGCGCCGGCAAGACCACCTTCGCCGACCATCTCGCTCAGGTCTTCGCCGAGGACGGCTCGGCGGTCTTCCGCGCCTCCATCGACGGATTCCACCGTCCTCGCGCGGAGCGGTACGCGCGCGGGCGGACCTCGCCCGAGGGCTTCTACCGCGACTCGTTCGACGACGCCACCTTCCGCCGCGTGCTCATCGAGCCCTTTCGTGACGGGGCCCAGACCGGCGGCTCGACCGGGTTCCAGCTCGCCGCGTTCGACCACCGTCGCGACGCCCCGGTCGAGACCGAGTGGGTGACCGGTCCTCGAGACGCGGTCCTCATCGTCGACGGCATCTTCCTGCTGCGTCCCGAACTCCGCGGGATCTGGCACTGGTCGGTCTGGCTGGACACGCCGGTCGACGTCGCCGCGGCCCGCGTGGCCGCCCGCGAGGGCACCGACCCCGACCCGTGGGCCGCCTCGAACGCCCGCTACCGTCAGGGCCAGGAGCTCTATCTGCAGGAGGCCGATCCCCGCGCCGTGGCCTCCGCCATCGTCGACAACACCGACCCGGAGCATCCCCGTCGCGTCTGGGCGGACTCCTGCTGATGGCGGGCATCCTCCTGGTCGACAAGCCCTCCGGCATCACCAGCCACGATGTCGTCGCCCGCGCTCGACGCGCGCGGGGGACGCGGAAGGTCGGCCACGCCGGGACGCTCGACCCGATGGCGACGGGGCTCCTGGTGCTGGGGGTGGACGCGGCCACGCGCCTGCTCACCTTCGTCGTCGGACTCGACAAGACCTACGAGGCGACCATCCGTCTCGGCGAGGCGACCACCACCGACGACGCCGACGGGGAGACAACGACGGTGACGGATGCCTCGGGCGTGACCGCCGCCGAGATCGAGACCCACCTCGCGGGACTCCGGGGCTCGATCTCGCAGGTTCCGAGCACCTACTCCGCCATCAAGGTCGACGGACGGCGCGCCTACGACCTGGCCCGAGCGGGGGAGGAGGTCCGGCTGGCGGCGCGGGAGGTGACGGTGTTCCGTCTCGAGGTCACCGAGGAGCGCCGCACCGGGACCATGATCGACCTCGACGTGACGGTGGACTGCTCCAGCGGCACCTACGTCCGTTCGCTCGCCCGCGACCTCGGCGTCGCCCTCGGCGTGGGTGGCCATCTCACGGCTCTGCGCCGCACGCGCATCGGTCCGTTCATGATCGCCGACGCGGTCGGCGTCGATGACCTGGCCGAGGCGTCACCGTGGCCGCCGGCGGAGGCCGCCGCGGCGGTGCTCGGCGCACTCGGCGTCACTGCGGCGCAGGCCCGTGACCTTCGTCACGGCAAGCGGCTGGCCGGGATCGCCTCGGCTCTCCCCGGCCCGCGCGCGGCGGCGATCGACCCCGACGGGGCCCTGGTCGGCATCGTCGAACGTCGGGGGGACGACATCAAGAGCGTCGTCAACATGCCCGAGGAGGTCACGGGATGATTCTGTGGTTCACCCTGATCCAGGTCGGCGTCGCCGTGGCAGCGGGGCTGCTCGGCGTCATCCTCGGTCTTGCCGGACGCCGACCCAGTGACCTCACCGTCGGGGCGATGGCCCTCGTCGAAGTGCTGCTGATCGTGCAGATCGTCGTCGCGATCATCGCGCCCTTCGCCGGCAACCCGCCCAGCGGCAGCCTGCTGGAGTTCTGGGTCTACCTCGTCTCGGCGGCCCTCCTCCCGCCCGCAGGAGTCGCCTGGGCGCTGGTGGAACGCAGCCGGTGGAGCACGGTGATCATGGGCGTCGCCGCTCTCGCCGTGGCGGTGATGGTGTGGCGGATGCAGGTGATCTGGACCATCCAGCTCGCCTGAGCGCCCGGCAGGCGGCGAACGTAGGATGGGGTACGCCATGATCTCGACCCCCCGCCCTCGCATGACCGGCATCGGCCGTGTCCTCGTCATCGTCTACGGCATCATGGCGCTGGCCGCCACGGGTCGCTCCTTCGTCCAGATCGTCCGCGAGTTCGATGAGGCGCCGCTGGCCTACACGCTCTCGGCGCTCGCGGCGGTGGTCTACATCCTCGCCACGCTCGCACTGATCTTCTCCGGGTCGCGCACCTGGTATCGCGTCGCGTGGATCGCCATCTGCTTCGAACTCGCCGGCGTCCTCATCATCGGGACGCTCAGCTTCGTCCTGCCCGCCCTGTTCGCCCACCCCACCGTGTGGTCGTGGTTCGGAGCGGGGTATCTGCTGATCCCTCTGGTTCTTCCCTTCCTCGGGCTGTGGTGGCTGATCCTGCACCGCCCGGTGGTACGCCCGGCCGCGGCGGCTCCCGCCGACGCGGTGGCGCGATGATCGTCTTCCGCAGCCCGGAGGACATCCCCGCCGAGTATGGGCCCTCCGTCGTCGCCATCGGGAAGTTCGACGGCGTGCATGCCGGCCATCGCGCACTCATCGAGCGGGCCAGGGTCAACGCCGCCACGATGGGAACTCCGGTCGTCGCGGTGACCTTCGATCGCAATCCGCTCGCGCTCCTGCGCCCGGACCTGTGCCCGGTGAGCCTCGTCGGACCTGACCAGAAGCTCCGGCTCCTGGCGGAGGCGGGGGTCGACGCTACACTCATGCTGACGTTCGACCGCGAGCTCGCCGACCTCGAGCCGCGGCAGTTCGTCCAGACGCTGCTGGTCGACGCCCTCGGGGTGGCGATGCTCCTCGTCGGTCGCGACTTCCGGTTCGGCCGGGGCGGAGCGGGAGATGTGACGCTTCTGGAGGAGCTCGCCGCCGAGCACGGCTTCTCTTTGCAGGTCGTCGACGACGTCCGAGCCGTCGAGGGCGAGCGCCGCGTGTCGTCGACGTGGATACGCGAGCTCCTCGAAGCCGGCGACGTCGACAGGGCCGCGAAGCTCCTCGGGCGAGCCCCGTCGGTGCGGGGCGAGGTGGTGCACGGGTTGAAGCGGGGGAGGGAGCTCGGCTACCCCACCGCCAACCTGTCCGCGGATCGCGAAGGGTACGTCCCCGCCGACGGCGTCTACGCCGGCTGGCTCGTGGACGAGGGGCCGATCACGACGAGTCTGCCTGAGGGCCCGCGCAGCAGCATCCGCTATCCCGCCGCCATCAGCATCGGAACCAATCCCACCTTCGACGACGTCACCGGTCGGCAGGTGGAGGCCTACGTTCTCGACGAAACCGATCTCGACCTCTACGGTCACCGGGTCGAGGTGCAGTTCAGCCATCGGATCCGGGCCATGGGGGCTTTCGAGGGGATTCCGCAGCTGATCGCCCAGATGGCCGACGACGTCGACCGTGTGCGCGCGGCGCTGACCGTCTAGGCTTGAGGTTTGCCCGACCGCAGGCAACCGGGAAAGGGAAGGGCCATGAGCCGCACCGAACTTCAGACGCTCACCGAGCGCGCCGTCGATCTCCTCGGCGGGGAGCCGGATGACACCACCCTCCGGCGCTACCTGCACGGCCTCCCCGGCGTCGACGCCGTCGGTCTCGAACAGCGCGCCGCGGCTCTCGGGACGCGCTCGATCAAGACGACCTCCAAGGCCTGGGCGCTGGACCGCATCATCCAACTGATCGATCTCACCACCCTCGAGGGTGCCGACACCCCGGGCAAGGTGCGCTCTCTCGTTGCGAAGGCGCTCACCCCCGACCCGTCCGACCCCACCTGTCCCCGCGTGGCGGCCGTCTGCGTGTACGGAGATATGGTCCCCGATGCCGTGGCGGCCCTGGGCGCAGCGCACGGCGATCCCGACGACGCCCTGATCAGCGTTGCGGCCGTGGCCACCGCCTTTCCGAGCGGCCGCGCGTCGCTGGCCATCAAGCTCGCCGACACCGCCGAGGCGGTGGCCGCCGGCGCCGACGAGATCGACATGGTGATCGACCGCGGTGCGTTCCTCTCGGGGCGCTACGGACTGGTGTTCGACCAGATCGTGCAGGTCAAGCAGGCTTGCCGTCGTGCTGACGGAAGCTTCGCCTCGCTGAAGGTCATCCTCGAGACCGGCGAATTGAACACCTACGACAACATCAAGCGCGCCTCGTGGCTGGCGATCCTCGCCGGCGCCGACTTCATCAAGACCTCCACCGGCAAGGTGCAGCCCGCCGCCACGCGCCCGACGACCCTCCTCATGCTCGAGGTGGTGCGCGACTGGTACCGCGCCACCGGGCAGCGGGTAGGGGTCAAACCCGCCGGCGGCATCCGCACCGCCAAGGACGCCATCGCCTATCTGGTGCTCGTGGCCGAGACGGTGGGGGAGGAGTGGCTCCAGCCGCACCTGTTCCGCTACGGCGCATCATCGCTGTTGAACGACGTCCTCCGCCAGCGGCAGAAGCTGCGCTCCGGCCACTACACCGGCGCCGATTACGTCACGATCGACTGAGGAGACCCGGATGACCCGCGAGCTCGACACCACGAAAGAATCCATGTCCTTCCTCGACTACGCCCCGGCACCCGAATCCCGGTCGATCCTCGCCCTGCGGGACGAGTACGGCCTCTTCGTCGACGGTGAGTTCCGTCCTGGATCGGGAACTCCGTTCGACACCGTGGCACCGGCCGATGAGAAGCGCATCGCCACGGTGGCACACGCGGACGAGGCCGACGTCGACGCCGCCGTCGCCGCCGCCCGACGCGCCTTCGACAAGACCTGGTCGACCATGTCGGGGCGCGACCGCGGGAAGTACCTCTTCCGCATCGCCCGCCTCGTCCAGGAGCGCGCCCGCGAGCTCGCGGTCGCAGAGAGCCTGGACAACGGCAAGCCCATCAAGGAGAGCCGCGACGTCGACATCCCGCAGGTCGCGGCGTGGTTCTTCTACTACGCGGGGTGGGCCGACAAGCTCGACCACGCCGGCGCCGGTGCGAACCCCCGCCCGCTCGGGGTGGCCGCTCAGGTGATCCCGTGGAACTTCCCGCTGCTCATGCTCGCGTGGAAGGTCGCCCCGGCCCTGGCCGCGGGGAACACGGTCGTGCTCAAGCCCGCCGAGACCACCCCGCTCTCGGCACTGCTCTTCGCGGAGATCCTGCAGCAGGCCGACCTTCCGCCGGGCGTGGTCAACATCATCACCGGCGCCGGCGCGACGGGCGCGGCGCTCGTGCGTCATCCCGACGTCGACAAGGTGGCCTTCACCGGCTCGACCGCCGTCGGACGGGAGATCGCCCGCGCCGTCGCCGGCACGCCAAAGAAGCTCACCCTCGAGCTCGGCGGCAAGGCGGCGAACATCGTCTTCGAGGACGCGCCGATCGATCAGGCCATCGAGGGGATCGTCAACGGGATCTTCTTCAACCAGGGTCACGTCTGCTGCGCAGGCAGTCGACTGCTCGTGCAGGAGTCGATCCACGACGAGGTCGTCGACCGGCTGAAGGCGCGCCTGTCCACCCTGCGTCTCGGCGATCCGCTGGACAAGAACACCGACATCGGCGCGATCAACTCCCGCGAGCAGCTGGATCGCATCCGCGAACTCAGCCGCATCGGCGAGGAGGAGGGCGCGGAGCGCTGGAGCGCGGACTGCGTCATCCCCGACAACGGCTTCTGGTTCCCGCCGACGATCTTCACCGGCGTGCAGACCAGCCACCGGATCGCGCGCGACGAGATCTTCGGGCCGGTGCTGTCGGTGCTCACCTTCCGCACCCCCGCAGAAGCCATCGAGAAGGCCAACAACACCCCCTACGGGCTGTCGGCCGGCATCTGGAGCGACAAGGGATCGCGCATCCTCGCCGTTGCGGATCGCCTCCGCGCGGGCGTCGTGTGGGCCAACACCTTCAACCGCTTCGACCCCTCGAGCCCGTTCGGCGGCTACAAGGAATCCGGTTATGGACGTGAGGGCGGCCGCCACGGCCTGCTGGCGTACCTGAAGAGCACCGCGAACAGCTGAGGACCCAGGACATGACACAGCGTTTGACCGTTCCCAAGACCTACAAGCTCTTCATCGGCGGGGCCTTCCCCCGCAGCGAGTCCGGGCGCACCTACGAGGTTCGCTCGCCCGGTGGCGCATTCCTCGCAAATGCGGCGCAGGCCTCGCGGAAGGATGCGCGCGATGCGGTGGGTGCCGCCGTCGGTGCCGTGAAGACCTGGTCGGGCGCCACCGCGTACAACCGCGGACAGGTGCTCTACCGCGTCGCCGAGGTGCTCGAGGGTCGCCGCGGCCAGTTCGTCGATGAGGTCATCGCGCAGACCGGACTGTCGCAGTCCCAGGCGGCCGCCGAGGTCGACGAAGCCATCGACCGGTGGGTCTGGTATGCCGGCTGGTGCGACAAGTTCGCGCAGGTCACCGGCAACGCCAACCCGGTGGCCGGGCCCTACTTCAACCTGTCGGTGCCCGAGCCCACGGGGGTGGTGGGCGTGATCGCCCCGCAGGACACCGCCCTGATCGGCCTGGTGTCTGCGATCGCGCCGGCCCTCGTCGCAGGCAACAGCGTGGTCGTCGTCGCCTCCGAGGCCTTCCCGCTCTCGGCCATCAGCCTCGCCGAGGTGCTGGCCACCTCAGATGTGCCCGGCGGTGTCGTGAACATCCTCACGGGATCGCCTGCTGAGATCGCGCCGTGGCTGGCGGGTCACCCCGACGTGCACGCGCTCGACCTGGTCGGCGCGGGAGACATCGACTGGATCGACCTGCAGGTGAAGGCGGCCGAGACGCTCACCCGTGTGCTTCCGCCAGAGCAGGGACCGGATGCGGCAGCGCCGAGCCTGCAGCGGATCACCGCCTTCACCGAGGTGAAGACGGTCTGGCACACCAAGAGCCTCATCTGAGGTCCGTGCGTCTCACCTGACCTCTGCCGGGCTCTCGCTCGCGACGGGGTTGCGGATCCCGAACCACGACACCACCCCGCCGATGGCGAGGAACACGGCGGTGACGACTGCCGCCCGGTGGAAGCCGTCGAGGTCGAGCGACCCGCCCACGATCGTGCCGAGGGCCGCGATGACCAGCAGACCCGCGACGCGGGCGACGGCGTTGTTCACCGCGGAGGCGATTCCCGAGCGTGAGCTGTCGATGGCACCGAGGATGGCCGAGGTGAGGGGCGAGACGGTCACCGCGAGCCCCAGGCCGAAAATGACGACACTCGGGAGCACCTGCCACCAGTAGTCGAAGTCTTCCGACACGGTCAGCAGCAGCAGGGCGCCGACGGCCATGAGCAAGGGCCCGACCGTCATGAACAGGCGCGGGCCGATCCTGCCGGCGAGGGTGCCGACCCGCGAGCTGAGGACGATCAGCAGCACGGTGCTGGGAAGCATCGCCAGCCCCGCCAGGGTCGCGGGAAGCCCTGCGCTCTGCTGCAGGTACACCCCGACCACGAACCCGTTCAGCGACAGGGCACCGTAGATGAAGGCGGTGGCGACGTTTCCGGTCCAGAAATTGCGGACGCGGAACAGGCCGAGCGGCATCATGGGACTGCGCGCCAGGTGCTGTCGGACGAGGAACCCGGCGAAGGAAAGGATGCCGACGGCGAGCGTCGCCCAGATGAGAGGTGAGGACCACCCGAGGTTCGGCTGCTCGATGAGGGCGAACACCACCCCGCCGAGTCCGACGGCGCACATCGCCGCGCCCGCCCAGTCGACGCTGCGCGTGGGGTCGCGTCTCTCGGCCAGCCCCATACGCGGAAGGAGGAAGAGCGTCACGGCGATGGGGACCACGTTGATCAGGAAGGCCAGGCGCCACGACAGCAGGTCGACGAAGACACCGCCGAGCAGGGGGCCGACGAGCATGGCCGCCGTCGTCGCGCCCGTCCACGTGCCGATGGCGCGCGCCTGTGCGGGACCGCGGAAGGTTGCGGTGATGAGGGCGAGCGAGCTCGGCACGAGCAGGGCGCCGGCGACCCCCTGGAGTCCGCGCGCGACGATGAGGAACTCCGCCGTCGGCGCTGCGGCGATCGCGACGGAGGTCACTCCGAACCCGATGAGTCCCCACACCAGCACCACGACACGGCCGAACACGTCGCTGAGCGAGCCCGCGACGAGGATGAGCGCGCCGAGGGTGATGAGGTACGCGTCGACGACCCACTGCTGGGTGGCGAGTCCTCCGCCCAGTTCCTCGGCGATGGCGGGAAGGGCGACCGTGACCACCGTGCTGTCGAGGAAGGCCACGAACGACGCGAGGATCGCGACGAGGAGGACGACACGCTCGCGTGTCGCCGGCTGATCGGTCACGCCCTCACCCTACTCCCGCGGGTATCGTCGAAATCCGACGGGGGAAGGGCACCCATGATGAACATCCGACGCGCAGTCGTCATCGCCGCAGGCGCGACGATAATCCTCGCCGTGGCGACCGGATGCGTCCCCGAGCCCGGCTCGACGCCCTCGCCGTCCGCGAGCCCGACTCCGTCGGATGGCGTCACTCCGGTGTCGCCTGCGCCGACCCCCTCGCCGATCGAGACGATGCTGCCCGACACGCTGCAGCTGCCGGAGCGGTGCGAGGACATCTACTCGGCGACAATGCTCGACTCCCTCAACCAGCAGAACCCGCCCCTGAACGATCCCGGCGTGACGATGTACTCCACCGAGAACGCCGTCGGGCTGGAGATCCTCGCCGCCGGGCCTCCGTCGATCCGCTGCTCGTGGGGTACCCCGAGCGAGTCGGGGCTCGCGACCACCGTCACTGTGATCGACGCGACGCAGGCGGCGGCGCTGCGCACCGGCCTGCTGGAGTCGGGTTTCGGCTGCGAGGACGCGCTGGGCGGGACCGTCTGCCGCATCGAGCAGCGCGGTGTCTCGCTCGATGATGTGCCGTACCTCCGGGGCGAGACCCACGTCGTGCGTGACAACGGATGGGTGGCCACCGCCTACATCAATTTCACCCCCGAGGGGTACAGCGAGGACATCGTCCAGACGCTCTGGGGGTGACCCGACGCGCCGCAGGGTGTGCGGGGAGTGGGCGCGCGGCCCGGCGGCGCGCTAGAATCGTTGCCGGAGATCTCACCGGCGTCGCCGCAGCTCGCTGAAGCGAGTGCCCGCAGCCGCCCGGCCGAGGACTCCGACCCGCGTCGTGACGGATCGCCGCCCGCGGACCCCGTCGCTCTCACCGGCCCCGCCGGACACCCGCCGGTCCTCACCGGCACTCACGCTCAGGAGGAGCATGCCGACCACGGCACCCGCCCAGGATTCGCGCTCACGCTCGGCGTCGAGCCGCAGAAGGTCGTCGTCGCGCCGCGACGACGACGCCCCCGTCATCCCGATCCTCGCCCGCAAGGTTCGCGAGGTCGAAGCCAAAGCCCAGCGCGGCAAGCTCGGGCCCACCAATCGCGTCAAGTTCCAGGTGATCGCCTTCCTCGTCCGCGAGGAGCGGGCACGGGTCAAGGCCGACACCGAGATCACCGACGCCACCCGTTCGGAGCTGCTGAAGCGCCTCGACGGTGTCGCGACGATCCTCGCCAAGACCGCGGCTCGCGACACCTCTCTGATCCAGCTTCTCGAAGTCGACCAGGCCACCTCGCCGGTCGCCCGCCGCATGCGACGCGACTGGCTGCTGGAATCCGGTGCCGAGCTGCCGCCGGACGAGCTGATCATCACCGACAGCGCTCCGGCGCCCGCGCAGGTCGTACCCGCCGCGCTCGCCGAGCGCCAGGTGGTGCCCCCGACCATCGAAGCCCGCCAGATGGCGAACCCGTTCCTCGCGCCGGACCTGTCGCGCCTGGCGCCCAAGGACAACATCCGCCGGCGCCTGGACGGCTGGGAGCTCATGGGCCCGCTCTACAAGGCCTTCGAGACCGGTGCCGGAGGCGGCGCAGCATCCATGGATCTGCCCCCCGTCCCCGAGTTCGACCGTCTCTCGCCCAAGGGCCTGGAGGTCATGCCGCACCAGTCGCGCTTCCTCGAGGCGGTGCGTCAGGGGCACCGGTCGTTCCTCCTCGCCGATGAGCCGGGCCTCGGCAAGACCGCCGAGTCGGTGCTCGCCGCCTCGGTCGCCGACGCCTATCCGCTGCTCGCGGTCGTCCCGAACGTCGTGAAGATGAACTGGGCGCGCGAGGTCGCGCGCTGGACGCCGCAGCGCCGGGCGACCGTCATCCACGGCGACGGGGAGGCGATGGACGCCTTCGCCGACGTGTTCATCGTCAACTACGAGATCCTCGACCGGCACCTGTCATGGCTGAGCTCGATCGGGCTGAAGGGCATGGTCGTCGATGAGGCCCACTTCATCAAGAACCTCACCTCGCTCCGCTCGCAGAACGTCCTCGCCCTGGCGGGCCGCATCCGCGAGCAGGTGCGCGACCCCCTCATGCTGGCCCTCACCGGCACCCCGCTGATCAACGACGTCGAGGACTTCGACGCGATCTGGCGCTTCCTCGGCTGGACCACCGGCGAGAAGCCGGGGCCGGCGCTGATGGAGAAGCTCGACGAGTCGGGTCTCACACCGGCCGACAAGGCGTTCTACCCCGCCGCCCGTGAGGCGGTCATCTCGATGGGGATCGTCCGGCGGCTGAAGACGGATGTCGCAGCCGACCTCCCCGACAAGCTGATCGCCGACCTTCCCGTCGAGCTCGACGACGAATTCGGCCGATCCATCCGCCAGGCCGAGCGCGAGCTCGGCGACCGCCTCGCCGCGCGCTACCGCCGCATCATCGAGGCCCGCGGCACCGCCCGCCAGGGGCAGGCGACCCTGCACCTGCCCGGAGAGCTCGACGACGACATCGTGCGACTGGTCGCCCAGAACGAGCTCGACGAGTCCAAGGCGCAGGGGACGGGGTCGGAGAACGTCTTCACCATGGTGCGTCGCATCGGTCAGGCCAAGGCCCATCTCGCCGCCGACTACGCCGTGCAGCTGCAGCGGTCGGTGGGCAAAGTGGTGTTCTTCGCCAAGCACATCGACGTCATGGACGCCGCCGAGGCGCACTTCCGCGCGTCGGGAGTGCGGTCGGTGTCGCTGCGCGGAGACCAGACCTCCACCGCACGCCAGGAGGCCATCGACGCGTTCAACAACGACCCCGGGGTGGGTGTCGCGGTGTGTTCGCTGACGGCCGCCGGTGTCGGCGTGAACATGCAGGCGGCTTCCAACGTCGTGCTGGCGGAGCTGTCGTGGACGGCGGCCGAGCAGACGCAGGCCATCGACCGGGTGCACCGCATCGGCCAGGCGGAGCCCGTGACGGCGTGGCGCATCATCGCCGCCCACACGATCGACACCAAGATCGCCGAGCTCATCGACTCCAAGCAGGGACTCGCCCAGCGGGCCCTCGACGGCATCGCGGTGGACCCCGAGTCCAGCGACTCGGTGCAGCTGTCGGCGCTCATGCATCTCACCCGGCGGGCGCTCGGCGAAGTCTGAGCCGGGCCGCGGGCCTGCCGGGTTGGTGTGCCCCCGGCATCCGGCAGTACTCTCGGGGTGAGGCAGCGTCGCCGATAGCCCCACCCCGAGAGCACCGAGGACACACATGAAGATCGGCATCCTGACCAGCGGCGGCGACTGCCCCGGCCTGAACGCCGTCATCCGCGGCGTCGTGCTGAAGGGCACGACGAACTACGACCTCGAGTTCGTCGGCATCCGCGACGGCTGGCGCGGTGTGGTGGACGCGGACTTCTTCCCCCTCACCCGTCACGAGGTGAAGGGCCTGTCCAAGGTCGGCGGCACCATCCTCGGCACCAGCCGCACGAACCCGTACGAGGGGTCGCGCGGGGGAGCGGAGAACATCGCCAAGACGCTCTACGGTCATCGGATCGACGGGATCATCGCCATCGGCGGGGAGGGGACCCTCGCCGCCGCCGACCGCCTGTCAAAGGACGGCATCAACGTCATCGGCGTCCCGAAGACGATCGACAACGACCTGCGCGCCACGGACTACTCGTTCGGCTTCGACACCGCCGTCAACATCGCCTCGGAGGCGATGGATCGCCTGCGCACCACCGGCGACTCCCATCAGCGCTGCATGGTCGCCGAGGTCATGGGGCGCCACGTCGGCTGGATCGCGCTGCACGCGGGCATCGCCGCGGGGGCGCATGCCATCCTCATCCCCGAGGTGCCGCTGACGATCGACGACATCTGCGAACTGGTGACCAAGGCGCACGACCGAGGCCGCGCGCCGCTGGTCGTCGTCTCGGAGGGCTTCAAGCTCAAGGGAATGGACGAGGCGTTCAGCGACAAGGGCCTCGATGCCTTCAACCGTCCGCGACTCGGCGGCATCAGCGAAGTGCTCGCCCCCGAGATTGAGCGCATCACCGGGATCGAGACCCGCGCCACGGTGCTGGGCCACATCCAGCGGGGCGGATCGCCCTCGGGATTCGACCGGGTGCTCGCCACGCGCCTGGGGCTTCACACCGCCGACGCGGTGATGGACGCGGAGTGGGGCAAGATGGTGGCGCTTCGCGGCACCGACATCGTGCGGGTGCCCTTCGCCGAGGCGCTGGGCGAGCTCAACACCGTGCCGCGCTACCGCTACGACGAGGCGGCCGCGCTCTTCGGCTGAACGGCGTCGGGCGCGCACCGCCGCCGCCATGTCCCACAAACCGCGGCCGGCGGCCGCCATGTCCCACAAACCGGCGCCTGCCGCCGCCGCCATGTCCCACAAACCGCGGCCGGCGGCCGCCATGTCCCACAAACCGGCGCCGGCCGCCGCCATCGGCGCATCATCTGCGACATCCTCGCCCCGCGTGTCGCAGAAGAGGCGGTGTCAGAGGCATGGAGGCCACCTCTTCTGAGACACGCGTGGGGTCAGACACCGTGACCACGCCACCCGGCGGCGAGAAGCGCCTCGGCGACCTTCTGCACAGCCCTGGCCGGGTCCGGGCGCAGATGATGGCTGAGGATGCGGACGTGCGTCCACCCTTCGCGGCGGATGTCGTCCCAGCGATCGGCGTCCCGTGCGAACTGCTTCTCGTCGAACGCATGGACACGGCCGTCGTGCTCGACGCCCACCCGATATCGCGGGTAGGCCAGGTCCAGGCGGGCGACGAATCTGCCCGCGTCAGTACGCAGGTCGTGATTGAGCGCGGGCTCGGGCAGACCCGCACGCGTGATGGCGAGGCGCAGCCGCGTCTCCTCGGCGGTCTCGGCGCCCGCGCGGATCTCATCGAGCGCCCTATGCAGCTTTCTGCCCGACACGTCGCCGACGACCCGGACCTCATCCCACAGGTCGTCGAGCGTGATGAGGCGGTGGCGGGGACAGATCAGGAAGTCTCCCGCCGCGATGATGTCATCGACATCCCACCCTCCCGCCGCCTGTCGCCACAGTCGAGCCGGGTGGTCGATGGGGAGACCGTCGGCGATCCACCGTCCGCCCGGCCGATCCTGGAGGCGGTGGCCGACGACTCCTGTGCGGCGAGGCTGAGGCGCCGGACGCCGCACCGAGAGGTGAAGGGGATGAGCGCCGTCACGGCGGAACGGCAGCGGGGCTCCGAGGAGGGCGAGACCGGTGCTGTGGCTGAAGAACTGTGCCGGTGTCACAGCGGGCGCCACCTCGCGCGCACGGCGGACGAGGTCCTCCCGCAGGTCGGCCAGGCGTTCGCTGTGGCTCGCGGTCTCGGCCGCGATCGGGCGGGGGGCCACGGGGCGCACGACCCGGACTCCCCGCGTCGGACGCTCGAGATCGCGTCCACGCAGGCGCGAGGGCGATACACCGGCGGCGCGGGCTTCAGCCGTGGAGAAGGGGCGGTCGGAGAACGGCGGCGGGAGCGGGCGGGCGCGTCGTGTCATCCGACCATTCAGCCTTTCCGCACCGACGCGCGGGGGAGCGACCTCGCATCTGTGGACGGCAAGCGGTCAGCGATGGATGT
The DNA here is from genome assembly GCF_013410955.1 of Microbacterium sp. AK009. GTDB lineage: Bacteria > Actinomycetota > Actinomycetes > Actinomycetales > Microbacteriaceae > Microbacterium. The sequence continues at coordinate 510,557 of NZ_JACCCG010000002.1, read as the reverse complement.
GCAGGAGGAGTCCGGTGTCGCAGAAGACGATACGAACACGGCAGAAGGGCTCGGCTTGTGAGACACCTGCCCGCGCATGTCTCAGCAAACGCGGGCTCAGCGACCGAGAACCGCCGCAAGTGAGACGCGCGCCGGTAGGGACGGGCAGTCAGGCGTGGTGACGGGGCCCGGGAGTGGCGGGCGCGGAGGCTCACTCCGCGACGCCGAGTACGTCCAGCAGCCACGCGAGCTCGAACGCCCGCTCCCGCCAGGCGTTGTACCGGCCCGAGACGCCGCCGTGCCCGGCGACCATCTCGCACTTCAGCAGCGCGTCGGCGCCGACCTCCCGCAGCCGCGCGACCCACTTCGCCGGCTCGACGTAGAGCACGCGGGTGTCGTTGAGAGAGGTCACCGCGAGGATGCGGGGATAGCGCACCCCCTCCCGCACGTTCTCGTAGGGCGTGTACGACTTCATGTAGGCGTAGACGTCGGCGTCGTGAAGGGGGTCGCCCCACTCGTCCCACTCGATGACGGTCAGCGGCAGCGAGGGGTCGAGGATAGTCGTCAGCGCATCGACGAACGGCACATCGGCGAGGATCCCGGCGAAGCTCTCGGGCGCGAGGTTCGCCACCGCTCCCATCAGCAGCCCGCCGGCGCTTCCGCCCTCCGCCACCATCCGGTCAGCGGTGGTGTAGCCGCCCTCGACGAGGTGCTGCGCGGCAGCGACGAAGTCCGTGAAGGTGTTGCGCTTGGCCAGGAGCTTCCCGTCCTCATACCACTGCCGGCCCATCTCGCCACCGCCGCGGACATGGGCGACGGCGAAGATCACGCCGCGGTCGAGCTCCGACAGGCGAGGCACGGAGAATCCCGGCTCGATGGAGTGCTCATACGACCCGTAGCCGTAGAGGTGCACAGGGCGCGGCGCCGCGCCCGGCTCGCCGAACGACCGCTTCCACACCAGTGAGACCGGCACCTCGGTGCCGTCGTCGGCGCGGGCCCAGACGCGCGCCTGTCCGTACTCCGCGGGATCATAGCCGCCGAGGATCGGCTGGCGCTTCCGCACGATCAGCTCGCCCGTCGCGATCTCGTAGTCCAACACCGTGCGGGGCGTGACGAACGAGCCGTACGACAGCCGCAGCATCGGCGGGGCCCACTCGGGGTTCCCGCCGGTGCCCACCGAGTACAGCGGCTCGTCGAACTCGATCTCCGACACCGCAGACGTGGCGTAGTCGAGCATGCCGAGTCGCGCGAGTCCCTCGCGGCGGTAGCCGATCACGCCCCAGTCGCGGAAGGTCGACAGACCGAGCAGGCGGATGCCGGGGCGATGCGGGATGACGCTGCGGCGAGGCCCCTGCGGGTCGGCCGCCGATACGCGCACGAGTTCGAAGTCGAGCGCGTCGTCGTTGTGGAGGATGTAGAGCTCGTCTTCACCGTCGACGACGGCGTGCGAGACGTCGTACTCCACGCCCTCGCGGCGCGGCCAGATGACCCGCGGCTCGGATCTCAGATCGGTGGCGTCGACGAGCCACTCCTCGGAGGTGATCGATGAGCCCAGGCTGATGACGAGGTAGCGCTCGCTGCGCGTGAACCCGGCGCCCACCCAGTACCGCTCGTCGGGCTCGTGGAAGAGCGTGGCGTCATCGGCGACCGGTGTGCCGATCTCGTGGAGCCAGACGGTGTCGGGGCGCCAGGCGTCATCGACCGTGGTGTAGACGATGAACCGGCCGTCGGGCGAGAAGCTCGCCCCCGCGAAGGTGCCGGGGATCTCGTCGGGGAGCTGACGGCCGGTCACGAGGTCTCGGACACGGATCGTGTACCGCTCGTCGCCGGCGACGTCGACGCCGAACAGCATGCGCGAACCGTCGGTGGAGACATCGAAGCTGCCCAGGGAGAAGAACTCCTGGCCCTCCGCCTCGACGTTGCCGTCGAGGAGGACCTGCTCGCCGGGTACCTCGGCATCCGGCGAGAGCGCCGGTGGGGTCCAGTCGTCCGCAGATGCGAGGGGAGCGCGGCACTGGATGCCGTACTGCTTCCCCGCGACGGTCCGGCCGTAGTACCACCACTCGCCGTCGCGGCTGGGGACGGAGAGGTCGGTCTCGAGGGTGCGGGACTTGATCTCCTCGAACACCCGCTCCTGAAGGCCCGCGAGGTGTGCGGTGCGCGCCGCGGTGTAGGCGTTCTCTGCCTCCAGGTGTGCGATCACCGCGGGATCGTCCTTCGCCCGGAGCCACTCGTAGGGGTCTTCCACGTCGTCACCGTGGTGGCTGCGAACGAGGGGCGAGCGTGCGGCAACGGGAGGCGGGGGGGGTACGGCGTCGCTGGTCACCGTTCCACGCTAGTCGACTCCTCCTGCCCTCAGCGGGGCTCGCTAGGAGCTCGCGTCGAGTGCGGTGACGCGCTTCTGCCGCGGTGGGGGAACCTCGTCCGGGATGCCGCGCGAGAGGAGCAGCGACGCCAGTGCCAGCAGGATGAGGAAGAACAGAGCGGTGCGCAGCGACGTGAGCTGTGACTGGACGTACACCGTCTGCAGCTCGGTCGCATCCTGGTCGCTGAGGCCCGCGTCGGTCGCGATCTGCGGCACGCCGGCGGCCGGCACGATCTGGACGCCGTCCGCCGTGCGCTCGTTGACGATCGCCTGTGTCTGGGGCGGCAGCGAGCTCTGCGCGACGCCGCTGGCGAAGGACGTGGCCAGGGTGCTGATGAGGATCGACCCGATCAGGGCGGTGCCGAGGGAGGAGCCGAGGTTCTGAAGAACGCCCTGCAGGCCACCGACCTCGCTCGTCTCCTGCTCCGTCACCGACGACATGTTCACATTGCCCAGCTGCGAGGCGAGGAGCCCGAGGCCCGCGCCCGCACAGAACATCCCGAGCCCGAATGCGGGGCTGGACAGCTCGGGGTCGACGGCGGTGAGCAGCACGAGGCAGCTCGCTGCCAGGGCCCACTGGCCGACGCGCACGATGCGCTTAGGCGACCAGCGCGTGGACAGGCGGGTGCCGAAGATCGAGAACAGGATCAGCGACACCGACAGGGGGAAGATCCGCACGCCCGTCTCGAGGGCATCGAAGCCGAGCGTCATCTGGAGATAGACCGGCACCATGAAGAACAGCCCCGCCGTGATCGCGTACTGACCGCCCAGGACGCTCAGGCCGCTGCGCAGCCGACGGATGGACAGCAGTTCTGCGTGCAGCAACGGGTCGCGTCCGCGGGCGACCAGGCGGCGCTGGCGCGCGAAGAAGAGGGTCAGGAGCATGCTGCCGCCGACGATGAGCCATGCGGTGAGGGAGATCCCCAGCGGTGCGATCTGCACGTCGCCGATCTCCGGGGAGTGCAACGGGATGATCCATCCCCAGACCTTGCTCTGCAGCATCCCGTACACGACAGCGACGAGGCCCGACGCCGACAGCAGTACGCTCAGCGCATCGATCCCGACGCGTTGGCGCGCCGCCTTCTCGCCGATGCGCCCGGCTAGGAGCACGACCACCACCATGATGACGACCTCGCCGGCGAAGACGTACCGCCAGCTGAGATAGGTGGTCAGGAAGCCGCCGATGAGGGGGCCGGCGGCGACGGCGGCGCCGGAGATGGCGCCGATGGCCGCGAACGCCGACACCCGATCGCTTCCGTCGTAGTTGTCGGCGATCAGCGCGGCGATCGCGGGGATGACGAGCACCGCCCCGAGGCCCTCGATGACCGACCAGCCGAGGAACAGCGTCAGCATGTTCGGGCTGAGGGCGGTCAGCAGCGAGCCCGCCGCGTACACGACCGACCCGATGACCAGGGCGCGGCGCCGGCCCCAGAGGTCGCCGAGCTTCGCGCCCAGCAGCATCGTGGCGGCCATCGTCAGCGTGTAGAACGTGATCGCCGTCTGCATCGCCGTCACGCTGCTGTCGAGGTCTGCCACCACGGTCGAGATCGAGACGTTCATGACGGTGCTGTCGAGCACCATGACGAACTGCGCCGCGCCCAGGATCAGCACGACAGACCACTTCTTCACCCGGTCACCTGCCTTCGCCCCGGGAGGCGGATCCGAGGCTCGCGGCATCATCCAACACCCTTCGGCCCCGTTTCGCATCACCCGATGTGCCGCGCGCCGGGCGCGCCGGACATCACCCGGGCCAGCGGCTCCCGAGTTGACCGGGACGGGGCCCGGTGAAAGGATTCTGTCTGGCCGGTTGCCGGTTCCTTAACTCCCGGTGAACTCTTCGTTCGCACACGCCGATCCCGTCGGCACCCTCCCTATGTCGACACTCCCGGAAAGCGAACGGTGGAGACCGCAGCCCTCATCATCGTGCTCGTCATCGTGCTGGCACTGTTCTTCGATTTCACGAATGGGTTCCACGACACGGCCAACGCCATGGCCACCCCCATCGCGACCGGTGCGCTCAAACCCAAGGTCGCCGTCCTGCTCGCGGCCGTACTGAACCTCGTCGGAGCATTCCTGTCCACCGAGGTCGCCAAGACGATCTCGGGGGGCATGATCCGCGAAGACGAGCTCTCGGCGGCGATCTTCCCCGCGATCATCTTCGCGGGCCTGATCGGCGCCATCTCGTGGAACATGCTCACCTGGCTCCTGGGCCTTCCCTCCAGCTCGTCGCATGCGCTGTTCGGCGGTCTGATCGGGGCCACGATCGTGGGAGCGGGCTTCGCGGCGATCGACCTCGGCGTCGTGATGTCGAAGGTCATCCTGCCCGCGCTGATCGCGCCGCTGACCGCGGGGGTGATCGCGTTCGCGACCACCAAGATCGCCTACGCCGTCACGCGGCGACACGACGGCAAGCCCGACGGCCGCGACGGGTTCCGGTGGGGACAGATCTTCACGTCGTCCCTCGTCGCCCTCGCGCACGGCACGAACGACGCGCAGAAGACGATGGGCGTCATCACGCTGGCGCTCATCACGGTGGGATGGCAGTCCAGCGCGAATCCCGACCCGCAGCTCTGGGTGATCGTCGCCTGCGCCGTGACCATCGCGCTCGGGACCTACATGGGCGGCTGGCGGATCATCCGGACCCTCGGCAAGGGGCTCACCGACGTCAAGCCCGCCCAAGGATTCGCCGCGGAGTCGTCGACGGCCTCCACCATCCTGGCCTCCAGCGCCCTCGGCTTCGCGCTGTCGACGACCCAGGTCGCGTCGGGTTCGGTGATCGGCTCGGGTCTCGGCCGCCGAGGCTCCATCGTGCGCTGGCGCACGGTGGGCCGCATCATGGTCGGCTGGCTCCTCACCCTCCCGGCCGCCGGCGCCGTGGGCGCCGTCGCGGCGTACGTGGTCGTCCTGCTGGGCACCTGGGGGATCCTGATCGACGCGGTCGCCGCCGGTGTCGTGGTGCTGGCGATCTATCTGCGTTCGCGTCGCAACGCGGTCAACGCGGCCAACGCGATGAGCGAGGTCGCCGACTCGGGTGCGGCGGTCAAAGTCCCGCGCAACCCGCCGCCCACGCGTCGTCAACGGCGCCGCCTCGAACAGGCCGAGCAGGCGTCGGAAGAGGTCCCGCGCGAGCGTACCGGCACCAAGGGAGAGCGGTCATGATCGCGATCGACTGGTTCGCCTTCGTCCAGGTCTTCCTCGCCGCCCTGATCGGGGCGGCGGCGGTCGTCCTCTTCTATGCCCTCGGGCTGCGACTCCTCGTCCGCAGCGGGCGCGCCCCCGTCGTGACTCCGGCGGAGTTCACCGACGCGATCACCGTGATCTCCGAGAAAGAGGCGCGCCGCGCGGCGAAGGCCGCAGCCAAGGCCGCCCGGAAGAGTCCGCTCACAGATCGTCAGAAGCAGGTGGCGTACATCGGTGCATATGGATGCTTCGCGGTCTGCGCGGCTGCGGTGATCGGCGGCATCCTGCTCATCGTGGTCAATCACTGACGCGCGTCGCCTGGGCGCGCACCCGCGGGGGTGGTGCTCGTTAGGCTCGAGCCATGGATGCCGCATCCCTTCGATTCGGTCAGTACCCGCCCCCGCTGAAGACGGTGCTGCATCTCAGTGACACGCATCTTCTCGCCGGCAACCCGCCCCTGGGTGGGCGCTACGACACCGAGGCCAACCTCGAGCGCACCCTCGAGGCTGTCGAGCGGCTGCAGGTGCGCCCCGACGCGCTGGTGTTCACCGGTGACCTGACCGATCTCGGCGAACCCGAGGCGTACCGGGCGCTGCGGGAGGCGGTGGAGCCGGTCGCCGACCGCCTGGGTGCGCCGCTCATCTGGGTCGCCGGCAACCACGACGAGCGCCCCGCCCTGCGCGCGGCGCTGCTCGACGCGGCGCCGACGGAGGACCCCGTAATCGCCGTGCACGACCTGGGAGGGCTCCGCCTGGTGGCACTGGACACGTCGGTGCCCGGCTGGCACCACGGTGATCTGGATCAGGGCCAGCTCGAGTGGCTCGCCGAGGTCCTCGCCGAACCGGCGGAGCTCGGCACCATCCTGGCCCTGCACCATCCGCCGCTGCCCTCGCACCTGCCGCTGTTCGACATCCTCGAGCTGCGGGAGCAGGACCGGCTCGCGCGGGCCATCGCGGGGACGGACGTGCGGCTCATCCTCGCCGGCCACCTGCACTACTCGACCTCCGGCTCCTTCGCCGGTGTCCCGGTCAGTGTCGCCGCAGCGACCTGTTACACGATGAATCTCGCCCAGCCCGCCGTCGAGGTCAACGGCATGGATGCCGGCCAGTCGTTCCATCTCGTGCACGTCTACGAGCACACGATCACCAGCGCGGTGGTGCCGGTCGTCGATGCGCCCCGGGGCGGGTACTTCGATGCGGAATGGGCCGCGCGGATGGCGGGGCTGAGCCCCGAAGACAGACTCGAGGCCTTCTCGCGCAAGCGGCGGTGACTCGACGGAAGCGACGCTGCGGACACTGCGCCCGCCGCACCTGTACACAGGGGCCACCGAAGAGGCGGCGACTCGTGACTAGGCTCGGGGGATCACCGACCGCCGCGACCCAAAAGGACTATCGATGGCTCCGGACGCAACGACGCGCACCCGCACCGAATCCGATTCGCTGGGATCCCTGGAGATCCCCGCCGACGCCTACTGGGGCATCCACACCGCCCGGGCGCTGGAGAACTTCCCCGTCAGCAAGCGCCCCATCTCGGTCTACCGAGACCTGGTGCGCGCGCTGGCGATGGTCAAGCAGGCCTCCGCACGGGCGAACCGCGATATCGGCGTGCTCGACCCGGTGAAGGCCGACCTCATCGATCGCGCCGCGCAGCTCGTCATCGACGGTGAGTACCACGACCAGTTCGTCGTCGGGGTGGTCCAGGGCGGTGCCGGCACCTCGACGAATATGAATGCCAACGAGGTCATCACCAACATCGCCCTCGAGCTCGCCGGGCGGCAGAAGGGCGACTACGCCTTCCTGTCGCCGATCGACGATGTCAACCGCAGCCAGTCCACGAACGACGTCTACCCGACGGCGGTCAAGGTGGGTCTGAGCCTGGATCTGAGGACGCTCCTGGACGAGCTCGACCTGCTGCGTCACTCCTTCCTGGCCAAGGCGCGGGAGTTCCACGACGTCCTCAAGGTCGGTCGCACGCAGCTGCAGGACGCCGTGCCGATGACGCTCGGGCAGGAGTTCCACGGCTTCGCGACCACTCTCGGCGAGGACTACAACCGGCTCACCGAGAACGCCTACCTCCTGTACGAGATCAACATGGGTGCCACGGCCATCGGCACGGGCATCACCGCCTCGCCCGGATACAGCACCGCGGTGCTCGCCCACCTGAGGTCGATCACGGGTCTGGACCTGGAACTTGCCACCGACCTGGTCGAGTCCACCAGCGACACCGGCGCGTTCATGTCGTTCTCCGCCTCGCTGAAGCGCAACGCGATCAAGCTGTCGAAGATCTGCAACGACCTGCGCCTCCTCTCCTCCGGACCGCAGGCGGGATTCGGTGAGATCAACCTCCCGCCCCGCCAGGCGGGCTCGAGCATCATGCCGGGGAAAGTGAACCCCGTCATCCCCGAGGTGGTCAACCAGGTCGCCTTCGCCGTGGCGGGAGCCGACCTCACCGTGACGATGGCGGTCGAAGGCGGTCAGCTGCAGCTGAACGCCTTCGAGCCGATCATCGCCCACTCGATCTTCCAGTCCATCACCTGGATGCGTCGCGGAATGCACACGCTGCGCGTCAACTGCATCGACGGCATCACCGCCAACCGCGAGCGACTGGGGGCCATGGTCGGCACGTCCGTCGGCGTCGTGACGGCGCTCACGCCGTACATCGGCTACGCCGCCGCCGCCGCGCTGGCGAAGACCGCCCTCCTGACCGGCCACAACATCGCCGACCTCGTCGTCGAGGCCGGGCTGATGTCGCGCGAGGAGGTCGCCAAGCAGCTCTCGCCTGCGCGGCTGTCGGGGCTGGAGGCGACCACCGCCGCGATCCCGCTCGTCCTGCCGGCCGAGAACCTCGTCTCGGAGTCGGCGGACTGACCCCTCCGCGGCGCGGCGCGTCAGGCTGGCGCTCCCGGGCACGGACCGATAGCGTTCGTTCGCAACCCTGAGCCGCTTTCCGTTCACCAAGGAGCCATCGTGACCGACCCGCAGAACCCGAGCGCCGTTCCGCCGAACGCTCCGGAGAACCCGCCCGCCTACAGCGCCGCACCCCCTCCCGCCTACAGCTCGGCGCCCCCGCCCGCTTACAACGCCCAGCCCGCTCCCGGCGCGCCTGTCCCCGGCAAGACGCTCGGCATCGTGGCGTTCGTGCTGTCGTTCTTCGCACAGCTGATCGCCCTGATCCTCGGCATCGTGGCGCTCGTCCAGAGCCGCAAGGCCGGGGTGAAGAACGGCTGGGCGCTGGCAGCCATCATCATCAGCGCTGTGCTGATGGTCATCGGCATCATCGTCATCATCCTCGTGGCGGTCGCCATCGGCGGCAGCCTCGCCGCCGCGTGTGCCGAGCTCGGCCCAGGGGTCCACCCTCTCGAGGGTGGCGGCACCATCACCTGCAGCTGATCGCGGAGGTCGAGCATCTCGAGATCGAAGCGCCGGTCCCCTGGGGGCCGGCGCTTCGGCGTTGATGCGGAGCCTGTGTCAGTCCAGGATCCGGCAGTGCGTGGTCAGCTCGCCGATCCCGTCGATTCCGACGGTGACCGTCGAGCGGTCGCGGAGGAACACCTGCGGGTCGCGGGAGTAGCCCGCACCGCCCGGGCTGCCGGTGGAGATCAGTGTGCCGGGAAGGAGGGTGGCCGACTGCGACAGGGCGGTGATGAGGGTGGCGACCGACCGCACCATCTGCCCGGTCGAGGCGTCCTGCAGGGTGCGACCGTCGAGCACCGTCCAGATGTGGAGGTCCTGCGGGTCAGGGACCTCATCGGCGGTGACGACGAAGGGACCGGTCGGGGTGAAGCCGTCGAACGACTTGCAGCGTGACCATTGGGCTTCGGAGAACTGGATGTCGCGGGCGGTGATGTCGTTGACGACGGTGTAGCCCCAGACGTGGTCGAGGGCATCGTCGACGGCGACATCCTTCGCGGGCCGCCCGATGATCACTCCGAGCTCCGCTTCGTAGTCGACCGATTCGCTCAGCGAGCGGGGCCACGAGGTCGTGGCGTCGTGACCGGTCAGCGAGTTCGGCCACAGCACGAAAACGGTCGGCGTCGCATCGGTCTTCAGCCCCAACTCGCCCGAGTGCGCGGCGTAGTTCAGGCCCACCGCGAGGATGGCCGGCGGGCCCAGGACGGCCGAGGCGAACCGGAAGGGCGAGAGAGGATGCCGCGGCGCATCGGCAGCGGCATCCGCGACCATTGCCAGCAGATCGTCCCCGCCCTCGACCAGCGCCTGCAGGGTGGCGGGCGCTCCGGGATAGAGCTCGTCGACGAAGACGGCCTCATCGTCGCCGGGGACGAGCACGAGGCGGGGCCGCGCGTGGTCCGACGAGGTCACGTGGGCGAAGCGCATCCTTCCACGGTATACGCAAAGCGACGCGCCCCCCGCGGTGCGGCGTGCGCCCGCATAGGCTGTTCGCCATGACGAACTCGGCCGGTCTCGGGGGCGGGCGCCCCACGCTCGTTCCCCCGGCATTCCCCACGGTCTTCGCTCAGCCGCAGGTCGCCCACGGAGCCTCCATCCCCCAGGCGCGGGTCTCACCCGAGCCGGTGCCGATTCCCACCGGCGGCGCGGCGCTGCCCCGCCGGGGGCGTACGGCGCCGCTGTGGATCGCCGGGCTGCTCGTGCTGATCCTCGTCGCGCTCGTCGGCTACTTCCTCAACGCCCTGGGGCCGGCAGCATCCATCATCGGCGGAATCGCGGCGCTGGTCCCCCTCGTCGGGGTTCTCTTCGCCATCCACCTGGTCGATCGGTGGGAGCCCGAACCACGCGGCCTGATGGTGCTCGCAGTGGCATGGGGCGCGATCGCGTCGGTCGGGATCGCGCTGGGCGTCGACCTGTTGCTCGGCTTCGTCTTCGGGTTCGGCTCCACACCGCTCGGCGACGTGCTGTCGACGGTCGTTCAGGCCCCTGTCGTGGAAGAGATCGCCAAGGGCCTCGGCGTCCTGTTGATCTTCCTCACCGCCCGCCGGGCCTTCGACGGCCCTGTCGACGGCATCGTCTACGGCGCGCTCGTCGGTGCCGGTTTCGCCTTCACCGAGAACATCCAGTACTTCGGCATCGGATTCATCGAAGGCGGGGTCGCCGACGTCTCGCAGATCTTCTTCCTCCGCGGCATCCTCTCCCCGTTCGCGCACGTGATGTTCACCAGTGTCATCGGCTTCGCCCTGGGGCTCGCCGCGCGGCGCAGCGGCCGGGTGCGCGACGCGATGGGACCCTTCCTCATGGGGCTCGCCGGAGCGATCCTCCTCCACGCGTTCTGGAACGGCTCGGCGGTGTTCGGTGACTTCTTCGGCCTCTACCTCACCCTCCAGGTGCCGCTGTTCATCCTGTTCATCCTGGGGATCCTGGGTCTCCGCCGGGAGGAGGCCCGCCTCACCCGGGAGCGGCTGACGGACTACGCCACGGCGGGGTGGTTCACTTCGCAGGAAGTCGACATGCTCGCCACCGGGTCGGGTCGTCGCGCGGCACTGGCATGGGCGGCGGGGCTCCGCGGCGACCGCACGGCGACGATGAAGGGCTTCATCCACGACGCCACCGCGCTCGCAGCCGCCCGGCAGCGTTCGATCACCGGCCGTGATCCGCGTGCCGCCGAGGATGAGCACGTCCTCCTGGCGCGGGTCGCCGCCGCCCGGGCCGCGCTGTTCGCCCCCTGACCCCCGGGGGAGGAGCACCCGGCCGGACAGAACTCAGCGCCCGGTGCCGCGGCGATGCCTGCGTGTCTACCGGGCGCTGAGTCGGCCTGACATCAGGATGCCGAGCCGCGCCTGCGGCTGTCAAGACCCCGTTCGCCGCGCCGGTCGCGTTGACCGGGATCGGCGCCTGGGCTTGGATGGACCCATGACGGATGACCGCACCAAGCCCGAGATCGACGCCCCCGCCGGCCCTGCTCCCCGCGAGCTGGAGATCCGCGACCTCATCGTGGGGGAGGGGGCGGAGGCCCGCCCGGGCGACCAGGTGACCGTCCACTACGTCGGTGTGGAGTTCGACTCCGGCGAGGAGTTCGACTCGTCGTGGAATCGCGGCGAGAGCATCCAGTTCCCGCTTCGCGGTCTCATCCAGGGATGGCAGGACGGCATCCCGGGCATGCGGGTCGGCGGGCGCCGCGAGCTGGTCATCCCCCCGCGCCTGGCCTACGGCGAGGGCGGCGGCCACTTCCTGGGCGGCAAGACGCTGATCTTCGTGATCGACCTCATCGCCGTCGGCTGAACGGACCCCGCGCGCGGTTCAGGCGCATGCGCCCCTGCGCGAGGAGGATGCCGGCGAAGACGACGAGCGCACCCACCGGCTCGTTCCAGCTCAGTCGCTCGCCCAGAATGAGGATGCCGAGGGCGACGCCGATGACGGGTGTGATGTAGGTCACCGTCGACGCGCGCGTCGGGCCCCAGGCCCGGACGACGTTCTGGTTCCAGATGTACGCCAGGCCCGTCCCCAGGGCGCCGAGGAGGATCAGGCTGAGCACGATCGCCGGGGTGAGCTGCACGGGAGCCCATGCGACCACCGGAGTCAGCAGGACCATGATCGCCGCGGCGATGCCGATGTTGAGGAACGAGAACGTCAGCGCCGACATCCCGGTGTGTGCGACGAAACGCCGCATGTAGGCCAGGCTGAACCCGTAGCACGCGGTGGCCCCGAGGATCGCCAGCTGCGCGACGACTCCCTGCGTGAGGTCCAGGCCCTGCCACGGGCCGATGATGACGACCACGCCCGCGATGCCCACGGCGATCCCGGTGACCTGCTCGCGGCTGAGCCGCTCGACCCGCAGGAGCAGCCCCGCCATGATCGCCGTCATGATGGGGGTCGTGGCGTTGTAGATGCTGGCCAGCCCCGACGTGACGTGCTGCTGCGCCCACGAGAACAGCAGGAATGGGATGACGCAGAACGTCACCGCCAGCACGGTCATGTGTCCCCAGACGCGGAGCGCGCGCGGCAGCCGCTCGCGCCGGACCGCGACGAGCACCCCGAGCGCGAGCGCGCCGAGCACCAGACGTGCCCACGCGACCTGCCCGGGGCCGACACCGTCGAGTGCGACCTTCATGAACAGGAAGCTCGAGCCCCACACGATCCCGGCGAGGGTGAACTGCAGCACGATCATCCCCGCCGGTCGCGAGGTCTTCGCAGGTTCGGTCACGAGCTCATCCGTGGTCATGCCGCGACCCTACGGCGACGGCGGGCGCCGGATCGGTCCGGTCCAGCGCATCGTCCGTTTTCCGCCGGTGGCCGACCGTCCGGCTACGCGTCGTCACACCAGGGGAGGACTGGTAGACTCGTCCAGTTGCCGTTCGATCGGCCGCGGATAAAGAGAGCTCACGCATCAGGCGTCGGGCACCGCGCAATGAGGAGAAAGGGGATCCCATCTATGGCACTCGAAGCAGACGTCAAGAAGGCGATCATCGAAGAGTACGCGACGCACCCCGGTGACACCGGATCCCCCGAGGTGCAGGTCGCGATGCTGACGCAGCGCATCAAGGACCTCACCGAGCACCTCAAGGAGCACAAGCACGACCACCACTCGCGTCGTGGGCTGTTCCTGCTCGTCGGTCAGCGCCGCCGTCTGCTCGGCTACCTCCAGGACATCGACATCGCGCGCTACCGCTCGCTGATCGAGCGCCTGGGACTGCGCCGCTAATCGCGACCAGCGTTCAATCGCGCAAAACGTTCTTGTGAGAGCCGCCCGAGGTGTCGGGCGGCTCTCTTTTTCGTGCGCTGCGGCTCGCCGCACGAAGCGTCATCGAGTCGTTCGCTCTCGGAAACGTCCCCGACATCCGCCCGAATAGGCTGTGAAGCACCGGACACCCCCTCCGGCACGGCTCCACCCTCATCGCTCCTGCGTCTCCCACGCCGTCCCGGATGCGCCTTCCCGGGCTGGGCGTGAGCCTGCCCTCCGACGTCGTGGCGTTGTCGTCGTGGTGCCGTCGGGCACTCTGGAAGGAACGCTTCGTTGACCACCCTCGCCTCACCCGCCGCATCCCGCTGGCGGCGCACCCTCGCCCTCGTCGTGGCGGGTGTGCTCGCCGCCTCTGGAGCCGTCATCGCGATCGCCTCACCCACCCCTGCCCGCGCCGCGACGGCCGGCGACAAGCCCAAGGTCGTCGTGGTGGCGACGGGGGGAACGATCGCAGGTCGTGCCGATGGGCGCGACACATACACCGATTACCGGGCCGGTACCTATCCGATGGTCGACCTCCTCGGCGTCATCCAGCCGGAGGTCTCGGCATTCGCCGATGTGGAGGTCGTGCAGTTCGGCAATTCCGGGTCCGGTGGCTACACCATCCCGCAGTACCGCGAGCTGAGCCTGACGGTGCAGAGCGCACTCGCCGACGCCGACGCGGTGGTCGTGACGACGGGGACGGACACGATGGAGGAGTTCGCGTACTGGCTCGATCTGACCGTGCAGAACAAGAAGCCCGTCGTGATCACCGGTGCGATGCGGCCGTGGGCCGCAGGGGCGACGGCGAGTGAGTCGATGGTCCTCGGGGCCGATGGCCCCGCCAACCTCCTGCAGGCGATCCGACTCGCGGCCAGCCAGGCCACATTCTGCTTCGGCACCGTCCTGATGCTCAACGACGAGATTCACGCCGCCCGGGACGTCACCAAGGGGAACTCCACGCGCAACGACACCTTCGTCACACGGATGTCGGGGGTGCTGGGGTGGATCGACGGCTCGTCCGTGATCGTCAACCGCGCCCCCGCCCGGGTGCTGGACTGCGCGAGTGAGGAGTGGTTCACGCCGTTCGACCTCGAGACCGTCGCGGCGGAGGACCTTCCCCGTGTCGAGATCTTCTACAACTACCAGCAGGCCGGGGGAGAGGCGATCAGCGCCTTCGCCGCCGCCGGTGTGAAGGGCATCGTCACCGCGGGAACGGGGGCGGGCGGCATCGCGTCGGCTGCAGGGCAGGCGCGCACCGCCGCCGTCAACAACCAGGGCGTGTGGTTCGTCAGCACCACGCGCACCGGCAGCGGCACCGTGGACAGCGGCTCGGGCAACATCATCCCCGGCGGCGACCTGCTGCCGCAGAAGGCACGTCTGCTCCTGCTGCTCAGTCGCACGTTCACCGAAGACGTCTCCGTCGCTCGCGAATGGTTCGCGACCCTCGGTGCGCCCTCGTTCGACTCCTCGGCCCTCGCTGCCTCGGTCGCTCCGACCCCGGGTGGTGCTGAGCCCGAGCCGACCGAGGAACCCTCACCGGAGCCGACCGCAGAACCCACGGGCGAGCCGACCGGGGAACCGTCGGAGGAGCCGAGTGGCGAGCCCACGGCGGAGCCGACGCCGGATGCCACCGAGACGCCTGCCGCGGGTGCCGTCGCCGGGGCCGGGGGCGGCGACGGCCTGGCCAGCACGGGCCTCGCGGGCATCGGCGGCCTGTCCCTCGCGGCGCTCCTGCTCATCGCGGTCGGTGCAATCACCTACCTGCGGCGTCGCCGCCGTGTGGCGGAGCACATGCTGACCCACTGACCCTTTCATCGAGAGTGCGACTGCGCGCCGAGGATGCGGGGTGACCCCGGGTTCTCGGCGCGCAGATGCACTCTCGCCGAGGTGGCCCCGGTCGCCCGCGGGCGACCGGGTGCGTCGAGCCCGGGTCAGGAGGAGGAGGCGCGGGCGGCCAGCAGGTCGGCGTGCCACCGCTCGGCGACGTCGGGATGCGCGCGCAGTCGCGACTTCAGCGCATTCTCGCCGAACAGCGAATGGATCGGGTTCGACGGGTCCTCGGTGACGCCTCGGGCCTCGGCGGCCAGCTCCGACGGCAGCTCGACGAGCGGCAGCGCAGCGTCGAGGGCAGGGTTGAAGAAGAAGGGCACCGAGATGCGATCGTCGGGGAAGCGCGGCGAGACCACCCGGTGATTGGTGGCGACGAGGTAACCCTGCGTGGCGTACTCCATCATCTCGCCGATGTTCACCACGAATGCGCCCGGCACAGCCGGGGCGTCCACCCATTCTCCCTCGCGCTCGACCTGCAGGCCGCCCTTTCCCGGCTCGACCCACAGCAGCGTCAGGACCCCCGAGTCCTTATGCGCGCCCACGCCCTGCTGCGGTTCGGGCGCGGTCGTGCCCGGGTAGCGCACGATCTTGATCAGGCTCGCCGGTTCGCCGAAGTGGCGTTCGAAGTGGTCGGCCTCGGCGCCGAGGGCCAGCGCCCACTGCCGGAGCAGGACCCGGGAGATGTCGGTGAGCTTGTCGTGCCACTCGGTGACGACCTCGCGGAGCTCCGGCTGCGCCGCCGGCCACAGGTTGGGTCCGGTCAGGCGGTGGAAGTCAGCCGCATCCGGATCTGTGACGGGTTCGCGCTCGGGACCGATGTCGATCTGCTCACGCCAGTCGACTTCTCCCTGCGTGCGCTCGCCGCCGATGCGGGTGTAGCCGCGGAAATGCGGGCTGTTGAGGTTCTCGATCGCCAGCTTGTCGGCCTCGGGGAGGTCGAAGAACGCCCGCGCCGCGGTGTGCAGGCAGTTCTCGAGTTCCGGGCTGACCCCTGTTCCGGTGAGGTAGAAGAAGCCGACGCGGTGCGTGGCCTCGCGGAGCTCGTCGCGGAAGGCGGCGGCTTCGTCAGGGCCGGCGTCGAGGCGGGAGAGGTCGAGGATCGGCAGTGACAGGTCGGTCATGGCGACAGGCTACGTCGAAGAGAGGGGCGCCTCGGGCCGTGTTACGGGGGCCTCGGGCCGTGTTACGCCGGTACCGCCACGTGTGACGCCGGCACCGCCGCGAGGGGCTCAGAGGGGCCCGCGGGCGTCGTGCGGTCCGGCGACGGGTCGCGCCCGCGGCGGCTCGGGCGGTCGGCGCGATCCGGTGGGGTCGGATCGTCGTCCTTCCGACGCGGCCAGCGAGGGATCGGCGAAGAGCCAGCCCGGACGCGGTTCGATGAGGGGCCGGAAGACGCGCCGCACGGGTTTCGTGGCAAGGCCCAGCGCGATGCCGATCGACAGCAGGCACACCACCGGCAGCCACAGCCACGTCGGTTCGAGGCCGCGGAGCACTCCCGACTCGCGGAACGGGTAGAGCACGAACGAGTGCAGCAGGTAGATGTACATCGTGTACTGGCCGAAGTGGGTCCACCACTTCTGTCCCCGCGGAACGAGGATGAAGAGGGCTGTGGAGAGGATGAGGGCGATCAGCATGAGGGCGATGCGGACGCCCCCCGCCCACCACGCCGTTCCGCCCAGGTCGGCGTAGGAGTCGTCGTAGAAGAACCAGGTCGCGAGGTTCATCTGCTTCCACTCGTCGACGAAGAACCATGCGGCCCACCCGGCGAGGGCGAAGGTCGCGACGGCGGCCGGGAAGCCCCACCACGGTCGACGGTCCAGCAGCTGCAGACGTTCGATGACCCGGCGCTCTCGGAGCCACCATCCGAGGGTGAAGAACGGCAGCAGTCCGAGGGTGCGCGACAGCGAGAAGGTCGAGTCGATGTTCGGCAGATAACCCGCGCCGATGGAGATCGCGACGGTCCACACCAGCGGCCATCTCAGCAGGGCGAGGTAGGGGAGCACGAGACGGAAGATGCCGAGTGCGAGGAGGAACCACAGCGTCCACGACGGGCGGGTGAGGTTCGGATCGGCCTGTCCCTCCACGATCCACTTCGTGAGTACCCAGAGGCCTTCGAAGATGACGTAGGGCACGACGATGTCGGTGAGGATCCGCGCCATCTGACGCTTGCCGGGAACGTCGGACTTGGAGAAGTACCCCGAGATGAGGGCGAACGCCGGCATGTGGAAGGCGTAGATGAGCAGGTACAGCGACAGGGCGATGTCGGAGTCGTAGGTGAGGCGCTGGATCGCGTGGCCGAGGACGACCAGGACGATGCAGACGAACCGGGCGTTGTCGAAGAACGGCGTGCGCCGCTTCGTGCGCATCGTGCCGGTCGTCGGGGTGGCTGCCGTCGGTGGCGTGCGGTTGCCGGACATGGGTCACCTCCCCGGGACGAGTTCAGACTAGCCGTCAGCGGCGCTCGCACGGCCCCGGGAACCCGCGCAACTTCCGCGCGGCGCGGTCGTCCCCCGCGCGGCGGGAATAGCCTGAGGCGGCGGGCGTTGGATCGGATGTATTCACTTGCATGAAATTCTACGAGGCGGATGAACCCGCGCGGCGAGAGAGCGGAGAAGAGACGTGAACACCCCCACCTGGCCCGGAATGCAGTTCGGCATCTTCACGGTGAGCGACATCACCGAAGATCCCATCACGGGCCGCACGCCCAGCGAGTCGGAGCGCATCCGGGCGAGCATCACGATCGCGCGCCACGCCGAAGAGGTCGGGCTGGATGTCTTCGCCCTGGGCGAGCACCACAATCCGCCGTTCTGGTCGTCGTCGCCGACGACGACGCTCGCCTTCATCGCCGCCCAGACCGAGCGCCTCATCCTCTCCACGGCGACCACGCTGATCACCACCAACGACCCGGTGAAGATCGCGGAGGACTATGCGATGCTGCAGCACCTCGCGCAGGGGCGGGTGGACCTGACCCTGGGACGCGGGAACACCGGTCCGGTCTACCCGTGGTTCGGCAAGGACATCCGTCAGGGCCTGCCCCTGGCGATCGAGAACTACGCCCTCCTTCACAAGCTCTGGCATGAGGACGTCGTGGACTGGGAGGGCCGGTTCCGGACGCCTCTGCAGGGCTTCACCTCGACCCCGCGGCCGCTGGACGGTGTGGCCCCGTTCGTCTGGCACGGTTCGATCCGCACCCCCGAGATCGCCGAGCAGGCGGCCTACTACGGCGATGGGTTCTTCGCCAACAACATCTTCTGGCCGAAAGAGCACTACCAGCGCCTCATCTCGCTGTACCGTCAGCGTTTCGCGCACTACGGCCACGGAGCGCCGGAGCAGGCGATCGTGGGTCTGGGTGGCCAGGTGTTCATGGCGAAGAACTCCCAGGACGCCGTGAAGGAGTTCCGCCCGTACTTCGACAATGCTCCGGTCTACGGTCACGGACCGAGCCTGGAGGATTTCAGCGAGATGACGCCGCTCACCGTCGGCTCGCCGCAGCAGATCATCGACCGCTACGCGGGCATGCGCGAGCACTACGGGGACTACCAGCGTCAGCTCTTCCTCATCGACCACGCAGGGCTGCCGCTGAAGACGGTGCTCGAGCAGCTCGACATCCTCGGCGGCGAGGTCGTTCCGGCGCTCCGGCGCGAGCTGGCCGCGGGTCGTCCCGCGGACGTCCCCGACGCGCCCACGCATGCCGCACGCGTCGCGGCGGCCTACGCCGGAGCGCCGGCGCCGCAGGCGGTTCCCCACGCGAACCGCGGCGACAACCTCGCCACGGGCCCGAATCCGTACCGCCGGCCCACCGCCGCCGGAGCGTCTTTCCGAAAGGGGGAGTGAGATGGCCACGCGACGCATCGCCGTGGTCTCGGCCGGCCTGTCCAGCCCCTCCTCAACCCGCCTCCTGGCCGATCGCCTCGGCGCCGCCGTCGTGCGCGAACTCGGTTCCCGGGGCGAGGAGGCGGTGACCGACGTGGTCGAGCTGCGTGACCACGCCCGCGCCATCACCGACAACCTCCTCACCGGCTTCGCTCCGCCGAGCCTCGAGACCGCGATCAACGCGGTGGTGTCGGCCGACGGGCTGATCGTGGTGACACCGATCTTCTCCGCGAGCTACTCGGGTCTGTTCAAGTCCTTCATCGACGTGCTCGACCCCGACGCGCTGACCGGGATGCCGGTCCTTCTCGGCGCCAACGCCGGCACCGCGCGCCACTCGCTCGCGATCGACTACGCCCTGCGTCCCCTCTTCGCCTACCTGCATGCCGCGCCGGTCTCCACCGGTGTGTTCGCGGCATCCAGCGACTGGGGCGGTGCGGGCGATCAGGCCTCGCCGCTCGCCGAGCGCATCGACCGGGCCGCCGGCGAGTTCGCCGCCGCGGTCGCCGGGCGGCCCGCGGCATCCGCTCCGGATCCCTTCGATCCGGCGAGCTTCCTCGGGGAGGGTCGCTCCTTCGAGCATCTGCTCGGCGGGCACTCGGGCGAGTGAGCCCTCGAGCCGAGGGCAGGATCTTCCGCAAGGAGCGCCCGGGGGCGCCCGAGGGGTTCTTCGCCGCGGAGGCGGCGGGTCTGTCGTGGCTCGCCGAGGCGGGCGGGGCGCGCGCCGCGCGCGTCGTGCAGGTGGAGGCCGAGGCCATCGAGCTCGAGCGTCTCGCGACCGTCGCCCCCGACGGCGCTGCGGCACGGGCCTTCGGCGCGGCCCTCGCTGTCACTCACGATGCCGGCGCACCCGCATTCGGAAGCCCGCCGCCGGGCGTCACCGCGCTCTTCATCGGGGCGCGATCCCAACCTGCGGCGGCGGAGGAGACGTGGGGGCCGTTCTACGCGCGGGACCGGGTGCTCCCCTTCCTCCCGCCCGCGCTGGACGCGGGATTCCTCACCTCCGAGGAGGCGGCCGTCGTCCGTGACGCGTGCGCGACGATCGCTGCCGGGGCGTTCGACGACGGGGAGGCGCCGGCGCGCCTGCACGGCGACCTCTGGCACGGGAACGTGCTGTGGACACCCGCGGGCGTCGTCCTCATCGATCCCGCAGCCCACGGCGGGCACCGCGAAACCGACCTGGCGATGCTCGATCTCTTCGGCTGCCCGTTCCTCGACGACATCGTCGCCGGTTATGAGGAGCGCCATCCACTCACCAGCGGGTGGCGGAGCCGCCTCCCGCTTCATCAGCTCCATCCGCTGGCCGTCCACGCCGCCGGGCACGGTCGCCACTACGGCAGGGCATTGGCGGATGCTGCCCGGCAGACGCTCGCGCTCGGGTGACGGCGTGGATCACTCGGCCGGGGGGAGGGTGCGACGGGCGAGCAGCCGATCGATGAGAAGACCGAGGAGCAGGGCGACCGCCACCGAGACCACGACCGCCACGACCGGCCCCCCGGGAACGACGGCCGCCACGATCGCTCCCACGAGAGACTGATACACCGCCCAGCCGAGCGCGGCCAGGCCCGCCACGAGCAGGTAGCGTGGCGCCGGCACCCGCGACGCCCCGGCGGTGAGGTTCACCGCCAGGCGCGCGAAGGGGACGAAGCGCGCGCTGAAGAGGACGACCGCCGTGCGTCGCCGCAGCCGATCGCCGACGAGCCCGAGGGCCGCGCGGACCCGCCGTCCGCGCATCCACCGCCACCGCTCCAGGCCGATCGTGCGCCCGATGAGGTAGCAGAGCGTGTCGCCGGCGAGGGCGGCGATCGTCGCCACGGCGACGACCGCGAGGAGCGGGGGAGCGCCGTGCGTGACGGCGAGGGCGCCCAGGGCGGTGACGGCGACCTCGCCGGGGACGACGACGAGGAAGGCGTCGCCCAGCACGAGCGCCGCCATCACCACGAGCGCCCAGGGGCTCTCCGAGACACCGGCCAGCAGATCGTCGATCACACCTCCGTGGGTACCAGCGGCCGGTGAACGGCGACCGAACGGGGGACGACCGGTGACGGGCGGCGGTGCGGACGGTGAATTCTCGGCGACGGGGTGCGCCGCGGCATCCGTTCGGGCACCGGCGCGCGCGATGGTGGATGCGTGAGAGTCGCGGTCATCGCCGAGTCCTTCCTTCCCCATATGAACGGGGTCACCGGATCCGTGCTGCAGATCCTCCGCCATCTGTCGGCGGCAGGGCACGAGACGCTCGTCATCGCCCCGAGCGCCGGGGACGCCTCCGATGAGACGGTCGTCGCGAGCCTGCGCGGTGCGGATGCGCGGCTGCTGCGCTCGGTGCCGCTGCCGTCCTACCCCGAGGTGCGCGTCGTCTTCGCCCGTGCTGCGCGTCTCGCGGGCATCCTGCGCACCTTCCGGCCCGACGTCGTCCACCTGGCGTCCCCCTTCGTGCTCGGCTGGCAGGGGGTGATCGCCGCCGAGGCGGTGGGGGCCCCGACCCTGGCGATCTACCAGACCGATGTGGTCGCCTACGCCGAGAAGTACGGGATGCCGCGGGCCACCGCCCTGGTCCGCTCCCACGTCACGCGGCTGCACCGGAGGGCTACCCTGACCCTCGCCCCCTCCACCGCCTCGATGACGCAGCTGGCCGAGCTGGGCGTGGACCGGGTGCGCCGATGGGGCCGTGGGGTGGACACCGACCTCTTCCACCCGTCGCGGCGGAGCGAAAGCTGGCGGGCGGAGGTCGCTCCGGGACGGACCATCGTCGGGTACGTCGGTCGCCTCGCTCCCGAGAAGCAGGTGGCCGACCTCCGCGTCCTCCACGACGTCCCGGGAACCACCGTGGTGATCGTCGGCGACGGGCCGTCGCGTGAGGCGCTGGAGAAGTCGCTGCCCGAAGCGGTCTTCACCGGACATCTGCGTGGCACCGAGCTCGCGCGGGCGCTGGCGAGCTTCGACGTGTTCGTCCACCCGGGGGAGAGTGAGACGTTCGGTCAGACGATCCAGGAGGCCCTCGCCAGTGGCGTCCCGGTCGTCGCCACGGGCACCGGCGGGCCGGTGGATCTCGTGCGTTCGAGCGTCGATGGCTGGCTCTATCGCCCCGGCGATCTCGACGACCTCCGCGCCCGCGTGGCGGACCTCGTCGGCGACGGCGCGAAGCGCGCGGCGTTCGCAGCCGCCGCCGGAGAGGCCGTCCGCACCCGCAGCTGGGAGGCGCTCTGCGCGCAGCTGCTGGAGCACTACGGCGAGGCGCGACGGCTCCGCCCGATCGATGCCGCGCAGGTCGTCCGCGGCCTCGGGCGCCCCGACGCCTCGCCGGCGCCGCTCGTGGCCACCCCGCGCTGGCGCCGCTTCGTCGCCCTCGGCGACTCTCTCACCGAGGGGCTGTGCGACGCCTCGCGCATGCCGTCGGGACAGTTCCGAGGGTGGGCGGATCGCCTGGCGGAGCTGCTGGCCCGCTCACAGGGTGCGGGCGCGACCGAGCCTCTGCATTACGCCAACCTCGCCGTTCGCAGCCGCCGCGTCCGCGACATCGCGGCGGTGCAGGTGCCTCAGGCGCTGGCGCTGAGACCCGACCTCGTCTCGATCCTCATCGGCGCGAACGATCTCGTCGGGACCCGCCGCGACCCCGCCGACCTCGCCGACGACGTCGCGGTCTCGGTGCGGCTCCTGCGGGATGCGGGAATCGACGTGCTGCTCGTGACACCGTTCCTCCCGCGCCGGCCGGGCGCGCGCGTGTTCTCGCGTCGGTTCGCCCGGTACGCCGGGGAGATGCGGCGGGTGGCAGGGGAGACGGGAGCGATGCTCCTGGACCTCGACGCGCACCCCGCGATCGGCGACGTCGCCTTCTGGGCGGTCGACAGGGTGCACCTGCGCTCGAGCGGGCACCGGTTCCTGGCCTATCGGGCCGCCGAGACGCTCGGGGTGCCCGACGCCGAAGCCCTCGGCAGACTCGATGCCGCGCTCCACGCCGACGACGACCCACCCGCCGTCGGGAGTTGGCTGCGTCGCGATGCGCTGCCGTGGATCTGGCGGCGCCTGCGGGGGAGGACCGCCGGCGACGGTCTCAGCGCCAAGCACGCCGATTACGTGCTCGTCGGGGGTGGCGGCACCGCTCCGGCGCGTCTGATCGACTCGCCCTAGTCAGCTGCGCCACCGGTACTCCGACTCGGGCCGTCCTCGCCCGTGGTAGCGGGGGATCCGGTCGACGCGTCCGGCGTCGACGAGGTGCTCGAGATACCGACGCGCCGACACTCGCGACAGACCCGTCTGCACGGCGGCCTCCACGGCCGAGAGCGGACCGCCGACACGCACGGCATGCGCGATCCGTTCGAGGCTTTCCGCCGACAGGCCCTTGGGAAGCACGGTCCCCGCCGGGGGACGGAGGGCCCCAAGGAGCGCGTCGATCTCCTCCTGGGTCGCCGGGCCCGCGGCATCCGATGCCCTGCGCCGGAAGTCGACGTACTGCCGGAGCCGGTCGGAGAACACCGCGAACGTGAACGGCTTCACGAGATACTGCGTCACGCCCAGGGCCACCATCTGCCGCACGATGTCGGCGTCGCGGACGCCGGTGACCGCGATCACATCGACCGCGTCGCCGCGCGCGCGGACATGCCGCAGGACGTCGACCCCGGTGCCGTCGGGCATCGTGACGTCCAGGAGCACCAGGTCGATCGCGCCCGGGGCCGCCTCGAGGATCGCGCTCACCGCCGATCTGGCGTCATGACACTCCCCGACGACGTCGAATCCGTCGATGCGCTCCAGGTGGCGACGATGCACCTCGATGGTGAGGGGGTCATCGTCCACCAGCAGCACGCCGATCATCGCGTCCGCCCCGGCAGGACGACCTCGAACGTGGTCGGGTGATCGGTGATCCGGATGCTGCCGCCCGCACCGTCGACGATGGCGCGCACCAGGGCGAGGCCCACCCCACGGCCCTCGGCGCCGGCGGGCTTCGTGGAGAAGCCGTGTGCGAAGATCCGCTCGCGATCGGCGGGATCGATCCCGGTGCCGCTGTCGGCGACGCGGATCCGCAACGCGCCGTCGGGAAGAGGGTCGAACTCCACGCGCACCCAGCGGGGCGTCGGCCCGGTGGCCGCGGCGTCGACGGCGTTGTCGATGAGGTTTCCCACCACCGAGACGGCGTCGATCGGGGTCAGGGTGCTCCGCGGTGCGTCGGGGGAGATCCGGGCGTCCCAGGCGACGGTGCGCTCGCGAGCCTGGGCGGCCTTGCCCAGCAGCAGGGCACCGACGGTGGGGTCGCCGTCCCGACGTGCGGCGACCTGGTCGACGAGCGACTGGCTCTGGCGCGAGGTCTCGGTGAGGATCTCCACCGCTTCCTCGGTGCGGCCGAGTTCGAGCAGCGACACGGCGGTGTGCATCCGGTTCCCGTGCTCGTGGGTCTGGGCCCGCAGCGCCTCGCCGAGGGTGCGCACCGACTCGTACGACGCCACCGCGTCGCGGATCGTCCCCGCGGGGAGGTCGCCGGCCATCCGGCGCAGCTGTCGCCGGGCCACGACGGCACCCACGAGACCGGCCGCCAGCAGCAGCAGCGCGATGCCGAGCACGAACGGCAGGCGGGAGAGGATCTCAGCCCAGATGCTGCCGAGCGTGACCCCCACGGCCACCCACCCCACCAGGCGCCCCTCGGAGATGATGGGCGAGATCGTCCGCACCGAGGGTCCGAGGGTGCCCACGAACTCCTCGGTCAGAGTCGCGGGCTCCGCAGGCATGGTGCCGAGGTAGGCACGACCGATCTCCCCCGGATCGGGGTGCGTGAGGCGGGTCCCCTCTGCTGTCATGATGACGACGAAATCGAGATCCGATTCCCGCATGATCCGCTCCGCGATCGGCTGGAGCACAGTGCTGGCCTCGGGCTCCCCGACAGCGGCCTCCACCTCGGGGAGGGCGGAGAGGGTCGTCGCCACGGTGCGGGTCACCTCCTCGGCCTCCGACCTCTCCGAGCCCTGCGCATCGAGCACCAGGACGCCGGCGAGGATCACGACGATCGCCACGACGGATGCCGCGACCGCCGCGAACACGCGCGACGCCGCGCTCGCCGGGGCTGGCCGTCGTGGCATGGCACTCCTCATCGATCGCCGCGTGCCTCCATCCTGCCGTCGATCGTGTCGCTCGCGCGGCGACCAATACGACCACAAATCGACCCCGGGCCTCGGTCGCGACGAGTCTGACCACTGACGCGGACGATCCGCGTCGATGTGGACAACGACCGTTCCCTGGAGGCGATGATGGCTCTCTCACCACGCACGACCACTTTCACTCTTCCCCGGTTCTCCGCCCGTCGGGGCAAGCAGGCCTGGGACAAGCACACGTGGCTGTACGTCTCCGTCATCGCCGCCGTCGTCCTGGGGGCGATCGTCGGGCTCGTCTGGCCCGAGTTCGGCATGGCTCTCAAGCCCCTGGGGGCGGCGTTCGTGTCGCTCATCAAGATGATGATCGCCCCCATCATCTTCTGCACCATCGTCGTGGGAGTCGGCTCGATCGCGAAGGCCGCGACGGTCGGCAAGATCGGCGGTTTGGCGCTGGCGTACTTCATGGTGATGTCCACCTTCGCGCTCGCGATCGGCCTGGTGGTCGGCAACCTCATCCACCCCGGTACAGGACTGGACATGGCAGGAGCCAGCTACGAGTCCACCGCCGAGGCGAAGACCACCGAGGAGTTCATCCTCGGCATCATCCCGACGACCTTCTTCTCGGCCTTCACCGGTGAGAACGTGCTCCAGGTGCTGTTCATCGCACTGCTGGTCGGTTTCGCCCTGCAGCAGATGGGCGAGAAGGCGGCGCCGATCATGAACGCGGTGAAGAGCCTCCAGGCGCTGGTGTTCCGCATTCTCGGCATGATCCTGTGGCTCGCTCCGCTCGGTGCGTTCGGCGCGATCGCCGCGGTGGTGGGAGCCACCGGGGTGGGGGCCATCATCGCCCTGGGCACGCTCATGATCGCCTTCTACATCACCTGCGCGATCTTCATCGTCGTCATCCTCGGAACGCTTCTGTGGGCGGTGACGCGGGTCAATCTGTTCAGCCTCATGAAGTACCTGGGCCGCGAGTACCTGCTGATCGTCGGCACGTCGTCCTCGGAGTCGGCGCTGCCGCGACTGATCGCCAAGATGGAGCACCTCGGGGTCTCCAAGCCCGTCGTCGGCATCACCGTGCCCACCGGCTACTCCTTCAACCTCGACGGCACCGCGATCTACCTGACGATGGCCTCGCTGTTCATCGCGACGGGGATGGGCGCGCCGATGTCGATCGGCGAGCAGATCGGGCTTCTGGTCTTCATGATCATCGCGTCCAAGGGCGCCGCCGGAGTGACCGGTGCGGGGCTCGCGACACTCGCCGCCGGGCTCCAGGCGTACCGTCCCGACCTCGTCAACGGCGTCGGTGTCATCGTGGGAATCGACCGGTTCATGTCCGAAGGCCGTGCGGTGACGAACTTCACGGGCAATGCCGTGGCCACCCTGCTGATCGGGGCGTGGACCAAGGAGTTCGACGCCTCCCGCGCGCGCCGCGTGCTCGCGGGCAAGGTGCCCTTCGACGAGGCCAGCCTCGCCGGTCACGACCACGACGGACTCTCCGACGCCCCCGACGCGGTCGGCGTGGCGGAGCTGGAGGACGCCGCCATCGATCGGGCAGCCGCCCGGGAGAACGAGCGACGCGCCCTCATCGGCCGCTGAACGCCCTGCACCAGGCGACGCCCCACCGCGCTCGGCGGTGGGGCGTCGCGCGTATCGGATGATCAGGGCTCGAGGTGACCGCTCTCGATCGCGGCGTCGCGCTCCTCGGCGACGAGATCGTCGGTGTCATCCTCGACGCGCTCGAATGGATCGATCGTGGGGGGCGGAAGCTCGAGTTCGGCGTCGTCGTCGACGGGGACGGGGCGCTCGTCGTCGGAGTGGATCTCGCGGAAGTCGCCGATGCCGTGGGTCTCCATGTCGGCATCGTAGGCACGACCGGTCAGATCACGCCAGGGGTGCGCGGCGCCCGACGCTGATAGGATCGGGAAGGTTGCCCCCGGGCATCCGCTCAATTCCATACGAGCACCGTGCTGCACAGCACACCGGAGCAGGCCGGCAGGAAGCTGGTCCCCTGAGGTGGAATCCCCGTCGCGGCGATGATGATCATCGCGCCGGGTGCTCTTCTTCTGGTGACCAGCGCTGGCGAGTATCGCGGCCACGCCGCGCGCTGAGATCTGCCTGTTCCTGCTCCTTCGCACATCCTCGCGCGCGATACGCGTGCGCGAGCATAAACAAAGAAGGAGAGACCTCTTGGAAGGTCCTGAAATCACCGCCGCTGAAGCCGTTCTCGACAACGGCCGCTTCGGCACCCGTACCGTCCGGTTCGAGACCGGCCGACTCGCGCAGCAGGCGCAGGGCGCCGTGGCCGCGTACCTCGATGAGGAGACGATGCTCCTCTCGGCCACCAGCGCCGGCAAACACCCCCGGGAAGGGTTCGACTTCTTCCCGCTGACCGTCGACGTCGAGGAGCGCTCCTACGCCGCGGGCAAGATCCCCGGCTCGTTCTTCCGCCGCGAAGGTCGCCCCTCCACCGAGGCGATCCTCGTGTGCCGCCTGATCGACCGGCCCCTGCGTCCCTCGTTCGTCGAGGGGCTGCGCAACGAGGTCCAGATCGTCGTCACCGTGCTCTCCATCGCGCCCGGCGAGTTCTACGACGCCCTCGCGATCAACGCCGCGTCGGCGTCGACGCAGATCTCGGGTCTGCCGTTCTCCGGCCCGATCGCCGGTGTGCGCCTCGCGCTCGTCCCCGGCCAGGGGGAGCACCCCGACCAGTGGGTGGCGTTCCCGAACACCAGCGTCCTGGAGCAGGCCGTCTTCGACCTCGTCGTCGCCGGTCGCGTGCTCGATGACGGCGACGTCGCGATCATGATGGTCGAGGCCGAGGCCACCGAGCACTCCTGGAACCTGATCCGGGGCGGCGCCACCAAGCCCAGCGAGGAGATCGTCGCGCAGGGTCTCGAGGCCGCCAAGCCCTTCATCAAGGAGCTCGTCGCTGCGCAGACGGCGCTGGCCAGCACCGCGGCCAAGGAGATCCAGTCCTACCCGGTGTTCCTGCCCTACTCGCAGGAGACCTACGACTTCGTCGCCGCCCGCGCGTACGACGAGCTCAAGGGCATCTACCAGGTCGCCGACAAGCAGGAGCGTCAGAGCGCCGACGATGCACTCAAGGAGCGTGTGCGGGGCGAGCTCATCGCGGCCGTCGAGGCGGGCGAGCTTCCGGCCGTCGCGACGATCGAGTTCTCGGCTGCCTACAAGTCGGTGACGAAGCTCATCGTCCGCAGCCGCATCCTCACCGACGGTGTGCGCATCGACGGTCGCGGCCTCGCCGACATCCGTCCGCTGGACGCCGAGGTGCAGGTCATCCCGCGTGTGCACGGCTCCGCGGTGTTCCAGCGCGGTGAGACCCAGATCCTGGGTGTCACGACGCTGAACATGCTGAAGATGGAGCAGCAGATCGACTCGCTGTCGCCCGTCACCCACAAGCGGTACATGCACCACTACAACTTCCCGCCCTACTCGACCGGCGAGACCGGTCGCGTCGGATCGCCCAAGCGCCGCGAGATCGGGCACGGCTTCCTCGCCGAGCGCGCACTCGTCCCGGTGCTGCCGGCCCGCGAGGAGTTCCCGTACGCCATCCGCCAGGTCTCCGAGGCGCTGAGCTCCAACGGCTCGACCTCCATGGGGTCGGTCTGCGCGTCCACCCTGTCGCTGCTCAACGCCGGTGTGCCGCTGCGCGCGCCCGTCGCGGGCATCGCCATGGGCCTCGTCTCCGACGTCGTCGACGGTCAGACCCGCTACGCGGCCTTGACCGACATCCTGGGCGCCGAAGACGCGCTGGGCGACATGGACTTCAAGGTCGCCGGCACCCGTGAGTTCGTCACCGCGATCCAGCTCGACACCAAGCTCGACGGCATTCCGTCGTCGGTGCTGTCGGCCGCGCTCCAGCAGGCGCGCGACGCCCGTCTGACGATCCTCGACGTGCTCAACCAGGCCATCGACGCGCCCGACGAGATGGCGCCCACCGCGCCTCGCGTCATCAGCGTGCAGATCCCCGTCGACAAGATCGGTGAGCTGATCGGCCCCAAGGGCAAGACGATCAACGCCATCCAGGACGAGACGGGCGCCGACATCTCCATCGAGGAGGACGGCACGGTCTACATCGGTGCCGTCGACGGTCCCTCGGCCGAGGCTGCGCGTGCCCAGGTGAATGCGATCGCCAACCCGACCAACCCCGAGATCGGCGACCAGTTCCTGGGCACCGTGGTGAAGATCGCGACCTTCGGTGCGTTCATCTCCCTGCTGCCGGGCAAGGACGGCCTGCTCCACGTCAGCGAGGTGCGCAAGCTCGCCGGTGGCAAGCGGGTCGAGAACGTCGAGGACGTGCTCGGTGTGGGCCAGAAGCTCCTGGTGCGCATCACCAAGGTCGACGACCGCGGGAAGCTCTCGCTCGAGCCGGTGCTGGAGGAGACCGAGGCGGCCGAGGCTGCGCCGGTCGCCGCCGACGCCTGAGCGACACCCTCGACGGATGCCCGTCCCTCCTCGTGAGGGGCGGGCATCCGCGTCCTGCGAGGTTTCGTGATGAAACCGTTATGGGAAGTTCACCGACAGGGCACCGCAATGGCAGGTGGCGTCGGAGGCACCCCCTACCCTCGAAGTACGCGTCGGGGGGCGCGTCACGCGACAGGATGTCGTGAGGGGGTGCGTATGTCGGACCGAGGCACCGAGCTTGTCTCGTCGTCGCGACGACAGCGCCGCAAAGACACGCCCGCATCCGCGCTGCACCCGTCCGCGCCGATCCCCGTGCAGGGTCCCGGAGTCGGCGCTGGAGTCCGCGTCCCGCTGGGCGACGCCGGCGCGCAGATCTTCCCCCTCATCCTGGGTGCCGCCGAATTCGGCTGGAACGTCGATCTCGAATCCAGTCACGCCATCCTCGACACCTATGCCGAGCTCGGTGGAAACGCCGTGCACACCGCCGACACCTACTCCAGCGGTCGCAGTGAACACATCGTCGGCCAGTGGGTGCATTCCCGGGGTCTGCGCGACGAGGTCGTGCTCATGGTGCGGGTCGGCGGGCACCCCGACAATCCCGGCCTCGGCCCCGTCGACCTCGTCCGCAGCGTCGAGGCCTCGCTCAGTCGGCTGCGCACCGACCGGGTGGACGTGCTCACGCTCGACGCCGCGGCCGACAGCGTGACCGCTCTGGAAGACACGCTGGCCACGGCCGAGTGGCTCGTCGAGGCCGGCAAGATCCGCGCTCTCGGCGGTGTGGGCTACACGGCGGCGCAGCTGGTCGAGGCTCGCATCCTCTCGTCCGCCGGCTACCCGCGCCTCACGGTGCTCGACGTCCCCTTCAACATCCTGCGCCGGCACGAGTTCGACGCCGACCTCCGCCTGGTCGCCAGCGCGCAGGGGATGTCGGTGACCGCGTCGCACGCACTCGAGCACGGCTTCCTCGCCGGTCGATACCGCAGTCGGTCCCGCGGCGGGCTGTCGGCTCGGGGTGCGCAGCTGGCGGCGAGCCTCAATCGGCGCGGTACGCGGGTGCTTCGCGCGCTCGACGAGGTGGGCGCCGACCACGGTCTCCCCGATGCCGCGGTCGCGGTCGCGTGGCTCCTCGCGCAGCGGCTGGTGACTGCGCCCATCGTCAACGCTTACGCGCCCGAGCACGTCGAGGAGCTGGTGCAGGGCGTCGGCGTCCACCTCAGTCGCGCCCAGCTCGCCGAGATCGCCCGCGCGGCGGAGTGATCGCGGGACGCGCGGCCGGGTTCGACCCGAGCGGGATCCGCTGACGTAGGCTGGGAGAGCGCCGTCCGGCGCCCAGCCCCGACGAAGTGAGCGAGCGTGACGCACTACCTCTACCTCGTGCGCCACGGCGAGCATCTGGACGCGGAGCACGGGCTCGTCGACGGGCCGCTCTCGCCCCGCGGGCGGCGCCAGGCCGCTCTCCTGGCCGACCGGCTCTCGGGTGTTCCGTTCGACGCGGTCTGGCATTCGCCGCTGGAGCGTGCCGCCCAGACGGCGCGCGCGGTCTCGGAGCGGATGCCGTCGCTGTCACCCGAACCGTCGGCGCTGCTGTTCGACTGCGTCCCGACGGGCCTGTGCGAGGACACTCCGGCGGTGTACGAGCCCTTCTTCGGGGGAGTGACCGAAGCGGAGGTCGACGCGGGGCGCGCCCAGATGGCCGACGCCGTGAGCGAGTTCCTCGCCCGCAAGAGCGGTGAGGTGCACGAGCTCCTCATCACCCACAACGCCGTCATCGCCTGGTTCGTCCGCGAGGTGCTCCAGACCCCCGAATGGCGCTGGATGACGCTCAATCAGGCGCACTGCGGACTGACGGTGCTGGCCCAGAAGCAGGGCAGACCGTGGACGGTGCTGTCCCACAACGACATGGCGCACCTGCCCTTCGAACTGCGCACCGGCCTTCCCGAGGTCTATCCGGTCTGACCGGGCACAGGTGGCGGGACCGATCGGTCGCCGGTGTGCCCGGGCGGTCGCCGGCGTGTCCGGTGCGGGCGGGGCGGGCGGTGTGACCGGTCGGTCGCCGGTGAGCCCGGTCGGTCGCCGGTGAGCCCGGTCGGTCGCCGGTATCTCCGGTCGTCGCCGGTGTCCCAGGAGCTGCGACCTCATTCCGCACCATCCCGCATCTTCTGCGACATCCCGCCGCGCGCGGCGCACAACATGCGGCTTCGGGCCGAAGGTGATCGCGCTTTGTGCGACATCCGAGCGAGCGAGCGGGCGAGTGGGCGCGCGGGCATCCGAGCGGGCGGGCGGGCATCCGAGCGGGCGGGCGAGCGGCCCCGGCAGGCGGGCGAGCGGGCGGGCGTCGGGCATCCGAGCGGGCGGGCGAGCGGCCCGGCAGGCGGGCGAGCGGCCCAGCAGGCGGGCGAGCAGGACGGCGAGCGGGCGGCCGCCGCGCGGGGCCTCAGCCGAGCGCTTTGCCGAGCCACACCGTCGCATTCGGGTTGTCGTTGTAGGCCTCGATCGGGGTGAACCCCGCAGCGGCGTAGAGACGCGCGGCCGGTGCGAGGGTGTGATGGGTGTCGAGGACGACTTCGGCCGCGCCCAAGACCGCTGCGCGGTGCTCGAGGTCGGCCAGCAGCATCCGCCCCCATCCCCGTCCGCGGGTGGCGGGCGCGAGGTACAGGTGCTTGACCTCGAAGCGGGGGCCGAGCGCGCCGGCGGCGATCTCGCGGACGCCGCCGCAGCCGATGGGAGTGCCGGCGTCGTCGGTGACCACCACGAACACGCCGCGGGGCGGCTCGAACACCTCCGGCGCCGGAAACACCGTGGTGTAGGTGTGACCGGGGAAGGTGTCGGCGCGGGTGCGGAAATAGTCGGTCAGGAGGGACCGTGCGGCGGGGTCGTCGACGGATGTCGCGGTGAGGTCGACCATCCTCCGAGCCTACGACCGGCGCGCCTAGGCTTGAGTCATGACAACGCGCGTGGCCATCGTGGGGCACACCGGCAAGCTCGGCTCGATCATCGAGGCGGTCGTCGGGGCCGAACCCGACGTCGAGATCGTCGGCCGCCTGACCTCCCGCTCCGATCTCGCAGAGCTCGCCGGTGCCGACCTGGTGGTCGACGCCTCGACCCCGGCGGTGTCGATCGACGTGGTGCGGGCTGCCATCGAGCGTGGGATGAACCTGCTCGTCGGGACGTCGGGATGGTCGGCGGAGCGCATCGCGCCCATCCGTCCGCTCGTCGACCAGGCGGGCACCGGCGCGGTGTTCATCCCGAACTTCTCGCTCGGGTCGGTCCTCGGCTCGGCCCTGGCGGCCGCCGCGTCGCCGTTCTTCCCCTCCATCGAGATCGTCGAGTCGCACCGCGAGACGAAGGTGGATTCGCCCAGCGGCACGGCCGTGCGCACCGCCGAGCTGATCGCGGCGGCACGCAGCGACGTGGGACCGGTGGAATCGCCGCATGTCGACCAGCGCGCCCGTGGGCAGCAGGTCGCGAGCGTCCCCATCCATTCCCTGCGCCGCCCGGGGGTGATCGCACGGCAGGAAGTCATCCTCTCCGGCCCGGGCGAGTCGGTGACCCTCATCCACGACACCGTCGACCCGGCCGCGGCCTACGCCCCCGGCATCCGCTTGGCTCTTCGGGCTGCTCGCGACGCGCGGGGCGTTCTCGTCGGGCTCGACAGCTTCGTCGACATCGGCATCCGAGTGCCGCGGCCGCACGCGGCGCACGACATCCAGGAGCGCGGCGTGCCGGGTCAGGTCGCGCGGGTCACCGGCGCATGACGACGAGGATCGGCGTCGCCGTGATGGCGGTGCTCCTGGCGCTCTACATCGCGCTGGTCGCCCAGCGCGCGTGGCTGCTGCTGGTGAGCGCTGACCCCGTGGCTGTCGCGCTCGGAGTGGGACTCGTCCTGCTGCCGGTGCTCGCGGCCTGGGCGCTCTGGCGAGAGCTCGCCTTCGGCATAGGCGCGGAGCGGTTGGCTCGGCGCCTGGAGGCAGAGGGAGGGCTCCCGGTCGAGTCCGTGACGGTCAGGCCCAGCGGACGACCCCTCCGGGAGGATGGCGAGGCGGTCTTCCCGGCCTATCGGGACGCCGCTGAGCAGAACCCCGCCGACTGGCAGGCGTGGTACCGGCTGGGGCTGGCGTACGACGCGGCGGGGGATCGGCGCCGCGCGCGTCAGGCGGTGCGTGAGGCGATCCGCCGCGAGCGCCAGGGGCGCGCGGGGGGCTGACTCGCCGGTCCATCCGTCGCCGCCGTGTGCGGCGGGGTCACTCCACGTCGGAAACGGCGGCGTCGATCGCCTCTTCCGCGGTCGGATGACGGAAAGCGAAGCCCGCCCGCTGAAGGACCTCGGGGACGATGTCCTGATCGTTGGTGAGAAGAGCCTCCGTGGCGTCCTTCCCGAGGAGCAGCGTGAGACCCCACTCCGGTGCACGGAGGACGAAGGGCCGCTGGAGACGCCGGGCGAGGGCGAATCCGATGTCGTTGGCCGTGGCGCGCGTGGGCCCGGCGAGGTTCACGGGGCCCTCGATGTCGGCGGTGAGGAGGAAGCGGATCGCCTCGATCTCGTCCGCCAGCGAGATCCAGGGCCACACCTGGGTGCCCCGTCCGATGGGACCGCTCAGCCCGAGCTTGGTCAGGGGGATGAGGGGCTTCAGGAAGGCTCCGCGGTCGACGATGGCGGTGGTGCGCAGCAGCACCAGGCGCGTGCGGTCGCCGGCCGACCGGGCCGCACCCTCCCACTCGCCGCAGATGTCCGCCAGGAAGCCCTCCCCGCGGCCGGTGGCCTCGGTGATGCGATCGCCGGGACGGCTGCCGTAATAGCCCGACGCCGATGCGGACAGGAATGCCGGTGCGCCGTCACCGAGCTCGCGCAGGGCACGGGCCAGCGCGCGGGTGGGGGTGACCCGAGACCACAGCAGCGTGCTGCGGTACGACGAGGTCCACGGGAAGCGCGCGATGCTCGCGCCGTTCAGTCCCACCACCGCGTCGGCGCCCTCGAGCACGCCGGGGTCCAGGGCCGCGGGGGAGGTGAGCCACTCGACCTCGTCAGGGCCCGCGGGCGCGCGTCGGACGAGGTGGGTCACGCGGACGCCTTCCGCGCGCAGTCGCTCGGTCAGGGCCCGGCCGATGAGGCCCGAGGCGCCGGAGATGACGACATGGCGCAGGGCGGCGGTGCTTTCCCCGCCGCCCGCACCGGCGTCAGCGGTCTCAGGCAAGCGTGGCCTCGAGGGTGATCTCGATCCCCGCGAGCGCCTGCGAGACGGGGCAGCCGACCTTGGCCTCCTGGGCGATGCGCTCGAAGTCCTCGGCCGACAGGCCCGGTACGACGGCGTTGACATTCAGGTGGCTGCCGGTGATGCCCGTGCCGGGCTTGAAGGTCACCGAAGCGGTCGTGTCGATCGACTCGGGCGGGGTGCCGTTCTCGCCCAGCGCGTGGGAGAGGGCCATGCTGAAGCACGACGAGTGCGCGGCGGCGATGAGCTCCTCGGGCGTCGTGGTCGACGTGGAGCCCTCGCTGCGGGCGCGCCAGTTGACGTCGAATGTGCCGGTGTTCGACGACACCAGGGTCACCGCCCCGGACCCGTCGGCGAGTCCGCCCTTCCAGGCGGTGCTGGCTTCGCTCGTGATGGTCATGGGAACCTCCTCGGTCGACGATCGGGACCCGTGGTCCCGCGGTCAGCCTAACGGCGGGGCGCAGGGTGAGCGACCGCTTGCGCGAGGTTTCTCGACGTGCGCGCGGACGGGCTCGGCCGCCCGGTCAGGCCGCGCGACGGTGCCCGATCACACCGCCGCGCTGCAGCAGCAGGTACAGCTGGCAGCCCAGGCACAGCCCGAAGGCGGCGTTGAGGAACGCGGCGACGAACGCCATGGCAACGGCGATCGGCAGGGCCCATGGCACGCCGGCCAGATGCAGCAGGACGCCCGCGCCCGTGACGAGGAGGCCGACACCCTGGGCGAACCGAGGCGGCCGCGGGTCTTCCCGCTCCCGTACGGGAGAGATGCGGGGAGCGACCAGTCGACGGAACACGACGCCCCACGGTGCGGTCGCGGGGGAGACGACCCCCCACAGGAACAGCAGCGAGATGACCGCCGTGAGGAGGAAGCCCGAGTCCGCGAACCGCGCGGGGGTGCCCACGGCGTCGGCGTTCACGAGGGCCAGGAGGAAGGCGACGGCCAGCAGCGCAGCGGTGATCCCTGCGGCGAACCGCGGGGCGCGGACGTCGATCCCGCGGGACTCGCCGGTCTCAGGCATCCGCCTTCTCCTCGGTGCGTGAGCGGCCCGCGGCATCCTCTGCCAGACGGACCAGCTCGAGATCCAGCACATCCCGGGTGGGGACACCGCCGATGCGGGACTGGATGGCCCCGTTCCGATCGAGGATCAGGGTGGTCGGGGTCTGCAGCACGTGGAAGTGCTGCGCGATGTCGGGGCGGTGTGTCAGGTCGACGTCCAGGTGCCGGACGCCGTCGTGACGATCGGCGATCTCGGCCAGCATCCGGTGCACGTGGGGACACCGAGCGCACATCTCGGTGCTGAACTGCAGCAGTGTCGCCTGTTCGCCCAGGCCGTCCGCGCCCAGGCGCGAAGGGTCGACGACCTCGTGGGCCACGTGGTGCCGAGGACGGCCCTCTCGCCAGCGCAGCAGCAGGCCGACACCGACGGTCAGTGCGAGCAGCGCCGTGAGGGTGAGCACCGCCGGAAGAAGATCCACAGCAGACCAGGCTAATCGACCTCGGGACGGTGGGCGTTTCCGCGCCGACATATGACGCGGCGATAGGGTTTCCCCGTGACCGAAGCCGAAGCCAGCCCTGAGATCGAGTTCCGCAGCGACGTGACGGTCGAGCTCGTCCGATCCAGCGCCT
Source organism: Microbacterium sp. AK009 (assembly GCF_013410955.1). GTDB lineage: Bacteria > Actinomycetota > Actinomycetes > Actinomycetales > Microbacteriaceae > Microbacterium. Next base: position 474,359 of record NZ_JACCCG010000002.1, on the reverse strand, counting down.
CCGACGCCGATGTGCTCTTCGCGGCGCGCGTGTCGACGCAGGGGGAGCAGACCCTGGAGGACGCCGCCGCCGGCACCGAAGCGACCGCGAGAGACCGGGGCCTCATCAACTACCTGATGCGCGATCGTCACGGGTCGCCCTTCGAGCACAACTCGATGACTTTCTACGTCCAGGCGCCGATCTTCGTCTTCCGCGAGTTCATGCGGCATCGCATCGCCTCCTACAACGAGGAATCGGGTCGCTACCGGGAGCTGCGTCCGGTGTTCTACGTCCCGGCCGAGGACCGCAACCTCGTGCAGGTCGGGAAGCCCGGCGCCTACGAGTTCCTCCCCGGCACGCCCGAGCAGCACGCGATCGTCGATGAGGGGGTCCGCCGGGTCGCGGTCGATGCGTTCGAGACCTATCAGCGGATGCTGGCGGCCGGCGTCGCACGGGAGGTCGCCCGTATCGTGCTTCCCCTGAACATCTACTCCTCGATGTACGTCACGATGAACGCCCGGTCGCTGATGAACTTCCTGTCGCTTCGGACTAAGGCCGAGGGGAGCCACTTCCCCTCCTTCCCGCAGCGTGAGATCGAGATGTGCGCCGAGAAGATGGAGGCCTTCTGGGCCGAGCTGATGCCGCTCACCCACGCGGCCTTCACCGCCGGTGGTCGGGTGGCCCCCTGAGATGGCGCGGACCCCTCTGATCACGGGTGCGAGCTCGGGGCTCGGCGCCGAGTACGCCCGGCAGCTCGCCGCCCGGGGGATGGATCTGGTCCTCGTGGCGCGCGATCCCGCGGCGCTGGAGCGTGTGGCGGATCAGGCCCGGGCCTCGGGCGCCGACGTCGAAGTATTCCCTGCGGATCTGCTCGTGGCCGCCGACCGGGAGCGTGTCGAGGTGCGGGCGGCCGATCCGCGGCATCCGATCGATCTCCTCGTCAACAACGCGGGCTTCGGGCTTCCCCTCGCCTTCGAGCGCAACGACGCCGACGACGAAGCGCGCCACCTCACCCTCCACGTCGAGGTGGCGATGCGACTGATGCGCGCCGTGCTTCCCGGAATGCTCGAGCGGGGGAGCGGCCGCATCGTCAACATCGCCTCGGTGGCGGGCTTCGTGCCGCGCGGCACCTACGGTGCGGCGAAGGGCTGGCTGATCAGCTTCAGCCGATGGGCGAATGTGGCCTACCGTGACCGCGGCGTCACCGTCACTGCCGTGTGCCCCGGATTCGTGCACACCAACTTCCACGAGCGGATGGGCATGCCACCGGGCAAGGAGGGCGTGCCCGCCGGGCTGTGGCTGCACGCGACCGACGTCGTCCGGGAATCGCTGCGCGACGTCGCGCGGGGACGGGCGGTCTCGATCCCGTCGCTGCGGTACAAGGCGCTCGTCGCGCTGTCGCGGGTGGTCCCCGACGGACTGGTCGCCGCGGCGGCGTCCCGCGGCCGCTGATCCGCGGCGCGTCTCACGGCGACGGGTATCGCGCCCGCGGCGCGACGGATGCAGGGCGCGGTGACGTCGCGACGTCTCACCGTGCACACGGGTCGCGTTCCACCCCACCGGCCTTGCATCCGTCACCGATCACCTCTCCTGCACATCAGGCGGCGCCCGATCCTTCTCCACGATTCGGGTTGACGGGCCCCGCGCCGGGGATGCGCCTCTCCACCCTGGGCTCATGAACGCACATGCCATCGCAGGGGTGATCCGTTCGCACGGAGGTGTCACACGCGGGCGGCAGCTTCAAGCATACGGTGCCACCCGGTCGTCGCTCGCACGTGCCGCTGACCGCGGAGTCATCACGCGCGTTCGGCCCGGGGTGTTCGCCGTGACCGACGCAGAGCCTCTCGTGCTCGCCGCGGCCGCCCACGGCGGAGAGCTGTGCTGCGCATCCGCGCTCCGCCATCTCGGAATCTGGGCGCTCGATGACCGCGTCCTCCTGCACGTCTGGCTGGGTCCGGGCGGTCGGCGACATCCCCACTCGTCGTGCCGCTGCATCGATCATCGCGATGCCGGCGGCTCGGCCTTCGGCGTCGTCTCGCTCGTGCAGGCGCTCGTCCAGGTCGCGCCCTGCCTGGGCGGCGAGGCCCTCTTCTGTGCTCTGGAGTCCGCGCTGCGGCAGGGGCTGCTCACGCGCGCGGATCGCGCAGAGGTGCGGTCGCGGGTGTCGGCCAGGTTCCGGTGGCTGGTCGACTTCGTGCGTGCCGACGCCGACAGCGGACTGGAGTCCCTGGTCCGTCTGCGGCTGCACCGCCTGGGGATCGCCGTGCGTTCGCAGGTCTTCGTGCATACGGTCGGTGTCGTCGATTTCTTCATCGACGACCGTGTGATCCTCGAGATCGACGGACGGCAGAACCACGAGGGACCGTCCCTCCGGCACAAGGACCTCGTTCGCGACGCTCAGGCGGCGGCCCTGGGCTACGAGACGCTGCGCTTCGACTACGCACTGGTGATCTACGACTGGCCGCGCGTGCAGCGGGCGATCCTCGCTCGCCTCGCCGGGTGAGCTGCGACGGTTGCATGGTCGACCCGCCCCGGCGAGCCCCTCAGGCCCCCTGGGTCGCCACGTGCACCACGCATCATGCGTCCGTCGCAGCTCCGACGGCCGCCGGCCGCTGATCGCGCGCATCCGCGGGCGATAGCCTGGGGGCATGACGCACACGGGCAATCCTTTCGGACAGGTGCTCGTCGCGCTGGTCACTCCGATGACCGCCGACGGCGAGGTCGACTGGCCGGCCGTGGAGAAGCACATCGACTCGTGCATCACCGCCGGCGCCGACGGCATCGTCGTCACCGGCACGACGGGGGAGACCAGCACCCTCACCGACGCCGAGAAGATCCGGCTGGTCGAAGTGGGGAAGGATGTCGCGGCGGGCCGCGCCCGCATCATCACCGGCGGCGGCTCCAACGAGACCGCTCACGCGATCGAGCTCTACAAGGCCAGCGAGCGCGCCGGCGCGGACGGCATCATGATCGTCACGCCCTACTACAACAAGCCCACGCAGGCGGGGATCCTCACGCACTTCCGTCTCGTCGCCGATGCCACCGACCTCCCCGTCATCCTCTACGACATCCCCGGCCGAACCGGTGTGCCGATCCGCTACGAGACGATCCTGCGACTGGCCAAGCACCCGAACATCCTGGCGATCAAGGACGCCAAGGGCGACTTCAGCGAGGTCAGCCGCGTGCTGAACCAGACCGACCTGATGTACTTCTCCGGCGATGACGCCAATGTGCTGCCGCACCTGTCGATCGGTGCCACCGGGCTCATCGGGGTCACCGCGAACATCGCCGCTCAGCCCTACCGGGTGATCGTCGACGCGGTGAACAGCGGTGACCTCGGCGCGGCGACGGCGGCGCACAAGAAGCTCGAGCCCCTCGTCCGTGCGGTGATGACCCACGTGCCGGGCACGGTCGCGGCGAAGTACATCCTCCACGGGCTCGGACGCATCGGAAGCCCCCGCGTCCGTCTGCCGCTCGTCGGCCCCGAAGAATGGGAGGCCGCGCGCATCGAAGACGAACTGGCGCTGGTCTCCGAGGTTCCCGGCGCCGACTTCTCCAACTTCCGACCCGACCGCAACGCCGCCGCCGGCGGCGCACTGCCGAAGGTGTCGGGTACCACGCGATAACCCCCCGCGGCTCTCGACGAGCCCGCGACCGCCGCGCTACGCGCGGCAGGAAGGCGAGAGATGCCCACCACCCCCTTCGATCCCCCCGCCCTGTCCGCAGGCACCCTCCGCGTCACGCCCCTGGGCGGTCTCGGCGAGGTCGGCAGGAACATGACCGTCTTCGAGTTCGACGGCAAGCTCCTCGTCGTCGACTGCGGCGTGCTCTTCCCCGAGGAGCACCAGCCGGGCGTCGACCTGATCCTCCCCGACTTCGAGCCGATCCGTCACCGCCTCGACGACATCGTCGGCGTCGTCCTCACCCACGGCCACGAGGACCACATCGGCGCCGTGCCCTACCTGCTGCGGCTGAAGAGCGACATCCCCCTGATCGGATCGTCGCTGACTCTCGCCCTCGTCGAGGCGAAGCTCAAAGAGCACCGCATCAAGCCTTACAGCCTCACGGTGGCCGAGGGACAGAAGGAGAAGGCCGGCCCCTTCGATCTCGAGTTCGTCGCGGTCAACCACTCGATCCCCGACGCGCTCGCCGTGGCCATCCGCACCCCGGCCGGAACGGTCCTCGCCACCGGCGACTTCAAGATGGACCAGCTGCCGCTGGACGGACGCCTCACCGACCTGCGCGCCTTCGCCCGCCTGGGCGAGGAGGGCGTGGACCTCTTCCTGGTCGACTCCACCAACGCGGATGTCCCGGGCTTCACGCCGCTGGAGCGCTCGATCGGTCCCGTGCTCGACCAGGTCATCGCCCGGGCGCCGCGCCGGGTGATCGTGGCGAGCTTCTCCAGTCACGTCCACCGCGTGCAGCAGGTCCTCGACGCCGCCGCGGCGCACGGTCGGCGGGTGGCCCTCCTCGGGCGCAGCATGCTGCGCAACATGACGATCGCGTCCGACCTCGGCTACCTCCACGTGCCCGAGGGAGTGCTGATCGATTACAAGAAGGCCCGTGACCTCCCCGACGACAAGATCGTCTACATGTCGACGGGTTCGCAGGGCGAGCCCATGGCGGTCCTCAGCCGGATGGCGAACCTCGACCACGAGATCGAGCCGGGGGAGGGCGACACCGTCATCCTCGCCTCGAGCCTCATCCCGGGCAATGAGAACGCCGTCTACCGCGTGATCGACGGGCTGACCAAGCTCGGTGCGAACGTGGTGCACAAGGGCAACGCCCAGGTGCACGTCTCCGGTCATGCCGCGGCGGGCGAACTGCTGTACTGCTACAACATCCTGAAGCCCCGCAACGTCCTGCCCGTGCACGGCGAGTACCGCCACCTGATGGCCAACGCCCGGCTCGCTCAGGACACCGGCATCGCGCCGGAACGGACCATCATCGGTGAGAACGGCACCGTCGTCGACCTCCGCGACGGCGTCGCCGACGTCGTCGGGCAGCTGGACCTCGGTTTCGTCTACGTCGACGGCTCGACCGTCGGCGAGATCACCGAGGCCGACCTCAAGGATCGCCGCATCCTCGGCGAAGAGGGATTCATCTCGGTCATCATCGTCGTCGACGCCGCGACCGGGAAGATCATCAGCGGGCCCGAGATCCACGCGCGCGGATTCGCTGAGGACGACAAGGTCTTCGAAGGGGTGAAGCCCAAGATCGCCGCGGCCCTGACCGAGGCGGCGCAGTCGGGTGTGCGCGACAGCCACGCGCTCTCCCAGGTCGTGCGGCGCACGATCGGACGCTGGGTCAACCAGTCGCTGCGTCGGCGGCCGATGATCGTGCCGCTGGTCATCGAGGCCTGATCGAGAGCGCGCCGCCGCGCCGACGTCCTACAATCACCGCATGCCCGCCGCCTACCGCCTCCGTCCGGCCGTGCAGGCCGACGGCGGGTTCCTGGCCGACATGGTCGTGGAGGCGGCGAACTGGCGGCAGGGAGGCGCGCGTCCTCGGCACGCGATCCTGGCCAGCGAGGAGTTCAGCAGGTACGTGGCCGGATGGATGCGTCCGGGCGACGAGGGCTTCGTGGCGCTCGCCGATCACGACGAGGCCGTCGGCGCCGCCTGGTATCGCGTGTTCCCGCGCAGCGATCCGGGTTTCGGCTACGTCGGCACCGGGGTGCCCGAGCTGATCATCGGTGTGAAGCCGATGTGGCGGGCGCAGGGCGTGGGACGGGAGCTGCTGCGCCAGCTCGCCGACCAGGCGCGCAGCAGGGGCTCGTCGAGACTCAGTCTGAGCGTCGAACGCGGCAACTACGCCGCGACGCTCTACCGCTCCGAGGGATTCGCCGTCACCCAGTCGGGCATGGGGCGCGACACGATGGTCAAGCGCCTGCGCTGAGCTGCGGCCGCCCCCGAACGTCCCCCTTCGGGGGGTCGCTCCGGGGGAAGGCGGGTGATGGCGCCTACGCTCGAACCATGGCCAGGAGTTCGAGCCCGACCAAGAGCGGTCGAGCGCCCGCGAAGGGCGCCCCGACGCGCGCCCGCAAAGCCGCGCCCGCACCCAAGGCCTACGTCGACGACGCCGAACGTGCCCCCGTGGTCGTGCGTGCCTGGCTGGGTCTCGCCCACGGCGTCGGCGGTCTCTTCCGCGCCTTCGGGCTGGAGTCGCTCGAGAAGGACCAGCGCCGCGACGGCTTCCCGTTCCTGCTGGTGCTGCTCGCGGTCGCCGGTGCGGTGGTGGAGTGGTTCTTCATCGGGTCCGATGTCGCCCGTACGATCAGCGCCTACACGGCCGGCGGACTGATCGGACGGGAAGCGTTCATCCTGCCGGTCTTCCTCATCCTGCTGGCCGGGTGGCTGTTCCGTCATCCCCCGTCCGTGCATGACAACGGGCGCATCGGGATCGGCTTCGCCCTGTTCGTCCTGACCGTCGCGGGGTTCTGTCACGTCCTGGGCGGCCGCCCCGAACCGCGGCAGGGGCTTCCCGCCCTCAGCGAGGCCGGCGGCGTGCTCGGCTGGATGGTGGGCGAGCCGCTCGCGCTGCTGTTGACCGACGTCGGGGGATGCATCGCCCTCGGCCTGCTGGTGATCCTGAGCATCCTCATCCTCACCAAGACTCCGCCGAACCGGATCGGACGACGGCTGGGAGAGCTCTACGCCTGGATGTTCGGCGCCGACCCTGCGCCGGAGCGCGCACCGGGGACACCCGGTGATGAGGCCGACGGCGACGGCGACGGCGACGACGAGCGCACCGACGCACTGCCGTGGTGGCGTCGCAACCGTACCGGCCGGGAAAAGGACGTCGAAAGCGACCTGTCCTCGGACGATCTGACCGCGCTCCTGACGCCCGGGGCGGCCGAAGGCGGTTTCGAGCAGGCGATCACACCCGTCGCGCCCCCCGCAGACGCCGTCACCGAGATCATCCCCGCTCGTCCGCCCCTCCCCGCCGCGCCCCGCAGCGGCGAGCCGACGGCTCTGCGCGACGATGCCGCTCCCGACGACGCCGAGAACGAGCTCCCCGGACTCTCCGGCCTCGGGACGGAGGGCGGGCTCACCTCGTCGGACGCCCCCTACCGCCTGCCCTCGGTCGCGGCGCTCGCCGCCGGGACGCCGCACCGTGAACGCTCGGCCGCCAATGACGCCGTCGTGGCGGCGATCACCGGTGTCCTCGATCAGTTCCAGGTCGACGCGCGGGTCACCGGCTTCTCGCGTGGACCGACGGTCACGCAGTACGAGATCTCGCTAGGCCCCGGGGTCAAGGTCGAGCGCATCACCGCCCTGACCAACAACATCGCCTACGCCGTGGCATCGAACGAGGTGCGCATCCTCGCCCCGATCCCGGGGAAGAGCGCGATCGGCGTGGAGATCCCCAACACCGACCGCGAGATCGTCACGCTCGGCGATGTCCTGCGCTCGGGAGCGGCCACCCAGTCGACCCATCCGATGACCATCGGCGTCGGCAAGGACGTCGGTGGCGGGTACGTCGTGGCGAACCTCGCGAAGATGCCCCATCTGCTCGTGGCCGGTTCCACCGGGTCGGGCAAGTCGAGCTTCGTGAACTCGATGATCACGAGCCTCCTCATGCGCGCGAAGCCCGCCGATGTCCGGATGGTCCTCATCGACCCGAAGCGCGTGGAGCTGACCTCCTACGCGGGCGTCCCGCATCTGATCACGCCCATCATCACCAACCCCAAGAAAGCGGCGGAGGCGCTGCAGTGGGTGGTGAAGGAGATGGACATGCGGTACGACGACCTGGCGTCGTTCGGTTTCCGTCACATCGATGACTTCAACCGCGCCGTCCGCGCCGGGGAGGTGCAGCTGCCGGCCGGCAGCGAGCGGGTGCTCAAGCCCTACCCCTACCTGCTCGTCGTCGTGGACGAGCTCGCGGACCTCATGATGGTCGCGCCCCGCGACGTCGAGGATTCGATCGTGCGCATCACCCAGCTGGCGCGCGCGAGCGGCATCCACCTGGTGCTGGCGACCCAGAGGCCGTCGGTGGACGTCGTGACGGGTCTGATCAAGGCCAACGTTCCTTCGCGGCTCGCCTTCGCGGTGACGAGCGTCACCGACTCCCGGGTCATCCTCGATCAGCCCGGCGCCGACCGGCTGATCGGTCAGGGCGATGGACTGTTCCTGCCGATGGGCACCTCGAAGGCGCTCCGTGTGCAGGGTGCCTGGGTGAGCGAATCCGAGATCGAGAAGGTCGTCAAGCACGTCACCCAGCAGGCGCGCCCGGAGTATCGGCCGGATGTCGCTGTGGCGGCGGAGAAGAAGGAGATCGACGCCGACATCGGCGACGACCTCGAGCTTCTCCTGGCCGCGGCGGAGCTCGTTGTCTCCACCCAGTTCGGCTCGACCTCGATGCTCCAGCGCAAGCTGCGCGTCGGCTTCGCCAAGGCCGGTCGGCTGATGGACCTGCTCGAGTCGCGGGAGATCGTGGGTCCGTCGGAGGGTTCGAAGGCCCGGGATGTCCTCGTCACCGCCGAGCAGCTGCCGGGCGTCCTCGCGAGGCTGCGCGGGGAGGATGTGCCTGAGGATGAGGTCGATCCTGTCGACGCCCAGTTCGCGGGCCTTCCCGTGGTCGACGCCGACGCCGGCGAAGACGCGTGGGATCTGACGGGGCGCGACTGATGGCCGTGCCGCGGCAGCTGCCGAACATCATCACCGTGGTGCGGATCCTCGTCGCACCCGTGTTCCTCGCGATGCTCCTCATCGACGACGGCGCGGACGGAGCGCTGCGGTGGTGGGCGGCGGCGCTGTTCATCGTCGCGATCGCCACGGACGGCGTCGACGGGTGGATCGCCCGACGCCACGACATCGTCACCGACCTCGGCAAGCTCCTCGACCCGATCGCGGACAAGGTGCTCACCGGGTTCGCCTTCATCGGCCTGTCGATCCTCGGCGAGCTGCCGTGGTGGATCACCATCGTCGTGCTGGTGCGCGAGATCGGGATCACGGTCTACCGGTTCATGGTCGTCAGCGATCACGTGCTCGCCGCAGCCTGGATGGGCAAGCTCAAGACCGTCGCGCAGTCGGTCGCCCTGTCGCTGGCCCTGCTGCCGCTGGCCGCGCTCGTCGGCGAGTGGATCTGGTGGGTGAACGGCGTGACGATGGCGATCGCCGTGATCCTCACCATCGCCAGCGGCATCGACTACGTCATCAGCGAGGTGCGCGGCGCGCGCCGCGCCCGGGGCGGCTCGTGACGAGCCGGGACCCCGACCTTCCGGACGGTCGATCCGGAGGGGAGGGGGATGCCGCGGCATCCGCTCTCCTGCATGCTCTCGCGCACCGCGGCTGGACCATCGCCGTCGCGGAGTCCCTCACCGGTGGACTGCTCGTCGCAGCCCTGGTCTCGGTACCGGGAGCGTCTTCTCTCGTGCGCGGGGGAGTGACCGCGTACGCCACGGATCTGAAGCATCACCTCCTCGGCGTCGACGACACCCTGCTCCACGCCCGCGGGGCGGTGGATCCCGAAGTGGCGCTCCAGATGGCGGGTGGCGTGCGGGACCGCCTCGGCGCGGACGTCGGCGTCTCCACGACCGGCGTCGCGGGGCCCGACCCGCAGGACGGCCAGCCGGTGGGTACCGTCTTCGTCGGAATCCGCACCCCCGACACCTCGGTCGTGGTGCCCCTCGATCTTCACGGGACGCGGGCGGAGATACGCGCGGAGACGGTCCGCCGGGCCCTCGACGAGGTGCGGGCACGGACGTGATCGACGGATCGGGAACATGTCGTGTTTCCGCTCGGTTACATTCGGTGATTCCCACCCATCACCCAGCGCACGGGATTAGTGTGACTGCATCGGTGTTGTACCGTTGTCCTCCCGGACAGCGGCGGAATCAACGGTAAGGAGGGGACCCACATGATCCTGGTACGTCACGAGATCGGCGAAGTCCTGCGTGACCTCCGCCAGCAGAAGGGGCGCACCCTCCGCCAGGTCGCCAGTCGTGCAAGCGTCGCCCTCGGATACCTGAGCGAGGTCGAGCGCGGGCAGAAGGAGGCGTCGAGCGAGATCCTCGCGTCGGTCGCCGAAGCGCTGGATGTCCCGATCTCCACCATCATGCGCGAAGTGGGTGATCGCATCGCCGTCCTCGAGGGCCTGCAGGCCTTCCCCGACGTCGTGCCCGACGACCTGGTCGCGTCCGTGGACGCCGAGCTCTCACTGCGCTGACGCGCGGGCACTCATGCGGCGCAGCGAGTTCCAGCGCGCGGTCGAAGCGGAGTTCGGACCTCGAGGTTCCTCGCTGACGGCCGACCTGGTGCTGTCGGAGCTCGGTGACCGCACGGCCGCCGAGGCCCTGGCAGCAGGAACGCCGCCGCGCGAGGTGTGGCGTGCTCTGTGCTCCGCGGCCGATGTGCCGCCCGAGCGCTGGTACGGCGTGGGACGGCTGGAGCCGCGGCGCGGCTGATCGACGCGGCGTGTCGTCGAAGATGCGTTCGAGATCGGCGTAGGCTCCTGCACAGCAGGGGTCGCACGGTGGTTATCCACGGAACGGTCCGGGCCGACGGCCGATGTCGGAGGCCCCTCGTACCGTGAAACGTGTCGAACGACCCCTCCGCCTTGCCGCAGCATCCGCGCCATCCGGTGCAGAGCGCGGCAGCCTACAGGCGACGGAACGCGAGCAGAAGGAGCACGCCATGCCATCACCCGCCGACCGCGAGAAAGCCCTCGAGACGGCTCTCGCCCAGATCGACCGGCAGTTCGGGAAGGGCTCGGTGATGCGCCTCGGCGGTGACGAGCGCGCTCCGGTCGAGGTCATCTCCACCGGCTCCATCGCGTTGGACGTCGCCCTCGGCGTCGGCGGCCTTCCCCGCGGCCGCATCATCGAGATCTACGGTCCGGAGTCCTCCGGTAAGACCACGCTCACCCTGCACGCGATCGCGAACGTGCAGCGCTCCGGCGGGATCGCCGCGTTCATCGACGCCGAGCACGCCCTCGACCCCGACTATGCCAAGAAGCTCGGAGTCGACATCGATTCGCTGCTGGTGTCCCAGCCCGACACCGGCGAGCAGGCGCTCGAGATCGCCGACATGCTCGTCCGGTCGGGAGCGATCGACCTCGTTGTGATCGACTCCGTCGCGGCACTCGTGCCCAAGGCGGAGATCGAGGGTGAGATGGGCGATTCCCACGTCGGTCTGCAAGCGCGACTCATGTCGCAGGCGCTTCGCAAGCTGACCGGTGGGCTCAACCAGACCAACACCACGATGATCTTCATCAACCAGCTGCGCGAGAAGATCGGTGTGTTCTTCGGATCGCCCGAGACCACCGCCGGTGGAAAGGCGCTGAAGTTCTACGCGTCGGTGCGCCTGGACATCCGTCGCATCGAGACGCTCAAGGACGGGACCGAGGCCGTCGGCAACCGCACGCGCGTCAAGGTGGTCAAGAACAAGATGGCGCCGCCGTTCAAGCAGGCCGAGTTCGACATCCTCTACGGCGTCGGCATCTCGCGAGAGGGAAGCCTCATCGACTTCGGTGTCGAGCACGGGATCGTGAAGAAGTCGGGCGCCTGGTACACCTACGACGGGGAGCAGCTCGGCCAGGGCAAGGAGAACGCCCGGAACTTCCTCCTCAAGAACGACGACGTCGCCGCCGACATCGAGACCAAGATCAAGGACAAGCTCGGCATCGGCCAGCCCCGCGGTGGCGCCGTCGCCGATGAGCTCGCGGCGCGTCGCCCGGCCTGATGGTCCGCTTCGTCGAGAGCGGGGGCGAGGGAGACCTCGCCCCCGTCATCCCGCTCTTCACCGGATCGACGCCTGACACCTCGCCTGCGGACCCGTCGAGCCGCTACACCTACACCTACACCGACACCGACACCGACACCGACACCGAGGACTCCGTCGACCCGGCGGCGGTGGAGCGGGCCCTCCTGCGGCGGCTCGGCGCCCGGGGGCTCTCGATCCGTGAGGCGGAGGCCTTCGTCGTCTCACGCGGGCTGAGTCGCGAGGCGGCCGCCGAGCTGGTCGCGACCTTCTGTGAGCGCGGCTACCTCGACGATGACCGCCTCGCCGAGCAGGTCGTGTGGAGCGGTGTGGCCCGCAAGAGCGAGGGCCGCCGGGCCATCGCCCGGCGTCTCGCGCAGCGCGGGGTCGACCGCGCTGTCGCCGATGCGGCGCTGGCGGAGCTGCCCGACGACGATGACGAGCGGGCTCTGGAATTCGCCCGGGGGAAGGCGCGGAGCCTCGTCCGGCTCGATCCCGACGTGGCTCTGCGACGGCTCGCGGGCCAGCTCGCCCGTCGTGGATTCGGGGGCTCCTCGGCGCTCACGGCGGCGCGGACGGCCCTCCAGGAGGCACGCGAGCGCGGGTGACGGCCGGCGAGGAGGGTGGCGGTCCGGGGGATTTCGGCTCGGATAATCCGGGCTCCTAGAATTGCAGGCACGATGTCTACTCCCTCCTCCGCGCCCACGCTGGTCGCCCCCTCGCCCGCTGCCGTGGCTCAGGACGGCAGCGCTCGCACCTACGAGGTGCGGACCTTCGGCTGCCAGATGAACGTGCACGACTCCGAACGCCTGTCGGGCTCGCTCGAGAGTGCGGGATACCTCCGCGCGCAGCCCGGCGAGGAAGCCGACGTGGTGGTGATCAACACGTGTGCCGTGCGCGACAACGCCGCAGGAAAGCTCTACGGCACGCTCGGGCACCTCAAGTCGCGGAAGGACATCCGCGAGGGGATGCAGATCGCCGTCGGCGGATGCTTGGCGCAGATGGACAAGCAGACGGTGCTCGACAAGGCTCCGTGGGTGGACGTCGTCTTCGGCACCCACAACATGGGCTCGCTCCCGCGCCTGCTCGAGCGTGCGCGCCACAACGAGGAGGCTGAGCTCGAGATCCTCGAGGCCCTCGAGGTGTTCCCGTCGACGCTTCCCACCAAGCGCGACCACATCCACAGCGGCTGGGTCTCGATCTCCGTCGGGTGCAACAACACCTGCACGTTCTGCATCGTCCCCCACCTGCGCGGCAAGGAGAAGGATCGCCGTCCCGGTGACATCCTGAGCGAGATCCGGATGCTGGTCGAGGACGGCGCGATCGAGGTCACCCTCCTCGGCCAGAACGTCAACAGCTACGGCGTCGAATTCGGTGACCGGCAGGCCTTCGGCAAGCTCCTGCGCGCCGCCGGCGGCGTCGACGGTCTCGAGCGGATCCGCTTCACCAGCCCGCATCCCGCAGCTTTCACCGACGATGTCATCGATGCGATGGCGGAGACCCCCGCGGTCATGCCGCAGCTGCACATGCCGCTGCAGTCGGGCAGCGACCGCATCCTCAAGGCGATGCGACGGTCCTACCGCAGCGAGCGGTTCCTCGGCATCCTCGACCGGGTGCGCGCCCGCATCCCGCACGCGGCCATCACCACCGACATCATCGTGGGCTTCCCCGGCGAGACCGACGAGGATTTCGAAGACACCCTCCGCGTCGTCGAGCAGTCGCGCTTCGCCAGTGCCTTCACCTTCCAGTACTCCATCCGCGAGGGCACCCCGGCGGCGACGATGCCGGACCAGGTGCCGAAGTCCGTGGTGCAGGAGCGGTACGAGCGTCTTATCGCCCTCCAGGAGCGGATCAGTCTCGACGAGAACCGACGGCAGCTCGGTCGCGAGGTCGAGGTGCTGGTCTCCAGCGGCGAGGGCAAGAAGGATGCGGCCACCCACCGCTTGACCGGACGCGCCGAGGACAACCGACTGGTCCACTTCGAGGTGCCGGCAGATTCTGCCCTCCCTCGTCCCGGTGACGTGGTGACGGCGACCATCACCCACGCGGCCCCCTTCCATCTGCTCGCCGACGCACCCGCCGGCGATCGGCTCCGCATCCGACGCACCCGTGCGGGCGACGCGTGGGACAGGGCTCAGGCGGAGTCGTGCGGGGTGCCGGCCCCGGGTGTCGACGCGGGAGCACCGCGACCCGTCTCGCTGGGTCTTCCCACCCTCCGCGTCGGCGAGTGAACACCACGCCCGACGCCTCCCCGTCCGACCGGGCGCCTGCCGAAGGACCCCGCCTCTGGGCTGTCATCGGTGCGACGGGCACCGGCAAGTCGGCGTTCGCGCTCGACCTCGTCGAGGCGCTGCGTGCCGCGGGTCGCGATGCGGAGATCGTCGGAGCGGACGCGATGCAGCTGTACCGCGGGATGGACATCGGAACCGCCAAGATCCCCGAGGGGGAGCGCCGCGGCATCCCCCATCACCTCCTCGACGTGCTCGAGGTCACCGACGACGCAGCCGTGGCCTGGTACCAGTCCGCCGCACGCGAGGTCATCCATTCCCTCCACGCGCGAGGCGCGGACGCGGTCCTCGTCGGCGGATCGGGCCTCTACGTCTCGGCGGTCCTGTTCGACTTCCGGTTCCCGGCGCGCGACGAGGCGCTGAGAGACGACCTCGAGGCCGAGCTCGACCGGCACGGACCCGCCGCGCTGCACGACCGGCTGCGCAGCGCAGACCCGGCAGCCGCCGCCCGGATCGACCCCCGCAACACGCGACGGGTCCTTCGAGCCCTCGAGGTGATCGCGCAGGGGGCCAGCACCCACGGCGGCACGCTCCCCGCGGCGCAGACGCTCTGGTACCCCCGCACCCGGCTCCTTGGCCTCGAGCGAGACCGTGGCGAACTGGTCGACATCCTCGATCGGCGGGTCGACCGGATGTGGGACGAGGGGCTGCTCGACGAGGTGAGGGCTCTCCGACGCGCGGGCCTCGAGCAGGGCACCACGGCGCCGCGGGCCATCGGCTACGCGCAGGCATTGGCCCAGGTGCGCGGCGAGCTCGATCGTGAGGCGGCGATCTCGCAGACGCAGGCGCTCACGCGTCGCTACGCCCGGCGCCAGGTGTCGTGGTTCCGCCGGTACGAGGACGTCTCGTGGATGGACGGCGCGACGGCGGGCGAGAGTCTGGCAGGCTCGATGGCATGAGCCTGCAGATCCGGTCCTTCGCTCCGGGCGACACCGACGCGGTCGTCCTCCTCTGGCAGTCCACCGGTCTCACCCGGCCCTGGAACAACCCGTACCAGGACATCAGCCGCAAACTCCGGGTCCAGCCTGAGCTCTTCCTCGTCGCGGCGGACGACGATCACATCATCGGCACGGTCATGGCCGGCTATGACGGTCATCGCGGCTGGCTGTACTACCTCGCGAGCGACCCGCACCGACGCGGAGAGGGCATCGCCCGAAGCCTGGTCGAGCGGGCCGAGGAGCTTCTCCTGGAGATGGGATGCCCCAAGCTGCAGCTGATGGTGAGGCCGGAGAACGGAGTCGCCCAGGGCTTCTACGAGGCCCTCGGCTTCGAGCACTTCGATACCTGGGCGACGGGCAAGCGTCTGATCGAGGACTGAGTCCCCGGGCGGAGTCTCCCGCGGCGGGCGCTTAGGCTGGGGTCATGCCTCACGCGGTGCCGTTCACGAAGGGCCACGGCACGGGAAACGACTTCGTCATCGTCGAAGACCCCGACGGCCGGCTCGAGCTCTCAGATGACCAGGTCGCGGTCCTGTGCGACCGCCGCTTCGGCATCGGCGCCGACGGCATCCTGCGCGTGGTCCGGAGCGCATCACTTGCCGAGGGCGCGGCGACCGCCGCTGCGGAGTGGTTCATGGACTATCGCAATGCCGACGGCTCTGCGGCGGAGATGTGCGGCAACGGCATCCGCGTTTTCGCGCGTTATCTCGAAGACGCCGGTCTCGCCCACTTCGACGGACCCGTGACCATCGGCACGCGAGCGGGAGCGAAGACGCTCACCCGCAGCGAGCTCGGCTACGAGGTCGATCTCGGTGAGTGGTCGGTGCAGCCCGAGGAGACCCTCGTGCGCGCGCGGGGACTGGACATCCCACGGCCAGGGCTCGGCATCGACGTCGGCAATCCGCACGTCGTGGTGGCGCTGCAGTCCGAGGGCGAGCTCGAGCGGCTCGATCTCGCCGCCCGCCCGATGCTCCACCCCGAACCGCCGGCCGGCGCGAACATCGAGTTCGTCGTCCCTGCCGACCCTCTCGTGCGCGAGGGGATGGGGATCATCCGGATGCGGGTGTTCGAGCGCGGAGTGGGAGAGACCCTCAGCTGCGGCACCGGGGTCGCCGCGACCGCTCTCGCCGTTCGGCACTGGGCCGGGCGGGGAGCACCTGATCGGTGGAGCGTCCAGGTGCCTGGCGGGACTCTCGCGGTGCGCATGGTGGAAGGGCGGGTCCTGCTGTCGGGCCCGGCCGCGCTGGTCTTCACCGGCGAGATCACCCTCGCCTGATCGCGACGGCCCTGATCGCGACGACTCAGGGGAGTGTGATCGCCCCGGTCGGCGGCGTGCCGTGGCGGCGCACCCGGATGACGCGGAATCCCCGCCCCGTGGCAGCCCGGTGCACAGAGAATCCCGGCTCGAGTGTCGCCGCCAGCCATCGCTGCAGCGAATCCGACCCGAGATTGCGCTGGACGACGAGCCACGCGTCGGACCGCTCATCCAGTCGGGGGATCCACCGCTCCAGCAGACCGTGGAGCTCGGACTTGCCGACCCGGATCGGAGGGTTGGAGCGGATGGTGCGAAAGGCGATGTCATCGGGAACATCATCGGGCGTCACGGCGTTGACATTATCGAGCCCGAGGGACTGGGCGTTTCGGCGTACCAGGTCCAGGGCCCGTTCGTTGACGTCGACCGCCCAGACGGTCGCATGCGGCGAGGTCATCGCGAGAGACAACGCGATCGGCCCCCACCCGCACCCGAGATCGAGCAGATTGCCGCCCGGCGGTGAGGGCGGCGTGTTGGCGAGCAGTACCGCGGTTCCGCCGTCCAGCCGGTCGGGGCTGAACACCCCTCCCGCGGTGGTGAGCTCCACCTCCCGGCCGGCGAGCACCACGCGTACGCGACGCAGATTCTCGGGGCTGGCGGGCGACGCGCTGAAATAGTGGTCGCTCCCCATGGCTCATGAGCGTAGCGGAGGTGGTCTCCGACGCGGGAGGCTAGAGTCGACGAATCCCTTTCCGCAGACGGATGTCCCGCCAGGCGCCTGCACCACATTCGCGGATCATCCGGAAGGACCCCATGACAGAACAGACCCCCACCGACGACGCCGTCGACCCGGTCGAGCGCGTGCTCGCGCGCGCGGAGCCGCGCACCGGCGTGCGGACCACCACCTTCCCCGACGCCGCATCGCGCACTTTGGCTCCCGCCCAGGCGCTCCAGGACGCCTCGACGGTCGTCTCCGACGATTCGGACGGCGACCAGTGGGATCGTGAGGAGCGGGCGGCGCTGCGTCGCGTACCCGGGCTCTCGACCGAGCTCGAAGACGTCACGGAGGTCGAGTACCGACAGCTGCGACTGGAGAACGTCGTGCTGGTGGGCGTTCACCCCCAGGGTGAGCAGGAGGAAGCGGAGAACTCGCTGCGCGAGCTGGCCGCCCTCGCCGAGACGGCGGGCGCCGTCGTCCTCGACGGTGTGCTGCAGCGTCGCCCGAACCCCGATCCGGCGACCTATGTCGGACGCGGCAAGGCCGAGGAACTCCGCGACATCGTCGCCGCCGCCGGTGCGGACACCGTCGTCGCCGACGCCGAGCTGGCCCCGAGTCAGCGGCGCGCGCTCGAAGACGTCGTGAAGGTGAAGGTGATCGACCGCACCGCCGTCATCCTCGACATCTTCAGTCAGCACGCCAAGAGTCGCGAGGGCAAGGCTCAGGTCGAGCTCGCCCAACTCGAGTACCTCCTCCCGCGACTGCGCGGGTGGGGTGAGTCGATGAGCCGTCAGGCGGGTGGCCAGGTGGGCGCCGCGGGTGCCGGCATGGGCTCACGCGGCCCGGGTGAGACGAAGATCGAACTCGACCGGCGCCGCATCCGTACGCGGATGGCGCACCTGCGACGTCAGATCCGTCAGTTCGCCCCTGCGCGCGATGCCAAGCGGGCCGAGCGCAAACGCAACACGATCCCCTCGGTGGCGATCGCGGGGTACACCAACGCCGGGAAGTCCAGTCTGCTCAACAGGCTGACCCGCGCGGGCGTGCTCGTCGAGAACGCCCTGTTCGCGACGTTGGATGCGACGGTGCGCCGCTCCGAGACATCCGACGGCCGGGTCTATACGATCTCCGACACCGTCGGCTTCGTCCGAAACCTCCCGCACCAGCTCGTGGAGGCCTTCCGCTCCACCCTCGAGGAGGTCGGAGGCGCTGATGTGATCGTGCATGTCGTCGATGGCGCGCACCCCGACCCGGGTGCGCAGCTGCAGACCGTGCGGGACGTGATCGGCGATGTCGGTGCGCGCGATACGCGCGAGATCGTGGTGTTCAACAAGGCCGATCTCATCGACGATGACACCCGGCTGGTGCTGCGGGGCCTCGCGCCCGACGCGCACTTCGTCTCCTCTCGCACAGGGGAGGGGATCGAAGAACTCCGCACCGCGATCGAAGAGGCACTGCCGCTGCCCGCGGTCGAGGTGCAGGCGGTCGTTCCGTACGACCGGGGCGACCTGGTCTCGTCCGTGCACGACTCCGGTCTCATTCTCACCGAGGAGCACCGTGCGGAGGGAACATACCTCCACGCGCACGTCGGTGAACGACTCGCAGCCGAACTCGCACCGTTCCGGATCTGACAGGCCGGGCGTTCGGGTCCCCGCGGTCAGGCGCCTGACTCGAGGTCGAGCGGTGCGACGTCGTGAGGGGTGAATCCGAAGGCGGCGCCCAGGAAGGCGAGCTCCGTGCGGACCATGTCGACGACGGTCTCGCTCCGCCGGAATCCATGTCCTTCGCCCGGGTAGAGGACGTAGGCGTGCGGCACGCCTCCGGCGCGCAGCGCGTCGCGGATGGCCTCCGACTGCGAGGGCGGGACGACCTCGTCATCGGCCCCCTGCAGCAGCAGCACGGGAGCCTGGATGCGGTCGGCGTGGGTCAGCGGTGACCGCTCGAGGTAGACCGCTTCGCTGTCGGGCAGCGGCCCGATCAGGCCGTCGAGGTAGCGCGCTTCGAAATCGTGGGTCTCGGCCGCGAGCAGCCGGGCATCGGCGACGCCGTAACGCGAGATGCCGGCGCTGAACGCATCGGAGGCGACGAGTGCCCCGAGCACCGTCCAGCCGCCCGCCGATCCGCCGGCGATCGCGATGCGGGCGGGGTCGGCGGTGCCGTCGGCGGCGAGGGCGCGGGCGACATCGACGACGTCATCGACATCGACGACGCCCCACTGTCCGCGCAGTCGTTCGCGGTAATCGCGGCCGAAACCGCTGGAGCCGCCGTAGTTGACCTCGACGACGCCGATTCCCCGCGAGGTCAGGAAGACCGTCTTCGGACTCACCACCCCGGCGGCGTGGGCGGTCGGACCGCCGTGAACGAGCACGACGTATGGCGGGAGGGTGTCGTGCGTCCCCTTCACCTGAGGGTGGGTCGGCGGGAAGTCGACCGCATGCACCACCCCGTGGCGACCGTCGACGGTGAACTGTCGAGGACGGGGCACCCAGGCCGAGACGTCCGCGTCGTTCCAGCGTCCGCCGGTGAGGAGGTGCACGCCCGGGCGGGACGGCTCGCGCAGATCGATCCGCCACAGTCCGGCGGGAGCGTCCTCGGGGCTCCCCGACACCAGGACGTCGGTGCCGGCGGCATCCTCCACGAGGAGGCTGCCGACCGCGGGGAGCGGGATGACGGTGACGACGCCGTCCGACGAGATGTGGACGAGCTCGTCCCGGCCGCGCGTGCGCACGGCCACGACCCCGTCGGCGAGGGAAGCGAACCACCGCGATCCGAGCACCCACAGCGGACCGCCGGTGTCGCGTTCATCGGGGGCGATCACCGTCGGTCGCGCGCCCGAGAGAGCGAGGCGGTGGAGGTTCCAGAACCCGCTCGCGTCGTCGGCGTACAGCAGGTCGCCGTCGGCGGTCCATTCGGGCTGGAGGGCGGCGGACGTGCCTCCGGCGACGCGACGCCCCGCAGGTTCTGCGTCGTCGACCCGTCGTACCCGTACCTCGGCCCGGTCCCAGGGCATGTGCGGGTGATCCCACGCGAGCCAGGCGAGGGTGGATCCGTCCGGGGAGAGGGTGGGCTGCGCGACGAAGTCGCTCCCCGCCGTCAACGAGGCCATACGGTCGATGTCGTCGGCGGCCGACCCGTCGAGAGGGATCTGGACGATGTCGTGGCTGACGGACGCGCCGTGCACCTCTCGGACGGCGAGCAGCCGTCCCTGGGACATACGGAGTCCCCCGAGCGCCTGCCCCGACACGGCCGGGGTCAGCGGGACGGGCGCCGATCCGGGAGTGAGGAGCCACACCCGCTGATCCGACTTCTCCACGAACACCAGTCCGCCCTCCGGCGTGGCGCTCCACGCTCCACCGCCGTACTCGTGAACGTGCGAGCGGGCGCTCCAGGGAGCGGGAAGCAGCGTGTCGATCCGTCCGTCCGCGCCGGATGCCCGGGGTGAGCGCCGGATGGCCGTCCGCCCCTGCTCTTCGGGGACCGTCTCGGCCCACCAGATCTCATCGCCGACGAAGAGGGCGCCGTCCAGCCGGGGCGAAGCAGCCGCTACCGCCTCCGACGTGATGCGGGAGGGCCATGTGCCGAACGGGAGCGTGCGGGCTGCGGTGGACGCGGAGTCGCGGGGGAGAGGCTCGACCATGACCTCCACGCTACGCGCCGGCGGGCGATCGGCCTCCATGCCCCGGGGAGGCGAAGAGGTCAGACTGCGCGGAGGACCGCCACGACCTTACCCAGAATGATCGCCTCGTCGCCCAGGATGGGCTCGAAGGCGGTGTTGCGGGGGAGCAGCCAGGTGTGGCCGTCACGCTGCCGGAAGGTCTTCACGGTTGCCTCGCCGTCGAGCATGGCCGCGACGATCTCACCGTTCTCGGCCGTTCCCTGCGCACGCACGACGACCCAGTCGCCGTCGCAGATGGCCGCGTCGATCATCGAATCGCCGGCGACCTTCAGCATGAACAGCTCGCCCTTGCCGACCAGCTGGCGGGGAAGGGGGAAGACCTCCTCGACATGCTGATCGGCCGTGATCGGGACGCCGGCGGCGATCCGTCCCACGAGGGGGACGAGTGCGGCGTCGCCGACGGCCGGGGCGCGATCGTCGGGGTTCTCCGCGGCGGTGCCCGGGAGGTCGATGAGCACCTCCATGGCCCGGGTCTTGCCCGGGTCGCGCCGCAGGTATCCGCTCAACTCCAGCTGGTTCAGCTGATGGGTGACGCTCGACAGCGACTTCAGGCCCACGGCGTCGCCGATCTCGCGCATGCTCGGCGGATAGCCGTGGCGGGCGATCGAGCGCTGGATGACCTCGAGGATGGCCATCTGCTTGTCGCTCAGGCTCTTGCGCCGCCGCGTCTGCGGCTTGGTGTTCGGCTCGCTCATGTCTGCTCCTGTCTCCCCGGAATCCTCCCGGGCCCCCGCGGCGCGATCGTCGCGTCTTCGAATGTCGGAGGTCGGTGGTGAGGTGTCCTCGTCGAAACCGTATCCGGTTCCGATGGGTGTCCACCGGACGTCGCTCGCGTGTCGCGTTCGATCGTTCGACGGATTCCGACCTCCTTGACAGCATTTCACATCGAAGATAGATTCGGAAGAGAGGTTCGCATCCGCCGGTCCCGGCCGACGGGCGGATGCGAACCCAGACCCGAAACGACACCGGCTCAGCCGGGAACGGGAGCACACGATGAGCGCGATCACGATTTCGACGGACACCATGTCCGGCGCGATGACGGGCACGATGGCCAGCGTCGGCGGCGGCGCGACGAGGCTGCGGCTGACCGCGCGCGGGCGTCGTGTTCTCGCCTTCCTCGCTGCGCTCCCCGCCGTCGTCGCGCTGAGCGTGGCGATGATCAGCGGCGGGTCGGCCCTCGCCACTCGCGCCGATGGTGCGACGGTGGGCTCCTTCGACACCGTCACGGTGCAGGCGGGTGACTCGCTCTGGGCGATCGCCGAGCGAGTGGCTCCGGCGGCCGACCCCCGAGACGTGGTGGCGGCCTTCAGTCGTCTGAACGGCCTCGATGCGGGTCTGGTGTCGGCCGGGCAGGAACTGGCGATCCCCGCGGAGTACGCCGACTGACCCGGGGGACCGACGCGCGAGGCGCCGTACGATGGGAAGGGTGAGTGCGACGCTCGATGACCTCCCGATCCGCGACGACCTCCGGGGGCAGATTCCCTACGGGGCCCCGCAGGCTCAGCTGCCGGTGGCGCTGAACGTCAACGAGAACACCCACCCCGTTCCCGCGGAAGTGGCCGACGACATCCTCGACGCCGTGGCGATCGCGCTGCGCGACGTGAACCGCTACCCCGATCGAGAGTTCACGGGCCTGAGAGAGCACCTGGCCGACTATCTCGGCCACGGTCTCGTCCGCGAGCAGATCTGGGCGGCCAACGGGTCGAACGAGGTCCTCCAGCATCTCCTGCAGGCGTTCGCCGGCCCGGGGCGCACCGCATTCGGGTTCGCCCCGACGTATTCGATGTATCCCCTCCTGACGCGGGGGACCGGTGCCGCCTGGCAGACGGGAAGCCGCGCGCACGACTTCACGGTGTCAGCCGAGTCCGCCGCCGCACAGGTGGCCGAGGCCGAACCCGATGTGGTCTTTCTGTGCGCACCGAACAATCCGACCGGAACACCCCTGCCGCTCGACGTCATCGACGCGGTCTACGACGCCGCCCGCGGTATCGTCATCGTCGACGAGGCCTACGTGGAATTCGCACCCCACGACGCCCCGTCCGCGGTGACACTCCTGCCCGACCGCCCGCGACTGGTCGTCTCGCGCACGATGAGCAAGGCCTTCGCCTTCGCCGGCGCGCGGGTGGGCTACCTCGCTGCCGATCCGGCCGTCATCGACGCTCTTCGCCTGGTGCGCTTGCCGTACCACCTGAGCGCGCTGACCCAGGCTGCGGCAACTGCCGCCCTGCAGCACGCCCCCACGATGCTGCGGATGGTGGATGAGATCGTCGCGCAGCGCGACCGGATCTCGGCGACGGTGTCCGCTCTCGGCTTCGAACCCTACGAGTCCTGGACCAACTTCGTCCTCTTCGGGGGCGTGGCAGACCCCGCGGCGACGTGGCAGGCGCTCTACGACCGGGGCGTGCTCATCCGCGACGTCGGCATCCCGAACCACCTGCGTGTGACGGCCGGCACCGACCAGGAGACGACCGCCTTCTTGGACGCCCTGGCGTCGATAGACTCGGGCGCATGACCCGTCCTGCGCGTACCGCGTCGCTTCGTCGCGCGACGAGCGAGTCCACCGTCGAGGTGGAGCTCGATCTCGACGGCACCGGTCGGAGCAGCATCCAGACCACGGTTCCGTTCTTCGACCACATGCTGACGGCCTTCGCGAAGCACTCCCTGACCGACCTCACCGTCCGCGCCCACGGCGACACCGACATCGACGCGCACCACACGGTGGAGGACACCGCGATCGTCCTCGGCCAGGCCATCCGACAGGCGCTCGGCGACAAGGCGGGGATCTCCCGGTACGGCGACGCGATGGTGCCGTTGGACGAGGCGCTCGCGCGCGCGGTCGTCGACATCAGCGGGCGGCCGTACCTCGTGCACGGGGGCGAGCCGGCGGGATTCGAGCTCCACCTGATCGGCGGCCACTTCACCGGCTCGCTGGTCCGGCACACCTTCGAAGCCCTCGCCGTCCACGGTGGACTCACCCTCCACGTCGAGGTGCTGAGCGGACGTGATCCCCACCACATCGCCGAGGCGGAGTACAAGGCGTTCGCCCGCGCGTTCCGGGCTGCCAAGGCGTGGGACGCCCTGGTCGAGGGCATTCCCAGCACCAAGGGAGCCCTGTGAGCGACCGTCCGCTCGTCGCCGTCCTCGATTACGGGTCGGGCAACGTCCACAGCGCCGTCAAGGCGCTCGTCGAAGCCGGCGCCGACGCCCGTCTGACCGCCGACCCCGGACTGGTGCGCGATGCCGATGGCCTCGTGGTGCCGGGTGTCGGAGCGTACCGGGCCGTGATGGAAGCGCTCCGCGCGCGGCGAGGCGATGAGCTCATCGAGCGTCGACTGGCCGGCGGGCTTCCCGTCCTCGGCATCTGCGTGGGCATGCAGGTCCTCTTCGAATGGGGGCGCGAGCGCGGCGTCGACACGGCCGGGCTCGGCGAGTGGCCGGGCGAGGTGACGCAGCTCGAGGCGCCGGTGCTCCCGCACATCGGGTGGAACACCGTCACACCCGATCCGCAGAGTCGGCTGTTCGCCGGGCTCGCCGACGAGCGCTTCTACTTCGTGCACTCGTTCGCGGCCAAGAGCTGGGAGCTCGAGGTTCACGACCCCTTCCCCCAGCCGGCGCTGACCTGGACGACCTACGGGGAGCCGTTCCTGGCCGCCGTCGAGAACGGGCCGCTCTCGGCCACGCAGTTCCACCCGGAGAAGTCGGGGGCGGCCGGCATCCGGCTGCTGGCCAATTGGATCACGGGCCTTCGCAGGGCTACCCTCTGAAACCGTGCCTTCGCGCGGTGACCCTCCGCGCCCCACGACCCGTCAGGGAGCCATGAACGATTTCGCGTCCACGCCCGCTTTGACCCTCCTCCCCGCCGTCGATGTGGCGGGGGGCAAAGCGGTACGACTGACACAGGGTGAGGCCGGCAGCGAGACGAACTACGGCGACCCCGTCGATGCGGCGCTGGACTGGGCGCGCCAGGGAGCCCAGTGGATCCACCTCGTCGACCTCGACGCCGCCTTCGGGCGAGGAAGCAACGCCGGGGTCCTGCGCAAGGTCATCAAGCAGGTCCGCGGCGTCCAGGTCGAGGTCTCCGGTGGCATCCGTGATGACGCCTCGCTCGACGCCGCGCTCGAATCCGGTGCCGCCCGGGTGAACCTCGGCACGGCAGCGCTGGAGAACCCCGAGTGGGCGGCGGATGTGATCGGGCGCTACGGCGAGCTCGTCGCCGTCGGCCTCGACGTCCGCGGCACAACCCTGGCCGCGCGCGGCTGGACGCGCGACGGCGGCGACCTGTGGACGGTGCTGACGCGCCTCGAGAGCGCGGGCTGCAGCCGCTACGTCGTCACCGACGTCACCAAGGACGGAACCCTCCGCGGCCCGAACCTCGAGCTCCTGCGCGAGATGACGGCGCGCACCCCGAAGCCGGTCGTGGCGTCGGGCGGCGTGTCGAGCCTCGATGACATCGCCGCCCTCCGCGAGCTGGTTCCCCTCGGCGTGGAAGGTGCGATCGTCGGCAAGGCGCTGTATGCCGGGGCCTTCACCCTGCGTGAGGCGCTGGATGTCGCCGGACACTGACCCGCCCCACGATCACGCCGCTGCCGCCGACTCGGCCGGGGTGCCCTGGGAGGGGCGCGCCTTCCAGCCCAACCCACATGCCGGCGACGACGGCCGTGCCGACCCGCGGCTTCTCGCAGCCCTCGAGGCGTTCGGGCGGGGCGAGGGTGACGAGCGCGCGGTGGTGGACGCCTACCGGTCCGCGCGGCTCCTCATCCCGCTCATCGCCGAGAAGGGCGACGAGGGCGTGGGTGCGCACGGCCTGGCTGTGGACAAGACGCAGGAGCTGTCCATCGTGTCGGTGGCGGCCCCCGACGGTCGACGCGTCCTCCCCGTCTTCACCTCCGTCGAGGCCATGACGCGATGGGACGCCGCCGCCCGCCCGGTTCCGGCTGACGGGGTGCGGACCGCTCTCGCCGTCGCCGCCGAGGACACCGAGCTCATCGTGATCGACCCGGGTTCACCGACGGAGTTCGTGCTGCGCCGGCCGGCCGTGTGGGCGATCGCGCAGGGTCAGGGCTGGGAACCGAGCTACACCTCGCCCGAGGTGTACGCGGGCCTCCGCGAGAGCGTGGCGAGCGAACTGGCGGTCATCGATTTCTCGCTCGCGCCGGGGGACCCCACGGCGCGTTTGCGGGGCCCGGAGCTCGTCGTCGAGCTCGAGCTGGTCCAGGGTCTGGACCGGGGGGAGCTCGACGCCGTCCTGGCGCGACTCGCCAAACGGTGGGCAGCCGATGATCGCGTCGCCGTGCTCGTCGACTCCCTGACGATCAAGCTGCGTCGCAGCGCCTGATCTCCGGCCGGCCGGATCAGGTCACCGGACCCGTCCACTTCTCGCCGGGTCCCTTGCCGATGGGATCGGGAATGACGGACGCCTCGCGGAACGCCAGCTGCAGTGAGCGCAGGCCGTCGCGCAGCGACCGGGCGTGCATGTCGCTGATCTCGGGGGCCCCGGCGGTGATGAGTCCCGCAAGGGCATTGATGAGCTTGCGCGCCTCGTCGAGGTCGACCTGCCGGGCGGGGTCGTCGGCGAGGCCCACCTTCACGGCCGCCGCGCTCATCAGGTGCACCGCCGTCGTGGTGATCACCTCCACCGCGGGAACGTCGGCGATGTCTCGCGTGGCCGCCGACGCCGCGGCATCCTGCTCCTCCCACTGCGCGGGTCGGGAATCGCCCGCGGGCACGGAATCGTCTCGGGTATCCATGTCGATGCTGGCTGCTCGCACTCTCTGGTAGACTTCAGCGGGCTCGGAGCGTTCTGCTCCGTTCCGAAAGAGGATCACATCCCACCCGCGCTTGCCGCTCCAGGCTACCGGGTCAAGCACTCCGCCTCGGCCGCGCTGCGGTCGGGGTCGCCGGAAACGGACCGGGTGCGGAAAGCCGGCGTTCGCGCGCCGTCGCTGGTGGGTGGTTCTTCGATCGCCCCGCGTCGCACCGTGTCGCGGGATGCCAACCGCCACCGAAGAGGAGTTCCGCATCAGCGATCCCCGCACCAATGAGCGCATCCGCGTTCCCGAGGTCCGACTCGTCGGCCCCAACGGCGAACAGGTCGGCGTCGTCCGTATCGAGGTTGCACAGCGTCTGGCTCAGGAGGCCGATCTCGATCTGGTCGAGGTCGCCCCCAACTCCAAGCCCCCCGTGGTCAAGATCATGGACTACGGGAAGTTCAAGTACGAGAACGCGCAGAAGGCGAAAGAGGCCCGACGCAATCAGGCCAACACCGTCCTCAAAGAGGTGCGGTTCCGCCTGAAGATCGAGGCTCACGACTACCAGACCAAGCTCAAGCGCGCCGAAGGCTTCCTGAAGGCCGGCGACAAGGTCAAGGCCATGATCCTGTTCCGCGGCCGGGAGCAGTCCCGCCCCGAGCAGGGCGTGCGCCTCCTCCGCAAGTTCGCCGAGGATGTCGCCGAGTTCGGGACCGTGGAGTCCAACCCCACGATCGACGGACGCAACATGACCATGGTGGTCGCACCGCACAAGAACAAGTCCGAGGCCAAGGCCGAGCAGAACGCGCAGCGCGCCGCCAATAAGGAAGCCGCGCGCGCTCCGCGCAGCGACGCCGAGGCGCCGGCCGAATAACCCGACTTCCCGCACGCCGTGCGGGATCAGACTCCCGCTCCGGCGGGATCCCACCCCGCCCCCGGGCGAGATCAGAAGGAACGAGAAGATGCCGAAGCAGAAGACCCACTCGGGTGCCAAGAAGCGCTTCAAGATCACCGGCACCGGCAAGCTCATGAAGCAGCAGGCGAACCTCCGCCACAACTTCGAGGGGAAGCCCACCAAGCGCACCCGTCGCCTGTCGCAGGACCAGGTCCTCGCCCCGGGTGACGCCAAGGTCGCCAAGAAGCTGCTCGGTCGCTGAGCACCCGGACTCGAAGGTTAGGAACGAAACGAAATGGCCAGAGTAAAGCGGGCTGTCAACGCCCAGAAGAAGCGTCGCGTCATCCTCGAGCGCGCGTCCGGTTACCGCGGACAGCGTTCGCGGCTGTACCGCAAGGCGAAGGAGCAGGTCACCCACTCGCTCGTCTACGCCTACCGCGACCGTCGTAAGCGCAAGGGCGACTTCCGCCGCCTGTGGATCCAGCGCATCAACGCCGCTGCCCGTCAGAACGGCATCACCTACAACCGATTCATCCAGGGCCTGGGCCTTGCCGGCGTGCAGGTCGACCGCCGCATGCTCGCCGAGCTGGCCGTCAACGAGCCGGCCGTCTTCGCCTCGCTCGTCGCGACGGCGAAGCAGGCTCTCCCCGAGAACGTCAACGCTCCCAAGAGCGCCTGAGTTCCGGCATCCCTAACAGGGCACCTCTCCACAAGGAGGGGTGCCCTGTTGCATGCGCTCCGCGCCCGTATGCTGGGGCTGTGCTGGAGAATCCGCGCTCGCCGCGCGTGCGCGCCGTGGCGAAGCTCACCAAGCGCAGCGCACGTCAGGAGACGGGGCTCTTCCTGCTCGAGGGGCCGCAGGCCGCGCGGGAGGTTCTCTCGTACCGCCCGGACACGGTCGTCGATCTCTATGCCACGCCGACCGCGCTGGAGAAGCACGCCGATATCCGGGATGCCGCGCGTGACGCCGGCATCGAGGTGACCTTCGCCACCGAGGCGGTCCTGGACGCGATGGCCGACACGGTCACGCCGCAGGGGATCGTCGCCGTCGCTCGACAGACCCCCACCTCGGTGCGTGACGTCTTCGCCGCCGCGCCACGCCTGATCGCCATCTGCGAGGAGGTGCGCGACCCGGGCAATCTCGGCACGATCATCCGCGCCGCCGATGCGGTCGGCGCTGATGCGGTCATCCTGACCGGACGCACCGTCGACCCGTACAACCCGAAGGTGGTCCGGGCGAGCACCGGTTCGCTCTTCCATCTTCCCGTGGCCGTGGGCGTCGACCTCGTCTCGACCGTCGAGCGCGCGCGTGCTGCGGGCGTCCGCGTGATCGCCGCGGACGTCGGGGGAGAGGATTTCCTCGCCCACCGCCCGTCGCTGTCCGAGCCGACGGCGTGGCTGTTCGGCAACGAGGCGAGGGGGCTCGAGCCCGAAGCGCTCGCTCTCGCCCACCTGTCGCTGCGCCTGCCGATCTATGGAGCGGCGGAGTCGTTGAACCTCGCCACGGCCGCGAGCGTGTGCCTCTACGAGACCGCCTTCGCGCAGCGCGCGGTGCTCGCGCAGGGCTGAGATCTCGCATCCATCGCGTCAGCTGGTCTGAAACAGGGGCTGTTACAACTCGGTTAAGGTCTGCTCACCTGACCGGTCTGCGAGCGGCCGTCGGCCTAGGGTGGCAGGCATGGCATCTGATGCACCCACGGCGGCACCGCGGACGTCCAACATCGCGGTTCGTCGCGGAGAGCCCCTCGTGGTGATCGAGCACGTCGACAAGCACTTCGGCGACCTCCACGTGCTCAAGGACATCGACACCGTCGTGAACCGCGGCGAAGTCGTCGTCGTCATCGGGCCGTCGGGATCGGGCAAGTCGACGCTCTGCCGAGCGATCAACCGCCTGGAGACCATCGACTCCGGGCGCATCGTCATCGACGGCGAGCCTCTCCCGGAGGAGGGCAAGGCGCTGGCGCGCCTGCGGGCGGACGTCGGCATGGTCTTCCAGTCGTTCAACCTGTTCGCGCACAAGACGGTCCTGGAGAACGTCACCCTCGGCCCGATGCGGGTGCGGGGGATGAAGCGCAAGGAGGCCGATGAGCGCGCCATGCAGCTGCTCGAGCGTGTCGGGGTGGCCAATCAGGCGAAGAAGATGCCGAACCAGCTCTCCGGTGGCCAGCAGCAGCGCGTGGCGATCGCCCGCTCACTGGCGATGAACCCGAAGCTCATCCTGATGGACGAGCCCACCAGCGCACTCGATCCCGAGATGATCAACGAGGTGCTCGATGTGATGATCGGGCTGGCCGGCGACGGCATGACGATGATCGTCGTCACGCACGAAATGGGGTTCGCGCGCAAGGCCGCTGATCGTGTTCTCTTCATGGCAGACGGAGCGATCGTCGAGGAGGCGCCACCCGAACGCTTCTTCACGAATCCGACGAGCGACAGGGCGAAGGACTTCCTCTCGAAGATCCTGGAGCACTGATCCCGGCGGCCTTCGCGGCCGCGAAACAAGGGACCCCACAACGGTCCCGCACAGCAAAGGAATGGAACCGAGATGAAGCGCACACGACTGTCCTTGATCGCCGTGGCGGCCGCGGGGCTGCTGGCCTTGACGGCCTGCCAGTCCGGCAGCCCGACCGACTCCGCCGCACCGGAGGTCACGCCCGAGGCGGAGGCATCGTTCGAGGCCGGTACCACGATGGCCGAGCTGAACGAGGCCGGCACGATCCGGATCGGGACCAAGTTCGACCAGCCGCTGTTCGGCCTGCAAGGCCCCTCGGGAACCCCCGAAGGTTTCGACGTCGAGATCGGCAAGATCATCGCCGCCAACCTCGGCATCGACGAGGAGAACATCGAGTGGGTCGAGACGGTCTCGGCGAACCGCGAGCCGTTCATCCAGAACGATCAGGTCGACATCGTCATCGCGACGTACACGATCAACGACACCCGCAAAGAGGTCATCTCCTTCGCAGGGCCGTATTACATGGCCGGCCAGTCGATCCTGACGCTCGCGGACAACACCGACATCGAAAGCGAAGAGGACCTCGTGGGCCAGCCCGTGTGTTCGGTTACCGGGTCCACCCCGGCCGCGAACCTCGAGGAGTTGGGCGCCGAGGTGCTCCTGACCGACACGTACTCGAACTGCCTCGAGCCGCTGCGCAACGGCGCCGTCGTCGCGGTATCCACCGACAACGTGATCCTCGCCGGTCTGGCCGCGCAGAACGAGGGCGAGTTCAAGGTCGTGGGTGAGCCCTTCACGGAGGAGCCCTACGGCATCGGGCTGGCACTGGAGGACACCGAGTTCCGCAACTGGATCAACGACGTGCTCGAGCAGTCCTACGAGGACGGGTCGTACGAGGCGGCGTGGGATGCCACGGCGGGCACGATCCTCGAGTTCGTCGAGCCGCCGGCAGTCGACCGCTACTGATCGGACACGGATACCCCGGCCGCCCGCGCGGCCGGGGCATCTCCTGAGGCCAAGAGAGGGGGACCGGTGGAAGATCCGTTGGGCATCATCATCCCGACCTTCTGGGACGGTTTTCGCGTCACGCTGGCTCTTCTCGGACTGAGTGGCGTCCTGTCGCTCGTCGTCGGGACGGTTCTCGCGGCGATGCGCATCTCGCCGGTCGCCTCTCTTCGTGGCTTCTCCGCCGCGTGGACGGAGATAGCCCGCAACACGCCGCTGACGCTGGTGTTCGTGTTCTTCGGGATGGTGCTGCCCATGATGGGCGTCCGCGCTCCCTATTTCCTGCTCGCGATCCTGGCGTTGGTGTACTACACGTCGGCGTTCGTCAGTGAGGCGCTTCGGTCGGGAATCAACGGCGTGCCGGTGGGGCAGGCGGAGGCAGCGCGAAGCATCGGCCTTGGCTTCGGGCAGACGGTGAGTCTGGTGATTCTGCCGCAGGCCTTCCGGATGACGATCCCTCCGCTGATCAACGTCTTCATCGCGCTGACGAAGAACACGTCTGTGGCAGGCGGCTTCTTCATCGTGGAGATCTTCGCCGCGACGCGTGAACTCACAAACGCCTTCGGCAACATCGTGGTCCCGATCCTCGTCGCTGCCGCGGCGTTGTACCTCGTGATCACCATTCCGCTCGGGTTCCTGGCGTCTCAACTCGAGCGACGACTGGTGGTGAGCCGATGAGCAATATCCTCTTCGACGCCCCGGGCCCGAAGGCCCGGCGACGCTCTCGGATCATCTCCATCATCGGAATCGTGGGAATCCTGGCACTCGGCGTCTGGGTCTACACGATTCTCGCGGCGCCTCGGGTATCGGGGGGTGTGGAGACGCCTTCCTTCCTCGACCCGTCCCGGTGGGATTTTCTTCCCTATACGGAGTTCTGGGGTTCGGTGGGTCGTGGTGTGCTCGCCACACTGCAGGCCGCAGCCGTCGCCGCCGTCGGAGCGCTGATCCTCGGTGTGATCTTCGCACTCCTGCGCAGCTCGGATCACGCCGTCGTGCGCGTGCCGGTCGCGATCGTTCAGGAGTTCCTTCGGGGTATGCCGGTTCTGCTCATGATGTTGTTCATCCTGCTGCTGGCCTCCACGGGTGCCTTCTGGGCTGTGGTCATCGCGCTCGTCCTCTACAACGGAACGCTCATCGGCGAAGCCCTCCGTGCCGGACTCGTCGCTCTTCCCCGCGGTCAGCGGGAGGCGGCCCTCGCCATCGGGATGCGCTCGCTGCAGTCGCGGATGCTGGTGGAGTTCCCTCAGGCGTTCCGGCAGATGCTGCCGATCATCGTGGCGCAGCTTGTCGTCCTTCTGAAGGACACCGCGCTCGGCTACATCGTGGCGTACCCCGAGCTGATCCGGACGGTGATCTACAACCTCGGTTCGTACTACGGGAACCGTTATCTTCTTTCGCTCTTCGTCGTCACCCTCGTCATCTACCTCGCGATCAACCTCTCGATCTCGTGGTTCGCGCGGTGGCTCTCGCGGAGAACGGCAAGCGGAGGGCGGAAGGCCAAGCGCGGCGATGCTGCCGTCGATCCCGACCAGGCCATCCTCGTCGCGCAGGCGAACGCGTCCTCGCGTCAGACGGGGAACGCGCCCGGCCTTTGAGGACGCGGCGGGCCGCGGCATCCACCGTCGGTAGACTCGACTCTCGTGTCCGACGCACCCGAGATCACCCCTGAAGCAGTGGAAGCCGCGGTCGATGCTGCGATCGCCGCGATCACCGCGGCATCCAGCACCGCTGATCTGAAGGCGGCGCGTTCCGCTCACGCGGCCGAGGGGTCGCTGCTGTCGCGCCTGAACGCCCGCCTTCGCGACGTCGTACCCGAGCGCAAGGCCGAATTCGGCAAGCTCATCGGGCAGGCCCGCGGACGGGTGGCGCAGGCACTCGCGGCCCGTGAGGCCGAGGTGGCGGCGGCCGAGACCGCTGCGCGGCTGGAGGCCGAGCGCATCGATGTCACGGCCCTCCCCGCGCGTGCCCGGGTCGGGGCGCGGCATCCGATCTCGCTTCTTCAGGAGCAGGTCGCCGACATCTTCGTCGGCATGGGATGGGAGATCGCGGAGGGGCCCGAGCTCGAGCACGAGTGGTTCAACTTCGATGCCCTGAACTTCGACGCCGATCACCCGGCGCGTCAAATGCAGGACACGTTCTTCGTCGACCCGGTCGATCGGCACCTCGTGATGCGCACGCACACGAGTCCCGTGCAGGTGCGCTCGATGCTCGAGCGCGACCTGCCGGTCTACGTCCTGTGCCCCGGACGTGTGTACCGCACCGACGAGTTCGACGCGACGCACCTGCCGGTCTTCACCCAGTTCGAGGGACTCGTGATCGACCGGGGCATCACGATGGCGCACCTGAAGGGCACGCTCGACCACGCGGCCCGCGTGCTGTTCGGGCCCGAGGCGAAGACCCGGTTCCGCGCCAACTACTTCCCCTTCACCGAGCCGTCGGCGGAGCTCGACCTCTGGCACCCCACGTTCAAGGGCGGTGCGCGCTGGATCGAGTGGGGCGGATGCGGGATGGTGAACCCCAACGTGCTCCGCGCGGCCGGTATCGACCCCGAGGAGTACTCGGGCTTCGCGTTCGGGATGGGGATCGAGCGGACACTGATGTTCCGCAGCGACGTCCAGGACATGCGCGACATGGCCGAGGGCGATGTGCGCTTCAGCGAGCAGTTCGGGATGGTGGTCTGATGCGCGTCCCGCTTTCGTGGCTGCGTGAGTATGTCGATGTGCCGGCCGACGCCGCCCCCGAGGACGTGCTCGCCGCGCTCGTGCGCGTCGGCTTCGAAGAGGAGGACGTGCACCGCTTCGAGCTGCAGGGGCCGATCGTCGTCGGCGAGGTGCTCGACTTCGTCGAGGAGCCGCAGTCCAACGGCAAGACGATCCGCTGGTGCCAGGTGCAGGTCGCACCCGACGGTGAGACGGCCGCGGACGGGGGACCCGCCGTGCACGGCATCGTGTGCGGCGCGCGCAACTTCTTCGTCGGCGACAAGGTGCCGGTCACCCTTCCCGGCGCCGTGCTGCCCGGCCCGTTCCCGATCGCCGCGCGGAAGACCTACGGTCACGTGTCGGACGGGATGATCGCGTCAGCGAAGGAACTTGGTCTGGGTGACGAGCACGACGGCATCCTGCGCCTTGTCGAGCTCGGCATCGACGCCCCCGTCGGCTCGGATGCGATCTCGCTGCTCGGTCTCGACGACGCCGCCATCGACGTCAACGTCACCCCCGACCGCGGGTACGCGCTGTCGGTCCGCGGCATCGCGAGGGAGTACTCCCACGCGACCGGGGCCGCCTTCCGCGATCCGGGTGCGCGCGAGTGGGGCGAGGTCAACCTCCACGACGACACGGCGTTCACCGTCGCCGTCGACGATCGGGCCCCGATCCGCGGCCGCGTCGGAGCGTCGGAGTTCGTCGCCCGCATCGTCCGCGACGTCGATCCCACCAAGCCCACGCCGGCGTGGATGATCGCGCGACTTTCGCTGGCCGGCATCCGGTCGCTCGGCATCCTCATCGACATCACCAACTACGTCATGGTCGAGCTCGGGCAGCCGATCCACGGCTACGACCTCGACACGCTGCGCGGGGGCATCACCGTCCGCCGCGCGGCCGCGGGGGAGAAGCTCGAGACCCTCGACGGCAAGGTGCGCGAGCTCAGTCCCGAGGACCTCCTCATCACCGACGAGTCGGGGCCGATCGGCCTCGCCGGCGTCATGGGCGGCGGAACGACCGAGATGACCTCGTCGACCCGCAACGTGCTCATCGAGGCCGCGACCTTCGACCCGGTATCGATCGCCCGCACGGCCCGTCGTCACAAGCTGCCCTCCGAGGCGTCGCGCCGGTTCGAGCGCGGCGTCGACCCGGCGATCGCCTTTGTCGCCGCGGCACGCGTCGCCGACCTCATGGTGCAGTACGCCGGGGGCACCGACACGCGTGCCGGAGGCGCTCTGCACGCCACGATCGAGACACCCGGCGTCGAGCTGCCGCGCCCGTTCATCCCCGCGCTGATCGGCGTCGACTACAGCGAGGCCGAGATCGTCGGCGCCCTCGAGCTCATCGGCTGCGAGGTTCGCGAGAACGATCGCACCTGGGTCGTCTTCCCGCCGTCGTGGCGTCCCGACCTCACGGACACCTGGACCCTGGCGGAGGAGGTCGCCCGCATCGAGGGCTACGACCGCATCCCGTCGGTGCTGCCGACCCCGCCCTCCGGTCGCGGCCTCACCGCGGCGCAGCAGGGCAGGCGTCGGGTGGCGAATGCGCTCGCCGCCGCGGGGTACGTCGAGACCCCGTCCTTCCCCTTCACGGCCGAAGAGCAGAACGACCTGCACGGATCGGCCTCGGGGGCCCACCTGCCGAGCGTCAAGCTCGCCAACCCCCTCGACGGGCAGGCGCCGTTCCTCCGCCGCAGCCTCGTTCCTGGCCTGCTCCGCGTGGCGCACCGCAATGTCGCGCGCGGCCTTACCGACCTGGCGCTGTTCGAGACCGGTGTCGTGTTCCTTCCGAAGCCCGGTGTCGCCTACGGCACCGAGAGCGTTCCGCCGCTGGCGGTGCGGCCCGATGCCGCGACGCTGACAGCCCTCGACGCGTCGATCCCGCCGCAGCACCGCCACGTGGCCGTGCTCGTCACGGGCGCGATCACCCCGAAGCAGCCGGGCCTGGCCGCCGAGACCGCCGGTCTCGCCGACGCGCTCGATGCCGTCCGCACGATCGCCGCCGCGGCGGGGGTGGCGGTCGAGGTCACGCAGGGTGAGCGTGCGGCGCTGCATCCGGGACGCACCGCCGTGCTCTCCGTCGGGGCGAGCGAGGTCGGCTACGTCGGGGAGCTCCTTCCCTCGGTCGCCGAGGGCGCCGACCTTCCCGGACGCGTGATCGTCGCAGAACTCGATCTCGACCTCGTGCTCTCCCTGGCGGGCGAGAAGGTCGTGGCGGCCTCGCTGTCGGGCTACCCGGCGGCGACGCAGGACGTATCTCTCGTGGTGGATGCGACGATGCCGGCCTCCGAGGTCCGCACGGCGCTCATCGACGGAGCCGGCGATCTGCTCGAGTCGCTGCGCCTGGTCGACGACTACCGGGGTGCGGGGCTCGCCGCGGGGACGAAGAGTCTGACCTTCGCCCTCCGCTTCCGTGCGCCCGACCGCACCCTCACCGCGGCGGAGGCGACGGAGGCGAAGCTCGCCGGCGTCGCGGTCGCGGCGAAGCGGTTCGGGGCGACTCTGCGCGAGTAACCGGCGCGCTCTGCCCAGAGCGGAACGCGGTGTCATCCTGCCCGACGCTCTGATGGGATGACGGCATGACGAATGTCCTCATCCTGGGCGGGACCGGTTGGCTGAGCGGTCGGGTCGCGGGTGCCTGGGTGGATGCCGGCGCGCGGGTCACGTGCCTCGCGCGCGGCGGTCGGCCCGCACCGGACGGAGCGGAGCTCGTCGTCGCCGACCGGGGAGAGCCGGGCGCCTACGTCGCGGTGGCCGGGCGCGAGTGGGACGAGGTGGTCGAGATCTCCTCGACGCCCGACCATGTCGCGTCAGCCGTCGCCGCGCTCGCGCCGGTCGCCGGTCACCTGACGTACGTGTCGTCGCTGTCGGTGTATGCGGCGAACGATGTCGTCGGTGCGGCGGAGGGCGCGGCGCTCAGCGAACCGCTCCGCCCGGGGGAGGAGTACGACTACGCGCGCGCGAAGGCCGCCGCCGAGGCATCCGTCCTCGACCACTTCCGCGACCGGGCCGCCATCGTGCGCCCGGGACTCATCGTCGGTCCGGACGACCCCACGGACCGTTTCGGGTACTGGGTGGCGCGCTTCGCCCTCGCCGGCGACCGGCCGGTCCTCACCCCGACGCTCGACGACCGGATGACCCAGGTGATCGACGTCGATGATCTCACCGCGTTCCTCGCGGCATGCGGGGCGGGCGGACGATCCATCGTCGCGAACGCGATCGGCGATCCCGTGCCGTTCCGGACGTTCATCGACGCCGCCCGGGTGACGGCGGCCCATAGCGGCGACCTCGTGGAGGCTGACGACGACTGGCTGGTCGCACACGACGTGCAGTACTGGATGGGGCCGCGGTCGCTCCCGCTGTGGCTGCCGCGCGACATGCCGGGGTTCGCGACGCGGTCCAATGCCGCCTACCGTGCGGCGGGCGGCCCGCT
The DNA here is from genome assembly GCF_013410955.1 of Microbacterium sp. AK009. GTDB lineage: Bacteria > Actinomycetota > Actinomycetes > Actinomycetales > Microbacteriaceae > Microbacterium. The sequence continues at coordinate 437,576 of NZ_JACCCG010000002.1, read as the reverse complement.
CCGCGACCTTGAAGACACCCTGCGGCGTACGCTCGCCGACGAACGCGCCCGGGGCCTCGCCCGTGAGCGGCGCTGCGGGCTCACCCGGGCCGAGGAGGAGCGGCTCGTCGCCGCTCGTCTCGGCGCGGACTGAGCACGCGGCGCCCTTCCCACGGATGGCTCAGCGGTACCGACGCCCCTCGTCGCGGCGATAGGCGGTGACCGCGAGAAGGGCGAGGGCCACTGTCCAGGCCACGATGCCGATGACGGCCCAGAGGGGGACGGCAGTGCCCAGGGCGACGTTCACCACGATCTCGCGCGCCTGGCGGACGGGGAGGAATGCCGAGGCGACGTCGAGCCACCCCGGGAACAGCTGTGGGGGGAGGAACAGTCCCCCGCCGAAGGCGAGGAGGAACATCGCCACCTGCGTCACCGCGATCGCGGCCTTCGGGCCGGTCAGCGTGCCGATGAGGATGCCGATCAGCCCGGACGGGGCCGCCGTCACGACCGCCAGAGCGATCGCTCCGAGCGCATCGAGAGGTTCGGGGCGGGCCTGCGTGAAGAGGCCGCCGATCACCAGAAGCGGCACCATCGCCATCACCGAGATCACCAGGGTCGCCGCCAGCAACCCCAGGATGCGGGCGCTCGCCGCGCCGGGGAGGGTTCGCAGATACGGGACCCACGGTTTCGCGCGCTGCTCGGCGAGCTCGATGCCGAGAGAGAACAGCCCCGCCGACATGAAGGCGAAGACGACCATCGAGCTCAGGGCGGCGGTGGCGAACTCCGCCGATCCGCCCACCGCGGGCTGGGGGAGCACGAACAGGCAGAAAGCGAGACTCGGGAAGACGAGCGACCCGAGGACGGCGATGGGTACCCGGGACGTCTCCACGAGGTTGTAGCGGGCTTGGGTCGCGGCCAGGGCGAGTGTGGACATCGGTCTCCGATCGTCAGCGGGCGGAAGGGGAGGTGAGGGAGAGGAAGGCCTCTTCGAGCGTGGCGCCGCGCACCTGCAGATCGATGAAGGGGAGGTCGTGCGCGACGAGCTTGCGTACGAAGGCGTCGGCGTCGGAGACGACCGCGCTGACCAGAGAGGTGGGGGCCGGGGATGCACCGTCGACGACGGTGACGGCGGCGTCGGGATCGAGCGCGCGAAGATACGCCGGCTCGACCCCGCGCAGGGTGACCCGTCGCCGGCCGACGCCGGCCATGATCGCCGACAGCGTGTCATCCGCTCGGATGCGCCCTTCATCGATGACGACGACGCGCTCGGCGAGCTGCTCGATCTCCTCCAGATGGTGGCTGGTCACGATGACCGTGCACCCCGCCTCATGGCGGGCACGCACCGCTTGCCACACCGCCCGCCGTCCTTCGACATCGAGCCCGGTGGTCGGCTCGTCCAGGAGCACGAGGCGGGGGTCGCCGACGAAGGCCATCGCGACGGCGACCCGACGCTGCTGACCGCCCGACAATCTGCCGCACAGCGCGTCGACGAGGTCGTCGAGCCCGAACTCCGACACGATCTCTTCGCGCGGGGCCGGGGCGGGATAGTGCGCTGCGACGAGCTCGAGCACCTCTCTGACCCGCAGCGACTCGGGGAGTGCCGTCGCCTGCGGCGTACTGCCCAGCGATCGGCGGGCCGCGGGATCGCGCGGATCGGCACCGAAGAGGCGGACGGTTCCGGATGTCGGCTGCCGGACGCCGGTGAGGAGGGAGAGCGCCGTGGTCTTGCCGGCGCCGTTCGGCCCGAGGAGACCGACGCACTCCCCGGCATCGACGTCGAGTGAGACGTCGTCGAGAGCGGTCAGGTCTCCGAACCGCTTGGTGACGCCGAAGAGATGGACGGGGCGGGTCATGATGATCCTCCGAGAAGATCGAGCAGGTGAGCGCGGTAGGTGCGGAACGCGGTGCGTCCGACAGGAGTGAGGGTGATGAACGTCGTGGGCTTACGGCCCGTGAAGGCCTTGGCGATGCCGACGTAACCGGCCGCCTCGAGCTTGGACAGATGAGTGGTCAGATTCCCCGCGGTCATGTCGAGAAGCTTCTGGAGGGCGGGGAACGTGATGTCGTCGCCATCGGCGAGCGCCTCGGTGAGCGCCGTCATGATGCGAAGCCTCGCCGGCGCATGGATGACGGGATCGAGATCGTTCACGCGGTGTCCCGGCGGGGCTCGAGAGGCAGGACGCCCCGACCGAGCAGCAGCGCGACCACCAGCATCGAGATCGGACCTGCGACGGCATAGACGAGATAGTGCACAGGTGTGCCGAGGAACGTCGCGATCCCGGCGACGACGATGAAGACGACACCGAGGACGTACTGCGGGAGGGAGCGCCAGAGCGCTCCGCCGCCGAGGTAGAGGATGCCGACGACGAGGGCGAACATCCCGGGGTAGAGCACGGCGGCGGTGTCGGGCGGGAGGCCGGTGCGCTGGACGCCTGCGAGGAGGATCGATGCGCCGATCATGGCCACCGTCCACGACCAGCCGTACAGCATCCCCTGGATGCGGGAGGCGCCGCGGATTCCGGAGGAGGCGCTGCGCACCCCGGTCGTGATGGACCAGACGATCGCGAGCACGATGCAGGCGGCGAAGATCGGCCATGCCGCGGTGGCCGGAACAAGGGGGTCCGAGATGGCCGAGAGGTACAGGACGCCGAATCCGAGCGCCCACGCCGCTGCCCACACCACCAGGAGCACGACGTAGCTGCGCACGAGGCGGCTCTGGGTCATCCGCTGCTGAGACTGCATCACTCGCAGCATCCGCTCTGCCTGATCTCTGTCCGGGCTCATTGCGTCACTCACACAAACAGGTTTGCATCGCAAACTTAAACTGTCAAGTCCACAGAGCTCGCCGGTTTGCATCGCACGAGCGCGCGACGCTAGGGTCGGCGCATGCCTTCGGCCGCGCTCGGTTCCGCCACGCTCCTCGTGAGCGTCGCTCCGGCGCGCCGACGTCTGGACGGACGCCGACTCTAGGCGACCCCGCGCACCCTCCTGGAGGGGAGTCACGGGCGTCGCCGTCGGCAGCCCACGACCCCAGACTCTAAGGTGGAATCCATGACATATTCGGTCGCCGTCTCCGGCGCATCCGGCTATGCGGGCGGTGAGATCCTCCGGATTCTCGCCGCACATCCCGACGTCGAGATCCGCACGGTCACCGCGCACTCCAACGCCGGTCAGATGCTCATCGAGCATCAGCCGCACCTGCGCTCGCTGGCGCACGTGACGCTTCGAGAGACCACCCCTGAGGTGCTCTCCGGTCACGACATCGTCTTCCTCGCTCTTCCGCACGGACAGTCGGGGCAGTACACCGACGCGCTGGCGGACACGCCGCTCGTCATCGACGCCGGCGCCGATCACCGGCTCGAGTCGATGGACGAATGGGCGACGTTCTACGGGGGCGACTTCCACGATCCGTGGACGTATGGGGTTCCCGAACTGCCGGTCGGCCGGGGCACGCAGCGAGACCTGCTGCGGGGCGCGACCCGCATCGCAGCCCCTGGATGCAACGCCTCCACCGTGAGCCTCAGCCTCGCGCCCGGGGTCGCGGCCGGGGTCATCGATCCGGGGGACATCGTCACGGTGCTCGCGGTCGGGCCCTCCGGCGCCGGGAAGAGTCTGAAGCCGCACCTCCTCGGCAGCGAAATCCTCGGCACCGCGAACCCCTACGCCGTCGGCGGAAGCCATCGCCACATCCCCGAGATCCGGCAGGCGCTCGCCGCCGCGATGCCGGAGATTCCCGCGGATGACGGCGCGGGCAACCAGCCGGCGATCCGGGTGTCGTTCACGCCGGTGATCGTGCCGATGGCGCGCGGGATCCTCGCCACCTCGACCGCGCCCATCGCGCCCGGCGCCACCGACGACGACATCCGTGCGGCGTGGGAGCGGGCGTACGGCGGCGAGACCTTCGTGCAGCTGCTTCCCGCAGGACACTTCCCCCGCACGGCCGACGTGCTCGGCGCCAACACCGCGCTGATGGGTCTCGCGATCGACCGAGACGCGAACCGGGTCGTCGTCGTCACCGCGGTCGACAACCTCGTCAAGGGCACCGCGGGCGCCGCGGTGCAGTCCATGAACATCGCGCTCGGCCTCCCCGAGGGGCGGGCGCTCACCGTGAACGGAGTCGCCCCGTGAACATCGACGACGATCGGCCGCACGGTTTCTCCGCCACGGGCGTCACCGCGCCCAGGGGCTTCGAGGCGGCCGGGGTCGCCGCGGGCCTGAAGTCCACCGGCAAGCCCGATGTCGCCGTCGTCGTGAATCGCGGGCCGCTGAAGGTCGGTGCCGCGGTCTTCACGAGCAACCGCGCCAAGGCCAACCCCATCCTCTGGTCTGAGCAGGTGGTCCGCGACGGCGTCGTCGAGGCGATCGTGCTGAACTCCGGCGGGGCCAACTGCTTCACCGGATCGTTCGGCTTCCAGACCACGCACCAGACCGCCGAGAAGGCCGCAGCCCTCCTCGGCGTCGGCGCCGGCGACATCCTGGTCTGCTCCACCGGCCTCATCGGGACCGGCGACGAGGTGTTCCGGCAGAAGGTGCTCGACGGGACCGAGCGGGCGATCGCGTCGCTCGCTGCGGACGGCGGCGATGCGGCATCCGAAGCCATCATGACGACCGACTCGCGGCCGAAGCGGGCCGTCCAAGCCAGTCACGGATGGACGGTCGGTGGCATGGCGAAGGGCGCGGGGATGCTGGCGCCTGGCCTTGCCACGATGCTCGTCGTCCTCACCACCGACGCCGTCCTCACCGCCGAGGGGGCCGATGCTCATCTGCGTGCAGCAACCCGCACGACCTTCGACCGCCTGGACTCGGACGGATGCATGTCGACGAACGACCAGGTGACCCTCATGGTCAGCGGCGCGTCGGGCGTGACGCCTGATCCGGAGGAATTCCGGCGGCGGCTGACCGCCGTGTGCGACGACCTCGCCGGGCAGCTCCAGGCCGACGCGGAAGGCGCGAGTCACGACATCAGCATCCAGGTCACGAACGCTGCATCCGAGGACGACGCCGTGACCGTCGGACGCTCGGTCGCCCGCAACAACCTCTTCAAAGCCGCGATCTTCGGCAACGATCCCAACTGGGGGCGCGTGCTCGCGGCGATCGGAACCACCGACGCCGCCTTCGATCCCTATGACGTCGACGTGTGGATGAACGGCGTCCGCGTGTGCACCCAGGGCGGCCCCGACCGCCCCCGCGAGGAGGTCGACCTGACGCCCCGCGCGACGGTGGTCCGCATCGACCTCAAGTCCGGCGATGCTCACGCGCTCATCCGCACCAACGACCTCACCCACGACTACGTCCACGAGAACAGCGCGTACTCCTCATGACCGACATCCAGACGACCGACCCGGGTGAGGCCAGCGCGAGAGCCGCGGTCCTCATCGACTCGCTGCCCTGGTTGCGGCGCTTCCGCGATCAGGTCATCGTGATCAAGTACGGCGGCAACGCCATGGTCAGCGAAGAGCTGCAGGACGCCTTCGCCGCCGACATGGCCTACCTCCGCTACGCGGGCGTGAAGCCCGTCGTCGTGCACGGCGGCGGGCCGCAGATCTCCTCGATGCTCGACCGGCTGGAGATCCCGAGCGAGTTCAAGGGCGGCTACCGGGTCACCTCCACCGAGGCGATCTCGGTGGTGCGGATGGTGCTCACCGGCCAGATCAACCCGCAGCTCGTGGGGAAGATCAATACCCACGGTCCGCTGGCGACGGGCCTGAGCGGCGAGGACGCAGGCCTCTTCGGCGGCCGCCGGCGCGGCGTCACCATCGACGGCATCGAGCACGACCTGGGACGGGTGGGTGATGTCGTCGAGGTCGACCCGCAGCCGGTCCTGGACCATCTCGCTGCCGGCCGCATCCCGGTGGTGTCCAGCATCGCGCCCGACCTCGATCGCCCCGGCGCCTCACTGAATGTCAACGCCGACGCCGCGGCATCGGCGCTCGCGGTCGCGCTGAAGGCGGTCAAGCTCGTGGTCCTCACCGACGTGCCGGGCCTGTACGCCGACTGGCCGAACCGCGACTCCCTCGTCTCGCACCTGACATCCTCTGCTCTGCGGGAGATGCTCCCGACGCTGGAGTCGGGAATGATCCCGAAGATGCAGGCGTGCCTCGAGGCGGTCGAGGGAGGTGTCGAGACGGCGGCGATCATCGATGGGCGGGTGCCGCACTCGGTGCTCGTGGAGATCTTCACCAGCAACGGAATCGGAACAGAGGTGGTGCGAGGATGACCTGGCAGGATGACGCGGGGCGCGACCTCGTCCGCAGCTTCGGCGACCGGATGGCGATGTTCGTCCGCGGGGAGGGCGCGTACGTCTGGGACGACGCGGGAACCCGATATCTCGACTTCCTCGGCGGCATCGCGGTGAACTCCCTCGGGCACGCCCACCCGGTGTTCGTCGATGCGGTGTCGCGACAGGCCGCGACTCTGGCACATGTGTCGAACTACTTCGCCACGCCGCCCCAGCTCGAACTCGCCGCACGGTTGAAGCGGCTCGCCGGAGCCGGTGACGCCGGCCGGGTGTACTTCGGCAACTCCGGCGCCGAGGCCAACGAGGCCGCCTTCAAGCTGGCCCGGCTGCACGGCGGCGCCGAACGTCCTCGCATCCTGGCCCTGCGGGACGCCTTCCACGGGCGCACGATGGGAACCCTCGCACTGACCGGCAAGTCCTGGATGCAGGAGCCGTTCCTCCCGATGGTGCCGGGTGTGGAGTTCATCGACTCGACAGTCGAGGCGCTCGAGGCCGCGATGGACGCAGGCGTGGCAGCGCTGTTCGTCGAGCCGATCAAGGGCGAAGCCGGCGTGGTGGAGCTTCCCGCCGGATACCTCGCGGCGGCACGCGAGCTCACGGAGCGTCACGGCGCCCTGCTCATCGTCGATGAGATCCAGACCGGGGCCGGCCGGACGGGGGAGTGGTTCGCCTTCCAGCACGCCGGCATCACCCCCGACGCCATCACCGTGGCCAAGGGCATCGGCGGCGGGTTCCCCATCGGGGCGCTCATCACCTTCGGAGCGGCCAGTGACCTCTTCTACCCCGGCACGCACGGCTCCACCTTCGGCGGCAACGCCCTCGGCACCGCGGTCGCCTCCGCCGTCCTCGGAGAGATCGAGCGGGCCGACCTCCTCCTCAACGCCCGCGACCGGGGCCGGCAGCTGCGCGATGCGATCACCGCGATCGACACCGACCTGATCGGGGGATGCCGCGGGCAAGGCCTCCTCATCGGTATCGCGCTGCGTCATCCGCTGGCAAAGGCCCTCGTCGCGGCCGCCCAGCAGCACGGTCTCATCATCAACGCCCCCAACGACACCACCATCCGGCTCGCGCCGGCGCTGACGATCGGCGACGTCGAGGTGGACGAGTTCATCGCTCTATTCACCGCGGCGGTCCGCACGGTCGAGGACGCGCTCGTGCTCGACGGCGCGGGCGCGGCATCCGGCGAAGGGACGGGATCGGAATGACGCGTCATCTTCTTCGCGACGATGACCTTTCCGCCGCCGAGCAGCGGGAGATCCTCGACCTCGCTGTCGACCTCAAGAGCGACCGGTGGAAGCTGCGACCTCTCGAGGGTCCGCAGACCGTGGCGGTGATCTTCGACAAGTCCTCCACGCGTACCCGCGTGTCTTTCGCCGTGGGCATCGCCGACCTCGGCGGCTCGCCGCTGATCATCTCCACCGCCAACAGTCAGCTGGGCGGCAAGGAGACCCCGTCGGACACGGCGCGGGTGCTCGAGCGTCAGGTCGCCGCGATCGTGTGGCGCACCTACGCGCAGGCGGGACTGGAGGAGATGGCCGAAGGAACCCGGGTTCCCGTCGTCAACGCCCTCTCCGACGACTTCCACCCGTGCCAGTTGCTGGCCGACCTCCTCACCATCCGCGAGCACAAGGGCGAGCTCGCAGGGCTCACGCTCTCGTTCTTCGGAGACGGGCGCTCGAACATGGCGCACTCCTACCTCCTCGCGGGGGTGACGGCGGGCATGCACGTCCGCGTCGCTTCGCCGGAGGACTACGCGCCGCGTGACGATGTCGTCGAGGCGGCGGACCGCCGTGCTGCCGAGACCGGCGGCAGCGTGGTCCTCTTCACCGACCCGAACGAGGCGGCTGCCGGCGCCGACGTCATCGTCACCGACACCTGGGTGTCGATGGGCAAGGAGGAGGAGAAGCTCGCGCGGCTCCGCGACCTCGGGTCGTACAAGGTCACCACCGAGCTGATGTCGCTCGCCGCCGACGACGCCATCTTCATCCACTGCCTCCCCGCCGATCGGGGGTACGAGGTGGACGCCGAGGTCATCGACGGCCCGCAGAGCGTGGTGTGGGACGAGGCGGAGAACCGCCTCCACGCACAGAAAGCGCTGTTGGTGTGGCTGCTGCGTCAGCAGTGACCGCTCGCGCAACCGGTGCCCTGGCGCGCAACTGGGGCCGGTTGAACGGGGAGGGACGGCTCGCCGGGATCGATCTGGCCCGGGGTCTGGCTGTCCTCGGGATGTTCGCCGCGCACCTGCTGGTGACCCCCGACCTGCTGTGGACGACCCCCGCCACCTGGCTGGGAATCGTCGACGGCCGATCCTCGATCCTGTTCGCCACCCTCGCCGGGGTCTCGATCGGACTGGTGACCGGAGGACCGCGCCCGCTCGGACGCGAGGAGATGGCGGTCGCGAGGATGCGTCTGGGGGTACGCGCAGGCCTTCTCTGGGCGCTCGGCGTGCTGCTCATCGTCACCGGGGTGCCGGTCTACGTCATCCTCCCCGCCTACGCGATCATGTTCGTCCTGGCCCTGCCGTTCACGAGGCTCACGGCCTCCACGCTGCTCGTGATCGCGGCAGGACTGGCGGTGGTCATGCCGTGGATCCAGGTGCTCCTCGACGAAGCCCCGCTGTGGTGGACTCCGCTCGGCGATGAACTGTCGGCTGCGATCGGCTGGCACTACCCGTTCCCGGTGTGGATGGCCTTCGTCCTCGGCGGGCTCGGGCTCGCGCGCGCGGACCTCACGAGGCTCCGTGTCCAGCTGATCGCGCTCTCGGCGGGGGTCGTCCTGGCTGCTCTGGGGTACGGGCTCGATAGGGCGGCGCGCGGGAGCGGCGATCCGGTGATGCCCACCCTGTGGAGCGAGGTCTGGACGGCGGAACCGCACTCGAGCGGACTGCTCGAGGTCATCGGATCGGGCGGGTTCGCCATCGCGGCCATCGCCGCCTCGCTCCTGGTGTGCCGCACGGTCGTCGTGTGGCTCGTCCTGCCGCTGCGTGCCGTCGGTGCCATGCCCCTCACCGCCTACACCGCGCAGATCGTCGTCTGGGCGATGATCGCCCTGGTGGTCTTCGGCAACACGAGTCTTCTCACCCCGTTCCGCGAACTCGAACCCTTCTGGCCCCTGACGCTCGGAATCGTGGCGGGATGCACCGCCTGGGCGCTGCTGATCGGGCGAGGTCCGTTGGAATGGGCGTTCGACCGGTTGTCGAAGCTGATCGTTCCGAGCACGTTGACGAAGAGGAGCACTCCGTGACCAAGGACGAACAGACCAACGAGGGCGCTCTGTGGGGTGCGCGATTCGCCTCCGGCCCGTCGCCGGAGCTCGCGGCGCTGAGTGTGTCGACGCATTTCGACTGGGCGCTGGCGCCCTACGACATCGCCGGATCGCACGCGCACGCGAAGGCCCTGGCAGCAGCGGGTTACCTCTCCGCGGACGAGGAACAGCGCATGCACGAAGGTCTGGACCGGATCCTCGATGCGGTGCGCGAGGGGACCCTGCGTCCCCGGCCGTCGGACGAGGACGTGCACGGTGCGCTGGAGGCGGCGCTCATCGCCGCGGTCGGACCGCAGCTCGGCGGCAAGCTGCGCGCCGGTCGAAGCCGCAACGACCAGATCGCGACGCTCGTGCGGATGTATCTGGCCGATCACGCCACGGTGATCGCGCGCGACGTTCTGCGCCTCATCGATGCGATCGTCGCTCAGGCGGAGGCGCACGCGGACGCGATCATGCCGGGCCGCACCCATCTCCAGCATGCGCAGCCCGTGCTTCTCGCCCACCATCTCCAGGCGCACGCCTGGCCGCTCGTGCGCGACCTCGAGCGCCTCCGTGACTGGCGGGCACGAGCCGACGCGTCGCCGTACGGGGCGGGCGCACTCGCCGGATCGACACTGGGACTGGACCCGGCGCTGGTCGCGCGCGAGGTCGGCCTCGGGCGGCCCACCGAGAACTCGATGGACGGTACCGCCGCCCGTGACGTCGTGGCCGAGTTCGCCTACATCGCGGCGCAGATCGGTGTCGACCTCAGCCGCTTCGCGGAAGACATCATCGTCTGGAACACGCGCGAATTCTCCTTCGTGATCCTCGACGACGGCTTCTCCACGGGCTCGAGCATCATGCCGCAGAAGAAGAACCCCGACATCGCGGAGCTCGCCCGCGGCAAGACCGGCAGACTCATCGGCAATCTGACCGGATTGCTCACGATGCTCAAAGGTCTTCCGCTCGCCTACAACCGCGACCTCCAGGAGGACAAGGAGCCGGTCTTCGACAGCGTGCAGACGCTCGAGGTCGTCCTTCCCGCCTTCGCGGGTATGGTCGCCACCCTCCGATTCGACGTCGATCGCATGCGCGAGCTCGCTCCCGCGGGATTCTCTTTGGCGACGGACGTCGCCGAGTGGCTCGTCAAGCGCGGCGTACCGTTCCGGGATGCGCATGAGATCTCCGGTGCGCTGGTCAGAGCGTGCGAAGAGCGGGGGATCGGTCTGGAGGACGTCGACGATGAGCTGCTGGCCGCGGTGTCGCCGCTCCTGGCGCCGGACGTCCGGACGGTGCTGACGGTCGAAGGCTCGGTCGCCAGTCGCTCCGGAGTCGGCGGCACGGCGCCTCACCGCGTCGCCGAGCAGCGTGTCGAGCTCGTGGCCCGCGCTCAGACAGCGGCGGCACCCTTCCTTCGCTATCAGTAAAAGACCGATATCTGTAGGAATATCAGTGATGGGTTGATACTTCCGGACTTATCAGCGATATGCTGATCCCATGCCGACCGTCGTGATCGCAGACATCGTCTCGTCTCGCGAGCTTGCGAACAGGAGGGCGGCGCAACGCGACCTGGAGGCGGCGCTCGCCCGGGTCGCCGCGGAGGGACCGCCCGCCGAACGCGCCCTCCTCCCCATCGTCGGCGATGAGATGCAGGGGACGTATCCCGATCTCTCGGCGGCGCTCGCAGCGACCCTCCTGCTTCAGCTCACCCTCCCCGAAGGCGTCGAGCTCCGGTTCGGGGTCGGCCTCGGCGACATCGAAGAGATCCCATCGATCGGCGGTGCCTTGTCGGAGGGGGAAGCCTGGTGGGCGGCGCGCGCGGCGATCGAGAATGTCGAGCGACTCGCCCACCGAGTCGCGCCGTCGGCGCGGACCTGGGTGGCGGCGACGGGGACGGCTTCCGCGGAAGTCAGCGAGACGGTCCGCGTAGCCAACAGCGGCCTGCTCGCACGCGACCGCGCGATCTCACAGCTGAGCGCTCGCACTCGGCGACTGATCTACGGTCGGTGGCTCGGCCGCACGCAGAGCGATCTGGCGAAGACGGAAGGGATCGTGCAGTCTGCGGTGTCCCAAGCGCTGGCATCCGCCGAAGCCGGCGCACTCATCGAGGGGCTCGAGGTGCTGATCGGCGACCGGGACTGACCCTCACCAGATCGCCAGCCACACGGCCGCTGCCACCGCGGAGGCCCAGAGGAGACTGGCCAACGTGCCGACGATGAATCGCTCGCGGGCAGCGGGTGTCGCCAGCTCCGAGAAGCGACCGACGCCCTTCAGTGCGACGACCACGGCGATGACGGCGGGAAACCCCGCGAGGATGCCGAGCGCCACCGACGCTCGCTCGAGGAAACCGATCGTGGTCCCGCCTCGAAGGATCTCCTCCTGCCGGGACTCGGAGTGCTCGGCGGCGAGCTCGACGAGGATCCCCCCGCGTGGGCCTTCCGTGGTGCGGCCATCCGCGGCGATGAGGACCCACCGCGTGAACGGGTTGCCGCCGAGCACGGCAAGGGCGACACCCAGGAATGCCAGGATGGCGCCGAGCAGGACCGGAACGTTGTACGGGAGTACCGCGAAGACGACGAGGGCGAGCAGGACGAGGCCCGCCGCGACCGCCAGCAGGGATGACTGTGGGCGACGCTGGGCGACGGTGACGAGGACGAGCGCGGCGCACAGGGAGAGGAACAGGAAGATCACGACGATCGCGACCGCCAGCGGGTCGGTGGCGTCGAGGGCATCCGTCATGCCGCAAGTGTCCCACGGGCGTCGGACAGGACTGCTGAGGATCGTCGCATGGGGGCCCGAGGGCGGATGGCCGCGCTGATAACCTGGCAGGCGTGTCATCCGCTGCCGTCGTGAACGCGACCGCCCCCGCGAACGATCCGTCCTTCGACAACGTCTGGGATGAATTGGTGTGGCGCGGACTCATCCACGTCTCCACGGATGCCGACGAGCTGCGCGCGCTCCTCGGCGGTGGACCGATCACCTTCTACTGCGGGTTCGACCCCACGGCGCCGAGTCTGCACCTGGGCAACCTCGTGCAGCTGCTGACGATGCGCCGACTCCAGCTCGCCGGACACCGTCCGCTCGGCTTGGTCGGCGGGTCCACGGGCCTCATCGGCGATCCACGCCCGTCGAGCGAGCGGACCTTGAACACCAAGGAGACCGTCGCGGAGTGGGTCGGGTACCTCCGCGCGCAAGTGGAGCGCTTCCTCAGTTTCGACGGTGACAACGCGGCGCGCATCGTGAACAACCTCGACTGGACGGCGCCGCTGTCGGCGATCGACTTCCTCCGCGAGATCGGCAAGCACTATCGCGTCGGCAAGATGCTGAGCAAAGACGCGGTCAGCGCACGCCTGAATTCCGAAGCCGGTATCAGCTACACGGAATTCAGCTACCAGATCCTCCAGGGGCTGGACTACCTCGAGCTGTACCGCACCTACGAGTGCGTGCTGCAGACCGGCGGGTCTGATCAGTGGGGGAATCTCACCAGCGGGGTCGACCTGATCCACTACGTCGAGCACACCTCGGTTCATGCCATCGGCACGCCGCTGATCACCAACAGCGATGGAACGAAGTTCGGCAAGAGCGAGGGCAACGCCGTCTGGCTCGACCCCGCGATGTGCAGTCCGTACCGGATGTACCAGTTCTGGCTCAACACCGACGACGCCGACGTCATCGCGCGCCTGAAGATCTTCACCTTCCTCCCGCGTGAGGAGATCGAGCACTTCGAGCGACTGGTGGCGGACGAGCCGTTCCGCCGCGCCGCGCAGAAGCGCTTGGCCGCGGAGGTGACTGCGCTGGTGCACGGGGAGGATGCCGCGCGCTCGGTCATCGCCGCCTCCGATGCGCTCTTCGGGCAGGGTGACCTCCACGCGCTCGATGCGGAGACGCTGGTCGAGGCGCTGCGCGAACTTCCTCACGCCGACATGGAGCGAGGTGCCTCCGTCGTCCACGCGCTTGTGGAGACCGGGCTGGTCGCCAGCCTTTCCGAGGCGCGACGTGCCATCGCGCAGGGCGGTGTCAGCATCGACGGCGTGCGCGTCAGCGATGACGCCGCCACCGTCGAAGGCTCGCTGCCCGGCGGGGTATCGGTGCTGCGCCGCGGCAAGAAGACGCTGGCGGGCGTCTTCGTCCACTGATCTTCGGTCAGGGCCATCCCGCGGGGAGCGGGGTGGACGCTCACGACGCACCGACGAGCTTGCTGCGAGCGGGCGCGGATGTCCGAGGGGAGTTCACGCCGTGTGCGTCGGCAGTGTCGATGCCGGCTGTGTCGGTCCGACGCTCGCACGCCTCAACCGGTCACACCACGACGCATTCCGCGGGATTCCGCGGCTCCGGGGTGCGACACGCCCGGGATGCGGGCACGATTTGCCAGTCCCGCACAGCCCGCGTAACTTATTACTTGTTCGCCCCAAAGGGAAGCGAGAGAGGCCGAGAGCCTCACCCCCCTCAAGCGGAGAACATCCCCCCTCAACATGAGCTGAAGCTCAGACTTGAGACTCGTCGGCCGGAAGGTCTACGATGGGGAGCCCCCCCGACGATCGAACAGATCGAGCGTCATCCGCGACCTTCGGGTTGCGAATGACACGATTTGACGGAGTCGAACACGGGGGCTAAACTAGAGAAGTTGCCCTGCGGAGATGGTCGAGAGGCCAGAAAGCAGGAGCATCCGATCCTTGAGAACTCAACAGCGTGCACTTGTCAAATGCCAAACAACCTCGTTCCGGCGTAAGCCGGATAGAGATTCCTTTGGATCAAAGACCGACCTTCGGGTCGGCAACGGATAGTCAGCAATGACATCCCTTTGGTCAGATCAAACTCGCTGCTGTCGGTCTATTCCGACCGGCTCGCAGCAACATTTCTTTACGGAGAGTTTGATCCTGGCTCAGGATGAACGCTGGCGGCGTGCTTAACACATGCAAGTCGAACGGTGAAAGAGAGCTTGCTCTCTGGATCAGTGGCGAACGGGTGAGTAACACGTGAGCAACCTGCCCCGGACTCTGGGATAACAGCTGGAAACAGCTGCTAATACCGGATACGAGCTGCGAAGGCATCTTTAGCAGCTGGAAAGAATTTCGGTCCGGGATGGGCTCGCGGCCTATCAGCTAGTTGGTGAGGTAATGGCTCACCAAGGCGTCGACGGGTAGCCGGCCTGAGAGGGTGACCGGCCACACTGGGACTGAGACACGGCCCAGACTCCTACGGGAGGCAGCAGTGGGGAATATTGCACAATGGGCGAAAGCCTGATGCAGCAACGCCGCGTGAGGGATGACGGCCTTCGGGTTGTAAACCTCTTTTAGCAGGGAAGAAGCGAAAGTGACGGTACCTGCAGAAAAAGCGCCGGCTAACTACGTGCCAGCAGCCGCGGTAATACGTAGGGCGCAAGCGTTATCCGGAATTATTGGGCGTAAAGAGCTCGTAGGCGGTTTGTCGCGTCTGCTGTGAAAACCCGAGGCTCAACCTCGGGCCTGCAGTGGGTACGGGCAGACTAGAGTGCGGTAGGGGAGATTGGAATTCCTGGTGTAGCGGTGGAATGCGCAGATATCAGGAGGAACACCGATGGCGAAGGCAGATCTCTGGGCCGTAACTGACGCTGAGGAGCGAAAGGGTGGGGAGCAAACAGGCTTAGATACCCTGGTAGTCCACCCCGTAAACGTTGGGAACTAGTTGTGGGGTCCATTCCACGGATTCCGTGACGCAGCTAACGCATTAAGTTCCCCGCCTGGGGAGTACGGCCGCAAGGCTAAAACTCAAAGGAATTGACGGGGACCCGCACAAGCGGCGGAGCATGCGGATTAATTCGATGCAACGCGAAGAACCTTACCAAGGCTTGACATATACGAGAACGGGCCAGAAATGGTCAACTCTTTGGACACTCGTAAACAGGTGGTGCATGGTTGTCGTCAGCTCGTGTCGTGAGATGTTGGGTTAAGTCCCGCAACGAGCGCAACCCTCGTTCTATGTTGCCAGCACGTAATGGTGGGAACTCATGGGATACTGCCGGGGTCAACTCGGAGGAAGGTGGGGATGACGTCAAATCATCATGCCCCTTATGTCTTGGGCTTCACGCATGCTACAATGGCCGGTACAAAGGGCTGCAATACCGCAAGGTGGAGCGAATCCCAAAAAGCCGGTCCCAGTTCGGATTGAGGTCTGCAACTCGACCTCATGAAGTCGGAGTCGCTAGTAATCGCAGATCAGCAACGCTGCGGTGAATACGTTCCCGGGTCTTGTACACACCGCCCGTCAAGTCATGAAAGTCGGTAACACCTGAAGCCGGTGGCCCAACCCTTGTGGAGGGAGCCGTCGAAGGTGGGATCGGTAATTAGGACTAAGTCGTAACAAGGTAGCCGTACCGGAAGGTGCGGCTGGATCACCTCCTTTCTAAGGAGCATCTGGATGCTTCGGCATCCCAGAGCCCGCTTCGAGCGAATGTCTCGAAGGGGTCAGCTCATGGGTGGAACATTTGACGAGGTGCCTCACGGATCGTGTCGATCTCAGTACGCTGCTTGCAGCTGGAACGGAACGGTACGCCTCGAGAGGCACATGCACGCTGTTGGGTCCTGAGGGACCGGATGCGGGTGGCGTGACGCTGATGCGTCTCGCCGGCCAGTCTGAACCTCAGGGCCCTTCTTCGGTGCCGCAAAGCGGCATGCGGGAAGGGTACCGCCCGTACTTTGAGAACTACACAGTGGACGCGAGCATCTTAGAGACGCGTCGTTTACGACGCGCCTCACAAACGAATGATCGATAGATCAGCTCATGTGATTTCAAGTCTTTAAGAGCAAACGGTGGATGCCTTGGCATCTGGAGCCGAAGAAGGACGTAGCAATCTGCGATAAGCCTCGGGGAGTGGATAAGCACACTTTGATCCGAGGATCTCCGAATGGGGAAACCCCGCTGGGCGGCGTGCCGACCCAGTGACTCCCGCCTGAATATATAGGGCGGGTAGAGGGAACGTGGGGAAGTGAAACATCTCAGTACCCACAGGAAGAGAAAGCAACCGCGATTCCGTTAGTAGTGGCGAGCGAAACCGGAACAGGCTAAACCGAGTACGTGTGATATCCGGCAGGAGTTGCGTATTCGGGGTTGTGGGACTTTTCGGACTGTTCTGCCGAGCAGTCAGCGTTACAAGAAGGTATAGACGAACGGCATTGAAGGGCCGGTCATAGAGGGTGCCAACCCCGTAGTCGAAATGCCTCCCTTGGCGCGAGAAGTATCCCAAGTAGCACGGGGCCCGAGAAATCCCGTGTGAATCTGTCAGGACCACCTGATAAGCCTAAATACTCCCAGATGACCGATAGCGGACAAGTACCGTGAGGGAAAGGTGAAAAGTACCCCGGGAGGGGAGTGAAATAGTACCTGAAACCGTTTGCTTACAAACCGTTGGAGCAGCCATAGCAGCTGTGACAGCGTGCCTTTTGAAGAATGAGCCTGCGAGTTAGCGATACGTGGCGAGGTTAACCCGAGTGGGGTAGCCGTAGCGAAAGCGAGTCTGAATAGGGCGATTCAGTCGCGTGTCCTAGACCCGAAGCGAAGTGATCTATCCATGGCCAGGCTGAAGCGACGGTAAGACGTCGTGGAGGGCCGAACCCACTTAGGTTGAAAACTGAGGGGATGAGCTGTGGATAGGGGTGAAAGGCCAATCAAACTTCGTGATAGCTGGTTCTCTCCGAAATGCATTTAGGTGCAGCGTTGCGTGTTTCTTGCCGGAGGTAGAGCTACTGGATGGCCGATGGGCCCCACAAGGTTACTGACGTCAGCCAAACTCCGAATGCCGGTAAGTGAGAACGCAGCAGTGAGACTGTGGGGGATAAGCTTCATAGTCGAGAGGGAAACAACCCAGACCACCAACTAAGGTCCCTAAGCGCGTGCTAAGTGGGAAAGGATGTGGAGTTGCTCAGACAACCAGGAGGTTGGCTTAGAAGCAGCCACCCTTGAAAGAGTGCGTAATAGCTCACTGGTCAAGTGATTCCGCGCCGACAATGTAACGGGGCTCAAGCACGCCACCGAAGTTGTGGCATTGACATTATTGGTAGGCCTTCGTGGTCCAGCCGTGTTGATGGGTAGGAGAGCGTCGTGTGGCCAGCGAAGCGGCGGTGTGAACCAGCCGTGGAGGCTACACGAGTGAGAATGCAGGCATGAGTAGCGAAAGACGTGTGAGAAACACGTCCCCCGAATGACCAAGGGTTCCAGGGTCAAGCTAATCTTCCCTGGGTAAGTCGGGACCTAAGGCGAGGCCGACAGGCGTAGTCGATGGACAACGGGTTGATATTCCCGTACCGGCGAAGAACCGCCCAAGCTAATCCAGTGGTGCTAAGAGTCCTAGCCAGGAATGTACGGATCCCTTCGGGGTGAAGACGTCTTGGTGAACGCTCGACCCCATGCTGGTGCGGCTAGCGTATTAACAGGTGTGACGCAGGAAGGTAGCCCAAGCCAGGCGATGGTTGTCCTGGTGCAAGTGCGTAGGCCGAGTGATAGGCAAATCCGTCACTCACATAGGCTGAGACACGATGCGGATAAAAAGTGGGTGATCCTATGCTGCCGAGAAAAGCATCGACGCGAGGTTCAAGCCGCCCGTACCCCAAACCGACTCAGGTGGTCAGGTAGAGAATACCAAGGGGATCGAGAGAATCGTGGTTAAGGAACTCGGCAAAATACCCCCGTAACTTCGGGAGAAGGGGGGCCTTCGACGTATTAGGACTTGCTCCGAAAGCGTTTGGAGGCCGCAGAGACTAGTGGGTAGCGACTGTTTACTAAAAACACAGGTCCGTGCCAAGTCGCAAGACGATGTATACGGACTGACGCCTGCCCGGTGCTGGAAGGTTAAGAGGACGGGTTAGCCGCAAGGCGAAGCTCAGAATTTAAGCCCCAGTAAACGGCGGTGGTAACTATAACCATCCTAAGGTAGCGAAATTCCTTGTCGGGTAAGTTCCGACCTGCACGAATGGCGTAACGACTTCCCAACTGTCTCAACCACGAACTCGGCGAAATTGCATTACGAGTAAAGATGCTCGTTACGCGCAGCAGGACGGAAAGACCCCGTGACCTTTACTACAGCTTGGTATTGGTGTTCGGTGTGGCTTGTGTAGGATAGGTGGGAGACTTTGAAGCATGGACGCCAGTTCATGTGGAGTCATTGTTGAAATACCACTCTGGTCACTCTGGATATCTAACTTAGAACCGTAATCCGGTTCAGGGACAGTGCCTGGTGGGTAGTTTAACTGGGGCGGTT
Organism: Microbacterium sp. AK009; assembly: GCF_013410955.1. GTDB lineage: Bacteria > Actinomycetota > Actinomycetes > Actinomycetales > Microbacteriaceae > Microbacterium. Next base: position 418,881 of record NZ_JACCCG010000002.1, on the reverse strand, counting down.
GCCTCCCAAAAAGTAACGGAGGCGCCCAAAGGTTCCCTCAACCTGGTTGGCAATCAGGTGGCGAGTGTAAGTGCACAAGGGAGCTTGACTGTGAGACTGACAGGTCGAGCAGGGACGAAAGTCGGGACTAGTGATCCGGCAGTGGCTTGTGGAAGCGCTGTCGCTCAACGGATAAAAGGTACCTCGGGGATAACAGGCTGATCTTGCCCAAGAGTCCATATCGACGGCATGGTTTGGCACCTCGATGTCGGCTCGTCGCATCCTGGGGCTGGAGTAGGTCCCAAGGGTTGGGCTGTTCGCCCATTAAAGCGGTACGCGAGCTGGGTTTAGAACGTCGTGAGACAGTTCGGTCCCTATCCGCTGCGCGCGTAGGAAGTTTGAGAGGATCTGACCCTAGTACGAGAGGACCGGGTTGGACGAACCTCTGGTGTGTCAGTTGTTCCGCCAGGAGCACCGCTGATTAGCTACGTTCGGGATGGATAACCGCTGAAAGCATCTAAGCGGGAAGCCGGCCTCAAGATGAGACTTCCATGCCTTCGGGCGAGAGGCTCCCAGCCAGACTACTGGGTTGATAGGCCAGATGTGGAAGTGCAGTAATGCATGCAGCTGACTGGTACTAATAAGCCGATGACTTGATAACACTTCGTTTGTGTTGCCCGCGTCCACTGAGTGGTTCTCGATGTACGGTCGAGAACCGCATGACAATGACTTTTGTTGTGCAGACTGAAACATCAATAGTGTTTCGGCGGCCATAGCGAGAGGGCAACGCCCGGTCCCATTCCGAACCCGGAAGCTAAGCCTCTCAGCGCCGATGGTACTGCAGGGGGGACCCTGTGGGAGAGTAGGACACCGCCGGACTTCTTTCGAGAAATGGCCACCCAGTGCTGGGTGGCCATTTCGCGTTAACGGCTCGTGCTGAGTCGGAGAGGAGAGCGTCATGACCGACGATCGACGTGAGGGATCGGACGACCGCGAGGGTCGGTCGTCACGCGACGCCCGAGGCAAGGGCGCTCCTCGCTCCACACCGCGTCGTGACGGCGAACGGCGCGACGCTCCCCGCCGCGATGGCGTGCGACGTGACGGCGACGGGCGGTCGCAGCCTCGCGGTTCCCGTCGGGAAGGTGAGCGTTCGGGTGGTCCCCGTCGGGACGGCGAGCGTTCGGGTGGTCCCCGTCGGGACGGCGAGCGTTCGGGCGGTCCCCGTCGGGACGGTGAGCGTTCGGGTGGTCCCCGTCGGGACGGTGAGCGTTCGGGTGGTCCGCGTCGGGACGGCGAGCGTTCGGGTGGTCCCCGTCGGGACGGTGTGCGCCGTTCGGCCTCCTCCGGTGGCGCTCGTGACGGCGCGCCACGCCGGGACGGCGGACGCCCCAGCGGACCGCGACGAGACGGCGACCACCGTGATGGTGCAGACCGCCGCTCGCGTCCGCCGCAATCGGAGCGCGTGCCCGAGCCGGAGATCCCCGAAGACATCACGGCGCGGTCGCTCGATGCGTCGGCGCGCAACCAGCTGAAGACTCTGAGCAAGGAGAATGCCGAGGCGGTCGCGAAGCACCTCGCGATGGCTGCTCTCCTCATCGACGAAGACCCGGCTCGGGCGCACGAGCATGCTCTTGCCGCGACTCGGCGCGCGGGTCGGGTGGCGGTCGTGCGCGAGACGGCGGCGATCACCGCATACGCGGTCGGGGATTTCGCGCTCGCACTGCGGGAGTTGCGCACGTACCGACGGATCTCGGGCCGCGACGACCAGATCGCCCTCATGGTCGACAGTGAACGCGGTGTCGGGCGACCCGACCGTGCTCTCGAGGTCGGCAGAGCGGTCGATCGCACAGTCCTTCCCACGGACGTGCGTGTCCATCTGGCGATCGCCATGTCGGGCGCGCGGCTGGATCTCGGTGAAGCAGAGCGTGCACTGCAGGAGCTGGACATCCCCGAACTCGATCCTGACCGAGCGTTCGCCTGGAGCCCCGATCTTTTCAACGCGCGAGCGACCGTCCTCGAGGAGCTCGGCCGTCATGACGAGGCCGCGTCCTGGCGCGCGCGCGCCGAGGTGGCCGCTGACGTGATCGCCGGCGCGAACGGTGACGACCAGTGGGAGACGGTCGAGATCGACGAGGTGGTCGAGGAGTCCGTCGAGGGGGAATCCGCCTCGACGTCTGTGATCGCCGACCACGACATCGCCGACACTGCCGTCGACGATGCGGGCGAGCGCGGCTGATGGCCTTGTTCGGCAAGCGGGCCGCGGGCCCCACGCCGCTCGACGGCGTCGACGTCGTCCTCGCCGACCTGGACGGTGTCGTGTACGCGGGGTCGGGGGCGCTGCCGCATGCGGTGGCCTCGCTCACGCATGCGCGCGAGGGCCGGCGCCTCGCGTACATCACCAACAACGCCTCGCGTCCGGATACGGCGGTCGCCGAACACCTGACGTCTCTGGGACTCCCCACCGCGGCGGACGAGGTGGTGACCAGCCCGCAGGCCGCCATGCGGCTGCTCGCGACGCGTGTGCCTGCGGGGTCGAAGATTCTCGTCGTGGGCGGTGAAGGGCTGACGCGAGAAGTCGAGAGGGCCGGCTTCGTCGTGACCCGCAGCGCGGATGACGAACCCGCAGCTGTCGTACAGGGGTTCGCGCCGGAAGTCGGGTGGACGCAGCTCGCCGAGGCCGCGTACGCGCTGAAGATCCCCGAGGAGGACGGGGGGATCCCGTGGATCGCGACCAACACCGACTGGACGATTCCGCAGGCGCGCGGTGTCGCGCCTGGAAACGGCACGCTCGTCTCCGCTGTCCATACCGCGGTCGGGCGTCTGGCGACGGTGGCCGGGAAGCCGGAGACGCCGATCTTCGACGAGGCGGTGTCGCGGTTCGGCGCGCACCGTCCGCTCTTCATCGGTGACCGGCTCGACACCGACATCCTCGGTGCGCAGAGAGCGGGCATCGACTCCGCGCTCGTGCTGACCGGTATCGACCGGCCGAAGCAGGTGCTCGCCGCACCGCCCGGATCGCGGCCCACCTACCTCCTCGGCGATCTGCGGGAGCTGCACGAGCCGTATCCGACGATCCGCGTGGCGGGCGACACCGTGACGGTCGGCCGCGCGCGCGTCCGGATCGACGGGGGCGATGTGCTCATCGACAGCGACGGAGACCGACCGATCGACCTCCTCCGGGCCGGCGCGACGGCGATCTGGAACACCGGGCGGGCGATCTTCGGGTTCCGCGTCCCCGAGCGGCTGTACGCCGACCCGTTCCACCGGCCGTGAATCGGCGCCCGCGGGCGTTGATCGGATTGGACGTATTCTGTGTCCATGGGCGAGGACGAACGGATGACCGATGCCGGGGCTCCGTCGGAGCTGCTGTCGGCGCTGGAGATCATCGAATCCCAGCCGCTGGCCGAGCGCGCCGAGGGCTTCGCCGCGATCCACGATGATCTTGCCCGGCGCCTGGATCAGACTCTCGGCGCCGGCGATCCGGCGCATCGATGACCGATCGCCTTGACGCGGCACTGGCCGCCCGGGGCCTGGCACGTTCCCGCACCCACGCCGCCTCGCTGATCTCCGCCGGTGCGGTGCGCGTCGACGGCATCGAGATCCGGAAAGCCTCCCATCGTGTCGCCGACGACGCCGTCATCGACGTCGCCGCGGCCGATCACTACGTCAGTCGCGGCGCGGTCAAGCTCCTCGCCGCCCTCGATGCCTTCGGCGTCGAGCCGCGGGGGCGCGTCGCGCTCGATCTCGGAGCCTCTACGGGTGGCTTCACCCAAGTGCTCCGCGAGCGTGGCGCTGCCACGGTCGTCGCCGTCGACGTAGGGCACGGACAGCTCGATGCGCGCATCCGCGGCGACGCCGCGGTCGTCGTGGTGGAAGGGTTCAATGCGCGGGACATGACCGATGGGGACTGGCGGTCCTGGTCCGCGCGTGCCGCCGGGCCGGAGCTCGTCGTCGGAGACCTGTCCTTCATCTCGCTGCGTCACATCCTCCCTGCCATCGCCCGTGTCGTGCCGGCGTCGGCCGATGTCGTGCTGCTGGTGAAGCCGCAGTTCGAAGTCGGCAGGACCGGGGTGCGGGAGGGACTGGTCACAGACCCCGCCGCGCGTGCTGATGCGGTCGCCGGTGTGCTGTGGAGCGCATGGGACAGCGGTTTTGGAACAGCGGGCGTGATGGCCTCACCCCTCCTCGGCGCGCGCGGAAACAGGGAGTTCCTCATCCACCTCCGACCGGGGGCAGGTCAAAACCCGACAGAATGGCTCGGGACCGTGAATGACGTGGCAGGGGAGCGATGACCGATCCGGAGCGCAATATCCTCGTCGTCGCGCACGCCCACCGGCCTGCGACGATCGACGCGGCCACCCGTGTGATCACGGCGCTCAACGCCGCAGGTGCCCGTCCCGTCCTTCCCGCCGACGACACGGCCGAGATGCGACTGCTGACCGAGCGCCTCTTCCGCGCCGAGGAACCCGGGGCATCGCGTGCCCGCATCGGCCGGCTCGGCGACGACGTCGCGATCGACGACATCGAGCTGGCGATCGTCCTCGGCGGCGACGGTACGATCCTCCGCGCGGCCGAACTCGTCCGCGACGGCCGCGCACCTGTCCTCGGGATCAACATGGGCCATGTCGGCTTCCTCGCGGAGATCGAGCCGGATGACATGGACGACGCCGTCCGCATGGTCATCGCGCGCGACTACGAGGTCGAGGAGCGCCTCACCCTGTCCGTCCGGGTGAAGGATGCTTCGGGAGCCGTGGTCTTCGACACGTGGGCGCTGAACGAGGCGACCGTGGAGAAGGCGAGCCGCCAGCGGATGCTCGAGGTCGTGATCGAAGTCGACGGGCGCCCGCTGTCGAGTTTCGGATGCGACGGGGTCGTCGTGTCGACTCCGACGGGGTCGACGGCGTACAACTTCTCGGCAGGCGGCCCGATCATCTGGCCGACGGTGCAGGCCATCTCGGTGGTGCCGCTCTCGGCGCACGCGCTGTTCGCGCGGCCCCTCGTGGTCGGACCCGAGCACGCGGTGGCCATCGAAGTGCTCGATCGCACCGACGACACCGGCATCCTGTGGTGCGACGGACGCCGCTCGCACGACCTGCCCCCGGGGGCCCGCGTCGTCGTGCGTCGCGCCTCGCATCCTGTGCGCCTCGCCCGCCTGCATCCCGCGGCATTCACCGACCGGCTGGTGCGCAAGTTCCGCCTGCCGGTCGAGGGGTGGCGGGGCCCGACCACCGCGTCCGGGCGAGAGCGGCCGTCATGATCGAGGAGATGCGTCTGCGTGGCCTCGGTGTCATCGCCGAGGCCACCCTGCCGCTCGGTCCCGGATTCACGGCGATCACCGGCGAGACGGGAGCCGGCAAGACGATGGTCGTGACCGGACTGGGTCTGCTGCTCGGTCAGCGCGCCGATTCGTCGGTGGTCCGCGCCGGAAGCGGTCAGGCGGCGGTCGACGGAGTCTGGACGGTACCCGCGCACGGTCCGGTCGCCGCCCGCGTCGAGGAGGCCGGGGGAGAGGTCGAACCCCTGGAGGACGATCGGGCCGAGTTGTTCCTCGGCCGCACCGTCACCAGCGAGGGGCGAAGCCGCGCGAGTGTCGGCGGCCGGTCGGCGCCCGCCGGGGTGCTCGCCGACGTCGCCGACCATCTCGTCGTCGTGCACGGTCAGTCCGATCAGCTGCGCCTGCGCTCGAGCGCGGCCCAGCGGGATGCGCTCGACCGCTTCGGCGGCGAGCCGGTGCGCTCGGCTCTCGCCGCGTACCGCGAGGTCTTCCACCGCCACCGGGCACTCGACGACGAGCTCCGCGCCCTCATCGAGGGGCGCGAGTCCCGCGCCCGCGAGGCCGACGACCTGAGGGCCGCCGTCGCGGAGATCGAGCAGGCCGATCCGCAACCGGGCGAGGACAGCGAGCTCGCTGCGCGTGCGGAGCGCCTGGCCAACGCCGAGGAGCTGCGGCTCGCGGCCGCCGCCGCTCACGACGCCCTCTCGAGCGATCTCGACGTGCCCGATGCGGCGACGCTGGTCGCGGAGGCCCGGCAGGCGCTGGAGCGGGTGGAGGACCCGGCGCTGCGCCCCCACGCTGATGAGCTGGCCGACATCGGCTACCGCATCGTCGACGCCGCGACGGCACTCTCGGCCTATCTCGCCGATCTCGATGAGTCCGGGCCTCGCGAGCTCGAGCAGGTGGAGGAGCGCCGAGCGGTCCTCGGGGCACTCGTGCGTCGACACGGCACCCTCGACGAGGCGATCGCGTTCCTGGCCAAGGGATCCGCACGCCTCATGGAGCTCGACGACGACGGCGACCGGGTCGCGCGCCTGTCCGAGGACCGCGATCGGGCGGCCGCGGAGCTCGACGCCGCAGCTGCGGCGCTGTCGGCTGCCCGCGGGGAGGCCGCCGAACGGCTGGGGCAGGCGGTGACGGCCGAGGTCCGCGCCCTGGCGATGCCCGACGCGCTGGTGCGGGTCGACGTCGCCGACGCCTCGGCGACCGCATCCGGCCGTGATGAGGTGACCTTCCTCCTGGCCGCCCACCCCGGGGCCGAACCCCGGCCGGTGGCTCGCGGTGCGTCGGGCGGCGAGCTCAGCCGGGTGATGCTCGCGATCGAGGTGGTCATCGCAGGAACGGACCCCGTGCCCACCTTCGTCTTCGACGAGGTCGACGCCGGAATCGGCGGGGCAGCGGCCATCGAGGTCGGCCGTCGCCTGGCGGTTCTGGCCCGGTCGGCGCAGGTGATCGCCGTCACCCACCTCGCTCAGGTGGCGGCTTTCGCAGGGAACCATCTGACGGTGGAGAAGGCCAGCGACGGGTCGGTCACCGCTTCCAGCGTCCGGCGGCTGTCCGGCGCGGACCGGGAGGCCGAGATGGCGCGTCTGCTCTCAGGCATGCCCGACTCCGACGCAGCGTTGACCCACGCCAGAGAACTCCTCGAACTCGGCGCTGCGACCGCAGCGTCACCGCAACCGGCTGATAGGATCGAAGCCCGTGATGCAGACTCCTGAGGCGGGACCGAACGACGACACCACCAGACACATCTTCGTGACGGGCGGTGTCGTCTCTTCATTGGGCAAGGGGCTGACCGCGGCCAGTCTGGGGAATCTCCTCACCGCCCGGGGTCTGCGCGTGGTGATGCAGAAGCTGGATCCGTACCTGAACGTCGATCCGGGCACGATGAACCCCTTCCAGCACGGCGAGGTCTTCGTCACGGACGACGGTGCCGAGACGGACCTGGACATCGGGCACTACGAGCGCTTCCTCGACATCGATCTCAGTCAGGCGGCCAACGTCACGACCGGGCAGATCTACTCCCAGGTCATCGCCCGCGAGCGCCGAGGGGAGTACCTCGGCGACACCGTTCAGGTGATCCCGCACATCACTGACGAGATCAAGCGCCGGATGCGTCTGCAGGCGAGCGAGGAGCCCCGCCCCGACGTCATCATCACCGAGATCGGCGGAACCGTCGGTGACATCGAATCGCAGCCGTTCATCGAGTCCGCTCGGCAGATCCGGCACGAGCTGGGGCGAGGCAACGTCTTTTTCGTCCACGTGTCGCTGGTGCCGTTCATGGGCGCCTCGGGCGAGCAGAAGACCAAACCCACCCAGCATTCGGTGGCGACGCTGCGCTCCATCGGCATCCAGCCCGATGCGCTGGTCCTGCGAAGCGACCGCCCCGTCACCGAGGGCAACAAGCGCAAGATCGCGCTGATGTGCGACGTCGATGAGGACGCGGTCGTCAACGCCGTCGATGTGCCGAGCATCTACGACATCCCCACCATGCTGCACGAGCAGGGCCTGGACGCCTACATCGTCCGCGCCCTGGGCCTCGATGCGGCTGCCGACGTGGACTGGTCCCGGTGGGACAAGGTGCTGCAGGCGGTGCACAACCCCAAGCACGAGGTGACGATCGGGCTGGTCGGGAAGTACATCGACCTTCCCGACGCCTACCTCAGCGTCACCGAGGCGCTCAAGGCCGGCGGCTTCGCGCACGAGACCCATGTCACCATCCGCTGGATCCCCTCCGACGACTGCCAGACACCCGAGGGAGCGGCCAAGGCGCTCGGCGACCTCGACGGCATCATCGTCCCGGGCGGCTTCGGCATCCGGGGGATCGAGGGCAAGCTCGGCGCCCTGCGCTTCGCCCGCGAGCAGGGCATCCCGACGCTCGGACTGTGCCTCGGTCTGCAGTGCATGGTGATCGAGTACGCGCGCAACATCGCCGGTCTCGATGACGCGTCCTCGAGCGAGTTCGACCCCGACACGCCCCACCCCGTGATCGCGACGATGGCCGAGCAGGTCGACATCCTCGATCGCGGAGATCTGGGCGGAACCATGCGTCTGGGCCTTTACCCCGCACAGCTGGCCGAGGGCTCCGTGGCGGCCGAGGTGTACCAGTCCGACCGGGTGCTCGAGCGGCATCGTCACCGCTACGAGGTCAACAACGCCTACCGGGAGCAGCTGTCCGAGGCGGGTCTGGTGTTCTCCGGGCTCTCCCCCGATCGCAACCTCGTCGAGTACGTCGAGCTGCCTCGAGAGGTCCACCCGTACTACATCGCCACCCAGGCGCATCCCGAGCTGCGCTCCCGGCCCACCGAGCCGCATCCGCTCTTCCGCGGACTCGTCGGAGCGGCTCTGGACCGCCACCGCGCCAGCGAGCTGTTCGATGTCGACAATGACTGAGCGGGCGATCTCCGACCGCCTCGCCGACGACCCCGTCACCCCCCACGTCGCCTCCGCGGAGCGGGTGTACACCGGCCGGGTGTGGAACGTCCAGCGCGATGTCGTCCGCTACGCAGGCGACGAGCTGGTCCGCGAGTACGTCGCGCACCCGGGCGCGGCCGCCGTGGTCGCTCTCGACGCCGAGGACCGAGTGATCCTCATCCAGCAGTACCGCCATCCCATCCGTCATCGCGACTGGGAGATCCCGGCGGGGCTCCTGGATGTCGAGGGGGAGCCGCCGCTCGCGACGGCGAAGCGGGAGCTCGCCGAGGAGGTCGACCTCGTCGCCGAGCAGTGGGATCCGCTGGTGAGCATCTTCACCACCCCCGGGGGGAACGACGAGGTGGTCCACCTCTTCCTCGCCCGTGGGCTCTCCGCCGCCCCCGAGGTGCATGCCCGCGGTGAGGAAGAGGCCGACATCCGCGTGGAGTGGATGGCGCTCGCCGACGTCGTCGACGCCGTTGTCGCCGGGAGGTTCCGCAACGGCATCCTCGCGACCGGCGCCCTCGCCACCGCGGAGATCCTTCGACGCGAGCGCACGGCGGGCTGAGCGGCCCGATGCATCGCCCCGGCTGGCTGAGACGATGACGCCGGATCGGGCGGTGAACGCCTACCTCCGTCACATCACCGTCGAGCGGGGGCTCTCCGACCACACCGTCGCGGCGTACCGCCGTGATCTCGACGTCTACCGGGAATGGCTCGGTGGGCGCGGCATCGGCGATCTCGCCGAGGTCACCCCCCACCTCCTCGAGGAATTCGCGGCCGAACGCGCGCGCGAGAACCCCCCGCCGGCGGCATCCAGTCTCGCCCGTCTGCAGTCCTCGGTACGGGGTCTGCACCGCTTCCTCGTTCAGGAGGGTCTGCAGGAGGTCGATCCTGCCGGAGCGCTGCGACCACCGAAAGCCCCCCAGCGCTTGCCGAAGGCGCTGACGATCGCGCAGGTGGAGCAGCTGCTGGATGCTGCGGGGCCGGCGCCCGGCGCCGCGCAGCCCGGCGACGAGGTGGCCCTCAGGGACCGCGCGCTGCTCGAGCTCCTGTACGCAACGGGAGCGCGGGTGTCGGAGGCCGTGCAGCTCGACCTCGACGATGTGGCCCACCCCGCGGTGCTGCGCCTGCGAGGCAAGGGCTCCAAGGAGCGCATCGTTCCGGTGGGTTCGTACGCCCAGGCGGCGCTCGGCGCCTACCTCACCCGCGCCCGCCCCGAGCTCTCGCGGCGCGGCCGGGCGACGCCGCGGCTCTTCCTCGGCGCGCGCGGCGCGCCACTGTCGCGCCAGAGTGCGTGGGCGGTGATCCAGCAGGCGGCGGAACGGGCGAAGCTCACCGCCCACGTGTCGCCGCATACTCTCCGGCACTCCTTCGCCACTCACCTGCTGCAGGGCGGCGCCGACGTGCGCGTCGTGCAGGAGCTTCTGGGGCACGCGTCGGTCACGACGACGCAGATCTACACCCACGTGAGCGTCGACGCCCTGCGCGACGTCTACGCGACCAGTCATCCACGCGCCCGGTGAGCGGTGATGGGTGAGCCTCCCGGGCAGGGCGGCGCGCGTCGTTAGAATCGATCAGACATGTCGGAAGTCAGGAGAGTCGTGGCCGGTAGCACGCGGAGCGCGAAGAAGGCCGCTGTCAGCGACGTCCCGATCGGTCCCACCGGTCGGCCGTACCGCGGATTCCCGACCCCGCCCAAGCTCGAGGGCCACGGACCCGCGCGCATCATCTCGCTGTGCAACCAGAAGGGCGGGGTGGGTAAGACCACCACGACCATCAACCTCGCCGCGGCGCTCGCCGGGTACGGTCGCCGGGTCCTGGCCGTGGACTTCGATCCGCAGGGCGCGCTGTCGGCCGGCCTGGGCATACAGACCCACGAGATCCCCACGATCTACGACCTGCTGCTGGACACCAAGCGCGATCCGGGCGAGGTCATCGTCTCCACGCGGGTCGAGAACCTCGACGTCCTCCCCGCCAACATCGACCTCTCGGCAGCCGAAGTCCACCTCGTCAACGAGGTCGCACGCGAGACGACGCTGGCCCGGGTGCTGCGCAAGGTCTCGGCCGACTACGACGTCATCCTCGTGGACTGCCAGCCCTCGCTCGGACTCCTGACGGTCAATGCGCTCACCGCGAGCCACGGCGTCCTCATCCCACTCGAGTGCGAATTCTTCGCCCTTCGAGGTGTGGCGCTCCTCATCGAGACCATCGACAAGGTGCGCGATCGGCTGAACCCGACGATCACGCTCGACGGAGTGCTCGCCACGATGTACGACGCCCGCACCCTCCACTCCCGCGAAGTGCTCGAGCGCGTCGTCGAGGCCTTCGGCGACGAGGTGCTGGAGACGGTCATCGGACGCACCGTGAAGTTCCCCGACGCCTCCGTGTCGGGAATGCCCATCACCGAGTTCGCGCCCGAGCACGCCGCGGCGCAGGCCTACCTGCGACTCGCGCGGGAGCTGGTCGCGCGTGGCGCCGTCGCCTGACAACCCCGACGGGCCGCCGGCGGCGGCCGACGCGCCCGGCGATCACGGGTTCCGTGTCTCGCTCAGCGTCTTCGACGGACCCTTCGATCTCCTGCTTACTCTCATCTCCCAGCGGGAGCTCGACATCACCGAGGTCTCGCTCAGCGCCGTCACGGACGAGTTCATCGCCTACCTGCGAGGGCTCGGCCCGGAGGACGAGCTCGAGGAGGCGTCGGAGTTCCTCGTCGTCGCCGCGACCCTGCTGGACATGAAGGTCGCCGGGCTCCTTCCGCAGGGAGAACTCGTCGACGCCGAGTCGGTGGCGCTGCTCGAGGCCCGTGACCTCCTCTTCGCCCGACTGCTGCAGTACCGCGCGTTCAAGCAGGTCTCGGGCTGGTTCGCCGAACGCCTCCACGCCGAGGATCACCGCCACGCCCGGTCGGTGCGGTTGGACGAACGCCATCGCGCGTCGACTCCGGAACTCGTCTGGACGCTGAGCGCCGCCGACTTCGCCGCGCTCGCCGTTCTGGCGCTCACCCCGAGGGAGATCCCCCAGGTGCGCCTGGATCACCTGCACGCGCCGCTGGTCAGCATCCGCGAGCAGGCGGCCGTCGTTGTGGCCCTCCTTCGTGGAGCGGGATCGCTGTCGTTTCGCGAACTCATCGCCGGCGTCGATCAGCCCGGCGTGGTGGTCGCCCGATTCCTCTCCGTCCTCGAGCTGTTCCGCCACGCCGCCCTTTCGTTCGAGCAGCTCGAGCCGCTCGGCGAACTGACCCTGCGGTGGACCGCAGACCGCTTGAGCGACGAGAGTCTCGCCAGCTTGGGAGCCGACTATGACCGATGAGCAGACCCTGACCGATCCCGTTTCGCCGGCCGAGACCCCGGCGGCTCCGACGCCGGCGTCCGTGGCGCGGCGACTGGAAGCCATCCTGCTGGTGGTGGAGGAGCCGCAGAGCCTGGTGAGCCTCGCGACGGCCGTGGGTGCGCCCGTCGCCGCCGTCCGCCAGGCCATCGAGTCGCTCGTCGCCGATTACAACGGCGAGAACGGAGGCCCTCGCCGCGGCTTCGAGCTCCGCGAGGTCGGCGGCGGGTGGCGCCTGTACGTGCGAGCAGAGCACGATGATCTCGTGAGCGAGTTCGTCGGCGGTCAGGCGCCCGCGCGCCTGTCGCAGGCGGCGCTGGAGACCCTGGCGGTCATCGCGTACAAACAGCCCGTCACCCGCGGCCAGGTCGCCGCGATCCGCGCCGTGAACGTCGACTCGGTCGTGCGCACCCTTCTCGCCCGCGGCCTCATCACCGAGGCTTTCACCGACCCTGACACCGGGGCGATCCACTACGAGACGACCGACGCGCTGCTGGTGAACCTGGGTATCAACTCCCTCGACGACCTGCCGCCGATCTCTCCTCTCCTCGACGACGGCGCGGACGGTTTCGAGGACATCCGATGAGTGAGACCACTGAACCGGGCACCGAGGGTGTCCGCCTGCAGAAGGCGCTCGCGAACGCCGGCGTCGCATCGCGCCGCGTCGCCGAGCAGATGATCGTCGACGGGCGGGTGCGGGTCAACGGGCAGCCCGTGACCGAGCTCGGCTCCCGGGTCGACGTCGACACCGACCTCATCGACGTGGACGGTGTCGCGGTGCAGCTGGATCAGTCCAAGCGCTATGTGATGCTCAACAAACCGCGCGGGGTGGTGAGCTCGCTGAAGGACGACCGCGGGAGGCCCGACCTGCGGACATTCACCGCGGCGTGGCCGGAGCGGCTCTACAACGTCGGCCGGCTGGACGCCGACACCAGCGGTCTGCTCGTGCTGACCAATGACGGCGCGCTCGCCCACGTTCTCGCGCACCCCTCGTTCGGGGTGACCAAGGTCTACGTCGCCAAGGTCGCCGGGCGCGTCACCGCGCAGACCCTCGCCCGTCTCACCCGCGGGGTCGAACTCGAGGACGGCCCCATCGCCGCAGACAAGGCCCGGCTCCTGTCATCCTCTCCCGCCGAAGACGAATCCCTGGTCGAGCTCACCCTCCACTCGGGGCGCAACCGCATCGTCCGGCGCATGATGGCCGAGGTGGGGCATCCTGTCGTCGAGCTGGTCCGGCGGCAGTTCGGGCCCCTGCACCTGGGAACCCTCGCGGTGGGACAGGCACGGGAGTTGACTACAGTGGAACGCGGTGCGCTTCTGACCCTGTCGCGCCAGGAGAACCCGTGACCCTCGAGAACAGCTCTGCCGCGCGCCCGGCCCCGCCGCTCGCGCCGCGGGTTCAGGGGACGGTCCGCATCGTCGGCTCGGGCCTGCTCGGGGCGAGCATCGGGCACGCGCTGAGCGCGCTCGGCGTCGACGTCGCCCTCGACGACACCTCACCCTCGCAGCTGCGCCTGGCGATCGACTACGGCGCGGGGCGCGCCACCCGCGACGATGACGAACCGGTGCTCATCGTCGTGGCCGTGCCGCCCGATGTCACCGCTGACGTCATCGAGCGGGAACTGCGTCGTCACCCGCAGGCGGTGGTGACGGATGTCGCGAGCGTCAAGCTCGAGCCGCTCCGCACACTTCGGGAGCGCGGCGTGGATCTGACCCACTACATCGGGTCGCACCCGCTGGCCGGACGTGAACGCGGTGGTGCGATCGCCGCTCGCGCCGACATCTTCGTGGGGAGGCCCTGGGTGGTCTGCCGGGACGAGGAGACCCCCTCCCGCGACCTCGCCGTCGTCGAGGCCCTCGCCCTCGATCTCGGTGCCACACCGCTGGAGATGACCCCCGAAGAGCACGACGCCGCCGTCGCGCTCATGTCGCACGTGCCGCAGCTGGTCGCGAGCCTCCTGGCCGCGCGCTTCGTCGACGCCCCCGACGGCTTCCTGCGCCTGGCAGGTCAGGGCGTCCGCGACACGACCCGGATCGCGGCCTCGGCCCCGGAGCTGTGGGTGCAGATCCTCGGCGCGAACGCCGCGCCCGTGGCATCCGTCCTCGACGCCGTCGCCGCCGATCTCGCCGACGTCGCCGGCGCCCTCCGCGCCCCCGAAGCGCCTGGCGCCCGCCGCTCGATCGCCGACACGATCCGACGTGGCAACGAGGGCGTGGAGCGCCTGCCCGGGAAGCACGGGCAGAACCGGCGGTTCGAGACCGTCGTCGTCATGGTCGATGACCGTCCGGGACAGCTCGGCCGACTCTTCGGCGACCTCGGGGAACTGGAAGTGAACGTCGAAGATCTGCGGCTGGAGCACTCGCCGGGAGCGCTGTTCGGCCTCGCCGAGATCAGCGTCGTACCCAGCGCCGTCCGCCCTGCGATCGCGGGGCTGGAGTCCCGCGGCTGGAAGATTGCGAGCACCACCAATGACTGACCCCCTCGTCGTCGCCATCGACGGCCCCGCGGGAAGCGGGAAATCCAGCGTGTCCAAAGAGGTGGCACGTCGCCTCGGCTTCGGCTACCTCGACACCGGGGCCGCCTACCGGGCGCTGGCCTGGCACGCGCTCGAGCACGGCGCCGACACCTCCGACGCCACGGCGGTGCTCGAGCTCGCCGGTGACTTCGCGTACGACATCTCCCTCGACCCCGACGACTACTGGGTCCGTGTCGGAACGGTCGACGTCACTGCCGCCATCCGCGAGCAGCGCGTCACCGACGCCGTGAGCGGCGTCGCCCGGGTGGCGCCGGTCAGGCGATCCATCAATGCCCTCTTCCGCGCGCTGATCGCCGGTTCGCACAGATCGGGGGTGGTCGTCGAAGGCCGCGACATCACCACGGTGCTCGCACCCGACGCCCCCGTCCGCATCCTTCTCACGGCCGCTCCGGGAGTGCGCGCGGCGCGCCGGTCCGCCGAGCTCGACACCGACGACACCGCGGCCGTCGCGGCGGCGCTCGAGCGGCGCGACACCTCCGACAGCGCGGTGGTCGACTTCCTGACCGCCGCTCCCGGAGTGACGGTGGTCGATTCGACCGACCTCGATTTCGCACAGACCGTCGACGCCGTCCTCGGCGTCGTGCATTCGCTCGTGCAGACGGGAGTTTCCGATGTCCGATGACACGCGTCCCGCCGACGCCCTTCCCGACGACGGCGAGTACGCCGCGGGAGAAGATCACCTCGCCGAGGCCCTCGCCGACATCGACGACGACCTCGCCGAGCAGCGCGCGGCGACCCTCCGAGCGAGCCTGTCGGACTACGACCTCGAGGAAGAGGATGCGGCGCTCCTGGCCGGTCTTCTCGACGACGGCGAGGGGGTGGAATTCCTCCCGGCCCTGCCGGTCGTCGCCATCGTCGGACGACCGAATGTCGGTAAATCGGCGCTCGTGAACCGGATCCTCGGACGCCGCGAGGCGGTCGTCGAGGACACACCGGGGGTGACCCGCGACCGGGTGACCTACAAGGCCGAATGGATGGACCGACGGTTCTCCATCGTCGACACTGGCGGGTGGGAGCCCGATGCCCGCGGCATCGACGCCTCCGTCGCCGCCCAGGCGGAGATCGCCATCGATCTCTGCGACGTCGTGATGTTCGTCGTCGACGCGATGGTGGGGGCGACGTCGACGGACGAGCACGTCGTGAAGCTGCTGCGCAAGAGCGGCAAGCCCGTCTTCCTCGTCGCCAACAAGATCGATGACGCCCGTCAGGAGCCCGAGGCTGCAGCCCTGTGGAATCTCGGTCTCGGAGAACCGCACCCCGTCTCGGCCATCCACGGCCGGGGGGTCGCCGACCTCCTCGACGAGATGATGAAGGTGCTGCCGGAGGTCTCCGCGGTCGCGAAGCAGGAGATCGGCGGGCCCCGCCGCGTGGCGATCCTCGGGCGGCCGAACGTCGGCAAGTCGTCGCTGCTGAACAAGGCCGCCGGTGAGGAGCGGGTCGTCGTCAACGAACTCGCGGGCACCACCCGTGACCCCGTCGACGAGGTCGTCGAGCTCGGCGGCAAGCTGTGGCGCTTCGTCGACACGGCCGGCATCCGACGCCGCGTGCACCTCCAGCAGGGGGCGGACTTCTACGCGTCGCTGCGGACGTCGGCGGCGCTGGAGAAGGCCGAGGTCGCCGTCGTCGTGCTCGACGTCTCGGAGTCGCTCAGCGAGCAGGACGTCCGCATCATCGACCTCGTGCTGGAGTCGGGGCGGGCCCTCGTGCTCGCCTTCAACAAGTGGGATCGCCTGAACGACGCCGACCTCGAGAACGCCGACCGCCGCCGCTACCTCGAGCGCGAGATCGAGCAGGACCTCGCGCACGTCGCCTGGGCGCCGCGCGTGAACATCTCCGCCCGCACCGGTCGCCACCTGGACAAGCTCGTCCCGGCGCTGGAGACCGCGCTGAGGTCGTGGGATCAGCGTATCTCCACCGGAAAGTTCAACGCGTTCCTCTCCGAGCTCGTCGCCGAGCACCCGCATCCGGTTCGCGGGGGCAAGCAGCCTCGCATCCTGTTCGGCACGCAGGCGTCGACGCGTCCGCCGACCTTCGTGCTGTTCACCACGGGGTTCCTCGATCCCGGGTATCGCCGGTTCATCCAGCGCCGCCTCCGGGAGCTCTACGGCTTCGAAGGCACGCCGATCGTGCTGAATATGCGGGTGCGGGAGCGACGCCAGCGCTGAGGCGCTGTGACATCCGATGACGCAGCCGAAGGCCCGGGACCGCGGGGCTGTGACAGGCTGAGTGGGTGAGCATCCAACCCCCGGCTCCGGGCGAGCCCCGTCGTCCGAGCGGGCCGCGCGATCCGGGTGACGCGTGGGTCGTCGCGGAGACCGGGGAGCGGTACTGGGGCCGTTTCGGTGCGGCCGGGCTGCTCGCGGTCGACCCGACGCGCGGCGTGCTCCTGCAGCACCGTGTCGGATGGAGTCACTTCGGCGGCACATGGGGGCTGCCGGGCGGGGCGCGGCACCAGGGCGAGGGTGCCACCGACGCCGCATTGCGCGAGGCGCGAGAGGAAGCCGGCGTGCCGGCGGGCGCGGTCCGTCCACGCTTCGTGAGCGTGTTCGACGTGGGGATCTGGACCTACACGACCGTCGTCGCCGAGGTGGTGGTGCCCTTCGAGCCGGTGATCGCCGACCCGGAGAGCTTGGAGCTGGCATGGGTCGGGCTGGACGAGGTCGAGGACTATCCGCTGCACCCCGGGTTTGGTGCGGCCTGGCCATCGTTGCAGGAGAACCTGCGGACACGACCTACCCTGATCGTCGATGTGGCCAACGTCGTCGGTGCGGTTCCCGACGGCTGGTGGCGCGATCGCGCGGGGGCGGCGGACCGGATGCTCCGCCGCCTGCGGCATCTCGTCGACGCGGGCGTCGACGCAGAAGCGCTCGGGCTCTGGGGCGAGCTGTGGTTTCCCCGCATCATCGCCGTCGTGGAAGGCGAGGCCCGGCGCGCACCGATGCCGGAGGGGCTCGAGGTCGTCCGCGCCTCTCAGGCGGGGGACGATGAGATCGTCGAGGCGGCGGCGGCCGCCGCGGCCCGCGGCGAAGCGGTGACCGTGATCACGAGCGATCGGGAGCTCGCGGCACGCGTGGGCGCCGTCGGTGCGGTGAGCCGCGGCGCCCGATGGCTGCTCGACAGCCTGCCGGGCGAGGTGAGCTCGTAGCGGAACGGCGGGTCAGCCGGTCGCGTCGGAGACGGTGAGCGCGACGATCGCGCTGTCGGGCCGGGGGCGGGCGACCACCGCGAACCCGGCGCCCTCGAAGACCGAGACGGTGCCGTGATAGAGATCGTTCGCGCCGCGCCTCTTCACCTTCGGGTCGAGGGGATAGCCCTCGATGACCCGCGCGCCCTGTGCCCGGGCGTGTGCGACGGCGGCGCCGAGGAGATCTCGCATGAGACCCTCGCCGCGATGCTCGCGCCGGATCGCGAAGCAGGTGACGGCCCAGACCGACGAGTCTTCGAGGGGCTCGCGGGAGTGGGCGATGATCGCCCGGGTGCGCGCGATCCGCGTCTGGGCGGGGCGGGGACCGACTCTGACCCAGCCGGCTGCCTCGCCATCGCGGTAGGCGATGAGGCCCGGCGCCACCGGGGCCGACAGGTCGTCGCGCAGCATCCGCTCCTTGTCCTCCTTCGTCAACGCGGCGAAGTCGGAGGGGCGGACCATCCACCACTGGCACAGGCAGCTCGGCCCGTCGCCGTGCGCGATGGCGTGCACGGCGTCGTCGTGGCGGTCGGAGGTGGCAGGCAGGATCTCGACGCTCATGGGGTGACGCTAGCGGCAGCCGTCGACATCCGCATCGGGGTCAGCGGCCGCGCAGTCGGTCGAGGTCGCGTCGTTCGCGCTTCGTCGGTCTCCCGGCGCCGCGGTCGCGCACCGGGACGGAGCCGGCGAGCTCCCGCGGGGGCGGGGGCGGTGTGCGATCTTCGAAGGCGGATGCGGCGACCGCGGCTCCGACGCGCTTGGAGATCGTCTGGCGCACCACCAGGATCCGGTCGAACCCCTGGATGCGAACGCGCAGCTCGTCGCCGGGCCGCACCTGCACCGCTGCCTTGGCCCGTTCTCCGTTGACGCGGACGTGCCCCGCTCGGCAGGCCGTCGTCGCAGCGGAACGGGTCTTGTAGATGCGGATCGCCCAGAGCCACGCATCCACGCGGGTGGTGCCCTCGGTCATCTTGGGCCTCCTCGGGCGGCGGAGGAGAGCGCCCGCACCACGCCGAGCGCGATGAGCCCCTGTCCGAGGGTGTACGTGAGCATCACCAGCGGGCCGGTCAGGGCCGTCGGCGCGTCGGGCCAGAACAGGTCGAAGGCGAGGATCGAGTCGGACGTGAGGAAGAACGCCCCACCCACGGCGATCGTCGCCCCTGCGCGGGACGCGGCGACCGCGGTGCCCCCGAGAACCAGGCCGTAGACCGCCACGGGAAGCAGGAGCGCTCCGAGGTGCGGCCACAGCGCGGCGAGGAGCGCACCCCACCAGACGGCATACACGAGGGCCCACGGGGGCACCGGGTCACGCGCGAGGAAGCGCCAGAACAGCACGATGTAGGCCACGTGCGCCAGGCCGAAGCAGAGCAGCATCATCGGGACGGTCGGGGCGAAGGGGAAGAACGTGCCTGCGCCATCTCCGAGCCACGACAGGCCGAGCGCGATGAGGAGCAGGATGCCGGGGGTGCGCGCGATCGCGCCGCGGAGGGCCCAGACGACGCCGACCGCCAGAAGCGGCATGAGCAGGAGTTTGGTCGGCGCGGCGACGCCGGACGCGCCTGCCGCCAGCGAGATGACGTGGACGGCGGCGACCAGACCGTACGGAGTGAACGGGAGCAGGGTGTGGCCGAGCGCCGTGGGCGGGGGAGTCCGCGTCGAGGCCATGGAGGGAGAGTACCGGGCGCACCGCGCTCCCGCGCGTTCGCGAGCGCTCCGACGAGCCGGTAGGATGGGGGAGTTGTCCGCGTTTCGGCGGGGGCATCGGGATGTGGCGCAGCTTGGTAGCGCACTTGACTGGGGGTCAAGGGGTCGCAGGTTCAAATCCTGTCATCCCGACCGGAATGCGAAAGGGTCGGCCGAAGGGCCGGCCCTTTCGCGTTCCTCGGCGTGGTGTCTGGCGGGGTCCCCGCCGCCGGAGGCTCTGCGCGGTGCGGAGCGCCGCGGGGAGGGGCGGTGGGGCGCATCCCGACCGGAATGCGAAAGGGTCGGCCGAAGGGCCGGCCCTTTCGCGTGCCTCGGCGTGGTGTCTGATGTGGTCTGGCGACCGGTCGGCGACGCGGGCCGCCCGGCGCGGTCATGCCGCGCGATCGGCCGCCAGGGTCGGGTAGTCGGTGTAGCCGCGCTCGTCGGGACCGTAGACGGTGGCCTGGTCGACGGGGTTCTCCGCGGCGCCCTGTTCCCAGCGCTTCACGAGGTCGGGGTTCGCGATCGCCGGGCGCCCGACGGCCACGAGGTCGGCGACGTCCTCCCCGACGGTGCGGATGGCCTCGTCGCGAGTGGTGACGCGTCCGAAACCGGTGTTGGCGATGAAGGTGCCGCCGAACACCCGACGAAGCTCCTGGGGGAGATCGTCGGCGGGGTTCTCGTGGAGGATGCTGAGGTACGCCATCCCCAGGGGTGCCAGGCCCTCGACCAGAGCGAGGTAGGTGGCGCGGGTCTCTCCGGCGTCACGCTCCCAGACATCCTGGATGTTGTGCGCGGGCGAGATCCGGATGCCGACGCGCTCCCCACCCACTTCAGCCACGACGGCCTGCGCGACCTCGACGACGAAGCGTGCGCGTGCCTCAGGCGAGCCGCCGTATTCGTCTTCGCGCCGGTTGGACGCGGGGGAGAGGAACTCATGGAGGAGGTACCCGTTCGCGGCGTGCAATTCGACGCCGTCGAAGCCGGCATCCACGGCATTCCGCGCGGACGCGACGAACTCGTCGCGCACGGTTCCGAGTTCGGCGGTGTCGAGGGCGTGCGGCACCGGGAAGTCCGCCTTCGACCCGTCGGCGAGGCGCGTCTGCCCCTTGATGGCGATCGCCGACGGCGCGACGATGCGCGGGGTTCCGGTGATCCCGGGGTGCGAGACCCGTCCGCCGTGCATCAGCTGCATGAAGACGGTTCCGCCGGCGGCGTGCACGGCCGATGCGACCCGAGCCCAGCCCCGGGTCTGGGTCGCGGTGGCGATGCCAGGCTGCCCCGGGTAGGCCTTGGACTCGGCGCTGGGGAACACTCCCTCGGTCACCAGCAGACCGATGCCGGCACGCTGGGCGTAGTACTCGGCGATCAAATCACCGGGCACGCCGGTCTCGTCGGCCCTCAGGCGCGTCATCGGAGCGAGCGCGAGGCGGTTCCGCACGGTGAACGAACCGACGGTGGTCGGGGAGAAGAGAGTCACGGGGGATCGTCCTTTCGCAGGCGGTGCTCCCGGCGAGCACCGCTCCGGGCCTCGTCAACGAGCTCCGTGCCGTGGCTATTCCCGGGCGGCGCCGGTATCGAGTCCGCTGTCAAGCCCGCGGCATCCGTCACGTCCCCCTCCTACCGTGGGTCCATGGACGACTCGATCGACGATCAGGCCCAGCGCGCGAAGGACCGGCACGACCAGCTGACCCGTGCGCCGGAGGCGACCGAAGAGGATGCCGCACCGCGCATCCGCGTTTCCGAGCACGACGGCATCCGGCGGATCGACATCGATCCCGACGCCCCCGTCCGCCCGGGCCTCGGCCACACCGGACTCGAGGACGGCCCGGCCGCGGGCTGAGAGGGATCGGCGCTCAGTCCTGTCGTGCCGCAGATCTTGACACGCAAGCAAAAGCTTGCATATTGTGACGTGGGTGGCCGACGTCTACCGGGCGATCGCAGATCCGACCCGCCGTCAGATCCTCGACCTCCTCGCCGGGGGCGCAGAGATGACGCTGTTCGAGATCTGCACCCGCCTGGTGGCTTCCGGCACAACGTCGTCGCGGCAGGCGGTCTCGCAGCACCTCGCGGTCCTGGAGGAGAGCGATCTGGTGCGGACGGCCCGCGTGGGCAGGACCAAGATCCACCGGATGAACACCGAGCCGCTCCGCGAGATCGCCGAGCGCTGGCCACTCGAATGACAGGAGACGGAAATGGTGAAAGCCCGGCTGCATGTGATGAGCGTGTTCGTCGACGATCAGGAGAAGGCGCGGCGGTTCTACACCGACCGGCTCGGCTTCGTGGTCAAGAACGACATCCCGCTCGGGGATTACCGCTGGCTGACCGTCGTGGCCAGCGATGCCCCGGATGGCGTCGAACTGCTCCTCGAGCCCGACGAGAACCCGGCGGCGCAGGACTACACGCGTGCCCTCGCCGAGCAGGGGATCCCGGCCGCATCGTTCGCGGTCGAGGATGTGGATGTTGCCTACGAAGAACTGGTGGCCGCCGGCGTGACGTTCCTGCAAGCGCCCACGACGGGCGGACCGGTTCGGACGGCGGTTCTGGATGACACGTGCGGCAACCTCGTGCAGCTGGTGAGCCCGGTGTGACCGCGGGGTCGCGTCACGGCGTGCCCGCGCGGAATCCCTCCGCCTGCTTCTGCTCGTCGGCAACGCGCACGCCGTACGTGTAGGCCAGTTTGCCGCCGAGCCACCCGGACAGCGACAGCGCCGCGAGAGCGACCAGGGTGAGGATCAGCCCTAGCACGCTCACCTCGTCGTCGTCGCCGAGGAAGCGCACGATGAGGTTCACCGCGAACAGCGCCATGGCTCCGAGGTTGAGGAGCATGTGCACGAGGCCGGTCTTCTGCGCCGGAGTCTCGCGTTCGAGTTGCAGGTAGTCGAGGAATCCCCACACCGCGGCCAAGACCGCACCGACGAGCCCGACGATGATGAGGATGCGTGCGCCGACGACGTACGGCGTGGGATCGTCGACGAAGATCCCGATCAGATCGAAGACGAGGCTCGCCGTCCACGCACCGATCGGGATCGTCACGAGAATCGGATGGAACGGGTGCCCGTATGGGCCGGCGAGAGCGGTCCGCGGCCTTTTCGCGCGGTCGCGCGCAGACGTCGTCATCATTTCGGAAGACCTTTCGTTCGAAGTGATCGCAAGGCGATCCGAGTGCCCTGTCTACCCGCCGCGGGAGCGGACATCCCAGGGGCTTGACATTCCCATGCCGGCCGGCGCGGTAGCCGGAGCCCGTGTCAGACTCGTTCGGTGCCGAACGAACCGCAGACCGCCGAGGAGCTCATGCGGTCGCGTTTCCAGGCGTTCCGCGACGGTGATGCGGAGTGGCTGTTGCGCACCTGGCATCCATCGACGCGCCCGGCGGCGGTGGAACTCGCGGAGAACCCGGCCTGGAGGGCTCTTCAGATCGTCGACACCATAGGTGGTGGGACGGATGACAACGACGGGATCGTCGAGTTCCGCGCGACCTATCGCGCGGGCGAGGGCATCGGCATCCTCCACGAACGCTCGCGATTCGTCAGAGAAGGCGGCCGCTGGTTCTACGTCGACGGCGACATCCGCGACAGCTGAGGCGAGCCGTCCGCCGGCGCGGGCAGCCAGACTTGACGCATGGCATTGCGCGCGTCAGACCTCGAGCGGTTCCGCGATCAGACGGTGCCCGACCTTCTCCCCGAGCGGCTGCGGCTTCTGTTCGTCGGGATCAATCCGGGGCTGTGGACAGCTGCGACGGGAGCGCACTTCGCTCGCCCCGGCAACAGGTTCTACCCTGCGCTCGTTGCGGCGGGCATCCTGCCGCACCTGCCGCGGATCACCGAGGACGGGATGTCGGCTGCCGACCGCGACCTGCTCCTGCAGCGCGGCATCGGCATCACGAACCTCGTGCGGCGCGCCACCGCGCGCGCCGACGAGCTGAGCCGCGAGGAGCTCCGCGCGGGTGCCTCGGCTCTGACGGTGCTCGTCGGGGAGCAGCATCCCCCCGTCGTCGCCGTGGTGGGGCTCACCGCCTACCGGCAGGGCTTCGACCGCCCACGGGCCGTCAGCGGCGAGCAGACCGAGCTCCTCGCCGGCGCCCGGTTGTGGGTGGTCCCCAATCCGAGCGGTCTCAACGCCCACGACACCGTCGAATCGCTCGCCCGGGCTTACGCAGATCCCGCCCGCGCCGCCGGAGTGATCGGGTGAGCGCGGTTGCACCGCCGCCCCCGCCGACGGAACATGGGGGAGTGCGCGTATCCCAGGACCCCGGAACCACATCTCCGCGCGCATGGGGCGCGCTGGCCATCGGCATCGTGGTCCTCGTGGCGGGATTCACGGGCGCCTGGCTCCTGCGCCCTGACGCCGCTGCGGAGCCCGCCGCCGTCCCCACCCCCACGGTGGTGACGCCCTCGGCGACCCCGACGCCCGAAGCGACGCCGGCGCCTGCACCGGCGGGCTTCGCCGCCAACACCGCCGCGTACGACCTCGCCTCACTTCCGCAGGCCGACGTCTTCGCCGTGCTTCCGCAGCTGCCGGTCGACAGTGATCCGGCGAGCGCACCCACCGGCGAGGTCGTGACGGCGGTCGGCGCCGGCGCCCCGGTCTTCGCCGATCCGACCGGTGACCCGGTCGCGGTCCTCCCCGCCGAGTACGTCTACGGGGGCACCACCGTGCCGGTGGTCGAGCGCCAGGAGCACTGGGTGCGGGTGCTCCTCACGGGACGCCAGGCGACGCCGTCGACAGGGAATCCCGGCCAGCTCACCGGATGGCTCCGCGCTCAGGACGTCGTCTTCGCCGCCGTGGACGCGCGCGTCGAGGTGTCGCTCTCCGCGCGCACCATCGACATCGTGCGTCCCGGCGGCGGCGAACGCATCGCCACCGACTTCGGATGGGGTGTGGAGGGGACCCCCACTCCGACCGGGCGCTCCTTCATCATGACGACCCGCGTCGAGCCCTCCTTCGGCTACACCCGTGGCCATCCGCTGGTCTATCTCTCGGTGCAGTCGCCGACCCTCGACGGGTTCGGCGGGGCGGATGTCGCGATCACGGCCTTCCACTACCACGACGCCCGCTCGGGAGCCATTTCCAACGGGTGCATCAGACTCGACGCGGCGGCGATCGGAAAGCTCGCCGAGCTGCCGATGGGCACCCCCGTCCTCATCCGCCCCTGAACCCCGACCGTCCCACCCCGACAGCCTGCCGTTACGCTGGCCGTTGCTCTGCTCCTTTCGAAAGGTCGTCCCCATGCAGCATCGTTCCCTCGGCCGCACCGGCCGCGACGTCTCGGCCATCGGCCTCGGCACCTGGCAGCTCGGCGCAGATTGGGGCGATGTCTCGGAGGACGACGCGCTCGCCGTCCTGCAGGCATCCGTCGACCAGGGCGTCACCCTCTTCGACACCGCCGACGTCTACGGCGACGGGCGGAGCGAATCGCTCATCGGACGGTTCCTCGCGGCACACCCCGACCATGCGATCACCGTCGCGACGAAGATGGGGCGTCGCATGGAGCAGCGGGCCGAGAACTACACACCGGAGGCCTTCCGGGCCTGGAACGACCGCTCACGCGCCAACCTGGGGGTCGAGACCCTCGACCTGGTGCAGCTGCACTGCCCGCCCACCGAAGTGATCGAATCCGACGCGGTCTACGACGCCCTGGACGCGCTCGTGTCCGACGGTCGCCTCGCCGCCTACGGCGTCTCCGTCGAGACCACGGCGCAGGCGCTCGCCGCCATCGCACGACCGAACGTGACCAACATCCAGATCATCTTCAACCCGTTCCGGCTGAAGCCACTCGACGAGGTGCTCCCGGCGGCGGCGGCCGCGCAGGTCGCCGTCTTCGCGCGGGTGCCCCTGGCTTCCGGTCTGCTGTCGGGGAAGTACACCGCCGAGACGTCCTTCGCCGAGAACGACCACCGAAGCTACAACCGTCAGGGGGAGGCTTTCGACAGGGGCGAGACCTTCTCCGGCGTGGACTACGAGGCCGGGCTCGCCGCGGCGTCCGCGCTGGCGCGCGCCGTCCCCGAGGGGGTGAGCCTTCCGGCCGCAACGCTCGCGTGGATCGCCTCGCAGCCCGGTGTCACCACCGTCATCCCGGGTGCGCGGAACGTCGCACAGGCGACGTCGAATGCCCAGGCCGGTGCGCTGCTCGACGGCGGCGCCGACCTCGGCGGCTTCGACGCCGCCGTGCACGAGGTGTACGACCGCCACTTGCGCGCCGCCATCCACCCGCTCTGGTGACCGGCGCCCCGCGATCGGGGGAGTTCTCCACAGCGACCGATGTCCGACCGCGTCGGCGTCGGCTGTTCTGTTAGCTTCGCTCGCGTGTCGACGGCCCTCGAGATCACCGCGTTCGCCTACCTGGGCGTGATCAGCGTCGTGCTCGCGATCATCGATGTCCGCCATCACCGCCTGCCGAACCGGATCGTGCTGCCCAGCTACGGCGTGGGCGGAGCGCTCCTCCTCGGTGCAGTGCTCTTCGGTGCGCCGGCGGCGGCTCTCGGGCGCGCCCTGATCGGCATGATGATCCTGTTCGGCTTCTACCTTCTGCTTCGCGTCCTCTCCCGCCGCGGTCTCGGCGGCGGCGACGTGAAACTCGCCGGCGTCCTCGGGCTCTACCTCGGATGGTTGGGGTGGGAGGCCCTCGCGATCGGCGCCCTCGCCGGTTTCGTCGTCGGCGGGGCGGCGGGCGTCCTTCTCATCCTCGTCGGTCGCGCGGGCCGCCGCACCCGTATCGCTTTCGGGCCGGCGATGCTCATCGGCGCATGGATGGTGATCGGGGCGAGCATCGCCGGCTCCGGGATCGGACCCATGGTCGCCTGACCCTTACCCTGCGTCCGTGCAATTCTCAACGGCCGGATGTCTGGGGCTGCACCCCCTAGTTTGGCGGGGGGAGACCAGTCATCGACCGCCGACGGGGAGAGTCCGCCCATGCCGAATCTCATCGAGCGTGTGATCGCACGCGTTCTCACGCTCAAGCCCGTGCGCGCGCTTCTGCTCTACACCGAGCGGCAGGGTCCGATGCTCGCGGACAGCGTGACGTATCGCACGCTGTTCAGCCTGTTCGCCGCCGTGCTGCTCGGCTTCTCCCTGGCCGCGCTGTGGCTCGCCGGGAACCCGGTGGCCTGGCAGGCCTTGATCGACGCCGTCGATTCGGCGATCCCCGGCCTCGTCGGAGAGGGCGGTCTGATCGACCTCGATGTGATCCAGGCACCTGCCGGGCTCACCGTGGCCGGGGTGATCGCCTCCGTCGGCCTCGTCGGCGCCGCGATCGGCGCCATCGGTTCGCTGCGCACCGCCATCCGACGGCTTGCGAACGAGCTCACCGACGACTCCTTCTGGCTGTGGGTGCTGCTTCGGAACCTTCTTCTTGCGATCGGGATCGGCGCGGCGCTCGGCGCTTCGGCCGTGGCGACCGTCATCGGCAGTGCGGGGATCTCCCTCGTCGGCGGGTGGCTCGGACTCACCGAGGACGACGTGCTGCTGCAGATCGCCACACGCGCGACGACCATCGTCGTGGTCTTCCTGCTCGACGCCGCCGTCATCGCCGTGGCGTTCCGCACGCTGTCGGGCACCAGGCCGTCGGCGCGCTCACTCCTCAGCGGCTCCCTCATCGGCGCCGCCGGGCTCACCGTTCTCCAGCAGCTGTCGAGCCTCTTCGTCGGGGGCGCGGGATCGAACCCGCTGCTGGCGACCTTCGCCTCGCTCATCGCGCTGCTCCTCTGGCTGAACCTCTCGGCGCAGGTGATCCTCATCGCCTCGGCGTACATCATCACCGGCATCGAGGAGGAGCGCGATCGGGTCCGCGCCCGCTTCGGCGCCACGACCTTCCTCCAGCGCCGCGTCAAGCGCGCCGAGCTGTCGGTGCAGGCCGCGGCGGACGAGTTGGAGGCAGCCCGGACCGCCGAGGCGGAGGAGAGGCGGTCGAAGACCGACGCCGCGGCGCAGGCCCAGGTGAAGACGACAGCGGATGCCGGGGCGCGGCGTGACGACCGCTGACCGCCCTGCGACATCTCGCCTTCGGGTTCCGACCTACCGGGCGGCCGACATCCGCGATGCCGAGGCCCCGCTCCTCGCCTCCGGAGTTCCCCTCATGGCCCGGGCTGCGCACGCGCTGGCGGAGATCGCCGCGGCGCGGCTGGCCGCAGCAACCGTCCCCCGGGCACTCGTCCTCGCCGGGCGGGGCGACAACGGTGGCGACGCCCTCTTCGCAGGCGCTGAGCTCGCCGCCGCCGGGGCGCGTGTGGATGTGGTGCTCGTCGGCGGCGACGCCCACGGCGCGGGCCTCGCCGCCGCGGTGGCGGCCGGGACCCGGCGGGTCGACCTGTCGGCGCTCGACCCCGGCGACTACGGGATCGTCCTGGACGGCATGATCGGGCTCGGCGGAGGCGGGTCGCTGCGCGGCGGCGCCCGCGACGCGGCAGCCGCCCTCGCCGCGGAGAAGGCTCCGGGTCACCGCATCCTCGCGGTCGACCTGCCGAGCGGTCTCGACCCCGACACCGGGGAGGGCGATGAGCTCGTGCCCGCCGCCCACGAGACCATCACCTTCGGCGCGGTGAAGGCGGGTCTTGCCCGGGGGCGCGGGCCCGCGCTGTCGGGGCGCATCACGCTCGTCGACATCGGCCTGGGCCCTGGGCTCACCCACGCCGCTCCGGCCGGCGAGGCTGAGATCGCAGAGGTCGTCCGCGCCTGAGCAGGCCAGGCTCAGCGCGCGTGACGCTCGACGAACGTCCGCAGCAGACGCGGCGGGTGGATCACCGGCGTCCGTCGCACGGCGGCCAGCGTGAGATCGAGTTCGTCGGCTCCGAAGTAGCCGTAGTCGGCGTAGGCGTGCACGCGGGTCTGCATGCCGTCGAGGTCGAGCTCGGGATGGAACTGCGTGGCGTAGACGTTGCGGCCGACCCGGAACATCTGCACCGGACAGGTCGGCGACGACGCCAGCAGCACCGCTGAGTCGGGAAGGACCGACACCGCTTCCTTGTGGCCGACGAAGGCGTCGAAGGTCCGCGGGAAACCCGCGAGCAGCGGGTCGTCCTCCCCGGCGTCCGTGAGGGTCACCGGAACCACGCTGATCGGCTCGGAGTAGGTGCGGTCGATCACGGCGCGCTGGTGACTGCCCAGCGTCCCGATTCCGTAACAGGCGCCCAGGAACGGGAAGTCGCGCGCGACGACCTCGTCGAGCAGACGGGCGAACTCCGCTTCGACCCGCCGCTGCACCGCCGACTTCTTCTCCGCCGGGTCGGAGGCGTTGAAGGGACCGCCCCCGACGAAGATGCCCGACAGCGCGTCGAGGTCGAGGGGCGGAAGAGGCCCTGCCTCCATTCGGATCCGGATGAGCTCCCGCTCCTCGAGCCCGGCGAACCGCAGGAACGAGGTGTACTCCTCATCGGCGGGGAGGTCCTCCGCGCGCGTGGCGAGAAGAACGAAGGGCTTGTGCCGGGTCATCCGGCGTAGGTCACGAGACCCAGCTCCACCGGGGACACCAGGAACGGATGCCGCGGCACGACCCGCACCGTGTAGCCGAAGGTCCCCGTGATCTGCAGCGGCAGGGAGCCGCGATAGGGGGTGACCCCGTCGACGGCCGGCCCCTGGGCCTCCAGCGGCACGGCGGAGTGGTCGGCGCCGATGACATCGTCCTCGTCGGTGCGTCCGTAGACCAGCTCCACCGCGACGTCGTCGGGCGACAGGCCGTCCAGGCGCACCTCGGCCTCGATCTCGAGGGTCTCGCCGGTGGAGGCGCGGGTGGTGGCATCCGAACCCTCCACGTGCGCGATCGCGACCCTGTCCCAGGCGCTGCGCACCCGGCCGACGAACGTGGCGAGCGAGCGGGCCTGCGCGAAATCGTCGGCGCGCAGGGCGCGTTCGTTCATGGTCGAGGGCACGTACAGTCTCGTGACGTAATCACGCACCATCCGGTCGCTCGTGACCTTCTTGCCGAGGTCGGTCATCGTGTGGCGCACCATGTCGAGCCAGCCGGCCGGCACTCCGCCGATGCGCTCGTAGAACCGCGGGACGAGCTGGTGCTCGATCAGGTCGTAGAGCGCGGCCGCCTCGGTGTCATCGCGCTCCTCGTCGGTCGCCGCCGTGTCGGCGGTCGGGATGGCCCAGCCGTTCCGGCCGTCATACCACTCGTCCCACCAGCCATCGAGGATCGAGAGGTTGAGGACACCGTTCAAGGCGGCCTTCATGCCCGATGTGCCGCACGCCTCGAGGGGCCGCAGCGGGTTGTTCAGCCACACGTCGCAGCCGGGGTAGAGGGTCTTCGCCAGGGTGATGTCGTAGTCGGGGAGGAACACGATACGCCCGCGCACCCGCGGATCGCGGCTGAACCGCACGAGCTGCTGGATCAGGATCTTGCCGGAATCGTCAGCCGGGTGCGATTTGCCGCCGATCACCAGCTGGACCGGTCGCTCCGGATCGGTGAGGATCCGGGTGAGGCGCTCGGGATCGCGGAGCATCAGCGTCAGACGCTTGTACGTCGGCACGCGCCGGGCGAAGCCTATGGTCAGGACGTTCGGGTCGAGGATCTCGTCGATCCATGCGGGCACGGCGGCATTGCCCGCCGACCGGGCTGCGGCGCCGAGGCGCCGCCGCGCCTCGGCGACGAGCTCCTGCTTCATCTGCGTGCGCACACCCCACAGCTCCTGGTCGCTGACGACCTCGCGAGAGCGCCAGTCGTGGCGATCGGTGTGCGCGTCACCGAAGACGCGCTCGCTGAGACCGGTGAGGGCGGGGTGGACCCAGGTCGGGGCGTGGACGCCGTTGGTGATGGAGGTGATCGGCACCTCGTCGGTGTCGACACCCGGCCAGAGTGACCCGAACATCCGACGGCTCACCGATCCGTGGAGGAGCGACACCCCGTTGGCGTGCTGTCCGAGGTGAAGGCCGAGAACGGCCATGTTGAACACGTGGGGATCGCCGCCGGGGTAGGACTCCAGGCCCAGGTCGAGAGCCTGCTCGGCAGGAAGCGAGGTGAACAGCGCGCCCTGCAGGTAGGAGGCGACCAGGTCGCGGGGGAAGCGGTCAATGCCGGCGGGCACCGGCGTGTGAGTGGTGAAGACGGTCGAGGCGCGCACCTGCGCCAGCGCCTGATCGAAGCTCAGGCCCTCACCGACGATGAGTTCCGACATCCGCTCCAAGCCCTGGAAACCCGCGTGGCCCTCGTTGGTGTGGTAGACCTCGGGGCTGGGCGCGCCGGTCAGCTCGCACCAGGCCCGCACCGCGCGGACGCCCCCCACACCCAGAAGCAGCTCCTGCAGGAGGCGGTGCTCGCCGCCCCCGCCGTAGAGGCGGTCGGTCACCTGGCGGAGGTCGTCGGTGTTGGTGGGGGTGTCGGCGTCGAGCAGCAGGAGCGGGACCCGACCGATCTGGGCCACCCAGATGCGGGCGGCCAGGCGCCGCCCCGAGGGGAGGTCGAGTCCGATCTCGACCGGGGCCCCGTCCCCGTCACGGAGCAGGGTCAGACCGAGACCGTACGGGTCGAGGAGCGGGTAGCTCTCCCGCTGCCAGCCGTCGTCGCCGATCGACTGACGGAAGTATCCCGCGCGGTAGAACAGCCCGACGCCGGTGAGGGGCACGCCGAGGTCCGACGCGCTCTTGAGGTGGTCGCCGGCGAGGATGCCGAGCCCCCCCGAATACTGCGGGAGGGTGCCGTCGACGCCGAACTCGGGGGAGAAGTAGGCGATGTGGACCGGCTTGTCGCCCTGGAGCGCCTGATACCACCGGTCGTCACGGAGGTAGGCATCGAGGCGCTCGGCCTCGGCGCGGACGCGGGCGACGAAATCCGTGTCCTGCGCCAGGGCGTCGAGCCGTTCCTGCCCGAGCACGCCGAGGAGCTGCTCGGGGTTGCCCCCGACCTCCTCCCACCGCGCGGGGTCCATGGACGCGAACAGCGCCTTCGTCTCGTCCGACCAGGCCCACCGCCAGTTGGTGGCGAGGCGGTCGAGCGGGGCGAGCTGCTCGGAGAGAACGGGACGAACGGCGAATGTGCGGATGGCCTTCACGCTGTGAAGTGTAGGCGAGCGTGATGTGCGCAACCCCCTCACCGAGCAGATCGCCGTCGATACACTCGGAGGATGGCTATTGCACGACTGCACGGTGGTCCGCTCGACGGGCAGGTCCTGCCCCTGGATGCTCCCGACCTCGACTCGCTCATCGTCCCCTACGGCGAAGGACAGGTCGTCTACCGGCGCAAGGGCGACGCGCAGCACACCGGCGAGCACGACGGCCCGACCGAGGCGGAATTCTGGTTCGTGGAGGCGACCGATGAGATCGGACCCTCGAACGACGACTGATCCGGGCGAGCCGGTCCGCTCCGTCGAGATCGAGGTCAAGCTCGACGTGGACGCGGAGACGGCGGCGCCGGACTGGCGCGCCGTTGCGGAGGTGGCCGAGGTCGCCGCCCCCGAGGTGCGCGAGCTCGACGCCCAGTACTACGACACCGCCGATCTCGCCCTCGGACGGGCCGGTTACGCGCTGCGTCGCCGCACCGGCGGCCCCGATGCCGGGTGGCATCTGAAGGGACCGCGGCAGGGTGCGGGCCGGGTGGAGCTCGGGTGGCCGCTCGGGAAGGACGCGTCGCTCCCCGAGGCGGTGCAGGCCGAGATCCGGCGCCTCACGGCAGAGCCGGTGCGCCCGATCGCCCGGGTGCGCAACCGCCGGCTGGCCGTGCAGATGAAGGATGCCGCGGGCGGCGTCGTCGCGGAGTTCCTCGACGACCACGTGGAGACCCGTGACGAGTCGACCGGGACCGAGCGCTCCTGGCGCGAGTGGGAGATCGAACTGGGCCCCGCCGCGCCCGCTGACGCCGAGCGGTTCCTGGGCGACCTCGCCCAGCTCGCCCGAAACGCCGGCGCCCGCCCCGCATCCTCGGAATCGAAGATCGGGCGGGCGCTCGGGCGGTAGTCCGGCCTACAGATTGATCATGTGACCCACGAGGCCGTGGAAGCCCTCCTGGAGAGCCTCGGACAGCGTCGGGTGCGTATGCACGTTGCGCGCGGCCTCGAGCGCGGTGAGATCCCACTTCTGCGCGAGCGTCAACTCGGGGAGAAGCTCCGAGACATCGGGTCCGATGAGGTGACCACCGAGCAGTTCCAGGTGCTCGCCGTCGGCGATGAGCTTGACGAATCCGACCGGCTCGCCCAGACCGTTCGCCTTGCCGTTGGCGCTGAAGGGGAACTTCGCCACCTTCACGTCGTAGCCGGCATCACGGGCCTGCTGCTCGGTCAGTCCGAACGACGCGACCTGGGGGGTGCAGAACGTCGCGCGGGGCATCATGCGGTAATCGCCGAGCGGCATGGTCTCGGCCTTGCCGATCGTCTCGGCGGCCACCACGCCCTGCGCCTCTGCGACGTGCGCCAGCTGCAGCTTCGCGGTGACGTCACCGATGGCGTAGATGTGGGGCACGCTGGTGCGCATGTAGTCGTCGATGCCGATCGCACCGCGCTCGGTGAGCTCGACGCCGGTCTTGTCCAGCCCGTAGCCCTCGACGTTCGGGATCCAGCCGATCGAGACCATCACCTTGTCGGCATCGAGCGACCCGCTGGTGCCGTCCTTGCCGGTGTAGGCGACCGTGACCTTGTCGCCGTGGTCGGTGACCGTGTCGACCTTGGTGGAGGTCAGGATATCGATGCCGTACTTCTTGTACTGGCGCGCGATCTCCTTCGACACGTCGGCGTCTTCGTTCGGCAGCGCCCGATCGAGGAACTCCACGATGGTGACCTTCACGCCGTAGTTCGACATCACAAAGGCGAACTCCATGCCGATCGCGCCGGCGCCGACGATGACGATGGAGGAGGGGAGCTCGCGCGAGAGGATCTGCTCCTCGTAGGTGACGATGTTCCCGCCGATCTCGACGCCGGGCAGCTGACGGACCTTCGCGCCGGTGGCGATGATCGCGTTGTCGAACGTGACCGTCTCGGCCCCGCCGTCGGACTTCTGCACCTGGATGGTGTGCGCGTCGATGAAGGTGCCGCGGCCGTCGTACTCGGTGACCTTGTTCTTCTTCATCAGGAAGTGGATGCCCTTGACGTGGGTCTCGGCCACCTTGCGGCTGCGGTCCCATGCCACCCCGAAGTCGAAGTGCACGTCACCCGAGATGCCGAACAGGTCAGCCTTGTGGAGCACCTGATGGGCGAGGTCGGCGTTCTTCAGCAGCGCCTTCGAGGGGATGCACCCGACATTCAGGCAGACGCCCCCCCAGTACTTCTCTTCGATGATGGCGACGGAAAGACCGAGCTGGGCGCTCCGGACGGCCGCGACGTACCCGCCGGGGCCGGCGCCGAGGATGACGACGTCGTAGTGAGGCATGCTTCCAGCCTATCGGTCGGCACCGCCGCCGGTGCCCGGGGTGCGGCCCCGTGCGCGGGCGAGCAGCAGGTACACGATCGCCCCGCCGACGGCGGCTGCGACGACGCCGATGATGATCCACGGCACGATCGCAGCCGTGGACGACGCGGCTTCGCCCGTGTCGGTCGGCGACGGCGTGGCGGTGGCCGTCTCCGCGGCCGAGGCGGACGGAGAGGCAGCGGCGTCGGGCGCCGGGGTCACGGTGGCGTCGGCGGTCGGCGTCGGCGCGGCCCCTTCCGCGACGGCGAACGACAGCTCTCCGGAGATCGGGTGGCCGTCGCTGGACACCACCTTCCACAGCACCGTGACGGCACCCGGCTGGGCCGGGGTCAGCGGCTGCGACACCACGTTGTCGGTGATGGTCGGCGATCCGTCGACGAGCGCCGCGCCGGTGGCATCCGTCACCTCGATCACCGTGGCCCCGGTCTCCTGCGAGACCGCGCCGCTGAAGGTGAGGGTGATCGCGGCCGGGGCCTGGTCGACCGTGCTGCCGGACGCGGGGTCGGATGCGAGCAGCTCGTCGTGAGCGGAAGCGGCGACGGGGAGGGCGAACACCGCCGCCAGCGCCACGATGACGCCGAGGATCGCGCGGGCGGGGGAGAGGCGAAGACCGGAACGATTCACGATGCCCACGCTACGGGGGTCTTCATCAACGATGCCTGGACGCCTACTGTGGGCTCAGGCGGGTGCACCTGCCCCGTCGCGCGAGATCGAGAGCGAGGTACGGGATGGACCGCATGATGATGGATGCCATGGGCTCGACGTCGATGATGGGCGGCGACACCCGCATGGACATGGACCTCTTGCAGGCGTGCATGGACGCCTGCGCCGCCTGCGAACAGGCGTGCACGGTGTGCGCCGCCCAGATGATGGACTGCGCGCCGGCCTGCATGAATTGCGCCGACATGTGCAACACGATGCTGCGGGCGATGCTGCGCATGTCGGGCACGACCCCCGCGGTCATGGTGTCGATGCTCGACGCGTGCATCGCGATGTGTCAGCTCTGCATGGACGAGTGCATGCGCCACGCCGACATGAGCGAGGTCTGCCGCATGTGCGCGCAGTCCTGCCAGGCCTGCATGGATGCCTGCATGGCGATGCGGGAGTCCATGCTCGCCCAGGCGTGACGCCCGGCGCCGGCCAGGTCAGAGGACGGCGACGTTGACGCGGGCGCGCCCGACGGCCAGGGCGTGGTGACGCGCGTGCACAGCGACCGGCGCGCCCGGCCGGGCGCCCTCGATCGGCGACGCCGACCACACCTCGACACGCGCCCCGTCGAGGGTGTGGAGCACCGTGACGCCGTCGGAGACCGAGGCGACGATCGCGTCGATCCACTCGCGGGGGGTCGCGGCGATCAGCCGCGCCTGGATGAGGTGCATCGCGTGCCCGGGGGCGACCGAGGTGCAGGAGTGCCCGTGTGCGCACATGCAGGCCGCGCGCCCCTTCACCTCGACAGGTGTGGGGAAGCGGTGCGGACTCGACACGTCGGACTCCTGTGGGTAGTTTCGGATGTCGGCCAGGTTAGGTCGCGGCGCGGCCGCGGTCATCTTCGCCGACACAGGCCGAAACAATCGCCCTGCGGCATCGTCGTCGCCAG
Organism: Microbacterium sp. AK009; assembly: GCF_013410955.1. Lineage (GTDB taxonomy): Bacteria > Actinomycetota > Actinomycetes > Actinomycetales > Microbacteriaceae > Microbacterium. The sequence continues at coordinate 383,554 of NZ_JACCCG010000002.1, read as the reverse complement.
GTGCGCCGAGCCGGTCGTCAGGGCGTGAGCACGTCGGATAGGCTGGCTCACCGAAGGAGGGCACGACGTGGACGACAATCGGCGACCAGAATCTGGTGACGACGACAATCGGCGACCAGACTCTGGTGAGATCCGACGCCTGCCGGGCGATGACGGCGCCGATCGCGGTTCGGACACGACGCAGACCTTCGGCCACGACGCCGACCTGTCGTTCGTCCCCTTCGGCAGCGCGTTGAACACCGCAGAGCTCGAGGCCATCGACGCACTCCCCTCGGGTGCGGCGCTGCTTCTGGTGCGCTCGGGCCCGACGGCCGGCGCGCGCTACCTTCTCGACACCGACGTCACCACGGTCGGTCGTCACCCGGAAGCCGACATCTTCTTCGACGACGTCACCGTCTCGCGTCGGCACGCGGAGATCACCCGACAGGGAACGGCGTTCGAGCTCGTGGATCAGCGCTCGCTGAACGGGACCTACGTCAACGGCGAGCGGGTCGACCGCGCCGTGCTCACCAACGGCTCGGAGCTTCGCATCGGCAAGTTCCGCCTCAACTTCTTCGTCTCGCCCGCAGATCTGCCGCAGGCGGGCTGATGGCTCCGGCCTCCTCCGCCCGCCAGCGATCATCGTCGGCGGGCCTGCTCAGCATCGGCCAGGTGCTCGCGAGGCTGTCTCCGGAGTTCCCGAGTCTGACCTCCAGCAAGCTGCGGTTCCTCGAGGTGCAGGGGATCGTGACCCCGGTGCGTACCGACTCGGGGTATCGCAAGTTCTCGCCGGCCGACCTCGACCGCCTACGGCTGGCGCTCACGCTCCAGCGCGACCACTACCTGCCCCTCAGCGTCATCCGCGACTATCTCGCCGACGTCGACGCCGGGCGCGACCCCGCACCGCCGACCTCCGCGCCGCCGCCCTCGATCGTCCCGGCACCGCGTCGGTACCGTCGCGAGGAGCTGCTGGCGGCCGCCGGCGCCGCGCCCCAGCTGCTCAACGACGCCATCAGCACGGGGATCATCACCGCAGCCGAGAGCTATAGCGATCAGTCCGTCACGCTCCTGCGCGCCCTCGTCGCGCTGGATCGTCACGGCATCGAGCCGCGTCACGTCCGCAGCGTCAAGCAGAGCGCGGAGCGCGACGCCTCCCTCATCGAGTCGTCCCTCGCGCCCCTGCTGCGTCGCACCGACGCCGCGTCCCGGGGACGAGCGGGAGAGGTGGCGCCCGAACTCGCGCGCAAACTCGAAGAGGTGCGTGCGATCCTGCTGCGCACCGCGCTCGATCGCCTGCTCGGATGACGCGGGGCAGCCTCGCTCGGCCGCGACACGCCGACGCGTTGAGGCGGATGTCGTTGCTCGGGGGGCGGGGCTCATCTAGCGTGGAGTGCGCACCCCGTTCCGTGAGGAGGATCGCATGACCGCTCGTGAAGCGGCCGACGAACCCGGCTTCGTCGCCGACCTCCTGTTCACCGACGGGCTTCCGCAGATGGACGATGAAGTGGGCTACCGCGGCGCCGTCGCCGCCCGCGCCGCCGGCATCACCTACCGGCAGCTGGACTACTGGGCTCGTACGCAGCTGGTCGAACCGACCGTGCGCGGCGCGAGCGGCTCGGGGTCGCAGCGGCTGTACGGCTTCCGCGACATCCTGGTCCTCAAACTCGTCAAGCGTCTCCTCGACACCGGCATCTCGCTGCAGCAGATCCGCACGGCCGTAGAGCAGCTGCGCGCCGCCGGCATCCGCGACCTGGCCGGCACCACGCTCATGAGCGATGGCGCGTCGGTCTACCTGTGCACCTCGAACGACGAGGTCATCGACCTCGTCAGCCGTGGCCAGGGTGTCTTCGGCATCGCCGTGGGCAAGGTGCTGCGCGAGGTCGAGACGACCCTCGTGGAGTTCGATCCCCAGGCGCCCGACCCCGTCGACGAACTCGCTGCGCGTCGTACCGCGCGCTCGGCCTGAGCCGCACCCGGCTACCCCGTCGTCGTCGGCGGGCTGGGCGGGTCAGACCCGGGTCTCGCCCGGGGTCGGGATGCGTCCGGTGCGGATGACGCGGTCCAGCAGTGCATCGAAATCGGCGGCGAGCTCCTGCGCGGAGTCTCCCGGCCAGATGTGCAGCGGCTTCGCCGCGCCCTGAGCCTGCTGCAGCGACGTCCGCTCGGGAAGCTGGGGGCTCAGCACGAGCGGACCGAACATGTCGCGCAGCTCCTTGATGCGGAACTGGTGCTCGATCGACTGGGGACGCACGCGGTTGACCACGAGGCCGAGCGGCTGGAGCCGGGGGGAGAGACCGCGACGGATCTCCTCGATGGCGCGGAGCGCGCGGTCGGCGGCAGCGACCGAGAACAGCCCGGGCTCGGTGACGACGATCACCCGGTCACTGGCTGCCCATGCGGTGCGCGTGAGGGCGTTGAGCGAGGGCGCGCAGTCGATGAGGACGAGGTCGTAGTCGGCCTCGATCGTGGCGAGGGCCTCCTCGAGCTTCCACACGTCGCGAACGCTCGGGTGGGGTCCGTCGAAGTTGATCGCCGAAGGGCTTCCGATCATCACGTCGATCGTGCCGGGATGCACCTTCGCCCAGCCGGAGGACGTGATCGCCTGCCGGACGACCTTCTCCTTGGGGTTGGCCAGGACATCGGCGATGTTCAGACGACCGGCGACCTGGATGTCCATCCCCGTCGACACGTCGGACTGCGGGTCCAGGTCGACGACCAACGTCCGGACACCGCGCGCGAAAGCGGCGGAAGCGAGTCCGAGCGTCACGGTCGTCTTGCCGACCCCGCCCTTGAGCGAGCTGACGGAGAGTACGTGCACGAGGCACTACGTTACCGTCCCCTAGGCTGAGAGCACACTCAGCCCAGACCACACGGCCCAACCGCGAGGTGTGCATGTTCGAGAAGATCCTGGTCGCCAATCGCGGTGAGATCGCGATCCGCGCCTTCCGCGCCGCGTACGAGCTGGGAGCCCGCACCGTCGCGGTCTTCCCCTTCGAGGACCGCGGATCCCTGCACCGGCAGAAGGCCGACGAATCGTACGTGATCGGCGAGCCGGGTCACCCGGTGCGCGCCTACCTCGACGTCGACGAGATCATCCGGGTCGCGCTGGAATCCGGCGCGGACGCCATCTACCCGGGCTACGGGTTCCTGTCGGAGAATCCCGAGCTCGCCTCCCGGGCTGCCGAGAACGGCATCACCTTCATCGGACCCCCTGCTCGCGCGCTCGCGATGGCGGGGAACAAGGTAACGGCCAAGGAGCACGCCATCGCGGCCGGTGTTCCGGTGCTGCGCTCCACCGACGCGTCCGACGACGTCGACGCGCTCGTCGCAGCCGCCCCCGAAATCGGCTTCCCCCTCTTCGTCAAGGCCGTCGCCGGCGGCGGGGGTCGCGGCATGCGCCGGGTGGAGACCCCGGGCGAGCTGCCGCCCGCGATCGCCGAGGCGATGCGCGAGGCCGGCGCGGCCTTCGGCGACCCGCGCGTCTTCCTCGAGCAGGCGGTCTTGCGGCCGCGGCACATCGAGGTTCAGATCCTGGCGGATGCCACGGGCCACACCGTGCACCTGTTCGAACGGGACTGCTCGGTGCAGCGCCGCCACCAGAAGGTCATCGAGATCGCGCCCGCACCGAACCTCGACGACGAGCTGCGTCAGCGCATCCACCGCGACGCGGTCGCTTTCGCCGAGTCGATCGGGTACGTCAACGCCGGCACCGTAGAATTCCTCGTCGACACGGCGGGGGAGCGGGCGGGTCAGCACGTCTTCATCGAGATGAACCCCCGCATCCAGGTCGAGCACACCGTCACCGAAGAAGTCACCGACATCGACCTCGTCCAGTCGCAGATGCGCATCGCCGCGGGCGAGACCCTCGCCGACCTCGGCCTGTCGCAGGACCGGATCGTGCTCCGCGGCGCCGCACTGCAGTGCCGCATCACCACGGAGGACCCCGCCCTGGGTTTCCGTCCCGATACCGGCCGGATCACGACCTACCGCTCGCCCGGCGGAGCCGGCATCCGCCTCGACGGCGGGACGACGGCCGCGGGCTCGCAGATCAGCCCTCATTTCGACTCGATGCTCGCCAAGCTCACCTGCCGCGGGCGCGACTACCCGGCCGCCGTCGCCCGCGCCAAGCGCGCGCTGGCCGAGTTCCGCATCCGCGGCGTCGCCACCAACATCCCGTTCCTTCGGGCCGTCCTCGACGACCCGGCGTTCGTCGAGGGTGACCTCTCCACGGCGTTCATCGAGGAGCGTCCGCGCCTGCTCACCAGCCATCCGTCGCGAGACCGGGCGACGAAGCTGCTGAACTGGCTGGCCGATGTCACCGTCAACCGGCCCTACGGCGAGAAGCCGGTCTCGGTGTCACCGGGCAGCAAGCTTCCGGACATCGATCTGCTCGCCCCCGCACCATCGGGCAACCTGCAGCGCCTACGGGAGCTGGGCCCGGCGGGTTTCGCCCGAGCTCTGCGGGAGCAGACGCCGCTGGCGGTGACCGAGACCACCTACCGCGACGCCCACCAGTCGCTCCTGGCCACCCGCGTGCGCACGCGCGACCTGGTCCGCTGCGCGCCGCACGTGGCGCGGATGACGCCAGAGCTGCTGTCGATCGAGGCGTGGGGCGGTGCGACCTACGACGTGGCGCTGAGGTTCCTCGCCGAAGATCCCTGGGAGCGTCTCGCGGCGATCCGCGACGCTGTTCCCAACATCCCCATCCAGATGCTGCTGCGCGGACGCAACACCGTCGGCTACACGCCCAGGCCGGTCGAGGTCACCGACGCCTTCGTCCGCGAGGCGGCCTCGACGGGTGTGGACATCTTCCGCATCTTCGACGCCCTCAACGACGTCGACCAGATGGTGCCCGCCATCCGCTCGGTCCTGGACACCGGCACCGCCGTGGCCGAGGTCGCCGTCTGCTACACCGGCGACCTGCTCGACCCCGCCGAGCAGCTGTACACGCTGGACTACTACCTGCGCCTCGCCGAGCAGATCGTCGCGTCGGGGGCTCACATCCTCGCGATCAAGGACATGGCAGGACTCCTGCGTCCCGCCGCGGCCGCACGCCTGGTCGCGGCTCTGCGTGAACGCTTCGACCTCCCGGTCCACCTGCACACGCACGACACTGCAGGGGGTCAGCTGGCCACCCTCCTGGCTGCGAGCGCGGCCGGCGTCGACGCCGTCGACGCCGCGGCGGCACCCCTGGCGGGCACGACCAGTCAGCCGTCACTCTCGGCGCTGGTCGCAGCCCTCGCCCACACCGACCGCGACACCGGGATCGACCTCCAGGCGGTGAGCGACCTGGAACCCTACTGGGAGGGCGTGCGGCACCTCTACCGCCCCTTCGAGTCGGGGCTCGACGGTCCCACCGGCCGGGTCTACCACCACGAGATCCCCGGCGGCCAGCTCTCGAACCTGCGCCAGCAGGCGATCGCGCTGGGCCTGGCCGATGACTTCGAGCTCATCGAGGACATGTACGCCGCCGCCGACCGCATCCTCGGACGCATCCCGAAGGTGACGCCATCGTCGAAGGTGGTGGGCGATCTCGCCCTCGCGCTGGTCGCCGCCAAGGCCGACCCGGCCGACTTCGCCGAGAACCCTCAGAACTACGACATCCCCGACTCCGTCGTCGGGTTCATGGCCGGCGAGCTCGGTGATCTTCCCGGTGGGTGGCCCGAGCCCTTCCGCACGAAGGTGCTGGCCGGCCGCACCGTCTCCATCGAGATCCCGCCGCTCACGTCGGAGGAGAGGGAAGGGCTCGACGGCGACGCGGCATCGCGGCGCCGCACCCTCAACCGCCTGCTCTTTCCCGGTCCGGCACGCGAGTTCGAGAAGGCGCGGGAGGCGTACGGCGACCTCTCGAGCCTCGGCACCCCCGACTACCTGTACGGACTCAAGCCCGGCGAGGAGCACGTCGCCGAGATCGATCCCGGCGTGCAGCTCTACGTCGGCCTCGAAGCCATCGGCGAAGCGGATGCCAAGGGCATGCGCACGGTCATGACCACGCTGAACGGGCAGCTCCGCCCCGTCTATGTGCGAGACCGCAGCATCAGTGTCGAGACCCGTCCGGCCGAGCGGGCCGACACGTCGCGCCCCGGCCAGGTCGCGGCACCGTTCGCCGGCGTCGTCACCGTCAAGATCGAGGTCGGCGCCACGGTCGCCGCGGGAGAGCCGATCGCCTCGATCGAGGCGATGAAGATGGAGGCGGCCATCACCGCGCCCGTCGACGGCGTCGTCGAGCGCATCGCGATCGCCGCGACCGCACAGGTCGAGGCGGGCGACCTTTTGGTCGTCATCCGCCCCGCGCACTAGCCTGGAACGGCGCCTCACCGTGAGTGCGCAGTGATGTGCCTGTTCCAGGAGACCTGCAGTGACGCCCGACGCCTTCGATGAAACGCCCGAGGACGACGATGAGAACGGCGTCCTCCCCGACACCGTGAGCATCGATTCGACTGCTCTCGGAGTACTGAGCGGCCAGACCGCCCAAGTCAGCGTCATCCTTCCTTCTCCGACCGATGACGACGCCCTCGACGACGAGGACGTCGTGGACGACGAGATGCCGCAGGCGATCGAGGCTTCGGATTCGCCCGAGGGCGGGGCAGTGGATGCCGCGGGCACGGCCTCGCCGGTGAGTGAGCCGGTCGCCATCGAGCCCCCGGCCGAGACCGCTGAGGCCGAGATCGTCGAGGACGACGCCCACCCCGCGCACATCGACGACGACGCTCACGCCGGCGACGCCGACCACGTCGACGCCGATATCGTCGAAGACATCCCTGAGCCCGCCGCGGCGCTCGTCGGTCCTGCCGAGGGCAGCACGCCGGCGACGCCGCCGGATCCGGCTCCCGCGACCGCCGCGCCGACCACCCGCACCGGCTCGGTCCCCGCGACACGGTGGGAGCTGCAGCACCCCGATCAGCCCCAACGCCCGCAGCGCGCCCGGTCAGCCGAGCGCGTGACGACGCGCAACGAGGTCGCCCTATCCTCTAAGCGCCTCGGCGAGTTCGAGGGAGGCCGGGAGACGCCCGATCTGCTCACTCCCGACCGGCTGCTCGATCAGCGCCACCTCGTACGCGCCGAGCCTGAGGGTGTGTGGCGTCACCTGGTCTACTCGCTCACCGGCCGACGGGTCAACCTCGGCGACAGCAGGCGCGCCCGCGCGCGCAAGGAGCTCGATCGTCGGATCGGCGCGCCCCTCACCGGCGGCGCGCGCTTCGTCCCCGTCCTCTCGCGCAAGGGCGGAGTCGGCAAGACGACCGTCACCACGCTCCTCGGAATGGCGCTGGCAGACGCCCGCGACGATCGTGTCATCGCGGTCGACGCCAACCCCGACCGGGGGACGCTCGCCGAGCGCATCGCCCGAGCCAACGGCAAGACGGTCCGCGACCTCGCGCGTGCCCGCGCGGAGGTGAACGGATACAACGACATCTCCCGTATCGTCGCGCGCGACGCGACCCGACTGGACGTTCTCGCGTCCGACGCCGACCCCCGGGTCTCCGAAGCGTTCAGCGACCGCGACTACCACGACGTGGCCACCCTCGCAGCGCACTACTACTCCATCGTGCTCACCGACACCGGCACCGGCATCGTCCACTCCGTCATGGGAGCCACGCTCGAGCTGGCCGACCAGCTCGTCGTCGTGGCGGGCCTCAGCGTCGACGAGGCGCGCCTTGCGTCGGAGACCTTGACGTGGCTGGAGACCAACGGGTACGCCGAGCACGTGAAGAACGCCGTGGTCGTGCTGAACAATTCCCGCCCCGGTCCGCCGGTCGTGCGCCCCGACGAGCTGGAGACCCACTTCCGGAGCCGCGTGCGCGCCGTGATCAGGTTGCCCTTCGACCCGCAGATCGCGGCGGGGAGCGCCATCACGTTCCGCGACCTGCAGCCGGCCACGCGTCTCGCGGCGCGCGAGCTGGCGGCGACCGTCGTCGAGGGCCTGCGGGACCTCGCCCCGGCCGCGTGAGCGCGATCCGATGACGGTTCGCCCCATCCGCCTCTTCGGCGACCCGGTGCTGCGCGCCCCGAGTGCGCCGGTCACCACGATCGACGACGGCGTCCGCGCCCTCGTGCAGGACCTGCTCGACACCGTCGAGCTCCCTGGTCGCGCGGGCGTCGCCGCCCCGCAGATCGGGGTGCCGCTGCGCGCGTTCAGCTACAACATCGACGGTGACATCGGGTACATCCTCAACCCCGTCCTCGAGGAGGTGTCGGGCGAGCCCGTCCCCACGGGGGAGGGATGCCTGTCGGTTCCCGGTCTGTGGCACGACGCGCTGCGTCACCCCTACGCCCGGGTGCGCGGCATCGACCTCGACGGAGCGGAGCGCATCATCGAGGGCGAGGGCCTTCTCGCCCAGGCGCTCCAGCACGAGACCGACCATCTCGACGGACTGCTCTACCTCTCGCGGCTGCGCCCCGAGGACCGCAAGATCGCGATGCGCGAGGTGCGCGAGTCCGACTGGTTCTGACGCGAGCCGGATCACTGCCCTGAAGCGGCCGTGATCCGGCTCACGCCGATCATCCGGTCAGGGAATCGAGACGTTCGTGGTGTTGACCGGCGCGGAGTAGATCTCGTCGATCTCCGCGGCGAAGTCGTTCACGATCGTATGCCGCTTGATGCTCATCTTGGGGGTGAGGTGGCCGCTGGCTTCGGTCCACTCCGAGGGCAGAATCGTGAACTTGCGGATGGACTCCGCCCGGGAGACGGTCGTGTTGGCGTTGTCGACGGCGCGCTGGACCTCAGCACGGACCTTCTCGTTCTTCGCCGCGTCGGCCAGCGACATGTCGCCGGGCAGCCCGTTGTTCGCAAGCCACGTCGGCAGCATCTCGGGGTCCAGGGTGATCAGCGCCGAGATGAAGGGCTTCTGATCACCCACGACGACGACCTGGCCGACGATCGGGTTGGCGCGGATCGGATCCTCCAGCGCCGCGGGGGCGACGTTCTTGCCGCCCGCGGTGACGATGATCTCTTTCTTCCGCCCGGTGATCTTGAGGAACCCCTCGGCGTCGAACGAGCCGATGTCGCCGGTCTTGAACCAGTCGCCGTCGAACGCGGCGGCCGTGGCCTCGGGGTTGCGCCAGTACTCCTTGAAGACGTTGATGCCGCGAACTTCGATCTCGCCGTCGTCGGCGAGTCGGACGCTCACTCCCGGCAGGGCGGGACCGACGGTGCCGATCTTCGACTTGGTGGCGAGGTTCACCGTGGCCGGAGCCGTGGTCTCGGTGAGGCCGTAGCCCTCGAGGATGACGACGCCCAGGCTGTGGAAGAAGTGCCCCAGTCGCTCGCCGAGCGGCGCGGAGCCGGACACCGCGTAGGTGACCCGTCCGCCCATCGCCGCGCGGAGCTTGCTGTAGACCAGACGGTCGAACAGGCGGAACTTCAGCCGCAGGCCGAGGGGGATCTTCTTGCCGTCCTGCAGCAGGGCGGAGTGCTCGATCGCCGCATGGGCGGCGGCGCGGAAGATCTTGCCCTTGCCGCCGGCCTCGGCCTTCTGCTCGGCGGAGTTGTACACCTTCTCGAACACCCGCGGCACCGCCAGCAGGAAGGTCGGCTGGAACGATCCGAGCGCGGGCAGCAGCTGCTTGGTGTCGGGCTGGTGCCCGGTCTTCACGCCCGCGTGGACGTTGAGGATCGAGATGAAGCGGGCGAAGACGTGCGCCGTGGTGATGAACAGCAGCGTGGATGCCCCGGGGGTCTGCACCACTTCGCTCAGCGCGACCGCGGAGTTGCGTGCCAGCTCGACGAAGTTGCTGTGGGTGAGGACGCACCCCTTCGGGCGGCCCGTCGACCCCGAGGTGTAGATGAGGGTGGCGATGTCGGCGCCGACCGCGAGGTTGCGACGACGTTCGATCTCCTCGTCGGTGACGTCCTTGCCCTGGGCGACGAGGGCGTCGAGATCGCCGGAGTGCATCTGCCAGACCGAGCGCACGAGCGGCAGCTCGGCCCGCACCTCGGCGACGCGGCCCGCGTGCTCGGCGGATTCGGCGATCACGGCCACGGCGCCCGAGTCGGCGAGGATCCAAGAGATCTGCGCGGCGGAGCTCGTCTCGTAGATCGGCACCATGACGGCGCCGGCGAAGAAGATCGCGAAGTCGACCAGGGTCCAGTCGTAGGTCGTGCGGGCGATGAAGGCGACCTTGTCTCCCGGTTCCACGCCGGCGGCGACGAGGCCCTTGGCCAGGGCGACGACCTGGGACTGGAACTGGGCGCCCGTGATGTCCCGCCACCCGTCTCCTTCGGGGACGGCGAACAGCGGGCGCTCGGGGGTCGCCTTCACGCGCTCCGCCAGGAGGTCGCTGATGTTGGCTTGGGGGTCGGCGGGGACCACGGCCGGAACATCGAATTGGATCACGGCAACTCCTTCGGTACCGATTCGGTCGGATGTCCTCAGATTCTAGTCGAGGCATATCCGGCCACGCAGTGCGCGAGCCCGCGACTAGACTCGATCCGCCTCCTCGGGCGGGGCCCAGGACGGAAGGGATGCGCGTGCTCACAGTCGGGATCGACATCGGTGGGACGAAGATCGCCGGCGGTGTCGTCGATCAGGAGGGTCGCATCCTCGACAAAGGACGCGTGGACACGCCCACCGACACCGCCGAGCTCGCGGCCGCCGTCGTCGAGATGGCCCGGTCGTACATCGATCGTCACGACGCGGTCGCCGTGGGCGTCGCCGCGGCCGGTTTCATCGACAAGGCGCAGGCCACCGTCATCCATGCTCCCAACATCGCGTGGCGCAACGAGCCCTTGAAAGCCGTTCTCGAGGCCGGGATCGGACGCCCCGTCACCATCGAGAACGACGCCAACGCCGCCGGGTGGGCCGAGTTCCGGTTCGGTGCGGGCGCCGCGGTCGACGACATGGTGATGCTCACCATGGGGACGGGCGTCGGGGGAGCGGTCATCATCGGCGGCCGGATGTTCCACGGGGGTCACGGGATCGCCGGGGAGCTCGGCCATATGCGCTTCACGCGCAACGGCCTGCCGTGCGGGTGCGGCCAGAACGGTTGTCTCGAGCAGTACGCCTCGGGGCGTGCGCTGCAGCGGGAGGCGGGCGCCATCGCCGATTCCGGCGGCATCGGGGAGGCTCTCGCTGCGGCGCGCGCCACGCACGGCACGCTCACCGGCCACGTCATCTCCGACCTGATCCTGTCCGGCGACCCCGGCGCGCTCGAGGCGCTGCGACGTGTCGCGACGGCACTCGGCGAGGCCTGCGGCGGGTTCCAGGCCGTGCTTGATCCCGAGCTCTTCGTCATCGGCGGGGGAGTGGCCCAGCTCGGCGACATCCTGCTCGAACCGGTGCGTCTGGCCTACGAGACGTCCCTCCCGGGGTACGGCGAACGCCCGGTGGCGGATTTCGCCATCGCCCGGCTCGGCAACGACGCCGGCCTCATCGGTGTCGCCGACCTCGCCGGCCAGGAGGCGTGAGCGTCGATGTTCTACTGGCTGATGAAGTACGTGGTCATCGGACCCATCCTCAAGGCCATCTTCCGACCGTGGGTCGTCGGTCGGCGGAACGTCCCCGCGGAGGGCGCGGCGATCCTCGCCAGCAACCACCTGTCGTTCGCGGACTCGATCTTCCTCCCCCTCATGATCGACCGGCCGGTGTCGTTCCTGGCCAAGAGCGACTACTTCACCGGCAGGGGCCTGAAGGGCTGGGCGACCCGGGTCTTCTTCAAGGCCACCGGACAGCTCCCGATCGACAGATCCGGCGGCAAGGCCTCGGAGGCGTCACTGAACACGGGCCTGCAGGTCCTCGGCCGCGGTGACCTGCTCGGCATCTATCCGGAGGGTACGCGCAGCCCGGACGGCAAGCTCTACCGCGGCCGCACGGGTATTGCGCGGATGGCGCTGGAGGCGCGCGTCCCCGTCGTCCCCGTGGTGATGGTCGACACCGACACGATGATGCCGATCGGCACGCGCGTCCCCCGCGTGGCGCGAGTGGGCGTCGTGATCGGCGAGCCGCTGGACTTCTCGCGCTTCGCGGGGATGGAGGGCGACCGGTACATCCTTCGTTCGATCACCGACGAGATCATGGTGGCCCTCCAGCGTCTGGGAGAGCAGGAGTACGAGGACGTCTACGCCTCGACCGTCAAAGACCGTCTCAGACCCCGCGGGAAGGCGGCGTAACACCGCTCGCGAGCGGCATCTGGTGAGTATCCGGCGTCGCTAGACTGAGCGGATGCTCGCTCCCCTCGACGGTCTCGACCACTGGCGTTCCCTGCCCATCAAACAGCAGCCGCAGTGGTATGACCTCGACGCCGCCGCGGCGGCCTCCGCCGAGCTCGCGACCCTCCCGCCGCTGGTCTTCGCCGGAGAGGTCGACATGCTGCGCGAGCGTCTCGGGCGCGCAGCGGCGGGGCAGGCCTTCCTCCTCCAGGGAGGAGACTGCGCCGAGACCTTCGCAGGGGCGACCGCGGAGCAGATCCGCAACCGCATCAAGACGGTGCTGCAGATGGCCGTCGTGCTCACCTACGGCGCATCCATGCCGGTCGTGAAGATGGGGCGCATGGCCGGGCAGTTCGCCAAGCCCCGCTCGAGCAACACCGAGACCCGCGGCGAGGTGACGCTTCCCGCCTACCGCGGCGACATCGTCAACGGGTACGACTTCACCGAGGAGTCGCGCAAAGCCGACCCGTCACGGCTGCTGAAGGGGTACCACACCGCCGCGTCGACGATCAACCTCATCCGCGCCTTCACCCAGGGCGGTTTCGCCGATCTCCGCGAGGTGCACAGCTGGAACCAGGGATTCGCCAAGAACCCCGCCAACCAGCAGTACGAGAGGCTCGCGACCGAGATCGACCGCGCCATCAAGTTCATGGAGGCGGCGGGCGCCGACTTCGACGAACTCAAGCGCGTGGAGTTCTACACCGGGCACGAGGGCCTGCTCATGGACTACGAGCGTCCGATGACCCGCATCGATTCGCGCACCGGCACCCCGTACAACACCTCGGCCCACTTCGTCTGGATCGGGGAGCGCACGCGTGACCTCGACGGGGCGCACATCGACTACTTCTCGCGGATCCGCAATCCCATCGGCGTGAAGCTCGGCCCCACCACGACGCCCGAGACGGCGCTCGCCCTCATCGACAAGCTCGATCCGGAGCGCGAGCCCGGCCGGCTGACCTTCATCACCCGCATGGGGGCCGGCAAGATCCGTGACGCTCTGCCGCCCCTTCTGGAAGCCGTGCGGGACTCCGGGGCGATGCCGCTGTGGGTCACCGATCCGATGCACGGCAACGGCATCACGACCCCCACGGGCTACAAGACGCGTCGGTTCGACGACGTCGTGGACGAGGTGCGCGGGTTCTTCGAGGCCCACCGCGCGGTCGGCACCTTCCCCGGCGGCATCCACGTGGAACTCACCGGCGACGACGTGACCGAATGTCTCGGCGGGTCGGAGATGATCGACGAGGCCACCCTCGCGACGCGCTACGAGTCGCTGTGCGACCCGCGCCTGAACCACATGCAGAGCCTGGAACTTGCGTTCCTGGTGGCCGAGGAGCTAGAGAAGCGCTGACCCCAGCCCCGTCAGCCGGTGACGGAAACAGCCGGTGACGGTGTCAACCGGTGACGGTGAGCTGGATGTAGATGCGCGTGCCGCGGACGACGAACTCCCCGGCGCCGGGGTCGATGCTGACCACCTCGGTCAGGGAGTCGGGGATGGCGGCGAAGAAGACCGCGTAGTCCACCTGGAATCCCGCGTCCTCGAGGGCGGCGATCGCCCCGTCGCGGGTCTGCCCGACCACGTTCGGGATCTCGAACAGGGGCGGCCCTGTGGAGACGATGAGGGTCACCGTGTCGCCGGGCTGCCACCAGCCGCCGCCGTCGCGGTCGGCGATGCCGATGACCTCCCCTGCGGCGTAGGTGTCACTGCTCTGCTCGATGACCTGATCGGCGACGGCGAGCTGCGCGCCGCCGAGTTCCGACCGCGCGGCGTCGACGGAGTCGCCCGCCACATCCGGCACCGGGCCGCGCGAGATCAGCAGCGTCGCCTCGTCGGCCTGACGTGCGGTGCAGCCCTCCCCGCAGTCGATGTCGTCGCCGCCGGCGCGAGGGTGGATCCGCATGCCGACCACCGTGCCGGCCGGCGCCTCGGTGAAGAACTCCGCGTCCTCGCGCGTGGCAATGACGTTCTGCGCCAGGAGATCGCGCACCTGATCGGCGGGGAGGTCGATCACGCGCCCGAGGGCGACTTCGGCAGGCCCGAGCGAGACGATGACGGTGACGAGCGCGTCCTTATCCAGCCGGGCCCCCGGTGGGGGGTCGGTCTCGATGACCAGACCCGTCTCGACTTCGACGCTGTACTCGCCGCGCTCCTCCGCGCGAAGCGACTGCTCTGCCAGCACGGTCTGCGCTTCGGCGAACGTCGCGCCGCGGACATCCGGTACGGCGACGAGCGACCCGGGACCGGACCCGAACCACCAGCCCGTCCCGGCGGCGAGGGCCGCGAGGATCACCACGATCACGATCAGCCATCCGCCCCTGACGGCGCGGCGACGGGTCACCTGGCGCAGCCGCGCGGCGTTGTCGGTGTCGCTGACGACGGCAGCGGGCCCGGTCACCGAGGCGGGCAGCACCTGGGTGAGCTCGCCCGAGGGAATGCCGTCGTCATCGGGGATGCCGCGCCCAGCGGTCCTCGTAACCTGGGGCGCGACGCCGAGCTGGCGTTCGATCTCGCGCAGCCGGTCGAGCATCTCGCGGGCATCGACCGGACGCTCATCGGGGTTCTTCTCGGTCGACCACAGCACGAGCTCATCCAGCTGTTCCGGGACGCCGGGGTTCTTCGCGCTCGGGCGCGGCACCGAGTCGGTGGCGTGCTGGAACGCGATCTGCATCGGCTGCTCGCCCTTGTAGGGCTGCTCTCCCACGAGCATCTCGTAGAGCATGATGCCGAGGGCGTAGATGTCGGAGCGCGCGTCGGCGACCCCCCGCGTGACGAGCTCGGGGGCGAGGTAGGCGATCGTGCCGAGGAGCTGAGCGCCGCTGGCGGTGTTCGCCGTCGCCGCACGGGCGAGCCCGAAATCGCCGATCTTGATGCGGCCGTCCTCGGCGAGGAGCACGTTCTCGGGCTTGACGTCGCGGTGGATGATGCCGGCGCGGTGCGCTGCGGCCAGGCCCGAGAGCACGGCGTCCATGATCGTGATCGTCTGCGGGATCGTGAGGCGGCGCTGCTCGCGCATCAGCTCGCGGAGAGTGATCCCCGGCAGGTACTCCATGACGAGATAGGCCATGTCGCCGTCCTGGCCCTGGTCGAAGACGTTGACCACGTGCGGATCGGCGAGCCGCGCGGCGGCGCGGGCCTCCTGGATGAAGCGGCTCTGGAAGACGGAGTCGTCGCTGAGATGACCGTGCATCACCTTCAGGGCGATGCGGCGTTCCAGCCGCAGGTCGGTGGCCACGTACACGGTCGCCATGCCACCGCGCGCGATGCGCGCACGGACCCGGTATCGGCCGTCGACGAGACGTCCGATCAGCGGGTCGGCCTGCTGACTCGTGCTCACGGTCAGAGTCTACGGACGGCGGGGTGAGAGCCCGGGCAACGGCTCACCCCGGCGTCCATGCGGATCACCCGTAGGTCGCGAGCCACGCGTAGGCGGGCGCCTCCCACTTCGCATAACGATCCGGGAACGCTGAGATCTGCACGGCCTGTGCGGCGCCGGCGAAGGACATCGACTCCCAGCCGGGGATGTCGAGGAGGCCCCGGGTGCGTGTTCCGTTGGGATCCGCCGGGCCTCCGAAGAATGCCGCGGTCGCCCGGACCGGGTCGCGGACCTCGTCGGCGCTTCCCCACCCGGTGCTGGGGCGCTGCTGGAACAGGCCGAGGGAGTCACGGTCGCCCCAGTCGAGGTTGCGCAGCCACGACTCGACCATGGCGGTTCCGAGCGCGATCGCGATGCCCCGGTCGGAGACACCCCGTTCACGACCCACCGCGATGATGGTCCGCACATTGCCGATCTGCTCGTCGTCCAGTGCCACCGTCTCGGCTGCCAGGACGGGTGCGGGAGCGGGCGCGGCGGCGGGCGCCGGCGCCGCCGACGGGATCGCGATCGCCTGGCCGGGGTAGATGATCGACGATGACTGCAGGCCGTTCGCGTCGAGCACTGCCTGTGTCGACGTTCCGTGACGGCGCGCGATCGCGCTGATCGTGTCACCGGCCACGACGGTGTGCGTCGTGGCTGCAGGTGCCGCCGGAGCCGGGGGTGCGGCCGGAGCCGCAGGTGCGGCGGACCCGCCGCTCAGCCGGATCACCTGGCCGGGGTGGATGACGCTGCTCCAGCCCAGTCCGTTCAGGGCCAGCACGTCGGTGGTCCGCAGGCCATGACGGGCGGCGATCGCGCTGATGGTGTCTCCGGGCTGGACGACGACGCTCTCGGGACCGGCGCTGTGAGCGGGGACCGTCACAGGTGCGCGGCTCGTGGATGCGGCGTCGCCGAGCCAGAGCTGCCTTCCGACGTCTTCCCGCGCCAGGGGAGCTGTCTCGTTCGCGGCGGCGGACGGCGCCGGCAGCATCGCGACCGCAAGGGCACCCAGGGCGGTTGCGGGAAGGCCGAGGCGGGCAGTCGTGAGCCGGACGGTTCGTGAGCGAGACATGGCGGTCCTCCCTGCGGGGATTCTCCCCGCACGCAACGCTGTCACGCGTGTAAACCACTGTCAACGGAAGTGACGGATGTGAAACATGAGGATGTCTTCATCTAGACGAGGTGAGATAGTTGCTCCGTGGCGGAGAAAGACGCACCTGTACCCACCGAGTGGCTGACCCTTCCCGAACTGGTCGTTGCCCTCGACCTTCCCCTCGGGAGGGTTCGACGACTGCTCGACGACCGCGCCCTCATCGGGTCGCGCCGGCACGGCGCCCTCACGGTGCCGTCCGTGTTCCTCGTCGACGGCAAGCCGTTGGGCTCGCTGCGGGGGACGGTGATCGTGCTCGGCGATGCCGGCTTCAGCGATGATGAGGCCATCGACTGGCTGCTGAGCCCGGAGGAGTCGATCGGCGTCGCGCCGATCGAGGCGCTGCGCGCCGGCCGCAAGAGCGAGGTGCGGCGGGTCGCTCAGACCCTCGCCTGAACCGTCGGGCGATCAGGCGACGCGGACGGTCGCCGCGCGGGCGAGTTCTCGCAGGTCGTTCACGGCCGCGTGACCGAGCTCCGCCCCCGACAGCGCGCGGGCGGCTTCCGACGAGTACTCCTCGATGAGGGTCTCCACGCGCCCCAGCGCCCCGCTGTCGATGATGGTCCGCTGGAGCGAGCCGATCTGCTCGTCGTCCAGCTCGGGGTCGCCGATGAGTTCGTCGACGATCTGGCGTGCCGAGGCTCCGATGCCCTCGCGGGTATAGGCGATGAGCACCGTGCGCTTGCCCTCGCGCAGGTCGTCGCCTGCGGGCTTGCCGGTCTCGGCCGAGTCGCCGAAGACGCCGAGCACATCGTCGCGCAGCTGGAATGCCATGCCGAGCGGGTGGCCGAACGCGGCGAGGGCCGCGCGCTGATCGGCCGAGCCTCCCGCGAGCGCGGCGCCGATGACGAGCGGCTGCTGGATGCTGTAGCGCGCCGACTTGAACGACGCCACGCGCAGGGCGCGCTCGGCATGCTCCTCGTCCGGTGCGACACGGAAGGCGGACTCCTCGGCGATGTCGAGGAACTGTCCGACCGTCACCTCACGACGCATGCGGGCGTATTCCTCCCGGGCGGTTGAGGCCGCGGCATCCTGCGAGCGATCCATCTCCGCGAGGGATTCCTCGAACAGGTCGTCGCTCCACGCGACCAGGAGGTCGCCGAGCAGGATGGCGCCGGAACGGCCGAACGCGGCGGCGTCGCCACGCCAGCCCGCGGCGCGATGCCTCGCCTCCAGCGCGCGGTGCGCGGAGGGGCGGCCCCGGCGGGTGTCGGAGTTGTCGATGACGTCATCGTGCACGAGGGCCGCGGCATGGAAGACCTCCAGCGCCGCCGCGGCGCCGATCACGGGCGAGGGCGGGTCGCCGGCCCGCGCCTGGGCCTCGTGGACCGCCCGCCAGCCGGCGATGAGGAAGCGTCCCCGCAAGCGCTTGCCGCCGGTCAGGGCGTCCGCGGCGGCGTCGATGATCATCGCCGCCTCGTCGCCGAGCTCCTCCGCCTGGGCACGCTGACGTGCGAGGAAGTTGTTCAGTCGCTGAGAAACAGCCTCTACGGCGCCCGCGGAAGATGACACGGCCCTAGCCTAGTTATCAGCGGGACACGTAGAATCGTCCAACCGGATCCAGAGGGGGACCCATGCCACTCTCCGAACAGGAGCAGCGTCTGCTCGATGAGATGGAACGTCATCTCATGCGCAACGACGCCGACGTGGTCAGCGCGCGTGAAGGGCGCGCCCTCAGCTATCGCAACATCGTGTACGGCACGATCCTCGTACTGCTGGGCCTGGGTGGCCTGGTCGCCGGTGTGGCGCTGAAGCTCATCGTCGTCGGAGTGATCGCATTCGTCGTGATGCTCGGCGGTGTCATCCTCGCCGTCACGCCCGCTCGGGGCGCGCCGAAGACCGCACCCCGCCCGGTGAAGACGAATCCGGGGCGCGCCGCCGCCGGGGGTTCCTTCATGGACCGCATGAACGACCGCTGGGACCGCCGGCAGGGTGATCGATGATCCTCGGCTGACCCCCCCGCATCCACTTCAGAGCACCGACCTTCGGGTCGGTGCTCTTTTTCGTGCCCGCGCCCGGTGCTCTCCTCCCCATCTCCACTTCTCTCCCCGGTCGGCCGCACACGGGAGGAGATCCCGCCGCGGGAGGACGGGATGCCGCGTTTCCACCGCCCTGGGCCGGATCTCCTCCCGTGTGCGGCGCACCGCGGGCGCATCGGCTGCGGGTGTGGCGCATCCGCCACGGGGCCGTCTGCCCCGAGAAATCGCGGGTGACCACGGCTGCGGGGTATCAAAGTGGAGGGAAGTGGAGTAAAGTGGCGAACGTCTTCGAAGGCCGGACGAAGAAGGGGGTGGTGTGCCGATGCTGCTGGGTACGCACACTCCCAAGCTCGACGACAAAGGCCGCGTCATCCTGCCGGCGAAATTCCGCGACGACCTCGGCGGCGGCATCGTCATCACCCGCGGTCAGGAGCGCTGCCTCTACGTCTTCAGCGAGAGCGAGTTCGAGCGCGTCCACGACCGCATCCGTGAGGCGCCGCTGAGCAACAAGCAGGCGCGTGACTTCCTCCGCATGTTCCTGTCGGGAGCCAGCGCCGAGAAGCCGGACGGGCAGAACCGCATCACCATCCCGCCGCCCCTGCGCTCCTACGCGGGGCTCGAGAAAGACCTCGTCGTCACCGGTGTCGGCGCGCACGCCGAGATCTGGGACGCCGAGGCGTGGAACGCCTACGCCCTCGCCAATGAGGACAGCTACTCCGAGATGGAGCAGGAGGTGATCCCCGGCCTCTTCTGACGCCCCCGGCTGTGACTCCCAGCCGCTGCCGCCCTGTCGCACTTCCCCGGCGCCAGGTCGAAGCGGATGGGGATCAGAGCCGGGGGACCGGCCCCACGATCATGAATCCTCGCGACATCCACACCCCGGTCCTGCTCGAGCGCTGTCTCGAGCTGCTCGGCCCCGCCCTCGACGCGCCGGGAGCGATCTTCGTCGATGCCACGCTCGGCATGGGGGGACACAGCGAGGCGTTCCTCGAACGGTTCCCCGCCCTCCATCTGATCGGACTGGACCGCGACCGCGACGCCCTGCGGATCGCGGGCGAGCGCCTGGCGCCCTTCGGCGATCGGGTCGACCTCGTCCACACCGTGTACGACGGCATCGACGCCGCTCTCGACAGCGTCGGCGTCGGAGCCGTCCACGGCATCCTGTTCGACCTCGGCGTCTCGTCGCTGCAACTGGACGAGGTCGATCGCGGTTTCGCGTACTCGCGCGACGCCCCGCTCGACATGCGGATGGACCAGTCGACCGGGGTCACCGCCGCCGACGTGGTCGCCACTTTCAGCGAAGGTCAGCTGCGGCGGATCTTCGAGCGCTACGGGGAGGAGAAGCTCGCCGGTCGCTACGCTCGGGCCATCGTGGCCGCCCGGGCCGACGCGCCCATCGAGCGCTCGGGTCAGCTCGTCGACATCCTCACGCGCGCGACCCCGTATGCCGCGCAGCGGACCGGGCACCCGGCCAAGCGGGTGTTCCAGGCGCTGCGGATCGAGGTCAACGCCGAACTGGCCGCCCTCGAGGCGGCGATCCCCGCCGCCCTTGAGCACCTTGTCTTGGGCGGGCGCATGGTGGTGCTGTCCTACCAGTCGCTGGAGGACCGGCTGGTCAAGCGCGTCTTCGCCGACGCCGTGGCGTCCACCTCGCCGCGCGGGCTCCCAGTCGAGCTTCCCGAGCACGCGCCCCGCTTCCGGCTGCTGGTCCGGGGAGCTGAACAGGCGGATGCCGACGAGAAGGCGCAGAACCCCCGCGCCACCCCCGTGCGGCTGCGTGCCGTCGAACGAGTGAGAGAGGCCGCGGCATGAGCGCACCCCTGATCGCCGCACCGCTGAGCTCTCCCACGGGGCCGCGCGCCATACGCCCGGGCGCCCCCGACCGGGCCGGCGAGCGCCGGCTGCGGCCGGTCGAGCAGGCTGCTCCCCGCGCCCGGCGGCGACCACGGCTCGCTTACGGGATCGTCGCCGTCGTCGCCGCCCTCACCATCGCCGGGGTTCAGATGATGCTGTCGATCCTCACCACCCAGAGTTCCTACGAGATCTCCTCGCTGACCCAGCAGCAGAGCGAGCTGCAGTGGCAGCGGCAGATGCTCGCCGACGACGTCGCGGGGCTCAGTTCTCCCCAGTACCTCGCGGCCAACGCGGCGGCGCTCGGCATGGTCATCGAGGAGTCGCCGAACTACCTGCGCCTGAGCGACGGCGCCGTTCTCGGCGCGGGAATCGCCGCGGAGGGCGGCGCCTCGATCGACGCCCTCGGACGCGGGTCGGTTGCCAACGACCTCATCGCCGATCGGCCGCTCGTGACCGAACCGGACGCCACCATCCAGGGGGCCCCCGTCGCCACCACCGGGGCCGGGCTCACCGACACGCCGCCGGTAGCCGACACTCTGCCGACTCCCGCCACACACTGAGAGCAATGACCACCCGAGCAAGCCGCAGTCCTCGCCGCCGCACGGTGGTCGCGCTGGCCGTCGTGCTGGCGGTCCTCGTCGGCTTCATCGTCCGACTCGTCGACATCCAGGTGGTCAACGCCGACGAGCACATCGAGGACTCGCTGGAGTGGGCGTTCAGCGGATCCCGCGACCTCCACGGTTCGCGAGGAGCGATCATCGACACCGCCGGCAACACCCTCGCCAGCAGCATCCTGCGCTACGACGTGGTGATCGATCCGAAGAACACCGGCGACCTCACCCGGACAGGCGACGACGACGTCGCATCCACCCTCACCTGGCCCGAGGCGTCGGGTCTCATCGGCTCGATCACCGGGCAGGAAGCCGTCGACATCCAGCGGATCGTCGCCTCGGCCCTGGTTGCAGACCCCGCCGACCAGTACGAATTCATCCAGCGTGGCATCTCCACCGAGCAGTACCGGGCGCTCGCCGACCTGAAGCTGCCCTACCTGACCTTCGAGCAGCATCCCGCCCGGACCTACCCCGACGGTGCCGTCGCCGGCAACCTCATCGGATTCATGGGCACGGACGAGGTGCCCCTCGCCGGGCTCGAGCTGAGCCAGGACGGCTGTCTCACCGCCACCGACGGGCAGCTCCGCTTCCAGCGCGGCAAGGACGGCGTGATCATCCCCGGCACCGAGGTCGAGGATCCCGCGGTGGACGGCGGCACGCTGGAGCTGACCATCGACCGGGACCTGCAGTGGTACCTCATGCAGCTCATCGCCGAGCAGGTGCAGGACATGGGGGCGCTCAGCGGGTCGATCATGGTCACCGAGGTCAGCACCGGAAAGATCCGCGCGGCGGCGGAGTTCCCCGCCGTCGACCCCAACAATGTCGCGGCCTCGCCCGAAGATGACCGGAAGAGCCGGATCTTCACCGACTGGTTCGAACCGGGGTCGACGTTCAAGGCCCTCACGGCCGCCACCGTGATCGATGCCGGGGGACAGAACGCGCAGTCGACGGTTGTGGCCGCCAGCACCGAGACCTTCGCCAACGGCGCGCGTGTGCGCGATTCCTTCGTTCACCCCGCGTACAACTACACCCTCACCGGCGTCCTCATCGACTCCTCCAACGCCGCGATCTCCCGGATCAGCGAGACGGTGGACCCCCAGACGCGCTACGAATACCTTCAGCGCTTCGGCGTCGGGGAGGGGAGCGCCGTGAACTTCCCCGGCGAGCAGACGGGGCTTCTCCGGCCTGCCTCGGAGTGGGACAACCAGACGGTGTACAACACCACCTACGGGCAGGGCCTGACCACGACACTTCCCGAGCTCGTCGGTGCCTACGGCGCCATCGCCAACGACGGCGAGCGCGTCCCGCTGACGCTCGTGGAGAGCTGCACCGCCGCCGACGGCACGGTGACCACCCCCGACACACCCGAGCCCACCCGTGTGGTGAGCGAGGAGACCGCGACGCAGGTGCAGCAGATCCTCGAGAACGTCGCCCTGCAGGCCAACTACGCCGAGGAGATCGCCGTGCCGGGCTATCGCGTCGCCGTCAAGACCGGTACCGGCGAGAAGTCCGACCCCGTGACGGGCGGGTACAAGAGCGGTGCGTACTTCACCACGTTGATCGGCTTCGCCCCCGCAGACGATCCGCAGTACGTGGTGGCCGTGACGCTGGACGAGCCCACCAAGGTAAAGTCGTCTGTGGCCAACGCCGCGGCATTCCAGCAGGCGATGACGCAGGTGCTCAAGACCTACCGGGTCATGCCGTCCTCGACGGAACCGCCTGTCCTGCCGAAGTTCGGCTGACGACCTCCCCTTTGACACATGATCTCCCTTCCCCTGCATCACATCGCCCTGACCGTCGGCGGAGACCTCCTTCTCGCCGGCGAGGACACACCCGACACTGTGGTGTCGGGCGCTGTCGACACCGACTCGCGTGCCATCGGACGCGGCGACATCTTCGTCGCCAAGCCCGGTGAGTCCACCGACGGCCATCTCTTCGTGCCGGCGGCGCACCAGGCCGGAGCGGTGCTGGCGCTCGTCGAGCGGCCCGTCGACGAGCCGATCACCCAGATCGTCGTCCCCGACGTGGTGCAGGCCCTGGCCGATCTCGCCCGCGAGGTCGTCGCGCGCGTCCGCGCCCGAGGCGCGCTGAAGGTGGTCGGGATCACCGGCTCCAACGGCAAGACCACCACGAAGAACCTGCTGGCGCGCATCCTCCAGGACGAGGGCGAGACCGTCGCCCCCCGCGCCTCGTACAACAACGAGGTCGGAGCGCCGCTGACGATGCTCCGCGTGACCGACGACACCCGCTATCTCGTGAGCGAGTTCGGTGCGAGCGGCCCCGGGGCGATCGCGGCCCTCGCCGGCCTCGTCCACCCCGACATCTCGGTCGTCCTCATGGTCGGGATGGCGCACGCCGGCGGTTTCGGCGGAATCGAGGGCACCTTCCGCGCCAAGTCCGAACTCGTCCAGGCACTGCGGCCGGGCGGCGTCGCGGTCCTGAACGCCGACGACCCGCGCGTGGTCCAGATGGCCCCGATCGCGGAGGGCAAGCCCGCCGCGGTGCGCTGGTTCGGTCGCGGCGCCACCGCCGAGGTGAGGGCCGAGGATGTACAGGTGACCGCCGACGGCACGTCCTGCACGGTGTTTTTCGACGGTGAATCCGCGCCCCTGCGCCTGCGGGTGCTCGGCGAGCATCACGTGATGAACGCCCTCGCCGCGATCGCCGCTGCCACCGCCCTCGGCGTGACACTCACCGATGCCGTGGCGCGCCTGGAGACCGTCGAACTCGCCGAGCGGTGGCGCATGCAGCCCCTGGGCTCCCCGCGGGTGCGCATCATCAACGACGCCTACAACGCCAGCCCCGACTCGATGTCCGCGGCCCTGCGGACCCTCGCCCAGATCACCGGGCCGGGGGAGCGCACGGTCGCCGTCCTCGGTGCGATGAGCGAGCTCGGGGAGTATGCCGGCGAGGAGCACGACCGCATCGGGCTCCAGGCCGTTCGGCTCGGCATCCAGCGCATCGTCGTCATCGGCCCCGAGGCCCGCCGCCTCTTCCTCGCCGCCGTCGGGGAAGGCTCGTGGGACGGCGAGGCGGTGTTCTTCGCCAGCGCCGATGAGGCCTACGACTACCTCACCGGCGAGCTCCGCGACGGTGACCGGGTGCTGGTGAAGTCATCCAACTCCGCGGGCCTGAGGTTCCTCGGCGACCGGCTGGGGGAGTTCTTCTCGTGAGATCCCTCCTGACCGCCGCGGCGATCTCGCTGGCCTTCACCCTCTTCCTCACCCCCGTCTTCCTGCGGCTGTTCCGTCGCTGGGGGTGGGGTCAGGTGATCCGCACCCCCGACGACATCCGCAACCCGAGCCACGGCGAGAAGCGCGGAACGCCGACGATGGGCGGGACGATCTTCATCGCCGGCACTATCATCGGCTACCTCGTGGGGGGAGTGGCCGGGAACAATCCCCCGACGGTGTCGGGTCTGCTGGTGCTGTGGATGATGGTCGGGTTCGGCACCGTCGGCTTCATCGACGACTTCATGAAAGTCCGCAGCCAGCGGAGTCTGGGCCTCAGCGGGTGGCGGAAGATCGTGGGGCAGGTCATCGTCGCGGTGCCGTTCGGCATCGTCGCGCTGAACTTCCCCAACCTCTACAACGAGACCCCCGCGTCGCCGTACATCTCGGTGTTCCGCGACGTGCAGGTGCTGTGGTTCTTCGCGCTCGGGCCCATCCTCGGCTGGTTGCTGTACCTGGCCTGGATCTCCTTCATCGGCGTCGCCGCCTCCAACTCCGTGAATGTCAGCGATGGGCTCGACGGTCTGGCCGCGGGGGCCGGCATCTTCGTCGTCGGCGCCTACAGCCTCATCGCCTTCTGGCAGTTCAACCAGGCGTGCTTCGGGGGCGGGGAGCTCAGTCCGGGCGGACTCTCGGCGTGTTATGCCACCCGAGACCCGTTCGACCTCGCGATCGTCTCCGCCGCGTTCGTGGGAGCGCTGGTCGGATTCCTCTGGTGGAATGCGCCGAAGGCGCAGGTCTTCATGGGCGATGTCGGGTCGATGGCGATCGGCGGCGTCCTCGCGGCGATGGCGATCCTCACCCGCACCGAGCTGCTCATGGTGCTCGTCGCCGGCGTCTACGTGATCGCGTCGGGCTCGGTCATCCTCCAGCGCGTGTACTTCAAGGTGACGCGCGGCAAGCGACTCTTCCTCATGAGTCCGCTGCACCATCATCTCGAGATGCGCGGATGGTCGGAGATCACGATCGTGGTGCGGATGTGGATCATCGCCGGCCTCCTCGCGGTCTCGGGCGTCGGGTTCTTCTACGTCGAATGGCTGTCGCAGACATGACACGGCTGGACGGCCTCACCAGCTGGCACGCGGACTGGTCGGGACTCCGCGTGGCGGTGCTGGGCCTGTCGGTGACGGGGTTCGCCGCGGCCGACACCCTGGCCGAGCTCGGCGCAGAGGTGCGGGTGTTCTCCGAGGCGGCCGACCCCGAATACGAGAAGCTCCTGCCCGTGATCGGCGTCGACGCCGTGATCGGTCCCCTCACCACGGTTCCGGAGGCACTGCGCACCTTCGCGCCCGAGGTCGTCATCGCTTCACCGGGCTTCGCGCCCGGCCACCCGGTCATCGCGTGGTGCGCCGATGAGGACGTCGCCCTGTGGGGCGACATCGAACTGGCGTGGCGCGTGCGCGACAAGGTGGTCCGCCAGGACGGCAGACCCGCCGACTGGGTGCTCGTGACCGGGACCAACGGCAAGACGACCACGACGCGCCTCGTCGCCGAGATGCTCGTGGCCGGCGGGCTGCGCGCCGCCCCGGTCGGCAACATCGGCACACCCGTGCTCGACGCCGTCCGCGATCCCGGCGGCTTCGACGTCCTCGTCGTGGAACTCTCCAGCCACCAGCTGTGGTACCTGGGACGCCAGACCGGCCCGTCGCCGGTCTCGCCGCACGGCAGCGTGTGCCTGAACCTCGCCGAGGACCATCTGGAATGGCACGGTTCGTTCGCGGCCTACCGCGACGCCAAGGCGCACGTGTACGACAACACGCGGGTCGCGTGCGTCTACAACAAGTCGGATGCCGCGACCCGCGCCATGGTGGAGGATGCGGAGGTCGTCGAGGGCGCCCGCGCGATCGGGTTCGACCTCGGTGTCCCGGGGCCGAGCGACCTCGGTGTCGTCGACGGGATCCTCGTCGACCGGGCCTTCCTCGACGATCGCCGCACGAGCGCCCTCGAGCTGACCACCGTGGCCGATCTGGCCGAGCGGGGCCTGGCCGCACCGCACATGGTCGCGAACATCCTCGCCGCCGCCGCGCTGGCCCGCGCGCTGGACGTGCCCCCCGCGGCGATCCGCGATGCGCTCCGCCGGTTCCGGCTCGACCCTCACCGCATCGAGGTCGTCGCGTCGCATCGCGGGATCGTCTGGGTGGATGACTCGAAGGCGACCAATCCGCACGCCGCGGCGTCGTCGCTCTCGGCCTTCCCGGGGGCGATCTGGATCGTCGGGGGACTGCTGAAGGGCGTGGAGATCGCCCCGCTCGTCGCACAGGTCGCAGCGAAGGTGCGCGCGGCGGTCGTCATCGGCGAAGACCGGGCCGCGGTCACCGCGGCGTTCTCGCGACACGCGCCGGACGTCCCCGTCTACGAGGTGACCCGCGGCGAGACTGAGGACGTCATGGCGCAGGCGGTCGAACTGGCCGCGCAGGTCGCCCGTGACGGGGATGTGGTTCTCCTCGCCCCCGCCGCGGCGTCGTTCGATCAGTTCACCTCCTACGCCGACCGCGGAAGGAAGTTCGCCGCCGCCGTGCAGCGATGGATCGAGATGGGGGATGCCGGTGACGACGACGCAGACCCGCACCTCCCGCACCCCGCCGACCCCGTCTGAGGTCGACGCGCGGCGCGGACTCGCGGCACGGGTGTCGCTCGGCCGGGTCTTCGCCCCGGTGCCGAGCGAGTTCCTCCTCATCGCGTCCACGGCGCTGCTGCTGACGATCTTCGGTCTGGTGATGGTGCTCTCCGCGACCTCCGCCACCTCCACCGCGGCGGGCCAGGCCCCGTGGGACGCCGCGATGAAGCAGGCGGTGTTCGCCGTGATCGGCGTGCCGCTGATGTTCATCGCCAGCCGGCTGCCGATCACGTTCTGGAAACGGATCGCGTGGCCCGCGCTCATCGGGGCGGTGGCCTTCCAGCTGCTGGTGTTCACCCCCCTCGGCCACGGCGCCGACGGCAACCGCAACTGGATCACCATCGCCGGCTTCCAGGCGCAGCCCTCGGAGTTCCTCAAGCTCGCCCTGGCCCTGTGGGTGGGGTACGTGCTCTATCGGAAGCGGACGCTGCTGGCGATGTGGCGCCACGTCTACATCCCGCTCGTGCCGGTCGCAGCCCTCGCCATTGCGACGGTGCTGGCCGGTCGCGACCTCGGCACCGCCATGATCCTCGTGCTCCTCGTGCTCGGCGCGCTGTTCTTCTCGGGTGTCCGCCTCCGGATCTTCATCCTCCCCGCCGTCGCCGCGGCGGCGGCCGTCGCGGTGCTCGCCGTCACGAGCCCCGACCGCATGCGCCGCTTCCTCAGCTTCCTCAATCCCAACTGCCTCGAGGACTACTTCAACGACTGCTACCAGCCCCTCCACGGCATGTGGGGTCTGGCCGGCGGCGGCGTGTTCGGCCTGGGTCTCGGCAACTCCAAGGAGAAGTACGACTGGCTTCCGGCCGCGGCCAACGACTACATCTTCGCCATCGTCGGCGAAGAGCTCGGCCTGATCGGCTGCGCCGTGGTGCTCGGCCTCATCGCGCTCTACGCGGTGGGGGCCTTCCACGTGATCCGCCGCACCGACGACCCGTTCGTCCGCATCGTCGCGGGCGGCATCACCGTCTGGGTGGTCGGTCAGGCGCTGATCAACATCGGCGTGGTGCTCCGGGTGTTCCCCGTGCTCGGCGTGCCGCTGCCGTTCATGTCGCAGGGAGGAACGTCGCTCGTGTCGGTGCTGGTGGCCTCAGGCGTGCTGCTGTCCTTCGCGCGTTCGCTCCCGTCCAGACGGGCGGTTAGTGTCGTCGGGTGACGACCTACCTCCTCGCCGGCGGTGGCACCGCCGGGCACGTCAATCCCCTGCTGGCGGTCGCCGACGCGCTGCGCGCGCGCGAGCCGGACGCCGAGGTGCTCGTCCTCGGCACGCGGGAGGGTCTGGAGGCGCGGCTCGTCCCCGAACGCGGTTACGAGCTGCTGTTCGTCGACAAGGTGCCCTTTCCCCGGCGACCTGATCGCGCCGCCGCGGTGTTCCCGCAGCGATTCGGGCGGGCGGTCGCTCAGGTGCGGCGTCATCTGCGCGACCGGGGGGTCGAGGTGGTCGTCGGGTTCGGCGGATACGCCGCGGCGCCGGCCTATGTCGCCGCCCGGCGCGAGCGCATCCCGACCGTCGTCCACGAGGCCAACGCCCGTCCCGGTCTCGCCAACGTCCTCGGGGCACGACGCGCCGCGGCGGTGGGTGTCGCCTTCGCCGGCACGCGCCTGCGCGGTGCCCGCGTCGTCGGGATGCCGCTTCGGCGGGAGATCGTCGAGCTCGACCCCGCCGCCCGACGCGAGGAAGCCGCGGTGGCCTTCGGTCTCGACCCCGCCCGGCCCGTGCTGCTGGTGTTCGGCGGATCGCTGGGCGCGCAGCGCCTGAACGAGGCCTTCGGCGAGGACGGCGGCGCCGCCTGGCGGGACGTGCAGGGCGCCGGCTGGCAGCTGCTGCACGTCACGGGGGAGCGGAGCACCACCCCCGACCCGGACGTCGCCGGATACGCCGTCCGCCGCTACGTCGATCGCATGGATCTCGCGTTCGCGCTGGCCGATGCGGTGGTCTCCCGCGCCGGAGCGGCGACGGTGAGCGAGATCAGCGCGCTCGGCATCCCCGCCGTCTACGTGCCCTACGCGGTCGGCAACGGCGAGCAGGCGCTCAACGCCGCATCAGCCGTGGCCGCCGGCGCGGCCGCGCTGATTCCGGACGCGGACTTCACCGCCGAGCGGGTGCGCCGCGAGGTCATCCCGCTCCTGGCGGAGCCGGCGCGCCTGGAGGCGATGCGCCGCGCCGCGGCATCCGTCGGCACCCGTTCGGGGAGCGAGGCGGTGATCGCCCTCATCGACGAGGCGCTCGGCCGGGGCACGTGACCTCAGCGCGCCGGGAGGGGGCGTGCAGGAGGCCGACTTAGGATTGACGGGCCATGATCAGACCTGACCTCTCCCTGCCGATTCCGGATGACATCCGTGCCGCCCACTTCATCGGCATCGGCGGATCGGGGATGTCGGGGTTGGCCCGGATGTTCCTCGCCCGCGGAATCCGGGTATCCGGCTCGGATCGGGCTGACAGCCCGTCGCTGCGGGCCCTCGCCGCGCTCGGCGCGACGGTGCACGTCGGCCACGACGCGGCGCACCTCGGCGATGCCGACACGGTCGTGCACACGGGAGCCATCTGGCCCGAGAACCCCGAGTACGTCACGGCGAAAGAGCGCGGTCTCGCCGTCATCCACCGTTCGCAGGCGCTGTACTGGCTCATCGGCGGGCGGCGTCTGGTCTCCGTCGCGGGTGCGCACGGGAAGACCACCTCGACGGGCATGATCGTCACCTCGCTGCAGGCGCTGGGCGCGGATCCCACCTTCGTCAACGGCGGCGTGATCGCGCAGCTCGGCGTCTCCAGCGGCACCGGAGCGGACGACCTGTTCGTCATCGAGGCCGACGAATCCGACGGCACGTTCCTCCTCTACGACACCTCGGTCGCCCTCATCACCAACGTCGATCCCGACCACCTCGACCACTACGGGTCGGCGGAGGCCTTCGTCGGGGCCTTCGCGCGCTTCGGCCGCGAGGCGCGCGAGGCGGTGGTCATCTCGGCCGACGATCCGGGCGCGAAAGACGTGACGGCGCTGCTCGATCACCCCCGTGTGATCACCTTCGGTCTCGACGCCGCGGCCGATGTGCGCCTGAGCGATGTCGACGCGAACGGTCCGGTCGGCTTCCACCTCACGTACGAAGGGGAGACGGTGGCGGTACGCCTGCAGATCCCCGGAGAGCACAATGCCGTCAACGCGGCCGGCGCGGTGGCGGTGCTCATCGGCCTGGGGTTCCCGCTGGATGCAGCCGCGGATGCGGTCGCCGGCTTCGCCGGCACCGACCGGCGCTTCGAGCTGCATGGGATCGAGCGCGGGGTGAGCGTCTACGACGATTACGCCCACCACCCGACCGAGGTCGCCGCCGCCCTCTCGGGCGCCCGCAGCGTCATCGGCGATGGGCGGATCATCGCCGTCCATCAGCCTCACACCTACTCTCGGACCCAGCACATGTACCGGGAATTCGCCGAGGTGCTCGAGCGTCACGCCGACCACACCGTCGTCCTCGACGTCTACGGTGCGCGGGAGGATCCCGTCCCCGGCGTCACGGGCGATCTCGTCGCCCACGCCTTCTCCGATCCCGATCGCGTGCGCTTCGTCGCCGACTGGCAGCGCGCTGCCGACCACGCCGCCAGCGTCGCGCGCCCGGGCGACTATGTCATCACGCTCGGGTGCGGGAACGTGAACCTGCTCGTGCCGCAGATCCTCGAGGCGCTGACCCGCATCCGTCCGGGAGCCCCCGTCTCGCGCGACACCCGCACCGCCGCCGTCGAGGGCTGACCCGGTGGTCCGTCGGCCGTCACCGCTCCCGCCGCCGGCGCCCCCGCGGCGCGAGCCCGCGGCGCCGACGGACGACACGATCGACGAAGAGCTCAGCCCGGGTGTCGTCCTGCCGCTTCCGACGGGGGTCGGTGCGGCGACGTCGTCGCGGGGGCGGTCGCGGGGACGATCCGGCGGACATGTCGCGAGCGATCAGCCCGGGTCGGAGCCCGACGACGCGTCGGCGTCCCCGGCGTCGGGCGCTGCGTCGGGCGCTGCGTCGGAAGACCGCCTAGTCGACGACGCGGAGCCTGCCGAGCAGCCGGTCGGTCTGCTGGCGGTATGGCGGGCGTCGCGTGCCCGGAGGAAGGCGCTGCGCGCCGAAGTCCGGCGTTTCACCGTCCGTCAGCGCCGTCGGCGTGCGCTGTGGGCATCGGTGGTCGGTGCGGTCCTCGTGGTAGCAGGAGTGACCGCCGCGGTGGCCTACAGCCCGCTCTTCGCCGTCGAACGCGTTCGGGTCGTCGGCGCGGTGCAGCTCGATGCCGGCGAGGTCGAGGCGGCGCTGGCGTCGCAGCTGGGCACTCCGCTCCCGCTCGTGGACGAGGCGGCCATCCAGGACACGCTCTCGGATTTCCCCTTCGTGCAGAGCTACACCCTCGAGGCGCGGCCGCCGCACGAGCTCGTCGTCCGGATCGTCGAACGCACGCCCATCGGCGCGATCGCGTCGGCGTCGGGATACTCCGTCGTCGATGCCGCGGGGGTCGTCCTCTCGGCCAGCACCGAGCCTCCGCCCGGCGAACCCATCCTCGACGTCCGCGGCGGCGTCGACGGCGAGGCGTTCGCGGCCGTCGGCAGAGTGATGCGGGCGCTTCCCCCCTCGATCGGTGATCAGGTGGCGGCGGTGAGCGCGACCTCGGCCTTCGACGTGACGTTCACGCTGACCTCATCCGCTCGGGTGGTCTGGGGGAGCGCGGAGGAGTCGGCGCTGAAGGCCCGGGTCCTGGAGACCGTCATGATCGCGCGGCCGGCCGACACCGTCACCGAGTACGACGTCTCCTCGCCCGATGCGGTCGTGATCCGCTGAGTCGGAGCTCTCTCGAAGCGAGGCCACGGGTCGGGATGACTGCGCCTGAGCAGACGCAGAATCAGGATGTCGCGACACGCCGTGTTCCTCCGCGCCGAGCCGCGTCGGCCGCCTACCTTCAAGAACAGGAATTGCATACCGAGCAATTCTTTATACCTCTAGTAGAGGTTGAAGGTTCGGGAAGACGGAGGCCGGCATGAGCCAGAACCAGAACTACCTCGCCGTGATCAAGGTGGTCGGTGTGGGTGGCGGCGGCGTGAACGCCGTCAACCGCATGATCGAACTCGGGTTGCGCGGCGTGGAGTTCATCGCGATCAACACCGACGCCCAGGCGCTGCTCATGAGCGACGCCGACGTCAAGCTCGACGTCGGACGCGAGCTCACGCGCGGACTCGGCGCCGGCGCCGACCCCGAGGTGGGTCGTCGGGCGGCGGAGGACCACGCGGAGGAGATCGAGGAGGCCCTGCGCGGTGCCGACATGGTCTTCGTCACCGCGGGCGAGGGCGGTGGCACCGGCACCGGTGGGGCACCGGTGGTCGCCAAGATCGCGAAGTCCATCGGAGCCCTCACCATCGGTGTGGTCACCAAGCCCTTCTCCTTCGAGGGCCGTCGCCGGCAGAGCCAGGCCGAGGCCGGCGTCGCCCGACTGAAGGAGGAGGTCGACACCCTCATCGTCGTCCCGAACGACCGTCTGCTCGAGATCAGCGACCGCGGCATCTCCATGGTGGAGGCTTTCGCCACCGCCGACCAGGTGCTCCTGGCCGGTGTGCAGGGCATCACCGACCTGATCACGACCCCGGGTCTGATCAACCTCGACTTCGCCGACGTGAAGTCGGTCATGCAGGGCGCCGGCTCGGCGCTCATGGGCATCGGCTCCGCCCGCGGCGCCGACCGTGCCATCAAGGCCGCGGAGCTCGCCGTCGAATCGCCCCTCCTCGAAGCATCGATCGAAGGCGCGCACGGCGTGCTGCTGTCGATCCAGGGCGGGTCGAACCTCGGCATCTTCGAGATCAACGACGCCGCTCAGCTGGTGAAGGAGGCGGCGCACCCCGAGGCCAACATCATCTTCGGAACGGTCATCGACGACACGCTCGGCGACGAGGTGCGCGTCACCGTCATCGCGGCGGGATTCGACGGCGGCGAGCCGTCGCTGCGGATCGACCCGGTCGCCGCGGCCCGCCCGGCCAGTGTGCCCGTCGTTCCCGCGATGCCCGCCGTCGACGCAGCGCGGGAGGTCGAGCCCGAGCGGGTCGAGCCGAAGAAGGAGTCGGTGTCGGTCGGGGCCACCCTGCCCGACAGCGGGTACGACTCGGCATTCGGCGATGACGATCTCGACATCCCCGACTTCCTGAAGTGACCCGCATCGCCTCGCGATGACCGCACCCGCGACCCTCGGCGAGCCGCCGGACGAGGACGACCTCGCCCGGCGGCTCGCCGCCGTGGATGGGCGCATCGTCGACGCCGCGCTCTCCTCGGGTCGGAGGCCCGAGGAGATCACCCGGATCGTGGTGACGAAGTTCCATCCCGCCGGCCTCGTCGAGCGGCTGTATCAGCTGGGCGTCCGCGATGTGGGAGAGAACCGTCAGCAGGAGCTCTCGGCCAAGCACGAGGCCGTAGGTCCGCTGGCAGGCCTCCGCTGGCACTTCATCGGCCAGGCGCAGACCAACAAGGCCCGAGCCATCCGTTCCGCCGCCTCCGTCGTGCACTCGGTCGACCGTCCGAAGATCGCCGACGCCCTCGACCGTGCAGCCGAAGAGTCCGAACCCCCGCTGGATGTCTTCCTGCAGGTCAATCTCACCGACGACCCCGGGCGTGGGGGCGTCGCGCCCGGTGACCTGATCGCCCTGGCCGACCACACCGCCCGCTGCGACACGTTGCGCGTCCGGGGTGTCATGGCCGTCGCTCCTCTCGACGAGGCCCCTGCGGCCGCCTTCGAGCGGATAGCGCGGTACGCCGAAGCGGTACGCACCGTCGTTCCCGACGCGACCTGGTTGTCGGCGGGGATGACCGGCGACTTCGCCGAGGCGATCGCCGCGGGCGCGACACACCTACGCATCGGTACGGCAATCACCGGCCCGCGGCCCGAGCGCGGTTAACCTCGGAAACGACACGAGCAAACGGAGGATCCGATGTCGAACCCGCTCAAGAAGACCATGGTGTACCTGGGCCTCGCCGATGAGGAAGAGGTCTACGAAGAGCCCGCGTCGCAGCCGGCCGCTCGCCAGAAGCCGCAGGCGGTCGAGAAGGCCGCCCCGATCACTCCGATCCACCGGCCGGCCGTCGTGCGTCAGCCCGCGCCGACCGCGGTGAGCGAGATCCTGACCGTGCACCCCAAGCAGTACCGCGACGCGCAGGTGATCGCCGAGAACTTCCGTGACGGGATCCCGGTGATCATCAACCTGTCGCAGATGTCCGATGCCGACGCGCGCCGTCTCATCGACTTCGCCAGCGGCCTGTCGCTGGGCCTGTACGGGCGTATCGAGCGTGTCACCAGCAAGGTCTTCCTGCTCTCGCCGGAGAACGTCGCCGTATCCGGAGACGGTGCCATCGCGCACGCGGACCCGGAAGCCGTGCCCTTCTCGTAGCCTTAGTACGTGCCCGTCATCGCGTTCATCGCTTCCATCCTCAACGCGATCCTCTTCATCTACGTCTTCGTCCTGCTCGGGCGCCTGGTGCTCGAGTGGATCCCCTTCTTCAACCGCGAGTGGCGGCCGAAGGGCGTAGGCCTGGTGCTCGCCGAGGTCGTCTACACCGTCACCGATCCGCCGATCAAGATGTTCCGGCGCTTCATCCCGCCCCTGCGGGTGGGGCCCGTCGCCCTCGATTTCGGGTTCGCGCTGACGATGCTGCTCTGCTTCATCCTGCTCGCCGTCACCCGTTCGCTCACGATGGTCTGACCCCCTCCGGCGCCTTCGACACGTCCCGGACCCGGGGCTATGCTTGGCTGGATACGACCGCCGCAGGACGGTGGGAGGGCCGCGACGTCGGCCAACGACCAGCTCGAAAGAGGAATCACCATGGCATTGACCCCCGATGACGTCGTCACCAAGCAGTTCCAGCACGTCCGCTTCAAGGAGGGTTTCGACCCGGACGAGGTCGACGACTTCCTCGACGAGATCGTTGTGGAATGGCGCAAGACGATCGCCGAGAACGAGGAGCTGAAGGCCAAGCTCGCCGCGTTCGAATCCGGCGAGTCCGCCCCGGCGACGGTCGCCGCCCCGGTGGCCGAGGCTCCCGCCGCGGTGTCCGAGCCGGCCGCTGCGCCCGCCGCTGACGCCGGTTCGCCCAGCGCCGCGAGCGCCGGCATCATCGAGCTCGCGCAGCGCCTGCACGACGAGCACGTCGCCGAAGGCCGCGCCAAGCGCGACCAGCTCATCTCCGAGGCCCAGGCCCAGGCCACGTCCATCGTCTCCGAAGCCGAGGCCCGCGGACGCGACGAGATGGCTCGTCTCGAGAAGGAGCGCGCCACCCTCGAGGGTCGCATCAGCGAGCTTCGTCAGTTCGAGCGTGACTACCGCACGCAGCTCCGCAGCTACATCGAGGGGCACCTGCGCGACCTGGACGCGTCGTCCACCGCCACCGGGTCAGCGCCCGTGCCGGCCGTCGGCCTGTAATCCTTGACCGGTCGAAAACCGCTTCACCGGGCGGCGGCCAGCATCATCGTCGTGATCCTCGCGACGATCGTGCTGGCCGCCGACCAGTTCACGAAGTACCTCGCCATCGAGAACCTGCCCTATCAGGAGCCGGTCCGCATCCTCGGCGATTTCCTGATCTTCTACCTCACCCGCAACCCCGGTGCCGCGTTCTCCCTCGGTGAGGACGTCACCTGGATCTTCACCATCGCGCTGGCGGTGGTGGCGGTCGTCATCGTCTTCCTCACCGTCACGCGCCTGCGCTCCCGCATCTGGACGGTCGTCCTGGGGCTTCTCCTCGGGGGCGTGCTGGGCAATCTCACGGATCGCCTGCTCCGCGAGCCCGGCTTCCCCGTCGGTCACGTCGTGGACTTCATCAACACCCCGTGGATGATGCCCGCGATCTACAACGTCGCCGACATCTTCATCGTCACGATGATGATCTCGGTCGCCGCACTCGTGCTGTTCGGCCCGCACCTCGACGGGACGCGGCAGGAGCGATCGCCCCGCAAGACACGATCGACACCGGCAGATTCGGCGTCACGCTCCGAGCGCGCGGCCGACTGACGTGGAGTCGCGACACCTGCCCGTTCCGGACGGGCTCGACGGCACCCGTGCCGACGCCGCGCTGGCCAAGATGCTGGGGTTCTCCCGCACGTTCGCCGTGGACGTCCTCGACGCCGGCGGTGCGCGGATGGACGGGCGCGCCCTGGCGAAATCGGATCGCCTCCGCGGGGGCGCCTGGCTCGAGGTCGAGTGGGCGGCCAAGGAGGATCCCCGCGTCGTTCCGATGGCCGTTCCCGACCTCGGGGTGGTGCACCAGGACGACGACCTCATCGTGGTCGACAAGCCTGCGGGAGTCGCAGCTCATCCATCGGTCGGTTGGGAAGGCCCCACGGTCCTCGGCGCCCTCGCCGCCGCGGGCGTGCGCGTGGCGACGACGGGTGCCGCCGAGCGACAGGGCGTGGTCCACCGGCTGGATGTCGGCACGAGCGGCCTCATGGTGGTCGCCAAGACCGAGGCGGCGTACACCGCGCTCAAGCGCGCCTTCAAGGAGCGCGAGGTCGAGAAGGTGTACCACGCCGTCGTGCAGGGGCACCCCGACCCCCTGGCGGGCACGATCGACGCGCCGATCGGACGCCACCCCACCCACTCCTGGAAGTTCGCGGTCATCCCCTCCGGGAAGGATTCCGTCACCCACTACGAGACCCTCGAGGCCTCTCCCGGCGCATCGCTGCTGGAGATCCACCTCGAGACGGGGCGGACCCACCAGATCCGCGTGCACATGGCCGCCCACCGGCATCCATGCGTCGGCGACCCTCTCTACGGTGCCGACCCCACCCTGAGTGCACGGCTGGGGCTGACGAGGCAGTGGCTCCACGCGCATCGCCTCGCCTTCACCCACCCCGCCACGGGGGAGTGGGTGGAGTTCGCAGCGGACTACCCCGCGGACCTCGCTGCGGCGCTGGAGATCCTCCGCGGCGAGTGACCCGTGACGATGTCGGCGGGCCGCAGCAGAGTGGAGCCATGGTCATCCAGGTGAGACCGGCGACGGCGTTCGAGGACATCCGCACGATGGTCGGGCCGAAGAATCCGACGTCCAACGTCTGCTGGTGCCTGAGCTACCGCATCCCGGGCAGGGAGAATCGGCAGCTGCGCGGACCCGCCCGCGGAGAGAAGGTGCGCGAGCTGCTGTCGACCGGCCCGCCGGGCGTCCTGGCCTACGACGGTGACGAGGTCGTCGGCTGGGCGGCGGTGCATCCCCGGGCCGACACCTCCTTCGCGACGAACCGCACCATCCCGCACGTCGATGACCGGGATGTCTGGAGCGTGTGGTGCATCCGGGTGCGACCGGGCCATCGCGGCCGCGGCATCTCCCACGATCTGCTCGCGGGCGCCGTGCGATTCGCGCGGGACCGCGGCGCAGCCGTGATCGAGGGGTATCCGGTCGACAACCGCGGCGCGAAGGTCGACCTGACGATGGCCTACGTCGGCACCCGTGCCCTGTTCGAGCGGGCCGGGTTTCTCCACGCCGCTGACACGACCTCCGTGCTGAACGGGTTCCCGCGCGTGCTCATGCGGCGCGAGCTGAGTTGACCGGCCGATAAGGACGTCTGTCGGCGCAGCGTCGGCCGCCGGCCGACACGCCGTCGGTGTCCGACCCGCCGCGTACGCTGGACGCGTGGCATCCGACTCCTTCGTTCACCTGCACGTGCACAGCGAGTACTCGATGCTCGACGGGGCGGCCAAGATCGGGGCGATGACGCAGGCGGCGGCCGACTACGGCATGCCGGCCATCGCCGTCACCGACCACGGCAACACCTTCGCCGCGTTCGAGTTCTACAACGCCGCGAAAGCCTCCGGCATCAAACCGATCATCGGGCTCGAGGCCTACGTCACGCCCGGCACGCACCGCAGCGACAAGTCGCGGGTGCAGTGGGGCAGCCCCGAGCAGCGCAGCGACGACGTGTCCGGCTCCGGCGCGTACACCCACATGACGATGTGGAGCCAGAGCACCGAGGGCATGCACAATCTCTTCCGGCTCAGCTCGCTGTCGAGCATGGAGGGGTACTACTTCAAGCCGCGCATGGACCGCGAACTGCTCGAGACGTACGGCAAGGGTCTCATCGCGACGACCGGGTGCCCGTCGGGCGAGGTGCAGACGCGACTGCGTCTCGGCCAGTACGACGCTGCGCGGGCCGCGGCCGCCGAGTTCCAGGACATCTTCGGCAAGGAGAACTACTTCGCCGAGATCATGGATCACGGGCTCTCCATCGAGCGGCGGGTCATGACCGATCTGATCCGCATCTCGAAGGATCTCGGCATCCCGCTGGTCGCGACCAACGACTCCCACTACACCCACCAGCACGAGGCCGACGCGCACGCGGCCCTGCTGTGCGTGCAGTCGGGATCGACCCTCGACGACCCCAACCGCTTCAAGTTCGACGGCGACGGGTACTACGTCAAGACGGCGCAGGAGATGCGCCAGATCTTCCGCGAGCACCCGGAGGCGTGCGACAACACCCTCCTCATCGCCGAGCGGTGCGAGGTCGAGTTCAACACGAGCGCCAACTACATGCCGCGCTTCCCCGTGCCCGATGGCGAGACCGAGGACAGCTGGCTGGTCAAGGAGGTCGAGAAGGGCCTGCACTACCGCTACCCGGGCGGCATTCCGGACAACGTCCGCAGGCAGGCCGAGTACGAGACGGGCATCATCCTGCAGATGGGGTTCCCCGGATACTTCCTGGTCGTCGCCGACTTCATCAACTGGGCGAAGGACAACGGGATCCGCGTCGGCCCCGGTCGTGGTTCCGGCGCGGGCTCGATGGTGGCTTACGCCATGCGGATCACCGACCTCGACCCGCTCGAGCACGGGCTCATCTTCGAGCGCTTCCTCAACCCCGATCGCGTCTCGATGCCCGACTTCGATGTCGACTTCGACGACCGGCGCCGAGGTGAGGTCATCGACTACGTCACCCAGAAGTACGGTTCCGAGCGGGTCGCGCAGATCGTGACGTACGGCACGATCAAGTCCAAGCAGGCCTTGAAGGACGCGGGTAGGGTGCTCGGCTTCCCGTTCAGCATGGGCGAGCGGCTGACCAAGGCGATGCCGCCGGCGGTGATGGGCAAAGACATGCCGCTGAGCGGGATGTACGACCCCCAGCATCCGCGATTCAAGGAGGCTAGCGAGTTCCGCGCCCTCATCGACACCGATCCCGAGGCGAAGACGGTCTTCGACCGGGCTCTCGGGCTCGAGGGCCTCAAGCGTCAGTGGGGCGTCCACGCCGCGGGCGTCATCATGTCGTCGGAGCCCCTGCTCGACATCATCCCGATCATGCGCCGCGAGCAGGACGGCCAGATCGTCACGCAGTTCGACTACCCGTCGTGCGAGACCCTGGGCCTGATCAAGATGGACTTCCTCGGGCTTCGGAACCTCACGATCATCTCGGATGCGCTGGACAACATCCGGATGAACCGGGGTGAGGAGCTCGACCTCGAACACCTCGCGCTGGACGACACAGCGGCGTACGAGCTGCTCACCCGTGGCGACACCCTCGGCGTCTTCCAGCTCGACGGCGGTCCGATGCGCTCGCTCCTGCGACTGCTCAAGCCCGACAACTTCGAAGACGTGTCGGCCGTGATCGCGCTGTACCGTCCCGGACCCATGGGCGCGAACTCCCACATCAACTACGCCCTCCGCAAGAACGGACAGCAGGAGGTCACGCCGATCCACCCCGAGCTCGAGGAGCCGCTGAAGGACATCCTCGACATCAGCTACGGCCTGATCATCTATCAGGAGCAGGTCATGGCCATCGCGCAGAAGGTGGCGGGCTTCTCGCTCGGTCAGGCGGACATCCTGCGCCGCGCGATGGGGAAGAAGAAGAAGTCCGAGCTCGACAAGCAGTACGAGGGCTTCTCGGGCGGCATGAAGGAGCGGGGCTACGGCGACGGGGCGATCAAAGCGCTCTGGGACATCCTGCTGCCCTTCTCGGACTACGCCTTCAACAAAGCGCACTCGGCTGCGTACGGCCTCGTTTCCTACTGGACGGCCTACCTGAAGGCCCACTACCCGGCCGAGTACATGGCGGCGCTGCTGACGAGCGTGGGGGACTCGAAGGACAAGATGGCGGTCTACCTCAACGAGTGCCGTCGCATGGGCATCAAGGTGCTGCCGCCGGACGTGGGGGAGTCGATCCGCTACTTCGCCGCCGTCGGCGAAGACATCCGCTTCGGGCTCGGCGCGGTGCGCAACGTCGGTGCGAACGTGGTCGACGCCATCGTCGCGGCCCGTCAGGAGACGCGCTTCACCTCGTTCCACGACTTCCTGTCGAAGGTCCCCGTGCCCGTCGCCAACAAGCGGACAGTGGAGTCGTTGATCAAGGCGGGCGCGTTCGACTCGCTCGGAGCGACGCGTCGTGCGCTGATGGAGATCCATGAGGATGCCACCGAGCAGGCCGTGCTGGACAAGCGCCGTGAGGCCAACGGCGAGGTCGGGTTCGACTTCGATTCGCTGTGGGACGAACCGCAGCAGGATCAGAAGGTTCCCGACCGGCCGGAATGGACCAAGAAGGACAAGCTGGCCTTCGAGCGCGAGATGCTCGGGCTCTACGTCTCCGACCACCCCCTCGCGGGGTTGGAGATCCCGCTGGCCAAGCACGCCTCGCTGTCGATCCACGACCTGCTGGCCTCGGAGGACATCGCCGACGGCGAGCAGGTGACCGTGGCCGGTCTCGTCACGAGCGTGCAGCACCGGGTCGCCAAATCCAGCGGCAATCCCTACGGCATGATCACGGTCGAGGACTTCGACGGCGAGGTCACGGTGATGTTCATGGGCAAGACCTACACCGAGTTCCAGTCGATGCTGCAGGCCGACTCGATCCTCGTGGTCCGTGGACGCGTGTCGCGCCGCGACGACGGAATGAACCTGCACGCCGTCTCGGCGTTCGTTCCCGATCTCGGGGCGGTCGACGCCTCCGGTCCCCTCGTTCTCCTCGTTCCCGAGCATCGGGCGACCGAGACGGTGGTGACAGAGCTCGCCCAGGTGCTCACCCGTCACCGCGGGGACACCGAGGTGACCCTGCGCCTGCACAAGGGCGGCGTGGCGAAGGTGTTCGAGGTCCCGCTGCCGGTGACGGTGACCGCCGACCTGTACGGCGAGCTGAAAGGCCTCCTCGGGCCCCAGTGCCTCGGGTGATCGGATGCCGCGGGTGATCAGCCGCGTGCGGACGCCGCGACGACGCCCGTGTTGGGCATGGGCGGCGCGGGTAAGATCGGGAGTCGCCGTGCGGACCGCGCGGCTCCCCGGGAAGGATGACTGTGACCGACGGAATCAGCAATGACGAACCGACCGTGGACACCCCCGCGACGACGGCCGCGGAGCGTGACGTGCCCGCTGTCGCCGACAGCCGCTCCGACGCCGGGGCGCAGTACGGCGTCGGGCCTTTCTCGCTGCGCGAGGTGATCCTCGGCGGCGTCTGGCTCATCGCCTTCGTCGTGTCGTTCTTCTCGTTCAGCACCGTGCAGTTCAGCTCGGTGTGGACCACGGGTCTGTGGTGGATCCTGACCATCGGCGCGCCCACCGCCGCCGTCTTCCTGCTGGCGCTGCGCCGGCTCTCCCCCGAGGGGATCCGTCGTGTCGGATCGCTCGGCATCGACCAGTTCGCCTCCGTGACCTTCACCGTTTCGGCGGTCATCTGGCTGCACCTGATCTGGGAGACCGTCGCCATCGTCGTCAACGGCGGCCCGTGGCTGCGCAGCTGGGTGATCTGGGTCGAGTTCGTCCTCATGCTCGCCGGCGTCGTCCTCACCGTCTTCGCACCGCTGATCCCCGCCCTCGCGGAGGACTTCCGCGACCGTCGTGAGGTCGTCGCGCACCGCTTCGCCCGTCCCGCGCGTCCGGTCACGCCGCGCCCGCGGACCCCTCGTGCTCCCAAGCCCGCACCGGCGCCCGCCGCCGCGCCCGCGGCGGACAGCGACGCGCCCGACATCCGCACCGCCGGCGCCGGTTCGTACGACACCGGCTCCTACGACACCGGCGCGTACGGCGCGAACCCCTACGCGCCGGCCTCGGCCGGCGCGCACGCCTCCGCAGGTGTTCCCGTCGGGCCCGAGGCGATGGGCGGACCGGACTCGGATGCCGACCGCACCGACCAGACCGGCGATCTCGAGGCCATGTTCGGGCCCTCCCGCACCGAGCGGCGGGACGCGGACGACGCCCCGCCGAAGACGGCGATCATGGACACGGCAGCCCCTGAGGACACCCCCGCGGACGACACGGGGGATGCCGACCAGTCGGTGACCACGGTGATCGAACCCGAGAGGCGCTATCAGGCCTTCTGGGCCCTCGTGCCCGAGGAGCGCGACATCGTCGATGAGAACGGCGTCGCCCTGTTCCGCATCGGCCCCACGGCGTGGGCGCTCGTCATCGAGGACCGCCAGACACACTTCGTCGTCCGGCACGAGGACGGTCGCACGGGGTACCTGCACGACGTCTCCGGCGTCACCCGGGGCTGAGGAGCTCCATCGACATGCGCATGATCGACCTGCGGGGGCAGGCTCTCACGCCCGCCGACCTGCTCGCCGCTGTTCCGCGCGCCGCGGGAACCCGTGAGGCGGCGTTCACCGCGGCCTCCGAGATCGTCGCCGACGTCGCGGCGCGCGGGGAGGCGTCGCTGCGCGAACAGGCGGAGCGATTCGACGAGGTGACCGGACACGACATCCGCGTGCCGGCGGAGCACCTCGACGAAGCGCTGGCGGGCCTCGCCCCCGACATCCGTGCCGCCCTCGAAGAGGCCATCGACCGCGTACGCCTCGGCTCGGCAGCCCAGGTCCCGGCTGAGATCGTCACCGTCGTCCGGCCGGGCGCGCGCATCGTGCAGCGGTGGCAGCCGGTGCGTCGCGTGGGTCTGTACGTCCCCGGGGGAAAGGCCGTCTACCCGTCGAGCGTCGTGATGAACGTCGTTCCGGCGCAGATCGCCGGCGTGTCCGAGGTCGCCCTCGCCTCGCCCCCGCAGCGTGAGCACGGTGGGCGGGTGCACCCCGTCATCCTCGCCGCCGCGCGCCTTCTGGGCGTCGCCGAGGTCTACGCGATGGGCGGAGCCGGGGCGATCGGCGCCTTCGCCCACGGCGTCGCCGAGATCGGGCTCGCCCCCGTCGACGTGGTGACCGGCCCCGGCAACAACTTCGTCGCGGCGGCCAAGCGCGCTGTAGCGGGACTGGTCGGAACCGACTCCGAGGCCGGAGCGACCGAGATCCTCATCGTCGCGGATGACTCCGCGGACGCCGACATCGTCGCCGCTGACCTGATCAGTCAGGCCGAGCACGACGAGCAGGCCTCCGCCGTCCTCGTCACCGCCTCGCCTGGCGTCGCCGCGGCGGTTGCCGAAGCCGTCGCCCGGAGGGCGCCCGCCACCCGTCATGCGCACCGCGTGCAGACCGCCCTCGACGGGGTCCAGTCAGCCATCGTGCTGGTGGACGATCAGGCTGCCGCGACGGCGTTCAGCAACGCCTACGCGCCCGAGCACCTCGAACTCCACCTCGCCGACCCTCGCCCCGAGGACTTCGTCCACGCCGGCGCGATCTTCGTCGGTCGCCACACGCCGGTGAGTCTCGGCGACTACCTCGCAGGCAGCAACCACGTCCTTCCGACCGGGGGACAGGCCCGCTACGCAGCCGGCCTGTCCGCCTCGACGTTCCTCCGGCCGCAGCAGGTGGTGACCTACGACGAGCAGGCGCTGGCCGATGTGCGTGACGCCATCGTGACGCTTGCCGACGCCGAGGACCTGCCCGCGCACGGCGAGGCCGTGACCGCCCGCTTCCCGGCGTAACCTGTTCTCGCCATGCATTGTCCCTTCT
Source organism: Microbacterium sp. AK009 (assembly GCF_013410955.1). Taxonomy (GTDB): domain Bacteria; phylum Actinomycetota; class Actinomycetes; order Actinomycetales; family Microbacteriaceae; genus Microbacterium. The sequence continues at coordinate 339,849 of NZ_JACCCG010000002.1, read as the reverse complement.
GCCGCCATCCCGACTCCCGTGTCATCGACTCGCGAACCAGCGACGACGGCCTGAGCATCAAGCGCCGCCGGCAGTGTCCGCAGTGCGGCGGCCGGTTCTCGACCATCGAGACGGCGAGCCTGAACGTCATCAAGCGGTCGGGCGTGATCGAGCCGTTCAGCCGCGAGAAGGTCATGTCGGGTGTCCGCAAAGCCTGCCAGGGTCGCCCGGTCACCGAGGGGGACCTCGCGGTGCTCGCCCAGAGCGTCGAGGAGTCGGTGCGGCAGACCGGTGCCTCCCAGATCGACACCAACGAGATCGGCCTGGCGATCCTCGGCCCGCTTCGCGAACTCGATGAGGTCGCCTTCCTTCGTTTCGCGAGCGTGTATCAGGCGTTCGATTCCCTGGAGGATTTCGAGTCGGCCATCGCCGGACTCCGCGCCGACCACGCCGATCGCGTGCGGGCGGGTGAGGGCGAGCCGACTCGCTAGCCTGGAGGGGATGTATCCCCTCCTCTTCCGTACGGTCCTCGCGCGAATGGACCCCGAAACCGCGCACCACGCGGCGGTCGTCGTGATCCGGGTGCTCGGCGTTCGTCCGTTGTCAGCGCTGACCGCGCGCCTCACCCGGCCGGCTCCGACGCTGAGGACCACGGCGCTGGGCCTGGAGTTCCCGACGCCGTTCGGTGTCGCCGCCGGGTTCGACAAGGACGTCCGCGCCGCACGGGGCATTGCCGCACTGGGATTCGGTCACATCGAGGTGGGCACGATCACCGCCCACCCTCAGCCGGGAAACCCCCGCCCGCGCCTGTTCCGGCTGATCCCCGATCGTGCGGTGATCAACCGGATGGGCTTCAACAACGCCGGCGCCGAGGCCGCGGCCGCGCGGTTGGTCGCACTTCGCCGACGGCGGCGGCGCCCCCTCATCGGGGTGAACATCGGCAAGAGCCGCGTCGTCGAGGTCGCCGACGCCACTGCGGATTACGTCCGCAGCACGCGACTGCTCGCGCCCCTCGCCGACTACCTCGTGGTCAATGTGTCCTCACCCAACACTCCGGGCCTGCGCGACCTGCAGGCCGTGGCGAGCCTCGGGCCGCTGCTGGCGGCGGTCAAGGATGCCGCCGGCGATACGCCCCTGCTGGTGAAGATCGCGCCGGACCTCGCGGACGAAGACATCGCCGAGGTCGCCCGGCTCGCCGTCGAGGGCGGTCTCGCCGGCATCATCGCCACGAACACCACGATCGGTCGTGAGGGGCTCATCACCGACCCGCAGACCGTCGCCGCCGCCGGCGCAGGCGGCCTGTCCGGTGCGCCGCTGCGCGCGCGGTCACTCGAGGTGCTGCGGCTGCTGCGTCAGAGCGTTCCCGCATCCTTCGCAGTCATCTCCGTCGGCGGGGTGGAGACGGGGCGGGACGTGCGTGAGCGTCTGGACGCCGGCGCCACCCTCGTCCAGGGGTACACCGGGTTCCTGTACCGCGGTCCGCTCTGGGCGCGTCAGATCAACCGAGCGCTGGCGCGCTCGATGGCTCGCGAGTCCCCCTGAGTCAGGCGGTGCGCCCGCCGCGGAATCCGCGGCGCTTCACCTGCGGCTTGGGAAGGCGCAGGAACCGCATCTGGATGCTGCGCATCGCGGCGTACCATCCCAGGCCCTTCTCCATCTTGTCGGCGCCGAACTTCTCCCGTGCGCCCCGCTTGACGCGGATGGAGGTGATGATCATGTCGCCGATGACGAAGAGGATGAAGATCCACAGCACCACGAACGACCAGTACTGCACGGCGAGGACGGGGACGAACGTCGCCACGATCACCAGGACCATGGCCGGCATGACCGCCTCGCCCAGGTGGAATCCCGAGTCGACGAAGTCGCGCACCCAGCGCCGCTGCGGACCCTTGTCACGGACCGGGAGGTAGCGCTCGTCTCCCGCCGCCATACCTGCGCGCGCCTTCTCGCGCTGCGCGGCGAGGTCGGCGCGGGCGCGGGCCTTGGCCTCTTTGGTGTCGGGAACCAGGGGGCGCTTGCGCGCGGCCTCGCGCTCGGCGCGGGTCGGAGTGGCGCGACCCTTCCTCGCTGCGGATGCGGCGCCCTCGGGCGCGTCCTGGGGAGTGGAGGCTGCGGGGGTGGGGGCGCCGGGAGTCTTGGCCACGGGGAGATCCTTGAAAGCGGAGAACGGGTGTCCGCTTAAGATTACCCGCATGACCTCCACCACCACCCGGCGTGACGCCGTCCGCGACGCCGCGCTCTCCGGCATCCCCACCGCCCTGGCAGATCTCGGCTCGCTCGTGCGCATCCCCTCGGTGGCCTTCCCCGGCTTCGATCACGCCGAGGTGCGGCGTTCGGCGGAGGCGGTGGCCGCGCTCGCGCGGGAGACCGGCGTCTTCGACGATGTGCGGATCGTCGACGCCGCCGTCCCCGACACCACAGAGCGGGGGATGCCGGCAGTGCTCGCCACGCGTGCCGCGGCGCCCGGGCGGCCGACCATCCTGCTCTACGCCCACCACGACGTCCAGCCCGTCGGCGACGAGGCGCTGTGGGATTCGCCGCCCTTCGAGCCCACCGTGCGCGACGGGCGGCTCTACGGGCGGGGCGCCGCCGACGACAAGGCCGGCGTGATGGCCCATATCGCTGCGGTCCGGGCGCTCCGCGACGCCGCGGGCGACGACCTGGGCCTCGGCATCGCCCTCTTCATCGAGGGGGAGGAGGAGGCGGGCTCGCGCTCGTTCGCGCAGTTCCTCTCCGACAACGCCGAGACGCTGCGCGCCGACGTGATCGTCGTGGCCGACTCGGGCAACTGGGACGCCCGGACGCCGGCCCTGACCGTGTCGCTGCGGGGCAACGTGCGCTTCACCCTGACGGTGCGAACCCTGGAGCATGCCTCGCACTCCGGCATGTTCGGCGGTGCGGTTCCCGACGCCATGCTCGCCACCATCCGCCTGCTGTCCACCCTCTGGGACGCCGACGGTGCCGTCGCCGTCGAGGGTCTCGCTCGCCGGGACGCGGCGACACCCGAGTACACCGAGGAGACCCTGCGCGATGAGGCAGGTCTCCTCGACGGCGTCAGCCCGATCGGCTCGGGGACGATCCTCAGCCGCATCTGGAACCAGCCGTCCGTGACGGTCACCGGCATCGACGCACCGAGTGTGAAGAACGCCTCCAACACGCTCAGCCCGGAGGTCTCGGTCGTCGTCAGCGCGCGCATCGCGCCGGGCCAATCGGCGCCGGAGGCCTACGATGCCCTCCGCGCCCACCTCGAGCGGCACGCGCCGTTCGGCGCCCGGCTCGACTTCGGCGACGTGGACCTCGGCGACGGCTTCCTCGTCGACACGAGCGGCTGGGCGGTGGAGTCGGTGCGGGCCGCGTTCGCCGAAGGCTACGGCGTCGACCCGGTCGACCTGGGCGTGGGCGGTTCGATTCCCTTCATCGCCGACCTCGTCCGAGAGTTCCCCACCGCGCAGATTCTCGTCACCGGCGTCGAAGACCCCCACGCCCGCGCCCACGCGCCGAACGAGTCGCTTCACCTGGATACGTTCCGCAACGCGGTCGTCTCCGAGGCGCTGCTCCTGGAGGAGCTCGATCGCAGAGTGTCTTGATGGGCGTGCTATCCCGTCCCGCACGGGGGGTCGGGGCGTAGAATCGGTTCACCGAGCCCTGTCTCGCGCACTGCACCCGGAGGATCTGAAATGACCGACACCGCTCTGTCCACCGACACCGCGCGCGCACACGGCGTGCTTCTCACCGACGCCGCCGCGCTGAAGGTGAAGAACCTGCTCGACCAGGAAGGTCGCGACGACCTGCGACTTCGCGTCGCGGTCCAGCCGGGCGGATGCAGCGGACTGATCTACCAGCTCTACTTCGACGAGCGGGTTCTCGAGGGAGACAAGACCGTCGACTTCGACGGCGTCGAGGTCATCGTCGACGACATGAGCGTCCCCTACCTCGACGGCGCGACGATCGACTTCAAGGACACCATCTCCGAGCAGGGGTTCACGATCGACAACCCGAACGCCGCCGGCAGCTGCGCCTGCGGCGACAGCTTCCACTGACCCGCTCGTGGCCGCTCCCCCCACTCTCGGCGACGCATCGTCGGAGGCGGTGATGGGCGTGTCCTCGCGGTCGAACAACCTGGGCGTCAGGCCAGAACGCGCCCAGAGGTTGCCCTAGACTGGCCACGGAAACACACTGAACGGAAAGGTGCGCACGTGCCCTCGAAACGCCGTCTCCGCTGGGCGTTCGTCCCGGTCGGGATCGCCGCGGCCCTCGTGCTCGCGGGATGCACTCCGACCGAGTTGAACGGGTACCTGCCCGGCTTCGTCGAGGAGGGTACGCCGGCCACCAACCGGACCGAACTCGTCTCGGGTCTCTGGGTCAACTCCTGGATCGTCCTCCTCGCCGTCGGCGTGGTGACCTGGGGTCTCATGGGCTGGGCGGCGATCGCCTACCGTCGGCGCAAGGGCCAGACGGGCCTTCCCGTGCAGCTGCGGTACAACATGCCGATCGAGATCTTCTACACGATCGTGCCGCTGATCCTCGTCGTCGGCTTCTTCGCCTTCACCGCCCGCGACCAGGCGATCATCGAGACGCAGTACGAAGACCCCGATGTCTCGATCACCGCGATCGGCAAGCAGTGGGCGTGGGACTTCCAGTACAACGGCGAGAACGACGACAACTCCGACGCCGTGTGGAGCATGGGCGTGCAGGCCGAGCCCGACGCCCGCGGCGACTACGACCAGGCCGCGCTGCCCACTCTGTACCTTCCCGTGAACCAGACGGTGAAGATCGATCTCGAGGCCCGCGACGTCATCCACAGCTTCTGGATCATCGACTTCCTCTACAAGAAGGACATGTACATCGGCAAGGACAACGAATGGTCCTTCACGCCGACCCGCGAGGGCACGTACGCCGGCAAGTGCGCCGAGCTGTGCGGCGAGTACCACTCGGCGATGCTGTTCAACGTGGAGGTGGTCAGCGAGGCCGAATACGAGCAGTACCTCGACTCGCTCCGCGACCGCGGCCAGACCGGTGACATCACCGACGCCTACGACCGGCTGCAGAACCTGCCGGGCACCGGGGTGAGCCCCGACGACGAAACAACCCCCGGCGGGGGACCCATCACGGAGAATCAGGGCTGATCATGGCGACGACACTGCCACTGCAGGAATCCACACCCGGCCGCTCCTCGACGCTGCCGCCGCGGCAGGCCGCCCTGCTGAGCTCCTCCCGCGTCGAGCAGAAGGGCAACATCGTCGTCAAGTGGATCACGTCCACTGACCACAAGACGATCGGGTACATGTACCTGATCGCGTCGGTGGTGTTCTTCATGTTCGCCGGCGTGATGGCCCTCATCATCCGCGCCGAGCTGTTCGAGCCCGGCATGCAGGTCGTCCCGACCAAGGAGCAGTACAACCAGCTGTTCACGATGCACGGCACCGTGATGCTCCTGATGTTCGCGACGCCGCTGTTCGCCGGCTTCGCCAACGCCATCCTGCCCCTGCAGATCGGCGCCCCCGACGTCGCCTTCCCTCGCCTGAACGCCTTCGCCTTCTGGCTGTTCCTGTTCGGTTCGCTGATCGCGGTCTCGGGCTTCCTGACGCCGGCCGGTGCCGCCTCGTTCGGCTGGTTCGCCTATCAGCCGTTGGCGAGTGAGACCTTCTCGCCAGGCGTCGGCGGAAACCTCTGGATGCTCGGCCTCGGTATGAGCGGTTTCGGCACGATCCTGGGTGCGGTGAACTTCATCACCACCATCATCACGATGCGCGCCCCGGGCATGACGATGTGGCGGATGCCGATCTTCACCTGGAACACCCTCGTCACCAGCATCCTGATCCTGATGGCCTTCCCGGTCCTCGCCGCAGCGATCCTCGCCGCCGGGTCGGACCGCATCTTCGGGTCGCACATCTACGACCCCGAGAACGGCGGCGTGCTGCTGTGGCAGCACCTGTTCTGGTTCTTCGGTCACCCCGAGGTCTACATCATCGCGCTGCCGTTCTTCGGCATCGTCTCCGAGGTGTTCCCGGTGTTCAGCCGGAAGCCGATCTTCGGCTACAAGACGCTCGTCTACGCGACCATCGCCATCGCGGCGCTCTCGGTGGCGGTGTGGGCGCACCACATGTACGTCACCGGCGGCGTGCTCCTGCCGTTCTTCGCGCTGATGACGATGCTGATCGCGGTGCCCACAGGCGTGAAGATCTTCAACTGGATCGGCACCATGTGGCGCGGGTCGGTCACCTTCGAGACGCCGATGGTGTTCGCGCTGGGCTTCCTGGTCTCGTTCGTCTTCGGCGGTCTGACCGGCGTCATCCTCTCGTCCCCGCCCCTGGACTTCCACCTCTCCGACTCGTACTTCGTCGTGGCGCACTTCCACTACGTCGTCTTCGGCACCGTCGTGTTCGCCATGTTCGCAGGCTTCTACTTCTGGTGGCCGAAGTGGACGGGTCGCATGTTGAACGAGCGCCTGGGCATGATCCACTTCTGGCTGCTGTTCATCGGCTTCCACATGACCTTCCTCATCCAGCACTGGCTGGGTGTGGACGGCATGGTCCGCCGCTACGCCGACTACTCGGCGGCCGACGGGTGGACCTGGCAGAACCAGGTGTCCACCATCGGTGCCATGATCCTCGGCGCGTCCATGATCCCGTTCTTGTTCAACGTCTGGATCACCGCGCGCAAGGCGCCGAAGGTCACCGTCAACGACCCGTGGGGCTACGGCGCCTCGCTCGAGTGGGCGACGTCGTGCCCGCCGCCGCGGCACAACTTCACCTCGATCCCGCGGATCCGCAGCGAGCGACCGGCGTTCGACCTGAACCACCCCGAAGCGGGCCTGCCCGTCGGTGTGGGTCCGGCCAAGGACGCTCCGGACACGCCCGTGGTCGACCTGGCGCAGGGAGAGGTCAAGTAAGTGCGTACCAACGTCGGACTCTGGTGGCTGCTCAGCGGCTTCTTCCTCGTCGTCTTCGCGTTCTACACGGTGTGGAACATCATCTCCTACACGACCGCCGAGGTTCCGTGGTTCTCGGCGATCGAGTGGGTCGGCTCCGTCGCGCTGCTGTTCACGGCATTCATGGCGGCCCTGATCGCGTTCTACATCCAGCGCGTGCATGTCGCGCAGGGGGGCGAACTGCCCGAAGACGTGCTGACCGCCGACATCGATGACGGCGACCCGGAGATGGGCGAGTTCAGCCCCTGGTCGTGGTGGCCCATCGTGCTCGCCTTCTCGGCGGGTCTGGCCTTCATCGGTCTCGCCGTCGGGACGTGGATGGTGCCGATCGGCCTCGGCGTCTTCGCGGTCGCGATCGTCGGCTGGGTGTACGAGTACTACCGCGGATACTTCGCCCGCTGACAGTGGCAATCCGGCTGGAGTCGGTCGCGGCATCCGCTTCGGGTCCGCGACCGAGCAACCAGGACTCGGCGTTCGCCGCGTCCTGGGGTGCGGGCGTCGCTGACGGCGTAGGCGGCGGCCCCGCCGGCGACCTCGCGTCAGCTGCTTTCGTGCACCGTCTGGTGGCCGGATGGCACCAGTCTCCCGACGCCGAGATGCTGACCGAGCGGACACTGATGGCCAACTGGGACATCGCCGCCCACGCGCACCGTGATCCGCGGGTCGCGGGTATGGCGACGACCTTCACCGGCCTGTTCGTCGGGCACCGGGACCGGTTGCTCCTCGCCCACATCGGCGACTCCCGCGCATACTCGCTGCGGTCGGGCACGATGAGCCGGATGACACGGGATGACTCGTTCGTCCAGGCGCTGGTCGACGGCGGCCACGTGCGCGCCGAGGACGCTATGACCCATCCGCACCGCAATCTCATCACCGCCTCGATGTCGGGTGGTCCTGACGACCTGCCGCTGGTGACGTGGATCGATCCCCGCCCCGACGATCGCTGGCTCCTGTGCAGCGACGGTCTCACCGATTACGTCGACGACGCAGCGGTGAGCGACGTCTTGGGTCGGGATGACCGCGAGGGCGCGGCATCCGAGCTCATCGGTCTGGCGCTGGAGGCGGGCGCCGCCGACAATGTCACCGTCGTCATCGCCGATGTGATCGCCTCCGACGACGCGCCGGCGCGGACGACGCCGCTGTTCGTCGGCGCCGCGGCTCACCGTTTCACCATCGACGATCCCTTCCGCGAGAGCGCCGTCTGAGCCCGCCTGCGCGGCGTGAGCGCCTCTCAGGGAACCTCTGCGGTTTCGGCTCGCACGACCATCACCTGCGGGTCGAAGGTGCGGGGGAGCGGGCCATCGTCGTTCTCCGTCGGCTGTCCTTCCCGGACCCAGTACTCGTATCCGCCTATCATCTCGCGTACGGCGATTCCGAGTCCCGCGAGGGCGGCCGCCGCCTTCGTGCCGGCGTTGCATCCGGGGCTCCAGCAGTACACGATGACCTCCTCCACTCCCGCCAGCTCTCGAGCTGCCCGTGCCGGGATCTCGGGGTAGGGGAGGTGTCGGGCACCGCGGATGCGGCCCTGCCGCCAGGCCTCGTCGCTGCGGACGTCGAGGAGGACGATGTCATCGCCCGCGCGCTGGGCGGCGTAGACGTCTGAGGCGTCGGTTTCGTAGGCGAGCTTGGCGGCGAAGTACGAGGCGGCGTCGATCATGAGTCCACGGTAGGGTCCTGCGCCCGGTGTCACGATCGGCGTGACGGTCAGCGACCCGTGGATTCCTGCCGTTCACGTCGCCGGTACGAGGAAGGGTCCTGCACCCCGGGGGAGTGCAGGACCCTTCATCGAGAACGGATCAGTCCTTGTCGCCCTTCGGCGGACGGGTCTCCTCGGCGACGATGACGTTCGAGGGACGCACGGCCGTCTCCGAGCGGCTGCCGTCGTCGATCGGCACGTGCGGAGCGTCAGGGACCCCTGCGCGCTCGTGGGCACCCTGGAGCTCGGCGTCCTTCTCGCTGGCCACGTGGTCGAGCGTGTGGTGCTGGTGCTCCAGCGCCGCGTCGAGTTCCGTCTGCGTGAGCGGGGTGAGGCGGTCTTCGAAGAACCACCGCGAGATCGAGGCGCGAACGTTCTGGTGCCACGGGATGCGGCCCTTCGCGTTCGGACGCACGACGAGAGGCTCGTAGACGTCGGTCTCGATGAGCTTCCACCGCTCGTACTCGTCGACCGGCTGGTGGACCTCGATGTACTCGCCGCCCGGGAGCCGCACGATGCGGCCCGACTCGTAGCCGTGCAGGAGGATCTCGCGATCCTTCTTCTGCAGCGCGATGCAGATGCGCTTGGTGACGAAGTAGGCGATCACGGGACCGAGGATCAGCGCGACCTGCAGAGTGTGGATGACACCCTCCATGGTCAGCCAGAAGTGGGTCGCGATCAGGTCGGACGACGCCGCCGCCCACATCACCGCGTAGAAGGTCACACCGGCCGCGCCGATGGCGGTGCGGGTGGCGGCGTTGCGGGGACGCTGGGCGATGTGGTGCTCGCGCTTGTCACCCGTGATCCACGCCTCGATGAACGGGTAGAGGGCCACCACGACGAGGAAGAGGCCGAGGACCGTGATCGGGATGATGATGTTCCACGACCAGGTGCGGTCGAGGAAGACCGTCTCCAGGTGCGGCGGGATCAGGCGCAGCATCCCGTCGGCGAAGCCGATGTACCAGTCGGGCTGCGTACCCGCCGACACCGGTGACGGGTCGTACGGGCCGTAGTTCCAGATCGGGTTGATCGTGAACAGGGACGCCACCAGCACGATCACACCGAACGTGATGAAAAAGAAGCCGCCCATCTTGGACATGTAGACCGGCATCATCGGGTAGCCCACGACGTTGTCGTTCGTGCGGCCCGGGCCGGCGAACTGCGTGTGCTTGTTGATGATCATCAGCATCAGGTGCGCCACGAGCAGTGCGACCAGGATGGCGGGCAGCAGCAGGATGTGCAGCGCATAGAGGCGACCGACGATGGCGGTGCCGGGGAACTCGCCGCCGAACAGCAGGAACGAGGTCCACGTGCCGATCAGGGGGATGCCCTTGATCATGCCGTCGATGATGCGCAGGCCGTTGCCCGAGAGCACGTCGTCGGGGAGCGAGTAGCCGGTGAAGCCCTCACCCATGGCGAGGACGAACAGCACGAAGCCGATGACCCAGTTGAGTTCGCGGGGCTTGCGGAACGCGCCGGTGAAGAACACCCGGAGCATGTGCACGCCGATGCCGGCGATGAAGACCAGCGCCGCCCAGTGGTGGATCTGGCGGACCAGGAGGCCGCCGCGGATGTCGAACGAGATCTCCAGCGTCGAGGCCATCGCCGCCGACATCTCGATGCCGCGCATCGGCAGCCAGGAGCCGGTGTAGTGGGTCTCGACCATGGACGCGTCGAAGAAGAACGTCAGGAACGTCCCCGAGATGAGGACGACGACGAAGCTCCACAGCGCGATCTCGCCGAGCATGAACGACCAGTGGTCGGGGAAGATCTTCCGGCCCAGCTCTTTGACCAGGCCGGAGACGCTGGTGCGCTCGTCGACGTAGTTGGCCGCCCAGCCGACGAATCGTCCTCCCAGCGGCTTGCCGTCCGGCATGCCCTGGGTTCCGTCCGTCATGGCCGGCTCGAGGGTCACGTTCTCTGTGGGGTGGTTCCCGGTGCTCATCGGCGCTCCCAGAAGCTCGGGCCAACGGGTTCGGTGAAGTCACTCTGGGCCACGAGGTAGCCCTCGTCGTCCACCGTGATCGGTAGCTGCGGCAGCGGCCGAGCGGCCGGGCCGAAGATCACCCGCGCGCCGTTGGCCACGTCGAACTGCGACTGGTGGCACGGGCACAGCAGGTGGTGGGTCAGCTGCTCGTAGAGAGCCACGGGGCAGCCGACGTGCGTGCAGACCTTGGAGTAGGCGACGATTCCGTCGTAGGTCCAGTCCAGGCGGTTGGTCTCGGCCGGCAGGTCCTCGGGGCGCAGACGCATGAGGAGGACGATCGCCTTGGCCTTCTCCTCGAGGTAGCCCTCTTCGTGCGAGAGCTCGGCGAGAGGCTCGGGGATGACATGGAAGGCGGAGCCGAGGGTGACGTCGGCTGCGCGGATGGGCTCGCCGGTGGGGTCGAGCGCCAGACGCATGCCCTCCTCCCACATCGTGTGCTCGAGGAGCGCGACGGGGTTCCCCGCGATCGGGTTCTCGGTCGAGTTGAACGGCGCGAGGCCACGGAACAGCGTGATGCCGGGGAGGATCGAGGCGACCAGTGCGGCGAACAGACCGTTGCGGATCAGCGCGCGGCGACCGAAGCCGGACTCCTCGTTCGCGGTGCGGAACGACTCCACGACCGCGGCGCGGGTGGTGTCCTTCCCGCGAGTGGCGTGGCGGGGCTCGATGTGCTCCTTGTCGGCCATGATCGCCTTGGACCAGTGGATGGCGGCGATGCCGATGGCCAGGAGCGCCAGCGCGATCCCCAGGCCGATGAAGAGGTTGTTGTACCGGATGTCGGTGAGGCGACCGCTCTCGATCGGGAACGCGAAGTACGCCACGATCGCTGCGATGCTGCCGGCGACCGACAGGTAGAACAGGGTGTAGACCGTGCGGACCGCCCGCTTCATCGCGGCGGGATCCTTGTCCGTCATCCGCTCGCGGTGGGGCGGCAGAGCCGGTGCCTTCACCGGATCCTTGACGGCCACGGCAAGACCGCTCGAGGGCTGCCAGGAAGCCCTCTCGTGGGCGAGCGCGTCGTCCTCGTGTGCCATGGTGCTCCTCGTTGCTGTGTCGTGTCGGGTCAGTTGGATTTCGCCGTGACCCACACGGTGATGGCGATCAGCGAACCGATGCCGAAGATCCAGATGAACAGACCCTCGGAGACCGGGCCCAGCGAACCGAGCTCGAACCCGCCGGGGGACCGGTTTTCCTGTATGTAGAGCAGGTAGGTGATGATGTCCCGCTTCTCCTCGAGGGAGAGGTTCATGTTGTTGAAGACCGGCATGTTCTGCGGGCCGGTGACCATCGCCGCGTAGATGTTCAGCGGCGACGTCCCGTCCAGGCCGGGGGCGTACTTGCCCTCCGTCAGCGCGCCACCGGCGCCGGCGACGTTGTGGCACATGGCGCAGTTGATGCGGAAGAGCTCGCCGCCGTGGGACGCATCGCCTTCACCGTCGAGGACCTCGTCGGCCGGGAATTCGGGACCCGGGGCGACCGACTGCACGTACTCGGCGAGGGCCTGCGTCTGCGCGTCGGTGAACTGCACGGGCTTCTGCGGAGCCTGCGGCCCCTGCGCCTGCAGCGGCATGCGTCCGGTGCTGACCTGGAAGTGGACCGACAGCTCGCCGACGCCGTAGAGCGATGGGCCGGCCTCGGAGCCCTGGAGGTCCAGGCCGTGGCAGGTGGCGCAGTTGGCCTGGAAGAGCAGCTCGCCGTCCTCGACGGTCAGCTCCTGCGTCGAGGCACCCTCGTCGGTGGCCGCGACCGCGGCGGATGCGCCGGCGTAGACGCCGCCGGTGATGAGCAGGCCGATGCCGATGAGGGCTGCGGCGGCCCAGGGGCTGCGGCGACCGGTCGCGCGGTGCGTTTTCTTGCGTGCCATGTCGGGGTTCAGCTCCGCTCTCACTTGAGGAAGTAGATGACGAGGAAGAGGGCGATCCAGACGACGTCGACGAAGTGCCAGTAGTACGACACCACGATCGCCGACGTCTCTTCCTTGCGTCCGAAGTTGCGGACCGCATAGGCGCGACCGATGACGAGGAGGAAGGCGATGAGACCACCCGTGACGTGCAGGGCGTGGAACCCGGTCGTCAGATAGAAGGCCGACGCGTACGAGTCGGAGTCGATCGACATGCCTTCGTAGACGAGCTGGGCGTACTCCCACACCTGGCCCGACACGAAGATCGCGCCGAGCGCGAAGGTGAGCCAGAACCACTCGACCATGCCCCAGCGGTTCCAGAAGCGGTTCGACTTCACCGTGTACGGCTGCGCCCGCTCGGCGGCGAAGACGCCCATCTGGCATGTCACCGATGACAGCACCAGGATGATCGTGTTGACGGTCGCATACGGGACGTTCAGCAGCTCGGTGCGCTCGGCCCAGAGCTCGGGCGAGGTGCTGCGGAGAGTGAAGTAGATCGCGAACAGTCCCGCGAAGAACATCACCTCCGAACCGAGCCATACGATCGTTCCGACGGCGACCGGATCGGGTCGCTTGACGGACCGCATGGCCTGGGAGTAGGTGGCAGGGGTGGTCGTCACGCTCCCCATTATGTCTGAGATCGGGCCGTCGATCGCCCAACGGATCAGGTCGATCTCTCACCGTCGAACCAATCCACGGACTGCACGATCGCTGAGGTTCGCCTCACAAAAGCCTTCGAAATGCCCGGACGAGGCTCGACAGTAGGCTGATGGCCATGGCGGAGCTCTTTTCGTGGCCGGGTGTGCTGACGAGCCTGTTGGATCGACGCGACCTCAGCGTGTCCGAATCCACCTGGGCGATGCGTCGGATCATGTCGGGCGACGCGACGCCCGCGCAGATCGGCGGCTTCCTCCTCGCACTGCGCGCGAAAGGCGAGACCGTCGACGAGATCGTGGGTTTCCGCGACGCGATCCTCGAGGCGGCGGTGCCCCTCGACGTTCCCGCTGACGTGCTCGACATCGTCGGCACGGGCGGCGACAGGTTCGGCACGGTGAACGTCTCGACCATGGCCGCCATCGTCGCCGCGGCATCCGGAATCCCCGTCGTCAAGCACGGCAACAAGGCGGCCAGCTCGTCGTCGGGATCGTCCGACGTGCTCTCGGCCCTCGGCATCGATCTCACCCTCGACCCTGCGGCCGTGGCCGAGAGTCTTTCGCGCGCGGGCATCACCTTCGCCTTCGCGACGGCCTTCCACCCCGGATTCCGCCACGCCGGCCCCGTGAGGCGTGAGCTCGGCGTCCCCACGGTGTTCAACTTCCTCGGGCCGCTCTGCAACCCCGCCCGCGCCGAGGCGAACGCCGTGGGGGTGGCGAACCTCGACCGCGTCCCCCTCATCACCGGCGTCTTCCGCACGAGAGGGGCGACCGCACTGGTCTTCCGCGGCGACGACGGACTGGATGAGCTCACCACCACCGGGCACAGCCGCCTGTGGGAGATCAGCCTCGGCGACGTGCACGAGCACGACCTCGACCCGCGAGACCTCGGTATCCCGCTGGCAGACATCGACGATCTGCTGGGTGGACAGCCCGAGGACAACGCCGCGGTCGTACGCCGCGTGTTCGACGGCGAGAGCGGTCCGGTCCGCGACATCGTGCTGCTCAACGCCGCTGCCGGCATCGTCGCGTATCGGCTCTTCCGCGATCCCGGCCAGGCGGGCCGCCCGATCCTGGAGCGGCTCGCCGAGGCACGGGATGCGGCGGCAGCCGCCATCGACGACGGCGAAGCCGCCCGCAAGCTCGATGAATGGGTCACCACCTCACAGGCGCTCGCGGGGGCATGAACCCACACGATGCGCTGACCGAGATCGCGCGACTCCTCGAGCGCGAGCGGTCGTCGCGGTACAAGTCCAAGGCTTTCCGCACCGCCGCCGACGCCATCGCCGGCCTCGACGACGCGCAGCTGCGCGACACGGTTTCGCTGAAGCGGCGGAGGGGCATCGGAGACTCGACGTTCGCCGTCATCCAGGAGGCCCTTTCCGGCCGGGTTCCGCAGTACCTGACGGATCTCCGGGCAAAAGCCGGCGAAGAGCGGATGTCGACGCTGCGGCCCCTCCTCAGAGGAGACCTCCACGCGCACAGCGAGTGGTCGGACGGTCTCACCTCGATCGACCTGATGGTCGCCGCCGCGAACGACCTCGGACACGAGTACTTCGCGCTGACCGACCATTCTCCGCGTCTGCGCGTGGCGAACGGACTGTCGGCTGAGCGGCTGCGCGAACAACTGGGGGTCATTCGTTCGCTTCCCTCCGGCGGTGTCACGGTCCTCACCGGAGTCGAGGTCGACATCCTGGACGACGGCGGTCTGGATCAGGAGACCGACCTTCTGCGCGAGCTGGACGTGGTCGTCGCCTCCGTGCACTCCCATCTGCGCATGGAGCGCGGTCCGATGACGCGGCGGATGGTCGCGGCCGTCTCGAGCGGCCGCGTGGACGTGCTCGGCCATGTGACGGGGCGGCTTGTGGAGGGATCGCGCGGGACGCGTCCGCCGTCGGAGTTCGACGCGCGCGCGGTGTTCGACGCCTGCGCGGAGCACCGGGTCGCGGTGGAGATCAACTCCCGCCCGGAACGCCAGGATCCGCCCGACGAGCTCATCGCCGTCGCCCTCGACGCCGGCTGCCTGTTCTCCATCGACTCCGATGCCCACGCACCGGGACAGCTGTCGCTGCTGGACTACGGCGCCGAACGCGCCGAGAAGGCCGGCGTGCCCGCGGAGCGGATCGTGACGACCTGGCCGTGGGAGAAGCTCCGGGAGTGGACGGGCGCGCGGCGGTGAGACGTGCGTTCCCCTGGTTCGTCATCGCCGGCGTCCTCACCGCCTCACTGAGCCTGCGCGGCCCCATCGTCTCGCCGACGCCGGTGCTGCGCGACATCGAGGCGGACCTGGGCATCACCGGTGCGACCGCCGGTCTTCTCACTACCGCGCCCGTGCTGATGTTCGCACTGCTCACCCCGCTTGCGGCGATCTTCGTCCGTCGGACGGGCGCCGAGACCGCTCTCCTCGTCTCGCTGTCCGGCGTGCTCCTGGGCACCGTGATCCGCTCGGTTCCCGACTTCGGATTCATGCTCGCCGGAATGGTGGTGATCGGAGCATCCATCACCATCGGGAACGTCGTGATCCCCGTGATCATCCGCCGCGACGTACCGCCCGAGCGGGTCGCGGTCGTCACGGCGGCGTACACGGCGACGATGAACGTCGGGTCCCTCCTCACCTCCTCGCTGACCGCGCCCCTGGCATCCCTCATCGGGTGGTCATGGGCGCTGCTGGCATGGTCGTCGATCACCATCGCCGGCATCGTCCTCTGGGGGATGCATCTCGCGCGGTCGCGGCGTCAGGGCGAGGACGCGGAGCGGTACTCCGGCGACCTGGCACCGTCGCGCGACGATGCGGGCGCGGCATCCGCTCTCGACATCAATCCCGCCACGATCACCGGCCCCTTGCCGGTGGTGGCCTCGCGTCGGGCGGAGCGGTCGATGATGCGTCGGCCGGTCACCTGGCTGCTCGTGGCATCCTTCGGGCTGCAGAGCTTCCTCTACTACGGCCTCTCGACGTGGATGCCCGCCATCGCGTCGGACGAACTCGGCGTCGGGCCGGACGCCGCCGGGGCGCTCGCCTCCATCTACCAGGGCGCCGGCATCGCCGGAGCGTTCGTGGTGCCGTTCCTCGCACGTTGGACACCGCGGTTGGTGCCGCCGACCGTGGTCTGCATCTCGTGGGTGGTGCTGGGTGTCGGACTGCTCGCGGCGCCCGAGCTGCTCGCGCTGTGGCTCGCGATCGGCGCGATCGGCCACGCGGGCGGGTTCGTCGTGATCTTCTCGGCGCTCGTGGCCGTGGCGCGCAGCGACAGCGAGGCGGCAGGCCTGTCGGCGTTCGTGCAGGGCGGCGGGTACGTCGTGGCCGCAGCGGGAGGGCCGCTGTTCGGCCTCCTGCACGATCTCAGCGGAAGCTGGACCCCCGCGCTCGTTCTCGTCCTCGCGCTCGTCGGGGTCTATTCCGCGGTGCTCATCGGGGCTAGTGTCGCGGCCATGCGGAGTGGACCGCGCGGCGGGAAGAGGGGCAGACGAGGATGACGCGGCATCGGCGTCTCGCGGATGCGGCCGGCCTCGGTGTCGTCCTGGGGTGCGTGGCGACCGCCGTCACCGGGTGCGCCGGCGGGGGAGCGGGGGTCTCGGGCGAGACCGGGGCGGGGAGTGTGTCGCCGACGGCGGCGTGTCCTGCTGTGCCGGGCGTCGAGCTGCCGCCGGAGTGCGCTCCGTACGACCCCGACGCCGCCATGGCCGCCAACGACGGCTACCGCGAGCGGATGCCGCTCTCGGATGACGCTGTCGCGGCGAACCGCGAGGTCCTTCCCGAGGTGGTCGTGGCGTTGGACTCGCTGCGCAGCGATGGCGCGGTCACGCCGGAGTCGGTCGTCGCGACGCTGCACGATGCGGGGTTGACGGACGTGCAGACGCGGGGCGAATCAGACGGTTTCCTCTTCGGTGCGATGGGCGCGGCCGGTGGGTGCTTCTACGGGGAGATCTCCGCGCAGGCGGTGCAGATCGAGGTCGGCGGGCTCCTTCTCGACGGGGGCTGTCTGCCGGCCAAGTAAGGGCCGGCGTCTCCAGCGCATGTCGTCTCCTGCACACATGGGGGTCGAAGCGACGTGTCCACCGGTCTGCGGTGGCACGTGAATACGGGGGATCGATGTCGGAGGCCTCTGCCATCATGGGAACATGTCTTCGACAGTGACACCGGGAGCATTCGAAGGTGATGACGAACTGGTCGCCCTCGTTGCCGGTATCGAGCGCACGACGAAGCTGATCGCTGCGGCGCAGGCGGAACAGTCGCGCTATCTCGCCGAGGTGGGACAGCTGGCGCAGCGACTGACGGCGTCGTCGCCGCAGAACGTGCGCGACCACGACATGCTGATCCGTTCGTATGCGGCCGAGATCGGCGGGGTGCTGCGGGTCTCAGACCGGACCGTGCAGGCCCGGATCGGCCGGGCGAGGATGGTGGCGGAGGACTATCCCGCGACGTTGGAGGCATGGGAGACGGGCCGGATCGGCCCTGGGCACGTCACGGTGATCACGGATCTCGGGGCCGGGCTGCCGCCGGAGGCACGGGAACGATTCGAGGAAGCCGCGCTGGTCGAGTGCGAGGCGACCACACCCGGACGTGCCCGGCAGGCGCTCCAGCTGCTGGCCGAGAAGGCGATGCCGGAGTCGATGGAAACCCGTCACCGACGCGCGCGCGAGACCCGGTCGGTACGCGTGGTGCCGCTGCCGGACGCGATGAGCGAGATGATCACGATCCTTCCCACCGTGGTCGCCGCGGGGAGCTTCGACCGGCTCACCGAGATGGCGCGGACCATCATCGACCACCGTCAGGCGTCGAAACGGGAACTGCAGGCGCTGCGGAAGGAATGGGTCGACGGGCTCGGCCAGGAAATTCCCGGCATGCCCGACGAGGTGCGGGAACGCCGGGAGGAGCTGGAGCTGATCGCGTCCGATACGCGTACCCTCGATCAGATCCGCGCCGATATCTTGGGGCAGCTTCTCGTATCGGGGGTCCCCGACGGCGACCCGACCGCGGCAGGTGACGGCCCGGGAGTCCTCGGCGGCATCCGCGGGCGGGTACAGGTCGTCGTCGCGGCCACGACGCTGCTCGGGGTCGATGACGACGCCGCCGATCTGGTCGGAAAGAGCCCCGTCGACCCCGACACTGCGCGCGAGATGGCGGGGTCGCCGGCGAACGAGTGGGAGCGGGTCCTCACCGACCCCGTCACGGGGGCCGTGGTGGCCGTGGACACCTACCGGCGGCCCAAGCCGATGGACCGGCTCCTCAAGGCCAGAGACCGCACCTGCCGCTTCCCGGGATGCATCATGCCCGCCATCAGCTGCGACTGCGATCACACCGACGACCACCATCACGGCGGCGAGACCAGCACCTGCAACCAGGCGCACCTCTGCAGACGCCACCACAGCCTGAAACACCATACGAGATGGCAAGTCCGCCAACTCCCCGGCGGAGTCCTCGAGTGGACCTCTCCCCTCGGACGCGTCTACACCGATATGCCGCCGCCACCCACCGTCATGGTCTCGTTTCGACCATCCGACGACACCCCTGCGCCCTTCTGAGAACCGACGCGTTCGGTAGCGTGAGCCGATGAGCATCGACGGCCCACGCGAGATCCGGGTCCGCGCGGGGCGCGCGCAACCGTCCGGCTCTTGGATCTATGTCTGGATCGATGTCGTGGCGGAAGCAGTGGCATACGTCGGTGGCACGGGATTCGATCCCGAGCTGCGAGCGTACCTGCACGTCACCAGTGAGGAGCCCGATACCGGCCGTATCCGCGCAAGCATCCCGGATTATGACAAGAAGGACTTCGATGTTCTCGCGTTCGCGGTGCCTTGGAGAATCGGCCGGACCGAGGTGAAGAACGCGCTCATCTCGGCGCTGGTGAGCGGCGAGGGCCTGACGGCGTCTGGGTCGCCGCACGTCGCGGAGTTCGTTGCACGCGTCCTCAGCCATCTCGATGATCGCGGGATAAAGAGGTCGGTCCTTGGTGCGGCCGGGCCGGAGGACGGGATACCCAGGTGACGAGCGCGCCTCTGTCGCTGCTGGCCGTCCGAGACCGTGGACCGGACGGCCGATCATTCGCGGTATCCCGAGGGCAGGGCATGTCGCGGGAAGACGCTCAGACGGCCCCGGACACCCTTCGGAATACCTCCGGACCATAGTCTGCCTGGTTTCCCACCTCGACGGTGGGGGAGGGGAAGCTACGCGTCCTCGACGCCGATCGCCGCCAGGACCCGATCCATCGAACCACCCAGCGCCCAGCGCTCGGCGAGCTCGCGCGCGGTCTCCGTCGCCGGCGGATCGAGGGGCGTCAGGTCGTCACCGGTGACGGTGATGTCGAGGTCACGGGCCACGGCGACGACCCGCGGAGCCACCTCGAGGTAGGGGAGTGCGGCCAGGATCTTGGATCTGAGGCCCGCAGACATGCCCTCGCCGGCCTCGGCCGCTGCGATGATCCCGGCGAGATCGTCATGCTGCGACAGCAGACTTGCTGCTGTCTTCTCGCCGACGCCACTGACACCGGGAAGACCGTCGGACGTGTCTCCGCGGAGAGTGGCGAAATCCGCATACTGGTCGGGTCGCACCCCGCACTTCTTGGTCACCACGTCACCGGTGATCACGTCGAGATTGCTCATGCCGCGGGCCGTGTAGATGACCCGGACGTCGCGGCCATCATCCACGAGCTGGAAGAGGTCCCGATCACCCGTGACGATGTCGACCGGGATCGTCGCTGTCGTCGCCAGCGTGCCGATGACGTCGTCCGCTTCGTAGTCGGTCGCGCCGGCGATCGGGATGCGCAGCGCGTCGAGCGTCTCGCGGATCATGGGTACCTGCACCTCCAACGGATCGGGCACTACCTCGACGTCGTGCCCGCCCGCGACGATCTCAGCGACGCGATGCGCCTTGTAGGAGGGAATGAGATCGACACGCCACTGGGGCCGCCAATCGTCGTCCCAGCAGGCCACCAGTCGCGTCGGTTCGTAGGTCGTCACCAGCTTGGCGATGATGTCGAGGAATCCGCGCACCGCGTTCACGGGCGTGCCATCGGGCGCCTTCACCGTGTCGGGCACGCCGTAGAACGCGCGGAAGTACAGGGACGCGGAGTCGAGCAGCATCAGGCGATCCGGCATGCGCACATCCTGTCACGTCGACCGGCGCTCGCTCGCGCGAGGTCAACAGCCCGGACCGCCTGGGTCTTCCTGGCACGTCCGATCGACCAGTGCCGTGCGCACCGCGCGGACGTCTACGGCGTAGCCGCCGGCCGAAGAGGTGACGACGCCCGGAACAGGGCGCCACGTCGATCCGAAGGTCACGGCAGCGGTGTACTCCACTGTCACCGACACCGGGTACACCCCCCGCTCGGCGTACACGTGACTGGTAGCGGTCGGAGTGAACTGTGGCTGACCGAGCGCCGACCATGACGACCCGCCCGAAGAGGATCGTGCGGTCGTGCCGTCCCCGTAGGAGAAGACGTACGCCGCCGGCTCGAACCGGACCACGACGTCCCAGCCGAGGATCTCACCGGGGATCTCCTGCGCGGTCGCGGATGCGTAGACATTCGTCGGCATTCCGACCACACCGAACCCCGCGGGGTCGCCGCCGAGCTGCGGCACCGCAGGGCGGAACGATGCGAGGTCCTCGATCGTCACCTCGGGCGGAGCCTCGACCTGGTAGTTGATGTCGCACCGCCGAAGCTCGACGACGCAGTCGGGTTCCGCCGGCTCGGCGTCTCCGACGCTCTCGGATCCGCTCCCGCGAGGAGCATCACCGTTCTGCGAACCGCCTCCGCCCGAGCCCGTGCTGGCGCCGACGTTGACCTCGGTGCCGGTGTTCTCAACGCAAGTCGACGTCCAGGTCCCAACGTCGTTGCACTGGGTGGAGGACGGCACTGCTGCCAGCAGCGTGGAAGCGACGAGTACAGCAGAGAGCGTCAACCGCATGTCGGTTCACCTTGCCGCCCGGAGATGGCGGAGAGCTTCAGTCCGGTTCCCGATTCGTTGTCCTCAACAAGCTCCACCGTGAGGCTTTGAATCGGTACTCGATTCGGGTCGACGAGGGACGATCCATCGGCGTCCTGAACGGTGACCGTCGACACGTCCAAACAGACCGCTAGGTCGACGTGACCTGCTTCCGGGTCCACCGTGACTGGTTCGATCATCACCGGCGTGGAGGTACCGCCGACCTCCGCTCCGGCCGCATGGTACTGGCTAAGGCCTTCGCGATCGCTTGCGTTGAGGTCGCCGGTCGTCCATTCGTAGACAGGCTCGAAGGTCTCGGGATCGCTCAGGTCGACGGCATTCAGGGCGTCGACGTAGTTGCGATAGGTCTCCTCGGCGGCGGCGAAGGCCTCCTCCTCCGTGGCGAAGGGCGCCTGCGACTCCACCGGCTCGGGCTGCGGCGTGCACCCGGTGACGAGCACCAGGCTGAGCGCCATAGCCGCGACACCCGACAGCGCGCCGCGCGTCCCTGATCCGACCCGGCTTTTCACGGACACCACCGTAATGCGCCTCGGCGCGAAGGCTCGAAGTTATCCACACCCCGCACCCGCCCCGGCACCGGCCGTTCACCTGCCCGTCGTCCTACCGACCCTCAGGGCACCACCCCGTGTTCACCCGCGCACTCGAACCTGGACCCTCCAGGAGGTGGCATGAACCAAGACGCGGTGCTGGCGTGGGTGGAGTCACCCCTGCAGCTGATCGGTGCCGCCGAGTGGGCCGCAACACATCGGAGGACCGTTCCCGTCGCCGGCCGCCTGACGCCGCAGATGTCCGAAACCGCCGACCTCCTCCTCGCGCGCGGAGCGCGCTTCGGCGAGATGGAGCCCTACCTCGGCGTTCCGTGGAAGCTGCTGTCACAGCATCCGCACTGGCTCGTCGGCGACGGATTCTCCGGACAGTTCCGCCTCGCCGCCGCCGTCCTGCGTCCCCGCACCCTCACCTTCCTCGACGACGGCGCCATCGCCCTGCCCTTCGCCGACACCCTTCTGCAGCGCCGCCCCTACGCGCGCCCACACGTCACCGAGCGGGGGCTGACCTCCCTCGCCGCACCGTTCGCCGCCGAGTCGATCGCCCGCCGTGCCCGAACAGGCGCTGCCCACCTCTTCACCGCCTTCGACCTCGGAGAGGACCGATTGGCGGCCCTGGCAGACCGCGGGTTCGGCATCGCGCAGCACACCTTCGCCTGGACGCGCGCCACCGCTCCCGCATCGGCAGATCTCGGCACCCGCGTCATCCTCGGAAGCGCCAGACCGATCGATGGACGGATGCCGCGCGAGACCTATCTGGCGTGGCTCACCGCCCTGGCCGCCTCAGCACCGGCGGACACGGGACCCACGACGTATCTCCCGCACCGCCGCGAGACCGCCGAACAGCTCGAGGCCGTTCGGCGCATTCCGGAACTCACGGTCACCGCGACATCCGTCCCCGTCGAGCTGATCCTCGCCGGAGCGACCCGACCCGTGCACCTTCACACACTTCCGTCAACGACTTCGACCACTCTGCGACTCGTGCTCGCCGGCAGCGGCTCGACCATCAATGGTGAGCCGGTGCCGGCGGCCTCGCGCCAGGCGGGGTTCCAGACGTGAGCGACGTCGTCGCGATCATCCCTGCCCGGGGCGGGTCGAAGGGGGTTCCCCGCAAGAACCTCCGCCGCGTCGGCGGCATCCCTCTCATCGGTCGCGCGATCCAGGCGGCCCGGCGCTGCGATCTCATCGACCGCGTCTGCGTCTCGACCGACGACGACGAGATCGCCGCCGTCGGCGAAGAGTGGGGAGCTGAGGTCATCCGGCGCCCCGCCCACCTTTCCGGCGACACCGCAAGCTCGGAGTCGGCGATCCTCCATGCGCTCGATGAGCTCGAGGCGCGCGACGTCAACGTCGGGGTCGTCGTGTTCCTTCAGGCCACTTCGCCGTTCATCGACAGCGAAGCGCTCGCCAGTGCCATCCGCCTTGTGCAGCACCGCCGCCGTGACAGCGTGTTCTCGGCGATCGAGACGTACGGATTCCTGTGGCGCAAGGGCACCGGAGACTGCGCCGAGGCGATCAACCATCAGGCCGATCATCGACCACGCCGGCAGGAGCGAGAACCCCACTACCTTGAAACGGGCGCGTTCTACGTCATGCGAGCCCGCGGTTTCCGCACAGTCCGTCACCGCTTCTTCGGCAGCGTCGGGATCGCCGCGGTGCCCGAGCGCACAGCGATCGAGATCGACTCCTTCGCCGAGTTGGAGGTCGCTCGCGCCCTCGCTCCTCTCATCGACGCACCCGAACCTCTCGATGTCGACGCCGTCGTCACCGACTTCGACGGCGTGCACACCGATGACACCGTCACCGTGACCGAGTCCGGTGTCGAAGCGGTGCGCGTCAGCCGCTCCGACGGCATGGGCGTCGCGCGCCTCCGGCGCGCCCACATCCCCTTCCTCATCCTCTCCACCGAGGAGAACCCGGTCGTGGGCGCCCGAGCACGCAAGCTCCGCGTTGAGGTCCTTCAGGGGGTCGACGACAAGGCCGGCGCCCTCCGCAGCTGGGCCGACGCCGCACGCATCCCGCTGTCGCGGATCGCCTACCTCGGCAACGACGTCAACGACGTGCCCGCGATGGACCTCGTGGGATGGCCCGTCGCCGTCGGCGACGCCGACCCCGTCGTCCTGAGCGCGGCGCGCGTCGTCCTCGACCGCCGCGGCGGCGACGGTGCCGTGCGAGAGCTCGCCGAGCGCGTCCTCCGCGCCCGCCGCGGTTCGACACCCGTCCCCGCCCTCCACGAGAACAGGACCACCCCATGACCGTCACCATCGGCTCCCGCGTCATCGGAGGCGGCCACCCCGCCTACATCATCGGCGAGATCGGACTGAACCATAACGGCGATGTCGAGACCGCCAAGCGCCTGATCGACATCGCCGCCGACGCGGGCGTCGACGCGGTGAAGTTCCAGAAGCGCACTCCCGAAATCTCGACCCCGGAGCACATGCGCGACATTCCCCGCGAGACGCCGTGGGGCACGATGAGCTATCTCGACTATCGTCGCCGTGTCGAATTCGACCGCGACCAGTACATCGAGATCTCCGACCACGCGATCCTGCGCGGACTGGAGTGGTTCGCATCGCCGTGGGATGTGCCGAGCGTGGCGTTTCTGGAAGACCTCGGCGTCGGCGCGCACAAGGTGGCCTCGGCGTGCCTCACCGACCGTGCCCTGCTCGGCGCCCTCCGCGACACCGGCAAGCCGGTCATCCTGTCCACCGGCATGTCGACCATGGCGCAGATCGGCGCGGCCGTCGACGCCCTCGGCACCGATGACCTCGTGCTGCTGCACGCCACCTCGACCTACCCGATGGAGCCGGAGGAGGCCAACCTCCGCATGATCCCGGCGCTGCGCGACCGGTTCCCGGGCGTACCGGTCGGATACTCCGGCCACGAACGCGGCCTGCAGGTCTCGCTCGCCGCCGTCGCGCTGGGCGCCGTCGCCGTCGAACGCCACATCACGCTCGATCGCACGATGTGGGGCTCCGACCACGCTGCGTCGCTCGAACCCGCCGGTCTGCAGCACCTCGTGCGTGACATCCGGATCATCGAGGCGGCCCTCGGCGACGGCGTCAAGCGCGTGTACGACAGCGAGCGTGGCCCGCTGGCGAAGCTCCGACGCGTCACGACGTGACGGCAGGGAGCATCCGGATCGTCGGCATCGCCGACACCGATTCCTATGTGAAGTGGGCGGCGGCGCTCGTCGGGAGCGCTCCGGCCACCTGGGAGCGCTCGATGAGGATCCTCGACACGCCTCTCGCGGTATCGGACGACCAATTGCGCGCGGCTCTGGCCACGAGCGGTCTCCCCGCCGACGCCGTCGAACGGCTGACCCTCGCCGAGCTGCAGCGGAGCGTGGTCGACGATCCGCCGGACGTCGTCATCGTCGGGGCGCGCGGCCCGCTCGCACGGGTTCTCGTGCGTCTGCTCGCAGCCGGACCTGCGCGACCGGTCGTGGTGACGGGCCTTCCCGGCATCTCCGTCCCCGCCACCCGGAAGGCCCTGTTCTACCGGCAGGGAGCCGATCTGTTCGTCGTGCACTCCCGGCGCGAGCGCGCGGACTTCGCAGCGCTGTCGGTGTCCACGTCCATCCGTCACCGGTTCGCCTTGGCCACGCTGCCGTTCGCTGCGGCTGCCGTGCGGGCGGGCGGTCGGGGGCGCGTCGGCGAGGCGACCGACATCGTCTTCGCCGCCCAGGCCGTCGTGCCGAGCGAGCGCGACGACCGCGTACGAGTGGCGGATATGCTCCGGCGCCTCGCGTCGGCCGACGTAGCACGGCGGGTCGTGGTCAAGCTGCGGGCCGCAGCGGGCGAGCACCAGACCCACCGCGAGAGTCACTCCTACCCCGAGCTCCTGCGCTCCCTCGGCCCGCTTCCGGAGAACCTCGTCCTCTCCACCGCACCCATGCAGTCGGCCCTCGATGAGGCAACCGGGCTCGTCACGGTCAGCTCGACCGCGGCGATCGAGGCGATCGCCCGTGGCATCCCGGTCCTCGCCCTGGACACGTTCGGCGTCTCACCTGCCCTGATCAACGTGGTCTTCGAAGGCAGCGGTGTCCTCGGCGGCGAGGACGATCTTCTCGCCGGCCGATTCCGGCTCCCCCCGACGTCGTGGTCGCGGGAGAACTACCTGCACGACGCGGAAGAGGATGACTGGACCGCGGCCATCGAGCGGTTGGTCGACCTCCGGCGGCGAGGACTGCTGGCCCACCCCATCCTCCCGACGGGCCGCGGGGGACGCCTGCGCCTGGCTTGGGAGCGCAAGAGCGTCCTCGGGAGGATGGATCGCTCACCGGCAGGGCGGTGGGCACTCGTGGTCGGCATTCCCGTGCGCAGCATCGTGCGGACGATGCGGCGCGCCGGCAACCGGCTTCAGGTGTCGCGTTCGGCCGGACCGATGTCTTCGCGGTGATCGTCCACCCCGCCCGGAGGGTACTCGGCGGGCTCGGGGCGCGAGCGCAGGAAGAGGATGCTGACGGCCAGACCGCCCCACACGATGACGATCGACAGGATGAGGAATGCGATGGCGAGACCGGTCATTTCGCCTGCTCCTTCCGGGTCGCCGCCTGACCCTCCGGCGGGAACGGGGGCCACGGGCGGAACCCATCCGGCGAGTCGCGCCACTTCAGCGCCGACATCACGACGGCCGCGACCACGATGAACGCGATCGTGCCCCAGCCGAACACCAGCAGATACCACTCCGGAAGGCCGCCGTACCCTTCCAGGATCAGCACGACGATGCGCTGGATCAGCATGTAGGCCAACACGATCGGCGCCAGAACGCCCACGAGCAGCACCCACACGCGTCCGACCTGGAAGGTCGACACCGCATTGAGGTGGTAGCGCAGTTCGGGGCCGCCGCGCAGCACCCAGACGACCACGATCGTGGTGAGGATCGCCGAAGCGACGATGCCGACGTTGTTGGCGTACTGATCCGTGACATCCAGCGCCAGAAGGCCGGTGGTGGTGGAGAAGAGCAGGATCGACAGCACCGCGGAGACCGAGCCCACGGCCGTGGCCGCCACACGCGGTGTCAGTCGGAACTTCTCCTGGAAGGCGGCCGAGACCACCTGCAGCACCGAGATCAGCGACGTGAAGCCGGCGAGGGTGAGCGAGCCGAAGAACAGGCAGCCGAACAGCGGCCCACCGGGCATCTGCGACACGATCGCCGGGAAGGTGATGAACGACAGCCCCACGCCGGTCAGGCCCTCGAGCTCGGCGACCTGAATGCCCTGCTGGAAGGCGAAGAACCCCAGCGTGGCGAACACGCCGATGCCGGCGAGGATCTCGAACGACGAGTTCGCGAACGCCACCACCAGGCCCGGGGAAGTCAGATTCGATCGTCGGCGTCGGTAGGAGGCGTAGGTGATCATGATGCCGAAGGCGATCGACAGCGAGAAGAAGATCTGGCTGTACGCCGCGATCCACACGTTCGGATCGCCCAGGGCCGTCCAGTTCGGGGTGAACAGCGCGTTCAGCCCGTCGGCCGCGCCGTCGAGGAAGAGGGCGCGCACGACCAGCACCAGGAAGGCCACGATGAGGATGGGGAGGAAGATGACGTTCGCCCGCTGCAGTCCCTTGGCCACGCCCGCGGCGAGAACCGCGATCGCGGCGATCCACACCAGCGCGAGGGGGATGAGCACGCCCGGCACGAACTCCAGGCTCAGCCCGGGGTCGCCGACCTGGAGGTAGTCGGCCTGGAAGAAGGTGGCCGGGTCATCGCCCCAGCGCAGATCGAAAGAGAAGACGAAGTAGCTGAGCGCCCAGGCGATGACCGCCGTGTAGTAGAGGCCGATCACGAAGGCGATCGCCACCTGGAACCAGCCGAGCGACTCGGTGAAGCGCCCGATCGATCGGCCGATCCGGCGGAATGCGGTGGGTGCGGCACCCCGGAACCGGTGCCCGAGGGCGTAGTCCAGGAAGAGGATCGGGATACCTGCGGTCAGGAGCGCCACCAGGTAGGGGATGAGGAAGGCACCACCGCCGTTCTCATAGGCGACCCCGGGGAAGCGCCAGATATTGCCGAGGCCGACCGCCGATCCGATCGCCGCGAGGATGAAGCCGACCTGTCCGGTCCACTGTTCCCGGGGCCGGGCTGCTGCCGTAGGGGAGGGGGCGTTCTGGGTCACTGTCGTCCTCCGTCGTGGCTGTGGTGCGTCACCGCGGTGCCCCCGCACGCTATCAGCCCCGGGGGCGGGCCACATCCCCCTCCACGGCCGGTCACGGATTCCCTTCGCTGAGCTGATCGTGGATGCGGCGCAGGTCCTCCATGAGCGAGCCCACGACGATCCAGTTCGTCGCCGACGGCGCGGTGAGCCGCAGGGGAGCGGTGAGCGCGGGGATCGTGGTCGTCGCCGTCGGCCCCGCGTCGCCCGCGCGCGGGGCGCGCCGCAGATCCAGACGGATGTCATGCGCCGCGCGGCGCAGCTGATCGGCGATCGCGAGGACCGCGGGCTCGGTGGCGAGGCTGGCGTCGTAATGGTCGTAGACCGCACGTGTCATCCCGATCGTCTGGGTCACGATCGGGCTGAAGCGAGCGAGGAGCTGCTCGATCTCATCGAGCTCCGCCCGATACCGCCGGGCGCGGGGATTCAGGGACAGGGAGTCGCGGGCGGTCACGATGGCCTCGTCGGCATCGACCACCATGGGCCTGAGCAGCCGGACGGTGAGCATGAGCTCTTCGATCTGCGGACGCGTCTGCTGCGCGGTGAGCGCACCCGCGAGACGTTCGAGCGATCGGGCGAGTTCTTCGCCGACCCTGTCGACGGCTTCGTGCGCGGGGGCCACCGCGACCGGCGGCACCATCACGATGTGCACCACCATGCCGATGATCGCGCCGATGATCGTTTCGAGGATGCGGTCGACGGCGTAATCGGGGGTCGTGGCGCCGAGGGCCAGCACGAGCACCGCGCTGATGGCGACCTGGTTCGCCGTCCCCGCGGTCACGCGGGCCGCCCATGCCACGATCAGGGCGACGATGATGGCGACCAGGACGACCCAGGTGGCGTCACCGAACACCATCCCGAGCCCGGAGGCGATGGCGACGCCGACGATGACGCCGACGCTTCGTTCGATCGCCTTCGCGAACGACTGGTTGAGGCTCGGCTGCACCACCAGAAGCGCGGCGATCGCGGCGAACACCGGGGGAGGGCCCTGGATGAGCCAGCCCGCGATGAGCCAGGCCGCCACGGTCGCGATCGCGGATTTGGCCACCTGCAGCAGGGGCGCTCGACGCGGGGCGCGGATCGCCGAGGTCAGTCGCATACCTCAACGCTAGCCACGTCGGGCGGGGTTGACAGCGCCGACGACGCCCGGTGGGCTGAGGGTTCGTCGAAGAGAAGGAGAGCGGATGTCTCGGGTGCTGGTTTTCGGTGGACACGGCAAGGTCGCGATGCTTCTGGCGCCGCTGCTGATCTCGCGCGGGGACGAGGTGACCGCGGTCATCCGCAATCCCGCTCACGTCGACGAGGTCGAGGGCACCGGAGCGACGCCTCGCGTGGCCGACATCGAGCAGCTTGGCGCCGAAGCGCTCGCCGAGCTCGTCGCGGGCCACGACGCGATCGTGTGGTCGGCGGGTGCCGGCGGTGGCGACGCTGCGCGCACGTACGCGGTGGACCGCGACGCGGCGATCCGCTCGATGGACGCCGCCGGCCGCGCGGGGGTCGCGCGTTACCTCATGGTGTCCTGGCTGGGGTCCACGGCCGACCATGGTGTGCCGGAGGACGACGACTTCTTCCCGTATGCCGACGCCAAGCTCGCCGCCGACGATCATCTGCGCGGCACCGACCTCGAGTGGACGGTGCTCGGACCGGGCGCACTCCTGGACGACCCGGGCACAGGGCGCATCACGGTCGATCCGGAGGGCCGCGGCGCGGTACCGCGCCAGGACGTCGCCGCGGTCATCGCCGCAGCGCTGGACGAGCCCGCCACCATCCGGCGGACGCTGCGCTTCGGCGGGGGAGAGCAGCCGATCGCCGAGGCCGTCGTCGCGTCATCCGACGCGCGTTAGCGCCGGGAGACGCGGCTCACCCCTCGTGGCGTCCGCTACGGTCGGAGTATGAGCGGGGAGGCCCGGGAGAGGGATGACGACGTCGATCTGCTGATCGACGCGTGGTCCCGTCGGCTCCCCGACGTCGATCTCACGCCGCTCGACGTCATGTCCCGGCTGCGGCGCGTCGCCTTGCGACTGGCCCGTCTCCGCGCCGAGGCCTTCTACAGCGCAGGTCTGTCGGTGTGGGAGTTCGACGTGCTCGCCGCCCTCCGCCGCGCGGAGGATCCCCACGAACTGAGCCCCGCGCAGCTGATCGAATCCACCATGATCGGCAGTGCAGCGATGACCAACCGCCTGGAGAAGCTCGCCGCACGGGGCCTGGTCGAGCGTCGGCCGAACCCGCGCGACGGTCGGGGCGTGCTGGTGCGACTGAGCCCCGAGGGCACGGAGCGGGTCGACGCCGCGATGACGGAGCTCGTCCGGCGCGAGGCCGAGGAGCTCGCGGGCCTGTCCCGCGAGGAGCAGGGCCTGCTCACCCGTCTCCTCGGGCGTCTCCTGGTCTGAGGCGGGCGCGGGCGGCGTTGCGCACCGGCCCGCGGCGGCGCATCCTTCCCTTTCGCCGACCTCACCTGCCAATGTGAGAGCATGCGCAGCCCGAAGCTCGTCCTCGCCGTCCTCTCCGCCGCCGCATTCGCCGTCGTGCTCACCGCGTGCGCGCCCGGCGAGCCGAGCCCCGAGACCTCATCCGTGATCGCCCCCGTCACGGAGTCGGCGAACGATCTGCAGGGCGCCACGGTCGAACTCATCGTCGGTCAGGTGCTGAACATCGACACCGGCGACCTCGCGATCGACAGCTACGAGGGGAAGGTCGCCGATCCTGCCGTGGCGGAATTCGTGCAGGGCAGGGATGACGGCAGCGCCACCTTCAACCCCGGGGTGCGTGCGCTCGCCGAGGGGACGACGACGGTGACGATGACCAATCAGGACGGCGGGATCCAGCCGCTGGAGTTCACGGTCGAGGTCTCCGCGGGCTGACGCACTCTGATAACCTGAAGTGTCACGCGTGTGACGGTTTCCGCCATGCCCGGGTTTCGAGCTCGGGGTGACGCGTGGGCCTGCACGCTACATGTGACACCGTACGACCACAATCCGCTCCGCCTCGGGGTCGGAGACCGTCCGCTTTCGCGTGCGACTCAGGCAGCCGAGGCCCGAACACCACACCACCAAGGACAACCCACTACATGACTACCGCAACGACCGCCCCGGCCACCAAGCAGGTCGCGATCAACGACATCGGATCTGCCGAGGACTTCCTGGCCGCGGTCGAAAAGACCCTGAAGTTCTTCAACGACGGAGACCTCATCGAAGGCACCGTCGTGAAGATCGACCGCGACGAGGTCCTCCTCGACGTCGGCTACAAGACCGAGGGCGTCATCCCCTCGCGCGAGCTCTCGATCAAGCACGATGTCGACCCCAACGAGGTCGTCGGCGTCGGCGACCACGTCGAGGCGCTCGTCCTCCAGAAGGAGGACAAGGAAGGCCGCCTCATCCTGTCCAAGAAGCGCGCGCAGTACGAGCGCGCCTGGGGCGACGTGGAGAAGATCAAGGAGACCGACGGTGTCGTCACCGGCCAGGTGATCGAGGTCGTCAAGGGTGGCCTCATCGTCGATATCGGCCTGCGCGGGTTCCTCCCCGCCTCGCTCATCGAGCTGCGCCGCGTCCGTGACCTCACCCCCTACCTGGGTCAGGAGATCGAGGCGAAGATCCTCGAGCTCGACAAGAACCGCAACAACGTCGTCCTCTCGCGTCGTGCTCTGCTGGAGCAGACGCAGTCCGAGTCGCGCACGACGTTCCTCAACAACCTGCACAAGGGTCAGGTCCGCAAGGGAACGGTCTCGTCGATCGTCAACTTCGGTGCCTTCGTGGACCTCGGCGGCGTCGACGGCCTCGTGCACGTCTCCGAGCTGTCGTGGAAGCACATCGAGCACGCGTCCGAGGTCGTCGAGGTGGGCCAGGAGGTCACCGTCGAGATCCTCGAGGTCGACCTCGACCGCGAGCGCGTCTCCCTGTCGCTGAAGGCGACGCAGGAAGACCCGTGGCAGGTGTTCGCCCGCACCCACGCGATCGGTCAGATCGCACCGGGCAAGGTCACCAAGCTCGTGCCGTTCGGCGCGTTCGTCCGCGTCGCGGACGGCATCGAGGGTCTCGTGCACATCTCCGAGCTCTCGGGCAAGCACGTCGAGCTCGCAGAGCAGGTCGTCTCGGTCGGTGAAGAGGTCTTCGTCAAGATCATCGACATCGATCTCGAGCGTCGCCGCATCTCGCTGTCGCTGAAGCAGGCCAACGAGTCGGTCGACCCCTACGGCACCGAGTTCGACCCGGCCCTCTACGGCATGGTCACCGAGTACGACGAGAACGGGGAGTACAAGTACCCCGAGGGCTTCGACCCGGAGACCAACCAGTGGAAGGAAGGCTTCGACGAGCAGCGCGAAGCCTGGGAGCAGGACTACGCCGCCGCACAGGCGCGCTGGGAGGCCCACAAGGCCGCCGTCGTCAAGGCCCTCGAGGCCGAGGCGAACGCGCCCGCGGCCGAGTCGACGGGTTCGTCGTCGTTCTCGTCCGACTCTTCGGCCGGCGGTACTCTGGCTGACGACGAGGCGCTTGCCGCGCTTCGTGAGAAGCTGTCGGGTCGCTGAGCCCGCACCACCCGCGCAGAGGGCCGGAACCCGCCCAGGGTTCCGGCCCTCTGCCGTGCAGGTACTGAGGCGACGGGATGCGTCGCGAAGCGTCGGACCGATGAGCGATGCGACCGGGCACGTGCCGGGATCACGCGCCTACCGACGTCTCCTCATCGCCCTGTTCTTCGCCGGGATCGCCACCTTCGCGCAGCTGTACTCACCGCAGGCGGTGCTGCCGCTCATCGCCGCCGACCTCGGCGTCTCGCCGCCGACCGCCTCTCTCGCGGTGTCGGCCACGACCCTGGGACTGGCCGCAGCCGTCATCCCATGGTCCATCGTCGCCGACCGCTACGGGCGCGTTCCGGCGATGACGATCGGGATCTGCGCCGCCACGCTTCTCGGACTGCTCGCGCCGCTGTCGGGCGATGTCGGCGTCTTCCTCGGCATCCGGCTCGCCGAGGGTGTGGCGCTCGGGGCCATACCGGCGATCGCCCTGGCCTATCTGAGCGAGGAGGTCGACGCGCGCTTCACGGCGTCGGCGGCGGGAAGCTACATCGCCGGCACGACCGTCGGCGGGCTGTCGGGGCGGCTGGTGTCAGGCCCCGTCGCCGACATACTCGAATGGCGGAGCGGTCTGTGGGCGGTGGCGATCCTATGCGCAGCGTCGGCCGTCGTCTTCCTCTGGCTCGTCCCGCACGCGCAGGGTTTCGTCGCCCACCGCCATCGGCCGGAGCGCCGACTCGGCGAGCGCCTCGCCGCCGTCCTGCGCACACCCGCCCAGCTCGCGATCGACGCGCAGGGATTCCTCCTCATGGGGGCCTTCGTCGCCGTGTTCAACTACCTCGGGTTCCACCTCGCAGAGCCTCCGTTCTCGCTGCCCGGATGGCTGGCGACCCTGCTGTTCCTCTCCTACCTCGCCGGGACCGTCTCCTCGCCCTGGGCGGGCGCACTCGCCGTACGCCACGGGCGACTCCCGGTGCTCCTCGCCGGCATCGCGGCGATGCTCGTCGGACTGGCGGCGCTGCTGACGCCGTCGACCGCGATCGTCCTGATCGGCCTGCTCGTCTTCACCGCGGGGTTCTTCGCGGCCCACGCCGTGGCGTCGGGTTGGGCCCCTGCAGCCGCGTCCGCCGACACGCGGGCGCAGGCGTCCGCGCTGTACTACCTCGCCTACTACGGCGGATCCAGCCTGTTCGGCTGGTGCCTCGGCTTCGTCTACGCGGGGTCGGGCTGGACCGCCTTCATCACCGCGCTCGCGGCGATGTGCGCCGCTGCCGCGGTCGCCGCCGCCGCGGTGCTGCGCACCGCAGGTCGTGCGCCTCGATAAAGTGAGCGCGTGACGCAGACACGCGCGGGCGACGCCGACCTCGACACCGTCCCGCCCCGGGCACCGCTCGTGCTGACCGCTCTGATCCTGGCCGCACTGGTCTGCAACATCAACCTCGCCGCCGCCAACGTCGCCCTTCCCGATGTCGGAGACGCCTTCGGCGCCACGCAGACCGCGCTCAACCTCGTCGCCGTCGGATGCGGCCTGGGGCTTGCCATGTCGGTGCTGTACCTCGGGGCGCTCGCCGACCGCTATGGACGCAAACAGCTGCTGATGCTCGGCCTGGCACTCACCGTCGTCGCGAGCTTCCTCTCCGCCTTCTCCCCGTCGGTGGAGGTGCTCATCGCCGCGCGGGTCTTCACCGGGGTCGCGGCGGGCATGGCCTTTCCCACCACGCTGTCGCTGATCACGGCGCTGTGGGCCCAGGGGCCCCGGCGGACCGTGGCAATCGCGCTGTGGTCGGGCGTCAGCGCCACGGCTGCGGTCATCGGCTCCGTGCTCGCCGGTCTGCTGCTGACGATCTGGTGGTGGGGCTCGGCCTTCCTGCTGGCTGCGCCCATCGCGGCGACCGCCCTGGTGCTCGTCGCGGTCTTCGTCCCCTCGCACGTGAAAGAATCCGACGACCCCGTCGATCACCTCGGCGGAATCCTCGCGACCCTCGCGATCGCGGCGCTCGTCCTCGGGGTGAGCCTGGTCTTCGCGCCCGGCCAGACCGCCCTCGGACTGATCCTGCTGGGGGCCGCGGTCGCACTCTTGGCGCTCTTCGCCTGGCGCCAGGTCGCGGCGCGGCATCCGATCTACGAGCTGAAGGTCGCTCGTCGCAGGATGTTCTGGGTGCCGGCCACCGGCGGCACGATCGTCTTCGGCTCCCTGATGGGGGCGATGTTCGTCGGGCAGCAGTTCCTGCAGAACATCCTCGGCTACAGCACGCTCGACGCAGGGCTCGCGGTGGTGCCGGCCGCGGTCGGGCTCCTCCTGTGCGCACCGCTGTCGGCGCGGCTCCTCACCGCCCGAGGGTCGCGCACGACCATGCTGGCCGGATACGCGCTCGTGCTGCTGGGCTTTCTCACCACCCTGCTCTGGGGAGAGTCGACGCCGTACGTGCTCGTCGGCGCCGGGTTCCTCTTCATCGGCAGCGGTGCCGCGTTCGCGATGACGCCGGCCTCGCGTGCGCTGACCGAGAGCACCCCGGTGAGGCGGGTCGGGATGGCCTCGGCGACGTCGGACCTGCAGCGCGACCTCGGCGGATCGATCATGCAGGCACTTCTCGGCGCGGTCCTCGCCGCCGGGTTCGCAGCCTCCTTCGCCCGGCAGATCGCCGCGTCGGCGCAGGCGCAATCGGTGAGCGCCGAAGTGACGCAGGCGCTGCAGGCCTCTTACGCCTCAGCACTGCGGGTCGCCGAGCAGTACCCGCAGTACGCCACGGAGATCACACAGGGTGCGACGCAGTCGCTGCTCGACGGCGCGTTCTTCGCCTATCTCATCGGGGCGATCGCGATCGTCCTCGGCGCGACGGTCGTGGCGGTCTTCCTCCCCGGCTTCGCCCGCGAGCAGGAGCTCGTCGCAGGGTACACGCGCGAAGACGCCGAACTGCCGGCGGAACGGTCGTAGTCGCATGGACGTCACCTCCACCGCATCCCTGCCTGCGGCCGTCCAGCCGCGGCGCTGGGTCGACGTCGTCCTGGCCGATCGCACCCGTGGGCGTTCGCCCGCCCTCACCCAGCTCCTCCTCGGCGCCCTCGTGCTCGCGGTCGCGATCGCGGTGCTGGCCACCGACCTCGTCGGGAGCATGGCGGCCTTCTTCGCGGGCGTGATCGCGGTCTTCGTTCTCACCGGGCTTGCGCTCGTGGTGCCGTGGGAGCGGATGTCGTCGTGGTGGCTGATCGCCATCCCCCTCGCCGACATCATCGCCGTCGGCGTCATCCGAGGCGCAGCTCCCGCACTCGGGACGGGGCTGCTGCTCATCTTCCCGGTCATGTGGTTGGCCACCGGGTTCGGGATGGTGGGACTCATCTCCGGGGTACTCACGGCCAGCATCACATACTGGATCACCGTCGCGTTCGGCCCGCCGAATCCCGCGATCCTCAGCACGGTCCTCCTTCCCGTGGTGCTCGTCGCCGTCGGCATCACCTCCTTCCTCGCCGCGCGACGGGCGGCCGCGCAACGGATGCTGCTGGACAAGCAGGCAGCGCTGCTTCGGCAGTCGGCCGAGCGAGCCCGGCGTCAGGAGCAGATCGTGACCGAGGTGCTCGACGCCGTCGACTTCGGCATCATCCGCATCGATGAGACCGGCGCGATCACGGTCACCAACGACGCCCACGCGCGCCTGCAGCAGGTGATCGCCGACGTCGAGGGGGACGATCAGCTCGAGGCGTACCGCGCCGACCGCACGACCCCCCTCCCGCGCGATGAGCTGCCGCTCGAGAGGGCGCGCCGGGGCGCGGTCTTCCAGGACGAACGCGTGTGGTTCGGCACGCCCGGCGGTCCGCAGCGGGCGTTGAGCTTCACAGCGCGCCGATTGCGTGACGCCGACGGTCGCGACGCCGGTGCTGTCGTCGTCTCCCGGGACGTCACCATCGAGATGCTTGCAGCCCGGGCGCGCGACGAGGTGATCTCGTCGGTGTCGCACGAGCTGCGGACTCCGCTGACGTCGATCCTCGGATACATCGAGCTCGCCATCGACGACCCCGAGACGCCTGCGCGCATCCGGTCCAACCTGCAGATCGCCGACCGCAACGCCGAGCAGCTGCTCGAACTCGTCTCCGACGTCCTGACTGCGTCGGCGGCGGCCGACGACCGCGTCGAACTCGTCATGCAGCCGGAGGTGGTGGAGGTCTCCGACGTCGTCCGGGCCGCGGTGGAGTCGCTGGTTCTCCGTGCCGGCGAGCGCGGTGTGACGATCGACACGACCCGCCTGCGGCCGGCGCACGCCTACGTCGATCCCCGTCGGCTCGCGCAGGTGATCGACAACCTGCTCTCCAACGCCGTCAAGTACAACCGGGAAGGCGGACGAGTGTCCCTGCAATCCGCCACCACCGGGCGATCGACCGCGATCGTGATCGAAGACACCGGGGTGGGCATGACCGAGGAGGATGTCGAGGCACTCTTCCAGCGCTACTACCGCGGTGTGGCGGTGCGCTCCTCGCCGGTCTCGGGCACAGGCCTCGGCCTTGCGATCAGTCGCGACATCGTGCGTGGACACGGCGGCGACATCACGGTCAGCAGCGTGCTCGGGGTGGGGTCGACCTTCACCGTGACCCTGCCGGCAACCCGTCCCGGCGGGACGGAGGAGGCCTGATGCTCGCAGACCTCGATCTGGTCACGGCGGCGGTGATGACCGCTCTCGTCGTGTTCGTCGCGGGCACTGTCTTCCTGCTGGAGACCGTGCTCCGCCGAGATGACCGGGCCGGGCGGGCCTGGGCGCTCGGATTCCTCGGCGCCATCCTGACGTCGCTGCTCTACCTCGCCTGGGCCGCCGATCCCACCGCCTTCTGGGCGGTTGTGGCAGGCAACTCCGCGTTCGTCGCCGGGACCGGCGCGATGTGGATCGGCTGCCGCCTCTACAACGGTCGCCGAAACGGACGAGCGATCGCCGTGGTCGGCGGACTCACGGCGGTCACCGCCGTCGCTACCCTGCTCGAGAAGCCGATCCTCGGCGACTGGGCGGGTGCGGCGTGGACGTTCGGGGCTCTCGTCCTCGTCGCTGCGGCGGCGGGCATCGAGTGCTTCCGAGGCTCCCTCGGCGGGATGCGGACGGCCTGGGTGCTCGGGGCGGTGTTCGCCATCGAGGCCGTCTACTTCGTCCTCCGTCTCGTCGCCTTCCTCCTTCTCGGCCCCGACGACCCGGCCTTCCGGACCTGGTTCGGCAGTGTTGCCGTGGGGATGCTGACCGTTCTCCTGATCATCGTCGCGGTGGTCGTGACCTCCGTGCTGCGAGCGGGGCGGGCGGAGCTGCGTCATCAACGTGCGCTGGCCGGAGTGGAGGACGCCGTGACCGGGATCCTCACCGAGAAGCGGTTCCCGGCCGCCCTGGACGCCCTGACATCCACGGCCCTGGCCCGGGGGGTGTCGCTCGCGGTGATCGAGGTCCGACTCGACGACCTGGCGCACATCGCCACCGCTTTCGGCGAGGAGGCGCGTCGCGAGGCGATCGTCGTGTGGCGCGAGGCGGTCCGTCACCACGCGCCCCTGTTCTCGGTGATGGGGGAGGACGGCGAAGGCGGGATCGTTCTCGTCACCGCCGCGACCTCGCCGAGCACTGCCCGCCGGGAAGCCATGACGCTCTATCGCGGCAGTTTCGACGCCCTCGGCCAGCTCTCCGGTGTCGGCCTTCCCGTCGTCGGCGTCGGCGTCGCACTGACCGATGTGATCGGATACGACCCCGAAGCGCTCCTGCGGGTGGCGCGTGCCAGCGCCGTGAGCGGATTCTCCAGCGCCGATTCGGCCGTGGTGGTCGCGCGCAGCGCCGACGGCTGAGGCCTAGTCGGGACGGCGGGTCGTCGTGAGGGCCTCGATGCGGGCTCGCAGCTCTCGCGGGCGGAAGGGTTTGCGGAGGTACTCGTCGGCACCGGCGTCCAGTCCCTCCTGCGCGTCGGATTCCTGCACGAAGGCCGTGATCATGATGATGTGGGTGGCGCTGAACCGGCGGATGCGCCGGGCGGTCTCGTAACCGTCGATCCCCGGCATGCTGACGTCGAGGGTGACCACTTCCGGCGACACGCGGCGCACCAGCTCGACACCGTCCAGGCCATTGTCGGCGGCGTGGACGGCGTAGCCGGCCGACTCCAGGACGAGGGAGATGAGCGACCGGATGTCGGCCTCATCTTCGATCACGACGGCTGACTGTGGCACCGTGCTGCCTCGCTCGCTTCGGTCGCGTTCGGGGGTGCGACCGATCGACCCAGTCTAGAGTGCGCCGGCCTCCGGCGCCCCCTGACCCTGGCGTGGCATGACGTGGCATGCTCGGAGGATGCCGCTGCTTGCGCTCACCGGAGGCATCGCCTCGGGGAAGTCGACCATCTCCCGGCGTCTGTCCCACCGCGGCGCCGTGGTCGTCGACGCCGACGCGATCGTCCGCGACGTGCAGAGACCGGGCTCGCCGGTCCTCGCAGCGCTCGCCGATGACTTCGGCGGCGACATCCTCCGCGAGGACGGATCGCTGGATCGGGCCGCCCTGGCCGGCCGCACCTTCGGCGATGCCGCGGCGGTCGAACGCATGAACGCCATCGTGCATCCGGCGGTTCGCGAGGAGTCGGCCCGACGCTTCGCCGAGGCCGTCACGGCGGACCCCGCGGCGGTCGTCGTCTACGACGTGCCGCTGCTCGCGGAGGCGCGGGCCGACGATCCGTGGGACCTCATCGTGGTCGCCCATGCCCCCGCCGAGACCCGACGGCGACGGCTGATCGAGCTCCGGGGCTTCACCGAGCAGGAGGCCACCGCCCGCATCGCCGCGCAGGTGACCGATGACGAGCGGCTCGCCCTCGCCGACGTCGTCGTCGACACCGCGGTGCCGCTGGCCGACACGCTCTCCCAGGTCGACCGGCTCTGGCAGGAGCTGCCCCGACTGATCGCCGAGAAAAAGGCCGCCCGCCGCTGAGCACGGCGTACCCTGTCGCTATCGACCAGGAGGAGCCGACATGGGTGTGCTCTCGAGATTCCGTCGGCGGCGGAAGGCTCCGTACCGCGCGGTCACCGAGGAGGAGCAGATCTCACGGTACGTGTACCTGCTGAACACGCTGCCGGCATCGGTCATCGAGAGCGCGCACGCCGCGGCGTTCCGCGATCTGCCTCTCGAGCGCCGACAGGAGATGCTCGCCGAGCTCCGGCCGTTCATGAACGACGAGGAGCGAGGGGATGCCGAGGCCGAGCCGGGTCTTCTCGCGAAGCTCGTCCGTCGTGCCGAGCAGTACCGGCGTGAGCGCGCGGACGGTCGGATGACGCTCGACGCGGGTGACCCGCGGGAGGCGGTCGACCCCCGGTCGATCATGATGAGCGCCGGGGTGATGACCGTCATCGCGCAGCAGTTCCTCCTGACGCAGGCGGTCACGGCCTACTTCACCGTCGGCGCAGGATCGCTCATGCTCGCCGAGCAGCCCGGATGGCTCGTCGACACCGTCGATCCGATGGCGGCGTCCGTCGACGCCGCGGGGTACGGCGGCGACGGGGCGTTCGGGGGCGGGGGATTCGGCGACGGCGGCGGCGTGGGCGGGATGGACGCGGGGGGATTCGGCGGCGGATTCGGCTGACGAGCCGGATGTCGGAGGGCGCGCCTACCCTGGAACAGTGCAGACCACACGATCCGTCAGGCCCTTCGAGGTCGTCAGCGAATACGAGCCGTCCGGTGACCAGCCGCAGGCGATCGCCGACCTCGCCGCCCGCATCAACGCCGGCGAGACCGACGTGGTCCTGCTGGGGGCGACCGGAACGGGCAAGTCCGCCACCACCGCCTGGCTGATCGAAGCGGTGCAGCGGCCCACGCTGGTGCTGGCGCACAACAAGACCCTCGCCGCCCAGCTGGCCAACGAGTTCCGGGATCTCATGCCGCACAACGCGGTCGAGTACTTCGTGTCGTACTACGATTACTACCAGCCCGAGGCCTACGTGCCGCAGACGGACACCTTCATCGAGAAGGACTCCTCGATCAACGCCGAAGTCGAGCGGCTGCGCCACTCGACGACGAACTCGCTGCTGTCCCGCCGTGACGTCGTCGTGGTCTCGACCGTGTCCTGCATCTACGGTCTCGGCGCGCCGGAGGAATACCTGCGTGCGATGGTGGCCCTGCAGGTGGGTGAGGTGTACGACCGCGACGCGCTGATCCGCAAGTTCATCTCGATGCAGTACAACCGCAACGACGTCGACTTCTCCCGCGGCAACTTCCGCGTGCGCGGTGACACGATCGAGATCATCCCGGTGTACGAGGAGTACGCCATCCGCATCGAGATGTTCGGAGATGAGATCGAAGCGCTGTACATGCTCCATCCCCTCACCGGCGATGTGGTTCAGCGGATGGATTCCGTGCCGATCTTCCCCGCCTCGCACTACGTCGCGGGTACGGAGACCGTGCAGCGGGCGATCGGAACCATCGAGCACGAGCTCGCCGAGCGTCTGAAGGAGCTGGAGTCGCAGAACAAGCTCCTCGAGGCGCAGCGGCTGCGGATGCGGACGACCTTCGATCTCGAGATGCTCCAGCAGCTGGGCTTCTGCTCCGGCATCGAGAACTACTCCCGTCACCTGGACGGACGGATGCCGGGTGAGCCGCCGCACACGCTGCTGGACTTCTTCCCCGACGACTTCCTGATGGTGATCGACGAGTCCCACGTCACCGTGCCGCAGATCGGTGCGATGTACGAGGGGGATGCGTCGCGCAAGCGCACCCTGGTCGAGCACGGCTTCCGGCTCCCCAGCGCGCTGGACAACCGACCGCTGCGCTGGGACGAGTTCAAAGAGCGGATCGGGCAGACGGTCTACCTGTCGGCAACCCCCGGACGCTACGAGATGGGCATCGCCGACGGGGTGGTCGAGCAGATCATCCGACCCACCGGACTGATCGACCCGCAGATCGTGGTCAAACCGTCGAAGGGCCAGATCGACGACCTGCTGGAGGAGATCCGCCTGCGGGTGGAGCGCGATGAGCGCGTGCTCGTGACGACCCTGACGAAGAAGATGGCAGAAGAGCTCACCGACTTCCTCGGTGAGCACGGCGTGCGCGTGCGGTACCTGCACTCCGACGTCGACACCCTGCGGCGGGTGGAATTGCTGACCGAACTGCGCGCCGGCGTGTACGACGTCCTGGTCGGCATCAACCTGCTCCGCGAGGGCCTCGACCTTCCCGAGGTGTCGCTGGTGTCGATTCTGGATGCCGACAAGGAGGGCTTCCTGCGATCCGGCACCTCGCTCATCCAGACCATCGGACGTGCGGCGCGGAACGTCTCGGGTGAAGTGCACATGTACGCCGACACCATCACGGATTCGATGCGCAACGCCATCGACGAGACCAACCGTCGACGCGACAAGCAGATCGCCTACAACCTCGAGCACGGCATCGACCCGCAGCCGCTGCGCAAGCGCATCGCCGACATCACCGAGGTCCTCGCCCGTGAGGCGGATGACACGAAGGCTCTGCTGAACCGCAAGGACTCGCGCGTGAAGTCCGGGAAGGGCAAGTCGCCGACGCCGCAGCTGCGACGCGAGGGCATCGCGGCCGAGGGTGCGGAGCAGCTGGAAGCCACGATCGCCGATCTCTCCGGCCAGATGCTGGCGGCGGCGGGGGAGCTGAAGTTCGAGCTCGCAGCGCGCCTGCGCGACGAGGTGCAGGACCTCAAGAAGGAGCTCCGCGCGATGGAGCGAGCCGGTCATGCCTGACCCGTCGATGGCGCAGCGGATCAGCCTCATCACCCTGGGCGTGGGCGACCTCGATCGTGCGCTGGCGTTCTACGGCGCACTGGGGTGGACGCCGCACGAGAAGTCGATCGACGGCGTCGTCGCCTTCTTCCCGCTCGACGGTTTCGTGTTGGCGCTGTGGGGGAGGGCCGAGCTCGCCGAAGACTCGGGCGTCGACGACCCCGGCGGATGGGGCGGGGTGACCCTGGCGCACGATGTCACCTCCCCGGCCGAGGTCGACAGCATCCTCGCAGCCGCCGCGGACGCCGGAGCCCGGATCGCGCGCCGGGCCGGAGCGACACCGTGGGGTGGCTACTCCGGTGTGTTCGTCGACCCCGACGGTCATCCGTGGGAGGTCGCACACAATCCCGGATGGCGGCTCGACCCGGCGGGGCGGGTGACGATCGGCTGACGGGAACGTCCGCCGGTTCTCGCTCCACGCGAACGCCGGACCCCGTGTCGGAGGCCCCACCTACACTTGACGGGTGCCCATCGTTCCCGTCGCCCTGCCCGGTTCTCCCGTGTCCGCAGACCTTCCGACCGGCTCCGCATCCGGCGGAAGCCACTCGTTCGGGTCATCCGGAAAGCTCAGTGTCCGCGGCGCCCGCGTCCACAATCTGAAGGACGTCGACCTCGACATCCCCCGTGACTCGCTCGTCGTCTTCACCGGCCTGTCGGGCTCGGGCAAGTCCAGCCTCGCCTTCGATACGATCTTCGCCGAGGGCCAGCGCCGGTACGTCGAGTCCCTGAGTGCCTACGCCCGCCAGTTCCTCGGTCAGGTCGATCGGCCCGACGTGGATTTCATCGAGGGCCTGAGCCCCGCGGTCTCGATCGATCAGAAGTCGACCAACCGCAACCCCCGGTCGACCGTGGGCACCATCACCGAGATCCACGACTACATGCGTCTGCTGTGGGCCCGCATCGGCATACCCCACTGCCCCGAGTGCGGCGAGATCATCCAACGACAGACCGTGCAGCAGATCGCGGATCAGCTCATGGAACTGCCCGAACGCACCCGGTATCAGATCGTCGCGCCGGTGGTCTCGCAGAAGAAGGGCGAGTTCGTCGACCTCTTCAAAGAGCTGAGCGCGAAGGGGTACTCGCGCGCGATCGTGGACGGCGAGATGGTCCAGCTCGCCGACGCCCCGGCGCTGAAGAAGAGCTACAAGCACGACATCGCGGTCGTCGTCGACCGCCTGGTCGCAAGTCCCGACATCCTCTCCCGAGTCACCGACTCGGTCGAGACCGCGCTGGGGCTCGCCGGCGGTGTCATGCAGGTCAACTTCGTCGACCGCGAGGGCGATGAGGCATGGCAGTCCTTCTCCGAGAAGCTGGCGTGCCCGAACGGGCACCCGCTGCAGCTCACCGAGATCGAACCCCGCACCTTCTCCTTCAACGCCCCCTTCGGCGCCTGTCCCGCCTGCTCGGGCCTCGGAACCCGCATGTCGGTGGATGTCGAGCTCATGATCGGCGACGAGGACCTCTCGATCCGCGACGGCGTGCTGATCCCGTGGACGACACAGGGCAAGGGTCTCTTCCAGTACTACGAACGACTGCTGGAGGGGCTCGCGCGCGACCTGGACTTCTCGCTCGACACCCCGTGGCGCAAGCTCCCGGCCGACATCAAAGACGCGGTCCTGCGCGGCGAGAACTACAAGGTCACCGTCCGGTGGAAGAACCGGTACGGGCGGGAGATGCGGTACTCGTCCGGCTTCGAGGGTGTCGTTCCCTATATCGAGCGCCAGTACCTGCAGGCCGAGTCCGACACGCAGCGGCAGCGCTGGGCGGAGTTCCTCCGCGAGGTTCCCTGCCCGGTCTGCGACGGCGCACGGCTGAAGCCCGAGGTGCTGGCGGTGCAGGTGCACGGCCATTCCATTGCCGACGCCTCGCGGCTGAGTCTGGGCGACGCCCACGCGTTCTTCGCCGACCTCGAGCTCACCCCGCGCGAAGCCAAGATCGCCGCGCAGGTGCTGCGCGAGATCCGGCTTCGGCTGGACTTCCTCATCCAGGTGGGGCTGAACTACCTCAACCTCAGTCGCTCGGCCGGCTCGCTGTCAGGCGGAGAAGCGCAGCGCATCCGTCTCGCGACGCAGATCGGGTCGGGTCTCACCGGTGTGCTCTACGTCCTCGATGAGCCCTCGATCGGTCTCCACCAGCGTGACAATCGCCGCCTGATCGAGACGCTCATCAAGCTTCGCGACCTCGGCAACACCCTCATCGTCGTCGAACACGACGAGGAGACGATCCACGCCGCGGACTGGATCGTCGACATCGGTCCGCGCGCAGGGGTCGACGGCGGCGAGGTGGTGCACTCCGGGCCGCTGGACGCGCTCCTGGCCGACCCGCAGTCCATCACGGGCGACTACCTGTCCGGTCGCCGTGCGATCCCGACGCCCAAGAAGCGACGTCGGATCGATCGTTCGCGCAAGATCAGCGTCGTGGGCGCCCGGGCGAACAACCTCCGCAACG
The DNA here is from genome assembly GCF_013410955.1 of Microbacterium sp. AK009. Taxonomy (GTDB): domain Bacteria; phylum Actinomycetota; class Actinomycetes; order Actinomycetales; family Microbacteriaceae; genus Microbacterium. Next base: position 295,381 of record NZ_JACCCG010000002.1, on the reverse strand, counting down.
TCACCGTCGACTTCCCCCTCGGCGTGCTCACGGCGGTGACCGGTGTCAGCGGCTCGGGGAAGTCGTCGCTGGTGAACGACATCCTCTACCAGGTGCTGGCGTCCCGCCTCAACGGCGCTCGCACGGTGCCGGGCAAGCACACGCGGGTGACGGGTCTGGACAACCTCGACAAGGTCGTCCACGTCGACCAGGCACCCATCGGCCGCACGCCTCGCTCCAATCCGGCGACCTACACGGGCGTGTTCGACCGCATCCGCACCCTCTTCAGCGAGACGCTCGAAGCCAAGGCCCGGGGGTATCAGCCGGGCCGGTTCAGCTTCAACGTCAAGGGCGGACGCTGCGAGGCATGCTCGGGGGACGGCACCATCAAGATCGAGATGAACTTCCTCCCCGACGTGTACGTCGACTGCGAGGTCTGTCACGGGAAGCGCTACAACCGCGACACCCTCTCGGTGCACTACAAGGGGAAGAACATCGCCGAAGTCCTCGAGATGCCGATCTCCGAGGCGGCGGAGTTCTTCGAACCCATTCAGGCGATCCACCGTTACCTGAAGACCCTCGTCGACGTCGGGCTCGGCTACGTCCGGCTCGGTCAGTCGGCGACGACCCTCTCGGGGGGTGAGGCGCAGCGCGTCAAGCTCGCCACGGAACTGCAGCGGCGCTCGAACGGCCGGAGCATCTACGTCCTCGACGAGCCGACGACAGGTCTGCACTTCGAGGACGTGCGACGCCTGCTCGAGGTGCTGAACGGGTTGGTCGACAAGGGGAACTCGGTCATCGTGATCGAGCACAACCTCGACGTCATCAAGTCCGCCGACTGGGTCATCGACCTCGGGCCGGAGGGTGGATCGGGGGGCGGCCAGATCATCGCCACGGGCACCCCCGAGCAGGTCGCGCGCGTCGAGGAGAGCCACACCGGCGCCTTCCTGGCCGAGGTGCTCGGCGAGTCGGCGGTCCGCAAGGCCGGCTGAGTCGGCCGTGACGACCACCGAACGCGCCGGGCGACGGAGCCGCCCGCAGCTGTCCTACCGGCCGAAGGCCGGAGAGATCCCCACCAACCCGGGGGTGTACCGGTTCCGCGATGCTCAGGGTCGCGTGCTCTACGTCGGCAAGGCGAAGAATCTCCGCGCCCGGCTGTCGAACTACTTCGCCCCGCTGCACACCCTTCACGAGCGCACGCGACGGATGGTGACCACGGCCACCTCAGTGGAGTGGACGGTCGTTGCCACCGACGTCGACTCCCTCCAGCTGGAGTACCAGTGGATCAAGGAGTTCGATCCCCCCTTCAACGTCCGCTACCGCGACGACAAGTCCTACCCGTTCATGGCCATCACCCTGGGCGACGAGGCGCCGCGTGTCATGGTGACCCGCAATCACCGGATCTCGGGGGCCAAGTACTTCGGCCCGTATCCCAAGGTGTGGGCCGTCCACGACACGATCGACCTGCTCATCAAGGTCTTCCCGATCCGCACCTGCAGCGACGCGTCGTACAAGAAGGCGATGGCGTCGGGTCGCCCGTGCTTCCCCGGCCAGATCGGCCGGTGCGGCGGACCGTGTTCGATGAGGGTGACGATCGAGGAGCACCGCGCCATCGTCGACGACTTCGTCGCCTTCATGGCGGGTGGGGATCAGCGCTTCACCCGTGAGATGACAGCCCGCATGAACGAGGCCTCGGCCGCGATGGACTACGAATCCGCCGCCGTGTATCGAGACAAGCTCCAGGCCATCGACGCGGTCCTCAAGCGCAGCGCGCTCGTGCTGCCCTCCGACACCGACGCCGACCTGTTCGGCATCGCCGAGGACGAACTCGCCGCCGCCGTGCAGCACTTCGTCGTCCGCGGCGGCCGGGTGCGCGGTGTGCGCGCCACGACCATCGAGAAGGAGATCGACATCTCCGGTGCCGACCTCGTCGACCAGGTGCTGCAGCGCACGTACGGCGACGCCGCCGCAGCCGACATCCCGCGTCAGGTGCTCGTTCCCGAGCTGCCCGATGACGCTGAGGAACTCGAGCAGTGGCTCCGCGAGAGGCGCGGCAAGCGCGTCTCGATCGGCGTCGCCCAGCGGGGCCAGAAGGCGGAGCTGATGAAGACGGCGACGCTGAACGCTCAGCAGGCGCTCATGCTCCACAAGACACGCCGCACGAGTGATTACGTCGCACGCACCCAGGCGCTGACCGACCTGCAGGAGGCGCTGGGGCTGGAGGAAGCGCCGCTGCGGATCGAATGCTACGACGTCTCCCATCTCGGCGGGACCAATGTCGTGGCGTCCATGGTCGTCTTCGAAGACGGGCTGCCGCGGAAGGATCAATACCGCTCGTTCAAAGTGGAGCAGACCTCGGATGACACCGACTCGCTCCATCAGGTGCTCACGCGCCGGCTGACCTATCTCGATCGGCCGGAGGAGCAGGAAGAGACGACGGAGGAAGGAGTCGTCACCCGTAAACGACCCCGCTTCGCCTACCCGCCCCAGCTCCTCCTCGTCGACGGCGGTCAGCCCCAGGTTGCGGCCGCAGCCCGCGCCCTCGCCGACGCCGGACATCAGGAGATCGCCCTGGCGGGCATCGCCAAGCGGCTCGAGGAGGTGTGGCTCCCCGGTGACGACTTCCCCGTCATCCTGCCGCGCACGAGCGAGGCGCTGTACCTCCTCCAGCGCCTGCGCGACGAGGCCCATCGGTTCGCGATCAGGCATCAGCGCGGCCGCCGTCGGCGCGACATCCAGTCCGTGCTGACCGAGGTGCCGGGTCTCGGCGAGGCCCGCATCCGCGCTCTTCTCCGGCACTTCGGGTCGGTCGCCGCGCTGAAGAAGGCGACACCCGAGGAGATCACCGAGCTCCCCGGTGTGGGACCGAAGCTGGCCGCGGCGATCGTCGACCACCTCGCCGATGGGTAACCTGGAGCAGAGGACGGGGGAGGGCATGGCCGACGAACAGACGACGCCCGGTGAGATGCTCATCGTCTCGGGAATGTCCGGAGCGGGTCGTTCCACCGCGGCGAACGCCCTCGAAGACCTCGAGTGGTATGTCGTTGACAACCTGCCGCCGCAGATGCTGAAGCCGCTGCTCGATCTGACCGAGCTCGCCGCCCACGCGCTGCCCAAGGTGGCGGTGGTCGTCGATGTGCGCGGCCGCAACCTCTTCGCCGAGCTTCCGCAGGCCCTGCACGAACTCAGGGACCGACGTCAGCTGCGCGTCCTCTTCCTCGACGCCTCCGACGACGTGCTCGTGCGTCGGTTCGAGGCCGTCCGTCGACCGCATCCGCTGCAGGTCGAGGGAACGATCCTCGACGGGATCCGGCGCGAACGACAGCGTCTGGCCGCCATCCGTGAGAACGCCGACCTCATCATCGACACCTCGCGGTTCAACGTCCATCAGCTCGCGACCCACATGGTCGACCTCTTCTCCGAAGAGGGCGCGGCGCGGCACGTGGTGACCGTCATGAGCTTCGGGTTCAAGTACGGTCTTCCCCCCGACGCCGACCTCGTCGCCGACATGCGCTTCCTCCCCAACCCCTACTGGAACGATCAGCTGCGAGCGCTCACCGGGGTCGACGACGGTGTGCGCGACTACGTCCTCGACCAGGAGGGCGCGGTGCCGTTCATCGACGCGTACGCGGCCGCGCTCCGGCCGGTCCTGGAGGGATATCAGCGCGAGAACAAGCGGCACTCCGTCGTGGCGATCGGCTGCACCGGCGGCAAGCACCGTTCGGTGGTGATGGCGCGCGAACTCGCCGCGCGATTGGCCGAGGTGCCCGGTGTCGCGGTGCGGGTGAAGGATCGCGACCTGGGACGCGAGTAGCCCTGGTCGTGAGCGGCGGAGCGCCCGAGTAGGCTGGAGCGTCGTTCCGACCCACGCTGAGGAGTCCCGTGTCGCTGACCGCTGAGGTGAAGGCCGAATTGACCGCTGTCCGCGACCCGCGGCCGACGGCACGAGTGGCCGAACTGACGTCGCTGCTGAGGTTCGCGGGCGGTCTGCACTCCATCGCCAACCGGGTCGCCGTCGAAGCCGAGGTCGACACCGAGGCCCTCGCGCGCCGCGTGGCCCGGGATCTGGTCGAGCTGTACGGCGTCCGTCCCGAACTCGTCCACGTGCACGGCTCGGGAGCGCGCAACGGCAGCCACTACGCCGTGCGGGTCATCGACGGCGGTGAGACCCTCGCGCGCCAGACCGGACTGCTCGACCAGCGACGCCGGCCCGTGCGCGGTCTTCCGAACCGGCTCACCACCGGCGCCCGCCCCGACCTGGCGGCGATCTGGCGTGGTGCCTTCCTCGGCGCGGGCGCGCTGAGCGAACCGGGACGGTCGGCGGCGCTGGAGATCAGCTGCCCCGCCTCCGAGGCCGCCATGGCGCTCGTCGGCGCCGCGCACCGATTGGGCATCCCGGCGAAGGCGCGCGAAGTCCGCGGCATCCCGCGCGTGGTCGTCCGAGAGGGGGAGGGCATCCGCGTCGCCCTGGCCGAGATGGGCGCAGCCCGCGCGGCGGCGCAGTGGGATCAGCTCCGCCAGCGCCGCGAGGTGCGCGCCGGGGTGAACCGACTGGTGAACTTCGACGACGCCAACCTCCGCCGGTCGGCGCAGGCGGCGGTCGCCGCGTGCGCGCGTGTGGAGCGGGCGCTGGAGATCCTCGGCGACGAGGTGCCCGAGCACCTGCGGCAGGCCGGCGAGCTGCGTCTCGCGCACCGCGACGCCAGCCTCGACGAGCTCGGCCACCACGCCGACCCGCCGCTGACCAAAGACGCCGTCGCCGGCCGCATCCGTCGTCTGCTGGCGATGGCCGACAAGAAGGCTGAGACCGACGGCATCCCCGGCACCGAGTCCGCCGTGCCCGCGGGCGTCGACGACTGATACAACGTCTGCTCACGGGGAACAAGCCCAGAGGCCGGTTGTTGGCTCTCAGTAGGATGAAACCCGTCACCCTCGCTGCGCCGGGGAGCCTCGGCGCGCGCCGATAGGAAGAAGAGAACATGGCGAAGTACACCTTGCCCGACCTCCCCTACGACTACGCCGCGCTGGAGCCGCACATCAGCGGCAAGATCATGCAGCTGCACCACGACAAGCACCACCAGGCGTACGTCACCGGTGCGAACACCGCCCTGGACCAGCTCGCCGAGGCGCGCGAGAGCGGCAACCTCGCGAATCTGAACAAGCTCGAGAAGGATCTCGCGTTCAACCTCGGCGGCCACGTCAACCACTCCATCTTCTGGACGAACCTGTCGCCGGAGGGCGGCGGCCAGCCCGAGGGGGAGCTCGCGGCTGCGATCGCCGAGTTCTTCGGCTCGTTCGAGAAGTTCCAGGCCCACTTCACCGCCGCGGCGACCGGCATCCAGGGCTCCGGCTGGGCCGTGCTCAGCTGGGACCCGATCGGTGAGCAGCTGATCATCCAGCAGCTGTTCGATCAGCAGGCCAACACCGCGCAGGGGACGGTGCCGATCTTCCAGCTGGACATGTGGGAGCACGCCTTCTACCTCGACTACCTCAACGTCAAGGCCGACTACGTCAAGGCGGTGTGGAACATCGCCAACTGGCAGAACGTCGCACAGCGCCTCGACGCCGCCCGTGAGAAGACCTCGGGCCTGCTGGTACTGTCATAGCAAGCGCGGCGTCCCAGCGGGATCGTCCGCTGGGACGCCGTTGTTCCTTTCCCTTCCCCACCTTTCGCAACCCCTCGCGCTCGCGCGCACGACACAACAGGAGTCCTCTCTCGTGGCTGTCAAGATCGGAATCAACGGCTTCGGCCGCATCGGACGCAACTACCTTCGCGCGGCTCTCGCGCAGGGCGCTGACATCGACATCGTCGCCGTCAACGACCTCACCGACAACAAGACCCTCGCGCACCTGCTGAAGTACGACTCCGTCGGCGGGGTTCTCGACGCCGAGGTGTCCTACACCGAGGATTCCATCACCGTCGGTGACAAGACCATCAAGGTCTTCGAGGAGCGCGACCCCGCGAACCTCCCCTGGGGCGAGCTGGGTGTCGACATCGTCATCGAGTCCACCGGGCGTTTCACCAAGGCGGAGGACGCCAAGAAGCACATCGCCGGTGGAGCGAAGAAGGTCCTCATCTCGGCTCCCGCCACCGGCGACGACGCCACGATCGTCATGGGTGTGAACGAAGAGACCTACGATCCCGCGTCGGACGTCATCATCTCCAACGCCTCGTGCACCACCAACTGCCTCGCGCCGCTGGCGAAGGTGTTCAACGACGCCTTCGGCATCGAGCGCGGCTTCATGATGACCGCGCACGCCTACACCGCCGACCAGAACCTCCAGGACGGCCCTCACGGCGACCTCCGCCGTGCGCGCGGCGCCGCGATCAACATCGTCCCCGCCTCCACCGGTGCGGCCAAGGCCATCGGCCTGGTCCTGCCCGAGCTGAACGGCAAGCTGAGCGGCTCCTCCTACCGTGTTCCCGTCCCCACCGGGTCCATCGTCGACCTGACGATCGTCACCCCCACCGAGGGGCTCACGGTCGACCAGATCAACGCCGCCTACAAGGCCGCGGCTGCCGAGGGGCGCCTCGCCGGCATCCTGGAGTACACCGAGGACCCCATCGTCTCCAGCGACATCCAGGGGAACCCGCACTCGTCGATCTTCGACGCGGAGCTGACCAATGTCAGCGGCAACCTGGTGAAGGTCTCGGCCTGGTACGACAACGAGTGGGGCTACTCCAACCGTCTGGTGGACCTCACCGAGTACGTGGCCGAGCGTCTCTGAGTCGACGGATGGCACTGCGTACCCTCGGGTCCCTCGGCCCGCTGGCCGGTAAGCGCGTCCTCGTCCGCTGTGATCTGAACGTTCCCCTGCGGGACGGGCGCATCACCGACGACGGCCGCGTGCGCGCCTCGCTCCCGACCCTGAACATGCTCATCGATCAGGGTGCACGCGTCGTGGTCTGCTCGCACCTCGGTCGTCCCGACGGCGCGCCCGATGAGAAGTACAGCCTGGCACCGGTGGCCCAGCGCCTGTCGGAGCTCCTCGGAAAGCCCGTCGCGTTCGCGCGCGACACGGTGGGGGAATCCGCTCATGAGGCGGTCGCCGCCCTGGAGGATGGCGACGTCGCGGTGCTGGAGAACCTGCGTTTCCAGCCGGGCGAGACGGCGAAGGATGACGCGGAGCGTCGTGCGTTCGCCGCGGAACTCGCGGACCTGGCCGATGCCTTCGTCTCCGACGGGTTCGGTGTCGTCCACCGCAAGCAGGCGAGCGTGTTCGACGTCGCGGATCTGCTGCCCTCGGCAGCGGGGCTCCTCATCGAAAAGGAGCTCGACGTCCTCGACCGCCTCACCGAGAATCCCGAGCGTCCCTACACGGTCGTCCTCGGCGGCTCGAAGGTCAGCGACAAGCTGGGCGTGATCGAGCATCTCCTGCCGCGGGTCGACCGCCTCCTCGTGGGTGGGGGGATGATGTTCACCTTCCTCGCCGCCGAGGGGCACCGAGTGGGCAAGAGCCTCCTCGAGGAGGACCAGCTCGACACCGTCCGTCGCTACGTCGAGGATGCCCGGGCGCGCGGCGTCGAGCTGGTGCTTCCGGTCGACGCGGTGGTCGCCGCGTCGTTCGCCGCTGACGCCGACCACGTCGTCGCGCCGGTATCCGCGATCGAGGAGACACCGTTCGGTGCGGATGGGCTGGGCCTGGATATCGGGCCCGACACCGCCGCACTGTTCGCCGACCTCGTCGCCGACAGCCGCACGGTGTTCTGGAACGGTCCGATGGGCGTGTTCGAGATGCCCGCCTTCGCCGCCGGCACCCGCCGTGTCGCCGAGGCGCTGACCAAGGTCTCCGGACTGAGCGTGGTGGGCGGCGGCGACTCCGCCGCCGCGGTGCGCCAGCTCGGCTTCGCCGATGACCGTTTCGGCCACATCTCCACCGGAGGTGGCGCGAGCCTCGAATTCCTCGAGGGCAAGAAACTCCCCGGACTGGAGGTCCTCGGATGGCAGGCGTGAGTACTGATCCGGCTGCGTCGCAGACCAGGCGCACTCCGTTCATCGCCGGTAACTGGAAGATGAACCTCGACCACCTGCAGGCGGTCGCCTTCGTGCAGAAGCTGCACTGGACCCTGAAGGATGCCGGTCACGAGAACGGGAGCGTGGAGGTGGGGCTCTTCCCGCCCTTCACCGACCTCCGCACCGTCCAGACGCTCGTCGACGCCGACAAGATCCCCTTCGCCCTCGGCGCCCAGGATCTGTCCGCACACGACTCCGGTGCCTACACGGGCGAGATCTCCGGGGCTTTCCTGGCCAAGCTGCAGTGCCGCTACGTCATCATCGGTCACTCGGAGAGACGGCAGTACCACGGCGAGACGGACGAGATCGTCGCTTCGAAGGTCGCCGCGGCCCTGCGTCACGGGCTCGTTCCGGTCATCTGCGTCGGCGAGACGGCGGAGGATCTCGAGACCCACGGTGCCAGCGCCGTCCCAGTGGCCCAGCTGGAGAAGGCCCTCGCGGGTCTCGCGCAGGGGAGCGAGGTCGTGGTGGCCTATGAGCCGGTCTGGGCGATCGGATCCGGCCAGGCGGCGACCCCCGACCAGGCCCAGGAGGTCTGCGCGAAGCTTCGTGCCGTCGTCGGCGCGTCGCTCGGAGAGGAGGCGGCCCTGCGCACGCGCGTCCTCTACGGCGGCTCCGTCAAATCCGGCAACATCGCGCGCTTCATGCGCGAACCCGACGTGGACGGCGCGCTCGTGGGCGGCGCCAGCCTCGTCGTGGATGAGTTCGCCGCCATCATCCGGTATCAGAAGCACGTCGGGGTCTGACCTCGGCGACAACCCGACCTATACTTGACCCCTGTGCGGTTCGCCCGGATCGCGCTGAAAGGCCACTACGACTGTGCAGATCCTCGAGTTCGTCCTGCAGGTGCTCCTCGGCATCACGAGCCTCCTGCTGACCCTCCTCATCCTCCTTCACAAGGGGCGCGGTGGGGGGCTCTCCGACATGTTCGGGGGAGGGATGACGTCGGCACTGGGGTCGTCGGGGCTCGCCGAGCGCAACCTGAACCGCTTCACGGTGGTCCTTGCTCTGGCGTGGTTCGCCTCCATCGTGGCCCTCGGCCTCATCACCAAGTTCCAGGGACTGTAAGACATGGCAACCGGAGGAAACGCGATCCGCGGCACCCGAGTGGGCGCCGGCCCCATGGGCGAGCAGGATCACGGCTATCACGCAGAACGCATCGCCGTCTCGTACTGGGACGCGCTGGGCAACGAGACGGTGCGGTACTTCGCCGCGGGGATCCCCGACGAGGAGATCCCCGAGACGATCGACTCGCCGCACTCCGGTCTGCCCGCCGGGCGTGACCGCGAGAACCCGCCGGCGCTGGCGAAGACCGAGCCCTACAAGACGCACTTGGCGTACGTCAAGGAGCGTCGCACCGAGGAAGAGGCGGACGCCCTTCTCGAGGACGCGCTGAACCAGCTTCGCGAGCGTCGGGGCCAGTAACCCGCCGCCTGAGCTCTGTCGGCCCTCTCAGTAGTCGCGGTCGATCAGCTCAGGCGGCACCTGGGCGGCCGCTGCCTGATCGACGAAGAACACTGTTCGTCGCGTCCCCTTCGCGCCGGCCGCGGGCACGCTGGCGTAGCTCGCTCCTGCGAGGGCGAGACCGAGCGCGGACGCCTTGTCGGTGCCCGACAGCACCAGCCAGACCCGCTGCGACGAGTTGATCACCGGTCGGGTGAAGGTCAGCCGCTGCGACGGCGGCTTGGGGGAGTCGCGGACGGCCACCACCGACGCGTCTGTGACGAGGATCTCGGGCCGGTCGGGGAAGAGCGACGCGATGTGCCCGTCGGGTCCGACGCCGAGGAAGCTGATATCGAACGTCGGCCACTGCGGATGATCCGATTTCCCGTAGCGTGCGAGCTCGGCGGCGTACGCCCGGGCGGCCTCGTCGAGGTCCATACCCTCGTCACTGGCCGGAGCCGCGTGCACGTGCACTCCCGGGAGCGCGTCCAGCAGTGCCTCCCGGCTCTGACGCTCGTTCCGCTCGGGGTGGAGGCGCCGCACGAAGCGTTCGTCGCTCCACCAGAAGTGGACCCGCGTCCAGTCGACGGAGTGCCGGGGGGCCTGCGCGGCCGCGGCACGCAACACGGCGGCGCCACTGACACCGCCCGTCAGGGCGATGTGAACGTCGCGGGACGTCGACTTCTTCGCGACCCGGGTGAGGAAACGCTCGGCGACGGAGTCGGCCAGCGCGGCGGCGTCGGGGGTGATGACGACGCGCTTCTCGCCGGACGAATCAGCCATGTGTCTCCTGCGTCGTGGGCGGGTCGAGCAACGCCCAGCCCTCGGTGATCACTCGACCGTACAGGACATCGGGGTCGAGGCGCCGCAGCTCCTCCGCGAGGCACTCACGCAGGCTCCGCCGCGGGAAGGCCAGGTCGTGCTGGGGCTGACCGGGCTGGGTGAGGAGAGCCACGGCAGGACTCGGCCGCTCCAGGACGACGTTCCCGCTCTCGCGCACGAGTGTCACCGACTTGATCCCGTGCGGCCAGTCCTCGGTGGGGAGGTAGCCCCAGTCGACGGGAACATCGAGCGCCAGGCGCAGCCACGCGGCCAGGAGCGCCGTGGACGGCGAGTCGGCGGCGCCGCGCACCGTGATGCTCGTGACATTCTCGAACGGCGGCTGGTCGAGGATCGCCGCGAGCTGCTCGCGCCAGCGGGTGAGGCGGGTCCAGGCGAGGTCGGTGTCTCCGGGGCGGTACTTCTCGCCGAGGGAGGCGACCCATCCCGACGGATCCGGCTTGGTGGCGGCATCCGTGATCCGCCGCTGCGCGATCCTGCCGATCGAGGTCTGCGACGGGATGTCGGGGGTCTCGTCCGGCCACCACACGACGACCGGCGCGTCGGGGAGCAGGAGCCCCGTGACAAGGCTCTCGAGGTTCGTCGAGCCCGCCTCGCCGAGCGCGTGGAGGGTCACGACCTCGCTGGCTCCGGCGTCGCCGCCGACGCGGATCTGCGCGTCCAGCCGCGGCGGGGAGTCCTCGCCGTTGGTCATCACGACGATGACGCGCATCGGATGCTCCCGCGAGGCGGCGTTGGCGACGTCGATGACGTCTTCCTGTGCTCCCTGACGGGTGACGATGATGAGGGTCAGCACGCGACCGAGGGCGACCGCGCCGCCCTCCTCGCGGACGTTGACCAGGGCGCGCGAGATCTTGCTGACGGTGGTGTCGGGCAGGTCGACGATCATGGACGCCTCCAGGTGCGGCCGTCGCGGGCGAGCATGGCCTCGGCGGATTCCGGCCCCCACGAGCCCGGGGCGTACTGCTCGAGCGGTCCGCCCTGAGTGGCCCAGAACTGTTCGATGGGATCGAGGATCCGCCACGACAGCTCCACCTCCTCGTGCCGCGGGAACAGCGGAGGGTCGCCCAGCAGGACATCGAGGATGAGGCGCTCGTAGGCTTCCGGGCTCGCCTCGGTGAAGGCGTGGCCGTAGCCGAAGTCCATCGTGACGTCGCGGACCTGAAGACCCGCGCCCGGCACCTTCGACCCGAAACGGATGGTCACGCCCTCATCGGGCTGCACGCGGATCACCAGGGCGTTCTGACCGAGCCCCGACGTCTGGTTGCGGGAGAAGAGCAGCTCGGGGGCGCGCTTGAACACCACCGCGATCTCGGTCACGCGACGTCCGAGACGCTTGCCGGTGCGGAGGTAGAACGGCACACCCGCCCATCGGCGCGTGTTGACTTCGAGCGTGATCGCGGCGTAGGTCTCGGTGGTGGACTCGGGGTTCATCCCCTCCTCCTCGAGGAACCCGAGAACCCGCTCGCCCCCCTGCCAGCCGCCGGCGTACTGTCCGCGCGCGGTGGAGCGGGCGAGGTCCTCGGGGAGGGTCACCGCGGCGAGCACCTTCTCCTTCTCCGCCCGGAGGTGCTGGGCGTCGAAGGAGATCGGCTCCTCCATCGCGGTGAGTGCGAGCAGCTGCAGGAGGTGGTTCTGGATGACGTCGCGCGCCGCGCCGATCCCGTCGTAGTAGCCGGCGCGACCGCCCACACCGATGTCCTCGGCCATGGTGATCTGCACGTGGTCGACGTAGTTGCGGTTCCAGATCGGCTCGTAGAGCTCGTTGGCGAATCGCAGGGCGAGGATGTTCTGGACCGTCTCCTTGCCCAGGTAGTGGTCGATCCGGAAGATCGAGTCGGTCGGGAAGGCGCTGCGCAACGCGTCGTTGAGCGCCTGAGCGGAGGCCAGGTCGTGTCCGAAGGGCTTTTCGATCACCACGCGTCGCCACCGTTCGGGGCGGTCGGCGGTGTCGTCGACGAGCCCTGAGGCCTTCAGCTGTTCGGCGACGATCGGGAAGTCCTTCGGCGGGATCGAGAGGTAGAACGCGTGATTGCCCATCGTGCCGCGTTCGGCGTCGAGCTGATCCACCGTCTCGCGCAGGCGCCGGAACGCGTCGGCGTCGCCGAACTCGCCCGAGACGAACCGGATTCCCTCCAGCAGCTGCGCCCACGTCTCCTCGCGGAACTCGGTGCGCGCGTTCGCCCGCACCGCGTCGTAGACGACCTGGGCGAAGTCCTGGTCCTCCCAGTCGCGGCGTGCGAAGCCCACGAGCGCGAACCCCGGCGGGAGCAGCCCGCGGTTGGCGAGGTCGTACACGGCGGGCATGAGCTTCTTGCGGGACAGGTCACCGGTGACTCCGAAGATCACCAGCGCACTCGGCCCGGCGATGCGGTTGAGGCGCCGGTCTTCGGGGTCGCGGAGAGGGTTTCGTCCGCGGGAGATCTCGACACCCGGCGCAGTTGCGCCGCTGTCCGATCCGGGGGTCTCGTCGGTCATCAACGTCCTACTGGGCGGCTTCGAACAGGGCGAGGACCTCGGCCTGCGGGTCGGTGAGCGTCAGTGTCACGACCGGACGGCCGTGGCCGTCGGCCAGGACGCTGGCGTCACCGGCGGCCTGAGCCTGGATCAGCTGGCCGAAGGTGAAGGGGCGACCGGGGATCTCGAGGTCGACATCGGTCTGCTCGAGGATCTGCAGGTACACGCCCGTGGCCGGGCCGCCCTTGTGGTACTGACCCGTGGAGTGCAGGAACCGCGGACCCCACCCGAAGGTGGTCGGGCGACCGGAGTCTGCGGCGACGAGCTCACGAAGACCCTGGAGCTGCGGAAGATCGAGCCGGTTGACGTACGCCTGGATGGAGACGTAGCCGTCGGCGGGGAGCTGTGCCCACAGGGCATCGAGCACGCCGGCGACGGTCCCGGAAGCCGCGAGGGCAGGATCGGATACCCGCACCTCCACGCCGTCCAGCGTGAAGGCGGGTGCCGAGGGCTCGGGACGGGCATCGAGCAGGCCGCGGGCGGCGGTCTTGGCCGACTCCACGTCGGGCTGATCGAAGGGGTTGATCCCCAGCATTCGTCCGGCGATCGCCGTGGCGTACTCCCACACCATGAACTGGGCGCCGAGGGAACCGCTGACGAGGATCTCGCCCTCGTGACGCTCGCGGAGATGGAAGGCGTCGGCCTCGTCGACCAGGCGCACGATCTGCAGGTCGGCCGGCCGGGATTCGAGCTCTGGCGAGACCGGAAGGAGGACGACGGGAAGGATGCCGGTGCCCTGCTTGCCGGTCGATTCGGCGATGAGCTGTTCGATCCAGTCGGGGAGCCCGACGATGTGCGTGCCGTCGGTGACCAGACCCAGCTTGTCCCGACGGGGGTTTCCGCCCGCGATCGCCGCGGCGAGGACGAGGGCGGGGTTCTCGGGGCTGTCGACGGCGACCTCGAGGAGGGTGGCTTCGGCCTCGTCGAGGAGCTCGCCGATGTCGACACCCGCGAGGCCCGCGGGCACGAGCCCGAAGGCCGTCAGCGCCGAGTAGCGGCCACCGACCTCGGGGTCGGCGTTGAACACACGGTAGCCGCCGCCGCGCGCGGACTGATCCAGCGGCGAGCCGGGGTCGGTGACGATGACGATCCGCTCGGTCGGGTCGATCCCGAGGTCACGGAAGGCTGCCTCAAATGTGCGCTTCGCCGAGTCGGTTTCGACCGTCGACCCGGACTTCGACGACACCACGAGGACGGTCTGGCTGAGGCCACCGGCCTCGCTGTCGCCGTCGATCGCAGCGAGCACCTGACCGGGAGCAGTGGAGTCGAGGATGACGAGGGGCACCCCGGAGGTCTGGGCGATCACCTCGGGGGCGAGGGACGATCCGCCCATACCCGCGAGGACCACCCGCGTGACCCCTCGCGAGCGCAGCTCGTCGCGAAGCGCCACGATCTCGGCGACGAGCGGACGCGACACCGACACCGCCTGGACCCAGCCGAGGCGCTTGGACGCTTCGGACTCCGCATCCGGACCCCACAGCGACGCGTCGCCGGCGGTGATCCCCGACGCGACGAGACTGGCGACCAGTCCGGGGAGCGTCTCGTCGACGACGGACTTCACACGCCCGGAGACGTGGATGTCGAAGCTCACTGGGCAGCCTCCTCGACGCTGGCCGGCGCCGCCTCGAGAGCCGCCGCGACGGTTCCCTGCAGCTCGTGCCAGGAGGCGATGAACTTCTCCACGCCCTCCTTCTCCAGGACATCGGTCACGTCGTCGAAGTCGACGCCGACGGCCTTCAGCTGATCGAAGACCGCATGCGCGTCGGCGTAGTTGCCGGTGACCGTGTCGCCGGTCACCTCGCCGTGGTCGAAGGTCGCCTCCAGCGTCTTCTCCGGCATCGTGTTCACGGTGCCGGGCGCGACGAGCTCGGTGACGTAGAGGGTGTCGGGAAGGGCGGGATCCTTGACGCCCGTGGACGCCCACAGGGGGCGCTGGACGCGGGCTCCGGCCTCGACGAGCGCCTGCGCGCGATCGGTGGCGAACTCCCGCTCGTACAGTTCGTAGGCGAGGCGCGCGTTGGCGACGCCGGCACGGGACTTCAGCGCCCGCGCCTCCTCGGTGCCGATCGACTCGAGGCGCTTGTCGACCTCGGTGTCCACGCGCGAGACGAAGAACGACGCGACGGAGTGGATCGCGGAGATGTCGTGTCCGGCCTCCCGCGCCTTCTCGATCCCCGACAGGTAGGCGTCGATGACCGCGGCGTACCGCTCCAAGCTGAAGATCAGGGTGACGTTGACCGAGATCCCCTCCGCGAGCACCTCGGTGATCGCGGGAAGACCGGCGAGGGTCGCGGGGATCTTGATGTGGACGTTCGGGCGGTCGACCCGGGCCCACAGCTTCTTCGCCTCCGCGACGGTCGCGGCGGTGTCGTGTGCGAGGTCGGGGGAGACCTCGATCGAGACACGCCCGTCGACCCCGTCGGTGGCGTCGAAGACCGGCCGCAGGATGTCGGCGGCCGAGCGGACGTCATCCGTCGTGATCTCGAAGATGGTGCGGTCCACGTCCGCACCGTCGTCGGAGAGCGCCGTGACCTGCGCCTCGTAGTCCTCGCCCTTGGCGAGGGCTCCGGCGAAGATCGTCGGATTGGTGGTGACGCCGCTGACGTTGCGGCTGTCGATCAGGCCGGCCAGGTTGCCGGATTCGATGCGCTGGCGGGACAGGTCGTCCAGCCAGATGCTGACGCCCTCTTCGACAAGACGTGCGGTGGGGGTGGTCATCAGGATCTCCTCAGTGCCTCGGGGGCTCAAGAGCGCGGTGGCTCGATGGATCAGTGGGCGGCGGTCGTGGCGGCGATGGTCTCGCGGGCCGCCTCGACGACGGCCTCGGCGGTGATGCCGAACTTCTCGAACAGCGTCTGGTAGTCGGCCGACGCACCGAAGTGCTCGATCGACACCGAGCGTCCGCGATCGCCGACGATGCCGCGCCAGGGGAGGGCGATGCCGGCCTCGACCGAGACCCGTGCGGTCACGGCGGCGGGGAGCACCGACTCGCGGTAGGCCTCGTCCTGCTCGGCGAACCACTCCAGCGACGGAGCCGACACGACGCGGGCGTTCACGCCCTCGCTCCGCAGCGTCTCGCGTGCGGCCACGGCCAGCTGCACCTCGGACCCCGTCGCGATGAGGATGACGTCGGGGCGTCCGTCGGGAGCGTCTGCCAGCACGTAGGCGCCGCGTGCGGCGCCGTCGGCCGAAGCGAGGGTGTCGCCCGAGGCCTCGCCGTCGCCGCGCTCGAACACGGGGATGTTCTGGCGCGTCAGCGCGAGACCCGCGGGCCCGGCGTGGCGGCGGAGCAGCTCCAGCCACACCACGGCCGTCTCGTTGGCGTCGGCCGGGCGCACGAGGGTGAAGTTCGGGATGGCGCGCAGCGCCGCGAGCTGCTCGATCGGCTGGTGCGTCGGACCGTCCTCGCCCAGGGCGATCGAGTCGTGGGTCCAGACGAACAGCGACGGGATGTCCATCAGCGCGGCCAGCCGCACCGACGGGCGCATGTAGTCGCTGAAGATGAGGAAGGTGCCGCCGAAGGCGCGGGTGGGCCCGTGGAGCACGATGCCGTTGACGATCGCGCCCATCGCGTGCTCGCGGATGCCGAAGTGGAGCACCCGGCCGAAGGGGTCGCCCGACCACTCGTGCGTGGACCACACCTCGGGGATGAAGGACTTCGCGTCCTTGATCGTGGTGAGGTTGGATTCGGCGAGGTCGGCCGAGCCGCCCCACAGCTCGGGGAGCTGTGCTGCCAGCGCGTTGATGACCTGACCGGAGGCGGCGCGCGTGGAGACGTCCTTGCCGGCGGCGAACACGGGCAGCGCCTCGCGGATGTCGGCGGGCAGCTCGCGCGCCTGGACGCGGTCCCAGAGGGCCTTGCGGTCGGGGTGGGCGGCGGCCCACGCGTCGAACTTCTCCTGCCACGCGGCGCGCGCCGCGGCGCCGCGCTCCCGGAGCGACCGGGTGTGGGCGAGCACGTCGTCCGGCACCACGAAGGTCTCATCCGGGTTCCAGCCGAGGACCTCCTTGGTGGCGCGCAGTTCGTCGGCGCCCAGCGCGGAGCCGTGGATCTTGCCGGTGTTCTGCTTGCCCGGCGAGGGCCACCCGATGATGGTCTTCAGGATGATGATCGACGGCCGGTCGGTTTCGCCCTTGGCCTGCTCGATCGCGTCGTACAGCTCAGCGGCATCCTCCACGTACTGACCGGTCTTCTTCCAGTCGACCGTCTGGACGTGCCATCCGTACGACTCGTACCGCTTCGCGACGTCCTCGGTGAAGGCGACGTTGGTGTCGTCCTCGATCGAGATCTGGTTGGAGTCGTAGATGACGACGAGGTTGCCCAGGTTCTGATGCCCGGCCAGCGACGACGCCTCGGACGTGACGCCCTCCTGCAGGTCGCCGTCGGAGGCGATGACGTAGATGTGGTGGTCGAAGGGGGACTCGCCGGCCGGGGTCTCGGGATCGAACAGCCCGCGCTCGAATCGCTGCGCATAGGCGAAGCCGACGGACGAGGCCAGGCCCTGCCCGAGCGGACCCGTGGTGATCTCCACGCCGTCGGTGTGACCGAACTCGGGGTGGCCCGGGGTCTTCGACCCCCAGGTCCGGAGCGTCTTGAGGTCGTCGAGCTCGAGTCCGAAGCCTCCGAGGTACAGCTGCACGTACTGCGTCAGCGAGCTGTGGCCCGCGGAGAGGATGAAACGGTCACGCCCGGGCCAGCGCGTCTCGGCCGGGTCGTGGTTCATCACGCGCTGGTAGAGGAGGTACGCCGCCGGGGCCAGGCTCATCGCGGTGCCGGGATGACCGTTGCCGACCTTCTCCACGGCGTCCGCCGCCAGGACTCGGGCGGTGTCCACCGCGCGCCGATCGATCTCTTCCCACCGCAGTTCCGACACCGGGCCGCCTTTCTCGAGGGTGCGTCCCGACGCCGGGCAATCCACGGCGAAGACCGGTGAGGTTCGGGGGATTGGGCGCGGGGCGCGCGTGTGGCTTCAGCATAGCGAAGCGGCACATCCGGGCGAGCGACTGTGACAGGTCGTGGCCGGGCGTTGACATCTCTCGACGATCGCGCTACCGGTCCTGCGGCGGGACGGAGTCCGCGTGCCATGACCTAGACTCGAGGGGGACTTTCTCGAGGCTCGCAACGGGGGACGATGGACATGTCAACGGCCGCCGGTGGCGCGATCACGCACCACCGCCCGTCTCCGGGTCGCACCGTCCGCGCGTACATCGCGCTGACCAAGCCTCGCGTCCTCGAGCTGCTTCTCGTCACCACCGTCCCGGTGATGATCCTCGCGCAGAACGGCCTGCCCGATCTCTGGCTGGTCCTGGCCACCGTCATCGGCGGCTCGTTGAGCGCCGGATCGGCCGCGGCGTTCAACATGTACCTCGACCGCGACATCGACGCCCATATGCAGCGCACCGAGAACCGTCCCCTCGTGACGGGCGAGGTCACCCCGCGCGGCGCGTTGGTGTTCGCCTGGTCGCTCGCCGTGGCATCCACCCTCTGGCTCCTGCTGACGACCAACGTCCTGGCTGCCGGTCTGTCGGCGGGTGCCATCTTCTTCTACGTCGTGATCTACACGATGATCCTCAAGCGCCGCACCGAGCAGAACATCGTCTGGGGCGGCATCGCCGGCTGCTTCCCGGTGCTCATCGGCTGGACCGCGGTGACCGGGTCGCTCTCGTGGACGCCCTTCGTGCTGTTCCTGCTGGTGTTCCTGTGGACGCCGCCGCACTACTGGCCGCTGTCGATGAAGTATCGCGGCGACTACGCCGACGTCGATGTCCCCATGCTCGGCGCCACCCGCACCGGGTCGCAGGTCGGGCTGCAGGTGATCCTCTACGCCTGGGCCACGGTGGCGTGTTCGCTGCTGCTGATCCCCGTCGCCGGGATGGGGCTGGTCTACACGGTGTCGGCCGTCGTGTTCGGCGGCTGGTTCATCTACGAGTCGCACCGCCTGTACAACCGCGCGGTGCGCGGCACCGAGCCCCGGCCGATGCGCGTCTTCCACGCCTCGATCTCCTACCTCACCCTGCTCTTCGTCGCGATCGCCGTCGACCCGCTGCTGCCCTTCTGACCCGCGGGTTCCGTCTCGCGCGCGCCTGACTGACTCGCACGGTTGCGCCGACCTTGGATGGCGCGTCCGTGCGGTTTCGCACCAGCGCCCGCGCGTCGGTGTCGCGGGGATCGAGCGTGCCACGGTTCGACGAGGCGGATCCGACCGAGGGACGGTAGATCACCGCAAGTGCTGCACGCGCGTCCATTCCTGCACAGGGGAGGAGTGCGCCCGTCAGTCCCCAGATCCGCCTGCGTCCCTGATCTCGCCGCCGGGATCAGAGCAACATCGAGCCGTGATAACCCTCAAGACGGCGCGCCAGCTCGAGCACCTCGCCCAGACCTTCGTCGCTCTCGGGGGCGTTGCGCGCACCGCGCGCCTGCTGGACGAAGGGGTGAGCCGACACGCGTTGAGGACCGCGCGGGACGAAGGACTGCTGCAGCCGCTGCGTCGCGGTTGGGTTGCCGCGCCCGGTGCCGACGTCGAACTGGTCGCCGCAGCCCGATGGGGCGTCGTCCTCACCTGCGTCACCGCCGCCCGACGGTATGGGCTCTGGGTGCTCACCGAGGATCGCTGCCACGTCGCGTGCGGACCTCATGCCACCGGCCCGCGGCCCGACCGTGCCACTGTGCACTGGGCCCGACCCGTGGTGCAGCGAGATCCTGATGACCTCGTGGATCCGCTCCCGAATGCCCTCGTCCTGGTCGCGTCGTGCGTCCCGCACGAGCAAGCCCTTGTGATCTGGGAATCGGCGCTCCGTCTGCGTCTTGTCGATCCCGCCGTCCTGGCCCGAACGCCCCTTCCGCCGGCTGCCCGCCGCCTGCTCGCCGAAGCGCGGCCGTTCGCGGACTCCGGTCTCGAGACGCTCTTCGTCGTCAGGCTCCGCTGGTTGCCGATCCCGATCACGCCGCAGGTGTGGCTCGCGGGCCGTCCGGTGGACTTCCTCATCGGCGACCGCCTGGTGGTCCAGCTCGACGGAGGACACCACGTCGGTGCCCAGCGGGCGCGGGACAACGCCCATGATGCCGAGTTGATGCTCCTCGGCTACCACGTCATCCGGGTGGGGTACTCGGAGATGCTCGAGGAGTGGCCTGCGGTGCAGCGCCGGATCCTCGACGCGATCGCGTAGGGCCTGCACCTCGCACGTTGACGCGGAGATCTTCCTTCCCGCGGTCGCCCTCGACCGATGCGTCCGAGGTTCGGCGAATCGCCGAGGAAGGGACGGAAGAAGCGCTGGGCGAACGAACAGGGAGCGCGCCCGCGAAGCGGAAGGGGCGTGCCCGCGCGCGAGATTGCGGGGCGGGGCGTTGGGAGCCGGGGAGGGCGTCAGGCGCCGACGCCGGCGCGGGCGTCCGACGCGGCACGCACGTCGAGGATCGGTGAGTCGGTGACCGGCCGGGTGAGGTGCAGCACCACCGCGGTCATGGCCGCGGCGGTGAGAGCGGCGAGCACCATGTGGACACCCACCGCGAGGATCGGCAGACCGTTCCGGGCCTGGAAGAGACCCACGGCGATCTGGACCACTTCCGCCCCGAGCAGGACGATGCTCCACCGCGCGAGGAGGGGGGTCCGGTCGCGCTGTCGCCAGGCGCCGACGAACAGCGCGATCGTCAGGGCGAACAGCGCGTAGCTCGGCCAGGCGTGGACGTGTTCGAGGAGTTCGGCGTCGAATCCGCTCCGGCCGGCGGCGGCGTCACCCGAGTGCGGGCCGGCACCGGTGGTCAGGATGCCGAAGACGATCGTGACCACGAGAGCGGCGACCGCGCCGCGCGCCGTCCATCGCAGCCACACGGGGACGGCGGATTCGCGCGGCAGCTCGGGCCGGTTCATCCGGGCGAGGAAGGCGGCGGTGACGCACACGAGGACGACGGAGACGACGTAGTGGAAACCGACGATGAACGGGTTCAGGCCCGTGAGCACCGTGATGCCCCCGACGAGAGCCTGCGCGACGACGCCGATCAGCACCAGCCAGGCGAGCAGCACGAGGTCTCGTCTCGCCGGAGTGGTGCGCACCGAGCGGACAGCGGCCGCGATCACCGCGGCGAGCAGGACGCCGTTGGCGAGCGGTCCCGCCGGGAAATCCAGCGCGACGCCGAGCGCGAGGACGGCTGCGGCCCCCAGGATTCCGCCGGCCGCGAACCACAGAGATGCGGTGAGGGCCTTGCGGCCGCCGGTGCGCAGCACGATCAGGAGCACCACGGCGAGTGCGAGGATGCCGACGAGGCCGGTGAGTGTCCGGTTCCCGAACTCGATCACGCCGTGGATCCCCATCTCGGGGGTGGGGACGATCGATTCCGCGGTGCAGCGCGGCCAGGTGGGGCAGCCGAGCCCCGAACCGGTCAACCGCACGGCCCCGCCCGTGCCGATGATGAGGACTTCGGCGAGGAAGGACAGCCACGCGAAGACGCGCAGCGGCCGACTGATCCCGTTCGCCGGCCGGCGCGGACGTGGGGGAACGAGCGCGGGCGCGGACATGGGGACCTCCTGGGTCGGATGCCGCCTGACGCCCGGCGCGGGCCGGGGCGAGGGCGGGACCTGTAGAATCGAGGGGTTCGGTCGCGCGCCGTCGGGCGCAACCCCTTCCGAACAGTTTAGGCGCCCAGCGCGACGCCAGGAGAGGGCCCAGCCCTTGACATCCCCTTCCGTTTTCTCCCCCGAGGAAGCGGGAATGTCGGAACGGAGACATTCGTTGGGGCCCCTAGAGGAGAGTGTGACGATGTCGGATGTACTGATCGATCGCCCGGAGCTCGAAGGCCTGGGGGTGTACGAATTCGGATGGCACGACGCAGACGCCGCCGGAGCCAGCGCCCGTCGTGGCATCAGTGAGGCGGTGGTGCGTGACATCTCCGCGATGAAGAGCGAACCCGAATGGATGCTGAAGAACCGCCTGAAGGGGTATCAGCTGTTCGGGCGCAAGCCCATGCCCACCTGGGGCGCCGACCTGTCGGAGATCGACTTCGACAACATCAAGTACTTTGTGCGCTCGACCGAGAAGCAGGCGCAGTCCTGGGAGGACCTTCCCGAGGACATCAAGAACACCTATGAGCGTCTCGGGATCCCCGAGGCGGAGCGGGCACGTCTGGTCGCCGGGGTCGCGGCCCAGTATGAGTCCGAGGTGGTCTACCACCAGATCCAGGAGGACCTGGAGCGCCAGGGTGTCATCTTCATGGACACCGACACCGCGCTGCGGGAGCACCCGGAGTTCTTCGAGGAGTACTTCGGCACCGTGATCCCCGCCGGTGACAACAAGTTCGCCGCCCTGAACACCGCGGTGTGGTCGGGAGGCTCGTTCGTCTACGTCCCCAAGGGGGTGCACGTCGACATCCCGCTGCAGGCGTATTTCCGGATCAACACCGAGAACATGGGTCAGTTCGAGCGGACCCTGATCATCGCCGACGAGGGCTCGTACGTCCACTACATCGAGGGCTGCACCGCGCCGATCTACAAGAGCGACTCCCTCCACTCGGCCGTGGTCGAGATCATCGTGAAGAAGAACGCCCGCGTGCGGTACACCACGATCCAGAACTGGTCGAACAACGTCTACAACCTCGTCACCAAGCGCGCCGTCGCCCATGAGGGCGCGACGATGGAGTGGGTCGACGGCAATATCGGCTCGAAGGTGACGATGAAGTACCCGTCGATCTTCCTGGTGGGCGAGCACGCGAAGGGCGAGACGCTCTCGGTCGCGTTCGCCGGTCCCGGCCAGCACCAGGACGCCGGCGCGAAGATGATCCACATGGCGCCGTACACGCAGTCTTCGATCGTGTCGAAGTCGATCGCCCGGGGCGGCGGTCGCGCCGGCTACCGCGGCGAGGTGCGGGTCGATGCCAACGCGCATCACTCGGCCAACACCGTCCGATGCGACGCGCTCCTGGTCGACACCATCTCACGATCCGACACCTACCCGGCGATCGACATCCGCGTCGACGACGTGCAGCTCGGTCACGAGGCGACGGTGTCGAAGGTCAGCGAGGAGCAGCTCTTCTACCTCATGAGCCGTGGGCTTCCGGAGGACGAGGCGATGGCCATGATCGTCCGCGGGTTCATCGAGCCCATCGCGCGAGAACTGCCGATGGAGTACGCGATGGAACTGAACAAGCTCATCGAGATGGGCATGGAAGGCAGCGTCGGCTGAATGAGCTCCACCACGCAGGCACCCGTCGCGGTGCCGGGATCCACAGCGCACACCGACGGGGGATGGGGCGTCGTCCCCATCCAGACCCGCTCCGAGCGTCCGCAGTCCTACGATCCGGCTGATTTCGGCGCGCCGACGGGCCGCGAGGTCAACTGGAAGCACACCCCGATCGAGCGGCTCGCGCCGCTGTGGCAGACGGATGCCGCGGCGACGCGGACAGCGGGCATCACCGTCGGTGAGCATGTCGGCGTGGAGGTCGATAGCCTCGCCCCCGGTTCCGCCCCGCGCGGTGAGGTGTTCACACCCGAGGACTACCCTGCGGCTCTGGCCTGGGTGCGCACACCCGAGGCCACCCGCATCCGGCTCACATCCGGCGTCGAGCTGTCCGACCCCGTCGTCGTCGACGTCGTCGCAGACACCGCGGCCACCTTCACGCACCTGGTCATCGAGGCAGAGCCCCACGCCCGCGGCACCGTCCTGCTGCGGCACGCCGGGCCGGCGCTCCTCGCGCAGAACGTCGAGATCATCGTCCGCGACGGCGCCGCGTTGACCGTCGTGTCGGTCCAGCGCTGGGACGACGACGCGGTGCACGCAGCAGCGCACCAGGCGCGCGTCGAGCGGGATGGCGCCCTCACGCATGTCGTGGTGAGCCTGGGTGGCTCCGTCGTGCGGGTGAACCCGTCGGTGGAGCTCGCCGGCCCCGGGTCTCGCGCTCAGCTCTACGGCGTGTCGTTTTCGGACTCGGGACAGCACCTCGAGAGTCAGGTCTACCTCCACCACAAGGGCCCGCACACCGTCGGCGACGTGCTGTACAAGGGTGCACTCCAGGGTGAGAGCGCCCGGAGCGTCTGGATCGGCGACGTGCTCATCGGTCGCAACGCCGTGGGAACGGACTCCTACGAGGCCAACCGCAACCTCGTCCTCACCGACGGCGCCCGCGCCGACTCGATCCCGAACCTCGAGATCGAGACCGGCGACATCGCCGGAGCCGGTCACGCGAGCGCCACCGGTCGCTTCGACGACGAGCAGCTGTTCTACCTGCAGGCCCGGGGCATCCCCGAGGCCGAGGCGCGGCGCCTGGTCGTTCTGGGCTTCCTCGGCGAGATCGTCCAGCGCATCGGCATCCCGACGCTGGAGGACGAGCTGATGGCGGCCATCGAGCGCGAGCTCGAGGAAGGAGCGGCCGCGTGAGCGCGACCCGCGTCTGTGCCCTCAGCGACCTCGAGCAGGACACCGCGCTTCGTGTGGAGGTGGAGGGCGTGGCCATCGCCCTCGTCCTCGACGCCGCCGGCGAGGTGCACGCCATCGGAGACACCTGCACGCACGGCGACATCTCCCTCGCCGAGGGATTCGTCGACGGCGACACGCTCGAGTGCTGGGCTCACGGCTCGGCGTTCTCGCTGCGTACCGGCAAACCGCTGAACCTCCCCGCGTACGAACCCGTCCCGGTCTTCGAGGTGACCATCGACGGCGACGACGTACTCATCGACCCGAATGTGAAGAAGGACATCTGATGACTGTGCTCGAGATCCGCGACCTCCATGTCACGGTCGAGACCGACGCCGGGACCACCCCGATCCTCAACGGCGTGACCCTGACCGTCCGCACCGGCGAGACCCACGCCATCATGGGGCCCAACGGCTCCGGCAAATCGACGCTCGCGTACACCGTCGCCGGGCACCCGAAGTACACCGTCACCAGCGGCTCGATCACCCTCGACGGCGAAGACGTCCTGGAGATGTCGGTCGACGAGCGCGCGCGTGCCGGTCTCTTCCTCGCGATGCAGTACCCGGTGGAGATCCCGGGCGTCACGGTGACGAACTTCCTGCGCACCGCCAAGACCGCGATCGACGGCGAGGCGCCGGCGATCCGGACGTGGACGAAGGACGTCAAGGCGTCGATGAAGGGCCTGCGCATCGATCCGAAGTTCGCCCAGCGCAACGTCAACGAGGGGTTCTCCGGTGGTGAGAAGAAGCGCCACGAGATCCTTCAGCTCGAGCTGTTGAAGCCGCAGATCGCCGTCCTCGACGAGACCGACTCAGGCCTCGACGTCGATGCCCTGAAGATCGTCTCGGAGGGTGTGAACCGCGCGAAGGAGAACACCGGCCTCGGTGTGCTGCTCATCACGCACTACACCCGGATCCTCCGCTACATCCGGCCCGACTTCGTCCACGTCATGGTGAACGGCCGGATCGCGGAAGAAGGCGGTCCCGAGCTCGCGGAGCGGCTCGAGGAAGAGGGCTACGACCGCTTCATCGGCGACCAGACGCCGGTCGACGCCTGAAATGACCGCGCGTAGGATGCAGCCATGACCGCGACGCTCAGCCCGGAGAAGTTCGACGAGGTCACCGAAGCCCTGAAGGACGTGATGGACCCCGAACTGGGGATCAACGTCGTCGACCTGGGTCTCATCTACGACCTCGCCTGGGATGACGAGAACGATGCCCTCGTCATCCACATGACGCTCACGTCGGCCGGATGCCCGCTGACCGACGTCCTCGAAGAGCAGACCGCTCAGGCGTTGGACGAGGTCGTCGAGCGGTTCCGCATCAACTGGGTGTGGATGCCGCCGTGGGGCCCCGAGCGGATCACCGACGACGGGCGCGACATGATGCGCGCCCTCGGTTTCGCGATCTGACGCAGGGGTGCAGCCCCTCGACGCCCTCCCGCTCGAAGCGCTGAGGGAGCGAACCAGCGCGAAGTGGCGGGCCTACCCCGCCGACGTGCTTCCCCTGTTCGTCGCCGAGACCGACTTCCCGCTGGCCCCGGCGATCTCCTCGCGGCTCCGCCGCGCCGTCGAGCTCGGAGACACCGGATACACCGCGCCGGCGTCCGGCGTGCGCGAGGCGTACGCGGGTTTCGCCGGGCGGCGTTTCGGGTGGCATCCGGACCCCACCCTCATGCGCACCACCTGTGACGTGATGATGGGGGTCGTCGAGATCCTGCGTCGGGTCACCCGGCCGGGTGACCGGGTGGTCGTCATGCCGCCGGTCTACCCGCCGTTCTTCGACGCGGTGGCCGAGGCCGGCGCGGTCGTCGAACGGGTCCCTCTCGTCGACGGCCGGGAGGGGCCGGAGATCGACCTCGCCGGTGTCGACGCGGCTCTTGCGGCGGGGGCGCGCGCAGTCCTGCTCTGCCATCCCCACAACCCCACCGGGACCGTCCATGCCCGGCGCACCCTGGAGCGACTGGCCGCCCTCGCCGCGACTCACGACGCCGTCGTGATCAGCGACGAGATCCACGCGCCCCTGGCGCAGCCCGACGCCGGGTTCGTGCCGTTCCTGGCCGTCTCCGACACCGCGGCATCGGTCGGATTCGCTCTGGTGAGCGCCAGCAAGGCCTTCAACCTCGCAGGTCTCAAGTGCGCGATCATGGTCGCGGCGACCCCTGAACGCTTCGGCACGCTCCGGTCGCTTCCCGTCGAAGTCGAATGGCGGACGGGAATCTTCGGTGCGCACGCGGCGATCGCCGCGTTCACCGACAGCGACGACTGGCTGGACGCGCTGCTCGTCCGCCTCGATGTCAATCGCCGGCTGCTGGAGGATCTCCTCGCCGATCACCTCCCGCTCGCCCGCTTCCGCATCCCTCCCGCGGGATACCTCGGCTGGGTGGATCTGAGCGCGTACGGCTGGGGGGAGGACCCGGCGCGACGGATCCTCCGGGACGCCCGGGTCGCGTTCCATTTCGGTCCGCAGTTCGGTGCAGAGGGCAGGAGCCACGTGCGGATCAACTTCGGCTGCGATCCCGACGTGCTGCGCGAGGCCATCGCGCGGGTCGGCGCACTCGTACCGGCATGACCTCGCCGCGTGCTCCGCTCGCGGTCGCACCCTCGTCCGTCTGGGGCCGGCCGTTCCTCTGGGTCACCGTCGGCGCGGTCGCCCTGATCTTCCTCGCGGCGACCCAGGCGCTCGCGGTGACCACGGTGATGCCGGTCGTCAGCGCCGACCTCGACGGCGACCGGCTGTACGCCGTCGCCTTCGCCGGAACCCTCGCGACCAGTGTCATCGGCATGGTGGTGGTGGGTGCCTGGTGCGATCGCGGCGGTGTGCTGGCGCCCCTGAGCACCGCGGTCGGCTTGTTCGTGATCGGTCTTCTCATCGCCGGGCTCGCTCCCGACATGCCGGCCCTCGTCGCCGGACGACTCGTGCAGGGGCTCGGAACCGGCGGGCAGACGGTCGCCCTGTATGTCGTCGTCGCACGCGTGTACCCCGCGATCGTGCATGGACGCGTCTTCGCCGCCTTCTCGGCCGCGTGGGTCGTCCCCTCGCTCATCGGCCCCTTCCTGGCCGGGGCGGTGGCAGAGTTCCTGCACTGGCGCTGGGTGTTCCTCGGTGTCGCGGCGCTCACCCTCATCGCCTACCTGCTCGTGGTGCTGCGGCTGCACGGTCTTCCCCTGGGCACCGACGAACCCGCCACGGGGCGGGTGTGGCCCCGGCTCGTGTGCGCCCTCGTCGTCGCCGTCGGAGCGCTGGGGCTCAGCCTCGCCGGTGAACTCGGTGGGTGGGCGTGGGCCGCGGTGGCCGTCTCCGTCGTCGTCATCGCCCTGGCCGCGCGCCCACTGCTGCCCGCCGGTGCGCTGCGCGCCGCCCGGGGTCTTCCCAGCGTGGTCCTGATGCGCGGACTCATCGCGGGAGCCCTGTTCGGGGCCGAGATCTACATCCCCTACCTGCTCATCGACGATTACGGCTTCTCACCGACCTGGGCGGGACTCGGGCTCACCGCCGCGGCGCTGGCGTGGGCGGCGGCGGCGGAGGTCCAGGGCCGGGTCGGAGACCGCCTGGGAAACACCCGCATCACCCTGATCGGCACCGCGCTGCTGGTCGGTTCGCTCCTCGTCGCGGTGGCGACGGCGCTGCTGGGCCTGGACCCCGCGATCCTGATTGCCGGATGGAGCTTCGCGGGCGCGGGGATGGGACTGATGTACCCGCGGCTGACGGTGCTGACGCTGGCGTACTCAACACCGCAGAACCAGGGCTTCAACTCCTCGGCGCTGTCCATCTCGGACGCCGTCGGTTCGGCGTCATCCATCGCCGTGATGGGGCTGGTCTTCACCCTCCTGGCCGGGACGGATGCCGGGTTCCCCGCCGTGTTCGTGATCGGCACGCTGCTCGCGCTCGCGGCTCTGGTCCCGGGCCTCCGCCTCGGTCACGCACACGAGGCGCGGCCGGCGACCGGCGCCTGAGACCGCCGTCGTTCTGGTCAGCCGCGCGCCTCAGTTCTCGGCACGACCCAGTCGCCAGTAACCCATGAAGGCCACGGCACGCCTGTCCACTCCCTGCTCGGCGACGAGGTGACGCCGGAGGGCCTTGATCGCGCCCGCCTCGCCGGCCAGCCAGGAGTACAGCGGCGCCCGCTTGAGCGCCGCGCCCCCCTTGGCCGTACGCGGAACCTCCCAGAGGATCCCCTCATCGATGTCGATCTCCTCGATCTCGCCCCCGCGCCCGGCGGGGGCCAGACGCTCCACGGCGTCTTCGACGGCGGCGACGAGGTGGGCGTGGCGGGGACCCTCGCCGCGTGCGGCGACGACGTAGTCGAAGCCGGGATGGCGGGGAAGATAGGCGGCATCCTCCTCGTGGGGCACCTCGACCGCCACGACACCGCGTGCGTCCGGTGCGAGCTGCTCGAGGATCACCGCGATCGCGGGAGCCGCAGTCTCGTCGCCGGCCAGCAGGATGTTCTCGGTGTGCCGGGGCGGGACGAAGTCGACCCCGGGGCTGATGCCCCGATGCGCCGTCGTCGGAGCG
This sequence comes from Microbacterium sp. AK009, assembly GCF_013410955.1. GTDB lineage: Bacteria > Actinomycetota > Actinomycetes > Actinomycetales > Microbacteriaceae > Microbacterium. The sequence goes on along the minus strand of NZ_JACCCG010000002.1, from coordinate 266,670 downwards.
AGGATCAGCACCTCATCGCCCTCCGCGGCGGAGGCGATCCATGCGGACGCGGGACCGGACACCTCGTGGGACACCATGTCGATGTCGACTTCGCGTTCCGCGTGTCGCACGGCGCGGGTGGTGTAGGTGCGAAACGGCACGCGCTGACCCTCGGGCAGGGCGCGCCAGCGCGTGTACCAGTCCTCGTCCGTGGGCATCGCATCGAGGGGGAGACCGGCGGCGGGGAAGACCACCTTGACCCGCTGGTCGTAGCCCGGATCCCCGTACTGATCGAGGTCGTCGCCGACGAAGGTGAACCGGCGGAAGCTCGGGGTCACATCTGTGATGCGCGAGACGCGCACGCGGAAGAAGCGCATGACGCTCATCGGGAATCCTCCGTGACGGAGCGGGCGGCGGCGCGGGTCGCGTGGTGGCGGCCGCGGGGGAGCACGATCGGGGCGCCGGACACCGGATCGTCGATCACGACGGCATCCAGATCGAAGACCTCCTCGATCAGTTCCCGGGTGAGGATGTCGCGAGGCGCCCCCTCGGCGACGATGCGGCCGTCGCGGAGGGCGAAGAGATGATCGGCGTAGCGCGCGGCGAGGTTCATGTCGTGGAGCACCATCACGATCGTCGTGCCGCGTTCTCGGTTCAGATCGGTGAGCAGGTCGAGGACCTCGATCTGGTGCGCGACGTCGAGGAAGGTGGTCGGCTCGTCCAGCAGCAGGATGTCGGTCTCCTGCGCAAGCGCCATCGCGATCCACACCCGCTGGCGCTGACCTCCGGAGAGTTCGTCCATCGGGCGGTCGGCGAGATCGCTGGTCCCGGTCGCCTCGAGCGCCTCGGCGACGATCTGGAAATCCCGTGCGCTCCAGCGCGCGAGCGGGCGCTGATGGGGATGGCGGCCGCGGCCGACGAGATCGGCCACGGCGATGCCCTCCGGGGCGACGGGGCTCTGCGGGAGGAGTCCCAGCATCCTCGCGACCTCTTTCGCCCTGCGGCTCTGCAGCGTCTTGCCGTCGAGGACCACCTGCCCCGCGCGCGGCGCGATCAGGCGGGAGAGCGCCCGGAGCAGGGTCGACTTGCCGCACCCGTTCGCGCCGATGATCGCCGTGACCTGCCCGGGTGGGACGACGAGGTCGAGCGCGCGCACGATCGTCCGCTCCCCGTAGGAGAGGGTCAGCCCCTCGGCGGCGAGGCAGTGGGTGGTGGTCATAGCGAGCCTCCGGAGCGGTTCGTCCTGATGAGGAGGTAGACGAGATAGGGAGCGCCGAGGATGCCGGTGATGACACCCACCGGCAGACGGTTCTCGAACGCGTACTGGCCGAGGAGGTCGGCGCACAGGACCAGGAGGCCGCCGACGAGGCCGGCGGGGATCAGCAGCGAGCCAGCAGGCCCGACGAGGCGTGCGGCGATCGGCCCGGCCATGAACGCCACGAAGGCGATGGGTCCAGTCGCCGCCGTGGCGAAGGCCAGCAGGGCGACGGCGGCGACGATGAGGAGGAGTCGGCTGCGCGTGAGGGCGACGCCGAGGCCCGCGGCGGTGTCGTCTCCCAGTTGCAGGACGCCGAGGTTGCGGGACTGGCCGATCATCAGCGGGATGAGGATGACCGCGGCGATGAGGACCGGTGCGAGGGTCTGCCAGTCAGCGCCGTTGAGGCTGCCGGTCAGCCACCTCATCGCGACCTGGAGGTCCCAGGCCGCGGCCCGGGACAGGACGTACGTGATGACGCTGTCGAGCATCGCCGCGACTCCGATGCCGATGAGGATCAGCCGCGTCCCGGCGAAACCGTTCTTGTGCGAGAGCAGCCAGATCGCCAGGGCGGTCGCCAGCGCTCCGCCGAGGGCGAGGAGCGAGACCGCCGTCTCCGACAGCGACAGCATGACGATGCCGATGACCGCAGCCGCACTGGCCCCCGAGCTGATGCCGATGATGTCGGGGGAGGCGAGCGGGTTGCGCAGGAGGGATTGGAAGGTGACCCCGGCCATTCCGAACGCCACACCGGCGACGAGGCCCAGCAGAGCCCGGGGGAGGCGGAGCTCGCCGACGGTGAACGACGCGCCCGTGACCTGTTCACCGAGGATGACGCGGAGGACCTCCGCCGGATCGTAGAAGGTGTTGCCGATCATGAGCGACAGCAGGAAGATCACCGCGATGGCGACCGCCAGGGAACCGATGACCGTGAGGCGGCGCCGGGCTCGGCGTCGGCGCCCACCCGCGATCGCCGCCGCACGCGCGGCGACGGCGGTGAGCCGGGATTCGGGGGTGCTCCGGATGTCGGTCACAGCTCACGCACCCGCTGTCGTCGGACGATCCAGATGAAGAACGGCGCGCCGATGAGCGCTGTCAGGATGCCGACGTCGATCTCCTCGGGCCGGGCGACGACCCGGCCGACGACGTCGGCGAGAACAAGCAGATCGGCGCCGACGACAGCCGAGAGAGGAAGCAGCCACCGGTGGTCCGTGCCGATGATCAGGCGGCAGAGGTGCGGGACGACAAGGCCCACGAACCCGATCGGCCCGGCCACTGCGGTCGCGGCTCCGCAGAGGATGACCGCACCCGCCGAGGACACCAGACGTGTCCGGCCGACGTTCTCGCCGAGTCCGGCCGCGAGGTCGTCGCCGAGGGCCAGCGAGTTCATGCCGCGCGCGGTGATGAGGCAGATCAGTGCGCCGAGGGCGAGGACGGGGAGGACCGCGAGGACCCGATCCCAGGTGGCCCCGCCCACCCCGCCGATCTGCCAGAAGCGGAAGCTCTCCATGACATCCACACGGGGGAGGAGGATGGCGCTCACCAGGGAGGCGAAGGCGGCCGAGACCGCGGCTCCGGCCAGAGCCAGCTTCAGCGGGGTCGCGCCGCCACGGCCGAGGGAACCGACGGCGTAGACGAAGACGGCGGCCGCTCCGGCGCCGGCGATGGCGAGGCCCATCGTGCTCCATGAATCGCTGACGCCGAAGAACGCGAGTCCGATCACGACCGCCAGCGCGGCCCCGCCGGAGACTCCGAGGATCCCCGGGTCGGCGAGGGGATTGCGGGTGACCGCCTGCATCGTCGCCCCCGCGAGGGCGAGGGCGGCCCCGACGACGACGGCGAGCACCGTGCGGGGGATGCGTGCGACCACCGCGGCTTCGCCGACCGTGTCCGTCTGCCCGGTCACGGCAGCGAGGAGTTCCGCGGGGGAGATGTCGCGGGCGCCGAAGGCGATCGACGCCGCGCACAGCACCACCAGGAGGGCGATCGATCCGCCGAGCCACGCCCACCGCACCCCGGCCGGGCGCCGCGCAGGGGCGGCGTCCGGCCGGGGCGCGGGCGCGAGGGAGGTCGTCGTCACGATCGGGGGGCGGCGCGAATCAGTTCACGGCGTCGGAGAGCAGCGCGAAGTATTCGTCGATGCCCCAGCCGATCGACAGCGGGGACGGGTTCGCCGAGGCGGCGAGGGGCGTGCTGTTCTCGAGGACGGCGATGTTGCCGTCAGCGATCGCGGGGATCTGGGAGAGCAGCGGGTCGGCCTGCAGCTGCGCCACGAGCTCTCCGTGCGGATCGCCGTAGGTGACGAAGACATCGACATCGTCGAAGCGGTCGGCCTCTTCGGCGCTGACGCTGAGGTAGAACTCCTCGGAGTCGGCCGACATCTCCTCCACGGTGGCCGGCAGCGGCATCCCGAGGGAAGCGAGGAAGCCGGGCCGCGTGTCCAGTGCGGTGTAGAAGCCGATCTGACTGAGGTCGGCCGGATCGAGGTAGGAGAACAGCACCTTCGCGTCGGCCAGGCCCGGGTGCGCCGCCAGCGCCTCGTCCACCTGCGCGTGCAGGTCGTCGATGAGAGCGGCGCCCTCCGCCTCGCGCCCGAGAGCGGCGGAGTTGAGCTCGATCATCTCCTCATAGGACGTGCCCCAGGCCACCTCGGGATAGGCGACGACAGGCGCGATCTTGGTCAGGGTGTCGTAGTCCTCCTGAGTGAGTCCGGAGTAGGCGGCGAGGATCACGTCGGGCTGTGTGTCGGCGACGGCCTCGAAGTCGATCCCGTCCGTCTCGTCGAAGAGCACCGGGGTCTCGGCTCCGAGCTCTGCCAGCTGGTCCTCGACCCAGGGCAGCACTCCGTCGCCGTCGTCGTCGCCCCAGGTCGCCTTGCTCATGCCGACCGGCACGATTCCCAGGGCCAGCGGCACCTCGTGATTCCCCCAGGCCACAGCGGCCACGCGTTCGGGTTCTTCCTCGATCGTGGTCTCACCGAAGGCATGGGTGATGGTGACCGGGAAGGTGCCGTCATCCGACGTCGGGGCATCGGCGTTGCTGCCGGTTGCGGCGGAACCGGCGCAGCCGGCGAGCGAAAGGGTGACGACGAGGCCGGCGCCGAGCGCTGCAGCCACACGGAAGTGAGTCAAGGAAGCCTCCAGGAGATTAGGACAGCCTTACTTTACCTGAGCCGTGGGGCGAGCCCGTTCCGAATGACGAAACCCCGGCCGCGGGGCCGGGGTTTCGTTCGATGTCGAGAGATCGTGGGTCAGCGGCGGTCGAGTCTGCGGACGAGCGCCCACGCGCCCGGGATGAGGGCGGCGGCGATCGCCGCCTTGACGATGCCGCCCACGATGAAGGGGAAGAGTCCCGCCTCGAGGATCTGCCAGAAGGACAGCTCCATCCCGAGGACGACGTTCAGGATGAGGGCCATGTACGGGATGCCGAAGAGGAACGGGATCGCGCTCGCCGCGGCGAAGCCGAGGAACGCGAGAACGGGCCGTCGGTCCCAGGCGCGCTCGGCGAACCATCCCGCGACGGCCGCCGCGGCGATGAAGCCGATGATGAACCCGAAGCTGGGTTTGGCGACAGCCGCGATCGTGCCGGTGAAGTCGGCGAAGACGGGCAGGCCCGCCAGTCCGGCGAGCAGATAGACGGTCAGGCTGGCGGCGCCGCGGCGCGCTCCGAGAGCGGCGCCCACCACGATCACCCCGAGCGTCTGCCCCGTGATGGGCACGGGCTGGAGCGGAATCGACACCTGCGCCAGCACGGCGACGAACAGCGCACCGGCGGTCACCAGCGCGGCGTCGACGGCGAAGGCGCGGGTGCGGGACGAAGGGCGCGCCACGACGTCTGCGAGGACGCGACGAGGGCGGGGAGCGACGGCGATCGATGACATGCGCTCAGCCTAGAAGACACCGGCGGCTGAGGCGAAGCCGGCGCAGTCGTATACTGGGATGCTGGCCACTCGGCCTTTCCCCTCCCCGCTGACCGATCGGACCTTCGCCGTGCTCGCCGTACACGACCTCGAGATCCGCGTGGGTGCCCGCGTGCTGATGTCCGAGGTGTCGTTCCGGGTGTCCGACGGTGACAAGGTGGGCCTCGTCGGCCGCAACGGCGCCGGCAAGACCACGCTCACCAAGGTCCTCGCCGGCGACCTGCTTCCCTCCGACGGCCGGGTCGACCGGTCGGGAGAGATCGGCTACCTCCCTCAGGATCCCCGCTCCGGTGATCCGGAGATGCTCGCCCGCACGCGCATCCTCGATGCGCGTGGCCTCGGAACGATCGCCATCGGCATGCAGGAGTCGTCTGTGTCGATGGCCTCCGACGATGCCGACCTCGCCGCGCGCGCCATGCGTCGCTACGCGCAGCTCACCGAGCGTTTCGAAGCTCTCGGAGGGTACGCCGCCGAGGCCGAGGCCGCCTCGATCGCGCACAACCTGTCGCTGCCCGACCGTATCCTCGATCAGCCGCTGAAGACGCTGTCCGGCGGTCAGCGCCGCCGAATCGAGCTTGCCCGCATCCTGTTCTCGGATGCCGGGACGATGATCCTCGACGAGCCGACGAACCACCTCGACGCCGACAGCGTGGTGTGGCTCCGTGAGTTCCTGAAGAGCTACAAGGGCGGACTCATCGTCATCTCCCACGACGTGGAGCTGGTCGGCGAGACGGTGAACCGCGTGTTCTATCTCGACGCGAACCGTCAGGTCATCGACGTCTACAACATGAATTGGAAGAACTACCTGCGACAGCGGGTCGCCGACGAGGAGCGTCGGAAGAAGGAACGCGCGAACGTGGAGAAGAAGGCCACCGTGCTGCAGCAGCAGGCGGCCCGATTCGGCGCGAAGGCCTCGAAGGCGGCCGCCGCCCATCAGATGGTCGCGCGGGCGGAGAAGATGCTGGCAGGCCTCGACGAGGTCCGCCAGGAAGACCGGGTCGCCAAGCTCCGCTTCCCGAAGCCCGCCTCGTGCGGGAAGACGCCGCTGACCGCCGCCGGCCTGTCGAAGTCGTACGGCTCGCTGGAGATCTTCACCGATGTGGACCTCGCCATCGATCGCGGTTCGAAGGTCGTCGTCCTGGGCCTGAACGGTGCCGGCAAGACGACGCTCCTGCGCATCCTGGCCGGGGTGGACGCACCCGACACCGGGCAGGTCGACCCGGGGCACGGACTGAAGATCGGCTACTACGCGCAGGAGCACGAGAACCTCGATGTCTCGCGGTCGGTGCTCGACAACATGATGTCGGCGGCGCCGAACATCACCGCCACCGAGGCGCGGAAGGTCCTCGGATCGTTCCTCTTCACCGGTGACGATGTGCTCAAGCCCGCCGGTGTGCTCTCGGGCGGGGAGAAGACCCGGCTGTCCCTGGCGACGCTCGTCGTCTCCAGCGCCAACGTGCTCCTCCTCGACGAGCCGACCAACAACCTCGACCCCGCGTCGCGCGAGGAGATCCTCGACGCCCTCGCGCACTACGAGGGGGCTGTCGTCCTCGTCTCGCACGACGAGGGGGCGGTGCACGCCCTGAACCCGGAGCGCGTGCTCATCCTCCCGGACGGGGTCGAGGATATCTGGGGACGCGACTACGCCGAGTTGATCTCCCTGGCGTGATCAGCCCTTCGTCGTGCGTGGCTTCAGGCGCGACGATCGGAGCCCGCAGCGTCGAGCAGGGCGTCCTCTTCGCTCGCGTCGAGGTCACGGCGGCGTCCGCGGCGCGCCCGCGGGGTGCCGCGGGGTTCGGCGATGACCGGAGAAGGTCCGTCGACGTCGGCCGGGGAGGCCTCCGTCCCGTCATCCTCCCGATCCTCCCGGCGATGGCGGAGCTCGGTGCGGATGATGTAGCCGATGAAGATGAACCCCATGATCGCGAACAGGATCCACTGGATCGCGTACGACAGGTGAGGACCAGGATCCTCGGAGGGCACCTCGAGAGGCGACGGCGCAGGCGAGATCGCCGGATCCTCGCTGGACATCAGCGCGTAGAGCGACGGCTGCAGGGCGTTCGCCGTGTCGGTGGGGAGTCGCTCTGCGACGAGCCCGATGTTGATCGTCGGCACCTGGCCCTCCGGCGCCGACCGACCCGACCGCGGCGCCGCCTCCTCCGGTCGAAGGCGAGCCTCGACCGTCACCGTCCCTTCCGGTGGAGCCGGGACGGCATCGGGCTCGGCCTGATCGGCGCCCGGGGGAACCCAGCCGCGATTGATCAGGACGACCCTGCCGTCCTCCATCCGGAAGGGCACGAGAACCTCGAAAGCGGCGGTGCCGCCGTGGGGTCGGTTGCGCACGAGCAGTTGCTCATCGCGGAGGTACTGCCCGACGAGCGCGACAGGGCGCCACTCGTCGTCGGGGTCGAGAGCCGATCCGGCCGGGACGATCTCACTCAGCGGAACGGGTGTGGCGTCGTAGTTCTGCTCGACGACGCGCAGCTCCTCAGAGCGCTCGGCGTTGCGCGAGAACTGCCAGTTCGACAGGAAGGCGCAGGCGATCGCGAAGAGCACAGCCACGAGCGCGTACCCGGTCCAACGGACGAGGGGGGAGGATCGGGTCGCCGTCACGGGCCGCTGACCTCCCGGGCGAGGGGGGAGACATCGAGGGGGAAGGAGCGCGCGGCGAGGAACTCGCGCAGATAGTCCCGATGCTCGTCGCAGGCCACCCACGATTTCCAGCGATCAGCGCCGTGGATGCGGGGATTGCGCCAGCGGATCAGCCACGACGCCGCGGCGCGGCATCCCGCGCGTGAGCACTGCGGCGGTGATACCTCGCCGCTCACTCGCCCTCTCCGCGCCGCGGAGGCGGGGCGGACTCCTGGATGCGCAGCACGCGCTCCGTCGGGGCGGGCGCAGGCTCCGCGGCGACCGGCGCCGTGATCTGACGCTCCGGATTCACCGAGCGCGCCACGCGGTCGGTCGCGCCGACGTTGGCGAACACCACGGCCACATAGGGAAGGAAGACCGCGCCGAGGGCGAACACCCAGGTGTACCACCCGTAGGGGGTGATCAGCACCATCAGCACGAAGCACAGGACGCGCACGCCCATCATCGCCAGGTAACGCGCTGACCGCGCGCCGGAATCGTCACGGGGTGCGCGGGGCAGCGACGTGGCGGATGGAGGCCTCGACGAGCGGTTCACGATGGGACAAGGGTACGCCGCATGGAGGGAGGCGGCTCCGGCGAGGATCAACACTTTCTCGATCGCAAGAGATCTCGAAAGGCGGCGATGCGCGACCGGCGGCTCAGGAGAGCGTGCCGGTGGTGGCGCTGCCGATGATCAGCGGCAGGAAGGACAGGAAGAACAGGACGAGCAGAAGGATGAACCCGAGCCCGACGTATCCGACGATGGTGCCGGCGAGCGCGAGACCGCGGCCCTGCTCACCCGTGCGCTTGATCTGGGACAGCGCCATGTGGCCGGTGATCACGCCGACGAGCGAGCCGATGAAGGGGATCAGCACGACCCCCACGAGCGAGGAGATCAGGGAGACGATCGCCATCGTGTTCGTCTTGGGCGCCGCGTACGCGCCGTAGGGCGCACCGCCGTACGCGGGCGGGGTGCCGTAGGGAGGTGGGGTGCCGTAGGAGGGGGCCGATCCGTAGGGTGCCTGGGCGGCGTAGGCCCCCGGCGCGGGCTGCTGGCCGTACGCCGGCGCCTGACCGTACGTGGGCGGCTGCGCGGGAGCCGGCGATCCCTCCGGCGTCCCCGGATACGGCGGGACGGAGGGGGTCGTCGGATCGGTGCCCTGCGGATTCTCGGGAGTGCTCACGGTGCGCCCTTTCTCGCTGGCTCCAGCGTTCCAGGCCGTCGTCCCGGGTGTCAAACCGCCCTGGCTAGGCTGAGGGGATGAGCAACGAACGTGTCGTCCTGGTCACCGGCGGAAACCGCGGCATCGGGCGGGCCATCGCCGAGCGCTTCGTGTCCGACGGCTACCGGGTGGCCGTCACCGCCCGTTCGGGCGAGGGCCCCGACGGCGCGCTGACCGTTCGCGCCGACGTCACCGACGCCGCGTCGCTGGATGCGGCGATGACGGAGGTCGAAGGGGCGCTCGGTCCGGTGACGATCGTGGTGGCGAACGCCGGGATCACCCGCGACACTCTTCTCCTGCGGATGAGCGAGGACGACTTCGACAGTGTCGTCGCCACCAATCTCGGCGGCGCGTTCCGGGTGGTCAAGCGAGCGTCGAAGGGGATGATCCGCGCACGGTTCGGGCGCATCATCCTGATCTCCAGCGTGGTCGGTCTCTATGGTTCGGTGGGGCAGGTGAACTACGCGGCCTCCAAGAGCGGGCTCGTGGGGTTCGCGCGGTCACTCACCCGTGAGCTGGGGGCGCGGGGGATCACGGCGAACGTCGTGGCCCCCGGATTCATCGAGACCGACATGACCTCCGAGCTGCCCGCCGACACTCAGGCCGAGTACAAGAAGAACATCCCCGCCGGACGCTTCGGCGACGCGGTCGAGGTCGCGGGCGTGGTCGCGTGGCTGGCATCCGACGACGCGGCCTACATCTCGGGCGCGGTCATCCCGGTCGACGGTGGCCTCGGGATGGGGCACTGACCCGCACCGTCGCTGCCGAGACGGATCACCGGCCGAGCGCGTCCGCGATCGCGCGGGCGACGGCATCGGGCTTGGAGAACTGCGGCCAGTGGCCGCTCGCTTCCTCCGGCGCACGGAGGGAGACGGCGCGAAGGGGGCCGTGCGCGGCGAGGCCGGCGGCCCAGGCGGGCGGATCCTGCCGGATCGCCTCGATCTGCTCGGGCGAGACGGTGTTGGTGAGGATCGTCGCCGGGATCTCCCGGCGTCGGTCGTCGGTGAGGGAGACGCGGTCGGTGGGCACTTTCCGCGGCACGACGCCGATGTGCGTCATGGCTCGATCACGCGTCTGCGGATCGAGGTCTTCGACGTCATCGCCGTCGAAGAAGTCCCATCCCGGGAACGGCACGGTGTCGCCGTCGACGGGAAACTCGGAGATCATCCCGCCGTCCGACGGCGGGAAGGTGTCGAGGAACACCAGGTGCGCCACTTGCGTCGGCCGGAGGTCGGCGGCGCCGTAGATGACATTGCCGCCTCCGCTGTGACCGACGAGCGCCACGGGGGTGTCCCGTCGGTCGATCTCGGCGACGACAGCATCGACCCATTCGCCGATGCCGATCCCGGCCATCGCAGGGTCGGGAGGCGTGTCACCACGCCGGACGCCCGGCATGGTCAGGGCGACGGGTTCGAGCCCGGCGGCCCGGAGTCCGGGCACCACCTCATCCCACGACGACGCGGTCAGCCAGAGTCCGGGAACCAGAAGGACGTCCATGGTCGCCACCGTACTCCCCGCGTCCGACACCGCCCTAGGGGAGGAGAGGGATGACCTCGCGCAGATCCAGCGGACCGATCACGAGGTCTGCCCGTTCCCGGACGACCGGCTTGGCGTTGAACGCGAGGCCGAGGCCGGCGACCGACATCATCGCGAGGTCGTTCGCACCGTCGCCGATGGCGAGGGTCTGCGCGCGGGGAACCCCGTGATCGCCGGCCCACGCCGTCAGGGTGGACGCTTTCCCGTCGGCGTCGACGATCGGTCCGAGCACCTGTCCCGTCAGGGCGTCGTGTGCGACGGCGAGCCGGTTGGCGCGCCACAGATCGACACCGAGGGACGGCGCGACGTGGTCGAGGATCTCGTGGAAGCCTCCCGAGACGACGCCCACGATCCCGCCGCGGTCGTGCACCGCGGCGATCAGCTCCTCCGCGCCCGGGGTCGGCTCGACGCGTGCGCGCACGCGATCGAGGGCCGCGACGGGGACGCCGGCGAGCCGTTCCACCCGGGCGCGCAGGCTGGTGGCGAAGGCGACCTCGCCGCGCATGGCCGCCTCCGTGGCGGCGGCGACCTCGGCGCCGCGGCCGGCCTCATCTGCGATGAGCTCGATCACCTCGTTGCGGATGAGGGTCGAATCGGCGTCGAGGACGACGAGGAATCGCGCGGGCTCGCTCACCTCTCCACCGTAGCGGCGGGGGACGGGGTCACCGATCGACGAAGACTCCCTTGCCGACCACCGTGATCCCGCTGTCGGTCACGGTGAATCCGCGGGCGAGGTCGCGTTCGCGGTCGACTCCCACGGTGGCGCCGTCGGCCATGACGACGTTCTTGTCGAGGATGGCGCGATGGATCCTCGCACCGGCACCGACGTGCACGTGGTCGAACAGCACCGCATCGGTGATCGTCGAGCCCCCCGCGGCGAGCGTCCACGGACCGACCACGCTGCGCTCGAGATGGGTCCCCGAAAGGACCGAACCGAGCGAGACGATCGAATCGATGGAGTTGCCGATCCGGCCCACCGAGTCCCGCACGAACTTCGCCGGCGGCGAGTTGACCGCCTGCGAGTGGATCGGCCACTGCATGTTGTACAGGTTGAAGACGGGCAGCGTCGAGATGAGATCCTGGTGGGCCTCGAAGAACGAATCGATGGTTCCGACGTCGCGCCAGTACGACCGGTCGCGATCGGTCGAGCCCGGCACGTCGTTGCGGACCATGTCGTAGACGCCCGCTTCGCCGCGGCCGACGAAGTAGGGGACGATATCGCCACCCATGTCGTGGTTGGAGGTCGGGATCTCGCCGTCGGCCTCGACCGCCTCGATCAGCGCGTCGGCGTCGAAGATGTAGTTGCCCATGGACGCCAGGACCTGGTCGGGTGCGTCGGCCAGCCCCTCCGGGTGCTGCGGCTTCTCGAGGAAGTCGCGGATGCGGCTCGGGTCGTCGGGATCGACGTCGATGACGCCGAACTGGTCGGCCAGGGAGATCGGCTGGCGGATGCCGGCCACCGTCGCCCGGGCGCCGGACTCGATGTGCGCGGCGAGCATCTGCCGGAAGTCCATGCGGTACACATGGTCGGCACCGATCACGATGACGATGTCGGGCTGTTCGTCGTTGATGAGATTCAGGCTCTGCAGGATGGCGTCCGCCGACCCCGAGAACCATCGCTTCCCCAGCCGCTGCTGCGCGGGGACGGAGGCGACGTACGAATCCAGCAGGGCGGACATCCGCCAGGTCTGGGAGACGTGACGGTCGAGGCTGTGGGACTTGTACTGGGTCAGGACGACGATCTGCCGGAGCCCCGAGTTGATCAGGTTCGATATCGCGAAGTCGATGAGCCGGTACTGACCGCCGAACGGCACGGCGGGCTTGGCGCGGTCGGCGGTCAGGGGCATGAGTCGCTTCCCCTCGCCGCCGGCGAGGATGATTCCGAAGACCTTCGGCGCTGCAGGCATGGCACCACCCTAGGCCCGGTTTCGCGCCGGAACCCAGTGACTGTCCACAGATGCCTGCGTGTACTAGGTTTCGTGCCATGCGCGTCGACATGATCACCAAGGAGTACCCGCCGGAGATCTACGGGGGCGCCGGGGTGCACGTGACCGAACTGGTCCGCGCGCTGCGAGACGGGGGCACCCGATCCCCGGTGGATGTGCGCGTGCGCGCTTTCGGAGCCGACCGAGACGAGCCCGGCACGACCTCGTACCGCGTGCCGGCGGAGCTCACCGCCGCCAACGCCGCCGTGCAGACCCTGGGCACCGACCTCGAGATCGTGTCGGATGTCGCCGGCGCCGACGTCGTGCACAGCCACACCTGGTACGCCAACTTCGCCGGCCACCTCTCCTCGCTCCTGCACGGCATTCCGCACGTGCTCACCGCTCACAGCCTCGAGCCGCTTCGACCGTGGAAGGCAGAGCAGCTCGGCGGGGGGTACGCGGTGTCGAGCTGGGTGGAGAAGGTCGCCTACGAGCACGCGGCGGCGATCGTGGCGGTGAGCGACGGCATGCGTGCCGACATCCTCCGCAGCTACCCTGCGGTGGATCCGGCGAAGGTCCGGGTCATCTACAACGGAATCGACACCGATTCCTGGCACCCGGTGACGGACGATCCCCTCCTGGCGCGACTGGGCGTCGACCCGGCGCGGCCCTCGGTGGTCTTCGTCGGCCGCATCACCCGTCAGAAGGGCCTGCCGTATCTTCTGCGCGCTGCGGCCCAGCTGCCGCCGGAGGTGCAGCTCGTGCTGTGCGCCGGGGCCCCCGACACCCCGCAGATCATGGCCGAGGTGGAGGAGCTCGTCCGAGGCCTTCAGGAGACGCGCGACGCCGTGGTGTGGCTCGACCGCCTGCTCTCGCGCCACGAGCTGTGCACGGTGCTCACCGCCGCGACGGCCTTCGTCTGCCCCTCGGTGTACGAGCCGCTCGGAATCGTGAACCTCGAGGCGATGGCGTGCGGCGCCGCGGTCGTCGGCACCGCCACCGGCGGCATCCCCGAGGTCGTCGTCGACGGGGTCACCGGCCGGCTCGTGCCGATCGAGCAGATGGATGACGGCACGGGAACCCCCCTGGATCCCGACCGGTTCGTCGACGACCTCGCCGCCGCTCTCACCGACGTCGTCAGCGACCCCACCCGCGCCCGTGCGTGGGGGGAGGCGGGGCGCCACCGGGCGATCTCCGAGTTCAGCTGGCAGAGCATCGCCGCCCAGACGGCGGCTCTGTACCGTGAGGTCGCCGCGGCGCCGTGACGGCCGACGCCCGGCCGATAGGCTGGGCTCATGCCGCAGGTGCTGGAGTTCTCCGACGTCGTCGTCCGCAGGAACGCCCGTGACATCGTCGATCACCTCGACTGGGAGGTCAGCGATGATCAGCGATGGGTGGTGCTCGGCCCGAACGGCGCGGGGAAGACCACGATCCTGCAGCTCGCGGACACCCTGATCCACCCGACCTCCGGTGCGGTCACGATCCTCGGCGAACGCCTCGGTCGGACGGATGTCTTCGAACTGCGTCCGCGCATCGGGTTCGCCTCCAGCGCCATGGCGCGGCGGATCCCCGCCGAGGAGACCGTTCTGAACGTCGTTCTGACGGCGGCGTTCTCCGTCGTCGGTCGCTGGCGTGAGGACTACGAGGACATCGACGAGCGTCGAGCGCTCCGTGTCCTCGCCGAGTGGCGTCTGGAAGAGCTGGCCGATCGCACGTTCGGCACGCTGTCGGACGGCGAGCAGAAGCGCGTGCAGATCGCCCGCTCGATCATGACCGACCCGGAGCTGCTCCTTCTGGACGAGCCGACCGCCAGCTTGGACCTCGGCGCCCGAGAAGAGCTGCTGACGCTCCTCGGCGGGTACGCACAGGCACCGACCACGCCGGCGATGGTGATGGTCACGCATCACGTCGAGGAGATCCCCGTGGGCTTCACACACGTGCTTCTGCTCCGCGAGGGGCGCCTCGTCGCGGCGGGACCGCTGGCCGAAGCGCTGACAGCGGAATCGCTGACGGAGACCTTCGGCACGCCGATCGCACTCCGTGAAGAGGACGGGCGCTTCACCGCGCGCGCTGCGCGATGACGATCTCGCGTCCGTCCCCCGTGGCGACCGGTTCGGTGGTCCGGGCCGACGCCTGGTAGACTCGCTCGCTGGTGCTCTCGCACAACAGACTTTCCGTCGCTCCCGCAAGGATTCCCATGAAGACTGACATCCACCCCGACTACCGCGCTGTCGTGTTCCGCGACCTCGGCTCGGGCGAGACCTTCCTCACCCGTTCCACCGTCACCAGCGACAAGACGATCGAGCTCGATGGTGTCGAGTACCCCGTCATCGACGTCGAGATCTCGTCGGCTTCGCACCCGTTCTACACGGGCAAGCAGCGCATCCTCGACTCGGCCGGTCGCGTCGAGAAGTTCAACCAGCGCTTCAAGAACTTCGGCGGCCGCTGAGCCCACGCCGAAAAAGCCTCCGACCGCGGTCGGAGGCTTTTTCGCGTCATCGCACCGGCCACGTGCCGTCGACCGGCGCGCGCGGGTCGATGCGTCCGATGCTCACGAAGTATTCGGTGAGGCTGGCCGCCTGATCACGTGCCCACGCGATCTGTTCGACGTGGATCTGGCGAGCCGTCGGGGGCAGGAGGCCGCGGTAGCGCCGGGCGAGCGCCTGCGCCACGCGTCCTGCCGCCCGTGCGTCGGCGGCCGCTTCATGCGCCCCGTCGAGGCGGACGGCGTAGTGCTCGGCGACCCTGGTGAGCGTTCGCTTCCCCCGCCGGTAGCGATCGAAGTGCCGGTCGATGACGAGCGGATCGAAGACCGGACTCGGGTGCTCCAACGGCACGACGCCGTGACGCAGGGCCTCGTGACGCAGCAGCGAGAAGTCGTAGGCGGCGTTGTAGGCCACCACCGGGATGCCCGCATCGAGGATGCCGCGGAGACACCCGACGACCTCGGCGACGACCTCCGCCGCGGGGCGGCCGGTGGCGCGGGCCTCGGCGGTGGAGATCCCATGCACGGCCGTCGCCGCCGCGGGGATCTCCACGCCCGGATCGGCTCGCCACGACCGACCGCAGACCGCCCTCCCCGCGGCATCCAGCAACCCGACGTGAGCGGTGACCACCCTGTCGGTGCGCACGTCGATCCCCGTGGTCTCGAGGTCGAACACACCCACGACGCGCAGCCACGGCGGGGGATCGCCGCCGAGGGGGGCCGGAGTCGACGCGGGGAGTTCGGGAGCGGGGCGAGGGTTCGTCATGGCTCCGCACCGTACGCGCCGGTGCCGACATCGGCCGCCGGTTAGACTCGAACGTGTCGATCCCGCACCCCGAGGTACCCGCCCCGCATGCCCTCACCCCCGGGGGAGATCGGGTCGAGATCCTCGGCGGTCAGACCGCCTACTGGACGTACGGGCCCGCCGACGCCGCGGTCACGGTGCTCGCGGTGCACGGGTTCCGCGGCGACCATCATGGGCTGGCCGCGATCGTCGGGCTTCTTCCCGATCTGCGCGTGATCGTTCCCGACCTCCCCGGTTTCGGCGACTCCAGCCCGCTCCCCGGACGCCGGCACGACATCGACGCCTACCGCGCCTGGCTCACCGAGGTGCATGCGACCCTCGCCCCGGAGGCGGTGATCCTGGGCCACTCGTTCGGCTCGATCGTCGCTTCAGCGGCGGTGGCCGCCGGGCTTCCCACATCCCGGCTCATCCTCATCAACCCGATCGGCGCACCGGCGCTGGAGGGACCCCGTGGCGTCCTCACCCGTCTTGCGGTGCTGTATTACCGGATGGGCGCCCGGTTGCCGCGGCGAGCCGGGGAATGGGTGCTGCGGCAGCGTGCGATCGTCCGCGGGATGAGCGTGGCGATGGCCAAGACGCGCCGGCGTGATCTGCGCCGCTACATCCACGACCAGCACGACCGGTACTTCTCCCGCTTCGCCGACCGCGATGTGCTCCGCGAGGCCTTCGAAACGTCCGTCCGCAACGATGTCCGGGCCTTCGCGCCCGAGATCACCCAGCCGACGCTCCTCATCGTCGCCGAGCGCGACGACATCACACCCCTCAGCGCGCAGCGGCGGCTGCAGACGCTCTTCCCTGACGCGGAGTCGGTGGAGATCCCCGAGGTGGGGCATCTCATCCACTACGAAACACCCGGGCCTGCGGCCGCGGCCATCACTCGCTTTCTCGCGCCTTCCGCTGCCGGTACGCGTTGACGTTCATCCGATTGCCGCAATTGCCGGTGTCGCAGTAGCGCTTGGACTTGTTCTTGGAGAAGTCGACGTAGACGCCGTCGCAGTCGTCGGCCGCGCACCGTCGTACGCGGTCGTACTCGTCGGCGCGGATGACATCCACGAAGGCCATCGCGGCTTCGACCAGCACCCGCGTCGCCAGGGGCGCATCGTCCGAGGTGGCATGGATGTGCCAGTCCATCCCGTCGTGCTTCATCAGGCGGGGGAGGGCGCGTCCGCGTTGCAGCATCTCGTTGACCAGGGGCACGGCCCCGTCCCGGTCGACGTCCCAGAGCCCCTGCAGAGGGCGGCGCACCGCGCGCAGCGCTGAGAGCTCGGCATCGTCGCGACGGATGACGCCGGTGTAGGGGTTGATCCGGAGGTACTCGTCGAACTGCTCGTGCGTGGTGAGGGTGTCTACGGCGTCGTCACCCCCCACGCCGGGGAGGGTGTTGACCAGGTACGCGGCGGCGCGCAGATTGTTCTCGGTGTCATGGATGAAGACCATGTTGACTCCTGACGATCGCCGACACTAGTGTCACCAGTGTACGCATGCTTGACTCCTGACAATCGGATGACCTGATGACCGCGACCGCGCCGCTGCCCGTGCTCTCCCTCGGCGTTCCCGCCACCGCGTCACGGACGGCCACCACGGGGTTGGTGATGGCGCTGGCCTCGGCGCTGGCGTTCTCCTCGAGCGGGCCGTTCATGAAGCCGCTGCTGGAGGCCGGCTGGTCGCTCGGAGCCGCGCTCCTGGTGCGGATGGGGGTCGCCGCCCTCGTGCTCTCCCCGGCGCTCGTGGTGGCGGTCCGTCGCCAGCGCGGCTTCGTCCGCCGGCACTGGCGCCTCGTCGTCGCCTTCGGACTGATGCCCGTGTTGGGGTGCCAGCTGCTGTTCTTCTCCGCGATGCAGCGGATGCCTGTGGCGGTGGCGCTTCTCATCCAGTACCTCGCCCCGGTCCTGCTCGTCGTCGCGGTCTGGATCCGCAGCCGCCGACGGCCGTCGTTCCTCGTGCTCTCGGGGTCGGTCGTGGCGGTCGTGGGTCTGGTGCTCGTCGTGGACGTCTCGGGTGCCGCGTTCGACCCGATCGGCGTGCTGTTCGCGCTCGGTGCGGCAGTCTGCGTGTGCGCCTACTTCGTCATCGCCGAGCGCGCCGGAGACGACCTTCCACCCCTCGCCCTGGCTGCCGCCGGCCTGCTGTTCGGCAGCCTGGTCATGGCGGCCCTCTGCGTGACACGTGTCCTGCCGTTCCAGGCGGTTGCGGTGACGGTGACGCTTGCGGGTGCGGACGTGATGTGGTGGGTGCCGGTGCTGTGGGTCGCCGCGGTGGCGACCACGGTCGGCTACGGACTCGGCGTGATGGCTGTGCCCCGTATCGGCTCTCGGGTGGGCTCCTTCGTCGGGCTGTCCGAGGTGCTCTTCGCCCTGGCCTTCGCCTGGCTCTTCCTCTCGGAGGTCCCCGCGGCCGTTCAGTTCGTCGGCGGAGCGCTCATCCTCGTCGGGGTGATCCTCGTCCGGCTCGATGCGGCCTCGACGGCGGATGCGCGAGGAGTCACCGCTACGAGTCCCGCCGTGCCAGCTCCATGAGCGGTCCTACGCGGTAGCCGATGACCTCTCCCATGACCAGGGAGGTCTCGGTGCGCTCGACGCCTTCGATGGCGAGGATCCGGGCGTCGGTGTCGAAGAGGTGCTGTGTGTCGCGACACGCCACGCGCACCAGCAGGTCGACCTGGCCGCTGAGGCCGTGCACCTGCACGATCTCGGGCACGCGTCCGAGCTCGGCGGTGATGCGGGGGAGGTCGGCCTGACGCACGATGACGCTCAGGAACGCCTCGATCGGGAAGCCGAGAGCCTCGGGGGAGATCGTGCGTTCGTAGGAGAGGAACACGCCGGTCCGCTCGAGCCGTGACATCCGTGCCTGGACGGTGTTGCGAGACAGCCCCAGCCGCTCTGCCAGCGCGACGACGGTGGCGCGCGGGTCGTCCGAGAGGGCGGCGAGAAGCTCGAGATCGACATGATCGAGAGTGCTCATACTGCGAAAGATTAGCAGCCCGACATCCCGCCACCTGTGCATGTTGCTCAACTATTCAGAAGATGCTTGAGCTAGGTGCCAGAACGAGTAGCCTCGGGCTTGTCGGCGATGCTGCCGGCGACTCACGCGCGACGCTTCACGAGAGCGTCGCCTCGAGGAGGGATGACAACGGTGCACACCCTGAACCCCATGGCTGATCTGGCAACCGATGTGGACGACGTCGCTCGTCTGCTGACCCCTGCCGGCGAACGCGTCGTCGATCCGGATCTGCAGCAGTGGATCGAGGATGTCGACACCGCCGCCATCCAGCGGCTCTATCGCGACATGGTGCTGCTGCGTCGCATCGACGCAGAGGGCGTCGCCCTCCAGCGGCAGGGCCAGGTGGGTCTGTGGCCCCCGTGCCAGGGGCAGGAGGCGACGCAGATCGGCACCGCTCGCGCGCTGCGTGCGGACGACTTCGCCTTCCCGAGCTACCGCGAGACCGGTGTCGTCTACGCCCGCGGCGGCAAGCCCTCCGACTACGTCCTCGCCTGGCGGGGTGAGGGCCACTCCACCTACGACCCCTATGAGCTGCACACGGCGACCCAGCAGATCATCATCGGCGCGCAGTCGCTGCATGCCGTCGGCTACGCGATGGGCGTCCAGCGCGACGGCGGCGACCAGGTGGCCGCAGCCTACTTCGGAGACGGCGCGACCAGCCAGGGGGACGTGAATGAGGCGATGGTGTTCGCCTCCTCGTTCGGTGCGCCGGTGGTATTCGTCTGCACGAACAATCAGTGGGCCATCTCCGAGCCGGTGAGCGTCCAGGCACGGTTCCCGATCGCGGGGCGCGCGCCCGGGTTCGGCATCCCGAGCATGCGCGTGGACGGCAACGACGTGCTGGCGTGCCTTGCCGCGATGCGCTGGGCGATCGACCACGCCCGGAAGGGCCGGGGACCGGCGTTCCTCGAAGCCGTCACCTACCGCATGGGCCCGCACACCACCTCCGACGACCCCACCCGCTACCGCGACAAGGAGGAGGTCGAGATCTGGCGCCGGCGCGACCCCATCGACCGGGTCGAGGCGCTGCTGCGCGCCGAGGGTGTCTTCGACGACGCGTTCGTCGCCGAGGTCGCCGCTGACGCCGACGCGCTCGCCGCCGAGGTCCGCCAGGCCGCGATGGGGGCGGTGACCCGTGCGCCGCTGTCGATCTTCGACGACGTCTATGCCGAGCCCCACTCCGGCATCGACGAGCAGCGTGCCGCCTACGCCGCGTACCTCGACGGCTTCGCCGCGACCCAGGAGGGCTGATCATGGTCCAGTTGACGATGGCGAAGGCGATCAACGAGGGTCTGCGTCGCGCGATGGCGGATGACCCCAAGGTGCTGGTGATGGGGGAGGACATCGGCAAGCTGGGCGGCGTCTTCCGGGTGACCGACCGCCTTCAGGAGGAGTTCGGCGCGCAGCGCGTCATCGACACCCCGCTGGCCGAGTCGGGCATCGTCGGGACCGCCGTGGGCCTGGCCCTCCGGGGCTTCCGGCCGGTGGTGGAGATCCAGTTCGACGGCTTCGTCTATCCCGCCTTCGACCAGATCGTCTGTCAGGTCGCCAAGCTCCACTACCGCACCCGCGGCAACGTCCGGATGCCGCTGACGATCCGCATTCCGTGGGCAGGGGGTGTCGGCGCCGCCGAGCATCACTCCGAGTCGCCGGAGGCGTACTTCGTCCATACGTCGGGCCTGCGCGTGGTGGCGGTGTCCAATCCGCAGGATGCCTACGTCATGCTGCGTCAGGCGATCGCCTCGGACGACCCGGTGGTCTACTTCGAGCCCAAGCGGCTCTACCACACCAAGGCCGAGGTCCACCTCGACGTCGACCCCGCCGATGCCCCGCCGATGGGGCTCGCCCGCGTCGCCCGGGAGGGCACCGACGTGACCGTGCTGACCTACGGCGCCCAGGTGACCACCGCGCTGGACGCCGCCCTGGCCGCCGAGGAGGACGGGATCTCGCTCGAGGTGATCGACCT
The DNA here is from genome assembly GCF_013410955.1 of Microbacterium sp. AK009. GTDB lineage: Bacteria > Actinomycetota > Actinomycetes > Actinomycetales > Microbacteriaceae > Microbacterium. The sequence goes on along the minus strand of NZ_JACCCG010000002.1, from coordinate 245,946 downwards.
GCGCTCGCTGTCGCCGGTGGACTACCGGACGGTCGGCGCGTCGGTGCGCAAGACGGGTCGCGTCGTGGTCACCCACGAGGCTGCTCGCGAGGCCGGGGTGGGTGCCGAGCTCGTCGCCAGCGTCACCGAGCGGTGCTTCCACTACCTGGAGACGCCGCCGGTCCGGGTCACCGGACACGACATCCCCTATCCGCCGGCGAAGCTCGAGAAGCACCACGTTCCCGACCTCGACCGGATCCTCGACGCCGTCGACCGCGTCCTCGACCGCCCGAACAGCCTGACGGGGGTGGAACTGTGATCCAGGAGTTCCGCCTCCCCGATCTCGGCGAGGGACTGCCCGAGGCCGAGCTCGTGCAGTGGCTCGTCGCCGAGGGCGACCGCGTCACGCTGAACCAGACCATCGCCGAGGTCGAGACGGCCAAGGCCGTCGTGGAGCTGCCCTCGCCGCACGCCGGGGTCGTGCAGGTGCTGCACGCCGCCGCGGGCGACGTGGTGGAGGTCGGCGCGCCGCTGATCTCCTTCGACGTCGGGGCCGGAGAGCCCGGGAGCCCCGCGGCCCCGCACGCATCGTCGACGGCAGGCGACGAGCCTGGCGCGGGTGACGCCGTCGCCACCGACGCGCCGGCCGACGACGCCGCCGGGCCGAATCTCGTCGGCTACGGCGCGGCACCCCGCAGCGGGAACCGTCCGCGCCGTCGACCGCGGATCGCGGCGTCGGCATCTCCGTCTCCGGCGGCGGACACCGCCCTCCTCTCCGTGGCACCGCACGACGACATCCGTCTCGTGGAGACCGTCGAGCAGCTGCAGGAACGGCCGCGATCCACCCCGCCCGTCCGCAAGCTCGCCAAAGACCTCGGTGTCGACATCGCACTCGTCGAGGGGACCGGCCAGGGCGGTCTCATCACCCGCGACGACGTCCGCACCTACGCCGAGACGACGACCCGCGTCGCCGAGCCGGTGAAATCCTCCCCTGCACGGGATGCAGCGCACACGAGCGAGACCCGGATCCCGATCCGGGGCGTCCGCAAGCACACCGCGGAGGCGATGGTGCGCAGCGCCTTCACCGCGCCGCACGTCACCGTCTTCCTCACCGTCGATGTCACCGAGACGACCGAGCTCGTCGCATCCTTGCGCGAGGACCGTTCGCTCGCCGACCACCGCATCGGCGTCCTCGCCGTGGCGGCCAAGGCCGTCTGCCTGGCGCTGCGCCGCCACCCGACCCTGAATTCGAGGTGGGACGGCGAGAGCGGCGAGATCGTGCAGTATCACGGCGTGCACCTCGGGATCGCGGCCGCGACCGAGCGCGGCCTCGTCGTGCCGAACATCCGGGATGCCGACCGGATGACCCTCCCCGCTCTCGCCGACGCCATCCGCGACCTCGCGACCACGGCTCGTGCGGGCAAGACCTCGCCCGAGGCGATGCGCGGTGGAACCTTCTCCATCACCAACGTGGGCGTCTTCGGCGTGGACGCGGGGACACCGATCCTCAATCCCGGCGAAGCGGGAATCCTCGCCCTCGGCGCGGTGCGCCGCCAACCCTGGGAGCATCGCGGTCAGATCGCGCTTCGCGACGTGGTGACCCTCGCCCTCTCCTTCGACCACCGTCTCGTCGACGGCGAGCAGGGGTCGCGTTTCCTCGCGGACGTGGGGGCGGTGCTGCGCGAACCCGGGCGGGCGATGCTCCTGGCCTGAGCGCCGCGGTGGAACCGTCACGCCTGCGTGAACAAGCCCTTCCCGCGTCGGCGCAGATAGTCGTAGGCCTCCGCGTACGTCTGCGGCTCCTCCCGCGATCCTTCGCCGTACCGCGCCTGGAGAAGGCCGAGCAGACCGCGCCCGGGCGGACTCAGCGGCTTGTCGCGGTGCGGCGACGACGTCACATCGATCGGCTCCTCGGCCTGGGGATTCGGCGGGAGGTACATGGGGTGGACCGTCGGCCAGGTGGCGGGATGCCGGGGCCGGCCGAGGTTGAGCACCGAGAAGAGGGTGTTCGCCCCCGCGTCCCGGCGGTTCAGCGGCTGGAGACCGTGGCGACGGGCGAGGGTCGCGATCACCGAGCCGTGGTGCATCTCGTCGTTGATGACGGTGCCCGCCCGGGTATACGCCGACACTGCGATGGCGGGTACGCGACCTCCCAGCCTGTCGAAGGCGAAACCCATCTCGCCGGGCTCGGCGTTCTCGACCGGGGGCACGGCCTTCGGCGGTGCCACATGGTCGTAGGTGCCGCCGTGCTCGTCGAAGGTGATGAGAAGCAGGGTGTTCAGCGCATTCGAACCGGTGGCGCTGGCGCTCGTGCGGATCGCGTTGTAAATGCTCGCGACCAGCTTCTCGCCGGCGCGCACGTCGGATACCGCCGAGTCGATGACCAGACGGCCGTCCACCTCGCTTGAGCGGTAGACGCCGAACGGCGGATGGAAGTCGTTGTGGTTGTATGTCAGGCGCGGTTCGATGAACGCGTAGGCGGGGAGAGTGCCGTTCTCGACATCCCGGTAGAACTCGGGCATGAAGGCGAAATGCTCCGTCCGCCAGAACTTCTCCAGCACCGGCGCGTGAAGCACACCGGTCAGAGAGACCAGCTGCATCTCATCGAAGTACACCTTCCACGACAGCCCCGCGTCCTCGAGCCGGTTGAAGATCGTCGGCGTGGGAGGCGCATTCAGCCACTTCTCGTATCCGCCGCCGTGCTTGTTCGTCACGAAGCCGTGGGAGGTCGAGGCGTGGAAGAACGAGCGATTGCAGTAGGTCTGAGACGGCACGCCCGCGAACCAGGCGTCGAACACTGCGAACTCACGGGCGAGGGTCGACAGGACCGGGAGCTGCTCGGGCGAGAAGCCGCCCATGATCTGCGACGCCTCCTCGAGCGACGGCTGGGTACCGCGGCGAAGTCGGGTGAAGTTGTTCCAGTAGTCCTGGAGGAAGCCCTCCATCGTCGGTGCGGTCCCGGGAGCGGGAGCGTTGAACGGAGGGCTCATCTGTCCCACCTGCGCCGTGGCATTGCCCGGCGGGTCGACGCGGCCGAACAGCTGGGTGTTGACGTGAGGGAACTCCTCCCCGGGATCCGGGTTGGGGAGGCCCATGACGACGTCGGTCGCTCCGGAGTACACGTGAGCGGCGACGCGGTCGCCCTGCGGCGAGAGGTTGGCGTAGTCGCCGAATGCCAGTCCGTCGAACCGCGATCGCTCGGGCAGGGTGTCGGGGGTGTAGAGCCATCCGAGGACGTTGTCGAAGGATCGGTTCTCGCCCATGAACACCACGATGTGATCGAAGCCGGGTTCCGAGCGCGCTGCCAGCGCGGGGAGCTCCTGCGCACCCTCTCGCACGCCGGCGGCATGACCGACCATGGCGCCACCGGCGGCGCCGGTGGCGCCGCCCAGGGCGAAGCCTGCCGCCGCCAGGCCGCCGACCTTGAGGAAGTCGCGGCGGGAGGTGGAGGTCTCTTCTTCGGGGTTCTCGCGCATCCTGGGGCGAGGATACCGCTCAGACGGCCAGTGCGGCTCGGGCCATGTCGGTCAGGATCGCGCGGACGAGCCCCTGGTCGGGGGCGCCCTGACCCGTGCGGATGCTGTGGGGTGTGGAGTTGATGAGTCCGAAGCAGGCATACGCCCTCACCCGCAGGTCCTGCTCGCTGCGCTCCGGATGGACCGCGGCCAGGACACCGACCCACGTCTCCACGTATTCGCGCTGCAGACGGCGGACGGTCCGCCGATCCTCGACGCCGAGATTGGCCAGGTCGCGGTCCTGGACGCGGATGACGTCCGCATCGGTCAAGGCGAAGTCGACGTGGAAGGCGACCAGCTGCGTGAGGCGCGCGCCGGCGTCATCCGTCCGCTCGATCACCGCGCGTCCGCCGTCGCGCAGCTGCTCGCTCACGCCGATGAGGATCGCTGCGAGCAGCGCCTGCTTGTTGGCGAAGTGCCGGTAGATCGCCGGGCCGCTCACACCGACCGCCGAACCGAGGTCTTCGAGGCTGACGCCGGTGAACCCCCTCTCGGCGAACAGGCGTGCCGCCTCGGCGAGGAGAGCGGAGTGGCGGTCGGCCTTGGCGCGGTCACGACCCGTGGTGCTTGCCATTTCAGTTAATCCCCGCTAACGTGAAAGCTCGGTTAACGCACACTAACCGTCCCGGGCGCGCCGCGACAACGGGCGTGACCGGATCGTGACGTCGACGGAGATGACATGGCCAGGCTCACCACGACCGTGCGTCGAGACGATGACTTCCGCCGTGCCGAAGCGGCCCAGCGGGACCTCGCCGACGACCTTCGTCGCCGATTGGCCACGGCCGCCCTCGGTGGGCCTCCCGCCTCGCGCGAGCGTCATGTCGCCCGGGGGAAGCTCCTGCCTCGCGACCGCGTCGACCGGCTTCTGGACCCGGGCAGCCCCTTCCTCGAGATCGCCCCGCTGGCCGCCGACGGCCTGTACGACGGGGAGGCTCCGGCGGCGGGAGTGGTCGCCGGGATCGGGCTGGTCCATGGACGGCACGTCATGGTCGTCTGCAACGACGCGACGGTGAAGGGCGGCACCTACTTCCCGCTCACGGTGAAGAAGCACCTGCGTGCCCAGGAGATCGCCCTGGAGAATCGCCTCCCCTGCATCTACCTGGTCGATTCGGGCGGCGCCTTCCTGCCGATGCAGGACGAGGTCTTCCCCGACCGCGACCACTTCGGACGCATCTTCTTCCATCAGGCCCGTCTCTCGGCCGCGGGGATCCCGCAGATCGCAGCGGTGCTGGGCTCGTGCACCGCCGGCGGGGCCTATGTGCCGGCGATGAGCGACGAGACCGTCATCGTCCGCGGGCAGGGCACGATCTTCCTCGGCGGACCGCCTCTGGTGAAAGCCGCGATCGGCGAGATCGTCACCCCGGAAGAGCTCGGCGGCGGGGAGCTGCATGCCCGGCGTTCGGGTGTCGTCGACCACCTCGCCGATGACGACGAGCACGCCCTGGAGATCGTCCGCGACATCGTCTCCACGCTCCCCGCCGAGGCGGTTCCCGTGTGGAACGTCGGGGCCGCGGTGCCCCCGGCAGCCGACCCCGCCGAGCTCTACGGGGTCGTCCCCGTGGACGTGAACCAGCCCTACGACGTCCGCGAGGTCATCGCGCGACTGGTCGACGGCAGTGACTTCCACGAGTTCAAGCGCGAGTACGGCGACACCCTCGTCACCGGATTCGCGCGGATCCACGGCCATCCGGTCGGCATCGTCGCCAACAACGGCGTCCTCTTCGCCGAGTCGGCGCAGAAGGGCGCGCACTTCATCGAGCTGTGCGACCAGCGCGAGACGCCGCTGCTGTTCCTGCAGAACATCACCGGGTTCATGGTGGGGCGCGAGGCCGAGGCCGGCGGTATCGCGAAGGACGGCGCGAAGATGGTGACCGCCGTGGCGACCACGCGCGTGCCCAAGCTCACGGTCATCATCGGCGGATCCTTCGGCGCGGGGAACTACTCCATGTGCGGTCGCGCCTATTCGCCTCGTTTCCTGTGGAGCTGGCCGGCGAGCCGGATCTCCGTCATGGGCGGGCCGCAGGCCGCCGCCGTCCTCGGCACCGTCAAGCGCGACCAGATCGAAGGGCGCGGCCAGGAGTGGTCCCGACACGACCAGGACGCGTTCGAAGCACCGATCCGCGCGCGCTACGACGACCAGGGCAGCCCCTACTACGCCACCGCCCGGCTGTGGGACGACGGCGTCATCGATCCGGCGGACACACGCGACGTGCTGGGCCTCGCGCTCGACGTCGTCAGTCGCACGCCGCTGCCCGCGCCGCAGTTCGGCGTCTTCAGGATGTGATCCCCGTGACGACCGACCACCCCGCGCCGATCTTCCGCACCGTCCTCGTGGCCAACCGCGGCGAGATCGCCCGCCGCGTCATCCGCACTCTCCGCGTCCTCGGAATCCGCGCCGTCGCGGTCTACAGCGACGCCGATGCCGACGCACCGCACGTTCGGGAAGCCGATGTCGCGGTGCGGATCGGCCCGGCCGCGGCATCGGCGTCCTACCTCGACGTCGACGCCGTCATCGACGCCGCACGACGCTCGGGTGCGGAGGCGATCCACCCGGGCTACGGCTTCCTCTCCGAGAACGTCGCCTTTGCGCGGGCGTGCGCCGCGGCGGGCATCGTCTTCATCGGCCCGGGTGAGAGGGCCCTGGAGGTCATGGGCGACAAGATCCGCGCCAAGGAGCACGTCGCCGGCTTCGGCGTTCCGACCGTTCCCGGCTTCTCGGCCGCAGGGATGGATGACGCCGAGATCGCCCGATCCGCGCAGGAGACGGGCTTTCCGCTGCTGGTCAAGCCCTCCGCGGGCGGGGGCGGCAAGGGCATGCAGATCGTCCGCGCCGCCGGAGACCTCTCCGCGGCGGTGGAGAGCGCCCGACGCGTGGCGCGCGCCGCGTTCGGCGACGACACGCTGCTCCTCGAGCGGCTCGTGGAGCGCCCGCGACACATCGAGGTGCAGGTGCTCGCCGACGATCACGGCCACGTGGTGCACCTGGGGGAGCGCGAGTGCACCCTGCAGCGCCGTCACCAGAAGGTCATCGAGGAGGCGCCCTCTCCGGCGATCGACCCGACGACGCGCGAGCGCCTCGGGCGGGCGGCCTGTGCCGCCGCGGCGAGCGTCGACTACCGTGGCGCGGGAACGGTGGAGTTCCTCGTCGCCGCGTCGCGGCCCGAGGAGTTCTTCTTCATCGAGATGAACACCCGCCTGCAGGTCGAGCACCCCGTCACCGAGGAGGTCACCGGCATCGACCTCGTCGCCGAGCAGCTGCGCATCGCCGCCGGCCTTCCCCTGTCCGTCGCTCAGGACGAGGTGCGGATGCGGGGTCACGCGATCGAAGCGCGGGTCTACGCCGAGAGCCCGGAGCGGGGATTCGTGCCGTCGGTGGGGGAGATCCTGGCATGGCGGCCCGCTCCCGGGATCCGCACCGACGCGGCCATCGAGGCCGGGTCGGTCGTGACCGCCGATTACGATCCGATGATCGCCAAGGTGATCGCCCATGCCGCCGACCGGGCGGCGGCGCTGAAGGCTCTGGATGAGGCACTGGCGGCGACCGTCATCGCCGGTGTCGAGACGAACGTGGGATTCCTTCGGGCCCTGCTCTCCCGGGAGGACGTGCGGGCGGGCGAGCTCGACACCGGCATCATCGACCGGATGCCGGAGCTCGAACCCTCTGCCCCGGACGACGTCGAGCTCGCGGCAGCGGCAGCGGTCGTCGAGACGGCGAGTGACGGTGCCCCCGGGGCGCATTCCCGGCACGGGGCGGGGCCGGTGTGGCGGAGTCTGCGCGGATGGCGCGGCGGGCGAGCGCCGGTTTCCGAGACCGTGTCTTTCGTCGTCGACGGCATCGGCGTCGTGTCCGCGCAGCGGTCGGATACAGTTCCGGCGCCGGAGGTGGTCGTCGCCCGCGCGGACGACGGGGCGGTGTGGACGTGGCGGGACGGCGTCACGCACCGGCTGATGCCGATCGATCGGCGCGAGGCGATGACGCGTCGCCTTGCCGCGCAGTCGCGGCCGGTCTCGGCTTCTGCCCCGCAGGTGCGCGCGCCGATGCCGGGGGCGGTCGTCGCCGTGCACGCCTCGGACGGCGCGAGGGTCGCCTCGGGCGACCGACTCGTCAGCATCGAAGCCATGAAGATGGAGCACATCGTGATCGCGCCCCACGACGGCGCGGTCCGGATCCACGTCGCGATCGGCGACCAAGTGAACCGCGACCAGATCGTCGCGGAGGTCGAGGAGGACCAGGATGACCATTCCGCTGAGTGACTACGCACTGGAGGAGACCGAGCTCGAGCTGGCGCAGCTGGTGCGCCAGTTCGCCGACGACGTCGTCGCGCCCGTCTCGTACGAAGCCGACCGCACCCACACGCTGCCGCTGGACGTGGTGTCGCAGATGGGGGAGATGGGGCTGTTCGGCCTGCCCTTCCCCGAGGATGTCGGCGGGCAGGGTGGAGACTACGTCGCGCTGTGTCTGGCGATCGAGGCGCTCGCCCGCGTCGACCAGTCGATCGCCATCACGCTGGAGGCGGGGGTGAGTCTCGGAGCGATGCCGATCCACCGCTTCGGCACCGACGCGCAGCGTGCCGAGTACCTGCCCGATCTCCTCGCCGGGCGTGCGCTCGCCGGATTCGGACTGACCGAACCCGAGGCGGGCTCGGATGCCGGAGCCACCCGCACCACCGCCCGCCGAGACGGCGAGGAGTGGGTGATCAACGGCTCGAAGCAGTTCATCACCAACTCCGGCACCGACATCACCCGCTTCGTCACGGTCACCGCCGTAACCGGTGAGGACGGCGGACGCAAGCAGATCTCGACGATCATCGTCCCCAACGGCACTCCGGGATTCACCGTCGAGCCCGGGTACGACAAGGTGGGGTGGCGCGCGTCGGACACCCACCCGCTCACCTTCGTCGACGCGCGCGTCCCCACCTCCCACCTTCTCGGCGAGGAAGGGCGGGGTTTCGCGAACTTCCTCCACATCCTCGATGAGGGACGCATCGCCATCGCCGCGCTGTCGACCGGTGCGGCCGAGGGCTGCCTGGAGGCCGCGGTGGACTACGCCCGATCGCGCACCGTCTTCGCCGCGCCGCTGGCGAGCCGGCAGGGGATCCAGTTCATGCTCGCGCGGATGCAGGCGCGGGTGCACAACGCGCGTCTGGCGTGGCTGCACGCCGCCCGCCTGCGCGACGCCGGGAAGCCCTTCAAGACCGCGGCCGCCATTGCGAAGATCACGGCGAGCGATGCGGCGATGGACAACGCCCGCGAGGCCACCCAGATCTTCGGCGGCAACGGGTTCATGAACGAGTACCCGGTGGCCCGCCACTATCGCGACTCCAAGATCCTCGAGGTCGGCGAGGGGACCACCGAGGTGCAGCTGCTGGTCATCTCGCGGGCGCTGGGGCTCGGCGGGTAGCGTGAGTGACATCGTGAACGACCACTCCGTTCCCCCCGGCGTCATCCAGCGCGGACTCTACTTCGACGAGATCGAGGTCGGCGCCCGCTACCTGCACCGCCCCGGGCGGACGGCGACGGAGACCGACAACGTGCTGTTCTCCGCGCTGACGATGAACTCCCAGCCGCTCCATCTGGACGCGGAGTGGGCCGCCGGCAGCCCCTTCGGCGAGCGGCTGGTCAACTCGATGTGGACGCTCGCGACGATGGTCGGGGCATCGGTGTCGCAGCTGACGCTGGGAACCCTCGTGGCGCAGCTCGCGATGACCGACATCACCTTCCCCGCCCCGCTCCGCCACGGTGACACGCTCTACACCGAGACCGAGATCCTCGGCGCACGTCGCTCGGCATCCCGCCCGGGTCAGGGGATCGTCACCATGCGCCACACGGGGCGCAATCAAGACGGCGTGGTGGTCGCCTCCGCCACCCGGGTCGCCCTGATGTGGTGCCGGGAGGCTGCACGCGCGGGCGCCCCCGACGCCCCCGAATCTTCAGAGGAGGTGTGAGAGGGATGCTGCCCACTCCGGCCCTCCTCTTCTGCCCGGCCGACCGCCCCGAACGGTTCGCCAAGGCGCTCGAACGCGCCGACGCGGTCATCCTCGACCTGGAGGATGCCGTCGGCCCCGATCGCAAGACCGCCGCGCGCGGCGCCCTGATCGACGCCGACCTCGACCCGTCCCGGGTCATCGTCCGGGTGAATCCGGTGGGCACCGAGGCGTTCACCGCCGACATGGCGACCCTGTCGCAGACCGACTTCCGCACCGTGATGGTCGCCAAGGCGGAGAGCGCCAAGACGCTGCGTGCGATCGATCGGCGGTTCTCGATCGTCGCCCTGTGCGAGACGGCCCGCGGGGTGGCCGCCGCGGACAAGCTCGCCGCCCACGACCAGGTGGTGGGCCTGATGTGGGGCGCGGAAGACCTCGTGGCGAGCCTCGGCGGCACATCCAGCCGCAAGCCCAACGGGCGTTACCGCGACATCGCCCGGTACGCGCGGGCGCGCGTGCTGCTGGCGGCGGGCGCCCAGGGCAAGGCGGCGGTCGACGCGGTGCACCTCGACATCTCGGACGTGAAGGGGCTCGCGCGCGAGGCCGCGGACGCGGCGGCCTCGGGGTTCGCCGCCACCGCCTGCATCCATCCCTCGCAGGTCGCCGTGATCCGGCGGGCGTACCGGCCCGACGAGGCGACGATCGCGTGGGCCCGGGGACTCCTCGCCGCCGCCGAGGATCACCCTGGGGTGTTCACCCATGAGGGGCGCATGGTCGACGAGCCGGTCCTCCGGCACGCCCGCGCGGTGATGGACCGCGCCGCCCTCACCGGGTGACGTCGACCGGCAGCATCATCCGGAGCGCGCCGCCCTCCACCTCGAACACGTGCAGCGATCCGTTCGGGAGCCGCACGCCGGGCTCGGGCAGAAGGTCCGCGGTCGCGTGCCCGATCACCTCGCGGATGAGCGCTCCGTGCGCCACTGCGATGAGCACCGGGACGGTCCCGTCGACGCTCGCGTCCTGCCGCGCGGACAGGAGCGCCCCGATCGCGCGGGCGCGGAGGTCCGCTCGGGTCTCGGCGCCCGGGACGTCGGCGCTGTGCCAGTGGCCCCAGCGACGCTGGAACTCCGCGGTGACGAGTCCCTCCGCCTCGCCGTACGCACGCTCGCGGAGGCCCGGGTATCGGCGCGGCGCGCCGAGCCCCAGGGCCGCGGCGATGATGTCGGCCGTCTCGGACGCGCGCTGCAGATCGCTGGAGACGATGACGGCGTTCTCCGCAGCATCCCTCGCGGCGTCCGCAGCCGTGCCGGCGAGTTCCCTGCGAAGCTGATCCGCGGCCTCACGGGCCTGGATGCGGCCGGTGTCGTTCAGGGGGATGTCGGTGAGACCCTGAATGCGTCCGGCGCGGTTCCAGTCGGTCTCGCCGTGGCGGACCAGGATCAGTGAACTCACCGGACGAGCGTATCGGGGCCCGGCTGACGGTCCGCCGTCAGCGCGCGTCGGGCGCCGGGAGGTTGTCGGCGAGGAATCGGAGGACCGGTGACGTGCCGGCGTCGATCTTCACCGTGGCGCGCGCATCGCCGCGCGTCTGCCCGCGATTGATGATCACCACGGGAAGCCTCCGGCGTCGCGCGCGCTCGAGCAGACGGATGCCCGAATTGACCACCAGCGATGAGCCGGCGATCACCAGCGCATCGGCCGTGCGCACGATCTGCTCGGCCTCGCGGAACTTCTCGGCCGGGACGAACTCGCCGAAGAACACCACATCGGGCTTGAGCATGCCGGCGCACACGGTGCAGTCGGGGAGGATGAATCCCTCGGTGGCCGACGGGACGACATCCCCGTCGGGCCCCAGGGGAACGGCGTCAGGGACGGTCAGCCACGGGTTGTCGCGCTCGACGCGGACCGCGAGGTCGCGGCGGTCGAACACCTGACCGCAGTGCGTGCAGAACACCCGACGCATCGTGCCGTGCAGCTCGACGACACGGCGGCTGCCCGCGCGCACATGCAGGCCGTCGACATTCTGGGTGACCACGCCCGCGGCGATGCCGCGATGCTCGAGGTCGGCGATCGCCCCGTGACCGGCGTTCGGGCTCGCCGCGGCGAAGGCGCGCCACCCGAGATGCGACCCCACCCAGTAGCGGCGACGGGCGGCGGCGTCGCCGAGGAACTGCTGCGCCGTCATCGGAGTGCGCACCGGGGCGCCCTCGCCGCGATAGTCGGGGATCCCCGAGTCGGTGGACACACCGGCGCCGGTGAGGATCGCCAGCCGACGGCCGCGCAGCACCTCCAGCGCCTCGGAGAGGGCCGGCGTCTGAATACTCGCATCGGTCGTGGCGGTCACCGTCACCCCCCTTCGCCGAGTGTAGGTCGCCGGATGCAGATGACCGAGTCTAGGCCCGTCGCTTTTCGGCGAGGTTACGAGACCCCCGGGTGCGAGAGTGGTCGGATGCAGCTGCACGAGATCGACGATCCGGACGACGACCGCCTGTCGGACTACCGCGACCTCACCGACGTGGCTCTCCGACGGGTGCGCGAACCCGATGAGGGACTGTACATCGCGGAGTCGGCCAAGGTGATCGCCCGAGCCCTGGCCGCGGGGCATCGTCCGCGGTCGATCCTGGTGCAGCGCAGATGGGTCGACGATCTCACGCCGCTTCTGGCCGAGGCGCCCGAGGTCGACGTGTTCGTCGTCCGGCCGGCGGTCGCCGAGGCTCTCACCGGCTACGCCGTGCACCGCGGTGCGCTCGCAGCCATGCACCGCCCGGCTCTCCGACCGGTGGCCGACACCGTGGCCGGGGCACGGACCGTGGTCGTCCTCGAAGACATCGTCGACCACACCAACGTCGGGGCCGTGTTCCGCAACGCCGCAGGGCTCGGCGCCGACGCGGTCCTGGTCTCGCCGCGCTGCGCCGACCCGCTGTATCGCCGGAGCGTCCGGGTGTCGATGGGGACCGTCTTCCAGGTGCCGTGGACCAGACTCTCCGACCCGCGTTCGAGCGCCGCCGAGCTGGCAGCGGCCGGCTTCCACGTCGCCGCGCTCGCCCTCGCCGAGGACGCGGCGCCGCTGGAGCACTTCGCTCGTGATCGGCCGGATCGCGTGGCTCTGCTCCTCGGCAGCGAAGGACACGGTCTGTCGCGTGACAGTCTCGCCGACGCCCATTCGGTGGTCACCATCCCGATGGCCGGGGGCGTGGATTCGCTGAACGTCGCCGCGGCGAGCGCGGTGGCCCTGTGGGCTCTCACGCGCGAGGCGTCATGACGCCGATCAGGAGTCGTCCGTCGCCCGGATGATCGGGCGGGGCTCGGGGCGCTTGGGTGTCACCTCGTCGCCCGAGGACTGCTGCCGCAGTCGGCGCAGCACCCACGGCACGAGGTACTCCCGCGCCCAGACCAGGTCGTTCGACCGCGCCTGACGCCAGGTGCGCACCGGCAGGGGATCGGGCGCCATCGGCTCGAGGTCGTTGGGCACGGCGAGGGTGCGCAGCACCATCCGGGCCACTTCGTGATGACCGAGCGAGTTGTAATGGAGCCTGTCGTCGTCGAAGAAGCGCATGTCCTGCACCTCTTTGAGGGCCCACTGGTCGGCGACGATGCAGTCGTACTGCTCCGCGATGGCGCGGATGTTCTCGTTGTAGATGGCGACCTTGCCACGGATTCCGCGGAACACCGGGGTGAAGTTCGTGTCGATGCCGGTGAAGACCACGAGCGTCGCACCCGAGGTGGACAGGCGCACGACGGCGTCGTGGAAGATGTCGGCCACCACGTCCGGGTCCGAGCCCGGACGGATCACGTCATTGCCTCCGGCGGAGAAGGTGACCAGATCGGGCTTGAGCTCGAGGGCCGGTTCGATCTGCTCCTCGACGATCTGACGGATCAGTCGACCCCGGATCGCGAGGTTGGCGTAGGAGAAGTCGGGCACCTGGCGCGAAAGCACCTCCGCCACCCGGTCGGCCCAGCCGCGGTGCCCGCCCGGCGACCCGGGCTCGGGGTCGCCGATGCCCTCGGTGAACGAGTCGCCCAGAGCGACGAACCGCCGCCAGGGGTGCAGTTCGTGGTTCGCGGCGTAGGGGCTCGGGCGGTCGGGGGTGGTCGACATGGCGCTTCCTCGGCTCGTGGCTTGTGTCGAGGGTAGCGTCCGAGGCGTCGTCTATCGTGGTGACTCGTCGTGTTCGGGAAGGGGGAGCTGTGGACGAGGCCGCTCTGACCGACACCGCCGGCGAGACCGACATCCATCTCGGCAGCTTCGCCGCCGAGCATCTCTCGCCGACCTGGCCGCAGCGGGCGCCGTGGGGAACCGCGCAGCGGCTGCGCGCCTGGCAGGCCGAGGCGCTGGACCTGTACTTCTCTCTCGACGGCCCCGACGGCCCGGGCGCGGGACCGCGCGATTTCCTCGCCGCGGCCACCCCCGGCGCCGGCAAGACGACCTTCGCGCTGCGACTGGCGACCGAGCTGCTTCGGCGCCATGTGGTCGACCGCGTGGTCGTCGTGGCCCCCACCGAGCACCTGAAGTCGCAGTGGGCCGACGCGGCCGCACGCGTCTCGCTGCGCCTGGATCCGGCCTTCAGCAACCGGTTCGTCGCACCGTCCCGGCAGTACCACGGGGTCGCCGTGACCTACGCGCAGGTCGCGGTGAAGCCCTCGGTGCATCAGCATCTGACCGACTCGGCGCGCACCCTCGTCATCCTCGACGAGGTCCACCACGGCGGTGACGCCCTCAGCTGGGGTGATGCGCTCCGAGAGGCCTACGGTCGGGCGAGCCGCCGGTTGCTGCTGTCGGGGACCCCTTTCCGCAGCGACACCGCGCCCATTCCCTTCGTGGAGTACCACCCCGACGACAAGGGCATCAGGATCTCCCGGACCGACTACGCCTACGGCTATCGCCGGGCGTTGGAGGACGGGGTCGTGCGCCCGGTGATCTTCCTCGTCTACGCCGGCCAGATGCGGTGGCGGACCAAGACGGGCGATGAGATGGAGGCCCAGCTCGGGCAGGACAACACCAAGGACATCACCTCGCAGGCCTGGCGCACCGCGCTCGACCCCGAGGGGGACTGGATCCCCGCGGTCCTGCGGTCGGCCGATCGCCGGCTCAGCGAGGTGCGCGAGCAGGTGCACGATGCCGGGGGTCTCGTGATCGCGACCGATCAGACCGCGGCGCGGGCGTACGCCGCGATCCTGGAGGGGATCAGCGGTGAGCGACCCACGGTCGTGCTCTCCGACGAGGCGGAGGCGTCGTCGCGGATCGAGGCGTTCTCGGCCGGGACGTCGCGATGGATGGTCGCGGTGCGGATGGTGTCCGAAGGCGTCGACGTTCCTCGACTGGCCGTGGGTGTCTACGCCACCTCGGCGTCCACACCGCTGTTCTTCGCCCAGGCGATCGGGCGTTTCGTGCGTGCTCGGCGACGCGGCGAGACCGGGAGCGTATTCCTTCCGAACGTGCCGCAGCTGCTGGCGCTCGCCCACGAGCTGGAGCGTCAGCGCGACCATGCCCTCGATCGCGACAGCGACGGCGACGACGAGTGGAACGCCGAAGAAGATCTCATGGATGCCGCCGAGCGGGACGAGAAGGCCTCCGATGCCCTCACGCAGGAGTTCACGTTCCAGGCGCTCGGATCGGCCGCCCACTTCGACCGTGTCATGTTCGACGGCCGGGAGTTCGGTCAGCTCGCTGTCCCCGGAACGCCGGAGGAGGAGGAGTTCCTGGGGCTTCCCGGTCTGCTCGAGCCCGAGCACGTGCACGAGCTCCTCCTGCAGCGTCAGGCGCGCCAGAGTCGTCATCGCAAGGTTCGGGAAGCAGCCGCCACCACGGGGTCCGAACCGGCGCCGCCGTCACCCCCTGCGGCGCTGCACCGCACCCTGAAGGAACAGCGCCAGCTGCTCAACAGCCTGGTGGGGCTGTATGCCCGGCAGAGCGGTGAACCGCACGGTGCCGTTCACGCCGAGCTGCGGCGCATCTGCGGGGGGCCGGCGGTTTCCCACGCCACCGTGGCGCAGCTGCAGGCGCGGATCGATGTGCTGCGCGCACGCGTCCGGTCCTGAGCGGGGTGTCGGTTCGGTCGTCCGAAATGCTGGCAATCCCCGTCTCGGTGAGGATCGCGACGGTGCCGGTGGCTAGCGTGGAAGCGTCCCGCCCCCTGAAACGAGGTCGATTCCGCGTGCCCGCCGACGCTCCCGCAACCCCGCCTCACATCAACGCCCGTGACCGTCGTCGCTGGGCGCAGTACCTCGTCGACGAACGCGCCGAGGCCCGCGTCTACCGCGAGCTCGCCGCCCGTCGTGAGGGGGAGGAACGCGACATCCTCCTCGCCCTCGCCGAAGCGGAGGGACGGCATGAGGCGCACTGGCTCGAGATGCTCGGCGGCGAGCCCGACCGGCTGCCGCGCCCTGATCTGCGCACCCGAGTGCTCGCACTGCTGGCACGGCGCTTCGGCTCGATCTTCGTCCTCGCGCTCGCCCAGCGCGCCGAGGCGCGATCGCCGTATGAGGCCGAACCCTTCGCGTCGGCCTCGATGGCCGCCGACGAACGGATCCACCAGGAAGTCGTGCGGGGCCTCGCAGCTCGCGGCCGTCGCCGGCTGTCGGGATCCTTCCGCGCCGCCGTGTTCGGCGCCAACGACGGACTCGTCTCCAACATGGCCCTGGTCATGGGGATCGGCGCCACCGGCGTCGCGCCCTCGTTCGTCCTCTTCAGCGGCGTCGCAGGACTGCTGGCCGGTGCGCTGTCGATGGGCGCAGGCGAGTTCGTCTCCGTGCGCTCGCAGCGCGAGCTGCTGGCGGCCACCGAGCCGAACAACGACGCCGACCACGTCCTCCCCGACCTCGACCTGGATGCCAATGAGCTGGCGCTGGTCTATCGCACCCGGGGGATGTCGGAGGCCGACGCCGATGCGCGGGCGCGGTCGGTCGTCGGCGCGGCCCGCGAGGCCGATCGGAGTGTCCCCTTCCGGCTGGCCGACGAGGACTCCGACGCGCACGATGTCATCGGTCGCGACTGGGGTGCGGCGCTGTCGAGCTTCCTCTTCTTCGCCTCGGGTGCGGTGATCCCCCTCGTGCCGTGGCTGTTGGGGCTGTCGGGGACGGTCGCCATGGTCACGGCGTCGGTGCTCGTCGGCATTGCGCTCCTGGCCACCGGAGCGATGGTCGGACTGCTCTCGGGCGGCCCGCCGCTCCGCCGCGCACTGCGGCAGCTCGCCATCGGCTACGCGGCCGCGGCCGTCACCTATGTCCTCGGACTCGCTTTCGGTGTCGCCGTCGGATGACGGGTGCAAAAGAAAAACCCCCGGCCAGCCGGGGGTTTTTCTTCTTGTGCGCGAGGGGGGACTTGAACCCCCACGCCCTATACGGGCACTAGCACCTCAAGCTAGCGCGTCTACCTATTCCGCCACCCGCGCATGGGTGTTTCGGTCGTGCAACCGAGGATCGACATTACCACGTTCCCGGGGTCGCTCGTGCGCAGGGGTGGGGCGGGGACCGCGGAGGGCGCCGGTTCGGGCCGCAATTCGCCGAGACCGCGGACGGGTAGGTTAGTCCGCATGCCGACGCCCGGATCCGATCTGCCCGAAGTCGCCCGCATCGCCCAGGACCTCATCCGGTTCGACACCACCAACTTCGGCGGCGGTCGATCCCGTGGCGAGCGCGAGGCCGCCGAGTACGTCGGTGCCTTCCTGCAGTCGTTGGGATTGCAGCCGGAGTACTACGAACCCATCGATCGGCGGACCAACGTGATGGCCCGTGTGCCGGGCCGGAACCCCGATCGACCTGCCCTCGTCCTGCACGGCCACCTCGACGTGGTCCCGGCCGTGGCCGAGGATTGGAGCGTCGATCCGTTCGGCGGCGAGGTGCGCGACGGCATGCTCTGGGGGCGCGGAGCGGTCGACATGAAAGACATGGATGCGATGATCCTCGCCTCCGTCGCGGACATGATCCGGTCGGGGGAGATGCCCGACCGCGACCTCGTGCTGGTGTTCTTCGCCGACGAGGAGAACGGCGGCATCGAGGGGTCCCAGCTCGTGGTGCGCGACCGTCCCGAGTGGTTCGCCGGTGCGACGGAGGCCATCAGCGAGGTCGGCGGCTACTCGATCAGCGTCGCGGACCGCCGCGCGTACCTGCTGCAGGTGGGGGAGAAGGCGCTCGTGTGGATCCGGCTCGTCGCACGGGGGCGGGCCGCCCACGGCAGCAGCTTCCACCCCGACAACGCCGTCACCCGCCTCGCCGAGGCGGTGGCGGCCCTCGGCCGCACCGCGTGGCCGGTGACGCTGACCGACACGACGACGCAGCTCGTGGCCGCCCTCGGCGAGCTCTCCGGCCGCGCCGGCGACGACCCCGACGAGCTCGCCGCCGAGGCCGGCGCCGCGGCGGGGTTCCTTCGTGCGACGCTGCGGACGACCACCAACCCCACCGGATTGACCGCGGGATACAAGCACAACGTCATCCCCGATCGCGCAGAGGCGCTCATCGACGTCCGCGTGCTTCCCGGCACCGAGGACGCCGCCCTGGCGGACATCCGCCGCATCGTCGGCGACGACATCGAGGTCGAGGTGGTGCACCGCGACATCGGGCTGGAGGTGCCGTTCGCCGGAGACCTCGTCGACGCGATGGTGCGGGCGCTGGGTGTGCACGATCCGGGAACCCCTGTCATCCCGTACCTCATGGGCGGCGGAACGGACAACAAGGCACTGGCGGAGCTCGGAATCGCGGGGTACGGATTCGCACCGCTCCGCCTGCCGGCCGATCTGGACTTCACCGGCATGTTCCACGGCGTCGACGAGCGGGTGCCGATCGCGGCCCTCGAGTTCGGTCAGCGAGTGCTCACCGACCTGCTGCGCACCTGCTGACGCGGCGCCGCCACCCTTCCCCGTCCACCGAAAGGCGCACATGCAGCTCATCGAGGCGATCTTCCTCGGCATCGTCCAGGGCCTCACCGAATTCCTCCCGGTCTCCTCCAGCGCGCATCTGCGCATCGTCGGGGAGTTCCTGCCGTCTGCGCAGGACCCCGGGGCGACCTTCACCGCGATCACCCAGATCGGCACGGAAGCGGCGGTCCTGCTGTACTTCTGGAAGACCATCGTCCGGATCATCTCGCGGTGGGCGCAGTCACTGGCGGGGCGGGTGCCCAGGAACGATCCCGATGCCCGCATGGGATGGCTGATCATCATCGGCACCATCCCGATCGGCGTCCTCGGCTTCCTGCTGCAGGATGTCATCCGCGACACGTTCCGCAACCTCTGGCTCGTGGCGATCGTGCTCATCGTGTTCGGACTCCTCCTCGGCGCCGCAGACCGATGGGGCGCGCGCCGAAGGGAGCTGAGCGACCTGACCTATCCGCACGGCCTCGCCCTCGGCTTCGCGCAGGCGCTCGCCCTCGTCCCCGGTGTGTCGCGCTCGGGTGCGACCACCACCCTCGGCCTCGCCCTCGGGTACACCCGTCCCGCCGCTGCCGAGTACGCCTTCCTGCTCGCCGTGCCCGCGGTGTTCGGCAGCGGGTTCTACGAGCTGCTGCAGAGCTTCGAAGAGCCCGGCGGACCCTACAGCCAGCTGGACACCGCGGTGGCGACGGTGGTCGCCTTCGGTGTCGGCCTCGCGGTCATCGCGTTCCTGATGCGCTACCTCAAGCGCGGCAGCTTCCTGCCGTTCGTCATCTACCGACTGGCGCTGGGCACGCTGCTCATCGTGCTGCTGTCGGTGGGGGTGCTGCAGCCCTACTGATCGAGAACGGCGGTTCCGATCAGGACCGACGGGGGTCGTCCCGCCCGGGCTTGGTCGGACCGTCGCCGCGGCGACGCAGATAGCGCTCGAACTCCTGGGCGATGGCGTCGCCGGAGGCTTCCGGCGAGTCCCACGTGTCGCGGGTTCGCTCGAGCTGGCGGATGTACTCGGTCATCTCCTCGTCGTCCGCGGCGGCGGCGTCGATCGAGGCCTCCCAGGCCGCCGCCTCGGTGGACAGATCGCCGCGCGGAACCTGCGCGCCGGTGAGGTCCTCCAGGCGATCCAGGAGCGCGAGCGTCGCCTTCGGCGACGGGGTGTGGCCCGCGACGTAGTGGGGCACGCTCGCCCAGAGGCTCGCCGTGGGGATGCCGGCGGCCTCGGCCGCGTGGGCCAGCACGCTGAGGATGCCGACCGGCCCCTCGTAGGTGCTCTTCTCCAGATCGAGGGACTGACGCAGCTGCTCGTTGTCACTGCCTCCGAACACCGAGATCGGGCGGGTGTGCGGGACGTCCGACATCATCGATCCCAGGGCCACGAAGCCGGTGATGTCCTCGCTCAGGGCCGCGTCGATGATCTCGGAGGCGAACGCCTGCCAGGCGCGTGCCGGCTCGACGCCGGTGAGGAGCCAGAGCTGCGTCCCGCGGGTCTGCCGGGTCGGGCGGAGAAGACTCGTCTCGGGCCAGGACAGCTTCCGCCGCCCTTCGCCGTCGATCGAGACCTGGGGCCGGGTGTACTGGTAGTCGAAGTACAGCTCCGGGTCGACGGAGAAGACCGGTTCATAGCCGTCCGTCCCGCGGATCTGCGCCAGGGCCGACGACGCGGCTTCTCCCGCGTCGTTCCAGCCGTCGAACGCCGCGACGATCACCCTGCGTCCCAGACCCTCCACAGGACCTCCCTCGGCCCGCCGGCGCGGGCTGCTTCCCAGGATAGGCGTCGCACGGACCCGACGGGGGCCCCGGTAGCCTTGACCGGTGCATTCCCCCTCCCTCGCCGCCGTCCTCTGGGACATGGACGGCACACTGGTCGACACCGAGCCTTACTGGATGGCCGCGGAGACGCCGCTGGTCGAGCGTTTCGGCGGGACCTGGTCCCACGAGCAGGCGCTGAGCCTGGTGGGTCTGGGGCTGGAGGATTCGGCGCGCATCTTCCAGAACGCGGGGGTGCGGATGGGGATCCGGGAGATCATCGACCACCTCACCGACGACGTCATGCGACAGCTCGCCGTCACCGGCGTGCCGTTCCGTCCCGGCGCGAAAGAACTCCTCCGGGATCTGAAGGACCACGGCGTCAAGACGGCGCTCGTGACGATGTCCATGCGCCGGATGGCGACCACCGTCGTCGACCTGATCGACTTCGAGGCGTTCGACGTCGTCATCGCCGGTGACGACGCGACCCGCCCCAAGCCCTTCCCCGATCCGTACCTGCAGGCCTGCGAGCTCCTGAGCGTCGCGCCGGGGGACACCGTCGCGATCGAGGATTCTCCCAACGGACTTCGCTCCGCCGTCGCGTCGGGCGCCTCGGTGATCGGCGTGCCGCTGATGGTCTCCCTCGCCGGGGCGGGCGCGCACACGATCTGGCCGAGCCTGGAGGGGCGCACCACGGCAGACGTCCGAGCGTTCCACGCCGCCCGCATCGCCCGCGAGGGGGCCCACGCATGAGCGGCCGGTGGAGCGGACCCTTCCGCGCCGGCGAGCGGGTGCAGCTGACCGGGCCCAAGGGGCGCCTGCACACCGTCACCCTCCGCCAGGACGGAGAGCTGCACACCCACCACGGCGTCCTCGCCCACCGCGACATCATCGGCATCCCCGACGGATCCGTGGTCGTCGGCAGCGGCGGGCACGAATACCTCGCCCTGCGGCCGCTGCTGCGCGACTTCGTCATGTCCATGCCCCGGGGTGCGGCCATCGTCTACCCGAAGGACGCCGCGCAGATCGTCGCCGACGCCGACATCTTCCCCGGCGCGACCGTCGTCGAAGCCGGCGTCGGCTCGGGCGCGCTGGCGCTGTGGCTCCTGCGCGCGATCGGACCGGAGGGGCGGCTGGTCTCCTTCGAACGCCGGGAGGACTTCGCCGAGGTCGCGCGTGCGAACGTCGCAACCTTCCTCGGTGAGGAGCCGTCCGCGTGGCGCGTGATCGTCGGCGACCTCGTCGATGAGCTTCCGCAGAACCTGGCCGACGGCACCGTGGACCGCGTCGTCCTCGACATGCTCGCGCCCTGGGACTGCATCGACGCGGTGGCCGACGCGCTCGTCCCCGGCGGCGTCGTCATCTGCTACGTCGCCACCGCCACCCAGCTGAGCCGCGTCGCGGAGTACATCCGCGGCACGGGCCTGTTCACCGACCCCGAGGCCAACGAGACGATGGTGCGCGGCTGGCATGTCGAAGGGCTCGCCGTGCGCCCCGATCATCGGATGGTCGCCCACACCGGGTTCCTCCTCACCGCCCGCCGCCTCGCACCGGGCGCCGTCCTGCCCGAGCGCAAGCGTCGCGCGTCGAAGTCCAGCTACGGCGACGAAGACGTCGAGCTGTGGACGCCGGGCGCGGTCGGTGACCGGGAGATCACCGACAAGAATCTGCGCAAACGCGTCCGCGAGGCACAGCGTGCGGCCGATGCCCGCACAGGAGGCGCCCAGGGGTCCGCCTAAACTAGCCGGGTGCGAAAACTCCCCGCTCTGCTCGCCGTCGTCGGCCTGTCCGCACTGACCCTGGTCGGGTGCACCACCGCCCCGGCCGCGGGATGCGACCGACCCGCGTCATCCGGATCTTCTCTCGACGACCTCGTCACCGTCGACGGTAACCGGGGAACCGCCCCCGACGTGGAGCTGTACACGCCCTTCCAAGTACGCTCCACCTCCCACACCGACCTCGAGGCCGGGGACGGAACGGCGCTGACCACCACCGAGCAGGCCGCCCTGCTGGATGTCACGATCGTCAGCGGCGAGACCGGCGAGGTGCTCATCCAGACCCCGTACGACGACGACATCGCCCGCGTGGCGCCGATGTCGCAGTGGTACACCCCGATCCCGGCTCTGGAGGGGGCGCTGGAGTGTGCGACGGAGGGGTCGCGCGTGGTCGTCGGCCTCGCGCCCGGCGACATCCTGCCGGAGGCGGCAGCCAGCATCGGCCTGGCCGAGGACGAGTCGGCCGTCGCCGTCATCGACGTGCGCAAGGCGTATCTTCCCCGGGCCACGGGCGCGCTGCAGTTCAACGCCGGCTTCACCCTCCCCTCGGTCGTGCGCGCCGCCGACGGCACGCCCGGCGTGATCATCCCGGACGGCGCCGCACCGAGCGACCTCGTCGTGGAGACCCTCATCCGCGGCGACGGCCCCGAGGTGACCGGCGACGTCCCGGTGCGCGTGGCGTACACCGGCGTGCTGTGGGACGACAAGTCGGTGTTCGATTCGTCCTGGGGCCAGGCGCCGGTGTCGTTCGCGCTCGGGGACGTCGTCCCCGGCTTCGCCGCGGGCCTTCAGGGACAGACCGTCGGATCCCAGGTGATGATCGTCGTGCCGCCGGACCAGGGATACGGCGACGCGGGCCAGGGGAGCATTCCCGGTGGCGCGACCCTGGTGTTCGTCGTCGACATCCTGGGTCTCGACGAGATCTCCTGACCTCCGCGCCTGGCGGATCTTCGCCCACCCCGGCCTAGGATGAGGGAGTGCCGGCGAACACCCCTACGAAGAACCCGCCGGAGGAGCGCCTGGTCAACCTCGTGGTCGCGCTGATGGCGACGGAGCAGGGACTGACCAAGGACACGATCCTCCGCTCGGTCTCGGGCTATCGCGAGCACACCGAATCCGGTGCGTCGAAGGATGCACTGGAGAAGATGTTCGAACGCGACAAGGAGAATCTCCGCGGTCTCGGCGTTCCCATCGAGACGATCGGCGACTTCGCGGATCCCGATGATCTGCGCGATGCGCGCTATCGGGTGCCGAAGTCGGAGTACTCGCTTCCCGATGAGATCGTCTTCACCCCCGCGGAGCTGGCCCTGCTGAACCTCGCAGGCGAGGTGTGGAGCGAGGGGTCGCTGTCGGCCGAGGCCCGCAGCGGTCTGCGAAAGATCCGGGCCCTCGGCATCGACGTCGACGAACCGATCATCGGATACTCACCGCGCATCAGCGCTCGGGAGCCGTCGTTCCCGGTGCTGCAGCGCGCCATCGAGCAGAGCCGCGCGGTGACCTTCCCCTACCTCCGGCCCGGAGATGAGAGCGAGCGATCACGACGGGTCAGACCGCTGGCCCTCGTCGAGTACGAGGCCCGGTGGCATGTCTTCGGGCGCGATCTGAACCTCGACGCCGATCGCACGTTCCTCCTCAGTCGCATCGTCGGCGACGTCGCGGTGACACGAGACACCTTCGACCCGGCGCTGCGCGAAGGCGCGGGGGAGAGGGCGCTGGCAGAGCTGCAGGAGCTCGCCGAACGCCAGCTCGCCCACCTCGAGGTCGACCCCGGAACCGAGGCGGCCCTGCGCCTCGCCCGCCGTGGACGCCCAGCCGAGCAGGGGATCCTCGTGCCCTTCGTCGACGTCCACGTCTTCGCCGATGAGCTGGCCTCGTACGGCCCTGAGGTGCGGGTGGTCGCTCCCGACAACCTGCGCGCGCTCGTCATCGCCCGCCTGCGGGCGGCGCTCGACGGCCACGACCAAGTGCCAGGAGGCGTCTCATGAGCGCGCGACGACCGCTGGTCGCCACAGATCGGGCCGCGCTCATCCTGCAGCTGGTGCCGTACCTCATCAGCAAGGGGGAGGTGTCGATCGCAGAGGCGGCCGAGGAGTTCGACGTCACCCGCGACGAGATGCGCGACATGGTGCAGAAGCTCACCGTCATCGGTCTTCCCGGCGAACGGGGCTACTGGCAGATGGCGAACGATCTCTTCGACATCGACTGGGACCTCCTCGACACCCGGGACCTCATCGCCATCACCCACTCCGTGGGCCTCGAGCGTGCTCCTCGACTGACCGCTCGGGAGGCGGCGGCGCTCGTCGCGGGACTTCAGCTCGCGCGCGCCATTCCCGGAGTCGGCGACACGGAGGTGTATACCGGCCTCCTCGCCAAGCTCTCCCGGGGCGCGTCGGCCAAACCGGCCGATGTGATCGTCGCGCCGACCCCCGTCGACGACGTGCGGGAGGCGGTGGCGATCGCCCTGCGCGAGCGTGTCGCGGTCACCTTCACCTACAAGGCGCCCGAGTCGGAGCCGACCGCACGCACGGTGGACCCGGTCAAGGTGCACATCGCCGATGGTCAGTGGTACCTGCAGGGATGGTGCCACCTGCGTCAGGCGATGCGCACGTTCCATCTGGACCGGGTCAGCGATCTGCGGATCACCGACATCCCGAGCACGCACAGCGAAGACGCCGCAACGGGATGGTTCGAACCGACCGAAGGCGGGGGAGAGGTCATCGCCCGCATCCGCTTCCGTGCGTCGCTGGCGCCGCTCCTCGGCGACTACCTCGATCGAGCGACCGTGGTGCGCGACGGCGACGACGCGATCGCCACCCTCCGCGTCGCCGACGAGACGACGCTGCGCCGTCTTGCGGCACGACGCGGCGGAGGCGTCGAGATCATCTCTCCCGAGGGGGCCCGTCGCGCGGCCGCCGAGTGGGCTCGCGCGGGACTCGCGCAGTACACCGAACGCGCCGATCCGTCACCGGCCGGTTCATAGACGCCGCGGGTTAGACTGAAAACCCGACCTAAGGAGTCCTGATGCTCGGCAACGCTTTCGGGTGGCCTCACCTTCTTGTCCTGCTCGCGGTCATCCTGTTGCTCTTCGGTGCTGCGAAGCTGCCTGCTCTCGCCAAGAGCGTCGGCCAGTCGGCCCGCGTCTTCAAGGGTGAGATGAAGGCGATGAAGGAGGAGGACGTCAAGCCCGCCGACACACCGGCGGCTGCACCGGCACCCTCCAACCCGCCCACCGCGTCGTCCGACGCGAGCCTGGGCAGGCCGTCTGAAAACACCTGATCGGCGTGGCCACGGCTGAGCGCGCCCGGACAGACGACAGCGAGCCGCGGCGCGAGAAGCGCATGTCGCTGGGCGCCCACCTGCTGGAGCTGCGCCGACGCTTGATGTTCGCGGTCATCGCGCTCGTGGTGGGGATGGTCGTCGCCTTCATCATCACCGATCCGATCATCTACTGGATCACCGGTCCGATCCGCGACATCGCAGCAACCCGCGGGGACGACTTCTCCGCGCTGAACTTCACCACGGTGACGTCTGCGTTCGACATGAGGATGCGGATCGCCTTCTCGATCGGTCTGTTCCTCTCGGCTCCGGTCTGGCTGTGGCAGGTCTGGGCGTTCGTGATGCCGGGGCTCACGCGCAAAGAGGTCCGCTACACGATCGGCTTCGTCGCCGCCGCGGTCCCCCTCTTCTTCCTCGGCTGCTGGGTGGGCGTGCTCATCGTCCCGCACGTGATCGACCTGATGTGGGGCTTCACCCCCGAGGGCGGCACCAACTTCTACAACGCGGCCGAGTACTACGACTTCGTGTTCAAGCTGATGATCGTCATCGGCATCTCCTTCGTCCTCCCGGTCTTCCTCGTCGCTCTGAACGTCGCGGGTGTCATGAGCGGCCGCGCGATCCTGAAAGGCTGGCGCGCCGCCGTTCTGATCGCCACCGTCTTCGCCGCTCTCGCCACCCCCGCGGCCGACGTGGTGAGCATGCTCATGCTCGCCGGCATCCTCGTCGTTCTCTTCTTCGCCGCTGCCGGGCTGTCCCTCCTCTTCGATCGCCGTCGCTCCCGCCGCGACGCTGCGCTCCTTCCGCCCGGGGCCGCCTGATGACACCGCCCGGGGTCGGCTGATGACGCAGCCGTCGCCGGCCGAGCGGTACGCCCGCGCGGCCGCGGCCTCACGCGATCAGCGGGGGCATCCGATCACGACGGCGTTCGCTGCCTCGCGTCCGTTCGAGCTCGATCCCTTCCAGATCGAGAGCTGCCGGGCGCTCGAAGAGGGTCGGAGCGTCCTCGTGGCCGCGCCGACGGGCGCGGGCAAAACCATCGTCGGAGAGTTCGCCATCCACCTCGCGATGCGCGAATCCGGCGACAAGGCGTTCTACACCACGCCGATGAAGGCCCTGTCGAACCAGAAGTACCGCGAGCTGGTCGACGAGTACGGTCCCGACGAGGTGGGTCTCCTCACCGGCGACACCAACATCAACGGCAACGCCCGTGTCGTCGTGATGACCACCGAGGTCCTCCGCAACATGCTGTACGCCGACTCTCCGGCACTGCGGAGCCTGCGCTACGTCATCATGGACGAGGTCCACTACCTCGCCGATCGCTTCCGCGGCGCGGTCTGGGAGGAGGTCATCATCCACCTCCCTCGGAGTGTGCGACTTGTCTCCTTGTCGGCGACGGTCTCCAACGCCGAGGAGTTCGGCGACTGGCTCGACACCGTGCGCGGCGACACCGAGGTCATCGTCTCCGAGACCCGTCCGGTGCCGCTGGAGCAGCACGTCCTGGTTCGCGGTGACCTCCTGCCGCTCTTCGACGACAGGGCCGGGGTGGCCACCGCGCAGGTCAATCAGGAGCTGATGCGGCTGCGCTCCTTCAAGGGCGCGAGCTTCGAGAACAACCGCCGCGCCCAGCAGATCCGCAGCGATCCGAGCCGGCGTCGGCCGCCGCGGGGCGGGGTGCGGCCGGTCCGGCCCTCGAACATCCGCAGCATCGAGCGGATCGATCGTCCCGATGTGGTGCGACTTCTCGAGCGCAGCAATCTGCTGCCGGCGATCTTCTTCATCTTCAGTCGGGCCGGCTGCGACGCGGCGGTGCAGCAGGTGCGTCGCGCCGGACTGCGACTGACCACCCGCGAGGAGCGCGACGTCATCCGCGAGGTGGTCGAGGAGCGCACCCGCACCCTCGGCGATGAGGATCTGGCGGTGCTGGGGTTCTGGGAATGGCGGGAGAACCTCGAGCGGGGCGTCGCGGCCCACCACGCCGGTCTCCTCCCCGCCTTCAAGGAGGTCGTGGAGGAACTGTTCCAGCGCAAGCTCGTCAAGGCCGTCTTCGCCACCGAGACGCTGGCGCTCGGGATCAACATGCCGGCCCGCACCGTCGTGCTCGAAAAGCTCGAGAAGTTCAACGGCGAGGCGCGTGTGGCGATCACCGCGGGCGAGTACACGCAGCTGACCGGGCGCGCGGGGCGCCGGGGCATCGACGTGGAGGGGCACGCGGTCATCCAGTGGACCGAGCAGATGGACCCGCAGCAGGTCGCCGCGCTGGCGTCTCGGCGCACGTATCCCCTGAACTCCAGTTTCCGTCCGACCTACAACATGGCGGTGAACCTCATCGATCAGTTCGGCCGGCCCCGGGCGCGTGAGGTGCTGGAATCCTCCTTCGCCCAGTTCCAGGCCGACCGCTCGGTAGTGGGGATCGCCCGGCAGGTGAAGGAGGCGGAGGAGTCGCTCGCGGGCTACGCGACGGCCATGGCGTGCGACCGGGGCGACTTCGTCGAGTACGCGGGGATCCGACGCGAGCTGAGCGACCTCGAGAAGATCAATCGGAGGGATGCCACGGCACCGCGTGCTCTGCGGGACAGCCGGCAGCGTCAGCTCGCGTCGCTGCGCAAGCGCATGCAGCGTCACCCGTGTCATTCGTGCCCGGATCGGGAGAGTCATGCCCGGTGGGGCGAGCGGTATCACCGCCTCAACCGCGACGTCCAGCGGATGCGGCGACAGATCGACAGCCGCACCGGGACCGTCGCGCGGGTGTTCGACCGCGTCGTCGACGTGCTCACCGCGCTTCGCTACGTGGAGGTGGACGAGGCCCGCGACACGCACCTCACTGCCGAAGGCCGCCGCATGCGGCGCATCTACGGCGAGCGCGATCTGCTGGTCGCGGAGTCGCTCCGCCTGCGCCTCTGGGATCGATTGGATGCCGCATCACTGGCGGCACTGGCCTGCTGCCTCGTCTTCGAGCCACGGCGTGAGGACGGCCGCGAGAACGCGCTTCCGCGGGGGGCCTTCCGTCCGGTCTTCGCCGAGACCCTGACGCTCTGGCAGCGGCTGGACGACCTCGAGCGGGAGCATCACCTGCCGGGGTCGGAACCCCCCGCGGGTGGACTGGCGCTGGCGATGCACACGTGGGCGCGCGGCGGCATGCTCGACCGCGTGCTGGACGAGGCCGACATGGCCGCGGGCGACTTCGTGCGCTGGGCGAAGCAGACCATCGACCTGCTGGACCAGCTTTCGATCGTCGCCGACACCGACGTGGGACGGACCGCGCGCTCGGCGCTGGATGCGGTCCGGCGCGGCATCGTCGCGCACTCGTCGGTATGAGCGCTTCGTCCCCGGCGCGATCAGCGCCGCGCCCCCTCCTTCCGCTCTGGGCGGCGGTCCTCACCGCCGCCGTCGCGGGGCCGACCCTCGATCTCGCCTTCCCCGACGTGGGGTGGTGGCCGTTCGCGTTCGTCGGAGTCGCCTTCGCCCTGGTATCGCTCATCGGCCGGAGCATCGGCGGTGCCGTCCTCGTGGGCTTCGTCTTCGGCGCCTCGTTCCACCTCATCCACATCCTCTGGATCACCCGCTACCTCGGGCCGATCCCCTGGCTGGCGCTGTCGGGCCTGCAGGCGATCCTCATGGGGGCAGGCGCTGTCCCGATCGCGCTCGCCTACCGATGGGTGCCGCGAGTGCTGCCCGCGCGCGCGGCACAGCTGACCGTTCTGCCGCTCCTCGTCGGCGGACTGTGGACCGCCCGGGAGCTGTTCATGGGGTCCTGGCCCTACACGGGATTCCCGTGGGGCAGGATCGGGATGAGCCAGTCCGAGAGCCCGCTGGCCGACATCGCCTCGTGGACGGGCGTTGCGGGACTGACCTTTTTGATGGTGACCGCCACCGCTGCGGTCATCGAGTGGCTGCGCGCCGGTCGTCTCCGCGACGTGCGCACCGCGCTGCCCGCTGCGGCCGCTGTCGTGCTCCTCGTGGCCGTCCCGGCGTTCCCGACCACCCCGGCGGGTGATCTGCGGGTGGGCGCGGTGCAGGGCAACGGGCCGTCGGGCTACTTCGACGAACGCACGCCGTATGCGATCCTGAACGCGCAGCTCGAAGCGACCGCTCCCCTCGCGGGGGAGGATCTTGATCTGCTCGTATGGCCCGAGGGCGGGATCGATGACGACCCGCTCCAGGACAGCACCACCGCGGCGACCCTCGACGCCCTCGCCGAGCAGTTCGGCGCACCGCTGCTCGTCAACGCCGCCACGGATCGCGGCGAGCTGACCTTCAACACCTCGATGCTCTGGGAGGCGGGTGCGGACAATCCCGTGGCGTTCCACGACAAGCGCAATCCGGTCCCGATGGGGGAGTACGTCCCGGACCGGTGGTTCTTCGAACGGATCGTCCCCGACCTCATCGGTCTCATCCAGCGCGAGTACACACCGGGCGACAACCCGCCGTACGTCGACGTCGACGGCGTGGGAGTGGGGCTGGCGATCTGCTTCGACGTCATCTACGACGCGGTGATCTGGGAGGGAGCGCGCGACGGCGCAGAGGTGTACGTCTTCCAGACGAACAACGCCGACTTCCGTGATACCGACGAGAACCTGCAGCAGCTCGCCTTCGCGCGGATGCGGGCGATCGAGACCGGCCGTTCCGTGGTGAATCTCTCCACGGTCGGGACGAGCCAGGTGATCGCACCCGACGGCACGACGCTCGACAGCCTGCCGGCGGGTACCGCGGGGCAGATGCTCGCCGAGGTGCCGCTGCGCACCGGTCTCACGCCCGCCGTGCTCATCGGCCCCGCCGTGCAGGTGTTCCTCGGCTGGGGGAGTCTGCTGGCCCTCGCCGCGTTGGGGGTCGCTCTGCGCGTACGCGAGCGCACGCAGACGAAGACGCCGGCCTCCGAAGAGACCGGCGTCGACAGGGACGTCAGAGCCTGATCAGGCGCTGAGCTTGCCCTTCGAGGTGTCGTCGGCTGCACCGCGGCGGGCGCGGACGAAAGCGAGACGCTCCTCGAGCAGCTCTTCGAGCTCGGGAATCGTGCGCCGCTCCAGCAGCATGTCCCAGTGCGTGCGGGGCGCCTTCTCGTCGCTGTGATCGACCGTCGCCGTGCCCTCGCCGATGCGCAGGAGAGCCTCGGAGCCGCACGTGCGGCATTCCCAGGCCTGGGGCACCTCGGCGTCAGCCGCGAAGGTCAGTGTGGTGTCACGTCCGCAGGACGTGCAGGAGTAGATGTGCTGTACGCGTTCATGGAACACGACGCCCTCTTCGCTCTGTAGGCTCTGGGCGCCGAGTCGGATGCCGCGAAGACTGCGGTCTGCCATTGTGTGGTCCTTCCGTCGCTGATCAGGTATAACGCCCTCGCCTGGGCGGATCATCCGAAGCACGGGTGCGAGAGCGGCTTTCACAGCCGATGCTCAGGCCCTTACGCCGACCGGATCAGGACCCGTGACGGGCGACGAGGGGGAGGGCGAGGTCGGCGCGATCGGTGACGAGTCCGTCCACGCCGGCATCGAGGAGTCGCTGCATGTCCGCGGGATCGTTCACCGTCCACACGTGGACCTCGACGCCGTGGCGATGGGCGTTGTCGATGAGGCGCGGAGTGACGATCGGCACGCGACCCTGTCGCTCGGGCACCTGCAGTGCGTCGACGTCGGCGAGGAGCCGGGCGATGGAGCGGCGGGCACGGATTCCTGAGGCGAGCAGGAGACGGGTGATGGTCCGGGTGCCCGCCGAGGTGGCCGGCCGGACGAGTGCACCCGCATCCGCTGCCGCTGCGAGGGCGGCGCGTCGACGTTCGTCGGAGAAGCTCGTCAGGAGCACACGATCGGCGTAGGGTGCGACGCCGCGACCGACCGGCTCCGCGGCGGCGGGCGCCTTGACGTCGAGGTTGAACCGCACCGTGGGGAAGGACTCCAGGGCCTGGGTGAGGGTGAGGAGACCCCCGAGCCCCGCCATGAGCTCGGTCAGTTCGGCGAGAGTCACGTCGGCGACCGCGCGCGGATCGCCCGCGACCCGCTGGAGATCGTCGTCGTGGAAGAGGACCACCTCGCCGTCGAGCGTCACATGGCAGTCGGACTCGACGTAGGTCGCTCCGGCGGCGTGCGCGGCCGCCACGGCGGCGAAGGAGTTCTCGACGAGACCCGCGGACCCCTCGGGCACCAGGCCGCGGTGGGCGAGCACGCGGGGCGCGTCCGACGCCTCGAACCACGGGTGGCGCGGGTCAGGCAGGGTCGCCCCCACCCTCGCTCGGGGTCGGCGTCGTCGGACCGTCGGCACGGACCGCCCCCGGTGTGGTGGACCGGGCCTCACTGGCGATCGCGTCCGCGTCCGACGCCGCCTCGCGGGCAGCCGCCACGGCAGCATCCGACGCGGCCGAGTACTCGGCGCGACGTGCGGCGGTCGCGGGGCGCCGCGCACTGCTGGGCGTCGTCGCCCCGCCGCCTTCGTCGCGTCCGCCGAGTGCGTTCCCGATGCCCTTGAGGGCCTCGGTCAGTTCACTCGGGATGATCCACAGCTTGTTCGACGGGCTCTCGCTGATCTTCGGCAACGTCTGCAGGTACTGGTAGGCCAGCAGCTTGTCGTCGGGCTCGCCCGCGTGGATGGCGCCGAAGACCATCTCGATGGCCTCGGCTTCACCCTGCGCACGCAGCACCGCTGCCTGCTTGTCGCCCTCGGCGCGGAGGATCTCAGCCTGGCGCCGGCCCTCGGCCTCGAGGATCTGGGACTGCTTCGTGCCCTCGGCGGTCAGGATCGCCGCGCGCCGGTCGCGCTCGGCGCGCATCTGCTTCTCCATCGAATCCTGGATCGAGGTCGGCGGGTCGATGGCCTTCAGCTCGACCCGCGAGACCCGCAGGCCCCATTTGCCCGTGGCCTCGTCGAGTACCACGCGGAGCTGGCCGTTGATGTTGTCGCGGCTCGTGAGCGCCTCTTCGAGGTTGAGGCCACCGACCACGTTGCGAAGCGTCGTGGTCGTCAGCTGCTCCACCGCGCTGAGGTAGTTGGCGATCTCGTAGGTCGCCGCGCGGGCGTCGTTGACCTGGAAGTACACGACCGTGTCGATCGACACCACCAGGTTGTCCTCGGTGATGACCGGCTGCGGGGGGAAGGACACCACCTGTTCGCGCATGTCGACCAGGGGGCGAAGCCGATCGACGAACGGTACGAGGAGGTTCAGCCCGGGTGAGAGCGTCCGCTGGTATCGCCCGAGTCGCTCGACGATCCCCGCGTAGGCCTGCGGGATGATCCGGATCGAACGGAACAGCACCACCACCACGAAGATCGCCAGGACGACGAGGAGGACGATGACGAAGATCTGGCCGATGAAGGCGCCGGGGTCGATCACGGGGTGCTTCCTTCCGTTGAGGCGGGAGTGGCGGGGGTGGCGGGGCTCACTTCGACGGTGGCGCCCAGCACGCGATCGACCGTGACGCGCACGCCCACTCCCGCGCCCACGGCGCCGGCGGCCAGGCGCGCAGTCCAGGTCTCGCCGTTGTCCAGGCGCACCGAGCCGCCCTCGCCGTCGACGAAAGCGGCGACGACGCGTCCGCCCATGCCGTAGAGGGCGTCGACGTTGGTCTTCGCCGGTTCGCCGCGATGCAGGAGCTTCAGCAGCAGCGGTCGGATGGTGAACAGCAGCAGCGCCGAGATCGCCGCAGCCGCGGCGATCTGCAACCACCAGGGGCCGCCGAGGAGATTCACCCCGAGTCCGCCGATGAGGCTCCCGGCGCCGATCATGAGGAAGGTGAACTCGAGCGTGAGCAGCTCGATGATGATGAAGACCCCCGCCAGCACCAACCACATGATCCAGAGGTATTGCGTCAGATCCGGCAGCATCGCGGCTCCTCCTCGGCCTTGACGGCCACCCTAACACCGCAGTCGGACGGGTCGGCGTTGATAAGGTTCAGGGGGCCGGACGGCCATGCCGCGGCATCCGCGGTGCGTCATCACAGGAGTCGCCACACATGTCTCAGACCCTTGCTCCCGGATCGCTGGCAGGAAAGACCGCCCTCGTGACCGGATCCTCCCGCGGCATCGGAGCCGATACCGTCCGCTATCTCGCCGAGGCGGGTGCCGATGTCGTGATCAACTACCGCAACAAGGCGCCGCGCGCCGAGAAGCTCGCCTCGCAGCTGCGCGACCTCGGTGTGCGGGTGCTCGTGGTCGGGGCCGATCTCACCGACCCCGCCTCGGTGCAGGCGATGTTCGCCGAGGTCGAGCGGGAGTTCGGTCGACTGGACGTCCTGGTGCTCAACGCCTCGGGCGGGATGGAGGCCGGAATGGCGGAGGACTACGCGCTCCGCCTCAACCGCGATGCCCAGGTGTCGGTCCTGGAGACCGCCCTGCCCCTTCTCGGGGCGGGCGCCCGCGTCGTCTTCGTCACCAGCCACCAGGCGCACTTCATCCGCACGACGCCGACGATGCCCGAGTACGAGCCCGTCGCGCTGTCCAAGCGTGCGGGCGAGGACGCGCTGCGCGAGCGCATCCCGATGCTCACCGAGCGCGGCGTGGAGTTCGTCGTCGTCTCCGGCGACATGATCGAGGGCACCATCACCGCCACGCTTCTCGAGCGGGCGAACCCGGGTGCGATCGCCTCGCGACGCGAGTCGGCGGGGCGGCTCTACAACGTCTCCGAGTTCGCGGCCGAGGTGGCCCGGGCCGCCGTCGATCCGATCCCCGAGGACAACACCCGGCTGGTGGGCGACACCGCATCGTTCGCAGGGGAGTGAGTCGTGGGCCCCACCGACATCCAGAAGCTCCTCGGGGTCGGGCGGCCCGCACTCTCGTCGCGCGGCGAGTTCGCGGTCTTCTCCGTCAGTCGTCCCGACCTTCCGGCCAACAGGACCGTCGGCCAGCTGTGGCGGATCGATCTGCCGGAGGGTGCTCCGCGCCGGCTCACACGCGGCATCCTCGACACGGCCCCGGTGCTCTCGCCCGATGACATGCGCCTGGCATTCCTGCGGCCCGATGCCCGGGGCCGCTCGCAGGTGTTCGTCGTCGCCGCGCTCGGCGGTGAACCGGTGCAGGCCACCGACGCCCCGCTGGGCGTCGGCGAGGTCGTCTGGACCGGCGACGGTCGCTCGTTGGTCTACACCGCCCGGGTCCCTGAGAACGGGCGGTACGGCACAGTCGAAGGACTGGATGCCGCGGCCGAGGCGCCTCGGCGGATCACCGGCATCCGCTGGAACGCCAACGGCCTGGGCTACCTCGCCGACCGTCCCGCGCAGATCTTCGTGATCGCGGCGCCCGAAATCGACAGCGAGCCGTTCTACGAGCCCGCACCCGTCGTGCGCGACGATGCGGAGGCCCCGAGCCGGACGGTGATCGGCGCCACTCCGCGTGCGCTCACCGAAGGCGACCTCAGCTGGTCGACCCTCGCCGTGTCAGGCGAGGAGGTGCTGGCCGTTCCCGACCGGATCGAAGACGACCGACGAGACCTGCGCACCCCGATCATCGCGCACCACCTCGACGGCTCCGGGCGCCGCGAGGTCCTGGCAACCGCTGCGAACCTGTGGGTGACCGGCCTCGCCGTCGCAGACGACGGCGCGGTGGCCGCCCTGGCCGCACACGTCGGGAGCGCGGGAACCGACTTCGTCGCCCCCGGTACGGCGCTGCACGTGATCGCCGAGGGGGAGACCCGGGCCCTCACCGATCCCGAGACCATCGACCTCGGCGAGGTCGGAAGCCACATCACCCCCATCGGCGACGACTTCCTCGTGCAGGATCGGCGCCGTGGACGCGTCCGGCTCCTGCGGGTCGCGCGCGACGGATCGGCCGAGACGGTCATCGGCGGCGACCGGGAGGTGCTCGGTCACGCGGCATCCGGTTCCGTCGTCGTCGCCGCGGTCGCCACGCCGGACTCGTTCGGCGAGCTGGTCCTCGCCGGACCCGGCGAGCCGCGGGTGCTGACCGCGTTCGGCGCCGCCGCGGCCGCAACGGGGATCGTGGAACCGCGCGAGCTGACCGTTCGCGGTCGGGACGACTACCCGGTGCACGGCTGGGTGGCGCGGCCCCGCGGGGACGGGCCTTTCCCGGTGATCCTCCAAATCCACGGCGGGCCCTATGCCAGCTACGGCATCCATCTCTTCGACGAGACCCAGGTCCTTATCGACGCCGGCTACGCCGTGGTCTACTGCAACCCGCGGGGGTCGGCCGGGTACGGCCGGGCGCACGGCCGCGCCATCCGGCAGGCGATGGGCACGCTCGACCATCACGACGTCATCGACTTCCTCGACGGCGCGCTGGAGTCCGAACCCGCCCTCGATCCGAGCCGGCTGGGCATCATGGGCGGCTCGTACGGCGGCTACCTCACCGCGTGGATCATCGCGCACGACCACCGATTCCGCGGGGCGATCGTCGAGCGCGGGTTCCTGGAGCCGACGTCATTCCAGGGGACGAGCGACATCGGCTCGTTCTTCGGCGACGAGTACGTCGGGGTCGACCCCGAGCTCATCGCCGCGCAGAGTCCGATGGCGGTCGTCGGGCAGGTTCGCACGCCCACCCTGGTGATGCACGCCGAGGCCGATCATCGATGCCCGCTGGAGCAGGCGACGCGCTACTACTCGGCTCTCACCCGGGCGGGGGTTCCGAGCGAGATGCTGATCTTCCCCGGCGAGAACCACGAGCTCACCCGGAGCGGTCAGCCCCGTCACCGGGTCGAACGCTTCGACGCGGTCACCCGGTGGTGGGCGCGCCACCTGCCGATCGACGCGACGGACCGGACGGGCCCTGAAACATCTGGCTCGGACGCGTCCCGCTCAGGCGCGACCGAAGCGGAAGGCGCGGACGATCTGGATGATCCCAAGGATCACCAGTGAGATGCCGAAGAACAGCCACACGATGAGGGCGCCCCAGATCGGGGCGAACATCACCACGACACCGGCGACGATGCTGATGATCGCGAAGAAGATCGTCCAGCCCTTCGACGAGGTGTCCGACAGCGTGGAGAGCGAGACGATCCCCTCGACCACCCAGGTGATGCCGATCATCAGCCCGACCAGAAGGAGCAGCCAGTCGGTGGCTGCGCCGAAGTTGAGGAAGGCCACGACGCCGGCGATGACGAACAGCACGCCGAGGACGATGTAGCCGATCCGCGACCAGCCGCCCCGCTCCCGCGAGAACGCACCGAGGCCGATGTAGACCAGTCCGGCGATGATGGCGTAGATGGCGAGGAGGAAGGTGACGACGCCGAACGCCTTCTGCGGCCAGATGAGGATGAGCAGACCGAAGATGAGCGCGATCGCGCCGACGACGCCGAGGGCGACCCGGACGGTGTTGGTGAGGGACTTCTCCCCGGTGCCGGTGGACATGACGGACCCCTTTCTGAGCGTTTCCTGAGAGACTGCGGTCCGAGTGTAGACCCGCGAGGGGCTCGAGGGAACGCCGACAGGCCGTCGGGATCGGGGGTCGTCTTCGGGCTCAGGCCAGTCCGGTCGCGGCCAGGTAGCGCGCCTTGTGTCCCGTGCGGATGCCGGTGACGCTCGGCTTGTTCTCGTACACGCCGGCTCCCCAGTTGCCCTCGACCAGCACCGGACCGGTGGGGGTCACCACGATGTCCCATCCGACGTACTGCACCTGCGGGACGACCCGGGCGACGCGGTCGACGAACGCCACGACCTCGGCCATCATCGGCAGCTGGAAGTCGGCGATCGTGAATCCGGAGTCCGGGTGGGTGACGTGCACGTGCCCGTGGGAGTCGTAGCCGGGGCCGACGGCGCGACCGTCGTCGTCGAGCATCGTGTAGAAGCCGCCGAACGACATCTGATCGCTGACGGCGCCACGGCCGAACTTCTGCGCGATCGCCAGGATGTGGGTGCGCTCCCCGTCGAAGAACGCCGTCACCCGCGTGGTGTTTACCGTTCCCGGGCAGACGGCGGCGAGGTCGGGATGCTGCACGATGACCTCTTCGATGAGAAGCTCGCCCCGATCGTGGAGTCCACGGTGGAACCTCGCCCAGTCGTCGATGTCGGCGGCGTGGTAGCGGTGCACGCCGGTCCCGGCCTGCCCGATCGGCTCCTTCGTGACGATGGTGCCGTGGCGCTCGGTGAAGGCGCGGACCGCGTCGGCGTTGTCGGGCTCGACGACCATCCACTCCCGGTGCAGGTGCTCCGAGAAGGCTCGGTCGAACTCGATCTTGTCCTGGAACAGGTGGCGGTAGTCGGGGTGGTCGAAGCGCTGCGACAGCTGATTGGAGAAGGGGTGCGTCATGAACGTCGCCCGCTCCCGGCGCGACAGGATCGCGAAGTCGTAGTCGATGTAGTCCTGGAAGCCCACCTGACGGAACCCCGCGGAGTAGAGCATGTCCACCACGACGGCGGGCGTCCACTTGCCGTGCTGCGCGGCAGCTTCCTTCGCCCGCTCCCACACCGAGCCCACGTTGATCCGCCGCGCACGGTAGGAGAGGTAGCGAAGGCGGGAGGAGAGGCCGAGACCGGTCGAGGGCATGGGGACTTTCGAGTCGGGGACGACGGACCCGGATAGTCTAAAGGGGTGATGTCGGTGGATCCTCTGCGTCCGTCCGCCGAGTCCTCATGGGGCGCCGCCGCCGCGGTCGCGGCGTCGCTGGATCCTCGACCCGTGGCCCTCATCCGCCTCGCCGCTCTCGCGCACAACCTCCGGACCGCCCGCGAAGCCGGGCTCGACGTCGTCGATCGCGGCGCCCTGGAGGCCGACGCCTGGGGGCATGGCGCCGACATCGTCGAACGCGCGGTGTCCTCGGCCGGCCTGGCGTGGGTCCGGAGCGGACGAGAGGGCGTGCTCGGGGGTGAGCGACTGTTCGGCCTCCCCGGCTCGTCCGGACGGCCCGTCATGGCGCTCACCGGCCGGGTGATCACGACCAAGCTCCTCCGGCGGGGCGAGGGGGTGTCCTACGGGTACACCTTCCGGGCGCCCTCCGACACCACCGTGGCCCTGATCACCGGCGGGTACGGGCAGGGTGTGGTGCGCCAGCTCGGCAATCAGGCGGCCGTCCGCGTCCACGGGCGCGCGGCGCCCATCGTCGGACGGGTGGCCATGGATGTCTGTGTGGTCGACCTCGGGCCGCAGGGAGCCGTCCCGCCGGGGGCTCCGGCGGTGTTCTTCGGCGATCCCGATGAAGGAGAGCCGTCGCTCGGATCGTGGACGGCGGCGACGGGACTCGGCGCCGATGAGATCGTCGCGATCGTCGGCGTCCGCGCTCGTCGGGAGACGGCGTGAGCGGGTCGGTGCTGGAGGTCGACCTCGACCTCCTTGCGAACAACCTCGCTCGCGTCGGCGCGGCCGTCGCGCCCGCCGAGCTCATGCTGGTGGTCAAGAACGATGCGTACGGCCACGGCGTGGAGGCCGTGGTCGCGCGTGCACAGCGAGAGGGCGTCCGCTGGTTCGGAGCGTTCGACCTGGCCACGGGCGCGCGGGTGCGGCGCGTCACCGGAGCGGACGCGCGCATCTTCGTCTGGATCGCCGACACGCCCGACCAGGTCGCCGCGGCGATCGACCTGGACCTCGACATCGGGGTGGGCGACCGCCGACTTCTCGCCGAGGTCGCCGCACGGGGTGGGAGCCCGCGCCCCGCGCGGGTGCATCTGAAGATCGACACGGGGCTGCGCCGCAACGGCGTCCGGCCCGAGGAGTGGCCGGAGTTCGTCGCGGCGGCCGCGACGGCCGAACGCGCGGGGAACCTCGTCGTCGAGGGCATCTGGAGCCACATCGCCGAAGCGTCCGATGAGGACGACGACATCGCCCGCGGTCGTTTCGAAGACGCGCTGCGGGCGGCTGAGGCAGCGGGCCTGCGGCCGCGCTGGCGTCATCTCGCCGCGAGCGCCGCGGCCTTCGCGCGCCCGGAGTTCCGGTACGACTTCGCCCGGGTCGGGGCGTTCTGCTACGGCATCCGTCCCGCGGGCGGGCCCGACGAGGCTGCGCTCGGAGTCCGGCCCATCGCCCGCTGGGTGGCGCCCGTCCTGGAGGTGGCCGATGACGTGGTGCGCATCGGGGTGGGCGCGCGCGACGGGCTGTTCCGCTCTCTGGCGACGCACGCGCGGGTTGCGACGCCCGGAGGCTTGCGCCGGCTCCTGGTGGTCTCGGGGGCGACGTCGGACGTCGTCTCCTGGCCGGGAGCCGTCGTGGGAGACCACGTCACCGTGTACGGCGACCCGGAGCGCGACGAAGAGACCGCGACCTCGCTCGCCGAAATGATCGGATCGATCGGCGAAGAGGTCGCGGTCCGGGTCTCGCCGCTGGTGCCCCGGCGCTACCGGGGCCTGCGGTGATGGTCAGTCGTCGCTGCTGAGGCGGGCGGTCTCGTCGTGCCACGAGGTGGCGACGGCACGCAGCTTCTCTTCGTACTTGCGGCCGTGGTGGGCGCAGAACAGCAGCTCGCTGCCGTTCACCTCGGCGGCGATGTAGGCCTGAGCTCCGCAGGAATCGCAGCGGTCCGCAGCGGTCAAGCGGTAGTCGAGGACGGCCGTCTCAGAGGGTGTCGAAAGTGTCATCGCGGTGCCTCCTCGGGGATGTGACTCTCGGCGTGGTCCACACATACAACCACGGCATCGTCACGGTCATGCCGCGATCCGGTGGCCGTTCGCTGAGCGCGTACGGCGGCGCCTTGGCGTCGTGTCTGTGCAGGGTGGGGTCGGTGCCCCCGGTTAGCCTTGGAGATTGTGACCGCCGCTGAGTATTCCGCCCACCACCTGCAGGTGCTCGAAGGGCTCGAGGCGGTCCGCAAACGTCCGGGCATGTACATCGGTTCGACTGACGCCCGCGGTCTCATGCACTGCCTCTGGGAGATCATCGACAACGCCGTCGACGAGGCGCTGGGCGGTCATGGCGATCACATCGACGTCGTGCTCCACGGCGACGGCAGCGTCGAGGTCCGCGACCGCGCCCGCGGCATCCCGGTGGATGTCGAGCCCCGCACCGGGCTCACCGGCGTGGAGGTCGTCTTCACGAAGCTGCACGCGGGCGGAAAATTCGGCGGCGGCTCGTACGCGGCATCCGGAGGTCTCCACGGCGTGGGCGCCTCCGTCGTCAACGCGCTGTCCGAGCGCCTCGACGTCGAGGTCGACCGCGGCGGCAAGACGTACGCGATGTCGTTCCACCGCGGTGAGCCGGGTGTCTTCGCGGGCCCGGGTCCGGACGCGCCCTTCGCCCCCTTCGAGGACAGCAGCGAGCTGCGCGTGGTCGGAAAGGCGCCGCGCGGCGCGACGGGAACGCGCATCCGCTACTGGGCCGACCGGCAGATCTTCACCCGCGACGCCGCGTTCTCCTTCGAGGAGCTGGAACAGCGGGTGCGTCAGACGGCGTTCCTCGTCCCGGGTCTGCAGATCGTCGTCCGTGACGAGCGCGCGGGCGAGCCGGTCGAGACGGCCTACCGCTTCGACGGCGGCATCTCGGAGTTCGTCGAGTACCTCGCCCCCGACGCCGGCGTCACCGACGTCTGGCGGCTGACGGGCACCGGCGTCTTCACCGAGACCGTCCCCGTGCTGCAGCCCACCGGCGCGATGATCCCCACCGAGGTCGAGCGCACCTGCGAGGTCGATATCGCACTGCGATGGGGGATCGGCTACGACACCGTCGCCCGCTCCTTCGTCAACATCATCGCCACTCCGAAGGGCGGGACCCACCAGCAGGGGTTCGAGCAGGGGCTGATGAAGGTGCTGCGCGCACAGGTCGAGCAGAACGCCCGTCGACTGAAGGTCGGCAACGACAAGATCGAGAAGGATGACATCCTCGCGGGCCTCACCACCGTGATGACCGTCCGGCTGCCCGAACCGCAGTTCGAGGGCCAGACCAAAGAGGTGCTGGGCACCCCGGCCGTCCGTCAGATCGTGGCCCAGGTCGTCACCAGGGAGCTGACCGCCCGCTTCTCCTCCACCAACCGCGACGACAAGGCGCAGACGTCCCTGCTGCTGGACAAGGTCGTCTCGGAGATGAAGGCGCGCATCTCGGCGCGGACGCACAAAGAGACGCAGCGTCGCAAGAACGCCCTGGAGTCGTCGTCTCTGCCGGCGAAGCTGGCCGACTGCCGCACGAACGACGTCGCCGAATCCGAGCTCTTCATCGTCGAGGGCGACTCGGCGCTCGGCACCGCGAAGCTCGCCCGCAACAGCGAATACCAGGCGCTGCTGCCGATCCGCGGGAAGATCCTGAACGTGCAGAAGGCGTCGGTCAGCGACATGCTGTCCAACGCCGAGTGCGCGTCGATCATCCAGGTGATCGGTGCGGGTTCGGGGCGGTCGTTCGACCTCGAGGCCGCGCGCTACGGCAAAATCATCCTGATGAGCGACGCCGACGTCGACGGCGCCCACATTCGCACGCTCCTGCTCACCCTGTTCTTCCGGTACATGCGTCCGCTCGTCGAGGCCGGGCGGGTGTTCGCCGCCGTCCCGCCGCTTCACCGGGTGATCGTGATGCACCCCGGGACCAAGCCCAACGAGACGATCTACACCTTCAGCGAGCAGGAGCTGCACGCGCTGCTCACCAAGCTCACCAAGGCGGGCAAGCGCTGGCAGGAGCCGGTCCAGCGATACAAAGGGCTGGGCGAGATGGACGCCGATCAGCTCGCGACGACCACGATGGACCGGGGCGGTCGGACGCTGCGGAGGGTGCGCGTGCAGGACGCCGAGGCGGCCTCGAGCGTCTTCGAACTGCTGATGGGCACCGACGTGGCCCCCCGTCGCGAATTCATCGTCGACTCCAGCGACCGGCTGTCGCGAGAGCGCATCGACGCCTGAGCGGCGTTCCTCAGCGCACCACGGTGCCGAGGGCGCCGACGACCGCGTCGAGCGGCGTTCCCGACGCGTCGCGTCGCGCCCCGGCCGCCGGCAGCTGACGGACCGCGCCGTCGGTGCCGACCGCCCGCGGATCGGAACCGACCCACGCCAGGCTCAGGGTGTCTTCACCCCGGAGGAAGCGGTGCGCGCGCACTCCGCCGGTGCCGCGCCCCTTGGCGGGGTACTCGGTGAACGCCGAGACCTTCGCGGATCCGGTGTCGGTCCCCGCCAGCGCGGCGGAGGCGCCGGCGACGGTGACCACGACGGCGTCGAAGGCCGAGCCGCCGACGACGAAGAACCCGATCGCCGCCACCCCGGGGGCGAGCCTCATCCCGGCCATCCCGCCGGCGGCACGTCCCTGGGGCCGGACGGATGAGGCGTCGAAGCGCAGGAGCTGCGCATCCGCGGCGACGAAGACCAGCTCCGCACCGTCGGGAGCGAGGGCGGCCCCGACGACGCGGTCGCCGTCCTTGAGCGAGATGATCGTGACGTCGTGCTTTCCCGCGAGTTCGGACGCCGCAACCCGCTTGACCACGCCCTGTGCGGTGCCGAGTGCGATCGGCGGATCGGATGCGAGGGGCACGAGGGCGACCACGTGCTCGTCGCCGGTGAGACCGAGGTACTGGTCGGCGCGGGTGCCGGCCGACAGCTGCACGGAGTTGCCCGGAACGGAGGGCAGGTCCACCGGCGAGAACCGGATGAGGCGACCGGCCGTGGTGACCGCTCCCACGTCCCCTCGCGTCGTGGTGTCGACGGCGGAACGCACGGCATCGTGCTTCGACCGCCTCGACGGGGTGACGATGCCGCCGCCCGGCGCCTCCGGCGTCCGCTCGGCGCGCACCATGCGCCCCGTCGCGGAGAGGAAGACCCGGCAGGGCGCGTCGGCGATCTGGAGGTCGACGGGCGCCGCCGACTTCGACGACCGCGCCGCGACCGGACCGCCGTTGAGCAGAACCGTCCGCCGCGGGGTGCCGAGGGCTTCGGCGGTGGCGTCGAGCTCCGCCGCCACCTGGGCCCGAAGCAGCGCGGGGTCGCCCAGCAGCTCGACGAGAGCATCGATCTCGGCCTTCAGTGCGTCACGCTCGGCCTCCAATTCGATGCGCGAGAACTTCGTCAGGCGCCGAAGGCGCAGCTCGAGGATGTACTCCGCCTGCACCTGGGT
The DNA here is from genome assembly GCF_013410955.1 of Microbacterium sp. AK009. Lineage (GTDB taxonomy): Bacteria > Actinomycetota > Actinomycetes > Actinomycetales > Microbacteriaceae > Microbacterium. The sequence continues at coordinate 202,990 of NZ_JACCCG010000002.1, read as the reverse complement.
GAGGTCGAAGACATCCATCAGGCGGCCGCGGGCCTGCTCGCCGTCGTCGGACGTGCGGATCACCTGGATGACCTCGTCGATGTCGAGGATCGCGATGAGGAGGCCCTCGACGAGGTGGAGGCGCTCGCGGCGGCGCGCGAGGCGGTATTCGCTTCGCCGGGTGATGACTCTGATGCGGTGGTCGAGGTACACCCGGAGCATCTCCCGCAGCCCGAGGGTCTTGGGCTGGCCGTCGACGAGGGCGACGTTGTTGATGCCGAAGGAGTCCTCCAGCGGTGTCAGCCGGTACAGCTGCTCGAGCACGGCGTTCGGGTCGAACCCCGTCTTCACGCCGATGACCAGACGCAGACCCTTCGTACGATCGCTGAGATCCGTCACGTCGGCGATGCCGGTGAGCTTCTTGCTCGTGACGGCGTCCTTGATCTTCTCGATCACGCGCTCCGGACCCACGAGGTACGGCAACTCGGTGACCACGAGTCCCGTCCGCCGTGGACCCAGGCTCTCGATCGACACCTTCGCCCGGGTGCGGAATGAGCCGCGCCCCGCGGCATAGGCGTCGCGGATGCCGTCGAGCCCGACGATGATGCCGCCCGAAGGAAGGTCGGGGCCGGGGACGAACTCCATCAGCTCTTCGAGGCTCGCCTCGGGGTTGTGCAGCAGGTGCACGGCGGCGGCGACGACCTCGATGAGGTTGTGCGGGGCCATGTTGGTCGCCATTCCCACGGCGATGCCCGAGGCGCCGTTGACCAGCAGATTGGGGAACGCGGCCGGCAGCACCTCCGGCTGCTGGAATTGGCCGTCGTAGTTGGGGATGAAGTCCACGACGTCCTCATCGAGGTCGGCGGTCATCGCCAGCGCCGGGGGAGCGAGCCGCGCCTCGGTGTACCGCGGCGCCGCGGGACCGTCGTCGAGCGAGCCGAAGTTGCCGTGACCGTCGACCAGGGGCACCCGCAGGGAGAACGGCTGAGCCAGGCGCACGAGGGCGTCGTAGATCGGGGCATCGCCGTGCGGGTGGAGCTTGCCCATGACCTCGCCGACCACGCGCGCGCTCTTGACGTGTCCGCGGTCGGGCCGCAGACCCATGTCGGCCATCTGGAAGAGGATGCGACGCTGCACGGGCTTCAACCCGTCGCGGGCGTCGGGCAGGGCACGGGAGTAGATGACGGAGTAGGCGTACTCCAGGAACGACCCCTGCATCTCGACGGAGACGTCGACGTCCTCGATGCGTTCGGCGGGCGTGGTGTCAGCAGGTGATGCGGGCATGGCGATGGGGTTCCAAGACGGAGCGGGGGAGCCGCCGGCGGGGTGTGCCAGACTGGCCCGGGTGACCGTCAGCCTACCGTCGGACCCGCCCGGTGCCCGGCGCCTCACCGGCGTCGTGCCCGAGTTGATCGCCGCACTCGGCGGTTCCTCCGACCGGCTCGCCCCCGCGCGCAGCGCGATCGTCTGCGTGGTCGACGGCCTGGGTGCGCATAATCTGCGAGCCCGCAGCGGTCACGCCCGGTACCTCACGGCCGCGATGTCGAAGAAGGATGTCGCGCGCACCGTGTTCCCCTCCACCACCGCCGCTGCGCTCACGAGTCTGCTGACGGGGACGGAGCCGGGCACTCACGGCATCGTCGGCTATCGGGCGCTGGTCCCCGACGCCGGCCACGTGCTCAATCAGCTGCGCGGGTGGGACACGCACGGACTGCCGGTGAGCTGGCAGCGCGCTGCGCCTCTGTTCGGACGCGAGGCCGACGCCGGCCGGCCGGCGTTCTTCGTCTCCAAGCCCGAGTACACCGGCACGGGCTTCACCGAGGCGACGATGCGCGGTGCCGCGGCGGTGCCGGCAGAGGACTTCTCCGACCGGGTCGACCTCGCCGTCGACCTCGCGACCCGACATCCGGGCGCACTCGTCTACCTGTATACGCCGGAACTCGACGGCATCGGGCATCGTCATGGCTGGGAGTCCGACGAGTGGACGGTCGGGCTGGAGGACGTCGACGCCGCCCTCGCCCGGCTGGGTGAAGCGCTGCCGGCCGATGTGGGGGCGATCGTCACCGCCGACCACGGAATGGTCGACGTCCCCCGGCATCGGCATCGCCTGCTGGTGGAGGGGAGCCCCTTGATCGAGCGCGTGGCGCAGATCGGCGGTGAGCCGCGGATGCTCCATCTGTACACCGATCCGGGGGCAGCCGACGTCGTCGCCGAGGCGTGGCGGACGGCGGAATCCTCGCATGCGTGGGTCTTCACGAGAGATGACGCCGTCGCGAGCGGCCTGTTCGGCGACGTCGATCCCGCGGTGCGACCGCGGATCGGCGACGTCCTCATCGCCGCGCGCGGGGCCACGGCATATTACGACGACCGGGACGCCGAGCGGACCGGCCAGCAGATGGTCGGCCAGCACGGCTCTCTCACCGATGCGGAGCGCATCGTTCCGCTCATCCGCCTCGGCGCCTTCGCCTGAGGGGCGGATCAGTCGTCGCCGCGCGCGCCGAAGACGATCTCGTCCCAGGAGGGCATGGACGTCCGGCCCTTGCGGCGCCCCGCGGCCTCGGCGACCTGCGCCGCCGAGGGACCCCGGTCCGACGACGGGTGGTCGTCGTCCGGTCGTTCGGAGGCGTCGGCATACCCCGGCTCGAGGGCGTCGAAGAGGGCGACCGGCTGCGGTGACGCGGTGCGCTCGCGCGCTTCGTCCGCGCCGGGAAGCGGTTCACGCTGGCCGCGGCGGCGGCGCAGGGCTTCGAGCAGGTCAGCCGTCTCGGCGGAGGTCACGGCGGGTTCGGTCGCGCGCTTGATCGCGGCCTGCTGGACGGCGGGAGCGACCGGTGCCGCGATCTCCGGCTGCTCGAGGTCGGCCTCCGGCGGGCGACGAGGACCGAAGGCGCCGCTGTCGAAGCGCGAGTCGTCCTTGGCGGTAGCGGTGTCGAGGGCACGCAGGCGGGGGATCAGGCCCTCGGGGAGCGAACCCTGGCGCGAGAGCTGGATCGCGTCGGCATTCAGGGGCGAGAGCGTGCTGCGGCGGGGGTCGAAGCTCCACCGCGCATCATGGTCGACGCTGTTGGCGGTGAACTCGAGCTTGACGATCCAGCCCGAGGGCTCCTTCCAGCTCGTCCATCGTTCGCCGACCGCGCCGGCTTCGTGCAGCTTGCCGCGCACGGCCGCCCCGAACGTGGGGTGCGCGTCGTGCTCGAGCTGACCGCCCAGCAGCACCGGCACAGCCAGGGCCTGACCGACGACGTGCTCGCGCTCGGCGAGCACCGGCCCTTCGAAGCGGGCGACGTCTTCCACGCGGCATCCCAGCAGTGTCGCCACCTCGGTCGCGGACAGCCCGGCACGGATGTGCGACTGGATCTCGCGGGGACTGGGACGGGCGGCCTGGCCGTCGTGGTCGCGATCACGCCGCGTGCGGCGCAGCTCGTTGCGCAGCACCTCATCGACGGGCAGCGAGAACCGGTCGCCCGATTCGGTCGCAAGGACGAGTCTGTCGTCCTCGGTTCCGATCACCTTGAGCTGTTCCATGCGAACGCCTCTCCGACTCAGCAGTGCCGCCATGGTGTCACAGCGAGGCCTCGGCGCCGGGAATATCGTGCGCGTGGCGCATGTTCCGGTGGGTGATCGTCGCCCCTTCGCGCCTGGGGCGGCATCCGATCACCCGCAGGCGCGCCCGTGGGCGTCCGAACCGGCCGCTGCGGCACCGGAGGCGGCATTTGCGAAATGCCCACCGGTCATGCAAACTATGGCCGCCTGTTCAGGCCAGGTGCACCCGAGAATCACCGGAAGTAGAGATCCCCCCGCATGGCAACCGACTACGACGCCCCCCGCAAGACTGAAGACGACAGCGAGTCGATCGAGGCGCTCAAGGAGCGTGTCCCCGACAAGATGTCCGGTTCGGTGGACGTCGAGGACGCCGACAACCCCTCGGGCTTCGAGCTCCCCGGCGCCGACCTGTCCGATCTCGAGCTGGACGTCGTCGTGCTCCCTCCTCAGGAGGACGAGTTCACCTGCATGAACTGCTTCCTCGTCAAGCACCGCTCGCAGCTGGACCACGAGGGCGGCGACGGACCGATCTGCCGGGAGTGCGCGGCGTAACCGGCTCGGCGTCCCCGCGCCGTGCCCGCTCGATCGCGGCGATCAGGCGGTCGGGGGTCCGTGTCGAGACCACCCAGGCGGGCACCGGGTCATCCGGGTCTTCGAGCGGGATGACGACAACCGGGTCGATGCCCCCGCGGATGAGATGCCACGCCCGGGGGTGCAGCTCCACGCCCCGCTTGCGACGGGCCTCTTCGCCGGTGAACCCCTGGGCATCGCCCAGGTGACGCACCTCGATGCGGGCGCGCCCGGCCCGCAGCATCCCGTCGCCGACCTCCACCACGGGTGAAGCGGCGACCAGCACGACGACGATGAGCGCCGCCACCGCCGCGCCGACGACGAGAGCGACCGTGGAATCGACAGGGGTGAACACCAGCGCCGCCATCGGTCCGCACAGGGCGGCGGCCACCAGCAGCCACAGGCTCGGACCCAGTCTTTCGCGGTAGAGCACCGCCTGCTCGCCGCTGCGGCGTGGCTCGGACATGTGCATTACCCTCGTTGCGTGACTGAAACCGTGGACGTCCTCATTATCGCCCCCGACGTTCCGGCCTACTCCCACCCCGGCGATGCGGGAGCGGATCTGGTGTCCGCCGAGGCCGTGCGGCTCGAGCCCGGGCAGCGCGCCCTCGTCGGCACCGGCGTGCGGATCGCCCTTCCGGAGGGCTTCGCCGCCTTCGTCGTGCCCCGCAGCGGACTGGCCGCGAAGCACGGGATCACCATCGTCAACTCCCCGGGCACCGTCGACGCGGGGTACCGCGGCGAGATCAAGGTCGCCCTGCTGAACACCGACCGCGACACCGCGTTCGAGATCGCACCGGGCGACCGGATCGCCCAGCTCATCGTGATGCCCGTCGCCCGGGCCGCATTCGTGCCGGTCGACGACCTCCCCGACAGCGTTCGCGGTGCCGGAGGGTTCGGTTCGACCGGCTATCAGAAGGACGGAGCGACGGCATGACCGACGCCACACCGCAGAATTCCCCCAAGAGCGCACCCGCCGATCGGGCGACCGAGGGCCCGTTCGATGAGGCCGAGGCCAACCCGGTCCGGCCCTACATCGATCTCGGCGGCATCAAGGTCCTCCCGCGGGACGGCCTGAACCTGCGCCTGGAGGTCGAGGAGCAGACCAAGCGCATCGTCGCCGTGGGTCTCGACTACGCCGACTCGACGCTGCAGATCCAGCCGTTCGCCGCGCCCCGGTCGGGGGGCCTTTGGGAGGAGACACGCGAGCAGATCCGGCAGCAGATCAGGCAGCAGGGCGGACGGGTCGAGGAGCGCGAGGGTCCGCTCGGACCGGAGCTGCTCGCCGAGGTGCCCGTGGTGGCCGGACCGGACGGGGGAGCCGGCAAGCGCATCGCCCGCTTCGTCGGCGTCGACGGTCCGCGCTGGTTCCTGCGCGGGGTCATCGGTGGGGCTGCGGCAGCAGACGTCGACGCCGCGGCGAAGATCGAAGACCTCTTCCGCTCCATCGTGGTGGTCCGCGGCACATCGCCGATGCCGCCGCGCGATCTCATCCCCCTGCGCATGCCCGCCACGCCGGGTACGGCGTGAGCGACGGCCCGACGGGCGTCCACGCCCCCGAGCCCGAGCCCACGCCCGGAGCCGGGGACCAGCGCGCCTCCGACCTTCTCGGTGCCGCCCTCGGCGGTGCGGCCAAGCGCGCCGGGCTCGATCCGGCCCAGCAGTCGAGCACCGGCCGCGTCGTCTGGTCGGCGATGGGCGGCTGGCGCGGCGTGCTCGAATCGGTTCTGCCGAGCCTGACCTTCATCCTCACCTACACCCTCGTGCCCGGCGACACCCAGGACAAGCTGATCCCCGCCCTCGCCGTCTCGGTCGGAATCGCGGCGGTGTTCACCATCGTCCGGCTCGTGCAGAAATCGCCCCCCTCGGCGGCGATCGGGGGACTGGTCGCGGCGGGCGTGGCGGCGGGGCTGGCGCTGATCACCGGCAACCCGTCGGACAACTTCATCCCCGGCTTCATCACCAACGCCGTGTACGGCTCGGCGCTCCTGATCTCCGCACTCGTCGGGTGGCCGATCATCGGTCTCGCCGTGGGCTTCCTCGTCGGCGAGGGAACCCGGTGGCGGACGGATCGCCGCAAGCGGCGGGCGTTCTTCTGGCTGACCGTCGCGTGGGCGGCGCTGTTCGCCGCGCGTCTGGCCGTGCAGTTCCCCATCTACCTGACCTCTCTCGACGAGAGTCAGCGAGACAGCGCGGTGGCGCTGCTGGGAACACTCAAGCTCGTGATGGGCATTCCCCTCTTCGCTCCGCTGCTCGCCGTCACGTGGCTGGTCGTGCGCGCCCTCTACCCTCCCGCTCCCAGGTGATACATTTATCTCGACGTCGAGATAAATTGCGCGTCGCGGGCTAAGGCTCGCCTTGCTAGCCGCCACACCGACGGCCAGCGAAGATGGGGATGCGGGAACTGCTCGCGTCCTCGCGGCCGACGAAGGAGACAGACGTGTCCACAGTTGACAGCTTCGGTGCCAAGAGCACCCTGACGGTCGGCAGCACCGACTACGAGATCTTCCGCATCGACGCGGTCCCGGGACACGAGAAGCTGCCGTTCAGCCTCAAGGTCCTGCTGGAGAACCTGCTGCGCACCGAAGACGGAGCGAACGTCACCAAGCAGCAGATCGAGGCGCTCGGCTCGTGGGACCCCACCGCCGAACCCGACACGGAGATCCAGTTCACCCCGGCCCGCGTGGTCATGCAGGACTTCACCGGCGTCCCCTGCATCGTCGACCTCGCCACCATGCGCGAGGCCGTCGCCGACCTCGGCGGGGACCCCACCCGCATCAACCCGCTTGCGCCCGCCGAGCTCGTGATCGACCACTCGGTGATCGCCGACCTCTTCGGCCGTCCTGACGCCTTCGAGCGCAACGTCGAGATCGAGTACGAGCGCAACGGCGAGCGCTACCAGTTCCTCCGCTGGGGCCAGACGGCGTTCGACGACTTCAAGGTCGTTCCTCCCGGCACCGGCATCGTGCACCAGGTGAACATCGAGCACCTCGCGAAAGTCACCTACACACGGACCGTCGGGGGGAGCCTCCGCGCCTACCCCGACACGTGCGTCGGGACCGACTCGCACACCACCATGGTCAACGGACTGGGCGTACTCGGCTGGGGCGTGGGCGGCATCGAGGCGGAGGCGGCCATGCTCGGCCAGCCCGTCTCGATGCTCATCCCCAAGGTGGTGGGATTCAAGCTCACCGGCACCATTCCCGCCGGCGTCACGGCGACCGACGTCGTGCTGACCATCACCGACATGCTGCGCAAGCACGGCGTGGTGGGGAAGTTCGTCGAGTTCTACGGCGACGGAGTGGCATCCGTGCCGCTGGCGAACCGCGCCACGATCGGCAACATGAGCCCCGAGTTCGGCTCCACCGCCGCCATCTTCCCGATCGATGACGTCACGATCGACTACCTGCGTCTCACCGGCCGCTCCGACGAGCAGCTCGCGCTGGTCGAGCAGTACTCCAAACTCCAGACGCTCTGGCACGACCCGTCGCGGGAGCCCGTTTTCAGCGAGTACCTCGAACTGGATCTCGGCACGGTCGTCCCCTCGATCGCCGGACCCAAGCGTCCGCAGGACCGCATCGAGCTGACCGCCGCGAAGACCCAGTTCGAGAAAGACCTCCTCGACTACGCCGTCGCCTCACCCGAGACCCGGGTCGACGAAGCGGTGGAGGGCACGTTCCCGGCATCCGATCCGGTCGGCTTCACCCCTGACGACGAGAACATCTCCGACCGGGTCGCGACCACCGAGCACCGCAGCCACGCCCCGGCGGCGGTGTCCAAGCCGACGTCCGTCACCACCGCCGACGGCACCTCCTACACGCTCGACCACGGTGCGGTCACGATCGCGGCCATCACCTCGTGCACGAACACCTCCAATCCGTCGGTGATGCTCGCCGCCGGCCTTCTGGCGCGCAACGCCGCGCAGAAGGGCCTCAAGGCCAAGCCGTGGGTGAAGACGACGATGGCCCCGGGCTCGAAGGTCGTCACCGACTACTACGAGAAGGCGGGGCTGACCGACGACCTCGAGGCGCTGGGCTTCTACACCGTCGGCTACGGCTGCACCACGTGCATCGGCAACTCCGGACCTCTCATCGAAGAGGTGTCGGCCGCGATCAACGACAACGATCTCGCCGTGACGGCCGTGCTCTCGGGTAACCGCAACTTCGAGGGGCGTATCAACCCCGATGTGAAAATGAACTATCTCGCGAGCCCGCCGCTCGTGATCGCCTACGCGCTGGCCGGTTCGATGAACTTCGACTTCGAGACCGATCCGCTCGGCAAGGACGACCAGGGCAACGACGTTTTCCTCAAGGACATCTGGCCGAGCCCGGCCGAGGTGCAGCAGACGATCGACTCGTCGATCTCGACCGACATGTTCGAGAAGCAGTACGGCGCGGTCTTCGAGGGTGACGAGCGGTGGCGATCGCTTCCCACGCCGACCGGCGCGACCTTCGAGTGGGACGATGCATCGACCTACGTGCGCAAGCCCCCGTACTTCGAGGGCATGGAGCTGCAGCCCGAGCCGGTCGGCGACATCGCCGGAGCCCGTGTGCTCGCCAAGCTCGGCGACTCGGTCACCACCGACCACATCTCGCCGGCGGGATCGATCAAGGCCGACAGCCCGGCGGGGCAGTACCTGCAGTCGCACGGCGTCGACAAGAAGGACTTCAACTCCTACGGCTCGCGCCGAGGAAACCACGAAGTCATGATCCGCGGCACGTTCGCCAACATCCGGCTCCGCAACCAGCTCCTAGACGGCGTCGAGGGCGGCTTCACCCGCGACTTCACCCAGGACGGGGGACCGCAGTCCTTCATCTTCGACGCCTCGGAGAACTACCAGCAGGCCGGAGTGCCGCTGGTGATCCTCGCCGGCAAGGAGTACGGGTCGGGCTCGTCGCGCGACTGGGCAGCCAAGGGCACCCGCCTGCTGGGTGTCCGCGCCGTCATCGCGGAGAGCTACGAGCGGATCCACCGCTCGAACCTCATCGGCATGGGTGTCATCCCGCTCCAGTTCCCCGCGGGGGAGTCGGCGTCCTCGCTGGGCCTGGACGGCACCGAAGCGTTCACGATCACCGGCATCGAGGAGCTCAACAGCGGATCGACCCCGAAGACGGTGCGCGTCACCGCGGAGCCGACCGACGCCTCCGGGGCGGGGAAGGCGCGGGTGGAGTTCGACGCCGTCGTGCGCATCGAGACCCCCGGCGAAGCGGACTACTACCGCAACGGCGGCATCCTGCAGTACGTGCTGCGTTCCCTGGTCTGAGCATCGGCGACCACGCGCCCGGCCGGCGTCGAAACCGGCCGGGCGCTTCCGCGTCACCCCGACCCGGGCGGCGTTAGACTCGCACCACGCGCATCCGTCTCCTCGCCCGGGGACGACGGATTTCCCGGCGAAAGGAGACCTGTGGCGATCCTCGACACGATCTCGAACCCTCGTGACCTCGACGGGCTCAGCATCGAACAGCTCAACGAACTGGCCGCGGAGATCCGCGCCTTCCTGGTCGAGAATGTCTCCCGCACGGGCGGACATCTCGGACCCAACCTCGGGGCGGTGGAACTCACGATCGCGCTTCACCGGGTCTTCGATTCCCCGCAGGATCCGGTGATCTTCGACACCGGTCATCAGTCGTACGTGCACAAGCTCCTCACCGGACGTCAGGACTTCTCCCAGCTGCGCTCACGCGGCGGCCTGGCGGGGTACCCGCAGCGCTCCGAGAGCGTCCACGACGTCGTGGAGTCCTCTCACGCGTCCAGTTCGCTGAGCTGGGCCGACGGCGTCTCACGGGCGCTCAGTCGGACCGGCCGTCGGGATCGCCACGTGGTGGCTGTCGTCGGGGACGGCTCGCTCACGGGCGGCATGACGTGGGAGGCCCTGAACAACATCACGGACGACAACGACCGGAACCTGGTCATCATCGTCAACGACAACGGACGGTCGTACGCCCCGACGATCGGTGGCATGGCGCGGTTTCTGAACCGTGTCCGCACGACGGAGGGCTACGAGACGCTGGCACGGGGGTCGGCCGACCTCTTCCGTCGCCTCGGTCCCGCCGCCCGCGCTCTGTATCGCGGCGTCCGCGGGGGCACCCACGGCTTCCTCGCGCGGTTCATCAACAACGAGGCGCTGTATTCCAATCTCGACATAAAGTACCTCGGTCCTGTCGACGGGCACGACCTCGAGGCGATGATCGAGACGCTGGAGCTGGCCAAGGCGCACGGCGCTCCCGTGATCGTCCATGCCATCACCGAGAAGGGCCGCGGCTACGAGCCGGCCCGCAACGACGTGGCCGACCAGTTCCATGCCGTGGGCCGCATCGACCCCGTCACCGGTGAGCCTCTGGGCGGCGGCTCCGGAACGCTCTGGACCGACGTCTTCGCCGAGGAGCTCGTCGCAGTGGGCGAGGAGCGTCCCGAGATCATCGGGATGACCGCGGCCATGCTCCGTCCGACCGGCATGCTGCCGTTCGCGCAGCGGTTCCCCGACCGCGTCTACGACGTCGGCATCGCCGAGCAGCACGCCGCGGCGTCCGCCGCGGGTCTGGCGTTCGGCGGTCTGCATCCGGTGGTGGCCATCTACGCGACGTTCATGAATCGCGCATTCGACCAGGTGATGATGGATGTCGCGCTGCACCGCGCAGGCGTCACCTTCGTCCTCGACCGCGCGGGCGTCACCGGGCCCGACGGGCCGAGCCACCACGGGATGTGGGATCTGGCGATGCTGCAGATCGTGCCGCACATCCGCATCGCCGCGCCTCGCGACGCCGAGCGTCTGCGTGAAGAGTTCCGTGAGGCCGTCGCGGTGGAGGACGCCCCGACGGTGGTGCGGTTCCCGAAGGGGAACGTCAGCCCCGACCTGCCGGCGATCGAGCGTCTGGCGGACGGCGTGGACGTCCTGTCGCGTTCGGACGCTCAGGACGTCCTCATCATCGGTATCGGACCCATGGCGCATCTGGCGATGGATGTCGCGGATCGCCTGCGCGCCCAGGGGATCGGCGCGACCGTCATCGACCCCCGCTGGGTCGTGCCCGTGCAGCCCTCCATCGTCGACCTCGCAGCGTCCCACCGCCTGGTCATCACGATCGAAGACGGCATCCGGGTCGGTGGCATCGGCACGCGCGTGCGGCAGGTGCTCCGGGAATCGGGGATCGACACCGCGGTGGACGAGCTGGGCCTGCCCGATGAGTTCATCGACCACGCCAGCCGGGAGCAGATCCTGGAGGACGCCGGGCTCACCGCGACCAAGATCGCGCAGGACGTCGTCTCGCAGGTGCTGGGCACGCGCATCCCGGTCGCGCGTCCGAGCGGCGACGACGGGTCGCTCTGGCTCGCCGAGCCCGCGCGGCTCAGCGACGCGGAGAAGTGACGACTGCCGGGAGCTGAGAGGCCCCGCCGACGGACCATGAGGATGGCCCCCAGCGTGAGCTGGGGGCCATCCTCATGACACCGGGCGGTCAACCCCGCGACGCGACACCGCGGATCGGCGGGTGATGGAAGGTGTCGCCGAACACGCGCTGGGACGCCCCTTCGCGATCGAGGTAGGGAGATGCGCCCCCGTCGATGAACGGCCAGCCGGCCCCCAGGATGAGGCACAGGTCGATGTCCTCGACGGCCGGCACGACGTTCTCATCGAGCATGATGCGGATCTCCTGTGCGAGTCCGTCCTGGACGCGGGTGAGGATGGTGTCGGCCGAGGCCGGGCTGTCACCCACATGGCCTCTGAGGACCTTCTCCGCGGCCTTGGTGAAGCCGGTGACCCGGCCCGACTTGTCCTTCTCGACCACCTCGGACAGCTCCGCCAGGGCGTGAAAGTTCTCGTTGGCGTAGAACCGATCGGGGAACGCGCGCACCATGGTGTCCTGCACGTGCGCGGCGACCTTCCATCCCACGAGGTCGATCAGCTGGAACGGGCCCATCGGAAGCCCCAGCGGCGCGAAGGCCTTCTCGACGTCGACGACGGGGGTGCCCTCGTACACCGCGCGTGCGGCTTCGCCCATGACCTTGGCCAGCAGACGGTTGACGACGAAGCCGGGCGCATCGGCGGTCAGTACCGCGTTCTTGCCGAGCCCCTTCGCGACGACGAACGCGGTGGACAGCGCCGCGTCGGAGGTCTTCGGTGTCGTGACGATCTCGATGAGAGGCATGACCGCGACCGGGTTGAAGAAGTGGAACCCGACGAGGCGATCGGGGTGCGCGAGCTTCGCGCCGATCTCCTCGACCGAGAGGGACGAGGTGTTGGTCGCGAGGATCGCGTCCTCGGCGACGACCGCTTCGATCTCGGCGAACACGGCCTGCTTGACCCCGACCTCCTCGAAAACCGCCTCGATGACGAAGTCGCAGTCGGCGTACAGGCTCTTGTCGGTCGTCCCCGTCACGAGCGCGCGCAGGCGGTTGGCGGAGTCGGCGTCCAGACGCCCCTTGGCCTCCAGCTTGCCGATCTCGTCGTGGATGTAGGCGACGCCCTTGTCGACGCGCGCCTGATCCAGGTCGGTGATGAGGACGGGAACCTGGAGCTTCCGCACGAACAGGAGCGCGAACTGGCTGGCCATCAGTCCCGCGCCGATGATCCCGACCTTGGTCACCGGCTTCGCCAGGGCCTTGTCGGGGGCGCCGACGGGGCGCTTCGCGCGCTTCTGCACGAGATCGAACGCATACATCGACGCCGCGAACTGGTCGCCCACCACGAGGTCCGCAAGGGCTTCGTCCTCCCGGGCGAATCCCTCGGCCCTCGTTCCGGACTTGGCCTTGTCCAGCAGATCGAGCGCGACGTAGGGCGAGCGCGGCACGGTGCCGATCTTCGATTCGAGCATGCCGCGGGCCATCTTGATCGCGATCGGCCATTTGGTCAGGCGCTCGATCTTGCCCGGCTCGTTCTTACGCTCGACCTTGCGGCCGCCGAGCACCCCGTCGGCCCAGCGCAGCGAATCCTCGAGGAAGTTCGCCGCGGGGAAGATGGCGTCGACGATGCCGTAGTCGTACGCCTGCTGGGGCTTCAGCATCCGGTTCTGCTTCAGCGGGTTCGAGATCACGACCTCGAGAGCGTTCTCGATGCCGATGAGGTTCGGCAGCAGGTACGCGCCGCCCCATCCGGGGATGATGCCGAGGAAGACCTCGGGGAGGGCGATCGCCGCGGCGGACGCATCGACGGTGCGGTAGGTCGAGTTCAGTGCGATCTCCAGGCCGCCGCCGAGGGCGAGCCCGTTGACGAAGGCGAAGGAGGGCACACCGAGCTCGGAGAGCATGCCGAGGACGTGGTGACCCAGCTGCGCCACCAGCTTCGCGGTGTCGCGCGATTCGACCTTCGTGATGTCGCTCAGGTCGGCGCCGGCGGCCAGGATGTACTGCTTGCCGGTGATCGCGACGGCGTCGATCTCACCGGCATCCGCTCGCTTCTTCAGCGCCGTCAGCGTCTCACCGAGCTCGGTGAGGGTGGCCGGGCCGAGGGTGTTCGGGCGGGTGTGGTCCCGCCCGTTGTCCAGAGTGATCAGGGCGAGCACCTTGCCCGAGGGCAGACGGATGTCGCGGACGGGGGAGTGGGTCACCACCTCATCGTCGGTGAGGGCGGACAGGGGGGAGAAGTCGATATCGCTGTAGTTCGTCATCTTCGCGTGCCCTTACTTGCGCTTCTTGCCGTCGTAGTGGGGGTTCTCCCAGATGACCGAGCCGCCCTGACCGAGGCCCACGCACATCGCCGTCAGTCCGTACCGGACGTCGGGCCGCTCGGCGAACTGGGCGGCGAGCTGGATCATCAGGCGCACACCGGATGCAGCGAGCGGGTGTCCGAAGGCGATCGCTCCGCCCCAGGGGTTCACACGGGGGTCATCGTCGGCGATGCCGAAGTGGTCGAGGAAGGAGATGACCTGGATCGCGAAGGCTTCGTTCAGTTCGAACAGACCGATGTCATCGATCTTCAGTCCGGCCCGCTTCAGCGCCTTCTCCGTGGACGGGATCGGGCCGATGCCCATGATCTCCGGCTGGACGCCGGCGAAGCCGAACGAGACCATTCGCATCTTCGGGCGAAGACCGAGCTCCTTGACGGCGGCGCCGCCGGCCAGGAGCGACATCGTGGCGCCGTCGGTGAGCGGCGAGGAGGTTCCGGCCGTCACGCGGCCGTGCGCGCGGAACGGCGTCTTCAGCCCCGCGAGGTCTTCCATCGTGGTCTGAGGGCGGCGCCCCTCGTCCTCGGTGGCCAGGCCCCACGCGCCGTCCGCGCCCTTGATCGCCACCGGGACGAGGTCGGACTGGATCTTGCCGGCGTCGTAGGCGGCCTGCACCTTGCGCTGGCTCAGCATGCCGTACCGGTCGGAGCGCTCCTTGGTGAGGTGGGGGAAGCGGTCGAAGATCCGCTCCGCCGTGACACCCATGTTGAGGGCGCCCGGGTCGACCATCTTCTCCGCGACGAAGCGGGGGTTCGGGTCGGCGTTGCCGCCGATGGGGTGGTGCCCCATGTGCTCGACGCCACCTGCGAGCGCGAGGTCGTACATCCCGACGCCGATGGAGGCGCCCATCGTCGTGACGCTCGTCATCGCGCCGGCGCACATCCGGTCGATCGCGAGACCGGGGACGGTCTGCGGCAGCCCCGCGAGGAGGGCGACGCTGCGACCGAGGGTGAGACCCTGGTCGCCGGTCTGGGAGGTCGCCGCGATGGCGACATCGTCGATGCGGTCCTTCGGCACCGAAGGGTTGCGCTCCATGAGCCCGATGGTCGCCTTCACGGCGAGATCATCAGCCCGGGTGTTCCAGTACATGCCCTTCTCGCCGGCGCGCCCGAAGGGGGTACGCATACCGTCGACGAAGAAGACGTCCGAAAGCTCGGCCACTTAAGCCTCCAAAGATCAGGGATGTGAGCGAGCGTAGGTCGGCCGCCGAAACCGCGGGGAATCGGTTGGGCGCAACCTACGAAGTGCTCTCCGGGGCCGTCGAGCCGTTTTGCACGGATTCGACAAAGGCATTGGCGATGATCTGTGCAGTCTGGTCAATCTGCCATGGCCGGGCGCCGAGAGATCGCAGGAATTCCCCGAGTGTCGCCGCGGTGATCTCGGCGGGCGGCGCCCAGGCGACGCGGCGCAGGAGTTCGGGGGTCAGAAGGTTCTCGGTGGGCATCGAGAGCGCGGCGGCGCGCTCCTCCACCACGGGGCGGGCGGCCTTCAACCGCGCGTCCGCGGCGGGGTTGCGGTCGGGCCACACGCGCGGCGGGGGAACGGTGTCGGTGCCGGGAAGGCGGTCGGGCGGCAGGTCGGTGGCGGTGCGACCCTCCTGGATGGCGTTCCACCATCGGTCCAGCTGGCTGCGGCTGGCGCGACCGGTGAACTCCTTCACGCCGGCCAGTTCCTGCTTGGAGGTGGGATCGGCGCGGATCGCCGCGACGAGGGCACGGTCGGGGACGAGGCGGCCCGGTGCGACATCCTGCTCCCGCGCGTACTCCTCCCGCGCCGTCCAGAGGGCGCGGGCGACGGCGAGCGCCCGGCGGCCCCGCACGGTGTGCAGCCCGCTCAGGCGTCGCCAGGGGTCGTCGCGCACCGGCTTGGGCTCCCGGGCGAGCACGGCGGCGAACTCCTGGCGAGCGAACTCGGTCTTGCCCTGCTCCGCCAACTCCGCCACGAGGACGTCGCGGACGTCGATGAGATGCGCGACGTCCAGCGCGGCGTACTCCAGCCATGAGTCGGGCAGAGGCCGGGTCGACCAGTCCGCAGCCGAGTGCGCCTTGGCCAGGCTGATGCCGAGAGTGTCCTCCACGACGGCGCCGAGCCCGACCCGCTCGTGTCCCAGAAGACGCGCCGCCAGTTCGGTGTCGAACATCTCGGTGGGCTCGAGGCCCAATTCGCGAAGCGACGGCAGGTCTTGGCTGGCTGCGTGCAGCACCCACTCGGCGTCGCCGATGGCCTCCTGAAGGGCGGAGAAGTCCGCCAGGACGGGCGGATCGAACAGGTGCACCCCGGCGCCGCGGCGATGGACCTGGATGAGGTAGGCCCGCTGGGAGTAACGAAAACCCGAGGCGCGCTCGACATCGACGGCGACCGGGCCCTCGGCGTCCCGGAGAGCCGAGACGGCGCGCGCGAAGGAGCCCGCGTCCGCGATCACGGTGTAGTCAGTCACGCATCGTCCTCCGGGGACCGAAGACCGCAATGCCCTCCGACCCCGGCGGGAGCCCGGCGAGCATGCAGACCAGTTCGCTCCAGGCTTCCACATGCAGGGTCATGTCGCCGTCCGGAGACCAGGACGCCCGCAGCTCGATCTGGGCGCCGTCCCCCTCCTCCGCGAGCGAACCGAAACCCTTCGACAGGGTCTTGGTCGCGGTGCCCGATGCCGAATGGTACGCGGCGTGACGCGAGTCGAGGGCGTCGATCAGCCACGACCAGGCCACGTCGGCCAGCAGCGGATCCACACCGATGTCGGCTTCCAGAGGTGCCTGTGCGAAGCAGACGATGCGCCACGGCCCTCCCCACGCCGCCGGTTCGGACTCGTCGTGAAGAAGGATGAAGCGGCCCGTTCCGTAGGGTGAATCCACGCCGTCGTCGTCTGGCCGCACGTCTCCGGCGAGCGCGATCGCGTCGGGCGCGAGGCCCGCCGGCGCAGGGATCTCCCGCACCACGAAGTCCTCTCGGAACGTCGTCGCCCGCACGGCCTCCGCGGCGAGAGCGAACGCCGTCGTCGCCGGGGTTCCTTGGTCAGCCACGCGGACAGACTAGAGTGATCGCTCGATGGTCGACTCCAGGCGCGCCGCACCCTCCGGCGCCACACCCGGGTTCGCAGGTGGAGTCCGGGCTGCGGTCGCCATCCTCAGCGCTGCCCTCGCCGCCGCCGTCGGTGTGCTCGCCGTGGTGTCGGTGCGGGTCGCGCGGCGCGTGGTGACGCCTGCCGTCCGGGTGGCCGACACCCGCATCCTGGCGGTCGATCCCGCCGCTCAGACCATCACGCTCTCCCGCACCGAGGACACCGTCCTCCCCGGGCGTTACGGGTTGTTCACCGCCGGCGACACCGGCTACCTCAAGCTCGGGTCCGTGCTCGACGAAGACGCCCTCGCCGTCAAGCGCAAGCTCCTCACTCACGTTCCCCCCGGAGCGGGTGTGGCGCCGGACGCCGCCTTCAGCGGGTGGTACTACGAACGCCCCGAAGAGCTGCACCTACCCTTCTCCTCCGAACTCATCGGTTCCGGGGTCGGGCCGTGTCCAGCGTGGCTCTTCCCGGCGGAACCCTCCGACGAGGCGACCGAGACCTGGGTCATCCAGATCCACGGACGCGGCACCACTCGCTCGGAATGCCTCCGCGCCGTGCCGGTGTTCCACGCCCTCGGGATCACCTCCCTCGTCGTGTCCTACCGCAATGACGGCGAGGCTCCGCGCAGTCGGACCGGGACCTACGCACTCGGCGCCACCGAGTGGCGCGATGTCGACGCCGCCGTCGGCTTCGCCCGCCGCCGCGGCGCCCGGCGGATCATCCTGATGGGGTGGTCGATGGGCGGCGCGATCGCGCTCCAGGTCTCGTTGAACTCCCCACACCGTCAAGTGATCGCCGGTCTCATCCTCGAGTCGCCCGTCGTCGATTGGCGGATCGTCCTGAACTACCAGGCGAAGATGATGGGGCTCCCGGCGCCGGTGACGGGTCTCGCCCTCGGCGCCCTTGCCAGCGAGTGGACGACACCGCTGACCCGCACCGGCGGACCGATCCCGTTCGACCAGCTCGACGTGGTGGCGCGCGCCGGCGAGCTGCGCCACCCCATCCTCATCCTGCACAGCGACGACGACGGGTTCGTGCCCTCCGACGCCTCACACGATCTCGTGGTCGCCCGCCCCGACCTGGTCGAACTCATCGTCTTCGACGTGGCACGGCACACCAAGCTGTGGAACTACGACCAGGAGCGGTGGAGCAGCGCGATCCGCACGTGGCTCGGGCGCCATGGGCTGAGCGTCGACGTCGACGGCACCCGGCCCGACGACGCAGACGGCGGGCCCTCGCAACTCAACGGCGGATCGTCAGACGCCGGTAGCTGAAGCCGGCGTCGTCGACGAGCATCCCCGTGACCTCGGACGCCACCGGTGTAGCGAGGGACAGGAAGGGGTGGTGCACCGGTTCCAGGAACGGTGAGACGGTGACGCAGACCTCGTCGACCACCCCCGACTGCACGAACTGCGTCGCCAGGCCCGCGCCGCCCTCGCACACGATGCGGCTGAGACCGCGTTCGCGCAGCGCGCGCACGATGTCGGCCGGATGCAGCCGCGCGGCGTCTTCACCGGGCGAGTCCGAAGACGGCACGGCGACGACCTCGGCGGGTGCGTCGCCGATCGCGGCGGCCACCCGGGTGGCGTGCTCGGGACGGCAGAGGAGGAGGGCCGGCGGGGCTTCCCGGCCATCACGGCGCCGAAGCGAGCCGCCGCCGAGCGCGCCCGAGGCGGTCACGATCGCCAGGCGGGCGGTCTTCGGCAGCACGGAGCCTTCCGCACGGACGGTCTCCGCCCCGACGACGACCACGTCGGCCTCACGGCGGATCGCACCGAGGATCATCCGGTCCACGCGCGAGCTGATGGACGTACTGGATCCGTCCTCGCCCGCCGAGGAACCGGTCAGCGTGGTGACCATATTCAGACGGACGAACGCCGCGTGCGGGCTGCGGTAGCGCCGCGACATCCACTCGGCTGCGGTGTCGTCGGCGGTGTCCACGCGCTCGAGGGAGCTCGGGATGACCTCTGTCACCCAGCGCCCCGCCGACGCGGAGTCGCGTCCCGAACCCGGCGCGGTCATCCCGCGGTATCGCCCCGTTTGGCGCGCACCTGACGCTTCGCGCGCCCGAGCATGCCCGTCATTCCCGCAATCCGCAGAGGCGACACCGCACGGGTCAGGCCGATGCTCTGGGGATAGTCGTCGGGGACGGCGAGGACCTCGTCGGCCGTGAGGCCGCTCAGCCCCTGGACCAGGATGCTGGCGAAGCCCCGCGTGGTCGGCGCCTCAGCCGGCGCGGTCGCGTGCATCGCCACGATCTGGTCGGGGCCGACGTCCACGATGATGAACACCGGCGACTGGCATTCGGCCACGCGCTCGAGCAGCTCAGGGTGATCGGCGAGCTCATCGGGGATGGCCGGGAGGTCATGCGAGAACTCCAGCAGGAGCTGCAGGCGCTCCTGCTCGGGGAGTTCGAGGAAGTCGTCGCGGATCGCCGCCAGGGCGGCGGGAACATCCGAGGAAACGTCGGGGGAAGTCATCCCCGCCATCCTCCCACGCCCTCGGCGCGCCCGCCCGGCGACTCAGGCGCGGCCGGGGAGCTCTCCCGGCTCGTCGCCGGCCACGATCGGCACTCGCACCGCCGACCCCCACTCGGTCCACGACCCGTCGTAGTTGCGCACGTCGGAGAAGCCGAGGAGGTGCCGCAGGACGAACCAGGTGTGACTGGAGCGTTCGCCGATCCGGCAGTAGGCCACGATCGGCTGAGTCCCGGTGAGTCCGACCTCGTCGCGGTAGATCTGCTCGAGCTCCGCGCGGGGCTTGAACCCGCCGTCCTCGGCGACGGCCCGCGCCCACGGCACGTTCTTCGCACTCGGGATGTGGCCGGCGCGCAGCGCGCCCTCCTCGGGGTAGGCGGGGGCGGTCGTGCGGGTGCCGTTGTACTCCTCGGGCGAGCGGACGTCGATCAGCGGGTTGCCGAGGTGGGCGAGCACGTCCTCCTTGTAGGCGCGGAGGGCGGTGTCGTCCCGCGGGACGACGGGGTAGTCGGTGGCGGCCGGGGTGCTCGCCTCCGTCGTCAGGGGCCGCCCCTCGGCGATCCACCGATCGCGGCCGCCGTCGAGCAGCCGGACGTCTTCGTGGCCGAAGAGCGAGAACACCCACAGGGCGTAGGCGGCCCACCAGTTGTTTTTGTCGCCGTAGATCACGACCGTGTCGTCACGCGCGATCCCCTTGCGGCTGAGCAGCTCGGCGAAGCCCTCGCCGTCGACGTAGTCGCGCACCACGGGGTCGTTCAACTCGGTGTGCCAGTCGACCTTCACGGCGCCCGGGATGTGGCCCGTCTCGTAGAGCAGCACGTCCTCGTCGGACTCGACCACCACCAGCCCGGGAGTCCCCAATCGTTCCTCCAGCCACGCGCCGGTCACCAGGCGCCCCGGGTCGGCGTACTCGGCGAACTTGGGCGATGACGTATCGAACTCCACGGGCACGGGGCACACTCCTCGAGATGTCGGGGGAGACGGATGGACGGCGTAGGGTGTAACCGTCCCCTCGAGCCTAGGATCCGCTGCGCCGTGTCGCACCCTCGGCTTCGACATCCGTAAGACGGCGACACAGGACGTTCATGACTGCAACCCGCACCGGAACCGGTGTCATCCACCTCACGAGTCGCGACTCGCAGATCTCCGGTGCCGACATGGTGGCCGCCCTGACCCCGCCGCCGCAGTTCGCCTCGGCGACCTTCGACTCCTACCGGGCCGACCCTGAGTATCCGTCGCAGCAGGGCGCGAAGGACTACCTGATGTCTTTCGTCGGAGGCGGCCCCGCCCCCGAGCGCGGCGGCTTGTTCCGGCGCGCGAAGAAGCAGCCCGAGACCAAGCCGGGCGTCTATCTCGACGGCGGATTCGGCGTCGGGAAGACCCACCTGCTCGCCGCGGTCTATCACGCGATGCCCGCACGGCGGAAGTACTTCGGCTCGTTCATTGAGTACACCGCGCTGGTCGGGGCGCTCGGCTACCAGAAGACGGTGGAGCTGTTTCGCGGCACCGACCTCATGTGCATCGACGAGTTCGAGCTGGACGACCCGGGCGACACGATGGTGATGACCCGGCTTCTCGGGGAACTGGTCGCCGGCGGCACGAAGCTCGCCGCGACGTCCAACACCCCGCCGAACGCCCTCGGTGAGGGCCGGTTCGCCGCGCAGGACTTCCTCCGTGAGATCCACGCGATGGCGGCGAACTTCGAGACCATCCGCATCGACGGCACCGACTACCGGCACCGCTCGCTCGACGGCCACGCCGTCACCCTCGACGACGCCGAGTACGCCCGCACGATCGCCGACGCCGCGACGCGGACGATCGTCTCGGACGACGCGTTCGACGAGCTCATCGCCCATCTCGCCCGTGTTCATCCCTCGCGCTACATCCGTCTCATCGACGGCGTCGGAATGATCGGGATGCGGGATGTGCGCGCCTTCCACGACCAGTCGGCGGCTCTCCGCTTCGTCGCCTTCATCGACCGCGTCTACGACGCCCAGCTCCCGATCCGCGCAACCGGACTCTCCCTCGATCAGGTCTTCCCGGCCGAGATGCTCAGCGGCGGGTATCGCAAGAAGTACTTGCGCGCGACGTCGCGTCTCATCGCGTCCACCCTTGCCTGAGCGCGGGTACCGTCGCTCCGCGCCGCGTGCGGAGCCGTTTCGTAGCGCCGTCGTGGCCGCTTCGCGGCATCCGGAAACCTGATGTTTACCTGCATGGCCCTCGCGTAACCGACTCGAAACACGGTGCGCACGGCGGGCGAAACCGCGGATCAGCACACTGGGTGCCACCCGACGCTACATCCTGCGTCCCCGCAGAGAGGTTCTCCTGAGAGATGGATCAAGGCAATACCGCATTCATGCTCATCGCGGCTGCACTCGTCCTGCTGATGACGCCAGGGCTGGCGTTCTTCTACGGCGGACTGGTGAAGGCCAAGAGCGTCATCAGCATGATGATGCTCAGCTTCGGCTCGCTCGGACTCATCGGAGTCCTGTGGGTGCTCTACGGATACGCGATCGCGTTCCCCGGGGCTGACGGTCTGGTCGCCCCGTGGGCGATCGACTGGTCCGCACTCGGACTGACGAGCCTCCTCGAAGTGCCCGAGGGTGCCGCCTACCCGCCGCTGGCCTTCGTCGCGTTCCAGGCGACGTTCGCGATCCTCACGGTCGCGCTGGTCTCGGGGGCGATCGCCGACCGGGCCAAGTTCGGCGCGTGGCTGGTCTTCGCGGGCCTGTGGGCGACGATCGTCTACTTCCCGGTCGCCAGCTGGGTGTTCAACTTCGGACTCGCCGAAGACGGCAGCTTCGCTTACGGAGGCTGGATCACCTACGGCCTCCAGGAGACGTTCGGAGTCGGAGCGATCGACTTCGCCGGTGGAACGGCGGTGCACATCAACGCCGGTGCCGCCGCTCTCGCGCTGGCCCTGGTGCTCGGCAAGCGTGTCGGCTTCCAGAAGGGCGTGCACGTGCCCCACAACCCGCCGTTCGTTCTGCTGGGTGCCGGTCTGCTGTGGTTCGGCTGGTTCGGTTTCAACGCCGGCTCCGAGCTGGCAGCAGACGGCGTGGCCGCCCTGGCGTTCGTCAACACCATCGCCGCCCCTGCCGCTGCCCTGCTGGCCTGGCTGGTGGTGGAGAAGATCAAGGACGGCAAGCCCACCTCGGTCGGTGCCGCTTCGGGCGCGGTCGCGGGTCTCGTGGCCATCACCCCCGCCTGCGCCTCGCTCGACCCGATCTGGGCGATCCTGCTCGGCATCGTCGCGGGTGTCGTCTGCGCCCTCGCGATCGAGCTCAAGTACGCCTGGGGCTTCGACGACTCGCTCGACGTGGTCGGCATCCACCTCGTCGGTGGCCTGGTCGGAACGCTGTACATCGGCTTCTTCGCCAACGGCACCGGCCTGTTCATGGGCGGTGACGGCACGCAGCTGCTCGTCCAGGCGATCGCCGCGGTGGCTGTTCTGGCCTACTCCTTCGTGCTGGCCTGGATCATCGGCTTCGCGATCCAGAAGACCATCGGTTTCCGCGTCAAGAACGAGGACGAGGTCGCCGGCATCGACACCGTGGTGCACGGCGAGGAGGGTTACGTCCTCACCGACACCCGGGGCTGAGCAACACAGGGCCGTATCCGGAGGGCGTCGCGCGAGAGCGCGGCGCCCTCCGCGTATGTTGGCGTCATGGTGCGAATGCGCGGTCTCCTCGGTTCCCTCGCGGCGCTCGTCGGAGCGGGCCGCCGCGGATCTCGCTCTGCTTCACTCGGTGCAGGGCCGACCTCAGGGCCGACGACCGCGACGCAGGCGGTCATCCGCCCGCCGCGAGACCTCGTCATCGAATACGACCCCGACTCCGACGGCACCGCCGACGCGGGGGAGATCGTCTGGACGTGGGTGCCCTACGTCGAGAACGACGGGCGCGGGAAGGATCGTCCAGTCCTCGTCATCGGGCGGGCATCGGCTGATCGGGTCTACGCGGTGCGCCTGACCAGCCAGGCCCACGACGGCGATCACGACTACCTGCCGCTCGGCACGGGAAAGTGGGACAGCCGCGGCCGCCCCTCGTGGGTCGACATCGACCAGCTCTACACGGTTCACGATCGCGGGATGCGACGTGAAGCGGCTGCTCTGGACCTCAGGCGCTTCACGACAGTGGCCGAGGCGCTGCGCAAGAGGTACGGGTGGCGGTTCTCCGCACCGAAGTGAGGGCCGGATGTGGTGGGCGATACCAGACTCGAACTGATGACCTCTTCCGTGTGAAGGAAGCGCGCTACCAACTGCGCCAATCGCCCGTCGGCCCGGGGGCCGGGTTCCGATGTTACCGGATGCCGAGGCCCGGTCCGAACCGGGTGCCGTGGCGACACGCGGCGACGGCGCTGGTTTGGAACCGGGCGCGGGATCGGCTAAAGTCGGTGAAGCGCCCGGGAAGCCGGGAGCATGCGGATGTAGCGCAGTTGGTAGCGCATCACCTTGCCAAGGTGAGGGTCGCGAGTTCGAGTCTCGTCATCCGCTCGAGTGCTGGGTCCACCCTTCGGGATGGACACGACGCGTGGGTCGAACCACACACGGTGGCGTGGCCGAGCGGCTAGGCACCGGCCTGCAAAGCCGTTTACACGGGTTCGAATCCCGTCGCCACCTCCACTCCACAACGAAACAGCCCCTTGGGCGCGATTGGCGCAGCGGTAGCGCGCTTCCCTGACACGGAAGAGGTCACTGGTTCGATCCCAGTATCGCGCACAACGAAAACCCCCGGGATTCCGGGGGTTTTCTGGTTTTCTGGACGCTTCGGAAGCGTTTTGCACCGCTCATGCACCGCTAAGTCTGAGAGGGTACGCCGAGACGGGGGCCCGCGGACGGCTTTCGCAACCCCGTGTGGTCCACGCGTCGCCGGAGCCGGCTGGCGGTACGAGCATCAATGCACCGCTCGAGCGGTGCAAGTCGGAGTGAACCCATGTGAACGAGTGGCTCGCTCACGCGGAGTTCGACGAAGAACAAGCAAGAACCATGCGCACGTGGCGCGGCCAAATCTGTTGAGCTGCCGCGCTACTTGTCCCAGGCGGTCACGGGCGGGAGGCCGCGTGAGGCCCGTTCTTCGTTGAGGAGCTCCTGGACGAGCGGGCTCTTGCCGGCGGTGTAGTTCGAGGCGTCCGACGCTGCGAGCCTCATCTTGAGGCTTTCGTAGCGGCGGCGTGCGTCGGCATCGCGAAGGAGCTTGTCGCGGAACAGTCGCTGGTTGCAGTGCGCCCATTGGTCGGGAGTGAAGACATGGAGGATGTGCGTCCGCCGGTCGCCGTCGGCGCGGACGTACACGGCGTGCGTCTTCGGCCCCGCAGTGTGCTGTCGGTACCCGAGCGATGCGAGCGGCTCTGACAGCTCGAACGGGTCAACGTCGGCGGCCGTCTTCGCGGCAAGGTCGATGATCGGCTTAGCGACGAGCGTCGGCACCGCCGTGCTGCCGATGTGCTCGATGGCCTCCACTGCCTCGCCCACGGCGTCGGCGACGCGCTGCGCCTCCCGCCGGAACTCAGCCGGCCAGGCAGCGTTGTACGGCTCCAGCTCGACCATTGAGCCCGACGGTACACCGAGCCGCCGCGCACATCACCGGCATGCACACCACTGTCGATGCCTACCTCGGCGAGCGAACGGGAACCTTCGAGCGCCGCGCGGTCCGGTATCGCGCGGCGCTCGAAGCTCTTCGGGCGAACGGTCTGAGCGATGAGAGCACCCTCTACGACATCGGCGCCGGGTGGACCGAGCTGGACGTCACCTTGCGCGTGGAGGGCGGGTGGAAGGGCCGGTACATCCCCATCGACCTCGGGCACGACCTTGCGCACGATCTCGAATCGTGGGTGCCGCCCCGGCCAGCGGAGTTCGCCGTCGCCCTCGAAGTGCTCGAGCACCTCGACGACCCGTGGCGGCTCGTCGCCGAGCTGCAGGCAGCGGTCGGGTGCTTGGTGGTGTCCGTCCCGAACCCGCGGACGGTAGACGTGCTCGGCATCGACCGCACCCACCGGACCGTCATCACCGCCGGTGACCTCCAAGCGCGGGGGTTCATGGTGCGGGAGGAGCTGTTCTACGGCGGTGTGTACTCGGCGGGGGAGCGGGACGCGCTGTTCGCCGTCTGGGTGAGTGCCTGACGGCCCTCACGGCGCCTCGCCGGCTGACGCCGACGATTCACCAGTCTCGGTCGCTACTGTCGATAGATTGACTCTGAAGCGCGATCCATGACAAACTAATCACATGCCTCGCAAGAAGATCGTGATGACGGCCGAAGCTGCCGACGCTGCCAGAATTCTCGGGCAGCAGATTCGGCTTGCCCGACACGCGAACCGGATGACAGCGGCCCGACTGGCCGAGCTTGCCGACGTCACCCCGCGCGCCATCACCCTCATCGAACGAGGAGACCCGGCCGTGTCTTTCGGCAACGTGCTGAACGCCGCCGTTTACGCCGGCGTGCCCCTGTTCGATATCACCGACCCGAAGACCCTCTCTCGAATGCGGCAGCAGGGTGAGCAGGCACTCACCCTCATCCCATCCAACGTCCGCAACCGCAGGGAGCGGGAGATAGATGCAGAGTTCTGACACACCCTTCGTCTGGGCCTACCTTCCCGACGAAGTGGCCCCCGTCGTCGCGGGCGTACTCGCTCCCTCGAACGTGAGGAGCGGTCTGGCGTTCCGCTACGCCAACAGCTACCTTGCGCGGCCGAACCGCATTGCATTGGGCCCTGAGCTTCCGCTTGACAGCCGACCTTTCCCGCCCGACATCGGACATGGCATGCCGTCGACGATTCGTGACGCGATGCCGGACTCCTGGGGGCGCCAGGTCATCAACCGTGAGCTCGGACGCGGCATGGAGGACAAACTGTCCGACGTCGTGTACATGCTCATGTCCGGAAGCGACCGCGTCGGTGCGCTGGACTTCCAAGAAAGCAGCGCCGAATACCGCCCTCGGGCGGGCGGTGGGTCTTTGAGAATCGTCGCCGAAGCGGCCGCCGCAATCGACAACGCTGAGCCGCTGGGCGCAGACCGTGAGCGCGCCGTGAGGAACACGCTCACGGCAGCGGGAGGTTCACAGCCCAAGGCGTACGTGACGCTGGATGGCCGGGAGTGGCTCGCGAAGTTCGAGACGCCGTACGACCGTGTCTCCCCGCTCATCAAGGCTGAACGCGCCGCGATCTACGTCGCTGAGCAGGCCGGCATCGACGTGCCCACCGCACGGCTTCTGCGCGTTGCTCGACAGGGAGTCGACCCGAGGTCCGACCTCGTGCTCCTGACAGAGCGCTTCGACCGTGACGCTGGTCGCCGGCGAATGGTGCTGTCTGGCATGACCGTCGCCCAGCACCACCTGCCATCGGGAGGGTCGTACCCCCAACTCCTGGAACAGCTCCGCCCGCTCTCGACGTCGCCTCCGAAGCAAGGGCGAGAGCTTTTCAGCCGCCTGGCGTTCCGATTGGCCATGCGCATCGACGACGACCACTTACGCAACGTCGCATTCTTCTGGGACGGTGAGCACGCCGAGTTCACGCCAGCTTTCGACCTGTCACCGGACCTCGTCGGCACGCCCACGGGTCTCACGGACATCGGAGATGGCAGCCGCGAGTTCAGTCTGGAAGCGCTCGTGTCGAAGTACGCCTACTACCACCTTGGTCGTGATGAGGCGCGAGACATCGCCCTGGCGATGGTCGACGCTGTGGTGGACCACCGGGCGGACGCGGCCGATGTTGCCGAGATGACGGAGGCCGAGAAGGCACTCCTTGTGACGTCCACGGCCACTCGCGACATCATCGGCTCCCTCAACCGGACTGCTGCACGTGCATCTCGCGGCGAGCAGCCCCGAGACAGGCTGGGACGCTTCGACGAGAAGCCCCATACGCCACCCGACGTCACGTTGTAGCTAGGCGCGGTAGCGGCTCCATGACGGCGCGCTCAGCCTGGGCAACTGTGCGGTCACGGCCGGTAGTCCCGCACACCACGGCCGGGCGGCGGCGCGGGCGGCATAGGGGACGTTCCTCCCGGTGAGGCCGACGTCCGCAAGGCGGCCAACGCGACACCGACGAACTTCGCTGCCGTCAACCCGACGACCTTCATGACCGCCGTGAGCCTGTTGCGCGCCATCGGTCCTCCTGCGGTCACCCTAAGCACCACAAGTTCTCGACACAACGCCGCTATCTAGACGGCGTGAGGACGCGGATCATCTCCTTGAGCTCGGCGACCTCCGCGTGCAGGGCGTCCACCTGCTCCTCGGTTGCGGCTGCGGCGGTCTTCGTCTCGATGGAGACGCGTTCGACGATCCAGGAGGCGAGGGTGGCGGTCACAACGCCGATGAGGGCGATACCGCCGATCATGAGGGCGATGGCGACGAAGCGGCCGAGGATGGTGACGGCGTAGTAGTCGCCGTAACCGACGGTGGTGATCGCGACGGTAGCCCTTGCCAGCGATAGCGCATCAGTGTCCTCATCCGTTGCTCCAGCGTGCGGCGGGGATCGTTCGTTAGCTCGGGTGGTGTCGAAGTGTCGGAGCGGGCGTGTCTGACGATTCGTCAGATTGCGTGCGTCATATTGGTCTTGCGATCCATCTTTGGGGGAAGCGTGCAGATTGATGTACTCATAGATGGGCATTCGGTGCCGGTCGAGCGGTCGGTGTTTGTCGCGCTTCTCGAGAACTTTGTTGCGAACGCCCGGGCAGCATTCCAACACGCCCTCGAGGACGGATCCATCAAGTTCACCAAACTAGTTGAGCTCGCCCGGACAGCGGATATCCCCTTCTCGCTCTTCTTCGCGCCGCGGGAGGTCGTAGAGGCGCAAGTGGCGCTCAAGACGGAGAAGCTCCTGCAGGGGCTGACTAAGAAGGAGTTTTCGCTGAGCTTGCGCAACTCGGTCGAGCTTCGAGACATCGAGCTCATTGTGAAGGACCTGCTGCGTAAGCAAGAGCTTCTGAAGACGCACGACAAGACGCTCAAGAAGAACACTATCGTGGGGTCGCTCAGTAGGCCGGGGCGGACCGTTGCAGCGGACGCTGCGAAGCTGATGGATCATCTCGATATTTCCGCTTCCACGCTGCGGGGTGTGAAGACGAAGTCGGTCGTGACGCAGAGACTTATCGCCGCCCTCGAATCGAAACAGATTCTTGTCGCTCAGAGTCAGAACAACTACATACCCCAGTTACTGCGGGGTATACGGTTCCTCGGGCTTACAGTCAAGGACGACAAGGTTCCGTACATATTTCTCGCTGGCGGCGATGAGGGGGAGCACGTCGAACCCGCGGGACGTCGAACGTTCACGCTTGTCCTCCTCGCGGTCCTCATCGCCGGGGTGTGTTCGCCCCTGTGACCTATGACAGCAAGTCGCCCGCATCTGCAAAAAACCGCGAGTTCGCGATTGCGGCTGAGATTCTGATGCCCGCAGGGGAGTTCAAGAGCGTCGACGTTTCGAACTCCGCTGCGATCCGGACTGCCGCGGACCATTACAAGGTGACGCCGAGTGCAGTAGTTGTCCGGGCGATGCGGCTAGAGATGATGACTGCCGATGTTGGGAAGGCCCACCTCCAGCGACTGGAAGTCGAGTTCGACAGTCGCTCACGCAACGAGCCGCGACCGCCGAAGCCGGTAAACGCGATCCGCCGCTACAACGGCCGAGAGTTTTCGGTGCGCATGCTGCGCGCCCACGATGCCGGTCAGATCTCTGCCCGCGAGTTCTGCCGTGCGGTCTGTCTCAACAAGCTCAAAGCCGCCCAAATCCCAGACTTTCGGGCAGCGTTGTGATCACCGAATATCGTTACCTTCTCGACAACAACGCGCTCGGCAAGATCCCGCGTCACACCTCACCCGCATTGGACAGCACCGTGCACGCCCGAGAAGGAGATTGGACCTTGTACTTCCCCTCCGCTTCTCCGTCCGGAGTGTCCTCGGCGGGCCCAGCGCCGTCGATGCCGATGACCACCACGCCCATCGCCAACCACAACCTCATCGCTACCGCGGCTCAGGAGAATCGCCGGGTGTTGGATGCCATCGAAGATCGGATTGGGGCGTCGCGATGATGCGGCGGGTGTTGGCGGGTGCGGTGCTGGTCGTCGCTTTGGCGGCGCTGACGGCATGCCAGGGAAGCGAGGGTGACGTGGACAGCGACCTGACGGTAGAACAGGCGAAGGCGGACACTCAGCGGTTCGAGCTGGAGGTCGCGGAGGCAGTGCCCGCCGACATCGTCGACCGGATCGAACAGCTTGAGACCGGCAGCCTCCTCCGGTGCGGCCCGGATCAGCAGTTCAGCTGGTCAGGGAGCACGCGGGTATACCTCACCGTTCAGCCGACGGATGAGCGGCAGTTTATGGAGGACATCGCCGCCGCGCTGGATGACTCCGAGTTCCTCCTCGACGGGGACCGGCCCATTACTGAGGCGCGAGGCCCGGAGGGGCAGTCCGTCATCATGAGCCTGCGAGACGACGGCTACGTCAACATCAATTCCGGCAGCGCCTGCTTCATCCTGCCCGAGGACGCCGATCCGCTCGGTGACTACTAACGCCTCCGCAGTATCCGCCACCCTCTTGGCGGTGCCGGAGGGTATGAGGCAGCGCATCGAGGGGCACCGATGAGGACCGCGACGCGCTGCCTGCGGGGAGCTGGGCTGCTGCTGTCCGTCGCGGTGCTCGGCGGGTGTCAAGGAGAAAACGTGAGTAGTGACCTGACCGTGGAGCTTCTTCATTTAGAGTCTCGGAGTGTCCACTCCTGGAACTGGGAGAATCGCGGTAGAACGGCTCAAAGCGCGATCTACCGGGGACTTTCCTGCACCGCATGGATTTCAGTGGACACAGCTGGAAGCTCAATCTTCTGGTTCGATCCCAGTATCGCGCACAGACGAAAACCCCGGGATTCCGGGGGTTTTCTGCTTCCCAGAGGGGGTCGTGGGACACGCGAAGGATCAATCACCCTTCCAGGATCACCTCCTGCTACTCACGGGGGCGATTACTCACGGGGGCGATTGAAGACGGCCGTGGCGATCGCAGCACCCGCCGCCACTGCCGATCGGGCCACCACTGGCGTGCGGCTGCGCTCCTTCATGGCGACTCCGAACAGACCCCACACGAGCGTGAGCGGATAGGCCACACCTCGCGTCCGCCGTGTGACGACCGCGCCTGCCGCGCCGGCGGCGAGCAGGAGGCTTGCCGACCATCTCGGCCGGAGGAGGGCGGAAAGGCCCTTCTCCACCAGCGCTTGACTCGTTGCCACGACAGTCGCCAGCGTGATCCACCCCGCGAAGAGGCCCACCGGGACTTCGAAGAACCACGTGCGGGCACTCTCTCGGCGGCGGTTGCGTTCACGCGGGGAGGACGGCGTTGTGCGCGCGCCGCGGAACTGGGCGATCAGGGCGGTCGTCGCGGTTGCTCCGACCACGGCAACCTCGAGGGCGGGGCGACGGGCGGTTCGCACCCACAACCCGGACAGGAGAACGGACGCCGCGAACGAGACACGTATGCGAGCAACGGCGGGGTCGCCCCGCCACGGGCGAAGGGCCTGCGCGGCCGCGAACACGAACGCTCCCAGGTAGATCGGCACCCAGACGAGAAACGACCAGTTGGGCGGCGAGATCGGGATGTTCGTGTCGTCCTCGGCGTCACCGTAGTCTCCCGTGGCGCCACTGATGACGCCCGCCGCCACTAGACCGATCACACCAGCCCGCATTGCTGCGCCTCGCACCGACATGGTGGCTCCTCACCGTCCGCGAAGACAGGCTACGCACCGGCCCGCCCGATAGCCACCCCTCCACCGAGCGCAGGCGGCGTCCCCGCCGAGCCGGGGACAAGGTCTTCGTCACCGCCACCGAACCTGAGCCGGTGCTCACGCTTGCGCAGGAGTGGGCGGTCGGCTCAGCTCTGACTTCACGTCGTTCTCGCGGCAGGGCCTGCACGGCCAGCCGGCCTACGAGGGTTTCACCGACGAGCGTACGCGCGTCCGGGATGCGACGCGTCTGGCGGTCCACACGGTTCCACAACGTCATCGCTGACGAGGTTGCGTCACGGGGGCGATTCGACGGCGCTCGCCCACACCCAGCACCGGTACTCGCGTGCGCCGATCTCGAAGCGGATGGCGACGGCGCGCGGGGTCCACATGCACGCCTCGGCGTCGACCTGAACCGGCGTCGCGCCGAAGCGAACCCACGCGCGCACGGCTCTCGGTCGGGGGTCGGTCGTGCATGGCAGCACGTCCAATTGCAGCTCCGCCCGGGTCAAGGTCTGCAACGGCCCCTGCGACGCCGTGCGTTGCAGGACACGCTCGCTCATCTGACGGTCCACGGTGTCCGCGTAGCGCCTGTTCGTGCCGATGGCGGTCGTCCTTCCTCCGGCCGAGCAGCGGCGAGTCTATTCGCGGGCGACGACACGGGGCCGCGACGGAATCCGACTGCCCACGGCGGTCCGAAGGGTCTACATTCTCGACATGACCTCGCCGCACGTCGCATCGCTTCACATCGCGCCGCCCGTCTTCGAAGGCGAAGCGGGGGAGATCCGACGGCTCACCCGCGCCGACTTCCCGATGCTGAGGCGGATGTCGATCCAGCGCATCGTCCTGGCCCCCGGAGGTGTCCGCGAGCCGCAATGGAACGTGAACGCCCATCAGCTCGCCTACGTCACGCGTGGTCGCGTCCTGGTCTCGGTGCTCGGCAACGCCGACTCCTTCGCATCCTTCGTCGTGATTGCCGGGCAGATGTTCCACATCGAATCGGGCGCCGTGCATCACATCGAGAACGTCGGCGACGGACCTGCCGAGATCATCGCCGCGCTCCGGTCGGGTCACCCGGAGCACTTCTCGTTCGCCGGCAGCGTCGGCGCGATGACCGACGCTGTTCTGGGCAACACCTACGACCTCGAAGCGAAAGCCTTCGAGATCCTGCCCCGGCGGGATCCCACCCCGATCTTCCGGCGGCGGGGTGCCGCTCAGATTCCCGACAGTGCGGGGCTCCCCAACGCTCGGCTCTTCGACGCCGAGGGACAGCAGGCGCCGCTGTCGTACAGCTACGGGTTCGCCAAGCTCGCACGCAGGCAGTACTGGGCGGCGCTGGAGAACATCTCGATGTACCACCTGCACATCGCCGGGACCGGCATGCGCGAGCCGCACTGGCACCCGGTCACCGCCGAGCTCGGCTACGTCTGGAAGGGCAGAGGGCGGATGCGGGTGCTCGGCCCCGACGGCACCCTCGCCCAGTACGAGCTGGAGCCCGGGCAGGTCTACTTCATCCCGCGGGCGTTCCCGCATCACATCGAGACGCTCGGTGAGGACGGGCTGGACTTCCTCATCTTCTTCGATCAGCCCACTCCGGGTGACATCGGGTATCGGGCGACCGGCTCGGCGTTCTCGCGCGAGGTGCTCGCCGGTTCCTTCGGCATCCCGGAGCGGGATCTGCCCCCACTGCCGTACACGCCCGTCGATCCGCTCATCGTCGAGCGGGGGAACCCCCGGGACCCGTGAGCGACTCCGCGGCCGAAGCGGCGCTCGTCCGTGACATCCGGGCGGCCCTGCGAAAGGCCGCCGACCCCTCGCGCGCGGCAGGCCAGCAGGCGTACATGAAGTCGGCCATGCCGTTCCTCGGGATCCGGGTGCCCGAGGTGCGCCGCCTGGTCGCCGAGGTCGCCAACAGCGCCGGCCCCGTGACGAGACTCTCCGCTGCGCGGCTGCTCTGGGACGACGCGACCCACCGCGAGGAGCGGTACGCCGCCATGGCTCTTCTCCGCCACCGCGGCGTCCGCGGCGAACCGCGGCTGGTGCCGATCGTCGAGCACATGGTGCGTACGGGTGCGTGGTGGGACATCACCGACGAGCTGGCCCACCGCCTCGGCGACCTGCTCGACGCCCGACCCGACGAGACCGCGGTGATCGTCCGCGCCTGGGCGCACGACGATGATCTGTGGATCCGGCGGATCGCGATCCTGTCCCAGCTCGGACGGCGGAGGCGGGTCGATCAGGCGCTTCTCGACGAGGCCATCAGCCCGAACGCCGCCGACTCCGAGTTCTTCATCCGCAAGGCCATCGGGTGGGCCCTGCGCGATCATGCGCGCACCGACCCCGCGTGGGTGAGAGCCTTCGTCGCGGCTCACGACCTGAGTCCGCTGTCGGTCCGCGAGGCGCTCAAGCACCTCGGAACCCCTCAGCTCGCCGTCGATGCCGCGAGCGCCAGCACCGCGGCGCCGACGATGACGGGTGCGCCCACCAGTCCGAGGAGCGCGTAGCGGCCCCACGACAGCGTCACCCCCGCGGCGACGACCCGCGCGTGCCACAGCAGGGTCGCAAGAGAGGCCCATGGGGTGACGAGGGGCCCGGCGTTGACCCCGATGAGCAGCGCCGCGAGGCGCGCCGGGTCGTCGGCGGCGGGCTCGAGCAGAAGGTACGCGGGGAGGTTGTTGGCGATGTTGGCGGCCGCGGTCCCGGCCGCTGCGATGCTCGCCAGTGACGCCGCCGAGTCACCGGCGCCGATGAGCGCTGCCAGGGGCCGGAGGGCTCCCACCGCCTCGAGCGCCGCGACGGCCACGAACAGACCCGAGACGAAGACCAGCAGCGACCACGGAACGAGCGAGATCCTCAGGCGCCGGGGCGCGCGCCACGCGAAAAGCGCCACCAGTGCCAGAGCGGCGAGGCTCGCCGGGATCCAGGGTGGGATGCCGCTGACGAGGAACGGCAGCAGCACGACCACGATCGCCGCCGAGACCGCCAGCTGCACACGGTCCGCGACGACCGGCGGTGCCGAGGGGTCATGCCGACCCCGGAGGCGACGGTGGAAGACGACGAACAGCAGCAGCACCGAGACGACGATCGACACCACCGCTGCCGGCCACAGCAGAGCGACGAATCCGACGACGTCGCCGCCGGAGATGCGGTCGACGGCGAGGAGGTTCGTGAGGTTGGAGATCGGCAGCACCAGAGAGGCGGTGTTGGCGATCCACACCGTCGCGAGCGCGAAGGGGAGCGGATCAAGCCGATGCGCACGCGCGACCGCAAGGACGACCGGCGTCAGCAGGACGGCGGTGGTGTCGAGTGAGAGGAAGACGGTGACCCCGACCGCGAGGGCGACCACCAGCATCCACAGCAGCAGAGTGCGGCCCCGCGCGAGGCGTGACAGCGCACCGGCGGCCACGTCAAAGACTCCCGCGGTCGCGGCCAGTTCGGCCACGACGGTGATCGCCACGACGAACACCAGGATGCTCCACACCCGGTCGCCGACCGCGAGGAGATCGGATGCGGGGAGGACGCCGGTCGCGAGCGCCACCGCGCCACCGGCGAGGAGCCCGAGTCCCAGCATCCAGGTCTTCACCGCACCATCATGGTGCCCCGGCCCGCGCGCCCCGACCTGACTAGACTGTCCGCATGGATTCCCGGCCCAGCATCGCGGCTCTCGCCGCCCTGGTCGGCACGCGAACGCTCGACGCCTGAGCGGGCGGGGCGCTGGTGCGCCCGAAGCTGAGAACGTGACCGACCACCCGTGACCGAGACCCAGGAGTACCCCTGTGACTGACGCCTCCTCGTCGGACGAATCCGCCCGCGCCGACGGCTTCGCGCTGTTCCCCGACAAATCCGTCATCGCCATGCGCGTGAACGGCGAACCACGAGACCTCGCGACGATCGTCGGCGACGGCGATGATGTCGAACCCATCACCATCGACAGCCCCGAGGGCCTGTCGATCCTCCGGCACTCGACGGCACACGTGCTCGCCCAGGCCGTGCAGCGCATCGTGCCGCAGGCCGACCTCGGCATCGGCCCACCGATCACCGACGGGTTCTACTACGACTTCGGCGTGGATCAGCCGTTCACCCCGGAGGACCTGAAGGCCATCGAGAAGGAGATGCAGCGCATCATCCGCGAGGGTCAGCGCTTCGTCCGCCGGGTGGTGACCGACGAGGAGGCGCGGGCCGAGCTCGCGTCCGAGCCGTTCAAGCTCGAGCTCATCGGCCTCAAGGGCGGGGCGGACAAGACCGAGGGCGCGTCGGTCGAGGTGGGGGCCGGGGAGCTCACCATCTACGACAACGTCGACCGCGACGGCGAGACGGTGTGGAAGGACCTCTGCCGCGGCCCGCACGTGCCGAACACCCGAACGATCGGCAACGGCTGGGCGCTGCAGCGCGTCGCCGGCGCCTACTGGCGCGGGAGTGAGAAGAACCCTCAGCTGCAGCGGATCTACGGCACCGCCTGGGCGTCCAAAGACGACCTGCGCGCCTACCAGCACCGCCTGGAAGAGGCTGCCAAGCGCGACCATCGCAAGCTCGGGCGCGACCTGGATCTGTTCTCGTTCCCCGAGGAGATCGGGTCGGGACTGTCGGTGTGGCATCCGCGCGGCGGGGTCGTCCGCGGCGAGATGGAGCAGCATGCCCGCCGGCGCCACATCGAGGGCGGCTACACCTATGTCTACACCCCGCACATCTCCAAGCAGGATCTCTTCCTGCAGTCCAATCACCTCGTGACCTACCGGGAGGGGATGTTCCCTCCGATCACCCTGGACGAGGAGCGCGACGCCGACGGGGTCGTCACCAAGGCGGGGCAGGACTACTACCTCAAGCCCATGAACTGCCCGATGCACATCCTGATCTACAAGGAGCGCGCGCGCAGCTACCGCGACCTGCCGATGCGCCTGGCCGAGAACGGCACGGTGTACCGCAACGAGCTGTCCGGCGCCCTGCACGGCCTGACCCGCGTGCGCGGATTCACCCAAGACGACTCGCACCTCTTCGTCACCCCCGAGCAGCTGGAAGGGGAGGCGACCCGCGTGCTGGAGTTCGTCATCTCGATGCTGCGCGACTTCGGTCTCGACGACTTCGAGCTCGAGCTGTCGATGCGCGACGACGAGAAGGAGAAGTGGATCGGCTCCGACGAGTTCTGGGAGTACTCCACCAACGCCCTGCGCAACGTCGCGGTCGCCAGTGGGCTGAAGCTCGCGGAGGTTCCCGGTGAAGCGGCTTTCTACGGCCCGAAGATCGACCTGAAGACCCGCGACGCCATCGGCCGCACCTGGCAGCTGTCGACGGTCCAGGTCGATCCGAACCTGCCGGAGCGCTTCGAGCTGGAGTACACCGACCGTGACGGCCAGAAGAAGCGCCCGATCATGATCCACCGCGCGCTCTTCGGATCGATCGAGCGGTTCTTCGCGATCCTCCTCGAGCACTACGCCGGGGCGTTCCCGGTGTGGCTGTCGCCCGTCCAGGTCGTCGGGGTGCCGGTCGCCGAGGGGTACGCCGACTACCTCGACGGGATCGTCGCGCGACTGCGCACCGAGGGGGTGCGGGCCGAGGTCGACCACAGCGACGACCGGATGCAGAAGAAGATCCGCACCCACACCACCCAGAAAGTGCCGCTGATCCTCATCGCCGGCGAGCAGGACCGGTCGGGCGGGACGGTCTCCTTCCGGTTCCGTGACGGCACCCAGGAGAACGGCATCGCCGTGGATGACGCGGTCCGGCGCATCCGCGCAGCGATCGACGGTCACCTGCTGGTGAACACCGCCGAGGAACTCGGTGTCTGACTCCGGTCGCGGCGGCGACGACCTCGTCGCCGCCGCGGACCTCGCCGGCGTCCCCGACGAGTTCCAGCGGCTGTGGACGCCGCACCGGATGGCATACATCCAGGCCGGCCCCGAGCCGTTGCGCGAGGTCTGCCCGTTCGATGAGGCGCCGCAGAAGTCCGACGAGGACGGCCTCATCGTCTTCCGCGGGGAGACGGCGTACGTCCTCCTGAATCTCTTCCCCTACAACTCCGGGCACCTTCTGGTGTGTCCGTACCGGCACATCGCGACCTACGACGAGGCGACCGCCGAGGAGGTGGCCGAGATCGGCGCCCTCACCCAGATCGCGATGCGGGTCCTGCGGCAGGTCTCTCGCTGCGACGGATTCAACATCGGCATGAACCAGGGCGCCGTCGCCGGCGCGGGCGTGGCCGCGCACCTTCACCAGCACATCGTGCCGCGATGGGCGACCGACGCGAACTTCTTCCCGATCATCGCCAAGACCAAGGCCCTCCCGCAGCTGCTCGGCGAGGTGCGCGCCACCATCGCCGACGCCTGGCCCGCCTGATACCGCGCGCCGATGGTGTGGACAACCCCGGGCGCCACGGCGTGGCGCCCGTTACGGTGGCGGGCATGCCTTCACGCTCGACCGCCGCATCCGCTTCCCTCGTCATCGTCGCCCTGAGTCTGGCCGGGTGCACCTTCTCCCTCCCGGCGGTCGAGCCCGAGGCGTCGACGAGCCCCACAGTGGCCACCCCGGCTCCCGCGCAGACGGAGGGCGACGACCAGGCCGGTGAGGACCCCATGGCAGACGCGCTCGCCGAGCGCGACCAGTTCCTGGCCGACCAGCAGCTTCCCCTCGACGGCTCGCCGCTGGTCGCGGTCACGCCCGCTCAGCAGGAGTTCATCGGCCAGCAGCGCGCCTTCGTCGAGTCGCAGGGCGGCACGTGGGACGCCCAGACCGAGAGCATCTCCCTCGCCCTCGCCGCCGATGCCTGCGAGACGGCGATCCTGAACTACCACGAGGTCGACGCCCCACTGCTGCAGGCCCACGTCGCCTCCTCGCCGGTGTTCGCGCAACTCATCCCCGCCGACTTCTCCGAGGATCAGCGCGCGGCTGCCGAGCGCAACGTCGCGAGCGTGATGGTCTTCGGTGCCGGGTTCCTGTGCCCCGAAGACGGCCCGCAGTGGGAGGCCGCCTTCACCGAGGTCTACGGCTGACCCTCACCCTGCGCGCCGTCAGCGCACTTGCGCGACGGGGAACTGCATCCGCGGGTGGGCATAGTGCTCCTGTGCCTCGATGAGCTGCAGCTCGCGCTGACCGGACTCGAGTGTGAGCGCGAGGAGGTCGAACACGCTCGACACCGTGCGCGCGAGCGCCTCGGCCGCACTTCGGGTGCGCAGGTAGTGGGCGGTGAAGAGTGCGGCGGTGACGTCTCCCGACCCGTTGGCCTTCATCGGCAGCTGCGGGGTCTGAACGATCCATGCGCCGGCATCGTCGACCGCCAGCATCTCTAGGGTGCCCTCCTCGCGCTCGGGCCGTTCGACGCTCGTGACCAGCACCGTGCGGGGACCCATCGCGCGGGCCGCGTCGACCGACTCGAGGGTCGAGTCGAGGGAGAGCGGCTCGGTGTCGGTGAGGAAGCCGAGTTCGAACTGGTTCGGGGTGATGATGTCGGCCACGGGGACGACCCGCTCGCGCAGCAGCACGGGAATGGCGGGGGCCACGAAGCATCCGGATCTCGCGTTCCCCATCACCGGGTCGCACGCGTACAGCGCGTCGGGATTGGCGGACTTCACCCGACGGACGGTATCGACGATCACATCGCCGATGCCCTCGCTGCCCTGGTAACCCGAGAGGACGGCGTCGATCTGCCCGAACACCCCGCGCTCTTCGACGCCCGTCAGCACCTCGGCGACGTCGGCCGGCGGAATGAGCGGACCGCGCCACGCGCCGTATCCCGTGTGGTTGGAGAAATTCACGGTGTAGACCGGCAGCACCTCGACGCCGATCCGCTGCAGCGGGAAGACCGCCGCGGAGTTGCCGACGTGACCGTACGCGACGGCGGACTGGATCGAGAGGATCTTCACGGGAGCATCATCCTTCGGTGAGGGCCGCGGCACGCGCGGCGGCGGAGAGGTCGCGGGCCAGTGCCCGGGCGTCGGCGTCGTCGAGGTCGTGGACGGTGAGACGGAGGTGCGTGCTGGGCTGCTCGGTGCGAAGCGAGAACTCATCTCCGGTGCGAGCGAGCCAGCCGCGGCGCATCAACTGCTCCGAAACCGCCCGTGCGGGGGCGCCGGTGTCGACCCAGAGGTTCAGGCCGTCGCGCGCGATGGCGCCCAGGCCCGCCTCCTGCAGAAGCGCGGCGACACGGGCGTTGCGGGCGGCGTAGTGCGCGGCCGCGCGGTCGATCGTCTCGCGCGCGGCGGGATCGGTCAGCTGCGCGAGCGCCAGCCGCTGCAGCAGATGGCTGACCCAGGTCGTTCCCGGGCTGAGGCGCGTCGCGAGGCGTTCGGCGGTGTCGGGGTCGGTCGCGGCGAGGGCGAGACACATGTCGGGTCCGAGGAACTTCGAGACCGATCGCACCAGCGCCCACCGGCGGTGCCCCGACGGGATCAGCGACAGGTAGGGACGCCGCGAGAGCAAAGAATAGTGGTCGTCTTCGACGATGAGGACGTAGGGATGCTGCGCCAGCACGCCCCGCAGATCCTCGGCGCGCTGCGCGCTCATCCCCGCCCCGGTCGGGTTCTGCGCACGGGGCGTGCAGACGATCGCGCGGGCGCCGGCGCCCAGCGCCGCGGTAAGACCTGCCACCGTCATCCCCTCGTCGTCGACGGGGACGGCGATCGGCCGATACCCGCCGACCCGCACCGTGTGGAGGGCGGAGAGGAAGCAGGGGTCCTCCAGGGCGACGGCATCGTCACGGGTGAGGGCCTGCGCGAGGAGTCGTTCGAGCGCGTCGACGGCGCCGTTGGTGACGGTGATGCGCATCTCGTCGGCGAGCACGTCGGGCTCGAACCACGCCTCGGCCCAAGCGGCCAGCTCCGCATCGACGACCGGCTCGCCGTAGAGCACCGGTCGTGAGGCGATCCGGCCGAGGGCGGGGGCGAGGTCGGGGATGAGAGCGGGGTCGGGGTTGCCGGTCCCGACATCGCGGAGGACCGTGTCGGGGGCGAAACCCTCCTGCGCGACGGGAGCCCGGTCAGCCACCCGGGTGCCGCCACGGCCGCGCGAGACCACCAGGGCCGCCTGCGAGAGCTGCCGGTAGGCGGCGACGACGGTGTTGCGATTCACTCCGAGGGCGGCGGCGAGATCGCGCACGGGAGGAAGGGCGTCGCCGGGGGAGAGGACGCCCTCCTCGATCGAGGAACGGATGCTGCGGGCGATCTCGGCCGCGGTGGTGCCGCGGATCGCCTGCTGCACGTCGATTGCCGTCATCCCGACCAGCCTACGCCGTAGGTCATGATATTTTCTGGCCTAGGTCAAAAAGCACCTCGTCTTGAAAGGATCGATGATGAGCACACCGACCACCGGATCCGACCGGGTCAAGCGCGGCCTCGCCGAGATGCTGAAGGGCGGCGTCATCATGGACGTCGTCACCGCCGAGCAGGCCCGCATCGCCGAGGATGCCGGCGCCGTCGCCGTCATGGCCCTCGAGCGGGTGCCCGCCGACATCCGCGCCCAGGGCGGTGTGTCGCGCATGAGCGACCCCGACATGATCGACAGCATCATCGACGCGGTGTCGATCCCCGTCATGGCGAAGGCCCGGATCGGGCACTTCGTGGAGGCTCAGGTGCTGCAGGAGCTCGGCGTGGACTACATCGACGAGTCCGAAGTGCTCTCGCCCGCCGACTACGTCAACCACATCGACAAGTGGCCCTTCACGGTTCCGTTCGTGTGCGGCGCGACGAACCTCGGCGAGGCGTTGCGGCGCATCACGGAGGGCGCCGCGATGATCCGTTCGAAGGGTGAGGCGGGCACGGGAGACGTGTCTGAGGCGATGAAGCACATCCGCAGGATCCGCGGTGAGATCGCCGCGCTGACGGCACTGTCGAAGGACGAGCTGTACGTCGCGGCGAAGGAGCTGCAGGCTCCGTACGAGCTGGTGGCCGAGATCGCCGAGACCGGCACCCTCCCGGTGGTGCTCTTCGTCGCGGGCGGCGTGGCGACGCCGGCCGACGCGGCGATGATGATGCAGCTCGGCGCCGACGGCGTGTTCGTCGGCTCGGGCATCTTCAAGTCGGGGAACCCGGCGGAGCGTGCGGCGGCCATCGTCAAGGCGACCACGTTCTTCGACGACCCGAAGGTCATCGCCGAGGTCTCGCGCGGACTCGGGGAGGCCATGGTCGGCATCAACGTCTCCGATCTCCCGGC
Organism: Microbacterium sp. AK009; assembly: GCF_013410955.1. Classification (GTDB taxonomy): domain Bacteria; phylum Actinomycetota; class Actinomycetes; order Actinomycetales; family Microbacteriaceae; genus Microbacterium. The sequence continues at coordinate 161,877 of NZ_JACCCG010000002.1, read as the reverse complement.
TCCCCACCGCCTCGCCGAGCGTGGCTGGTAGGCCGCGCGTCGGCATCCTCGCCCTCCAGGGGGACGTGCGCGAGCATGCCCGGGTTCTGGCCGAACTCGGCGCGGAGGTCGCGCTCGTCCGTCGACCCGAGGAGCTGTCGGCTGTCGACGGACTCGTGCTCCCCGGCGGGGAGTCCAGCACGATCGACAAGCTGTCACGTGCGTTCGGTATGCAGGAGCCGATCCGTCGCGCGATCGCAGGCGGGATGCCGGTCTTCGGCACATGCGCGGGGCTCATCCTCCTCGCCGATCGCCTGGAAGACGGCATTGCGGGCCAGCAGACCTTCGGCGGGCTCGACGTCACGGTGAAGCGGAACGCCTTCGGCGGGCAGGTCGAATCGTTCGAAACCGAGATCGCCGTCGATGGTCTCAACGGCCCGCCGGTGCACGCCGCCTTCATCCGCGCTCCCGCAGTGACCGAGGTCGGTCCGGGCGCCCGCGCGCTCGCCTCACTCGACGACGGCCGCGTCGTCGCGGTCGAGCAGGGGCCGCTGCTGGGGATCGCGTTCCATCCCGAGGTCGCGGGGGAGTCGAGGTTCCATCGCCGTTTCCTCGCAGGCGTCGCCGCGCGGGCCTGAGGCCCTCCTCCCGCCCGCCCCCGTCCCCCCACCCCACCCCACCCCACCCCACCCCCACGAGAATCCATCTGGGCGCCGAGGATGCGGGTGAACCTCGAATGCTCGGCGCGCCGTTGCACTCTCGCGTCAGAGGAAGCGGGGGCGGAGCGACGCGTCAGACGGGGGCGGGGGAGGCCAGCCGGGCGATCGCGGCGAGGGTAAGGTCGATGTCGTCATCGGTGGTCACCCACGACGACATCGAGCAGCGCAGCACCGCCCGCTCTCGCCAGTGCGCTCCGGTGAGCGCGGCCGTTCCCTCCTGGAGGATGGCGCGCCCGAGCTCCTGGGTCGCGTCGTCGTCATCCAGCCGGAACATCACCTGGGTGAAGTCGGGCGCGCAGACGACCGTCACCCCCGGGATGGCGCGAAGGCCCCGTTCCAGCCTGCGCGCATTGCGGTGAAGCCGATCGACGAGGGCTTCGACGCCCTGCATGCCCAGCGATGCCAACGCCGCCCACACGGGGACGCCGCGAGCCCGCCGGGACAGTTCGGGTGTGACATCCCAGGGGTCGAGCCCGGTGTACATCAGATAGTCGCCGCCCGTGCGGAACATCGCGATCGAGTCGGCCGGGTCCCGGACGATCGCCATGCCGCAGTCGTACGGGACGTTCAGAGTCTTGTGGGCATCGGTCGTCCAGGAGTCCGCGGCATCCACCCCCCACGTGAGGGCGTGAAGGCGCGGTGACGCCGCGGCCCACAGGCCGAAGGCGCCGTCGACGTGCACCCACGCCCCGTGCGATTTCGCGATCGGGATGAGCTCGGCGAACGGGTCGAAGGCCCCGGTGTGCACCTCGCCCGCCTGCAGGCAGACGATCGTCGCCCCCTCGGGGAGGTCCTGCAGGGCGCGCGCGAGAGCGTCGGGCCGCATTCTGCCGTCATCGTCGGAATCGATCACCACCATGTCGGCCTCGCCGAGCCCCAGAAAGCGGGCGGCGCGATCGACGGATCCGTGGCGATCGCGGCCGACGACCAGCCTCACCTGCGGCGCCCCTGTGAGGCCCTGACGGGTGAAGTCCCAGCCGCGGCGGCGCAGCAGCGCGTGCCGCGCGACGGAGAGGCAGACGAAGTTCGACACCTGTGCACCGGTGACGAAACCCACCGAGGCGCCGCGGGGGAGATCGAGGATCTCCAGGAGCCAGTCGCCGGCGATGCGCTCGAGAGCGACGGTGGCGGTGGTCATGGCGCTCGACCCGGAGTTCTGATCCCAGGTCGAGACGAGCCAGTCGGCGGCGAGGGCGGCCGGCAGCGTGCCGCCGATCACGAAGCCGAAGAAGCGGCCGCCCGGGATCGCGACCAGGCCCGGATCGGCGCGGGCGGCGAGGTCGCGGATGACGTCGGCAGCGGGTCGACCAGTGGCGGGGAGAGGTCCGCCGAGCGCTGCTGTCATCTCCTCGACGCTCGCCCGCGGCCAGACGGGTCGGTCGGGCAGCGTCGCCAGGAACTCCCGCGCCGCCTGGTGGGCGGCGTCCAGCGCCGCGTCGCGCTCATCCATGGCCACAGTGTCATGCATGGCGACAGTGTCCCGCCGCTCCCGCGAGAGTGCAACGGGGCGCCGAGAAGGCGGGTGCGCCCCGCTCCCTCGGCGCGCAGATGCACTCTCGCGGGAGAACGGGAGGGGGCGCGAGGGCGGGCGCGAGGCGGGCGCGAGGGGAGGCAGGATGGGCGCGGCTAGAATCGTCAGCATGTCCGGCCACTCCAAGTGGGCGACCACCAAGCACAAGAAGGCCGTCATCGACGCCCGCCGTGCGAAGTCGTTCGCCAAGCTCATCAAGAACATCGAGGTCGCCGCCAAGATCGGCGGTGCCGACCTCTCCGGCAATCCCACCCTGTACGACGCCGTGCAGAAGGCGAAGAAGACTTCGGTCCCGAACGACAACATCGACCGCGCGATCAAGCGCGGTGCCGGGATCGGCGGCGAAGCGGTCGAGTACACCTCGATCATGTACGAGGGCTACGGCCCCAACGGCGTGGCGCTCATGATCGAGTGTCTGACCGACAACCGCAACCGCGCCGCCGCTGAAGTGCGCACCGCGCTCTCGCGCAACGGCGGCAACCTCGCCGACCCCGGCAGCGTCGCCTACAACTTCACCCGCAAGGGCGTGATCGTCGTTCCGGGCGAAGGGACGAGCGAGGACGACGTGATGATGGCCGTCCTCGACGCCGGCGCCGAAGAGGTCGAGCCGCACGGCCAGGGCTTTGCGGTCATCACCGAGGCGAGCGAGCTGGTGTCGGTGCGCACGGCCCTGCAGGACGCGGGGATCGACTACGACTCCGCCGACGTCGAGTTCGTCCCCAATCTCAAGGTCGAGGTCGACGCCGACACCGCGCGGAAGGTCTTCCGGCTGATCGACGCGCTGGAGGACAGCGACGACGTGCAGAACGTCTTCAGCAACCTCGACCTGACCCCCGAGGTGCAGGCCGAGCTCGAAGCAGAGGACTGAGCCCCGCCCGCGCCGAGCACAGCGGCGGGGTTCGCGGGGCGACACGTCGACATTCCGGTCGACGGGTCGGCGGGCCGGGACTCCGGCCCGCGGTTGCGCACTCGACCCGCGCGCCGAGACGGTCGGATGACGCATAGCGGCGCCTCTCCGCACGCGGGCGGACGGCGACCCGCCGGGCGCGCCTGCGGCGCGGCGGGCGGAGCCGCGCCTACCGTTGCGGGGTGGCAACCCTTCGCGTTCTCGGCGTCGACCCGGGCCTGACCCGGTGCGGGATCGGCGTGGTCGACGTGGCAGCCGATCGCAGTGCGCGTCTCGTGCATGTCGGCGTCATCCGCACCGAAGCCGGAACCGCGATCGAGCACCGGCTGGCCGCTCTGGCGGAGGGGCTCCGCGAGGTCGTGCGGGCTTACGGGCCCGCCGTCGTCGCCGTCGAGCGGGTGTTCGCTCAGCACAACCGCCAGACCGTGATGGGAACCGCGCAGGCGAGCGGCATCGCCCTGCTCGTCGCGGGTGAGGCGGGCCTGCCCGCGGCCACGCACACTCCGACCGAGGTCAAGGCCGCGGTCACCGGCTACGGTGCGGCCGACAAGCGTCAGGTGCAGACGATGGTGGCCCGCGTGCTGCGGCTGGACGCTCTGCCCCAGCCGGCGGACGCCGCGGACGCCCTCGCCCTCGCGCTGTGTCACGCGTGGCGGCGCGGCCCGTCCGCCGCCTCACCCGCCGGCGCGCTCACGCCGGCGCAGCAGCGGTGGGCTGACGCCGAGCGACTCGCGCGTCGCTGACGCCGCGGGTGTGTCGCTAGAACATATGTCCGAACCGTGTCCTAGGCTGAGCACATGATCTCCTCCCTCCACGGCACCGTGCTGCACGTCGAGGCCGACAGCGTCATCGTCGAGGTGGGTGGCGTCGGGTTCTCCGTCGCCGTGACCCCGCAGGTTTCGCGCAGCGCCCCGGTCGGGGAGCGCCTCCTGCTGCACACCGCCCTGATCGTCAGGGAGGATGCGCTGTCCCTGTTCGGTTTCCCCACGCGCGAGGAACTGGCGGTGTTCTCGGTGCTCCTCGGGGTGACCGGTGTCGGTCCGAAATCGGCGCTCGGGGTACTCGCCACACTCACCGTGCCGCAGATCGCCGATGCTGTTGCGGCCGACGACGATGCGCCGTTCCGACGGGTTTCGGGGATCGGGCCGAAGACGGCGAAGCTCATCGTCGTGCAGCTCGCCGGCAAGCTCGCCCCCGCTCGTCCCGCCGGCGCACCGGCGACGGCCGCGCCCGTGCCCGACCTCAGCGCGCAGGTCGTCCAAGCGCTCGTGGGCCTCGGCTGGTCCGAGCGCACCGCGGCCGAAGCGGTGTCGACCGTCTCCGAAACCGCGACCGACGCCGACCGCGCCTCCGTGGGGGCTCTCCTGCGTCGCACCCTCGCCGAACTCGGCCCGGCGCGGGAGTCGCTCCGTGGGTGAGGCCCTGGATCCCGCCGAACCGGCCGACGAGTCCGAGCTCGCCATCGAGGGGGCGCTGCGGCCCACCTCGCTCGCCGAGTTCGTCGGGCAGCAGAAAGTGCGCGGGCAGCTGCAGCTGCTCCTGCAGGCCGCGCGCATCCAGCAGCGCCCGGCCGATCACATCCTGCTCTCGGGCCCTCCCGGGCTCGGCAAGACGACGCTGGCGATGATCGTCGCGCACGAGAGCGAGCGGATGCTGCGGATGTCCAGTGGTCCCGCGATCCAGCACGCCGGCGACCTCGCCGCCCTCCTGTCGAGCCTCGTCCCGGGGGAGGTGCTGTTCATCGACGAGATCCACCGCATGGCCCGCTCTGCCGAGGAGATGCTCTACCTCGCGATGGAGGACTTCCGCATCGACATCATGGTGGGGAAAGGCGCCGGAGCCACCAGCATCCCGCTGGATCTCGCACCGTTCACCCTCGTGGGCGCGACGACGCGCTCGGGGATGCTGCCCAATCCTCTTCGCGACCGCTTCGGCTTCACCGCGCACCTGGAGTTCTACGAGCCGGAGGAGCTGGAGCAGGTCATCCGGCGCTCGGCCGAGAAGCTCGACGTGGAGATCCCCGCGTCGTCGCGGTCCGAGATCGCGCGACGCTCCCGGGGAACTCCCCGGATCGCGAACCGGCTGCTGCGCCGGGTGCGCGACTACCTCGTCGTCCACCGGGGCGGCGGCGCCGCCGATGCCGAGGCGGTGGACGCGGCCCTCGAGCTCTACGACGTCGATCGCATCGGACTGGATCGCCTCGACCGTGCTGTTCTGGACGCACTCATCCGCCGATTCCACGGCGGGCCCGTGGGTCTCGGGACGCTCGCGGTCGCCGTCGGGGAGGAGCCCGACACCATCGAATCGGTGGTGGAGCCGTACCTCGTGCGCATCGGATTCATGGGCAGAACACCCCGCGGCCGGGTCGCGACCCCGGACGCCTACGCTCACCTGGGAGCCCCTCATCGCGATGGGGCCCTCAGATTCGATGACCTATAATCGCTCAAGGCTTCTCGCCGCCTCCCCTCCCTGCACGGCAGCGCCGCCCAGGCGTGCCGAAACCGAAAGGTGCCCTTCACCTCATGGACTTCGCGACCTTCTTCGCCAACTACGGCCTCATCCTCCTGCTGGCCGCCCTGTTGGTCTTCATGTTCTGGAGCTCGCGTCGTCGTCTGCAGAAGCAGAAGGCCGAGCAGGAGCAGCGCGCCCGCCAGACGGTTCCCGGCGCCGAGGTCCTCCTCCAGGGTGGGCTCTACGGCACGATCGTCTCCTACGACGCCGACAACCTCGACCAGCCCGCGGTCGTGGAGATCGCTCCCGGGGTGAGTATCAAGGTGCACAGCCAGGCGATCCTCCGTGTGGTGAACCCCACGGATGTCCTGTCGGAGGAGGAGTTCATCGAGGCTGAGGTCAGCAAGGAGGAATACCTCGAGGGCGTGGCCACGGGAGACATCACCTCTATCAGCGACGACCGGCGCGCCGCCACTTCCGCCGAGCCCACCGACGACACCGACGCGGACAAGCGCACCAAGCCCGACGCCTGACCCGTCGTCCGACGGCTCGAAGAAAGCTGACCCCTCGTGGCCACATCCACCCCCGTCCGCCGCGCCTGGCGGGCCCTGATCGGCCTGCTGGCGATCACGGCAGCCCTGTTCGGAGTCAATGCACTCGGTGTCTACGGCTTCGGCCAGAGCTCCTGGGTTCCCGAGCTCGCGCTCGACCTCCAGGGCGGCACCCAGATCGTGCTTCAGGCGCAGACCGAGAACGCCGAACCGCCGTCGAGCGAGCAGATGGATCAGGCGGTCACGATCATCCGCCAGCGCGTCGACGCCTCCGGCGTGGGTGAGGCGGATGTCGCGACGCAGGCCGGTAACCAGATCGTCGTGCAGATCCCCGGTGAGGCCGACGAGGAGACCCGTCAGCGCATCGAGCAGTCGGCGCAGCTGCAGCTGCGCGCGGTGCTCGCCACGAGCAACGAGACGTCCGGCGCATTCATCGGGCAGGACGGCAACCAGACGCCGTACCCCACCCCCGATCCGTCCCTGCCGTCGACACCCTCACCCTCGCCGTCCGACGGCAGCGACCCCGCTTGGATCACCCCGGCGCTCCAGGCGCAGTACGACGCGTACAACTGCTCCGATCCGGCGAACGATCCCGCAAACGCCCCCGCCGACCAGCCGCTCATCACCTGTGACCCCACGGGCACGGTGAAGTACATCCTCGGACCGGTCGAGCTCGACGGATCGGCCATCGACGATGCCACCTTCGGTCTGCAGCAGACCGACGGACGGTGGGCGGTCAACCTCGTCTTCGACGGCGAGGGCACGCAGATCTTCGGCGAGATCAGCCAGCGCCTGTTCGGTGCCGCGCCGCCGCTGAACCAGTTCGCCTTCGTGCTGGACGGCTCGGTGCTCTCCGCGCCGTCGATGAACGGGGTCATCCTCGACGGCCAGCCCAGCATCACCGGCAGCTTCACGCAGGAGACCGCGCAGGTGCTCGCCGACCAGCTGCGGTACGGGGCCCTGCCGCTGAGCTTCGAGGTCGTCAGCTCCGACACCATTTCCGCGACCCTCGGATCCCAGCAGCTGCAGATCGGACTCATCGCCGGACTTATCGGCCTGATCCTGGTCGCGCTCTACTCGCTCGCGGTGTACCGCGCGCTCGGGTTCGTCATCATCGCCTCGCTCATCGTGATGGGCGTTCTGACCTACATCACCCTCTGCATCCTCGCCTGGCGCATCGGCTACCGCCTGTCGCTGGCCGGTGTGGCCGGTGTGATCGTCTCGATCGGATTCACCGCCGACAGCTTCATCGTCTACTTCGAACGAATACGTGATGAGCTCCGCGACGGCAAGTCGATCACGGGCGCGGTCGAAGACGGCTGGGCCCGAGCACGCCGCACGATCTACATCTCCAAGTCGATCAACGTTCTCGCCGCCGTCGTCCTCTACATCCTGGCCGACGCCACCGTGAAGGGTTTCGCCTTCACCCTCGGCCTGACCACGGTGATCGACGTGCTGATCTTCATCCTCTTCACCCACCCGGTGCTGCAGCTGCTGGCTCGAACGCGCTTCTTCGGTTCGGGTCATCCACTGTCAGGTCTCGATCCGGAAGCCCTCGGCGCCGTCTACCGGGGTCGGGCGCAGTTCCGTGCACCGGTGTCAGCGGGGAAGACCCCCGCGGCACGCCGTGCGGCCAAGGCTCGAGGGGAAGCGGAGCGACGGCAGACCATCGCCGAACGCAAGCAGGCGGAACTCACCGCCGCGGAGTCCGGCAAGTCCGCAACGAAGGTCAAGGACGGAGACCACTGATGCGGTCCATGAGCCAGCTCGGCAACGACCTCTACACCGGCAAGACCAGCTTCCCGTTCGTCGGGCGGCGGCGGCTGTGGTTCATCATCGCGGCGATCCTCGTGATCGGTGCGGCGCTGGTGCCGCTGTTCCGTCCCATCCAGCTCTCGATCGAGTTCACCGGTGGCTCGCAGTTCACCGTCTCCGGCGTCACGACCACCGACCAGGCCGTCGCCACCGAGGCGGTGCAGTCCGTCGTCCCCGACGCGGTCACCCGGGTCGTCACGGTCGGCTCCGACGCCATCCGGGTGCAGACCGACCAGGTGACCGACGACGAGAGCCTGCAGATCTCCGAAGCTCTCGCCGACGGGTACCAGGTTCCCGTCGCCGACGTCAGCTATTCGTTCATCGGCCCCAGCTGGGGTGCGGATGTCACACGGCAGTCGCTGTGGGGCCTGGCGATCTTCCTCGCGCTGACCTTCCTCATCCTCGCGCTGTACTTCCGCACCTGGAAGATGTCGGCCGCGGCGATCATCGGTCTCGTCGACGTGCTGGTCATCACGATCGGGATCTACGCCCTGTTCGGATTCGAGATCTCACCGGCTGCGGTGATCGGCTTCCTCACGATCCTCTCCTACGCGCTGTACGACACCACGGTGGTCTTCGACAAGATCAGGGAGAACACCAGCGAAGACGGCGAGGTGTCGGGCCGGACGTTCGGCGAGTCCGTCAACCTGGCCGTGAACCAGACCCTCGTCCGATCCATCAACACCACCGTCGTGGCGATCCTCCCCACCGGGGCGATTCTCTTCATCGGTGCGCTCTGGCTCGGGGCACGGACGCTCACCGACATCTCGCTGTCGATCTTCGTCGGCACGATCGTCGCGGCCTACTCGACGATCTTCGTCGCCGCTCCGCTGTATGCGCTGTTCCGCGAGAAGGAGCCCGCGGTGCGAGCGCGCGACGAGCGGGTCACCGCCGCACGCGAGCTCGCCGGCACTCCGATCTGAGTACGGCACGCGTGCGCGGGCATCGCACCCCGCGGCGCGGAGCGCTCGCACGCGCGGCGTAGGATGAGGTGTCCAGCGGAGGGAGGGGCTCGATGACCGAGACGGTCCCGTCCGCTCCGGCGCCGCCGGCGTCGCAGACGACCTCGTCACTGCGCAGGCTCGTGCCCCGCATCTTCTCCCGCTCCGCCCGCCGCGACGACGTCGAACGTCTGCTGCGCACCGTGCGCACGCATCATCCCAAGGGCGACCTGACGATCATCGAGCGTGCCTACACCGTCGCCGAGAAGGCACACTCCGGGCAGACGCGGCAGAGCGGCGAGCCCTACATCACGCATCCCCTCGCGGTGGCGCAGATTCTCGCCGATCTGGGGTTGGGTCCCCGCGCGATCGCGGCGGCTCTGCTTCACGACACCGTCGAGGACACCGGCTACCCGCTCGACACCCTGACGGCCGAGTTCGGCGACGAGGTCGCCATGCTGGTGGACGGCGTCACCAAACTCGACAAGGTCAAGTACGGCGAGAGCGCGCAGGCCGAGACCGTCCGCAAGATGATCGTGGCGATGTCGCGCGACATCCGGGTCCTCATCATCAAGCTCGCCGACCGCCTCCACAACGCTCGCACCTGGGGTTTCGTCCCGCCCGAGAAGGCGAAGAAGAAGGCCACCGAGACCCTCGAGATCTACGCCCCGCTCGCGCATCGGCTGGGTATCCAGACGATCAAGTCCGAGCTCGAGGACCTGTCCTTCGCCGTGCTGCACCCCAAGCTCTATGCCGAGATCGACAGTCTCGTCAAGCAGCGCACTCCGCAGCGTGAGCAGTACGTCCAGAGCGTCATCGAAGCCGTCGAAGGGGATCTCCGCGACCTGCGCGTCCGCGGCCGCGTGATGGGTCGCCCGAAGCAGCTGTACTCGGTGTACCAGAAGATGATCGTCCGAGGTCGCGAATTCGACGACATCTACGACCTCATCGGGATCCGGGTGCTGGTCGGGAGCGTTCGCGACTGCTACGCGGTGCTCGGCGCGATCCACGCGCGGTGGACACCGCTGTCGGGCCGTTTCAAGGACTACATCGCCACTCCCAAGTTCAACCTCTACCAGTCGCTGCACACCACCGTCATCGGTCCGGCGGGACGCACGGTGGAGATCCAGATCCGCACCAATGAGATGCACCAGCAGGCCGAGTACGGCGTGGCCGCGCATTGGAAGTACAAGGAACGGATGAACGGCGGCAAGACCGACGCGAAAGCCGTCGACGCCGACATGGCCTGGCTCGCCCACATCTCCGACTGGCAGGCCGAGACCGCCGACCCGGGGGAGTTCCTCGACTCGCTGCGTTTCGAGATCGGCGCGAAAGAGGTCTACGTCTTCACGCCCAAGGGCCGCGTCATCGGACTGCCCTCGGGGGCGACGCCGGTGGACTTCGCCTACGCCGTCCACACCGAGATCGGCCATCGGACGATGGGGGCGAAGGTCAACGGGCGGCTCGTGCCGCTGGAGTCCGAGCTCAACAGCGGCGACGTGGTCGAGGTGTTCACCTCGAAGAATCCCGATGCAGGTCCCAGCCAGGACTGGCTCGGATTCGTCAAGAGCACCCGCGCCCGCAACAAGATCCGCGGCTGGTTCACCAAGGAGCGCCGCGAGGAAGCGGTCGAGCAGGGGAAGGATGCCATCGCCCGGGCGATGCGCCGCCAGAATCTCCCGCTTCAGCGCCTGATGAACCAGGACTCCTTCACCGAGGTCGCCCGGCAGCTGCGTTACGAGGACGTCTCGGCGCTGTACGCCGCGGTCGGCGAGGGGCACGTGTCGACGCAGTCGGTGATCGAGAAGGTGACCGCGTTGGTGAGCGCGGCCGAAGACACCTCGACGGGCCCGATCGACCTCCCGGCGGTCGGGCGGTCGCGGGCGCCCCGCGGGGGCGAGTCCGGGGTGCTGGTCCGCGGCGCGCCCGACATCCTGGTCAAGCTCGCCAAGTGCTGCACGCCTGTTCCCGGCGATGAGATCGTGGGCTTCGTCACCCGTGGCAGCGGCGTGTCGGTGCACCGTGCGGACTGCACCAACGTGCGGTCGCTGAAGGAAGACCCCGAGCGTCTCATCGAGGTGGAGTGGGCACCGACCACCAAGAGCGTGTTCCTCGTCCAGATCCAGGTCGAGGCGCTCGATCGCTCGGGTCTGCTGAGCGATGTCACGCGGGTGCTCAGCGAGCACCACGTCAACATCCTGTCGGCCACCGTCTCGACCTCCAACGACCGGCTGGCCATCAGCCGATTCGTGTTCGAGATGGGCGACACCGTCCACCTGGACCGCGTCCTCAACGCCGTGCGGCGGATCGATGCGGTTTACGACGTCTATCGCGTGACGTCTTCCTGATCGGCCGGTCGGGCCGCCAGCTCGGCGAGAACATTGAGGGCCCGCCTCTTGTGCGGCATCCGACCTTGGCTGCTGAGATGTGCGCGGGTGATCTCGGCCAGCCCAGGGCGCAGTTGAGAGAATTTCTGAGCGGCGCGGCGGTGCGTCTCGTCACCGACCCGGCAGAGGTCGGCGAGTGTTCGGACGGGAGTGGTCACCCAGACCCCGCCCACCCGCTCGAGGTCGCCCCGGTCGAGAGCGGTGTCCCGCACGACCACGCGCCGGTCGTGCACGGCCGTGACCCGTCGCGCCACAGCCCGCTGCACCGTGTGGCGCGCAGGCGGTTCGGCGATCGCGTCGTGGATCCAGGCGGCGCTGAGATGGGTGGCGGCGAAGAGATCGGTCAGGATGCCGCGGAGCGACCCGGCTCGCAGCGCCGCCGTCTCCACCGCATCGGCCGGCATGTAGCCGTCGCCGACTTCGACGACGTCGCCGTCCAGGCGTGCGGCCGACAGCTCGGTGCCCGACAACCGGTCGCCCGGGAGGTAGAGGAAGCGCGACGTGGCCATGGCGGCGAGTCTGCCGGGAATGGGTCGCCGTCGGGTGACCCTGTGGACAACCCCGGCGGCGATCAGCCCCCGAGTGCGCGCAACCAGGCCCGCCGGGCCTCGAGAGCTTCCTTGGCCTTCGCCACCGCACGCGCATCTCCGGATTCCTCGGCGGTCGCCACCTCGACTTCGAGCTTGGCGATGGCGTCGGTCAGCTGACGGGTCATGTCATCGGCCCGTGCCTGCGTCTCGGGGTCGTTGCGCTTCCACTCGACCTCCTCGCGCGACCGCACGGCCTGCTCGATCTTGCGGAGCTCGTCGTCGAGCGAACGCTCGGCGTCGCGGGGGAAGATGCGGCCGATCTCATCCCACTTCCGCTGGATGCCGGTCAGCAGCGTCCGGGCCTTGGCGAGGTCCTTCTCATCGGGGATCGGGCGAGCCTCCACCAGCAGCGCCTTCTTCGCCTCGATCTTCTCCTTCGAGGCTTCGGCGTCGGCTGCCTCCCGTTCGCCGCGTGCGGTGTAGAGCGCGTCACCGGCGGCCTTGAAGCGCGCCCAGAGCGCGTCATCGGCCTTCTTGCCTGCGCGGCCTGCCGACTTCCACTCGTCCAGAAGGTCGCGATAGGCCCCGATGCCATCCTCACCGCGCGGGGCGAGGGCTTCGGCGCGTTCGATCAGTCGGGTCTTACGCTCGCGGACGGACTTGTGGGCCTCATCGAGCTCGGCGTAGAACGCCCGGCGGTGCTTGTCGATGGTGGCCCGTGCGTCGCGGAAACGCTTCCACAGCTGCTGCGCTGTCGAACGGGGCAGTCGGGGACCGTTCTGCTGCTGCGACTGCCACTGGTCGAACAGTGCCGACAGCTCCGCCGAGACCTGCTTCCACTGCACCGATCGCGGATCGCGGGCGGCGAGCTCCTCTGCGCGCTCGACGAGTGCGGTGCGCTCCTTCACAGCGGCGTCCACGGCCTCGCGGGCTGCGGCGGCCTCCGTCGCGGAGGCTTCGGCCAGGGACGAGGTGAGGTGTGCGACCCGTGCCTCGAGGGCCGCGAGGTCGCCCACCGCGGCGGCGCCGCTGATCTTCGCCTGCAGCGAGGTCGCCGTGGCGCGGAGGTCGCTGGCCGAGGCGCCGCCACGACGGTGACGAACTTCGAGGAGCGTCACCTCGGCGGCGAGGTCGGTGAACTTGCGCTCGAAGTAGGCCAGCGCCTCTTCGGGCGAGCCGTCGGGGAACTGGCCGACGACGCGCCATCCGTCCGACTCTCGCACCGATACGGTGCCGTCCTCGTCGACGCGGCCCCAGGGCTGGTCGTCGGTGGGGGTTTCCGGGCTGGTGGGGTCTGCTGCGGCAGTCACGGGATGCACCTCATCGCGGCCGAGGCCGGGTGTGGGGGATGGACGCGCCCCAGCCTAGTACGGCGTCGCGGCCTGGCGAGGGGATTGCGTCGGGGTGCGCCTATTGATCTGCAGGAGCGGAGGGGTCGCCGCTCGGCTCGCTGCTCGGCGCGGGGGTGGTCTCGAGCGGCGTCGGCTCGGGCGCAGGTGCGTCGGTCGGGCTGGGCACCGAGGTCTGCGTCGGGGAGGGGGCGGGTTCGGGCACCCCGGGTCCGACGGTGAAGTAGGCGGTCTGCGCGGCGACGATCCCCGCGATCAGCAGGCCGCCGGCAACACCGGCGATGAGGTTGTCGCGGCGGCGTCGGCGCTGCTGACCCTCGTGGAAGCTCTGTCGGGCCTGGTAGAGCCGGGCACGCTCGCGTTCCGCGCGGGACGCACGATCCTTGCTTCCGGTGGCCACCGATCCTCCTTCGGTCCCGGCGGTCCCGGGCGTGATGATCCTATGCACAGCGCCGGGGGGCCGCCAAACGCCGGGGAGAGGCGGTGTCGGCGGCCACCGTTAGCCTTAGGGAGTGAGTGATACGGCGGGTCTTGTGCGCAGCCACACGCCCCTCGCCGTGCGGATGCGCCCCACGTCCCTCGGTGAGGTCGCGGGGCAGGGGCATCTGCTGCGTAAGGGTTCCCCGCTGGTCACCCTCGCCGATCCTGCGTCGACAGGGACGACAGCGACCTCGGTGATCCTCTGGGGTCCGCCCGGCACGGGCAAGACCACGCTCGCCCAGGCGATCGCACGCTCGTCGGGCCGGCGCTTCGTGGAGCTGTCGGCAGTGACAGCGGGGGTCAAAGACGTCCGCGAGGTGATGCAGGACTCCCTTACGCAGCGCGACCTCTACGGGCAGTCGACGATCCTGTTCCTCGACGAGATCCACCGGTTCACCAAGGCGCAGCAGGATGCGCTCCTCCCCGGGGTGGAGAACGGGTGGGTCGTCCTCATCGCGGCGACCACCGAGAACCCCTCGTTCTCGGTCATCTCGCCGCTGCTGTCACGGTCGCTGCTCCTCACGCTCCGCCCGCTCACCGACGCCGATCTGGGCGTGCTGGTCGACCGCGCGGTGGACGATCCGCGGGGACTGGGCGGCAGGCTCGCCCTCGACGCCGACGCCCGCGACGCGCTGGTCCGGCTCGCCTCCGGTGACGGCCGGCGCGCCCTCACCGCCTTGGAGGCGGCAGCGTCGCTGGCTGAGCGCGATGCGGCGGAGGTCGAGGCCACAGACGAGGACGCCGCGGAATCGGATGCCACGGCTCCGACCATCACCGTCGACCACGTCTCGCAGGCCGTCGACCGGGCGCTGCTGCGGTACGACCGCGAGGGCGACGAGCACTACGACGTCATCAGCGCGTTCATCAAAGCGATCCGCGGCTCGGACGTCGACGCGGCGATCCATTACCTCGCCCGCATGATCGAGGCAGGAGAGGACCCGCGCTTCATCGCCCGACGGCTGATCATCTCGGCATCCGAAGACATCGGCCTCGCCGACCCGCAGGCCCTCGTCATCGCGGTCGCCGCGGCCGATGCCGTGCAGCTCATCGGGATGCCGGAGGGTCGTATCCCGCTGGCGGAGGCGACGGCTTACCTGGCGACGACGGCGAAGTCGAACGCGGCCTACGTCGCCGTCGACGCCGCCATCGCCGACGTCCGCGCCGGAGGATTCGGGCGGGTGCCGGTGCATCTGCGCGACGCGCACTACCCGGGGGCGAAGCGCCTCGGCCACGGCAAGGGGTACGTCTATCCGCACGACAGCGAGGTGGGCGTGGTTGCGCAGCAGTACCTCCCCGACGAGCTGCGCGGGAAGCGGTACTACCGGCCGACCGTCCACGGACAGGAGCGCGACGTGCACGCGCGCCTGGAGAAGATCAGAAAGCTCCTGGGGGAGTGAATGCGGGCGCGGCTCTCGAGGGTCGGCTTGGGCGCGTCACCACCGTGCGGCGCCCAGACGCACCTCGACCGTCGACACAGATCACGGCGCGGTGGGTCTCGACAGCGGATGGGGGTCTCGGCCGCGGGACGCGGGACAAGGTGCGGAAAGGGCCATCTGGTAGACTGGACCGGCTCGAAACACCGTTTTCGGGCATCCCCTCTCTTCTTCACCGACCTTCCGGCGTGCCCCGGCGTGCAGTCCGAAAGGGCGAAGAGGGGCGATACGTCCGCGAGCCGTGAAAGACACGGCAGCGTCATCGAAAGGAACACTTCGTGGCTACGAAGTCCCAGGACCGCCGCAAGGTCCGCCTGTCCCGCGCCCTCGGCGTGGCCCTCACCCCGAAGGCCGCCCGCTACCTCGAGAAGCGTCCCTACGCTCCGGGTGAGCACGGACGCACCAAGCGCAAGGCCGACAGCGACTACGCCGTCCGTCTGCGCGAGAAGCAGCGTCTTCGCGAGCAGTACGGCATCCGCGAGAAGCAGATGCGCAACACGTTCAACGAGGCCCGTCGTACGCAGGGCCTGACGGGTGAGAACCTCGTCGAGCTGCTCGAGATGCGCCTGGACGCCCTGGTGCTGCGCTCGGGCTTCGCCCGCACCACCGCGCAGGCCCGCCAGATGGTCGTGCACCGTCACATCCTCGTCGACGGCCAGACCGTCGACCGCCCGTCGTTCCGTGTGAAGCCGGGCCAGACCATCCACGTCAAGGCCAAGAGCGAGGGCACCGAGCCCTTCCAGGTCGCCGCCGCCGGTGGACACGCCGACGTGCTGCCCCCCGTTCCGGGCTACCTGCAGGTCGAGCTCGACAAGCTGCAGGCGCAGCTCGTGCGTCGCCCCAAGCGCGCCGAGGTGCCCGTCGTCTGTGACGTCCAGCTCGTCGTCGAGTACTACGCCGCGCGCTGACGTTTCGTCGGCTGCGTGTGGCGTAGTGGTTGTCGAGTAGGGCGCGCAGCGCCCGTATCGAGACACGCCGCGCGCTGACGTTCGTCGGCTGCATGCCTCTCGGAAGGCGTCGGGGTCACCCCGGCGCCTTCCGTCGTTTCCGCCTACGATGAGAAAGTGCCGCGCCCGCGGCGGAGGAAGTGGTGTGATGAGAAGTCTCCTGTGGTTCTTGATCGGGATCATCGGCGGGTTCGTCGCCGCCCATGTGGTGAACAAGAACCCCCGTGGAGCAGAACTCCTCGCCGAGGTCGACGCCCGGATCTCCGAGTTCACCGACCGCATGGGCGATGCCTACCGCGACCAGCAGGGGCGCTTCGCCGACACGCTCGACGACCTCGGTGACGCTGCCGAAGACGTCGTCGAGGCGGCCGCGGATGCCGCTGCCGAGGTGCTGGCCAAGGCAAAGGCCAAGGCGGCCGCAGCGTCATCCGACTGATCCGTCGCCCGATCCGTATCCGCTCGCTCCGCGGGCGGATCATCCACGTCTTCCTGAGGACTTCGCATGAGAACCGCTGAGATCGCCCAGCGCTACCTCGACTACTTCGAGCGCAACGGCCACACCATCGTCCCGTCGGCGTCGCTCGTCAGCGACGACCCGTCGCTGCTGTTCACCGTCGCCGGTATGGTGCCCTTCATCCCGTACCTCACCGGAGTGGTCCCGGCGCCCTATCCGCGCGCCGCCGACGTGCAGAAGTGCATCCGCACCAACGACATCGATGAGGTCGGCAAGACTCCTCGGCACGGCACCTTCTTCCAGATGCTCGGCAACTGGTCGTTCGGCGACTACTTCAAGGAGGGTGCGATCCGCTACGCGTGGGACCTGCTGCTCTCCTCCGAAGCCGACGGCGGTCTCGGGTTCGACGAGAAGGACCTGTGGGTCACCGTCTACGAGGACGACGACGAGGCCGAGTCGCTCTGGCGCACCGTCGCCAGCATCTCGCCCGACCGCATCCAGCGTCTCGGACGCGACTCGAACTACTGGAGCACCGGACAGCCCGGCCCCGCCGGGCCCTGCTCCGAGATCTTCTTCGACCGTGGTCCGGCGTACGGCATCGACGGGGGTCCCGCCACCGATGACGACCGGTACGTGGAGATCTGGAACCTCGTGTTCATGCAGTACGCGATCACGAACGTCCGCTCCAAGGTCGACTTCGACATCATCGGCGAGCTGCCGCAGAAGAACATCGACACCGGCATGGGTCTCGAGCGCGTCGCGTTCCTCAAGCAGGGCGTGGAGAACATGTACGAGACCGACCAGGTGCGGCCGGTGCTCGATCGCGCGGTGGAGCTCTCGGGTCGGCGCTACGGCGCCGTGCACGACGACGATGTGCGCTTCCGCGTCGTGGCCGACCACGTCCGCTCCTCGCTGATGCTCCTCGCCGACGGCGTCACACCCTCCAACGAGGGACGGGGCTACATCCTGCGACGACTCATGCGCCGGGCGATCCGTGCGATGCGCCTGCTGGGGGTGGATGCGCCCACCTTCCCCGAGCTGTTCGCGGTGTCTCGCGACGCGATGAAGGCCGCCTACCCGAACCTCGAGACCGAGCACTCCCGCCTGTCGGCGTACGCGGTCGCCGAGGAGGAGACGTTCCTGCGCACTCTCGCGTCGGGCTCGACCATCCTCGACCTGGCGGTGGCGACGACCAAGGATGCCGGAGGCACGAGCCTCGCGGGCGCCGACGCGTTCCTGCTGCACGACACCTACGGATTCCCGATCGACCTGACGCTCGAGATCGCCGAGGAGGCGGGGCTGAGCGTCGATCGCGCCGCTTTCGACACGCTCATGCAGGAGCAGCGCTCCCGTGCGAAGGCCGACGCCAAGGCGCGCAAGCGCGCCATCGCCGACCACAGCGTCTACCGGGAGTTCCGCGCCCGGGGCGAAACCGCCTTCACCGGCTACACCGACCTCGAGACCGAATCCACGGTTCTCGGCGTCCTCGTCGACGGTGTGTCGGTCGATCGCGCCCGCACGGGCGAGATCGCCGAGGTCATCCTCGCCGAGACGGCCCTGTACGCCGAATCGGGCGGCCAGGTGGCCGACAAGGGCGTGATCGTCGGGCCGGGGTACGAACTCGATGTGATCGACGTGCAGCGTCCGGTGGCGGGCCTGATCAGCCACACCGTCGAGGTGCGCACGGGCGAGGTCGGGGTGGGCCAGCCCGCCACCTCGGTCGTCGACGCGGCGAACCGCCGGGCGGCGATGCAGGCGCATTCGGCGACCCACCTCGTCCACGCGGCGCTCCGCGACACCCTGGGAAGGTCCGCGACGCAGGCGGGGTCGCTCAACCGCGCCGGCTATCTCCGTTTCGATTTCACCTGGGGTCAGGCCCTGTCGGGCGAGACGAAGTCGGAGATCGAGGAGATCGCCAACAACGCGGTGCGCGACAATCTCGAGGTCACCACCCGGGTGCTCTCCCTCGACGAGGCCAAGGAACAGGGCGCGCTGGCGCTGTTCGGCGAGAAGTACGGCGACACCGTGCGCATGGTCGACATCGGCGGACCCTGGTCGCGCGAGCTCTGCGGCGGCACCCACGTCGACCGCAGCGCCGAGGTCGGGATCATCAGCCTCGTCGGGGAGTCGTCGGTGGGTGCCTCCAACCGCCGTGTCGAGGCGCTCGTCGGCGCCGATGCGTTCCGCGAGCTGGCGGCGGAACGCGCCATCGTGTCGCAGCTGACCTCGACCCTGAAGACCCCGCGCGACCAGCTGCCCGCTCGAATCGCCGACCTCGCGGCGAGCCTGAAGGCCGCCGAGAAGAAGATCGCCCAGCTCGAGTCGAAGGCGCTCGGCGAGCGCCTCCCGCAGCTGGTCGCCGCCGCCTCCCGTCACGGCGCCTACGCGGTCGTCGCCGAGAGCCTGGGCGCGGCCTCGAGCGCCGACGACGTCCGGGCCCTGGCCCTGCAGGTGCGCGAGCGGCTCGGTGCGGATGCCGCCGTGGTGGCCCTCGGCGCCGTCGTGGGGGAGCGTCCGGTGGTGATCGTGGCGACGAACGACGCCGCGCGCAGCGCGGGGGCCCGTGCGGGTGTGCTCGCCAAGACCGCCGCCGGCGTTCTCGGCGGCGGCGGCGGCGGGCGCGACGACCTCGCCCAGGGCGGGGGGACGGATGCCACGGCGCTGCCGGCCGCGATGGCCGCCGTCACCCGGGTGCTCGCCGAGGGATGACCGGTTTCCGGCGGGGCGCCCGCCTCGGGATCGATGTCGGCAAGGCCCGCGTGGGGGTCGCCCGCTCCGATCCGGACGGGCTCCTCGCGACCCCGGTGGAGACCGTCGCCCGCGACGAGCGGGCGATCGCCCGCGTACGGGAACTCGCGGACGAGTACTCCGCGGTGGAGCTCATCGTCGGTCTTCCCCTGAATCTCCGCGGTGAGTCGACGCCCTCGACCGAGGATGCCCGGGCCTTCGCCGAGGAGCTCGCCACGGCATCCGCCGTGCCCGTGCGGCTCGTGGACGAGCGCCTGACCACCGTGTCCGCGCATGCGGTTCTGCGCGATTCGGGCAGATCGCAGCGTTCTTCTCGTAGCATTGTGGACCAGGCCGCGGCCGTTGTTCTGCTTCAGCACGCCCTCGATGTGGAGAAGCGGCAGGGACGACCGCCCGGAACCCCCGTCCCCCAGGAGCCCGCCTGATGCCCGATCACCCGTCGTCCGAGGATCCGTTCGCGGATCTCTTCGGGAAGCTGCCCGACCCCCGCACTCGAGACTCCCGCCGGTCTCAGAGCACCCCCGAAGCTCCCGGAGCGGCGGATACGCCCGCCGGAGGACGCCGCACCGCGGAGCCGGCGAGCGAGGATCCCTCCGGGCCTGCCGGTCCGCCGCCGTCGCGCCGGGCAGCCCGCGAGGCCGCCGCGCGATCCACCGACGGGCCGTCTGCCCCGGTGCCCGCACCCCGCAGCGATCCGGCGCCGATCCCTGCGCCACGTGTCGCGCAGACGCCGGTGGGCGCTGGTGTCGCCTCGGCCGGCCCGTCGGGCGCCGAGCGGGGAGCCACGCGCACCGCGACCCGGCCCGCCGGCACCGCGACGCTCGAGGATCTCTTTACGGGCGAAGCCACCACCGAGGCCCTGGGCGCTCCGCCGCCGAAGCCGAACCGGCGCCGGCGCCGCATCGGCGCGGCGATCGCGATCGGCCTGGTGCTCGCGATCATCGGCGGCATCGTCGCCGGCGGACTGTACGTCTGGAACACCTACGAGTCCCAGATCCGCGAGGTGATGGGGTGGGAAGAGCCGGCGGACTTCGAGGACGGTCTCGCCAACGGCGAGGCTCTCGTCACGATCGTCTCGGGCGACACCGGCCAGTCGATCTCGCAGACGCTCTTCGACGCGGGCGTCACCAAGACCTCCGACGCCTTCTACGACTACCTGATCGACAACGGCCGAAGCCCGACGTTCATGCCGGGCGTGTATCGACTGCAGCTGCAGATGACCTCCGAGGCGGCGCTCGCGGCGATCGAGAACCCCGAGAACAAGCTCGAGAACTCGGCCCTCATTCCCGAGGGGCAGACGGCGGAGGCGACGCTGGAGATCGTCTCCGAGAGCCTCGGGATGCCGCTGGAAGAGCTGCAGGCTGCAGCGGCCGACCCCGCCGCGTACGGCGTGCCCGCCCAGAGCCTCGAGGGATGGCTCTTCCCGGCGATGTACACGTTCGATCCCGGCGTCACGGCGACCGATGTCATCCAGACGATGGTGAACCGCACCGTGCAGTCGCTGGATGCCGCGGGGGTTCCCGTCGACGATCGGCAGCGGATCCTCATCATCGCCTCGATCATCCAGCGGGAAGCCCGCTACGAGGCCGACATGCAGAAGGTCTCGCGCGTCATCCAGAACCGGCTCGACCCCGGGAATCAGGAGACCTTCGGCAAGCTGCAGATGGACTCCACCGCCCAGTACGGGGTCGGTGAGAGCCGCGAAGGCGTGGTGAGCTCGAGCGAGGAGGCCCTCACCGATCCGAACCCGTGGAACACCTACGTGCAGGTGGGGCTGCCGATCGGTCCGATCGCCAACCCCGGCGACGTGGCCATCAATGCGGCGATGAACCCGGCGGACGGCCCGTGGCTGTACTTCGTGACCGTCAACCTCAACACGGGCGAGACGATCTTCACCGAGACCTACAACGAGCACCTCCGGTACGTCGAGCAGTGGCGGGAGTGGTGCAGCCAGAATCCCGACGCGGGATGCTGAGCGCCGACGCCACGCGCCTGGCGGTGTGGGGCGACCCGATCGCCCACAGTCGGTCCCCGCAGCTTCACACCGCCGCGTACGCCGCGCTGGGCCTGCCGTGGACCTACGAGCGGCGCCGGGTCTCGGAGGCGCAGTTCACCGCCGCACTCGCCGATCCGTCGGAGACGTGGCGCGGTCTGTCGCTGACCATGCCGTTGAAGCACGTCGCCGCGGAGGCCGCGACGACCCTCGACCGCGCCGCTCGGCTCAGCGGCGCGGTGAACACCCTCATCCCCGGTGAGGGGGGGATCCTCGGCTTCAACACCGACGTGGCCGGGCTCGTCGCGGCGATCCGCGAGCAGGGGATCGACCGGGTCCGGCGCGGAAGGATCCTCGGTGCGGGAGCCACAGCGACCTCCGCGCTTCTGGCGCTGGAAGCACTGGGCGCGCATGACGTCGAGATCCGGGCGCGCCGCCCGGACGCGGCCCGCCCTCTCGTCGCCCTCGGCGAGAAGCTCGGCCTGCACGTCATGGCGGAGGCGTTCGGCGCGCCCCGCACGCGTCCCGCCGGGATCGAGCCCGAGCTGACCATCGCCACCCTTCCGGGAGACGCCGAGCTGGCGGCATCCGTCCTCGACGAGGTCGTGGTGCCGGGGAGCCTGTTGGTCGACGTCGTCTACGGCACGTGGCCGACACCTCTCGCCCAGGCGTGGGAGCGTGCGGGCGGAAGAGCCGTCTCGGGGTTGCCGATGCTCCTGCATCAGGCGGTGCGTCAGGTGCGGATCTTCACCACCGGCGATGTCGACGAGCCGCTCCCGTCGGAGTCCGTCATCGTCGCGTCGATGCGCCGAGCCCTCATGGAAGACTAGGACCCATGCTTCGCGTGCTCACCGCCGGGGAATCCCACGGACCCGAACTCGTCGCCATCATGGAGGGTCTTCCCGCCGGCGTCCCGGTCTCCCGCTCCGCCATCCAGGCCGACCTCGCCCGCCGGCGCCTCGGCTACGGACGTGGTTCGCGGATGAAGTTCGAAGCCGACGCCCTGGAGATCTCCGCCGGAGTCCGCCACGGGTACAGCCTGGGCAGCCCCATCGCCCTGCGCATCGGAAACACCGAGTGGCCCAAATGGACCGAGGTCATGAGCCCCGATCCCGTGGAGCTCACCGAGATGTCGCGCGGCCGCGGCGCCGCCCTGACCCGCCCGCGCCCGGGTCACGCCGACCTCGTCGGCATGCAGAAGTACGGATTCGATGAGGCTCGCCCGATCCTCGAACGGGCCAGCGCCCGCGAGACTGCGGCGCGAGTGGCTCTGGGTGCCCTCGCGCGCGGGTTCCTCGCCGAGCTCGGCATCCAGCTGGTCAGCCACACGCTCTCGATCGGACCCGTGCGCACCCCCGACGACGCGCCGCTGCCCACGCCCGAAGACCTCGAGATCCTCGACGCCGATCCGCTGCGCTGCTTCCACCCGGCCACCTCCGAGCGGATGGTGGCAGAGGTCGACGCCGCACGCAAAGACGGTGACACGCTGGGCGGCATCGTCGAGGTGCTCGCCTACGGACTGCCGCCGGGGCTCGGGTCGCACGTGCACTGGGACCGGCGACTGGACGGCAAGCTCGCCCAGGCGCTCATGAGCATTCAGGCGATCAAGGGCGTCGAGGTCGGTGACGGCTTCGAAACCACCCGTCGCCGCGGATCTCAGGCGCACGACGAACTCTTCGCCGGCGAGACCGGCATCACCCGCAGCACCGACCGGGCGGGAGGCATAGAAGGGGGCATGTCCACCGGCACCGTTCTGCGCGTGAGGGCCGGGATGAAACCGATCGCCACCGTCCCGCACGCCCTGCGCACGATCGACGTGGCGACGGGGGAGGCCGCCGCCGCGCACCATCAGCGCTCGGATGTCTGCGCGGTGCCCGCCGCCGGAGTCGTCGCCGAGGCCATGGTCGCGATCGTCCTCGCCGACGTCGTGCTGGAGAAATTCGGCGGCGACAGCGTCGCCGAGACGCTCCGCAACCTCGAGAGCTACGTCGCCGGCATCCCCGACGCACTGCGCACGGTCGGTGAGAGCGATCCGACGATCGCCGCCCACGATGACCTCGCCGGCTGAGGCGATCGTCCTCATCGGCCCGATGGGGGCGGGCAAGACGAGCCTGGGGAGGAAGGTCGCGCGTCGTCTGGGCGTGCCCTTCACCGATACCGACGCGGGGATCATCCGCGAGCACGGCCCCATCGAGCGCATCTTCGCCGAGCGTGGAGAGGCGGAGTTCCGCCGGCTCGAGCGTGAGACCGTCGCCCGCGCGCTCCACGCGGGCGGTGTCGTGTCGCTCGGCGGGGGAGCGGTTCTCGACCCCGACACCCAGCGCGACCTCGACGGGCACCGCGTGATCCTGTTGACCGTCGCGCCGCGGGTCGTCGCCCATCGCCTCCGCGACAGCGCCCGGCCGCTGCTGCAGGGCGAGGATCCGATGACCAGGTGGAACGCGATCCTCGCCGAACGACTGCCCCTCTACCGACGACTCGCCGACGCGACGTTCGACACCTCGAGCGGGCCGCTGCAGGAGGTCGTCGACGCCATCGTCGCGTGGGCCGAGTCCCCGCAGAAGGAGAGAGCATGACCGACGCCACGGTGATCACCGTCGCAGGTGCGGCACCCTACGACGTCACGGTCGGGCGAGGGATCCTGCCGGGGCTGGCCGACGCCCTTCCCGCCGATGCGCGGAAGGTGCTGATCGTGCATCCGCCGACGCTGTCGGCGCAGGCGGAGCAGCTGCGCGGGTCGATCGGGGGCGGACGTCAGGTGCTCCTGGCGGAGATCCCCGACGCCGAACAGGGCAAGCGCATCGAAGTCGCCGCCTTCTGCTGGCAGATCATGGGACAGTCCGATTTCACACGCACCGACGCCGTCATCGGATTCGGCGGGGGAGCGGTCACCGATCTCGCCGGTTTCGTCGCAGCGACGTGGCTGCGCGGCGTGCCGATCGTGCAGGTGCCGACCACGGTGCTCGGGATGGTCGATGCGGCCGTCGGCGGCAAGACGGGGGTGAACACGGCCGAGGGCAAGAACCTCGTCGGCGCGTTCTGGCCTCCGCGCGCCGTGCTGTGCGACCTCGACCTCCTCGCCACCCTCTCGCGGAACGAAGCGGTCGCGGGGTTCGCCGAGGTCGTCAAGGCCGGGTTCATCTGGTACCCCGAGATCCTCGACCTCATCGAGGCCGATCCCGACGGCGTGGTCGATCCGTCGACATCCGGATTCCGTCGCTCGATCGAACTGGCCATCGAGATGAAGGCGCGGGTCGTCGGGGAGGATCTCCGCGAGGCGGGGCTTCGCGAAGTGCTCAACTACGGGCACACCCTCGGTCATGCGATCGAGCACGCCGAACGCTACCGCTGGCGGCACGGCGCGGCGATCTCGGTCGGCATGGTGTTCGCCGCGGAGCTGTCACGCCTGGCGGGTCGGCTGTCCGATGACGCGGTGCAGCGTCACCGCGACATCCTGGGTGCACTGGGTCTTCCCCTGACCTATCGCGCGGGCGCCTGGCAGCAGCTGCTGGCGACGATGCAACGCGACAAGAAGAGCCGCGGCGGGATGCTGCGATTCATCGTGCTGGATGACATCGCCCGCCCCACCGTCCTCCAGGCCCCGGACGAGTCGCTGCTGTTCGCGGCGTATCAGGAGGTCGCGGGGTGAGGTCACGGGCGGAGGTGCGCCGGGTCCGCCTGCACGAATGGGCCGAGATCCGCGACCTCCGCATGGCCGCCGTCAGCGATCCCGACGCGTCGATGGCTTTCCTCACCACCCTCGACCAGGAGCGGGAGCGCGACGACGCGGCGTGGCGCGACCGTGCCGCAGGAGCGGCGCTCGGCGAGGACGCCGCGCAGTTCGTCGCCGTCGACGGCGATGCCTGGGTCGGATCCGTCAGCGTGCTGCTGCGGGCCTCGGGTGACCGCGATCACCTCGACCGCGCCGTCGCCGCGCCGCGGGCGGACGTCGTCGGGGTCTTCATCACCCCGGCGGCGCGCGGCGCGGGGCTCCTCGACCGGCTGATCGAGGCCGCCGCCGCCTGGGCCGCAGAGCACGGTGCCGACGCTCTCACCCTCGACGTGCACCGCGACAACGCGCGCGCCCGAGCGGCCTACCGTCGGATCGGGTTCTCACCGACCGGTGTGGAGTTCACCAGCGTCATCGGTCCCGAGATCGAGATGCGCAAGCCCCTGAGAGGCACGAGATGACGACGACCCGACGCATCCTGCTGGTCAACGGCCCCAACCTCAATCTCCTGGGAGTGAGGGAGCCCGCCGTCTACGGGACGCAGACCCTCGCCGATGTCGAGGAACTCGTGACGCGCACCGCGGCGGAGCGGGGATTCGAGGTGCGGGCCGTCCAGAGCAATCACGAGGGGGTGCTGCTCGACGCGGTCCACGCCGCGCGGGAGGACTGCGCCGGCATTGTCATCAATCCCGGCGGACTCACCCACACGTCTGTCGTGCTGCGCGACGCGCTCTCGGGCGTCGCGCTCCCGGTCGCCGAGATCCACATCTCCGACATCCGCACGCGCGAGCCGTTCCGCCACCACTCCTACGTCGCCGACGTCGCATCCGTCCACGTCATGGGGGAGGGGATCGAGGGCTACCGCACCGCGACGCGCCTGCTGATCGACCTCCTCACCGGTCAGGCCGAGGGCTGAGAAGCGATCGTCACGTAGAATCGGTGGTCGGCCGCTCGGCCGCAACGCCTCCGGGGCACATCGCCCGCACTTCGAAGGATCCGATCAGCGCAATGGCATCGACCGCAGACATCAAGAACGGCGTCGTCCTCAACATCGACGGACAGCTCTGGAGCGTCGTGGAGTTCCAGCACGTCAAGCCCGGAAAGGGCGGGGCGTTCGTCCGCACCAAGCTCAAGAACGTCGTGACCGGCAAGGTCGTCGACCGCACCTACAACGCCGGCGCCAAGGTCGAGATCGAGAACGTCGACCGCCGCGACTTCACCTACCTGTACAACGACGGCGACAGCTTCGTGTTCATGGACATGAGCGACTACGACCAGGTCAACGTCCCCGCCGCCACCGTCGGCGATGCGAAGAACTTCTTGCTCGAGAACCAGCAGGTCACCATCGCGCTGAACAACGGCAACCCGCTGTACATCGATCTGCCGGCCTCGGTCGTTCTGGAGATCACCTACACCGAGCCGGGCCTGCAGGGTGACCGCTCGTCGGCCGGCACGAAGGCCGCCACGGTGGAGACCGGCTACGAGATCCAGGTACCGCTGTTCCTGGAGACCGGCACCAGGGTCAAGGTCGACACCCGCACTGGTGACTACCTCGGTCGCGTGAACTGAGGGCGGACACCATCCGATGAGTGCCCGCACCAAAGCACGCAAGCGCGCGCTCGACATCCTCTTCCAGGCTGACGTCCGCGGCGAAGACCTCGGGGTGATCCTGGCGGCCGAGGCCAAGCGCGCCGCCAGCGAACCTGCTCGCGAAGCCTCCTGGCTGTACGCGCGCGAGATCGTCGACGGCATCATCGATCAGCGCGACGACATCGACGAGCAGATCACGACCTTCGCCAAGGACTGGTCGCTCGCGCGGATGCCCGCCGTGGACCGCGCCCTGCTGCGCATCGGCGCGTGGGAGATCCTCTACAACGACGCCGTCCCCGCCGCGGTCGCCATCGACGAGGCCGTGGAACTGGCGAAGGAGTTCTCCACCGACGATTCCGGAGCGTTCGTCCATGGAGTCCTCGGCCGCATCTCCCGCGCCGCGTAGCCGACCGGACATCGGCAACGGCGTGCGGGCGATCAGGGGAGCGTTCCTCGACTTCGTCGACGACCCGTGGCGACATGTCGGCGACGAGCAGGCCGCGACACGCTTCCTCGCCGACGGATTGCTCGTCGTCGACGACCGGGGGATCATCGTCGATTTCGGACCGCACGACGAGGTCGCGGCCCGTCATCCCTCGACGGAGGTCGTCGAGATCCCTGGGCGGCTCATCCTCCCCGGCTTCATCGACGGACACATCCACATTCCGCAGACCCGGATCCTGGGGTCCTACGGAGAACAGCTTCTGCCCTGGCTGGAGAAGTGGGTGTTCCCCGAGGAGCGGCGGTACTTCGATCGCGCCTACGCGGAGGAGGGTGTGCGGCGGTTCTTCGATACCCTCCTCGCCTCCGGCACCACGACCTGTCAGGCCTTCACGACGGCGCAGCCCGTCACCACGGAGGTCGTGTTCGAAGAGGCCGCGCGTCGGAACGTCCGCATCATCACGGGCATCACCGCCATCGATGTGAACGCCCCCGAGTGGTTCACCACCACCCCGGATGAGTTCCACGCGGCGGCAACGGAGCTCATCGAGAGGTACCACGGCGTCGGCCGGAGCTCGTACGCCATCACGCCGCGCTTCGCCTACGGCGCGACGAAGGAGCTGCTCGCCGCGTGCGGGCGACTCAAGGCGGAAAATCCCGACGTGTGGGTGCACACGCACATCTCCGAGAACCCCTCCGAGATCCGGGGCGTGCTCGAACTGCACGACGGCTGCGCGGACTACCTCGAGGTGTACGAGAAGTACGGGCTGGTCGGACCCAAGTTCACCGGCGGGCACGGCGTCTGGCTCACCGACGGTGAGTTCCGCCGTCTATCCGAGGCCGGCGCCGCGGTGACGTTCTGTCCGTGCTCCAACCTCTATCTCGGAAGCGGCCTGTTCCGGCTGGGGCGGGCGACCGACCCCGAACACCGCGTGCTGCTGACCTTCGGCAGTGACGTCGGCGGCGGCAACCGCTTCAGCATGCTGAACGTGCTCGAGGACGCCTACAAGGTCGGGATGCTCAACAACACCCAGCTCGACGGCAGCGTCGATCCGTCGCAGAAGGATGCCGCCGAGGCGGAGCGCAACAAGCTGTCACCGTACCGCGCGTTCTACTCGGTCACCCTGGGGGGCGCCCAGGCGCTGCGGCTGGACGACAAGGTCGGCAGCTTCGACATCGGCAAGGAGGCCGACTTCGTCGTCCTGGACGGGCAGGGCGGCCCGCCCGCTGTCCGCTGGCGCACCGGCCTCGACGGTGGCGGCGCTGCGCCCACGACCGTCGAAGACGCCGCCGAGCTTCTCTTCGCGATCATGATGGTGGGAGACGACCGAGCCGTCGCCGAGACCTGGGTGATGGGCGACCGGGTCTACGCGCGGGACGCCGTCGACAGGGCCGGCTGAAGAAGCTGCGCCGTGCGGCCGCGCCATGCGTTCGCACGCTCGGCCGATGCGGAGGCGACCCGCGTAGAATCACTCCGGTTCGACACGGAGGAGACGCATGCGGATCACAGGCCTCGGGCACGCGGGAATGTTCATCGAAACGCGCGGTGGCAGCATCCTCTGCGACCCCGTCATGGGACCAACCTTCTTCGGCTCGTGGTTTCCCTTCCCGGACAACCGGGCCCTGGACTGGGAACGCTTCGGCGCCGCCGACTTCCTCTACATCTCCCACCGGCACCGCGACCATTTCGACCCTGCGCTGCTCGAGCGGTACGTCTCCAAGGACATCCGGGTCCTCCTCCCGGAGTACCCCACCGACGACCTCGAGCAGGACCTCCGACGGCTCGGGTACGACAACATCATCTTCACCCGGGCCGGTGTGCCGCTGGAGTTCGGACCGTTGAAGCTGATGGTCACGCCGCTGCGTGCGCCGAGCGACGGCCCCATCGGGGATTCGTCCCTGTCGGTGGACGACGGCACCGCCAGCATCCTGAATCAGAACGATTCCCACCCCCTGGACCTGGAGAAGCTGACGGCGTTCTCCCAGCCCGAGGCCTACTTCACCCAGGTCTCGGGTGCGATCTGGTGGCCGATGGTCTACGACCTCCCCGCCGACGCCAAGCGCAACTTCGCCGGGCTCAAGCGGGACGCCCAGAACAAACGGGCGATGTACTACATCGAGAAGGTCGACGCGGAGCACGTGTTCCCCATGGCGGGACCGCCCATGTTCCTGCGCGAGGCGCTGTTCAAGTACAACGGCCAGGGCCTGGACGGCGATGCGATCTTCACCGATCAGCGCGAGTTCCTCCGGCACATGGCCGAGGTGCGTCCCGCTCAGAAGGGGTACGAATTCGTTCCCGGCACGGTCGTGGAGATGAACGACGGCGCGCTGACGGTGACCCAGACGCTCTACACCGAGGCCGAGATCGACCGCATCTTCGATGACAAGTGGGCCTACCTCGCCGAGCAGCGCGACGCGCGGCAGGACGAGATCGCCGCGGAGGAGGCCACTCGCGCCCCCGTGCTGCCGCCGGGCGAGATGCTCGCGGCGATCAAGGAGTGGTGGGAGCCGCTGCTGCGCCGGGCGCGCACGATCCGCAACGGCGTCGGGGGAAACGTGCGCTTCCGCATCGGCGAGCTGGACATGGTCGTCGACTTCCCGCGCGCGAAGGTGCGAGAGTACGACGGCGAGGAGTGCATCTACTGGTACACGATCCCCGCCGACCTCGTGTCGACCAACATCCGCGACCATGAGATCGACTGGTCGAACTCGATCTTCCTGTCGATGCAGTTCGAGGTCGGTCGCTCGGGCAAGTTCAACGAGTTCCTCACGACGTTCCTGAAGTGCCTGTCGCGGGACCGCATCGAGTACGTGGAGAACTGGTACGCCGAGCAGTCCGACGTCTCGGAAGACATCCGCCTCGCCGACTGGGTCGTGCAGCGGCGGTGCCCGCATCTGCGGGCCGATTTGTCGAAGACCGGCAAGGTCGAGGGCGGCGTGCTCACGTGCAGTCTCCACGACTGGAAGTGGGACCTCACGTCAGGCAAGTGCCTGACCTCGCAGGGGCATGAGATCCGGGCGACCCAGGCGGACGAGACCGCCGACCGCGCCGAGGCCCCTGCGGCCTGATCCGCCGCGCTGCGGAGCGGTGTCGCGCTGCGCCGGTGTCGCGCTGCGCCGCAGCATCCTCCGTCTGCCCTTCGTTCGTTCGTCGCAGATGTACGCCCGGGAGCGGGGAATGCGTACACCTGCGACGAACGAACCCGTCGTGCCTTCGGGCAGCGGACCGCGCTGCCCGTTGCACGCCGCCGCATCGTGCCCCGCCCCCCTTCGTTCGTCGCAGATGTCCGCCCGCAACCGCGCGACGCGTACATCTGCGACGAACCAACGGGGGCAGCGTTGCGCTGCGCCCGTAACGCTGCGCACGCGCCCCCGCAGCGAGGCGGCACCCTCCGCCCCCTTCGTTCGTCGCAGATGTACGCCTGGGGGGCTCACCGGTGTACACCTGCGACGGACGAGAAGGGACTGTGGACAACGCCGGAGGGTAAGGGGGCGCGACCGGCACCCTGGTCGCATGGATGCAGGTGCGCAACGCTCATCGGACGGAGCCTTCACCGTCGCCGACGCACGAAGGAGAGGCAGGTCGCGCCGCTGGGTCGACCGTCGCGGACTCGACAGACCGTTCCA
This sequence comes from Microbacterium sp. AK009, assembly GCF_013410955.1. Classification (GTDB taxonomy): domain Bacteria; phylum Actinomycetota; class Actinomycetes; order Actinomycetales; family Microbacteriaceae; genus Microbacterium. The sequence continues at coordinate 131,274 of NZ_JACCCG010000002.1, read as the reverse complement.
CGGCGTCCGCGCTGAGCCACGACACCTCGAGCCGCCCGCGCATCCCGCCGCCGCGGAGCGCGCCGCCATCATAGAGGCGGCGCTGCAGTTCGGCATCCGGATGAACGTCGGCGGCTGCTTCAGCCACACCACGGCCGCGCTTCTCTGGGATCTGCCGATGCCGTTCCTGTCCGATGCGCGCATCCACGTGTCGACGCCAGGGCGCGCGCCGCGAGCTGCGGGGACCGTCGGTCATCAGGTCCGCCCCGACCTCGTCCGGGTCGTGCGGCACCCGCGTTTCGGGGTACCCGTCTCCGACCCGGCGACGACGTGGGCGATGCTGGCGCCGATGATCGGCGCGTACGACCTTGTCGCCGTCGGTGATGCGGTCGTGCGCGCGCCGCGCGTCGCGGGGCAGTTCAGCTACCTCCTGCGTCCACCGCTGGCCGACCTCGACGATCTTCGGCGCGCTGCAGAGTCCGGCCGCCGGCTCGGTGCGACCGCACTGCGCGAGGCGCTCGGACGCATCCGCCCCGGGGTGGCGTCGCGCACGGAGACCTGGGCGCGACTGCTGCTCGTCGATGCCGGACTCCCCGAGCCGGTGACCGACCACGAGGTGTACGGGCCTGCGGGAGACTTCCTCGGCTGCGTCGACCTGGCGTACCCGGACCTCCGGATCGCGATCGAGTACGAGGGCGACCAGCACCGCACCGACGCGGCGCAATGGCAGCGCGACCTCGAGAAGCACGAGCGGCTGACCGATGCGGGCTGGCGGGTCATCAGGGTCGCGCGGACCCAGCTCTTCCACCACCCCGTGCAGTACATCGACCGCGTCGCCGCCGCTCTGCGCGCACGGCGCTGACGTCGCTGCCCGCCGTAAGGGGGATCCCCGCTGCATCCGGTCTTCGTTCGTCACATTTGCACGTTCTGGACCGTCTGCGGCGTGCATCTGCGACGAACGGATGCGAGCGGGGCGAGGGCGGGAGGAGGCGCGGGGGCGGGGGAACGGGAGGCGGCGGGGGCAGGAGCGGCCGCGGCCGGGGGAACGGGAGGCGGCGGGGAACGGGGGGCGGCGGGGAACGGGAGGCGGCGGGGAACGGGATGCGGCGGGGGAGGGGGATCCGCAGGGAAGCGGGGATCCCGCCTCGTCCGGTAGTCTGAGGCGCGGTAACCGGCAACCTTTAAACCCGTCCCGTGAGGCGGAGAAGGGAGCGGCGGATGACCGTGCGCACCGTGCTGCACGACGCCGACATCACTCGGGCATTGACTCGGATCTCCCACGAGATCCTCGAGTCCAACAAGGGACCCGACGGTCTCGTCATCCTCGGCATTCCGACGCGTGGCGTCCCTCTCGCCGAACGCATCGCCGCGTTCGTGACCGCGTTCGGCGGCGCGCCCGTCCCCGTCGGAGCGCTGGATGTCACGATGTACCGCGACGACCTGCACCGCCATCCGACGCGGGCACCTCACCCCACCCAGATCCCGCCGGGTGGCATCGACGGCGCGGTGGTCGTGCTGGTCGACGACGTGCTCTTCTCCGGACGAAGCATCCGGGCAGCGCTCGACGCACTGCAGGACATCGGTCGCCCCGCGGCGGTGCGCCTGGCGACCCTCGTCGATCGCGGGCATCGCGAATTGCCCATCCGCCCCGACTTCGTCGGCAAGAACCTCCCCAGTGCCCGTGAGGAACGGGTCAATGTGCGCCTGCGCGAGATCGACGGCGAAGACTCCGTCTCGATCGAGGGAGGAGCGCAATGAGGCACCTGCTCGATACCAAGACCCTCGACCGGCAGCGCGCCATCGCCATCCTCGACGTCGCCGAGGACATGGCCGGCACGCAGCGGCGCGAGGTGAAGAAGCTGCCGACGCTTCGCGGCAAGACCGTGGTCAACCTCTTCTTCGAAGACTCCACCCGCACCCGCATCTCGTTCGAGGCGGCGGCCAAGCGTCTGTCGGCCGACGTCATCAACTTCTCGGCCAAGGGCTCCAGCGTGTCGAAGGGCGAGTCGCTGCAGGACACCGCCCAGACGCTGCAGGCCATGGGAGCCGACGCGGTCGTCATCCGTCACGGCGCCTCGGGGGCACCGCGCACCCTCGCCACGAGCGGCTGGATCACCGCGGGCGTGGTCAACGCCGGCGACGGCACCCACGAGCATCCCACCCAGGCGCTCCTGGACGCCTTCACGATCCGCAAGCGCCGGTTCGGTGACGACAGCCGCGGCCTCGGACTCGACGGCGTCCGCGTCACGATCGTCGGCGACATCCTCCACTCGCGGGTCGCCCGCTCCAACGTCTGGCTCCTCACCACCCTCGGTGCGGATGTCACCCTCGTCGCTCCACCGACGCTGATCCCGCAGGATGTCTCGAACTGGCCGGTCACGGTCGACTACGACCTCGACCACGCGATCGCCGCGGGCCCCGATGCGGTGATGATGCTGCGTATCCAGCTCGAACGGATGCGCGCCGCCTATTTCCCCACCGAGCGGGAGTACGCCCGGGTCTGGGGGCTGTCACGGCAACGGGTCGCCGCCCTTCCTCCCGATACGATGGTGTTGCACCCGGGCCCGATGAACAGAGGGCTGGAGATCGCCGCCGAAGCCGCGGATTCCGCGCGGTCGACGGTGCTCGAGCAGGTGACCAACGGTGTGTCCGTGCGCATGGCCGTGCTGTATCTGCTGCTGGCCGGCGAGCGCGACGACGAGAGAGAGGACGGATGATGAGCGCCCCTCACCCCGTCACCCCGGCCCCCCTGCTCATCCGCGGCGCGGCCCCGCTCGCCGGGGAACGAGTCGACATGCTCATCGAGGGCGGGGTGATCTCCGAGATCGGCCCGGGCCTCAGCCGCGCCGGTGCCACCGTGATCGATGCCGACGGGCTCATCGCGCTCCCGGGCCTGGTCGACCTCCACGCGCACCTGCGCGAACCCGGATTCGAGCACGCCGAGACGGTGCTCACGGGCTCGCGTGCCGCCGCCGCCGGCGGCTACACCACGGTGTTCGCCATGCCGAACACCTCGCCCGTCGCCGACACCGCCGGGGTCGTCGAGCAGGAGCTCGCACTGGGCGAGGCGGCGGGATACGTGACCGTGCAGCCGATCGGCGCCGTCACCGTCGGGCAGCGCGGTGAGAGCCTCGCCGAGCTCGGTGCGATGGCACACTCGCGAGCGCGCGTCCGCGTGTTCAGCGACGACGGGTTCTGCGTCTGGGATCCGCTGATCATGCGCCGGGCGCTGGAGTACGTCAAAGCGTTCGACGGCGTCATCGCGCAGCACGCGCAGGACCCGCGGCTCACCGAGGGTGCGCAGATGAACGAGGGAGCGGTGTCGGCCGAGCTGGGTCTTGCGGGCTGGCCCGCGGTCGCAGAGGAGTCGATCATCGCCCGCGATGTGCTCCTGGCCGAGCACGTCGGCTCGCGCCTGCACGTCTGCCACCTCTCCACCGCCGGGTCGGTCGACATCATCCGGTGGGCCAAGCGCCGCGGGGTCGCGGTGACCGCCGAGGTGACCCCCCACCACCTGCTCCTGACCGACGAGCTCGTTCGCGGCTACGACGCCCGGTTCAAGGTCAATCCGCCGCTTCGCCGAGAAGAAGACGTGCGGGCCGTGCGGGAGGGCCTCGCCGACGGCACGATCGACATCGTCGCCACCGACCACGCCCCCCACCCCGCCGAGGCGAAGGCCTGCGAGTGGCAGGCCGCGGCGAACGGCATGGTGGGGCTCGAGAGTGCCCTGCGGGTCGTGCGCGAGGCGATGGTCGACACCGGGATGCTCGGATGGGACGACGTCGCCCGAGTGATGTCCGAGACGCCCGCCCGCATCGGCCGCCTTTCGGGGGCAGGCACGCCCCTGACCGCCGGGCAGCCGGCGTCGCTGACCCTGTACGACCCGGCCGCGCCGCGCCCGTTCACCACGGCCGATCTCCGGGGTCGGAGCGAGAACTCGCCGTACCTCGGCCGTGCCCTTCCGGGGGAGGTCCGCTGGACGCTGCACCGCGGGGTGGTCACCGTCGCCGACGGCGACGTGCTCGAGACGCCGGGGGTGCACGCATGACGCGTGAGGGTGCACTCATCGTCACCCTGATCGGGGTCGGCGTCGTCCTTCTCCTTCTCGCCAGGGCGTGGCGCCGGCGATCGCGTCGAGACGCGGGGCTTGCTGCGCCGGTGGGCGCCCCGCCCGAGGGGGCGGCGGAGCTCGCGCGCTTCGGTGTGCTGTACGTCGCCACCACACGTCACGACGAGCCGCTGGAGCGTCTCGCGATCCGCCACCTGGGCTTCCGCGCCCGCGGCGAGGTCACCGTCACCGACGGCGGTGTCGCGCTCGACCTCGACGGCGCCCCCCGTCTCTTCCTCGCCGGCGCCCGCCTCGCCGCCGTCGACCAGGCCACCGTCGCCATCGACCGTGTCGTGGAGTCGGGCGGTCTCACCCGCCTCGTTTGGCGGCTCGACGACGGCACACCCGTCGACTCCTACTTCCGGCCGCAGGAAGCCTCCGCGCAGGCTCTCGCGACCGCCATCCGACCCCTCGTTCCCCCGACTGGAGACGACGCATGACCCGGCTCCCCACCACAGTGCCTCCCACCACAGGGCTCCTGACCACCGACCCTGCCGTCCTCGTCCTCGAGGACGGCACCCGCCATACCGGACGCGCCTACGGCGCGCGCGGCACGACCCTCGGCGAGGTCGTCTTCTCCACCGGCATGACCGGCTACCAGGAGACCCTGACCGACCCGTCGTACGCGGGGCAGATCGTCCTGCAGACCGCCCCGCACATCGGCAACACTGGGATGAATTCCGAGGATGTCGAGTCGAGGCGCATCTGGGTGGCCGGCTACATCGTCCGCGACCCCGCTCGCGTGGTGTCGAGCTGGCGCTCCGAGCAGTCGCTCGACGAGGCCCTGGCCGCCGACGGGATCGTCGGCATCAGCGGGATCGACACGCGAGCCGTCACCCGACACATCCGCTCGGCCGGCAGCATGCGCGGGGGGATCTTCTCCGGGGATGCCGCCGGCTGGGACGCCGACCAGCAGCTGCGCGTGGTGCGGGAGGCCCCGGAGATGACGGGACTGAACCTCTCCTCGACGGTGTCGGTCGCGGCCGTCGAGGTCACACCCGCACGGGGTGAGCGCCTCGGCGCCCTCGCGGTGCTCGATCTCGGGGTCAAGCAGGCCACGATCGAGAACCTCGCCGACCGGGGCTTCGACGTGCACGTCCTGCCCCAGAACGCCACGATCCACGACATCCGCGCCATCGACCCCGTCGCGGTGTTCTACTCCAACGGGCCGGGCGACCCCGCCGCATCGGCCGATCACATCGAGCTGCTGCGCGCCGTGCTCGATGACCGGCTGCCCTTCTTCGGCATCTGCTTCGGCAACCAGCTGCTCGGTCGCGCTCTCGGCCTCGGCACCTACAAGTTGCCCTTCGGGCACCGTGGCATCAACCAGCCGGTTCTCGACAAGGCGACCGGCCGCGTGGAGATCACCGCCCACAATCACGGCTTCGCCGTAGAGGCGCCGCTGGAAGGCTCCTTCGACAGCCCGCAGGGCTACGGGCGGGTCGAGGTGAGCCACGTCGGTTTGAACGACAACGTCGTGGAGGGCCTTCGCGCCCTCGACATCCCCGCCTTCTCGGTGCAGTACCACCCCGAGGCGGCGGCAGGTCCGCACGACGCCAACTATCTGTTCGACCGGTTCCGTGACATGGTGCGCGCGCACCGTGACGCCCGGCCCGGCGCCGCGAACGTCCAGGAGAGCAACGACTGATGCCCAAGCGCGACGACATCCACAGCGTCCTCGTCATCGGGTCCGGCCCGATCGTGATCGGCCAGGCCGCCGAGTTCGACTACTCCGGAACACAGGCGTGCCGCGTTCTGCGCGCCGAAGGCGTGCGCGTCATCCTCGTCAACCCCAACCCCGCGACGATCATGACCGACCCCGACTTCGCCGATGCGACCTACATCGAACCGATCACCGCCGAGGTGCTCGAAACGATCATCGCCAAAGAGAAGCCGGATGCGATCCTGCCGACGCTCGGCGGCCAGACGGCGTTGAACGCCGCCATCTCGCTGCACGAGAAGGGGATCCTCGAGAAGTACGGCGTCGAGCTGATCGGGGCCAAGGTCGACGCCATCCGCAAGGGCGAGGACCGACAGGTCTTCAAGGAGCTGGTCATCGAGGCGGGAGCGGATGTCGCGGCGAGCCGGATCTGCCACACGATGGACGAGGTGCTCGCCGGCGCCGCCGAACTCGGCTATCCCCTCGTCGTGCGTCCGTCGTTCACGATGGGGGGCCTCGGATCCGGCTTCGCCTTCGACGAGGCCGACCTCCGCCGTATCGCCGGCGCGGGCCTGCACGACTCGCCCACCCACGAGGTGCTCCTGGAGGAGTCGATCCTCGGGTGGAAGGAGTACGAGCTCGAGCTCATGCGCGACACCGCCGACAACACCGTCGTGGTCTGCACCATCGAGAACGTCGACCCCGTCGGGGTGCACACGGGGGATTCGATCACCGTCGCGCCGTCGCTGACCCTGACCGACCGCGAGTACCAGAAGCTCCGCGACATCGGCATCGACATCATCCGTGCCGTGGGCGTGGACACCGGCGGCTGCAACATCCAGTTCGCCGTGAACCCCGACGACGGCCGGATCATCGTCATCGAGATGAACCCGCGGGTGTCGCGCTCCTCGGCGCTGGCGTCCAAGGCCACCGGCTTCCCGATCGCGAAGATCGCCGCGAAGCTCGCCATCGGCTACCGCCTGGATGAGATCCCGAACGACATCACCCGGGTGACCCCGGCGAGCTTCGAGCCGACCCTGGACTACGTCGTGGTGAAGGTCCCGCGTTTCAACTTCGAGAAGTTCCCGGCCGCCGACACCACGCTCACCACCACAATGAAGTCGGTGGGCGAGGCGATGGCGATCGGCCGCAACTTCACCACCGCCCTGCAGAAGGCGCTCCGCTCGCTGGAGAAGCGCGGCTCGAGCTTCCACTGGGGCGAGGAGTCACGCTCGGTCGACGAGCTGCTCGAGGAGGCGAAGACACCGACCGACGGACGGATCGTGCTGGTCCAGCAGGCCCTCCGCCTGGGTGCCACCCCCGCGCAGGCCTTCGACGCGACCGCGATCGACCCCTGGTTCCTCGATCAGATCGTGCTCATCAACGAGGTGGCTGGCGCCATCCGCGACGCGCAGGAGCTGGATGACGCGACCCTGCGTCTGGCGAAGGACCACGGCTTCAGCGACGCGCAGATCGCCGAGCTGCGGGGAATCACCGAGGCCGAGGCGCGCGCTGCGCGCCACGGGCTCGGCATCCGGCCCGTGTACAAGACTGTCGACACCTGCGCGGGGGAGTTCCCGGCGCTGACGCCCTACCACTACTCCAGCTACGACGCCGAGACCGAGATCGCGCCGTCCGAGCGCACCAAGGTCGTCATCATCGGTTCCGGCCCGAACCGCATCGGGCAGGGCGTGGAGTTCGACTACTCGTGCGTCCACGCCTCGTTCGCCCTCGCCGACGCCGGTTTCGAGACCATCATGGTCAACTGCAACCCCGAAACCGTCTCGACCGACTACGACACCTCCGATCGGCTCTACTTCGAGCCGCTGACGCTGGAGGACGTGCTGGAGGTCCTCCACGCCGAGTCGCAGTCGGGGGAGATCCTGGGCGTGATCTGCCAGCTGGGCGGACAGACGCCGCTGGGCCTGGCGCAGGGGATCGAGGACGCCGGCTACCGGATCCTCGGAACGAGCCCCGCCGCCATCGAGCTGGCCGAGGAGCGGGAGCTCTTCTCGCGCCTCCTCGACGACGCAGGCCTGGTGGCACCGCGCAACGGCACGGCCATCGACGTCGACCAGGCCGTGACGATCGCCGAGGAGGTCGGGTACCCGGTGCTCGTGCGTCCGAGCTTCGTGCTCGGCGGCCGCGGCATGGAGATCGTCTACGACACCCCGAGCCTGCGGGACTACTTCGTCCGCATCGCCGATCAGGCCATCATCGGCCCGGGGATGCCGCTCCTCGTCGACCGGTTCCTCGACGACGCGATCGAGATCGACGTCGACGCGCTCTACGACGGCGATCGGCTGTACGTGGGCGGCATCATGGAGCACCTCGAAGAGGCCGGCATCCACTCCGGCGACTCCAGCTGCGCGCTCCCGCCGATGTCTCTCGGCCGCACCGACATCGACCGCGTGCGTGAGGCGACGCTCGCGATCGCGCACCGCGTGGGAGTGCGGGGACTGCTGAACGTGCAGTTCGCGATCAGCGCCGGGGTGCTGTACGTCATCGAGGCCAACCCGCGCGCCAGCCGCACCGTGCCGTTCGTCTCCAAGGCCCTCGGGATTCCGCTGGCCAAGGCCGCCAGCCGCATCATGGCGGGCTCGACGGTGGCGGAGCTCGTGACCGAGGGGATGCTCCCCGAAGCCGACGGCTCGCGCGTGCCCCTGGGCGCGCCCGTCGCCGTGAAGGAGGCCGTGCTCCCCTTCAAGCGCTTCCGCACCCGCGACGGACAGATCGTCGACTCGGTGCTCGGACCGGAGATGCGCTCGACGGGTGAGGTCATGGGCATCGACCGCGACTTCCCGACGGCGTTCGCCAAGAGCCAGGAGGCAGCGTACGGTGGGATGCCGCTGACCGGCACGGTGTTCATCTCCGTCGCCGACGGCGACAAGCGCGCGGTGATCCTCCCCGCCCATCGTCTGCAGGAGCTCGGGTTCGACCTCGTGGCCACCGAGGGGACGGCGGAGATCCTCGGCCGCAACGGCATCGACGTCCAGGTGGTCAACAAGTACTCCGCGACCCAGGCGACGGGGGAGACGAACATCGTCGACCTCATCAACGCCGGAGACATCGACATCGTGGTGAATACCCCGAGCGGCGGTCTGGCCCGGGCGGATGGCTACGAGATCCGCGCCGCTGCGGTCGCGGCCGACAAGGCGCTGTTCACCACCATGGCGGTGCTCGGTGCCGCAGTCAGCGCCCTCCCCGTCCTGCGTGAGGGCTTTGCGGTGCGGAGCCTGCAGGAGTACGCCGCCGACCGGGCGGAGGCTCGGTGACCGGTTTCGCCGAACGTCTGCGCGCAGCCCTCGACGCTCACGGTCCCCTCTGCGTCGGGATCGACCCGCACGCGCATCTGCTCGCCGAGTGGGGCCTGGAGGACACCGCCGCCGGGGTTCGCGACTTCGCGCTGCGGACCGTCGAAGCCGCCCGCGGGCGGGTCGGCGTGGTGAAGCCGCAGGTGGCGTTCTTCGAGCGGTTCGGGGCGGCAGGGTACGCCGCCCTCGAGGAGACCCTCGCCGCTGCGCGGGCGGCAGGGCTCCTCGTCGTCGCCGACGCCAAGCGCGGGGACATCGGCAGCACGATGGCTGCGTACGCGGCGGCGTGGCTGAGCCCCGGCTCACCGCTGGAGGCCGACGCGCTCACCGTCAGTCCCTACCTCGGACCCGATTCGCTGCGCGAGACCCTCACCGGGGCGGTCCGTGCCGAAAAGGGCGTGTTCGTCCTGGCGGGGACCAGCAACCCCGAGGCGACGTCGCTGCAGACCGCGCACCCTGTGGATGTGGCGGCAGATGACGGCCAGACCGTGGCGGCCCGGGTCGCCCGCGACGTCACGTGGGTGAACGGCTCAGCCGCCTTCACCGGCGACCTCGGTCCGATCGGTCTCGTGGTGGGTGCGACGGTGGACCGGTGGGAGCTCGGCCTCACCGACGACCTGCTGCGCGGCGCACCCCTTCTCGCACCCGGATTCGGCGCGCAGGGCGCCCAGCCCGCCGACCTGGCCCGCCTGTTCGGGGCCCTGTCGCGCAACGTCCTCGCCAGCGAAAGTCGCAGCATCCTCTCCGCCGGCCCCGCCGATCTCGCTTCCCGGATCGACGAGCGGCGGGCCCTGTACCGGGAGGGCACGTCGTGACCTCGTCCCGCCGCCCGCCCGAGGTCGACCGCCGCGCCGCGTCGGAGCGCGCGGTTGCTGCGCGACGCGCCCGCGCCGCACTCAAACGCGACCTGGCCACCCGCGTCATCTCACCCCAGGAGCTCACCCGGCGGGCCTTCGCCGCACCGGAGTCGCCCGCCGGAACCCTGCGCGTGACCGAATTCCTCACCGCGCTGCCGGCGATCGGCGAAGGCAAGCGCGATCGGATCCTCGCATCACTGGCCATCTCGCCGGTCAAGCGACTCGGCGGGCTGGGCGCTCGCCAACGCCGCGACCTGACGGCGTTCCTCGACGAGCGGTGGCCCGAGCCCGCTCCGCGCACGGAGCGGAGTCGCCTCATCGTGCTCGCCGGCCCGACGGCGGTCGGCAAAGGCACCGTCGCCGCGCACATCAAGGCGCACCACCCCGACATCCTCCTGTCGATCTCGGCGACGACGCGCGCACCCCGCCCCGGAGAGCGCGACGGCGAGCACTACTACTTCGTCGACGACGCCGAGTTCGACCGGCTCGTCGCCGAGGGGCAGCTGCTCGAGTGGGCGACCGTGCACAACTCCCACCGCTACGGCACCCCCCGCCGTCCGATCGAGGACGCGCTGGCAGCGGGTCGCACGGTCCTCCTCGAGATCGACCTCCAGGGGGCCCGGCAGGTCCGGGCCGCCGAGCCGTCGGCGACGCTCGTCTTCCTCCTGCCGCCCAGCTGGGATGAGCTGGTGAACCGGCTGGTGGGACGCGGCACCGAGGATGCCGAGGAGCGGGCGCGGCGCCTGCGCACCGCGCGCGTGGAGCTGGCGGCGCAGCCGGAGTTCGACTACCACGTGGTCAACGACGACGTCGCGCGGGCGGCCGCGGAGGTCGTGTCGCTCGCCGCGCACTGATCCACGCACCCGCGGACGTTTCGCAACGTTACGCCCGAGATGTCATGACGGCCCCGACATCGGCAGTCTGGGTGCATGCCCACCCCGAACTCCCGCGTCATCGACGTGCCCGCCGCCGGCGAACGCCGCGGTGCGGTGCGGGTCGCCGGGGTGTCGCGGACATTCGTCACCCCCGCTCCGCTCCCGGTCCTGCGCGGCGTCGACCTGAGCCTCGCGCCCGGTGAGATCGTCGCGGTCGTCGGACCGTCCGGGTGCGGCAAGTCCACACTCCTGCGCCTGCTCGCGGGCCTGGACGTCCCGACAGCGGGTGTCATCGAACTCGACGCCGCGCCCGTCCGCGACACCGATGACCGCACCGCGGTGGCCTTCCAGGAACCGCGACTGCTTCCCTGGCGAACCATCGCCGACAACGTCGCCCTCGGGCTTCCCCGTGGGCTCCGCGGAGCCGAACGCCGTGACCGCGTCGCCGAGCTCCTCGACCTTGTCGGCCTCGGCCACGCCGCCGACCGCCGCCCACGGGAGATCTCCGGCGGCATGGCGCAGCGCACGTCGCTCGCCCGCGCGCTCGCCCGCGACCCCGAGGTCCTGCTCCTGGACGAGCCGTTCGGGGCCCTGGACGCGCTCACGCGCCTGCGCATGCAGGACCTGCTCCTGCAGATCCACGCCGCGCGGCCGACCACCGTCCTCCTCGTCACCCACGACGTCGAAGAGGCGCTGTACCTCGCCGATCGCGTCCTGCTGCTCCGCTCGCTCGGCGACGACCCCGCGGCATCCTCCATCGCCCGCATCGTCGAGGTGCCCGGAACCCGTCCGCGCGACCGCGCCGCCCACGACTTTACCACCCTGCGCGCAGAGCTCCTCGAGGGGCTCGGCGTCGACACCCACCACAGCACACCCGAACCCCGCACCGCCGAGGAGACCCGATGAGCACCATCGTCCGCCGCACCGTTCCCGCCCTCGCGATCGCCGGGACGATCATGCTCGCCACGACCGGCTGCCTCGCCGGTGAGAGCGCCGATGCCTCGAATGCGGATGCCGCGGGCTCGGCCGGCTCGGAGAGCACCGAGTGGTCGACCGACACCCTGTCGATCGACTTCGCCACCTACAACCCGCTGAGCCTCATCGTCCGCGACCAGGGTCTGATCGAAGAAGCCCTCGGCGACAACGTCACCGTCGAGTGGGTGCAGTCCGCCGGCTCGAACAAGGCCAATGAGTTCTTGCGTTCGGGATCGATCGACGTCGGCTCGACCGCCGGTTCGGCGGCGCTGCTCGCGCGGGCCAACGGCTCGCCGATCAAGGTCATCGACATCTACTCCCAGCCGGAGTGGTCGGCCCTCGTCGTGCCCGAGGGCAGCGACATCGCCTCCGTCGCCGACCTCGCCGGAAAGTCCGTCGCCGCCACCCCCGGCACCGACCCCTACTTCTTCCTGCTCCAGGCGCTCGAGACGGAAGGGCTGACGATCTCCGACGTCCAGCTGCAGAATCTCCAGCACGCCGACGGGCGCGCCGCCCTCGACGCGGGCTCGGTCGACGCCTGGGCGGGCCTGGACCCGATCATGGCGGCCGCCGAGGCAGAGTCGGGCGCGGAGCTGCTCTACCGCAACGTCGACTTCAACTCCTACGGATTCCTCAACGCCACCGAGGAGTTCCTGACCGACCACCCCGATGTCGCCCAGGTCGTCGTCGACGCCTACGAGGAGGCCCGCGCGTGGGCTCTGGAGAATCCGGAGGAGACCGCGGCGCTGCTGGCCGAGATCGCCGGGATCGACCCGGCGGTGGCCGAGACGGTGATCGCCGAGCGCTCCAACCTCGACGTCAGCGGCATCCCCGGCGACGATCAGCTCGCGGTGCTGGAGAAGATCGGCCCCGTGCTCGTCGAGTCCGGCTCCATCCAGAACGGCCAGGCCGCGGTCGATGACGCCCTCGCCACCCTCATCGACGACAGCTTCGCCCGCACCGCGACGGAGGACCAGTGAGCACCGACGTCCGACCGGGCCGCGCCACGACCCTCGATCAGGATTCCGACCGGGGTGTGCCGTCCGTGACGGCCGCCCCGGCCACCGCCCCTGTCGCTCGCGCGGCGGGGGCTCCCGCGCGTCGGGAGTTCTGGGCTCGGCCCGGGGTCCGCGTCGTCGGCGGGCTTCTCGTCCCCGCTCTCCTCCTCCTGGCGTGGCAGGTCGCCTCGAGCACGGGCGCGATCCCCGCCTACCGGCTTCCGGCGCCGGCGACGGTTCTGACCGCCGCGGTGGAGATGGCCCGGACCGGCGAACTGTGGCTGAACATCGCCATCTCGGTGCAGCGCGTGCTCCTCGGTTTCGCGCTGGGTTCGATCATCGGGATCGGCGCGGCGGCCATCGTCGGACTCAGCCGCATCGGCGACATGCTGCTGAGCCCCTCGCTCGCGGCGCTGCGCGCCATCCCCTCGCTCGCCCTCGTCCCGCTCCTGCTGCTGTGGATGGGGATCGGCGAGGAGTCCAAGGTTACCCTCATCGCGATCGGGGCCTTCTTCCCCGTGTTCACCACCGTGGCCGGTGCCCTCCGCCACGTCGACGCGCACCTGGTGGAGATGGGGCGGTCCTTCAGCCTGCGCGGATGGGACCTGTTCCGCACCGTCCAGCTCCCCGCCGTCCTCCCGGCTCTCGTGTCGGGCCTGCGTCTGGGGATGGCGCAGGCGTGGCTGTTCCTCGTCGCCTCGGAGCTTCTGGGAGCGGCGATGGGGCTCGGGTTCCTGCTGACGATCTCGCAGCAGACCGGTCGCGTGGATCGCATTCTGCTGACGATCGTGCTGCTGGCCCTCCTCGGTGCGCTCTCCAACGCGATCCTGAGCGTGGTGCAGAAGCGGCTGCTGCGGCGGTGGGCGTGACCACCGCGCAGACGCTCGACCGCTCCGCGCTGCGCTTCGCCCCGCCGGCGGAGCTCGCAGCGCGCGCCAACGTGACCGCCGAGGCGTACGAGCGCGGCGCCGCCGATCCGCTCGGCTTCTGGGACGAGGCGGCGCGGCGCCTGGACTGGACGACGCCGTGGGAGCGCACCCTGGAGTGGACGCCGCCCGACCCCGACGACCCCGCGGTGATCCCCGCGGCGCGGTGGTTCGCCGGCGGGCGACTGAATGTCGCGGTCAACTGCGTCGACCGGCACGTCGCCGCCGGTCGCGGCGACACGGTGGCGCTGTACTTCGAGGGAGAGCCGGGAGATCGCCGTCGGGTCACCTACGCCGACCTCCAGCGCGACGTCGCACGCGCCGCCCACGCCCTGAGCGCGCTCGGCGTCGGGCCTGGCGACCGGGTCGTGGTCTACCTGCCCGTGCTCGTCGAGACTGTGGTCCTCGCGCTCGCCTGCGCGCGGATCGGGGCGGTGCACTCCCTCGTGTTCGGGGGCTTCTCCGCCGAGGCGCTCCGCTTCCGCCTCGAAGACACCGGCGCGAAGCTGCTCGTCACCTCCGACGGGCAGTTCCGACGCGGAGCCGCGGTCGAGGTCAAATCCACCGCGGATGCCGCGGCTGCGGGCCTGGCGGACCTCGAGCACGTCCTGGTGGTGCGCCGCACCGGTCACGCGGTGCCGTGGACCGCCGGGCGCGACCTCTGGTGGCACGAGATCACCGCCGCGCAGCCCGACGTGCACGAGGCGAGCGACGTCGATGCGGAGCATCCGCTCTTCATCATCTACACCTCGGGGACCACCGGCCGCCCCAAGGGGCTCGTGCACACCTCGGGCGGGTACCTCACGCAGGCGTCCTGGGCCCACTGGGCGCACTTCGACGCCAAGCCCGACGACGTGCACTGGTGCACCGCCGACCTCGCCTGGGTCACCGCGCACACCTACGAGCTCTACGGGCCGCTCTCCAACGGCCTCACGCAGGTGATCTACGAGGGCACCCCCGACACCCCCGACCGCACGCGGCACCTGGAGATCATCGAGCGCTACGGCGTGACGGTGTACTACACCGCGCCCACGCTCGTCCGCACGTTCATGGCCTGGTTCGGCGAGACCCTGCCGGAGGGCTTCGACCTGTCGCCCCTGCGTCTGCTCGGCACGGTGGGGGAGGCCATCAACCCCGCCGCCTGGCTGTGGTTCCGCGACACGTTCGGCCGCGGCGAGCTTCCCGTCGTCGACACCTGGTGGCAGTCCGAGACCGGCGCGGCCATGGTCGCTCCGCTCCCCGGTGCCACCACCCTCGCGCCCGGCTCGCCTACGCGACCGCTCCCCGGCATCGATGTCGCCGTCGTCGACGACGACGGTGCCGAGATCTCCGCGGGCGGCACGGGCACCCTCGTGGTCAGACGGCCCTGGCCGGGCATGGCCCGCACCGTGTGGGGCGACCCGGCGCGTTACCGGAGCGCATACTGGTCGGCCTTCGCCGGCCGCGGCGAATGGGGCGGGTACTACCTCGCCGGTGACGGCGCGACCTGCGACGAGGACGGGAACATCCGCATCCTCGGCCGGCTCGACGACGTCGTGAACGTCTCGGGGCACCGCCTGTCGACCATCGAGATCGAGTCGGCCCTCGTCGCGCGCGACGACATCGCCGAGGCAGGGGCCACCGGCGTGGCAGACCCCGTGACCGGACAGCGGGTGGTGGTCTTCGCCGTCGCCGCCGGTGACGCACGCCCCGACGAGCAGGCCCTGCGCGACGAGGTGGCCCGCGCGATCGGACCGGTGGCGCGCCCACATCGCGTCGTGTGCGTGCCGGACCTTCCCAAGACCCGGTCGGGCAAGATCCTCCGGCGTCTGCTCGCCCAGCTCTGGGAGGCAGAGCTCGATCGTCGCGCCGGGCGCGGGCCCGCACCGCTCGGCGACACCACCTCGCTGCAGAACCCCGACACCGTCGCCGCGATCGCCCAGACCCTCGCGGCTCACTGATCCCCGCCCCTCCGGAAAAGGACCCATGACCAACGACCATCGCTTCGGCTTCCGCACCCGCGCCCTGCACGCCGGCGGCACGCCCGACGCCGCGACCGGCGCCCGTGCCGTGCCGATCTACCAGAGCACCTCCTTCGTCTTCGAGGGGGCCAAGGATGCCGCGAACCTCTTCGCCCTGCAGAAGTACGGCAACATCTACTCGCGGATCGGCAACCCCACCGTGGCGGCCCTCGAAGAGCGACTCGCGTCACTCGAGGGGGGCATCGGCGCGGTGGCGACCGCATCGGGCATGAGCGCGGAGTTCATCACCTTCGCCGCTCTCGTCGGCGCCGGTGACCACGTCGTGGCCTCCGCGCAGCTCTACGGCGGGACGGTGACCCAGCTGGATGTCACCCTGCGGCGTTTCGGGGTGGAGACGACCTTCGTCGCCTCGACCGAACCCGCCGATTACGCCGCAGCGATCCGACCCGAGACCAAGGTGCTCTACGTCGAGACGATCGGAAACCCCTCGGGTGCGATCGCCGACATCGCAGGGCTCGCCGAGGTCGCCCACGCCGCGGGCATCCCGCTCGTGGTGGATTCCACGCTCGCCACGCCCTATCTCGCGCGTCCCCTCGAGCACGGCGCCGACATCGTCATCCACTCCGTCACGAAGTTCCTCGGCGGACACGGGACGACCCTCGGCGGCGTGGTGATCGAGAAGGGTACGTTCGACTGGGGCAACGGCAAGTTCCCCCAGATGACCGAGCCCGTGGCCTCGTACGGCGGAATCCGGTGGTGGGACAACTTCGGCGAGTACGGGTTCCTGACGAAGCTCCGCAGCGAGCAGCTGCGCGACATCGGGCCGGCCCTGAGCCCCCAGTCGGCCTTCCAGCTCCTCCAGGGGGTCGAGACCCTGCCGCAGCGCATCGACGCCCACCTCGTCGGCGCCCGGATCGTCGCGGAGTGGCTGAACGAAGACCCACGGGTCTCGTACGTCACGTGGGCGGGGCTTCCCGCCCACCCCCACCACGAGCGCGCGCAGCGGTACCTGCCGCTGGGCCCCGGGTCGGTGTTCGCCTTCGGCATCCGGCCGCAGGGATCCGGCGACGACATCGATCCGGATGCGGCCCGCGCGGCGGGGGAGCGGTTCATCGACTCCCTGCAGCTCGCCTCGCACCTGGCGAACATCGGTGACGCGCGCACCCTCGTCATCCATCCCGCCTCCACCACCCACCAGCAGCTGAGCGCCCCGCAGCTGAGCGCCGCCGGCGTGCCCGCCGCCCTCGTACGCATCTCGGTGGGGCTGGAAGACCCCGAAGACATCCTGTGGGATCTCGACCAGGCCCTCACCGCCGCGACGGGAGCGACCCGATGACCGACCTGTCCTGCGCCCTGCCCGCCGCTGGCCCGGCGCCCGCGTCTGCGCCCGCGGCCGCCGACGGCGCGTCCTGTGCGCTCCCCTCCGCCCCGGCACCCGGCCGCACGTGGCAGGGCCCGGGCGCGCAGGAGCGCTTCGAGATCCTCCGTCGCACTCGCTCGATCGCCATCGTCGGTGCCTCCGACAACCCGGCGCGGGCGAGCTACTTCGTCGCGACCTATCTCCTCGGAAGCGCGCCCTACGACGTGTACTTCGTCAATCCCCGCGCCGACACCATCCTCGGCCGGCCCGCGTACGCGACGCTGGCGGATCTGCCGGTCGCCCCCGACCTGGTCGACGTCTTCCGGCGGCACGACGACCTGCCGGACGTCGCCGCCGAGGCGGCGGACGCCGGGGCGAAGACCTTGTGGCTGCAGCTCGGCTCGTGGCACGAGGGCGCCGCCGCCATCGCCGAGGAGGCCGGGCTGTCGGTGGTCATGGACCGGTGCGTGAAGATCGAGCACGCGCGGTTCCACGGGGGGCTCCACCTCGCCGGATTCGACACCGGCGTGATCAGCTCACGCCGGCAACTGCTCAGCCGGCGCGCGGACCTGTAGAATGGTCGGATGGCGCGGCTCGGCCGTCCGCCTGCGCCCGACGACTTCTCCGCCGACATCCTTTCGAACCAGGAGGTTCAGCCATGGCCGGAACCAACCAGGGCATCATCGAGCCCCCCATCGACAGCCTTCTCGAGAAGGTCGACTCGAAGTACCAGCTGGTCATCTACGCCGCCCGACGTGCGCGTCAGATCAACGACTACTACTCCGACCTGCACGAGGGGAACCTCTTCGACAACGTCGGTCCGCTCGTGGACTCCACGGTCGAGGACAAGCCGCTGACGATCGCCCTTCACGAGATCAACGAAGACAAGCTGCGCCTGCGGGCCGCCGAGTAATTCGTCCTCGAGTCCCTGCCCGGGGTGGCTGTCGGCCACCCCGGGCATACTTGTGCCCGTCCCCGCGAGATCTGGAGCACCGATGACCTCCCTGCGTCTGTTCACGTCCGAGTCCGTCACCGAGGGCCATCCCGACAAGATCTGCGACCAGATCTCCGACAGCATCCTCGACGCGATCCTCGCCGAAGATCCGCACGGTCGGGTCGCCGTCGAGACGCTCGTGACGACGGGCCTCGTCCACGTGGCCGGCGAGGTCTCCACGGCTGCGTATGTGGAGATCCCGGCGATCGTGCGCGCCGTGGTCAACCGCATCGGCTACACCTCCAGCGACACCGGGTTCGACGGCGACTCGTGCGGAGTGAGCGTCTCGATCGGCGCGCAGTCCTCCGACATCGCCGCCGGGGTCGACAAGGCCTTCGAGCGGCGCGAGGGCGGATCGGTCGACCCCAACGACGAGCAGGGCGCGGGCGATCAGGGCATCATGTTCGGCTACGCCACCACCGAGACCCCGCAGCTGATGCCGATGGCGGCGTGGACCGCGCACCGGATGGCAGAACGCCTCGCCACCGCTCGACGCGACGGAAGCCTTCCCTTCCTCCGTCCCGACGGCAAGACCCAGGTCACCCTCGGCTACGACGGCGCGGTGCCGCGCACCGTCGAGTCGGTGGTGCTGTCCACACAGCACCATCCCGACATCTCCCAGAAGGCCCTCCGCGGAGCGGTGCGCGAGGAGGTCATCGAGCCGGTGCTCGAGGCCACCGGGCTCGACGCTTCGGGCGTGAAGTTCTACATCAACCCCGCAGGCCCCTTCGTCGTCGGCGGTCCCAAGGGGGACGCCGGTCTCACGGGGCGCAAGATCATCATCGACACCTACGGCGGCGCCGCCCGCCATGGCGGGGGAGCCTTCAGCGGGAAGGACCCGTCGAAGGTCGACCGCTCGGCAGCGTACGCGATGCGGTGGGTGGCCAAGAACGCCGTCGCCGCCGGGCTCGCCGACCGCCTCGAAGTGCAGGTCGCCTACGCGATCGGCAAGGCCAAGCCGGTCGGTCTGTACGTGGAGACGTTCGGTACCGGTCACGTGCCGGACGAGGTGATCACCGCCGCCATCCGCGACGTGTTCGACCTGCGCCCGCGCGCGATCATCCAGCACCTCGACCTGCTCCGTCCCATCTACGCCCAGACGGCGGCGTACGGCCACTTCGGCCGTGAGCTCGCCGACTTCACGTGGGAGCGCACCGACCGGGTCGACGACCTGCGCGCCGCCGCAGGCCTGTGAGGCCGTCCCTCCCGGGAGGGGTTCTGCGGTCATGAGCGGCGTGCGGGTGGCGCGGGTCCTCATCGATTCTCCGCTGCCGCAGCTGGATCGCCTGTTCGACTACGCCGTGCCCGCGCCTTTCACGGGCGACGTGGTGCCCGGCGTCCGCGTCAAGGTGCCGCTGCGCACCGCCGGACGGGTCGTCGACGGCTACGTCGTCGAGGTCCGTGACGAGCCGGATGCCGGTGAGCGGCCGCTCTCCGACATCGACGCGGTCGTCTCACCCGTGCCCGTCCTTCCGCAGGGGCTCTACCGGCTCGCGCGACGCGCGGCCGACCGGGCTGCCGGGTCAGCCTCCGACATCCTGCGCCTGGTGATCCCCAAGCGCATGGTGCGCGCCGAGAAGGCGTGGCTCGCGGGTGAGACGGTGCCCGCGCCGTCGGTCTCAGAGAACGCCCAGGACTGGGCGCGAGCGACGCTCGACGGCTTCCCCGGGCTCTCGGCGGCCCTGCGCGCCGCCGAGCGTCTCGCCGTCGACGCCCCGCCGCACCCGGTCGTCAGCCCGGCGGGCGAGGTCGGCGCGTGGGCGGACCTCCTGGCGGCCGCGGCGGTCGACACCCTCGCAACGGGCAGAAGCGCCGTCGTCGTCGTCCCCGATCATCGTGACCAGGCGCAGATCGAGCGCGCCCTTGCCTCCCGCGTGGATGCGGCCGTCGTCATCCGCGACGACGCGCGTCAGACGGGACCGGCCCGGTACGCCGGCTTCCTGCGGATGCTCTCCGAGGCGCCCTGCATCGTCGTCGGCAACCGATCCGCCGTCTACGCCCCGGCGCACCGGGTCGGGCTCGTGGCGGTCTGGGATGACGGCGATCCGCTCCTGGCCGAACCGCTGTCGCCCGGCGTCCACGCGCGCGATGCCGCGCTCATCCGGCAGGAGCTCGACGGCTGCGCGCTGCTGTTCGCCGGCCACACCCGTACCACCGACGTGGAACGGCTGGTGCAGCTCGGCTTCGTCCGGGAGATCCCGGCCTCACGTCGCCGCTCACCCCGGGTCGTGCTGAGCGCCACGCAGGAGGGTGAGCGCCGCGGGGTGCGTGTTCCGTCGAGTGCTTTCCGGGCCGCTCGCGAGGCCCTCACCGACGGTCCCGTCCTCGTTCAGGTCGCACGGCCCGGATACGCCCCGGTGCTGGTGTGCGCCGATTGCCGCCGGCCGGCACGGTGTCGGCACTGCGAGGGGCCGCTCCACGCGCGGAGCGTGGGCGCCGTGCCCGAGTGCTCCTGGTGCGCGCGCGAGGCGCGAGCATGGACCTGCGTGCACTGCGGCTCCGAGAAGGTGCGGCTGGCGTCATCAGGCAGTGAGCGCACCGCAGAGGAGCTCGGTCGCGCCTTCCCGGGTGTGCGCGTCGTCATCTCCGACGGCCGCCACGTGGTGGAGGACGTCGCTGCGGCTCCCGCACTCGTGATCGCCACCCGAGGCGCCGAGCCCCCGGCGGAGGGCGGATACCGCGCCGTCGTGCTTCTCGACGGCGAACGCATGCTCCTCTCCGACGATCTGCGGGTCGGCGAGGCGGCTCTTCGCTGGTGGTCGAATGCGGCCGCTCTCGCCGCCCCCGACGCCCCGGTGCACCTGGTCGGCGTGACGGGCGCCGTCGCCCGGGCGCTGGCGACCTGGTCGCACGCGGCCTACGCCCGCTCCGAACTCGCTGCGCGCGCCCCCCTTCGCATGCCGCCCGCGGTGCGGGTGGCCGCGGTCGACGGCGATGCGCCGAGTGTCGAGGCGGCGCTGGCGGCGCTCCGCGAGGCCGTGCCCGCTCTCGACGACGACAGCGTCCTGGGCCCGGCCCCGCGGGACGAGGGCGGGGTGCGGGCACTCGTGCGCTTCGATTACCGGGTGGGCGGTGACGTCGCCGAGTCCCTCCGCTCCTCCGTCGTCGCGGCTGCGCTGCGCACCCGTCGTGCCCGTGGTCGCACCCCGGCGCCCGGCGGAGCGCCGCCTACACTCAGAGTGCGGGTGGATCTGCCCGACCTCGACCTGTGAGAACCCCTATGCGTCTCGTCTTCGCCGGAACCCCCGCGCCGGCCGTGCCGTCGCTGCGCGCCCTGCACGCGTCATCCCACGACATCGTGACCGTCGTGACCCGCGACGACGCCCCCCAGGGGCGAAAGCGCGTGCTGACCCCCTCTCCGGTCGCCGCCACCGCCCTGGAGCTCGGTCTGCCGCTTCTGAAGACCCGCCGGCTGGATGACGCGGCGACGACCGCGATCGCCGGCACCGCGCCCGACCTCGGCGTCATCGTCGCCTACGGCGGTCTCGTGCGAGAGCCGCTGCTCTCTACCCCTCGCCACGGCTGGATCAACCTTCACTTCTCGCAGCTGCCGCGGTGGCGGGGTGCGGCACCCGTGCAGCACGGGCTGATCGCCGGTGACACCGAGGTCGCCGCCAGCGTCTTCCGGCTCGTGGCCGAGCTCGACGCGGGCGACGTCTTCGACGAGGTGGTCCTTCCCACCCCGGAGCATGCGACCGCGGGTGAGGTCCTCGCCCTCCTCGCCGACCGCGGAGCGACCCTCCTGTGCACGGTCGTCGACGCGATCGCCGACGGTTCGGCGACGCTCCGGCCCCAGCAGGGCGCACCGACGTTCGCGCCCAAGCTCGGCGACGCCGATGGTCGCCTCGACTGGAACGGCACGCGCGATGAGGTGATCCAGCGGTTCCGGGGAGTGACGCCCGAGCCCGGCGCCCACACGACCATCGACGGCGCGCGCGTGAAGGTGCTGGCCGCCCGGGCGGCCGCTCCCGACGCGCCCCGCCTGTCTCCGGGACGTCTCGCAACCCAGGGTCGCGCGGTCATCGTGGGGACAGCCACCGAGCCGGTCCAGCTCGACAGCGTGCAGCCCGCCGGGCGCGGCCCGATGATCGCCGCAGACTGGTTCCGCGGACTGCGACAGGGCGAGCCGGTGCTGGGCTCATGAGGGCCGTGAATCCGGCACGACTCGTGGCCTTCGAGACGATCCGCTCCGTGCACGACTCCGATGCCTACGCCAACCTGCTCCTGCCTGCCGCGATCCGCCGTGCCGGGCTCGCCGCCGCCGACGCGGGGCTGGCGACCGAGCTCACGTACGGGACCCTGCGTCGGGAGAACACCTACGACGCCGTCATCTCCCTCGCCGCCGGCCGTGCCGTCGACCTCATCGATCCGCCCGTGCTCGACGCCATCCGACTGGGGGTCCACCAGCTGCTCTCGACGCGGGTGGCCTCGCACGCCGCGGTCAACGAGTCCGTCGAGCTCGCCCTTCGGGCTGCGGGACGCAGCGCCGGGGGGTTCGCCAACGCGGTGCTCCGGCGGATCTCGCGCGACACACCGGGCGAGTGGATGACGCAGATCTCCCAGAACGCGCGCTCCGACGACGAGCGGCTGGGCCTGCTCACCTCGCACCCCGTCTGGGTGGTCCGCGCCTTCCGACGGGCGCTGGCCGCCGAGGGACGCGCGGACGAGCTCGACGACCTCCTCCGGGCCGACAACGCCTCACCGCGGGTGACCTTCGCCGCCCTCCCGGGCCTCGCCGAGGTGCCGGAGGGCGAGCGGCGCACCGACTTCTCACCCCTCGGCTTCCGCTCGGCCGGCGGCGACCCGGAAGCCCAGGTGACCGCCTCGAGCGGTCGCATCCGGGTGCAGGACGAGGGATCGCAGATCGCCGCCCTCGCGCTCACCCGGGCGCGTCCTGCGCAACAGGGGGAGCGGTGGCTCGATCTGTGCGCGGGGCCGGGTGGGAAGACCGCGATCCTCGCGGCCGAGGCTCTCGCCGCGGGCGCGCGGGTCGAGGCCAACGAGATCAACCCCGCCCGTGCGGGGCTCGTGCGGCAATCCGTCGCCGGAGTGCCGATCGACGTCCCGGTCAGCGAGGAGGACGGCCGGAGCCGGGCACGTGTCGGCGGATACGACCGCATCCTCGTCGACGCTCCCTGCACGGGGCTCGGTGCGCTCCGGCGACGCCCGGAGGCCCGATGGCGCAAATCGCCGGCTGATGTCGCCGACCTCGTCGATCTGCAGCGCGGGCTTCTGGATGCTGCCATCGACGGGCTCGCGCCGGGGGGCGTGGTGGCCTACGTCACGTGTTCGCCGCATCTCGCCGAAACCGCGGGCGTCGTCGCCGACATCCTCCGAGCGCGCGGCGACGACGTCGAGGAGCTCGATGCCCGCGCCGTGATCACCGGGTTCAGCGCTACCGACCCCGGCCTCCTGCCCCAGGCCGATGGATCGGGTCGCGCGCAGCTGTGGCCGCATCGGCACAACACCGATGCGATGTCGATCTCGCTGCTGCAACGGCGCTGAGCGTCGCATATCGGACACCGTCGCCCGGTGGCGGCATGGGCGTGCCGACATAATGGTGCGGTGCACGCCGACCACGACTCCGCCGCAGCGGTTAGGATCAACCCCAGCATCCTGGCCGCGGACTTCGTCCACATGGCCGACGATCTCGCCCGCATCGCCGCCGCCGATTTCGTGCACGTGGACGTCATGGACAACCATTTCGTGCCGAACCTGACCTTCGGTCCGCAGATGGTCCAGCGCATCCAGGAGACCAGCCCGGTTCCGCTCGACGTGCACCTCATGATCGACGATCCCGAACGGTGGGCGCCGGGGTACGCCGAGATCGGCGCCGCATCGGTGACCTTCCACCTCGAGGCGGCATCCGAACCCGTCGCGATCGCGCGACGCCTGCGCGCGATCGGCGCCCGCGCCGGAGTCGCCGTCAAGCCCGCCACCGGGGTCGAGTTGCTCTACGACGTGCTCGACGAGTTCGACCAGATCCTCGTGATGACGGTCGAACCCGGTTTCGGCGGGCAGTCCTTCATGCCTGAGACGATGCCCAAGCTCAGCGCCCTCGCGGCCGAGGCGAGGCGTCGCGGGTCGGAGGTGTGGCTGCAAGTCGACGGCGGGATCGGCGAATCCACGATCGTCCAGGCCGCCGAGGCCGGGGCCGACACCTTCGTCGCGGGGTCTGCGGTCTTCGGCGCCGACGACCCCGAGAAGGCGATCGTCGCGCTGCGGAACCAGGCTCGCCACCACCATCGACACCCCCGTCGCTGATCGGAGAACGCCCATGACCGACCGCTCCGAGGACCCCCCGGCCCGCCCTGAGCCCGAACCCGCGGTGGGCGGCACCGGGGCTGCGACACCCTCGAGCACCGAGGCGCTGCGTGTGGCAGGGGCCCGCGGGGCGAAGAGGCTGCTGTCGGCCTACAGCGGGGAGCACGGGATCTACGGCGTGGTCCTCGTCACCGCCCTCATCGGCGCCGAGATCGACGCACCCACCGACCTCGACGTCATCTGGTTCGTCGCAGGAACGGTCGGGGTCTTCTGGCTGGCCCACATCTACGCCGCCGTCGTCGCCAGTCGGTCCCACCGGCCCGTTCCCCCGCTGCACGTGGGCATCCGTGATGGTGTGCGCCACTCCGGCGGCATGGCACTGGCGATGCTCATCCCGGTCTTCCTCCTCGCCACGGGAACGTGGGGTGTCCTGGACGAATGGACGGCCTATTTCCTGGCGCTCGGCAGCGGTGTGGTCATTCTGGGGCTGATCGGCTACCTCAACGCCCGGCGCAACGGTGCGACGTGGCCCTGGCGGGTGCTCGGCGTGCTCGCGACGACGCTGCTGGGGCTGCTCGTCATCGGCCTCAGCATCCTGGTGCACTGACCTCCGACCGCGCCGGTCGGCCCCGCCCGTTCGCTACCCTGGCAGGGTGAAGACTTTCGACGCGCTGTTCGCCGAGCTCACGGCGAAGGCCGCCGAGCGACCCGAGGGATCGGGGACCGTCGCCGAGCTCGACGCCGGTGTCCACGCCATCGGCAAGAAGATCGTCGAAGAGGCCGCCGAGGTGTGGATGGCCGCCGAGTACGAATCCGACGAGCGCACCGCCGAGGAGATCTCTCAGCTGCTGTACCACCTGCAGGTGATGCTCGTCGCGAAGGGACTCACGCTCGAGGACGTGTACCGACATCTCTGAGCGGTCCTCCGTCCGTCCTCTTCTCCCCGAAAGCCACTCCACATGCTTAGAATCGCCGTGCCCAACAAGGGCTCCCTCGCAGACACCGCCTCCGCGATGCTCCAGGAGGCCGGATACACCGGCCGACGTGATCCGAAGGATCTGCACGTCATCGACCCCGAGAACGAGGTCGAGTTCTTCTACCTGCGTCCGAAGGACATCGCCACCTACGTCGGATCCGGCGCATTGGATGTCGGGATCACCGGCCGCGACCTCCTCCTGGATGCCCGCATGCCGGGCGCCCGCGAGATCGAAGCGCTCGGTTTCGGTGATTCGACCTTCCGCTTCGCAGGTCCCCCCGGACGTTTCGCCGATATCGACGACCTCGAGGGTGTGCGCGTGGCGACCGCCTACCCGGGACTCGTCGACGGCTTCCTCGACGAGCGTGGTGTGGCAGTCGACCTCGTCCCGCTGGACGGTGCGGTCGAGTCGGCCGTGCGTCTCGGGGTGGCCGACGCGGTCGCCGACGTGGTCTCGACCGGGACGACACTGCGCCAGGCGGGGCTGGAGATCTTCGGGCCCGCGATCCTGCAGTCCGAGGCGGTCCTCATCGGGGCACCGGTCGAAGCGGGGGGGACCGAGACTCTGCTGCGGCGCCTGCGCGGCGTCATGGTGGCCCGCCGATACGTGCTCATCGACTACGACCTGCCCGCTCGCCTGATCGACGACGCCGTCGCGGTCGCACCGGGCATCGAGTCGCCGACCATCTCGCCGCTGCGCGATCCCGAGTGGGTCGCGGTGCGGGTGATGAGCCCGCGCAAGGGCGTGAACCAGGTCATGGACGCCCTCTACGCCATCGGCGCGCGGGCGATCCTGGTCACCGAGATCCACGCGGCGAGGCTCTGAGATGACGCTGGCCACTCGCGTCATCCCGTGTCTCGACGTCGCCGGCGGCCGCGTGGTGAAGGGCGTGAACTTCGTCGATCTGCGCGACATGGGTGACCCGGTCGAGCTCGCGAAGGCGTACTTCGACCAGGGCGCGGATGAGATCACCTTCCTCGACGTCACCGCGACGGTCGATGAGCGCGCCACGACCTACGACGTCGTGCAGCGCACGGCGGAACAGGTCTTCATCCCGCTGACGGTCGGGGGCGGGGTGCGATCGACCGACGACGTCGCGCGATTGCTGTCGGTGGGTGCAGACAAGATCGGGGTGAACTCCGCGGCGATCGCGCGTCCCGATCTGCTCGACGAGATCGCCGACCGGTTCGGAGCCCAGGTCCTGGTCCTCTCGCTCGATGTCAAGCGGGTCTCACCCGATCGGCGGGGAGGCTCGGCCTCGGGCTTCGTGGTGACCACCCACGGCGGACGCACCGAGACCACCCTGGATGCCCTCACCTGGGCCCGGGAAGCTGCCGAGCGGGGGGCGGGGGAGCTGCTGGTCAATTCGATCGACGCCGATGGGACCAAGCACGGTTTCGACCTCGAGCTCATCGCGGCGATGCGAGAGGTGGCGCGCGTTCCCGTCATCGCCTCCGGCGGCGCGGGAGCGCTCGAGCACTTCGCCCCCGCCATCATTGCCGGAGCCGACGCCGTGCTCGCCGCCTCGGTGTTCCACACCGGTCAGCTGCGGGTCGGCGAGGTCAAGGAGGCGATGGCGCGGGAGGGCATCTCCGTGCGTCGGACGGGGAGGAACGGATGACTCGGCCCGAGCCTACCGGCGACGTCGAGGACCGCATCGCGCGCGTCCGCTACACCGACGACGGCCTCGTCGCGGCGATCATCCAGCAGTGGGACACCCGCGAGGTGCTCATGCTCGGATGGATGGATGCCGAAGCCCTCCGTCGTACCCTCACCGAGGGGCGTGTGACGTTCTGGTCGCGGTCCCGGCAGGAGTACTGGCGCAAAGGCGACACCTCCGGCCACGCGCAGTACGTCCGCGGCGCGCGCCTGGACTGCGATGGCGACGCGATCCTGGTCGAGGTCGAGCAGGTGGGTGCGGCCTGCCACACCGGAACGCGCACCTGCTTCGACGCCGACGATCTGGAACCGGCGGTCGGTGCGCAGCCGATCGGCGATCCATCGTGAACCCCCCCGCCGCGGTGCACGCGATCGCGGCCGCACGAGCCCGCACGCTGGCGGTGCTCCTCATCCTGGCCTCCGGCGCGATCGGGGTCATCGCCTCGACGCAGACCTGGCTGACCGTGACCATTGAAGACGGGGCGCGTGATCCGCTCCCGGTCAGTGGCGCAGCGGCGCTTCCCGTGCTGGCACCTCTCAGTCTCACCGCACTGGCCCTCGGCGCGGCCCTGGCCATCGCCGGAAGCGTACTGCGGTACGTCTTCGGAGCCCTCACCGTCGTCATCGCCGTCGTCCTCGGGGTGGCCACCGGCATGATCGCTTTCACGGCGCCCGTGTCCGCGGTCGTCTCGGCCGTCACGGAGGCCACGGGCATCGCGGGTCTCGATGCTGTCGCCGACCTCGTCACGGCGATATCCACGACACCGTGGCCGCCCATCGCTCTCGCGGCATGCGTCTCCCTGCTGGGCGCGGGGGTGCTGATCCTCGCCACGGCCCACCGGTGGCCCGGTGCCGGGCGGAAGTACCGCACCGCGGCGGAAGCCTCACCGCAGGGTGAGACGTCGCGGCGCACCGACGCGATCGACTCGTGGGATGAGCTGTCGCGCGGACAGGATCCGACGGTCTGACCGATAGACTGGCGATGGTGTGTCCCGGCGTCCTGGAGGATATTCATGAGCAACCACATCGGTGATCCCGGCCACGGCAACTCGCCGGCAGCATGGACGGCTGTCGTCATCATGCTCGTCGGCTTTACCGTCGGCACCGTCGCCTTCTTCTTCGACGTGCCGTGGGTGGTGTGGGCCTCCGCTGGTCTGGTCGTCGTGGGTCTGCTCGTGGGATGGGGCATGTCGAAAGCCGGATACGGCGTCGGCGGTGCCAAGACAACGGCGAAAGAGCATTGAGCGCGGGCGCTAAAAGCACATCGGCGGGGATCGACCTGCTCGCCGAGCTGACGTTCGGCGCCGTCGCAGACGCCGAGCGTCGCGCGATCGAGTCCCCCCTCGTCGAGGTCGAACGCGCGGCGCTGGCGCGCCCCGCGGCCAAGGACGCGCTCGCGGCGCTCGCGCCCGCCGACCGCGTGAAGATCATCGCCGAGGTCAAGCGTGCCAGCCCCTCGCGAGGCTCGCTCGCCGAGATCCCCGACCCGGCCGCCCAGGCGAGGCGGTATCAGCAGGGTGGCGCTGCGGCCATCTCCGTCCTGACCGAGGAGCGCAGATTCTCCGGCAGCCTCGCCGATCTGGCCGAGGCCGTCGCCGCGGTCGAGGTTCCCGTGCTGCGCAAGGACTTCATCGCGACCGAATACCAGGTGCTCGAGGCCCGTGCGGCCGGGGCCGACCTGGTGCTCCTCATCGTCGCCGCTCTCGAGCAGGATGTCCTCGTCCGGCTGCATCATCTCATCGGCGAACTCGGCATGACCGCCCTCGTCGAGACCCACAGCGCCGAGGAGGTGTCGAGAGCGATCGATCTCGGCGCCTCGGTGATCGGCGTCAACGCGCGCGACCTGTCGACGTTCCAGCTGGACCGCGACCTGTTCGGGCGTCTGGAACCCCTCATCCCCGAAGGAACCGTCCGCATCGCGGAATCCGCGGTGTCGTCTCCCGACGACGTCGCGCATTATCGCGATCACGGCGCCGACGTCGTCCTCATCGGCGAAGCCCTCGTGACGGGCGATCCGGTGGCCACCCTCGGTCGGTTCCTCGCGGCGGGAGACCATCCCGCCGGCCGAAACCGGAAGGAGCGGACATGAGTCTGCGTGACGCCGCAGGGCCATTCTTCGGCGAGTTCGGTGGACGGTTCATGCCCGAATCGCTCATCGCCGCCATCGACGAACTGAGCGCGGAGTACGACCGCGCCAAGAACGACCCGGCTTTCCAGGAGGAGTTCCTCCAGCTGCTGCGCAGCTACGCCGGTCGACCCTCCATCATCACCGAGGTGCCGCGCTTCGCCGCGCACGCCGGCGGCGGTCGGGTGTTCCTCAAGCGCGAGGACCTCAACCACACCGGCTCGCACAAGATCAACAACGTCCTGGGCCAGGCACTGCTCACCCGTCGTCTCGGCAAGAAGCGCGTCATCGCCGAGACCGGCGCCGGCCAGCACGGCGTGGCCACGGCGACCGCGGCGGCGCTGTTCGGCCTGGAGTGCACCATCTACATGGGCGAGGTCGACACCGAACGCCAGGCGCTGAACGTCGCGCGGATGCGCCTGCTCGGGGCAGAGGTCGTCCCGGTGACCACCGGATCGCGCACCCTGAAGGACGCGATCAACGAGGCGTATCGCGACTGGGTGTCCAGCGTGGAGACGACCAACTACATCTTCGGCACAGCCGCCGGTCCGCACCCGTTCCCCGCCATGGTGCGCGACTTCCAGAAGGTCATCGGCGAAGAAGCCCGCCAGCAGCTCCTCGACGAGGTGGGGCGCCTCCCCGACGCGGTCTTCGCATGCGTGGGTGGTGGCTCCAACGCGATCGGCATGTTCGACGCCTTCCTCGATGACGCCGACGTGCGCCTCTACGGGGTCGAAGCAGCCGGCGACGGCGTGGACACGGTCCGCCACGCGGCGTCGATCGAGCGGGGGCGCCCGGGCGTCCTCCACGGCGCGAAGACCTTCGTCCTGCAGGACGAGGACGGGCAGACGGTGGAGTCCCATTCGATCTCGGCGGGTCTGGACTATCCGGGCGTCGGGCCCGAGCACGCGTGGCTCGCCTCGATCGGCCGGGCCGAGTACATCCCCGCCACCGACGCCGAATCGATGGCGGCACTCCGGCTGCTGTCCGAGACCGAAGGCATCATCCCCGCCATCGAGTCCGCGCACGCGCTGGCCGGCGCGATGCGGATCGGGGAGCAGCTCGGCCCCGATGCGGTGATCGCGATCTGCCTCTCCGGCCGTGGGGATAAGGACATGGACACCGCGGCGCGCTACTTCGAGCTCTACGACGCAGGGATCGATCTCGCCGCGGCCGCGGCCGAACCCGTCGTCGACGCCGCCAAGGGCGAGGGCGTGAAGCTGTGACCTCAACCGTGGCGGCGGCGATCGACGCTGCCAGGGCCGACGGTCGCGGCGCCCTCGTCGGGTACCTCCCCCTCGGATTCCCCGACCTGGCCACGAGCATCGACGCCGCCGTCGCCCTCGCGGACGCCGGAGCCGACGTGCTCGAGCTCGGCCCGCCGTACTCGGATCCGGTCATGGACGGCACGGTGATCCAGGAGGCGACGCAGACGGCGCTGGCGGCGGGATTCCGGCTCCGCGACACGTTCACCGCCGTCGCCGAGATCACGCGGCAGACCGACACCCCGGTGCTGGTGATGACCTATTGGAACCCGGTGATGCAGTACGGGGTCGACCGCTTCGCGGACGACCTGCGCGCGGCCGGGGGAGCGGGCCTCATCACGCCCGATGTCACTCCCGATGCCGCGGGGGACTGGATCGCGGCGTCGCGCCGCACCGACCTCGACCGCGTCTTCCTCGCCGCCCCCACCTCGACCGACGAGCGTCTCGACCTCATCGCGTCGAACTCGACGGGATTCGTGTACACGGTCTCCACGATGGGGATCACCGGGGTCCGCGAGGACCTCGACGCCGCCGCCCGAGGTCTCGTCGCGCGGCTGCGCGCCCACGGAGCCGAGCGCGCATGCGTCGGCATCGGCATCTCGAACGCCACCCACGTGGCGGGCGTCCTGGAGTACGCCGACGGCGCCATCGTCGGAACGGCCCTCGTCCGAGCCCTGCGGGACGGCGGCATTCCCGCCCTGCGCGACCTCGCCGCCGAGCTGCACGAGGGGACCATGTCGGCGGGCGCCGGGCGCCCGGCTTAGACTCGAACCCATGTCGTTCGCCCTCTCGAGCGCGGGAACATCCGTGCTCGCCAGCATCCCGAGCCCGGAGATCAGCTTCATCCAGCTGGGTCCGCTCCGCGTCTACTTCTACGCGCTGTGCATCATCGCCGGCATCATCGTGGCGGTTCTCCTCACGAACCATCGCCTGACCAAGCGCGGCGCCGAGCCCTGGGTCGTCATCGACATCGCCCTGCTCGCGGTGCCGCTTGCGATCGTCGGTGCCCGCATCTTCCACGTGCTCACCCACCTGAGCTTCTATTTCGCCGAGGGCTCCAACCCGTGGAACCCCCTCCAGCCCGGCTCGGTCTGGGCCATCTGGGAGGGCGGGATCGCGATCTACGGTGCGCTGATCGGGGGTGCGGTCGGTGCCTGGCTCGGCTGTCGCTGGACGGGCATCCGCTTCTGGTCCTTCGCCGACGCGCTGGCCCCCGGCATCCTGCTGGCGCAGGCCATCGGACGCTTCGGCAACTGGTTCAACCAGGAACTGTTCGGTCTTCCCACCGACCTGCCGTGGGGCCTGGAGATCGACTCCGACAACGCCGCGTTCCCTCCGGGGCTTCCCGCCGACACGCTGTTCCACCCGACGTTCCTCTACGAGGTCATCTGGAACACCGCGGGCGTCCTCGTGCTGCTGTGGGCGGGGAGGAGTCTTCGGATGCAGTGGGGACGGCTGTTCGGTCTCTACCTCGTCTGGTACAGCGCCGGCCGCATCGTCTGGGAGTCGATCCGCATCGATCCCAGCGACATCTACCTGGGTCTTCGCACCAATGTCTGGGCGGCGATCTTCGGCGTCATCGTGGGTCTGGCCATCATCATCGTTCAGCGTCGGCGCCATCCCGGCACCGAGCCGTCGCCGTATGTGCCCGGTCGGGAGTGGAAGGGTCGGGGCACGGTACAATCGCAGGACACCAACGACTTCGTCGACCTCAGCGAACCACCGGCGAACGAGGTCGCCGAGAGCGATGCCACAAGCACAGCCGCCGAGAAGTAGGGGTGTTCATCAGCTGATTCGGGCCGACGTCGTCCCATCTTGAGCATCAATGTGAGGACGGTACGCATGGCCGTGAGTTCCGGCAGCACCTCCACGTCGGTCGTGGGCGGTGGCTTCCCCGCCCGCCAGGGCATGTACAACCCGGCATTTGAAAAGGATGCCTGCGGGTTGGCGATGGTCGCGACGCTGAGAGGCGAACCGGGCCACGACATCATCGACCTGGCCCTGACCGCGCTGCGGAATCTCGAACATCGCGGCGCGATCGGTTCGGATGCGGGCACCGGCGACGGAGCGGGCATCCTGACGCAGATGCCCGACGCCTTCTTCCGCGCCGTCGTCGGCTTCGACCTCCCCCCGATGGGGGAGTACGCGGCCGGCATGGTCTTCCTCCCGCGCGACGACGAAGCCCGGGCCGCGCAGAAGGCCGGGATCGAGCGCATCGCCGCGGGCGAGAACCTCGTCGTGCTCGGCTGGCGCGAGGTACCGGTCGCGGAGGAGCACCTCGGCAAGCTCGCCTTCGAGGCGCGGCCGGCCTTCGAGCAGATCTTCGTCGCCCGTCCCGGCGAGGGCGGTGCACCGGCACTGTCGGGCATCGATCTCGACCGGCGCACCTACCGGCTGCGCAAGCGGGCCCGGCACGAGCTCGACGCCTATTTCGTCTCGCTGTCCGCCCGCACCATCGGCTACAAGGGCATGGTCACGACGCTCCAGCTCGAGCCCTTCTATCCCGACCTCCAGGACGAGCGCTTCGCCTCCGAGCTCGCCGTGGTGCATTCCCGGTACTCCACCAACACCTTCCCCTCGTGGCCCCTTGCACAGCCGCTCCGCATGCTCGCGCACAACGGCGAGATCAACACCGTCAACGGCAACCGCAACTGGATGCGGGCGCGGCAGTCGCAGCTGGAGTCGGAGCTCCTCGGCGACATCCGTCCCCTGCTGCCGATCTGCACCGTCGGCTCCAGCGACTCCGCCTCCTTCGACGAGGTTCTCGAGCTTCTGACGCTGACCGGTCGGAGCCTTCCGCACGCCGTGATGATGATGGTGCCCGAGGCCTATGAGAAACAGGCCGACATTGCTCCTGACCTGCGGGCGTTCTACGACTACCACGCGAATCAGATGGAGCCCTGGGACGGCCCCGCGGCGCTGATCTTCACCGACGGGACGCTCGTCGGCGCGACGCTCGATCGCAACGGCCTTCGCCCCGGTCGGTGGACGGAGACGACCGACGGCCTCGTCGTGATCGGCAGTGAGACCGGGGTGCTCGACATCGCTCCGGAGCGGATCAAGCGTCGCGGCCGGTTGCGCCCCGGCCGGATGTTCTTGGTCGACACCGCCGCCGGCCGCATCGTCGAGGACGATGAGATCAAGCGCGACCTCGCGTCGCTGCATCCCTGGCAGGAGTGGCTGGATGCCGGGCGCGTGCGCCTGGCGGACCTGCCCGAGCGCGAGCACATCGTCCACCCGATCGCCTCGATCACCCGGCGTCAGCGCACCTTCGGATACACCGAGGAGGAGGTGCGGATCCTCCTGACCCCGATGGGGCAGAACGGTGCCGAGCCGCTCGGCGCGATGGGCAGCGACACGCCGGTCGCCGTCCTCAGCGACCGGCCGCGCCTGCTCTTCGACTACTTCGTCCAGCAGTTCGCGCAGGTCACCAACCCGCCGCTGGACTCCATCCGCGAAGAGGTCGTCACCTCCCTGTCCCTGGGACTGGGTCCGGAGCGGAACCTGCTGTCCTGGGGACCCGACCACGCCCGCACCGTGATGCTCGACTTCCCGGTCATCGACAACGACGAGCTCGCGAAGATCCAGCACATCGACACGGCGCTGCCGGATCGTTCGTCGGTGACGATCCGGGGCCTCTACCGGGTCGAGGCCGGCCATAAGGGCATGCGCAAGCGGCTCGAGCAGATGTGCACCGAGGTCGACCAGGCGATCGAGGACGGCGCAGAGCTCATCGTCCTGAGCGACCGCGACTCCAACAAGGACCTCGCGCCGATCCCGTCGCTGCTCATGCTGGCCGCCGTGCATCACCACCTCATCCGCCGTGAGACCCGCATGAAGGTCGGTCTCGTGGTCGAAGCCGGTGACGTGCGCGAAGTCCACCACATCGCCACGCTCATCGGGTACGGCGCGTCGGCGGTGAACCCGTATCTGGCGATGGAGACGGTCGAATACCTCGTTCGCGCGGGGTACATCACCGGTGTCACCCCCGAGAAGGCGGTGAAGAACCTCATCTACGCGCTCGGCAAGGGCGTGCTGAAGATCATGTCGAAGATGGGCATCTCCACGGTGTCGTCCTACGCCGGTGCACAGGTCTTCGAGGCCGTCGGCCTGTCGCAGGAGCTCGTGGACACCTACTTCACGGGGACCGAGACCAAGCTCGGAGGCGTCGGACTCGACGTCATCGCCGCCGAGAACGCCGCCCGACACGCCTACGCCTACCCCGAGGACGCCGCGGTGCGCGCGCACGAGCGGCTGTGGACCGGGGGCGAGTACCAGTGGCGGCGCGACGGATCGCCGCACCTGTTCAACCCCGACACCGTGTTCCGCCTGCAGCACGCGACACGGACGCGGCGTTACGACATCTTCCGCGAGTACACGAAGCTGGTGGACGATCAGGCGGCCGAGCTGAAGACCCTGCGTGGTCTGTTCCAGCTGCGGACGGGAGTGCGTCCCCCGGTGCCGATCGACGAGGTCGAGCCCGTGTCGGCGATCGTGAAGCGTTTCCAGACGGGCGCGATGAGCTACGGCTCCATCTCCCAGGAGGCTCACGAGACCCTCGCGATCGCGATGAATCGGATCGGAGGCCGGTCGAACACCGGCGAGGGCGGCGAAGACGTCGAGCGGCTGCTCGACCCGGTGCGTCGGAGCTCGATCAAGCAGGTCGCATCCGGTCGGTTCGGGGTCACCAGCCTCTACCTGACCGAGGCCGACGACATCCAGATCAAGCTGGCGCAGGGCGCGAAGCCCGGCGAGGGCGGGCAGCTTCCTCCCGCGAAGGTGTACCCGTGGGTGGCGCGAACGCGCCACGCGACCGCGGGCGTGGGGCTCATCTCCCCACCGCCCCACCACGACATCTACTCGATCGAAGACCTCAAGCAGCTCATCTTCGACCTCAAGCGCGCCAACCCCGGCGCCCGGATCCACGTGAAGCTCGTGAGCCAGTCGGGCATCGGCGCGGTCGCGGCCGGCACCGCCAAGGCGCTGGCCGACGTCATCCTCATCTCGGGACATGACGGCGGCACGGGTGCGAGCCCGCTCAACTCGCTCAAGCATGCGGGCACCCCGTGGGAGCTGGGACTGGCCGAGACCCAGCAGACGCTCATGCTCAACGGCATGCGCGACCGGGTGGTGGTCCAGGTCGACGGTCAGCTCAAGACCGGACGCGACGTGATCATCGGCGCGCTCCTGGGCGCGGAGGAGTTCGGCTTCGCCACCGCACCGCTCGTGGTCTCGGGGTGCATCATGATGCGCGTGTGCCACCTCGACACCTGCCCGGTCGGCGTCGCGACGCAGAACCCGACGCTGCGTGCCCGCTTCAACGGCAAGCCGGAGTTCGTGGTGAACTTCATGGAGTTCGTCGCCCAGGAAGTGCGCGAGTACCTCGCGGAGCTGGGGTTCCGCTCCCTCGAGGAGGCCATCGGCCACGCCGAGATGCTCGACGTGAACGGCGCCATCGAGCACTGGAAGGCCAGCGGCCTCAACCTCGCACCCGTGCTGCACGGTCCGAACTTCGCCGAGGATGAGCCGCGGCGGCACCGGCGCGCCCAGCTGCACGAGCTGGAGGAGCACTTCGACACGGTCCTCCTCGAGCGGGCCCGCGACGTGATCGAACGCGGCGGCTCGGTGACGATCGATCTGCCGATCCGCAACACCGAGCGCGCGGTCGGCACCCTTCTGGGGCATCACGTCACCCGCGCCCGGGGAGAGAACGGTCTGCCCTCGGGCTCGATCACCGTGAACCTGACCGGATCGGCGGGGCAGTCCTTCGGCGCATTCATGCCGGCGGGGATCACACTGCGGCTCGAGGGCGACTCGAACGACTACGTCGGCAAGGGTCTGTCGGGCGGTCAGATCGTCGTCCGTCCGCCGCGCGGTGCGTCCTTCGACGCGTCGAAGAACGTCATCGCCGGAAACGTGATCGGCTACGGCGCGACCCAGGGCACCATGTTCCTCCGGGGCGTCGTGGGGGAGCGGTTCCTCGTCCGCAACTCCGGGGCGACCGCGGTCGTCGAGGGTGTCGGCGATCACGCCCTGGAGTACATGACCGGAGGCCTCGCCGTCATCCTGGGAGAGACCGGGCGCAATCTCGGTGCCGGGATGTCGGGGGGCACGGCATACGTCTACCGACTCGACCGGAAGCTCGTCAACCGGGAGGCGATCGCGTCGGGCGAGCTCGTGCTCGGCGAGCTCGGCGCCGGTGACGTCGAGATGCTCCGCGATCTGCTCGAACAGCATGTCAAGGAGACCGGATCCGAACTGGCAGAGCGCCTGCTCGACGACTTCGAGCGCGAAGCGCAGAACTTCGTCCGTGTCGTCCCGCGCGATTACGCCGCCGTCCTGCAGACACGGCAGGAGGCGCTGGATCAAGGACTCGATCCCGATGGCGACGTCGTATGGAGCCGCATCCTGGAGGTGACGGGTGGCTGACCCCAAAGGCTTTCTGAAGGTGACCGAGCGAGAGCTGCCGCCTCGGCGGCCTATCCCCGTGCGGATCATGGACTGGAAGGAGGTCTACGAGCCGGGGGACTCGGCGGTCCTCCGGCGCCAGGCCGGTCGTTGCATGGACTGCGGTGTGCCGTTCTGCCACAAGGGATGTCCCCTGGGGAACCTCATACCG
Source organism: Microbacterium sp. AK009 (assembly GCF_013410955.1). Taxonomy (GTDB): domain Bacteria; phylum Actinomycetota; class Actinomycetes; order Actinomycetales; family Microbacteriaceae; genus Microbacterium. The sequence goes on along the minus strand of NZ_JACCCG010000002.1, from coordinate 94,358 downwards.
GAGTGGAACGACCTGGTGTGGCGGGGCGAGGGACGCGCGGCGATCGAGCGCCTGCACGCGACGAACAACTTCCCCGAGTTCACCGGTAGGCTCTGCCCCGCGCCGTGCGAGAGCTCGTGTGTGCTGGGCATCAACCAGCCTCCGGTGACCATCAAGCAGGTCGAGGTCTCGATCATCGACGAGGCCTTCTCACAGGGCTGGGTCGAGCCCGAGCCCCCCGCGCGCCTCACCGGCAAGACGGTCGCCGTCGTCGGTTCGGGTCCGGCGGGCCTCGCCGCGGCACAGCAGCTGACCCGGGCAGGCCACACCGTGGCCGTCTATGAGCGTGACGACCGCATCGGCGGGCTGCTTCGCTACGGCATCCCCGACTTCAAGATGGAGAAGCGTCATCTTGAGGCGCGTCTTCGTCAGATGCGCGACGAGGGCACCAGGTTCCGCGCGGGCGTGGAGATCGGCGTGGACATCTCGTGGAGCGACCTGCGCGCGCGGTACGACGCTGTCGTCATCGCCACCGGGGCGACCGTGCCGCGTGACCTCGCGATCCCCGGTCGCGACCACGCCGGCGTCCACTTCGCGATGGAGTATCTCGTCGAGTCGAACAAGGCCGTGGCCGGCGACGCGGTGCCCAACCAGATCACCGCGGAGGGAAAGCACGTCGTGGTCATCGGTGGCGGCGACACCGGAGCCGACTGCATCGGCACCGCCCACCGGCAGGGAGCCCTGAGCGTGACCAACCTCGCGATCGGCAAGCAGCCGCCTGAGGAGCGCCCCGAGGATCAGCCCTGGCCGACGATGCCGAATCTGTTCGAGATCGCCTCTGCGCACGAAGAGGGTGGGGAGCGTCAGTACCTCGCGTCGACCGTCGAGTTCCTCGCGAACGCCGTCGGCGAGGTCCGCGCGCTGCGCGTGGCTGAGACCGAGTACCGCGATGGGCGACGCGTGCCGAAGTCGGGCACGGAGCGCGAGATCCCCGCCGATCTCGTGCTGATCGCCATGGGCTTCACCGGCCCCGAGCGCACGCACCTGGCCGATCAGCTCGGTACGCAGTTCGGGTCGCGAGGGAGCGTCGAGCGCGACGCCGTCTACCAGACATCCGCTCCCGGGGTGTTCGTCGCCGGCGACGCCGGGCGCGGCCAATCGCTCATCGTCTGGGCGATCGCCGAGGGGCGCGCGGCGGCTGCGGCTGTCGACGAATACCTCATGGGCAGCACCGACCTGCCGGCGCCCGTTCACCCGAACGATGTCGCCATCGGGCTGCAGCCCGCGTAGGCTTGCCCCGGCCCTTCGCCACTTCCCCCATCACTCGGAGTTCACACACGGATGAGACGCGCCAAGATCGTCGCCACTTTGGGTCCTGCTACTTCCTCCTATGACATGGTCCGCGCGATCATCGACGCCGGGGTGGACATCGCACGGCTGAACCTCAGTCACGGTGACTACACCGTGCACGAGGCCAACTTCGCCAATGTCCGCAAGGCCGCCGACGACGCCGGTCGCCCGGTCGGGGTCCTCGTCGACCTCCAGGGTCCGAAGATCCGCCTCGGTCGCTTCGCCGACGGTCCTCACGAGCTCGCCGTGGGTGACATCTTCAAGATCACCACGGAGGATGTCGCAGGCACCAAGGAGCTCGTCTCGACGACCTTCAAGGGACTCCCCGGCGACGTCAAGCCGGGCGACTTTCTCCTGATCGACGACGGCAAGGTCCGCGTCGAGGTCGTCGACGTCGAGGGACCCGTCGTGACGACGCGTGTCGTCGTCGCCGGCGCGGTGTCGAACAACAAGGGCATCAACCTGCCGGGCGTGGCCGTGAACGTCCCCGCGCTGTCGGAGAAGGACGAAGCCGACCTCCGCTGGGGCCTGCGGATCGGCGCGGACTTCATCGCCCTCTCCTTCGTGCGCAACGCCAAGGACATCCAGCGCGTGCACGTCATCATGGCCGAGGAGGGGCGCCGCGTCCCCGTGATCGCCAAGATCGAGAAGCCGCAGGCGGTGGACAACCTCGAGGAGATCATCGACGCCTTCGACGGCATCATGGTCGCCCGCGGAGACCTCGGCGTGGAGCTTCCGCTGGAGGCGGTGCCGATCGTGCAGAAGCGCGCTGTCGAACTCTGCCGCCGGATGGCCAAGCCCGTCATCGTCGCCACCCAGATGCTCGAATCGATGATCAACAACCCGGTGCCGACGCGCGCCGAGACCAGCGACGTCGCCAACGCCGTCCTCGACGGCGCTGACGCTGTCATGCTCTCGGGTGAGACCAGCGTCGGGGACTACCCGGTGAAGGTCGTCGAGACGATGGCGCGCATCGTCGAGTCGACCGAGGACCACGGGCTCGAGCGCATCGCGCCGCTGACCACCAAGCCGCGGACCCAGGGCGGTGCGATCACGCTCGCCGCGATGGAGGTCGCGGACTTCGTCGAGGCGAAGTACCTCTGCATCTTCACCGAGTCCGGTGACACCGCTCGTCGCATGTCGCGCCTGCGTCCGAAGATCCCCATGATCGGATTCACGCCCGAACCGGCGATCCGTCGTCGCATGGCGATCACGTGGGGGATCCGCTCGACACTCGTCGAGCACGTTCCGCACACCGACCGCATGTTCATCCAGGTGGACGATTACCTGCTCGCGAACGACCTGGCGAAGGTCGGCGACAAGGTCGTCGTGATCTCCGGGTCGCCCCCCGGGATTGTGGGGTCGACCAACGACATCCGCATCCACAAGGTCGGCGACGCCGTGCATGGCGCGGCCCCGATCTATCAGACGAGGGACTGAGCTTCAGTCTCCCAGCGAGCCTCCTCACGCAACACGCGTGAGGAGGCTTCGTTCTTCCACCACGGCCAGCTGGAGGACCTTGTACCCCTGCTCGCCGAAGAAGACGGTCAGACGGTCGTCCTCGACATCCACGACGCTCCCGCGTCCCCACTCGACGTGGTCGACCTCGGCGCCCGCGGGAAACGGCGCGTCGGCGGCGTCCGGGCCGGCCTCCTCGGCGGTGCCGCCACGGCACGTGTCGCAGTTGCCGCAGGACTCGGGTCTGTCGTCTCCGAAGTAACTCAGCAGGACCCGTCGACGGCAGTCCCTCGTTTCGGCGTACCGACGCATGACGTCCAGGCGCGACCGTTCGATGCGCTCCCGCCGCTCGGCGGCTTCCCGCACGAGGGCAGCGGCCTCCTTCGGTCGACGGACCGCGATGATCGTCGCGCCCTTCTGATCCACCGCGACCACTCCTGCCTCGACGAGGAGGTTGACCAGGCCGGTGACGCGACGCGTCGGGAGCCCGACCTTCTCGGCGAGTGCGCGCACCCGCAGCGGTGTGCCGGCCTTCACGAGGGCGCGGTACACCCGGCTGACGGCCTCGATGTCGACGGTACGGGTGGTGAAGTACTTCCGGATCCCGAGATCCTCGGATCGGTAGAAGAGCACCGCCTGCGCCGGTTCGCCGTCTCTGCCTGCGCGTCCGGTCTCCTGGGTGTAGGCATCCAGCGATTCGGGCACAGCGGCGTGGACGACGAAGCGCACGTCGGGTTTGTCGATGCCCATGCCGAACGCGTTCGTGGCGACCACGACGTCGACCTCGTCGTCGAGGAACTGCTCGTGCGTCCGCCGCCGCTCCTTCGCGGAGAGGCCGGCGTGATAGGTCTCGGCACGAACCCCACGCTCGCGAAGACTCTGCGTGAGTCTCTCGGCGTCCCGACGGGTCGAGGTGTAGACGAGGCCGGGGCGGGGAAGCGTCGGAACGAACTCCCGCAGCTGACGCTCCTTCTCGGCTTCCTCGGAGAACCTTCGCACATCGAGGTCGATGTTCGGTCTGTCGACCCCCCGCACGACAAGGAGCGGATCGTCCATGCGGAGGCGTTCGACGATCTCCTCGCGCACGGGTGCGGCAGCGGTGGCCGTCAGCGCCACGACGGGCGGGTGGCCCAGACGTTCGCGAACGTCGCCGAGCCCGAGGTAATCGGGGCGGAAATCATGTCCCCAGCTCGCGACGCAGTGCGCCTCGTCGACGACGAACAGACCGATCGCCACCTCCGACAGTCGATCGAGCACGTCATCCTTCGCGAGCTGTTCGGGAGCCAGGAAGAGGAACTCCACCTCGTCGGCCGCGATCTCCTGCCACAGCTTCTCGGTTGCGCGATCTCCGATCGTGGAGTTGAGCATCGCGCCGCGCGGAGCGTGAGGAGTCTCGGCGAGACCGGCGAGTTGATCGGCCTGCAGGGCGATCAGGGGAGAGACGACGATCGTCATGCCCTCCCGGAGTGCTCCCGCGAGCTGATAGACGGCGGACTTGCCTGCACCCGTGGGCAGCACTGCCACCACGTCGCGGCCGCCCAGAAGTGCGCTGACGGCCTCCTCCTGCCCATCTCGAAGTTCTTCCCAACCGTAGAGCTCGCGCGCAGCGCGAGCGATCGACATCCTCGACATCCTGTCCTTCCCCCGGGGCCGGATCATCGTGGCACTCGCCGTGCGGCATCTTCGGGGGATTGACAATCGATGACGGACCACTCCGGCGACGCCTCTCCCGACGGGACATCGTCATCGCTACGCTGAGACCACACCTCGAGGCGAGGAGCGACGATGCCCTACATCACCGATCTCATCTGGCTCATGCTGTGGGCGTTCTATCTCGTCGCCTACCTCTACGTCGTCATCGTCATCATCACCGATCTATTCCGCGACCATCGGCTGAACGGCTGGTTCAAGGCGCTGTGGATCGTCGCGCTGGTCTTCGTGCCGCTTCTGACCGCTTTGGTCTACATCGTCGCCAGGGGCCGGGGGATGGCGGAGCGATCCCAGGCGGCGGCACCTCGATCGGTGTCCGAGGACGACGACTATCGGCCAGCGCCGTCAGTCAGCCCCGCGGACGACATCGCAAAGGCCGCGGAGCTGCGCGATGCGGGGGCCATCACCCCGGGCGAGTTCGAAGCGCTGAAGAGCAAGGCCCTCGGCCACCAGTTCTACGGCGCGTGAGCCGGTGGCGCGCCGAATACAGTGCCGGTGGTGGGAGTCGAACCCACACGCCCTTTCGGGCAACCGAGTTTGAGTCGGTCGCGTCTGCCATTCCGCCACACCGGCTCGCGGCGAGCCGCCGCGTCCGCCCTCGACCTTATCGCAGCGCGCGGCCCCGATTGCGGGGCCGCCCGCGGGAAGCCGTAGGATTGCGGGGTGACTGAGTCAGAGCAGGCCGGGCAAGACCAGACCGGGCAAGAGCAGGCCGCCGCATCCGCCCCCCGCCGGGTCGTCGTCGCCGAGGATGAGTCGCTCATCCGCCTCGACATCGTCGAGATCCTCCGCGACAACGGCTTCGACGTCGTCGGAGAGGCCGGCGATGGTGAGACCGCCGTCCAGCTGGCCACCGAGCTGCGCCCCGACCTCGTGATCATGGACGTCAAGATGCCGCAGCTGGACGGCATCAGCGCCGCCGAGAAACTCAGCAAGAATCACATCGCCCCCGTGGTGCTCCTGACCGCCTTCAGCCAGAAAGAGCTCGTCGAGCGCGCGAGCGAGGCCGGAGCGCTCGCCTACGTCGTCAAGCCCTTCACCCCGAACGATCTGCTCCCCGCCATCGAGATCGCGCTGGCTCGCCACGAGCAGATCATCACACTCGAGGCCGAGGTCGCCGACATGGTGGAGCGTTTCGAGACGCGCAAGCTCGTCGACCGCGCGAAGGGGCTGCTGAACGAGAAGATGGGCCTCACCGAGCCCGAAGCGTTCCGCTGGATCCAGAAGGCGTCGATGGATCGCCGCCTCACGATGCAGGATGTCGCGAAGGCGATCATCGAACAGCTCGCCCCGAAGAAGTGAGCGATCACCCTCCCGCGGAAAGCCCCGTCTCACACGCAGACCGAGTGCAGATCGCCTGGGAGGATGCGCGAGCGATCAACCTCGCGAACTGGCAGGACCGGGCCGCTCTTCATGAGGAGGCTTACGGCCTCGAGGCCTTCGACGATCCGCGCCACCTGTCGGACGTGGTCACCGATGATCTGACGGTGCTGCTGCCCTACGTGAGCACGCTGGACGGTAAGGACCTCTGTCACCTGCAGTGCCATATCGGTACGGACACCGTCTCACTCGCCCGAGTCGGTGCGCGGGTGACGGCGGTGGATTTCAGCGACCGTGCCCTCGAGGTCGCGGCGCGGCTGGCGGAACGCGCCGGTGTCGATGTGACCTGGGTCCTCGGCGACGTGCTCGAAGCCCGAGCGCACGTGAGCGGCGATTTCGACATCGTCTACACCAGCGTGGGAACGATCGGCTGGCTTCGCGACCTCGATCGCTGGGCCATGCAGATCGCGGCCCTGCTGCGTCCAGGGGGACTGTTCTACATCCGCGACGGGCATCCGATGCTCTACACGATCGACGAGGATGCCGACGACGATCTTGTGCGGCACCGCTACTTCGCAGACGGCACGGCGCAGATGTGGGACGACGATTCCACCTACGCCGGTGACGGCAAGGTCGCACACTCGCGAACGTACGAGTGGCCGCATCCGCTCTCCGAGACGATCAACGCCCTCATCTCCGCTGGGCTTCGTATCGAGAAGCTCGATGAGGGACGGGTGCTCCCCTGGCGGTTCAGCGGGCGAATGGTCCCCGTGGACCACGGATGGATGTGGCCCGAGGGTGTCCGCGATCGCATTCCCGCGACCTTCACGATCATCGCGCGCAAACCCGCCTGACAGAGCGTTCAGCCGCGGGTGGCCACGTCCTTGATGTGGTTGGTGATCCGCACCGTCGAGCAACGCCGTCCTTCATCGTCGGTCACGACGATCTCGTGCACGGCGACGCTTCGCCCGAGGTGCAGCGGTGTGCAGACGCCCGTGACGAAGCCGGAGGTCGCGGATCGGGTGTGCGTGGCGTTGATGTCGACGCCGACCGCGAGCCGCCCGGGCCCGGCGTGGAAGTTGGCGTGCATCGAGCCGAGCGACTCGCCGAGCACGACGTACGCGCCACCGTGGAAGAGCCCCACCGGCTGTGTGTTGCCCGCGACCGGCATCCGTGCCACGCACCGCTCGGCGGTGAACTCCAGCCACTCGAAGCCCATCTTCTCGGCGAGTGCTCCGATGCCCCGGGCCTCGGCCCAGCCGAGCTGATCAGAGGCGCTGTCGACGGTGTCGGTCATCGGCTGTTCCTGGCTCGGGGGGTGTCTCACCCCGCGTCTAGGCTGTCAGGGTGACGGACTCCGCAAAGCCTACCCTCCTCGTCGTGGACGGCCACTCCCTGGCCTATCGGGCGTTCTACGCCCTCCCGGTCGACAACTTCTCGACCAAGGACGGGCAGCACACCAACGGGATCTACGGGTTCCTGGCGATGCTCATCAACCTCATCAAGGCCGAGAAGCCCACGCATCTGGCCGTCGCTTTCGACACCTCGCGCCAGTCGTTCCGGACGCGCCAGTACGCCGAGTACAAGGCCAACCGCTCCGAGACTCCCAAGGAGTTCCAGGGCCAGATCCCGCTGCTCAAGGAGTGCCTGGCGGCGATGAGCATCCCCGTGCTCGAGCAGGAGGACATCGAAGCCGATGACATCCTCGCCACGCTCGCCACGCGGGGAGCGGCCGAGGGCTTCCACGTCCTCGTCTGCTCGGGAGACCGGGACACGATTCAGCTGGTCACCGACGACATCACGCTGCTGTACCCCAACGTGCAGGGCGTGTCGCAGCTCAAGCGCTACGACACCGAGGCGGTGCGCGAGCGTTACGGCGTCGAACCGGCGATGTACCCCGACGTCGCGGCCCTCGTCGGCGAGACCAGCGACAACCTTCCCGGAGTGCCGAAGGTAGGCGAGAAGACGGCGGTGAAGTGGCTCAACCAGTTCGGCTCGCTCGATGACCTCCTCGCACAGGCCGACAAGGTGACCGGCGTGGTGGGGAACAATCTCCGCGCGCACCTCGACGACGTGCGTCGCAATCGACAGTTGAACGCGCTCCTCACCGACGTCGATCTCCCCGTGGGTCCCGCCGACCTCGCGGTGCAGCCGATCGATGCCCAGGCCGTCCGAGAGATCTTCGCGCAGCTGGAGTTCCGCACGCTTCTGCCGCGCGTCTTCGAGGCCGCGGGCGTCGATCAGGCCATGTCGGCGCAGGCCGCCGTCCCCACAGCCACGGCACCCACGCCCTCCGAGCCGGATTCGTCGGCCCTGGCGGCCTGGGTCGACGAGGCGTCGGGCGACGTCGCCCTGACCCTCGTCGCCGAAAACGGGCGACCGCACCGCATCGGGCTCGCCACCGCCGATGCCGCGGTCGAAGCGACCTGGTCCGAAGAGATCGCCGCCGCCCTCACGCCGTGGCTGCTCTCGGAGTCACCGAAGGTGCTCACCGACGCCAAGTCGCAGGTCAAGGCGCTGCGTCGCGAGGGCATCCGTCTCGGGGGACTCGTCTTCGACACGATCCTGGCGGGCTGGCTGCTGCGACCCAGCTTCCCCGACAAGTCCCTCGCCGACCTCACCGATCGCTTCCTCGGCGAGAAGCTCCCCGAGGCCGACCCCGCCCAGCTCGTCCCCGAGACCGAGGGTGCGACCCCGGGACAGCTGTCATGGTTCACGCTGCGCGTCGCCGAGGCGCAGCGGTCGCAACTCGCGGCATCCGTCCTCTCCGTCCTGACCGATATCGAGCTGCCCACCCTGCAGACCCTCGCCGACATGGAGCTCGCCGGCGTGGCGGTCTCGCACGCGAAGCTGTCGGAGTTCTCGGGTGAGCTGGGCGACCGGGCCGACCGGATCGCCCAGGAGGCCTACGCGGCCATCGGACGAGAGGTGAACCTCGGGTCGCCCAAGCAGCTCCAGCAGGTGCTCTTCGACGAGCTCCAACTGCCGAAGACCCGGAAGACCAAGACCGGATACTCCACGGATGCCGCGGTGCTCGCCGATCTGCAGGAATCCCACCCGCATCCGTTCCTGAGCCTGCTGCTCCAGCATCGAGAGGCGACGAAACTCCGCCAGATCATCGAATCGCTCGACGTGGCGATCGGCGACGACGGCCGGATCCGCACCACCTACCTCCAGACGGGATCGCAGACCGGCCGGCTCTCGAGCACCGACCCCAACCTCCAGAACATCCCGATCCGCACGGAGGAGAGCCGCCGCATCCGCTCGGCGTTCGAGGTGGGCGAAGGCTACGAGGCGCTGCTGACCGCCGACTACTCTCAGATCGAGATGCGCATCATGGCGCATCTGTCCGAGGACCCCGGCCTCATCGAGGCATTCAACTCGGGTGAGGACACCCACCGGTTCGTGGGCGCACGCGTCTTCGGTGTGGCCCCCGAAGACGTCACCCCGGCGATGCGGACGAAGGTTAAGGCGATGTCGTACGGTCTGGTGTACGGGCTCTCGGCGTTCGGGCTCTCCAAGCAGCTGCGGATCGAGCAGTCCGAAGCGCGAGAACTGATGCTCGAGTACTTCGCACGGTTCGGCGCGGTGCGCGACTATCTGCGCACCTCCGTCGAGAAGGCCCGCATCGATGGCTACACCGAGACGATCTTCGGTCGCCGGCGGCCCTTCCCCGACCTCAACAGCCCCAACCGGGTGCTGCGCGAGAACGCCGAGCGGGCGGCTCTGAACGCGCCGATCCAGGGCAGCGCCGCCGACATCATGAAGGTGGCCCTGTTCCGCATCCACGACGATCTGACCTCGCAGGGACTCGGTTCGCGTGTGCTCCTGCAGATCCACGACGAACTCGTCGTCGAGGTGGCCCCGGGGGAGTGGGATGCGGCGGAGCGGATCGTTCGGGAGCGGATGGCGGATGCGGCGGAGCTGACCGTTCCGCTCGACGTGCAGATCGGTCGCGGCGCCGACTGGAACGCCGCGGGCCACTGACCGACCCCGACCGCGGTCAGACGCACCGCCGCGGCGTTGGCGCTCGGCCGAGCGGCGTGCATAGGCTCAGGGGTATGACAGACGCATCCCGCACCCCCACGCCGATCGACACGATCGCCGAGGCGTGGGTCGACACTCTGGCCGAACTCGATCCGTCGCTGGCGACGTACATCGGTCGATCCGAGCACAACCATCGCTACGGCGACTACTCGCTTGAGGGTCAGGCCCGCGTGATCGAGGAGGCGAAGAAGGTGCGCGCGGCTCTGGCGAGCGCGACCCCCGCCGACGACATCGACGCCGTGACCAAGGAGGATCTCACCCGCGAGCTCGACCTCCAGATCGAGCTCGACGAGGCGCGGTGGCACCTCCGCGACCTCAACGTCATCGCCTCTCCCGCGCAGGACATCCGAGCCGTGTTCGACCTCATGCCGACAGACAGCGCCGAGGACTGGTCGGTCATCAGCACGCGGATGTCGGCCCTGCCCGATGCGGTGCACGGATACATCTCCACCCTCCGTGAGGGGATCGCGCAGGGGGTGGTTCCCGCCCGCCGTCAGGTGGTCGAAGTCGCGACCCAGATCGCCCGCTACACCGCCGACGGGGGCTTCTTCACGACATTCGTCGGCAACGCCGCTCCGGCCGAGGGCCAGCTCCCGGCGTCCCTGGCCCGTGAATTGTCCGACCGCGCCGGTGCCGCCCGGGTCGCCTACGACGAGCTGGCGTCCTTCCTCACCGGTGAGCTCGCCCCGGCGGCGACCGAGAAGGACGCTGTCGGTCGAGAGGTCTACGCGCTGATGTCGCGCCGATTCCTCGGTGCCACGATCGACCTCGATGAGACCTACGAATGGGGCGTGGAAGAGCTCGCCCGCATGGTCGCCGAGCAGGAGCAGATCGCCGACGAGATCAAGCCGGGCGCGTCGGTGGAAGAAGCGGTGGCGTTCTTGGAGGAGGATCCGTCGCGGAAGCTCCACGGCACCGAGGCGCTGCAGAAGTGGATGCAGGAGACCAGCGACCGCGCCGTCGCGGAACTCGGCAAGACCCACTTCGACATCGCCGAGCCGATCCGCCGCCTGGAATGCATGATCGCCCCGACGAACGAGGGCGGCATCTACTACACCGGTCCCACCGACGACTTCTCCCGTCCCGGGCGCATGTGGTGGTCGGTGCCGGAGGGTGTCACGGAGTTCGACACCTGGCGCGAACTCACCACCGTGTACCACGAGGGTGTCCCGGGTCATCACCTCCAGATCGCGCAGGCGGTCTACAACCGGGCGCAGCTGAACTCGTGGCGTCGCCTGCTGGCCGGCCCGTCGGGCCACGCCGAGGGGTGGGCGCTCTACGCCGAACGCCTCATGGAGCAGCTGGGGTACCTCGATGACCCCGCCGATCGGCTCGGGATGCTCGACGGTCAGCGCATGCGCGCCGCGCGCGTCGTGCTCGACATCGGCGTGCACCTCGAGAAGCAGCGCCCCGACGGCGAGGGCGCGTGGGACGCCCCGTTCGCGCTGGAGTTCATGCGCCGCAACGTCAACATGTCCGACGAGTTCGTGCAGTTCGAGGTCAACCGCTATCTCGGCTGGCCGGGCCAGGCGCCATCGTACAAAGTCGGGCAGCGCATCTGGGAGCAGCTGCGCGATGACTATCGTGAGGCGAACGGCGCGGATGCCGACCTCAAGGCGTTCCACAAGAAGGCGCTCGACATCGGCGGTGTGGGCCTGGACACCCTTCGCACGGCGCTCTCACGCTGAGGTGTGCGGTGGCGTCCCCGGAGGAATAGTCTGGTAGCCGCAGTGTTGTATTCGTCTGAATAGGCCCCCCGGGGGCCATCGAGAAAGGGCGATCATGATCCAGTTCGGACTCCATACGTTCGGGGACGTCACCGTCGATGCGGACGGCCAAGAGCTGTCGCAGGCGCAGACCCTGCGCAACCTCGTCGACCAGGCAGTGCTCGCCGACGAGGTGGGCATCTCGTTCTTCGGCGTGGGGGAGCACCACCGCCGCGAGTACGCCGTCTCGAGCCCCGAGGTCGTTCTCGCCGCGATCGCGTCGCGAACGCGCGACATCCGTCTCGGCACCGCGGTGACCGTCCTGTCCTCGGACGAGCCGGTCCGCGTCTACCAGCGCTTCGCGACCCTCGACGCCCTCTCGAACGGCCGTGCCGAGCCGATCCTCGGGCGTGGATCGTTCACGGAGTCGTTCCCGCTGTTCGGCTACGAGCTCAAGGACTACGAGGTTCTGTTCGAGGAGAAGCTCGACCTGTTCGCTCAGCTGCTCACCGAGCAGCCGGTGACCTGGGAGGGGACGACCCGCCGGGGCCTGTCGAACGTCGATGTGTTCCCCAAGACCGAGAGCGGAATGCCGGCCTGGGTCGGGGTGGGTGGCTCGCCCGAGTCGGTCGTCCGGACGGCGCGCTACGGCTTCGGCCTCATGCTCGCCATCATCGGCGGGCCCGCTGCTCGCTTCGCGCCGTACGCCGAGCTGTTCCGCCGATCGCTGGCATCCTTCGGCCACGACTCGCGCCCGATCGGGGTGCACTCGCCCGGCCACATCGCCGACACCGATGAGCAGGCGTGGGAGGAGGCCTATCCTGCCTTCGACGTCATGTTCTCGACGATCGGACGCGAGCGGGGCTGGCCCCCCTACAACCGTCTCCGCTTCCAGCAGGATGTCGGAGAGGGCGCCATCTATGCCGGCTCGCCCGAACGCGTCGCCCGCAAGATCGCCGACACCGTCCTCACCCTCGGGCTCGATCGCTTCGACCTGAAATACTCCAACGGCACGCTCGGGCACGAGAAGCTCATGCACTCGATCGAGCTGTTCGGCACCCAGGTGATTCCGCGCGTGCGCGAGCTGGTGGCCGAGGCGCAGGCCGCGGATGCGACGTCACTGCCGGCAGCGACGGCAGCGTCCTAACATGACTGCGTGAGCATTCGCACGGCCCCCGAGTCGGTCAGTGACCGCCTCGACGGCCTCCCCTTCACCCGCAGACACCTCCGGGTCCTGACCGGCTCGGGAGTGGGGTGGGCGCTGGACGCGATGGACGTGGGGCTCATCTCCTTCGTCATCGCCGTCCTCGCTCAGCAGTGGAGCCTCACGGGCACCGAGACCTCCCTCATCGCCTCGGCGGGCTTCCTCGGCATGGCCGTCGGGGCCAGCCTCGGCGGTCTGCTGGCCGACCGCATCGGACGTCGCTCGGTCTTCGCGGTCACGCTGCTCGTCTACGGCCTCGCGACCGGGGCGAGTGCGCTGGTCGGGGGAGTGGCTGCGCTGCTGGTGCTCCGCTTCATCGTCGGACTCGGTCTCGGCGCCGAACTGCCCGTCGCGTCCACCTACGTCAGCGAGTTCGCTCCCGCGCGCATCCGCGGCCGCGTGATCGTCGTCCTCGAGGCCTTCTGGGCGGTGGGCTGGACTGCCGCCGCGCTGATCGGATACTTCGTGATCCCGGCATCGGAGAACGGGTGGCGGTGGGCGTTCGCCCTCGGGGCGATCCCTGCGGTGTACGCGCTCGTGGTGCGGTGGGGTTTGCCCGAGTCTGCCCGCTGGCTCGAGCGACGCGGCCGCACCGCGCATGCCGCGGACGTGGCGGACTCCTTCGCGGCCTCGCCCGCTCTCTTCCGCGCAGGCGGGGCCGCAGATCCGGCTCCGGTCGAACCGGCGGGCGCCTCGACGGTTCGCAGCGGGGTCGCGGCCCTGTGGAGCGTGGAGTTCCGGTTGCGCACCCTCAGTCTCTGGCTGGTGTGGTTCTGCGTGAACTTCAGCTACTACGGCGCTTTCATCTGGATCCCCTCGATCCTCGTGTCGCAGGGGTACGACCTGGTGCGCTCGTTCGGGTTCACCTTGATCATCACGCTCGCCCAGCTGCCGGGGTATGCGGCGGCGGCCTGGTTGATCGAGGTGTGGGGTCGTCGGGTGACCCTGTCGGTGTTCCTCGTCGGGTCCGCGGTCGCCGCGGTGCTGTTCGGCACCGCCACCAGCGAGGCAGCAGTGATCGGCACCGGGATGGCGCTGTCGTTCTTCAACCTCGGGGCCTGGGGCGCCCTCTACGCGATCACCCCGGAGACCTATCCGACCTCGGTGCGCGCCACCGGCGCCGGATGGGCCGCCGGGATCGGGCGGATCGCCTCCATCCTCGCGCCGCTGGCGGTGCCACCCCTCCTGGTCCTCGGCGGTGCGCCGGTGCTCTTCATCGTGTTCGCGGCCTTCTTCGCCGTCGCCGCCGCCGGCGCGTGGGGATTGGTCGATCGGAGGGGCCGCGCGCTGGATGACCGCTGACCGTGCGTAGGGTGGTCTGATGGCTGCAGTGCGCTACGTCGCGATCGGCGACTCGTTCACAGAGGGTGTCGGAGACGAGCTCCCCGACGGCCGGACGCGCGGATGGGCGGACCTTGCCGCTCAGGGGTGGGCGGATGCGAGCGGGCAGCCGGTCGAGTACGCCAACCTCGCGATCCGCGGCAAGCTCGTCTGGCCGATCGTCGAAGAGCAGCTCGAGCCCGCACTGGCGCTGAAGCCCACGCACCTGTCGTTCAACGGCGGCGGCAACGACATGCTCCGACCGCGCACCTCCATCCGGCGTATCGCCGACGCGTTCAGTCAGGTCCTGCGCCGCTGCGACGAGGAGGGCGTGCAGCTGATCCTGCTGTCGGGAGCGAACCCCTCGCCCCAGCTTCCGCTCAGCCGCGTCATCCAGCGCCGCGGCGACCTCCTCTCGATCGCGGTGGTCGGACGGGTGGACGATCGTCCGGATGTCATCCGCGCCCTCAACTGGCCCGATCGCGAACTGTCCGCCCCGCCGTTCTGGTCTCCCGACCGACTGCACATGAACAGCCGCGGTCACCATCGGGTCGCAGCGCGCGTGCTGACGGCGCTCGGCTTCACCCCGCCGGCCGACTGGTGGTCGCTCCCCGAACTCGACCTCGGGCAGCTCGGGCGCCGGGACTACTACCGGGAGCACCTCGGCCCGTGGATGCGTCGGCGACTGACGGGGACTTCATCGGGCGACGGTCGTGCGCCGAAGTACGCCGATTGGGTGACCCTCACCCCGTCGTCGGTCTGACGCCTGGGACACACCACCGAGCGCGGATCACGCCGGACGCACCGAGTACCGCAGCTCGGCGAACTGGCCGGCCCGCGTCATCCCCTCCAGCCGCAACCGATCGGGGCCGATGCGGCGGGGGAGTAGGGGACGGCCGGAGGGCAGGGTGGCCGGGGCGATCGACACCCGGATCTCCGTCAGCAGATCCGCGTCGGCGAACTGGCCCGCGAGGTCGCCCCCGCCCACGATCCAGACCGCGCGGTCGCCCGCCGCGTCGCGAATCCCAGCCCAGTGCGGTGCCACCTCGCCCTGGACGAACCGCACATCTGCTCCCTCGATGCGGGGGAGATCGCGGGAAGTGAACACCCACGTCGGGCGGTCGCCGTAGATGTCCGTCCACCGGTCGGGGTGTGAGAGGAGGTCCTCGTGCTCCACGACCCAGTTGTATGTCGTCGACCCCATGACGAGAACACCGACCGTCTCGAGGAAGGTGGAGAAGTCGCTCTCCGCCTCATCAGCACCGGGGGTGGCGAAGAGCCAATCGAGTGAATCGGCGTCGTCGGCCAGGAATCCGTTCAGCGTCGTCGCTGTGTGGAAGATCACCGGAGTCATGCCCGAAGCCTAGGCCGCCCCTCCGACCTGCCGCATCAGACTGCCGTGTGTCAAGAGGGTGCGCGGTGATGCCGATCCGCGCCACAGTGAAGGGCGTATGACCCTCGCAAACCCGGAAAGGGAAGACCCATGAGCATTGGTGCTGGTATCGCGCTGTTCGCCATCGGGGCCATCCTGGCCTTCGCCGTCAACGTGCAGGTCGAGTGGATCAACCTCGACATGATCGGCTACATCCTGATGGGTGCCGGCGCGCTCGTCTTCCTGCTCGGCATCGTTCTGCTCGCTCGTCGCCGCAGCACGGAGTCGGTGAGCCGCACAACCGTCGATCCCGCGACCAACGAGCGGGTCACCCGTCAGTCGACCAGCCGCCCCGACGACGCCGCGGGGCTCTGACTCGAACCCGGCCGACCGTAGGCTCGAGGGATGAGCCCTTCGTCGTCGCCGGGTACCGCCCTCATCACCGGCGTCGGACGTCGCCGATCGATCGGCGCCGCGCTCGCCCTGGGTCTCGCTCGTGACGGGTGGAACCTCGTCCTGAACCACTGGGACGAATACGACGAGCGCGTCGGCCTCGAGCGCAGCGTGTCGGATCCCGACGACATCGCGGACGAGTGCCGGGCGCAGGGCGTGGCGGTGGCCGTGGTCCGCTCGGATCTGTCGGATCCTGACGTGCCGGAGCGGCTTGTTGCCTCAGCCTCGGCGGACGGTCCGCTGCGTGCGCTCGTGATGTCTCACTGCGAGTCGGTGGACAGCTCCATCCTCACGACCGACATCGCAAGTTTCGACCGCCACTTCGCCGTCAACGCGCGGGCGACGTGGCTTCTCATCAAGGCGTTCGCCGAACGCTTGCCGCCGCACGCCGCGGAGGGAGAAGTCGCGGGATCGATCATCGCGCTGACGAGTGATCACACCGCGCACAACCTTCCCTACGGTGCGAGCAAAGGCGCACTGGACCGGATCGTCATCGCGGCGGCCGTCGAACTCGGGGAGCGGGGCGTGCGGGCGAACGTCATCAACCCCGGCCCGATCGACACGGGCTGGATGGATGACGACATCCGGCGTTGGGCCCGCGATGCCACTCCGGCGGGGCGCCTCGGAACCCCCGACGACATCGCGAACACCGTCCGGTTCCTGCTGTCGCCGGAGGGTTCGTGGGTCAACGGGCAGCTGCTCAAGGTGAACGGCGGCTTCGCCACGGGCTAGGTGAGTACAGCTCGGCGATCGCGACCCGCGAGGCACGGTTCGTCGAGACACCGCATTCGCGTCGAGACACCCGCAGTATCGCGTCGGGTCAACGCGAACGCGGTGTCTCGATGAGAAGGGGGATGGCGACGGTCCCCGATTAGACTTCGGGCGTGCCGGGACCGCTCGTGATCGACCTCGACGGCGTGCTCCGCATCTGGGACGCCTCGATCATCGTGGACGCCGAGGCGGCGCATGGTCTTCCCCCGGGCCGGCTCCGCGAGGCGGTGTTCGACGACATCTCCCTCCTGCACCGAGCGATCACCGGTGAGATCACCGACGAGGAGTGGCGCGAGCAGATCGCGGCGGGGCTCGAGGCGTCGTTCGGACCCGGAGGGCGGCGCGCCGTCTTGGAGTGGTCACGACCCGCAGGTCGTGTCGATCACGAGGTGCTGCGCGTTCTCCGGCGAGAACGAGGATGCCGCACCGTCGCCCTCTTCAGCAATGCCACGTCGCGGCTGGACGCCGACCTTGACCGTCTGAACCTGGCGGGCGAGTTCGACATCGTGTTCAACTCCAGCACCCTGGGCATGGCCAAACCCGCGGGTGAGGCTTTCCTCGCCGTCGCGGAATCACTGAACACCGACCCCACCCAGTGCTTCTTCGTCGACGATTCGGAAGCCAACGTCCATGCCGCCGCGGGCGTGGGGTTCCGGACGCATCACTACGTCGATCCCACGGCCCTTGAGCGCGCGCTCACCCTGTGACGCGCGCGCCCCGCTACAGGGCACCCGGTCGGAGGAGCGCTTCCCGCGCTGATGCGCACCCGGCGCCGGCACACGCGGCGGGATCCTCGCCGCGAAGCGCGGCGACGATGTAACCGGCGGCGAAGGCGTCCCCGGCGCCGGTCGTGTCGACGACGTCCTCGACCCGCTCCACCGGGACCTCGGTGAGGCCGCTCGGGTCACGGACCTGGACCGGAGCGTTGCCGCGCTTGATGACGAACACCGTGCCCGGGGGCGCGGGGGGCGAAAACTCGTCCAGGAGCGCTGCTTCATCGGCGTTCGCGAAGACGACAGTGGGGGAGAGGTGCCCGAACAGCCCGTGCAGCATCTCCCTCCCGAGCGCCCGCATCGTCGCCACGCTCGACAGATCGAGGCTGACGGACAGGTTGCGCTCGCGCGTCCAGGACGCGGCTGAGCGCAATACTTCCCGCGACGGGGCGTCGGCGAACCCGTAGAGCGGCAGATGCAGCCACCGGGTGCCCTCGAGCCATGCGGGATCGACCGGTCTGAGCTCGGCGGCGGCACCACGATCGGTCAGCATCGTCCGTTCGGCGGCGTCGTCCACGAGGATCACGATCGAACCGGTACGCCCGGCTCGTTGGACGCGGACCTCGACCCCCGACCGCTCGAGTTCGTGGACGAGCGCCTCGCCCTCGGCATCCGCTCCCACTCTGCCGATGAATCGGACGGATGCCGCGGGCGCGGCGGCCGCGGCGACATTGGCGGCGCTGCCGCCCCGGGTGTGGGTGATCGTCACGGGGTTGTCGGTGCCCCGCTCGAGCGAGGAAGCGCCGAGAACGACGATGTCGGCGAGGAGGTCGCCGATGACCGTGAGCATCACTCGGCGCCGGCGAGGGCGGCGGCGATCTCCGCCCCGAGCGCCACATTGCCGCGGTACACCGCGACGTTGACGTCGAGGCTGCGGCCCCCGGTCTCGCGCTGCATGTAGTCCAGCAGGAACGGCGTGGTGTCGTGGCCGGAGATCCCGGCTGCGGAGGCGGCGTCGAGTGCGCGGGCGAGTACCTCGTCGTGCAGCTGCGGCGGAAGCTGATGGTCGGCGTCGACGGGTCGTGCGACGAGAAGGGTCGACACGATTCCGAGGGTGTCGCGAGCACGGGCGATGTCGGCGATCTCTGTCGCGGAGTCGGCGGAGTAATCGATGTCGAGCCCCGAGTCGGCGATGTAGAAGCCGGGATAGTCGATGGTGCGATAGCCGACGACGGTGAGACCCAGCGTTTCCATGCGCTCCAGGGTGAGCGGGATGTCGAGGATCGACTTGACGCCCGCGCTCACGACGACGAGGGGGAGTGCGGCGAGCGTCGGCAGGTCGGCGGACTCATCGAAGGTGTGCTGCGCGTCGCGGTGCACTCCGCCGAGACCGCCGGTGGAGAAGACCCGGATGCCGGCGCGGCTGGCGAGGAATGCGGTTGCCGCGACAGTGGTGCCACCGCTCAGACCTTTGGCGGCGGCGATGGGGAGATCGCGCAGGCTCAGTTTCACCACGTCGTCATTCGTCGAGAGGATCTCGATCTCGGCGGGGGAGAGGCCGACAGTAAGCCGCCCGTCGACGACGCCGATCGTGGCCGGCACGACGCCGCCCTCGCGCAGCCGAGCTTCCGCCTCCCGAGCCACCTCGAGGTTGCGCGGCCGAGGGAGGCCGTGCGTGAAGATCGTCGATTCGAGGGCGAGGACGGGTTCGCCGCGATCGAGGGCGGCTCGCACATGCGGCGCGACGACGAGCTGGCCGGGCGGGTGACGACGGGACGAGGTCATGACAACTCCTGCTGGATTCGCCAACAGTCAATCAGCTCGAGCCGGTCTTCCTGTCAACTGGTGCTTCCACGGAACTCGCCGGCGGAGATCGCGTCGGCGTACCTGCGGATGTCAGGACCCGGCTGGTAGTCGATGAAGCGATCCTTGAGAAGGTGATTGAGCTGCGCGAACGCGTCGTCGGACGAGACCTCGTCCTGTTCGGCGACCTTGAGTACAGCCTCGCGGAGGACGTGGTCGGCATCGTCGAGGATCTTCGCGCGGGCGGGCTCGTTCCAGGCAACTTCGGAGATATCCATGACGCGACAGTACGACCGACCGTCGCACGACCGAGGGGGCTTGCGCGCGACCGACTTCCTGTGTCGTCGCGATCGCTCCGCTCTTCAGTCGCGCAGGGGAGCCCGCACAGCGCGGCGGCTCCGCTCAAAATGACATAATGTGCATTATCGGCGTAACCGCAGTGTCGGATGTCCCGCCTAGAGTGGCGCGATGCCGGAAGGTGACAGCGTCTACCGACTCGCCCGCCGCCTGGAGGGCGCGTCGGTCGGCCGGACGATCGTGTCGGGCGAGCTGCGTTCCGGCGCGCACGCCGGCGCCAAGCTCGACGGACGACGGATCCTTTCGTACGACACGCACGGCAAGCACCTCTTCACGCGGTTCGACGACGGGTGGTCGCTGCACACCCATCTGAAGATGCAGGGATCCTGGTCGGTGACCAGACGTCCGCTTCCGCGCGCCGAGCTGCACCGCGTGCGCTGCCGATTCGCCCTTGATGACGGCGTCACCCTATGGGGCGTCGATGTGCCGGTCATGGAGTACGCCCCGACCGCCGACGAGGATCGGGTGCGGGAGCGGCTCGGTCCTGATCCGCTCCGAGAAGACTGGGATGCCGCCGAGGCGGTCCGACGGCTGACGAGACGGCCTGACCGACCGACCGTCGCTGCGCTTCTCGACCAGGCCAACCTCGCCGGGCTCGGGAATCTCTGGGTGAACGAGCTCGCGTTTCTGCGTGGCATCCATCCCTTCGCTCCCATCGGCGTCACCGATCTCGCAGCGCTCGTCGCCCTGGCCGCACGGTGCTTGCGCATCTCGGCCACGGTTCCCGGCATGTACCAGGTCACCACCGGCGATCGTGGCCGCGGGTCGACTCACTGGGTGGTGGGTCGTGCCGGCCGGCCGTGCCTGCGCTGCGGCACCACGGTCGAGGTCGCCGCTGAGGTGCCCAACGATCCAGAGCGCCGGCGTACCTGGTGGTGCCCGCGGTGCCAACCGGGCGCACCGCTGCTCACCGGCCCCGACCCCACGGCGGGCGATACCATTCGATCCACGTGATCCCCGTCGATGTGGAGCGCCATGTCCCGCCTCAGTCCTGATTCCGCACTCGACTTCGACGCGACCGTGGCGGCCGCCCGGACTGCGCTCGGCCTCCCCGACCCCGGCTTCCATGAGCGCCTGACCGCTGTCCTCCCCGAGCTGCACAGGCTCTTCCTGCAGCTCTACGGCGACCGCGAGGACGGGCGTGAGGCCCTTGCCGAGGTGGTCGCCGCGGCAGCGGCCGGGTGGCGGGATCGACCGGCCGGGCTGAAGATCCTCGACGCGCAGCGCACCGCCCACCCCGACTGGTTCCTGTCGGAGCGGATGCTGGGCGGGGTCTGCTACGTCGACCGCTACGCGGGAACCCTCGCCGGCATCCGGGCGCAGATCCCCTACTTCCAGGAGCTGGGGCTCACCTACCTGCACCTGATGCCGCTGTTCGACTCCCCCGAGGGCAACAACGACGGCGGGTACGCGGTCTCGAGCTACCGCCGAGTCGATCCACCGCTCGGCACCATGGCCGACCTGGCTGCGCTGTCGGCCGACCTCCGCGAGGCGGGCATCTCGCTCGTGCTCGACTTCATCTTCAACCACACCAGCAACGAGCACGAGTGGGCGCGCAAAGCCGTCGCCGGCGACCCCGACTACGAGGACTTCTACCTGATCTTCCCCGACCGCACGATGCCCGACCGGTACGAGGAGACGGTGCGCGAGATCTTCCCCGACGACCACCCGGGCGCCTTCGTGCAGCTGCCCGACGGACGCTGGATCTGGGCGACGTTCTACCACTTCCAGTGGGACCTGAACTATGCCAACCCCCGGGTGTTCCGGGCGATGGCACAGGAGATGATGTTCCTCGCCAATCAGGGGGTCGAGGTGCTCCGCATGGATGCGGTGGCCTTCATCTGGAAACGCCTGGGCACCCCGTGCGAATCGCTTCCCGAAGCGCACCTCCTGCTCCGCGCCTTCAACCTCGTGCTCCGACTGGCCGCCCCCTCGGTGCTGTTCAAGTCCGAAGCGATCGTCCACCCCGACGAGGTCATCAGCTACATCTCACCCGACGAGTGCCAGCTGTCGTACAACCCGCTGCAGATGGCGCTCGGCTGGGAGGCCCTCGCCACCCGCGATGCCCGTCTGCTCCAGAAGGCGCTCGATGAGCGCCACGCGCTGCCTCCGGGCACCTCATGGGTGAACTACGTGCGCAGCCACGACGATATCGGGTGGACCTTCGCCGACGAGGATGCCGCGGAGCTCGGCATCGACGGCTACCCGCACCGCCGGTTCCTGAACGACTTCTACGTCGGCCGGTTCGAGGGCACCTTCTCGCGGGGTGAGCCGTTCCAGGAGAACCCCAAGACCGGCGATGCCCGCGTCGCCGGTACGACCGCCTCGCTCGCGGGCGTCGAGGCGGGAGACCCGGGAGGAGAAGACCGGGTCGTCCTCGCCCATGCGCTCGCCCTCTCCACCGGCGGGATCCCGCTGATCTACCTCGGCGACGAGGTCGGCCAGCTCAACGACTACGGCTACCGGGACGACCCCGCGCACGCTGCCGACAGCCGGTGGGTGCACCGCCCCCACCGCGATGAGCGCGCCTACGCCTCCCGCGATGACCCGTCGACCGCCGCCGGGCGCATCAGCACGCGGCTTCACGCCCTCATCCGGGCTCGCAAGAACTCCCCCGAGTTCGCCGCGGGCAATCCGCTGGTGCCGTTCCACACCTCCTTCCGGCAGGTCGTCGGATTCCAGCGTGTGGGCGCGGATTCGACGATCCTGGTGCTCGGCAACGTCGGCGACTCCGAGGTCCTCATCGAACCGCTCACCTTCTCAGGGTTCGAAGCGGATGCCACGGAGATCGTCTCGGGCTCCTCCGTCGCTCTCGCGATCGGCCTGATGCTGCCCCCGCACGGCGTCGTCTGGCTCCGCGTGCGGCCGGCCTGAGAGGTCTGCCGCACTAGCATCGAGGGATGCTCTCGGCTCTCACCGGCTTCGTCGTGGTGGGCGTCTCGATCCTCATCGGCTACATCCTCGGACGCATCAACCTGCTGGGGGAACACGCCCGACCTGTCCTGGCGCGGCTGACCTTCTTCGTCCTGTCGCCGTTCCTGCTGTTCGTCGTGCTCGCCGAAGCCGACGTGCGGACCCTCTTCTCCTCGTTGCTGCCGGTATCGGCGATCGCGGCGGTCGCGGTCATCGCGGTCTACGCCGCCATCGCCCGCTTCGCGTGGCGCCGGTCGGTCGCCGAGACGACGATCGGGAGTCTCAGCGCGGGACAGGTGAACTCCAACAACATCGGCATCCCCCTCTCGCTGTACCTGCTCGGGAACGCCGCGTTCCCGGCTCCCGTCATCCTCCTGCAGCTCCTCGTCTTCACCCCGATCGCCATGGCGATCCTCGACGCGGCGACCTCGGGCCGCTCGTCGCTGTGGAAGACGATCGGCCGCGTCGTCATCAACCCCATCGTGATCGGTTCCGCCCTCGGCGCGGCCGTGTCGATCAGCGGCCTTGCTCTTCCCGAGGTCGTCATGGCGCCCGCCCAGTTGGTGGCGAACGCCTGCGTGCCGGTGCTGCTCATCAGCTACGGTCTGTCCCTGTTCGGCCAGCGCGTGCTCGGCGCGCACGGGCGTCGTCGCGACGTCATCCTCGCCACGACGCTGAAGCTCCTGGTGATGCCGGCCATCGCCTGGGTGGTGGCCGCGCTGGTGTTCGCACTCCCCCGCGCTGACGTGCTCGTCATCGTCGTGTTGGCCGCCCTCCCGACCGCGCAGAACGTGTTCAACTATGCTCAACGCTTCGACGCCGGAGAGGCGATCGCCCGGGATACCGTATTCCTGACGACGGTCGGGTGCATCCCCGTTCTTCTTGCCGTGACGGCGATCCTCAGCTGAGACCCGAGGGTCAGGCCGCGCGGATGATGCCGAGCGGCGTCGACTGGTGACCCTGGCCGAGCGGGTTGTCCCTCAAGATCTTCACGAGCTGGTTCTCGCGGGCTCTGCTCACCGTGGACCCGAGGATGTTGCCTCCGAGGTCGTTGATGTCGACCACCGCCACTTCCGGAACGCCGTCGAGAAGATCCTTCAGCCGACGGGCGACGTCGCGGGGGCGGTGGGGACCGAGGACGACGGCCTTGTTGTACGGCGGGATCGTGCCGCTGGTGGGGCCGTCGATCGCGCGCGCCTTGTCACCGGCGATCCGGTAGAAATCGCCCGTGCGGCCGAACAGCTTCGTCACCGCTGAGACGGCGGCGGCGAGCAGAATGCGGGGGGTCCCGCACTCGCGCAGCGCCATCTCCATCGTCTCGGGCATGCCGAGTCCGATGCCGTAGGGCGTGCGGGTGACGTAGCGCGAGAGGAATCGAGCGAGGCGGCGCGGCTGGATCTCGTCCAGCGGGTACGACCGCCCCTGCGTGATCGCGACGATCTTCTCCGTCACGAAGAGGAGGTCGCCCGGGCGCACCAGGCTCGCCGCGTACTCCCGCACGAACTCGTCGAGATCATCGCCCGGCATCACGACCCGTGTGCGGATCGGGATGCGGGCGAAGGACTCGCTGTCGACGGTGACCGTAAGGGCCTTGCCGTCGTTCGCTGCACCGGTCATGCGTCGGACCGCTTACTCAAGGTAGTCCCGCAGCGACTGCGACCGGCTCGGGTGGCGGAGCTTCGCCATCGTCTTCGACTCGATCTGGCGGATGCGCTCCCGGGTCACCCCGAACGTGTCGCCGATCTGGTCGAGGGTCTTCGGCTGACCGTCGCCGAGTCCGAAGCGCATGCGGATGACGCCCGCCTCGCGCTCGGACAGCGAATCCAGGAGCGATTCGAGCTGACGCTGCAGCATCGTGAAGCCGACGGCGTCGGCGGGCACGACAGCCTCGGTGTCCTCGATGAGGTCACCGAACTCGCTGTCGCCGTCCTCGCCGAGGGGCGTGTGCAGCGAGATCGGCTCGCGGCCGTACTTCTGCACCTCGATGACCTTCTCGGGGGTCATGTCGAGTTCGCGGCTGAGCTCTTCGGGCGTGGGTTCGCGACCGAGGTCCTGCAGCATCTGGCGCTGCACCCGGGCGAGCTTGTTGATGACCTCGACCATGTGCACCGGGATGCGGATGGTGCGGGCCTGATCGGCCATCGCGCGCGTGATCGCCTGACGGATCCACCAGGTGGCATAGGTCGAGAACTTGAAGCCCTTGGTGTAGTCGAACTTCTCCACGGCGCGGATGAGGCCGAGGTTGCCTTCCTGGATCAGGTCGAGGAACTGCATGCCGCGTCCGGTGTAGCGCTTGGCGAGCGAGACGACGAGGCGCAGGTTCGCACCCAGCAGGTGGCTCTTGGCGCGCTGACCGTCACGGGCGACCCACTGCAGGTCCAGCCCGAGCTGCGACGCCTTCTCGGCTGCCGACATGTGCGACAGCTTCTCCTCGGCGAACAGGCCCGCCTCGATGCGCATGGCGAGCTCGACCTCTTCGGCTGCATTCAGCAGCGGAACCTTGCCGATCTGCTTCAGGTAGTCCTTCACCGGGTCGGCGGTGGCGCCGGTGATCTGCGTCGAGTAGACGGGGATGTCGTCCTCGTCATTGGAGATGACGATGGCGCCGGTGGGAAGCGGCTCGGCGAAGACCGGCTTGACGGTCTCCTCCTCCTCGTCCTCCGACTCTCCCTCGGTCGTCGCTGCGGCGGCAGCCTTGGGCGCTGCGGAGTCGGCGTCGCCCTCGGTGTCATCGACATCGTCGCCGGAGATCTCGTCGTCGGCGTCGAGCTCGACGTCGTCGATCTCTTCGTCGACCTCGTCGGCGTCGGCCTTCGTCTTGCCGCCCTTGGGCGCCGTCTTCGCGGCGGGCTTCTTGGCAGGGGCCTTCTTCGCAGCGGGCCGCTTCTTCGCGGGCGCAACGGGGGCGGTCTCGACCTCCTCGACCGTGTCGGCGGTGTCGGTGTCCTTCGTGGTGCGGTTCGTCGTCTTCGTGCCTGCGGTCACGGTTCGCCTTTCACCGTCACGAACGCGGAGCGCCGCGGCGGTATCTTTCGGACACTAGTAAGACCCTTGTCAAGTCCCGTTCCCGTACGCAGGGCAGCGGACGGGGGACGACAATGGGTCAGAAGGTCCATTGTCTCACATCTGTCCGGGCGGTTCGCATCCGCCCTCCCCGCGAATCCCCGAACGCACCCTCGGGGAACAACGCCGCCCAGGCCAGGGGAATTCCCCTCGGCCGTCAGGGGCGCTTGTCTTCGTCGCTGCTCGGCCGCGAGGCGAGGAAGCGCTCCAGTTCCGCTGCGAGCTCATCGGCGCTCGGCAGATCGCCGGTGTGAAGGATGGGCGTGGCATTGGTCGCACCGGCCATGTACGCGTCGTAGCGCTCTTCGAGGCCGTGCAGCATCCGGGACAGTTCATCACTGCCGGCGACCTGCTCCTCGACCTTCGTCAGGTACTCGCGGTTCTCCTCACGCAGGCCGTCTCCGTCGAAGACGAGCCCCGTGGCGACCGTGACACTGTCGAGGCCCGCGAGCGCGGCGGCCGGGTACTCGGTGTCGGCGAGATAGTGGGGCACGAGCAGAACGAAGCCGGCCACGGCGGCGCCCCTCTCCGCGAAGCGGTATTCCAGGAGGTGGGCCACGGTCGCGGGAACCTGCGTGTGAGGCTGCCACACCGAGTGCGCCTCGGTCAGCTCGGTTCGGGTGCCGCTGACCGTCGTGCCGATCGGGCGTGTGTGCGGGACGGGCATGGGGATGGCGTGCACCCACGTGACCGAGGAGACCTGGAAGCTCGAGGCGAGTTCGAGGACGGCCTTTGACACGGCGTCCCAGGCGAAGTCGGGCTCGTAGCCGGCGAGAACCAGGAACGGCGTTCCGAGGGCGTCGTGGGCGAGGGAGAGTTCCAGGCGCGGCGGGCGGTAGTCGGTGAGGTGGTCGGCTTCGAAGGTCACGATCGGACGCCGCGCTCGGTAGTCGAGCAGGATGTCGTTGGAGAAGACCGCCAGAGGGATGGGGTCGAGATCGTCGCGGATGTACTCGATGAGACGAGCCACCGCTCCCCCGGCGTCGGTGAAGCCGGTGAGAGCGATGACGAGAGGAAGGCCCGCCGGCACAGCCGGAGCGGAGACCGAGCGCTCGTAGAGAGGACCGGCGTAAGGCATGGGTCCATGCTACGAGTCGCTGCGACACCACGAGCCGGGCCGCTGCCGCTGACAGCGAACACCGCTCAATAGGATGGAACCCATGTCGTTCCCCGACCTCGAATATCGTTCCTCCCCCCTTGCCGAGATCGACGCCGACGCCGTCGTCGTGGCCCTGCCCCCCGTCGACGGCGACGGCGCGCCCTCCCTGGAGGACTGGCCCGGCCTGAAAGACGCGCTGGTGGCGACAGGATTCAACGGATCGCCGGGCTCTTTTCAGCGGGTGTACGCGCCCGACGTCACCACTTCACCGCTCGCCGTCGTCGGGACCGGCGCTGAACCGGATGCCGCTGCCGTGCGCGACGCGGTCGGCGCGGCCCTGCGCACACTGACGGGTTTCGAGACCGTCGTCGTCGCCGTGCCCTTCGCCTCGGAGCACCTGCTCACCGCTGCGGAGGGGGCGGCCCTGGGCGGCTACCGGTTCGACGGATACAAGGCCGACGGTCCCAAGCGCCGCGCAACCCGCGTGATCCTGCAGGGACCGGATGACCTCTACGATGCCTCCCTTCACGCCGTGCGCGCGACGGCGTCAGCGGTTGCGCTCGTGAAGGATCTGGTCTCGATTCCCGCCGAGTGGCTCGGTCCTGCAGACCTTGCCGATCGTGCACGGGAGGAGGTCGACGGCCTGCCCGTCGAGGTGACGGTGTGGGACGAGAAGGCACTGCGCGACGACGGCTTCGGCGGCATCCTCGGCGTCGGCCAGGGATCGGATCGGCCGCCCCGACTGGTGCGCCTGGACTACGCCCCCGAAGGTGCGACGCGCCATGTCGCCCTCGTGGGCAAGGGCATCACCTTCGACACCGGAGGGCTCTCACTCAAGCCCGCGGCGTCGATGGTGGGGATGAAGTACGACATGTGCGGCGCCGCCACCGTTCTGGCAGTGGTCCGCGCTGCGGCCGCGCAGCAGCTCGCGGTGCGGGTGACCGGATGGCTCGCCGTCGCCGACAACATGCCCTCCGGGCGCGCGACGCGCCCAGGTGACGTGGTGCGCATCGCAGACGGCACCACGGTGGAGGTGCTCAACACCGATGCCGAGGGACGCCTCGTTCTCGCCGACGGACTCGTGGCCGCCAGCCGGGAGAACCCCGACCTGTTGGTCGACGTGGCGACCCTGACCGGGGCGATCACCATCGCCCTCGGCACGCGTCACACCGGCGTCATGGGCGACGACGACGCCGTCGCGCGGTACCTCGCGGCTGCCGGCGATGTCGCCGAGCTCGCCTGGCAGCTGCCGCTTCCGGCGCACATGGTCGAAGAGCTCGACTCACCGATCGCCGACCTGCAGAACGCCAAGATCGGCGACCCCGCCGGCGGGTCGCTCTTCGCGGGGTTGTTCCTGCGTCACTTCGTCGGCACCGCAGCGGGCGGCGATGAGCGCATCCCGTGGATCCACCTCGACATCGCCGGCGTGGGCATGAACAAGGGCGGTGGGTTCGGATTCACCGACAAGGGCCCGACCGGGGCGACTGTGCGCAGTCTCCTTCGACTGCTGCAGACCGAGGCCGCCCGATGAGCGGTGGGGAGTCGCCCGAGACCACGGCCGATCTCGTCATCCTCGGCGGCGGAAGCGGAGGCTACGCGGCCGCGCTCCGCGCCGCTGAGCTCGGCGCGTCGGTCATCATGATCGAGAAGGACCGGGTCGGCGGCACATGCCTTCACCGGGGGTGCATTCCCACCAAGGCCCTTCTTCACGCCGGTGAAGTCGCGGACGCTGTCCGCGATGCCGCCGCGATCGGGGTCGATGCGGAATTCCGAGGCATCGACCCGGCCCGAGTGCGCTCCTACCGGGAGGGCATCGTCGAGAAGAAGTATCGCGGCCTGCAGAGCCTGCTGAAGACCCGGGGAATCCGAGTCGTCGAGGGCGAGGGACGTCTCGAGGCAGGCCCAGCGGTGCGGGTCGGCGACACCGTCTATCGAGGTACCGACGTGGTCCTCGCCACCGGGTCGTACAGCCGGACCCTGCCGGGCCTGGAGATCGGCGGCCGGATCCTCACGAGCGATCAGGCACTGCAGCTGGAGGAGATCCCCGAACGTGTCGTCATCCTCGGCGGCGGCGTCATCGGGGTCGAGTTCGCCAGCGTCTGGCGCTCGTTCGGCGTCGATGTGACCATCGTCGAAGGGCTCGACCACCTCGTTCCGGCCGAGGACGTCGCGATGAGCAAGGCCCTCGAGCGTGCGTTCCGGCGCCGGGGAATCGGCTTCACGCTCGGTGTCAGGTTCGCCCGCGCCACGCAGACCGCCGATGCGGTCACCGTCTCACTCGAGGACGGCTCGGAGCTTCAGGCCGACTACCTGCTGGTCGCCGTCGGCCGCGGACCCGCGACGGCGGGCCTCGGTCTGGAGGACGCCGGAGTGGCCGTGGATCGGGGATTCGTCGTCACCGATGAGCGGCTCCAGACCGCTGTCCCCCATGTCTTCGCCGTCGGAGACATCGTGGCCGGACTGCAGCTGGCCCACCGCAGCTTCCAGCAGGGCATCTTCGTCGCCGAGACGATCGCCGGGCAGAAGCCCGTCGTCGTTCCCGAGCACCTCATCCCCCGGGTCGCGTACTCGCATCCGGAAGTGGCGTCGGTCGGTGTGACCGAAGCCCGGGCGGCCGAGGTGCACGGCGCAGACGCGGTGCAGTCCTTCGAGTACAACCTGGCCGGCAACGCCAAGAGCGAGATCATCGGCACCGGCGGCCTGGCCAAGGTCGTGCGACTCAAGGACGGGCCGATCATCGGTATGCATCTGGTCGGCGATCGCGTCGGAGAACTCATCACCGAAGGTCAGCTGGCCGTCGGATGGGAAGCGCACCCCGAGGACATCGCGCCGTTCATCCACGCCCACCCCACGCAGAGCGAAGCGCTCGGTGAGGCCTTCCTCGCCCTGGCCGGCAAGCCGCTGCACGCCCTGTAACCCCAGACACGTCGCGCCGGTGCCCCCTGACACGGGCCCGCGGGCGCATCACTAAGCTAGACAAGACATCGGCAACCCCGAAGGAGACAAGCCCATGAGCACATCCGTGGTCCTCCCCGCGCTCGGCGAGAGCGTCACAGAGGGAACGGTCACCCGCTGGCTCAAAAAGGTCGGTGACACCGTGCAGGCCGACGAGGGGCTCCTCGAGATCTCCACGGACAAGGTCGACACGGAGATCCCCTCTCCGATCAGCGGTGTGATCGAGGAGATCCTGGTCGACGAGGACGAGACGGTCGAGGTCGGCGCCGTGCTCGCCAAGATCGGCGACGGCTCGGGCGGCGGCGAGACCCCTGCCCCGGCCGACGCGCAGGAAGAGGCTGCGGCGGCGGAACCCGCACAGGCCGAGGCGCCCGCCGCGGAGGCAGCTGAGCCCGCCGATGGTCCGTCAGAGGATGGTCCGGCCGCTCCCGCCCAGGCAGCGCCCTCGGATGCGACCACCAGCGAGGGGACCGAAGTCGTCCTGCCCGAGCTCGGCGAGAGCGTCACCGAAGGGACGGTCACGCGCTGGCTGAAGCAGGTCGGTGACGCGGTGGAGGTCGATGAGCCGCTCCTGGAGATCTCGACCGACAAGGTCGACACCGAGATCCCCTCCCCCGTCAAGGGTGTGCTGCAGGAGATCCTCGTCCAGGAGGACGAGACGATCGCCGTCGGTTCGGCTCTCGCCCGCATCGGCGACGGTGCTGCGGCCTCCGCGCCTGCGCCGGCCCAGGAGGCTCCCGCCACCGAGAAGCCCGCCGAACCGGCTCCTGCCGTCGACGAAAAGCCCGCCGAACCAGCTCCTGCCGCCGACGAGAAGCCCGCCGACGAGAAGCCGGCCGAGGAGAAGCCCGCCGAAGAGGTGGCGCCTGTTCCCGAAAAGGTCGTCGCGCACGCGCCGGTCTCGACGGGGGTCGCCACCGAGCAGGAGCCGTCGCCCTCGAGCGCTCCGTCGTCGACTGCGCCGGCGACATCCTCCGGCGACGAGGTGGCCTACGTCACTCCGCTCGTTCGACGGCTCGCCCAGCAGCAGGGCGTCGATCTGGCTACGGTCACGGGCACCGGCGTGGGCGGTCGCATCCGCAAGGAAGACGTGCTGAAGGCTGCGGAGGAGGCCAAGGCCCCGGCCCCGGCCCCCGCAGCGTCGGCGCCCACCGCTCCGGCTCGCACTCCGCTGGAGGTCTCGCCGCTGCGGGGGACGACCCAGCCGATGTCCCGGCTGCGCAAGGTGCTCGCTGAGCGGGCAGTGGCGTCGATGCAGGCGACCGCGCAGCTCACCACCGTCGTCGAGGTGGATGTCACCAAGCTCTCCGGTTTCCGCGACCGCGTGAAGGGTGATTTCCAGTCGAAGACCGGCGACAAGCTCTCCTTCCTGCCGTTCTTCGCCCTGGCTGCGGCGGAGGCCCTCCAGGCCTTCCCCGTCATCAACAGCACGGTCGACGGGACGAACATCGTCTACCCGGCGACCGAGAACCTCTCGATCGCCGTCGACACCGAGCGCGGCCTTCTCACGCCCGTGCTGCGGGACGCGGCATCGAAGAACCTCGCTCAGATCGCCCATGAGATCGCCGACCTCGCCGCGCGCACGCGGGACAACAAGCTGAAGCCCGACGAGCTGGCCGGTGGCACCTTCACCCTCACCAACACCGGGTCGCGCGGAGCGCTGTTCGACACTCCGGTCGTCTTCCTCCCGCAGTCGGCGATTCTCGGAACGGGCATCGTCGTCAAGCGTCCGGGTGTGGTGACCGTCGACGGTCGCGATGCGATCTCGGTCCGGTCGTACGTCTACCTCGCGCTGTCCTACGACCACCGGGTGATCGACGGGGCCGACGCCGCGCGCTTCCTCGGCGCGGTCAAGGCCCGTCTCGAAGAGGCGGACTTCGAGGGCGACCTCGGCATCTGATCCACGGCAGCGCTGTACTGCGCGGGGGCGACATCGTGATCACGATGTCGCCCCCGCGTCGTAGATGTCGCGAATGACCCAGTGCTCCCCGATCCGGACGATGACGACCAGCTGAGACGCCGGTGAATCGCCCGTCGGGGCGGCGGCATCCACGCGCAGCACCGCCGCGCCGCCCAGATCGTCGAGGAACGTCACCGTCCTGGCCTCGGCCGGCAGGTCGGATGCCCCGGGGGGCAGCGCGCGAGTCGGGTCGGCCACGGCCTCGGCGAGACAGGTGGCGTCGGCATCGCACGCCGCACGAGCGTCCAGCAGACCGGCGGTGACGGCGGCGAAGTCGTCAGGGGTGGAGGCGGGTGGGGCGGGCTCACCGACCGTCGCCCCGGTGCTCGAGGCCTCGGCGTCCGGACCGAGCGTCGGGGAGGGCGACGACCCCGAGGCCGGTTCCGACGCGATCGTCACGGGGTCGGCCGCCGCCGGCGGCTCGGCGTCGTTCGGCCACGTCAGTCCTACGGCGAGGACGACCGCTGCGGCGCCCCCTGCGACGATGAGTCCGCGGCGTCGGGGTTGTGGCTTCCGGGTGCTGACGGCCCGCCAGACGCCGGTGGTCGCCCGGGAGACGGTCTCGCCGAGGTCCCGGTCCATCAGTGTCGAGACCCGGGTCAGCAGCCTCTGACCGCCGGGGTCAGCGGCCGCCGCTTTCGCCGCGGCCCGTGACCCCGCACGGGTGGCCGCGGGTCTGCCGGTGATGCCCGCCACCCCGCCCTGCATCGCCGACGAGATACGCTTCGCGCCGAGGCGCAGCGGTTGCGGCGTGGCCAGGGCGAACAGTCGCGCCTCGAGCGCGTGGGCCTCGCGTTCGTGCAGGTGCGCCTGAGCCACTGCCGCGAGAGCGTCGCGCAGCACGTCGCTCCATGCCGGGAACAGGGCGAGGAGGAGACGGATGACCTCCGCGGACTCAGACGTCGGCCCTGCCTGCAGCGCGAGGACCGGGCGACCCTCGTCGGTGAGCCACCATGTCCCGGCAGTCGTTCCGGTCGCCGCTCCGGCGTCGAGGTGGCCGCGCAGCACGCTGACGGCGAGGGTGAGGGCCTCGCCCGCCGAGAGCGGGTCATCGTCTTCGGAACGACGCCTGACGACGTCGACGACCCGTTCGCTGCAGAGCGGGAGCAGCGCGGCGTGCCCCGTCGCCGTTCGCACGACGTCGGAGGGGGTGAGGAGATGCTCCGACGGCGCTGCCCGCCATCCCGCCCAGTCCTCGCCGAGCGCACCCGCTTCCACGAGAAGCCACGCAGCGCCCTCGCTGTCACGCACCACTTCCCCGGACCACGGCGCGCTGGCGGCATCCAGCCGTCGCACCGGCCGGTAGGCCCGAAGCAGGGCGTGCTCGGAATCGATCGCCATGACAACAGGGTCGCGCCCGCGACTGCTGTCTCGTCCGTGGTTCATCAGAACTGTGGACAGCAGGGGTCATCCCCGCGCTTGTGCAGGAGAGGTCGCGAGGGCCTGAAAAGGTAGGCTGGAATCATGGCCGCACGCAGTACCGCCCCCGAGAAGCGTCCCGGGTTCTTCTCGCAGATCCGCACCCTCTACACCTTCACTGTCCAGGCCTATCGCTGGCTGCCCTGGGCCCTTGTCGGCATCCTCATCGGCGGCACGCTTCTGGGCGTCGCACTCGGTGCGTTGATCCCACCCGGAGCGATCTGGAGCATCATCCTGTGGGGTATCACCGGATTCATGTTCGGCATCCTCGCGGCGCTGATGACCATGACACGACTGTCGACGAAGGCGATGTATCGCAAGATCGACGGCATGCCCGGCGCCACCGGCTATGTGCTGTCCAGCGCCCTTGGTCGCCGCTGGCGCGCATCGGAGATGCCGGTGGGCATCAACCCCAAAACCCAGGAAGCCGTCTACCGTGCGATCGGCCGCGGCGGGATCGTGATCGTCGGCGAAGGGGCGCGGGGGCGCCTCACCCGCCTGGTGAACGAAGAGCGCGGAAAGGCGCAACGCGTGGCATCCGGTGTCCCTGTCACCGTGCTGTACGTGGGTCACGGCGACGACGAGGTGCCGATCGGCAAGCTCGCCCCGGCCATCAAGTCCCTGCCGAAGAAGATCGACCGTGCAACGATGGCTGCTGTCGTCAAGCGAATGGACTCGGTGTCGCAGTCGGTTGCGTCGCTTCCCATTCCGAAGGGCATCGACCCGCAGCGCGTGCGCGCCCCTCGTCCTCGCTGAGAACTCAGTCCCGGATCAGGACCGTGCCCGCCGCCTTGTCGTGCAGGCCCCGCTGATCCGCGTCCCAGATCACCGCGGGGATGACGAGGATCAGCAGGATGGTGCGCAGCACCGGCCTCCACAGACCGACCCACCCGCCGTCGAGGCGTACCAGTCGCATCCCGAAAATCCTGTGTCCCGGGCTCCCCTGGAGCGTCGGGAGAAAGACGATCTGGATGGCGCCGAAGATCAGCAGGATCGCCAGTGCGTCCCACCCGAAGAACCCGGAGATCAGGTACGCGGCGCCGTAGTCGATGAACAGGGCACCCACGCGCCGACCGAGCCGGCCGATCGATCCGGCGCCCTCGCGGGGGCGCCCCAGCCGCTCTCCGGGATAGTCCTGTGCGCTGGCGACCACGATTCCACCCTACCGTCGGTGGGCGCGTAACATGCCGGAAACAAAGGTGTCACGGTCGGGCAATCCCCTGCCGATACGGTGCCTCAAGGCCCGCTCGACGGGCGGCAGTTCCCGATGCCCTACCTCTGGAGTCTCCATGTTCAGTGATTCATCCGAGGTGCTGCGGTTCATCAAGGACGAGGACGTCAAATTCCTCGACATCCGGTTCACGGATCTCCCTGGTGTCCAGCAGCACTTCAACATTCCGGCCGCCACCGTCGACGAGGAGTTCTTCACCGTCGGGCAGCTGTTCGACGGCTCCTCGATCCGTGGGTTCGCGAACATCCACGAATCCGACATGCAGCTCATCCCCGACGTGTCGACCGCCTACCTCGACCCGTTCCGCGAGGCCAAGACGCTCGTCATGGTCTTCGACATCTACAACCCGCGCAACGGCGAGATCTACGCGAAGGACCCTCGTCAGGTCGCCAAGAAGGCGGAGAAGTACCTCGCCTCGACCGGCATCGCCGACACCGCGTTCTTCGCTCCCGAGGCGGAGTTCTACATCTTCGACGACGTCCGCTACGACGTGAAGCAGAACTCCAGCTTCTACTCCGTGGACTCCGAAGAGGGCGCCTGGAACACCGGCCGGGCCGAGGAGGGCGGCAACCTCGCCAACAAGACTCCGTACAAGGGCGGCTACTTCCCCGTCTCCCCCGTCGACAAGACGGCGGACCTCCGCGACGACATCAGCCTGAAGCTCATCGAGTCGGGCCTGCAGCTCGAGCGCGCGCACCACGAGGTGGGCACCGGCGGTCAGCAGGAGATCAACTACCGCTTCGACACCATGGTTCACGCCGCCGACGACATCCTGAAGTTCAAGTACATCGTCAAGAACACCGCCGAGCAGTGGGGCAAGGTCGCCACCTTCATGCCCAAGCCCCTCTTCGGTGACAACGGCTCGGGCATGCACACCCACCAGTCGCTGTGGAACGACGGCAAGCCGCTCTTCTACGACGAGAAGGGCTATGGCGGGCTGTCCGACATCGCGCGCTGGTACATCGGCGGCATCCTCGCCCACGCTCCCGCGGTGCTCGCCTTCACCAACCCGACGCTGAACAGCTACCACCGTCTCGTGAAGGGCTTCGAGGCCCCGGTGAACCTGGTGTACTCGGCGGGCAACCGCTCCGCGGCGATCCGCATCCCGATCACGGGCTCCAACCCCAAGGCCAAGCGCATCGAGTTCCGCGCGCCCGACGCCTCGGGCAACCCCTACCTCGCCTTCGCCGCGCAGCTCATGGCCGGGATCGACGGCATCAAGAACCGCATCGAGCCGCACGAGCCGGTCGACAAGGACCTCTACGAGCTCCCGCCCGAGGAGGCCAAGGGCATCCCCCAGGTGCCGAACTCGCTGCAGGACTCGCTCGACGCCCTCGCGGCCGACCACCAGTTCCTCCTCGAGGGTGGCGTGTTCACGCCGGAGCTCATCGAGACCTGGATCGAGTACAAGATCGAGAACGAGATCCGGCCGATGGCGCAGCGTCCGCACCCGTTCGAGTTCGAGCTGTACTTCGGGGTCTAATGCGTAGTAATGCGTAGGAACGCGTAGTCACTGCGTAGCAGCTGCGGCGCAACGAGTACGTTGGAAAGCCTCGGATCGCCCTGGTTTCGGCGTCGTATCGTTAGATATCGACGCCGAAACCGGGGCGCCTGTCATTTTGAGTACGCGAGCGGCTCAACCTCGAGCGCGGCACTGCGTGCAGCCGAGCTCTATTGCGTAGCAATTGCCGGTCATAGCGTTCAACAGGGGGTTGCTCGGCGGGGTAGGAAGATGCGCTGTTGAACTAGGCAAGAGACTCTTGTCCTCTTGTGGGAGGTGCGCGTCGGTGGGCAGAGTGACGTCAATCTTCTCCACGCCGCTTTCGCCCACCTATCAGGCGTTGAGCATCCTCGTCCTTCTCCGGTGATCTATCGAGCCGGAGGAAGCACGTAAGTGGCAGGACGGCCGCGTTGAGCCGTTGTAAATCGCTGGCTAGTGCGCGCCGCGACTCCTCAATTGTCGACGACGGTCCAACCTGAGGCCAAAGCGACGGGCGAAAACGAGGCCACCTGGTTGTCGTTTGCTCAGTCTGCCGGATCCTGGGTTCGGATGCTCGGGAGGCTGTCGATGCCTCGTCCGCGGAGCCGGTAGCTGGCGCCCTTCAGCGTGAGGACATCGGCGTGGTGGACGATGCGGTCGATCATCGCGGCGGCGACGGCCTGGTCGCCGAAGACGCCGCCCCAGCCGGAGAATGGCAGGTTGCTGGTGAGGATCAGCGAGGCGTGTTCGTAGCGTGATGAGACGAGCTGGAAGAAGAGGTTGGCGGCGTCCTGTTCGAACGGCAGGTAGCCGACCTCGTCGACGATGATCAGCCCGTAGCGGCGCAACCTGGCGAGCTCGCGGGGCAGGTTCCCTTGCCGGTGCGCATCGGTGAGCCGCGTGACCCAGTCGGTCGCGGTGGCGAACAGCACCCGGTGTCCGTGCCGGGCGGCGACGATCCCGAGCGCGGTGGCCAGGTGCGCTTTTCCGGTGCCGGGAGGGCCGAGGAGCACGACGTTCTGCGCTTCGAGGAGGAACCCGCCGGAGGCGAGAGCGGCGACCTGCTGGCGGGCGGTGGGCTGCGCGTCCCAGTCGAAGTCCTCGAGCGTCTTGCGCGCTGGGAACCCGGCGGCTTTGATCCTCAGCTCGGCGCCGGAGGCGTTGCGGGCGGAGACCTCGCGTTCGAGGACGGCGGCGAGGTAGTCCTCGAACGACCAGCCCGCATCCCGTGCGTGGTCGGCGAGCCGAGTCGCAGCTTCGGTGATCCGAGGTGCTTTCAGTGCGCCGGCGAGGTAGGTGATTTGCTTCGCCGTGTCTGTAATCTTCACGGAGGCCATCACGCGACTCCTTCGATCCCGAACGCCCGGTCATAGTGGGCCAGATCTCGAGTGAGATCGGTATCGACCACAGCTGGTCGTGGCTGTTGGAACTGTTGCCGCAGCAGCTTCGCGGTCTCTCGATGCGTCGAGGCGGTGACGACCGCGCCGCGCGCCCAGATTCTCGGGTGGTCCGCGACGATCCGCCCGTCGAGCCGCACCCGGACCCGGTCGAGGTCCGCGGTCACGTCGACCATTCGCCCCATCGCCGTCGGGTCGACGGAGTAATCGCTGGCATCCAGACGCACGTAGTAATCCCGTCCGAGACGCACTCGTTCCCGCCACCCGAGCTGCAGCGGGACCGGTGGCAGCGGCAGCATCCGGGACCGGTCGTGCTCGATCAGATCCACTGGTCGGGCCTTGATGGTCCGGACGACTCTGCTGTTCGCGCGCTCCAGCCAGTCGGCGAGCTGCGTGTTGAAGTCGGTTGGTGAGGTGAAGGTGCGGCCGGGCATGAAGGAGGTCTCCATCCAGCCGTTGCGGCGCTCCACGATGCCCTTCGATTCCGGGTCGTAGGGGCGCAGCTGCACCACCTTCGTCGCCAGCGTTCCGGCGAACGCGGACACGCCCTGCGCGAGGCGACCCTTCTGACCGATGCCGGGCTCGTTGTCCCAGATCAGCCGACGCGGCACCGCGCCCAGCTGCCGGATCAGCTCCCACGACCCCAGCAGCAGGTCCTCGGTCTTGCGGGTCGGGATCATCCTGGCGGTGATGAACCTGGAATGCGCCGGGACGATCACGAGCACCGGCAGCAGCACACTTGAGCCGTCCTCGAGCGGGATCTTGCGCGGCGGGAACCACAGGTCACACTGCGCCGCGTCACCGGCCGCCCACGACAATCGGTCCGCCGGATCGACCGGGCGGTGCTCCGGCCGCAGCCCTCGGATGTTCTCTCGGAACCAGGTGATCGACCCGTTCCATTCGACGCGTTCGGCGATCACCGTTGCCGGCATGTCCGGGTGCTCGGCGAGGATCGCCCGCACTCGCGACTCGAACGGTGTGAACGACGTCGGCTGGACCGGTCGTTCATACTTCGGCGGCCGATCCGACGCTAACGCCCTATCGACCGTCGACCGTCCGATGCCCAGCTGCCTCGCGACCTGCCGCCTCGGAACTCCGTCCGCGACCAGCCGCCTGATCAACGCCCAATCTTCCACCGAGATCACCCACCCAATCTGTCTGGGTGGCCTCGTTTTCGCCCGTCGTTAGCGCGTCAGATTGGAGCGTCGCCGACATCAATTGAGTCCGAGCCCGCGCCAGGCTGCAGGGCCTTCGCTTCTGAAGGACACCGCGCATAGCGATCACATGGACAGTTCCCGCACCTCCCTTCCCGTTCTGCTGACTCCGGAAGATCTCGCCGATTATCTCAATGTTTCGCTCCGCACCATCGAAGGCTGGCGCCTTAGCAGGAAGGGGCCGGCATACGTGCGCATGGGGAAGCATGTTCGCTATCGCGCGGACCGGGTCGAGTCGTGGCTCGGCGAGCGCGCCGTATAACTTCACAGCCGCCCGCGCTGACCTGGATACAACTGATGCGCAACGGCCGGTGGGTCCGTTGCGACTTGAACCCCAGACCCCCTGGCTTTGCTCCGACTGCCCCGGGAAGCCCTGCGACAACCGTACCAGTCCCCTCCTTCCGCGTGATTCCGCGGATCTCAGGGCCGACCCGCGAAATTCCGGGGGACTTCATCGAGGGCACGATTGAGGGCACGGAGGCCATTTCGGGCACCATTGAGGGCACGATTGAGGGCACGGTCGAGGGCTTCGTCGCGCGCTCCGATTGCGGGCGGCGCTCGCCCGCAGTTCGCGTTCCGACACCAACTCGGGGCATGGCTGCAGTCTGTCACGACAGCCGCCATTCGAGAGGGCGCGGGGTGACGCGTCGGATCACGAGGTCGCCTCATGCGACGAGGGGAAGTTCACGCCAACCGCGTCCGAGGCTCCTGTCAGCATCCTTTATGTGACCACCAACGGGGCAGGATGCACCACCAGACCACCCACCACATTCCCGCGACGTCGTCGCACGGGTCGAGTAGTGTGCGGGGCATGCATCGTCGCGCCGCCATCCTCTTGTTGACGCTGGGTGCGATGACGCTCGCTGGGTGCTCGACCTCTTCGGGCGTGCCTGAGCTGGATCGCCCGTCGGAGGAGCAGGATCGCCCTGGCTGGGTGATTGACGGTGACCTCGTCGTCCCCGGCTCCATCCGCTATGCCGGGGCGAGCGGCGACGTGGAGGTGTATCTCGCTCGCGGAACGGATGAACCCAACGCGGTCTGCGTCCTCGTTGCCCGCGACGGACGCCTTCAAGGATCCGCCTGCGGCGGAAGCGGAGGGGTGGGCCTGAAACTCGGGGACGGCATCCAGTTGGAGGTGGGCGATTATCGGCTCCCGGGAGACGCGGAGCGAACGCCTATATCCGAAAGCGTTCGACTGGTCGGAGACCCGCAGTAGACCAGGTGGTCCAATCGGGCGGCGTGTCGACCATCGAACGACGAGACCTCGAGCCCTGGGTCGGGTATGCGTTCACGTTTCCCGATGGCGCGAACTCGGGGGATCCCGCGAGCAAGGCATTGCGCCCGAGCGCCTCAAGGCCGCGGAAGCAATCCTGCGGAACGTCTCCGGGCCATGGGCCCAGTGGCCCAGCAACGCGTCATCCTCTTGATCAACACGGCCTAGTCTGCGATGAGCCATCGGTAAGGTGGCGACCGAAGGAGGCCAATCCTTCAAAGCGCGCGATGTCAAGATGCGGCGTCCGCTTGACCAACTGGCGATGTCTGCTCCGTCGGGCGTCTAGATGAAGCAGAAGCGAGGACTTGGCGATGTCAATTGATCTGTCACGCTTAGGCGGTGGCCGACGCACCGTGAAGCTCTTCCCACGCGACATCTTCGACGCGTTGCCGAGTAAGCCGTGGTCCCGACTCCGTCCGGAGCAGAGCGAGGTCCTCAAGTCTTGGTTCGAGACGCGCACCCGGCAGGACACAGTCATCAAACAGAACACCGGGGGCGGCAAAACGGCGGTGGGCTTGCTTATCGCACAGTCCAGCCTGAACGAGGGCGTGTCGCCAGCGATGTACCTTACCCCCGATACATATCTGGCAAAGCAGGTAGTCGCAGAGGCAGAACTGCTGGGTATACCGGTCGTCACCAAGCCCTCCGATCCAAGCTACCGGGCAGGCGAGGCGATCCTGGTGACCACCTTCGAGAAGCTGATCAACGGACGCAGCACTTTCGGAATCTCCGGCAGCGGCCGCCCGATTCAGCACGCCGGCACCATCGTCGTCGATGATGCCCACGCCGCGCTGGCCCGCGCGACGAAACAGTTCAAGGTGCTGGTTCCGCGCGGACATGAGGCATACCGCCGATTGGGGGAACTCTTTTCAGAGTCGCTGCGGCTGCAGAGTGCGACGCGTTTCCACAAGCTCAATGCCGGCGAGGCGACCGCCCCGATTCGCGTCCCCTTTTGGACGTGGGCGTCCAAGGTCGACGCCGTGCGGGACATCCTCCGCCCATCCGCTGAGGATGAGGACGAGAATTGGCTGTTCTACCCGTGGCCGATCATCGAGCAGGTCCTGGAATTGTGCGTGGCGACCGTGGACCTCTCTGGCTTTGAGATCAGGCCGATCTGCCCTCCCGTTGACCTCATCCCCGCCTTCGCTCAGGCACGCCGCCGCGTCTACCTCACCGCCACGCTCGCCGACGACGGCATCCTCGTCACCGAATTGGGCGCGTCCCCCGACAACGTCACAATTCCTGTCACCCCTGAGCGCGCCTCCGACCTCGGCGACCGACTCATCCTCGCCCCGTTGTCACTGAATCCTTCGCTGGACCCGGACGCGGTCCGCCAGCTCGCTCAGCAATTTTCGGTCGGCGACTGGAACGGCGATGGTGCTGCAAACAGCGCGCCCATCAACGTCATCGTCCTCGTTCCTTCGGATGCACGCGCGGCTGCCTGGGCCCGGTACGCGAACGTGACGTGCCACGTGAACGACATGAAGCCCGTGGTCGAGCGACTCAAGAACGGTGAGCACATCGGGGTGGTCGTACTCGTGAATAAGTACGACGGCGTGGACCTGCCCGGCCCCGCCTGTCGGCTTCTGATTCTCGACGGTGTGCCGTTCCCGCTCAGCCCGAGCGAGATTAGGGAGGCTGGCGCTCTGGCTGGCACCGACACGTTCGCGGCCCGCCAGGTGCAGAAGATTGAGCAGGGCATGGGGCGCGGCATTCGCGACGTCGAGGACTACTCGGCGGTGCTGCTCATGGGCAGCGACCTCGCGATGACACTGAAAAACCGGCAATACCTCAGCCTTTACTCGCCGGCGACTCGTGCCCAAATTGAGCTCAGCAGTGACCTTGCCTCACAGATTGAAGGCGCAGGTCTGAACGCTGTGCGCCAAGCTCTCACAATCTTCCTCAACCGCGACCAGGGGTGGGTGACGGCAAGCCGCGACCGGGTCGCCGGCGTCGAGTACG
Organism: Microbacterium sp. AK009; assembly: GCF_013410955.1. Lineage (GTDB taxonomy): Bacteria > Actinomycetota > Actinomycetes > Actinomycetales > Microbacteriaceae > Microbacterium. Next base: position 52,829 of record NZ_JACCCG010000002.1, on the reverse strand, counting down.
ACTCCCACGGCACCGTCTCCGCCCTCTCCCGAGCACAGCGACGGGCCTTCGACCTCGCCCGTGCCGGGCAATATCCCGACGCATCCCAGACGCTGCTCGACGGCACGCGCGGAATGAACGCCTACGAGGCGGCCTGGTTCAAAGAGGACGCCGCGCACTATGCTCACCTGTTTAACTCGGACCGGGCGCAGGCGATTCTTCGGGACGCACGCCTGGCGAACAATTCCGTGCTTCAGCCGCTGACCGCCACACCGGTGCGTGTGCTTCGGCCCACCGGCGAGCAGGCGCGGCAAGCAACCGGGTTTCTCACCCGACGCTACGAATCGGGTGTCGAGCTCGAGCTCGGTTTTCAGGCGATCCTCGAGGAGATGGTTTTCGACGAGAGCCGAGTCCCTGAAACCGAGGAGGCCTTCGAGCACCTCGGCCTTCACCTCGGGTTCGCGTCCGAGCGGCCCGACAAGATCTACAGCACGGGCCCGGACGTGCTTTGGATCATCACCGAAGACCTGCAATTCATTATTGAGCTGAAGACCGGCATCACCAGGGCGGACAAGCGCATCACGAAGGACGAACTTGACCAGCTTTCCGGACACGTCAGTTGGCATCGCGCCGCGTATCCAGCGACGGCAGCGTCCGTGCCAGTGCTTGTTCATCCCGAAGCGACCCACCTACGCAACGGGACGCCGCCACCTGGGACACGGGTGCTCACGCCGGCCAGCATCGACAGCATCAAGGCCAGAGTTCACTCGTTTGCAACTGCTATCGCTCAAGACGAGGGGTGGAAGAGCGAGACTGCTGTACGCCAGGCGCTAACCACCAACACTCTCACGGGACGAAACGCTCTCCTCGGCCCTTCCGTGTCGCCGGCTGCCGCGACGTAGAGCCAGGGCGACGCTCTCAAGCATCGGTCTTGACTCACTTCGCGCGCACTTCTCGACGGCGTGGCCGCTATATCGAGCAATAGGCTGTGTGCGCGGCTCAGTTTAGGACTGGGCGGCGTGGGCGAGCTCGTAGGCGCGCACAAGCTCTGCGGACAGGCGGCCGCGGACGCCGACGGCGTGACCGTTCGCGGCACCCCACGCCCTGATCTCCGTCGGCGATGCGGTCGTCGAGGCGACGGTGGGTGCGGCGTCCTGCGCGGTGACTGTGGTGGGTACCTGCGGGGTGGCGGGGTTCACCGAGGGCAATGCGGGCTGGAGGTACCTGAGGAGGAGAGCGAACTCGGTCGGAGTCACGCGGCGGGTTCCCAGCTCGCGGGCGCGCTCTGACTTGGTGCCGTCGAACGAATCGTCGGTGACGAGCATCGCGGTGAGTCCGGAGACGTTTCCGGTGATGCGGACGCCGAGCTCGCGAGCGCGGTTTTCCAGGCGCTCTCGCTCGCGTTCGTCGCAACCGGTGAACACCACTTTGTCGCCGACGCGCAGCGGCTCCCCGAGTGCCCAGTCGGCGGGAAGGGAACCGAGTCCCGCCCCCAGCCGCGCGGCGCGGGCGGCGTCCGCCTCAGCAATCAGGCTCCGGACGAGCTTCTCGGAGAGCGAGAGGGTCGAGGCGACCGCTTGCAGCTGCGCTCGCTCGTCACGGGACACGTGCCCGTCGTCGAGAGCGCGGTGCGCAAGCGCGAGCACGAACGCGTGGTGAGCAAGCTCAACGTCCTCGGGAGACAGTTCGTATACCTCGACGAGGTCCTGCAAGGATCCGGCTTCGGCTTCGGTGATGATGCCGTCCTCGAGGACATCGAGCAGCGTCTCGATGTAGGTGACGGCACCGAGCGGGGCACCTTCTTCCAGGACTTCGACGAGACTCAGCTTGGTCAGCTGAGCGAGAAGAGCGGGTTGCTTCGGCGCCGGCGCGGTGTAGCGCGCAGCACGTGTGCGCGGTGCCGGGTCCGTCGACGTTGACAGCGAGGCGCGGCTCGGGCCGGGGGGCCAGGCAACTGCTCGTGCCTCGTGCCGGACGGACGCGAGCAAGGGGTGAGGTGCGGTCGGGCGCTGAAGGTAGTGGCCGAGTAGTGCCGCGGTCGCGCGTGCATCCCCGAGCGCCGAGTGGGCGTTATCCAACGGGACACCTGCGCTCCAGCAGCAGTCGATGAGACGGCGCCGGTCCAGGTGCGGCAGGTAGTGGTGACTGCCCTCCAACGTGCAGTATGCGGGCAGCCACGGGACATCCCATCCGGCGCGGCGGAACTCGGCGCGCAGGAACGCCAAGTCGAACCGAGCGTTGTGCGCAGCGATGGGCAGCCCAGCGATACGCGGGACCAGCGTTGGCGCGAGGTCGCGGAACAGTGGCGCGCCGGCGACATCGGCGTCGGAGATCCCGTGGATGTGGGTGGCGCCGACCGGGCCTTCGGGGTTGAACCGCGTTGCCCACTCGTCAATGACCATGCCGGACTGGTTAATGCGGACAACCGCGAGCTCGACGATCCGGTCCGCCTTCGGGGATAAGCCCGTCGTCTCGACGTCGATGATTGCGAAGTGCGGAGGAAGGGAACGCCCGTTCGCAGTCGGTTGCGGCCGCATCCGCGGCTCCTGCGCGGTCTTGCCGCGGCCGAGTATCCAGTCAAGCCAACCCATCGTTCCCCCAGTCGCGGGACTGCAGCCGAGTAGCCGCGCTTCGCCCCCGATGAATCATGCAGGATCCGGCCGACATCGTCCGGCAAGCAGATCCAGTGTCTATCGACGCGCCCGGCTCAGCGGCGAAACAGGCCAGGGTGACGGCGAGCGAGCCGCATCACCTCTGCACTGCTCATGGGTCCGGGAATCTGGCCGCGGTCGATCTGTTCGTTGCGGCGCTTCTGCCGATGCCCGTCCTCCAGCGCGAGAACAAGGTGCGCGGCGTCGGGGACCGTGAGCTGCACGTCCTCTCCTCGCCGGGAGTGGAGAAGGGAACGCACTCGGTGGGCGCTGCCGGCGCCGTCCACTCGCGCAATGTCGCTGAGGATCGCCTCGGCAGTGCGGTTGGGTACCAGGACGTGGTCCTCAGCGACCGTGACCGTCGCGTGAACGCTGAACAGCGCGAGCGCGCGCCCGAGTGCAGCGGCAAGAGCAGTGGCATCGGTCATGGTGAGTCGTTCTTTCGGTGATCTCACCATGCGCGGCGGCTAGCGCAACGTGTTCTCCGCCCGCTCGGCGATGACGGAGGGCTGCACACCCAGCACGAGGCAGATGCTCGCGAGGGCCCTCAGGGGGATGTCCCGCTTGCCGTTGAGGTAGTTCAGGACTGCCGACTTCGATATGCCAGTCCGCTCGACGAGTTCGTTGAACGTCAACATCTGCCGGGCGCGCTCGGCGCGAAGCTCGGCGGCGATGGCTTGGGCGTAGGCGGCAGAGGTGCTGGTCATGTCCGCTTCATTCTCCCAAGAGCACCGGACCCGCCCGGTCCGTGACCCGGTTTCGAGGCGCCGCTGCGCAGAGAAGAGGCATGCAGACAGTGACTCAGGAAGCCCTTCTCGTCTACGTCGAATCCGACGTGAACAGCAACAAGTCCTACCGCCTCCGTCTCCAACCCCAGTACCGGGTTCTGGGGCGGCGGGCGAACCCCCTCTGCGATCATGTTCCTCACCCTCACCGCGATGGGCTACAAGTACCGCCCCAACCGCAACGACGGCTTCACCCGCTTCACACGCCCGACCGCGGACGCGAACGGGAAGAAGTACGACTCCATCAACGCTCTTCCCGAGTTGGTGCCCTGACTGCGCAACCACGAAGCCATCGTTCCCGACCCCATGCAGGTCAACTTGCAGTGGCTGGTGGAGTTCTGACCAGACCTGCTCGGCGGCCGCCGCGGGACTACTCAGTAGTCGCCGAGTGGGTCAGCGTCCTCCGGAAGGATGAAGCACGCGCTGGATGAGGCGATATTCACGTACGCGCCGTCTTCCCACACGCCGACGATGACGTTCTGACCTTCTGGGCCTCGCGCGATGAGTCTTGGGGCACCGGATTCGGTGTCGATCTCTGCCTCGTCGAGACTATCCGCAATGCTCTGCAGGAGCTCTGCGTCGTCCGCCGGCGGGGCGCTGAGGTAGACGGCGGTATTGCCGGTCCACCCGTACTCTTGGTCGGGACCACACCGGAGTAGGGTGCCGGTTTCGAGCTGTTCGACGCGGTCGGTGATCTCCGCGGGCACCAGCTCCGCGACCTCGAGCTCGAACCGCTGCGTGTCGGCTTTCGCCTGCTCCACGGTCAGGTCACTGCTCACGTTTCCTCCTTGACAGCCGCCGAGCACCGCGACGGCCAGCAGCAGCCCAGCTCCCCGCAGGCAGCGTGTCGCGGTCCTCATCGGTGTCCCTGAATTCGCCTTCGGATGCTGTCCAGCACCAAGGTGTTCTCACTGCTTCCGGTTGCGATGAGGTTGTGATTCGCGATGGGCGTGGTGGTCATCGATGGCAGGCTCAAACCGGTAGCCGCTGCGGTTTGGATGGGCCATTGCTTGTGGCCGTAGCGCTTGCGCAGGTAGCGCGAAAGTGCGTCCAGCCAGTCTGCATCTGGGAGAGAGAGTCAAGTACGAGTGATGTGCATGGGCCACCTCGCCCCAAAAGTTTCTTGACGAAGATAACTTTCTGTCGTAAAGATAACGGGGTGCCGCGACGGAGCGGCGTGAAAGGGGTAATAGTGATCACTCGGAAAAGGCTGGCGTGGGTTGCGGTGGCTTCCCTTGTCCTATCGGTGTCGGCCGTAAGCCAAGCGGCTCCGGCTTCTGCTTTGACTGTCCATACACTTACATCTCCAGACGGTCAGACGTCCTTCGAAGTACGCAACGAAGACGATGGAACCTTGACCTACTCCGTTACTCAGAATGGCGTTGCGGTCATCGATGCGTCGAAGCTCGGGGTGGTGACGGGGTCTGTTGACCTTTCAACGGGACTGTCGTTCGTGTCGAGGTCTGACAGCACCGTGACTCAGAATTACTCGCTCGTTGAGCAGTTCGACGGTTCCGTCTCGTCGTCGGCAAAGCAGATGCAGCTCCGGTACACGCGCGGTGGTGCTCAGCTTGACGTGACTATTCGGGCCAAGAACGACGGGGTTGCGTTCCGATACGAAGTGTCCGGCGTTGGGAACACCACGATCACTCGCGAAGCGACTACGGTCACGCTTCCTTCTGGCACTGGGCTATGGGCAAGTGATTACCGATCGGCAAGGGACTACGAGGATAAATACCCATACGTGTCGGCAACATCTATGGGCACTCGCCACTTCTCTATGCCGATGCTCGCGAGCTTGTCTAATAACGCCAAGTGGGCCCTCATCTCGGAGGCGGCGGTCTACGTCAATCCGACGTACCCTGCAGCTCGCTTAGATGCGCAAGGCAACGGCAATCGCACCCTTCGGGTTCAGCTTCCCGGTCCGGACAACAACGTGTTCGACACGTCTACGGCGGGCACTCAGGTGCCCACGGCTGGGTCGTTCACGACTCCATGGCGCGCGGTTGCAGTGAGTTCGTCCCTCGACGCCATCGTGAACACATCACTTATCACCGACCTGAATCCTGACCCCGCTGTGGGGACCGATACGTCGTGGATCCGACCCGGAAAGGCGCTGTGGTCGTGGTGGTCGAATGAGGAGAAAGCTTCGGAAGGCGACGACATGGTGAGGTCGCAGAAAGAATACATCGACGTCGCCGAGCAACTGAACATGCAGTACGTCACAGTCGACTGTTGCTATAACGACACCGATGGCTCCATCGAGCAGTTGGCCGCGTACGGCAAGAAGCGCGGTATCGGACTGTTCATTTGGAAGAACAAGGGCGACTACGTGAACCCCGATGGTTCGTACTACTCACAGGCCCAGCTGGACACGGCGATGCAGTCGATCGCCGACAGAGGTGTCGCCGGAGTGAAGATCGACTTCATGCAGTCCGACCGACTGGACACAATGGCGCTCTATGACCGCATTGCTAAGGCGGGGATGAAGGCGAAGGTCCTGATCAACTTCCATGGCAGCACGAAGCCGTCTGGAGAGAACAGGACGTATCCGAACCTCATCACTTCCGAAGCGGTCCTTGGGAGTGAGCAGTACAAGTACGGGCGCCCGCCAACCGCGGTCGACTCGGCGACCTACCCCTTCACACGCAATCCCGTGGGAGGAATGGATATGACCCCGGTCATCTTCTCGAACTCCAACCTGCTGACGACACATGCGCACCAACTCGCTCAGAGCGTGGTGTTCAGCTCTGCGATGCAGCACTTCGCTGATTCCGCCGCGGCCTACGAAACATGGGTTGGGCGGCACTTCCTGAGTGCCGTGCCAACTGTGTGGGACGATTCGCGCCTTGTCGAGGGCTTCCCGGACGATTACGCGACGATCGCTCGGCGCGCCGGAAGCGACTGGTTCATCGGTTCCGTCGCGGACGACGCGCGCACGACAAATATCCCGTTGTCGTTCCTCGGCTCCGGTTCGTACACCGCCACCCTTTTCAAGGACGGGGCGAACGATCGAGAGATTGTCACCGAGGTTCGCACCGTCACATCCGCGTCCACGCTATCTATTCCTCTTCGCACCCACGGGGGTTTGGCCGTCCACATCAGTTCGTCGCCCCTGCGGTTCGACGGCACCAGCGATCGTGTCCTGGAAGCGGAAGCTGCGAGCAACACGCGTGCGGGTGGAGCGAACGTTGTGGCGTGCCCTGGATGTTCAGGTGGTTCGAAGGTGGGGAACGTCGGAAATGGCGGAACGGTGCAGTTCAACGGCGTGCAGGCGCCGACGGCCGGGACCTACGTTCTCCGCGTCGGTTACCTTGCTGAAGACCCCCGCTCCTTCACAGTTTCGGTGAACGGTGGCGCAACACAATCGGTCAGTCCTCCCCGGTCGGGTAAGGGCAACGCAGGTAACCCGAGCGGCTGGGACATCGTCCGAGATGTCGAGGTTGTTGTCTCGCTCAACGCCGGCGCTAACACTGTGACGATTGGTGGAAGCGGATACGCACCAGACATCGATCGGCTGATCGTGTTGAAGTCCTACGAGGCCGAAGCTTCGGCGAATACCCGAACGGGAAACGCTGCAGTGGCCTCCTGCCCAGGAGCGGAGTGCTCAGGACAGAAGGTCGGCAACCTGTACGGAGCCTCCATGCTCGTCTTCGCGGGAGTCCAGGCGCAGCAGGCCGGATCCACGACCGTGCACATCCGATACGCGTCTGCCACGCCTCGCACTGTCCAACTTCGGGTTAACGGAGGATCGCCGATCACAGTCGCGTTCCCTGTCACCGCTGATTGGAACGACATCAGCACGCAGACGGTGCACCTTCCGCTCAACGCGGGAGCGAACAACATCACGTTTGACTCCGCGGGCGGCTACAGCCCCGACATCGATCGGATCATCGTCCGGCAGTAGTCATTCACAGGTCGGGGAGGGAAGGCACTCGCCTCCCCTCCCCGATCGGCTTGTCCTGATCGTATGACGCTTAGGCGGCTTCGGTGATGTGGAAGAGCATTCCGTGGCCCGGGTTGAGGACAGGCAGCGGCAAGCCCTCAGCGAGGACCGCTCCTGTGCACAGAAATCCGTCTGGCACTCGGACCCATGACGGGTCGGCGACTTCGTGACGGCTCGCGTCGCCGACTTCGTCGCGTACCCTTACGCGATAGGTCAGATCAGGATTCAGGCCCGGGACGGGCACTCTTGTGGTCTGGGCGGTGGCGCTAGTCGAAACTCTAACCCACGCGAACACGGCTTCCCGCTGCTCCTCAGCGACGATGCCGTGCAGGATTGCTCCGTCGTCTACCTCGTCGGCTCGGACGGTGGTGCCCGAGTGTAGCAACGGTCGGAGCTCCTTATACAGCGCTGCGAAGGCGGCGACATTCTCGCGTTCTTTGGGGGTGATCGCGCTGAGGTCCCATTCCAATCCCGCATGCCCGAACAGCGCGGTGATCGCGCGGAACGAGAAGGGAGCGGATCGGCGTGTCGTGTGGGCCTGCGTCGGTCCGATGTGCGCTCCGATGAGTTCTGGTGGAAGCAGCGCCTGCGTCCACCGCTGGATCTGCTGACGCTCAACAGGATCGTTGGAGTCGGACGCCCACACTCGATCGGTGTATGACAGGATGCCGAAATCGATGCGACCGCCACCGCTTGCGCATGTTTCGATCTCAACGCGGGGATGGCGACGTTTGATCTCCCGTAGCACTTCGTACACCCCCTGCGTGTGGGCGTGCACGGCGCGGTTGCCGCGTTGGCCGAGAGCGGCGTGGAGATCTCGATTGTGATCCCACTTGATGTAGTCGACCCCTGCTGCATCTAGCACGTCATTGACGCGGTCGAGGACGTAAGTACGGACGTCGGGGCGTGAGAAGTCCAACACGAACTGATGGCGGGATTCCAGGCGGGGATCTTCGCTCAAGAGCCAATCAGGGTGCGCTCGAGCGAGGTCGGAGTCGAGGTTCACCATCTCCGGCTCGAACCAAAGTCCAAATTCCATGCCAAGTTCATGCACTCTCTGTGAGAGCGGTCGGAGGCCCGCAGGCCAGATCGCCTCGTCCACGTACCAGTCGCCGAGGCCAGCGGTGTCTTGCCGTCGGCCTCGGAACCATCCGTCGTCTAGTACGAATCGCTCAACTCCGACCTGCGAAGCCGTTTCGGCGAGGACGATGAGCTTGTCCACGTCATGATCGAAGTACACCGCCTCCCATGTATTGAGAAGCAGCGGGCGCGGTGATACCGGATGCTGCGTCCGAGCGCGGATGGATCGGTGGAATCGTTCGGTCATACCGTCGATGCCTTCATCGCTCCATGCGAAGAGCGCGGGTGGGGAGTCGTAGGACTGTCCTGGGGAGAGGCGCACTTCACCTTGGTCGAGTAGCTCCCCGCCGCCCATCGTGACGCGGTGAACCCCCGCTCCTTCGGGGAGCCGTTCCACAATCACTTCTTGGTTTCCGCTCCAAGCGAGGTGCGTTGCCCACACCTCGCCGGCACGGAAGCGGAAACCCTGTGTCCCCGCGATTGTCAGGAACGGGGAATCGTGCCCGGGGCGTCCCCGCCGGGAGGCCCTTAGCCACGTGCCGTCGCGGATGCCGGAGCGTTGCGGATGTCTTTCATGTGTCCATCGGCCGGTGAAGTCGAGCATCTCGCGCGCGCGGTCCGGCAACGGCATCAGCATTCGAGAAGCCGCCACGCGAACAATCTCCAAAGCACTGTTGTTCTTCAGTCGGGTCTGTACGTGCAGAACGCCAGCAGGGTCCAGCCGATACTCAGCGCGAAGATCGACCTCCCCCGTCCCACTGCCGAAATCGAACCTTAGGCGCTTCCTGTCATGCTCAACTCCTCGAAGTTCAAGGAATTCGACGACCGATTCTTCACCGATCATCGCCTCGATGGCCGGCGTGCCAGACCAGCCGTGCGCTCGTCCTGCGGCGATAGAGAAGGATCGGGGGATGTCGACAGAGCTGTTCATGATGGCCGGATCACTGCTCGCGACGAGGGACGGAACATCCTTATCCGACAGAGCCCTCCCCCAATGCATCACCGTGGGCAACCCGAACGTGTCGAAACCGAAGACCACACTCACACCCCCATTCGAAATGTGGATGGGAGTGCCGCGATGGTGGCGAGGAAGCGAGTCGACGTCGTCGTCGACTTTCTGCTCATCGTGAAGTTTGATACTTGACGTCATGAATTAAGCATGCGTACTCTCGTCCTCAAGCGCAACCCGACAGATCTCGACAACGGAGTCTCCCCGTGCTTTCCACCCCATCCGCAACCATCGCCACGATGACGTTCGGCCCGTATCAGGCTGAACTCAGCAATGAGGCAGGGCCCTGGCTTCACTTCAAGTCCGACGGTGCCCTTCTGGCCAGTGTTCGACTCGGCGTCACCGTGGACGGGAAGGATCTCGCGAGCGGCGCCCGTGTCGTCGACATTGCCACGACGGACGTGGAAGAGATGTGGAACGCGCCCTTCGGGAAGGCCACAGGCTCCCACCGCGTCGAACACCGGGAATACACGATCGCCCTTCGATCGGGAGATGCGACCTGGGAAACCCGAGTCCGGATCGCACAGGACGGCTTCGCCTTCCGATACGTCCTACCCGACACCGCCCACGTCCTTGGCGACGAAACCACCTCGATCGAACTCGCTCCGAGCGCCCGTGTCTGGGTCCTCGATTATCAGACCTGGTATGAGACGCCCCGCTATGGCTCTGACCTCAAGCACCTTGCTGCGGGGGCATACGGATTTCCGCTCCTGGCCGAAGTGGAGCGGGACCAGTTCCTCCTCCTCACCGAGTCCAACATCGACGGCCGAACCGCGGGCGCATATGCCTCATTCGACGGCCACCGCTTCACGATCACACGGGCCGACCCCACCCTTGACGTCGACGGCGGCCACCAGACCCCATGGCGAGTGATCATCGCGGGAACCCTCCCCCATCTGGTGAAGTCAACCCTCGTTGACCAGCTCGCTCCTCCCGCATCTGAAGCGACCTTCGCGCCGCGGCCGGGTCGCGCCGCCTGGTCGTGGTGGTCGAGTCAGTACTCCGGCGCGTACCTCGATGTGCAGAAGCGCTTCACTGATTTCGCCGCTGAGCAGGGTTGGGAACACGTCCTCGTGGATTGCGGATGGGACGCGGCGTGGGTGCCCGAGCTCGTGGCGTATGCCAGCGAGCGTGGCATCCAGGTGCACCTGTGGAGTTCCTGGAGCGACCTCGACGGCCCACAAAATCTCGAGAAGCTGGCTCTGTGGCGATCCTGGGGCGTAGCGGGCGTGAAGGTCGACTTCATGGAATCGGAGTCTCAGGACCGCTATCGCTGGTACGACGCGATCATCGCCGAAACGGCGCGGGTGGGCCTGATGGTCAACTTCCACGGCTCCGTCATCCCGCGAGGATGGGCCCGCACCCACCCGCATGTGTTGAGCTATGAAGCGATCCGCGGCGCTGAGTACTACGTTTTCTACGACAAGCCGCTGACCGCGGCGCATAACGTGATCCAGCCGTTCACCCGAAACGTCGTCGGGTCGATGGATTACACGCCTGTCACCTTCAGTGCGCCCGGACGCGAGACCAGCGACGCGCACGAACTGGCACTCGCGGTGGTCTACGAAAGCGGTATCACTCACTTCGCCGACGACCCCGATCAGTACCGTGCGCGCCCTCTCGCGGCCTCCTTCCTCGCTCAGCTGCCCGCGACGTGGGACGAGGTGCGGCTGCTCGACGGGCATCCAGACAGCTTCGCGTTGATGGCGCGCCGTAGCGGCAACCGGTGGTTCGTCGGGTGCATCAGCGCGAACACTCGAGACGTCGTGGTGCGTTTCAACCCCGCGGACCTTGTGGGAGGACCGGCGGATGTGTGGGCCATCGGAGACGACGCCGATGGGCTCACGGAGGCGACGTCGAAGTCCGCGCGGGATGGATTCGAAGTTCGTCTTGCCCCCCGCGGCGGATTTGTCGCACTCGTGACCCCAGCGGGCGCCGAGAAGACCGCTGCCGCCGCCCGCCCGCGCCTGGCACCCCCCGATCGGACCCAACCGCTGATCGTGCTGACCTCCGACCGCGTCGAGATCCCCACGGACGCGACCTCACTTCGCGTTCCTCCCGGGTGGGAAGCCGAGAAGGCTCACCAAGGGTGGGTCGTGACGCCGCGGCAGAAGCCGGAACCCGGCGACGTCGCTGTCATCACCCTGGAGAAGCCGGGACACGAGGGCGTACCCGTCGTGACGCACGTGCGCATTCTCACCCCGCTCGACAACCAGATGCGGGACCTGTCACTGCTCCCCTTCCTCTCCGCACACAACCGCGTAGGCCCAGTGGAACGAGGCCTAGCCAACGGCGGCGGCGACCCCCGCGACGGTGAACCCCTTACGGTGAACGGTCAGCGTTATCTCGATGGGTTAGGCGTGTCGCAGGAATCCGCCGTCTCCTTCGCAATCAGTGGCACGGCGACACGAATGACCGGTTCTGTCGGGATCGATGACGAGACCCGAACAGGTCGCGCGACCGCAGAAGTCGTCGTGGACGGCGAGGTGCGCGGTCGCTACCAACTTGTCGGAAACACTCCCGCGCAGCTGATCGACGTCAACGTCACCGGCGCTGCGGTCGTCACCCTGCGGACCACACCAGTTTCAGCTGAGGAAGCGCACGTCGACTGGTTGACGATGCGTGTCGGCACCCACGTCCCGGCAGAGTAGCCGGGCTGACCAAGAGGAGAAAAACACATGCGCAGATGGATCGCGGCCAGCACCGCAACCGTCGCCGCCGCCGTCCTGCTCACCGCCTGCGCAAGCGGGGGAAGCAGCGATTCGGGCGGATCGGAGGGAGACGGTGACGGCGTCACCCTCACCTACGGGGTCTGGAGTCAAGATGAGACGATGCAGCAGCTCATCGATGCGTTCGAGGCAGAGAACCCCGACATCTCCGTCGAGCTTCAGGTAAGTCCGTGGACGGAATACTGGACCGAGCTTCAGGTCAGCGCCCAGGGCGGAACGGCTCCCGACGCCTTCTGGATGCTCGGAGACCGATTCCAGGTCTATGCCGCCAACGATCAGCTCCTTCCCCTCGGTGATGCCATCTCGGACGCCGGCATCGACCTCGGCGTCTACCCCGAGGCGCTCGTCGATCTCTTCACCTACAACGACGAGCTTTACGGACTGCCGAAAGACTTCGACACCATCGGCCTGTGGTACAACAAAGCACTCTTCGACGCCGCAGGCGTCGCCTACCCCACGGACCAGTGGACCTGGGAGGACGTTCGCACCGCGGCCGAGCAGCTGACGAATGCCGAAGCGGGTGTGTACGGAATCGCGGCGCCGTTCAATCGCCAAGAGGGGTACTACAACACCGTTGCTCAGGCTGGCGGCTACATCATCGAGGACGGCAAGTCCGGCTACAGTGACCCCAAGACGCAGGAAGGTATCCAGTTCTGGACCGACCTGCAGGCGGCAGGTGTCTCGCCGACCCTGGAAGAGTTCGCCGATACCGAAGCGGTTGCGCAGTTCGAGAACGGCACGGTAGCGATGTACTACGGCGGGTCGTTCTACGCACAGCGCTTCTATGACAACGAAGAACTCCGGGCGAACGTCGACGTCACCGTCCTCCCCCAGGGCGCCGAAAGGGCAACGGTCATCAACGGCATCCAGAACGTCGGATTCGCCGGAACCGATCACCCCGAGGAATTGAAGAAGTTCCTTCTCTTCCTCGGAGGCGAAGAAGCGGCTCAGATCCAAGCCGAGACCGGAGCGGTCATTCCCGCCTACGAAGGGACACAGCAAGCGTGGGTCGACTCGATGCCCGAGTTCAACCTCCAAGCCTTCATCGACGAAGTCCCCTACGGCGTGGTGTACCCCGTCTCCGCAGACACAGCTGCATGGAACGCGCTCGAGGACGAGTACCTGCCGCCAGCATGGAACGGGACGACCACCGTCCAGGAAGCGGCAGACCAACTCGCCGAAGCCATGGACGCAGCCCTCGCCGAAGAGGAATGACCGACACCATCACGGGGCGGAGCGCCATGCGGCGCTCCGCCCCCCGTCCCAATCGGCGCCGCATCCGCCCCACACTCCCCGGATTCGCCTTCGTCGCGCCCGCACTCGTGGGACTCCTTGCGCTCTACATCATCCCGCTTCTCACCACGGTCTACCTCAGCTTCACCGAGACCCGCCCATTCGGTGGTGAAACCTTCATCGGCATAGAAAATTACGCGGCTCTCGTCGGCGACCCGCGGTTCTGGTCAGCCGTGAGGAACAGCGCCATCTACACCGCCATCGTGCTCCTCGGGATCCCGATCAGCATCGCGATCGCGACGCTCATCCATGCCGTCCGACGGGGAAAGAACGTGTACCGCGTCCTCTTCTTCCTCCCGATCGTGACGCTCCCGGTCGCCGTTGGCATGGTCTGGCGGTACATCTTCAATGGCGAGTTCGGCGTCCTGAACCAGGCACTCGGACTTCTCGGTGTCCAAGGGCCTAGCTGGGTCGCCGACCCCACGGTTGCCATCTTCGCGGTCTCCATTGTGGGTATCTGGATGAGCCTGGGGACGAGCATCATCATTTTGGGGGCTGGTCTTCAAGGGGTGCCGCCTGAGCTGCTCGAGGCGTCCGCGCTCGATGGGGCGGGACCTTTCCGTCAGTTTTTCGCCGTCACACTGCCGCTGTTGTCACCAAGCATCTTCTTTGTCTCGGTGCTATCGGTCATCTCGTCGCTGCAGATGTTCGACCTGATCTACGTCATGCTCACCCGCGGCTCCGAAGCAGAAACAGCGTCACAGACCATCGTGTACTTCTTCTTCCAGCAAACATTCGTCCGATTCGACCGCGGCTACGGCGCTGCGATAGCTATCGTGCTATTGCTCATCATCATGATCGTTACCGCTCTGCAATTCCGGATTCAGCGAAGGGCGGTGTTCTATGGCTGACACCCTCCTTCTTGATAAGGGTGACGCCTCCACCACGGTAAGCCGCAAGCCGAGTGGGCAAGCGCCTCGCCGACGGCCTCGGTCCCAATGGCGGATACACGCCATCCTCACCGTCTGCGCCGCCGCCATGGTGTTTCCGTTCGTCTGGCAGATCCTTACCGCCTTCAAAACCATTCAGGAGTCGCGCGCGGTTCCTCCCGTCTTCCTCCCCACAGCATTCGACTTTGGCGCGTTCGAGCGGTTCTTCGCCGGCGTGCCTTTCGGCAACATGCTGTGGGTTTCGATCGCCGCGATGGTGTTGCGCGTTGCAGGTCAGCTTCTGGTGTGCACTCTGGCGGCTTACGGCTTCGCGCGATTTCGTTTTCCCGGACGTGACGCTCTGTTCATCCTGTTTCTCGTCATGCTCATGGCGCCAAGCCAGCTCTTCCTTATCGCGCAGTTCGACCTCATGAAGGCGCTCGGGCTGCTCAACACCGTTCCCGCGATCGCCATCCCTGGCATTTTCTCCGCCTTCGGTACGTTCCTTCTCCGTCAAGCGTTCCTTGCACTCCCGAGCGACTACGAAGAAGCAGCGCGGCTCGATGGAGCCAACGCCTTCCAGGTGTTTTGGCGCGTCATGCTCCCCATGGTCGGGCCTACCGTCGCCGCGCTAGCGGTCCTCACTGCCCTGTACTCATGGAACGATCTGCTGTGGCCCCTCATCGTCACAACCTCCCCCGACACGATGACTCTCCCTGTCGGACTCGCCAACCTGCAAGGGCAATACGGAACGGACTACCCGACCCTCATGGCAGGGAGCTTCATCGCATCCCTGCCGCTCGTCCTGATCTTCATCGCGTTGCAGCGGCAATTCTTCGCCGGCATCGCCTCCAGCGGCCTGAAAGGCTGACCTATGACGTCGATACCCGTATCGTCCCCAGCGTCCCTCGCTGTGTTCCGACGCATACTCACCCACGGCCCCCTCGGACGCGTCGACATATCGAGGGCGACCGGGCTCTCCCAAGCTGCAGTGACAAAGGCGGTTACGCCCCTCCTCAGCGCAGGGTTCGTCGTAGAAACAGACATCGACCGCGCGGCACCCTCCATTGGCCGGCCCGTGAACCCGCTGGCGATCGCCGCGCATCGGGCCCATATCGTTGGTATCAAAGTCACCGCGGACCGCACATATGGAGTGCTTACCGATCTCGGGGCGAACGTCCTCGCTCGAGCGGAGCGAGCGAACGCGAGTCCCGCCGTCGAAGACGTCGTCGCAGCTGCGGTCGATATTCTCAGCAGTCTTCGAACCTCGTCCGAGGCTGCGATCGATGGTGTCGGAGCAGCGGTCTCCGGCGACGTCGATCGCACGAGAGGGATCGTGCGGGACTCACCACTGCTCGGATGGCGAGATGTCCCGCTCGCAGCTCAACTCGAAGCTGAGATGGGCATACCGGTAATCCTCGAGAACGATGTGCGAGCACTCACAGTCACCCAGCTCTTCTTCGGCGCCGGGCGCGACGCAGACTCATTCGCCGTCGTCACCGTCGGCACAGGTGTCGGCTGCGGCCTCTACCTCAACGGGAAAGTCGTCCAAGGCTCGCACGGTGTGGCCGGGGAAATCGGACACCTGCCGCTAGGGCCTGCGCATGCGCGCTGCAGCTGCGGCCGACTCGGATGCGTCGAAGCAGTCGCTTCCACCGCCGCCATCGTGAACAGTGTCCGGAAAGACAAGAAGGATCCCACCCTCGAAGCATCCGACGTCTTCGCCCTCGCTCACGCCGGCGACGCCTCCGCTCACAAAGCTTTCGAACGAGCCGGCGGCATGATCGGACTGGCGCTCGCAACCCTCGTCAACCTCGTCGGCCCCAGCACCGTCATCATCGCCGGAGAAAACGTCACCGAGTACGAACTCTACGAAAAACACCTCCGCGCCACCTTCGCGGAACACGCGTTCGGAACGGCGAGCGAATGCGAAATAGTGCTGCGTCCCCACAACTTCGACGACTGGGCCCGCGGAGCGGCGGCGTGCGTCATCGAGACCATAGCAAGCGGCGGAAGTGTGACGTCGCCGGTGAAGCAGCATCTGAACTGAATCCGCTGCTACGCGAACCCCCCCGTTCCCTGTCCCCGTGAACCGCCCGAAGCCAAAGGAGTTCCAACAGCCCCTGCAGGTCGCTCAACTCGGACCTCTCGTGCCCATGCACAGTCTCGCTACGCCGATCCCTGTTTCGGACAGTGCGAGTCGCCGCCGGTCGCGCGAATGGCCGATGCATCCCTACTGAGCAACCTGACATATTGCATCATTATCGGTGCAACAGGACTGGGGGTCTAATCGGCGCTGCGCGGTCTGGTTCGCGGCTCTGACGACAAGACAGCGTCGAAGGAGATCGCCGACGACTGCGGATCGTAGTCCCAGGCCCGAAGCTGAGGTTCGGTGCTCCACCAGTCCTCGTTGAAGTTTGGCGACATCGCGGTCAAGGCACCCATGGTTGCAGCCTACGGATGTCGCCGGCGGCACGAAGTGGGCTGTCCACACGCGACCTACCGGGTGACCTGTCGGACGGCCCGTGACAATACCCATGCGTTGTACTGCTGCTTCTCCCCGATCATGCCGAATTGCGACAGCGTTGGCGGTCCAGCTGCACGCCTCGGCATCAACACGAGCAGGTGTGGGCTCCCAAAGCGCACCCAAACGCGAACATTGCTTGGGATTTGGGTCGCGCGTCAGCGGCTCCTTGTCGAGCTGCAGTTTCGCCTCGGTCAGGCTTTGCAGCGGTCCGCTGGTGGCGATGCGAGCCAGGATGCGTACGTCCATTAGCTGGGCGTACTGTCCGGCGTAGCGCCGGTTGCTTCCTATTGGCCGAAGAACCTTTTCCCCCGGCCGGGCTGCGGGCAAACGTACGTTCAGCATCGTTCGCACAGCGACATCAGTTTATGTGTGTCCGGCCTCGAAAGCGTTTTCTGAACGGACGGCTAGGCGGAGGATGAGCCAGTACCCACCCGTTGCCGCTAGTGTCAGGGCCACCACCAGAGCGAGCCCGTACCATCCCATCGTGAAAAGGAAAAGAAACACCCCTGGCACCGTCGCAGTAAGGGGGCCAGCGGCTGCGACGGCAACATAGCGCGACTTCCCTGATCGGTTGGATGAGGGGACTCGCCTGAGCTGGCTCCACGCTGCAGTCGTAACTCCAGCTGCGATCAAACCACCCACCATCAGGACCAATGCTGTGCCCCTGCTCTCCTCCAAGAGTTCGAATGCGGAGGACGGCGGCGGGAACACGATTGATCGGAAGATCAAGGTGGCACAGATACTCAGAACCGCGGAATACAGCAGAAGAAGGCCCACGGTCCGCACAAGCTGTCGCCCACCTGCGTTACCCTCCATACTCGGCCTTTACCTTTTCCTGAAGCGCTGCTTGCTGAATATCCCACGCATTCTTCGCTAAGTCGAACCAGTAGACACCTGCGAGGGTCAGAGCGTCCGCGCCATCGGCATTCGCAGTTTGAGTCAGGTACACGTTTCCATCTTTCACGGAAGTGCGGAACTCAATGGTTGAGCCAGGTGCCTCCTCGAGCACGGTGAAAGTTACAGACAGTGGTGTAGTTGCAACCTCAACGACGCCAACGCTGTTGGCAGGAACACCCGTGTAGTCAGGAAGGTTCTCCTCACCAGTCTTGAGCGTGCACTGCCCGCCATTCCGAAATTTATCGCAGCTTTCAACCTTGAACGGGAATATGTCCACTGGATTGTTCTGGAATATGCGCATCACATCCTGGGCGCTGGCTCTCGATGTCGAAGTTATCTTCCACGAATAGGAGTAGTGGTACGAGTAGAAACCCGGCCCTGTGTTTCGGTCGCAGGTGCTTAGGCGGCCTCCGCCTTTGCATCCCATGAAGCTCTCGGCGGCAGACGAGCGCGCGGGGTTCGTCTGTGGCGACGTTGTCGTCGTGGGGCGTTTTGATTCGCCCTGAGTTTCATTCCGTCCTTTCCTTTTGGAGGATGGATTCATGCCAGGACCGTATCCGGACGAGTTCCGTCAGCGCGCGCTGCGGATGCTGAGTGAGGCTCGCCCCGATCACAAGACCGATCACGCCGCGATCAAGCACGTCGCCGGGAGGCTCGGTGTGAACCCCGAGACGCTGCGATTGTGGAAGAAGCGCCTCGACGTCGACGAGGGCCGTCAGCCGGGGACCTCGAGTGACGCGCAGGCGGAGATCAAGCGGTTGAAGAAGCAGATCGCCGAGTTGGAGAAGGCGAACGAGATCCTCCGGTCAGCGAGCGTGTTTTTCGCGACCGAGCTCGGCCGCCCCTCGTCGAGATGATCGCGTTCGTCGACAAGATGCGTGATCGTCTCGGGGTCGAGCTCGTCTGCCGTGTGATGCGGCAAGCCGAGGTGGGGTTCCTCACCGCCCGCGGATACCGGGCCGCGAAAGCGCGTCCCGCATCAGCCCGGCAACTGCGGGACGAGTTGCTGGTCCCGGAGATCGTGCGCCTGCATACGGAGAACTACGGCGTCTACGGGGTCCGCAAGATGCATGCGTTGCTGCGACGGCAGGGCTGGATCATCGGTCGGGATCAGACCGGCCGGCTGATGCGCATCGCGGGGGTTCACGGGGTGAAACGGTCGAAGAAGGTCTTCACCACGAAGCCCGACCCGGCGAACGAGAAGCCGAGGGATCTCGTGCAGCGGCGGTTCACCGCCGACGCGCCCCGCAGGCTCTGGGTCGCGGACGTGACCTATGTCGCGACGTGGTCCGGGTTCGCTTACGTCGCGTTCGTCACCGACGTGTTCTCCCGCCGCATCGTCGGGTGGAACGTCGCCTCGACGCTCAAAGCCGACATCCTGCCGCTCCAAGCGTTGAACATGGCGGCATGGGCTGCGGACGGGAACCTCGACGGACTCGTCCACCACGCCGACCACGGGTCGAACTACCTCGCCGTGGTCTACACGGACCGCATCGAAGAACTCGGCGCGACGCCGTCGACCGGAACCGTCGGCGACAGTTTCGATAACGCGATGGCCGAGGCCGTCAACGGGCTCTACAAGACAGACTGATCCGCCGCCGCGGCCCGTGGCGCACGGTCGAGCAAGTCGAACTCGCGACGCTCGAATACGTGTGGTGGTGGAACAACCAGCGCCTCCACGGAGAGCTCGACATGCGCACCCCCGCCGAGGTCGAAGCCGACTACTACGCTGGCCTCGACACACCCTTGGGAACACCAGTCTCCCAAGCCGCCCGATAGGAACGAAACTCAGGGCGAATCACCTTCGTGCCTTGTGGCCAACGGGTACACCGGTCGGATTTGTCAGGCACCGGCATCCGTGCTGGGCGCGTCCGACTTGTTCGGCCGCGCGCGGTGATCGCCTCGTCCGCACAGGGCGCGCCCATTCGCTCGGGCCCTGGCCACAGATCCCGACGTATTTCCCCTGCCGCCTGCAGGCGTCGATGGCGAGGGTGCGAAGTTTCAGTACGGCCGGATCGCGCTCGTCGAACGCTCCAGCGACCAGGCCGCTGTCGCGATCGAGTCCGAGTGTGAGCTGCGTCATGTCGTTTCCATCCCGACCTCGCCCAGTGGCTCGTCGCCCAGGGCATCGACTCCGTCTCGCTCAACCCCGACACCGTGGTCGACACCTGGCTAAGTCTCGCAGGCGCACCGTCCGAACCGGCGCTGACAGGGGTCTAGTTCAATACCCGCATATGCGCCGGCCGGTTGGAGCGCAGGGCGCACGCCTACTCCAAACAATCCCGCGCCGCGATCCGTCCCGCTGAGCGTATGGCGAAATCTCGACAGGCTATCCGTCCAGATACCCAGCCCGTGAAGCCACGGACGGCACGACAACTTCGGCCCGAGGAGGCGGAGGGGCTTATCGCGAGCTACCGAGCGACAGGCAGCGTTGCTGCTGCCGCTCGGGAGTTTGAGATCGCGCGACAGACCGCGGGGCAGCATCTCGCGAGGGCGGGCATCGTCACGGTCACCCGGATGAGTGACGAGCAGCAGGCCCGTGCCGTCCAGCGCTATCTCGAGGGCCCCTCAGCAACCGCAATTGGACACGAGGTGGGGTTCAGTACGCACGTCATACTGAAGGTGCTTCGGAGCCAAGGTGTCGAGATCCGCCGTTAAATTACGCCACCGCGATTACGCGGAGAGCGCGTGACCCGTTCGACTAGGCAGCCTCGCCGAAGATTCGCCGCTGAAGTTCGAGGTATCTGCGCAGGTCGACGACTTCCCCACCGTCTGTGCTCGTGCTCGTGCTCGTGCTCGGCGTCTCAGGTCCGTCGAGCTCGAAGTCGTTCGCCTTGGCCAGTTCGGCGGTGTAGTCCAGGACAACATTGGTCAAGGTGGCGAGCTGATCGGGAGAGAACGCGACGGTCGTGTCACCTTCCTCTCCGTAGGCGATCACCGCGTCGAGATTCACGATGAGGCGGTCGATGATGTCTGCGTCGAGGGCGCCGTTCTGAATCGCGTCCAAGTAGGCGCGAAGTGCCTCGGTGTAGTTCTGGACACACTCGGGGATCACCGGCTCGGCATCCTTCTTGCGTTTGCTCAGCGCGATAACGACGCCCCCGCCGACGGCAACGAGGGTGAGCACTCCCATCCCCACGACTACCCATGGATTCTTGAGACTCAGGGCGGCGCGCTTCGCACCTTCGACCACCACCTCCGGTGTTGGAATCTCCTTGAGGTGGGTCACGAGCCGTCCCGCGGTGTCACGTACGACGCCGCCGTATCGGATGAAGTCTCCGCTTAGGAGTCCCAGTTCGAGGTCGAGCGGCACGTGGAATGTCGGCTGAACGATCACTAGTAGTCCTCTAGCTCGTGTTGAACTCGTGAACTAGAGAGTATCGGGACCATCCATCTCCCTACTTGATTGACTTAACTGGCCTGCCACAGTTCGACCGCACACCACCGGCGAGCTACTCGTCGTCAGTCTCCTTGGCGCCCAAGCCAAAGAACCGCTCGAAGAAGAACCCGAGCTTCTCGAGAACGCGTTGCTTCTTCTCGCCATGACCGCCGTCGGGCCCGAAGCGTGAGACCGGCGGAAGTACCTTGGTGATAGCCGTGCCAGTGACCTTCACCTCGCCCTCGCGGAACGCCGTTGCGATGAACGCGCGGGTCTCGTCTGGCTTGAGGTTCTCTTCATCGATGATGGCATTCAGTTCCGTGGTGCGACGGGCAGCCACGTACGCAGCCCACTGTTCGTCGATATCCCCGTTCGCAGAGATCGACTCCACGAAGTCCTCAACCAAGTCCTTCTTGTTGCGCAAGCTCGGGCTGGCATCAATTGCATGCGAGATGTTCGCGCGAATCTCACGATCTTCCCCATCGCCCCGGTTATCGCGGAACTTCTGGACAAGCATTAGGACGTAGTCGACATTGATCTCGACCTGCTTGATCAGCTCGATCTCGAAGACGACGTCGTCAACGATGGACTCCTTCTCGGTGTCCCTAGTTGTCCGGAAGTCGGCGTAAAGGTCGAGATAGACGCTGCGATAGTCCTGACCCTGGCGATCTGTCAGGATCTCGTGCCCGATGAAGTCGTCGAACGAGCTCAGAATGTTCTGTAGGCGCAGGATCTGGCCGAACAGCGCGATGAACGCCTTCTGTGCCGATTCACCGACGATCGGCTCGCCGAGCGGGAACCGCTCGAAAAGCTCCTGCACCTTTTCTGAGTAGGTCTCGTAGTACTCGCCGTAGGGCTTTAGAAGGACGATGCCCTTGGCGTCCTTGTTGCCGAAGAGCGCGATCGCCTCGTTCGTCTCCTCCTCGAGATCACGGAAACTGACGATATTGCCGTACGTCTTGACGGAGTTGAGGATGCGGTTGGTGCGCGAGTACGCCTGAATCAGGCCGTGATTGACGAGTCGTTTGTCGACAAAGAGGGTGTTGAGCGTGGTGGCGTCGAAGCCTGTCAGGAACATGTTGACCACGATGACGAGGTCCAGCTCGCGGTTCTTG
Source organism: Microbacterium sp. AK009 (assembly GCF_013410955.1). Taxonomy (GTDB): domain Bacteria; phylum Actinomycetota; class Actinomycetes; order Actinomycetales; family Microbacteriaceae; genus Microbacterium. The sequence continues at coordinate 30,570 of NZ_JACCCG010000002.1, read as the reverse complement.
AGTCGAAGCGAGAGGTCCTTGTAGTAGTTCTGGAACTTGTCGGAAGAGGTGTCGAAGCTCGTCGCGAACATGGCGTTGTAGTCCTCGATCGCGGCCGCTAGAAAGTCGCGCGAGGACTGGTCGAGTGCGCCGGTGTCGAAGCCCTCGTCGTCGAGATACTCGTCGCCGACTGCGTCGTTCGCAGCATACGAGTAGATGATTCCTATCTTGAGCTGGCGATCGGGCGTGACCTCCGCCTGTGCCTCCTTGAAGCGCGTGTAATAGCGCTTCGCCGCCTCGATCGAGGCGGTGGCGAACAGGGCGTTGAAGCCATGCACACGGCGTTCACCCAGCGAATAGTGTTCCGACCTGCGCGTCTTCTGGTCAAAGTGCTCGAGCGTGTACTCAACGATCTTGGTGAGGCGCTCGGAAGCAAGGAGGGCCTTCTCGGTGTCGATCGCAGACACCTGCGCATCGACGACCGCGCCAACCTGAACCGTGTTGACGTAGTCGATGCGGAACGGCAGGACGTTTTTGTCGCTGATGGCGTCGACGATTGTGTAGGCGTGGATCGCCATCTGATGGCTCTCGGGCGGGCAGTTCTTCGGGTCGCCGTGCAAGAAGCACCCGAAGGCCTGAGCCGTAGTCCGCAACCTCGGGTTACCGCTGGTGCCTGCGTTCACCGCGAAGATCGGCGTTCCGGTGAAGCCGAAGAGGTTGTATCGCTTGAACGCCTTCGTGATCGCGGTGTGCATATCGCCGAACTGTGATCGGTGGCACTCGTCGAAGATCAGAACGACGTGGCCTTCGAAGATGGCGTGGCCCTTGTTGGCAGGCGCATTGATGAACGTCGCAAGCTTCTGAATCGTGGTGATAATGATCCGTGCGTTCGGATCTTCCAGCTGCTTCTTGAGCACCGTCGTGGAGGTATTGGAATTGGCCGCTCCCTTCTCGAACCGGTCGTACTCACGCATCGTCTGATAGTCGAGATCCTTGCGGTCGACGACGAACAGCACCTTCTCCACGCTCGGCATCCGGCTGGCGAGTTGGGCTGCCTTAAAGCTCGTCAGTGTCTTACCTGAACCCGTCGTATGCCACACGTACCCGCCGGCCCTCAGGCTGCCGAGCTGCTTGTAGTTGCCCGAGATCTCAATGCGGTTCAGGATCCGCTCCGCAGCGACGATTTGGTAGGGGCGCATCACGAGCAGCATGCGGTCGGCGGTGAGCACGCAGTACTTGGTGAGGACATTGAGCAACGTATGACGGGCGAAGAAGGTTTTGGCGAATGCCGAGAGATCCTGAATTGGCCGATTCTGCGCGTCGGCCCACCATGATGTGAACTCGAACGAGTTGCTCGTCCTGCGCGTCCGCTTCTTGCCCTTCAGATCCTCGACGTGTTGGCGCCGGGTCGTGTTGCTGTAGTACTTGGTCAGCGTGCCGTTGCTGATGACGAAGAGCTGAACGTATTCGAAAAGGCCTGAACCGGCCCACAGGCTGTCGCGCTGGTAGCGATCGATCTGGTTGAACGCCTCGCGGATGTCGACGCCGCGGCGCTTGAGCTCGATGTGCACCATTGGAAGTCCGTTGACGAGCACGGTCACGTCGTAACGATTGCCGTAGCTTGCGCCGCCCTCACCCGCAGCGAGTTCGTACTGGTTGATCACCTGCAGGCGGTTGTTGTGAACGCTCTTCTTGTCGATGAGGCTGATGTTCTTGGTCGTCCCGTCGTCGCGCTTCAGTGCCTGAATGTGATCGTCCTGCAGGCGAACGGTTTTCTCAGCGATCCCATCATTAGCTGCAGCGATCTTCGTTGTGAAGAACCGCTCCCACTCGGCGTCGCTGAAAATGGTGCGGTTGAGTGCCTCAAGCTGAGCCCGGAGGTTGGCGACCAGTTGTCGTTCACTGGTGATCGGAAGATGTTCATACGCCTGCGCCTCGAGAAGCTTGATGAACTCCTTCTCCAGCTCAGCTTCGGACTGGTAGGCAACACCATCGCTCGCATCGGCGACATACTCGGCAACGACCGTGCTCTCGGAGCTGACGGCGATTGGGTCGTACCGACGAGGGCGAAGATCACTCATGACGGAAGCTCCTCGAAGGTAAGTAGACGATCGCGGTAGTACTCCCGCTGGGTGCGGCGGCCGACTATCTCGCGACGAACACCGGCAGACAGCTCAGTACTCAGGGCGTCGAGTTTGCCGAGTGTGGCGACGATCTGCTCTTGCTCCTCAATGGAATGGATGGGAATGCGGACTCGAGACAGGATGTCGTCATTCAGACTGACACGCGTCGAGAGGATCGCCATCCGCGCGATCTGCGTTCTGAAGAGCGATGAGCGAAAAAAGTACGCGGCAAACTGCGCATCAATGACGCGCTGCGTCTTTGGGCGCAAACGTTTCGTAAAGCCATTGAACGTGGCCGTCGGGTAGTCCCTGAGCGCTGCGCAGCTCGTACCGAGTCCGTCAAGATCTTCACTCGTGCGGGTTACAAAAACATCGCCGGCCTTAATCGAGTACCGAGCCTGCTCAGCTTCTGTCGAGTTGACGAGATCGGTGAGCTCGGATGGAACAACCGCGTTGTTGAACACGGTCTTGAACGACAGGAACGGGTGCCCAAAACCGAACTCGTCTGCACTCTTTGAAAGCCCGGAAGACGAGTCGTAAAGTTCACCGACCATGGCCCACCGCTCATGGTCAGTCTCCGATCCAATCAGGAGGGAGTCACGATAGTGTGCATACTGCACCTGACGAATCTCGAGCTCGCGGCGGAGCTCAGTGACGAGTAGCTCGTCCTGCGAGCTGAACTCGTCCAAGATTCTGACGATCTCTCGCTGAATCTCGAGGTGCGGAACTGGAATCCGATACGCGCGAACTGCGGCGTCGGAGATCGCCGGGTAGTTACCTGGAACCTGGTTCGCTTCGATGTAACGGCGGAATGCGTCCGTGCCCAGGATGTGCGCGAGAAAGTTGGTCAGGACCACAGATGTCTCTGGCCGGAGCACGCAGAAACCGGTGCTCGCGATCTGGCCATCGAGCTCTTCTGGAATCACCGCCCAGCGCATCTGCGCCGGCCGCGTCGTGGCGAAGATGACATCGCCCTGGCGCACAACCTGCCGCGCGCGGCTCGGCGCATCTTTAACTGTGACGGTGGCTGTGACACCAATCTTGCGTGTGACACGATCGACGGATGACAGGTCGATGTACTGAAAGGCTTGCTCGCCAGTGTCCGACCAGCGGATGTTCTTTCCCCTGGTTGTGATGTCGCCGATGGCCCGATAGGTCACGCCATTTGGAGCAAGCTTGTCGATGAGTTCGTAAACCCGGCTCATGACGACACTCCTTCAGACGCAATCTGCCCAATATCATCAATGCCCCAGCCAAGTTCCTCGATCGCGTTTGCGTATTCGTTGTCTTTCGCAACCTGATCGACGACACCGAGCACGAGCTGCCTGCAAGGCCGGTACTTCGCGAGGGCAACATCCTCGTCGGACTGCCCATGAATCACGTCGCTGAGTTCACCGAAGAGCTTGTAGCCACTCCCGGAGAAGCGCAGCGGGATGATGTTGCGCTTCTCATTGACCTCCTGCAGCACGTCTTTGAACGGGCGTCGCTTCCCTCTCGCCGTCTGGAGCGGGACTTCAGCAATCTCGGCGACCTGATGCGTCACCAACTCAAATATCTTGCGTAGGTAGATCATCGAGCCCGCGCCAAGACCGAGTTCGAAGGCGATCTGAGCACGCGTCAGGAGATCAGCGAACGGCCCGGAATCTGACTGAATGCGATCTGCGCGATCGCGCAAGTTCTCGGTGTAGCGCTCGACACGAACGAGCGGGGCGGAGGAGTAGAAGTCATCCTCGCCCGCGACCAGAAACCACGCTTCAACCGTACTGGCACATGTCGAGCACTTGAGGGTGACGTCGATGCTTAGCAGCCGCTCTCCGACAACCAAGCACGACAGTGTCGAGCTAGAGAGGAAAGTGCGAGATCCAGCGCATGTTCGACACCGGAAGTTCAGCGCGACCTGACCTGCGCGAATCGTCGTCGTCCGCCCCCAGCCAAGGGGCCGGGCTCCAAAGAGAAACCGGTCAACACGTGACTCTGTCCGCTCAGGCGCTGCCGAAAGAAGGTCAGACAGCTGCATCTCCCCTCGCTTCCAGCTCAGCCACAATCTCATCGATAGCCGCACGCAGCTCACCTTGGCGATGCACGATCTCGAGAAGTTCCGCGTTGAGGCTTCCGATATCAACGACCTCGCGGGTGTCCCTCGCCTCGACGTACGAAGTGACGGAGATGTTGTAGTTGTTGGCGGCGAGATCGGCGTTCGAGACGAGTTTGGCGAAGTGATCGACATCCTCTCGCGCGACGAACGCACCGAGGATGGCGTCCTGGTTCTCCGTGCTGAGTTTGTTTTTGTTGGCCGGGCGAGTCACCTCTCCAGTCGCATCGATGAATAGGACCGAGTTGTCCTTCTTCGACTTCTTGAGCACGAGGATGCAGGTTGCAATTGCGGTACCGAAGAAGAGGTCCGGCGGCAGCTGAATCACTGTATCGACGTAGTTGTTCTCGATGAGGTACTTACGGATCTTCTGCTCCGCGCCCCCGCGATACATGACCCCCGGAAACTCAACGATTGCGGCGGTGCCGTCCACGGCAAGCCAACTGAGGATGTGCATGGTGAAGGCAAGGTCTGCTTTGCTCTTCGGCGCCAGAACACCCGCGGGCGCGAAGCGCGGATCGTTGATAAGAAGCGGGTTGCTGTCACCCTCCCAATTGATGGAGTATGGCGGGTTGGAGACGATCGCCTCGAACGGCTCGTCGTCCCAGTGCGCTGGATCAACGAGGGTATCGCCGTGCGCCAGATTGAACTTCTCGTAGTTCACATCGTGCAGGAACATGTTGATGCGCGCGAGGTTATAGGTGGTCAGGTTTATCTCCTGGCCGTAAAACCCCTGGCGAACGTTCTCCTTGCCGAGCACCTTCGCAAACTTGAGCAGCAACGAGCCAGACCCAACAGCCGGGTCATAGACCTTGTTGACCGACTTCTTGCCGACAACCGTGATGCGGGCGAGGAGTTCTGAGACTTCCTGCGGCGTGTAGTACTCACCACCAGACTTGCCAGCGTTGGCGGCGTACATCTGCATGAGGTACTCGTAGGCATCGCCAAATGTGTCAATGGCGTGATTGTCGAAGCCACCGAGATTGAGGTCGCCGATGGCGTTGAGCAGCTTGACCAGCTTCTCGTTTCGCCGAGCAACGGTGTTGCCGAGTTTGGCGCTATTGACATCGAGGTCATCGAAGAGTCCTTTGAGATCGTCCTCAGAGTCCGTTCCCGACGCCGATCCTTCGATGTTGGCGAAGATGCGCTCGAGCGTCTCGTTGAGGTTCTCATCGTCTGCTGCAACCGCACGGACGTTGACGAAGAGCTCACTCGGCAGGATGAAGAAGCCCTTCTCTGCGACAGTCTCCTTGCGACCGAACTCGGCGTTCTCGTCGCTCAGCGTGGCGAAGTCGAAGTTCTCGACGCCCGCCCTGCGCTCCGCGTCATTGATGTAGTTCGTAAGGTTCTCGGAGATGAATCTGTAGAACAGAATCCCCAGAACGTAGGACTTGAAGTCCCAGCCGTCCACCGAACCGCGAAGGTCGTTCGCGATGCGCCAGATCGTTCGATGCAATTCCGCGCGCTGTGCTTCTTTTGTTGTGGGGGCCATGTCTCGTCTCCTGCGGCGGGCGCGCTTGTTACTGTCGATGCTCTTAGGTACCGTATCGGCGGATGCGGACACCAACCGTGTGCCCCGCGGCGCATACGTCACCAGAAGCGGGGCAGCCGGGAGCACAATTGCTCAACCGGATCCTGTGGTCTGAGTATTATTGTTCCATAACCAGGGCTTTTTGAGAATGGCCAGTTGACGACGAATCGACTCGCGTCCGATGCGCGACAATCTCGTCATGGCTTCCATCTTGACGCTGAACCAGCGTCACTCGTTCGGGCTCGAGGCCGATCGAGTGACCTTCAAGCTGGACTCGCAGCAGTTTGGCCGCTGGATACGGTCGCACTTCAACACGCTGGTGCGAGGCCTGGGCGAGCAAGGTGTGCGGTACGAGCAGCTTGCCCCCGCACTCGTTCCGAGCACGAAGCGCTACGAGATGGCACTGCTCTTCAACGTCGATGCCGTCGGGCACTGGTGGTTCGGGCACGCGGTGATGGAGCGCCTGCTGCCTCTTCTCGACCACGCTTCCACCCGAAGCGTTTTGCATGGGGACATTGGCTGGCATCCCGCGGCGACGCGCGAGCTTGCGTCGTACTCCGGGTTAGTGCCAGGCGCGCTCCAGGACTGGGGCGAACAGTTGATCTACTGCGCCTACGTCACCAACCTGTCGGCGCCACAGGTCGAGACGATCCGAGCTGCCTTCGTGGACACGCCCGGATACCTGGGACACGTGCCGACGACGTACCACTCACCGTTTCGCACCGAGGTCGCCGACATTCTCCCGTCGGCGTTCGTACAGTATCAGGACGCAGTCATCACTGATCACGGGCTCGACGAGCCGCTAGTGGGTACCAGTAACGAATCCGGATTACCGTTCGAGCGATTTGGCTTTCGGACGGTCAGCACGGTTGGGTCGCTCTTCACTCCCCTGCTCTCGTACAAGATCCAGTCCGAGCGAGCACCCATCCACCGAGACGACCTCCTTGTTTCACTCAACGCCATCTCGGATCAGCCCATGGAGCTTGGCGAGTTCGAAGTGCTCATCCCAGAAGCGAAGTTCGGGTATCTGCGCGACGCCAAAGGCGAGATTCTGAAGATCGCTGGCCTTGATCAGCACTCGCGCGAGGAACTCGCAGCCGTCATCCGTGCCGAGATCGAAAACGACTACATCTATCGCTTACAGACGAACATTGATGACACAGTGCAGTTCACGATAATGCTGGAGCTGCCCCGAGCCGACGCTCACCCGGTCAAGCTCGCCGCGGGCTTGAAGTATTTTCCTGACACGAAGCAACTGAGTCTGGTCACGCTGACATAGGCAGATTCGAATGGAGTCGGCCCTCCGCTGGCTGTCGTCTCTCGAGAAGGCCTAGTTGATCTCCACGTCCTCGACGAACGGGCGGATCGCGAGCCAGTCGATGTCTTCGTTGACGAAGAAGAACTCGCGCCCGGCGGCGTTGTGACGTGCCCGCAGGCCGTCAGTGATCCGCACGCTCAGCGGGCGGATCGGGCCGAGAGCCGTGGCCGGCACCTCGGGCGGTTCGTTCTCACTCATGGTGAGCCCTCCTCATCGGAAGCGGCGGATGATCCCCGGTTGGGATCCTCTACACCGCAGCCCGACGAGGAGCGGATGACTGAGTATGAACAGTCGGACGAAAATGTCAATGCTCGTTGTTCATTCCACAACGACCTTGAATGTCGGTCGCGCTGGCTACCGTAAGCGGCATGGAACTTCGCAACGGCGTGTACTCAAGTCAAACCCGTGCCGACGACGCAGAAGACATCCTCCGCCTCGCGCGGCGGATTGAGGCCGCAACTGACGACCCGCAGATCAAGGCCGACGCCCAGAAGATCGTGCGGCTTGCCCGCGACCTCGAAGACGAACTGCGGTGACCTTGGGCCGCCCGGAGTCAGATGAGTGGCGTGCGCTTTTGTCCGCGCCGCGACACCCCACCGCCAACGTGGCACGCCCTGACATACCCGCTAAGCCGGGCGTCTATGCGTGGTTCCGAGACGGCGAGTGCGTCTACCTCGGGAAGGCGTCAGATCTGCGTTCTCGCCTCGGCACCCACCTGGGGACGTCGCTCGACCTCAGCAGAAGCACGCTCCGGTCGTGGGTGGCCGTGCGCGAACTCAACCTCGACCGGGAATACACCCGACGACGACCGACCGTGACGACTGCTCCCCAAGTAGCGATCGTGAATGCGTGGCTGCGGAGCTGCGAGCTGACGTGGGTGGTCACCGCGACGAAGGAAGACGCGGCGCTCCTGGAAGGCCGCCTACTTGCCGCCTACCGGCCACCGATCAATGTGGCCTAATCTAACGGCCGCTGACGGGGAGTGTTAGTCCGCTGAATTGGTCTCGACGTACTCGTAGACGGTCATGCCGAGCTGGTCAGATCCGGTACGACGGTAACCGCGCCCCTCGTGAACGAGCTAGTCGGGCAGTTCGCCGTAGATCGTCGTCTCTGTCCATCCTTCATCGGCACCTAAGAGCCGCACGATTCGTTCTTCCATGCGGGAGATCGTACCGCCGCGCCAAAACAGCGCCACCAGAGCACAGACATCGCGGGTAGGGAATCGGTGCGGCAGAGCACGAGATGTCGGACGCCCCTGACATTCTCATGTCATGAGTGACCTCGCCTACATGATTCGCGCCGACTGGGCGCAGCACGCCACCGCAATGGTGCAGAGCAGTGCGCTGATCCGCGATTGGGTCGGCAAGGCGCCGTACCTGTTCGCTGTCCCAGACATTCGTCGCTTCAACGAGTCCACGCGCAACCTCGACCGGGAAGCCGTGGACTTCATCGCGCCGCCGGGAACCGAGCGGAATGTCTTCGGCATCGCGGACTTCGGGCAGCTTCGCAGCGATGCGGACGGGATCGACCGCTGCGTCGTCATGATCCATCCTCGGAAGCGCGATGACGTGGAGACGATCCGCCAACTGGCGGACGACGGCAAGCTCCGAAGGGTGTTCGTGCTGGTGTGGTGGCATCAGGACGAGGTACGCACCTGGCTCGACGCTCACGGCGCACTGAACCTTCACGACCGACGGTCGATGGCCGCGCCCGACCCGCTGATGCTCGAAGCCGCAAGGATGATGATCGACGAGCAGTACAACGGCCTGAGTTCGGGCCACGGCAAGGACTGCGTCGTCCACCTCGTCCGTGCCTTCGCCGCCGAGGGCTACCCGGTCGACCCCGATGCCTGGCTCCGGGCGTATCTCGCGGCAGGCGGAGACTTCCGTCATTTCGACTCGGTGAAGAAGCTCGTGACCGAGATGCGCGACGGTGTGAAGCACCGCGTGCAGCCGCGCTACGTCGACAACATCTTCGAACTCATCAAAGGCCGCGCATCGGCTCCAATCTCCTAGCCTGTGTCCGTCGCTCGTAAGGTGGAGCGATGGACAACGAAGTCGGCGACGACCAACGGCAAGTGATCCGAGTATGGCGTTGACACTCGGCCCACTGCTCCTCGACGCGGGGATCGATCCCGCACGGGCGCTCGTTCTCCGACACGCGTTCGCTCAGGAGTCCGAGGAAAGCGGATTGACGGGTCTTCACGCGGACTCAACCCACCAGGAGATCTTCGAGTACACGCGAAAGCAGTCCGCCGATGCGCGGCGGTTCAACGCCATTCCGCCACCGGTGTGGGTCGTCTTCATCAAGGAAGGCGGCGACCGGGCACGATTCTGGTCAGTGCTCGAGAATCGCGGCGAAACGGCGAACAACGGCATCATCCGCACCTTTGACGTGACCGAGTCCGAGCACATGGCCGACCTCCGGAACCGCCTCGTCATCGGCTGGAGGTCACCTCGTGCATGGCGTCTCAATGGCCCGACCGCTGCCGCCTACCCGGTGCTGGAGATCGCGGATGCCCAGCCGATCCCGTTTCCCGGCTTCGACCGTCTCGTGCTCAGCCACGTGCAGCTGCAAGCCGTGATGCGCGAGCACCGCTACGCCTCGTGGCGCACGACGCTCTCTTCCGTTTCCGGCGTGTACCTCATCACGGACACCCGCGACGGTCGGCAGTACGTCGGCAAGGCCGATGGGCTCGAGAGTGTCCGTCAGCGCTGGAGCGCCTACGCCACGAACGGCCACGGAGGGAACGTGGAGCTTCGAGGGCTCGAGCCCTCGAGCTTCCGCTTCTCACTGCTGCGTGTCTTCGATCCGTCGACGCCCACGAGGGACATCGGCGCGGCCGAGAGCCATTTCAAGGACGCGCTCGACTCCCGCCGTCACGGGCTGAACAGGAACTGACAGGCCCGCGGACCGCGCTCCGGGTCCGTGTCACCTGATTTCGGGCAGAGCTCTCCCCTCATAAGGGCGATTGGCGTTTTCGCGAGTGCTCTACTTGCGGCGTGCGCGAGCGAGTCGGACGGCGCGCTTGTTGGCGCGCTCCGACACGAGCGGCAGCAGCTTCAGCACGAATGTGCTGATGACCGCGAGCAGAGGGGACGCGAGACCGAGAGCCTGAAAGACCTCGAGCATGACGCAACCTCCTCATGAGGTGGTGCCCGGCCGGAGGCCGAGCGGGCGACCGTGACTGAACGAGTCACGGAGTCGAGAGATGCCCCAAGGGCATGAAAAAAGCCGGTCGATGACCGGCTGGATCTAGGGCGCGAACTACCGCACAGCCTCAGCGTAGCCCAAGGGGGTGACACCACTTGTCAAGGACCCGCCGGCAAAGAGAAAGGCGAGCCCGGAGGCTCGCCCTGATTTTGGCCGCACTTATCTGCGTGATAACACTTTCGCAGATTTCGCGACTTGGAGCCGTGAGACACGCCGAAGCAGCCGACCAGATCGAATTCGCTCCCAGAGCCGATGAAAGGACCTCGCCCTACGCTGGAGCAATGGACGAGGACACCGATGCACTCATCACTGGTGAGCAGCCGCGGTGTCCAGAGTAGGTGTCCTGATGCGTGGCGACCCGGTCGGATACGCCTGCCCTGCATGCGGGCATCACGAGGTCATCCCTGACGTAAAGCATCCTGGCGAAGGAAACGGCTTGCAGGACTTTCGCCGCCGGAGGTAACCATGGGATTCATCGGGGCATACGAGACCGCGAAAGGCCGCCGGTACCGCGCACGCTACGCAAAGCCGGACGGAACACCGACGGAGAAGCGTGGCTTCGCCACTAAGCGAGAAGCGGAGATGTTCCTCTCAACGGTTACTGTGTCGAAGGCCATGGGCAACTACATTGATCCCGCACTCGCAAAGGTGCGCATCGGCGATCTCGCCACCGGGTGGCTCGAGTCGAAGCAACCCCCGATGCTCAAGCCCGCGTCGTTTCAGCCACTCGTCACGGCCTGGAATGCGCACGTTGCGCCGGTGTGGGGTGACCGCGAGCTCTCGTCGATCCACAAGTCCGAGGTGCAGGCGTGGGTGTCCGATATGGCGACGCGCAGGTCGCGCTCGGTCGTCATGCGGGCCCTCGGCGTGTTGGCGGGCATAATCGACGTCGCGGTGGACGACAACCGGATCGCCGCGAACCCCGCACGCAACCTCAGGACACTGCCGCAGCGCGGGTTGAGCAAGCCGCGGGTCTACCTCTCGCACGAGCAGGTCAGCACGCTGGCCGCCAACTCCGCGCATCCGACGCTCGTTCTCGTGCTGGCGTATACCGGCCTGCGCTGGGGCGAAGCGACAGCGCTTCGTGTCCGTCATGTGAGCCCCGCGCGGCATCGCCTTAATGTCGAAGAGAACGCCGTACTCGTGAAGTGGCAGATCCACGTCGGCACGCCCAAGACCCATGAGCGTCGCTCCGTGCCGTACCCGGAGCGGCTGGCTCCGCTGATCAAGGCAGCGTGCGCGGACAAAGGGCCGGATGAGCTGCTGTTTGGCAACGGTGTGACGCACATGAAGCACGAGAGTGACGACCGCAGCTGGTTCGCGACGGCCGTCCGGCGGGCGCGCAAGGAGGATCCGTCGATCCCGCGACTGACACCGCACGATCTACGCCACACGGCAGCGTCACTCGCGATCAGCGCCGGGGCGAACGTCAAAGCGGTGCAGCGGATGCTCGGGCACGCGTCAGCTGCGATGACGCTCGACACCTACGCCGATCTGTTCGACGACGACCTCGACGAAGTCGCAGAGCGCCTAAACGAGGCGATGCGCAAGATCCCGTCGTCGTTCGAGCGTGAGCGGAAGTCCCCACCGCTGTCGAGCAAGGAACGCGCGTTGATTCGTCAGATAAATACCTGATGAGAATAGAAAATGTGCCCCTGGAGGGATTCGAACCCCCGACCCGCTCCTTAGGACGGAGTGGCTCTTCCACTGAGCTACAGAGGCCAGCACCTACAAGCGTAGCGCCCCGGCTCTCTAGCGACTCGAGACAGGCGACGCCGAGCGGAGGCTAACTCGGCGAGTAGCCGCGATGCGTGTTCTCGCGAATGAAGGACATCAGCGACTCGCGCGCGATGTACTTGCGGGAACCAATGCGTGTGAACTCGATGTCCCCACGATTTGTTAGCTCGTAGAGCGCCGAGTACGGAATGCCGAGCGCACCGGCCGCATCCTTCAGCGACAGCAGCATCGGGCCGGATTCATCGAGCAGGTTCGGCTTAATGACCGTCGTCTGCTCTGCTTCTACGACCTCGATCTCAGAGCCCTTCGTTTCCCAGTGGCCGAAGTAGGCGTACGGCTTCGCGAACTCTTCGCGAACTTTGCGTGCGGCGTCCTCTTCGTCGGTCGCGCGTATCCAGCGCTCCGCCAATTGCACGCGCGTCACCACAACCTTGTACCGCACGTAGATCTCCTGCTTGTTGACCTGCTTGACGTTTACTGACTTCTTCGGTCGGGAACGTGCCGGAGCTTGCCGCAGCGCGCGCTTCCCATCATCAGACTCGGCACCTATACCCGACGTCGCCACGGCGGTTCGCCCGTAAACCTTCGGCCCCGCCGCTTCGCGCTCGTTGAAGTCCGAGTCTGTTTCCCTGGGCCAGATGAGCCCGCGCGCGGTGGGGACCGCGCGCCAGGTTGCTCCGCGACCAGAGATCTCAACGAGACCGCGGTTCTTCAAAGCGCGCGCCGTGATCCGGTGAGCAAATGAATCGTCGGAATAGACCCCCTCGGGACAGTGATCCACGATCCAGGCGAGGACAGCGGTCTGGGCAGGATTGAGCTGAATCGGGCTAAGCAGCCGGTCCTTCTCGGCATCCCCATGCTCCACTAGTTCATCTTCGCGCTCCGAGCGCAATCGCTCCCCTACATCGATAACCCAAATCTGGATCCACAGCAGTTGAGCGGCAGTCGACTTGGGCCACACCATCCGAAGGCCTCCATGAAAGCAGAATGAAGACTCGAGCGTCAGTTGCAACCCGTTCTGGGCTTCCAGCCGGCTGCCCCGAGGTGTCTCAGATCCATGCTTTTGACATGCGCGTGAGCGTGTCTGCTCGGAGCAGCTGAGTGCCGCCTGATCGAGTTCCAAAAGTCTGTCTCTGTGACGTGTCTCAGAAAGCAGTGCAGTTTCCAGAGAGTGAATGGGGCCGCGTCGGCCAAGTAGAGGCGACGTCCCGGTCCCCGGAGAGTTCGGTGGTGCCATCTAACCAGGACCAAACAATCGTCGGGCGGTGGGTGGGGTGACGCAGCGAGATGATGGGGCATGGTCTCAGAGACGTGGCGAATATACGGAGAACCGTCTCGCCGTGGGATATCTGGCGAGCGCAAGTCGCCCCACCCACGAGATCTCCCGCGGGCGGGGCTTATGGGCACTCCATCGAGAGAAGCGGTGCTGATCCACCCGAACCCCCTGTACATCTGATCCGTCGCGCAGTTGCCGACCGGCCATCGGTCCCACGATCGGGTCGCCTCGTGCGCCCGGGGAAGCGGAAGGGGTCCCCGCCGCGACAGCGTTTGGTTACTCGAGAGCCAGCGATGTGGGATCGATGAGTTGGAACCCTTCCGGAGGGTTGCACCCACTGTGCGCTGCCATACTTTCGAGATCCCGCCTGGTGAATATCTCCGCGTAGACCATTCGGTCCCGGAGGGATTGGCGATGGCCGCCCATGTTGAAGCCTGCCCATGCACGGATTTCGGGGTCGATTCCAACGCCGCGAAAGTCACTGCCATGTAGGTCCGAGCGGCGCAGCGGTGTGCTGGTAGTGAAGCGACAAAGCACAATGCGGTCATCAATAGCTTGAAATGGTTGCACCGACGGGTCGAAGGTTGCAGTTACACCCTCGGGAACCCTGATACCGACCTTGTGTGTTGCGATCCGGCCGATTCCAATATGTGGTGTGCGGTGTCGGTCTGTGCGCGCCAGCTCGTTGACCCAATAGAAGAGGTTGCTTTCTGGTCCCAATGGCGACTGATAGGGCTGGGCCTTCTCGACCATGTCCACGATCTCCTGGGGCACCGAGGTCAGCCGACTCCTCTGCCTCTTGAAGTCGGATGCCGTGGCGCAGATCGGGTACTGGAGCCTTTCGGCCTGCGCTGGAGGGTTCTGTTGAGTCGCCGCAGCAACCCACGCGTAGAAACCGTTGTCGAGCGCCGCGCGGATAGTTGCGAGCCATTCGCTGAAGACGAGCGACAGCGCGGCAGGCGCCGGCTCGCGTTGGACAGCGAAGAACTCGAACTCGGTGTCGCTGATGACAGCTAGGGCGTGTCTGACAAAGCGCGGGTCCATGCAATGACGGCGTTGAGGACGACGGCGGCGCGGTAGATGACGGCGTGCTTGTCGAAGCGGGTCGCGAGGCCGCGCCATTGCTTGGTGTGGCAGTAGTGGCGTTCGATCACGTTGCGGTTCCTGTAGTCGGCGGCATCGAGCCCGACCGGGCGGCCGCCGTGGGAACCGCGCCGTTTGCGATGCCCTTTCTGATCGTCGGGTTCAGGTATCACGGCCTTGATGCTGCGGGCGCGCAGGTGCCCGCGGATCGCTCGGGACGAGTACGCCTTGTCGCCGCGGATGGCGTCGGGTCTGGTCCGCGGCCTGCCGATGTCGCGGGCGACGCGCAGCTGCGCCATGAGCGGCAAGAACATCGGCGAGTCACCGGCCTGCCCGGGCGTGATCAGGGTGACAAGCGGGAGCCCGTTGCCGTCGACGAGCTGGTGGATCTTCGTCGAAAGCCCGCCGCGGGAGCGGCCGATCCCGTGATCAGGCGGCTCGATCAGCGGATTCGTGTAATTCGACTCAGCCCCCCGTGGTGCGAGTCGTGTTGGTCGCGTGCTGGTGCGCGCGGGCGATGGTCGAGTCCACCGAGAGCGACCAGTCGATCAACCCCGCAGCGTCGGCGGCAGCGGTCAGCTTGGCGAGGACCTTGTCCCATGTGCCGTCGGTCGCCATCCGGTGATGCCATGTCCACACCGTCTGCCACGGCCCGAACACCTCCGGGAGATCCCGCCATGCAATCCCGCACCGATAGCGGTACACGATCGCCTCGACCATCAGCCTCGCGTTCGAGAACCTCCTACCGGGCCGGCCCGTTGTACGCGGCAGCATCCCCTCGATCAGTGACCACTGGGCATCCGACAGCATCTGAAACCGCGACATGTGTCGAGTGTCCCAGCGCCGCACGCTCAACCTTTGCCGAACGCACCGAAGGAGGCGAGAGCGTCGTCCACCGTTTTCGCGGACGTGCTGATGGCGGTATGCCCGTCCTCGATATCCCACAGCGTGTTCTGCAGCAGGCGAGCAACCGTCCACCCCGCTGCACGACCACGGTCGAGGTCGAGCATCTCGGTGAGGATATCGAAGCGTCGTCGCACGATGCGTGGCGCGTCAGTGACGGTGTCATTGGTGCTCCACCCGCTGTCCAGGGCAGGCCAAAGATCGAACCCAGGATCGCCGACGAGAGGCTCCGGATCGATTGCTAGCCAGGGTTCACGGTCGGCTGCGAGGACATTGCCATAGTGCAAATCCCAGTGCAGCAGGTGATTCCCGGGCTCGGCTTCGAGCTCGGTGACTCTGCGCATCCATCGATGAAGCCGAGACCGGTCCTCGCCCTCAAGTGTGTGCATCGCTGCGGGCGCGTCGTCCAGCATCCCAGAGAGGATCGTTCCGACACGGGGAAGCCCGTTGGGGGCAGGCGTGCTGTGCAAGCGCGCCAGGAGCGAGCCGACCACACGAACAGCGCTGTCGTCGTCTTCGACGGCTTCGAGGGTGCGATCACCATGGAGGCGCTCGAGCAGCATTCCGCCGCGGTCGGGGTCGCTGTCTAGGAGGCGGACTATCCCACGGCCGTCCCATCGGACGAGGCCGAGGATCGCAGCCGTTGTTTCAGCGCGCGGCACTTGCAACTTCAGCGCTGCCTGCGTCCCGTCGGTGCGACGCACCGGCACGACGATCCCCGCCTCCCCCGATCGGACCACACCTTCCGGTCGAAGCTCCCAATCTTGAAGAAAGTCGCCAGCGACCGACGACAACACACTTGCCCATTCGCGGGTCGCGTCGTTGCCGGTCTCGAAAGCATTGAGAACCCCAGCTGGAACGACGAACTGTTGATCCCCGCCCATACTCAACAGTTCACCACAGCGAGCGACCGCTTACCCCAACAGCCACCATGGCCCATGAGCAGGCCCTTTGTCAGACACGCCCTAGGTCGATTTCCCACGGGTGGTCGCTGATGTAGGTCTCCCACTCCCGACCAAACTCCACGCGCTTGTCTTTCGCGCGGTCGAGGCGCGCGAAAGCGAGATCGAACAGCTGCTGCACGACTTGACACTATGCGCTTGCCCGGACATCGCCGGAGCGACGCCGTCGGCTTGAGTAGCACAACCACCCGCCCGATGGTCTGCTCGTGGTCCCGCTTACGACGCCGAGCCGCCTGCGGACTTTGAGCGCGACGCTAGCCTCGCGGTCACTGGACGTCGTCCAGGCTTCACCTATCGGAGAATGGCACCGTGGAGGTCCAGCGTTACCGTGTGAGTGTGTGGCGCTCGCCCGTCTTTCAAGTGCGTGGCGATCTCGCGTGCCATTGAGGCAGCGGCGACCCGTGCCGCTTCGTAGTCGCTCTCCCACCCGCCGGCGTCAGCTTTCGGCAAGTAGACGAGGAACCCGCCGTCAGTGAATCCCACAGGCCACTCGTCGGCCTCCGGGTCGATCTCGGTGCCAATAACGGTGTCCGGGAAGCCGTAGCGTGCGTACTGTTCGAGCGATGGGTCGATGAGCAGGTTCGTGAGTTCGTCGATTGCAACCATGTGGCCGGACTGTCTGAACGGGGAGTCAGCGGCCCATGGCGCGTCCGTCGCCGGGGTCGGCTCACGCCCGGAGTCGCCGCCGTTCGCCCTAATGTGCGCGGTCGCAGCGGATCCCGTGGTTAGGGTGTTGCCGTTCGCCGCTTGACCGGCGAGGCCAACCGCTTGCGGCGACAGCTCAATTCCGAAGTGCTCGGCGACAAGAACGAGGATCGCGACGCCGGAGATGCACTGCGCATGCCCGTCGATCGCGCGGTTCACGGCAAGCGCGATGCGCTCAATCTGGTCGCTTCTACTGATACCGAACGCCGCCCCTGCATCCACCCTCCAAACCTACAAGTAGGCATGGCCAAGCTGCCTCAAGCCTGCGTCGAGCCACGTCGACACCGATGCGCCGCGGGGCATTTGCGGCGCTCCGAGCAAAGAGACGCTCACGGGCACCGCTCTCGACGCGTGCGGATATCGTCATGGATATGCGTTCGATCCCGCTATCTCTCTCGGAGATTCATCCGCTGAAGAAGCGCAAGTACTGGCATGTATTCGAGCCATCAAGCGAGTTCGTAGCGCCATGGTGGGGACCGGAAGATTCGATTGCCGATGACGACCATTGGCTGTCTGGTCAACTTGCTGGCGCCGAAGTGGCTCGATGCAAGTTCGTTCTTGACATATCACCCCAGTCCCACCCCGTTCTCGGGGAGATGCCGCGCGGTCAACTCGACATTCTCGCGCTCGAAGTCGCAGTGTCGGCACGCGGTCAGGGCATTGGGCGAGACGTGCTCCGCGCGATTCGCGACTTGTTCCCACTGCCGAGGTTGACGGCTCTCAACGACAACGCCGAGTCAAGAGGATTCTGGGACAGCCTGGGATGGGTCCGCCATGAACATCCAAACCCGCTACTTCGATCAGAACGCGTCACCTACTCCGAGCACTGAGAGATTGGCGATCTCGCGAGTCCGACGTGTGTTAGATCTGCGCCCATCAGCATCGACTCGTAGCCCGTGGATGGACCCTGTTTCGCACCTCCCTTACGGCGTTTGGCGTCAACAGGCGGTCGAGGGATTGGTTAGGGGAAGACTGGGGCTGTGAAGAATTTGAGTGCGGACGTGACGCGGCAAGCGGAGGCCGTGCAGACTGCATTGCGCGAGAGTCTGGTGGGACTTTATCTGTATGGGTCTGCCGTGGCCGGTGGTCTGCGAGCAGAAAGCGACGTCGACCTCCTCGCGGTGATTAGTAGCCGGCTGGAACACGGTGAGCGTGCTCAGCTCATCGCGGTTCTGCTACATGTGTCCGGTCGGCGTGCGTACGACGGTCCCGCCCGTCCCGTCGAGCTGACGGTGATGCTGGCTGAGGACCTCGATCCGTGGCGGCCGGTCGTGCAGCTGCAGTACGGCGAGTGGCTTCGCGATGACGCGATCGCTGATCGTCTACCTGGACCGCACGTTGATCCCGATGCGACGCTGCTACTCGCGATGGCACGCGACGCGGGCATATCGCTGTTCGGGCCCAGTGCTCAGGAGCTTCTGCCGGATATCCCCCACGGGGCGGTGCGCTCAGCAATCGTTCAGTCGCTGCCATCTCTGATGGAGGACCTCGATGGCGACGAACGCAACGTGGTCCTGACGCTCGCCCGCATGCAGGCAACGCTGGACACCGGGCGATTCCTGCCGAAAGACGCCGCCGCCGAGGAGCTCGCCGTCACCGCACCCACGGATCAGGCTGAGATGCTCAGAACCGCCGCCGCGGCCTACCGTGGCGAAATAGTAGATGACTGGGATCAGCTGGCACCGGCGCTGAAAGACTTCGTAGCGCGCGTTTCCGCCTCAATAAACGCAGCGAGCTGAGCTGAACCACACGTGGTCGCTGGAGGATCCATCTTCGAGACGCCTGGCTTTCGACCTTCCACGACGCGACTGGATCGGCCGGATCGCCGACCGCAAGTAGCCCCGAGAGCTCGGTTTCGCTCCCGTAGCATCGGCCTGTGCGGCTGGAAGACCTCGGTGGGAGAATCTGCGTGCTCGGACCATCCGGCAGCGGCAAGTCCACGCTGGCTAACGCGATAGGCGAGCTACGGGCGTTACCGGTCGTGCACCTCGACCGCTACCGGCACATCGCGGGCACGCAGTGGCAGATTCGGGCCGACGATGAGTTCACGTGTCTGCACGATGCGGCCGTCCGCTCCGAGCGGTGGGTCATGGACGGCAACTATTCAAGGCTGCTGCCTCACCGTCTCGCGAGAGCCACGGGAGTGATCCTCTTGGACATCTCGACGGCGGCCAGCCTCGTCAGATACGTGCGTCGAACCCTAGGATCCGGACCACGAATCGGAGGCCTCGAGGGTACGAGGGAGAAGCTGTCGTGGGAGATGGTGAGCTACATCATCAAACACACGCGCCCGAACAGGCAACGACGCAAGGAACTCTTCCAACAGCTGACGCTACCCAAGATCTACCTTCGCGGCACTTCGGCCGTCACTGATTTCTATCGAATCGAAGGCCTCCCTCGACCGCAGGGGAAATAGAAGCGGTTGCTCGCGCCGTCGCGGTTGTGGATCCATGACCGCGACGACCCCCGTCGCGGTGATCGACCGGCTTGCGTACGCTCGTCGCCCGTTCTGTGCGGTTCGGAACGGGGCCTCACTGGGGGAGTGTCATCTCGCCGGATTCGGTCCGCGCGCACGGACTGCCAGTTCGTCGTCCCTGGTGTCCCGGGGCGGGTGCGGCGGTGGCGGTGCGGGCGCCGACAGTGTCAACGGTCAGAGAGACCGTGGAGGAGTATGCGGAGTGTTTCGTCCAGCTGGTCGCGTTGTGGTGACCCAAGAGGTTCGAGGAGTTGTATGACATTCGCGGTGTGCGCGGTCATCGCTGCGTCGACGACCTCGAAACCTTTTGGGGTGAGTCGAACACGGAAGCTCCGGCGGTTGAGCTCGTCGAGTTTGCGATCGATGAGACCGCCGCGGACGAGACGATCGAGGCGCGCGGTCATACCGGCTTTGGACAGAAGAAGTGCGGAGGCGAGCGTCGTCGGGGTGAGTTCATATGGACTGCCTGCTCGACGCAGCGTTGCCAGCACATCGAACTCGCCGCTCTGGAGGTCGTACTCATCGAAGACGCGCTGCTGCGCTGAAGAGAGCAGATTCGCGACTCGTCCGAGCCTCCCAACCACGGCGATCGCGGAAAGGTCGAGGTCGGGTCGCTCGGCGGTCCACGCCGCGACGACCTCGTCAACCGCGTCGGAGCCGGCGAAGGGCATTTTCATAGCATCACTCTACTTCATCAAAGTGTTTGACAACGAACAGTTCTCCATCTAACTTGGACGCGTCGAGCCCACCGATCAAGGAGATGAGAGAGATGCAGTACTTCCTGACCGTTCCCCACGACTCAGCAACGGAGCCGACCATGGAGTCGGAGCTGGACGTCGATCCGGCCGCGTTCGAGCAACTGATGGCCGACGTGCAGAAGTTCAACGAGGATCTCGAGGCGTCGGGCGCCTTCCGATTCGCCGGCGGACTACAGCCCCCATCGACAGCAAAGACGATCGACGCGACCGACGGCGAAGCAACCGTCCTCGAGGAACCGTTCGTCGCCGCGGACGCGTATGTCGGCGGCTTCTGGGTGATCGATACCGACAGCGAGGCCGACGCCGTCGCATGGGCCGAGCGCGCATCTCGCGTGCTCCAAAGCCGGATCGAGATCCGGGAACTCCAGTAAGACTGCACAATTCGCCGCTGACGGCCGTGGACGAACAATCCGCGGCCGCCAGCTCTGACCCACCGGAGCATCAGAACGATTCTTTTGACCCGGTCACCCGGCCGGAGTCGAACTCTTGCGCACGCCCCCAAATAGTCACCGGTCCGTGGTGAACGCTTAGCGACCGTCGTTCGGGCGGCGACGTCGTTACAGAAGGGGCGAAGAGATCGAGTGAAGGGTGAAGCCCGCTGAGGCGATCACTCCTGGTCAGGCGGCGCGAGATGAACGCCTCGAATCAGAATGCCCGGCGCCGTTACATCGTCCACACCCGGGATCTGCGGCTCGATGATCGCTGAGACCGGGACCGGCTCCGGATCGATAGCCTCGAGTTCCTCGCTACCGCGCCCGACCCACACACGCATCCCGTTCGTGAGCTCGAGCACCGGGCCGACGCGTTCGGGAGGATCCGGGATATCAGTACCAGGCTGGCTCATCCAAACGTTGGCCTTTGTCAACTCGTCCCAACGATCGCGGACTTGGATGGTTTCGTATCGATCTGGGACGGTCCAGCGGCCGAGTGCTCCTCGCGTAACCCCGATTACGAAGGCGCGCCGATGCCCACCTACGAAGTCGGGCGGCGCGTACTTCCACGGGGCGCGATCAACCCCTTCCGGCAACCGCGCGTCGGTGGACCGATTGCTCTCTTTCGTCTCGGCGGTGCGCCATGCCACTTCACCGTGGAGCGATGTCTTCCAGGAAGGCACGTCTCCGTCCGCGATGTAGGTGTCATTTCCGTGGCACCACACGATAAACCGCCCGACAGTAAGACCTGCGTTCGGCCCGTCCGTGATGCGGAACGCGAATCGGACCCGCGGAGACTTGCCCATACCGACATCTTGTCGTTTGAAAGAGCTGCTGCATCACATGCGGACCGGCTTGCGCACCTGGGTGTGTGGATAGGCCGGCGGTTGACGGACTTGGGTCGACGTGCGCCTTGGTCGTTGCCTGGTGGAAGTATGAGCGGATGACGGAGGACGCGAGATCACTGTGGGATGCAGAGGCGGAGACTTTTGACGATGCCGCCGACCATGGACTGCGCGATCCTGATGTCCGCCGCGCATGGGCGGACTTACTACTCCCCGTGATGGGTGGTCGTGGACGAATGGTCGCTGATCTCGGGTGCGGAACAGGCACGCTGTCTCTCCTGCTAGCGGCGGAGGGCGGCCACGTCGTCAGTGGTGTCGACTTCTCTGCCGAGATGATTCGCCGAGCTCGCAAGAAGGGCCACCGGACGATACCGAAGCCGTCATTCATCGTCGCCGACGCCGCCGACCCGCCGCTTCAGGCCGGGGCTTTCGACGTCGCCCTTTCCCGTCATGTCCTCTGGGCGATGCCCGACCCGGCCACGGCCCTGCAGAACTGGATCGAGCTGCTGACGCCGACCGGCCTGCTGATCCTCATCGAGGGCCGATGGAGCACTGGAGTCGGACTGACCGCCGCCGAAAGCGTCAGTCTCGTGAGCGAGCTTCGAAACGACGTGGAACTCCGCCTGCTAAATGACCCGTCGTACTGGGGCGGTCCCACCTCCGACGAGAGATACCTGATCGTCAGCCGCAGGTGACGCGCGGAACGACCGCTCACCGACCGTCTTGCGTGCGCCCATGCCTGGCTCTTACCGCCAGTAAGCGCCGCACGGATGCGAACGCTCTGCGCGCCGGGAGAGCTACGGCACGCGGGTTCCAAGTAGCTTCCCGAGAATTACGGCGACGTCGAAGTCCCGATTCCACGTGAGCGCGACGAGATCGTCGTACTCTGCCTCCGGATGGAGCAGATTGAGCACGTCGGCCTCGAAAACCGAACCTTGCTCGGCGAGCCCAAGTGCTTCGTCGCGGAAGCTTCGGTAGCCCTCGCGCGACCGGAACATGATCGAGTAGTCACCACCCACGAGCTCTCCGACGGAGACGTTCCACCTCGACTCAAGCGCGCCGAGCGCATCGGCGACGTCGTCGGCATTGAACGGCTCGCTGAACAGTTCTGCACCCGTCACTTCGCGTGCGGAATCGAGCGGAAGTGTCTCGCTCCACCGCACCGAGAGACTGTGCTCGATCTCGATCTCTTCGCGAATCGTTCTATCGAGCGGCAGGTAGTCCGTACTCAAGTACCTTCGGACGCTGCTGATGATCCAGAGAATCGGGGCTCCGATCAGGTTGGTCCGCAATGCGTCGTTGCCTTCGCCGTACACGGATGTATGGATGCTCGTCAGGAGCTCTTGGCAGTGGTAATCCTTGAGGAACCGGAACAGGTGGGCCGATTGCCGCGGCAGGCCACTCCATAGCGACCGCTTCGGGAGTGGAAAGTCAGCCAGGATCGAATCGAGTTCGCCTAGGAGTTTCGGCTTGGAGTCGGACGAGACGGCAGCGTCGTCTCTGTCGCCCCAGGATCCGGCTCCCTCGTAGTCGAACTTCGCCTTGCACAGCGAGTACACAATGGCTTGCGCACACGCGTTGAATAGCTCAGTGGACGCCTCGTAGGAGATCTCACAGTGATAGTTGAGGTTGTACCGCTTCAGGTCCTCGTCGGAGGCGCGCTCAAAGACGTACTTTGCCGACAGTATGTCTCGAGCAGCACGGTCAAGCGTTCGCTCAACTTCATCGGAAGAGACGCCTGCGGGCACTTCGCTGGGTCGCATGTCGTCTGCGTTGTCTTCGATAGTTGCCTCGAGTCGCTGATGCAGTACGCGGAGAAGGCCCCGCACCGTATCGATAGAAAGCCGCTGCGCCTCGTCTTGAACGATCATCTGTTCAACGATGGGGTCCAGGTCCGCGAGGAACGGGTAGTTGTCGCGCACCAGCGCGTGTCGCCTTCCGCGAGCGTTCTGCTTCGTGAACATCTCGGTGATGATGAGACCGAGGGCGAAGATGTCCGCTGGCTTGCCGACTGCAAGCGCGTTGTCTCTTAGCATCTGTTCTGGAGCGAGGTAGTTCCGGTTCACGAGAAGATCGCCGCGCTTGGTGAGCGCCGAGTGCTTAAAGTGCGCTATGCCGAAGTCGGCTAGAACGAGCCTGCGTCGCTCTGGTTCGACGAGAACGTTCTCCGGCTTGAGATCTCGATGCACAATGCCGTCGCCATGCACGTGCGTCAGCGCTTCGCAGAGTTGGCGTGCGTAGTCGAGCAAGACGTCGGGGTCCGATTCCTCATTGATGACGTCGCGGAGCGTGTTCGGGTAAAAGTCCATGACGTAGTAGTAGTAGTTCTCGTCCTCTGAGCATGCATGGATTCTCACGACGTTCGGGTGGCTCGTAGTTTGGCCGTACTCGATCTCTTGCTTGAAGCGCCTATTGCGTGTGGAGGCCTCCTTAGAATCTTTCACGATTCGCTTGATCGCGAACACTTCACCTTCGGGCTGGCGGTGGGCCTTCCAGACCACCGCTGATCCACCCGCCCCCAACGATGACTTAGTCGCGTAGACCACGCCATCGATATCGAGTTGCACATGTTTCGGCATGCTCCCACGCTAACGAGTGGCGCACCGACGTCGCGCCCGACGCAGCCGACCCGAATCTACGCGTACGACAGGGGACGCTCGTGTGAGCGTTGCGTCGGTGACGCCCCAACAGGGGTGCAAACCTGCTGACCAGGCGCGCCGCCTTGGCAGGGCAAGCGCTTGATCAGAGACAAGACAAGACCCGAAGCTCGCCAGTCAGTTGAAGCGGATGCCGAAAAGGCCACCGCTTTCGTATTCGTCAGTCAGGGTCACGGCCTGATGGAATTGGAGATCCGGGGCCCACGACAAAGCCTGTTCGAAGACATCCGAGTTCATCGTGACTGTGTACTGCAGTCCTTCCGCCCGGCACAACCGCTCGGCAGCTTGCAAAGCCAGAGCAATCTGACGCTCCTCGACAGAGTCGAACAAATGACTGTCGTGAACCAGGAAGTCAGGGCCGCGGCCATGTCGATGCGCGACGACAGCCATGGTGATGTCGAAGCAGAAGAGTGCGATCGCGGCAGCGCCGGCACTCCGCTCGCCCCCCAATGTAGGGGAGATCCTGTATCCGCTGGTCGTCGCTTGCACGGTGAGGGCTCCAGGTCGCTGGGCACCGAGTAGCGCGGCCCATGCTGCGCTCGCTTGTCAGAACAATATCTGAAACCAGTTCGACTACCGCGAGCCTGGATCTCCGTGCGTCAGCTCCGACGAAGCTCAACGCACTTGATATCGTCTGCGACAGCATCGATCCTTGACCGATGTCACCCCTGTGCGTTGTCGTCTTGCACGCTAAGGTCCGCTCACCGCGCAACGCCCGCAGAGGGATGGGCCAGCGCGAGGTCCTGACCAAGCAGGTCAGGATGAGCATGCGCCTCAGGTCCTGGCCGACCGGTCCTCACTCTCGGGACCTATTGAACCTGAAAAGGCCACCCGTGAGACGCTCCACTTCCGCGTCGAGGACAGCCAGGAACTCGGTAGGGTCGTCAATCCCTTTGCGGTCGATGGCTCCGAACGCTCCTTCGAATGCGAGAGTGCGCGCGACGTAGATCACGAAGGCGTACAGATTTGCCCGTGTGGGTGTCATGACCCGTGGATACCATTCGAGCTCAGGGTCGAACTCGATCTCCATGCCGACAGACTTCGCCCGCTCAACCTCGACATAGATCTCAAGTTGTTGATCGACGAAACCGCGAATGTGTGCTCGGTGCTCTTCGCCTAAGCGACCGATTAATGTAGTCACTTCAGCATCGGTTACCTGGAACACGAGTTCATGCGCGAGTCTGTTTCGCAACCCGTTGAACCCGCGCACAGCTACCGCCATATCGTGGTCGAGAACACCAACGGCTTCGGCAAGTGCAAGTTTGTGCTCGAATCGTGCACCGCCCCACCCGATCGCATCTGGGCTCTCTAGTTTCCCGCGTGCTGCGTACTCAAGGAGGGCTTCGATCCACAAATGTCCTCGGAGCAAGACGCCGACATCATCAGATTCTCGAAGGACGCCGACTAGCTCACGGAAGTGCACGGTATCGAGGTTGACGCGCTTGCCGCCCATACAGCGAATGTACGGGACGACGGCAGAGGGCTCCTGAACGAAACGATTGTCAACGATCGCCCGGCCGCTGCCCGCTGAAGGATGCCCGTCGAACGCACTGAGGACCGCCCGCGAGGTACCGCTCTCGTGCATTGCCCAAATGCGGATCCCTGGCCGAAAGTGATGGGGTCACCGCGAGCAATAGTCGCTGCGACGATCCTCCGGTGACGCCGAGAAGCACCGACACAGCAGAAGTATTGGCGGGCACCCCGGTGGGCGGCGTCTCGGTTACCCGAAGCGGAGTTGGTTGTCGTCCGAGAGCTCGCGCATAGGGGCAGCATGACCGCGTTGCTCAACATCCACCCCTTCCCGCTGTTCATCACCGTCGACGAGATGTGGAACTCCCCCATCTGGGGCGGATTCCATGAGTGTCTCGAACTCGGGGTCAGCACCGTGGTGCCCGTCACCGAGTTCGCTGCCTCCACCGACCTCGACCATCTGAGCCAGATCGTTCGGCTGGACTCCCGCGCGCACACCGACGCCCTCCCTACGAGGCACGGGCTGCTCCTGTGGGAGTACTCGGCCGAGCAGCGTTCCGTCGTGCTCCGGGTCGCCGATAAGCACCGCATCCGGGCGGCGGACGCCGCCGCGTTCATCGCCCACCGCATCTTCCCGAAGCTCGGCCTTCTCGACTCGGAAGGTCAACCTGTGACCGCGGCGGGCAAGCTTCCGAAGTACGACGGTCCCAACCAGCAGTCGTTCTACGGCGACTTCAACTTCCCCTTCTCCGTCACCCCACCGACCTGGTTCCCGCAGGCCGGTATGCCGAAACTCGTTTTCCAGCGCTGGGGATGAAGATCGGGAGCCTAGCGCGACAGCCAGGTGTGCGTAATGACCTCGTAGCCAACCGTGAGTGGGCGTCGAACTGACCCATGATTTTGGGAACGTTGACGGGCCCGAGGCGAATTCGACTAGCAGACGTCCAGTTCGCCGATGAGCTCGACCAGCAAGTCCACGGATTGCCCGGCGGCCAACCAGTCGATAGGGCTCATGTTGTCGAGTTCCTCCATGGGATTGAATAGCACGAAGATCTTGTCCCGCCGATTAGTGCCGGAAGGAAATGCGGACACCACGCGGTGGTCAACGGTGCGGAGGTCTAAGTCCGGAACGGTGTCCGCCGCGTTCAGTTGTGCCCTGCGCAGTTCGGCTTCCCGACGTCCCGCGCGCGTGAACGCCTCGGCTGGAACGCCTGCAGCAATCGCAAAGCGCCGCTCAGCGTCAGAAAGGCCGGTCATGACGAAAAGATACGTCACCCACGCGATCCGTGGTCAGTAGAGCACCGGGCCGATCCCCTACTGCCCATTCAGCGCCCACCTTTTCTTGACCGCGAAACTTCCGACGGTTGTACTGTCCGCCGCCTACCAGAGCCCCAACCGCCACGCAGAGGGGATCCAGGACGACCGCAGTAGCGAGCGGCGGCTCACTTATGGACCAGTTGGTGGGCGCTTTCGGCGTCGTGCTGAGGTTTCAGTACTCTGCGGTGGGATCGACGTCGTCCGGGAGGCTGAAGCAGGCGCTGCCGGAGGCGATGTTGATGGCTACCGCGTTCTCGCGGTAGCTGACGACCGCTGCTTCGCCGCCGGGGCCAAAGATGATGGTTTCGGGTCGGCCGGAGTCAGTGGAGTAGGTGCCGTTATCGAAACTCTCTGCCACCTGCTGCAACATCGCCTCCTCATCAGCGGGCCCCGTGAGGAATACCCGCGTGTTCCCTGTCCACTGGTAGGTGTTCTCTTCGTTGCATGGCAGGAGCACGCCGGTCTCATCCTGCTCGGTGCGGTCCACCATTTCGTCAGGGATCGTCGCGGCAACGTCTGTCTCAAACTGCTGCGTGGCAGCTTTCGCGTCTTCGACGGTCAAGGAATCTTCCACGGCGTTTCCTCCAGTCGAACAGCCGGTCGTTGCAGCCGCGGTCACGAGGAGCAGCGCGATCACAGCAGTATGGCGTCGTCGTGTCATCGGTCTTCGATTCGGTCTCTGATGCGGTCGAGCACGGCGATATTCTCCGCTGACGTGCCGGCGATCAGCGAATGGTTGCGTTCAGGATGGATGGTCGCGGGGATGAACGGGGGCGGACCGGTGGGCACGCTCGGGTAACTCGGGCTCGGAAGGTATAGGTCGAAGTCGCCCTCGCGTTCGTACACGGTGGAAGTAAAAGCGTCGTTCTCGTCGGGCACGTTCCCGCCTCCGACGGCGCCGAGGTCCTGGGCGATGGAGAGAAAATCGGTATAGCTCTGGTGGGTGTACACCGTCTCGCGTGAGGGCTCCCAGCCGGTTGGCAGGTAGGCTCCGGCGAGGCTTTCGACCTGGTCGTATCGTGCCTCGGCGACTTCCGACGCCGCGATGTTCGCAAGACCCCAGGAGTGCCCGATGCCGACCTGATAGGTGTTGGCGAGGTGCGGGTCGGTCAGCATGCCCTGCTGGAAGTTAGCGACCCGCCGCCCAGACGCGAGGGCCCGGTCGATGTCGTTGGCCTCCATGAGCCCGCGCACGACGTCATCGGGGTTGACTGCTCCGGGAAACACGCCGTCCTTCCACACGAACACGACGACGTCCGAGTTCCGCTGATTGAGCCATCGAGCCACGTGCTGCACGTCGCCGCCATAGAAGGACTGCTCGGTAGTGAAAGTCCCCGGGCTATAGGTGACCGTGGCGAGGGTCTCTGTCGTCGGCGTTCCGAACATCTCGATCAGCCGATGATGTGCAGGATCGTACAAGTACAATTGCACCGCGTAGGTGCCGTCCTCGCGGCGCCTGGTCGCCTTTTCGAGGTAGGCGATCTCTGCTCGAAGCTGTTCGATCTCTTTGTCCTGGGCGTAGTAGGAGACGGGGGCGCTGTCACGGGCGGCTTCCAGCCGGGACAACCTCTGCCGGGCATCGCTGAGTCGGTCGCGCGCCAGTTGGCGGTTCGCGGTCACGCGGGCCGCGGCAGGGACCCCGCCGAGCGCGCCGATGATGGCGGGCGCGGTGAAGATCAGCGCGGTCTGCGCCGCGGACGTACTCCGCTCCGGATCGGCGAGGGACGTCCACCAGTCGGCGACCGCGCTCGGATCGGGCGGGTGCAGCCGGAGGAGTTCCTCCCATTCGGGATGCAATGCGAGCAGTCGACGCATCGTGATGGCGTCACTGCCAGCGAGGGAGTTGAGGAGGGCGAACCCGAGGCCGGTGGTCAGCGAGTCTTCGACCTCAGCCCAGTCGATGTCCGCCGAGTCGGAGGCAGAAGGCAGACCGACGACGACCGGTTCCTCGATACCGCGCAGGGTGCGCACGCACTCCCCCACCGCCTCGTCGATCCGTTGCTGCGCGCGGGTGCACTGGTCCCGAAGGTCGGCGTCGGTGCTCTCGCCGAGCAGCGGCCACAGCGGGTCTGACTCCCCTTTGGGAAACCGTTCTCGATGGGCGACAACGTCGGAGGCCAAACTCACGAGGACGGTCTGGACCAACGCCAGCTCCTCCCCCAAGGCCTGGAGCGCCCCGGCAACCGCAACCGCCGTGTCGGCCACGTCTTCCGTCACGAGTGTCACGGGCGCCATCGCGGCGGAGACGGTGTCGGTGTGGTCCGTGTCGTAAGCGTCCGTGATCGGCTGCCAGGCCGACACCACCGCACTCGCTTGATCCGGCACACCCGCGGCCGCCCGGCCAAGCTCGTCGGCCGCCGCCACGAGGTCCTCGGGTGTCAGCGGCACCCGCGGCACCAGATCGATTGAGATCACAGCGCCCGGTGCCCAGCGAGAGCGGGGATGTCCGTTGACGCCTGAGCGGCCGTTGCCGTTGCCACCATCTCACGGTCCGCCTCGATGAACGCGACCGTTCCCGCGCCGACCGCCTGAACCGACCCGGCCAACCGCGCGGCAACGGCACCAGTCAGTTCCCGGCGTGACCGGAACGCCATCTCGACCGCGGTACGCACCTCCGCCGCTTCCCCCGCCGCGGTACCGCACGACTCAACCGCGGTAAGCACCTGCCGCAGCGCCTCATCAAGCACCTCGGCGGCAGAGAGGGTGGCCCGGGAAGCGTCGGCGACTCCGACGACGTCCACCCGATAATGCATGCGAACCATGCTAAGTCAGCGCCCGTGAGCCCCCTCGTGATTGTGGATAACCCCGAAATCGAACTTCCCTCCGTCGGTTTACCGGGATCACCGCTATTGAGAAGGGCCACTCCAGCCAGCGGACCAGATATCTCGATTCGCAAACTCACCAGGGCGGGATTGACTCGAGCAGCTCAGCTCTTATGTCAGTCACTCAGTTGGGCGCTGACCCTGCGTCGAGGAGATTGCTCCCGACCACACCCAACAGCGATACTCACGTCCGCCGGCGTGGAAACGGATTGCGACGGCGTGCGCCGTCCACATGCACGCTTCCGCATCGACCTGCACCGGCGTGGACCCAAACCGGACCCATGCCCGCACAGGACGAGGTCTCGGGTCGGTGGTGCAGGCAAGCTCGTCGAGCTGCAGTTCGGTTCGGGTCAGGGTCTGCAGCGGGCCTTGCTCGGTGCTGCGCTGGAGTACGCGGTCGCTGATCTGACGGTCAACGGAGTCCGCGTACCTGCGGTTGGTGCCCAACGTGCCGGAATTCCTTCCTCCGGCCGAGTGACGGCAATCCTAACCGGCGTTAACGACGCGCCGCAGCACGCTGCCCTCTCGGAGGTAGACGACCCCGCACGTTACGCACTCATACCCACGCGGGTCGTCCCGTAGCACGGTGTGACAACGGGGGCAGGTGGGTTGGGCGAACTCGTCCACCCGCCCAGATTACGTGCTGCTCACTGACATAGCGCGCGTCGACCAGGACCGCCAGACGGGCGCCGCGGCGAGCTCACAGCGGCCGAGAAGAGTGCCGACTGAGCCGGCGGCGCCGGGGACGCCACCACACCGATTCGCGAGTCGCAACCCTGGGCCGCCCCCTTCATTCGGTCCGGTCGCTGTGCGAGTCGTCGGTTTCCAGTTGATGGGTGCATTGCCGAGCGTAGTCGACCGGTGCGAGGTAT
>NZ_JACCCG010000001.1:417604-840895 GCF_013410955.1 Microbacterium sp. AK009 | reverse complement strand
CAACGCCGCCCGACGCCGGCGCAGCTTCGCCAGTTCATCCGCGAACACCCCGGCGCGCTTATCCTCCGCCCGCCGCCGCTTCTCGTCCGCGTCCACTGAAAACCCCGTCTCGATGACCTACCCACATCATCGCAGAGGGTTACGACATCGGCATTTGACTTTGTAGATAGCAATCGAATGCATGTTCCCACCGGCGGGCGTTTCACCGATATGCGGCGATGCGGCTGACGCCGTAACCTGGTGTCGCCCCATCAACCCCGTCCCGAGAATGCCCGTGAGCCCCCGACACCTGCGCGCCGGCCGTGCGGTCGCCGCCGCCACTGCGGCCACGGTGATCGCGGGGACGTCGCACACCCTGGCCGCGGACGGCCCGCCCCCGGTCACCCTGCTCCTGGTCGCGGCCGTGCTCGCGACACCGATCGCGCTCCTTCTGATCGGACGTCGACCGAGCATCGGCCGCACTCTCATCACGGTCACCGCGGCGCAGGCGGTCTACCACCTGGCGTTCGCTCTGGTCGGAACCGCCGGCTCGTCAGGCGCAGCGCCGCAGGGAAGACACCTGCACCACGTCACACTGACTCTGGGCGAGGGTGCCGTCGCCACCGTGCCCGATGCGCCGATGATCGGCGCGCACGCCGTCGCCGCCCTCCTCACGGCCCTTCTCCTTCATCACGGAGAGCGGATGCTGCAGGCCCTGGGCCGCGGCATCCGCACCCTTCTCGCCGGCACACGCCCGCTCGTCCCCTCCCTCCGGGCCTCGATCGTCCGAATCGGCATCGTCAGCACGGCGTGGACTGTGCTGCCCAGGACGGCGTCGGGCTGTTCCTCCCGGGGCCCACCGGCCCGCGTCGCGGTCCTCTGAGACCGCACCCTCCTGCACCGGCGTGCGACGCGCGCCGGTGATCCGTGCGCGTCCGCCGACCCGGCGGCGCGCCGTCGACCCTGCTTCGCGTGAAGGAAAGAACCACCATGACCACTTCCACTTCTGCCCGCCTGCCCCTCGTGGCCGCAGGTTCCGTCATCGGCGTCGCCCTCGTGCTGGCTGCCCCCCTCGCCGCATCGGCGCACGTCGGGGTGTCGCCCGAGGTCGCGCCCGCCGGCACCCGGACCACCCTGCAGTTCTCGTTCTCCCATGGCTGCGACGATTCCCCGACCACCTCCCTCACCGTCGACATCCCCGACGCGGTGGCCACGGTCGCCCCGGTCGTCGACGGGGAATGGACCATCTCCCGCGAGGTGGGCGCCGACGGCGTGCCGACGCAGGTGACCTTCACCGCCGACGACCCCATCGACACCGGCCTGCGCGCCTCGGTCGCGATCGACGTCACCTTCGCCGAGGCCTCCGCCGGCGATTCCGTCGCGTTCCCGGTCGAGCAGACCTGCGTCACCGGCTCCACCGCATGGAACGAGGTGACCGAGCCGGGCGAGGAGGAGAGGGACCATCCGGCCCCGGTCGTCGTCGTCTCCGAGCCCGATGAGGGGGACGCCTCGGGACACGGCGCGGCGCACGCGGATGACCCGCAGGACGCCGCCGCGACGCCGGTCGCGGCGAGCTCCACCGGCGGCGACGACCCGGTGGCCCGTGGTCTCGCGGCCGCGAGTCTGGTGACCGGTGCCGGCGCCCTGGTCGCGGCGCTGTGGCGCCGGCGCGCGCGGAGCTGATCTTCCGCGATCACGGTTCGGCCGGAGCCGGGTGAGAGGATGGAGGCGCCATGCCCACGGATGACACTCCCCACCTGCCCCCCGTGCTCCGGCCGGATCACCCGCCCGCGCACCGCGTGGCCGATCTCGCCGCACGTTTCGCCCGCCGCGTCAGCGGCGACCCCGGCGAGTCGTCCCTCACCGGCGTCACCCTCGCCACGGCCGATCTGCGACCGGGCGACGTCTTCGTCGCCGTCAAGGGCGCGAACCGCCACGGCGCGGAGTTCTCCGCCGACGCCGCGGCACGCGGCGCGGTGGCGGTGGTCACCGATGAGGCGGGTGCAGCGCTCGCCGCGGCGTCCGGACTCCCGATCCTCGTCGTCGACGACCCGCGCGCGCTCCTCGGCGCCATCTCCGCATGGGTCTACGGCACCGGGCGTGACGACGCACTGCCGCTGCTGTTCGGGACGACCGGAACGAACGGCAAGACGAGCGTGTCCCATCTGCTGGAGGGCATCCTCGATCAGCTCGGCGTCGTCACGGGGCTGTCCTCGACGGCCGAGCGCCACATCGCGGGGCACGTGGTGGTCTCTCGCCTCACCACCCCCGAGGCGTACGAGATGCACGCGCTGCTGGCGCTCATGCGCGAACACGGCGTCCAGGCCGTGGCGGTGGAAGTGAGCGCACAGGCGCTCAGCCGGCGCCGCGTCGACGGCATCGTCTTCGACGTCGCCGGGTTCACCAACCTCAGCCACGACCACCTCGACGACTACGCCGACATGACCGAGTACCTCGAGGCGAAGCTGCCGCTCTTCACCGCCGAGCGCGCGCGTCGCGCCGTGATCTCGCTCGACTCCCCCGCGGGCGCCGACGTCGTCGGGCGATCGGAGGTGCCCACCCTGACGGTCGGGACCCCCGCCATCGCCGCCGATCCCGCGGCCGCGGCGCGGGCGAACTGGGTCGTCGAGATCATCGAGGAGCGCCAGCAGGGCACACGGTTCCGGCTGTCGTCGACGGACGGGCGGATGCTGGAGACCGTCGTCCCGGTCATCGGCCAGCACATGGCCGCCAACGCCGGTCTCGCGATCGTCATGCTCCTGGAGGGTGGCTACGCGTGGGACGACCTCGTCGCGGCGTTCGCCCGCGACGGAGCGATCCGGGCTTATCTGCCCGGACGCACGGAACTCGTCTCGGGTGAGCGCGGACCGGCGGTCTTCGTCGACTTCGGCCACTCCCCCGACGCCTTCGAGAAGACCCTCGCCGCCGTGCGGCACGTCACGCCCGGCCGCGTCCTGATGCTGGTCGGCGCGGACGGCGACCGCGACGCCACGAAGCGGCTGGACATGGGGCGCACCGCCGCCGAGGGCAGCGACATCCTCGTCATCACCGACCACCACCCCCGGCACGAGGACCCCGACTCGATCCGGGCCACCCTCATCGAGGGGGCGCGCCGCGCGAAGCCGGACGCCGAGATCCACGAGTACTCTCCGCCCGAGCGCGCCATCCGCGAGGCCGTCGCGCTCGTCGGCGAGGGCGACGCCATCCTCTGGGCCGGCCCCGGGCACCAGGACTACCGCGATATCCGGGGCGTGCGCACCCCATACTCCGCGCGGGAGCTCGCCCGGCGGGCGCTCGCCGCCCGCGGATGGCCCGTGCCCGAGCCCCGCTGGCCGGTGCCCTACCCGGAGGACAGCACACCGTCATCCGATCCCCTGCGCCCGGCCTGAGGCCGCCGGCAGCGGAGCGAGCTCAGCGCGCGGCGATCAGCTCGTCGGCGACGCGCCGCGCCCAGCTCTCGGCGTCGGCGAGCGATGCGCGGGTGAGCGCTGCGGGGGCCTCGTGCCGGTCGACGACATCGGCGACCAGGTCGACGATGTCGAGGAACCGCAGGCGCCCCTCGTGGAAGGCGTCGACCGCCTGCTCGTTGGCCGCGTTGAACACGGCGGGATAGGTCGCCCCCGCTTCCCCGACACGTTTGGCCAGCCGCACCGCGGGGAAGGCGTCGTCGTCGAGCGGCTCGAAGGTCCACTGCGTCGCGCGGGTCCAGTCGATGGGCACACCGACACCGGCCACGCGCTGCGGCCAGTCCAAGCCGAGCGAGATCGGGAGCCGCATGTCGGGCGGTGACGCCTGCGCGATCGTCGAGCCGTCGATGAACTCGACCATGGAGTGCACGACGGACTGCGGGTGGACGACGACGTCGATCGCGTCGTAGGGCACGCCGAAGAGGAGATGCGCCTCGATGACCTCGAGGCCCTTGTTCACCAGCGTGGCGGAGTTCGTCGTCACGACCCGGCCCATGTCCCACGTCGGGTGAGCGAGCGCCTGTGCGGGAGTCACCTCGGCGAGCTCCGACCGCGAGCGGCCGCGGAAAGGTCCGCCCGATGCGGTGAGCACCAGACGGCGCACCTCCTCGTGCGTGCCGGCGCGCAGTGCCTGCGCGATGGCGGAGTGCTCGGAGTCCACGGGGACGATCTGCCCCGGCGCGGCGAGGGCGGTCACGAGCTCGCCGCCCACGATAAGCGACTCCTTGTTCGCCAGCGCCAGGGTGCGCCCGGTCTCGAGCGCGGCGAGAGTCGGCCCGAGCCCGACCGAACCCGTGATGCCGTTCAGAACAACGTCCGCATCGACGTCGCGGACGAGCTGCTCCGCCTCGGCAGCACCGAGCGCGCAGGCGCTCTCGGCGACGCCGAACGTCGCCGCCTGAGCGGTCAGCAGGTCGCGGCGGCGTCCCGCCGCGAGCCCCGCCACCTCGAAGCGATCCGGGTTCGCGGCGATGACCTCGAGGGCCTGCGTGCCGATGGAGCCGGTGGAACCGAGGACGAGGATGCGCCGCATCCGGTCAGCCTATCCGCGCTCTCGCGCGCGGCGGCGTCAGGGAGCAGTGGTGGCGGCGACGTGCTGGACGCCGAGGATGTCGACGACGAAGACGAGGGTCTCCTCCTGCAGCTCGTTGCCGTCGACGGCGCCGTAGCCGAACTCGGGGGGGATCACCGCCAGAACTTGCGACCCGACGGTCTGACCCTCCAGCGCCTGACGGAAGCCGTCGACGACGCCCGTCGTCTGGAACGACGCGGGGGTACCGGCCTCCCAGCTGGAGTCGAACACCTCGTTGTCGGACCACTTCACGCCCGTGTACTGCACGAGCACGGTGTCGCCGGGGGCGACCGTCTCGCCGTCGCCCTGCTTGAGGGTCGCGAGCTCGACCGCGGTGGGAGCATCGGTGTCGGGGACGGTGATGGTCGGCTCACCGTCATCGGCCAGCTCCACCTCGGGAAGGCCCTCGGGTGCGGGCTGCTCGGTGCCCCACGCGGCGTCGGGAACGGTCTCGAGGAAGTCGAAGACGTAGACCTCGCCGCCGTTGGTCTCGGTGGCGGGGAAGGTGGCGACGACGCGCGTGCCGGGCGTCGCGCATCCGAGCACCTGGCCGATCGGGTTGTCCGCGGAGATCTGCTGCGGCAGGAACTGACCGGGCTCGTAGTTGAGCGATCCGAGCTCCTCGCCGGTCTCAGCGCTGAAGGCGGTGAAGGCGATGTTGACGAGTTCGCCGGCCTCGACCGCGTCGCCCTCACCCTCGGTGACGACGGTGCTCTGCAGCTCGGAGATCTCCAGCGGCGCGGTGAAGACCGCCTGCGATGCGGCGCCGGGCTCACCGTCGACCGTGACCGCTTCGGACGCGTCGCCCGATGGGGCGACGGCCTCGCACAGATCGGCGACCTGGGCCGACGGCGACTGGCTCGCGTCGGGCGCAGCGCCGGAGCACGACGTCAACAACAGGACCGATACGGCGGCGACGGACAGGGCGGCGAGCGGGCGAATACGCACAAAAACCTCAGGGTCGAGGGACGGAAGGACCTCCCCATCCTGGCCTACCTTTCCTCTGTCTGGGCTGAGAGGTCTCGATGGCCCTGCGCGCGGCAGGTCGGATGGCGGGGATGCCCGCACCGGAATGGGAGCGAGAGTACCCTCGTCTGGTGACGTCCGAGGCAGCCAGCGATCGCCCCTCCGGGGCCCCCGACGCGTCTTCGCACTCCATCGGCATGACCTACGCGCTGGGGCGGATGGTGATCGCGCCCCTGGGTCGACTCATCTACCGCCCGCGGGTCGAGGGCAGGGGGAACGTTCCCCGCCAGGGCCCCGTCATCTTCGCCAGCAACCATCTGTCGTTCATCGACTCGATCGCCATCCCGGTCGCCGCTCCCCGCCCGGTGCACTTCCTCGCCAAGGCCAGCTACTTCGAGGGCACGGGGATGAAGGGCTGGATGTCGCGGGAGTTCTTCCGCGCGATCGGCGCCATCCCCGTCCAGCGGGGTGCGGGTCAGGCGGCGCTCGACGCCCTCGAGCAGCAGCGCCTGCTGCTGGCGGAGGGACGCGCGGTCGCGCTGTATCCCGAGGGCACACGCTCGCTGGACGGACGACTCTACAAGGGCCGCACCGGCGTCGCCTTCCTCGCGCTGGAGACCGGCGCGCCCGTCGTACCGGTGGGTCTCATCGGCACCGACCGCGTGATGCCGGTGGGGGCCAAACGCCCTTCGCTCTCCGAGCGCATCACCGTCAGGTTCGGAACGCCGCTGGACCTCTCGGATCACGGCGCGGCGTCCTCGGGGCGCGCGCGCCGCGGCGCGACGGACGAGATCATGGCGGCGATCCACGCCCTCAGCGAGCAGGAGCTCGCCGGGGTGTACAACGAGGTTCCCGCGCAGAACCCCATCGAGCGGATCAAGCAGGTCCTGCCGCACGAGCGCCTGTAGCGCGCCGCCCGCTCTCGGCAGACGCCGCGGATCGTCACTCCGACGCGTCGGCCACCAGGATGGTCGGCTCATGGCGTACGGGGAAGTTGACCGAGTTGGCGATGAAGCACAGGGCGTGAGCCTTCTCGTGCGCCGCGATGGCGGCATCCCTCATCTCTTCGGACGCGACGGTGACGCGCGGGTGCAGCACCACCTCACGGAACGCTCCGCTGCCCGCGCCGTCCTCGACCATGAGACCCGTCGCCTCGTCGGCGTAGTCGACCACGACGACCCCGGCCATGACGCACGCGTGCAGGTAGGAAAGCAGATGACACTCGCTGAGCGCAGCGAGGAGGAGGTCCTCGGGGTTCCACCGCGCGGGATCCCCCCGGAACGGCTTATCGGCCGACGCCAGCAGGGTGGGCTTTCCGTCGACCTCGATGGTGACCGAGCGGTCGTAGTCGCGATACCCGCTGGTGCCGCTCCCCCGGTTGCCGGTCCACGTCGCGCGCAGCGCATATCGATGCTCACCCCACATGGCCCCAGTCTCGCATGCGGGCGTCGGCGGCCGAGGGGTCGATGGCGGACGGAGGGTCGAGGGTAGGCTGACCTGCGTGCCGCAGACCATCGCCGCCGCAGAGGCCGTCGAACTCGCCGTCGTCGAACGCAGCGGGTTCGTGGAATCGCGTCACAGCGGAGCCGCGGTGGTTCTTGATGCCGACGGCGTGATCTCCGAGAGACTCGGCGATGTCGAGGCACTCAT
Organism: Microbacterium sp. AK009; assembly: GCF_013410955.1. GTDB lineage: Bacteria > Actinomycetota > Actinomycetes > Actinomycetales > Microbacteriaceae > Microbacterium. Next base: position 833,761 of record NZ_JACCCG010000001.1, on the reverse strand, counting down.
CCTCCCCCGCTCGAGCCTCAAGCCGCTTCAGGCCCTCGCCCTCCTCACCGCCGGCGCCGAGCTCACCGGGGAGGAGCTGGGTCTTGCCACCGCGAGCCACACCGGGACCGATCGGCACGTGGCCGTCGTCCGCGGCATCCTCGATCGCGCCGGTCTCGACGAAGACGCCCTCGGCTGCCCCCCGGCCTGGCCCTCCGACCAGCCCACTCGCGACGCGGTCGTCCGCACCGGCGGCGCGCCTACGCGCGAGCGGATGAACTGCTCGGGGAAACACGCCGCCATGCTCCTCACCGCCACCGCGAACGGCTGGGACACGGCGACCTACCTCGAGCCCGAGCACCCGTTGCAGACCCGCATCCGCGAAGTGACCGAGCGTCTCACCGGTGAGCGCGTCGGCGCGACCGCCGTCGACGGCTGCGGCGCGCCCGTCTTCGCCGTCACCCTGCTGGGACTTGCCCGGGCCGTCCACCGCATCGCCGTGTCGTCCGAGCGGTCGCCGTTCGCCCTGCACCGCCAGGCCGGGACGCTCGTCCGCACGGTGCGGGAGCACCCCTGGACCATCGACGGACCCGGTCGCCCCGACACCGTCGTCATCGAGCGTCTCGGCGTCTTCGCCAAGACCGGCGCTGAGGGCGTGCTCGTGATGACGGCCCCCGGCGGTACGACCGTGGCCCTGAAGGTCCTCGACGGGTCGTCGCGTGCGGCCACCGCGGTGGCCCTGCGCCTTCTCGAGCGTCACGGCGCGCTGCCTGCGGCCGACGTGGCCGCGACCCTCGCCGAGCTTCCGCTGTCGGTCACCGGCGGCGGCCGGGATGTCGGGGTGATCCGCCCCGTCATGTGACGCTTCCACCAGGAGCGGAGAGGACCGCAACGATGAGGATCTCAGTTCCCACCGAGGTGAAGAACAACGAGTACCGGGTCGCGCTGACACCCGCGGGAGTGCACGACCTCGTCGTCGCCGGACACGACGTGGTCGTGCAGCGCGGCGCCGGCGCCGGATCGTCGATGCCCGACGCGGAGTACGAGGAGGCCGGAGCAATTCTGCTCGACGACGCCGCCGAGGTGTGGGACCGCGCAGAGCTTCTGCTCAAGGTCAAGGAGCCGACCGCCGAGGAATACCGGCACTTCCGCGACGACCTCGTCCTCTTCACCTACCTGCACCTGGCCGCCGACCGGCCGCTGACGGAGCGCCTCATCGCGGACGGCGTCACCGCGATCGCGTACGAGACCGTGCAGCTCCGCGGTGGCGGGCTGCCCCTCCTCGCGCCCATGAGCGAGGTCGCGGGACGCCTGGCGCCGATGGTCGGCGCGCACACGATGCTCCGCTCCGAGGGGGGACGGGGACTGCTGATGTCGGGCGTGCCCGGCACCCGTCCCGCGCGGGTCACCGTGATCGGCGGCGGAGTGGCCGGAGCGAACGCGGCCGTCATCGCCGCAGGCCTGGGGTCGGATGTCACGGTGTTCGACACCAACATCCAGCGCCTGCGCTACCTCGACGATCACTTCCAGGGGCGGGTCAAGACGGCGGCGTCGAATCCTCTCGATCTCGATCGCGCCGTCGAGGACTCCGACCTCGTCATCGGTTCCGTGCTGATCCCGGGGGCGAAGGCTCCCAAGCTCGTCAGCAACGAGATGGTGTCTCGGATGCGACCGGGCAGCGTCCTCGTCGACATCGCCGTCGATCAGGGCGGCTGCTTCGCCGACACGAGGCCGACCACCCACGCCGAACCGACCTTCGCGGTGCACGACACCGTCTTCTACTGCGTCGCGAACATGCCCGGGGCCGTGCCGAACACGTCGACGTCGGCATTGACGAACGCAACGCTCCCCTACATCCGCCAGATCGCCGGTCGCGGATGGCGGACCGCCCTCGCCGGCGACGCCGCGCTGGCCGCCGGGCTCAATGTCGTCGGCGGTGCCGTCACGAGCGCCGGCGTCGCCGCCGCGCATGACCTGGCTCACACGCCGGTGGCCGAGGTCCTCGGCTGATCGCCGGGAGCCGCAAGCACGCTCAGCTGAGCCCGCCGTCCACCGACCGCTGGTACGCGCCCTCGTCGGGGACGAGCACCGGCGTGTCGCGGTTGAGTCGCTCACCGCGGAAGAAGGGCTTCGAAGCCGGGAACGCGTACCAGATGAACATCAGCACGACACCGATCGCCAGGGAACCGATGCCGACGACGAAGGTGCCGCCGACACCGAGCAGCACCGTGAACCCGTAGTCGACGTCGTACATGTCGATCGCGGACTGGACGAAGGCGTAGGTGAGCATCAGGGCACCGAGCAGCGGCAGGACGCCGCGGTAGACGAGGTTCCGCGCCGAAGTGAACAGATCGCGTCGGAAGTACCAGACGCAGGCGTACCCGGTCAACGCGTAATAGAAGGCGATCGCGAGCCCGAGCGACAGGATCGAGTCCTGCAGGATGTTGTCGCTGATCAGCGTCATGCCGATGTAGAACAGGCTGGCGACGATGCCCATGACGATCGTCGAGAACGAGGGGGTCTTGTAGACGGGGTGCACCGTGCGGAACCGCTGCGGCAGCGCCTTGTACACCGCCATCGACAGCGTGCCCCGCGCCGTCGGGAGGATCGTCGTCTGCGTCGACGAGACCGCCGAGATGAGGACCGCGATCAGGAGCAGCGGGGCCAAGGGGCCGAGCAGGTCGTCCTTCAGCGCCAGGAAGATGTCGTCGGCATTGGCCTCGTTGCCCAGACCCACGCCCGTCGAGCCGAGACCGGCGTACATCATCGCCGCAACGGTGACCCCGACGTAGGTGCAGACGAGGATGAGCGTGGTCAACAGCGCTGCCCGACCGGGGATGCGCTTAGGGTCCTTCGTCTCTTCGTTCAGCGCGAGGCAGGTGTCCCACCCCCAGTAGATGAAGATCGCCAGGAGGATCGCCTCGGTGAACGCACTCCAGTCGGTGAAGCCGAGCGGGTTGAACCAGGACAGGTCGAACGGCGTGGGGTTCGGGGCGGTTCCGGTGAAGAAGTGCCAGAGCGCCGCGACGATGAAGACAGCCAGGAGGAGGTACTGGATGGCGAGGAGGACGTTCTGGATCCGTTCGCCGATCTCCACGCCCCGCCAGCTCACCCAGGTCATCAGGGCAATGAAGAAGACACCGGTGGCGGTGACCAGCGGCACGTTCCCCGCCAGCGATCCGTCGCCGAAGAGCGACCAGAAGTAGATCCCCGCGATCTGGGCGAGGTTGGCCAGAACGATCGTGCCGGCTACCGCCACGCCCCAGCCGCCGAGCCAGCCGACCCACGGACCGAAGGCCTTCGTGCTCCACGTGAACGTCGTGCCGCAGTCGGGCACGGCGTTGTTGAGCTCGCGGTAGGCGAAGGCGATGAACAGCATCGGCACGAACGCGATGACGAACGCGATCGGCGCCTGGGCGCCGACGGCGAGGATGACGAATCCGAGGGTCGCCACCAGCGAGTACACCGGTGCGGTCGATGCCAGACCGATCACGGTCGAGCCCCACAGCCCCAGCGTTCCCGCTGCGAGGCCCTTGCCTTCGGGTCGGCCCAGGGTCACAGGGGAGGTTGCCATGCGCTGACGTTAGGGCCAGCGGGTCACGGCGGTCAAGCATGCGCGGGAGTGTCGGGAAGAAGGATGCGGCGGGGCGCCCCTCCCCCCTGGCGCACCCAGGCTCGACCGCGCCCGGTGAGGCAGTAGGGCGGCAGGTCGCGGTCGGCCGTCAGCATCCGATACTCGGGCCCGCAGGAGGCGTCGATGACCAGGTCGTGATCCGACCGGATCAACGCGAGGGTCCGCCAGTGCCGCTGCCACTCATCCGGTTCGCCCACCACCACGACCTGCCCGCTCCGGCTGCCGCGCTCCACTCCCGCGTCGAAGGCGTCGAGGTCGATGAGCGCGGCTCCCGCCTCCTCCCAGGCACGAAGCGCCGCCCGCGCCTGCGGTGAGCGTCGCGTCACGAACCCCGCGAGCGCCCGGGGGCGCCAGGTCTCGGGCGGCTCGGTCGGCCCCGGAACCGCTGCGTCCCACGCCGTCGCCACCTGCACGGCGATGCCGTCGATCGTGCCGCGGCCCGGCACGGCATGGGCCTCCCACCCCGCCGGGTCGCCGCCGAGTGCGACGTGATCGGCACGCGATGCGGTGGCGAGGAGCACACGCTGCGGAGCCAGATCGAGGAGGCGCGCCACCCCGCCGGTCAGCCGTTGCGCGGTGAGGGCCACGACGGCACCCTCGCCCGCCGCGCCGCGGAGAAGATCTTCGAGGCGTTGAAGGAACTCCCCGGCGTAATCCATCGGATAGCGTCCGGCCAGCGCATCGACGTCGTCGATGAGGATGAGCCGGGGAGAGGCCGGCCCCGGACGCGGGGCCCGGACGAGACCGTGGACGAGATCCCACGCCGCCTCCGGGTCGGCCGGCACCCACGTCGCCGAGTCGGGACGCTGAGCACCGAGCGTCTGCAGCGCGGTCGTCCGGCCGCTGCCGCTTCGTCCGAGGACGACCACTCCTGCCGTGCGGCGCTCGAGCAGGGCCGGCCGCTGCCGCTGCTGGTCGGGTTCGTCGAGGAGCCCGAGGATCAGGGGCGTCGCCGCACCGTCGTCGGCGGCCGGCACCCGCAGATCGGCCAGGTCGACGCGCGCCGGCAGGGCGGGCAGCCAGGAGCGTCGCGGCGTGGGCCCGTGGGCGCCGTGACCGACCGCGGCGACGTCGGCGGCTCCGGCGAGAGCCACCCGGAATCGCCGGGGCGCGGCGTCGATGCTCCGGCGAAGCCATGCGGTGCCGCGCTCGGTACCTCCTGACACCGGACCTGCCGCGTCATCCGTCCCCAGCACGGCCCGGCTGTCGGCGGCGTCCGCGACCCGCAGGCTCAGCCGCAGCGGAAGGTTCGCCCACAGTCCTTCGCGGATGACGCCCGTCGTGCGCTGGGTGCCGAGGATGAGATGCATCCCCAGCGCCCTTCCGCGTGCGGCGAGGTCGGTGAATAGCGCCTGGAGCTCGGGGTGATCGGCGAGGAGCGCAGCGAATTCGTCGACGACCACGACGAGCCGTGGCAGCTCGGCTCGGTCGTCTCGGATGTCACGGGCCCCCGTGCGCGCGAGTTCGGACTCCCGCCACCGGATCTCGGCCCGCAGGCTCTCGATCGCCCGGCGAGCTCCTCCGGGATCGAGATCGGTGATGACGCCGGTGACGTGCGGGAGGCCTGCGAGGCGCTGGAACGCGGTGCCGCCTTTGAAATCGGCGAGGAGGAAGGTGACCTCCCGGGTGGAGTAGCGCGCGCACAGCGCGAGCACCCAGGTGACGAGGAGCTCGCTCTTGCCCGATCCCGTCATGCCGGTGACGACGGCGTGCGGACCGTCCTCCACGAGGTCCACCGACACCGGAGCGCGATCACGTCCGATCGTGGCCAGAAGTCCCCCGCCGGCGACGGGCGATCGGCCGTCGCCGGCGAGAAGATCGGCGAGCAGGACGGGACGGTCGTCCCCGCCCAGCTCCCCCCACGAGCGCCCGGCACGCAGGGCGAGATCATCGGCGATCGAGGCCGCCTGTGCGCGCCCGACCGCTTCGGTCCTGATCTCATACGTCTCCCCGCCGATATCGGCGTGCGCCCGGTCGGGATCGTCGACGCGGAGCACGACTGCGCACCCGGGCGGCGGTGGCTCCCCGGGATCGACGCGGACGATCCGGATGTCCGCCGCGTCGGCGGCATCCGCTCCCCCCGCCCGGAGCGCGAGCGTGCGTGCGGCGGCGACCCGGCGATGCGGCAGCCGCGCGAGCCAGTCCTCGTCATCGGAGGCCGACACCAGCACCGAGAACGATCCGGGCGGATGCAGCAGACAGGCCTGCAGCACGAGCGCGCGAGCGACCGCCGCGCTCACGAGAGGCGGCCCGATGACGGCGATCCCGGCATTCAGCGGCACCGCGATGGGAGCATCCTCGAGGATTGCGGCGCGGCGGCGCAGCTCACCGGCGCTCGGGTCGCCCCGCCCGCCGGTGACCCGGACGGCACTGGGGATGCGCCCACGGCCGACGACGACGGTGTCGCCGCGGTCACGATGCGTCCGCCAGACCTCGACGTCGGATCCCGCGAGCCGCGCGACATCGGGGTGCACGGCCCACCACCGTTCGCGCTCCCGCCGGTGGCGAGAGGCCACGGCACGTGTCACGTCCGCGCGCGTCCGGGCGGCCACCCGCTCGGCGTCACGACGATCGCGTCGGGCGCTGCGGGCGGCGTCGGCGATGGACGCGATGGCGATGAGCGGCCCGAGTGCGGCAAGCCACAGTGCCAGGATCGACCCGGTGACCAGCCACAGCGCGCCCGCTCCGAGGATCGGGACCGTCGAGGCGACGATGGGCAGCGGGGGCCGGGGAGGACGCTCCCATCCGTCCTCGAGGTGAAGGAGTTCGTCGGGTGCCGGGTCCTCGGGCAGGCCCGAGGAGAGGGGATGATCGTCGGCCGCCCTGACGCGGCGCGAGGACCGTGCCTGCGGTTCTGACGTCGACGGGAGAGCCGGGGGGAGCGGAGTGAACGGCGACACCCACCCACCCTGGACACGGAGCGGACGTGATGGTGCACGTCACTCCCGATCGGTGGAGAACTCGCCCTCAGGCCGAGGCTGTGGAGGAATCGACGCCGGCTGCCGCGCCCGAGGTCTTCTCGCGCAGGGAGACGTTCACCACGATGATGGTGATGTTGTCGCGACCGCCGTTCTCCAGCGCCGCATCGAGCATCGCGGCCACGGCACCGGCGGGATCGTCGTGCTGCGCGAGGAAATGGCGGATCCCGAAATCCGTCAGCTCTTTGGTGAGACCGTCGGAGCACACCACGAAGCGATCGCCGTCGACGATGTCGAGACGCACGTAGTCGGGTGTCACGCTCTCGCTGGGTCCGACCGCTCGGGTGATGACATTGCCGTAGGGGTGGTTCTCGGCCTCTTCGGGGCTGAGACGCCCCGAAGCGACGAGCTCCTGCACGACCGAGTGATCGGTGGTGACCTGCACGACGTCGTCGTCACGCTGCACGTAGACCCGCGAGTCCCCGATGTTCAACGTGACCCAGGTGGCCGGTTCGGTCGTCGCATCCAGGTAGACGCCCGTGAGCGTCGTGCCGGTGCCGTCGTCGGTCGTCTCGGCGTGCGAGGCGATGTCCTTCACCGCACGACCGAGCGCCTTCTCGATCGTCTTCGCGCTCACCGAGCCCGCCTCCACGACGGCGCGGAGCCGATCGACGGTGCTGGCGCTGGCGATCTCGCCCCCGATGTGTCCGCCCATGCCGTCGGCGACGGCGAACAACGGGAACGAGGCGAGCACGGCGTCCTGATTCACCTCGCGTCGGCGTCCGGTGTGCGTGGTGGCGGCCCAGCGCAGTGACAGCGTCGCGCCCGGGAGCTCGATCACGCGGTCTCCGGAGGAGATCTCAGGCACCTGCTCTCCTCTCCCCCACGTCGGCTCTCATCGGCAACCGGATCGGCATGACCGCCACCGGTGGCGTCTTCACATCCTAGTGGACACGGGGGACGGCCCCGCGGACTCCCCCGCCGGATCCGCGGCATCCGATTCCCCGCCCTCGGCATCGGTCACGGCCGCGCGGAACTGCGCATCCGACAGACGACGATAGGCGCCGCCGGCTGCGAGCAACGCGTCGTGCGTGCCCTGCTCGACGATGCGGCCGTCCTCCATCACCAGGATGAGGTCGGCGTCGCGGATCGTCGAGAGTCGGTGGGCGATGACGAAGGCCGTGCGGTCCTGCCGCAACTGCGACATCGCCCGCTGGATCAGCAGCTCGGTGCGGGTGTCGACCGACGAGGTCGCCTCATCGAGGATGAGGATGCGCGGATCGGCGAGGAATGCGCGGGCGATGGTGATGAGCTGGCGCTCGCCCACGCTCAGGTTTCCCGCCTCATCGTCGAGGACGGTGTCATAGCCGTCCGGCAGGGCGTGGACGAACCGGTCGACATACGCAGCGCGCGCCGCGGCGAGGATGTCGGCCTCGTCGGCTTCCGGGCGCCCGTAGGCGATGTTCTCGCGGATGGTGCCGGCGAACAGCCATGTGTCCTGAAGCACCATGCCGGTGCGGGAGCGGAGGTCGTCGCGGGTCATCAGGCGGGTGTCGACGCCGTCGAGCGCGATGCGTCCCGCATCGACGTCGTAGAAGCGCATGATCAGGTTGACCAGCGTGGTCTTGCCCGCCCCGGTCGGACCGACGATGGCGATCGTGCTCCCCGGTTCCACGGTGAGGTCGAGGTCGTCGATGAGCGGGGTGTCGGCGGCGTACCGGAACGACACGTCCTCGAACGCCAGCTGCTTGGCCGACGCCGGAGCGGTCTGGGCGGGCTCGGCGTCGGGAGTCTGCTCGGCCTCGTCGAGCAACTCGAACACCCGCTCGGCACTGGCGACACCCGACTGCAGCAGATTGGCCATCGAGCCCAGTTGCGCGAGCGGCTGAGTGAACTGCCTCGAGTACTGGATGAAGGCCTGCACGCTGCCGATGGACAGAAGACCGGATGCCACCTGGATGCCGCCCACGACCGCGATGGCGACGTAGACGAGGTTGCCGACGAACATCATCGCGGGCTGGATGATGCCGGAGAGGAACTGCGCGCCGAAGCTCGCCCGGTAAACCTCTTCGTTCTCGGCGAGGAAGTCGGCTTCCACCTCACGCTGATGGCCGAACACCTTCACGATCGCGTGGCCCGAGAAGGTCTCCTCGACCCGGGCATTGAGTACACCGGTCGCCTTCCACTGCGCGGCGAAGAGCTTCTGCGAGCGAGCAGCCACCACGGCGGTGATGACGAGTGTCAGCGGCACGGTCACCAGGGCGATCACCGCGAGGAGCGGGGAAATGAGGAACATCATCACCATGACGCCGATGACCGTCAGAAGCGAGATGATCACCTGCGACAGCGTCTGCTGCATCGACTGGCCGATGTTGTCGACGTCGTTGGTGACTCGGCTGAGCAGTTCGCCGCGCTGCACCCGGTCGAAGTACGACAGGGGCAGACGGTGGATCTTGTCCTCCACCTGCAGCCGCAGACGGTTCATCGCCCGCTGCACGATGCCGTTGAGCAGCCGTGCCTGCAGCCAGCCGAAGACGCTCGAGAACACGTAGACGGCGAGGACGGCGAGGATGACCGCCCCGAGCGCGTCGAACGCGATGCCGGCGCCCGGGGTGAAGTCGACGGCGCGGACGAGGTCGGCCTGCTGCTGCTGCCCGGCGGCGACGAGTTGGTCGACGACCTCCTGCTTGGTCGCGCCTGCCGGCGCCTGGAGGGAGAGGAACCCGGCGAAGACGATGTTCGTGGCGTCGCCGAGCAGTTTCGGGCCGAGCACCGACAGTCCGACGCTGAGGACACCGAGAACGAGGACGACCACCAGTCGGGGCCTGTCCGAACTGAGGGTGCCGAGCAGGCGCCGCGCGCTCGGGCCGAAGCTCTTCGCCTTCACCACCGGCGCGGTCTGCATGCGCCCGTGCCCCGGCCCGCTCATGCCGCCTCCACCGAGAGCTGCGACTCCACGATCTCGCGGTAGGTCTGGCTGGAATCGAGAAGCTCGTCGTGGGTGCCGATGCCGACCACGCGGCCGTGGTCGAGCACGATGATCTGGTCGGCGCTCTGGACGGTGGAGACCCGCTGGGCCACGACGATCCGCGTCGTGTGCGGCAGATGGGTGTCCAGTGCGTCGCGCAGCGCCGCGTCGGTGGCCAGATCCAGCGCGGAGAACGCATCGTCGAAGAGGTAGATCTCGGGCTTCTTCACCAGTGCTCGCGCGATGGCCAGCCGCTGGCGCTGCCCGCCCGACACGTTGTTGCCGCCCTGCGCGATCGGAGCGTGCAGCTGCTCCGGCATGGCACGGACGAAGTCCGCGGCCTGTGCGAGTTCGAGGGCGTGCCACAGCTCGGCATCTCCGGCGTCGGGGTCGCCGTAACGGAGGTTCGAGGCGACCGTTCCCGAGAACAGGAACGCCCGCTGCGGGACGAGCCCCACGCGCCGCCACAGTTCGTCGGGGTCGACGTCGCGGACGTCCGTTCCGTCCACCTGGACCGAGCCCGATGTGGCGTCGAAGAGTCGCGGCACGAGCCCGATCAGGGTGGTCTTGCCCGACCCCGTCGACCCGATGACGGCCGTCGTCGTCCCGGGCGCGACCTCGAAGGAGATGTCGCTGAGAACGGGGTCGGCGGCACCGGGGTAGGCGAACGCCACGCCGTCGAAGCGCAGGGCACCGCGGGGCGCCGGCGGAGTGACCGGGACGGCAGGCGGTGCGACCGAGGGATCGGTGGCGAGCACCTCGCCGATGCGATCGGCGCAGACCGCGGCTCGGGGGATCATCACGAACATGAACGTGGCCATCATGACGCCCATGAGGATCTGCATGATGTAGGTCAGAAAGGCGAAGAGCGTGCCGATCTGCACGTCGTTCTGCTGCACCTGGAACGCGCCGAACCAGATCACCGCGACGCTCGAGACGTTCAGCACCAGCATCACCGCCGGGAACATCAACGCCATGAGGTTGCCGGCGCGAAGGCCGGTGGCCATCACTTCCGCGCTCGCGACCGAGAAACGCGCACGTTCCTGGGGCTCCCGCACGAAGGCGCGGATGACGCGGATGCCGCTGAGCTGCTCGCGCAGGATCTGGTTCACCCGGTCGATCCGCTTCTGCATGACGGTGAAGGCGGGCACCATGCGCCACACGATCAGACCGACGATGACGAGGAGCGCCGGGATCGACACGGCCATCAGCCACGACAGACCGACATCCTGGCTGATGGCGAGGATGACGCCGCCGACCGCGAGGATCGGCGCGGACACCATGAGGGTCGCCGACACCTGAACCAGCATCTGCACCTGCTGGACGTCGTTGGTGTTGCGGGTGATGAGCGAAGCGGCCCCGAAGTGACCGACCTCGCGCTGCGAGAAGGCGACGACCCGATGGAACAGGTCGGCCCGCATCTGGCGTCCCACCCCCATCGCCAGGCGGGAGCCGAAGTACACCGCGACGATGGCGCACACGATCTGCACGAGGCTGATCCCGAGCATGACCCCACCGGTCGACCAGATGTAGGGGATGTCGCCGGTGATGACGCCGTTGTCGATGATGTCGGCGTTGAGCGTGGGCAGCAGCAGCGAGGCGATCGACTGCGCGAGCTGGAACACCACCACGGCGATGATGAGCGGCCAGCCGGGGCGGAGGTAGCGGGCGAGGAGCTTGCCGAGCACAGGGTTCCCTTCCACGACGCACGTCCGCGGGGCGGGCGCACCTGTGAACGCTACAGCCGTTGCGTCATGTCAACCACCGTGGCCGGTGCGCTCTGAGCGAACCGGCTCGCCGTGAGCGATCCCGCTCAGGCTGCGGGGTCGTCGGGCAGGGGGAAGATCGCGTCGATCTCGGCGACGTCGGCGACGGTGGGCGTCCACGCGGTGGCCGCGGCAGCGTTCGCGCGCACCTGGTCAGGGCTCGTCGCTCCGGCGATGACGCTCGAGATCGACGATCGCGCCAGCAGCCAACCGAAGGTCGCCTCGAGCATCGTGATGCCCTGCGCGCGACAGAAGGACTCGTAGGCCTCGAGAGCGTCCCACGGCGCGTTCTCCCACAGGTGCGGGCGCTGACGCATGATGCGGGTGTCGGAGGGCGCCTCGGTGCGGGAGAACTTGCCGGTGAGCAGACCGTTGTGAAGCGGGAAGTACGGGAGGAACCCCAGGCCGAAATGCTCGGCGGCGGGCAGCCGCTCGCGTTCCGATGCCCGCGCGAGAAGGCTGTAGTGGTCCTGCGATGATACGAACGGCACGGTGCCGCGGCGCTCGGCGACGAAGTGCGCCTCGGCGATCTGCCAGCCGCTCAGATTGGAATGCCCGATGTAGCGCACCTTCCCCTCGCGGACCAGGTCGTTCAGGGCGTCCAAGGTCTCCCCGATGGGGGTCCCCGGGTCGGGCGTGTGCAGCTGGTAGAGGTCGATCCAGTCGGTCTGCAGCCTGGTGAGGGAGGCTTCGACCGCGCGCCGGATGTACGCGCGGGATGCCTTGGCGCCCGCCAGGCCGTATCCCATGTCTCGGCCGGAGTGGCCGAACTTCGTCGCGAGCACGACCTGGTCGCGGCGGCCGGCGAGAGCCTCCCCCATGAGGGCCTCTGACTGGCCGGGATCACCCCCGTACATGTCGGCGGTGTCGAGGAAGGTCACCCCCGCGTCGATCGCGGCGTCGAGGACGGCGCGAGTGCCCTCGATGGTCTCGGTGCGCGTGCCCGGCCGGCCGAAGTTGTTGCAGCCGAGGCCGACGGCCGAGACGAGCAGACCGGATGAGCCGAGGCGGCGAAGCGGGACAGCATTCATCCCTCCACGCTACCGGGGACGACTACGGCGACAGCCCCCGGCGGTGGGCCGGGGGCTGTCGCAGCGGGTCAGGGACGCGGAGCGTCGGGACCTGCGGGCGGTTCGCTCGCGGGCGGAGCCGCCGGAGGCGGGGTGGGGTCGGCCGAGGGCGGGGCCGGCGGAGCGGCGGGCGGTGCCGGGGACGTCGCAGGCGGAGTCGCCGGCGGTGCGGCGGCCGGCGCGGGCGGTGCCTGGTAGCCCGGGGCGGGCTCGTACCCGGCGGGCGGCGCAGCGGAACCGCCCGGTGCCGCCGGCGGGTAGCCGTAGCCGGGAGCGGCGACGGCACTTTGCTGCTGCGGAATGCCCGACCAGACGGTGGTGTCCTTGAGGAAAGAGCTCGCCCATGGGGCCGGCGGAATGCGAGGGTTCCAGCGGTCGGAGGAGAACGCGAGAATGCCGAGCCAGATCAGCGTCCCGACACCGGGGATGAGCCAGAGGAGCAGGTAGGGCCAGTCCTTCCCGAGCTTCAGGCCCACGCGCCAGCCGACGATGACCCCGACTGCGATGGCCGCGAGGGACAGGATCCAGCCGATGACCGGTACCTGGCTGAGCAGGGCCGAGGCCACAACGGCACCCAGCATGACCCAGGGTGAGAGATCACCGAGCTTGGCGAAGACCAGGGTGTTGTAAACCGGGACCCAGGCCCGCCACTTCCCCTCGACGCCCGCCTTCTCGAAGATCTTCATCAGGAAGAAGGAGCTAATCAGGTAGCCCGCGAGCGCGAAGATGAGCAGGAGCGGCAGCAGGATGAGCAGGAACGCCAGCAACGCGCCGTATCCGTCGTACGAAGAATCCATGAGACCTCCAGGTTTTTTCCCCAGCGTGCAAGCACGGCGGGATGGTCTGCCCGCGTCGTCATGGTATCGATGCGACGCCGCCATTGTGAGGAAATTCCCAGAAACACGGGGTCGGGCGCGTCGCGGTCGGTAACGTTGCGGGAAGCCGCCATCGAAGGACGAGGACCCATGAGCACCGACGCCCCTCCCCCGCTGCCCCGCCAGCCCGCCGCCGAAGCGGCCCGGGCCACCGACTCCACCACTACCCCCGGCATCGCAGGCGTCGATGACACCGGTGTTCCCGCCGTGGGACAGCAGGATGCCGCCGGGGTCCGTCGCGGATTCTTCCGCTCGCTGTTCGATCTGTCCTTCCGCACGTTCATCACGCGACGCCTGGCCGCGGTGTTCTACGTCGTGGGCCTCATGGCGATCGGCATCGCCTTCGTCGTTTACCTGGTGACCGGCGTCGTCGAGGGCATCGGCGCCCTGTGGTTCAACCCCGGCGCCGGCATATCGCTGATCGTGGCCACCGTCATCCTCGTCCCGCTCTTCTCCTTCCTCGCGGTGATCGCGCTCCGATTCGTCATCGAAGCGGTCGTCGCCCTCATCGCGATCGCGGAGAACACCGAGCGCACCGCGGCGAACACGCGGCGGTAGCCGGCGTCAGACGACCAGGTCGAGCTCCGCGGAGTCGGAGGCTCCGACGAGCCGGAGCCCCGCGTCATCCGCCCACCGTCGGAATCCTGCGACGCTCCGGATGCGCGGCCGCTCGAGGGCGAGGCGACGCACGAGATCGCCCTTGGCGCGCTTGTTGAAGTGGTTGAGCGCGCGCAGCGCCCCACCGGGGGCGTCGGCGACGACGCGGAGCGAGACAGCGGCGACGGCGGCGGGCACCGGCCCGAGGGCGACGTAGGCGTGGGAGCGGAGGTCGAGGATGAACGGCGGCGCCGCGGCGCCGAGCGCGGCCGTGACCGCAGGCGCCCAGTGCCGGGTGGGCGCCGCGAGCCCGGGGAGGCGCACCCCGGCTCCCAGCCGGTAGTTGGGAAGGGGATCGAGGGCGCCCACGGGGCCCAACGGAGCGGAGTGGATGAGCACATGCGTCTTCAGCCAGCGACGCGATGCCGCGTCGAGGCTCGACGCATCGAGTGCGTCGAAGAGCACCCCGGTGTACCGGTCGACAGCGGGACGCGTCGGCGCGGTGCGCAGGGCGGTGTTCACGGCGATCTCGTCGCGCTGACGCGGTCCGAGCTTCAGCACCCGCGCAGCCTCATCGGCATCGTCCGACAGCGCGATCAGCGATGCGAGAACCTCCGCGCGCTGCGGCCGCAGCGAGGGCAGCGCCAAGCCGTCGAGATCGATCGGTACGCCGTCGCCGCCCGGCTCTTTGGTTTCAGAGGGCGGCAGGAGGATCAGCATGGGAATACCCCGGAGAACACGGGGCGAGGATGCGACTGGCCGCCGAAGGCGCGGGGTTCACCCGTGCTCTCGGCGGCCAGTTGCACTCTCGCGGGAGGCGGAGAGGAGGATCAGTCGGTCAGGAGATCAGCGCAGCGTTTCCTGCCACGATCGTGACCTCGTCGCGCTCCATCGACAGGAAGCCGTCCTGGGCGTTGGCGACGATCTTCGAGCCGTCGGTGCGGGTGATCCGCACCTGACCCTCGGCGAGGATCGCCAGCACCGGCTCGTGGCCGGCCATGAAGCCGATCTCTCCCTCGACGGTCTTCGCGACCACCAGCGACGCCTCGCCGGACCAGACCTCCGCGTCGGCGGAAACCAGGCTGACTTTGAGAGGCATGATCAGCCGTTCTCCTTCTGGATGCGCGCCCAGGCCTCTTCGACGTCGGAGATGCCGCCGACGTTGAAGAACGCCTGCTCGGCGACGTGGTCGAAGTCGCCCTTGACGATGGCGTCGAACGACTCGATCGTCTCCTTGATCGGGACCGTGGAGCCCTCGACACCGGTGAACTTCTTCGCCATGTAGGTGTTCTGGGAGAGGAACTGCTGGATGCGACGCGCGCGGGCGACCACGACCTTGTCCTCTTCGGACAGCTCGTCGACACCGAGAATCGCGATGATCTCCTGCAGCTCCTTGTTCTTCTGGAGGATCTGCTTGACGGCGGTCGCGACGCGGTAGTGGTCCTCGCCGATGTAGCGGGGGTCGAGGATGCGGCTCGTCGAGGTCAGCGGGTCGACTGCGGGGTACAGACCCTTCGACGCGATCTCACGCGAGAGCTCGGTGGTGGCATCCAGGTGGGCGAAGGTGGTCGCCGGCGCCGGGTCGGTGTAGTCGTCAGCGGGGACGTAGATCGCCTGGAGCGAGGTGATCGAGTGACCACGGGTCGAGGTGATGCGCTCCTGGAGCACACCCATCTCGTCGGCGAGGTTCGGCTGGTAGCCCACGGCGGAGGGCATACGGCCGAGGAGCGTGGACACCTCGGAGCCGGCCTGCGTGAAGCGGAAGATGTTGTCGATGAACAGCAGCACGTCCTGCTTCTGCACATCGCGGAAGTACTCCGCCATCGTCAGCGCCGACAGTGCCACGCGCAGACGCGTGCCCGGCGGCTCGTCCATCTGGCCGAAGACCAGGGCGGTCTTGTCGAAGACGCCCGCCTCCTCCATCTCGCCGATGAGGTCGTTGCCCTCACGGGTGCGCTCACCCACGCCGGCGAACACCGACACACCGCCGTGGTCCTGCGCGACGCGCTGGATCATCTCCTGGATGAGGACGGTCTTGCCGACGCCCGCACCGCCGAAGAGGCCGATCTTCCCGCCGAGCACGTACGGGGTGAGGAGGTCGATGACCTTGATGCCGGTCTCGAACATCTGGGTCTTGGACTCCAGCTGGTCGAAGTTCGGCGCCTGGCGGTGGATCGGCCAGCGCTCGGTGATCTCGATGGTCTCGCCGGGGGCGCCGTTGAGCACCTCACCGGTGACGTTGAACACCTTGCCCTTGGTGACGTCGCCGACGGGAACGGTGATCTGCTCGCCGGTGTCGCGCACCTCCTGACCGCGGACGATGCCGTCGGTGGGCTTCAGGGCGATGGCGCGCACGAGGTCGTCGCCGAGGTGCTGGGCGACCTCGAGGGTGATCTCGGACGACGAGTCACCGATCGTGATCGTCGTCTTCAGCGCGTTGTAGATGTCGGGGATCGCATCGTGGGGGAACTCGATGTCGACGACCGGACCGGTGACGCGGGCGACCCGGCCGACGGCGGGCGCTGCGGCCGTCGTGGCATCCGTCTTCTCAGCGGTGAGGCTCATGGCTTCTTCTCTTTCGTGTGGGTCTATTTGCCCGACGCGAGAGCGTCGGCGCCGCCGACGATCTCGGCGATCTGCTGCGTGATCTCGGCCTGACGCGCGTTGTTGCGCAGCCGGGTGTAGTCGGTGATGAGCTTGTCTGCGTTGTCGCTGGCCGATTTCATCGCCTTCTGCGTCGCGGCGTGCTTGGCCGCCGACGACTGCAGGAGGGCGTTGAAGACGCGGCTCTGGATGTAGACGGGCAGGAGCGCGTCGAGAACCGTCTCGGCGTCCGGCTCGAATTCGTAGAGCGGGTAGACCTGCGCCGACGACTCCTCCTCGGCCTCGACGACCTCCAGCGGCAGAAGACGCACGGTCTCGGGGCTCTGGGTCATCATGCTGACGAACCGGTTGTACACGAGGTGGATCTCATCCACCCCGCCCTGCTCGCCGCCGCGGTTGTACGCGTCCAGCAGGGTGGCCGAGATCTCCTCGGCGGTGTGGAATTGCGGCGTATCGGTGTCACCCGTCCACTCCGCGGCGGCCTCCATGCGGCGGAACTGGAAGTACCCGACGGCCTTGCGACCGATGAGGTAGAACACCGGCTCGCGGCCCTCCGACCTCAGCAGCGCCGCCAGCTCCATGCCCTCGCGGAGGATCTGGGAGTTGAACGCACCCGCCAGGCCCCGGTCCGACGCGAAGATGACCACGGCCGAACGGCGGATGGTCGCCCGCTCCTGCGTCAGGGGGTGATCGACGTTGGAGTGCGTCGCCACCGCGGAGACCGCGCGGGTCACCGCGCGGGCGAAGGGCGAGGACGCGCGCACGCGCGCCATCGCCTTCTGGATCCGCGAAGCAGCGATGAGCTCCATCGCCTTCGTGATCTTCTTCGTGGTCTGGGCAGAATTGATCTTCTGCTTGTAGACCCTCAGTTGTGCGCCCATGATCCTTTACCGGTTCCGCTCAGCGACGGCCCTTGACGATCTTCTCCTGGTTGACGTCCTCGGCCTCGGCGGCGGCGACCTCATCGCTGCCGGGACGGTTGATCGACTGGCCCTTGCCGGAGCGGAACTCCAGGATGAACTCGTCGACCTTCTTGTCCAGTTCGGCGACGGTGTCGTCATCGAGGACGTTGGAGTCGCGGAGGCGATCGAGGATCGTCGTGTTGCGACGGAGGTAGTCCAGCAGCTCGCGCTCGAACGGCAGGACGTCTTCGACGTCGATGGCGTCGAGCTTTCCGTTGGTGCCCGCCCAGATCGAAACGACCTGCTCCTCGACCGGGTACGGCGAGTACTGGGGCTGCTTCAGCAGCTCGGTGAGTCGTGCGCCACGCGCGAGCTGGCGGCGGGAGGCGGCATCGAGGTCGGAGGCGAACATCGCGAACGCCTCGAGCGAGCGGTACTGCGCGAGCTCGAGCTTCAGCGTTCCCGAGACCTTCTTGATCGACTTCACCTGGGCGTCGCCGCCGACGCGCGACACCGAGATGCCCACGTCGACCGCGGGACGCTGGTTGGCATTGAACAGATCGGACTGCAGGAAGATCTGGCCGTCGGTGATCGAGATCACGTTGGTCGGGATGTAGGCCGAGACGTCGTTGGCCTTGGTCTCGATGAGCGGCAGACCCGTCATCGAACCGGCGCCGAGCTCGTCGGACAGCTTCGCGCAACGCTCCAGCAGACGCGAGTGCAGGTAGAACACGTCGCCGGGGTATGCCTCGCGGCCCGGCGGGCGACGCAGCAGCAGCGACACGGCGCGGTAGGCCTCGGCCTGCTTGGTGAGGTCGTCGAAGACGATGAGGACGTGCTTGCCGTCGTACATCCAGTGCTGGCCGATGGCCGAACCGGTGTAGGGCGCGAGGTACTTGAAGCCGGCGGGGTCGGAGGCGGGGGCGGCGACGATGGTCGTGTACTCCATCGCGCCGGCGTCTTCCAGGGCGCCCTTCACCGCAGCGATGGTCGAGCCTTTCTGCCCGATCGCGACGTAGATGCAGCGCACCTGCTTGGTCGGGTCGCCCGACTCCCAATTGGCCTTCTGGTTGATGATCGTGTCGATCGCGATGGCGGTCTTGCCCGTCTGGCGGTCGCCGATGATCAGCTGACGCTGGCCACGACCGATCGGGATCATCGCGTCGATCGCCTTGATCCCGGTCTGCATCGGCTCGTGCACGGACTTCCGCTGCATGACGCCGGGCGCCTGCAGTTCGAGGGCGCGGCGGCCGGTCGTGGCGACCTCGCCGAGGCCGTCGATCGGGTTGCCGAGCGGGTCGACGACGCGACCGAGGTACCCGTCGCCGACGGCGACCGAGAGCACCTCGCCGGTGCGGGTCACTTCCTGGCCGGCCTCGATGCCGGCGAAGTCGCCGAGGACGACGACGCCGATCTCGTGCTCGTCGAGGTTCAACGCCAGGCCCTGGGTGCCGTCCTGGAACGTCACCAGCTCGTTGGCCATGACGCCGGGGAGGCCCTCGACGTGCGCGATGCCGTCGGCCGCGTCGATGACGGTACCGACCTCGGTGGCGGCGGCGCCCGTGGGCTCGTACGCCGCGACGAAGTCCTTCAGCGCGTCACGGATGACGTCGGGGCTGATAGAGAGGTCTGTCATGATCTTCCTTCGTTCGGTGGGGCCTCACCGTCGAGTGTGACCCCGAATGCTCCGCCGCTTCCTGGGAAGCGCACGGGAAGTCTGTTAGCCCGCCAGCCGCTGGCGGAGGTCGGCGAGGCGCGAGGACACGCTGGCGTCGATCACGTCGTCCGCGATCTGCACGCGCAGACCGCCGACCACGGTCGGGTCGACGACGGTGTTGATCGAGACCTCGGCGCCGTAGCGGGCCGAGAGCGTCCGCGACAGACGCTCGATCTGCGCGTCGCTGAGCGCGACGGCGGTGACGACCGTGGCGACCTTTCGGCCGCGCTGGTCAGCCACGATGCGCATCGCCCAGGTCAGGAGCTGACGCACGCGGCGCTCACGAGGCTGCTGCACGAGGGCGTCGGCGATGACGATCGCCGACGCACTGGCACGACCCGTCAGGAGGGAGGACACCAGCCGGCCCTTGGCCGCCGGGTCGCCCAGGCGGCTGCCGAGAGCGAGCTCGAGCTCCCCGTTGTCGGCGACGACTCGGGAGAAGGCGAACAGGTCGGCCTCGACGTCGGCCTGCGGTTCCGCCACGGCGGCGGCACGCACCGCCAGCTCCTCGATGCCCTCGACGAGGTCGGCGGCCGATGACCAGCGCTCGGCGACCACGGCGCCCAGGAGGGTGCGCGTGGTGGCCGACACCTGACGCCCGAAGACGTCGTCGACGACCTTCTGTCGGGCAGGTGCCGGCGCCGACGCGTCGGCGAGAGCCGAGGCCAGCTGCGGGGTCTCCCCCACCGCGCGCGCGACCCCGAAGAGCTCACGCGCCACCTCGAGGTCGGTGATCGCCGCAGCATCCAGTGCGGCGATGCTCGACACTCGAGCCTGCGTGGTCGCGCTTCCCATCAGAGGCCCTGCTTCTGACCGGCTGCGGCCTTGGCGGCCTCGTCGGCCTCGAGCTCGGCGAGGAAGCGGTCGACGACCGCCTGAGCCTTCGCGTCATCGGAGAGGGTCTCGCCGATCACACCGCCGGCGAGATCGAGGGCGAGCGTGCCCACCTCGCTGCGCAGCGACACCAGCGCCGACTGACGCTCCGCCTCGATCTGGGCGTGCGCGGTGGCGGTGATGCGCGCGGCCTCGGAGGCTGCGGCGTCCTTCGCCTCGGCGAGGATCTTCTTGCCGTCCTCGCGGGCGGCATCGCGGATCTCGCCGGCTTCACGCCGGGCGTCGGCGAGCTGAGCGGTGTACTCCTCGAGCGCGGCCTCGGCCTTGCGCTGGGCCTCGTCGGCCTTGGCGATGTTGCCTTCGATCGCGGCAGCGCGCTCGTCGAGCAGCTTCTGCATGCGCGGCAGCACGATGCGCCAGAACACCGCCAGGATGACGATGAAGCACACCGCTGACCAGATGATGTCGTAGTACGCCGGCAGCAGCGGGTTCTGCGACTCACCCTCTTCCGCAGCGAGAGTGACAAGAGCGTTCAGCATCTCGTCTCCTTAAACGTGGGGAAGGGGGATCAGGCGCCGAAGATGAAGCCGGTGGCGATGCCGATGAACGCGAGCGCCTCGGTGAACGCGATACCGATCCACATGAGGACCTGGAGGCGACCGGCCAGCTCGGGCTGACGAGCGACGCCCTCGATGGTCTTGCCGACGACGATGCCCACGCCGATGGCGGGGCCGATGGCGGCGAGGCCGTAGCCGACGGTCGCGATCGAACCGGTGACCTGGGCGAGAACCGTAGTTGCATCCACGGGTGTGTTTCCTTTCGGTTGGGTGGGTAGGCCGGAGCCCGCCCGCTCAGTGCTCTTCCGCGACCGCGAGCTGGATGTAGACCGCGGTGAGGATCGTGAAGACGTAGGCCTGCAGGAAGGCGACCAGCATCTCGAAGAGAGTGAAGGCCAGCCCGAAGGCGAGGGTGCCGACGCCGAAGGCCTTCCACAGGCCGTCGGCGGTGAAGAGGAAGAACTGGGTCGCCGAGAAGAACAGCACGAGCATGAGGTGCCCGACGATCATGTTCATCAGCAGTCGAAGGGTCAGCGTCACCGGCCGGATGATGAAGGTGGAGAGGAACTCCAGCGGCGTGACGATGATGTAGAGGAACGGCGGGACCCCCGAGGGGAAGAGGGAGTTCTTGATGAAGTTCTTCGGGCTCTTGCGCAGCCCCGCGTAGATGAAGGTCACGTACGACACGATCGCCAGCAGCAGCGGCACCGCGATGACGCTGGTGCCCGCGATGTTCAACCCGGGGATGATGCCGGTGATGTTCATGAACAGGATCATGAAGAACATGGTCGTCAGCAGCGGCAGGAAGCGGTCGCCGTCCTTGCGGCCGAGCAGATCGTGCGCGATGTTGACGCGGACGAAGTCCAGGCCCATCTCCACCACGCTCTGGAAGCGGGTCGGGACGATCCGCATGCGGCGCGTGCCGATGACGAAGACGAGGATGAGCACGATCGTCGCGAGCACCTGCACGAGGTTGATGCGCGTGAACTCGATCGGAAGCCCGAGGCCCTCGAGGATGTTCGGCGGGAAGAAGTCCGAGATCGAGGGCGGGTGGAACTCACCGTCGGACGACGAGGCATTCGCGATCAGGGTCGCAGCTTGAGTAGACAGCGCGGGCTCCAGCTTCGGGGCACCGGTCGGGGACCGTTGCGACGATGGTCGGTGAGAGTCGTTCCGCAGACGCGCGCAGAGCGGCGGGCGGGCGCAGACACCACCCTATCAAACTCAGGGGGCGGCGTTTTTCCCGGTGTCCGGGTCCTTGTCGCCGTCGAGAGGCCGGTTCAGGTCGTCATCGGGGTCCGTGGTAGGGAGCGCGACGTCGCTGACGTGGGGGATGCGCATCCGGGTGAGCACCACCACGTCGATGGCGAGCGATGCCAGGACGCTCACCACCACCGCGACGAAGAACACGGGACCTTCCAGCCACGGCTGCCCACGCAGGATGATGAGGGCGACGATGAAGATGACGAGTTTGAGGATCCAGCCGCCCATGACGATGCCGAAGAAGACCGGGATGTAGAGCGGGTCGCCGAACCAGCGGTTGGCGATGAGGATGCTGGCGCCGGTGATGCCGAGGAAGACCGCGGCGAGGATCACACCCGACAGGGCGCTCCACACCCCGTCCGTCCCCGCCACGAGGCCCCCGACGATCGCCGCGACGACGGCGAGCACCACGGTGACCACCCCCGACCACAACAGGGTCGTGCGAAGGATCGGATTGCTGGACACATCGGAGGTCATGAGGCTTCCTGGGGGACGTCGGCGGCGGTACGGCCGCGCTGGCGAGCGGGGAGAAGGGTGACCACGAGGCAGGCGATGACCCCGACGGCACCGAGGGCGACACCCAGGAGATAGTCTCCCGGCCATTCCTCCTGGGTGCCGACGTACATCAGCAGCACCGCGAGGCTCACCACGGCGGTCCATGAATAGAAGATGAGAACGGCGTCGCGATCGCTGTGCCCCATGTCGAGCATGCGATGGTGCAGGTGCTTGCGGTCGGGCGAGAACGGGGATTTCCCGGCCCGCATGCGCCGGATCACGGCGAGGCCGAAATCGAGCAGCGGAAGCAGCACCACCACGATCGGCAGGATGATCGGGATGAAGGCGCCCAGCAGCTGGGAGCGGCCGAAGCGCTCGGGGTCGAGCAGTTCGGGCGAGAGCTGCCCGGTGATGGAGATCGCCGAGCAGGCCATGAGGAGGCCGAGCATCAGGGCGCCGGAATCGCCCATGAAGAGCTTCGCCGGGCTCCAGTTCAGCGGGAGGAAGCCGATGCACGCCCCGATCAGCACCGCCGCGATGAGGGTGGCCAGGTTGAAGTAGGTGTTCTGTCCCGTGTCGCGAGCCAGCAGGTACGAGTAGGCGAAGAACACGACGTTGGCGATGAGGCAGACGCCGGCGACCAGTCCGTCCAGACCGTCGATGAAGTTGACCGCGTTCATGACGATCACGATCGACAGGACGGTGAGAAGGAAGCTCTGCCAGCCCGAGCCGAGGACCAGGTCGCCGATGGGCAGCGTGTAGATCTGCAGGCCGCCGAACCACGCGATGATGCCGGCCGCGACGAACTGCGCGCCGAGCTTGACCATCCAGTCGAGATCGAACAGATCGTCCGCGACGCCGACGACGACGATCAGCGCGGTGGCGACGAGGATGGCGATCATCGTCCGCGGCTCGAGCCAGACGATGGAGAAGAAGGGGTTCTGCGACGACACCAGGAAGGCAGCCACCACCCCGAGGAACATCGCCACTCCCCCCAGGCGCGGGGTGGGGGTCTTGTGGACATCGCGCTCGCGGATGCCGGGATAGAGCTTGAAGCGCAGGCTCAGCCGCCAGACCACCCACGTCAGCACGAAGGTGACGGTGGCGGTGAACAGGACCGTGAAGACGTACTGCTTCACTCTCCGCCGTCCGCTCTCACTCGGCGTCGCCCGACGGCGCCGGCTGCGGAGCCTCCAGGAGATCGCCCAGGACCTCGCGGAGCCGATCCCGTCCGATCGCGCCGTCGCGGAGGATCCGTACGCGCGGCTCGGAACCACGAACGACCAGCGGTGTCGCGTCGACGATCGTCGAGGCGACCCCGACGTCGGCAGGTCCGCCGTCGAGGTAGACCGCGATGTCCTCGCCGAGCATGGCCTGGGCCTCGCTGATCTGCACCGCGGCCGGGCGTCCGGTGAGATTGGCGCTGGAGACCGCCAGCGGCCCGGTCTCCTCCAGCAGCTCCAGCGCGATGCGGTGAGCGGGCATGCGGACGGCGACGGTGCCGTGGGTCTCCCCGAGGTCCCACGACAGCGACGGCTGCGAGGGCAGGACGATGGTCAGACCGCCCGGCCAGAACTCCGCGACCAGGCGTTCGACCGGCTCGGGGACCTCCGCCACCAGCGCCCGGAGCGTCGCCTGCCCGGCCACGAGCACCGGCGGCGGCGACTGACGTCCCCGGCCCTTGGCATCGAGCAGCCGCTGCACCGCGCGGGCGTTGAAAGCGTCGGCGGCGACGCCGTAGACGGTGTCGGTGGGCATCACGACGAGGTCGCCGCGGCTGATGGCCTGCCGGGCCTGCCGCATGCCGGGGAGCAGCTGCTCGTCGTCACGGCAATCGAAGAGGGTAGACATGACGCCACGAGTCTACGGCCCCGACCTCTCCGAGCCCTGGAGGCCCCTGGGCGCGAGGTCGGGGATCAGGGCCGCAGTGCGGTGGTCGCGCGATCGCGGAGCGTGAGATCCCGGTGGGTCGCTGCGGCGCGCCATCCGTCCGCCATCAAGAGAGCACGGATGTCGGCACCCTGCCATTCGCCGTGCTCGAGGACGAGCAGACCGCCCGGATGCAGCAGTCTCATGCCGACGCCGCTCAGCACCCGGACGACATCCAGACCGTCGGGGCCGCCGTAGAGCGCCGCCGGCGGGTCGAAGAACCGCACCTCCGGGTCGCGCGGGACGGCGTCGTCGGGGACGTACGGGGGGTTGGACACCAGGACCGACACCGTCCCGTCGAGCTCACCGAAGGCCGTCGCGAGGTCGACGAAGGCTAGGCGGGCGTTCGGGACACCGGCAGCGGCGAAGTTCTCCTTGGCCCAGACGAACGCCTCGACATCGTTCTCGGCCGCGTGCACCTGCGCGTGGGGGACCTCGGTGGCCAGCGCCAGCGCGATGGCGCCGCTGCCGGTTCCGAGATCCACCGCCACCGGCTCGGGTGAGGCCGCGGCGCGGAGGGCATCGATGGCCAGCTGCGCGACCATCTCGGTCTCCGGGCGGGGGACGAACACTCCCGGACCGACCCGCAGCTCCAGGTGCCGGAACGGCGCGGAGCCGGTGAGGTGCTGGAGGGGGACGCGCGTGGCCCGCTGGGCGACGATGTCATCGAAGCGCGCCCGCTGGGCGGCATCCAGAGAAGCACCCCGGATGACCGCGGCCTGCACCTCCCCCCGACCGACCCCCAGCACATGGGCGGCCAGGAGTTCGGCGTCGACGTCGGCGCCCCCGATGCCGGCTCGTTCGAGCCGCACGCGGGCGTCGCGGAGCGCGTCCGCGAGCGGGCAATCGGCGGGAGAGAAGTTCATGACCGCCGTCCAGACTGTCACATTCGGGCCGCCTCGCCGCTGCTCCCGTAGGCTTTTGTGGTCACCCCACCGCCCGAAAGGACAGCCATGCCCGGCATCCACCCCGACATCACGTCCGCCTTCGGCGACACGCCGCTCGTCCGACTGAACCGGGTCACCGAGGGCCTCCCTGGCACCGTCGTCGCGAAGCTGGAGTTCTACAATCCCGCATCCAGCGTCAAGGACCGCCTCGGCATCGCGATCGTCGACGCGGCGGAGGCGTCGGGTGATCTGAAGCCCGGCGGCACCATCGTGGAGGCGACGAGCGGCAACACCGGCATCGCACTGGCGATGGTCGGCGCCGCCCGCGGATACCGGGTCATCCTGGCGATGCCCTCGTCGATGTCTATGGAGCGACGTATCCTGCTGCGCGCATACGGCGCCGAGGTCGTTCTGACCGATCCTGCCGGTGGCATGAAGGGCGCCGTCGCCAAGGCGCAGGAGATCGTGTCCGAGACCCCGGGCGCGGTCCTCGCCCGCCAGTTCGAGAACGAGGCCAACCCCGCCATCCACCGCAAGACCACCGCCGAGGAGATCCTGCGCGACACCGACGGCGCCGTCGACTACCTCGTCGCCGGGATCGGCACCGGCGGCACCATCACCGGTGTCGGGCAGGTACTGAAGGAGCGTGTGCCGGGGGTGAAGATCGTCGCGGTGGAGCCGGCCGACTCGCCGCTGCTGACCAAGGGCACCCCGGGGCCTCACAAGATCCAGGGAATCGGCCCGAACTTCATTCCCGCCATCCTCGACCAGGGCGTCATCGACGAGGTGTTCGACGTCGAGTTCGATGACGCCGTCGCCACGGCGCGTGACGTCGGAGCTCGCGAGGGCATCCTCGTGGGCATCTCGTCGGGCGCCGCAGTCTGGGCCGCGCTGCAGCTGGCGGCGCGTCCGGAAACGGCGGGCAAGAACATCGTCGTCATCATCCCGTCCTTCGGCGAGCGCTACCTCTCCACGCCGCTGTACGCCGACCTCCGCGAGGAGTGAACCGGGTCCTCCCGGCGGCGAGAACCATTCCCGTGTCAGCTATCCATCCCGACATCACCACCGCGTTCGGCGGCACGCCTCTCGTGCGGCTGAACGCCCTGACCGAGGGCATGAACGCTGAGGTCGTCGCCAAGCTGGAGTTCTACAACCCCGGCGCGAGCGTGAAGTGCCGCCTGGGCATCGCGCTCATCGACGCCGCAGAGGCGGCGGGCGAGCTGCGACCCGGCGGCACGATCGTCGAGTCCACGAGTGGGAACACCGGCATCGCTCTCGCCCTGGTCGGAGCCGCCCGCGGCTACCGCGTCATCCTGACGATGCCGGCCTCGATGTCGAAGGAGCGACGGACGCTCCTGAAGGCGTACGGCGCAGAACTCGTCCTCACCGATCCGTACAAGGGGATGACGGAGGCGGTCCGTACCGCGAAGCAGATCGCCGCCGACACTCCCGGCGCTGTCCTCGCCCGGCAGTTCGAGCATCCCGCGAATCCCGAGATCCACCGCCGGACGACCGCGGAGGAGATCTGGCGCGACACCGACGGGAGGGTGGACTACTTCGTCGCCGGATCGGGCACCGGCGGCACCGTCACCGGCGTGGGTCGGGTGCTGAAGGAGCGGAACCCCGCCGTCCGGGTCGTCCTCGTCCAGCCGAAGGACTCCCCCATCCTCACCGAGGGCCGAGCCGGCGGGCACCGCATCCAGGGAATCGGCCCCAACTTCGTCCCCGATGTGCTCGACCGCAGCGTCGTCGACGAGATCGTCGACGCCGACTTCGACGATGCGATCAGGGTCGCCCGAGACCTGGCCACTCGGGAGGGCATCCTCGCCGGGATGTCGGCGGGCGCCGCGGTGAGCGCGGCCCTGCAGATCGCTCGCAGACCAGAGGCATCCGGGAAGCGGATCGTCGTCATCGTGCCGGATTCGGGCGAGCGCTACCTCTCGACCGCGATGTACGCGGACCTCCGCGAAGAACAAGCGGCACCGGCATGATCCTCACCCGAGCCCTCGCGCGGGTGCGCGAGGACATCGCCGCAGCGAAGCTGCGCGACCCCGCCGCGCGCGGCGCGGTGGAGATCGCTCTGCTGTACCCGGGGCTTCACGCGATCTGGGCGCACCGGGTGTGGCACGCGCTGTGGCGGCGGCGCCTGCGCTTCGCCGCCCGCCTCGGCTCGCAGGTCACCCGCTGGGCAACCGGCGTCGAGATCCATCCGGGTGCGGTCATCGGTCGTCGCTTCTTCATCGACCACGGCATGGGGATCGTCATCGGCGAGACCGCCGAAGTCGGTGACGACGTGATGCTGTACCACGGCGTGACCCTCGGCGGC
This sequence comes from Microbacterium sp. AK009, assembly GCF_013410955.1. Lineage (GTDB taxonomy): Bacteria > Actinomycetota > Actinomycetes > Actinomycetales > Microbacteriaceae > Microbacterium. The sequence goes on along the minus strand of NZ_JACCCG010000001.1, from coordinate 806,440 downwards.
CGGCAGCGCGAGGGCGGCAAGCGCCACCCCACGCTGCTCGACGGCGTCGCCGTGGGTGCGGGCGCGAAGATCCTCGGGCCGATCACGATCGGCGCGCGCTGCGTCGTCGGAGCGAACGCCGTGGTGACCAAGGACGCCCCCGCCGACAGCGTGCTGGTAGGGGTGCCGGCCAAGCCTCGGCCGCGGGGCGAGGGAATGGACACCCGCGACGTTCTGACCGCGCCGGAGTACGTGATCTGAGCCGGTTCAGGCCCGCTTGGCGCCGTCGCGTCGATCATCGATCCTGCGCTTGAGGAAGATCATCGGCAGAAGCAGCGTCGCCAGCGCCGTGACGAGCCACACGATCACCGGCGCCAGGATCCAGGTGAGCACGAGCGGCTGGCCGATCGTGAGGCCGGCCCCGGGGATGAGCACGACGACGATCAAGGCCACGAGCGTCGAGATGATGCCGATCCCGCCGAGGAGGGCGGGCGCGTTCCTGCGGGCGACGCTCGCGATCCACGGGGTGAGGATGCTCTGCAGCACCGCGAAGATGACGATCGCCAGGACGAAACCCCACCAGTTGGCCCAGTCGATGCGGAATCCGGGCAGGAGGAGATCCGCCACGATGAGCCCGAGCGCGGCGGAGACGAGGAAGATGAGCGCGCGGATGAGGAAGATGATCACGCGCTCAGGGTACGCCCGGCACCTCTCGGACGCGGGCTGGTCGGTCCCCGCCACGCCGAGGGCGGACACGGCCGGGCTGACTAGGGTCGGAGGGTGAGCGAACTCCTCGGGATGTCGGCGGTCGATGTCGCGGCGGCACTGCGGCGTCGCGAGCTGCGCTCGGTCAAGGTCGTCGAGGCCGCTCTGGCCCGGGCAGCGGAGACGCGTGCGCTCGGGGCCTTCGTCGAGGTGACCGCCGAGCACGCCCTCGAGCAGGCGGCGCGGCGGGACGCCGCTCCGCCGGACGGGCCGCTCTGGGGCATCCCGATCGCCGACAAGGATCTGGTGGCGCGCGCCGGCGTCCCCACCCGGTATGGATCGCGCGCCCGCGAGAACGTCGTCCCCGTGGCATCCGACCCGCTCGCCGGGGCCCTGGACCGCGCGGGCGCGGTGAGCATCGGCAAGACCAGCACGTCGGAGTTCGGTCTGACGGGTTTCACCGAGCCCGTCGGGGGCGGAGCCTGGGCGCGCGACCCGTGGGATCCCGCCCACGGCGCGGGCGGGTCGAGCGGGGGCGCCGCGGTGGCGGTGGCCGCGGGAGTGCTGGCGATCGCCCCGGCGTCGGACGGCGGCGGGTCGATCCGGATCCCCGCCGCCACCGTGGGAGTGGTGGGGCTGAAGCCGTCCCGGGGTCGCCTCCCCCTCGGGTCGGGTCTCGACGCCCCGGAGGGACTCGCGGTCACCGGGCCCATCGCCCGGACGGTCGCCGACGCGGCATTCTTCCTCGACGCGCTGTGCGGACTCGCCCCCTACGGATTCTCGGTGCGCGCGGTCGATTCCCCGCCGTTCCTTCCGGCAACGCTCGCGGATCCGCCTCCCCTCCGCGTGGGCGTCACCGCGGTGTCGCCGTGGGACGACGACATCGAGATCGATGTGGACCCCGCCGCGGTCGACGCGCTGAGCGAGGCGGCGAGGGTTCTCGCATCCGCCGGACACGAGGTGACCGATGCCGCGTGGCGGCCGCACCGGTACGGACCGCTCTTCCGGGTGCTGTGGCGCGCGAGCGCCGCCCGCATCCCCCTCACCGACGACGACCTGCAGATCGTCGAGCCGCTCACCGCGTGGCTCGTGCGAGAGGGACGTGCCCTCGACGCACGGGTGCTGCTCGGCGCCCTGGCCGAGGCCCGGGTCTTCGAGCGGGAGACGATCGGCGCATTCGCTCCCTACGACGTGGTGCTCACGCCGGCGCTCGCGCAGACGCCGCGCCCCATCGGCTGGTACGACCGTATCGATCCCGAGCGATGCTTCGCCCAGCAGGTGCAGTACGCGCCGTTCAGCAGCTTCGTCAACGTCGCGGGCCTTCCCGCACTCGTGGTCCCGGTGACGCTCAGCGGCGGGCACCCGGTGAGCGTGCAGCTCATCGGTCGGCCGGGCGGAGAGCGGACGATCCTCGCCGCTGCGGCGCAGCTCGAGCGTCTTCGCGGGCCGCTCCCCCATCCGCCGGTGCCCTGACCCGCCCGCGGCGGCCCGCGGCGTCCCGCGGCGCTCCCTGGCGCCCCCGCGGCGCTCCCATGCCGCCCCCGCGGCGCTCCCATGGCCGCACAGCGGAGGAGATCCGCACGTGGGAGGTCAAATCCTCCGCGCGCATCCTCCCGTGCGCAAATCTCCTCCCGTGCGCCGCGGAGAGGGCCGCGCGCCGATCACCGTTCGTACGCGGATCTGCGCCCGGGAGCGGGCGCTGCCGCGGGAAACCCGGGGGCCCTCGCCGTCAGGCGTCGCCCCCGAGGGCGGCGAGCCGCTCCTCCTCGTCCGCAGCGATGCACGACTCGATGAGCGGCTCCAGCGCGCCGTCCATCACCTGGTCGAGGTTGTAGGCCTTGTACCCGGTGCGGTGGTCGGCGATGCGGTTCTCGGGGAAGTTGTAGGTGCGGATGCGCTCGGAGCGGTCCATCCCGCGGATCTGCGACCTCCTGGCATCGGATGCCGCAGCATCGCGTTCCTCCTGCTGACGCGCGAGGAGCCGGGCCCTCAGCACCCGCATACCGGCCTCTCGGTTCTGCAGCTGCGACTTCTCGTTCTGCATCGACACGACGATCCCGGTCGGAAGGTGGGTGATGCGCACCGCCGAGTCGGTCGTGTTCACCGACTGGCCGCCCGGGCCTGAGGAGCGGAAGACGTCGATCTTGAGGTCGTTCGGGTCGATCTGCACCTCTTCGGGCTCATCGACCTCGGGGAAGACGAGCACACCGGTGGTGGAGGTGTGGATCCGCCCCTGCGACTCCGTGGCGGGAACCCGCTGCACGCGGTGCACACCGCCCTCGTACTTCAGATGCGCCCAGACGCCCTGCGCGGGGTCGGACGAGGAACCCTTGATCGCGACCTGGACATCCTTGTAGCCCCCCAGGTCGGACTCGGTGCGCTCGAGGAGCTCGGTCTTCCAGCCCTTCGCGGCGGCGTACTGCAGGTACATCCGCAGCAGGTCGGCGGCGAACAGCGCGCTCTCGGCGCCGCCCTCGCCGGCCTTGATCTCCATGATCACGTCGCGGGCGTCATCCGGATCGCGTGGGATCAGCAAGCGCCGCAGCTTCTCCTGCGCCTCCGTCAGCCGGGCTTCCAGCGCCGGGACCTCCTCGGCGAAGGACGCATCCTCCCGGGCGAGGTCGCGCGCGGCATCCAGATCTTCGGACGCCGCGAGCACCGCCTCGTGCGCCGCGACGATGCGCGACAGCTCGGCGTACCGCCGGTTGACGCGCTTCGCGCGCGCGGCGTCGGCGTGCACGGCCGGATCGGACAGCTCGTGCTGCACCGCCGCGTGCTCGTCGATCAGCGCGCGGACGGACTCCCACATCGCGGGCTCAGCCACCGGCTCCCCGCTCAGCGGATGCTGTTGTCGTGACCGTGGCCGCTGCCGTGGCCGCCGTGACCGCCCTGCGCGGGCGCCGGCATGGACTTCTGCATCTGCACGAGGAACTCGACGTTCGAGCCGGTCTCCTTGAGCTTCCCGAGCACGACCTCCAGCGCCTGCTGGGGATCGAGGCCCGCGAGGGCGCGCCGGAGCTTCCAGGTGATCTTGACCTCGTCGGCCGACATCAGCATCTCTTCGCGTCGCGTCGACGAAGCGTTGACGTCGACAGCGGGGAAGATGCGCTTGTCGGCGAGCTGACGGTTCAGGCGCAGCTCGCTGTTGCCGGTGCCCTTGAACTCCTCGAAGATCACCTCGTCCATCTTCGAGCCGGTCTCCACCAGCGCCGTGGCGAGGATCGTGAGCGACCCGCCGTTCTCGATGTTGCGAGCCGCGCCGAAGAACCGCTTGGGCGGGTACAGGGCCGATGCGTCGACCCCGCCGGTGAGCACGCGACCCGAGGTGGGCGCGGAGATGTTGTAGGCACGGCCGAGGCGCGTGATCGAATCCAGCAGCACGACGACGTCGCGACCGAGCTCCACCAGGCGCTTGGCCCGCTCGATGGCGAGCTCGGCGACGGTGGTGTGGTCCTCGGCGGGGCGATCGAAGGTCGAGGCGATGACCTCGCCGCGGACCGTCCGCTGCATGTCGGTGACCTCTTCGGGGCGCTCGTCGACGAGCACGACCATGAGGTGCACCTCGGGGTTGTTGATCGCGATGGCGTTGGCGATCTGCTGCAGCACGATCGTCTTGCCCGCCTTCGGAGGCGCGACGATGAGACCGCGCTGACCCTTGCCGATGGGGGCGACGAGGTCGATGATGCGCTGCGTCAGCTTCTCGGGAGCCGTCTCCAGGCGCAGGCGCTCCTGCGGGTACAGCGGCGTGAGCTTGCCGAACTCCACGCGCTCCGCGGCGTCGTCGACCGACAGGCCGTTGACCGCGTCGACCTTGACCAGCGCGTTGTACTTCTGACGGCTGGACTGCTCGCCCTCACGCGGCTGCTTGATCGATCCGACGACGGCGTCGCCCTTGCGCAGGTTGTACTTCTTCACCTGGCCGAGCGAGACGTACACGTCCTGCGGACCCGGGAGATAGCCCGTGGTGCGGACGAAGGCGTAGTTGTCGAGCACGTCGAGGATGCCCGCGATCGGGATGAGGACGTCGTCCTCGTTGATCTCGGTCTCGAACTCGTCGACCTGGCCCTGACCGCGGCGCTTGTTGCGCTGGCGACCGCGGCCGCCCGTCGAGGAGGTGTCTTCGTCGGATGCTTCGGGGCCGGCGTTCGCGGCAACGTTCGGGTTCTGCCCGCCGCGGCCGTTGCCGCCCTGGCTCTGGCCGCCCTGGTTCTGGCCGCCCTGGTTCTGGCCGCCCTGCCCGTTGCCGGGCTCCTGCGCATTCCCGTTCTGGCCGCCGCGATTGCGGTTGCGATTGCGGTTGCGGCTCCGGCCGCGCGACGGAGTCTCGTCGGCGTTGTCGTCGCGGCTGCCCGTCTCGGCGTCGCCTTCGGACGAGGTCGACGTGTCGTCGACCTGCTCGTCGGCACTCGCCGCCGCATCGCCCGCCGGCGTGCCGTCAGACGCGGGCGTCTCCGACGCAGCAGCGGCGGTGTCGGCGGCGTCCTCGGTGGACGCGGCGTCGGCGGTCGTCTCATCGGCAGCGGCGACGGTCTCAACCGCGGAGGTCGCGGTCTCGGCGGCGGGCTGCTCTGCGGCGGGCTGATCCGCGGCGGGCTGCTCGGCGGCGGGCGCGGCGTCCTCCGCCGCAGCCTTCTCCGCCTTGGTGGCGCGGGTGCGCTTGGGGCGGGTGGTCGCGGTGGCGCCCTCGGTCTTGGCGCGGCGGGGCGCGCGCTTGCGCGGCGCGGTCTCGACGGGCGCCTCGTCAGCAGGTGCGTCGGCGGGCGCCTCCTCAGCGGCCGGCGCCTCGGCAGCGCCATCAGCGGCGGGCGCCTCGGCAGCGGCGGGCTCTGCAGCGGCCGCGTCGGCCGGCGTCGCCTCGACGGCGGCATCCGTGCTCTCTTCCGCGTCCGCCGGAGCGGCGCCCTCGGGAGCGGCGGCGTCGGCCTGGGCGGCCTCGGCCTGGTTGTCGGGGGTGGTGTTCGGGTCCGTGGCGGCCGCCTCAGGCGCGTCAGCGCGCTCGTCGGTGGTGTCGTCAGGGGTGTGGACCTCGGAGATGGACTCCACGAGTTCTCCTTGTCAGCAGGTTGCAGGCAGATGAATGTCAGACGGTGCACGATGACCGCACGCGCGGCAAAGCAGGATCTCGTCCGGATCCCGGCGACCTGGCGTGGCTAGAGCGCTGCGGCAGGACGAGAGGTGTGCGGTGGTTTCGCAGAATTGCGACGGAGGCCAGATTCACGTATCACGTGGAACCCTCCGCGTACTCCTTCACTGTACCACCCTTGACGTCGACGGCCAGCATGAGGGCCTCCCACGGGGTGTCGGTGGCGCGCTCGGCGACGGCGACCGCCTCGAGGCGCCGACCGGGCCCGTCGGCGAGCACGAGCACGCTCGGACCGGCCCCCGAGACGACCGCGGCGAACCCCACCGCGCGCAGCGCCCGCACCAGCCTGTCGGTGTCGGGCATCGCCTGTGCGCGGTAGTTCTGGTGCAGCTTGTCCTCCGTGGCCGCGAGCAGCAGCTCGGGGCTCTGGGTGAGCGCGGCGATCAGCAGCGCCGACCGCGAGACGTTGAACACGGCGTCCTCTCGCGGCACCTGGAGCGGCTGCAGGCTCCGCGCGACCGCCGTGGACATCGTGAACTCGGGAACGAACACCAGCGGTGCGACACCGCGGTGCACGAGCAGCTTCTTGTGCTGCGGACGCCCGTCGTCGACCCAGGCGATCGTGAGTCCGCCGAAGAGGGCGGGCGCGACGTTGTCGGGGTGGCCCTCCATCTCGGTGGCCAGGCGAAGCAGGGTGTCGTCGTCGAGGTCGACATCGCCGGCGAGGAGCCCCTTCGCGGCGAGGAGTCCCGAGACGACCGCCGCGCCGGAGGAACCGAGTCCCCGCCCGTGCGGGATGACATTCACGGCGCGCAGGCGCAGCCCCGGCATCTCGCGCCCGAACGCGTCGAAGGCATACCGGATGGCCTTGACCACCAGGTGCGACGCGTCGCGCGGCACACCCTCCGCCCCCTGTCCCTCGACCTCGATCTCGAGGCGGCCGGGTTCGAGGGCCGTGACGGTGAGTTCGTCGTAGACGCTGAGAGCGAGGCCGAGAGTGTCGAAGCCGGGACCGAGGTTCGCGCTCGTCGCCGGCACCCGCACGACGACTTCTCGCCCCACGGGCACCCCGCTCACGCCGGTGCCGCGGCGGGGGCCAGGTCGAGCACCGAGGCGACCTCGGTGGTCGCGGCGTCGACGACCGTCGGCTCGACCTGTGAGCCGTCGGCGTTGCGCAGCGCCCACTGCGGGTCCTTCAGCCCGTGCCCGGTGACGGTGAGAACCACGCGCGCCCCGGCGGGGATGACCCCGGCCTCGGCGCGGTCGAGCAGCCCGGCGACGCTGATCGCCGACGCGGGCTCGACGAAGATGCCGACCTCGGCCGAGAGGAGCTTCTGCGCGGCGAGGATGCGCTCGTCGTCGATGGCCCCGAAGAAGCCGTCGGTGGCCTCGCGCTCTTCGAGGGCGAACTGCCAGGACGCAGGGTTGCCGATCCGGATGGCGCTGGCGATCGTCTCAGGATGACGCACGACCGCGCCGGTCACCAGCGGCGCGCTGCCGGCCGCCTGGAAGCCGAACATCCGCGGCACGCGCGTGGCGACTCCCCGCTCGACCTCTTCGCGGTAGCCGCGCGAGTAGGCGGTGTAGTTGCCCGCGTTGCCGACGGGGATGAAGTGGAAATCCGGCGCATCGCCGAGCACCTCGACGACCTCGTAGGCCGCGGTCTTCTGGCCTTCGATGCGGTCGGGGTTGACCGAGTTCACCAGGTGCACCGGGTAGTTGTCGGCGAGCTCGCGTGCGATCTCGAGGCAGTCGTCGAAGTTGCCGCGGATCTGGATGAGCCGGCCCTGGTGCGCCACGGCCTGGCTGAGCTTGCCCATGGCGATCTTGCCCTCGGGCACGAGCACGGCCGCGGTGATGCCGGCGTGTGCGGCGTAGGCCGCCGCCGAAGCGGAGGTGTTGCCCGTGGAGGCGCAGATGACCGCCTTCGCGCCGTGCTCGACCGCGCGCGAGAGCGCGACCGTCATGCCGCGGTCCTTGAACGATCCGGTGGGGTTCATCCCCTCGTACTTCACCCAGACGTCGGCACCCGTGCGCCGCGACAGGGCCGGCGCCGGCAGCAGGGGCGTTCCGCCCTCTCCCAGGGTGACCACGGTGGAGTCGTCGGTCACTCCCAGTCGATCGGCGTATTCGCGGAGGACTCCCCGCCAGACGTGCGCCATGTCACTCTCCTTCCACTCGCAGCACCGAGACGACCCGCTCGACGACGCCGCTGCCGGCCAGTCGTGACACGGTCTCGCTGAGGTCCTGCTCCTTGGCTTTGTGCGTGCCGATGACCAGGCGCGCGGTGTTCTCAGGGGTCTGGGGCGCGGTGCCGCCGCCGGGGACGGGTTCGCCGGCGACCGTCTGCTCGACGGTCGCGATCGACACCCGGCCCTCGGACAGGATGCCCGCCACCGTGGCGAGAACCCCCGGCTGATCGTCGACCTCGAGGGTGATCTGGTACCGCGTGGTGACCTGGCCGATCGGCACGACGGCGAGATTGGCGCGGGTGGACTCCCCCACGCCGACGCCGCCGGCGATATGCCGCCGCGCGGCCGAGACCACATCGCCAAGGACGGCCGAGGCGGTCTGCACGCCGCCGGCGCCTGCGCCGTAGAACATGAGGTTGCCCGCGGCCTCGGCCTGGACGAACACGGCGTTGTTGGCCCCGTGGACGCTGGCGAGGGGGTGGGTGCGGTCGATGAGCGCGGGGTACACCCGGACCGAGATCGACTCGGAGTCGCCGTCGCGCAGGCGCTCGCAGACGGCGAGCAGCTTGATCACGAGACCCGCATGCCGCGCGGCATCCATCATCGCCTTGTCGATCCCGGTGATGCCCTCACGATGGACCGACTCCAGCGGGACCGAGGTGTGGAAGGCCAGGCTCGCCAGGATCGCGGCCTTCTGAGCGGCGTCGTAGCCCTCCACATCCGCCGTCGGGTCGGCCTCGGCGTACCCGAGGCGCTGCGCGTCGGCGAGCACGTCCGCGAACTCGGCACCCTCGGTGTCCATGCGGTCGAGGATGTAGTTCGTCGTGCCGTTGACGATGCCCATGATTCGCTGCACGCGGTCACCGGCGAGCGAGTCGCGCAGCGGCCGGATGATCGGGATCGCGCCCGCCGCGGCGGCCTCGTAGTACACCTGCGCGCCGACCTGGTCGGCGGCGTCGAAGATCTCGGGGCCGTGGGTGGCCAGGAGCGCCTTGTTGGCCGTGACGACGTCGGCGCCCGAGTTGATCGCCTGCAGGAGGTAGGTGCGCGCCGGCTCGATCCCGCCCATGAGCTCGATCACGATGTCCGCTCCGACGATGAGGCTTTCGGCGTCGGTGGTGAACAGCTCCTTGGGCAGGTCCGTCTCGCGAGGCGCGTCGAGGTTTCGCACCGCGATGCCGGCGAGCTCGAGGCTGGCGCTGGCCCGATCGGCGAGCTCGGCGCTGTGCAGACGCAGCAGAGCGGCGACCTGCGAGCCGACGGCGCCGGCTCCCAGGAGCGCGACGCGCAAGCGACGGTAGTCAGGCATGGGGTCCCTTCGTTGACGCGTCGGCAGGCCGCGGCGCGGCGCCGACGTCTCGGGCGAGGAGGTCGTCCACGTTCTCGCCGCGGACGATGAGCCGGGCCTCGCCGTCGCGCACGGCGACGACCGGGGGCCGGGGCACGGCGTTGTAGTTGCTGGCGAGCGAGTAGCAGTAGGCGCCGGTCGCCGGCACGGCGAGCAGATCGCCGGGGGCGACATCGCGGGGCAGGTACTCGAGGTCGACCACGATGTCGCCGGCCTCGCAGTGCTTGCCCACGACCCGGCTGAGCGCGGCGACGGCGGTGCTCGTGCGTGATGCGAGACGCGCGGAGTATTGCGCACCGTAGAGGGCGGTGCGGGCGTTGTCGCTCATCCCGCCGTCGACGCTCACGTACAGCCGGTCGACGCCGGACTCGAGGTGCACGGGCTTGACCGTGCCGACTTCGTACAGCGTGACGCCCGCCTGGCCCACGATGGAGCGTCCGGGCTCGAACGCGAGGCGCGGAACGGGGACGCCGCGGGCCGCGCACTCCTCCGCGACCGCGCCGACGATGGCGGCGGCGAGGTCTGCGATGTCGGTCGGTTCGTCGGCCTCGGTGTAGGCGATGCCGAACCCGCCGCCGAGGTTCAGGGCGGGGACCTCACCGCCCTCGAGCAGCGCGGCGTGCAGGTCGATGAGACGCGCGGCGGCCTCGCGGAATCCGGCCACGCCAAAGATCTGCGACCCGATGTGCGAGTGCAGCCCGCCGAAGCGCAAGCCCGGGATCTCGCGGATCCGGGCGACCGCGGCCGGCGCGTCGTGCAGGGCGAAGCCGAACTTCTGGTCCTCGTGCGCGGTGGCCAGGAACGAGTGGGTCTCGGCGTGCACGCCGCTGTTGACCCGCACGAACACGGTCTGCGGGCCGGTGTGCCCGGCGTCGGCCCGCGCCGTCAGAGCGGCCAGACGCTCGATCTCGATGTGGCTGTCGACCACGATGGAGCCGACGCCCAGGTCGAGCGCCCGCTCGAGTTCGGCGACGCTCTTGTTGTTACCGTGGAAACCCAGGGCCGCGGCATCCGCTCCGCCCGCGATCGCGATGGCGAGTTCTCCGCCGCTGGCGACGTCGACCCCCAGGCCCTCGGCGGTGACCCAGCGCACGATCTCGGTGGACAGGAACGCCTTGCCCGCGTAGTAGACACGCGCCGCGGTGCCGTGCGCGGCGGCGGCGGTCTCGAAGGCTGCGCGTGCACGGCGGGCGTGCTCACGCACCTCCGACTCGTCCATCACATACAGCGGGGTGCCGAACCGCGCCGCGAGCTCCGTCGCCGCGACCCCGCCCAGGACGAGCTCCCCGGCGCCGTCGCGGTGCGCACCCGCAGGCCACACGGCGGCGGCGAGCGCGTTCGGATCCACGGGCACGTCTCGAGCGGCGGACGAGCCGGGCGATGGGGCGGCGGACACGGGTGGGAGACCAATCAGTGGATGCTTCGGCGCGACGTCGACCGGGATCGCCGGTGTGACGGGCTGCCTCGACCGGAAGACTCACGTGTCGGGCAGTCCTTGCAGTCTAGGGCAGAGCCCCACCGCTCACCGGTCGCGGGGCATCCGGCAGCATCCGACCCGTCATGCGCACGTGCCGTTCTCCTGCAGCGCGACGTCGCGGATGATGGCGGGGTCGACATCGAACGATCCCGTCAGCCGGTCGCCTGCCACGGCGAGGTCGGTCAGGGTGATCCCCGCCGGCAGGTCGCCGGCGATGCAGACGGTCCAGGTGCGCAGCACGCCGTCGGCGAGTCCGCCGAACTGGTCGCGCACGCCGTCCGCGGTGAGCTCCGCGCCCGCCACCGACACCGAGGAGGGGGTGAGGGCGAGGTCGCCCTGCACCGCCGAGGGGACGACCGCGATCGTGACCGGCACGTCGACGCCGAACACCGGGAACGCGGTGGACAGGCGCACGTCGGGAGCGTCGAGCGCGACCTCGGCACCGTCGGGGAAGCCCTCGAGGCTCGCGAGGAGGGCCTGCAGCTGCGCCGTGTCGAGGGTGACCGATCCAGATCCGTCCGCCAGGTCGGCATCCCCCCGGATCGGCACCCCTTGGACGCGGACATCGATGTCACCCGTCAACGGCCCGATCGTGACGGCGTCCGAGGAGATCGTCAGGTCGTCGAGGGTCCCGCGGATCAGCTGCGGGAGGACGGCCCCTTCGACCTCGACGTCGATCTGCTGATCGGCGGGGAGGGCGAGGGTGGTGATCACCTGCTCGCGGACGGTGCGGACGACGAGGTCGCGCGCGACGGCCTCCCCCACGAACCAGGCCACGACCGCAAGGCCGGCGACCACGAAGAAGGCCAGCAGCCACGGCCAGAGCCGGCGGCGTCGGCGCGGGGCGGGCGCGGTGGCGAACGCCCACTCGGGGAGCGGCTGCGTCGGCTGGGTGTCCCCCCGGGTCACGGTCCTACATCCGCTCGGGTGCCGAGACGCCGAGGAGCGTCAGGCCGTTGCGGAGCACCTGGCCGGTGGCATCGTTCAGCCACAGACGGGTGCGGTGCACCGGCTCGATGGGCTGATCCCCGAGCGGGATGACGCGGCAGTTGTCGTACCAGCGGTGGTAGAGCCCGGCGAGCTCCTCGAGGTAGCGCGCGACCCGGTGCGGCTCGCGCACCTCGGCGGCGAACGCCACGACACGGGGGAACTCCTGGAGGGCCCCGAGCAGCGCCGACTCCGTCTCGTGGGTGAGCAGCTCGGGGGCGAACTCCGACCGGTCCACCCCGGAGTCCGCGGCGTTGCGCGAGACGTTGTGGGTGCGGGCGTGGGCGTACTGGACGTAGAAGACCGGGTTGTCGTTGGTGCGCTTCTGCAGAACGTCGAGGTCGACATCCAGATTCGAATCGGCCGAGCTGCGCGTCAGCGCGTAGCGTGCGGCATCGACGCCGACGATCTCGACCAGATCCTCCATCGTCACGACGGTTCCGGCGCGCTTGGACATCCGCATCGGCTGCCCGTCCTTGACCAGATTGACCATCTGTCCGATCAGGATCTGCAGAGTGCGGCCGGGCTCGTCTCCGAACGCGGCGCACATCGCCATCATCCGCTTGACGTACCCGTGATGGTCGGCCCCGAGCATGATGATGCACTGGGTGAAGCCGCGTTCGCGCTTGTCGAGGTAGTACGCAAGATCACCCGAGATGTAGGCCGGCTGCCCGTCCGACTTGATGACGACACGATCCTTGTCGTCGCCGAACTGCGTCGTCGCCAGCCACGTGGCACCCTCCGACTCGTAGATGTGACCGAGCTCGCGAAGCCGGGTGACGGCCCGCTCGACGGCGCCGGAGTCGTGCAGGTCGTTCTCGTGGAAGTACACGTCGAAGTCGACACCGAACTCGTGCAGGCTGGCCTTGATCTCGTCGAACATGAACCCCACGCCGAGTTCGCGGAAGACTTCCTGCCGGGCCGCGGGCTCGAGCGCGTCGATGTCGCCGTCATAGGCCAGCGCCACCCGCCGAGCGATGTCGCCGATGTACGCGCCGCCGTACCCGTCCTCCGGGGTCGGCCGACCCTCGTGGGCCGCGAGGAGGCTGCGCGAGAACCGGTCGATCTGCGCCCCGTGATCGTTGAAGTAGTACTCGCGGGTCACCCGCGCACCCTGCGAGGACAGCAGGCGTGCCAGCGCGTCGCCGACGGCGGCCCACCGGGTTCCCCCGAGGTGGATCGGACCCGTCGGGTTCGCGGAGACGAACTCCAGGTTGATGACCTCCGCGGCCAGCACATCACCGGTGCCGTAAGCCTCCCCCGCCTCGACGATCTGCTTCGCCAGTGCGCCCGCGGCAGCGGCATCCAGTCGGATGTTGATGAAGCCGGGTCCTGCCACCTCGACCTCGGCGATGCCGTCGACCGTGCGCAGCCGCTCGGCGATCTCACCGGCGAACTCGCGCGGGTTCGCCCCGACCGCCTTCGCCAGCTTCAGCGCGGCGTTGGAGGCCCAGTCGCCGTGGTCGCGGTTCTTCGGCCGCTCCAGCACGAGATCGGCCGCCGTCAGCCCTTCGCTCGCGCCCGGACGTCGGGCCTCGGCGAGCGGGGTGATGACGTCGAGCAGGGCGGCGGAAAGCGTGTCGGGATTCATAGCCCGACCAGTCTAGATGTGGCGTCGGCACCCGCCGGATGCCGCGGATCAGCCGATCCGCACGAGCGCGCGATGGTCGTCCGCTCCGCCGGGGAGGTCCGGGTCGGCGTCGGCTCCCGTCATCCACTCGGCATTCACCCGCAGGTGCTGCAGCCCCACCGCACCGCCGTGGTAGCTGAGGAACGCGCAGTCGGCAGCGTCCCTGCCGGTGGCGATGCGCACGAGCGAGCGCCGATCGGCCAGGCGGGTCGCGTCGACGACGTACCACGCCCCGTCGAGGTACGCCTCGGCGACGGCGTGGAAGTCCATCGGCGTGAGCCCCGGGGCGTAGCAGGCGGTGTAGCGTGCCGGCACGTCCATCGCCCGCAGCAGCGCGATGACGACGTGCGCGTAATCGCGGCAGACGCCCTGCCCGGTCATCAGCGTCGTGACCGCGCTGTCGGTGCCCTGGCTGAGCCCGGGCGCGTAGGTCGTGCTCGAGGCGACGAAGTCCTCGACGGCGGTCAGCAGCTCGGCGCCCTCGAGACCGCGGAACTGGCGGCGCGCCTGGGCGAACACCTCGTCCGACTGGCAGTACCGGCTCGGGCGCAGGTAGGTGATGGTCTCGAGGTCGCGCGGCTCGGTGGCAGCGGCGGGGCCGGTGACCACGGCGCGGTAGCGCACCTCGAGCACGCCGGCCTCACCGGTGATCCGGTGAAGCCGGCTGCCGTTCTGGTCGACGATCTCGGTGGGCGTGTACTCGCGATCCCCCTGCCGCAGCGTCAGCGACTCCTCGGCGAGAGGCGTGTGGCGGGTCGCCGCGACCTGGAGGATGAGGTCGACGGGAGACCAGATCTCCAGGTCCAATTCAGCGGTCACGACACGCGGCACCGGAGTATCCTCGCATGCTCCGAGAGCGTCGGATTCGGTGCCGCGGCAGGAGTGATCTACCCTTCCCGTGTGACCCGTCCCCTCGCCCCCCGGCTGTCGTGGCGTGGCCGCCTGATCGCGGCCGTGCTGGCGCTCGCCGTCGCCGTCGGCGCCGTGGCCGCCGTCGCCGGCATCCGAGCCTGGTTGACGCCGCCTCCGGCCCCTCCCGTGGCCGTCGCCGCGCCCGAGGATGCGGTCATCCAGCTCGCGCCCCTGGCACTCCCCGAAGCCCCTCGCATCCTCGTGTTCGGTGACTCGTGGACCTTCGGCTCCGCCGCCAGCGACCCATCGCTCGGCTACGCGTACCTCTTGGCCGATCGCCTGGGCGCTGAGGTCGTGGTGAACGGTGTTCGCGGCAGTGGCTACTTGAAGCCGGGCCTGGACGGCGGGTCGTTCGGTGAGCGCGTGGCGGCGCTCGACCCGGCGCTGGACCCCGACCTGGTGATCCTGCAGGGCTCGATCAATGACCGCCGCCTCTACCCCGCGGGGTACTCCGAGGCCGTCACGGCGGCCTGGGATGCGGTCGCGGCGACCTACCCCGAGGCCACCGTCGTGATCCTCGGCCCCGCACCGCAGGTGCTGCCGGTGGAGGCCGCGACCGCCGAGATCGACGACGACCTCGCTGCTCTCGCGGCCGGCCGTGGCTGGTGGTACATCTCCCCCATCGATGAGGAATGGATCACCGGAGCCAACTACGACGCCGTGATCGACACCGGCATCGGCCGCGACCACCCCTCCACCGAGGGCCACGCCTACCTCGCCGACCGCGTCGCCGAGGCCGTCCGCACGCTCGGCGAAGGTGCCGACGTGGTCGCCGACGCGCCGGTGGACGCGGACGTCGTCACCCCCTGACCGTCGGGAAGGCCGCCGCCCGGGTGGTAATCTCGACCGGTACGCCTCCGTAGCTCAGGGGATAGAGCGTTGGTTTCCGGTACCAAAGGTCGCAGGTTCGATTCCTGTCGGGGGCACTCCTTCATCTCGGCGTGATCGCGGTGCCGCGCGCGTTCAGCTCTACGCGCGTCGCCCGATCGACGTGGCGCAGATTGTCACCTTGACGCGCCCAACCCCACCATTTGCGCCACGTTCTCCGCGCCCCGCCGCCCCGCGAGCGATCGAAGTGACGCAGATTGTCACCTTGACGCGCTCAACCCCACCATCTGCGCCACCTTCTCCCCGCCAGCCGGATCGACGTGGCAGAAGTGGTCGCCCACAGCGCCGAAGACCGACCAATTGCGCCACCCCGATTCCGCCCACTGGATCGAGGTGGCAGAAATGGTCGCCCACAGCGCCGAAGACCGACCAATTGCGCCACCCCGATCCCGCCCACCAGATCGAGGTGACGGAAATGGTCGCCCACAGCGGCCGAACACGATCTGCCCGAGCTCGATAGCTCGATGAGGAGGACGACCCGCGCGCCAGGACGACAGGGCGAAGGATGCCGCGGAGCGGCCCGCTGCGGCGAGCGGAGACGTCGCGCCCCGCCTCCGACGGCCGCGACGCGCGCCGCGCTCAGGGGCTGGGGACGAAGAACAGGGCGTCGAGAAGCCCCGGGTTGTGAGCGTGCACGAGGACGGCGAACACCACCGCGTCGAAGAGCAGATGCACCGTGACGACGTAGGCGAGCGACCGCGTGCGCATGAAGATGTAGCCCTGCAGGAGCGCGAACGGAATGGTCAGCACCGGCCCCCACGCGCGGTAGCCGAGCTCCCAGAGGAACGACACGAAGATGATCGCCTGCAGGGCGTTCGCCTGCACGTCGGGGAAGTGCCGCCGCAGCAGTGCGAAGCACGTGCAGATGAAGAACAGCTCGTCCCAGATCCCCACCGCACCCACGCCGACGAACAGTCGGGCGACGAGGTCGGGGGTGTCCACGACCGGCCAGTTCTGGTAGACCCCCGAGGTGATGAAGTAGAACGGCAGGATCAGCCACCCGAGCACCAGCACTCCGACGAGCCAGCCCCACTGCAACGCGGTCCATCGGCCGCCGCCTCGCCAGGGGAAGCGGATCGCGTAGTCGCGGTAGACGAAGCGCGAGATCAGATAGGGCACGAGGACCGCGCCGCCGAGGGCGACGGTGAAGCGCAGCATCGCGATGTTGTCGAGCTCGGCTTTCAGGGGGATCGCACTGACGATGAGCAGGCCGGCGGCGATGAGGGACAGATCGCGGAGGATGCCGGGGGGCCGGCGTCCCTCGAACGCGTCGGCTGTCTTTCCGGAGGCCATCGCACGGCGGGCATCGGCTCGCTCGACCAGGAAGGCGGCGATGAGACCGGCGGCGAGGAGCGCCCACCCGAGCCAGGGCAGCAGCAGCACGAAGAACGCGGGCGCGGCCAGGCACACCAGGATCGCCGGGACGAGCTTCGCCGACACCGCCGGGCGGTGAAGGACGGTGACCTCGTCGACGGCGGGCATCAGCGGCTCCCCGTGCGGCGGTAGGTGAGGTCGCGGATCGACCGGCCGGCGCGCTCGCCCTTCCGCTCGAACGCGGTGAGGACCCGGCCGGGATGACGCTCGGCCCACTCCCCCGCGAAGTCACGGTCGAACCCCGCCGCCTCATCGAAGACGGTGCGCATCTGCCGCGCGTAATCCTCCCAGTCCGTAGCGAGGCGCACGACGCCTCCAGGGCGGAGCACCCGCTGCACCGACGGAAGGAAGCCCGGCTCGATCAGACGGCGCTTGGTGTGGCGCTTCTTGTGCCAGGGGTCGGGGAAGAAGATCCACAGCTCGTCCACCGAGCCCTCCGGCAGGAGATGGGTGAGAACCTCCGGCGCGTTCGCCTCGGCGAGCCGGAGATTGGCCACTCCCGCCCGGTCGGCGTCGAGCATGGTGCGGGCGAGGCCCGCACGGAAGACCTCGACCGCGAGGAAGTCGGTGCCCGGACGGGATGCGGCGGCGTGCACGATCGCGTGCCCCTGCCCCGACCCGATCTCCACCACCAGTGGCGCGCGGCGGCCGTAGACCCGCTCGGGGTCGATGGTCGATCCCGGGTGGACGCTCGTGGCGGCCTCCGCGCGCGGGATCTCCAGGAGGTAGCGGTCCGACAGCTCGTCCCAGGCGCGTTCCTGCGCCTCCGACATCCGGCCGCTGCGGCGGACGAACGACACCGGGCGCTCACGGAAGACGCGGACGTCGGCGGCTTCGGGCATGACTCCAGGCTACCGACCCCTCACACGGCGCCGGGTTCGGTCAGGGCGCCGGTTCGGTGACGGTGCCGGTTCCGGTGACGGTGCCGGTTTCGGTGACGGTGCCGGTTTCGGTGACGAAGTCGATGAGCTCCTCCACGCGGCCGAGGAGGGCCGGCTCGAGGTCGCGGTAGGAGCTCACGCGTCCGAGGATGCGCTGCCAGGCGCGCGCGATGTCGGCCTGATCGCGGGCGGGCCAGCCGAGCGCGCGGCAGACGCCGACCTTGAACTCGATGCCCCGCGGCACCTCCGGCCAGGCGCTGATGCCCATCGCCCGCGGCGTGACGCACTGCCAGACGTCGATGAACGGATGCCCGACGATCCGCACGAAGGGTCCGTGGCGAGACGCCTCGATCGCGGTCGACAGCCGCGACTCCTTCGAGCCCGGCACGAGGTGATCGACGAGCACGCCGTAGCGGCGCTGCGGACCCGGCGGGTCGGCGTCGAGGACATCGGCGAGATGATCGACCCCCTCGAGGTACTCCACCACCACACCTTCGACCCGCAGATCATCGCCCCAGACCTTCTCGACCAGTTCGGCATCGTGGCGCCCCTCGACGAGGATGCGGCTCGCGCGAGCCGTGCGCGCCCGCGCGTCGGCGACGGCGAACGATCCCGACGCCGTGCGCCGCGGCGCCGATGCCGCTGCGGGGCGCGGCGGGTCGAGGATCACGTCGGCTCCGTCGACGAGGAAGCCGGGGCCGAGCGGGAACACCCGCCGGCGTCCGAGGCGGTCTTCGAGTTCGACCAGCCCCCCGGTGACGCCGGTCACAGCTCCGCAGAACCCGTCGTCTGCGACCTCGACGACGAGGTCGCGCTCGGCGGCCACGCGCGTCATCACCGGACGACCGCGCTCGCGCCACCCTGCCGACAGCACGTCGCCACCGTATCGATCGTCCATGCGTTTCCCTCCGAGACCGCGAAGAACCTACCCGTCAGCTGCCGTCGCGTGACGCAGCGACCCGCGAATCGGGCGAGCCTGGACGTTTCCCTACCGCGGCGTCAGCCCCCCTGCATAGACTCACGGTGGGAGGCTGATCCATGCGTGCGCGATGGGCGGCGGCGGTCACGGCGGCGCTGACGATGATCCTCGTGGCGGTCGGACCCGCCGCGTCGGCGACCGACCCGGTGGACCTGGGAGCCGGGTACGTGGTCGACGAGTCCGACGTGCTCGACCAGGCGCAGGAATCGGCGGTCCAGGATCAGCTCGCCGAGCTGTACGACCAGACCGGGATCGACCTCTACGCCGTCTTCGTCTCGGAGTTCACCAACCCCGAGGGCAGCCAGCAGTGGGCCGACGAGGTGGCCTCCCGCAACGGCCTCGGCGTCGACCAGTACGTGCTCGCGGTCTCGACCGACGGGCGGGAGTACTACATCTCCGCCGACAGCGCAGGCCCGGTGTCGGCCGACGAGCTGACCGCCATCGAGGGAGAGATCCGGCCCTTCCTCCGCGACGGAGACTGGGTGGGCGCCGTGACCACGACGGTCGCCGGCTTCGAGTCCGCCACCACCTCCGGCGCCGGGGCGGGGTGGATCTTCGTCCTCGTCCTGGTGGGGATCGCGGCCGTCGTCGTCATCTGGCTCGTCGTGCGCCGCCGCCGCACCGCCGGAGCCGGCGGGAAGACCGGCTCGCCGGAGGTCCCCCAGGTTCCCCTGGCCGAACTCGAGCGACAGTCCGCCTCGGCGCTGGTCGACACCGACGACGCCGTGCGCACGAGCGAACAGGAGCTCGGCTTCGCCCGTGCTCAGTTCGGCGACGCCGCCACCGCGGATTTCGTCGCCGCCCTCGACGCCGCCAAGGCGCAGCTCGCTGAGGCCTTCACGCTCAAGCAGCGCCTCGACGACGAGATCGCCGACACCGAAGCGGACCGGCGGGAGTGGAACGAGCGCATCCTCCAGCTCTGCCAGGCCGCCAACGCCGGGCTCGACGAGAAGGCCGCGGATTTCGATGCGCTGCGCGAGCTCGAGCGCACCGCGCCCGAGGCCCTCGCCCGGGTATCGAGCGAGCGTGAGCACGCCGTCGCCCGCCTCGGCGTCGCCGACGAGCGGCTGACGCGGCTGCGCACGACCTACCGCGACACCGCTCTCAGCGCGGTCGCCGACAACGTCGATCAGGCGCGCCAGCGCCTCGGATTCGCCGAGCAGCAGCTGACCGGGGCCCGGGCCGCCCTGGAGAGCGGCGACGGCGGCGAGGCCGCCGTCGGAATCCGCGCCGCCGAAGAGGCCGTCGACCAGGCCGAGGTGCTCGAGAACGCGGTGGAGAAGCTGGCCACCGATCTGAGCGCCGCCGAGAAGGCGGCATCCGATCTCATCGCCGAGCTCGAGCGCGAGATGGCCGCGTCGGGGGCGCTTCCCGACCCCGACGGGCAGGTCGCCGCCGCCGTCACCGCCACGCGGCAGGTCACCGGGCTCGCCCGCGACGAGATCTCGGCGAGCCCCCGCGACCCGTTCGCGACGCTGCAGCGGCTCCAGGCCGCCGATCAGCAGCTGGACGCGCTCGTCGCGGGGATCCGCGATGCCCAGGCCGAGCAGCGCCGGCTGACCGAGACGCTCTCCCGCACCCTCTCCGGCGCCCGCGCCCGGGTCGCCGCCGCCGAGGACTACATCATGACGCGGCGCGGAGCGGTGGGCGCGAACGCCCGCACCCGGCTGGCCGAGGCCGGCGCCGCCGCCGTCCGGGCTGAGCAGTTGCAGTCCTCCGATCCGCGCTCCGCGCTGGCCGAGGCGCAGCGCGCCCAGGCGCTCGCCGACGAGGCCCTCGCCACGGCCCAACGGGATGTCGGCGCGTTCGACGCCGGCGGATTCGGCAGCGACGGCATGTTCGGCGGTGGTCGAGCCGGAGGCGGCGGCAGCGACGTCCTCGGGGCGATCCTCGGTGGCATCGTGGTCAACTCCCTCCTCAGCGGAGGCGGCGGATCATCACGGCGCTCCGGCGGGTCGGCATCATTCGGGCGCCGATCGGGCGGCGGCGGATTCCGCACCGGTAGCTTCGGAGGGGGCGGCACACGTGGACGCCGTGGAGGTGGCCGCTTCTGACCCGCCGAGCGCTTCCGCACCCACCACCGCCACCGCCACCGACATCGTTCGACCCCGAGCTCCGGCTCACCCCACGTACCGACAGGAAGGAAACATGATGGCCAAGCAGTCCATCTTCGGTCGCATCTCCACGCTCGTCCGAGCGAACATCAACGCCCTCATCGACCAGGCCGAGGATCCGCAGAAGATGCTCGACCAGCTGGTGCGCGACTACACCAACTCCATCGCCGACGCCGAGTCGGCCATCGCCGAGACCATCGGCAACCTGCGCCTGCTCGAGCGCGACCACCAGGAGGACGTGCAGGCGGCGGCCGAATGGGGCAACAAGGCGCTCGCGGCCAGCCGCAAGGCCGACGAGCTGCGCGCCCAGGGCAACACCGTGGACGCCGACAAGTTCGACAACCTCGCCAAGATCGCGCTCCAGCGCCAGATCAGCGAGGAGAACGAGGCGCGAGCGATCGCCCCGACCATCGCCACCCAGACCGAGGTCGTCGACAAGCTCAAGGACGGCCTCAACGGCATGAAGCAGAAGCTGGACCAGCTGAAGTCCAAGCGCTCCGAGCTGCTGTCGCGCGCGAAGGTCGCCGAGGCCCAGACCAAGGTGCACGACGCGGTCCGCTCGATCGACGTGCTCGACCCCACCAGCGAGCTCGGCCGGTTCGAAGACAAGGTCCGCCGCCAGGAGGCCCTGGCCCAGGGCAAGCAGGAACTGGCCGCTTCAAGCCTGGACGCTCAGTTCAACGCACTGGAGGATGTCGGTGAGCTCACCGAGGTCGAGGCGCGGCTGGCTGCGCTGAAGACCGGGGGCCCGACGCCCCAGGCCCTGCCGGCCAGCCCCGACGCGGTCTGATCGCATCGACGGGGGTGGGCGCACGATCGCCCACCCCCGTCGCCGTTCTCACGGAAGGAGTCGACGTGGCACGGTTCATCGTCGTCCCGCAGTGGCAGGGGTCGTCGTCGTCACGGGCGATGCGTCTCATCGACGGCGCGCTCGCGATCGCCGGCGATCTCCCTCGCACGGCCACGACCATCCTCGAGGTCCCCACCGAGGCCGGCGAGGACCTCGGCTCGGGAGTGCGCCGGTTCAGCTCCCTGACACGCATCGCCGAGCTGGTCTCGCGCGCGGTCACCGACGGCGAGGGGCCGGCGGTCATCGTCGGCGGCGACTGCGGCGTGGCCCTTCCCTCCCTCGCAGCACTCGACACCTCCGACGTGGCCGTCCTGTGGCTCGACGCGCACGCCGATCTGCAGACGCCGGCGACATCGCCCAGCGGCGCATTCCACGGCATGGTCGTGCGTGCGCTTCTCGGTGACGCCCCCGCGGGGCTGGCTCTGGACCCGCCGCTGCCGGCGGATCGCGTGCTGCTCGCGGGGACCCGCGAGTTCGACCCGGAGGAGGAGGACTTCGCCCCGGCGTCCGGACTGGTCCTCCTCGGTGCGGACGCCCTCATCGATCCCGACGCGGTCGCCGACGCCGTCGTGGCGACCGGCGCCGGCCGGGTGTATCTCCACGTCGACCTGGACGTCCTCGACCCGAGCGTGATCGGCGGGGTGAGTCACCCGGTGCCGTTCGGCGCAACCGTCGATCAGGTGGTCGGGGTCATCCGCGCGGTGCGCGCGCGCCTCCCGCTCGCCGGTGCGACGCTGACGGAGTTCTCCCCCGCCGCTCCGGAGGCCGCCGTGGACGACCTCGGCACGATCCTGCGCATCGTCGGGGCGCTCGCGTGACGGACGACCGGCCCGACCCCGATCGGTTCATCCCGGCGGTGCTCCTGGACTCACCGGTCAGCTATCTCGGGTACCTCTACGGGTGCGCCCTCGGTCGCGTGTGGGGCGGGCTGTGGAGCACGGGGCGGGTCGAGCGCCGGGGCGGCCTGGTGATCTTCCGCGGCATGCCGTCGTGGACCTTCGCCCGCGGCGGTGTGTGCGTCGGCGACTGCTTCCTCACCGGCGCGGGCACGATCGATGATCGCCTGCTCCGTCACGAGGCCGTGCACAAGCGCCAGTGGCGCCGCTACGGCTTGCTACTGCCGGTGCTCTACCTGCTGGCGGGGCGTGATCCGCTGCGCAATCGCTTCGAGATCGAGGCCGGACTGGAGGACGGCCGCTACCTTCCCCGCAGGTCGGGGCGCGTCAGCGCGCGGAGCTGAGCCCGTACCGAGCCGGGGTGCGGATGTGCGACGGGTCGATCCCGCGCACGCCGGTGAGATGCTCGACGATGTCGACGGTGCCCAGGTAGCCGCCGAGGAGATGGATGCGAGTGGCGTCACCGTCGTCGCAGAGCATCTCGTCAGCCCAGGCGATCACCGCGCGGGACAGTGCCTCGCCCGAGGCGCAGCCGCGACCCGTGCCGGGTGCGCCGCTCCGGCGGGAGCGGTCGAGCCAGGTGAGCACCATCCGCGGCGGAACGGCGATGTCGCGCTGCGCGGAGCTGTCGGGGATCTCGATGAAGACCCGCCCGGTCGAGCACAGCGGAAGGGTCGCCAGCAGCGTCTCGAGTTCGACGAGCGACGACTCGTCGGCGGCGATCACGTGCTGCACGCGCGTGTGCCGCGACGAGCGGCACGCTGCGGTGTTGTGCTCGGTGGGCGACGGGATGGTCTTCGACATGGCTCCACCACTATACCCCCGAGGAAGGGTTGCCTAACCTGAGTCGTTCGACGCGAGGTCTTTCTCGGCGGGGGCGGAGCTGTCGGCGACGGTGTCCTCCTCGACCAGCACGTCGCGAAGCCGCCGCACCTCCTGCTCGGTCATCGCGTGTGCGGTGAGGAAGCCCGCCGCCGACCCGTACCGCGTCTCCAGGTCGTCGAGGAACGCCCGCATCACCGGTGCCGGAGATCGGGTGGCCAGCTCTTCCAGATGCACGGCCTCGGGATGCCACTGCCGCAGCCGCGCCACGATGTCGCGGTTGCGCCACTCGGGCAGGAGTCCCTCGGTGCGGGCGTAGTCGGCGACGATCGCCTCGCGGTCCACACCCGCCGCGGCGAGCGCGACGGCGACGGTGACTCCGGTGCGATCCTTCCCCACCGTGCAGTGGACGAGGGCCGGCGGATCGTCGAGGATCGCGCGGATCGCGGTCACGATCTGCGCACCCGATTCCTCGGCGAGCGAGCGATACATGTCGGACAGACTCATGTCCTGGGTGAAGAACGAGGTCACCGATCCGAGGAAGAGCGGCACGTGGGCCGTCGTCACCGGAAGCGACTCCACGCGGCTCGGGGCGTGGGCGACCTCGTCGTCGGCGCGCAGGTCGACGACGGTGCGGATGCCGAGGCGTTCGATCGCCGCGACCCCGTCGTCGTCAAGCTGGGCGAGGTTCCCCGACCGGAAGAGGACGCCGGATCGCGTCCGGCCATGGCCGGCCGGGAGCCCCCCGGTGTCACGGAAATTTACGCTGCCGGGGACGAGCGGGTCACCGGGGGTCATCGGGGGGTCGCCGCGCTGGTCTCTCGCGTCGGAACCGGGTACCGCCCGGCGATCGCGAGGCGATTGAAGGCGTTGATGGAGATGAGGATCCAGCTGAGCGCGACGTACTCGGCTTCGCTGAGGACGCCGCCGACCCGGTCGTAGACGTCGTCGGGGATCCCGTCGTCGTGGATGAACGTGAAGGCCTCGGCCAGCTCGAGACCTGCCCGCTCGCGCTCGGAGAAGACGCCCGAATCGCGCCAGGTGGCGATCTGCGCGACGACGTCGGCGTCGAGCCCGGCCTTCACGCCCTTCTCCACGTGCACGCGCACGCAGTAGGCGCAGCCGTTGAGCTGAGAGACGTGGATCTGCACGATCTCCTTCAGGCGGTCGTCGATCCCGGCCTCGGCGGCGATCGCCCCGACCTGCTTGGCCAGGCCCGCGAGGGAGCTGTAGGCAGGGGGCGCCGATTTCGCCAGGTGCACGCGCTGTTCCGCGATCATGGCGCCAGCCTACCCGCGCGGCCGCGAGCGGGCCTGAGGCAGAATGGCGGCGTGACCGAACCCGCTGACGAGTTCTCGTTCCTGCCCGAACAGGCCGCCGACGCCGGGCTTACCGGCCCGCTCCCCCGCGGCGAGCGCCTGCAGATCGATCTTGCCGACGGGCGGGTGGTCAGTGGCCTGCGATGGTGGTTCGACTCACCCGGTGACCGGCCCGTGGTGACGTTCCTCCACGGTGCGGGGTTGAACGCCCACACGTGGGACACCACCGTCATCGCCCTCGGCCTCCCGGCTCTTGCGATCGACCTGCCCGGTCATGGCGATTCGTCGTGGCGCGACGACGCCGCGTACGTCGGGCGGATGCTGGCACCCGACGTCGCAGCGGCGATGACCGCGTGGACCGATCGACCCCAGGTGCTCGTCGGACAGTCGCTCGGGGGTCTCACCGCGGCCGCCGTCGCCGCCGCCCGCCCCGATCTCGTCGACCGCCTCGTCGTGATCGACATCACGCCGGGCCTCGACCCGAACGCCGGGGCCGCCGAGATCCGCCGCTTCTTTTCCGGACCCACCGATTGGGCCGACCGCGACGAGCTCGTGGACAGGGCAATGGCGTTCGGGCTCGGCGGCGGTACGCGGGAGAAGGCCGCGCGGGGCGTGTACTTCAACTCGCGCGTCCGCGCCGACGGGCGGGTGGAGTGGAAGCACCACTTCGCCCACCTCGCAGCCGCCGCGTCCGCGGGCGACCGACCCCCGGGCGAGGGAGCGGGAAGCGACGCCGTGGCCGCCGTCCTCGGCGAGGCGGGCTGGGAAGACCTCGCCGCCGTCCGCGCCCCGCTGCAGCTGATCCGCGGCGAGCGCGGCTACGTCACGGCCGCCGACGTCGACGTGTTCCGGGAGCGCGTGCCCGCGGCATCCGTCCTCACCCTCGCCGGCGGCCACAATCTGCAGGAGGACGCCCCCGTCGCCCTGGCGGCGGAGGTGCGCCGGGCCGCGGGGAAGGATTAACGCTTCTGTTGCGTTCGGTGTAACGGGTTCGTCAGGGTTCCCGGCGGTTCCCTAGGCTGTATCCGCACCACGGCTCGCTCGGACGAGCCGGCTGGCATCTCCCTCCCCCGGATGCCGTCCCGAAAGGAATCACATGCTTCGCCGCACGGCCTTCGCCGCCACCGCACTCTTCGCCGCGTCCGCCCTCGTGCTCGCCGGCTGCACCTCCTCCGCCGAACCGGGTCCGACGGGCGCGACGGGCGAGCCGAACCCCGACGCCTCGGTCGCGGTGCGCCTCGTGCTTGAGCCCGGGAACCTCGACATCCGCCAGACCACCGGGGCGGCCCTCGACCAGGTCCTCATCGACAACGTCTACCAGGGCCTGGTCTCACGGACCACCGACCAGGAGATCGTCCCGGCACTCGCGAGCGACTGGGAGGTCTCGGATGACGGGCTCACCTACACGTTCACCCTGGAAGAGGGGGTCACCTTCCACGACGGTCAGGAACTCACCCCGCAGGATGTCGTGTGGTCGCTGCAGACCCGGAAGGACACCCCCGAGTGGGCCGAGTCCTCGCGCCTGGCGAACGTGACCTCGATCGCCGCCGACGGGCAGACCGTCACCCTCACCCTCGCCGAACCCGACTCGAGTCTGCTGTGGAACCTCACCGGCCGCGCCGGGATCATCCTGAAGGAGGGCGACACGGTCGACTACCAGACCGCGGCCAACGGCACGGGGCCCTTCATGCTGGACGAGTGGCAGCAGGGGGCGAGCATCACGCTCACCCGCAACGACGCCTACTGGGGTGACGCCGCCGGCGTCGGCGAAGTGGTGTTCCAGTACATCGCCGAAGACCAGGCCGCGGTGAACGCCGCCGCCGCGGGCGAGGTGGATGTGCTCACCGGATTCGACCCGAACCTCGCCGAGCAGATCGAGCAGAACGGCGACTGGACCGTGGTGCTCGGCACCGCCACCGACAAGAGCGTGCTGGCGATGAACAGCACCGCCGCGCCCCTCGACGACCAGCGGGTGCGCCAGGCGATCCGTCAGGCGATCGACCACGACGCCATCGTCGAGGCGGTCGGCGCCGGGCAGACCCTCTACGGCCCGATCCCCGAACCCGACCCCGGCTACGAGGATCTCAGCGACACCGCACCGTACGACCCCGAAGCGGCGCGCGCGCTGCTGGAGGAGGCGGGGGTGGAAGACCTCGAGCTGACCCTCACGATCCCGTCGTTCTACGGCACGACGATTCCGCAGATCCTGGTGTCCAACCTCAACGAGGTCGGCATCACCCTCGAGGTCGACGCGGTGGACTTCGGCGTCTGGGTCAACGACGTCTACACCAACAAGGACTACGAGCTCAGCTACGTCAACCACGCCGAGCCCCGCGACTTCGAGAACTGGGCGAACCCGGACTACTACTTCACCTACGACAACCCCGAGGTGCAGGACCTCTACGAGCAGTCGCTGCGCGCGACGGACGAGGAAGAGGCCGACGCCCTCCTCGCCGAGGCCGCCCGCGTCGTCGCCGAGGATTCCGCGGCCGACTGGCTCTACAACTGGGCCGGGGTCAGCGCCGTCGCCACCGGCATCGACGGCATGCCCGCCGACAACGTCAACGCCCGCCTCAACCTCGCAGAGCTGACCAAGAGCGAGTGATCCGGTACGCGCTGACCCGGGGAGCCCTGCTGCTGCTGGGGCTGTTCGTGGCCAGCGCGCTGATCTTCCTCACCCTCCGGGTGCTCCCCGGCGACGTCGCGCAGCAGATCGCCGGCACGAACAGCACCCCCGAGCAGGTCGCCGCCATCCGCGAGAATCTCGGGCTGAACGCGCCGCTGTGGGCGCAGTACACCGACTGGATCGGCGGCGTCTTCCGCGGCGATCTCGGCACGTCTCTCTACACGGGCCTGACGGTGACCGCCGAGCTCGCCGAGAAGGCGCGCGTGACGGTCCCCCTCGGCATCCTCTCCCTCGTCTTCGCCCTCGCCCTCAGCATCCCGCTCGGGGTCTTCTCAGCCCTCCGCCGCGGGCGGGCCGACGGCACCGCGCTGAGCGTCGGGGCGCAGGCCCTCGCCGCGGTCCCCGTGGTGTGGGCCGGCATGATGCTCGTCGTCGTCTTCGCGGTGTGGCTCGGGTGGCTCCCCGCCCAGGGCTTCCCCCGGGGCGGCTGGAGCCAGCCGCTCGACGCGTTCCGGGCCCTCATCCTTCCCGCGCTCACCATCGGCATCATCGAGGGTGCGATGCTCCTGCGCTTCGTCCGCAGCGCCACCCTCCAGGCGATCGGCCAGGACTACGTCCGCACGGCCGCGGCGAAGGGGCTGACCCGCAACACCGCCCTCATCCGGCACGGCCTCCCCAACGTCGGTCTGTCGGTGATCTCGGTGCTGGGGCTCCAGGTCGCCGGCATCGTCGTGGGCGCCGTGATCATCGAGCAGCTGTTCAGTCTTCCCGGGATCGGACGGATGCTGGTGGCCGACGTCGATAGAAGAGATCTCCCCATGGTGCAGGGCGAGCTGCTGATCCTGACCGGGTTCGTGCTGCTCGTGGGCTTCCTCGTCGATATCGTCCACCGCCTCCTGGACCCCCGGCAGCGGGAGGCCGCATGAGGGCGCTCCACCGGCTGTGGCGGCTGTCGACCGGCCGATTCGGCCTCATCGTCGTCGCCGTGATCCTCCTCACCGCGGTGCTCTCGCTCGTGTGGACGCCCTTCGACCCGCAGCAGGTCGACATCCCGAACCGATGGGCACCGCCCGGCTGGCCGCACGTGCTCGGCACCGACGGCACGGGTCGTGACATCCTGAGCCTCCTCATCGCCGGCTCGCGCACGACCGTGATCGTCGCCGTCGGCGCAGGCCTCGTCGCCACCGTCATCGGTCTCGCCCTCGCCGCGCTCGGCGCCCTCACCCGCCGGTGGATGCGCGAAGCGGTCGCGGTGACCGTCGACATCCTCATCGCCTTCCCGGTCCTGCTCATCGCGATGATGATCTCGGCGGTCTGGGGCGGGTCGCTCTGGGTGGTGATCTGGGCTGTCGGCATCGGGTTCGGCGTGAACATCGCGCGCGTCACCCGGCCCGAGCTGCGGCGCGTGCTGCAGA
The DNA here is from genome assembly GCF_013410955.1 of Microbacterium sp. AK009. Lineage (GTDB taxonomy): Bacteria > Actinomycetota > Actinomycetes > Actinomycetales > Microbacteriaceae > Microbacterium. Next base: position 777,963 of record NZ_JACCCG010000001.1, on the reverse strand, counting down.
GCGACTTCGTGCTCGCCGGCCGGGCCTCGGGTCTCACCCCGGCGCAGAACCTCGTCCGCCACCTGCTGCCGAACGTCGCACCGGTGTTCATCGTGCAGCTGTCGTGGGGCATGGCCGTCGCCGTCCTCGCCGAGGCGGGGCTGTCGTATCTGGGCTTCGGTGCGCCCCCCACCGAGCCGTCGTGGGGGCTGCTCCTCGCCCAGTTGCAGCAGTACCTCACCGTGTACCCGCTCTCGGTGCTGTGGCCGGGGCTCGCGATCACCTTCACGGTGCTCGGGCTGAACCTGCTGGGGGACGGCATCCGCGACGCCACCGATCCGACCCTCTCGCGTCGCGGGGGTTCGGCCCGACGCGCGCGGAGCCACGTGCCGGAGGTCGTCGCATGAGCCTGTCGGTGAAAGACCTCGTCGTCGAGATCGACGGCCGGCGCGTCGTGGACGGCATCTCGTTCGATGTTCCCGACGGCGCGCGGGTGGGTCTCATCGGCGAGTCGGGGTCGGGCAAGTCGCTGACCGCGCTGGCGATCCTCGGGCTCCTCCCCGACGGCGCGACCGCGTCGGGAAGTGTGCAGTGGAACGGCCGCGAGCTCATCGACCTCCCTGATCGCGAACTGGCCGCACTCCGCGGCGACGAGATCGGCATCGTCTTCCAGGAGCCGCGCACGGCGCTGAACCCCATCCGGACGGTCGGCCGGCAGATCGCCGAGTCGGTGCGCATCCACGAGGGCGTGAGCCGGAGGGATGCCGCGGCCCGCGCCGTCGCCGAGGCGGCGCGCGTCGCCCTTCCCGACCCCGAGGGGATCGTCAGGCGCTACCCGCACCAGCTCTCCGGAGGGCAGCGCCAGCGGGTCGCGGTCGCGATGGCCCTCGCCTGCCGGCCGCGCCTGCTCATCGCCGACGAGCCGACCACCGCGTTGGACGTCACGATCCAGGCCGAGATCCTCGAGCTCTTGCGCGCTCTCGTCTCCGACGACGGGATGTCGCTGATCTTCATCACCCACGACCTCGCGGTCCTGTCGCAGGTCGCGACCGACGCCGTGGTCCTCGAGGACGGGCGGATCGTGGAGACCGGCCCGGTCGCCACGCTCCTGCGGAGCCCCTCCTCCCCCGTCACGCGGGGACTCCTGCGCGACGCCACCGCCACGCTGTGGCGCCCCGAGGGGAGGACGCGTTGAGCGACGTCCTCGTGAGCGCGCGGCGCCTCACCCGCCGGCACGCCCTGCCGAAGACCACGCTGTTCGAACGGCGCACCTACACGACCGCCCTCGAGGACGCCGACGTCGACGTCACCGCCGGGAGTGCCCTGGGCATCATCGGCGAGTCGGGGTCGGGGAAGTCCACTCTCGTGCGCCTCCTCCTCGGGCTCGATGCACCCACCTCGGGCACCGTCGAGGTCGACGGGCGCGCCGTCGAAGCGACCGCGTCCGCGCGCTCGCTGCACTGGCTCCGGCGCCTGACCGGTGTGGTGTTCCAAGACCCGTACGCCTCGCTCGATCCGCGGATGAGCGTGGGGCGCATCGTCGGCGAACCGCTGTGGGCGCTCGGGATCGAGGGCGACCGGCGGGCGCGGGTGCGCGAGGTCCTGGAACAGGTGGGACTGGAGGCCGGGATGACCGAGCGGTTCCCGCACGAGTTCTCCGGCGGCCAGCGCCAGCGGATCGCTCTGGCCCGTGCCCTCGTGCACCGCCCGCGCCTGCTCGTCGGCGACGAGCCGCTCTCCGCCCTGGACGTCACCGTGCGTGCGCAGATCCTCGCGCTCCTGGCGGATCTCCGGCGCGCGGACGATCTCACGCTCGTGATGGTCTCCCACGACATCGGCGTCGTGCAGAGCATCTGCGACGAGGTGCTGGTGATGAAGGACGGCCGCATCGTCGAGGAGGGACCCACCGAGAAGGTGCTCCAGCAACCGCAGGTGGCCTACACGCGGCGCCTTCTGGCGTCGGTGCCCACGATCGATCCCCACGCCGGTCGCCCGGACGTCGGAGGGGGCCGTTAGCGTGGTCGCCATGCGCGCGATCATCCCTCCGTATCTCCTGGCCCGGATCGCCTCGGTGCGCGAGCCGACCTTCGCCCACGCGGCGGCCGCGGCGCGCGCCACCCTGCAGGCCACCCCGCCGTACCGCATCACCCGGAGCAGGCTCCGCCTGTCGATCGGCGACGACGGCACGATCACCGCGGACACCGCACCCGCGCCCGATCGCACCATCTCCGACGCCGAGCGGCGCGAGGTGCTCCCCGGTCGCCGCGTGCGGGGCGAGGACGACCCCGCCACCGGCGACGCCGCCGTCGATGAGGCCTTCGCCGGGCTCGGGGTCACCTTCGACGCGTTCTGGGACGCCTTCGCCCGCAACGGCATCGACGACGCCGGCGGGCCTCTGCTGGCGACCGTGCACTTCGGACGCGACTACGACAACGCGTTCTGGAACGGCGAGCGGATGGTCTTCGGCGATGGCGACGGCGAGGTGTTCACCGGTTTCACCGGTTCGCTGACCGTCATCGCGCATGAGCTCGCCCACGGCGTCATCGAGGCCGCGGGCGGCCTGGAGTACCAGGACCAATCCGGCGCGCTGAACGAGTCGGTCGCCGACGTCTTCGGTGTGCTGGTCGAACAGCACCACCTCGGTCAGACCGCCGATGAGGCGAGCTGGCTGGTCGGCGAGGGGATCTTCACCCCTGCGGTGCAGGGACGCGCGCTGCGGTCGCTGGCGGCGCCCGGCACCGCGTACGACGACGACATCCTCGGCCGCGACCCGCAACCGGGCCACATGGTCGACTACGTGGTGACCGCCGACGACAACGGCGGCGTGCACATCAACTCCGGGATCCCCAACCGGGCGTTCCATCTCTTCGCCACGGCGCTCGGCGGGTACGCCTGGGAGCACGCGGGGCGGGTGTGGTACCTGACCCTGACCTCGGGTGCCCTCTCCCCCACCGCGAACTTCTCCGAGTTCGCCTCCGCGACCGTCGCCGTCACGGAGTCGGAGTACGGTGGAGCATCCGAAGAAGCAGCGGCCGTGCGGGCCGCCTGGGCGGGCGTCGGCGTCGACCTCGCCGGGTGACCGTCGCGGCCCCGAGAGCACCGTGGACGGGGATGGTCGAGCACACAGACGAGAGCGGTCGCGACGACGCGGTCGTGGTGATCCTGGTGGAACGCACTGGCGGTGTCACCGGAATCCCCCGTCGATGGCGCGCCGAGGTCGAGGGCGATGACGCATCATCCTGGATCGCCCTGATCGATGCGTGCCCCTGGGACGGGGATCGTCGTCCGACGCGGGGCGCCGACCGGTTCCGCTGGCGCGTGCACGCCATCGCGCACGGCGCCGATCGCGAAGCCGAGTTCGGCGACGCGGAGCTGGAGGGTGCGTGGCAGACCCTCGTGGAGCGCGTGCGCGAGCACGGTCGCTCCGGCTGATCACCGGCCGAAGAGCGTGCGCCGTTTCTTCACGGGCTTCAGCGACTTCTGCAGGTACACCGTTCCGAGCCACCGGCCGAACTTGAAGCCGACCCGGCCCATGCGGCCGACCTCCTCGAATCCCAGCTTCTCGTGCAGGGCGATCGACGCTTCGGCGCCCTTGTCGCTGATGACGGCCACCATCTCGCGGATCCCCGCCTGTTCGCACGCCGTGATGAGGGCCTCCAGGAGCGCCCGACCGAGGCCCTTCCCGGTCGCGGCCTGTCCGAGGTAGATGGAGTTCTCCACGGAATAGCGGTAGGCGGACTTGCTCGACATCGGCTGCACGTAGGCGTAGCCGAGCACCTGGCCGGAAGGCGACTCGGCGACGAGGAACGGCAGTCCGAGCTTGTTCAGGTGCGCGACCTTCTCACGCCACTGCGCGACGGTCCATTTCTTCTCGTCGAAGGTCACCACCGAGTTGGTGACGTAGTAGTTGTAGATCTCACGGATGTCGGGGATGTCGCCGTCGACGACCGGGCGGATCTCGAACGAGAACGGGCGCTCCGGCTCGGGTCTGCGGCGGAGATGACGGGGGAGCCGGCGCCTTGCCGTCTCGTACTCCTCCTCCAGCATGGCGACAGCCTACGCGGCGGCCGGAAGGCGCCAGTCCACCGGTTCCGCACCCTGGGCTGCGAGCATCTCGTTCGCGCGTGAGAACGGCCGCGACCCGAAGAATCCTCGGCTGGCCGAGAGCGGCGACGGATGCGCCGAGGAGATGACGGCGGTGTCGCCCAGGAGCGGGCGGAGGGTTGCGGCATCCCTCCCCCAGAGGATCGACACGAGCGGTCGATCACGTGCGGCGAGGACGCGGATGGCGTGATCGGTGACGCCTTCCCAGCCCCAGCCGCGGTGGGAGCCGGGCTCCCCGGGACGGACGGTGAGCACGCGGTTCAGCAGCATGACGCCCTGGCCGCTCCACGCCGACAGATCGCCGTGGGCGACGGGGTCGATGCCGAGGTCGTCGCTCAGTTCGCGATAGATGTTCCCAAGGCTCCGCGGCAGCGGCCGCACACGCGGATCGACGGCGAAGGAGAGGCCGATCGGATGACCCGGCGTGGGGTACGGATCCTGTCCGACGATGAGCACCTTCACCTCATCGAGCGGGCGGGAGAAGGCGCGCAGCACGCGGTCACCCGCGGGGAGGTAGTGCCCACCCGCTGCGGTCTCGGCGCGCAGGCGCTCGCCGAGGGCGGCGATGTCGGGGGCGACGGGGGCGAGGGCGGCCGCCCACCCGGCATCCAGAAGACCTGCGGTGGCCAGTTCGTCGAGCGAACGAGCCATCATCCGGCGCTGCGCACGTGCAGCGGCCCGCGGGCCAGGAGGTGCTGCGCCGACTGCGCGACCGGTCGCATCGTGACGAGGTCGAGGTTGACGTGCCCGGGCGCCGACAGGGCGTAGCCGATGACGTCGGCGACGTCGTCGCCGGTGAGCGGCGCCTGGACGTCCTCGTACACGCGGTCGGCCGCGGCGCGGTCACCGCCGAGGCGGTTGAGCGTGAACTCCTCGGTCTGCACCATTCCCGGCGCGATCTCGATGACCCGCAGCGGCTCGCCGTTGAGCTCGAGGCGCAGCGCGTGCGCGATCATCGACTGCCCGGCCTTCGCCGCGTTGTAGCCGGCACCGCCGGCGTAGGCGATCTGCGCGGCGGTCGAGGTGACGAAGACAACGTCGGCGTGCGACTCCCGATCGGCCGCCGTGCGGCGCAGCAGCGGCAGCAGGGCGGCGGTGAGGCGCTGCGTGGCGAGCACGTTGACCTCGAACATCCACTGCCAGTCGTCCGGGTCGCCGTCCTCGACGCGGTCGGTGCCGCGAGCTCCCCCGGCGACGTTGACGAGGGCATCGACCGGTCCGGTCTCCGCCAGCCACTCGGCGAGCGCCTCGACATCGGCTCCGGCGGTGAGGTCGGCGGCGAACGCGACCACGCCGATCTCGTGCTTCAGCGCCGCGAGCCGCTCCGCCCGCCGCGCCACGGCGACGACGTCCCAGCCGAGCGCGCGGAGCTTCCGCGCCGTCGCCTCGCCGATTCCCGAGCTGGCCCCTGTCACCACCGCACGCCGGGCGGTCGGTCGATCTGCAGCATCCGTCGTCGAGGCATCGGTCATACTCCTCACGCTACAAGCAGCACCCGGCGCCGGACGCACGGCCCGCGCGCGCCCGCATTACGTCACATTTCCCCGGCGTTGTCGACAAGGGGGCCCTTCCGTACCCTCGAAGAGGTCGCGGAACCCGCCGCGACACCCATCGACCGGTAGGAGCCGCCCATGTCCGCCCCCGAGAACTGGCGTTTCGAGACCAAGCAGATCCACTCGGGCGCACAGCCCGATCCGGTGACGAAGGCCCGCGCGACGCCCATCTACCAGACCACGTCCTACGTGTTCGACAACACCGACCACGCGGCCAACCTGTTCGCCCTTGCGGAGTTCGGCAACATCTACACCCGCATCCAGAACCCCACGCAGGATGTCGTCGAGCAGCGCATCGCGGCGCTCGAGGGCGGCACCGGCGCACTGCTGGTCTCCAGCGGCCAGGCCGCCGAGACCTTCGCGATCCTCAACCTCGCCCAGGCGGGCGACCACTTCGTCTCGTCGAGCTCGATCTACGGCGGCACGTACAACCTGTTCAAGTACACCCTGGCCAAGCTCGGCATCGAGGTCACCTTCGTCGAGAACCAGGATGACGCCGAGGAGTGGCGTCGGGCGGTGCGGCCGAACACGAAGGCGTTCTTCGCCGAGACGATCGGCAACCCCAAGATCAACGTCCTCGACATCCGCACCGTCGCCGACGTGGCGCACGAGGCCGGTGTGCCGCTGATCGTCGACAACACCATCGCCACCCCGTACCTGATCCGCCCGTTCGAGCACGGCGCCGACATCGTGCTGCACTCGGCGACGAAGTTCCTCGGCGGTCACGGCACCGTCATCGGCGGCGTCATCGTCGACGGCGGGTCGTTCGAGTGGTCGAAGAACGTCGACCGCTTCCCGGGGTTCACCGAGCCCGACCCCTCGTACCACGGCGCGAGCTACACCGCGGCGGTGGGCGACGGCCTGGCCTACATCATCAAGGCGCGGGTGCAGCTGCTGCGCGACCTCGGCGCGTCCATCTCCCCCAACAGCGCCTGGCTGCTGCTGCAGGGCATCGAGACGCTGTCGCTGCGCATCGAGCGGCACGTGCAGAACGCCCAGGAGATCGCGGAGTGGTTGGAGAACCAGTCCGACGTGGCCTCGGTGAACTACTCGGGCCTTCCCACCTCGCCGTGGTACGCCGCAGCCAACCGCTACGCGCCGAAGGGTGTGGGCGCCGTGCTGTCGTTCGAGCTGAAGGGCGGCGTGGACGCCGGTCGCGAGTTCGTGAACTCGCTGACTCTGTTCAGCCACCTGGCCAACATCGGCGATGTCCGCTCGCTCGTCATCCACCCCGCATCCACCACGCACTCGCAGCTGACCCCGGAGCAGCAGCTGACGGCGGGGGTCACCCCGGGTCTCGTGCGTCTGTCGGTGGGGATCGAGAACGTCGACGACCTCACGGCCGACCTGGAGCAGGCCCTCGCAGCCGCGCGCCGCGTGTCGGAGGCCGCCCGCGCCTGACCCGCTCCACGTCGACGCCCCGCGAGCAGCTGGACCGCTCGCGGGGCGTTGCTTGCGTGCGGGTGACGCTCGCCCCGCTCTTCTCCGCCACGAGGAGATCCGCGCTCACGCGGACCAATTCGCCCCTTTTCGCCCTCACGAGCGCGAAAAGCCGCGTGGGCGCGTGAACGCGGGGGGCGCGGGCGCGCCGGCGTGAGAGCGCGCGCGGCGCGCGCGCCCCGCGTCAGACCTTCATGCGCGGGCGCACTCGTGCCAGGCCCCCGTCGACGGCGAGCACCTGACCGGTGACCCAGTCGTTCGCGGGGTCCAGCAGGAAGGCCACCGCCCGTGCGACGTCGTCGGGCTTGCCCAGGCGCCCGAGGGCGTGCATCGCCTCCGACACCTTCCGCGCCCCCTCGGTCTCGGTCAGCGATGCAGTCAGCGACGTCTCGGTGAGCCCCGGCGCGACGGCGTTGACACGGAGATTCCGCGACGCGTAGGTCGCAGCCGCAGACAGCGCGAGCCCGATCACCCCCGATTTCGCGGCGGCAATGGCCTCGTGATTGGCGGTTCCGTGCAGAGCCGCTGCGGATGACACGAGCACGACCGATCCGCCCCGCTTCAGGTGCTTGCCGGCACCCCGCACGGTCGCGAATGCGGTTGTGAGCGACGCGGCGATCACGTCGTCGTACTCTTCGGCGGTCGTCAGATGCGCGGGCTTGAGCAGCAGCGACCCGGCGAAGCAGGCGACGCCGTCGAGTTCTCCCGCCGCAGCGAAGACCTCATCGACGGCGGCGAAGTCGGTGGCGTCCACGACGTGGTCGGGAGTGATGGTGCCCTCGCCGCGCGCCGTCGTGACGACCTCGTGCCCGCTGTGTCGGAGCAGTTCTGCGGTGGCCTGACCGATGTCGCTGGATGCGGCGATGAGAAGGAAGCGCGCCATGCTCCCATCATCGTGCGCTCAGACCGCGGCGGGCTCGAAACGGCGAGATCCGGGCAGAGTCACCCACACGCGGGCCCCGCCGAGCGGGGAATCGCTGATGCCGATCCGCCCGCCGTGCGCTTCGGCGATGCGACGGCAGGTGGCCAGCCCGATCCCGAGGCCCGGTGCGAGCGCGTTGTGGCCCCGCTCCATCAGCCCGAAGACGCGTTCACGTTCGTCTTCGGGGATGCCCGGACCGTCGTCGTCGACGATCAGCCGGATGCCCGATGACGACCTCTCCACGTGGACATCGATGTGCGGCCTGCGACCTGCGGCGGCGGCGAACTTCACCGCGTTGGCGACGAGGTTCTCCACCAGGACGCGGAGCATGGTGCGGTCTCCCTCGATCTCGGTCGAGGCCGTGACATCGATGCGGGCACCGCTCTCGCTGAGGGCTGCGTGCAGATCCTCCTGGATCTCGTCGAGGAGATCCCCGACATCGACACTCACCGTGGTGGGCGGCACGCCGCCCACGCGGGCGAACGCGAGGAGATCGTCCAACATCACGGACATGCGGTGGGCCGCTGCCTCCGCCCTCTCGATCGCGCGGGCCGCGACGGGTGCGTCGGCGAGCTCCGGACTGTCGACGGCGAGTTCGAGGAAGCCGCTGATCGCGGTGAGGGGGTTGCGCAGGTCGTGGCTCACCTGGCGGGCGAAACCCTCCAGCGCGTCGTTGGATCGTCTGAGCTCACGCGCGAGTCTGCGCAGCTCCAACACGTCGACCACCTGATGGGCGAGGACGTCGAGCGCGCGGCCCTGTTCCTCGGTGAGCAGGCCGGGGGTGTCGTCGAAGACGCACAGCGTCCCGATCGGGACTCCTCTCGGCGTCACGAGCGGGCTCGAGGCGTAGAACCTGATGCGGGCGATGTCACCGGTGACGAACGGATTCGCCGCGAACCGCTCGTCGCGACGCGCGTCGCTGACGACGACCCGCTCGGCACCCGCGAAGACGACGGCGCACATCGAGTCCTCTCGGGCGCAGACGGAGGGAGAGATCCCCACCGTGGCGATCTGATGCTGGTGCCGATCGTCGATGATGTTGATCACCGCGGTCGGCACGCCCGAGATCGTCGCGGCCAGCTGCACCAGACCCTCGAGGTCGGGCTCAGGGGGTTCCCCGACGACGCCGTACTGCGCGATGATCTCGCGGCGCGTCGTGTCGTGTGCTGTGTTCACGTCCGTCCCCCCGGCCCCACCATAGCCCGGGTCGTAACAGAGCGCTGGCCGGCGCGACCAGCGGCGAGAATGGCAGGCATGGACTGGCAGACCTCCGAAGACACGGTGCCGAGCGCACCCGTGACCGAGGCCGACGCCCGTCTGCTCCTCGGCCGCCCGCCCGTGACCGGAGCCTGGCGCGACGGCGACCCCGCGGGAGCACGCCAGTTCGCCGCGTTCGGCGCGTTCCGCACCGAGGGCGGGCGCGAACTCCCCGGCATCCGCATCGCGTTCGAGACCTGGGGTGAGCTCAACCCGGCGCGCGACAACGCGGTGCTGGTCCTCCACGCCCTCACCGGCGACAGCCACGTCACCGGCGAGGCGGGGCCCGGGCACCCCACCGACGGCTGGTGGGACGACATCGTCGGCCCGGGCAGGCCGATCGACACCGACCGCTGGTTCGTCGTCGCGCCGAACATGCTGGGCGGATGCCAGGGCTCGACGGGACCCGCGAGCATCGCGCCCGACGGCTACGAGTGGGCCTCCCGCTTCCCCTACCTCACCGTCCGCGATCAGGTCGCCGCCCAGGTGCGGCTCGCCGACGCACTGGGGATCGACGCCTGGGGTGCGGTGGTCGGCGGCTCGATGGGAGGGATGCACGCGCTGGAGTGGGCCGTCTCGCACCCGGAACGGGTGGAACGGATGGCAGTGTTGTCGGCCCCGCCGGTGACGACGGCCGACCAGGTGGCGCTGAACTCGGTGCAGCTCGAGGCGATCCGGATCGATCCCCGCTTCCAGAGCGGCGAGTACTACGACGCCGGCGACGGCGACGGTCCGCATCGGGGGCTCGCGCTCGCGCGACGGATGGCCCTGCTGAACTACCGCTCGCCGACAGAGCTGAACCAGCGCTTCCAGCGGTCGTGGCAGTCGGGGGTGAGCCCGCTCGGCCACGGCGGGCGCTTCGCCGTGGAGAGCTACCTGGACTTCCACGGCAACAAGTTCACCCGTCGCTTCGACGCCAACAGCTACCTGACCCTCGTCGAGGCGATGAACTCGCACGACATCGGCCGCGACCGCGGCGGGGTCGAAAGCGCCCTGGGGCGGGTGACGGCCCGCGCCCTCGTGCTCGGGATCGACAGCGACCGCCTCTTCCCCGTCGACGGCCAGCACCGCATCGCGCGCGGACTCCGCCACAACATCGACGGCGACCGCGCTGTCGAGCTCGTCAGCGACTTCGGCCACGACGGCTTCCTCATCGAGACCTCGCCGGTGGGACTCCACCTCGGGCGACTGCTCGCGACCTAGCTGCGCAGGTACCGCCACGGGAGACGTCCGATCTCCAGCCGGTGACGGGCGATGCCAGGACCGGGCGCGTCGAACTCCGCGTCCTCTGCCCAGAGAAGGATCGGACCGTCGGGTCCCGTCCGAGCCACCGTGTCGAAGCGCCGCACCCGGGCCATCCGGGTTCTCCGCAGCGTTTCGTCGACGCTCGTCGCGTCGACCAGGTCGTGAAGGGTCACCCAGGTGGGCGGATACAGCACGAGGTCCCCCCGCCCGTGCGCGGCAAGTGCCGCGCCGGGCGCAAGCCACTGCGCGCGCACGACCTCTCCGTCGGCGAGGGCGAGGCCGTCCGTTTCGGCGGCCAGGTCACCGCGCAGACCCGCGACGAAGAACCAGGTGCGGATCCGAAGCGCAAGGCCCGGAGGCGGATCCCACCGCGAGAGCGTGGTCAGGGCCTCGCCGTCGAGCACGAGGCCCACCTCCTCGCGCGTCTCCCGCGCGGCCGCGCGCCGCGCCGCGGCTTCCTCACCGGCCGCTCCCGCACCCTCGGCATCACCGGGCTCGACCTTGCCGCCGGGGAACACCCACGCCCCGGCGAAGGACCCCCGGCCGGGGCGCTCCAGCATGAGCACCTCCGGTCCGCGGGCCGTATCGCGCAGCAGGACCGCGGTGCCTGCGACGGGAACGTCGGGATCGTTGCCGTCTCGCTCCACGCGCGGGCGCGACTGCCCGGACGCGTCGGCGAGCACCCGGGCCAGCCGATCGGCCGCGGACGCAGACGCCGCCCCCGGCTCGTCGGGCACCGACGCGGTCACGCCTCGACGTCGGGGCGGGATTCGTCGCCGATCGCGCGCTCGAGGCGCTCGATCTTGGCGTCGATCTCGCCCGTCCGCCCCGGCCGGATGTCGGCCTTGAGCACGAGTGAGACCCGCGAGCCGAAGGGCAGGACCGCCTCGGTCGCTCGCCGGACGACGTCCATCACCTCATCCCACTCCCCCTCCACCTCGGTGAACATCGACGTGGTGCGGTGCGGCAGCCCGGAGCTGCGCACCACACGGACGGCGGCTCCGACGGCATCGTGAACGGAGCCGTCGGAGCGGCCGGTGCCGCTCGGAGCAACGGAGAAGGCGACGAGCATGGGGTCCTCTCGGGTGGCGGATCAGGTCAGGGTGTCGACGACGACGGGTGCCGGCGAGCGCCGGGGCGTTCGGACGAGCAGCGCGACACTCCACACCAGGAGCGCCACGAGGAGGATGTTGCGGAGCGTGAGCGCGCCCACGGCGATCGGGTCCCCGCCGAGCACGCGGTCGTACCAGAGCGGGTAGACCAGCTGGGTGAGGGCGGCTGCGACGAGCGCCAGGCAGGCCGGCGACCACCAGCGGTCACGGTCGAGAACCAGCCCGACGACCAGCGGCGCGATGATCCAGGTGAGGTACTGGGGCGAACCGACCTTGTTGGTCACGATGAACACCAGCACGAGGCCGAGCGCAAGAGCGGGGAAGACCCGCAGGAACGGGATGCCGCGGCGTATGCGTACCGCTCCGATCACCGTCAGCAGAGCCATCGCCGCCACCATCACGGCGGTCATCGCATCGCTCACCGCCGCGGCCCCGGGGCCGCTCACCTGCCAGGTGAGGAGGTCGTCGTCGTAGGACACGCGCGAGTCTGCGAAGCCCGCGACGGCGCGCCACAGCCAGAACGCGCTGACCGGGGCCTCGACCTGCAGGCCGCGCTCGGTCTGGTCGAAGACGAAGCCGAACACGTGCGCGACGCCGCCGACGGCGACGACGACCCCCATCACGATCGTCGACAGCGCCGCGGCGGCGCCGACGATCGCGAGTCGGCGGCGCACCGCGATCACGGCGGCGAGGAGGAGCGCCGCGGGCCACACCTTGATCCAGGTCGCCGCGGCGAGGAGGAGCGCCGCAAGCCAGGGGCGGGTCAGCAGCCAGAGGCAGCCCGCGACGGCGAGGGGCACGGTGATCGCGTCCAGGCGGTACATCCCCACCGGACCCAGCGCCAGGATGAACACCAGCCAGAACCACGCCGCGACCGTCCGGCCCTGCGACCGGCCCCGCCCGACGAGGAGCGCGAAGGCCACGGCATCCGCGAGGGTGACGACGACCGCCCACGCGACGATGTAGGAGCCGAACAGCGGCGCGAGCACATGGGTGAGGAGGAGGGGAAGAAGTGCCAGGGCGGGGTAGACCCAGGTTTCGGTGATCCCGACGACCCCTGCGCCGGCCGCCGCGCGGCTCGCCCACGGCTCGTAGACCATGTACACATCGCCCATCGGCTGATTGGGTTGGAGGAAGCCGAGCACCGCCACCGCGACATGCACCAGCACGAACGCGACCCAGAGCACCGCCCGCTTCGACACGCGCCCATCCTAGGACGCGGTGCCCGCACCGCCCTGTCTGCCCGAAGGCGCTGCGCCGGACTCAGTCGGCGAGCACGTCGGCGACGACGGCGGGGAGGGCCCCGGCCACATCCAGCGCCGTGACGGGTCCGCCACCGCGCCCTGCGCCGCCCGCAGCCCGCTCGGCGGCCCGCGCGCCCGCGCGCTGATGCAGCCACACCGCGGCGGCGGCGCGCCGGGCCCACGGCACGAGACCGGCCTCTCCCCCGCCATCCCCGGCGTTCGTCCCCCGCTCCTCGCGGGCCGCCGCACCGGCCATGACCGCGCCGAGGACGCCCGCGAGCACGTCTCCGGTGCCGGCGGTCGCCAGCCACGAGGTGCCGTCCTGTGCGATCACGGCGTGCCATCCCCCCGGCTCAGCGACGACCGTCCGCGCACCCTTCAGCACCACCACCGCGCCGGTGCGGCGGGCGGTCTCGGAGGCTCCATCGACGCGCCGATCGCCGGCGTCGGGGCCGAGGGGGGGCAGCCCGACAGCCTCCCGCAACCTGTCGTGCTCCCGATCGTGCGGCGTGAGGATCCGCACCCCGCCCTCGCGCGCTCCGTCGGCGACGAGGTCGAGGGCACCGGCGTCGACGACGACCGGTTCAGGACGGGAGAGGATGTCGCGAAGCGCCGACCCCTCGCCGCGCGGCCTGGTTGCGGCATCCGTTCCCGACCCGATCACCCAGGCCTGCACCCGCCCGCTCGAGGTGACCGTCTCGGGTCGGCGGTGCAGGACGAGCGCGGTGGGCCGGTCGGGACCGAGGTATCGGACCATGCCGACACCGGTCCGCCACGCCGCTTCGACGCCCAGCACCGCGGCGCCGGGGTACTGCTCCGAGCCGGTGCGGATGCCGATGACGCCTCGGCGGTACTTGTCGTCGGTGCCGGTGGGGGCGTGCAGCTCTGCCGCGGTGGCGGACAGGTCCCAGGTGCTCATCCCGTCACCCTACTCAGGGGTCCGGATCCTCGCCTCGGCCTCAGCGACGGCGCCGCGTCGCGTCCTGCACCTCTCCGACGAGCTCTTCGATGACGTCCTCGAGGAAGAGCACCGCGGTGGTCGTCCCGCCCTGGTCGCGCACCTGGGCGAGGTGGCGACCGTCGCGCCGCATGAGCGCGAGGGCGTCCTCGAGGTCGGTGGTCTCCTGCACCGGCACCATGTGGTGGATGCGCTTGGGCGGGATGGGGGTGTTCACCGCGGCATCCGGCCCCTCGGCCACGCGGAGGATGTCCTTCAGATGCACGTAGCCCACCGGGGCGCCGTCGGCGCCGACGATGACGTACCGCGAGAAGCCGTGCCGGGCCACGGCACGCTCGATGTCGCCGGGCGTGGTGGTCTCGGGGAGGGTCACGAGGTCGGCCAGGGGCACGGCGATGTCCTTCGCCTGCTTGTCGGTGAACTCCATCACCGCCGCGACCGTCCCGGCCGAGTCGTCCAGTACACCCTCGATGCGCGACTGGTTGACGATCGTGGCGACCTCCTCGAGCGTGAACGTCGAGGCGGCCTCGTTCTTCGGCTCCACCCGGAACAGCCGCACGATGTGGTTGGCGATCCAGTTGAGCGTGAAGATCACCGGGTGGAAGACCTTGGACACCCACACCAGCGGGGCGGCGAGCATCAGCACCGCGCGGTCGGGCACCGAGAAGGCGAGGTTCTTCGGCACCATCTCGCCGAAGACGACGTGGAGGTACGACACCAGCACGAGCGCGATGGCGAAGGCGATCGCGTCGACGAGTCCCTCGGGGAGGCCCGTGAGGGCCAGCGGCTCTTCGAGGAGGTGGTGGATGGCGGGTTCGGAGACGTTCAGGATCAACAGCGAGCAGATCGTGATGCCCAGCTGCGAGGTCGCGAGCATCAGGGTCGCGTGCTCCATGGCGTACAACGCGGTGCGAGCGGCGCGCACGCCCCTCTCTGCCAGCGGCTCGATCTGCGAGCGCCGCGCCGAGATCACGGCGAACTCGGCGCCGACGAAGAAGGCGTTGCCGAGGAGCAGCACGACCAGCCAGGCGAGTCCCGCCCAATCGCTCATCGATCCTCACCCCCCGCCGGGGTGTGGGCGGCGACGACCGCCGGGGTGAAGCGCACCCGGTCGACGCGGCGGCCGTCCATCCGCTGCACCTCCAGGTCGCCGTCCTCGATGCTCACCGTGTCGCCGACGGCGGGGATGCGCTCGAGGACGCTCATGATGAATCCACCCACGGTGTCGTACACGTCTCCCTCGGGGATGCGGATGCCGGTGCGGTCGCGCACCTCGTCGGGGCGCAGCTCGCCGGGGAAGCTCACGTAGCCGCTTCCGCGCACGATGCCGGCGCGGCGGCGGTCGTGCTCGTCGAGCACCTCGCCGACGATCTCCTCCACGAGGTCTTCGAGGGTGACCACGCCCGCCGTGCCGCCGTACTCGTCGACGACGACGGCCATCTGATATCCGCGGGCCCGCAGCTCCGAAACCAGGGCGTCGAGGTGCACCGCCTCGGGCACCCGCAGGACCTCGCTCGCCAGCGCCGCGGCCGGCACGTCGGCACGCCGCTCCCGCGGCACGCCGATCGCGGCCTTCAGGTGCACGATGCCGGTGATGTCGTCCATCGACTCCCCCGTCACGGGGAAGCGCGAATGACCCGTCCGACGCGCGAGCTGGATGACGTCGTCCGCGCTGTCCGACGACGACAGGGCATGGATGCTGGGGCGCGGCGTCATCACGTCGGCCGCGGTGAGCCGGGCGAAGTTCAAGCTCCGGTCCAGGAGGCTGGCGGTGTCCTTCTCCAGGACGCCGGCGCTCGCCGAACGTCGGACGAGGCTGGAGAGCTCCTCGGCCGTGCGCGCTCCCGACAGCTCCTCCTTCGGCTCGACGCCGAGGGCTCGCAGCACCGCGTTGGCGCTGCCGTTGAGAAGCCGGATGGCGGGACGGAAGACCGTGGTGAACGCCGCCTGGAAGGGCATCACGAGCTTGGCGGTCTGGCGGGGGACGGCCAGCGCGAAGTTCTTCGGGACGAGCTCGCCGATGATCATCGAGAACACCGTGGCGATGGAGACCCCGATGATCGACGACAACGCCACGACCACGCCCTCCGGCCATCCCCAGCCGACCAGGACCGGCCGCAGCAGGTTGGAGATCGCGGGCTCCATCGTGTACCCGGTCAGCAGCGTCGTCAGGGTGATGCCCAGCTGGGCGCTCGAGAGGTGCGTGGAGGTGATGCGCAGCGCGCTGATGGTCAGCGACAGCCGCGACTCCCCCGCCTCCTGGCGGGCCTCGAGGTCGGCACGGTCGAGATTCACCAGCGCGAACTCGCTCGCGACGAACAGGCCGGTGCCGACGGTCAGCAGGAGCCCCACGCCCAACATGACGTAATCCATCACGCGTCACCCCCGATCAGCGTGGGGGCGGGGCGGTGGGGCCAGGGTCTACAACTGGGAGGGTCGTCCATCTCGCCGAGAAGTCTACGGCAGGACGTGGTCGATCGTCCCGGGGAGGGATGTGCCGATGAGTGGGATTCCCGCTCCCCGGGCGGCCCCGATCGTCGTACGCTTCCCCACACGCATTCATGCGCATCCATCCGCTGGACGCGCGCACCTGACGAAGGAACAACGATGTCGACCGTCACCGACTCTCTCACCACCACCTCGCCCCTCATCGACCCCGACGTCTTCGCCGGGCTCATCCACATCGACGGAGCCTGGGTGCCCGGCGACGGAGGTCGGATCGCCTCCGTCGAACCCGCGACCGGCGACACGCTCGCGATGGTCGGAATGGCCGGGCCCGCCGATGTCGCGAAAGCGGCCGAGGGAGCCGCGCGCGCCCAGCGGGAGTGGGCGGCCACCCCGCACCCGGTGCGCGCCGGCGTTCTGCGCAAGGCGGCGCAGCTGTGGGAGCAGCATGCCGAGGAGATCATGGGCTGGAACGTCCGCGAGGTCGGCGCCATCCCGCCCCTCGCCGGCTTCGCCCTGCACGTCACGGCCGCCGAGTGCTACGAGGCCGCAGCGCTCCCCTCGGCTCCCCTCGGTTCGATCCTCGCCAGCGAGGAGCCTCGGCTGTCTCTGGCTCAGCAGGTCCCCGTCGGCGTGGTGGGGGTCATCTCGCCCTTCAACGTTCCGCTGATCCTCGGCATCCGCGCCGTCGCCCCGGCGCTCGCCCTCGGCAACGCCGTGCTGCTCAAGCCCGACCCCCGCACCGTCATCACTGGCGGGGTCAGCATGGTGCGCATCTTCGAGGAGGCGGGTCTGCCCAAGGGCCTGCTGCAGCTCGTGCCCGGTGGCGCCGATGTCGGCGAGGCGATGGTCGCCGACCCGCGCGTGCGGGTCGTGGCGTTCACCGGCTCCACCCGCGCAGGGCGTGCGGTGGGCGAGCTCGCCGGGCGCCACCTCACCCGGGCGCACCTCGAGCTCGGCGGCAACTCCGCGTTCGTCATCCGCCACGACGCCGACGTCGACGAAGCGGTCAATCTGGCCACGTGGGGGTCCTTCCTCCACCAGGGTCAGATCTGCATGACCGTGGGCCGCCACATCGTGCACGAGTCGCTCTTCGACGCCTACGTGGAAAAGCTCGCCGCCAAGGCCGAGTCGATGGTCGTCGGCGATCCGGCCGCGGGGCAGGTGCACCTCGGGCCCCTCATCGACGAGGTCCAGCGCGACCGCGTGCACACCCTCGTGCAGGACGCCGTCGCCCAGGGTGCACGCCTTGCGGCGGGTGGCACGTACGAGGACCTCTTCTACCGCCCGACGGTGCTCGCGAACCCGCCGAAAGACGCCGCCGCCTACTGCGACGAGGTCTTCGGCCCGGTCGCGTCGGTGGTGTCGTTCGCGACCGATGAGGAGGCGGTGGCCCTGGCTTCCGACACCGAGTACGGCCTGTCGCTCGGTATCGTCACCGCCGATGCGATGGCGGGCTGGGAGATGGCGCGGCGCATCCCGTCGGGGATCGTGCACGTGAATGATCAGACCGTCAATGACGAGGCCAACGCCCCGTTCGGCGGCATCGGCGCCTCGGGCACCGGGTCGCGTCACGGCGGTGCGCAGGCGAACATCGACGCGTTCACCGAGACCCGCTGGATCACGATGCGGCGGGAGCCGGGACAGTACCCGCTGTGAGCAGCCTCACCAGCTGACGGGGAGCGCCTTGCCCTCCTCGTACCCGGCGGCGGACTGCAGGCCCACGCGGGCGCGCTCGTGGAACTGCGCCACGGTGTGCGCGCCCGCGTAGGTGAAGGACGACCGCACGCCCGAGGTGATCATGTCGAGCAGGTCCTCGAGTCCGGGGCGGAGCGGGTCGAGGTAGATCTTCGACGACGAGATCCCCTCTGCGAAGAGCTCCTTGCGTGCTCGTTCGTAGGGATCGAGGCGGCCGAAGCGCTCCTGCACCGCCTTGGTCGACGCCATGCCCCACGACTCCTTGTACGCCCGGCCCGCGTCATCCCGCAGCAGCTCACCGGGGGCTTCGATCGTGCCCGCGAACCAGGAGCCGATCATGACCGAGGCGGCCCCGGCCGCCAGCGCCAGAGCGACGTCGCGGGGGTAGCGCACCCCGCCGTCGGCCCACACGTGCGCGCCGCGGGCCCGCGCGGCCTCGGCGGTCTCGAGGACGGCGGAGAACTGGGGGCGACCGACGGCCGTCATCATGCGCGTGGTGCACATCGCACCGGGGCCGACGCCGACTTTCACAATGGTCGCCCCGGCATCGACGAGGTCTGCGACCCCGTCGGAGGTGACGATGTTGCCCGCGACGATCGGCACACCGAGGTTCGCGGCCGACACCGCACGGAGGGCCCGGAGCATGCCGTCCTGATGACCGTGCGCGGTGTCGACGACGAGGACGTCGACACCGGCCGCCACGAGCGCGCGCGCCTTCGCCGCGACATCGCCGTTGATGCCGACGGCCGCCGCGACGGCGAGGCGCCCCGCGGCGTCGACGGCGGGGCGGTAGAGCGTGGTACGCAGCGCGCTGCGCCGCGACAGCGTGCCGATGACGAAACCGTGATGCAGCACGCACACCGTCTCGGCGTCGGCGCCCACGATGAGATCGAAGGCATGCCGGGCGTCGTCGACGTCGTCCGCATCGATCGACGCGGCATGCCCGCGGGCGAGATCGCCGAGGCGCGCATCGGGAAGAGCGGATCCCAGCCTGCGAGCGGGAACCACGCCGTGGACGTCGTCGATGTGCGCGCGTCCGGCGGGCGCATCGCTGACGACGATGCCGTGTCCCTCGGTGGCCGGGAGGAGCCGAGCGGCGTCGGCGACGGTCGCCGACGAGGGCAGCACCAGCGGGGTGTCCCACGGCACGGGCTGCGCCTTGACCCACCGGATCGCCGCGTCGAGCTCCTGCAGGGGCAGGTCCTGCGGCAGGACGCCCAGCCCGCCCCGCCGCGCGAGGGTGGCCGCCAGCCGCGCCCCCGTCACCGAGTTCATGTTGGCCGATACGAGCGGGAGGGTCGCGGGCGTGCCGTCCGCGGGCGCGAGATCGACGTCGAGCCGGCTCGTGATCGCCGAGTGGCGGGGAACCAGGAACACGTCCGAGTAGGTGAGGTCGACCTGCGGTTTCTCGCCGTAGAACTCCATTGCACCGATCCTAGAGACCTTTGCGGCCAGGTGAAGAAAGGCGATTCTCGGCCCACTGGGCGGAAGTGGACCCGAAACGGCCCGCGCAGACTGGGTTAGTCTTAACAATCGTGCGTGCGGGCCGTACCGAGACCTGTACGACAGACGAATTTCGGCGATGAAAGCAGGCGATCGAGCGTGTCGAGCCAGGTGACCGGCGTCGGGGTGTCGAGCGAGGGAGAGTTCGGGGCCAACGAATGGCTGGTCGATGAACTGTACGAGCAGTACAAGGTCGACAAGAACTCCGTGGACAAGGAGTGGTGGCCGATCCTCGAGGCCTATCACCCCGTCGAAGTGGACGGCGAGAACACGGATGACGCCGGCTCGCAGGCGACGCCTGCGGCCGACGCCGCGCCTGCGGCATCCCCTGAGCCGGCCCCTCCCGCCCACGCCAACGACGCCCACCCGATCACCGCACCGGTACCCGTGATCGGCGCTCAGCCGGTCGCGCGCACGACCGCGAAGCCCGCCGCCCCGCAGCCGATTCCGGCGCAGGCTCCGAAGGTCACGCCGTCAGCGGCGCAGGAGCAGACCGACGAGGACAAGGTCACGGTCCTCAAGGGGATGACGAAGACCCTCGCGGCCAACATGGACCAGTCGCTGACCGTCCCGACGGCGACGAGCGTGCGCACGGTGCCCGCGAAGCTGATGATCGACAACCGCATCGTCATCAACAACCACATGGCGCGCACACGCGGCGGCAAGATCAGCTTCACCCACCTCATCGGCTGGGCGATGATCCAGGCACTGAAGGAGTTCCCGAGCCAGAACGTCTTCTACGCCGAAGTCGATGACAAGCCCTCGGTGGTCGCCCCCGCGCACATCAACCTCGGCATCGCCATCGACCTGCCCAAGCCCGACGGCACCCGGTCGCTGCTGGTTCCCAGCATCAAGCGCGCCGAGAGCCTCACCTTCAGCGAGTACCTCGCCTCGTACGAGGATCTGGTCACCCGCGCCCGGGGCAACAAGCTGACCGCCGGCGACTTCCAGGGCACCACGATCTCCCTCACCAACCCGGGCGGCATCGGCACCGTCCACTCGGTGCCTCGCCTGATGAAGGGTCAGGGCTGCATCGTCGGCGCGGGCGCGCTGGACTACCCCGCCGAGTTCCAGGGTGCGAGCGAGAAGACGCTCAACGAGATGGCGATCGGCAAGACGATCACCCTCACCAGCACCTACGACCACCGCGTCATCCAGGGTGCCGGCTCGGGCGAGTTCCTCAAGATCATCCACGAGCTGCTCATCGGCAAGCGCGGCTTCTACGACGACATCTTCGCCGCACTGCGCATCCCCTACGCGCCGATCCACTGGGCCAGCGACATCAACGTCGACATCGCCGAGCGCGTGGACAAGACCGCTCGCGTGCAGGAGCTCATCAACTCCTTCCGCGTGCGCGGTCACCTCATGGCCGACATCGACCCCCTCGAGTACGTCCAGCGCACCCACCCCGACCTCGAGATCGAGCAGCACGGGCTGACGTTCTGGGATCTCGACCGCGAGTTCGTCACCGGTGGCTTCGGCGGCAAGCGCCTGATGAAGCTCCGAGAGATCCTCGGTGTGCTCCGCGACTCGTACTGCCGCACGATCGGCCTGGAGTACATGCACATCCAGGACCCCGCGCAGCGGCTGTGGTTCCAGCAGAACGTCGAGGTCAAGTACACCAAGCCCGGCCACGACGAGCAGCTGCGCATCCTGTCGAAGCTGAACCAGGCCGAGGCCTTCGAGACCTTCCTGCAGACGAAGTACGTCGGGCAGAAGCGCTTCAGCCTCGAAGGCGGCGAGTCGCTCATCCCGCTGCTCGACGAGGTGCTGCAGGGTGCCGCGCAGGCGGGCCTGGACGGCGCGGCGATCGGCATGGCCCACCGCGGCCGCCTGAACGTCCTGACCAATATCGGCGGCAAGACCTACGGACAGGTGTTCCGCGAGTTCGAGGGCTCGGTCGCCGTGGGCGCCAAGCGCGGCTCGGGCGATGTGAAGTACCACCTCGGCACGGAGGGCACCTTCGTCGCCGACGACGGCAGCGAGCTGCCCGTCTACCTCGCCGCCAACCCCTCGCACCTCGAGACCGTCGATGGTGTGCTGGAGGGCATCGTGCGCGCCCGGCAGGACCGCAAGCCCGTCGGCACGTTCTCGTGGCTGCCGGTCCTCATCCATGGCGATGCGGCCTTCGCCGGACAGGGCGTGGTCGTCGAGACGCTGCAGATGTCGCAGCTGCGCGGCTACCGCACGGGCGGCACCGTGCACATCGTGGTCAACAACCAGGTCGGCTTCACCACGATGCCCACCGATGCGCGCACCTCGGTGTACGCCACCGATGTCGCCAAGACGATCCAGGCGCCCATCTTCCACGTCAACGGCGATGACCCCGAGGCCGTCGTCCGCGTGGCGCAGCTCGCCTTCGCCTACCGCGAGAAGTTCCACCGCGATGTCGTGATCGATCTCGTCTGCTACCGCCGCCGAGGCCACAACGAGGGTGACGACCCCTCGATGACTCAGCCGTTGATGACGAATCTCATCGAGGCCAAGCGCTCGGTGCGCCGCCTCTACACCGAGGCTCTCGTCGGTCGTGGAGACATCACCGAGGAAGAGTACGAACAGGCCAAGCGCGACTTCCAGAACCGCCTGGAGATCGCCTTCGCCGAGACGCACGCGGCCGAGACCGGGTCTTCTCCGACCGTCGGTCCGGATGCGGATGACGCGGGGGCCACGCCCGCGGGCGAGCTCGACACGACGGGTGTCTCCCGCGACATGGTGCACCTCATCGGCGACGCCTTCGTCAACAAGCCCGAGGGGTTCACCGTGCACGGCAAGCTCCAGCAGCTGCTGGACAAGCGCCTGGACATGAGCCGGAACGGCAACATCGACTGGGGCTTCGCCGAGCTCCTCGCCTTCGGCTCGCTGCTGGTCGAGGGCACCTCGGTGCGCCTGGCGGGTCAGGACTCCCGGCGGGGCACCTTCGTGCAGCGCCACTCGGTGCTGCACGATCGCCAGAACGGCCAGGAGTGGATCCCGCTTGCCAACCTCGCCGACAACCAGGGCCGCTTCTGGGTCTACGACTCCCTGCTCAGCGAGTACGCCGCGATGGCCTTCGAGTACGGCTACTCGGTCGAGCGCACCGATGCGCTGGTGCTGTGGGAAGCGCAGTTCGGCGACTTCGCCAACGGCGCCCAGTCAGTCATCGACGAGTTCATCTCCTCCGCCGAGCAGAAGTGGGGCCAGCAGTCCAGCGTCACGCTCCTCCTCCCCCACGGGTATGAGGGTCAGGGGCCCGATCACTCGTCGGCGCGGATCGAGCGGTACCTGCAGATGTGCGCGCAGGACAACATGATCGTCGCTCGCCCGTCGACTCCCGCCTCGTACTTCCACCTGCTGCGTCGCCAGGCATACGCACGGCCCCGCCGCCCGCTCATCGTCTTCACTCCGAAGGCGATGCTGCGCCTGCGCGGAGCGACCAGCAAGGTCGAGGACTTCCTCACCGGTCGCTTCGAACCGGTGCTCGACGACGACCGCGGCATCGAGGCGTCGAAGGTGGAGCGGGTGCTGCTCCACTCCGGGAAGCTTCACTGGGATCTGCGCGCCGAACTGGACAAGAAGCCCGACCCGCGGATCGCCCTGGTGCGTCTGGAGCAGTTCTACCCCTCGCCCGTCGAAGGGCTGCACCGCGTGCTGGCCAGATACCCCGGTGCCGACCTGGTGTGGGTGCAGGACGAGCCCGAGAACCAGGGCGCGTGGCCCTTCATCGCCCTCGAACTGAGCAAGCACCTCGACGGCCGCGACATCGCGCTGATCTCGCGCCCCGCGATGGCCTCCACCGCGACCGGATCGCCGAAGGTGCACGCGGCCGAACAGGCCGAGATCATGCGGGCGGCTCTGACGATCTGACCGCTCAGCGGACCGAACCGCGCCCGGCGGCGTGTCACGGCGCATCCCCGCCGTTGTGCACGGCGGTGAAGGGGATCAGCGGTCGACGCGAATCAGTGCGTGGCCTGGGCGGCGCGCAGCCGCGCGAGGATCTGGTCGCGCAGCTCCTCGGGCGCAGTCTCCTTGCACGCCCGGGCCACGACCTCGGTGAGCGTCCGGGCGACCAGCGCCTCGTCGCGGCATCCGGGGCAGTTGTCCAGGTGCTCGGTGATGTCCGTGTGCTCGGTCTTGCACACCTCGTTGCGGAGGTACTCCTCGAGGTCGCGCCGTGCCTTCTCGCAGCCGCAGTCCGTCATTTCTTTGCTCCCGTGGCGGCAGTGTCGATGCCGCGCTCTTTCGCGTAATCGGCCAGGAGGTCACGCAGCATCCGCCTGCCTCGGTGCAGACGACTCATGACCGTGCCGATTGGGGTCTTCATGATGTCGGCGATCTCCTGATAGGCGAAGCCCTCCACATCGGCGAGGTACACCGCCAGCCGGAAGTCCTCCGGGATCGCCTGCAGCGCATCCTTCACCACCGACGCCGGCATGTGATCGATCGCCTCGGCCTCGGCCGAGCGCGTGCTGATCGCCGTCGTCGATTCGGCTCCGCCGAGCTGCCAGTCCTCCAGCTCGTCGATCGCCCCCTGGAAGGGCTCGCGCTGCTTCTTCCGGTAGGTGTTGATGTACGTGTTGGTGAGGATCCGGTAGAGCCACGCCTTCAGGTTCGTGCCCTGGGTGAAGCTCTTCCACGACGCGAACGCCTTCACGAACGTCTCCTGGACGAGGTCGGCGGCATCGGCCGGATTGCGCGTCATCCGCATCGCCGCGGCGTACAGCTGGTCCATGAACGGCAGCGCCTGCTGCTCGAACTGCGTACGCGTGTCCTCGGCGGAGGCTGGCTGGTCAGACATCACGCGCCAGTCTACGGCGGCGATCTCCTCGACAGCCTGTGCGTCAGACCGTTCGAGCGTGGCGATCATCCCGGCTCCTCTCGGTGGTTCGTTAGGGTAGAACCCGATGACACCGCCCGGGTATTCCCCCGACTCCGACGTCCGCGCGTGGGCTGCCCCGACGGCGGTGGCACCGTTGCGCGCCGTCGTCACGGTGCCGGGGTCGAAATCGCTGACCAACCGCGAACTCGTCCTCGCCGCCCTCGCCGACGGCCCCAGCCGGCTGACCGCCCCGCTGCACAGCGACGACTCCGCTCGGATGATCGATGCCCTGCGAGCGCTCGGAGTCTCCGTCGAGACCGAACCCGGCGAGGGTGACTTCGGCGATGACCTGCTCATCACCCCCACCTGGCCGCTGCACGGAGGCGGTGCGGTGGACTGCGGTCAGGCCGGCACCGTGATGCGGTTCATCAGTCCCGTCGCCGGTTTCGCCGACAACGACGTGGAAGTCACCGCACACGAGACGGCACTCCACCGCCCCATGGGGGCGATGATCCACGCCCTTCGCGACGTCGGTGTCGACATCGACGACGGCGGCCACTGGTCGCTCCCCTTCCTGGTGCGCGGCCGCGGTCATGTGCGCGGCGGCGAGGTGACGATGGACGCCAGTGCGTCCAGCCAGTTCGTGTCGGGGCTGCTCCTGGCCGCTCCGCGCTTCGACGTGGGACTGCACCTCATCCACTCCGGGGGTCGGCTCCCGAGCATCCCGCACATCGACATGACGGTCGAAGCCCTCGCACGACGAGGGGTCCACGTCGAGCGCCCCGCTCCCGGTGAGTGGGTCGTCCCCGCGGGACCCATCCGGGCGAAGGACGTCGCGATCGAACCCGACCTGTCCAACGCGGCCCCGTTCCTGGCCGCGGCCATGATCGCGGGCGGCTCGGTGTCGGTGACCGGATGGCCGCTGCACTCCACCCAGCCCGGCGCCATGCTCAGCGACATCCTGTCCCTCATGGGGGCACGCGTGGTCCGCCGAGGGGGGGCTCTGACCGTCACCGCCGGAGAGTCCATCGCGGGCGTGGACCTCGACCTCTCCGCCGCGGGCGAGCTGACCCCCACCCTGTTCGCCCTCGCCGCCTTCGCCGGGGCGCCGACGACCCTGTACGGCATCGGACACATCCGGGGGCACGAGACCGACCGCATCGCCGCGCTCGTGGACAACCTCCGCGCGCTCGGCGGCGAGGCGCACGAACTCCCGGACGGCATCCGCATCGTTCCCCGGCCGCTGGAGGGAGGCCTCTGGCGCGCCCACCACGATCACCGCCTCGCCACCACCGGCGCCCTCATCGGCCTGCGTGTGAGGGGCGTGTCGGTGGACGACATCGGCACGACGGCGAAGACGATGCCCCAGTTCCCGGAGCTCTGGGTGCGCATGCTCGCCGGCGCCACGGAGGGATGACCCGACCGTGAGCTGGCTGGACGACGCCGCCGACGACGACGACCTCGACTTCGATGAGGCCGATGTGCGCGTCCGGCCGAACCCGAAAGCCAACCGCCCGCGTACCAAACGACGCCCGGCGCACGCGGATGCGCAGATCGGCCGGGTGCTCGGCGTCGACAGGGGCCGGTACGCCGTGCTCGTCGACGAAGACGGCGACGACGAGCACGAGATCATCGCGATGCGCGCGCGCGAACTGCGGAAGGTCCCCATCGTCACGGGCGACCGCGCGCGGCTCGTGGGAGACACCTCGGGGAACGAGGGCACCCTCGCCCGGATCGTCGGCATCGAGGAGCGCTCCTCGCTCCTGCGCCGCAGCGCCGACGACACCGATCAGGTCGAGCGGGTCATCGTGGCCAACGCCGACCAGATGCTCGTCGTCGTCGCCGCGGCCGATCCCGAGCCGCGGGAACGGCTGGTCGACCGCTATCTCGTCGCGGCGCTGGACGCCGGGATCCGCCCGCTCCTGGTCGTGACGAAGACCGACCTCGCCGACCCCGCCGAGTTCCTCAGCCATTTCGAGGGGCTCGACCTCGAGGTCTTCACCAGCGCGCGCGGCGAGATGCCGGTCGAACGCATCGGCGCGTCGCTCTCGGGGCACGCCACCGTGTTCGTGGGGCACTCCGGCGTCGGCAAGTCGACCCTGGTGAACGCCCTCGTGCCCGACGCGCATCGGGCCACCGGGCACGTCAACGAGGTCACCGGCCGTGGGCGTCACACCTCCAGCTCGACGGTGTCGCTGCGCTACCGCGGAGCGGCGGGTTCGGGGTGGGTGATCGACACCCCCGGCGTCCGCTCCTTCGGGCTCGGTCACGTCGACCCCGCGAACATCCTGCGCGCCTTCACCGAACTGGCCGACATCGCCGAGGAGTGCCCGCGGGGGTGCACGCACCTTCCCGACGCCCCCGACTGCGCCCTCGTCGAGGCGGTCGCCGACGGACGACTCGGGCCCACCGGGCCGGCGCGGCTGGACTCGCTGCAGCGGCTTCTCACCACCTTCGCCGACCGCGGCGATCGGGCCGCACCGCGGCATCCGGTTCGCCCTAGGCTGGAATCATGACGCGTCTGGAACCCGGAGACCTCGCCCCCGATTTCACCCTCGACGACCAGGACTCCACCCCGGTCTCGCTCGCAGACTTCCGCGGCACCGGTGTGGTGCTCTTCTTCTACCCCGCCGCGATGACACCCGGGTGCACCACCGAGGCGTGCGACTTCCGCGACTCGCTGGCCCCGCTGCAGGCCGCCGGCTACGCCGTGCTCGGCATCTCGCGCGACGACGCGGCGACGCTGCAGAAGTTCCGCGAGCGCGACGGCCTGACCTACCCGCTTCTCAGCGACCCCGATCATTCCGTCCACGACGCCTACGGCGCATGGGGCGAGAAGACCAACTACGGCAAGACCGTGCAGGGCGTCATCCGCTCGACCTTCGTGATCGACCCCGACGGCCGCGTCGCGCACGCCCTCTACAACGTCAAGGCCACCGGTCACGTCGCTCGGGTGCGGAGCATCCTGGGCCTCGCTGCCTGAGGTCCCCCGGGTTCAGGCTTCGGGGCCTGTCCCCTCGTCGGAGGCTTCCCGGGGTGCCGAGGTGCGCGTCGCCCAGACGAGGGTGGCGAGGACGACCACCGCCGGCACCGCCAGGAGCAGCGCCGAGAACGGCTGCGCGTATGCACCCGTCGCCGCCCCCAGAGCGACGGCGAGGATGAGCAGCTGAGTGACGATCCCGCCCGATCGCCCCCACGAGATCCGCCGCCACGCGGCACCCGCGAAGGCGAGGACGATCGCCGCGCCGGCGAGCGTGAGCACGAGGAGCGCGAGCGCGGTCGTCAGGATGCCGGTGTCGCCGCCGACGAGCGCGACCACCTGCCACCCGACGAGGACCAGAAGCCCGATGCCCTCGAGAGCCAACAGGAGACCGGCCATCCGGTGAGCGATGATGTCGCGCATGACCCTCTCTCGTTCCGGGGGGCGGAAGGAAACCTCGCCGAAACCACGACGTCGACTCTTGATTCCCTTCATGTGCTATGGGAACATTGAACAAGCCGTGTGCTCCCACAGCGACGTGGGGCGAGCTACCGCTCGCACCCCCACAGGGTATCGGCCCCGATTCCGGGACATACCATTCCCCCCACCCATTCTGCATCAAGGAGCACCCCTATGGATTGGCGCGACAAGGCCGCCTGCCTGACTGTCGACCCCGAGCTGTTCTTCCCCGTGGGGAACACCGGTCCCGCTGTCGACCAGATCGAGAAGGCGAAGTCCGTGTGCGCCCGGTGCACCGTCACCGAGACCTGCCTGCAGTACGCCCTCGAAAGCGGACAGGACTCCGGCGTCTGGGGTGGCCTCTCCGAGGATGAGCGTCGCGCCCTGAAGCGTCGCGCCGCGCGCGCGCGCCGCGCCAGCTGAGTCCGGCCTCTCACCGCCGACTGATCGCGGCTGCCCCCGCCGACGGAATTCGGCTCTCCCCCCGCCGACCCGCCGTTCACAGCGGCGGCTCTGTGATGCGGCACCCCGCCGAACCAGGCCCTGCACCCGCGCGTCGCGACGAATCCCCGCCGTTGTGAACGCCCAAAGGCGTGAGGGCGACTGACGCGGGGCGCCTCAGCCCTCCATCCGCTCGATGTATCGCAGAGGGATCTCGATGGTGACCTCGGTGCCGCTTCCGACCAATGTGTGCCAGTCGATCGTGCCGCCGAGTTCGCCCTGGATGAGCGTACGTACGATCTGCGTGCCGAGCCCGCGTCCGACCAGGCCCTCCGGCAGACCCACGCCGTTGTCACGGACCCGCACTTCGAGCCGCTCGTCGGTGCGGTCGGCGATGATCTCCACATCGCCCTCCTGGCCCGCCAGTCCGTGCTCGACCGCGTTGGTGACGAGTTCTGTCAGCGCGAGGGCGAGCGGGGTCGCGTAGGCGCTCGGCAGGGTGCCGAACCGACCGGTGGAGCGCGTGCGCGCACGGGTGTTGGGTGCGGCGGCGACCTCGGCGACGAGCTTCAGCACGCGCGCGAACACGTCGTCGAAGTCGACGCTCTGGGTGAGTCCCTCCGACAGGGTGTCGTGCACCACCGCGATGGCCGACACCCGGCGCATGGCCTGCGTGAGCGCCTCACGAGCCTCGTCCGAATGCGAGCGCCGTGCTTGGATCCGCAGCAGCGAGGCCACCGTCTGCAGGTTGTTCTTCACCCGGTGGTGGATCTCGCGGATCGTGGCGTCCTTGGTGATGAGCTCCTGCTCCTGGTGCCGGAGCTCGGTGACATCGCGACAGAGCACGATCGCGCCGATGCGGGTGCCGCGGTCGCGAAGGGGGATGGTCCGCAGCGACACCGTGACCCCCTGCGCCTCGATGTCGGCACGCCACGGTGCTCGGCCGGTGACCACCAGCGGCAGCGACTCGTCGAACTCACGACGGGTGGTGAGGATGCGGGTGGTGACCTCCACCAGCGACTCACCCTCGAGCTCGTCGTCGAAGCCCATCCGGTTGAAGGCGGACAGCGCATTGGGGCTGGCGAAGGTGACGACGCCGGCCGGGTCGATGCGGATGAGCCCGTCCGACGCGCGGGGTGCACCGCGACGCGGCGCGGTCGGCGTCGCCAGGTCGGGGAATTCCCCCGAGGCGATCATGCCGAACAGGTCGTCGGCGCAGTCGTTGAACGTGATCTGCTGTCTCGACGGCGTGCGGGTCTCGCCGAGGTTGGTGTGACGGGTGAGAACCCCGACCGTCTCGACCGTCTCGCCGCTTCGACGCACGATCGGCACGGCCCGCACGCGGGTGGGTGTCTCCTCGAACCAGTCCGGTGAGGCGGAGTCGACGATGCGACCTGAGACGAAGGCATCGCGCACCTGCGTCGCCCACTGCGGCCGGACCCGGTCGCTGACGATGTCGCGGTAGAACAGCGTCGCCGCCCCGCTCGGCCTCGTGTGCGCCACCGCGACGAACGAGTCGTCGGCGGTAGGCACCCAGATCACGATGTCGGCGAAGGCGAGGTCGGCCAGGAGCTGGCCGTCGCCGGCGAGGCGGTGGAGCCACTCGACCTCCTCCGACCGGGAGCGGCCCTGCGCGTACACGAGATCACTGAGCGTCGACACGGCTCCCAGCCTATGTGGGGCGGCGGTGCGGGGCGGCGGTGCGGGGTGGCGGTGCGGCGCGGGGGCGTGCCGTGCGATGAGGGGACGGATGCTGCGGCTCAGCGCGTCCCGGAGACGGCGGCCGCTCCGCGGCGCTGCGCGCGCCGCGAGACGCCGGGCGCCGGTCGCACGAGGGTCTCGCCCACGAACCGCCGGATCGCCGCGGCGAACGGCGAGCGCGGTGCGACCTCGGCGATGGGTCGCGCCGCGAGCAGCGCGGCGTCGGCGGAGCGCGCGTCGTACGGGACGAACCACACGTCTCGGATGCCGGCGAACCGGTCGAGGGTGCGGCGCACCTGCCCCCGCGCGTCGATGCCGAGGGCCCCGGGGCGCAGCCGGTTCGCCAGTACGGCGACGGGAGTCGACCCGACGGTCGCGCGCAGTTCGGCGTAGCCGCGGAGGAATCGGGCGATGCCCACGGGGTCTGCCGCCGCGACCGCGACCACACGGTCGGAGACCTCGAGCGCGGCGAGCGTCGCAGCGTTGCGGCGCGGCCCCTCGAGGTCGCTGACGATCTCCTCGTCGCGCTCGAGCGAGAAGGAGACGTCGACGACGGTGTATTCCACCCAGGCGCGGCAGGCTTCCAGCGCGGCCGCCACTCGGGCGTGCGACAGTTCGGGCCACCGCGACGGACGGTTGATGCCGGTGAGAACGCGCACGCCGGTGCGACCCAGCGGCGTGCTGATGCGTTCGAGCTCGGCGACGGTCAGCTCGCCGCGGCCCGCGTGACGGCACGCGGCAGCGAACCCGGGCCCTTCGTCAGCGAGCCCCAGGGCGAGCGCCAGAGCGGGGGCGTGCGCATCGGCATCCACGAGCGCCACGCGTCGTCCGCCGCGGGCGAGTTCGAGGGCGAGTTCGACGGCGACCGTGGATCGACCGGGCGACCCAGCAGCGCCCCACACGGCGATGATCTGGGGCGTCGTCCGATCA
Organism: Microbacterium sp. AK009; assembly: GCF_013410955.1. Taxonomy (GTDB): domain Bacteria; phylum Actinomycetota; class Actinomycetes; order Actinomycetales; family Microbacteriaceae; genus Microbacterium. The sequence goes on along the minus strand of NZ_JACCCG010000001.1, from coordinate 747,197 downwards.
CCCGAGGCTCCCCCCGCGCCGCCGTCGGTCACGGCAGCGGTCGCGCCGCGTGTCAGGCCGGCCAGCGTCAGCGCCTCAGCGATCCGCCATCCCGGGTCGGTCAGCGTCAGCGTCGAGGACAGCCCGTAGGCGTCGACCAGGGGCCGGTCGGCGTCCTTCGCGCACAACGCCACGATACGGACGCCGTGCCGATCGCAGAGCGCCACCGCGGCGGCGGTCATCGTCCGCCGATCGGCCTGAAGGATGACAGCCTCCACCTCACCGAGCGCCACCGCGGTGATGCGGGCATCGCCGCCGTAGGCGGCATCCTCGCCGGCGAGAGCCAACGCATCCGCGGCGACGACCGCCACGACCTCGATGTCCTCCGACGCGAGCTGGTGCGCGAGGTCGGTGCCCCGCGGCTCATCCACGGCGACGAACACCTTCATCGCGAGCCCCCGACGGCCGGCACGACCGAGAGCGCGGATTCGTCGGACATGGCCTCGAGCACGACAGCGACGTCTGCGCGCGGGATGACGATCTCCAGGGCCGCAGCGCCGCCGCCGATCATCGAGTCGTCACGCGTGACGGAGGCGACCGTGGCGTCCGCGACGAGGATTCGCGGCACGTCGTAGGTGCCCGGTTCCACGAGCGGCGCCGCCCACACCTCGACCACCGATCCCGCCTCCACCGCCGCCGGGACATCGACCGAGCTGCGGAGCACGACCGTGGTGGTGCGCACCGCGTCGGCGGACTCCACGGCGCTGCGGGGGACGAGTTCGTCGGAGGCGATGGTGCGCGTGGCCACGACCCCCTCCTCCAGTGACCCCTCCCACGATGCGGGATCGAGGTACGCCCCTTCGAGCGCGCCAAGAGCCACTTCTTCGACGCGCACGTCCTCGGCCGACACGACCTCCCCCGAGACGATCGTGCGAGCGGCGACGAAGACGGGCACCGTCTGCCGCGCAGCCGAGACGACGAACCAGACGCCGGCCACGGAGGCCACGATCAGCAGGATGCCGAGGAGGAAGCGTGCGTCGGCCCAGAAGGCGCGGTGGCGGCGGCCGGTGTCCACAGCGGTCATGAGGCCATGTTCGCTCAGGCCGCCGAACGGGCCCGCGCGTTATCCACAGCCGCCGTTATCCACAGCGCCGCGCGGGCTCATCGGCACGCGGGAGCCCACGACGATAATGGGGGCATGCCCGAATCCCCGTCCGCCGACGTGCGCATGCTCGCACCCGCGCAGGTCGCCGAGGTGCTGGGCGTGTCGGTGGACGAGGTGATCGCGCTCGTCCATGAGCGCCGACTCCGCGGCGCCCGGGTCGGATCGCCCGCCCGCTGGCGTGTGGAGGAGCAGAGCGTCACGGACTACCTCGACGATCAGGCTGAAGAAGCGCGGCGGATCGCGCTGTGGCACCAGTCGCAGGAGGCGAGCTTCCCCGAGCTGTGGGGCACCGGGTTCGTCCGCAACCCCGACTGAGGCGCCGCGGGCGTCAGAGGACGCTGACCCCCTCCTCGGCCCGCAGCCATGCCACAGCGGAGAAGGGCACCATCCGGTATCCCGTCACCTCGCCTGTCCGTCGCGGCGAGCCGGGATCGTGGAGGGCGATGTCCAGGTGGTCTGCTCCGGCCCGGTCGATCGTCCCCGTCATCCCGCGTCCGGATGACAGCTGCAGCGCCACCGCCGCGCGGCGTCGCACGAGATCACGGACGACGAAGCCGAAGGTCATCCGACCCGCCAGGCCCGAGGGCGCGGCGCCGTCGGCGCGCGCGGTGCGGAGGAGGTCGGCCTGGCTCACCCCGATTCCGACGATCGCGGAAAGGGGAACCAGGGTGATCCCCATCCGCCGGGCTTCGTCGCGCAGCGCCACCCAGTCGGCTCCGACGCCGACGAGGTCGGACCGCAACGAAGAGCCGTCGCTCAGCTCCCACGACACCGCGGCGGCGGATGGCGTCGCCTGCAGGGCCGTCAGACGCTGACGCATCTCCAGACGGGACAGCCGCAGCCGCTCGGCCTCGGTATCCAGAGCGGCGCGCTCGGCCTCCCACTCGGAGGCGAGCTGGTCTTCGAGATCATCGAAGAAGCGGTCCCATTGCACCTCGTGAGGTTAGAGCAGAACGTGAGGAGTCGATGAGAACTTATCCCCAGGGGCTCTGCGGGCTCTTTCTGAGAGTTGTCCGTGTGTTGTACTTCTCGGCAACCGATGTCCTGACGAGATTGGCGAGAGATGGCACCGACGCCGCCGGCTCCGGCCCGTGCACCCAAACCACCCACGGGTGCGCGAGAGCTTTCGGAGTACTTCGCGCCTCAGCGCACCTCGACCGAGGCGCTGCCCGATCCGCAGGTCTTCATCGAGAACCTCACCCGGGGCGTGCTCGAAGTCTTCGCCGGCGTGCGCGAGGTTGAGCAGCTCGCCCGCTGGCTGACGGAGGACGCGTACCGCAAGCTCCTGACGCGGGCGAATCTCGCAGCCCGAGCCCGGAGCGCCCGCGGCGTCCCCGCCAAGCGCCCGGTGCACCAGATCCTCACCATCCGGCACTCCTCGCCCGCCGACGGCATCGTGGAGGGTGTCGTGGTGGTCGCGGGCCCGGCCCGCACCCGGGCCGTGGCCGTGCGGCTGGAGGGTATGGACGGCCGCTGGCGGACGACGTCGCTCGCTCTGCTGTGACGCCGGCGATCGTCAGCCCTCGTCGATCAGCTCCAGGAGCGATTTCAGCGCGTCGCGGATCTCGGTGTGGTCGTACTGTCCTGCCCGGCTCTCACCGGAGATGACTCCCGACCGATGAACGCGGCGGAAGTCACCGAACGGGAATGAGTAGGCCTTCTTCGTCTCGCTGTTCTCCGTCCTGTCGATGCCGAGGTGCCAGTGCGAGTACTGCGTCCAGCCCTCTTTGTCGATGAACGCGTTCTCGTCGTCGGCGCTCGGCGCCGCCTCCGACCAGTCGTCTCGTTCGTCACGGACCACCTTCCCGTCCCGGACGAGGGAACGGGCGTGGCGCAGTGCAGGTTCGTTCAACTCGATCGCCATGTCGCCATGGTAGGCAGCACGATCCGGGTCCGGGAGGGCCTTGACGGTTCCGCGAGGAAAGGCACTCCGGCCGCACGCGCCCCCGGAGTCCGCATGCGGGACGCCTGGCCTACTGGCGGTACGACGACAGGAAGTTGCCGAGGCGCTCGATCGCTTCGCTCAACACCCGCGCCTCGGGCAGGGTGACGATGCGGACGTGGTCGGGCGTCGGCCAGTTGAACCCGGTGCCCTGCACGAGGAGGACGTGCTCGGCGACGAGGAAGTCGTAGACGAGCTTGGCGTCATCGCGGATCTCGTACACGTCGGGATCGAGCCTCGGAAAGGCGTACAGCGCACCTGCCGGGCGCACGCAGGTCACCCCGGGAATCGCCTCCAGCCCCTCCCACGCCGCATCCCGCTGCTCGTGCAGGCGTCCGGTCGGTGCGATCAGCGCATCGATCGACTGGACGCCCGAGAGCGCCGCCTGCACCGCGTGCTGTGCGGGGACGTTCGGGCAGAGCCTCGTCGAGGCGAGCAGGGTGATGCCCTCGAGGAAACCCGACGCGTGGTCCTTCGGACCCGTGATGACGAGCCAACCTGATCGGTAACCCGCGACCCGGTAGGTCTTGCTCAACCCGTTGAAGGTGAGACAGAGCAGATCGGGGGCGACGACCGCCAGGGGAATGTGCTCGGCGTCGTCGAAGAGGATGCGATCGTAGATCTCGTCGGCAAGGAGCAGGAGCGAGTGCTCGCGGGCGATGTCGGCGATCCCCTCGAGCACCTCGCGGGTGTATACCGCCCCCGTGGGGTTGTTGGGGTTGATCACGACGATCGCCTTCGTGCGCTCGGTGATCTTGGCGCGGATGTCCTCGAGGTCGGGCTGCCACCCCGATGACTCGTCGCAGTGGTAGTGCACCGGCGTTCCGCCGCCGAGGCTCGTCATCGCGGTCCACAGCGGGTAGTCGGGCGCGGGGATGAGCACCTCGTCGCCCTCGTCGAGGAGCGACTGCATGGTCATCGTGATGAGTTCGGACACACCGTTGCCGAGGTAGACGTCGTCGGGGTCGACCTGCGGGAACCCCGGCGTCTGCTCGTAGCGGTACACCACCGCGAGGCGCGCGGACATGATTCCGCGGCTGTCGCTGTATCCGTGCGCGTGCGGAACCGCGTCGATCATGTCGCGGACGATCTGGTAAGGCGCGTCGAACCCGAACGCGGCGGGGTTGCCCGTGTTCAGCTTCAGGATGTTGTGGCCCTCGGCCTCCAGCCGCTGCGCCTCCACCAGTGCCTGACCGCGGATCTCGTAGAGGACGTCGCGGAGCTTGCGCGATTGGTCGAGCGGGCGAAGGAGCGTCATCGGTTCAGGATAGCGGCGGCGGAGGGGCCGTCATCGACCGCCGCAGCCGTCCAATCCACGGTCCGTGGACCGCCGGCGTCAGCGCTTCTTGCCCGCCGCCCGACGCTCAGCCCGATTCTGCGGCGCAGGCTTCGAGCCCCCTCCGGCGGCGTCGCCGCCGGTCCGCTGCCCGAACGCTCCACGCGGCGCCTCGGGCTGCGGCGGTTCGGCCACGGCTGTCGCTGCGGCGGCGGCCTGACGGATGCGATTGGTCGCGGCCTGCTGCACCTGCCCACGGTCGTTGCGGACCTCGACCTCGCCGGCGTCGTTGGCTGCGGAGTACTGCAGCCGCTCCCCCTCGACGGGCACCGCGCCCAGGCCCTTGGCTTCGACCTCGGCCGGCTGGTCGCCTTCGCCGGCACGCCGCACCTCGACATCCAGGTTGTAGAGGTAGCCGACCGACTCCTCCTTGATCTGGCCCATCATCGCCTGGAACATCTGGTAGCCCTCGCGCTGATACTCGATCAGCGGGTCGCGCTGGGCCATCGCCCGCAGGCCGATGCCGTCCTTGAGGTAGTCCATCTCGTAGAGGTGGTCGCGCCAGCGGCGGTCGAGCACCTGCAGCACGACGCGGCGCTCGAGTTCGCGCATCGCCGGCGACCCGAGGGATTGCTCGCGGTTGTCGTAGGCGATCTTGGCGTCGGAGAGCAGTTCGCGCTTGAGCACCTCGGGGGTGATGCGGCCCTTGTTCCCGGCCTCGGCGACGACCTCGTCGATCGTCACGCTCACGGGGTAGAGGGTCTTGAGCTCCGTCCACAGGGCGTCGAAGTCCCAGCTCTCGGTGTGACCCGAGGAGGTGTGGTCGTCGATGACGGCGTTGATGGCGTCCTCGATGAAGTGCTGCACCCGATCGGCGATGTCATCGCCCTGCAGGATGTGACGGCGGTCGGCGTAGATCGCCTCGCGCTGCCGGTTCAGGACGTCGTCGTACTTGAGCACGTTCTTGCGGATCTCGGCGTTTCGCGCCTCGACCTGCGACTGCGCGCTCTTGATGGCGCGCGAGACCATGCCCGACTCGATCGCCACATCATCGGGGAAGTTGGTCCGCGCCATGATCGCCTCGGCCGCACCCGACTGGAACAGTCGCATGAGGTCATCAGTGAGCGACAGGTAGAAGCGGCTCTCGCCAGGGTCGCCCTGACGACCCGACCGACCGCGCAGCTGATTGTCGATACGGCGGGACTCGTGACGCTCGGTGCCGAGCACATAGAGGCCTCCGGTCTCGACGACCTTCGCCGCCTCTTCGGCGACGCGGTCGCGCACGGCCTCGTAGACGCCGTCCCACTCGGCTTCGTACTCATCGGGGGTCTCGAGCGAGTCCAGGCCCTTGGCCTTCATCTCCTGCACGGCGAGGAATTCGGCGTTGCCGCCCAGCATGATGTCGGTGCCGCGACCGGCCATGTTCGTGGCCACGGTGACGGCGCCCAGGAGCCCGGCACGAGCGACGATCTCGGCCTCGCGGGCGTGGTTCTTGGCGTTGAGCACCTCGTGCTTGACGCCCTTCTTCGCCAGCAGCCGGGAGAGGTACTCGCTCTTCTCGACGCTGACGGTTCCCACGAGCACCGGCTGGCCCTTGGCATGACGCTCGACGATGTCCTCGACGACCTGGGCGAACTTCGCCTCCTCGTTCTTGTAGACGAGGTCGGACTGGTCCTTGCGGACCATCGGCTTGTTCGTGGGGATGGGGACGACCCCGAGCTTGTAGGTCGACATGAACTCGGCCGCCTCGGTCTCGGCGGTTCCGGTCATGCCCGAGAGCTTGTCGTACAGGCGGAAGTAGTTCTGCAGCGTCACCGTGGCGAGGGTCTGGTTCTCGGCCTTGACCGGCACGCCCTCCTTGGCTTCGATCGCCTGGTGGATGCCCTCGTTGTAGCGACGACCGACGAGGATGCGGCCGGTGTGCTCGTCGACGATCATGACCTCGTCGTTCATGACGACGTAGTCGGTGTCGCGCTTGAACAGGGCGAGCGCCTTGATCGAGTTGTTCAGGAACGAGATCAGCGGAGTGTTCGCCGACTCGTACAGGTTGTCGATGCCGAGGTAGTCCTCGACCTTCTCGATACCGGGCTCGAGCACACCGACGGTGCGCTTCTTCTCGTCGATCTCGTAATCGACGCCGGGTTCGAGCGTCCGTGCGATCTTGGCGAACTCGGTGAACCAGCGGTTCGCCTCGCCGGAGGACGGCCCCGAGATGATCAGCGGCGTGCGCGCCTCGTCGATGAGGATCGAGTCGACTTCGTCGACGATGGCGAAGGAGTGGCCACGCTGGACGAGGTCCTCCTTGCGCCACGCCATGTTGTCGCGCAGGTAGTCGAAGCCGAACTCGTTGTTCGTGCCGTAGGTGATGTCGGCGTTGTACTGTTCCCGGCGCACCTGCGGGTTCTGGCCCGAGACGATCGTCCCGGTCGTCATGCCGAGGGCACGGAAGATGCGGCCCATGAGCTCGGACTGGTAGCTGGCGAGGAAGTCGTTGACGGTGATGACGTGGACGCCCTTGCCGGCGATCGCGTTGAGGTACGCGGGGAGGGTTGCCACGAGGGTCTTCCCCTCACCGGTCTTCATCTCCGCGATGTTGCCCAGATGAAGGGCGGCGCCGCCCATGATCTGCACGTCGTAATGCCGCTGGCCGAGCGTGCGCTTGGCCGCTTCGCGCACCGCGGCGAAGGCTTCGGGCAGCAGCTGGTCGAGGGTCTCGCCGGCCTCATGGCGGGCGCGCAGCTCGGCGGTCTCGCCGCGCAGCTCCTCGTCGGTGAGCTGCGCGTAGTCCTCTTCGAGGGCGTTCACCGCCTTCACGATCCGCTGCAGCTGCCGCAGGATCCGGCCCTCGCCGGCGCGGAGCAGTTTCTCGAGAGGATTGGCCACGAAATCTCCATACTGTCGGGCGAACCTCCCCATGTTATCCACCCGTGACCTTGGCGTGGGCTGGGCGAGGCCCACAGCGGCGAAGACGTTGCCGGGTATGCATATACTCGAGCCGCACCTGCAGCGAAAGCGAGAGACGGATGTCGGTACCGCAGAGTCTCCTCGCGATCCTCGACCAGGGTGCCTGCTACGGCTACCAGCTGCGTGCCGAGCACGAACGGCGAACCGGCGCGGAGCAGCCGCTGAACGTCGGCCAGATCTACCGCACCCTCGAGCGGCTCGAGCGCGACGGCCTCGTCGCCCGCGGCGAGCCGGATGCGCAGGGCCACATCTACTGGAGCATCACTCCGGCGGGATCCGCCGCCGTGGCGGAGTGGTTCGCCTCTCCCGCTCCCCGGGCGCGTACGGGAAAAGAGGATGTCGCGGCGAAGGTCGTCCTCGCCGCGAGCCTTCCGGGGGTCGACGTCGACGATGTGCTGGCCGGGCAGCGTCGGTCGTCGGAGTCGGAGCTGACGCGGGTGCGCGACGAGCTCGGCGCCGCCGAACGGGTCGGCGCCCTCCCGCGCACCCTCGTCCTCGCCGCCCGGCGCGAGGCGCTCGAGGCAGAGGTGCGGTGGCTCGATCATGCGGCGGCGGTGATCGCCCGGCATCCGGATCATGCGCTCGCCATGGCGCTGGCGATCCAGCGACCGCGCCGAGGCCGTCCGCCGCGGCCCTGACCGCCGGGACCGGTTACGCCCTGGGCGAAGCCTCCCTGCCGGATGGGGTTCCCCAGCCGTTGCCCAGCGGCCCGCCCGATCAGGAACCGTAGGATCGGTCCATGGCCGGATTCTGGGGCAGTCGCAAGAAGGAACGCGAAGAACTCGCGGCGCAGGACGCCGATCTCGCCCGCCGGGCGCAGTCTTCCCTGGTCGCCACCGACGAGCGCATCCGCGTCACCACCGACGAGCTCGCTTTCGCTGAGGCCGAGCTCGGCGGCGGCCCCACCGCCGACCTCCGCGAGGCGCTGGAGTCGGTGCGCACGCACATGAGCGAGGCCTTCCACCTCCACCAGCTCAATCACGACGAGATCCCCGACACCCCCGAAGAGCTCCGCACCCGTAACGCCCGGATCGTGCAGCTGTGCGAGTGGGCCGAAGAGCTGCTGGATGACCGCACCGAAGCGCTCGCGGAGCCGATCGCCCGTGCACGCCGGGCGCCGGAGATCATCGCCGGTGTCCGCCGCGACGCCGGATGGCTGCGCGGGCGACTGCCGCATGCCCGCGAGACCGTGACGCGCCTGGGGGCCCGCTACTCCGACGAAGCCCTCCGTCAGATCGAGGCCAACCCGGCAGAGGCCGAGCAGCTCCTCGGGTTCGCCGAGCACAGCGCCGGCATCGCCGAGCGGCGCCGCGAGGCCGGCCAGCGGGAGCAGGCCAATCTCGCCCTCGAGGCCTGCACCGAGGCGGTGCGCCGCGCCGAGACCCTCATCGACGCCGTCGAGACGTTCGAGGTCGAGGCGCTGCGGGCCGAGTCGACCCTCGCCGCGGTCGTGGAGGACTCCCGCGGCGACCTCATCGCGGCGCGCACCGCACCGCAGACCGCGGGCGTGGCCGAGGCGATGGGCGAGCTGCAGGCGGCCCTCGCCGCCCTTCCCGCCGCCGGCGTCAACACCGATCCGTTCGCGCAGCTGACGCGCCTGCGTGCGGCGAACATCGCCCTCGACGAGGCGGTCGCCAAGGCGCGCGAGCGCGCAGCGCGGCCGATCCCCGACATCGCGCACGTGCGGCACTCGATCGACGACGCCGACCGGCAGCTCGCCGTCGCGCGCGATGTCATCGCCGGCCACCGCGGGTGGATCGGCGCGGACGCGCGCACCCGGATCGCCGAGGCCGAGCGGATCCGCATCGACCTCGACCGCTATCTCGGAACCTCCGCCTCCGCGGCCATCGACATCGACGAGGATCACCGCGAGCAGGCCATGACGATGTCGCGGCGCGTTGCGCACCTCGCCAGCGAAGCCCTCCAGCTCGCCCAGCGCGACATCGACGCATCCCGCCCGCAGAACGGTCCAGACCAGTGGGGCGGGGGCTGGGGCGGCGGTCGCGGCAACAGCGGGGGAAGCGGCCTGATGGGCGGGATCCTCGGCGGCCTCGTGATCGGAAGCCTTCTCGACGGGTTCATCGACTGACGGCACTGCGGGGCTCGCCTCGCCCACTCCGCCGCCCCGGCCGCTCCGCCCTCGACGACCTCCGCCGCGCCCGCGCGCCCGCGCCGCCCGCGCCGCGCACGCGCCCCCGCGCCCGCGCCGCGCTCCGTCGCCCCGCCCTCCGCCGCGCCCCCGCGCCCGCCCCGCCCGCGCCGCGCTCGGTCGCCCCGCCCTCCGCCGCCCCGCCTCCGCGCGGATCTCGGTGTCTCAGTTGATGTCGCCACGACACCCCCGTTGCGCCTCTCCTGAGACACGCTGAGGAGTGCGTCCCAGAAGGTGACGCTGAGGCCCTCGACGCGCGCCTCTTCTGCGACATCCCCGGGAAGCGAGGCAGCGAGCGGAAGGCGGCGGCGCCGGGAGGCGGGGCAGCGAACGGAAGGCGGCGGCGCCGGGAGTCGAGGTGGCGACCGGAAGGCGGCGGCGCCGGGAGTCGAGGTGGCGAACGGAAGGCGGCGGCGCCGGGAGTCGAGGTGGCGACCGGAAGGCGGCGGCGCGCGAGACGCGAGGTGGCGAGCGAGTGGCGCGCGGCGCCCGGGAGTCGAGGCAGGGAGCGAAAGGCGGCGACAGCCGGTGTCCGGACCGACCCGGCTCCAGATGACCCGCGGCGCCGCACGAGCGCGGCGCGGAAAGAGCGGATGCCCCGGGCTGACCTTCGCCCGGGGCATCCGTTTCTTCGTCAGGGGTCAGGAGACCAGCTGCGCCGGCTGCGCCTGCGTGGTCAGCGAGATCACGCCGTAGTCCCAGCCCTTGCGGCGGTAGACCACGCTCGGGTGATCGGTGCGGACATCGATGAAGAGGAAGAAGTCGTGTCCGACCAGTTCCATGCGGTCCACGGCATCCTCGACGGTCATCCATTCCGCCTCGAACTCCTTCGTGCGGATGACGACGGGGGTGTAGTCCTCCTCCTCGGCCTCGCCGGTCACGATCGGCACCTCGCCGGTGGCGACGGCACGGAGCACGTCGACGGATGCGGGTTCGACGTCGATCCCCTCGAGTGCTCCCGTGCCCTTTTCGAACTTCGGCCCGCGCGGGTGGTTGCGCGCGTCGACCCGCTTGTCCTTCGCGCGGCGCAACTGCTCGCAGAGCTTGTCGACCGCGAGATCGAGGGCGGTGAACTTGTCGGCATCGGTCGCCTCGGCCCGCACGATCGGGCCCTTGCCCGTGACGGTGAGCTCCACCGTGTGGTCCTCGACGTGACCGTTGCGGTACGTGCGATGCGTGACCTTGACGTCCAGGCGCTGGGCTCGCGGCGCGAGGTGTTCGATCCGGGGCGCCTTCTCCTCGACGACCGAGCGGAACCGATCGGTGATACCGACCCCTACGCCGACGATGCTGCTCTCCATGTCAGACCTCCTTGATCCGGTCCGCCCGGACAAGGGCGGACCACCAGTCGCCTCTGTATACACGGCAGTGTGCGTGTGTTCCCCAACGTAGTGCCGGGGCGACGCGCCTGTCACGTTCGAGGACCACCCGATCACCTGTGAGTTGCGGACGAACGCCGAGGAGTCGCGGCGACCGTGGCCGCGCCCGTGACGACGAGCCCCGCTGTCCGGAGCGCCCGCGCGGCCTCGAGGAGGGTCGCCCCCGTGGTGAGGACGTCATCGACGATCACGATGGGGCGATCGCGCATACGCGCGGCGCGTCCCATGCGAACCCTCAGGCTCCCTGCGACGTTGCGGGCCCGGGCATCGCGATCGAGCCCTCGCTGGTCGGCGGTCGCACGCGCGGGCGCGAGCAGGGTGACCCCGCGGAAACCGGCACGGCGGATCAGGAGCGGCGCCACCGCGAAGCCGCGGCGACGCATCGCCGCGCGAGACGACGGCACCGGGACGAGCACGGCATCCTCGGTCACGCCTGCGGCGAGGACGGCGGCGCGCAGCGCGCTGCCGAGCGGTGTGGCGAGCCCGGTGCGGCCGTCCTCTTTCAGACAGCGGATGACACGGGCCGCGACCCCCTCGAAGGCGAGGGCGCTGTGCACCTCGACCCCGCCGTCCAGCAGACGCCGCGTCGGCCGCGGGACGAGCGCTCCGCGGCATCCCGCGCAGAGCGCCTGATCCTCGGTGTCGCACCCGGCGCACTCGACAGGGAGAAGGAGGGCGAGCGCGTCGGCGAGCGACTCGGACACGACGGACAGGATCGACATTCCGCCAGCCTCGCGCGTCGGCGCGGGGACCCGGGCCGGCGCCCGGTGATCGGTGGACAACCTCGCGACGCGCGCGCCTGGGGAGGAGTCAGCGCGGTGACCCCTGCTGGGTCGCGAGGACGTCGATGCCCTCCGCAGTCTGAGTCCAGTTCGCGCCGCGACGGATGAACAGGCCGCCCTGATCGGTGTGGACCCGCAGCGTCGAGGCGGAGTTGCCCCCGGCGAGGGTGTCGGCCCCGGCGGGCACCGCCGACTCCGTCCCCTCGCCCCCCACCACCTGCTCCCGCAGGCGCGGCCCGGCGCCGGTGTCGACGAGGGCGGCCACGGAGGAATCGTCGAGCCAGGCGACGGACGACACCGGGCCGTCGAGGTCGCCGACCACGACCGGGTCGCCGAGGCCGCTCGGCACCCCATCGCCATCGCGGATCACCCCGGCGACACTGAGGGTCGTGCGCCCGCCGACGGTCACCGCCGCGGCCAGGCGCGTCCCGTCCCGCGACAGCGCCATCGCCGAGATGGCGGCCGCGCCCGGCCAGGCGTTGGCGATCTCGACCGGTCCGCTCGGCACCCACGCGCGCAACGCCGCCGGGGTCGCTTCGGGCACGGTCCAGACGTAGCCGAACGGATCGATGGTGGGTGCGACGAGGCCGGGACGCTGATCGAAGACCTGCACGTCGCCGTCGGCGTCGACCCGACCTGTCGACCCGTCTCCGGCGAAGCGCGCGGCCGCGAACACGCGGTCGGGCGACAGCTGCAGCGCGTCGACGGCCGCGGCCTGCGCCAGCGCATCGGAAAGCCCCGGCACCGGGTCGAGCTCGTCGCCCGTGAGGAAGCCGAAGCCGTCGGCGGTGGCCACGAGCGGCTGGGCCGCGACACGGGTGGACCGGACGGCGACCGTTCCCGCGTCGACGTCGGCGGATCCCACCCGCATCTGCACGCGGGTGACCCCGGCGGATGCCAGGCTCTCATCGAGCTGGGTCTGCATCCGGTCGAGCGTGCGTTGTTCCACCGTCAGCGCCGCCTCGTTCAGGCTCACCTGCGCCTCGCCGAGCGATACGGGGACGGCGGTCGGACTGAGCGCCACGCTGTCGGGGAAGGCCGACACCACCGAGCCTGCCAGCCACTCCACCGGCGAGCCGTCGACGAGGGCGGCGGCGATGCGCGTGGGAGCGTTCGTCGTCGGGAACCACCGCTCGTCGGGGACGAGGTACTCCCAGGTCGGGTCGAAGAAAGCGAGCGTGTACCGGTTGAAGGCGGTGACGAATGAATCGCGGTCGAGCACGATGCCGTCGGGCGCCTGGCTGATCCGCCACTCGCCGTCCTCCTGCTGGAGCAGCTCGAACCGCAGCGGCAGGGTGCCGCCGGTCGCCGGCTCGTAGACCCCGGTCGCGTCCACCGTCGCCGTCGGGGCGACCGCCACCTCGACGGCGTTCTCACCGACGGCCACGGGGGTGCGGGTCGTGCCGGTCGGCTCGATGATGACTCCGGCCGTCGGATCCCACGTGTCCCGCAGCGCAGGAGTGAGGAACTCGCGCGCCCGCGCCCAGTCGCTCACCGGGCCCGCCCCGGCGCGGAGGAATCCGTCGACGATCTCTTCCGGTGTCGCACCCGGCTGCGGCCGGTCGGGCAGACGCAGGAAGTCGGGCCCGGGGAGCTGCTCCCCCACCGATCGCCCGCCCTGCACCGTTCCGGTGAGGGGCAGCCCCGCGCACGCGGTGAGCGCCAGGACGGCGATGACGGCGACGGCGAGCGCGCGCATCGCACGGACGGCCTGCCCCGCGCCGGTCACGACGCTCCCTGCGACGGACGTCCGTCACCGGAGGATGCCGCGCCGGCGGCGCTCTCGGACAGCACCTGGATCGGCTGGGTGAGCCCGAGGGCATCCAGCGGCGCGGTGTTGTCCTCCCCGGGGACGACGGCGATGGGCGAAGCGCCCTGGAGACCCTGCGCCAGGCGCGGCAGGGTCAGGACGAAGTGCGACCCCCGGCCGAGCTCCGACCAGACCGCCAGCTCGCCGCCGTGCAGACGCGCATCGCCGAGCGAGATCGACAGGCCGAGACCGGTGCCGCCGATCGTGCGCTTACGGGACGGGTCGGCACGCCAGAACCGGTCGAACACGTGCTCGACCTCTTCCGGTCGCATCCCGAGCCCGAAGTCGCGGACCCCGAGGGCCACCGCCTGATGGTCGCTGTCGACGGTGACGACGATCGGGCGCCCCTCGCCGTGTTCGATGGCGTTGCCGAGGAGGTTGCGGACGATCCGCCGCACCCGCCGGGGATCCATGTCGACCGGGGAGTATCCCCCGGGAGCCACCAGGCGGACATCCGATCCGTGCTGCTCGGCGAGATGACTCATCGACTCGATGACGTCGCCCGCGAGGTGCGCGAGACTGGTGGGCTCGAGCTCCAGCTGGATCGACCCGGCGTCGTAGCGACTGATCTCCAGCAGGTCGGTGAGGAGGGTCTCGAAGCGCTGCACCTGCGCGTTCAGCAGCTCGGCGGCACGAGCCGTGGCGGGGTCGAACGAGTCGCGCTGATCGTTGATCATGTCGGCGGCGAGCCGGATGGTGGTGAGCGGGGTCCGCAGCTCGTGGGAGACATCGGAGACGAAGCGCTGCTGCACGAGGGACAGCTCGGCGAGCTCCTTGATCTGCGACTCGATGCTGTCGGCCATCGCATTGAAGGACTGGCCGAGGGTTGCGAGCTCGTCCTGTCCCCGCACCGGGAGCCGCACGTTCAGCTCTCCGCGGGCGAGCTTCGCGCTGGTGTCGGCCGCCTCCCCGATGGGCGTGGTGACCGAGCGGAGGACGAACCACGCGATGAGCCCGATGAGGACGACCAGGCCGACGCCGACCGCCCAGAGCGTCCCCTGGATGAAGCTGAGGATCTGCGACTCGCCGGCGAGGTCGTAGGCGATGTAGACCTCGTACGCGCCGACGACGGGGAACGACAGCTGCTGGCCCACCACGATGCCGGGAACGGTGCCGCCGTTCTCGGACTCGAGCGCCACCGACTGCCACCACTGCTGCACGTCGCCGTCGGCCCGGACCTTCTGGCGCAGACCCTCGCTGAGCACGTCCTCGGGAAGGCCCTGCGTCACCAGGTCCTGCGGGGCGATACGGGACGCCCGGTCGATGCGGAAGATCGCGATCCGGTCGCTGCCCGACTGCTCGGCGAGGTCGGTGCTCAGGGTTGTCATCAGCAGCTGCAGCTGCACGGGGTCGTTCCCGGGCTCAGCGGAGTCCAGTCGCTCCTGAGCGGACTGGGTCGCCCGCAGTGCCCCACCGGTCGCCTGGTCGCGTCCGGCGGTGAAGAGGTCGTGCTGGATCGCGAGGGCCATCCACACGCAGGCGATGAGGATCGTCAGCGCCGTGAGGGCGAGGGTGATGAGGACGGTGCGGAATCTCAGGGAGCGTCGCCAGAGGTTCGTGAGGCGATCGGGCCACGAGCGCCAGTCCCGCCACTGCGCCATGCGTCGGCCGATCGCGGTGGAACCGGTGTTCGTCCCGATCGTCGGCGCGGCGCTCGTCGCCGTACGCGGACCCGAGCCGGTGGTCATGGGGCCCTCATGTCAGACCGTCACGCAACGGCGCCCGCGCGATAGCCGACCCCGCGCACGGTGGTCACGATCCGCGGGTTGTCGGGGTCGCTCTCGACCTTGGCGCGCAGGCGCTGCACGTGGACGTTGACCAGGCGCGTGTCGGCCTTGTAGTGATAACCCCACACCTGCTCGAGCAGCATCTCGCGCGAGAACACCTGCTGAGGCTTGGACGCGAGGGCCACGAGCAGCTCGAACTCCAGGGGCGTCAGCGCGATGGGCTCTTCGCCGCGCCTCACCTCGTGCGCCGAGACGTCGACGGTGAGGTCGCCGATGCGCAGCACATCGGGCGTCGTCTGGGAGGCGGGCCTCAGCCGGGTCCGGATGCGGGCGACCAGCTCCTTGGGGTTGAAGGGCTTGACGATGTAGTCGTCGGCACCCGATTCCAGCCCTCGTACGACGTCGGCCGTATCGGTGCGGGCGGTGAGCATGATGATCGGGATGCCGGATTCGGCCCGGATGCGCGTGCACACCTCGATGCCGTCCATGCCGGGGAGCATCAGGTCCAGCAGCACGAGGTCGGGCCGCTCGTCGCGCCACGCGTCGACCGCGCGCGCACCGTCGGCGCAGAACGCGGTCTCGAAGCCCTCCGTGCGCAGCACGATCCCGATCATCTCTGCCAGAGCGGTGTCGTCGTCGACAACCAGGATCCGTGATGTCATCGGGTCTTTCATCCTTCGGTCCGGTCGGGCTCGGTGCGACGCCACGGGTGTCGAACGCTGTGAGCCACACTAGTCGACGCTCCCTGGAGACGCACCGAGCATCACCAGCAAGTCCGGAGGCGGCCGCGCGCCGGTATGACACGATGGGATCGGTGCGGCGCGACCGCGACCGCATGGCCGCACACGCGAGGAGGACCGCCCCGTGACGTCGTATCCGGCGTGGACGCCGGCATCCCGGCCCGGCATCATCCCACTGCACCCGCTCACCTTCGGAACGATCCTCGGCAGGTCGTTCACGGCACTGCGGCACAACCCGAAGGTGCTGCTCGGATTCGCCCTGGGCATCCAGGCGGTGACCTACATCGTGGTGATCGTCGCCATCGGCGCCATCGCCATCGGCGCGTTCTCGCGCCTGGACACCCTGCGGCCGGGGTCGGAGGAGTTCGACACGGTGCTCGCCGGGTCCATCGCCCTCGTGGTGGTCGCCGGGATCGTGCTGGGACTTCTCGCGGGCGCCGTCGGCGTCATCGTCCAGGGCGTGGTGGTCACGGAGGTCGCTCGGGGAGCCGTCGCCGAGAAGCCGACCCTGGGCGCGATCTGGGTCCAGCTGAAGCCCGTGGTCTGGCGACTGATCGGCTACGCGTTCCTGCTCGCGGCGGCCGGTGTCGTCGCGGTGACCCTCGTCGTGCTCGTCCTCGTCGCCGTCGGGTTCGCGGTGCTCCCGGTCGCCATCGTCCTGAGCGTGCTGGCGGTGCTCGGCGCGATCCCGCTGGTGCTCTGGCTGTCGACGAAGCTGATGCTCGCGCCGGCTGCGATCATCCTCGAGCACGCCACCATCCGCGGGGCCGTGGTGCGGTCGTGGACCCTCATCCGCGGCCGGTTCTGGGTGGGCCTCGGCGTGCTCGTGCTGGTCTCCCTCACCTTCTCGGTGCTGGCGCAGGTGGTGAGCGTGCCGTTCAGCCTCCTCACGAGCGGCGTCTCGACGATCATCTCCCCCACCGGCGACCCCGAGCCGGGCGCGATCGTGGCTCTCATCTTCGGGCTCGTCCTCACTCAGGTCGTGACCCTGCTCATCCAGGCTGTGGCCGTCGTGGTGCAGTCCACCGCGTCGGCGCTGGTCTACATCGACTGCCGCATGCGTCGAGAGGGCCTCGACCTCGATCTCCAGAGCTACGTCGAGCAGCGCGACGCCGGGCGGACCGACCTTCCCGACCCCTACCGCCTGCACGTCGGCCGTGCCATCGCGCCCCGACCGACCCCGCAGGCCTATCCCCCGTACCCGGCTCCGCAGGGGTACGGCCCGCCGCCCGGGTATCCGGCGCCGCAGGGGTACGGCCCGCCCCCGGGGTACCCCGCGCCGCAGGGCTCCCCCGCACCGCAGGGGTACGGCCCGCCGCCCGGGTACGCCGCACCGCCGGCCGCGCCCCCTGGTCAGCCGGCGCCCCCCGCCGGCGACACGCCGACGACCTGGGCGGCACCCGGCGACAAGCCCGGCGGCGACACCGCCGATCGCGACGCGCCGTGACCTCCGACGTCGCGCGGATGCTCGTCGCGACACCCGTCACCCCTGACGGCGACGAGGCGCGGGAGTGGGCGGAGCGGGAGCTGTCGAATCCGGTCTACGCCGAGGCGGAGCCGACGGCCTTCGATCGGATCGCCCGCGCCATCGGCGAGTTCCTCGGCGGCCTCTTCGCCACCGACGTCTCCGGTGGGCTGGGGTCGGCCGTCGCCCTGATCGCGGCGATCGCCGTGGCGGCTCTGATCATCGTCGCCGTCCTCGTGTGGGGTCTTCCTCGCGCGAGGCGTCGGGCGGCGGCCCCGGTCGCGACCCTGTTCGGCGACTCCGAGGAACGCACCGCCGACGATCTGCGTCGCGCCGCGGCATCCGCCGCCGACGCCGCCCAGTGGGACGAAGCCCTCATCCTGCGCTTCCGCGCGCTCGCGCGCGGCCTCGCCGAGCGCGGGGTCGTGACCACGCCGCCAGGCGCCACGGTGCACGCGTTCGCGCGGTCGGCGGGACGTGTCTTTCCGAGCGCCGCTGCCGAACTCGAGGCCGGTGCCTCGGCATTCGACGATGTCCGCTACCTGCGCCGGCCGGGCTCTCGCGACGACTACGCCCGGCTCCGCCGCCTCGACGAGCAGCTCATCGCCGCTCGCCCGGCCGCCCCGGTCCGGGTCGGGATGGACGCATGAGCGCCTCTTCGCCCCTCACCGAGCTCGGCGCGCGCGCCGCCGGTCCCGCCGCATCGCGGCGACGGCGGGTCGCCGGGTGGATCGCGCTGGCCGTCGCCCTCCTCGTCGTCGGCAGTGTCGGCGCCGCACTGTCGGGGCTCGGCGACTGGGCCCAACGGGACGCGCTCGACCCCGAGTCCGCCGGCCCCACCGGAACACGGGCCCTCGTCGAGGTGCTGCGCGACCAGGGGGTGGAGGTCGAGGTCGCTCGCAGCCGTGCGGATGCGACCCGCGCCCTCGACGGCGCCTCGGGCGGCGCGACGCTCGTGCTCCCCGACGCTCCCGCGCTTTCGGACGAGGGCCTCACTGCCCTCGCCGCACCGGCCGACGACCTCGTCCTCATCGAGCCGCGGTCGCGGACCCTGCGCCTCTTCCTTCCCGGAACGGGCATCGGCGGGCGCGCCGACACACTGCTCGACCCGCAGTGCGGCCTCCCGGAGGCCGAGCGGTCGGGGCCGGTGAGTCCCGGCGCGGTCTTCGACACCGGGGACGGCGCCGACGGCTGCTACCTCACGCCCGACGGCGCGGCGGGCCTCGTCGTCGCCGAGCTCGACGGTCGGCGCGTCGCCGCCCTCGACGGCACCGCACTGCTCGTCAATGAGGTGCTGGCCGAGGACGGCAACGTCGCCCTCGGTGTGAACCTGCTCGCGCGGCATCCGCTCGTGGTCTGGTACGACCCGATGGTCGGTGACACCGATCTGGAGAACACCGACCCCTCGCTCGGCGAGTCCACTCCGCCGTGGGTGAGTCCCGCGATCGTCCTCCTCCTACTCGCCGCCGTGGCCGCCGCGGTCTGGCGCGGCCGGCGGTTCGGCCCGCTGGTGCGCGAGCGCCTGCCGGTCACCGTGCGCGCCGCCGAGACCGCCGAGGGCCGCGCCCGCCTTTACGCGCAGACACGCGACGCCGGCCACGCCGCCGACGATCTCCGCATCGCCGCCCTTCGGCGCATCGCGCGCCTTCTCGGCCTCGGCCCGAACGCCGCGGCCGATGAGATCGCCGATGCCGCAGCCGACCGCCTTTCCGCCGATCGACGGGTCGTCCGCGGCATCCTCCTCGACGATGTCCCGACCGACGACGCCCAGCTCACCGTCATCGCCTCGCGCCTGCGCGACCTGGAAGCAGCGCTCCGCGACGCCGTCCGTCCCGAAAGGAACCGCCCATGACCGATCAGCCGTCCGCCCCCGCTCCCGAGGGCGCCCCCGCGTCCACCCCCGCCCCCGCCGCTGCAGCCACGATCGACGACGCGGCGCTCCGCGACGCGATGCACCGGGTGCGCACCGAGGTCGGAAAGGCCGTCATCGGCCAGGACGGCACGGTGACCGGCCTCCTCATCGCCCTTCTCGCGCGGGGTCATGTGCTGCTGGAGGGCGTGCCCGGGGTCGCGAAGACCCTGCTGGTGCGCGCGTTCAGCACCGCCCTGGGCCTGGACACCAAGCGCATCCAGTTCACCCCCGATCTGATGCCCGGCGACGTGTCGGGATCGCTGGTGTACGACGCGCGCACCGGCGAGTTCGAGTTCCGACCGGGCCCGGTGTTCAGCAACATCGTGCTCGCCGACGAGATCAACCGCACCCCGCCGAAGACCCAGGCAGCGCTGCTGGAGGCGATGGAGGAGCGACAGGTCTCCTCCGACGGCGTCACCCGGCCGCTGCCGTCCCCGTTCCTCGTCGCGGCGACCCAGAACCCCATCGAGCAGGAGGGAACCTACACCCTCCCCGAGGCCCAGCTCGACCGGTTCCTCCTGAAGCTCATCGTCGACCTCCCGCCGCGCGACGCGGAGCTGGCGGTGCTCCGGCGTCACGCGGAAGGGTTCGACCCGCGCGACCTCGGCGCCGCAGGGCTCGCGCGGGTCATCGACCCGCAGGAGATCGTCGAAGCCCAGCACGCCGCGGCGCGGGTCACGGTGACCGACGACGTGCTCGGCTACGTCGTCGACCTCGCCCAGGCGACCCGCCAGAGCCCGTCGGTGCAGCTGGGCGTCAGTCCCCGCGCGACCACCGCGCTCCTCGCGGCGGCCAAGGCCTGGGCCTGGCTCGGCGGCTACCCCGCGATCACCCCCGACCACGTGCAGACCCTGCTCGTGCCCACCTGGCGGCACCGGATCCGGCTGCGCCCCGACGCCGAGCTCGAGGGCGTGTCGGTCGACGCCGTACTCACCGCGGTGGTGCAGCAGACGCGCGTGCCGGTCTGAGCGTGTACGTCACCGGGCGCCTCCCCCTCTTCGTCGGTCTCGGCGTGGTGCCGGTCGTGCTGCTCTCGATCGCCGGTGTCGACGCGTGGCTGGCGATGGTGGGGTGGGCTCTGCTCTCGTTCACGCTGGCGTCGGCGGATGCTGCGGCGGCGCCCGATCCGCGCCGGCTCGACGTCGTTCGCGACATCCCCCGGCGGAGCCTCCTCGGACAGCCGGTCGACACCGGCGTGACCCTCCGCAACGGCGGTGCACGGACGCTCCGGGGGCGGGTGCGCGACGCCTGGCAGCCGACGGCCGGGGCCCCGCTCGAGCGCCTCGCCGTCGAGATCCCGCCCGGCGAATCCCGCCGGGTGCGGGTGCCGCTCCTCCCCCGCCGGCGCGGCGAACTGCGCACCGGCTTCCTCGTGGTGCGCAGCGCCGGTCCCCTCGGACTCGCCGGCCGGCAGCGGCGCCTCGACGCTCCGGGCGCCCTGCGGGTCCTTCCGCCCTTCACCTCTCGGCGTCACCTCCCCTCCCGCCTCGCCCGACTGCGCGAACTCGACGGCAACACCAGCGTCCAGGTGCGCGGGCAGGGCACCGAGTTCGACAGCCTGCGCGAGTACGTCCGCGGCGACGACGTGCGCTCCATCGACTGGCGGGCGACCGCCCGCGCCGGGACGACCATGCTCCGCACCTGGCGGCCCGAGCGCGACCGGCACGTGGTCATCATCATCGACACCGGGCGCACCGCGGCGGCGCGCGTGGGCGACGGGGTGCGGATGGATGCGGCGATGGAGGCCGCGCTCCTGCTGTCAGCCCTCGCGTCGCGGGCGGGCGACCACGTGCACCTGGTGATGTTCGATCGGCTCGTGCGGGCCCGGGTGACCGGGGTCGACGGCCCCGGGCTCCTTCCCGCCCTCGTCGATGCGATGGCCCCGGTCGACCCGCAGCTGATCGACACCGACTGGGACGCCGCGATCGCGCAGGTGCGCCGCCTCACCTCACGCCCCTCGCTGGTGGTGCTGCTGACCGCACAGGACGCCCCCGAGGCCGCTCGCGGATTCCTCGGGTCGCTCCCGGCGCTGACCGCTCGCACCCGCGTCGTGGTGGCCTCGGTCACCGACGACCCCGCGCCCGCCGACCCCCGACCCGACGCCGACGAGCTCTACCGGCAGGCGGCGTACGCGCGGGCGGCGCGGGATGCCGAACGGGTCGCAGCCGCGGTCCGTCGCGCCGGTGCCGAGTCGATCGCCGCCTCACCCGATGATCTGCCGCCTGCCGTCGCCGATCGCTACCTCGCCCTGAAAGCCGCGGGTCGGCTGTGACCGGCCGCTGACGCGGCAACCCTCGGCGCAGCGTGAGCCCGCGCATGAGCCGCGTGTGCGGGTCACACACGGCCCCGGGCGACGCTACGCTCGGCGCGACGAAAGGAATCCGACATGCCGGACGCATCACCTTCGCCCGGGCTCGACCCCGCTGCGCTCGATGCCGTGCCCTCGACGAGCGCCAAGCTGGTGGCCGAAGCGCTGGGGACCTTCCTCCTCGTCTTCAGCGCGATCTCCGCGGCACTCTTCGCCGCCGATCTCGGCGCGAGTGAGAACGGCGCCTCGCTCGGCATCGGGTTCGTCGGCGTCTCGCTGGCGTTCGGCCTGGCGCTCATCGCCGGCATCTACGCCTTCGGCCCGATCTCGGGCGGCCATTTCAACCCCGCCGTCACCCTGGGGCTCGCCGCCGCCGGGCGCTTCGCCTGGCGTGACGTGCCCCCATACCTCATCGCGCAGGTCGTCGGCGGGCTCGTCGGCACGACCCTCATCGTCCTCATCGGATTGTTCGGCCCCGGCGACTGGCTCGCCCAGGCCCAGGACGGCGGGTTCGCCAGCAACGGCTTCGGCGAGCTCTCCCCCGGCGGTTTCGGCCTGGGAGCTGCGATCATCGCCGAGGTGCTGTTCACCGCGATCTTCGTCATCGTGATCCTCGGCGTCACCCACCCGCAGCGCGGCACCGCGGGGTTCGCCGGGCTCGCCATCGGACTGACGCTCACCCTCGTCCACCTCGCGACGATCCCGATCGACAACACCTCCGTCAACCCCGCGCGCTCGATCGCGACCGCCGTCTACGGCGGAGCGGAGCCCTTCCTGCAGCTGTGGGTCTTCATCGTGTTCCCGATCGTCGGCGGCCTTCTCGCCGGCCTCCTGCACCGGGCGCTGTTCGAGAAGACTCCTGCGCCGCCGGCGCAGAAGGAGGCGCGGACGCGCTGACGCCGTCCCGCGTCATCCGCTCTCCCCGCTCCGCCACGAGGACGGGCCCGCCCTCCGTGAGGAGAGCGGGCCCGGTTCCTATGGATGCCGCGTGGCGACCGTCAGACGAGGTCGAAGCGGTCGAGCTCGGTGACCTTGGTCCAGGCGGCGACGAAGTCGCGCACGAACTTCTCGGTGGCGTCGTCGCTGGCGTGAACCTCGGCGAGCGCGCGCAGCTCGGAGTTCGAGCCGAACACGAGGTCGACGCGGGTGCCGATGCCGACCGACTCGCCGCTGCCGTCTCGGCGTCCCTGGAACGCGTGCGAGCCGGGGTCCAGCGGCTTCCAGGTGACCCCGAGGTCGAGCAGGTTCACGAAGAAGTCGTTCGTGAGGGCACCCGGCCGGTCGGTGAAGACGCCGTGGTCCGAGCCGTCCCAGTTCGCGCCGAGCACCCGCAGGCCCCCGACGAGCACCGTCATCTCCGGCGCGGTGAGGGTGAGGAGGTTGGCGCGGTCGAGCAGGTGGTACTCGGCCGGGAGCGTCGCGTCGGGTCCGTAATAGTTGCGGAAGCCGTCGGCGACGGGCTCGAGCCAGGCGAACGAGTCGGCGTCGGTCATCTCCTGGGTGGCGTCGGTGCGCCCGGGACGGAAGGGCACCTCGACGGCGACCCCGGCATCGGCCGCGGCCTTCTCCACACCCGCGTTGCCGGCGAGCACCAGGACGTCGGCGAGCGAGACGCGCGTGCCGCCGGTCTGCGCCTCGTTGAAGCGCTGCTGGATGCCCTCGAGGACGGGGAGCACCTCCGCGAGCTGCGCGGGGTTGTTCACCGCCCAGTCCTTCTGCGGGGCGAGGCGGATGCGCGCGCCGTTGACGCCGCCGCGCTTGTCGCTGCCGCGGAAGGTCGATGCCGCCGCCCACGTGGTGCCGACGAGCTGCGAGACCGTCAGGCCCGAAGCGAGGATGTCGGCCTTCAGCGCCGCCGCGTCGGCGGCATCGATGAGCTCGTGGTCGACCGCGGGGACGGGGTCCTGCCACAGCAGCACCTCATCCGGAACCTCGGCGCCCAGGTACCGGTCACGCGGGCCCATGTCGCGGTGGGTGAGCTTGAACCAGGCACGGGCGAACGCGTCGGCGAAGGCCTCGGGGCTCTCGAGGAACCGGCGCGAGATCTTCTCGTACTCGGGGTCCATGCGCAGCGCCAGGTCGGTGGTGAGCATGCGCGGTTCGCGCCGCTTCGATGCGTCGTGGGCGAGCGGCACCATGTCGGCGCCGGCACCGTTTTTCGGACGCCACTGGTGGGCGCAGGCCGGGCTCTTCATCAGCTCCCACTCGTAGGCGAAGAGGATGTGGAAGAACTCGTTGTCCCAGCGCGTCGGGTGGTAGGTCCAGGTGACCTCCAGGCCCGAGGTGATGGTGTCATCGCCCTTGCCGCTGGCGTGGGAGCTGCGCCATCCGAGGCCCTGTTCCTCCAGGGGCGCGGCCTCGGGGTTGTCGGCGAGCGCCGAGTCCGGCGCGGCACCGTGGGTCTTGCCGAAGGTGTGGCCGCCGGCGATCAGCGCGACGGTCTCCTCGTCGTTCATCGCCATGCGGGCGAAGGTCTGACGGATGTCGCGGGCCGCCGCGATCGGGTCGGGGTTTCCCTCCGGGCCCTCGGGGTTGACGTAGATGAGGCCCATGTGGGTCGCGCCGAGCGGCTTGTCGAGCTCGCGCCCCTCACCCGAGAAGCGCTTGTCGCTGCCCATCCATTCGGTCTCGGCGCCCCAGTACACGTCGTCGTCGGGCTCCCACACGTCGGCACGGCCGCCGGCGAAGCCGAAGGTCGGGAAACCCATGTCCTCGAGCGCGACGTTGCCGGCGAGGATCATGAGGTCGGCCCACGAGATGCTCTGGCCGTACTTCTTCTTCACCGGCCAGAGGAGGCGACGAGCCTTGTCGAGGTTGACGTTGTCGGGCCAGCTGTTCAGCGGCGCGAAGCGCTGCTGACCGGCGCCGCCGCCACCGCGTCCGTCGGTGACCCGGTAGGTGCCGGCGCTGTGCCAGGCCATGCGGATCATCAGCGGACCGTAGTGTCCGAAGTCGGCGGGCCACCAGTCCTGCGAGGTGGTGAGCAGCTCGGCGATGTCACGCTTGACGGCGGCCAGGTCGAGGGCCTCGAACGCGGCGCGGTAGTCGAAGTCGGCCCCCAGCGGGTCGCGCTCGGTGGGGTTCTTCGCGAGGATCCGCACGTTCAGCTGGTTCGGCCACCACACCCGGTTCGCCGACCCCGCGGTGGGGTGCGGCAGGGCGGTGTGCACGACGGGGCAGGAGCCGCCCTGCTGTTCGGGCTCGTCGGTGACCGTGACGGCCTGGTCGACCTCGGTCTCGCCGCCGATTCCCGTCGCGGTGTCGATGTCGGTGTCGATGGCGGTCGTGACGTCGTCGTGATGCGTCATGTGTTTCCTTCCTGAGGGGTGGACTGGGCACCGCGCGGCCGCGCACCCCCTCGGGGGCGCGAAGCGGCGACGCGTCAGAACTGCGTCGGCGGGGTGGTGGGAGACGAGGGTTCGACAGCGGCGGCGCAGGCCGCGCACAGGCCCCAGAAGGTGACCTCGGCCGATGTCACGGCGAAGCCGGCGGCCGCCGACGGGTGCAGGCAGGGCGCCTCGCCGACGACGCAGTCGACGTCGGCGACCGCGCCGCACGATGTGCAGACGAGGTGATGATGATTGTCGGCGACGCGGCGTTCGTAGAGGCCCGGGTGGCCGGCCGGTTCGATCCGCCGCGCGAGACCCGCCGCAACGAAGTCGGCGAGGGCGTTGTACACCGACTGCAGGTTCGTCTGCGGGGCGTGCGCGGCGACGCGGCGGTACAGTTCGTCGGCGCTGGAGTGCGGTGCCTCGGTGAGTGCGTCGAGCACCGCCCGCCGCGAATCGGTGACCCGCAGACCCGCCGCGCGGAGCGCGTCGGCGGAGGTCGGTGCGGCGGGCGAAGTCACTCCTCCACCCTAGTACGTTCTTTTGACTGACTCAAAACAACGCGCGGCGGCTCCCTCCCCTTTCGGCCAAGGAACCACCTCGTTCGCCCGTGCTGAATCGGGGTGGCACAAATGGTCGCCCCCGCACCCCCACCACGACCACTTTCGCCACCTCGATCAGCTCGACGCCATCGGGGTGGCACAGATGGTCGCCCCGCGCCCCGCCACGCGACCAATCTCGCCACACGGTCGCATCCGCTCCCACCGAAGTGACGCACATGGCGACCTCCAGTCGCCCAAGGCCACCATCTGCGCCACCTTCGCCGCCCCGCCCGACAAGGAAGTGGCGCACATGGCGACCTGCAGAGGCGCAAAGCCACCATCTGCGCCACCTTCGCGCCCCCGCCCGACAAGGAAGTGGCGCACATGGCGACCTCCAGTCGCCCAAGGCCAACATCTGCGCCACCTTCGCCGCGCTGCGCCCCGCGGCGAGGGGCTCAGCCGGCGACGAGCGTGGGCGTGCCGGTTTCAAACTCGGTCATGTCACCGGTCTCTCCGAGCCGCTCGGCGCGGCGGCCGACGACGAGCATGTAGGCCAGGAACGCGCCGAGCGCGAGCGCACCGATGCCGATCTTCACCGGCCACGGCCAGGGTTGCGCCGTGACGAAGCCCTCGATGACGCCGGCGACGGCCAGGGCGATGACGAGGCCGATCGCCACCGTCGCGAGCGAGCGCCCCGCGGCGGCGAGCGCCTCGGCTCGCGGCCGACGGCCGGGCGCCACCCACGCCCAGAAGATGTGGAGTCCCGCCGCGCCGGCGACGAAGATGCAGGTCAGCTCGAGCAGCCCGTGCGGAAGGATGAACAGGATGAAGACGTCGCCGCGGTCGAACGCGAGCATGATCGCTGCGGCTGTGCCGACGGCGACGGCGTTCTGCACCAGGACCATCACGGGCCAGATCCCGGTGATCCCGAACATGACGCACTGGGCCGCGATCCAGGCGTTGTTGGTCCAGACCGTCCCGGCGAAGGCGGCGGCGGGGTTCTCGCTGTAGTACGAGGTGAACTGCTCCTCGGCGTAGTACTCCAGCTGCGCCTGCGGCCCGAGCGTCGCCACGAGCGCCGGGTCGGAGGAGATCCAGAACGCCACGACCGCGCCGACGGCGATGAAGGACAGTGCGATCACGAGCGTCGTCCAGCGCAGCCGGTACAGCGCTGCGGGCAGCTGCAGGAGGAAGAACCGGGGGATCTGTCGGAGCGGGTTCTCCCGCCCACCGGTCAGCCGCAGCCGCGCCCGGGCGAGGATCGTCGAGACGTGGTCGCCCTCGGGTGTTCGCCCGGCCGTCGTCTTGATCTCGGCGAGATCCGCCGACGCCGCGCGGTACCGGTCGACGAGCTCGTCGACCTCCGCCCCGGTCAGGCGACGGCGCCTGCTGAGTTCGTCCAGTCGCGCCCACTCCTCCCGCCGCGCAGCGGTGAGGGCGTCGAGGTCCATGTGTTTCACTGTAGTCATGCCCTCCGACGGCTCGGCGACCACGTCCTCTCCGCGCGCCGGGACCGATCCGCGAAACAGCGCGGCGACCCGCCCGCAGATCGTCGAGATCGACCAGGACGAGATCCTCACCGGCGAGGCCGTCGCCCTCGACGTGCAGCCGATCGGCTTCTTCCTCCGAGCCCTCGGCACGCTGATCGACGTCCTCATCGGCGCCGCGATCCTCATCCTGTTCGCGATCGCCGCCGGGTGGCTCACCGCCTCCGGCGTCCTCGACCCGGTGGTGACCCCGATCCTCACCATCGCGGTCATCGTGCTCGTGCTCGTCGTCCTCCCCACGGTGGTGGAGACCGCCACCCGCGGCCGCAGCGTCGGAAAGCTCGTCGTCGGCGGGCGCATCGTCCGAAGCGACGGCGGCGCCTCCGGATTCAGGCAGGCGTTCATCCGCGCCCTCGTCGGCGTCCTTGAGATCTGGTTCACCGTCGGGGCCCTCGCTGCCATCGTGGGCGCCTTCACCCCGCGCTCGCAGCGGCTCGGCGATCTGCTGGCCGGCACCTATGCCGAGCGCACCCGCACGCCGCGCCTGCCCGCGCCTGCGCCCGGCATGCCG
Source organism: Microbacterium sp. AK009 (assembly GCF_013410955.1). GTDB lineage: Bacteria > Actinomycetota > Actinomycetes > Actinomycetales > Microbacteriaceae > Microbacterium. The sequence continues at coordinate 719,670 of NZ_JACCCG010000001.1, read as the reverse complement.
CCCGCGCTCGAGGGCTGGGCGACGATCGCGGATGTCGCGCGGCTGCCCGACCCGCTCACGCGACGCATCGCGCAGTTCGTCCGCAACGCCGCGAACCTCGAGCCCGCCGCCCGCGCACGCGTGGCGATGTCGCTGGCGAACGAGGTGGCCGTGCACGTCTCGCCGCTGCCACCCACCGACCCCGAGACGCTTCTGCGGGCGGTGGCGAGCATCCGCCGCGACCGCGAGTACCGCGCGCTCGTGCTGGAGGCGCGACGAGTGGCCTCCCTCACCGCGGGTGAGACCGCGGCACCGCGCGGGTTCCCCCAGCGGTGACCCGCGTCATCCGCGCAGAGCGAACCCGCGACATCCGCTCACCCGGTCCGCTCACTCGATCCGCTCAGCCGCGCAGCGCCGCCGGCGCCGGCGCGGCGGTGCCGACTCAGTACCGGTAGTGATCCAGCTTGTACGGACCCTTGACCGGCACGCCGATGTAGGCCGCCTGCGCGGGTGAGAGCTCGGTGAGCTCGACGCCCAGCGCAGGAAGGTGCAGGCGTGCGACCTTCTCGTCCAGCGCCTTGGGGAGCACGTACACGCCCGTCGGGTATTTCTCAGGGCGGGTGTACAGCTCCAGCTGGGCGAGCACCTGGTTGGTGAACGACGCGCTCATGACGAAGGACGGATGCCCCGTGGCGTTGCCCAGGTTCATCAGGCGCCCTTCGCTGAGGACGAGGACGCTCCGCCCGTTCGGCAGACGCCACTCGTGCACCTGCGGCTTGATCTCCACGCGCTCCGCGCCCGCGAGCGACTCCAGGCCCGCCATGTCGATCTCGTCGTCGAAGTGGCCGACGTTCGCCACGATCGCCAAGTGCTTGAGCCCCAGCAGGTGCTCGACGGTGACGACGCCGGTGTTGCCGGTTCCGGTCACGACGAGGTCGACCTGGCCGAGCACAGACTCCAGGCGCGCCACCTGGAAGCCGTCCATCGCGGCCTGCAGCGCGCAGATCGGGTCGATCTCCCCGACGATCACGCGGGCTCCCTGGCCACGCAGCGCCTCAGCGGCGCCCTTGCCCACATCGCCGTATCCGGCGACGAAGGCGACCTTGCCGCCGATGAGCACATCGGTCGCGCGGTTCAGGCCATCCGGCAGCGAGTGGCGGATGCCGTAGACGTTGTCGAACTTCGACTTCGTCACCGAGTCGTTGACGTTGATCGCGGGGAAGAGGAGCGTGCCGGCGGCGGCGAGCTCGTAGAGGCGGTGCACACCCGTGGTCGTCTCCTCGGTGACGCCGATGAGGTCGGCGGCCATCCGGGTGAACCGCTGCGGGTCGCGGTCGAGGCTGCGACGGAGCGTCTCGAGGACGATCCGGTACTCCGCCGACGCCGGCCCCTCCGGCTCGGGCACAGCGCCGGCCCTCTCGAACTCGACGCCCTTGTGGACGAGAAGCGTGGCGTCACCGCCGTCGTCGAGGATGAGGTTCGGACCCGCGAACCCCTCGGCCGACCAGTCGAAGATGCGGTCGGTGCACGCCCAGTACTCCTTCAGCGTCTCGCCCTTCCAGGCGAACACGGGTACCCCCGCGGGGCTGTCGATCGTGCCGTTCGGCCCGACGACGACCGCGGCGGCGGCTTCGTCTTGGGTGGAGAAGATGTTGCAGCTGGCCCACCGCACCTGGGCGCCGAGGGCGACGAGGGTCTCGATCAGCACTGCGGTCTGCACGGTCATGTGCAGCGACCCGGCGATGCGGGCGCCGCTCAGCGGCTGAGACGGACCGAATTCCTCCCGCAGCGCCATGAGACCGGGCATCTCGTTCTCGGCGAGGCGGATCTGGTGGCGCCCCGCCGGGGCGAGCGACAGGTCGGCGACGGAGTACTCGATCGAGCGGGCGTCGACAGTGGCGTCGGCGGAATCGGATGCCGCGGGCGCGGCGGCGACGGTGGGAGTGGCCATTGCCCCATTCTCCCATGGCCCTGCGCGGGACCGACGTGCGTGGCCCTCCGGCGGCGCCCGCCGGAGGCGGCGGTGCGGGCCGACCCGTCAGACGCGCAGCGTCTCGTGCCGGACGACGACCCAGCCCTTCGGCACCGACATCCGCTCGGTGTGGATCGCGCAGAGGTCGTGCGCGTGGGGATCGCCGGTGCGCCCGAGCGGCCCGAGGGCCGCCATCTGGTCGCCGTAATCGAAGGTCAGTGTCGACGTCGCCTCACGGGCGCAGCCGACCTTGGAGCAGAGTCTGTCGCGCATCGCCCCTCACGCTAGTCACGACTTCAGACACCGAGCGGATGCCGCGCCGTAGGATGAACGCATGGCCTGGCGTCGAGCACGGAGCGCGCAGGCGTACTCCCGCCCCGACCGGCACGGACGACATGGCCGCGAGGGTCGCAGCCCCGTGGTCCGGCCACCGCTTCCGCCGCTGGACACCCGGGTCGAGCGGTTCGACCTCGCCGTGGGCTCGGTGGCCGAATTCCTCCGCTCCGCCTGGCCCGAGCTGCGCGAAGTGAGCTTCGAGATGGCCGACATGCCTCCCGCGACCGACGCCGACGGCATCCCCCGCTGGGTCGTCTCCCGCGACCGCAAGCGCATCATCCTCTACCGCATCCCCATCGAGCGCCTCGGTCACCTGCACCGCAACGACGATCTGCATCGACGCATGATGATCGAGAGCTGCGTGTTCCGCGCCGCCGCCGAATACCTCGACCGCGACCCGTGGGACCTGGGTCCGGAGCGCTTCCGCTTCCTCTGAGCGTCTCCCGCCGAGCCCACCTCAGGGGTAGACGACCGTCGGCGGCGCTGCCGCGTCCGACGGCCACACCGGGTAGCCGGCGAGCGCATTGTCGCCCGACAGCGACAGCCCCGCGTGGATCACGCCTCCCGAGGTCTCGATGACCGCGACCGTACGGGGCTCGAGCGGCACGACGGCCGACTCGCCGGCGGGCAGATCGACGGTCTGGATGACGGCGCCCTCCAACGTCCAGACGGAGGCACTCGCCGTCTCCTCGCCGGTGTTGACGAGCGTGAGCACGGGCACGGGGCCCGCGGGCGCCGCCACGAGAGCCGTGGCGCCGAGGGCCGGACCCGGGGTGAACCAGGCGAAGTCGCTCCCCTGCGAGAACCCGCTCGTGTGCCAGGCGGCGGCCACCACCGGGGCGTTCGCCTCGACGCGCACCACGTACTCGCCCTCGGTGAGACCGGTCAGCTCCGCTTCGAGCGGCACACCGGGCTCGAGCGGCACGACGACGGGCGCCCCGATGCTCGCCCCGGTCGCGGCATCGGTGACGGTGACCGTCGCCGAGATCGGGCCGGCATCGTCGGCGGCGGGCGCCATGACGCGCACGATGGTCTCGGCGCCCTCATCGGCGCCCTCACCCTCCGTCGCGGCGGGCACGGCGACGCCGGCGATGACCTGCTCGGACGAGGGCGCCACGATCGGGCCGATCTGATCGATTCCGGCCGCCTGCAGGGTACGCGTCACGCTGGTCTGGAGCGAGGCCTGGATGGGGGACCCGGTGGCGGTGACCCGGATGACCGGGCTCTGCTCTCCCAGGAGCAGACCCGCGAGGGGCACGACACGCTGCGCCCCCGCCCGCACCACGATGTCGGCGCCGCCGGCGGGCTGCTGCTCCCCTGACGCGCCGAACAGGGTCAGCTGCACGGTCGCGGGGACCGAGCCGGGGTTGGTGAGGATGACGAGGTCGGCCGCGCCGGTCGTTCCCGACCCGCCGACCAGCCACGATTCCGTGAGCGGCGGACGACACGCCGATGCGGCGAACCCGGAGAGGTCGGGGTCCGACACCGTCGCCGCTCCTGCGGCGGCGAGAGCCGCGGCCTCGCGGTTCGCCGGCTCCGCCGTGAACGCCTCGGGTCCGACCGCGTCGGGCACCTCGGTCTCGAGGACGCGAGGCTCGGCGGCACCGGCATCCGGTCCCCCGCCGCCGGTCACTCCGCTGGTCACCGTGGCGACGGCCGCTTGACTCAGTCCCAGCGCATCCTCGGCGGTGCGGCCGAGGGAGATCAGGCCGCCGGGGCATGCGAGGGTGACGGTGTCGGGCTCGGGGGTGACCGAGAGCGCCAGCGGCGCGCGGTCGACCGTCGGCCACGGCACGGCCGACAGGGTCACGATACCGACGACGAATCCGGTCGCGGCGAGCGTGCCCGCCAGCATCCGGGCGCTCGTGGCGGCCCAGCGGAACCTGCGGCGATCGCTCATCGCTCCTCCAACGGGCCCGGGCCGCTCGTGCCGAAGCCGACGATGCGGGGTGTGCGCCGCGCCGCGCGCCGCGACGCCCGCGTCGGGACGGCGAGCAGGAGCGCGATCGCGAGCACGGCGAGGTTCGCCCACAGGATGAGGCGTGAGAGGTCGGCGGCGGACGCCGGCAGACCCGGTCGCTCGGCGACATCGCCGGTCACGCGCCACAGCTCGCCCTTCGGGGTGGCACCGGCGTTGTCCAGCCCGCTCCGCTGGTCGAGGGCGAGGACGGCGTCCAGTCGGAACGCACGGGCGGCGTCGGACTCGGGGATGGCAGCCGGCGCGAGCACGACGAAGCCGATCCCGCGACCGGCGAGCTCGGCGACCGCCCCCTCACCGGTCGTGGAGACGAGGTCCACGGCCAGGGCCGCGACGGTCGCATCGGCGGTCGTGGGGGTGGCTCGCGTGGCCGCCAGGGTGCTTTGCCCGCTGAGCGTCTCACTCTCGCCCCACACCACCGCCGCGGCGACCCCGCCGGCGTTCTGCGGGGTGAGCACGAGAGTTCCGATATCGGGGTCGTCGCCCCCCTCGGCGGCGATGAAGGCGGGGAGCGTGCTGTCGGGTCCGTTGGTGAGCTCCGACGCACCCCGCGTGAGGGCGGTGAGCTGAGGGACGGCGAGCACGGCGATGGCCAGTCCCGCGGTGACGGCGACGGCGACCCGTGCGGTGCGCATCCGCGGAGCGAAACCGGCGTCCAGGGCGACGAGTGACCCGCCGACGAGGCCGATCCACGCCAGGCTCAGTCCGGGCCCCGGCCACAGCGGCACGCTCTGCCCGTGCACGACCGAGACCGAGATCCCCACCGCGACGAAGGCGGTGACGATGCCGAGCGCGGTGATGACGAGCAGGCTGATCCCGGTGGCCCAGCGCGGTGTGAGCGGGGCCAGGAGCGCGAGGACGGCGAGCGGGGCGACCAGGAGGGGCACCCACCACACCCAGACCCCCTCGAGCATCGTCGCCCATCCGCCGGCATCGGGCGAGGGCAGTCCGGCGATGAGGAGGCTCCTTCCGACCACGTCGGCACCGACCTGCGGGCCGGGCCACGGTAGGCCCGGGTCGGCTACGAGAGCCCACCACTGACCCGCCATCCCCTGCCACCAGACCAGTGGTGCGGCCATGATCACCGTCGGAACGAGCGTCCAGACCAGCTGCGCGGTCCCGCGACCGGAACGCGCGACGATGGCCAGCAGCAGCGCCAGCACCCACAGGGCGATGAACGCCGGGGCCAGCGACGGCGCGCAGGCGATCACGGCTGCGAGAAGCAGGGAGGCGACCCCCGCCGCTGCCCACGAGCGATGCGCGACGGCGCCGGCGTAGAAGAGCCACGGCAGAAGGAGATGAAGGATGACGGCCGCCGGCCGCCCGTCGGTGAGGGCGGCCAGGAACGCCGGGGAGAGCGTCCACAGCGCGCCGCCGAGCAGCCGGAGCCCCGCGCGCTCGGTGACCCGTGTGGCGGCGAACCAGCCGCCTGCGGCAGCCAGCGGGAGGGCGAGAACCCACAGCAGCACCAGGGCCCGCGAGGGATCTCCCGGCCACAGGCTCCCGATGATCGCGAGGATCGTGGCGAACGGGTCGGCGGGTCCGACGACGTCGAGACCGAGCTGGCGCCGACCGAAGGACGCGTCTTGCCAGAGTTCGGTCAGCGTCGAGCGAAGCGGCAGCAGGCCACCGCCGCCCATCACAGGCCAGGCCAGGAGCGCGGTGAAGGCTGCGACCGAGAGAACCAGAGCACCGAGCACCAGCCATGCGCCGCCGCCGGTGAAGAAATGCAGGTCAGGGCGCACATAGACACCCGAGTCAGTGGCCGCCTCGGCGTCGGCCGCGTCGTCGAGGCGCTCCCTGAGCTCGCTCTGCGAGATGCGGAGGGCGGCCAACTGCAGCCACGGCGCCCGGCGGGTGCGACGGATGCGGCGGCGGGCCCGCACGACAGGGGGGATGCGGACGAGTGCGACCACGGTCGCCCACCATTCGGGGAGCACGCGTTCGGGCTGCTTGGTGACCAGGTGGGCGGCGGTCCGCCACACCGCGATCGGGAGGATCGTCAGCCAGAGGGCGAAGACCGCCGCGGGGTGGGCGTAGACGAGCCGGCGATGCAGTTCGGCGGCGCGGGTGGCGAAGGCGCGCCGCCGACGTCGGCGCGCCGTGGTCGGTGCGGGAAGGCCGGCGACGCCGTCGCCCTCGGTGGCGACGAGCGCCGACGGGACGATCGAGACCCGGGAGCCGGCGAGGCGGGCGCGGATGCCGAGGTCGAGACCTTCGTCGGCTCCACTGAGCCCAGGGTCCAGGCCCCCGAGTTCGCGCCATGCGTCGGCGCGGACGAGGAGGCCGCGCACATCCGCGCCGAGCACATCCTGCCGGGCATCGTGCTGGCCCTGATCGAGTTCGCCGTCCGCCAGCCCCACCGTCCGACCGAGCCGGGTCAGCGTGACACCGAGCGAGACGATCTCGCTGCGGTCATCCCACCGCACGAGCTTCGGAGCCACGAACGCCACCGACGGCGCGAGCTCCAGCGCGCCGACGAGCTGCCGGAGCGCCTCGGGCTCGGGCGCGGTGTCCTGTGCGAGAAGCCAGACCGCATCGCCGTCGAGCCGGTGGGAGGCCAGCGCCGTGGCGGCCGCGAACCCGGTGGACGCCGGGGCGGTGATGACCGACTCGGCACCGGAGGCCGCCGCGATCTCGGACAGGCCGGCGCTCTCGCCGCACAGCACGATCGTCAGCGCGTCAACGGGGCGGGACTGCTGCCGCAGCGCCGCCAGCGTGCGACGCAGGTGGGGGGCGGCCGTCGTCCGCCCGTCGGGGCGCACGACGAGAAAGGCGTGGACTCTCGCGGGCATGACCTGGTCAGCCTAGGCGGCGAAGCCGGCGGGCCCGGTCGCACGCGCCGCGCAGACGACGAAGGGGACGCCGTAGCATCCCCTCGTTGTCGTCGTCAGCCGGCCCGCCGCTTGAGCTTGCGGCGCTCCCGCTCGCTCAACCCGCCCCAGATGCCGAACCGTTCGTCGTTCTGCAGCGCGTACTCCAGGCACTCGGTGCGCACGTCGCACGAGGAGCAGATGCGCTTGGCATCACGGGTCGAGCCGCCCTTCTCGGGGAAGAACGCCTCCGGATCGGTCTGCGAGCACAGTGCGTCGGTCTGCCAGCCGAGCTGGGTCTCTTCGTCTTCGACGACGGGGCGACGAACGCCCGGGACCCCCAGCTGAACAGGATCGACGAACCAATTGTCGGGAACGCCGGAACGGTATTGCGCCGCCATCTCGTTCTCCCACCTGTCACCCACGCCCTGCTGCGTGTACGAGTAATTACACCCGTGTAGTTCCCCGCGGTCAAGTCGCAGATCGTAAACCCTCAACCGGCGGGTGAATCTTCACGACGCGCCGTCGGCGTGTCGCGGTTCGATCACGCCCCCGGTGATTCCGGCGCAGATGAGAGAACTCTCACCGACCGGGTTCGGCGAGGAACACGCGACCGGTGCCGTGCAGCACGATCGCGGGCTCGTCGGGGGCGACGAGAACCGCCCGGCCGGGCCGGAGAGGTACCGCGTCACCGCTGCCGCCGGCGACGGTGACATCTCCCTCGGTGGCCACGACGACCGCGGTGCCGGACAGCGGCACCTCCACCGCGCTCCCCCGCACCTCCGCCGCGGTCAGCGCGAAGTCGCCGACCGGCACGTCATAGCGACCGATGCCGGGGCCGTCGGGTCGGGGGCGCACCACGCGCGCCGGACCCGGGGTGGTGTCGACGATGGCGAGTAGTTCGTCGACGTCGATGTGCTTGGGTGTCAGCCCTCCGCGCAGCACGTTGTCGCTCGCGGCCATGATCTCCACGCCGAGCCCTCGCACGTAGGCGTGGAGCACACCGGCGTCGACGAACAGCCCCTCTCCGCGGCGGAGGGTGACGAGGTTCATCAGCAGCGCCACGACGACGCCCGGGTCGCCGGGGTGATCGGCGATCAGCTGCCGGGCGTTGGCGAGCTCCGCGGCGAACTCCTCCGAGCGCGCCGACGACACCGCCGTGAGCAGGGCGGCCAGATCGTCCGGCGTGGCGGCCGAGAGAGCCCAGCTCAGCCCCGCGCGCAGACCCGCCTCGGGATCGGATGCCGCCAGCGCCGCCTCCAGCGGAGCGGCGGCTTCGCCGAGCGCCGCCAGCAGCCGCCGGGTGGCCGCGACGTCGCGGAGCCCCGCCATCGCGACGAACTCGTCGGAGACGGCGACGATGAGCTCGGGCTTGTGGTTCACGTCGCGGTAGGTGCGGTGCGCGGCGTCCACGGGAATGCCCGCCTGATCCTCCCGCGCGAACCCGTCCTCCGCCTGCGCGATCGTCGGGTGGGCTTGGATCGAGAGCGCGGATGCCGCGGCCAGCAGCTTCAGCAGGTACGGAAGCCTGGCCGGGGCGCCGACCGCGCGGCCCTCGTCGGCCAGCCACTCATCCAGCGACCGGCCGCCGACGACCCGCGCCGGCGACCCCGGGTGGTCTCCGAACCACACCTCCGCTTCAGGGCGGCCCGAGGGCTCGCGACCTTCGAGCTCGGCCAGCAGGGTGGTCGATCCCCAGGCGTAGTCACGGGGGTCGTTCGCGATCGGCACCAGCATGGGTCCAGCCTAGGAGCCCGGCCGCCGGTAGCCTGAATGCACCATGGCCGTCCACACGAAGCATCCGGTCGCGGCACACCCCGGCCCGCCCGTGCGCGAGAAGACAGGGCACCTGCTCCTTCGCGCCTGGTGCATCTTCGTGCTCGCCTCGATGCTCGCAAGTGTCGGCTGGGTCAACGCGCTCGGCGACGCCGGGGCCGGGGTGCTGATGATCTCCGCCGGCGTGGTGTCGGTGATCGCCTGGGTGGTCATCCGTCCGCCCTTCCAGTGGCGACGACTCCCGTGGATCGCCCTCGGCTACGTGGCCTGGGCGGCGCTGTCGCTGACGTGGTCGGCCTGGCTCGGCACATCCGTCCTCACCTGGCTCCTGCTCGCGCTCACGACCCTGCAGGGACTCTTCGTAGCGGCGATGCTGACGTGGCGCGAGATCATCCGTGCCGTCGCCTCGGCGCTGAAGTGGGTCCTCGGGCTGTCGCTGCTGTTCGAGCTGGCGGTGTCGCTCTTCGTGCAGGGGCCGCTTCTGCCCGGCTTCGTCCTCCCCGACCCGGGTGTGGACTACGACCCCATCGTCTACTGGTCGCGCGACAATCTGTTCGACGGCGGGCGCCTGCAGGGCCTCATGGGGAACGCCAATCTTCTCGGCCCCGTGGCGCTCCTCGGCATCATCGTCTTCGCCATCCGCTTCGCCGTCCGCGCTCCGCGCCGGGTGCTGCTCATCGGCTGGATCGCGCTGGCCGCGTTCCTCTACGTGCGGGCGGCCTCTGCCACGGCGTTCCTCGCCGGCGCGCTCGCCCTGGTCGTGCTCATCACGGTGCAGCTCATGCGCCGCACCCGGCGGCCCGGCGAGCGCACGCGCTGGTACATCGCCTACGCCGTCATCGCGATGGGCGGCGCGGTGTCGCTGTGGGTGTTCCGGGATGCGCTGTTCCGTGCCGTCGGGCGAGAGAGCGACCTCACCGGACGCCAGGGCATCTGGCAGGCGGTGCTCGAGCGGGCGAACGAGCGTCCCGTCGTCGGGTGGGGTTTCGCCACGCCCTGGCTGCCGTCCGAGCCGCAGTTCGACCGATGGATCGTCGATCACGGCGAGACCGTCATGCAGGCGCACAACATGTGGCTCGACGTCTACCTGCAGCTCGGCATCATCGGCGTCGTCATCTTCGCCGCGGCCCTATTGGCCTTCATCTGGCGGGCGTGGTTCTTCGCCGTCGACCGGCCGCGGTGGGACCTCCGCGCCGACCGCCCCTACTCCCCCCTCACGCTGCTGCCGACCCTCGTCGGCGCCATCCTCCTCGTCCAGGGGGTCGCCGAATCCACACCGCTGCTGATGTGGGGCTGGATGTTCCTCGTCATGCTCGGCGGCAAGATCAAGCAGACCCCGCACGTCGGGGTCGGTCCGACCGAGCAGTCCCTCGCCATCGAGCGCGGTGAGCTGATGATCGACACCCTCCGCACCGACACCCCGCGGCCGCGGGGACGGGTCGCCACGCCCTCAAGGGCGGTCACCAGCGCGGTGACGGACTCCGCGCCGAGCGATCCGGCATCCGGCGCCGCCTCACCCGGCGCCGACTCGCCGGGCACCGCTTCGCCGGGCACCGCTTCACCCGGCACCGTGGCATCGAAGACCGACGTGAAGCCGGCACCGTGACCGCAGCGGAGGCGGGCGTGCCGCACCGCGGGTGGGCGTCGCATCTCCTCGAATCGGCCGCGTTCGCCCGCGCGTACTCGCTGTGCGTCCTCGGCGCGGTGTTCTCCGGTTTCCTCATCGAGCGGATGACCGGACGCGTCACCTACGTCACGATCCTCGCGGTGCTCTGCCTGCTCGGCGGCGCGATGCTCTTCGTCCGTCGCGGCGAGATCTCGCTGCTGCGGCTCGTGCCGACGACCCTGGTCCTCTTGGCGGGGTGGGCGTTCGTCAGCATCTTCTGGAGCTCCGACCCCACCGGGTCGTTCTGGGGGTGGCTGTCCTTCGTCGCCATCGCGTTCCTCGCCGTCACCCTCGGGCACGTGCGCGACACCCTGCAGACCGCCCGAGCGCTCGGCGACGTGCTCCGCGTGCTGCTGACGGTGTCACTGGGAGTGGAGATCCTCAGCGGCATCCTTCTGGACACCCCCTTCCGATTTCTCGGCATCCAGGGGAACATCGCCCAGCTCGGCCCCATCCAGGGCGTCTTCGGCACCCGCAACGTGCTCGGCTTCGTCGCCGTGCTCGCCCTCATCACCTTCCTCATCGAGTACCGCACGCAGTCGGTGAGGCCCGGGATGTCGCTGTACTCCGTCATCCTCGCCGGAACCCTGGCCGCGCTCAGCGACTCCCCCACCGTGCTCGTCCTGGCCGTCGGAGTGGGGCTCGCCACCGCCGCCCTCGCGCTCGTCCGCCACACCCCGCCCGCCCGCCGCGGGGCGGTGCAGTGGGCACTCGGCGCGCTGGTGGTGATCGGGATCGGCGTCGGATACGTCGCGCGGCAGCCGATCGTCACCTTCCTCGGCGCCGGCACCGATTTCTCCATCCGGGTCGAACTGTGGAACCGGATGGTCGATCTCATGCGCTTCCGCCCGGTGCAGGGGCAGGGCTGGTACGGCCCGTGGGATGACGACGAGTGGCCCTTCAACGCGCTGAACGGCCTGACGGGGACGAACCACGCCACGGGGCTCAACGCGTATCTCGACGTGCTGCTGCAGATCGGGTGGGTGGGGCTCCTGCTGTTCCTGGCGTTCTGCGCCACCGCCCTCGTGCGCGCGTGGCTCGACGCCAGCGAGCGCCGGTCGGTCATCTACGCCTGGACGCCGCTCATCCTCGTGGCGCTGCTGATCGACTCGCTGTTCGAGAGCTTCACCCTGTTCGGGATCGGATGGCTCGTGCTCGTCCTGTGCGCCGTGCGCGCGGGCCACTCCCGCTCCTGGCGCGAGCGCCTGGACGCCCCCGACGATGTCGGCCCGGGGCTGCCCGTCTTCGACGTGCCGCGGTAACGGGGCGTTCACCCGGAGTTCGGATGCGCCGCTGTTAGAATCCTCGCGCCATGACACTCGCCGACGCACGCCCGGAACAGACCGTGACTGAACAGTTCTCCCCGGCGACGGCGACCATCGCCATCGTGACCTTCAACCGTTCGGGCCTGCTCTCCCGGCTCCTGGAGAGCATCGAGCGGATGGACCCCAAGCCCGGCCACATCGTGGTCGTCGACAACGCGTCGACCGACGACACCGGTGTCGTCGTGGAGTCGTTCCGCGAGCGCCTGGGCACCGAGCTCGTCTATCGCCGGATGAACACGAACACCGGCGGCTCGGGCGGCTTCAGCGAGGGCATGCGGGTCGCCTACGACCTCGGCTCGACCTGGATCTGGCTCATGGACGACGACGTCGAGGTCATCCCCGACGGTCTGGCGAAGATGGGCAAGTGGGCGCCCCGCTTCAAGAGCATCCAGGGCCGCCGTTACGACTACGACGGCAGCGAGTTCTACTGGCAGTACCGGATCGCCGAGCCCCTCGCCATCCCGATCCCCTTCGCCCCAGCGAGCTTCGACGCCTCCGGGTTCAAAGAGATGAACTCGGGATGCTTCGAGGGGATGTTCATCCACCGCGACATCGTCACCGAGATCGGCCTCCCCGACCCCCGGTTCTTCATCTACTGGGACGACCAGATGTACGGCTGGCTGGCGTCGCGCGTCACCACCTCCGTGATCGTGGACGAGTTCGTCCTGCGTCGCACGCGCGAGATCAAGCAGTGGGACATGGGCATCCGCCACATGAACGCCTCGAGCAACGCCTACCGGTACTACATCATGCGGAACCGGTCGCACATCAAGCGCTACTACCGCTCGCTCGGGGTCTACAGCCCGGTCCTGTTCGGTCTCGGCACCGCGCTCACGTTCGGCAAGGAGCTGATCCGGCTGCTCTTCGTGGAGCGCACGGTGCGCGGCACCTCGCACCTGTTCCGCGGCCTTCGCGACGGCCGGAAGATCGCCAACGACCGCTCCTGGTCGCCGATGCCGCCGCTGTCGGCCCCCACCCGCTGAGGATCGCAGCGCCCACTCTGTCGTTGAGCGAGCGAAGCGAGAACGCCCGCCCGGTCGTTGACCGAGCGGAGCGAGTCGAACCGCCTCACCCGCCGTTGTAGTCGGCGTTGTACCGGTCGAGCACCTCGTGGATCGACGCGTCCATCGACAGCCGCCCCTTGTCGAGATAGAGCCCCCGCTGGCAGAAGCGGCGAAGATCCCGCTCGCTGTGCGAGACGAAGAAGAGGGTCCGTCCGTCGGCCAGCAGCTCGTCGATCCGTGTGTAGCACTTCTCGCGGAAAGCCTTGTCGCCGACGGCGAGCACCTCGTCGACGAGCAGGATCGGCTCCTCGAGCTGTGAGACGACGCTGAAGGCCAGGCGCACCTTCATCCCATTGCTCAGGTGCTTGTATGGAGTATCGACGAAGTCGTCGAGCTCGGCGAAGTCGATGATGCTGTCGAATCGGCGCGAGACCTCGGCCCGCGGCATCCCGTGCAATCCCGAGGTCAGACGCACGTTCTCGCGGACGGTCAGGTCGCCGACGAATCCGCCGGTGATCTCGATCAGCGGGGCAACTCCCCCGTTGACCCGCACCGAACCCTCATCGGGCAGGAGCACGCCGGCGACGAGTTTGAGCAGCGTGGACTTGCCCTGGCCGTTCCGTCCCACGACACCGATCGACTCGCCAGGTGCGACGGTGAAGCTCACGTCGCGAAGCGCCCAGAACTCGCCGGGCCTCGAGCGCCGGTTCGAGCCGGCGAACAGGTCTTTGAAGCTGCGCCGCCCGCGGCGGTTCCGCCGGAACCGGACCCCGAGATCGGCCACCTCGATCGCGTTCGGCATCACAGCTCCTTCAACACGGGTCGCTCGAGCCGGCGGAACACGAAGTGCCCCAGCGCGAGGATGCCGACGCTCATCGTGACCCCGACGACCACCGAAAGGGTGTCCCACACGTCGGGGAAGAAGCCGACGCGGTACAGCGTGAAGATGCCCGACAGCGGGTTGAAGGCGGCGAGCTGGGGGAAGATCCCCGGCAGGTCGGAGACGGAGTAGATAATCGGCGAGGCGTAGAAAAGCACGCGGAGGATGAGCTTGGTCGTGCGCTCGAGGTCGGAGTAGAGCACGCACAGAGGCGAGACGATCAGCCCCAGGCCGACGAGGAGCATCGTCTGCAGCAGGATCGCGACCGGGAAGAGAAGGAGGCCCCAGTTCAGGGAGACCGGCGTACTGCTGGTGAAGGCGGCGACGATGACGAATCCGACCAGCACCGGAAGCGAGCAGAGGAACTCGACGCCCTTGCTGAGCACGATGCGGTTGACCCAGATTGATCGCGGGATCGCCGTCGACCGGACCAGGCGGGCGTCTTTGTTGAACGCACGTGTGAAGTCCGACACCGCCGCGTTGAACCACACCCATGGCAGCAGAGCCGTGATGAGGAAGACGATGTACGGCTCGTGCCCGACGGTGCGCTGGAACACCTGCGTGAAGACGAACCAGTAGATGAGGCTCATCACCAGCGGATCGAGCACCGACCAGAGGTAGCCGAGCGCACTTGTGGCGTAGCGAACCCGGAGGTCGCGTGCAGAGAGCAGCCACAACGAGTGGAGGTAACGCCTCGGGGACCCGGGGGCACCGACGGTCGCTGTGGTCACGATGATGAGTCTACGATCGGGCAATCAGGCGATCTGATTAGCCCACATCGACAGTGCCGCGCCGATGGCCATATGCATGTCGAGGTATTTGTAGGTGCCGAGGCGACCCCCGAAGTAGACATTTTTCTCACCCTTGGCCAGTCCACGGTAAGCGAGGAGCACCTCTCGATCACGTGGAGTGTTGACCGGGTAGTAAGGCTCGTCATCCTGACGTGCGAAGCGGGAGTACTCACGCATTATCACGGTCTTGTCGCTCGGATACCGGTCGGCACGCTCTGGGTGGAAATGTCGGAACTCATGAATCCGCGTATAAGGAACCTCGGCATCGGCGTAATTCATCACCGACGTGCCTTGGAAGTCGCCGATGGGCAAGACCTCCTGCTCGAGGTCGATCGTGCGCCATGACAGTGCCCCCTCGGAGTAGTCGAAGTAGCGATCGACAGGTCCGGTGTAGACAATCGGAACGTGGCCGACCGTCGCGGTGCGGTTCAGCGGCTGACCGTCGTCGAAGAAGTCGATGCCGAGCTTCACTTCGATGTTCGGATGATCGGCCATTCGCTCCAGCCACGCCGTATAGCCGTCTGTAGGCAGCCCTTCCCACGTGTCACTGAAATAGCGATTGTCGTATGTATAGCGAACGGGAAGTCTGCTGATCACATCGGCCGGAAGGGCCTTCGGATCGGTCTGCCACTGCTTCCCGGTGTAGTCCCGGATGAATGCCTCGTACAGCGGGCGACCAATGAGCGCGATCGCCTTCTCCTCGAGGTTCTCGGCATCATTCACATCGAGCTCACCAGCCTGCTCGTGGACAAGCGCACGCGCCTCTGCCGGCGAGTAGGCAGCGCTGAAGAACTGATTGATGGTGCCCAGGTTGATGGGTAGCGGATAGACCACGCCCCGGCGATTGGTGTAGACGCGGTGCACGTAGCTGGTGAAGGTCGTGAAGCGGTTCACGTAGTTCCACACGCCGGGGTTTGAGGTATGGAACAAGTGGGCCCCGTAGCGGTGGACCTCGATCCCGGTCTCTGGCTCATCTTCGCTATAGGCGTTCCCGCCGATGTGCGTACGGCGGTCGATCACCGTAACGCGCCGACCGGACGCGGCCGCGCGTTCAGCAATGGTCAGACCGAAGAACCCGGAACCGACGACGAGAAGATCCATGGAGATGCTTTCTGCTCAGCCGATTTCCGGGCGGCCGGCGCCACAGCGGGTGGGAACGGCACAGGCTCTGGGAACAGTCTAGCGAGGAGCTTCCTCGTCGATTCCCAGCAGGGCCTGCCAAGAGGCAGGGCTAGACAAATGCACTGTGGCCTCGCGATACTCGCGCGATAGTTTCGGCCAATCCCGGCTCAGTCTCCACGTCAAGCAGATGCTCTTGCGCAGAGACTCGAGTGTGCGCCGTCGATCCCGTTGAGCGAAAGTCCAACCGGCGGCGTTCGGGGACTCGACCAAAGCAGAGTCCAGTCCACGGAATCTCCACCACTTGGACTCGCGCAGTGGAATACGGTCCTCAGCGCGGCGCCGGCTGTCGGAACGAGCTTCAATCAACAGGTGGCGCCCCAACTCCGACACCAACCATGCCGTTTTCGAGAAAGCGCCGGTTGGCTGCGCGAGCGAACGCGTCGGGCTTGCCGCGAGGTCATCCCCCACGACCACCCGGCCGTCCGGATAGGTGGACTGAAGCGCCCGGACCGTGGCCTGGGCGGTGCGGATGCTTCGTGGCAGATTGTCCGGTCCCCGGAACGTGTCACGGATCGCTTCGTGACGGAGGCGGACGGCCGCGTACTGGAGGCGTAGCAGAAGCTGGATGTCGCCGAGGAGTATGCGGAGAGGAAGAACGCCGCCACGGCGCTGATGGGAATGAAGCAAACCGGTGATGATCTGGTTGCGGAGGATGAAGAACCCCTCCCACGTGCGCGTGGGGTCTTTCGATGCCCACCCCTCGTGCCACCCCGCGACGCCGGGCAATCCGATCGTCGGGATGCCGGCGGCGCGCGCACGCAGCCCGAACTCGGCGTCGTCGAACTTGAGGAAGAGAGGTAGCGGGAGGCCGACGCGGGAAACCACTTCGCGGGGGAACAGGCAGAACCACCACCCCGTGTAATCCGCCTCCACCATCCGGTGCATCCCTGGAACGTCCATTACGCCGCGCTGAAGGTCGACGTCGTAGCCGTCTGGTGACGCCGTGGTCATCCACGACCGCGCCGGCATCCAGAGCTCCCCCTGCGTGTACAGCGTGGCAGGGCGGTCGAGGTGAAGCATCCCGCCACCCACGATCACCGGCTGGGTGGCTGCCCCCGCGAACGTGGCCGCGCGATGGATGGCTTCGGGTCCCGGCTCAGCGTCGTCGTCGAGGAGCAGGATCAGATCACAATCCGACTCCAGGATTTCCATGATTCCGCGGGTAAAGCCCCCGGAGCCACCCAAATTCTCCTGCTGGATGACGGCAAGCCGCTCGCCCAGCGCTGCGGAAACCTCCGCGAACCCCTCCGCGTCCTCGAGGCGCTTCTCGCCTTGATCGACGACGACGACGCGGGAAACGGCAGCGCCGTCAGCGATCTGGGCCGCGACCGCGCGCAGCTGAACGATGCAAGCGATGGGACGGTTGTAGGTTGCAATCGCGATCCCGACAGAGGGCGCCGCCACGTCGCTTTGCAGACCGAGAACGCGCCACTCAGCGTCCAGCACGAGCACATCATCTCGTCCCGCGACAACATCGAACCAGGCCATGCCTCCATCGTCGAAAGAGTCCAGCGGAAGGTCGACGGAGGCCTGGGCATCAGTGATGGGCATCCTCGCGAAGGTCCGCGCGACTCCTTCCGCGTCGGACACTTTGACCTCCAGAACCCCCGAACCCGCAACGGTCACCAGCAGCCGCACCGCCGTCGCGTCGGTGAAGCGGTTCCAGTAAGCAGCCGGGAAAGCATTGAAGTACGAACCGAAGGAGGCGCGTCGTCCTGATCGAACGAGGGTGACCCCGTCGGCTTCGTCCGCGAGGATCCCGAGTCCTGTCGGTTTATCGCCGTCGATGCGCACAAGGCGCTGGACGGTGGTGCCGAACGATTTGTCGGCCATCGCGCCGGTCATTGCATCCGGCGCGCGCGCCGCCATTGACGGACGGCTTCGGCAAGCCGTTGCCCCAGGGTGCGTCGCAGGTCGAGCTGGCGGGCGACCTCGTCCTGGATGTACCTCGTCAAGAAGAGCGGCAACCCCGGCCCGTTGTCGGCGACCCAAGCCCGGAGAGCCTCGTCACGCACCAACGCGTCGAAACGACTGTGCTCTCCGAGAAGAGCCACAACGCTGTTGCCTTGATCGCCGGACACACCCGCCCGCTGCATCCAGAACGCAAGTGGTTCACCATCGATGAAGCCGATGTGATGGTGCAGCGTGGCCCGGAGATTGAACTCCCAGTCCTCCACCACGTCTAGGTCCTCGCGATACCCGCCGATGTCGTCGTGGAGCGAGCGACGGTACAGATGGGAGATGGGAACGGCTCTATTGATGCGGAGGAGATCGCTGTACCGGATCTCCGAAAGTCCCGGCCACATCGGCTCTCGTCCGACCTCGACGTAGCCGCTCGCCTGTCGCTTTTCATACACGATGTCCGTGCGCACGACAACACCCGAGTCGCGCTGGTGCGCATCGAGCCACTCGACCGTCTCCTGCAAGAACCTCGGATGCCAAAGATCATCGTCGTCGTGCAGCACGACGAATTCGGTCTCGAGCGCCGTGATACCCGTGTTGGCCGCGGCCGCGCGGCCGCGGGTCCGCGGATTGTGAATAACGCTCACGCGGTCACGAACCAGCGGTGCGACGCCCGCAATCAGACTGTCCACCTCTCTTGCGTCGCCGCCGTCGTTGACGATGCATATCGACCACAGGTCGTACGACTGCCCCGAGATGTCAGTGAGCGCGCGGCTGAGAAACCATGGCCGGTTCTTCGTTCGGACGACGATTCCGACACGAGCGGGGACTTCCGCCACGGCATCCTTTCGTGGTGAGCGCATCACGCCCGAGCGGGGCAGGGACATTCACAAATATACTGGGGCTCATGCTGAGGGCCGCCCGAGAGCAGTGGCGGCGCGCCCGTTCGTGGCCGGTTGTCGGGCCCATCGTAAGGACTGCCGATCGCGCATGGTGGGCCCGCGTCATCCGACGCGCGGACATCGTCGACGACGAGTTCGTCGCGGCTCAGCTGGGAACGGCAGTCAGCTCCAGGCGGGCGGTCCGCGCATATGTGCGTGGGGGCCACGCAGAGGGAATGACACTCAATCCGCTTGCATGCGAGCGGACGATCGCGCGTCAACTGCCCGAGCGTGATCGGGTTCCGGCGCTTTACGCATACCTTGTGAACGCCCGTGGGCGCATGCAGGTCAGTCCTAACTGGGATGCGGCGGCCTACGACGATCGCCATCCGGACGCCGCGGATGACCCAGCGGGGCCGCTGGGTCACGCTTGGCGGTCAGCCCGCGTTTCTGGCCAGTTCGAGATGGGTATCGGCCCTCGCGCAAGCGCCTTGCCGTGGACCGTCGTTCATGCGCGGGCTGTCGTCGCCGCCCGCGCTGCTCGTTCCGACCCGAGTGCAGCGATCCCCCGACCGGAGCTGCTACGACAAGAGCGAGCAGCGGTCCATCTGGCGGTGGTCGTCGCTTCTGACGAGGCGTTCTCCGACGAGGCTCTCGGCGTAGCCGCCGAGGTGACCGACGCGCTGGAATGCTCGACGACGCTGGCTGTCACTCCCGGCTCCGGCAGGTGGGTGCAACCGGACACCTGGGTGCAGGCGTCACTGCTCGAGCTCTGGAGTCCGAAGGTCCAGGTCGTCCGACAAGTAGTGGCGGACGCGGTCGAGTGGGCTGCCAAAGTCGCCGACGCTACCCCCGACACCGAGGTCGTCGTTGTGCGTGGTGCTGGCGAGCGCATCGACGCTTCCTCCATCTTCGCGCTCGCTCGCTTAGGGCAGGACGGGCCCGTATCACCTCTCCTGCTGACCGACGACGGCATCGTGGCCTCCGCAGGCGTCGTGACATATGGAGACCGAGCCGCCCATCTGCTCACCGGCTATCCTGCTGAGGATGCCAGGGCGCTGGGCGAGACGATCGAGGTGGCCGGCCCCGGCGCCGTGACTCGCGCCTTCCCAAGAGAAGAGACGGTTGCGCCATATCGCACTCTCCTCACGGCATCGGCGGTGTCGGCAGAAGGCCTCCTCGCGCCGATAGGTGTCGGAGGCGACTCGGATATCAGTGAAGTCCTTGCCGCATCCTCGCTCCGGTTCGCGGGCTGGAGCGACGAGGGTCCGGTCCTCACCAGACCGCCCCGCCAAGCGCGTCTCGCGGACGGCACTTCGGTAGCCTGCCTGCGGTGGGCTATCAAGATCGCGGCCCCTGCCGGACATGAGGGGTTGGCCTGGGGCGACACGCACTTCGCCAATGGCCTCGCAGAGGCGCTTCGAAGGCTAGGGCAGGAGGTCGTCATCGACGCCTTCGCCGCGCGGAACCGCGCGACCTCCGCCATCGACGATGTGTCGCTCGTCCTCCGGGGCCCGCGTCGCATAGACCCTCCCGCCCATGGCCGCTCGCTACTGTGGATCATCAGCCATCCAGACGAGATCACTTCCGACGAGCTTTCGAAGTATGACCGTATTTTCGCGGCATCCATCCCGTGGGCCGCGCGAGCGGGGGCCCGACTCGGACACTCGATCACGCCACTCCTTCAATGCACCGATGCTGTCCTGTTCCGCCCCCAAGGGATTCCACGAGGCAAGGACATCGTCTTCGTCGGGACAGCCAGAGGAATAGCGCGACCATCCGTCGTCGCGCCCATCGAAGCAGGCGTCGACGTCACCGTCTACGGTCCGGACTGGCGGCGGTTCATCCCTGGCCGGTTCATCCGGGCATCCGGCATCTCGCATTCCGACCTGCCCGCTCGATACGAGAGCGCCGCGGTCGTGCTCAACGATCACTGGCCCGCGATGCAGAAAGAGGGGTTCATCTCGAACCGAGCCTATGACGTCGTTGCCGCGGGAGGCCGTGTCATCAGCGACACAGTCGAGGGTCTACAGGAGCACTTCGGCGGGGCTGTGCGCACCTACGACTCTACGAGCGAGCTGATCGGTATGCTACGCGGCGATCTTGACGATCTTTTCCCGTCCTACGAGAAGCTCGACGCGGTGTCCCGGCGCGTGCGCATGGAGGATTCGTTCGACGCGCGAGCGCAAGTGTTGCTGGATGCGGCGATCGGAACTTTAGCCCGCTGATTGCGCCGCCCGATGGGGAACGCCTTCAACCTCCGGCGTCTCATCGGGGAACACCCACTTGTCGTAGGTGACGAAGCGGAATACCGTCGCAAGGGCCTGGCCGACCAGCGTCCCCGAGATGTTGTCGGCCACCACTCCCTCAAGTCCCAGAACGTACCGCGAGAACGCGAGACAACCGAGTTGGATGCCGATGGCGACGACGTTGAGCAGGACGAACAGCGCGTAGCGCGAGAAGCGACGCTCGAGGTGCCGCGCACTGAAAGTCCAGTAGCGATTTCCGACGTATGTGACGACCGTTGCGAGAACGATGGCGATCGACTTGGACACCAGCGGGAGATCGTACAGAGGTCCTTGACCCGACAAGGCGAAGCCGAAGGTCAAGAGGTTAAAAGTCACCGCATCGACCAGGAAGGCGACTCCTCCGACAACGAGGAACGCGCCGCCTCGTCGAACCAGTCCGACCACGCCGGTCGCTTCCGCCATGTGAGTCCTTCCCGGTTCCCGGCATCCGGGCTGCCCCGGAATGCCATGATAACTTGGACGGCGCGCATCCCCTCACAGGCGATGCTTCACCGTGCCTGAAGGAGTAGCGAGGACGATGTCCGACGACCTTTCGATCGCCGCGATCATCCCGTGCCACAACGAGGAAGCGGCGATCGGCCAGGTGATAGCCGACCTTCGCGCTGCTGTCCCTGAACTCGAGATCTACGTCTACGACAACGCCAGTACGGATCGCACCGTGGAGGTGGCCACTGCCGCAGGGGTGACCGTGCGGCATGAGCACTCCAAGGGCAAAGGAAATGTCGTCCGTCGCGCCTTCGCGGACGTTGACGCCGATGTGTACGTGCTCATCGATGGCGACGACACCTATGCGGCACAGGACCTGCCGAAGATGATCGAAGCGCTGCTCTCAGGCCCCTACGATCATGTGCTGGGGGTCCGTCAGCAGAGCCACGTCGGTGCTTATCGCCCCGGACACGAACTCGGGAACAAGGGATTCAACTGGTTCGTCACCAGCGTGTTCAAGAGCCCGGTCAATGACATGTTGAGCGGATACCGCGTCTTCTCCCGCCGCTTTGTGAAGAGCTTCCCCGCACTCTCGCGGGAATTCGAGATCGAGACGGAACTCACTGTCCACGCCATGAGTCTCCGGGTCCCCCAGATCGAAGTGCCGGTGGGTTTCAAGGACCGCCCCGAGGGCAGCGAGAGCAAACTGCGCACGTATCACGACGGATTCCGAATTCTGTCGTTGATCATCGGCCTCATCCGTCACGAGCGACCGCTCATGTTCTATGGTGTGGTTGGCTTGCTTCTCGCCCTCCTTGCGGTGATCATCGGAACCCCGGTTGTGATCGAGTACTTCGAGACGGGGCTTGTTCCCCGTTTCCCGACCGCAGTCCTCGCGATCGGGATCTCGATCATGGCGTTCATGTCGTGGATGATCGGGCTCGTCCTCGACGGAGTACTGAAAGCACGGCGTGAGATCAGTCGGCTCAACTACCTGCGTCTTGAGGCGCCAGGTCCGGTCCCGGCAGGTACCGCCCTGCCTCCGTCGACGCCGAAAGCCTGACAAAGAGTGGACCGGCGAGAGACGCCGCGCGGCAACACCGTGCGGGAATGGTGGCAGGTCTGGGGACCACGGGCGGTCTTCGCCGGACCGACCATTGCGTACATCATCCTCGTTCTCCTCGGCGTCACCAACGCCAACATCGGCGTCTGGATGCTGCGGGAGAACCCCGCCGAACCGTTGGGTCTCCAGTTCGGACAATCTCAGGCCGTGCGATCAGACGAGTACGGCACCGAGTCACCCATCTGGCTGAGCGAGATGGCGAGAGGTGGAGAGAGCGCACTCAACCCGCTCACAGTATCCAACGCCTTCTTCGCGCAAATCCCGAGCGGTATTTTCTCGTCGATCGTCTTCCTCGACGGAACTCTCCTCCGCCTCGGGAATCTCTTGCCTCACGAGATGCTCTTCGCGATGAAGTGGTGGCTTCCATCGCTGCTCTTGTTCATCGGCCTGCCGGTGTGGTTCCGGCAGATCACCGGCCAGCTGCGGTGGGGCTACCTTGCGGCGGTCCTCATTTTCTTCGCACCCGCCAGCATGTGGTGGTCGGGTCGCCCCGTCAACACCCTGGGCTTCGTCGCGGCTGGCTGTGCTCTTGCCATTTTCGCCACGAATGCATTCGAACGACGATGGTGGACAAGGGGTGTTGTCGCCGTCCTGGGGGCCGGAGTGCTCCTCGCCCGGTTGCCCACTTACTACCAACCGCTCGCGATCGTCATCGGGGTACCCGTCGTCGTCGCGACGGCAGTCGTCATCCTGTGCCTCCGCACGTCATGGCGACATCGCCTTGTGAGCCTCGGTGCGATCGTGCTGTCCGGGCTCTTCTGGACCGGACTGCTGTTCTGGGAAGCGCGCGACGCGGTTGCGGCGGGGCTGTCGACGCTGTACCCCGGTGATCGGAGAAGCACCGGGGGTCCGGTTGAGTTCGGCCGCGTATTCGGTGGCACCAACTATGCGTGGCTCGAAGCAGTCGGCCCCTCCGGCGCGACATTCGAGACGGAATTGGCAACCTCCTTCAACGTCCTGATAGTCATCGTCGTTCTCTTGTTCACCGCGCGGAGATGGCGCGGAGGACGAATGCAGGCTGGCGCCGCGATCCCCATAGTCGCGGCAACCTTGTTCTGGCTGAGCTGGTGCACCATCTCGTGGGGGCCGGTGGGCGAGCTTCTGCCGATCATCAACCGTGTGCCGGACTTCCGCGCGGCGCAGGGCGCGGGCTTCCTCGCGACGATAGCCTTCTGCCTCTTCATGGCGCAGTGGCGCCCGTCGCGTCGGGTAGCTGTGCCCCTCACCGCCGCCGCCGTCGCCGGCGGCATCTCCGCGTACGCCGGATCGTCCCTGCAACTCGAGATGCTGCCCGGGCTCACGAATCTCATGGTTTGGGTGAGCGCGATCATCACGGCCGGAGCCGTGTTCCTGCTCGTGAGATGGCCGACGTCCTGGCTCCCGCCGCTCTTGACAGGATTGGCTGCCGTTGCGATGACGGCGACGGCTACGCCTGTTCTGTTCGGCTTGGGTGATCTAAGGGACAGTGATACGGCGAAGGAATTCCTCGCGTGGGGCGACACAGCCCGTGCGGAAGGGACGGTGTGGGCGAGTGACGATGGGTATGTCGATGCACTGCTGATGTCAACAGCAACGCCCTCGCTTTCGTCCCGCCAGCAGATCGGCCCGAACGTGGAGAATTGGATGCGGCTGGATCCCACGGGTGAGCACGAGGATATGTGGAATCGCGGCGGGCTCCACATCCAGTTCGATTGGACCGATTCGGCCGCTCTGGAATGGTCGATGCCGTCCCCTGACATGGTCGTCATTTCCGGCTCTCCGTGCGTCGTGGCGGACAGGATCCCGGAACTCAAGAACGTCGTCTCATCCCAGCCGCTCACCGATGGATGCCTGGCGCTCATCGACGAGCTGCCCTGGTCGGGTCGGCAACACTACATCTATGAGGTCGCCGTTCCGTAGTGGGTCGCTACAGCGGCATTCCCAGCCGCGTCTGCGCGATGAGATAGTCGTAGAACTCCGGCTTCAGGTTCGTCAGTTTGTGATACTGGTTCATCTCCTCCCCCACGAACCTCACCGGGACAGCGGCGCGGGTGAGATCCCACCCGCGGGACCCGGCGAACATGCTCGCCCACAGGTCCTCGATGAATCCGTAGCGTCCCGGGAGGCGCCAGAAGAAGCCTCGCGTTCGTACGAGGGCGGCGTCGCATACCGATCCCCCGGTCCCGACGTACGAAGCACCCCCGTCCGCCTCTGCCTCGATGCGTGCCCAGTAGCTCCCGAGGATGAAGAAGGCCCAGACACCCGAGAAGGAGCGCGGAGCGTGGCGGGAGAGTAGCTGAGCGACGAAGGACTCGTCGAAGTCCTGGTCATCGTCGATCATCACGAAAGGCACGCCTGCCCTCCCGCCGAGAAGGCGCCGAGCGACGATGAAACGCGCGATACCGCCGATGTTGGGGCTCGACCGGTACTCGACGCTCGCAAGCGCATCCCAGGCACCCATGGCACGGATGCGAGCACGGTAATGGCCGTCATCTCGCGGCGCGTTGTTCCACATAACGAGCCGAATGGAAGGAGAGCCGCGCTGGGCCGCAAGCTGCGCCAGAACGGCATCGATGCGGTCGGGTCGGTTGTAAAGGCAGATCACAACGAGGATCGAATCGGGGCGCACCTCACCCGCGAGCAGCTCGAATCTCCTCGGCGACGCCAGTTCGCGCAGCATCCGGGCCTTCCATCGGACACCACCTCGTTCAGCAAGAACCCTGCGGTGGAGGCGACGAAGACGCTCGGGGACTCGGAGCCCCCGGACGCGACCGACAACGCCGCCCAGTCGGGCGCGCAGAAGCATGTCAGCGACTCTCTCCCGAAGGCGCCCCTAAGTCGACGAACTCGGGCTCCATGTAAAGCGAACCCGCGGCGAGCGGGAATTCAGCGGCGTTGAAGGAGCACACCTGTCTCGCATCATCGAGGTGCCTGCCAGCGTTGTCCATGAGGGAGATGTTGATGAAGTACTTGCCCTCACCGAAGCGGGCGTTGCGCAACAGGAACTCAACGCGACGACGCCCGATGACGGCGGGAGGGTGGACTCCCATCCGCGCGTTGGTCGTTCCGTACACGGCGGTTCCCATGACGGTATCGATCTGCAACGCGCATCGCCAGTTCTCCAGCGGTGCAGGGAATTCGACGTCCACCGTAACGCGGAGGTCGCTACCGGGGAGCACCGCGCCGTCCTCGTTCCCCCCGATGACATCGAGTGTCGCCTCGACGATTCTCGGCTCCTCTTCAATCTCACCATCCGACTCGGTCTCTGCGACGCGCCGGTCCTCGAGGAGATCTCGGAACTTCGCGACGGCGGTGTTCGGGTCGCCGTCGAAGACAACCTGGCCGGAGTTGAGGAGAACCGCGCGATCGCAGAGCTCCGTGATCTGGCCGAGACTGTGGCTCACGATCACGATGGTTCGACCTTCCTCCTGGAACGTCCTGATTTTGTCGAGGCACTTCCGCTGAAATGCCTCGTCGCCGACCGCGAGCACCTCGTCGACCAGGAGGATGTCAGGATCGGTGTGTACTGCGACCGCGAACGCAAGACGCACGTACATGCCAGAAGAGTAGAACTTCACCTGTGTATCGATGAACTCGCCGATGCCGGAGAACGCGATGATGTCGTCGAACCGGCGCTCGACTTCGTCGCGAGAGACTCCGAGCACAGACGCGTTCAGATACACGTTCTCACGCCCGGTGAGGTCGGGATGGAATCCCGCCCCCAGCTCCAGAAGTGCGGCGATCCGTCCACGCTGGCTCACCGTGCCCTTGGTGGGATCGATGATTCCACCGATCACCTTCAGCAGCGTGCTCTTGCCCGAGCCGTTGTGGCCGATGAGTCCGACTGTGCTTCCTGCTCGAATATCGATCGAGACGTCTCGCAATGCCCAGAAGTCTTCGCGGTGCCGGCGTCCGGCGCGCCCCAGGGTAACGATGCGCTCTTTGATAGAGGAGTCGCGGCGAATGGTGAAGCGCTTCGAAACGGCTTCGACGGCGATGACCTTCGGCGGGAAGGACGAGGGGGTGATACTCATCGGCGGGTCCGATCAGAGTTCCTGGGCAAAGTTGCCCTGGAGTCGTAGGAAGGCGCGGTGGCTCACGAGCAGCAGCACCACTCCGACGCCGAGGGCGATGAGGAGGCGAAGAAGGAGGTTGTCCGGTTGCGACAGACTGTCGGCTCCGAGCCATAGCGCCTCTTGAAAACCGATCACAGCCAGCGTGAGGGGATTGTTCGTGAAGACGGACAGCAACACAGGCGATGCGATGATGTCGCTGGCCATCTGCCAGGAGTACACGACAGGACTCGCCCAAAACAGCAGCATCGTCCCGACTTCGACCAGGTACTGGATGTCCCGCAAGTAGACATTCAGTGCGGAAAAGAGCAGGCCGAGGGCGGTGCCGTAGACGAGCAGCACGAGGAAGGAAGGGATGAGATAGAGGATCTGCGGGTGCCACGGAAACGCGCCCGCGATGACCGTCACACCAAGAAGCAGCGTGAACTGAACGGCGAAGTTGAACAGAGCGGAGCCGACGCTCGCAAGTGGAAACAGCTCGCGAGGGACGTAAACCTTTTTCACGAGCCCGCTGTTCACCACGATCGCCCCTGTTGCGCTGACGACGATCTCGGTGAACAAGCCGATCGCCGTCAGACCGGTGAAGATGTAGATACCGAAGTCGGGGATGCCGCGGGCCGCACCGAGGAACTGCCCGACGACGACGAAGTAGATCGCAAGCAACATGATTGGACGCGCAAGCGACCAGAAGAAGCCGAGCGTCGAGTCCTTGTACTTCGCCTTGAGGTCGCGTCGAACCAGCAAATCGAGCATCTCGCGCCGAGCGAAGAGTTCCCTAAGCGAAGTCCACCAGTCGCGGGGATTCAAACCAGTCGACGCACCCACGGGCCGTAGCGGGATGGCTTCGAGCCGTGCGTAACGGGCCAGAGCAGCGGAATCAGGGGCTTCGGACATCATCCCCATCCTAATTGGGGAGTCGCTGGGACCTTGCCGAGCGGGCGGCTCAGGACTCAGTGCGATGGTGGATGCGCCATCGCTGCCACCGGGCTCGACGAGCAGCATGAGCGGCCAGTTCTTCGCTGAGCGAAGTGACTTCTGCCCGGAGCGCGTCGATCTGATCGGCGGTCTTGACGTTGTGGGCCACCCAGAGAGCTCGCT
Source organism: Microbacterium sp. AK009 (assembly GCF_013410955.1). GTDB lineage: Bacteria > Actinomycetota > Actinomycetes > Actinomycetales > Microbacteriaceae > Microbacterium. The sequence continues at coordinate 692,177 of NZ_JACCCG010000001.1, read as the reverse complement.
CGCGGTCCTGCTCCTCACGAAGCTTCTGCAGTCGGTTCTCACTGTCACTTTCGACGGCCGCGAGCTGACGTCCCCAATGCGACAGCTCGTGGAGGCGGGCGTCCGAGTACCTCACGTCTTCGCGCACACCCCGATCTGAAACTCCGCCCAGACTGGTCAATCTGAGCTCCGGCTCGAGCGAGCCGCTCGCGACCATGGACTCGATCTCATCGGGGCTCGGGTGCTTGGCCACGTACAGGGCTTCCAGGCGCCCGGCCTTCCAGCGTCGGTAATCTTGCATGCCGTGGTGGCGCGGGCTAGGAAACAGCTCCGGGTTGGCCTCATAGGCCTGTCCCGACTTGCGCACCTTGCCCTCGTACTGCCGCCACGATCGCCACGGAAGGTGAAGCACCTCGATGGTCTCGCTGTCCGCGCCATCCCCCCAACCGGGTGCAGTGACGAAGTGGTTCCCTTGAGCGATCTCTACAAGGGGATTGGCCCGATGCACTGCATCAGAAGTCGGATGGAACGGAATACCCGATGCGTTCAACTCCTCTTGTGAGCGGTGATCGCGGTACACCAACCGCTCGAGGCCGGATCCATCGATGGCCGGTCTCCCTGTGAGGTTCACCACGGGGACGTTGATGTACTGGACCCGCTCATCGAGGCGCTCGAGGCAGTCTCGTAATGTACTCGCGCCACCCCGTTGGGGGACGAAGAATTCGTCTGCGTCGGCATTGATGACCCAATCCGCACGCTCCTGCGTGGCAGCATGGCGCGCCATCCGAGTGACGACGAGGTACTGCTGTTTCCGGTGCTCGGGGTCATGCCAGAGTGTGACGAAACCGTCAGCGGCGAAAGACTCCAAGATCTCCGTTGTGCCGTCATGTGAGGCGTTGTCCGTGACGATGACATGGTCAACGCCCTGCGCTTTGTGATGCTCCAGCATCGCGCCGACGATGTCCGCTTCGTCGCGAACCATGAGGGTCATGACTATGCGCACACGTGCATCCTTGCTCACGAGCAGGCGCCGGGCTCGCCTGCTTCTTGTTCCGTGCAATCTTGGCATGGTGGTGGCTGCCATTCCAAAAATCGTGCGCCCCGTCGGGGCTTCCATGGCCTCCGGGTAGGCTGATCGGGCTCGAACATCCGGAGGGGGCAGATTGACTGGCAAGAGTCTCGGAACCGTCGTGGTGACTGGCGGTGCCGGTTTCATCGGGTGCGCCCTCTCGCAGATGCTGGCCCCGCTTGCGGAACGCTGGATCGCGGTTGACTCGCTGAATCCGCGCGTCCACGCTTCGCCAGAAAGGCCCGCGCAATTGCACGAGGCCGCGACACTTGTGGTGGGAGACATCCGGGATGCGAGCGTCTGGAGACGTGTCGTCTCCGATGTGCCACCCGAGGTTGTGATTCACCTTGCCGCCGAGACCGACACCGGGCTGTCGCTGAACGCGGTCACACGATTCAGCGACGTGAATGCGACGGGTACGGCCATCATGCTCGATGCCTTCGGCGAAGCCGACATCCTGCCCAGCCACCTCTTGGTCGCCTCGACACGCGCCGTGTACGGCGAAGGTCAGTGGCGTGAACAATCGACAGGTCATGTCTTCACGCCTGGCCAGCGTACGCACGGGCAACTCGCCCGCGGGCAGTGGGACTTTCCGGGGGCGACGCCGATGGCCTCCGCGTCATCCGACACAGCCGTCCGGCCGACGAGCATCTACGGGGCAACCAAGTTCGCACAGGAATCGATGATGTCGGCGTGGGCCGGCGGACGGGGCGTGCCGTTCACCGCCCTTCGCCTACAGAACGTGTACGGCCGAGGACAGTCGCTGATCAACCCCTACACGGGCATTCTGCCGCTATTTGCGCAAGCGGCCGCGAGAGGACAGGCGATCGACGTCTACGAGGACGGCTTGATGTCGCGCGACTTCGTTCACATCGACGACGTAGCGCGAGCTTTCGCGGATGCCGTCGGTCATCCTCCGGATGTAAGCCGAGTCACCGACATCGGATGCGGTCGCCCAGCCACCGTTCTAGAAGTGGCCAGACTCGTTGCCGACGTCGTCGGTGGCCCTATGCCGCGAGTGAGCGGCCGTTTCCGCGATGGCGACGTACGCCATGCGTGGTGCTCGACGGACCAGGCTGCGGACACCTTGGGCTGGCGTCCGGAAGTTCCCTGGGAGACAGGGATCGCCGAATACGCGCGTTGGGTCCTCGAATCCGCAGAAGCGAGGGGATGAGCATGTCGAACGGAGCGGTCATCGTCACAGGGGCCGGTGGATACATCGGCCCCCACGTGGTCAAGGCGCTACTCGATACTGGGCACTCCGTGGCTGCGGTGGTGCGCCCTGGCTCCGTTGCGCGACTCGACCCGCGGGCGACGCTCATCGAGATGGACATCCTGGCGGACGACGTAGAACTCGACATCTTCGAGCACGCTGAGGGACTTGTCCACCTCGCGTGGCAAGACGGTTTTGCACACAATTCCTCCGCGCACATGTCTCAGGTTTCTTCCCACTATCGGTTCGTCACGGGCGCTGCTGCGCGCGGCTGTCCTCGAATCGTGACTCTCGGCACCATGCATGAAGTGGGCTATTGGGAGGGTGCGATCAACGCGGAGACACCAACCAATCCGCTGAACCAATACGGGATTGCCAAGGACGCGCTTCGGCGCTCCCTTCCGCTCGCCCTCACCGACACCAGCATGGCCTGGGTCAGGTGCTACTACATCTATGGCGACGACCGGCGCAACAACTCAGTCTTCAAGAAGATCTTGGATGCGGTTGACGCAGGCAGTGAGTCCTTCCCGTTCACAACCGGCCGAAACCGTTACGACTTCATCCGAGTTGAAGATCTTGGTCGTCAGATCGCGGCCGTCTTCTCCGCCGCCGAAGAAACGGGAGTGATCAATTGCTGCAGCGGCGAGCCAGTGTCACTGGCTGACAAGGTCGAGCAGTTCATCACCGAGAACCGCCTGCCGATCACACTCGAGTACGGCGCGTTTCCCGACCGTCCCTACGACTCGCCTGGCGTGTGGGGGGACGCGACGCGCATCAAGAACATTCTCAGGTCCATCGAGCAGGTCTAGCTGTACTGACGCGGATCGTCGTTGACGTAGGAGAAGCCTCCGGTGTCGAGTTGGAGCTGTCTAGTTCTGCAGCTCGAGCACACGGAGGCTTCTCGTGCCCCATGCTCATGCCCGGCTGACTCCGGCCGGCAGGTTGATCATGGTCCAGCGCATCCAGTCGGGCGTGTCGTTGCGCACGTCGCGGCTGAGATGGGGATATCTCGGACGGCGGCATGGCGGTGGTGGCGCCGGTTTAGGGAGCACGGCTCTGCGGGGCTCGTGGACCGCTCCAGCGTCGCGAGGGCGCATCCGTCGCGAACCGAACCGTGCATCGGATGCCGCTGCTGCGCGAGCTGGATCCGGTGACCGGGACGGTGATCCGTGCGACACCTCGCTCCGCGAATCGCTACGAGCACGACCATCCCGGGTCGCTGATTCACATTGACGTGAAGAAGCTCGGCCGCATCCCTGATGGCGGCGGCTGGCGGGCGCACGGCCGCAGCGAGGAGGTCCGGGGACGCGGGATCGGCTACGACTACGTCCACGCCGCGATCGATGACCACTCGAGGGTCGCGTATGCAGAGATCCACGCCGACGAACGCGCAATCACCACCGCCGGTTCCTGGAGCGCGCGATCAGCTTCTACCGCTCCGTCGGCGTCCGCGTCGAGCGAGTGATCACCGACAACGCGATCGTCTACCGCCGCTCCCACGCGTTCCGCGCCGTGCTCGAAGCGCACGACATCACCCAGAAGTTCATCCGCCTGCACTGCCCCTGGACAAACGGGACCGAATCAACAACGGTCGAAGTCAGTACGGGCTAGCGCCCTTGCGACTTCCGCCTGCGGGGAGCAGGCAAGATCTTCCTTATTCGCGATTCAAGCCGCGGGTGATTGAGGCGGAGGTACATCATGGCGAGATCGCGGAACTGGCCGTCCCCCATGAAGCCGGCCCGGCGGAGGAACTCGATCTGCTCATTGGTGTAGCCGATCGTCGTCGCCGAGATCTGGTCCAACTTGAAATCGAGCGCTGTATGGCTCAGTGACATGTAATCGTGGTTGATCACCGTGCGGGCATGGAAGCCAAGCTCCCCTGCGGCATACGCCGGCATTCGCTCGAGGATGTGTGCCAGACTGCCGTCGCGATACTCATGCGCGCCGCCGAAATCGGCGTAGGCCCAGCTGTGCTCGAGCATGAGGCGAAGGGCAGCTGGACGGGCCACGAACATCGATCCGAAAGGGGCAAGGGGCGAAACATCATCAAGCGGGACTCGGACGCCCAACGCACCAGCCACGATGGCGAAGCCGTCCTTATTCGTCGCCCATCCTCGCCCCATAGCGGCCGCTCCGATGTGAATCATGGGAGGAAACACCAGACCCAGCCCCTCTTCGCGCTGGAACAGAGCGACCAGGTTGGCGGCGTATCCCGGTGTGTGGAGGAGGTTCGTGAACTGGTGGATGCGGAAGTGCTCCCCGACATTCAGGCCGTCCTGCACGGTGCGCTTCGAGTGGATCTTGACGACGAGGTCGTGATCACCGGCGAGCAGGATGTCCCGGCAACCGATCAGGAATGCGCTTTGATCACGCCCTTCATTTGAATCAACGACACGGATGTCGACGGACAGTGCAGAGTGCGCAACAGCTTCGATGCGTTCGCGGATGCGCCGAGCCTTGGCTTCGTTCGGAGTGGTGATCACCAGATCGTAGCGTTCGGGAAGCATGTCGGCCCGCTGCAGAATCTCTTCGGTCATCTCCTCGTAGAAGATGTGCGCGACGACCAGCAGTGAGAGAGGTGCCGATCGGTCATACATAGTCTCGACATCCGGCAGTACCTCGAGCAGACTCGCATCGGTATTCAACACTTTGGGAGGAACGTTTCGGGCGAGGTTCTGGAGGAGGAGGCCGGCCGGATAGCCATGGCGACGCGCGGTTTCCATCGTCCAACGCCCGATGATCGCGTGCCGATCCAGAAACGGCGGCCAGTCCGCGAACGGTCGTCTACGCAGGAGCGGACACCCGTCGTCGAGAAGCAAATCTGCATTCTCTAGGGAGGGGTCCGCCGTCGGGTATTCCTCTGCCGGAAAAGCGGTGGCATCCGTGAACCCGGCCCGCCGAAAGGCGAGGGTCAGCTCGCTGTCGTGCAGCAGCGCGGTCGGGGCGAAGTCGTCGGGGACCTCGAGAGCGTCCCAGTACGCTCGCCACGCAGCGGAGGAGATCAATGGCGATCTCGCCGCGAACCAGTGCGGCTGTAGATGCTGTGCCAGTTCACCTTCATGGGTGAACGGGTTCGGCACCTCGGCTGCTCGATCGGTCATCGCCCAAAAATGAACTGCGGTGGCATTCATCCGCTCGAAGACCGGCCCGAACGGGCGTATCGGCCCGTACCATGTGTCGGCGGCGAGAAGCACCTCGTCGTACCCTTCGATCCGAGTGCCGAGGTGTCGGATTGCAGCTTGGTAGGCCTTGAGATGAAACGGCGTGCGCTCGGTTTCGAGGATCTCGTCCACGACCCCCTCAAGCGATGCACTGCTCTGGGGCGTCAAACCGCCGTCGACCACCGCGAGGATACGATCGGCGTACGGCCGCAAAGCCCGCAATGCGTGAGGAATGTAGTCGTCGACTTCCCGCCGGCGGTCGGATATTGCATAGACGATGAGGCGACGTGCCGAGTCTTCCAGCGGCGCCGGGGACGGAGCGGTCATGCGGAGGTGCTTTCGCTCGGAGTGTCGGCTGTCGGCGTGTCTGCCCACACGCGGCGGTGCCTCAGTCTTCGGACGGCATACACGCCGTGTCGCGCCAACCGGAAGAGAGGCAACAGGGCTTTGGCTACTCGCGGCTGGTTCAGCCGGACATACATGCGGCTGAACTGGAGGAACCCACCCGATCCGAACCAGCCTGCACGATGGAGTAACTGAATCTGCTCCAAGGGATAACCGGGCGTTGTGGACGACATCTGATCGAGCTTGTACTCCAGCGCAGTGTGACTTATCGACGCGTGCTCGCTGTTGAGCACAGTCCTCGTGTGGTAGCCGAGTTCGGCAGCTGCGTAGGAGATGATGCGCTCTTGAACATGGGCGAGGCTCCCGTCGCGATGCTCCTGCGGCGGGGCGTACTCGTCATACGTCCAGTCCACATCTGCGACGAGGCGCAACGCTTCGGGACGGCCGACCCACATGCAACCGAATGGTGCGAGCGGCGACACCTCGTCGAACGGGACGGTGATACCGAGCTTCTTGGCGAGCTTCTCGGTCGGTTGGCGGTTGGCGAACCAGCCGCGCCCCATCGTCGGGTAGCCGATGTGGATCATCGGGGGATACACAATCCCGAGCCCCGGCTCTTTCTGGAAGAGGGCCACGAGATTCGCGGCATACCCCGGGGAGCTCAGAACGTTCTCCATCTGCTGTCGGGCGAACATCCGACCCGCATTGAATGATTGCTGAGCCGTCTTCTTTGAATGCAGCTTGACGATCAGGTCGTAGGCGCCGCTGCGGAGTACGTCTCGGCAGCCGATGAAGAATGCGCTGAGGTCGCGACCCCGATTGGATTCCAGCACCCGCACCTCGCTGCGCCGAAGAAGCGGGTCCTGGCGCTGGGCCAGGATGCCACGGATGTCCTCCGCCTTCTCGTGGTCTGTCGTCGTGATGTATACGTCGTACGGCGATGGCAGCATGGCCAGCCGATCGAGCAGTTCATCCGTCATATCCTCGTAGAAGATGTGGACGAGCGCCGCAATGCGGAACGGCCGTGACGCGTCGTAGGAGACGTCGACATCGGGCAGGACCTCGAGCATCGCGGCGTTAGCGTTGAGGGTTTTGGGCGGCGTCGTTCGGGCGAGGTTCTGCCACACCATACGGATTGGGTATCCGAACTCTTCCACACGCCGAAGCGTCCATTTGCCGATCACGGCGTTGCGGTCCATGAAGGGCGGGTAGTGAAAGAAGATCCGGCGCTTCAGCGCGGGGCAACCAGCGGCCAATAACCGGTCGGGTTCGAGAAGCGCGGGGTGCTCGGTGGAATAGTCGTCCAGCGGGAATGCTGCTTGCCCCCGGAAGCCGAGTTCACTGAAGTGGTGTGTGAAGCGCGACTCATGGTTGAGGACCGACTCCGTGTAATGGGTGATCATCGGCATGTCACGCCAATAATCCAGCCAGGCCTGGCTGCGGAACAGTCTCGGACGCACAGCGATCCAGTGAGACTGCAGGTGACGATGCATCACCCCTTTTCCCGTGAAGGGGTTAGGCGTCTTTCCCCCGTGATCGGTCATGCCCCAAAAATCGAGCCGTTCACTCTCCATGCGCGAAAAGACCGGCTCGAACGGGCGAATCGGACCGAACCACGTGTAGTTCATGAGTATGACCTCATCGAACTGGGCGAGTCGCTCCTCACCGAACCGTTCGAGGGCTTCCTTGTAACCCCACACGTCGAAGCCCACGTTCTCCCGTTCCCAGACTGTGTCCGCGACCCCCCTCAAGGTCGACCTTGCGGTCGCGGTGAGCGGGCCGTTGACCACGACGAAGATGTGCGCGGCGTGTGAGCGCAGCTTCGCGAGCTTGTACGGGATGTAGTCGTCTACTTCGCCACGGGAATCGTGAAAGAGGTAGAAGATCACGCGCCTCCCGCCAGCCGGGAAGACTTCTGGACGAAGGGGAATGGCAGAAGAGATGTCAGTCACACAGTCTCCGGACGACGGCTCAGCGCGAGCCCTGCGCGAGGGCACTCAGTAGGTATTGACCGTATCCGCTCTTCACGAGCGGCTCGGCGCGCTGCCGCAACTCGTCATCCGTCAGGAAGCCCATGCGCCACGCCACCTCCTCAGGGCAGCCTATGGACAGACCCTGTCGGCGCTCCACTGTGCGGATGAAGTCGGTGGCCTCGCTCAGCGAGTCGAACGTTCCAGTGTCCAGCCACGCTGTCCCGCGAGGCAGTAATTCGACCTTCAATCGTCCCCGCTCCAGATAGGCCTTATTGACGTCCGTGATCTCCAACTCGCCTCGCGGGGAGGGCTTCAGATTCTTCGCGATGCCGATCACGTCGTTGTCGTAGAAGTAGAGGCCAGGGACCGCGTAGTTACTCTTCGGCTGGAGCGGTTTCTCCTCCAGGGAGACGACGTTGCCATGATCGTCGAATTCGACCACGCCGTACGCTGTTGGGTCGTCGACCCAGTATCCGAAGACGACGCCTCCCTCCAACTCCGCATAGCGCCTCAGTCGCGAGCCCATTCCCTGGCCATAGAAGATGTTGTCACCCAGCACGAGCGCTGCGGACTCTGACCCGATGTGGTCTTCTCCTAGGATGAACGCTTGAGCCAGGCCGTCAGGTGAGGGCTGGGTGCGGTAGGTCAGGGAGATACCGAACCGGGATCCGTCGCCGAGAAGGCGTGAGAATTGGTCTGCGTCGTGCGGCGTGGTGATGACGAGGATGTCGCGGATGCCGGCGAGTATCAACGTAGACAGCGGATAGTAGATCATCGGCTTGTCGTAGACGGGTACAAGCTGCTTGGACACGCCGAGTGTAATCGGGTGCAAGCGAGAGCCGGTCCCGCCGGCCAGGATGATGCCACGCATGGGTTCTAGTCTCCGCTATGCCGCGGCCACGACAAAACTCGCCGATGACATCACAGTACCCTTGAGGGATGCGCAGACTCCTGGTCACCGGCGGTGCCGGCTTCATCGGTTCGGACTTCGTCCACTACGTGATGGAGCATACCGACGACTACGTGACGGTACTGGACAAACTGACCTACGCGGGCAACGCACGTTCACTGGACGGCCTCGACCCCCAGCGTTTCCGGCTCGTGATCGGCGACATCTGTGACGCTCCCCTCGTAGATCGCCTCTTCGCCGAGCACGATGCGGTCGTGCACTATGCGGCCGAGTCACACAACGACAATTCACTCACCGGCCCTGAGCCTTTCGTGGCGACGAATGTGGTCGGCACGTTCACACTGCTCGAAGCCGCTCGCCGGTCCGGGATCCGGTACCACCACATCTCGACCGACGAGGTCTACGGGGATCTGGAGTTGGACGACCCTGAGCGGTTCACCGAGCAAACCCCCTACAACCCGTCTAGCCCGTACTCATCCACGAAGGCCGGCTCTGACCTTCTCGTGCGTGCGTGGGTCCGGTCCTTCGGCGTGGCGGCCACCATCAGCAACTGCTCGAACAACTACGGCCCGCGCCAGCACGTGGAGAAGTTCATTCCCCGACAGATCACCAACGTCATCGACGGCATCCGGCCCCGCCTTTACGGCGACGGCCGGAACGTTCGAGATTGGATCCACGCGGATGACCATTCGTCCGCCGTCCTCGCAATCCTCGACAGAGGGGTGATCGGAGAGACGTATCTGATCGGCGCCGACGGAGAGAAGTCGAACCGCGAAGTCGTGGAGATCATCCTCAGAGCGATGGACCAGCCTACCGATGCGTATGACCTCGTGACCGATCGCCCAGGGCATGACAAGCGCTACGCCATCGACTGGACCAAGATCCGTGACGAGCTCGGCTGGGAACCCCGGTACCGGCATTTCGAGTCCGGCATCGCGGACACTATCGCATGGTATCGAGCGAACGAGGAGTGGTGGCGCCCCCAGAAGGCGTCGACCGAAGCCAAGTATGAATTGACGGGTCAGTGACATGGTGATTGAGTACGGCAAGACCCTTTCTGTGCTGGAAACTCCGATTCCTGGTGTGCTTGTCTTCGAACTCCCCGTCCACGGTGATAACCGCGGGTGGTTCAAGGAGAACTGGCAGCGGGAGAAGATGCTGGCGATCGGTCTCCCCGACTTCGGACCGGTTCAGAACAACATCTCGTTCAACCGCTCCGCCGGAACGACGCGCGGCATCCATGCCGAGCCCTGGGACAAGTACATCTCGGTCGCGAACGGCAGTGTGTTCGGCGCTTGGGTAGACCTGCGGGCGGGCGACACGTTCGGGCAGGTGTACACGACCAGAATCGACCCGTCGCGCTCCATCTTCATCCCACGCGGGGTGGGAAATGCCTTTCAGACGCTCGAAGAGAATACGGCCTACTCGTATCTGGTGAATGACCACTGGCGGGCGGATGCTCAATACACCTTTCTCAACCTCGCGGACGATACCGTGCGAATAGCCTGGCCGATCCCGCTGGAAGCGGCTGAAATGTCCGAGAAGGATCGTTCACATCCATATCTGGCGGATGTGGTTCCCTTCTCACTCTGACCACCGAGGGTCGGATCCCGGCGCGCGCCCCTGCTCAGGGGACGCCTTCTCAGGGGGTCAAGGTGCCACCCTGGAACTGCTGCGAGCAGGCGCCGCCCGGAGCGCAGATGGCCGGAGCAACTGGATAGCCCCAGGAACCCGCATGTCCACCGGCTCCGACGTACGCCGTCAAGAGGGCACCCGAAACAGCGTGCGCCCCCGTCAGTGCGGTCCAGTAGACCGTCCCTTTCTCGTAGGTCTGAGAACAGCCCTGTTGCGCTAGCCCGCATGCCTCAGGACCGGTCGGGTACCCCAACGGGCCCCGTTCCCATCCTGATGCTGCCCACGCCTGCTGGATGCCACCCCACGTTGCGTGCGCTCCTGTCGCTGCAGACCAATGGATCTTCCCACCCTGGAAGTCCTGGTAGCACCCGTCACCCTGGAGGCCACAACCTTGTTCTTGGACCGGGTACCCGAGCTTGCCCGCAGGACCTCCGAGCCGCTGGTACTCCGCCAAAATCTCCCCGCGAACAGATCGGGCGTCGGTGCGGGCTGACCAGAAGAAGGTCCCGTAGACGAACGTCTGTGAGCACCCAGCGTTCGCCAGGCCACACTCCTCCGCCGAGGTCGGATATCCGAGCGCGCCACGTTCGGACCCTGACCGCGCCCACGCCGCCCCGATCGCGCCCTTCGTGATGTGTGCACCGGTCGCGGCTGACCAGTGGACTTTTCCGCGCTGGAACTCCTGGTAACACCCCTCGCCGGGGAGCCCACAGCCCTCCGGGCCAGTCGGGTATCCCAGTGATCCGCGTTCATACCCGTTCGCCGCCCACGCCTGGAGTATCGACCCCCTCGTGGCCCACGCACCGGTCACGCCTGACCAGTGAATCTTTCCACCCTGAAAGTCTTGATAGCAGCCAGCTCCTTGCAGACCGCACCCCATCTCCTCAGTCGGGTACCCGAGAAAGCCCCGCTCATAACTGTGTCGAGCCCAACCAGCCAGGATAGGAGATCGAACCGAGCGCGCATCGGTCGCGGGGCTCCAGTAGATCTTCCCCGACTGAAAGTCCTGATAGCACCCCTGCGCAGGAAGTCCGCACCGCTCGTCGCTGACGGGGTACCCCACCGGTCCATTCTCACTTCCCGACCTGACCCACGCTGATCTGATGCCCCCTCCCGTGGCGAACGCGCCGCTCGAGGAGGACCAGTGGATTTGGCCGTTCGCGTAGGCGCGGAAGCACCCTCCGTCGCGAAGCCCACAATTGACGTCGGATCGGGCTTGTCCGAGCCAACCTGCCGCGCCTCCCGAGGAGGCGTACTTGGCATCGATCATCGCTGGTCCTGGTGAAGTCGTAGGCCCGAACCAGTCCGTGAAGAGCCGCCAGAAATTGCGATTCCCGTAGGACGAACACGAGTCGCCGGTTCCATAGAGATTGGAAAGGGCTGCGGCATTCGGGACGTACGGGGTGTAGATGTAGAGCCCCGCGGTCGCTTGATTCTCGATGTACACCCGCGCAGATCCGCAGTTCCGGCTTTGCTCATGGTGGTACAGGATGTTGTTCCACCGTCCTGCTTGGTAGCCGAACGAGGTGGGGTTGAGTCTATAGATTTCGTATTGGCGTGCCGCGTAGTACACCTGATAGAAAAAGCCGGCGGTAGCTGAGTCGCACGGCGCGGTGTCGGGACACCCCTGCCCCATCGCCGCCGCGTACATCCGCGCGGAAGGCGCGGTCGAGGTGATCAGGCCTTGCTCCTTCTGGAGGAGGACGAGGAGAACCTGCTGATTGACGCCGCACGAGCGGGCGACCCGGTCGATGATCTCAGCGGCTGACTCGTTCGCACGTCCCGTATAGCCGTTGCAATAACGGTCAGCCGGTCGATTGTCGGTGTTCTGTCGGTAGTCCTTCAGACACGTCGACCCGGTCGCGCAGCGGCTGACTTTTCCGTTCAGAAAGGTCTGTACCTGACCGGCGTCCATGGTCTGCGCGTTATAGAAGACGGCATCCGAGATGATGTTGCCGGCATTCCAGTCCGATGCCGACGCTGCCGACGCTGCCGGGGCAGGTCCGACACTCGTGGGAATGGCGACCAGAAGGCCGCTGACGGCGAGCACCGCAGCAAGTAAACCGACCAGCCGTCGAGTAGTCGAACCACTAGTCATGATCCTGCCTCCAGCATGATGGTGGTTGACTCCGCCCGGTGGGACGGCGAGGAGTAAGTGACTCGGATGTTCCACCCGTCTCCTCCCCCCGAGACGAGGGGGACGGACATGACGCCGCAATACGTCACGTCATTGCTCGGCGCTCCTGTCACGGCCGAGGACGTCCCCACCCCGAGCACTTCGAGCATGCAGGATCCGGTGTCTTCCGAGACCCCGGGCACCATCGCGGTGACTTCGATCGCCTGGCCGATGACGTCGGAGGTAACGATGAGGACCTCCCCATTGAACGGGTCGGCCGTTGGCGCGCTCATATCAGTCCCCGTGCTGGGCGACTCAACCGGCCTTGTGGATTCCTCAGCGACCGGGGCAGGTGACTCACTCCGCGCATCGACCGTCGGCGTGGGCGAATGAGGTTCGGGTAACGGCGACGACGAAACGACGTTAGGTCGATCCGCCGGCGCGGGCACACACCCGGTCGAGGCCCCGCCGACCGCCAGGACAGCGATCACCACCGCGATCAATCGAGGACTATCCCGCGAGAAAGGACCGCGACCGCCCATGGGATGCGAATCACCGCGACGAAGCATGGGACGATTGTGGCCCATGAGGCGTCTGATTACCAAGTGATCTCTGTGACTCGTGTGACGACACGCCGATCACAGTCGATGCGCGGCTGGCGTTCAGCCGCTCAGAGGTCAGCGTGCAGGTGCCAAGCCTTATCGGCCGCCTCAGCCCACGAGAACGCCCGTCCACGGTCCGCCGCGAGCACACCGAGCCGCTCCGCGGCCGTCACCGACCCGAGCGCCTCCGCCAACGCAGACCCGAGCGCCTCGCCCAGCACCGCGTCATCCGCCTCGTCCATGAGCTGGCCACCGTCCGAGATCACCTCGGCGTGCGAATCGGATGCCGCGGCGAGAACCGGCACACCGAGGGTCAGCGCGTCGACCACGCGCCACGGGAACGCCTCGCGCCGCGACGGCGCGAGGAACGCCAGCGCCGCGCCGAACACCGCTGCACGGTCCCAGGTCTCCAGCGCCCCGCGCACGTGCAGGCGTCGCTCCGGAAGCCCCGCGCCCTCGGCGAGGTCGGCGATCGCCGGCTCCTCCCCCTCCGGCGCATCGATCACGACGACGGGCAGGTCCACACCCGATCGCGCCACCGCGGCCAGCGCGACCGCGAGCCCGTCCGACGCGCGCGATGCCGAACCGGCGAGGAGCACGAACCCCTCGGGAAGGTCGAGCCCGCGCCGCCGGCCGACCTCGTCGTTCGGCACGGCGAAGCCGAGCGGCGCCGCGCCGGGGATCACGCGGATCCGCTCCCCCAGGTTCACAACCCCCGCGATCCGGCGTGCGAGCGCGTGCGTGGGCACCACGACGGCGTCGGCGTGCTTCGCGGCGCGCTTGATCATCGCCCGCTGGAACGACAGCGCGCCGCGCGAGAGCTCGCCCGGCGCATCCCACGCGCGGCTGTCCCAGACGGTGACGACGGTCTGGTCGTGGTTGTGCACCCGGTCGTGGCGGACGAGCGGCGCCATCAGCGTCGGAGAGTGGATCATCCCCGCGCCGATACCCGTGGGGGCACCCAGCTGCACGGCCACCGACAGCTCGCGGCGCGGCAGCGCCGAGGGATGAACCCCCGCAAGGCCGGGCACGGCGGCACGCAGCGCCGCGGCATCCGTCTGCGCCGGCACGATCGCTTCGACCTCGGTTCCCGACGGAGCCCCGGCGACGAGTGCCCGGGCGAGTTCGCGGGATGCCTCGGCGAGGTCGTTGTCGGTCGGCACCGCGACCTGGTCGAGCATGACTCGGAGCGTGGCGGTCATCACCCCTCCGGCGTGGGCGTCGGGGTGGGCGGATGAAGGGCGGTGCGCACGAGCTCCTGCACGTAGGCGTAGTCGGGGTCGTACTCGTCGATGCCGAACTCGGGGATCAGCTCGATCGTCGTGACCGGCTGCTCCTGGGCCTTCAGCGCCAGGTCGGCGAGGTAGGGCAGCAGCGACTGCGGCAGGTCGGTCTGGACGATGTCGGCACCGGCCGCGGCGATGTCCTGGAACCGCGTCAGCACCGTCTGAGGAGTGAACTGGTTGAGGATCGCCTGCTGCAGGATGCGCTGGCGCTGCATCCGGTCGAAATCGCTCGTGGTGTACCGCGACCGGGCGTACCACTGAGCGGTGTCGCCGTCCATGCGCTGCAGCCCGGGCTCGATCCACCCGATCGCCCACTCCTCGGCGGGCTGACCGTCGTAGGCGGGCCCGCCGCCCTTGGGCAGCCGTTCAGCGACCTCGATCTCCACGCCGCCGAGCGCGTCGACGAGCGAGGCGAAGCCGTGCATGTCGATGAAGACGTAGTACGGGATCTCGATCCCGAGTATGCCTTCGGCGGCATCCTTCGTCGCCTCGATGGCGGGAGCCGAACCGTTCGCGACGGCGTCGGGATAGAGGGCGTCGCCGTCCTGGCAGACCTCCACCTCGGTGCGGAGCTGGTTGATGCCGCTCCCCCACCCGCAGTTCGGGTCGGCGACGCCCTGGTGGCCGTCGGGATAGCGGTCTTGCATGGGTCCCGGAGCGAACGGGAAGTGCGGCATGTCCCGAGGGATGCCGGTGATCGTCGTCGCACCGGTGTCGGCGTTCACCGACACGACCGAGATGCTGTCGAACCGCATCGAATCCCGACCCTCGCCGCTGTCGGCGCCCAGGAGCAGGATGTTGTAGTAGCCGTCGGAGGGAGGAACGGAGGGGCCGCTCACGCCGAAGATCGCCCCGAGGGTGTCGCGAGCCATGCCGGTGACCTGTGCGGCGTAGCCGACGGTGCCGCTCGCGACGACGAGCAGGGCGACGGCGACTGCGGCGATGCCGAAACGGGCGCCGCGTCCGGTGCGCACCAGGCGGACGAGCCGGAGGGTGTCGATCGTCAGCACGATCCACAGGGCGGCATACGCGATGAGGATCACCTGGATGAGCAGGAGCACGAACCAATTGGTCGCGAGGGTGAGGAAGAAGGTCTGCGCGAACGCGGAGGTGAGCACCGCGCCGACGGCGAGAAGCCACGACACCAGGGTCGCGGCGATGCCGACCCGGCCGAGCCGGCGGTTGCCGGCGACGACCTGCGCCGACCCCGGGAGCAGGAAGTTGAGTCCCACGAGCCACCAGCCGCGCTTGGTCATCATCGCCGTCGAGCCGGCGTCGGGGAAGCGGAGCGGCCGCTCCTCGAGCACACGGCCGCGGGCGGCGGACGATCCGCGCGTCGCCATCCGCGGCGGACTCGACACGCTCACAGCGACTCCTTCAGGCGGCGGTTCTTCTCCTCGACGGCCGCCTCGAGGTCGCGGGCGTACGCCTCGACCTGCTCGGCGACGCGAGGGTCGCCCGCTCCGATGATCCGGATGGCGAGGAGCCCGGCGTTCTTGGCCCCGTTGATCGACACGGTCGCGACGGGGATGCCGGCGGGCATCTGCACGATGCTCAGGAGCGAGTCGAGTCCATCGAGAGTCGCCAGCTGCACCGGAACGCCGACGACGGGCAGGGCCGTGACGGAGGCCAGCATGCCCGGCAGGTGTGCGGCGCCGCCGGCGCCGGCGATGATCACTCGGATGCCGCGGGCCCGCGCCGCGCGGCCGTAGGCCATGAGCTTGTCGGGCGTGCGGTGGGCCGAGACGACCTCCACCTCGTGCGCGATGCCGAAATCGGTGAGCACCTGGGAGGCGTCGCTCATGACCCGCCAGTCGGAGTCGGACCCCATGACCACCCCGACCAGCGGGTCGGCGGCCGCGTGCAGTGGGGTGTCGTGGAGCGGCGCGGTGCGCGCGTCGGATTCAGCGCTCGCGGAAGACCCAGTCACCCGACAAGGCTAGGGCGCCGAACTGGAAGAAGCCCGCAACGGCGCGCAAGCGCCGGTGCTGAAGGTGCTGTCGGCGCGCAAGCGCCGGTGCTGCACGCCCGAACGAAGTGACGCAAATGGTCGCTCACGGCCCCGGGAGACGACAATCTTCGCCACCTCGATCCGCCAACCCCGAACGAAGTGGCGTGATTGGTCGCCCACGGCCCTGAAAGCAGACCATCTCCGCCACCCCGATTCGGCGGGAGCGACGAAACCGCCGAGACCGCGCCTGCGGCGCGAAGACCCCGACCCGGGCCGCGGCGCTGCCGCGCCGGTCAGTCCAGGAACACCGCCGCCGCCGCCCTCGCGGCGTAGGCGACGTCATCGAGGTCGTCGCCCGAGACGTTGACGTGCCCCACCTTGCGACCCGGTCGCGGCGACTTGCCGTAGGTGTGCACCTTGGCCTCGGGGTGGCGGGCCATCGCGTCGGCGAAGCGGTCGGTGAGGCCGCCCTCGGCGGGGCCTCCGAGGATGTTGATCATCACCGTCCAGGGCGCCTTCGGCGAGGGGTCGCCGAGCGGCAGATCGAGCACCGCGCGCAGGTGCTGCTCGAATTGGCTGGTGACCGCGCCGTCCTGCGTCCAGTGGCCGCTGTTGTGGGGGCGCATCGCAAGCTCGTTCACGAGCACACGGTCGGCGGTCTCGAACAGCTCGACCGCCAGCATCCCGGACACATCCAGCCCTTCGGCGATGCCGACGGCGATCTCGCTGGTGACCTGCTGCTCGCGCTCCCCGGTGCGCTGGGCCGGGGCGAGCACCTCGGCGCAGACGCCGTCGCGCTGGACCGTCTCGACGAGCGGGTACGCCCGCACCTCGCCCGACGGGCGTCGCGCGACCTGCTGGGCGAGTTCGCGGGTGAAGGGCACCAGCTCCTCGATGAGGAGCTCGCCGCCGCGACCGTCTTCGGCGAGCGCCGTGAACCAGTCGTCGGCGTCGTGCTCCGACGACACCACGCGCACACCCTTGCCGTCGTAGCCGCCCCGCGGAGTCTTCACCACGGCACGACCGCCGTGATCGGCGAGGAAGGC
Source organism: Microbacterium sp. AK009 (assembly GCF_013410955.1). Lineage (GTDB taxonomy): Bacteria > Actinomycetota > Actinomycetes > Actinomycetales > Microbacteriaceae > Microbacterium. Next base: position 674,891 of record NZ_JACCCG010000001.1, on the reverse strand, counting down.
GGCGACCCCGGCGGCGTCGCTGACCGCTGCCCAGTTGGGCTGGGGCATGCCGAGCTCGGCGAGGCGCCGCCGCATGTGCAGCTTGTCCTGGGCGAACTCCAGGGCGTGCGGTCCCGGGCGCACCGCGATACCGGCGCTGACGAGGGCGCCGAGGACATCCTGAGGCACGTGCTCGTGGTCGAAGGTGACGACGTCGACGTCGCGGGCGAACCGCAGCACGGTATCGGCGTCGCGGTAGTCGCCGACGGCGGTGGCGGCGAGCGCGGCAGCCATCCCGTCGTCCTCGGCGAGGACCCGCAGCTCGACACCCAGCTCGACGGCCGGCGCGATCATCATGCGCGCCAACTGTCCTCCGCCGACGACTCCTACTCGCAACGCCATGGGATGTCCTTCCGCTCGACTGCTTCTTGCGCGCCGTGGCCCTGTCGCGCCGTGCCTCTTCTACGCGCCGTGGCCGTTTTCGCGCCGTGGCCATCTTCGCGCAGTCAGCGGGTTCGCGCAGACGTCGCGGGCGCACCGGCGACCGACACCCCACCCCCCGGCGGGACCCGACGATCTCAGCCGAGCTGCGGCAGGGGCGGCGGTGGTCCGGGCGGGTAGGGCCCCGACACCGAGGACTGCGCATCTCGATGCGCGAGGATCTGGTTGACCTCGACCTGGTCGACGAGCACCTCGTGCACGAGCACCACGCCGGGGACGTTCTTCATCCGGAGCGGCTCGTCGGCGCCGTTGGAGAGGGTGAGGGTCCCGGCCCCCCACATCCGCTGCAGAATCCCGCGACGCACCTCGATCGTGTATCCCCGCACGTGCGAGAGGTCGCGGCGCCGGGTAAAGAAGATCCCGGAACGCTCGATGACCCGTCGCGTCGTGATCGTGTAGACGCGACTCCACCACGCCAGGAACGGCAGGAGCACGAGGAGGAACACGACCACGGCGGCGGCGGTCAGCAGCATCCAATTCTCGAACGGCGCCGGAAGGTTCCCCCAGAGGAAACCGGCCGCGCCGGCGACGGCGATGAGGATGAGCGCCGACCAGAAGAGCCTCCTGGCGTGTGAGCGCACCCGGGCGATCCGCAGCTCGGGCGCCGGCACCCCCGGTGCGGGAGTGGCAGGACGCCCGGCGAAGCTGGTCGGGTGCGTCATGCACCCATTGTCGGGGCAGGGTGCGACATTCCGGCGCACCACACCCGGTGAGCGCCGCTCCCACTCGGAATCGGGTCAGCGCACGTGCACGACGTCCCCGGCCGAGACGGCGGTCTCGAGGCCGGTGGCGTCTTCCACCACGAGCCGCCCGTCGGCGTCGAGCCGGGCGGCTCGGCCGGTGAGGCGGGTGCCGTCGGGCAGCTGCACGGCGACCTCGGCGCCGAGGGTGGAGCAGAGGGCGCTGACCTCTCCGAAAACACCGGATGCCGCGGCATCCCCGCGCCCGACGACCAAGGCGGTGAGCTGCTCGTCGAGAGCGGAGAGGAAATCGGCGAGGAGGTGGTCGTCGTCGCAGGTGAGACCGAGGGCGGCGAAGGAGATGGCGGTGTCGACGGGGAGGTCGGCCCGCGTCATCCGCGTGTTCACGCCGGCACCGACGACGACGGTGTCGGGATCGCCCGGGACGACTTCGGCGAGGATGCCGCAGACTTTGCGGCCGTCGATGAGGACGTCGTTCGGCCACTTCAGCGTCGCCGAGTGGGGCGTGCCGCGCAGCTGTGCGCCGACCGCGCGTGCCATCGCGGCGCCGGCGACGAGCGGGATCCATCCGCGCGCGGCGACCGGGAGTTCGGGGACGCGGACCACGACCGACATCGCCAGGGCGGTGCCGGGCGGGGTGGTCCAGCTGCGGTCGAGGCGGCCGCGCCCCGCGCGCTGGTCTGTCGTGAGGAGGACCGACAGGTGCGGCCAGCCGGCGGGGTCGGCGCCGGCGGCCGCGAGAACGTCGGCGTTGGTGGAGTCGGTGGACTCGGTGATCTGGACGCGAGGGCTGACGGCGGCGGCGCGGGGATACCCGTCGGTGGGGATCGGCATGCCTTCACCCTATGGGCGGGCGGTCGGGTGCGCGGGGGGCTTGCGCGGCGGGGCGGCCGGCGCTGCGTGTCCGCTGCGTGTCCCAGAAGCTGCGTGGAACACCGCGGCAGGCGACACCTTCTCGGACGTCGCCCAGACGGTGTCCTAAAAACTGCGACCTGGCGCCGCTGTGGCCGCACCGTGTGCGACACCAAGCAAGGCGGCGACGACACCCAGCACGGCGGCGGAGACACCCGCCAAGGGCACCACCGAGGGACGGAGCCGGGCACCCGGGGCAGCGAGCGCGTGTCGCGCGCCACACAGCGGAACCGCCGACCGCTTGTGCGAACCCTCCAAGGGCTCATCAGCCCCCGCCGATAGGGTGGAACCCGTGACCGATCAGCCCGACCTCTACACGACCGCCGGCAAGATCGCAGACCTTCGGGCCCGCTATCAGGAGGCCGTTCTCGACGCCGAGGCGACGGCGCAGCAGAAGCAGCACGCCAAGCACAAGCTCACCGCCCGCGAACGCATCGAGCTGCTGGTCGACACCGGCTCGTTCGTCGAGTTCGACGAGTACGTCCGCCACCGCACCACGGCCTTCGGCATGGACAAGTCCCGCCCCTACGGCGACTCCGTCGTCACGGGCACCGGCACGATCCACGGCCGGACGGTCGCGGTCTACGCGCAGGACTTCTCCACCTTCGGCGGTTCGCTCGGCGAGGTCGCCGGCGACAAGATCATCAAGATCATGGAGTTCGCCCTTCGCGGCGGCATCCCGATCATCGGGATCCTCGACTCCGGGGGTGCTCGCATCCAGGAGGGCGTGGTCGCGCTGGGGAAGTACGGCGAGATCTTCCGCCTGAACACCGCCGCGTCGGGCGTGATCCCCCAGATCTCGATCATCATGGGGCCCGCCGCCGGTGGCGCGGTGTACTCCCCCGCCCTCACCGACTTCGTCATCATGGTCGACAAGACCAGCCAGATGTTCGTCACCGGTCCTGACGTCATCAAGACTGTCACCGGCGAAGACGTCGGGATGGAAGAACTCGGCGGCGCGCACACGCACAACACCCGATCGGGCGTGGCGCACTACCTCGCCGAGGACGAGGACGATGCGATCGACTACGCCCGTACGCTCCTGGGGTTCCTCCCCGACAACAACATGTCGGAGCTGCCGGTCTACGAGACGGCGTTCGAATTCGAGACGACCGACGCCGACCGGAGCCTCAACACCGTCATCCCCGACTCGGCCAACCAGCCGTACGACATCCACGGGGTCATCGCGCACCTCGTCGACGACGGTGATTTCCTGGAGGTGCAGCCCCTCTTCGCCCCCAACATCGTCATCGGCTTCGGCCGGGTCGAGGGGCGTACGGTCGGGGTGATCGCGAACCAGCCCTCGCAGATGGCGGGGACCCTGAACATCGACGCCGGTGAGAAGGCGAGCCGGTTCGTGCGCTTCTGCGACGCCTTCTCGGTGCCGATCCTCACCCTTGTGGACGTGCCCGGCTACCTCCCCGGCACCGACCAGGAGTGGACGGGCGTCATCCGTCGCGGTGCGAAGCTGCTGTACGCCTACGCCGAGGCCACGGTGCCGCTCGTCACCGTCATCCTGCGCAAGGCCTACGGCGGCGCCTACATCGTGATGGGTTCCAAGCAGCTCGGCGCCGACGTCAACCTCGCCTGGCCGACCGCCGAGATCGCGGTCATGGGCGGTCAGGGCGCGGTGAACATCCTCTACCGCGGCGAGATCAAGCGCGCCGAGGACGCAGGCGAGGATGTCGCGGCGGTGCGCACTCGCCTCGCCAACGAATACACCTACAACGTCGCGTCGCCCTTCCTCGCCGCGGAGCGCGGTGAACTCGACGGGATCATCGAGCCCGCGCAGACGCGCGTCGCCGTGGCCAAGGCACTACGCTCGCTCCGCGGCAAGCGGGCGAGCCTTCCTCCGAAGAAGCACGGGAACATCCCGCTGTGAACGCGACGAGCGACCCGCACGGCGCCCCGGGCGGGCCCGGTGACGCCTCCGGCGAGACCCTGCCCCCCGTCGCGATCGACGTGCGCCGCGGGGCACCCACCGAGGAGGAGCTCGCCGCGCTCATCGCCGTGGTCAGCGAGGAGTACGCGGCCGAATCGGCGGGCGCCGTCGCCGATGACCGCGTCTGCCGGAGCGCCTGGTCGATCTCGCAACGCGGGCTGCGCCAGCCGCTTCGTCGCGACGTCGGGTGGGGTCGGTACGCGGGCTGAGGCCTGCTCGAGATCAGTGGATTTGTCCCCCAAACTACCTACAGACAGACCGTTTCCGACCTTGCATACTGGAGGAGCTGGAACGCTCTGCGTTCGGCCCGACCGCCCGTCGTCTCTTCGACGGTCCAAGCGGTTTGGCTGTGCGAACGGTTTTCGGGTAACCGTTCGCTCAGGCGAGGGGCGGGCGGCTTCGCCGCCCCTCGCCTCCTCTCCCTCCCGGAGATGAGGCCCGGAGAAAGCCGGTGCGGCGAGGTCACCGACCGGGGTGGTCGATCTCCCGCCACAGGTCGACGGCATCCTCGTCGGACAGTCCGTTGTCGGTGCCCGAGCGCCCCACGACGGTGACCGCCACGCGCGTGTGCGGCGAGGTGCGGATGTACAGCCGGTCCGAGGTGGCCGCACGGAGCGTCTCGGCGAGCTCCGCGCGGATCACCGCGAGCGAGCGTTCGTCGATGCCGTCGAGGCCGCCCTCGTCGAGCATCGTCACCGACGCCCCCCGGCGCCGCAGGCGCTCGACCTCGGTGCGCACGTCGTCATCCAGCAGGCGCGGCCCTCGCATGTCGTCGCGGAGCCGCCCCTCGGCAAGGCGTGCCTGCAGCCGCTCCTCGGGTGTCAGCCGGCCGCCCGTGGACACGGTGCGGGTCAGGAGGGGTCCGGCGATCGCGAGGGCGCGCTGGACCTGGATGCGCCGCTCCCGCTGGCGGGTGAGCTGCGAGGCCTGCCAGGCCGACGACACCCGCTGCAGCTCGGCGAGCTGCGCGGTGTCACGCGCCGCTCGGTCGAGCCCGCGGATGAGCAGCTGAGCGACGACCACCCACACCACCGATCCGACCAGGCCCAGCTGGAGAGCGGCGATCGGTCCCATCCACAGCGAGGACAGGAGCGCGAGGATTCCGGTGCCGACCCAGGCGTAGATCGCGCGGCGACGGGCCATCACGATCGTCATCAGTGCCCCGATGCCGCCGAGATACCAGGTGGCGAAAGGTTCGGTGCGGATGTCGGCGGCGACCCCCATCGAGATGGCGGCGGGCACGATGACCGCGTTCGCGATCGCGAGGAGGGCGATCCACACCGGCAGGCGCGTGGGTCCGCGCACGCCCGCGGTCACCGAGGCGTCGACGGGGTCGTCGGCGGTGAGCCGGGGCTCCCAGAAGATGCAGAGCCAGGTCGTCGGGAGATACAGCAGCAGCGCCGCGATCACGAGCGACGGGTTCTGAACGTCCTCGGTCCACCAGAGCCCTCGCCCTGCGAGGTAGGCGGTGAAGGCGAAGGCAAGGCCGAGCAGGATGCCGCGGACGCTGATCATGACGACACCGGCCGCCATTCCAGCGTGACCGTGGTCCCCTGCGGGGTCGGTTCGACGGTGGCGATCCCGCCGACGGCGGCGACGCGGGCGACGATCGACGCTCGGATCCCCAGCCGGTCGTCGGGGATCGCGTGCAGGTCGAACCCCTCCCCGGCGTCGGAGACGGTGACAGCGATCCGGTCGGCCCGCCCCGACACGCGAATACCGAGACCCGCGCCGCGCGCGTGCTCCACGGCGTTGGCGACGGCCTGGGTCGCGGCGAGGGTGAGGGCGCGGGCGACACGTCCGGGTAACGGCGGGGTGGCCGGGTCGATGTCACGACGGCGCTCGGGAGTCGCGCCGAGGTTCTCGGCGGCGCGTTCGACGGCGTCGGCGAGTGCGGCGGCGTCGGTGGGCTCGTCGCTTCCCTCCTCCACCCCCTGCTCGGTGTTGGCGAAGCGGGTCAGCGCCTCACGAGCCATCGCCACAGCAAGGGTGCGCTCGCGTTCGGTGTCGGCGCGTTCGCTGGCGATGAGGGCGGCCAGCACGCTGTCGTGCATGAGAGCGGCCACGGCGATCCGCTCCTCCTCCGCGGCATTGGCGGCCGCGGCGCGGGCGTAGCTGGCGACAGCAGTGGTGCGGGCTGCGTCGACGTCGGCGGCGATCCGCCGGAACACCCGGCCGAGGGTGATGAGCATCATCCCGAGGATGAGGGCGAAGGAGACGTCGAGCACCAGCGGAATCCACAGCTGGGGCGCGGCGTCGGTCTGGAGGATGCGGACCGAGCCGAAGAACATCGGCACCATCAGCGTCCACGCCACCTGCCACATGAAGGGCACGACGACGACCGAGGCGACCGTGGCGACATTCACGAGGTACCAGATCCAGGGCTGCGTGGTCGGGTCGGACGGCTGACCAACGGTGGCTGCGGGCCAGAGTGCGAGGGCGACGACGTAGCAGACGCAGAACAGGGCGGCGAAGGTCCGCACCGCCCGCCCGAGCGCGCACGCGATGAGCATCGCCGCCAGCGGGCCGAAGGTGAGGATCATCAGCGGCAAATGCCACCCGGGGGCCTCGTCGCTCGGATTGAGTGCGCTGAAGAAGGCCTGGGCGCCGAGGATCAGGCATCCGAGCGCGATCGCGATGGTGAGGATGCGTTCGACCCGTTGCCGGGTGAAGGAGCCGAGGGATGCCGCGCCCTCCGGTCCCTGCGGAATGCGCCCGACGGCCTCGGGGGGCGCCGCGCGCTGCGCCTCAGCGCCGACGCTCATGGCCGACCGATCCGTCCGCCGCCGGCGGGGTCAGGATGCCGTCCTCGATCGCGCGGCGCATGAGGTCGAGTTTGGTGGGCGCCGGGCGCCCGACCTCGACGTACTTCACCCGCACGCGCGTGATGTTCTCCTTGGCCGTGGAGTACGCCACCCCCAGCCGCTCGGCGACGGCACGCAGCGGCAGTCCCGCCGCGTACAGGCGCAGGACGTCGCGCTCGCGCGCCGACAGCTGGGCGTCGGCGAACGCCCGGTCCCCTTCAATGGCGCTCGCCCACTCGACGTTGTTGAGCGGCTCGCCGCGGGACACCGTGTCGATGGCGGCGGTGACATCGTCGATGCGCGAGGACTTGCTGACGATTCCCGCGGCTCCCGCCAGCAGCGCCTCGCGCACCGCCTCCGGCCGGTCGGCGACGCTGTGGATGATGACGCTCGAGCCGTCGCGGACGAGCCGGCGCACGTTCTCGGACACCGTCGTTCCGTCGCCGAGGGTGAGATCGAGCACGACGACGTCGGCGGGCGAAGAGGCGCTGAAGGCCCGCCAGTCGAGGTACGCGGCCACCGAACTGCCCGAGAACACCACGGTCTGCGCGCCGACGCGGGCGCAGGCGGCCTCGAGCCCGAGGCGCACCGACTCGTGATCGTCGATGAGTGCCACGCGGGTCATGTCAGCACTCTATCCACGCCGCCCCTCGCCGGTGAGCACCGCCACCGCTTCGACGTGGTGGGAGTGGGGGAAGAGGTCGATCGCCTCGACGACGGCGGTGTCGTAGCCGTGGTCGCGGAAGGTGCGGAGGTCCCGCGCGAGCGCGACGGGGTCGCACGCGACGTAGACCACGGCGGCGGGGGTGAGCGCCGCGACGGCGTCGACGACGTCGCGCCCGGCGCCGGCCCGCGGCGGGTCGAGGAGGATCGTGCCGCGCGCGAGGGCCTCAGCGTCGGCGCGTCCGAGCCCCTGCGCCAAGCGCGGGAGCCAGCGGTCGACGCGGCCGGTCTCGGCGCGCATGGCCGGCCATGCGGTGAGGTTCCGCACGGCATGATCGGTGGCACGGCGGTCGGACTCGACGCTGATCGTCCGGGTGCGCGGACCTCCGAGGTCACCGAGAGCCGCCGCGAAGAGCCCGACACCGCCGTAGAGGTCGAGGTGCAGGGCGCCGGGGTCGAATGCGCCCGACCGGCTCAGTGCCGTCGTGACGACATCGGTGAGGGTCTCGGCGGCCAGGCGATGAACCTGCCAGAAGCCGCCCGCATCGACGCGGAACGCGCGCTCGCCCACGTGCTCGATGATCACCTCGTGGGCGGAAGGGTCGGCCGCGATCGCCGGGCCGCGGCGGGTGCGCTCCGGACGGGGGATGACGCGCACCCGCCCGTCGGAGGGCTGGACGAGGTCGACCCTCCCCGGTGCGGGGCGTCCGAGCGATCCCAGCGCCTCCTCGATCTCGGCCGTCGCGAGCGGCAGCTCGGTCACCTGCACCACCCGGTGACTGCGCACGGCGTACGGCCCCACGGCGCCGCGGGCGTCGACATGAAGGCTCACGCGCGTGCGCCAGCGTGTGGCATCCGGGGTTTCCGCTCCTCGGGTCGAGGTGCCTGCCGGCGCCATCGTGACCTCGCGCTCGGCGCCCCCGACGCGGCGAAGAGCGTCCTCGACGACGCGCTTCTTCAGCGCCCGCTGCGTCTCGAGTGCGATGTGACCGAAGTCGGCGCCGCCGGGGCGGTTCGCCGGGGGCGTCGCGAGATCGGCCTGGGCCCAGACGTGGGGTCGTCGATCGGATGAGGCACGGGCGACCTCGACGACCTCGGCGCGCCAGAACGCCTTCTTCGATGTGTCGACGAGCCGCACACGGACCTCCTCGCCGGGAAGCGTGTCGGGAACGAACACGACCCGGCCCCGCTCCCCCTCTCCCGCGCCGTGGCGGGCGACGAAAACGCCTCCGTGGGCGACGTCGTCGATGCGGAGATCGAGCTCGTCACCGACATCCATCCCTCAAGCCTATGACCGACCGGGCCACGTGCCCTCGCTAGCGTGGTGTCATGCGCGTGCTCCTCGCCTCGACGTCACCGGCCCGTCTCATGCTGCTGCGCAGCGCCGGCATCGAACCCGAGACCCTCGCTCCCGACGTCGACGAGGAAGCGGTCATCGCCGCGGTCGAGGCCGGAGAGGGCCGCACGCTCACCCCGCAGGAGCACGTCCTGCTGCTCGCGCGACGGAAGGCGGCGGATGTCGCGGCGCGCGTGGTCGCGGACGATCCCTCGTTCACGGGGTTGGTGATCGGCGGAGACTCCATGTTCGAGCTCGACGGCGAGATCCTCGGCAAGCCCTACGAGCCCGCGGTGGCGGTCGCGCGGTGGCGCGAGATGCGCGGGCGCACCGGCGTGCTGCACTCGGGACACAGCGTGTTCCGCCTCGCCCCCGGTGCGCCCGCACACGAAGAGCACGCCGTTGCCGAGGCGTCGGTGAGCTTCGCCGCCGACGTCACCGACGACGAGATCGACGCGTACGTCGCCACCGGGGAGCCGCTGCAGGTCGCGGGAGCCTTCACCGTCGACAGCCTGGGTGGGCCCTTCATCGAGCGCGTCGAGGGCGACCCGTCGACGGTGGTCGGGATGTCGCTGTCGACCCTGCGACGGCTCATCACGCGCCACGGCGTGAGCTGGACCTCGCTCTGGGCGACGTCCGGGTGACGCGCCGCGTTGTCGTTGGACGCCCACGTTTCTCCTCGGTTCTTGTACGAACCAGTCAAATGACCGATCATCCGCGTGAGTAGGCTGGCCATCATGCCTCGAATCGCCAAGGTGCTCATCGCAAACCGCGGCGAGATCGCCGTCCGCGTCATCCGTGCCGCCCGCGACGCCGGGAAGGCGTCCGTCGCCGTGTACGCCGACCAGGACCGCGACGCCCTCCATGCCCGCCTCGCCGACGAGGCCTACGCCCTGGAAGGCACCACCAGCGCGGAGACGTACCTGTCGATCGAGAAGATCCTGTCGGTCGCCCGCCGCTCGGGCGCCGACGCGGTGCACCCCGGGTACGGATTCCTCGCCGAGAACGCCGACTTCGCCCGCGCCGTGATCGCGGCGGGCCTGGTGTGGATCGGGCCGTCGCCCGAAGCGATCGAGGCCCTGGGCGACAAGGTCACCGCACGCGCCGTGGCCGAGAAGGTCGGCGCTCCCCTGGCTCCCGGCACGCCGGGGCCGGTCGCCGGCGCCGACGAGGTCGTGGCCTTCGCCGAGTCGGTCGGGCTCCCCATCGCGATCAAGGCCGCGTACGGCGGCGGCGGGCGAGGCCTCAAGGTCGCGCGCACTCTCGACGAGGTGCCCGAGATGTTCGAGTCGGCGACCCGCGAGGCGATCGCGGCCTTCGGCCGCGGCGAGTGCTTCGTGGAGAAGTACCTCGACAAGCCCCGGCACGTCGAGACCCAGTGCCTCGCCGACAGCGCCGGCAACGTCGTGGTGGTCTCCACCCGCGACTGCTCGCTGCAGCGCCGGCACCAGAAGCTCGTCGAAGAGGCCCCCGCACCGTTCCTCACCGACGAGCAGAACCGCATCCTGTACGACGCGTCCAAGGCGATCCTCCGCGAGGTGGGGTACCTCGGCGCGGGGACCTGCGAGTTCCTGATCGGGGCCGACGGCACGATCTCCTTCCTCGAAGTCAACACCCGTCTCCAGGTGGAGCACCCCGTCTCGGAGGAGGTGACCGGGCTCGACCTCGTGCGCGAGCAGTTCCGCCTCGCCGAGGGCGAGGAACTCGGCTACGACGACCCGGCGCCGGTGGGGCACTCGATCGAGTTCCGCATCAACGGCGAGGACCCTGGGCGCGGCTTCCTCCCCCAGCCGGGCCCCATCCACGTCTTCAAGACCTTCGGCGGCCCGGGCCTGCGCCTGGACTCCGGCGTCACCGCCGGCGACAGCGTCTCGGGGGCCTTCGACTCGCTGCTGGCGAAGATCATCGTCACCGGCCGCGACCGCGCCGAGGCGCTCGAACGCGCCCGGCGCGCCCTCGACGAGTTCGAGGTGGCGGGACTCCCCACCGTCCTGCCGTTCCACCGCAAGGTCGTGCGCGACCGCGCCTTCACCGCCGAGGACGGCGCGTTCGGGGTGTACACGCGGTGGATCGAGACGGAGTTCGACAATGACATCCCGCCGTGGGACGGCGAGCTCGACGCCCCCGCCCCCGGCGAGGGCCGTCATACGGTCGTCGTCGAGGTCGCCGGCAAGCGCCTCGAAGTGAGCCTCCCCGACCGCGTCGCCACCACCTCGCACACGGCCGGTCGGCCGGCAGCGGTGCCGCCGTCGCGGCGATCGCACACCGCCTCAGCCGTCGCGGGCGCCTCGGGCGACGCGGTGAAGGCGCCGATGCAGGCGACGATCGTGAAGATCGCCGTGACCGAGGGGCAGCAGGTCGTCAAGGGCGACCTCGTCGTGGTGCTCGAGGCCATGAAGATGGAGCAGCCCATCCAGGCGCACAAGGACGGCACCGTCGGCGCCATCAACGCCGACCCGGGCACGACCGTCGCGGCCGGGCACCAGCTGCTGACGATCGCGTAGCGCCGCACCTGCGCGGCCCGCCGCGCCGCGGCATCCCACCCTCCCTCCCGCCCGCGTCCGGCACGTTGTCCGGCGCGTTTGGGGCGGATTTCTCCGTTCGGGGCGCGACGATCGCGCCCCGAACGGAATAGTCCGCCCCGAACCCGGGATGAACGCACGGGGACGGCGCGCGGTGGGACCCGCTACCCTGCGCGGAGCTTTGCCAGGAATGCCACCGTGCGCTCGAACGCCACATCGCCCTCGGGCACCTGGACGTCGGGGAAGAAGTAGAACCCGTGGGGCATCCCCTCGGGGAAGTAGCCGTCGACCGCGACGCCCTCGGCGGCGAGCGCCTCGGCGAACGCCCTCGCCGAGTCGACGATCGGGTCGTGGGTCCCGGTGGCGAGGAAGGTGGGCGGGTAGCCGGTGAGGTCGCCGTAGATGGGGCTCGCGAGCGGGTCGTTCCAGGGCGTCGTGGGCAGATAGGCCCCCCGGATGAACCCGAAGAACGCGCTGTCGTAGACGATCCCGCGCGGCGCCTGCGCCTGGAACGACGGCCACCGCTCCTGCGCGAAATCCACGAACGCGCCGTACATCAGCACCGCGTCGGGGGCGGCGAGCCCGCGCTCGCGTGCGAGGAGGGGCAGCGCCGCAGCGAAGTTCGATCCCGCCGAGTCGCCCGCGACCGCCACCCACGCCGGATCGCCGCCGAGCCGGTGCGCGTCGGTGCGCAGCCACGCGTAGAGGTCGGCGACATCGTCGAGCGGAGTCGGGAAGGGGTACTCCGGCGCGAGCCGGTAGTTGGCCGAGACCACGATCACCCCGTTGTCTTTCGCGAGGCGCCGCGTGATGTAGTCGGTGTCGGCCGCGGAGCCGACGGTGAACCCCCCGCCGTGGACGTACAGGATGACGCCGAGCGCGTCGCCCGCGGCGACGCCTCGCGGGCGGTACACCAGGGCGGACGCGACCCCGTCGCGGACGGGCAGGTACACGGTGTCGACGTCGACGTCGGGAACCGCCTCCGCGCCGGTCGGCGGCACGAGGTCGGGGTCGGGCTTGACCCGGTCCTGCCCGATGTAGCCGGTGCGCACCGGGAGGATCATCATGTCGCGCAGCGCCACAGGTTGGCGGTTGTTGGCGATCACCCGGTAGGAGGGCATCGCCGGGTCGTCCGGATCGATGTAGCTCAGTCCGTCGATCTCGCGGACGACGGTGACATCGACCTGGCCGTCGGGAATCGACAGCAGCGAGGGATCGATCGGACCGGATGCTGCGGGAGCGGCGTCGGCGCTCGACAGCGAGCGCGCCGCGGGGTTGATCGGCACGGGGGCAGTCTAGAGGCGGGCCGGGGCGTTTCGACCTCCCGGTCGTTGGGCGAGGAGCGTTTCGACTCCCTGCGCTCGCTCAACGACCGAGGAGGGTGGCGTAACCCACCGGTCGTTGAGCGAGGAGCGAAGCGACGAGACGAAACGCGTCCCGCGCGCTCAGCGACCGGGTCAGACCTGGGCGGCGTCCATCGGGCGGTCGACGATGTGCATCGCGCGCGCGGCGTCGGTGATGCTTCCCGACAGCGAAGGGTAGACCGCGAACACCCGCGAGACCTGATCGACCGTGAGGCGGCGCTCCACGGCGATCGCGATCGGGTAGATCAGCTCCGAGGCACGCGGGGCGACGATGACGCCGCCGATGACCGTGCCGCTCCCGCGGCGGGCGATGAGCTTGACGAACCCGTCGCGCACGCCCATCATCTTCGCCCGCGGGTTGGCCGAGAGGGGAAGCTTCAGCACGAGTCCGTCGGCGTCGCCGGAGGTGACATCCTTCTCCTGGAATCCGACCGTGGCGATCTCGGGAGCGGTGAAGATGTTCGAGGTGATGCGGCGCTGCTCGAGCGGGATGACGACGTCGCCGAGGGCGTGGAACACGGCGGTGCGGCCCTGCATCGAGGCGACCGACGCGAGCGGAATGAAGGTGGTGCAGTCGCCCGCGGCGTAGATGTTCGGCACGCTCGTGCGCGCGACCCGGTTGACCTGGATGTGACCGGAGTCGGTCATCTGCACCCCGGCCTCTTCGAGGCCGATGCCGGCCGTGTTCGGAACGGCGCCGACCGCCATGAGGCAGTGACTCCCCTCCACCACGCGGCCGTCGCCGAGCGTCACCCGGACGCCGTCGCCGGTGTTCTCGACGCTCTCGGCGCGACAGCGTGACAGCACCGTCATCCCGCCGCGCTTGAACACCTTCTCGAGCACGGTCGCGGCGTCGGCATCCTCTCCGGGGAGCACCTGGTCGCGGCTGGAGATGAGCGTGACCTGGGCCCCGAGGTTCATGTAGGCCGACGCGAACTCGGCCCCGGTGACCCCCGACCCCACGACGATGAGGTGCGCCGGGAGGGTGCCCATGCCGTAGAGCTGGGTCCAGGTGAGGATGCGCTGCCCGTCGGGCTTGGCGCTCGGAAGCTGACGGGGCGACGCGCCGACCGAGACGACGAGGGTGTCGGCCTCGACCCGGTCGAAATCGGTGCCGCCGATGTCGGTGGAGACGATGACCTCGTTGCGCCCCTCCAGGCGACCGTGGCCGGAGATGATGCGCACCCCCGCCTCGACGAGCGAGGCCCGCATGTCGTCGGACTGCTGGCGGGCGAGGGAGAGCACCCGCTTGTTGACGGCGGCGAGGTTGATCGCGATCTCGGGCTTGAGGGGCTTTCCGCTCTCGCCCCGCGCGAACAGCTGCACGCCGAGATCACTGGCCTCCGAGATGGCCACGGCGGCGTCGGCGGTGGCGATGAGGGTCTTGGAGGGGACGACGTCGGTGATGACGGCCGACCCGCCGACGCCAGCGCGTTCGACGAGGGTCACCTCGGCGCCCAGCTGTGCGGCGGCCAGGGCCGCCTCGTATCCGCCGGGACCGCCGCCCAGGATCGCCACGCTCTGGGTCCGCTCGAAGCTCAACGACATATGACCATTCAAACAGCCGCGGGGCCCTGCCCGGGGGCAGGGCGGTGGCAGGGTGTCGGATCTGGTCCGTATCGTGATCTCATGCATCATCGCCACGACCATCCGCTCGACGACCCGAACGCCGATCCGTTCGCCGTCGCCGCACAGGCGGCCGACGACATCGCCCGCCTCACGGGTGTGGCCCACCACGACATCGCCCTCACCCTCGGCAGCGGGTGGGGGAAGGCCGCCGACCTGCTCGGCGAGACCGTCGCGACCGTCCCCGCCACCGAGGTGACCGGGTTCAGCCGCCCGGCGCTGGAGGGTCATGTGGGGACGATCCGCAGCATCCTCACCCCGGCGGGGCGCCGGGTGCTCGTCATCGGAGCACGCACCCACTTCTACGAGGGCCACGGGGTGCGCCGGGTCGTTCACAGCGTCCGCACCGCCGCGGCGACCGGGGCGCGGATCATGGTGCTCACCAACGGCGCGGGCGGCATCCGCCGGTCGTGGAGCCCGGGCCAGCCTGTGCTCATCAGCGACCACATCAACCTCACGGCCGCCTCGCCGCTCGAGGGCGCGACGTTCGTCGATCTCACCGACCTTTACTCGGCGCGGCTGCGCGAAATCGCGCGCTCGATCGACCCCACCCTCGACGAGGGCGTGTACTGCCAGTTCCGCGGTCCCCACTACGAGACCCCGGCGGAAGTCCGGATGGCCGAGCGCATCGGCGGAGACATCGTCGGGATGTCCACGGCGCTCGAGGCGATCGCGGCGCGGCAGGCCGGGATGGAGATCCTCGGTTTCTCGCTCATCACCAACCTCGCGGCAGGCATCCAGACCACGCCTCTCAGCCATGAGGAGGTGCTGGAGGCCGGACGTGACGCCGAGCCGGTGATCTCCTCCCTCCTCGCGCGGGTGGTGGAGAAGCTGTGACCCCACCGGTGGCACCGGAGGTGATCGCGCTGGCACGCGCCTGGCGCGACCAGGATCCCGATGACGAGACCCGCGCCGAGCTCGACGGCCTGATCGCGCGCGCCGAGGCGGGCGACGACGCAGCGGACGCCGAGCTGCACGACCGCTTCGGCGCACGCCTCGCCTTCGGCACGGCGGGTCTTCGCGGTGAGCTGGGCGCAGGCAGCAACCGGATGAACCGGGTGCTGGTCGCGCAGGCTGCGGCGGGGCTCGGGGCGTACGTGCTCGCGCAGGCCGGCGGAGCGGCCGGTGCTGCGGGCGCTGCCCCGCTGGTCGTGATCGGCTACGACGGGCGTCGGAACTCCGACGTCTTCGCCCGCGACTCCGCCGAGATCATGGCGGGCATGGGTGTGCGCGTCGTCGTCCTCCCCCGGCTCCTTCCCACCCCCGTGCTCGCCTTCGCCGTGCGCCACCTCGGCGCCGACGCTGGCGTCATGGTCACGGCGAGCCATAATCCGCCGAACGACAACGGCTACAAGGTGTACCTCGGAGGCTCGCACGGCGGATCGCAGATCGTCGCGCCCGCCGATGCCCTCATCGCCGCCGAGATCCAGCGCGTGGCCGACACCCGGCGGGTCGACGAGCTGCCGCGCTCGGACGGGTGGGAGCTCGCCGGCGAGGACACCGTCGACGCCTACATCGCCGCGACCGCACGGGTCGCGCCGGCCGGGCCGGGTGCGTCCGGGCTCCGCTGGGTCTACACCGCGATGCACGGCGTCGGGTGGGAGACGCTGTCGAAGATCCTCTCCGCGGCGGGCTACCCGGCGCCGATCCTCGTCGAGCAGCAGACGGCCCCCGACGGGCGCTTCCCGACGGTGGCCTTCCCCAACCCCGAAGAGCCCGGGGCCATGGATCTGGCCTTCGAGACGGCGCGCGCCGCGGGCGCGGAATTGGTCATCGCGAACGATCCCGACGCCGACCGGCTCGCGGTGGCCGTGCCCGACCCGACCGCCGAGGACGGGTGGCGCCGGCTCACCGGCAACCAGGTGGGGCTGCTGCTCGGGTGGCGGGCCGCGCGCGCGGCGGCGGCCGACGCGGGGTGCGAGCCGGCGGCATCCCTCGCGTGTTCGCTCGTTTCCTCTCCCGGCCTCGAAACCGTCGCCCGTCACTACGGCCTCGACTTCCACGCGACCCTCACGGGTTTCAAGTGGATCTCGCGAGCGCCGGGCATCGTCTACGGCTTCGAGGAGGCCCTCGGATACCTCGTCAACCCCGAGACCGTCCGCGACAAGGACGGGATCTCCGCCGCGGTCGCCCTGCTCGGCATCGTCGCCGACGCGCGCGCCGAAGGCCGCACGCTCGCCGACGTGCTGCGCGAATTCGACGAGACCTTCGGCTTCTTCGCCAGCGACCAGATCTCGGTGCGGGTGGACGACCTCGGGGCGATCGACCGGGTGATGGCGGCGCTGCGCGCCGACCCCCCCGCCCGCATCGGCACGATCGCCGTCGAGCGCTTCGAAGATCTCAGCCAGGGCGTCGGTGATCTGCCGCCCGGCGATGTGCTGAGACTGTGGCTCGCCCAGGGCGCCCGGGTCATCGTGCGGCCGAGCGGCACCGAGCCGAAGCTCAAGCTCTACCTGGATGTCCGCGGCTCCTCGTCCGCCGATGCCGCCGCGCAGGTCGCCGACCTCGCCGCGGGCGCCCGCGCACTTCTCGCGCAGATCGAGGGGCGATGACGTCCGACGCAGCCGCCGACCCCGCAGACGCACCGCGCTGGCCGCAGAACGTCATCTTCTTCCTCAGCGGCCAGACCGCGAGCCTCTTCGGCTCGATGCTCGTGCAATACGCCGTCTTCTGGTACCTCACGATCACGTACGAGTCGGGGCTCATCATGACCCTAGCGGCCGTCTTCGGCTTCCTGCCGCAGGCGATCGTGTCGATCTTCGGCGGCGTGTGGGCCGACCGGCACAACAGGAAATTCCTGATCATGGGGGCGGATGCCGCCATCGCGGCCACCACGCTCGGGCTCGCGCTGATCATGCTGACCGGGTACGACGACCTGTGGTTGGTCTTCCTCGCCCTGGCGATCCGCTCCGCCGGCGCCGGGATCCAGATGCCGGCCGTGTCGGCGCTCATCCCGCAGATCACCCCGACGCGTCACCTCATGCGGGTCAACGGCCTCAACGGGTCGATCCAGTCGGCGATGGCGCTGCTCGCCCCCGCCGCGGCCGGCGCGATCTACGCCTGGTCGTCCGCAGCGACCGGCGGCTCAGCGGCATCCCTCGTCCCGATCTTCTTCATCGACGTCGTCACCGCCGTCATCGGGATCGGCTTGCTGGCTGTCATCCCGGTGCGGGCGGTGAGGCGGGCGGAGGGAGCGCCGACGGCGTACTTCGCCGACCTCGTCGACGGAGTGCGCTACATCGCCCATCACGCGTTCGTGCGGTGGCTGCTGATCGTCTTCGCGATCATCTTCCTGCTCACCGTCGCCCCGTCGAACCTGACCCCGCTGATGCTCGTGCGCTCGTTCGACGCGGGTGAGCAGCAGAACGTCGTGAATCTGGCGGTGCTCGAGATCGCCTTCAGCATCGGGATGACTCTGGGCGGCGTCGTGGTCGCCACCTTCTTCGCACGGCGGAGCCGGATCGGCCTCATCGTGGTGTCGTCGCTGGTGTTCGGCGGGCTGTCGGTGGGCCTCGGACTGTCGCCGAACGTGTGGGTGTTCTTCGGCTTCATGTTCCTCGTCGGGTTGGCGGTGCCGTTCTTCTCGACCCCGTCGATGACCCTCCTGCAGGAGACCGTCGAACCCGAGCGGCAGGGCCGCGTGTTCGGTTTCGTCGGCATCGTCATGGCCGTGGCCATGCCGATCGGGATGGTGTTCTTCGGTCCTCTCGCCGACCGGGTGCCGATCGAGACCCTCCTGGTGGCCGCGGGTGTGCTGACGTTCATCGTCATCGGGTTGGCGGTCACCGTGCCGGCGGGGCGCCGGGCGATCGTCGCCGCACGGGCGGCATCCCGTGCACCGGATCCGGCGACCGGGGCCGTGATGGTCCAGGCCGCGATGGGTGAAGCCTCGGGGGCCGGCGGCCGCGACGGTGACAGGGGCGGGGCCGGTGGCCGCGACGGCGACGTGGGCGAGCGCGCGTAGGCAACGAAGCCGTCAACGGATGCGCGCGCGTAGGCTGACGGGCGTGCTGCTGACCGACTCCGTCGTCCTCGAAGGCCCTCACGTTCGACTCGAGCCCCTGGCGATGGAGCACGCCGCCGATCTGCGTCGCGCCGCCGAGGGCCTGGAGCATGCGTGGTATACCTCCGTCCCCTCCCCGTCGGGCGTGGACGCCGAGATCGCACAGCGGGTGGCGTGGCGCGATCGCGGAGAGATGAACCCCTGGGCGATCCTTCGCGCCGACATCGGCGTGGCCGTCGGCATGACCACCTTCTGCAACATCGATCAGGCCAACCGACACGTGGAGATCGGCTACACCTGGCTGGGCCTTGCGGCGCAGCGCACGGCGGTGAACACGGCCGCGAAGCTGCTCCTGCTCGGGCACGCCTTCGAGGCGTGCGACGCGATCGCCGTGGAGTTCCGCACCCACTTCCACAACCGGCAGTCGCGCGCAGCGATCGAACGGCTCGGCGCAAAACTCGACGGGATCCTGCGCAACCACCGCCTCGGCCCCGACGGGTCGCTGCGCGACACCGCGGTGTACTCGATCCTCCCGCACGAGTGGCCGGCCGCACGGCTGGGCCTGCAGGCGCGGCTGCGCCGCGGCTGACCCAGGCCTCGCCGCTGCGCCCGCTCCGCCACGGCGCGCCCTGCTCCGTCTCTGCCGGGTCCGGCCGGGTTTGGGGCGGATCTTTTCGTTCGGGGCGCGTCGATTTCGCCCCGAACGGACGCACCCGCCCCGAACGGGCACGGTGCCGGGAGCTCAGGGCGACACACCTCTCCTGCACAACCACGGGTGCGGTGCGAGTTGTCCACGAGTGGGCGCCGAGAACCGCGCCAGGCGCCGCGACCGCGAAGACTTCAACGGTGCCGTCGCCTCTGGACATCCGTTCCTGGCCCGAACTGCGGGAGTCCGGCGTCTCCCGCCATGCTTTGGACCGGATGTTGCGGGAGGGGCGGTGCGTGAAGGTTCGCCCGGGTCTCTTCGTCCAGGATGAGGCGTGGCGATCTGCCACGCCGGAATGCCGGGTCGTGACGCTCGCAACAGCGCTTGACCGCTCCTCTCGCAGTCGTCCGCTCTTCAGTGGCGAAACGGCCGCTGCCCTCCATGGTCTCGGCCTGTATCTTCCTGCCACCGACCGCGTGCACGTCATTAGTCCGGAGCACAGGCCCGGATCGCCGCTCGGCGTCGTCCGTCACCGCGGCGATATCGCCGATACCGACGTCGTTGAGCGCTGCGCGGTGCTGTGCACGTCCCTCGAACGCACTGTGGCCGACTCGGCGCGCACTCTGGCGTTCGACCGCGCGGTGACCATCGCGGACGCCGCGCTGAGACTCCGCTTCGTCACGGGACCGGGCAGCTATGACATCGACGCCGCGGCGGCCTTCAAAGAATCGTGCCTTGCGATTGCACGACAGTCCGCCCACGGCGCGTGGCGCGCCGAGCGTGTCTTGGGCTTCGCGGACGGAAGAGCCCAGCTGCCGGGCGAGAGTGTGGGCCGCGTGCGCATGCGGGAGCTGGGGTTCAGTCAGTTCATCCTGCAGGTTCCCATCCTCACCGCGAGGGGCCGCTTTTACGTGGACATCGGACTTCCCGAGGTCGACGCGCTCACCGAGTTCGACGGCACGATCAAGTATGTGGACGGTTCGCTCACGCGTGGACGCTCCGCCGCTGACATCCTCGACACGGAGAAGCAGCGCGAGGACCTTGTGCGCGGTGTGACGCAGAGTCGCTTCGTCCGGTACGGGTGGCCGCACATCGGCACGGCGCGCGACTTGGGCCGGCGCTTCGCGCAGTTCGGGATCTCCCCTCCGCGGTGACGAACCGGGGCGACCTCATCTCGCCGGCCCGGGCGGCCTAGTCTCGCCGACCCGGGCGACCTCGTCTCGCCGATCGGGGCGGGTTCGTCTCGCCGATCGGGGCGGGTCATTCCGTTCGGGGCGGAAACGTCGCGCCCCAAACGGAGGAATCCGCCCCAAACCTTGGGGAAAGGCGAGGCGGGGGCGTGCGGAGACGGACGCGGAGCGCTCGGGGCGCCCCGTTCCGTTCGGGGCGGAAACGTCGCGCCCCAAACGGAGAAATCCGCCCCAAAAATCCGGGAAGGAACCCGGAAGGTGCCCCGGGGCGGGCGGGCGCCGGCGGGCAGGCCGGCACGCCGACGGGCGGACCGGCGGGCCCGCGGGAGTCCCTAGCCGTCGATGACCGCCACGAGCTCGTCGAGGAACGCAGGGAAGTCGGTGCCCCGCCGGACGATCCGCGACACACTCTCCCGCTCGGAGAAGACCTCGACCAGCTGCTCGAACACCGTCTGGAAGGCCTCGCGGTCCTCCTCGGAGAAGGCCACGAGAGCCACGACCTGCACCCGCGAGTCCCCCCAGGGAATCGACCCCTCGGCGACCCCGACCGCGATGGCGGTGCGCGTCGCGGTCATCCCGATCGCGTGCGGCACGGCGAGCGCATCGGTGAACGCCGTCGACGACATCCGCTCCCGCTGGATCGACCGCTCGACGTAGTCGTCGTCGATGACGCCCTGCGCGACGAGCATGCCGCCGAGACGGCGGATGACCCCCTCCTCGCCGGTGCCGTCGACTTCGAGCCCACGCACGAAGGCGTCGGCGGGGAAGTACCGCTCGAGCTCGGTGCGCAGCCGCGCCAGGCGTCGTGCGCGCCGCACCCGGCCCGCCGCGGCCTGCACACGCTCGACGTCGGCGTCGGTGAGGAACGGCTGGATCCGAACGATCCGCTCCCCCGCCACCGGCGCGTCGATCGTCGTGAGCACGAGGTCGGTGCCCAGGTTCTCCCAGTCGGGGTCGACCCGCGTCTCGACGCCGACGACCTCGATCGCCTGGCCGAGCGAACGGTCCACGCTCGATCGGAGGAGCTCGTGCAGCTCGTAGTACCCCGGGCAGACGATCGTCGCGGTGAGCAGCTGTGCGTTCTGGCGGCTCCGCTCGAGTCGGCCTCCGACGTGCATCGCGATGTAGGCGATCTCGTCGTCGGGGAGGGGGAAGCCGAGCTCGGCGTCGAGCTCGCCGGCGATGTAGACGGCGAGCTCGAAGATCATCGGGTACGTCGACTTCAGCGACCGGGTGAGCGGATTCCGCGACCACGCCTGGTCCTGTGCGCGGTGCCGCAGGTTCTGCACATGCAGCGCCAGCCGGGTGATGAAGTCCTCGTCGTCGATGTCGACGAGGAACTCCCGCGCCGCCCTCCCCACCGCCGTCCGCACCGCCGCCTCGACCTGCGGGTCCAGCGACGGCCGCGCCCGCGTCTGCACGGCCTCGCCGCCGGGCGCGATGACGCGGGTGAGCACGAGCGCCGCGAGGTGCTGCACGTCGCCCTCTCCCAGCCGCACACCGAAGTGCTGCTGCACGAGGCGCTCGATCACGGCCGCGACGTCGGCACCGGCGACCTCGCCCGCCGCAGGATCATGAGAGAGCGGATGCCGGTGGGCGACCCGGTCGGCGGCGATGGCGATGTGCATGACGACGTCGGCGATGCCGAGCTCGTTGACGTAGTACCCGAGGCCCCCGAGCTCGGTCACGAGGTCGGACTTGAACGCGCCGAACGCGTCGGCGTCGACCGCGGTGCCGGCGAGGCTCCGCCGCAGGGCGCCGAGGTCGAAGGCCCCGGCGTCCATCTCGTCGTGCGCGAGCCTGCTCAGCAGGCGCCGCCGGGCCATCTCACCCCCGCGCAGTCGCGCCGTCGACGCCGAGCGCTCCAGCGTGAGTTCGGTGCCGCTGAGAAGACCCCGCACCCGGGCGAGGTCGGCCTCGAGCGTGGCGGGGCTGACGTGCAGCTGCATCGCGGTGTCGAACAGGTCGATCCCGGCGTCGGTGTCGAGCAGGCCCCGGATGACGGTGTGCAGGCGATCGCGCGGCGTCCCGGCATCCGTCCCCCCGCCCGCCCGCAGGGCCGCGGCACCCTCGGGTCCTGCCCGGTAGCCGAGCGGACCCGATTCGATCGCGATGCCGGGGGCGATGCGGGCGTTGATGGAGGTGACGTACGACCGGATGCTGCGGGGCGTGACCCCGAGCGCGTCGGCCAGCGTCGCCGCCGTCGCCCAGGTGCCGTCCCGCAGCAGCAGCGTCAGCAGGCGATCCTGCCTGGCTCTGGTCACAGCCACCCCTCCGCCGGGCCGCCGTGCCGCGGTCCGGATCGAGCACCAGTCAACCACGCCTGGGTCCGCCAGGCCGGGGCGGCAGGCAGGGGTTTCCGCCCGGGCGGAAGAATGCGT
Organism: Microbacterium sp. AK009; assembly: GCF_013410955.1. GTDB lineage: Bacteria > Actinomycetota > Actinomycetes > Actinomycetales > Microbacteriaceae > Microbacterium. Next base: position 652,321 of record NZ_JACCCG010000001.1, on the reverse strand, counting down.
GACTTGTCGGCACTCAGCGCCTTCACAAGAATCGCTCACGAGGAGGGCGGATCGATGCGGATCCTTGTCGTGTGTGGAGCGGGTGCGTCCAGCACCTTCGTGGCGCAGCGTGTGCGTCGCGCCGCACAGGATGCGGGACTGCCCTGGACCGCCATCGCCGGGACCGAGCAGTCGTTCCCGATCGACCTCGATGCCGGCGACGTGATCCTCGTCGGTCCGCACCTGGCCGATGCGCTCCCGCGCATCGAGCAGGCGGCGGGCGCGCGGATGACGACGGTGGTTCTGCTGCCCGACGACATCTTCGCCGACCTCGACGGCACCCGCACGCTGGACCTGGTCCGTCGCGCGGTCGCCGTCACCGCGTCGGACGTCACCGCGTCGGACGTCACAGCGTCGGGCGTCTCGACGGATGCCGGGGCCGAAGACCCCGCGCACACCTGACTCCCTACGAGTCGGCTCACGAAAAACGAGGAGAGGAAACCCCATGGCCCCCCTGACCCGCACGGTGCGCATCGGATCGTCGCACGGGCTGCACGCCCGCCCCGCCAAGCTCTTCGCACAGGCGGCGAAGGAGGCCGGCATCCCCATCACGGTGGCCAAGGGCTCGGGCGAGCCGGTGAACGCCGCGAGCATCCTCGGCGTCATCTCGCTGGGCGTCGACCAGGGCGACTACGTCACGCTCACCGCCGACGGAGACAACGCCGAGAGCGTGCTCGATTCGCTGAGCGAGCTGCTCACCACCGACCACGACGCGGCGTGAGCACCGTGGCACGCACCGAGATCCGCGGGGTCGGGATCGGGCTGGGCGTCGCCCAGGGCCCGGTGGCCCGCATGGCCGAGCCCCTTCCCGCCCCCACCGACGAGCCGAGCACGATCGGCGAGGCCGCCGAGCGCGCGCGCGTCGATGAGGCTGTCGCCGCGGTCGCCCGTGAGCTGGAGGAGCGCGCCGAGCAGGCCGGCGGCGCCGCACAGGACGTGCTCGAGGCGCAGGCGATGATGGCCGAAGACCCGACCCTGTCCGACGAGATCGGCGCCCGGCTGGCCGAGGGCAAGACGGGCGAGCGCGCGGTGTTCGAGGCGTTCGCCGCGTTCCGCGATCAGCTCACCGCCGTCGGCGGTTATCTCGGCGAGCGGGCAGCCGACCTCGACGACGTCGCGCAGCGCGTCATCGCTCGTCTGCGGGGCGTCGCAGCTCCGGGCGTGCCCGAGCCAGGGCATCCGTTCGTCCTCGTCGCGAAGGACCTCGCCCCCGCCGACACCGCGCTGCTGGATCTCGACCAGGTGCTCGCCCTCGTGACCACCGAGGGTGGACCCACCTCGCACACCGCCATCCTCGCCCGAGAGAAGGGGATCGTCGCGGTCGTCGGCGCCGCCGGCGCCGCCGCGCTCGCCGAGGGGCAGAGCGTGATCGTCGACGCCGCCGCCGGCGTGGTCACCGCCGACCCCACCGACGACGAGCTCCAGCGGGCGCGCGTGCGGGCCGATGCCCGGACGAACGCCGCGTCGGCACCGATCACCAACGGCGCCCTGGCCGACGGTACACCCGTGCCGCTCCTGGCGAATCTCGGCAAACCCGACGGCGCCGCCGAGGCGGTCGCCCTCGGCGCCGAGGGCGTGGGCCTGTTCCGCACCGAGTTCCTCTTCCTCAGCGCCTCCTCGGCGCCGACGGTCGAGCAGCAGCGCGCCAGCTACGAACAGCTGCTGCGGGCGTTCCCCGGGAAGAAGGTCGTGGTCCGCGTGCTCGACGCCGGCGCCGACAAGCCCCTGCCGTTCCTCAACGACGCGCACGAGGAGAACCCGGCGCTCGGGCTCCGCGGCCTGCGGGCGCTCCGCGCGAGCGAGGACATCCTGCGCGAGCAGCTCACGGCCCTGGCGGAAGCGGATGCCGCGACGCGGCGATCCCCCGAGGGCCCGGCCGATCTGTGGGTCATGGCGCCGATGGTCGCCACCGTCGAGGAGACGACGTACTTCACGGCGCTGGCGAAGGAGTACGGCATCCGCACCGCAGGCGTCATGGTGGAGGTGCCCTCCTCGGCGCTCCTCGCCGACCGCATCCTCGCCCACGCCGACTTCGCCTCGATCGGCACGAACGACCTGACCCAGTACACCCTCGCCGCCGACCGGCTGCTCGGTTCGGTCGCGGGATTCCAGGACCCGTGGCATCCGTCGGTCCTCCGCCTCATCCGCGAGGTGGGCGATGCCGGACGCGCCCACGGCAAGCCCGTGGGGATCTGCGGCGAAGCCGCCGCCGACCCCCTGCTGGCGGTCGTGCTGGTGGGGCTCGGTGCGACGAGCCTGTCGATGGCGCCGAGCGCCCTCGCCGACGTGCGCGCCACCCTCCTGCAGTACACCCTCGACGACGCACGCGCGATCGCCGAGGCTTCCCTCGCCGCGGACAGTGCCGCGGCAGCCCGAGATGCGGCCCTCCTCGCCACCGAACGCGGGGCCGCGACCACAACGAAGGAGACACAGCAATGACAACGACGTCTGCCCCGGCCAAGAAGCCGGGAGGAGTGCGAGTCGGCGTTCAGCGTTTCGGAACGTTCCTGTCCGGCATGATCATGCCGAACATCCCCGCGCTCATCGCATGGGGCATCTTCACCGCGTTCTTCATCGAGGTCGGATGGACGCCCAACGCCGACCTCGCGACGATCGTCGGCCCCTTCATCCACTACCTGCTGCCGATCATCATCGCCTACACCGGCGGCACGATCGTCTACGGCGTGCGCGGCGGCGTGGTCGCCTCGATCGCCGTCATGGGGGCCATCGCCGGGTCGGACAAGCTGATCGCCGACATCAACGCGACCCTCCCCGCCGACAACCAGCTCGGCGAGGTGCACATGTTCATCGGCGCGATGATCATGGCGCCGCTGGCGGCGTACACGATGAAGTGGCTCGACAGCCTGTGGGACGGCAAGATCCGCGCCGGCTTCGAGATGCTCGTGAACATGTTCTCGGCCGGCATCTGGGGCTTCGTGATGGCCGTCGTCGGGTTCTACCCCATCGCGTGGCTGGTGAACGGCCTGATGACCACCCTCAGCAACGCCGTGGACTTCCTCGTCGAGGCGAACCTCCTGCCGCTGACGAGCATCATCATCGAACCGGCGAAGGTGCTCTTTCTGAACAACGCCATCAACCACGGGGTGCTGACCCCGCTCGGCATCCAGCAGGCCGACGAGCAGGGCGCGTCGATCCTGTTCCTCCTCGAGGCCAACCCCGGACCGGGTCTCGGCCTCCTGCTGGCGTTCGCGATCTTCGGACTCGGCGCTGCCCGCGCCTCGGCGCCGGGTGCCGCGGTCATCCAGTTCTTCGGCGGCATCCACGAGGTGTACTTCCCCTACGCGCTGATGAAGCCGGCCGTCATCCTCGCCCTGATCGCCGGCGGCATGACCGGTGTCACCACCAACATGCTTCTCGGCGGCGCGCTTCGCGCGCCGGCGGCTCCCGGAAGCATCATCGCCGTGATGCTGCAGACCGCGAACGGCGCCTACTTCGCGGTCATCCTCTCGGTCATCCTGTCGGCGGGCGTGACGTTCCTCATCGCCGCGGTCATCCTCCGGGCCTCGCGCAAGCGCGACCTCGAGGCCCTCGCGGCGACCGACGACGCCTTCGGCGCGGCGATCACCCAGACCGAGGCGGCCAAGGGCAAGTCCTCCGACGCGCTGTCGAACCTGCGCGGCGGCGCGGCCACCCAGGCAGGCGGCGGCGTGGAGCCGGCGGTCATGACCGAGCGCGAGGTGAAGAGCATCGTCTTCGCCTGCGACGCCGGCATGGGTTCCTCGGCCATGGGCGCCAGCGTCCTGCGCAACAAGATCAAGAAGGCCGGTATCGAGGACGTGACGGTGGTCAACAAGGCCGTCGCTGCGCTCGATGAGTCCGCCGACCTGGTGATCACGCAGAACCAGCTCACCGATCGCGCGCGCCGCCAGACGCCGAACGCGATCCACGTGTCGGTGGACAACTTCATGAACTCGCCCCGTTACGACGAGGTCGTGGAATTGGTGCGCGATCAGCACAAGGATGGTGCGTAAGCATCTGCCGAACCAGGATGCCGGGGGCCGACGCGTGGACGCGCAGCTCCCGGCATCCGTCATCACCACCTGCGACAACGACGCACGACGACACGACCGAAAGGCGAAATCATGGCACGTGAGGTCCTCACCCCGGGGCAGGTCCGCATCCACGCCGGCAGCGCGACGCGCGAGGAGGCGATGCGCGAAGCCGCCGAGATCCTCGAGTCGGTCGGCGCCGTCACCGGCGCCTACTTCGACGCGATGCAGCAGCGCGAGCAGACCGTCTCGACCTACATGGGCAACGAGCTGGCCATCCCGCACGGGACGAACGAGACCAAGGACACCATCCTCGAGTCCGGTCTGTCGGTCGTCCGCTACGACGGCGGCGTCGACTGGGGCGGCGAGCAGGTCACGTTCGTCATCGGCATCGCCGGCAAGGGCGACGAGCACCTCGAGATCCTCTCGCGGATCGCGCTGCTGTTCTCCGAGGAGGATGACGTGGCACGGCTGAAGACGACGTCGACCGCGCAGGAGCTGTACGACGCCGTCGCGGCGGGCGTGGAATGAAGGCGGTTCACTTCGGCGCCGGCAACATCGGGCGGGGCTTCGTCGGCCTGCTGCTGCACGAGGGCGGCTACGACGTGGTGTTCTCGGATGTCGCGGGGGCGCTCGTCGACGCCATCAACGACGTATCGGAGTACACCGTGCACGAGGTCGGGGAGGGCGGCCGCGATCACGTCGTCAGCGGGTTCCGCGCGATCAACAGCGCCGAGCACCCCGACGAGGTCATCGAGGAGGTCGCGGGAGCGAACGTGGTGACCACGGCGGTCGGCCCGACCATCCTGCGCTTCGTCGCTCCGCACCTGGTCGCGGGGCTGGCGCTGCGCGACCCCTCCTCGCCGCCGCTGCAGATCATGGCCTGCGAGAATGCCATCAACGCCACCGATCTGCTGCGCGAGGAGATGATCCAGGCCGCGGGCGAGGCCTGGGGGGCGCTGGAGGCCCGCGCGGTGTTCGCGAACACCGCGGTCGACCGGATCGTGCCCGAGCAGCCCGCAGGTGCCGGGGTGGATCTCACGGTCGAGCCGTTCTTCGAGTGGGCGATCGAGCGGCATCCCTTCGGCGACCACCCGCCCACGATCCCGGGCGCACACTTCGTCGACGACCTCGCGCCGTACATCGAGCGGAAGCTGTTCACCGTGAACACCGGGCACGCGGCGACGGCGTACTTCGGCGCGCAGGCGGGGGTCGAGCGGATCGCGGACGCGCTGGCCGACCCTTCCATCGCCTCGGCGGTGGCGGCCGCGCTGAAGGAGACCTCGGCGGTGCTCATCGCCAAGCACGAGTTCTCTCCCGAGGAATTGGCCGAGTACCGCGCGACGATCCTCGCCCGGTTCGCCAACCCCGCCCTGCCTGATCACGTGCGTCGCGTGGCACGGCAGCCGCTGCGGAAGCTCTCGCGCAACGAGCGATTCGTCGGACCGGCGGCGGAGGCCGCAGAACGCGGATTGTCCGTGGACGCGCTCGTTGCGGCGATGGGGGCGGCGCTGGCGTTCGACGATCCCGACGACCCGCAAGCGGTCGAGCTGCAGGCCATGTTGCGCACGCAGGACGCCGACGCGGTGACCACCGCCGTCACCGGGCTCGAGGCCGCGCACCCGCTGTACGAGCGCGTTCGGGATGCGGTCGCCGCCCGGCAGGCGGCGCTCGCGGGCTGATCGCGGCGCGGTGGGCCCGGTCGGGCACGCGGGCGGTCGGTCGGTGGGCCGGCGGCGGTACGCTCAGGGAGTGTCATCGGGGTCTGCCGACAGGTCAGCGGAGCGGTCTGCCGACCCGTCCGGTGCCACGGCGCCCCGGCCGCGGCGCCGGTGGCGGCGTGTGCTGGCGTGGGTGCTCGCATCGCTTGCTCTGCTCCTCCTTCTCGCTGTCGGGGGGCTCGTCGTGTGGAGCCAGGTCGGTGTGATGCAGGCCGAGGCTGGTCCGCTCGCGGACGTGCAGAGCAATCCCGAAGTCACCTTCACCGACACCTCGACCGCCGTCATCCTCGAGCCCGCCGGCGGGCCGGGAGAGGTGGGCCTCGTCTACATCCCCGGCGCGAAGGTCGAGGCCGCGGCATACGCGGCGACCATGGCCGACGTCGTGGCGGAGGACGGGGTGACGGTCGTCATCACGAAGCCCTGGCTGAACCTCGCCTTCTTCGACCTGCGCCCTCTGTCGGCGTTCACCGACCTCGTGCCCGGAGTCGAACAGTGGATCGTCGGCGGCCACTCCCTCGGCGGCGTGAGGGCGTGCCAGCTCGTCGGTGATGCCGACGCGCTGGCGCTCTTCGCGTCGTACTGTGCGGGCGACATCTCTGAGTCGGACCTGCCGGTGATCAGCATCGCCGGCAGCGACGACGGCCTGTCCACACCCGAGCAGATCGCCGACGCGCGGCCGCTGCTGCCGGAGGACGCCGTGATGGCGGAGATCGAGGGCGCCAACCACGCCGCCTTCGGCGCCTACGGCCCGCAGGCAGGCAACAATGAGGCGACGATTACGCTGCCCGAGATGCGATCCGAGCTGGCGGGCCTCCTCGCCCCCTTCGTCGCGGCCTTCCCCCGCTGACCCGCGGCGCAACTCCTCACATTTGGCGTGCGAAGACCCGAACCAGGGTCATTCCGGCGCTGTCAGCGTAGATTCTGCGGAGTTATGCAGGTCGCGTCCTCTCCTGCACAAGACCGCCGGTCGCTGATCCGTACACCGATGCGGGACGCGGCCGTCCAGACCCGCACCGTGGCGCTTCTGCTAGAGGTCATGCAACGTGACAACGGCTTCGCCACGCACATTCTCTCCGCGACGTTCCTGAGCGCGCGGGGTCTGGCGGAGCGCGGGGTCAGTCGCCACGGCGTCGACCGGCTGCTGCAGGAAGGCCGGCTGATCAGAGTCCGACGGGACAGGTATGTCAACTCTGCGATGTGCGCCGAGCTCCAGCAGGCAGCGCGATACGGGGGCCGTCTGGACTGCGTTTCCCTGCTCTCGCTCCTGGGCGCGTTCGTGCGAACGTCGACGGGGATCCACGTCCAATTCGATCTCGGCGCAAGTCGACTTCCCGCACGACCCCGCACCGTCACCCCGCATTGGCGGGTATCCCGTCAGCCACGAGCGTCGATGTCAGCGCCATTGATCGAGGCCCTCGCCCAGGCCGTGAAATGTCAGATGCCTCGCGACGCAGTCGCCACGCTCGACAGCGCCTGGCACCTCGGATTCATTTCGGAGATCGACATCGCCGAGATCTTCGCTCTCCTCCCCCGTCGCTATCGGCATCTTCGCCGACTCCTCGATCGCCGCAGCGAATCGGGCCCTGAGACCCTGATGCGGCTCCTCCTTCGCGGGCTGGGCCGCGACGTTCAGATCCAAGTGGATATCCCCGGCGTAGGAAGGGTGGACTTCGTCGTGGACGGGTGGCTCATCGTTGAATGCGACAGCAAGGCTCATCACGCGGGGTGGGACGCTCAGCGACGCGACCGGCGCCGTGATATCGCCGCGGCATCACTCGGCTACACCACCATTCGCCCGCTGGCCGAAGATCTCCTCTACGCCTACGACGCCACAGCAACCGCTCTCCGAACCGTCGTTCTCAAACGCCGAGCGCCTTGACGCGTGTCCCTAACTCCTGCACATCGCGGGTGACAAGCCCGAAAACGGGGGTTTCGGGGCCGCGGCCGTGGATTCTGCAGGAGTTGGGCACCCGGCACGCAGGCGACCGGCCTCGCCTAGCGGTCGAAGCCCTCGGAGATGAGGTCGATGAGCTCCTCGCGCTGCTCCACGGGGAGGAAGGCGCCCGCAGCGGCGTTCATCTGGAACGCCTCGAGGTCGTCGAGCCCGTAGTCGAAGGCCTGGGCCAGCAGCGCGAGCTCGCGCGTCAGCGACGTGCGGCTCATGAGCCGGTTGTCGACGTTGACCGTCACCGCGAAACCCAGCTGGTAGAGGAGGTCGAACGGGTGGTCTTCGAAGTCGGTACCCCACCGCTGGATCGCCCCGGTCTGCAGGTTCGACGAGGGCGACAGCTCCAGCGGGATCTCGCGGTCGCGCACCCACCGGGCGAGGTCGCCGAATTCGACGAGCACCTCTTCGCCCGAGCGCTCGACGATGTCGAGATCCTCTGCGATGCGCACGCCGTGCCCCAGCCGCAACGCCCGGCCGTCGAGGAGCGCCGACCGGATCGACTCCAGCCCCGCCGCCTCGCCGGCATGCACCGTGACGGGGAAGAACTGTCCTGCGAGGTAGTCGAACGCCTTGCGGTGCCGCGACGGGAGGAAGCCGTCCTCGGGGCCGGCGATGTCGAACCCCACGGCGCCGCGCCCCCGCCACTCCACCGCGAGCCGTGCGATCTCGTGCGACCGATCGGTGTGGCGCATGGCGGTGATGAGCTGGCCGACGCGGATGTCGCGCCCCGCGTCAGCGGCGAGATCCTCGCCTTCCTCGATGCCGTCCTGCACCGCCTCCACGACCTCGTCGAGGGTCAGGCCGCCGCCCAGGTGCTGCTCGGGCGCCCACCGCACCTCGCCGTAGATCACACCGTCGGCCGCGAGGTCCTCGACGAACTCGCGTGCCACCCGCGTGAGACCCTCGCGGGTCTGCAGCACCGACAGCGTGACGTCGAAGGTCTTGAGGTACTCCACCAGAGACCCCGAGTCGCTCTTCTCGGCGAACCACTCCCCCAGTGCGTCGGCGTCGTCCTCGGGGAGGTCGACATCGGCGTCGTCGGCGAGCTCCACGATCGTCGCGGGCCGCAGCCCGCCGTCGAGGTGGTCGTGCAGGGAGATCTTGGGCAGGCTCCGCAGAGACACACCCTCCAGCTGGGCGTCACCGTGCTGATCGATGGCCATCGTGTTCCTCCGGGGGTTGGGGCGAGCGGCGAATCAGATCGAGTCGGCGGTGATGCGTTCGCGAACGAGGGATGACGCGGGAGGCGCGTCTTCGCCAATGTCCCACGCCCCCTCGACGGCGTCCAGTGCCCGGGAGAAACGCGCCGGGTCATCGGCAGAGAGGGTGAAGACGGGTGCGCCTTCGGCGACCCGGTCGCCGGGCTTGACGTGCAGGTCGATGCCGGCCGCATGGACGACGGCGTCCTCGGCGCGGGCGCGGCCCGCACCCAGGCGCCACGCGGCGATGCCGAACGGCAGGGCCTCCATACGGCCGACGATGCCGCTGCGCGGCGCGGTGACCGTGTGCGTCTCGCGTGCCGTGGGGAGCGGGGCGTCGGGGTCGCCGTCCTGCGCGCGGATCATCGCCCGCCAGACATCCATCGCCCGACCGTCCTGCAGGGCCGCCGCCACGTCGGCATCGGGCTGCCCGGCGAGGGCGAGCATCTCCCGCGCCAGCGCGACCGTCAGCTCCACGACGTCGGCAGGCCCGCCGCCGGCGAGCACCTCGACCGACTCGCGCACCTCGTTGGCGTTGCCGATCGCAAGGCCCAGCGGCGTGTCCATGTCGGTGAGGAGCGCCGTCGTCGCGACCCCCGAATCGGTGCCGAGTCCGACCATCGTGCGCGCCAGCTCGCGCGCCCGGTCGATGTCCTGCATGAACGCTCCCGAGCCGAACTTCACGTCCAGCACCAGCGCGGCCGTCCCCTCCGCGATCTTCTTGGACATGATGCTCGATGCGATGAGCGGAATAGCCTCGACGGTCCCGGTGACATCCCGGAGGGCGTACAGGCGCTTGTCCGCCGGCGCCAGCCCCGAACCCGCCGCGCAGATGACCGCTCCGACGTCGCGCAGCTGCGCGTGAAGCTCATCGTTCGTCAGCGCGGCGCGCCATCCGGGGATCGACTCCAGCTTGTCGAGGGTGCCGCCGGTGTGGCCGAGCCCGCGACCCGAGAGCTGCGGAACCGCCACGCCGAACGCCGCGACGAGCGGCGCGAGCGGCAGGGTGATCTTGTCGCCGACGCCGCCCGTGGAGTGCTTGTCGACGGTGGTCTTGCCGAGGCCCTGAAAGGTCATTCGCTCGCCGGAGGCGATCATCGCGTCGGTCATCACGCGGATCTCATCCCGCGACATGCCGTTGAGCAGCACCGCCATCGTGAACGCCGACATCTGCGCGTCCGAGACGAACCCACGGGTGTAGGCGTCGATCATCCAGCGAAGCGCATCCTCGGGAACGGCGCCCCCGTCACGCTTGGCGCGGATGACGTCGACGGCGTCGAAGGGCTCGGGCGCGGCGGTGCCGCTCATCGCGCCGACTCCGACTCGCGGCCCGGTCGCGCGTCGAGGTCGCGCGGGCCGAAGGCATCGGGCAGCACCTCGTCGATGGTGCGGATGCCCGAGACGGTCTCCAGCAGCATCCCGGGGATCGCGTGTTCGAACAGCAGCTGCCGGCAGCGCCCGCACGGCATGATCGTCTCGCTCTCGCCGTTGACGCACACGAACGCAACGAGCCGACCCCCGCCGGACATGTGCAGCTCGGACACCAGCCCGCATTCGGCGCACAGGGTGACGCCGTAGGAGGCGTTCTCGACATTGCACCCCGCCACCACGCGTCCGTCGGAGACGAGCGCCGCCGCACCGACGCGATAGCGCGAATACGGGGCGTAGGCCCGCGATGCCGCCCCGATGGCGACGGTTCTCAAATGGTCCCAGTCGATGTCGACCGGGACCTGATCGTCATGGTCGTCGGACGACGCGTCCCAGCCGCGTCCTGATCGTCGTGCCACACTCACCCCTTGATGTACGGCTTGCCGGCCGCCGCGGGTCCGCGCACCTGGCCGGCGAAGCCGACCACCGCCAGGACCGTCACGACGTAGGGCAGCATCGCCATGAATTCCGACGGGATCGGTGATCCCAGGTTGGTCAGCAGCGTCCGCAGGTTCGTGGCGAACCCGAACAGCAGCGCCGCCAGGGAGGCCTTCACCGGGTCCCAGCCGCCGAAGATGACGGCGGCGAGGGCGATGAAGCCGAGGCCTCCGGTCATCTCCTTGTCGAACGACCCCACCGAGCCGAGCGTGAAGTACGCCCCGCCGATGCCGGCGACGGCGCCGGCGAGCAGGACGTTCCAGAAGCGGGTCGGATTCACGCGGATGCCGACGGTGTCGGCCGCCTGCGGATGCTCGCCGACCGCGCGCAGGCGCAGCCCCCAGCGCGTCTTGTACAGCCCCCACGCCACGAGCGGGACGGCGACGTACATGATGTAGACGATCAGCGTCTGGTTGAACACGACGGGCCCGATGACCGGGATGTCGGAGAGGAACGGGATCGCCCAGCGCGGGAAGCGCGGCGGGGAGTTCAGCGCCTCGGAGTTGGGGGTCAGGAGCGCACCGTGGAGGAAGCTCGTGAGACCCGTGATGAGGACGTTGAGCACCACACCGACGATCACCTGATCGACGAGGTACTTGATCGAGAACGCCGCGAGCACCGAGGCCACGAGAGCGCCCGCCAGCATCGCCGCGACGAGTCCGAGGAGGAACGATCCGGTGACCGAGGCGACGATCGCCGACGAGAACGCCGCGAAGAGGAACTGCGCCTCGATGGCGACGTTGACCACGCCCGCACGCTCGCCGATGACCCCGCCGAGAGCGCCGAAGACCAGCGGCACCGACAGCGAGACCGCGCCGAAGAGTAGACCGGTCACGGGGACCAGCCCGTCGGCTGCGGACCAGGTGAGGAACGCGAAGACGGCCACGAATGCGAAGACGATCGGGAGCCAGAGCCCCGGGCGCCGGTAGGTGTAGGCGGCCCACACCGCGTAGCCGGTCATGATCACCAGCAGAACGACGCATACCGCGACGGTGGCGAAGGTCGGGAGACCGATGTCACCGAGATCGACCGTCGACGTCCGGTCGCCGAGGCGATAGGTGCTGATGCCGTCGCGCGGGAACGCGAACGCCATGATGCCGATGAGGACGGTGGTGACGGCGAGCGAGATCGCGAGCTTCCAACGCCGCTGGCGCACGGTCTGGCGGGTGATGGCGCTGTCGGACTGCGCGGGGGCGGCGGGAGTGACGGTGTCGGTGCTCACGCGTTCACCTCCTTGCGTGCGGGAGCGGACGGGTTCTTCGCCGCGGCCTTCGCGGCGCGGCGCGCGCGCCGGCTCGCGGGGAGCTCACCGGGATCCTTCGGGAGGAAGAAGATCGTCCTGACCAGCGGCGGTGCGGCGATGAAGAGCACGATGAGCGCCTGAACGACCACGACGATGTCGACCGGGATCCCCTCCGACACCTGCATCGTGAAGCTGCCTGCCTTCAACGCTCCGAACAGGATGCCGGCGGCGAAGACGCCCCACGCCCGGCTGCGACCCAGCAGCGCGACGGTGATCGCGTCGAAGCCGATCCCGGCGTCGATGCCGTTGCCGAAGCCACTGGTGATCGTGCCGGAGATCTGGTTGACCCCGGCGAGTCCGGCCAGTCCCCCGGCGAAGGCCATGGCGTAGATGATGATCCGCTCGACGTTGATCCCGGCCGCGCGAGCGGCGAAGGGGTTCTCACCGACCGCCCGCATCCGGAACCCGAGGCTCGAGCGCTCGACGAGCCACCACACGAAGACCGTCGCTGCGATCGCGACGATGAATCCCCAGTTCACCGTCAGCGGCGCGCCGAACAGGCTCGGGAACTGCGCCGACGCCGGCGTCGGCGACGAGATGGGCTGCGACCCACCGGGCCGCTGCAGCAGACCCGGGGTGTTCAGCAGCCAGGAGAGGAAGTAGAACGCCACGAAGTTGAGCATGATCGTGAGGATCACCTCGTTCGCCCCGGTGCGCGCCTTGAGGAGACCGACCAGGCCGCCCCAGATCATGCCGCCCACGATGCCGGCCGCGATCGTCAGCGGGAGGTGGATGAACAGCGGGGCGCTGAACCCGGTCGCGACGAACGCGGCGGTGGTGACGCCGATGAGCATCTGGCCGCGGGCGCCGATGTTGAACAGTCCGACGCGGAAGGCCAGACCCACGCCGAGGCCCGCCGCGATCAGAGGCGTGGCGAAGTTCAGCGTGTCGGTGATCGGCTTGATCGCGCGGACGAAGGTCTCCGCCTCGTAGTTCCAGATCGCGCCGCGGAACAGCGCCGCATAGGCGCCGGCGACGGCGTCCCAGATCGCCGCGAGGGTGTCCTGCGGGCGAGCGAAGAAGTAGCCCGACGTCCGCTGGACCTCGGGGTTTGTGAATGCGACGAGCACGCCGCCGATGAGCATCGCCAGCACGATGGCGAGGATCGTCGCCACGGCGTTGCTGCGCAGGATCTCTCGGATGATCTGGTTCTGCCGCGGGGGCGGCGGGATCTCGGCGACCGGCGTCTGCTGCGCCGGTTCACCCTGTGCGGTACGCGTGATGCCGGGGTCGACGCCCGGGCCGAGTCCGGTCCCTTCGGGAGGAAGCGTGCTCATGCGGTCACCTCCTCGGCGCGCGCGGCCTCGGCGGGCATCTCGCCCGCCATCATCAGGCCGAGGGTCTCGCGCGGGGCGTCGCCGGGCACGATGCCGACGATCTTGCCGCGGTACATCACCGCGATGCGGTCAGCGAGGGCCGAGACCTCGTCGAGCTCCGTGGAGACGACGATCACCGGCACCCCCGCGTCACGGGTGGCGACGATGCGCTTGTGGACGAATTCGATCGACCCGACGTCGATGCCGCGGGTCGGCTGCGAGGCGACGAACAGGTTCAGGTCGCGGCTGAGCTCGCGGGCGAGCACGACCTTCTGCTGGTTTCCTCCGGAGAGCCGGCCCGCCGCGAGGTCGGGACCCTGCGTGCGGATGTCGAACTCCGCGATCCGTTCCTCGGCGAAGGCGCGCAGCACGCCGCGACGGAGCGTTGCCGCAGAGAAGAAGGGGGCGCCGCTGGAGCGGTTGAGGATGAGGTTGTCTGCGACGCTGAACTCCCCGACCAGGCCCTCCACCTTGCGGTCCTCGGGCACGAACCCGACTCCCTCGTCGATGATGTTCTTGACCGACTTGCCCAGCAGCTCCGTGTCGTCGAGGCGGATCGAGCCGGTCACCTTCCGCTGCAGTCCGATGATCGCCTCGGTGAGCTCGGTCTGGCCGTTGCCCTGCACGCCGGCGATCGCGAGGATCTCTCCGGGCCGTACCTCGAAGCTGACGTCGTCGACGACGATCTGGTCGTGGTCATCGAGCACGCGGAGACTCTCCACGACGAGACCTCCCGGCGCAGGGCTGGCCGGCTGCTTCTGAACGGTGAGCTCGACGGCGCGGCCGACCATGAGGTTCGCCAGGTCGGCGTTGGTGGCGGTGGGCTCGGCCTCCCCCACGATCTTCCCGAGACGCATGACGGTGATGCGGTCGGCGACCTCGCGGACCTCGCGGAGCTTGTGGGTGATGAAGACGATCGCGGTGCCGTCGTCGCGCAGCTGACGCATGATGGCCATGAGCTCGTCGGTCTCCTGCGGGGTCAGCACCGCCGTCGGCTCGTCGAAGACGAGCACCTTGGCGTCGCGCGACAGCGCCTTGATGATCTCCACCCGCTGCTGGGCGCCGACGGGGAGATCGCCGACGAGGGCGTCGGGGTCGATCTGGAAGCCGAACCGTGCCGCCACTTCGCGGACGTGGGCGCGGGCCTTGTCGAGGTCGAGGGCTCCGGCGAACCGGGTGTCCTCGTGTCCGAGCATGACATTCTCGGCGACGGTGAAGACGGGGATGAGCATGAAGTGCTGGTGCACCATGCCGATTCCCGCGGCCATCGCGTCGCCGGGTCCGGTGAAGTTCTGCACCTCGTCATCGAGGAGGATCTCACCTTCATCGGCGGTGTAGAGGCCGTAGAGGACGTTCATGAGAGTCGACTTGCCGGCGCCGTTCTCGCCGAGCAGGCAATGGATCTCTCCGGGCTTGACCACCAGGTCGATGTGGTCGTTCGCCACGAGGGCGCCGAACCGCTTGGTGATGCCCCGAAGTTCGAGGGTCATAGCCGCCAATCTAATGGAGTCGTGAGGCGGCCGGACAGATGCACGCATCTGTCCGGCCGCCCGGTGTGTATCGAAAGAGGTGTTACGGCGATGCCGGCGAACGGGCGTCGATCGACCCGTCGATGATGCCCGCGCGGATCTCCTCCAGCTCGTCCGCGAGCGCCGGGTCGACGAGCGACTCGAAGTCGTGGAACGAGGAGATGCCGACACCGTCGTTCTCGAGCGTGCCGATGAACGGGGTCGGGTCGAACTCGCCGTTCGCCGCCTCGGTCGCAGCCTCGCTCACGGCGACGTCCATGCCCTTGAGGACCGACACCAGCAGGAGTTCGGCGACGCTCGGGTCGGTCTCGTAGACGTCGGCGTCGACGCCGAGCAGCGCGATGTTGCCGCCCGAGTCGCGGATGGCCTCAGCGGCCGACTGGTAGATCGGGCCACCGACCGGCAGCAGCACGTCGGCGCCCTGGTCGATGAGACCCTGCGCAACCTGCTTGGCGGTGTCGTTCGCGAGGAACTCCTCGGTGAACTGGCCCTCCTGGGTCTCCATGTCCCAGCCGACGACCTGGACGTCCTCGCCCTTCTGCTCGTTCCAGTACTCCACGCCCATCTGGAAACCGTCCATGAAGATGGTCACCGGCGGGATCTTGGCGCCACCGAAGGTGCCGACGATGCCGGACTCGCTGTACGAGGCCGAGGCGTAGCCGGCGAGGAAGGCGGCCTGCGCCGTGTCGAAGACGAGCGGCTTGATGTTCGGGGCGTCGGTCTCGCCGTCGAAGTCGTTGTCGGCGTAGTCGTCGATGATGGCGTACTCGATCTCGGGGTTGGCCAGGGCGGCCTCGACGGTCGGAGCCGACAGCAGGAAGCCGACCGAGACGATGAAGTTGCAGCCCTCGGCGGCGAGGTTGTCGAGGTTCGCGGCGTAATCGCTCTCGGACTGCGACTCGGTCGTCGCGATCTCGAAGCCGAGGTCCTCGGACGCGGCGGTCAGGCCCTCGAGACCCAGCTGGTTGAACGACTTGTCGTCGAACCCGCCCGCGTCGGAGACCATGCAGGCCTTGAAGTCGGACGTCGCCTCGCCCCCACCGGATGCTTCTCCGGACGGCGCTGCTTCGGGTGCGGCGCCGCAGCCCGCCAGGGCCACGAGCAGGCCCGCGGCGGCGGCGGCGCCAGCGAGCTTCTTGGTGCGTGAGATGGTCAACTCAGCCTCCACATCGATGCCCCGCGTCCTTCACGGGGACTGCACAAAGTTACCTACTGTGACAGCGCGCGGGT
This sequence comes from Microbacterium sp. AK009, assembly GCF_013410955.1. Lineage (GTDB taxonomy): Bacteria > Actinomycetota > Actinomycetes > Actinomycetales > Microbacteriaceae > Microbacterium. The sequence goes on along the minus strand of NZ_JACCCG010000001.1, from coordinate 636,160 downwards.
AGACGTGCTGAGCCCGGCGTACCCAAAGGTTACAAAGACGCAATACGCGCGTGACCAAACCGGCGGATGCCGCGCCCCGGCGCCGCGCGAGGGCGGCCGCCGCGGTCAGAGGACGTCGCCGCGTCCGGTGAGCTTCAGGGCGTCCACGACGCCCTTCACCCGCTGCGCGTTCTCGCTGGTGGTGACCAGCAGCGCGTCATCGGTGTCGACGATGACGATGTCCTTGACGCCGATGACGCTGATGACCCGCTGGGTCTGCGAGACCACGATTCCGCTCGAGGTGTCGGCGAGGATCCGGGCGTTCTCGCCCAGGATCGCCAGGTCGTTGCCGCGTCCGTGCGAGTTGAGCTTGGTGAGGCTGGCGAAGTCGCCCACGTCGTCCCAGTCGAAGTGACCGGGGATGACGGCCAGGCGCCCCGCCGCGGCCGCGGGCTCGGCGACGCTGTAGTCGATGGCGATCTTCTCAAGTGTCGGCCACACCCGGTCGACGACGGGGCCCCGGCGCTCCCGGTCGTCCCACGCCTCGGCGAGTTCGATCAGCCCCGCATGGAGCTCCGGACGGTTCTCCTCGATCGCGGCGAGAAGCACGTCCGCACGCGAGATGAACATGCCGGCGTTCCAGAGGTAGGAGCGGTCGGCGAAGTACTCGCGCGCAGTGTCGAGGTCGGGCTTCTCCACGAAGCGCTCGACGAGCGCGGCCTCGGGGGCCCCCTCGACGATGAGCTCGGAACTCTTCTTTATGTAGCCGAACCCGATCGACGGCTCGGTCGGCTGGATCCCGAGGGTGCAGATGTAGCCCTCGCGCGCGACGGCGATCGCCTGCCGGACTCCCCAGTCGAACAGGTGAGCGGGGCGGATGACGTGATCGGCGGCGAACGAGCCGATGATGACGTCGGGCTCGCGGCGGACGAGGATGGCGGCGGCGAGGCCGATCGCGGCCGTGGAGTCGCGGGGCTCGGACTCCAGGAAGACGTTCTTGTCGGGAATCCCCGGGAGCTCCCGCTCGACGGCGGCGCGGTGGGCGCGACCCGTGACCACCGCGATCCGGTCGGGTCCGCTCAGCGGCTCGAGCCGGTCCCAGGTGTCGCGCAGCAGCGTCTGCCCCGACCCGGTGAGATCGTGCAGGAACTTGGGGGCGTCGGCCCGCGACAGCGGCCACAGCCGGCTGCCGATACCGCCGGCGGGGATCACGGCGTAGAAGTCGGCGATGGGTTCAGGCATGGCGACAGGGTATCCGGCCCGTGTTTCCGATCCGGTCTCACAGCGCCCGCGGCGAGCCGGCGAGGAGGCCGCGGGGGCGGCATCCCCTTGTCTCGATATCGAGACAATTAGGTTCGCCTCATCGCCGCCCGAACACCTCCCGCCATAGGATTGCGGTGCGCCCGTGTGACGCCGTGAGGGCCCCGTGTCCCGCGAGGGGCAATGCCTGCCCCGCAACGTGTTCGACCCAGGGAGGACGACCGTGTCAGCACCAGCACGCGTCACGCCGACGGTTTCGGAGACCACCTCGACCGTCCCACGCGGAACGCTCTACCGCGGCCGTGAGGGCATGTGGTCGTGGGTCCTGCACCGCATCACCGGTGTGGCCATCTTCTTCTTCCTCCTGGTCCACATCCTCGACACCGCGCTCATCCGGGTCTCCCCCGAGGCGTACGACGCGGTCATCGGCACCTACAAGAACCCCGTCATGGGAGTCGGTGAGGTCGCCCTCGTGGGAGCGATCGCCTACCACGCCTACAACGGCCTTCGGATCATCCTCGTGGACTTCTGGAGCTGGGCCACCCGCCACCAGCGGCAGCTGTGGTGGGGCGTGCTCGGCCTGTGGGTCGTCACGATGCTCGCCTTCACCCCGCGTCACCTGATCAACGTCTTCGCCGAGCTCGGAGGGAACTGATGACCACCGACCTGCTCGCCCCGCCCCGGAGCCCCCGCTCCGCCACCCAGCGTCGCCGCGGCAACCTCGAGAAGTGGGGCTGGATCTACATGCGCGCGTCCGGCGTGCTGCTGATCGTCCTCATCTTCGGGCACCTCTTCGTCAACCTCATGGTGGGCGAGGGCATCCGCGGCATCGATTTCGCCTTCGTCGCCGGCAAGTTCGCCACCCCGTTCTGGCAGTGGTGGGATGTCGCGATGCTCTGGCTCGCGCTGATCCACGGCACCAACGGCATGCGCACGATCGTCAACGACTACGTCGCGAACGAGACCACCCGCAAGGTCCTGGTCTACGGCCTCTGGGCGTCCGCGGCCTTCCTCATCCTCCTCGGCACCCTCGTGGTGTTCACCTTCGACCCGTGCCTGGGCCTGAGCAGCACCAGCGCCGACTGGCTGCAGGAGCTGTGCGCCTGACCGGCGCTGCGGTTCACGGCCCCCTCACCAGAACGGAAGACACCCTCCAGTGAGCACGCAGACCTCCGACAGCGTCGTTCGCGACGGCGTCCACTACCACCAGTTCGACATCGTCATCGTCGGCGCCGGCGGCGCGGGCATGCGGGCGGCGATCGAGGCGGGCTCGGGCGCGAAGACCGCGGTCATCTCCAAGCTCTACCCCACCCGCTCGCACACCGGCGCGGCCCAGGGCGGCATGGCCGCGGCCCTCGCCAACGTCGAAGAGGACTCGTGGGAGTGGCACACCTTCGACACCGTCAAGGGCGGCGACTACCTCGTCGACCAGGACGCGGCCGAGATCCTGGCGAAGGAGGCCATCGACGCCGTCATCGACCTCGAGAACATGGGGCTGCCCTTCAATCGCACCCCCGACGGCAAGATCGACCAGCGCCGCTTCGGCGGACATACCGCCGACCACGGAAAGACCCCGGTGCGCCGCGCGTGCTACGCCGCCGACCGCACCGGGCACATGATCCTGCAGACGCTGTTCCAGAACTGCGTGAAGCTCGGCATCAACTTCTTCAACGAGTTCTACGTCCTCGACCTGCTCACCGTGAAGGACGCCGAGGGCAAGACCCAGACCGCCGGCGTCGTCGCCTACGACCTCGCGACCGGTGAGCTGCACGTCTTCCACTCCAAGGCCGTGGTGTTCGCCACCGGCGGCTTCGGCAAGATCTACAAGACGACCTCCAACGCGCACACCCTCACCGGCGACGGTGTCGGGATCGTCTGGCGCAAGGGCCTCCCGCTGGAGGACATGGAGTTCTTCCAGTTCCACCCGACCGGCCTCGCCGGTCTCGGCATCCTCCTCACCGAGGGCGCACGCGGTGAGGGCGCGATCCTCCGCAACGTCTCGGGCGAGCGCTTCATGGAGCGCTACGCGCCCACCATCAAAGACCTCGCGCCCCGCGACATCATCAGCCGCTGCATGCAGCAGGAGGTCGCCGAGGGCCGCGGCGCCGGCCCGAACCGCGATTACGTGCTCCTGGACTGCACGCACCTGGGCGCCGAGGTGCTGGAGACCAAGCTCCCCGACATCACCGAGTTCGCGCGCACCTACCTCGGTGTCGACCCGGTCGTCGAGCCGGTGCCGGTGATGCCGACCGCCCACTACGCCATGGGCGGCATTCCCACGAACATCAAGGCCGAGGTGCTGGCCGACAACGACACCGTCGTGCCGGGCCTGTACGCCGCCGGCGAATGCGCGTGCGTGTCGGTGCACGGTTCGAACCGCCTGGGGACGAACTCCCTGCTCGACATCAACGTCTTCGGCAAGCGCGCCGGTCGCTACGCCGTCGAGTACGCCCAGACCGCCGACTTCGTTCCGCTTCCCGAGGACCCGGCCCGCGCCGTCCGCGAGATGATCGAGGGCCTGCGCAACAACGCCGGCACCGAGCGCATCTCGGTGCTGCGCAAGAAGCTGCAGGAGGAGATGGACAAGGGGGCGCAGGTGTTCCGCACCGAGGAGTCGCTCGCCCACGTCCTCGACGTCATCGCCGACCTCCGCGAGCGGTACAAGAACATCCACGTCGACGACAAGGGCAAGCGGTTCAACACCGATCTGCTCGAGGCGGTCGAGCTCGGCTTCCTCCTCGACATCGCCGAGGTGGTGGTCGTCACCGCGCGCAACCGCAAGGAGAGCCGCGGCGGACACATGCGCGACGACTTCCCCACTCGCGACGACGAGAACTACATGCAGCACACGATGGCCTACCTCACGGGCGACCCCACGTCGTCCCACGCCGACGATCACATCACGCTCGGGTGGAAGCCCGTGGTCATCACCCGCTATCAGCCGATGGAGAGGAAGTACTGATGTCGACGGTTCTCGACACCCGGACGGATGCCGCAGGCGACCGCGTCGCCGACGGGGAAGACCGCGTCGAGCAGGCGCCCGAAGACACCGGCATCCAGTCGTTCCTGGTCACCTTCAACATCCGGCGCTTCGATCCCGAGGTCGATGACGAGCCGCGGTGGGTCGACTACGACGTGGAGCTCTACTCCACCGACCGCGTGCTGGATGCCCTGCACAAGATCAAGTGGGAGGTCGACGGCTCGCTGACCTTCCGCCGGTCGTGCGCGCACGGGATCTGCGGGTCGGATGCCATGCGCATCAACGGTCGCAACCGGCTGGCGTGCAAGACCCTCATCAAGGACCTCGACATCTCGCAGCCGATCTACGTCGAGGCCATCAAGGGTCTGCCGCTGGAGAAGGACCTCGTGGTCGACATGGAGCCGTTCTTCGCCTCCTACCGAGAGATCAAGCCGTTCCTCATCGCAAACTCCACGCCCGAGCCCGGCAAGGAGCGCATCCAGTCGATCGCGAACCGCGAGATCTTCGACGACACCACCAAGTGCATCCTGTGCGCGGCGTGCACCTCGTCGTGCCCGGTGTTCTGGACCGACGGGCAGTACTTCGGCCCCGCGGCGATCGTCAACGCGCACCGGTTCATCTTCGACTCCCGCGACGACGCCGGCGATGTGCGTCTGGACATCCTCAACGACAAGGAGGGGGTGTGGCGCTGCCGCACCACCTTCAACTGCACCGAGGCGTGCCCCCGCGGCATCGAGGTCACCAAGGCCATCGCCGAGGTGAAGCAGGCGGTCCTGCGCGGACGCTGACCCGTCGGCGCGGTCTCCGCGGCGATTCGGTCGCGGCGCCCCTCGATACAGTGGGCCTGTGACCAGAGCAGCGGATGACGCCGAGCGCGCCGTTCCGGGCGCCGGGTCGCCGACGGCCGCTCAGCGGTGGTCTGACACCGAGGGGCGATTGCGTGAACGCTTCGACGTGCCCCTGACACGTGCGACGGAACTCACCCGGCGGACGCTCGCCTGGTTTCCCGTGCGCGTGTGGCGCCACTTCCTCCAGCACAACGGCTTCCTCCTCGCCGCCGGAGTGAGCTACCAGTCCCTCTTCGCGATCTTCGGTGTCATCTACCTCGCCTTCGCGATCGTGGGGCTGTGTCTCGGGGCGTCCAGCTCCGCGATCCAGCGCGCCATCGAGATCATCAACGAGTACATTCCGAACCTCATCAGCGAGAACGGCCTGGTCACGCCCGAGCAGGTGGGAGAGGTCGCCAATCAGTCCGCAGGCGCCCTCGGGATCACGGGTGCGATCGCGCTCGTCGTGGTCATCTGGACCGCGATCGGCTTCATCACCTTCACCCGCCGCGCGGTGCGCGACATCTTCGGTCTGCCCTTCGACCGTCGTCCCTACGTGCTGCTGAAGGCCCGCGACCTCGTCGCGGCGGTGATCTTCGGCGTCGCCCTTCTCGCGGGGGCCTCGCTGAGCAGCTTCGCAGTCTGGGCGCTCGAAGGGGTCTTCGACCTCCTCGGCCTCGCGGCGCTGAGCCTGGTGACCGATCTGCTCACCCGCCTGCTCTCGCTCAGCGTCTCCTTCGCGATCAACGCCGCCGCTCTCGCCGCGCTCATCCGCTTCCTCACCGGCGCCGCTCTGGGTTGGCGGCGCATCTGGCCGGGAGCGATGCTCGGTGGCGCGGCCATCGTGGTGCTGCAGATCGGTGCGGGCCTGCTGCTGCGTTACACACCGTCGAACCCGCTCCTGACGACCTTCACGGTGTTCATCGGCTTCCTGCTCTGGTTCCGACTGAACAGCATCGTCATCCTCGTGGCGGGTGCGTGGATCGCCGTCGCCGCAGCCGATCGCAACGTCGCGCTCGCCGAGTTGAGCGAAGAGGAGCGGCGCCAGCACGAGTGGGAGGCGCTCGTCGTCGCCGCCCGTGTGCGGGTGCGCGACGCGCAGGAGGACCTGACCGCAGCGCCGTGGTTCCGCCGCTGGAACGCGACCCGCGCCCTCCGCCGGGCCGAAGAGGATCTGTCCGCGCTGGAGTCCTCCCCTCCCCCGCCCATCAAGCGCTCGCTGCTGCTCGAGTGAGACCGCTGTCGAGTGGCATTGCGGCGCCGGGCGGCGATGTCGGAGGCGCCGCCTAGGCTGGCAGGCGTGTCTCGCCCCGTTCGTATCGCCACCGTCAACGTCAACGGCATCCGCGCCGCCGTCCGGAAGGGGATGACCGAGTGGCTCGCCGGCGCCGACATCGACGTTCTCGCTCTCCAGGAGGTGCGGGCGACCGCCGACGAGCTGGCCGCCGCGCTCCCCGGCTGGCAGATCGTGAACGAGGAGGCCGTGGCCAAGGGCCGCGCCGGGGTCGCGATCGCGACGAAGGTTCCCGCCGTCGACGTGCGCCGCGGGCTCGGCCCCGGCGGCGACGACCGCACCGAGTGGGCCGGGCGCTGGATCGAAGCAGACCTCGACATCGACGGCGAGCGTCTCACCGTCGTCAGCGCCTATGTGCACACCGGTGAGGCAGACACCCCCCGTCAGGACGCGAAGTGGGCGTTCCTCGACGCCATGGAAGAACGGATGCCGCAGCTCGCCGCATCCTCTCCCCTCAGCCTCATCATGGGCGACCTCAATGTCGGACACCGCACCCTCGACATCCGCAACTGGAAGGGCAACCTGAAGAAGGCCGGCTTCCTGCCGCGGGAGCGGGCCTACTTCGACCGGTTCACGGGGCCCGCGGGCGAGGAGGTCACCGCGAATGACGGCTCGGTGGGGACCGGGCTCGGGTGGGTGGATGTCGGACGCCGCGCCGCGGGCGACATCGACGGCCCGTACACGTGGTGGTCGATGCGGGGGCGGGCCTTCGACAACGATTCGGGATGGCGGATCGACTACCACCTGGCGACCCCCGCGCTCGCGGAGAGAGCGAGCGACTACCGCGTCGTGCGCGCGCCGTCGTGGGACTCGCGGTGGAGCGATCATTCACCGGTCATCGCGGACTACGCCCTCGGGCTCTGACCGATTGCCCGGCCGGGGTGGCTCGCTAGACTGCGCCTGACGATCGGAGGGATCGATGGCGTGGCGCCCACACATCCTGGTCTTCGCGGCGGTGCTCGGGCTCTCGGGCCTCGTCGTCTCGGCCTGCACCGGAGCTCCCCCAACCGACGCCTCCTCCGTCTCCGGCGCGATCGCCCCCGTCACCGACGGCGTCGATGCCGTCGACTGGGAGGTGACCGCGTGGGAGATCGCCGACGCCGAGGCGCGCGAAATCGCGTCGGTCACCGCCGGGGAGGACGGCGCCTTCACGCTCGACCTCGCGGATGACATCCGCCGCCCGGTCTTCGTCGACGCGCGCCCGGCCGGGGGCGAGGCGCCGCTGCTGGCAGGTGTCATCGCCGAGGGCACCGGGGAGGTGACGCTCAACGAGCGGACGACGGTGGCCTCGGGCTACGGCATGGCGCAGTTCTTCGGCGACGCCCAGCCGGCAGGCGAGGAGATGCCGATCGCCAACGCCGCCGCGATGGCCGCGAACCTCGCCGACTTCGCCACGGGCGAGTACAGCGAGGTCCTGACGTCCTCGCCGAACGGATCGGAGACCGAGACCCTGGCGGCCTTCACGTCCCTGACGGCGATGCTGTCGGTGTGTCTTGTGGACGAGTCGGCGTGCGTGGCGCTGTTCGAGACGGCTGCGGGCACGTCATCCGTCACCTCGGCCGCCGCCGCCTTCGCCGCCATCGCACGCGACCCATCGGCGGAGCCCGAAGCCCTGTTCGAGCTGGCCCAGGACGCCGCCGGCACTGAGCCCGGTCTCTCCGATCCCCCCGCTGCCTGGACGCTCGCGCTGCGCTTCGACGGCGACGGCGAGTCCCTCGACGGACCGGGGAACTTCGCGATCGACCCGCGCGGTCACATCTGGATCAACAACAACTACGAGTACGGCGACGACCCGACGGTGCCCGTCTGCGGCAGCGACGAGATGTTCGAGTTCGCCCCCGACGGCGAGCTCGTGGGCACCTACAGCGGCGGCGGACTCAGCGGTTCGGGCTTCGGCATCGACTTCGATGCCGAGGGGCGGCTCTGGCTGAGCAACTACGGCTTCGCGGCACCGGAGCCGGGATGTCCGGCCGACCAGCAGCCGCTCCACAACAGCATGACCCTCTTCGACGACGGCGACTTCCTCTCCCCCGACACGGGCTTCACGCAGGGCGACCTCAGCTGGCCGCAGGGGATCGAGGTCGCCCGAAACGGCGACGTCTGGATCGCCAACTGCGGCAACGACACCGTCGCGGTCTATCCCGACGGCGACCCCGAACAGGCGCGGAACCTCGGCAGCCTCGGCCTGGAGCAGCCCTTCACCGTGATCGACAACGGTCGACTCATGTTCGTCAGCGCCATGGTCAACAGCGCCGTCGCGGTCGTCGAGTACGACGGAACGCCGATCGCGGGGTCGCCCCTCACCGGTGCGTTCGATCGCCCGATGGGACTCGGTGCCGACGCGGCGGGGAACGTCTGGGTGGCGAACTCCGGCGGCATCACCCTCCCCTGCCCGGACCGGGTCGAGGAGGGTCGGGGCGTGCCGTCGGTGACGATGATCGCACCCGACGGCTCGTCGACGATCGGCCCCTTCACCGGCGGCGGAGTGGTGCTCCCCTGGGGTCTGGCGATCGATGGCGTCGGCAACGTCTGGGTGGCGAACTTCGACGGGCAGCGGGTGTCGGCGTTCTGCGGAGCCGACCCGGCGGTCTGTCCGCGCGGGCTCGGCACCGGTGACGGCATCTCGCCGGACGACACCGGCTACGCCTTCGACGGACTGACACGCAGCACCGGCATCGCGGTCGACCCGTCGGGGAACGTCTGGGTCATGAACAACTGGGAACAGGTGCCCCAGCAGACCAATCCCGGCGGACACCAGATCGTCGCCTTCGTCGGTGCCGCGCCCCCTGTGCCGGTCGCCCCCTTCACCGACGGCGGGTGAGACGGTGGCGCCTAGGATTGACGGGTGAAGAAAGCGCGTCTCTACTCCGGCATGCAGCCCTCGGCCGATTCCCTCCAGATCGGCAACTACATCGGGGCCCTCATGCAGTGGCGAGACCTGCAGGAGAACTACGACGCCTTCTTCTCCGTGGTCGATCTGCACGCACTGACGCAGCCGAACGATCCGGCCGAACTCCGCGAGAAGACCCGCCGCACGGCGGCGCAGTACATCGCCGCCGGCATCGAGCCGTCGAAGTCGACCCTGTACGTGCAGTCGCACGTACCGGCGCACGCCGAACTCGCCTGGATCCTGTCGACCATCACCGGTTTCGGTGAGGCCGGGCGCATGACCCAGTTCAAGGACAAGACGCAGCGCTACGGGTCGGACGCGACATCGGTCGGGCTCTTCACCTACCCGGTGCTGATGGCCGCCGACATCCTGCTCTACCAGACGGACATCGTGCCGGTCGGTGATGACCAGAAGCAGCACGTCGAGCTCACGCGGGATCTCGCCGAGCGCTTCAACAGCCGCTACCGCGAGGTCTTCCGCGTGCCGATGCCGGTCATCCAGCAGGAGACCGCTCGCATCTACGATCTGCAGAACCCCCTGGCGAAGATGTCGAAGTCCGCGGAGTCGGAGGCGGGCGTGCTGTGGCTGCTGGACGACCCGGCGGTGAGCGCGAAGAAGATCATGCGCGCCGTCACGGACAGCGAGGGCGCCGTCCGCTTCGACCGGGAGAACAAGCCCGGTGTGTCGAACCTGCTGGTCATCTACGCCGCCCTCACCGGGCGCCAGATCGCCTCGATCGAGGACGAGTACGCCGGCCGCGGATACGGAGACTTCAAGAAGGGTCTCGCCGAGATCGTCGTCGCCGAGTTCGAGCCGGTGCGGGCCCGCGCGATGGAGCTGCTGAGCGACCCGGCAGAGCTCGACCGCGTCCTGGCGATCAACGCGGCACGCGCCGCCGAGGTCGCCGACGACACGCTGTCGAAGGTGTACGACAGCGTGGGGCTGCTGCGCCGCGCCTGACCCGCCGTAGGGTGGCGGCATGCAGCCCGCCATCCTTCGCACCCGTCGGCTGGTGCTGTCGCTGCCGACCCGGGCCGATACCGACGCTGTGTTCCACGCCTGCCAAGACCCCGACATCCAGCGATACACCACCGTGCCCCGGCCGTACGTCCGCGAGCACGCCGAGAAGTTCATCGACCTCGTCCCCACGCAGTGGGCGGAGGGGGTCTCGACGAACTGGGCGATCCGCCATGATGGGGCCCTGGCCGGAATGATCGGCATGCACCGACTCGGCGCGACCCAGGGATGCGGCGAGATCGGGTTCTGGATGGCCGCGCCCTTCCGCGGCAGGGGCCTGCTCGCCGAGGCCGCCACGGCCGTGCTCGACTTCGCCTTCGCGCCGCAGGGCCTCGACCTCGTCCGCGTCGAATGGCGAGCGGTCGCCGGCAACGTCGGTTCGGCGTCGGCGGCCCGCGCCGTGGGCTTCCGCTATGAGGGGCTGCTCCGCCAGGCTCTCGTCGGACCCGCCGGACGCGATGACGGCTGGGTCGCCGGGATCCTCCGCACCGACGACCGCACTCCCGTCCCCTGGCCGGTGCTCCACCCCTGACCTCAGCCCTTCCTGCGTGCCAGGATGAGGGGATGCCGGAGATGCCCGAGGTGCAGGGACTCGTGGAGTTCCTCCACGGCCGCCTGAAAGACCACACCATCACCCGCGCGACCGTCGCGAACATCGCCGCCCTGAAGACCTACGACCCGCCGATCACCGCGCTCGTCGGCGCGACCGTCACCGGCGTGGAGCGACACGGCAAGTTCATCGACATCGCCACCGCCGCCGCGGCAGCCGACACGGACAGTGCCGTGGCCCCGCACCTCGTCTTCCACCTCGCCAAAGCCGGCTGGCTGCGGTGGTACGACGCCCTGCCGTCGACGGTCATCCGCCCCGGAAAGACTCCGATCGCCCTTCGCGTCGGGTTCGACGACGGCTCGGGCTTCGACCTCACCGAGGCCGGAACGAAGAAGTCGCTCGCCGTCTCGGTCGTCCGCGACCCCGGGGAGGTTCCCGGCATCGCCCGTCTCGGACCCGATCCGCTCGACCCCGCCTTCGACCGCGATGCCTTCGCCGCGCTCCTCGCCGGCCGCCGCACGCAGATCAAGGGCGTTCTTCGCGACCAGTCGATCATCGCGGGAGTGGGCAACGCCTATTCCGACGAGATCCTCCACGCCGCGAAGATGTCGCCGTACGCTCTCGCGGCCGGGCTCGACGACGCCGAGATCGACCGCCTGTACCAGGCGATGACCGACACCCTCGCGGAGGCGCTGGCCGCGGCATCCGGAAAACCACCGGCCGATCTCAAGGACGCCAAGCGACGCGGGATGCGGGTGCACGGCCGTCGCGGGGAGGCGTGCCCGGTCTGCGGTGATGAGGTGCGCAGCGTGTTCTTCGCCGACAACTCCCTGGAGTACTGTCCCACCTGCCAGACGGGCGGCAAGATCCTCGCCGATCGACGCCTCTCACGCCTGCTGAAATGAGCGCGCGCTGAGGTGACGCCCCGCTGACACGGCAACGGGGAGGCCGCCCGAGCGACCTCCCCGTTGTTCACGCGAAACTCACGACACGTCTTTGTCGACCCAGTCGAAGGTCTTGGTCACAGCCTTCTTCCAGTTGCGTAGCAGACGCTCGCGCTCGGCGTCATCCATCTTCGGCTCCCAGCGGCGGTCTTCCTGCCAGTTCTTGGACAGGTCGTCCAGGCCCGACCAGAACCCGACCGCGAGACCCGCCGCATAGGCCGCGCCGAGGGCGGTGGTCTCGGCGACGACCGGGCGGACGACCGGGACGCCGAGGATGTCGGCCTGGAACTGCATCAGCAGGTCGTTGGCGATCATGCCTCCGTCGACCTTCAGCTCCGTCAGCGGCACCCCCGAGTCGGCGTTGACCGCATCGATCACCTCGCGGGTCTGGAAGGCCGTGGCCTCCAGCGCCGCGCGCGCGATGTGCCCCTTGTTGACGTACCGGGTGAGCCCCACCAGCGCGCCGCGGGCGTCGGGACGCCAGTACGGCGCGAACAGGCCCGAGAACGCGGGGACGAAGTACGCCCCGCCGTTGTCCTCGACGCTGGCGGCGAGGGTCTCCACCTCCGGCGCCGAGGAGATGATGCCCAGGTTGTCGCGCAGCCACTGCACGAGCGACCCGGTCACGGCGATCGAACCCTCCAGGGCGTAGTGGGCCGGCTCGTCGCCGAGCTTGTAGCCCAGGGTGGTCAGCAGCCCGTTCTGCGAGTGGACGATCTCGGTGTCGGTGTTGAAGATGATGAAGTTGCCCGTGCCGTAGGTGTTCTTCGCCTCCCCCTGCTCGAACGCCGCCTGCCCGAAGGTCGCGGCCTGCTGGTCGCCGAGGATGCCGGCGATCGGCGTCTCGCGCAGCAGGCTCGAGCTCTCGGCGTGACCGTAGACCTCGGACGAGCTGCGGATCTCGGGCATCATCGACAGCGGCACGCCGAACGTGTCGAGGATGTCCTCCCGCCACGACAAGGTTTCCAGGTCCATGAACATCGTCCGCGAGGCGTTAGTCACATCGGTGGCGTGCACACCGCCGTCGACGCCGCCGGTGAGGTTCCACAGCACCCAGGTGTCGGTGGTTCCGAACAGGAGGTCGCCGCGCTCGGCGCGCTCGCGGGCACCCTCGACGTTGTCGAGGATCCAGACGATCTTGGTGCCCGAGAAGTAGGTCGCCAGCGGAAGACCCACGACCGACTTGAACCGCTCGGTGCCGCCGTCGGCGGCGAGCTTGTCGACGATGCCCTGCGTCCGGGTGTCCTGCCAGACGATGGCGTTATAGACCGGCTCACCGGTGTTCTTGTCCCAGACCACCGCCGTCTCGCGCTGGTTCGTGATGCCGATCGCCGCGATGTCGTGGCGGGTGAGGTCGGCCTTGGACAGCGCCTGTCCGATCACCTCACGGGTGTTGCGCCAGATCTCCATCGGGTCGTGCTCGACCCAGCCGGCGCGCGGGAAGATCTGCTCGTGCTCGAGCTGACCGCTCTGGATGATGCTGCCGGACTTGTCGAAGATGATCGCCCGGGTGGACGTCGTGCCCTGGTCGATCGCGAGGATGTAGTCGGCCATGCGTGATACTCCTTTGTCTCGTTGCGGATGGTTCGTCGTGCGTGTGATGGCGTGCAGCGGATGCCGGGACTCAGCCCAGGATCGGCATCAGCGGGATCGCGGCGAAACCGGCGAGGACACCGCCGATGATCGGTCCGACGATCGGCACCCAGGAGTAGCTCCAGTCGCTTCCGCCCTTGTTCTTGATCGGAAGGATGGCGTGGGCGATGCGGGGCCCGAGGTCACGCGCGGGGTTGATCGCGTACCCCGTCGGGCCACCGAGCGACGCGCCGATGCCGACGACGAGGAGGGCGACGGGGAGGGCGCCGAGGGCGGCCAGACCCGACGGGTCGCCGTTGCGGCCGAAGCCGATCACCACGAAGACCAGCACGAAGGTGCCGATGATCTCCGTGACGAGGTTCCAGCCGTAGGTGCGGATGGCGGGGCCGGTGGAGAAGACGCCGAGCTTGGTGGCTGCGTCCTCCTCGGCGTCGAAGTGCTTCTTGTAACCCGCCCAGGCCAGCACGGCACCGATGAAGGCACCGATCATCTGCGCGCCGATGTACACGAGGATCGAGAGGGGTCCGACCGGCACACCCTGACCGAACTCCGTCGCGCCGTTGGCGACCAGGCCCAGCGTCACCGCAGGGTTCAGGTGCGCGCCGGAGACGTAGGCGACGGTCACACCGGCGAAGACCGCGAGGCCCCAGCCGAAGTTCACCAGCAGGAATCCGCCGGCGAAGCCCTTTGTCTTCGTCAGGGCGACGTTGGCGACGACGCCACAACCCAGAAGGGTGAGCAGCATCGTGCCGATCACCTCCGAGATGAAGACGATACCCAGATTGTCCACATTGACCTTCTTTCGTCGTGCGGCCCCAATGCCGCGTCACGGATGGTCGCCGGGAACCGCGCCCCCCGACGACCGGGGCGACATGACCGACGCCGCAGCGCCGGTCATGACGATCATGAGAGTACGGCGTCCTGCGTCAGATCGACACCATGCCGCTCCGCAAGGAGGCGGGCGCTGGCGGCGACCTCTTCAGCGCGCTGCTCGGCGTCCCAGCCGAGCGCGTCGCCGACGACCTCGCTGAGCTCCTGCAGGACGGGCATCGTGACCGATCCCACGAACGCCACGCTCGTGCGCCGCAGCAGCACGTCGATGAGGTGCACGACGTACTCGGTGCGGGTGAGGTAGGTGATCTCGCCGGTGCTGTAGTCGGGCAGGGTCCGCAGCGGCCGGTCGTCCTCGGGCAGGGCCTCAATGAGCGCGGCAGCGCGGGTGCCGTAGCGCTCCAGAAGCTGGTCGGCGCGCGCGGCGTCGAGGTGACCCCGGTGGCTCTCGACCCAGGTGGCGCGGGCGCGCTGCGTGCGGGGGTACCCCTCGGCGCCGCCGATCATGAGGCCCGCGGTGCTGCGCACCCGTCGACGTCCGAGAATCCCCAGCACGCGGTCGGAGAGCTGCTCGCCGAGAGCCCGGAACGTCGTCCACTTGCCGCCCACGAGGCTCAGCACGGTCGTCTGCGGGCGACCGGAGGCCGTGGCCTGTTCGACGCGGTAGTCGCGCGAGACGAAACCGGGCTGGGTGTCGTCGTGGCGCGGCAGCGGGCGAACCCCTGCGAACCGGTAGACGATCTCGGAGCGGTCGACGGAGATGTCGGGGAACACGTGCGCGACGAGATCGAAGAAGTAGTCGACCTCCTCTTCCGTGCACACGGCGGGGGCGCGCATGTCGTGGTCGATGTCGGTGGTGCCGACCATCACGCGGCCCTTGAGGGGGTAGATGAGGACGATGCGGCCGTCTTCATGCTCGAAGAAGATCTCGCGGCCACCCGTGGCCTCGAGCAGCGCCGGGTTGTCGAGCACGATGTGCGACCCTTTCGTGCCGCCCATGTACGCGGTGTCGCGACCAAGCGACTCGTTGGTGAGGTCGGTCCACGGGCCGGAGGCGTTCACGACAACGTCGGAGGTGAGCTCGAACTCCTCCCCCGTCACCTCGTCGCGCACCCGCAGACCGGACGCGGACATCCCGACCGCCGACAGGTAGTTCGCCGCCCGGGCGTGGGGTCCGGCGGCCAGGCCGTCGTAGAGGACGTCGAGGGCGAGCCGCTCGGGGTCGTGCATGCTGGCGTCGAAGTAGGTGGCGGTGTACTTCACATCGCCGTTGAGCGCCGGGAGCTCCGAGAGCGAGCGCTTGCGACCGTAGAACCGGTGGCGGGGCACCGCGCCGCCGTCGCGCGAGAAGAAGTCGTAGATCGTCAGGCCCACCTTGATCAGCAGCGCGCCGCGCTCCGAGGGCTTGCCCTGCTTATGGGTGAGGAAGCGGAGGGGAGCGGAGAACAGACCCGAGAAGGTGGAGAAGATCGGCACCGTCGTGGGGAGCGGCCGGACGTAGTGCGGCGCGGACTTGATGAGGGCGTTGCGCTCGACGACCGACTCGCGCACCAGGCGGAACTCGCCGTTCTCGAGGTAGCGGATGCCGCCGTGGATCATGTGCGACGACGCGCTGGAGGCACCGGAGACGAAGTCATCGCGCTCGACGAGGATCACCTTCACGCCCTGCAGCGCCAGGTCTCGGAAGGTCGCGATGCCGTTGATGCCGCCGCCGATGATGACGACGTCGGCCGTCGGATCCGCGGCGATCGCGCGCACCTCGGCGCGCTGCGACGTGGGTTCTGATGTAGCGGGCTGGCTGCTCACCGGGACTCCTCTCGCGATGTCCCCTTGCGCGGCACCGCATTATCTGGATGAATACATCCTGACCCCGCCCGAACGTCAGTGCAATCATCTTGCACATATGTGCAAAGGAGAGGATGATGCCGAAATCGGCCGACATCTCGGAGACCGTCCTTCCCGAGCGGACGCGTGACGCTCTCCGCGCCGCGCAGCTGTATTACATGCAGGACCTCACGATGGACGCCATCGCCCGGGAGCTGCGCACCTCGCGGTCATCCGTCTCGCGCCTGCTCAGTCAGGCGCGCGAGACCGGCCTCGTCGAGATCGTCATCCACTCCCCCCTCGAGGGCCCGTCCCGGCTCGCCGCCGACATCCGCGACCGGTTCGGAGTGACCGCCCACATCGTCCCGGTTCCCGACCGCGCGAGCGACGTCGAGCGCCTCGACCGCGTCGCCCTGTCGGCTGCGCGGACCCTGGCGAGCTGGGTCGACTCCAACCAGAGCGTCGGCATCGCCTGGGGATCCACGATCGGCGCGGTCAGCCGCCACCTGCCGCGGCGTGTGACACACAACACCGATGTGGTCCAGCTCAACGGCGCCGGCAACATGCGCACGACGGGCATCATGTACGCCAGCGAGCTGCTGAGCCGGTTCGGCGACGCCTTCGGCGCACAGGTGCACCAGTTCCCCGTGCCGGCCTTCTTCGATGACCCGGCCACCAAGCGCGCGTTCTGGCGCGAGCGCTCGATCCGGCGGGTGCTGGAGATGCAGGCGAGCCTCGACCTCGCGGTCTTCGGCGTCGGTTCCCCCTTCGCCGAAGTGCCGAGCCACGTCTACCAGGGCGGCTATCTCGACGCGGAGGACTACCGCGCCCTCAGCCGCGAGCACGTCGTCGGCGACGTCGCGACGGTGTTCTACCGCGCCGACGGCTCGAGCGACGGCATCCCGCTGAACGAACGTGCGACGGGGCCGGACTTCTCCGTCCTCCGCCGGGCTCCCCGGCGCGTCGGAATCGTCGCCGGCCGAGCGAAGGTGCCGAGCCTTCGCGGCGCGCTGCGTGCAGGGCTCATCACCGACGTCATCCTCGACGAATCCACCGCGCGCGACCTCGCCGTGACGCCGCCCGACGCCGGTCCCGGGAACGCCCATGCGCGGGAATGAAACCGCGGCGAGCGCGTTGACTACACTCGTGAGCAGCAACGTGCTCCGGGGTCGGTGAGATTCCGAACCGGCGGTGACAGTCCGCGAGCGACGGCATCGCATCCGAAAGGGTGCAGCCCGACCTGATCCGGTGGAATTCCGGAACCGACGGTGATGCGAAGGAACATCTTCGCGAGTCCGGATGGGAGAAGCACGTCAGGCGTCCGCGCCTGTCGTTCCCGCGCCCCGGTGCCCGTGAGGGTCGATCGGACGGACGAGGGAAGACGGATGACGGTGCGAGACGTCGAGCGCGACGCGATGCGTCGGGCGCTCGCGCTGGCGCTGAATGGCCCCGCGGGCTTCAACCCCCAGGTCGGAGCGGTCATCCTCGCGCCCGACGGCCGGATCCTGGCCGAGGGGTGGCATCGCGGCGCAGGCACTCCTCACGCCGAGGTCGATGCGCTGTCCCGCCTCTCCCCCGGTGAGGCGGAGGGCGCCACGGCCGTGGTGACCCTCGAGCCCTGCAACCACACCGGACGCACGGGGCCGTGCAGCCAGGCGCTCCTGGCCGCAGGCATCTCGCGCGTCCTCTACGCCGTCGACGATCCCGGCGTCGCCTCCGCCGGCGGCGCCGGCACCCTGCGCGCGGCGGGCGTGGAGGTCGAGGCCGGCGTGCTCGGCGACGAGGGTCGAGAACTCCTCTCCCGCTGGCTGACCGTGCAGCGCCTCGGCCGCCCGCACGTCACGGTGAAGTGGGCGCAGTCCCTCGATGGCCGCGTCGCCGCTTCCGACGGCACCAGCCAGTGGATCACCGGTCCCGCCGCGCGGGAGGATGTGCACCGACGCCGGGCGATGGCCGACGCGATCGTCGTCGGTACCGGCACCGTGCTGGCTGACGACCCGTCGTTGACCGCCCGCGACGTCGACGGCTCCCTCCTCGCCCGCCAGCCGCGTCCCGTGGTCATCGGCCAGCGCGCGACCCCTGCCGATGCGGCCGTGCGGCGGCATCCGCAGGGCCCCCTCTTCTTCTCCTCGCACGACCTCCCCCGGGTGCTGAACGACCTGCGTCGCGAGGGCGTGCAGCGCGTCTTCGTCGAGGGCGGGCCGACGCTGGCCTCGGCGTTCGTGCGCGCGGGCCTCGTCGACGAGGTCATCGCCTACATCGCCCCCACCCTCCTCGGCGGTCCGCGTCTGGCGCTCGACGACATCGGCGTCGAGACGATCGGTGCGGCCGTGCGCCTCACCCTCTCCCGCGTCGAACGTCTCGGCGACGACGTCCTGCTCGTCGCGCGTCCGGCGACGACCTCCTCCGCCACGAATGAGAAGGACAGCTGATGTTCACCGGAATCATCGAAGAGATCGGCGCCGTCACCGCCGTCGCCCCGTCCGGCGACGGACTGCGACTGACGGTGCGCGCCCCGAAGGCGGTGTCGGACGCCGGGCACGGCGACTCGATCGCCGTCAGCGGCGTGTGCCTCACCGTCGTCGACCGCGGAGACGACTGGTTCACCGCTGACGTGATGCGTCAGACCCTCGACATGTCGACTCTCGCGGGCGTCGCCGCAGGACGCCCCGTGAATCTCGAGCGCGCGACCGCCGCGCACGGGCGGCTCGGCGGCCACATCGTGCAGGGGCACATCGACGGCACCGGGACCGTCGTCGAGGTGCGCCCGGGTGCCCAGTGGCGCGTCGTCCGCATCGCCCTCCCCGCACACCTCGCCCCCCTCGTCGTCGACAAGGGCTCGATCGCCGTGGACGGGGTCTCGCTCACCGTCAGCGCCGTGAGTGCGCCCGGGGCGGCCGAGCCGTGGTTCGAGGTGTCCCTCATCCCCGAGACCCTCAAGGCCACCACCCTCGGCTCCCGAGACGCCGGCGACGCCGTCAACCTCGAGACCGACATCCTGGCGCGGCACGTGCAGCGCCTTCTCGCATTCCCCCCGACGGCTGTCGCCGTCCCGAAAGAAGGAGGCTCCCGATGAGCCTTTCCCCCCTCTCCGACGCCCTCGATGCGCTCCGCGCGGGCAAGCCCGTCATCGTCGTCGACGATGAGGACCGCGAGAACGAAGGTGACATCATCCTGTCCGCGCAGCTGGCGACCCCCGAATGGGTGGCCTGGACGGTGCGGTGGTCCAGCGGCTTCGTCTGTGCGCCGATGCCCGCCGACTGGGCCGATCGGCTCGACCTCCCACCGATGGTCGAGGTGAACGAAGACGCCCGCGGCACCGCCTACACCGTGAGCGTCGACGCTGCGGACCGCGTCTCCACCGGCATCAGCGCGAGCGACCGGGCGCACACCCTGAATGTGCTCGCCGATGTCGCATCCACGCCGACCTCGGTCATCCGCCCCGGGCACGTCCTGCCGCTGCGCGCCGTCGACGGGGGCGTGCGCGAGCGCGCCGGGCATACCGAGGCCGCCGTGGAGCTGATGAAGCTCGCGGGGCTCCCCCCGGTCGGCGCGATCGCCGAGGTCGTCGCCGAAGACGGATCCATGATGCGGATGCCGGGCCTGGTCGAACTCGCCGCCCGCGACGGCATCCCGCTCATCACCATCGAGCAGCTCATCGCCCACCTCGACGAGGTCGACCCCGTCGACGCCGCCGCGCACGCGGCCCAGCGCCGGCGGGTGAGCCTGCGCGCCGAGGCGACGGTGCCGACCTCGCACGGCGAGTTCCGCTTCCGCGCGTACAAGGACCGGGTTACCGGCACCGACCACCTCGCGGTCATCTCGGGCGAGCTCACCGGTGACGCCCCGCTCGTGCGGGTGCACTCGGAATGCCTCACCGGCGAAGCCTTCGGTTCGCTCAAGTGCGAATGCGGCCCGCAGCTGGATGCGGCGCTGGATGCGATCGAGCAGGACGGCGGCGTGGTCATCTACATGCGCGGCCACGAGGGTCGGGGCATCGGACTCATCAACAAGCTGCGCGCGTACAGCCTGCAGGAGCGCGGACTCGACACCGTCGACGCGAACCTCGCCCTCGGCCTCCCGGCCGATGCCCGCGACTACGCCGCCGCAGCCGGCATCCTCGCCGACCTCGGAATCGAGAAGGTGCGGCTGCTGACCAACAACACCGACAAGGTCGCGCAGCTGCGCGGGTTCGGCCTGGACATCGTCGAACAGGTGCCGCTCCTCGTCGGGGTCGGTCCCAACAACCATCAGTACCTGGCCACCAAGCGGGACCGCATGGGTCACATCATCGACGAGGGCGATCTGGCCGAAGCCATCGCCCACATGAAGGAGGGGGTCGCATGAGCGGCAAGGGAGCACCGATCGCCGTCGACGAGATCGACGGCACCGGCCTGCAGGTCGTCGTCGTCGCCGGCACGTGGCACGCGGCCATCAGCGACGGCCTGATCACGGGCGCCGAGCGGGTGCTCGACGCCTCTGGCGCCGACTACCGCCTGGTGCGCGTTCCGGGCTCGTTCGAGCTGCCGGTCGCCGCGAAGGCGGCGCTCGAGGCCGGAGCCGACGCCGTCGTGGCCCTCGGGGTGATCATCCGCGGCGGCACCCCGCACTTCGAGTACGTCTCGGCCGCCGCGACCGACGGGCTCACGCGGGTGGCGCTGGACACCGGCAAACCCGTCGGGTTCGGCGTGCTCACCCTCGACGATGAGCGGCAGGGGCTCGACCGTGCGGGGCTCGAAGGCTCGAAGGAGGACAAGGGGGCCGAGGCGGCCGACGCCGCTCTCCGCACAGCGATCGTCCTCCGCGCCCTGCGCGGCTGACCTCCTCTCTCCCCCGACCCCTGCTCCGCTGAGAGGGGGCGCGGGGTGGGGTCTGAGCGGAGGCTCAGGCGCGCCTTCCTGGCGAGGCGGCGAGGCGCCCCCTACCCTCTGAGCTATGGAATTCCTGCGCCACCTCGTCGTGCTCGTCCACCTCACCGGGTTCGCGGTGCTCTTCGGCGCCTGGGTCGTCGAGGCCGTCTCGCGTCGACGTCAGGCCACTCGGGTCATGGACTGGGGCCTCCTCATCGCCGGTGTCGCGGGACTCATCCTCGCCGCGCCGTGGCCGGCGGGCATCGAGCTGAACTACGCCAAGATCGGCGTGAAGCTCGTGATCCTCCTCGCGATCGGCGCGGTGATCGGCATCGCCCGCGCCCGCCAGCGGAAGACGGATGCCACGCCGCCGGCCCTCTTCTGGTCGATCGGCGTCCTCACCTTCGCCAACGCCGCCATCGCGGTGCTGTGGTGAGGCGATGACCCAGGCCACCGACTCCGCCGCCGCTTCCTCGCCCGCCGCCCCGGCCAACCCCCGCTCGCGCGTCATCACGGCGAGCCTGGTCGGCACGACGATCGAGTTCTACGACTTCTACGTCTACGCCACCGCGTCGGTGCTGGTCTTCCCGCTGCTCTTCTTCCCCACGGGCAACGACACCACCTCGCTCCTGGCGTCGTTCGGCGTCTTCGGCGCCGCGATGGTCGCCCGGCCGCTCGGTGCGGTCATCTTCGGGCATTTCGGCGATCGCTTCGGGCGCAAGGCCACGCTCGTGGCATCCCTTCTCACCATGGGGATCGCGACCTTCCTCATCGGGTGCCTCCCGACCTTCAACGACATCGGTCTGTGGGCGGCGCTGCTGCTGCTGATCCTGCGGCTCGCGCAGGGCTTCGCCCTGGGCGGCGAGTGGTCGGGGGCGGCGCTGGTGGCCACCGAGAACGCACCGGCGGGTAAGCGGGCCTGGTACGGCACGTTCCCGCAGCTGGGAGCACCGCTCGGCTTCATCATCGCCAACTCGGTGTTCTTGACGATCTACTTCCTCCTCCCGCACCCGGAAGACCCCGCGCTGCGCTCGGACGCGTTCCTGGCGTGGGGATGGCGCGTGCCGTTCCTGTTCTCGGCGGTGATGGTGATCATCGGCCTGTGGGTGCGCCTGCGGCTGGTGGAATCCGACACGTTCGTGAAGGCCGAGCAGAAGGGCGTGATCCGCCGCTTCCCCGTCGGCACGGTGCTTCGCCGCTACTGGCGGCAGGCGATCCTCGGCACGTTCATCATGCTGGCGACCTACGTGCTGTTCTACCTGATGACGCAGTTCACGCTGTCCTACGGGACGAAGCCGGCCGACCTGGAGTCCGCGAGCGCCGCGGCGCGGGCGGCCGCGGAGTCCGCCGGCCGCGCCTTCGACGAGGCCGCCTTCGCCGCGCAGTTCTATCCGGGGCTTGGCTTCGGGTACACCGACTTCGTCATCATGCAGATCATCGGCGTGGTCTTCTTCGGCATCTTCACCCTGCTGTCGGGTCCGATCGCCGACGCGATCGGACGGCGGACCCTGCTGATGTGGGTCACCGGTCTCATCGTGGTGTTCGGGCTGTCGTTCTCGGTCTTCCTGCTGCCCTCTGCCGACCCGAAGTTCACCGGTGCGCTGACCCAGGCGTTCCTCATCTTCGGCTTCATGCTCATGGGATGGAGTTTCGGGCCCATGGGCGCGGTTCTCCCGGAGCTCTTCCCGACGAATGTGCGCTACTCGGGCTCGGCGATCGCATACAACGTCTCGTCGATCCTGGGCGCCGCCGTGGCGCCGATCATCGCCGTGGCCCTGTGGCAGCTGGGCGACGGGAATCCCTGGCTCGTGGGGCTCTACCTCTCGGCGATGGGGGTGCTCACCTTCATCGCCCTGGCACTTGCGCCCGAGACGAAGGACGTCGACTACGACGCCGACCTCGGGGTCGGAGCCACCGGATCGCTCTGAGACTCAGGCGGGAACCCGTCGAGATGTCGCCAGCCACGCGGCGAGCCCGAGCAGCACAGCGCCCGAGACCCGTTCGAGCCACACCGCGCCCCGTCGCTTGAGGAGGCGCACGGCACCGGACCCCAGGACGGCGTAGCCGAGCATGATCGCGAAGTCGAGCGCGCAGAACACCACGCCGATGAGCAGGTACTGCGGCAGCGGCGGTGCGGCGGGGTCGACGAACTGCGGCAGGAGCGCGCCGACGAAGAGGTACCCCTTCGGGTTCGTCACCGCGACGAGGAAGCTGCGGAGGAACAGTGCGCGGCGCGAGCCGCGCGGGTCGGCGGCCGGGTCGCCGTGGAGAAGTGCGCCGCGGGACAGCAGCATCCGGATCCCGAGGAATGCGAGATAGGCCACCCCCACCCACTTCACGACGGTGAATGCCAGCTCGCTCGCGAGGAGCAGGGCACCGAGCCCGATGCCCACCGCGACGACGAGGACGACATCGGATGCCACGGCACCGAGCATCCCGGCGGTGGCGCGTTTGACGCCGTACCGGGAGCCGTTCGCGAGGGCGAGCAGGACCGTGGGCCCGGGGATCGCGATGGCGACCACCGCGGCGAGGGAGAAGGCGAGGAGGGTGGCGAGGTCCACGGGCGTCCCTTCCGTGACAGCACGGTCCTGGGGTGAACAGTGGCGCCGAGTGTACTGCGGCGCCCGTTCTCAGTCGAGGAAGAGGGCGCGCAGGCGCTTCGTGGTGAAGATCAGGCCGACGGCGATCATCACCACGTAGTACAGGACGTGCCAGAGCATCCCCCAGCTGAGATCGCCGAGGGTGAGGCCGCGGATGAGCTCGACGCCGTGCCAGAGCGGGAGGGCCTGGATGACGGGGACGAGCCAGTCGGGGTAGACGCTCAGCGGATAGAACGTCGCCGAGAACAGGAACATGGGCAGCATCACGAAGTTGATCCAGTCCATGTGCTGGAACGCCTTCATGTAGCTCGTGATCGCCATCCCGAGGCTTGCGAACCCGAACGCGATGAGGAGGACCGCGGGGATGGCGAGAATCGCCGTCCAGGCGAGGTTCAACCCCGCGAACTGCATGATCACCATGAACCCGCTGGCGTAGACGAGTCCTCGCAGCAGCGCATAGAGGATCTCTCCCAGTGCCACGTCGAGCGGGCCGAGCGAGGTCGCCAGCATGCCCTCGTAGAGCTTGCCGTAGTTGAACTTGAAGAAGACGTTCCAGGTGGAGTCGTACACCGCGCCGTTCATCGCCGAGACCGCCAGGAGCGCGGGGGCGATGAACGCGGCGTACGACACCTCCAGGTCGGAGGCGGTCGTGACATCGCCGATGAGCGCGCCGAGCCCCACGCCCATCGACAGCAGGTAGAAGACGGGCTCGAAGAAGCCCGAGAGCACGACGATCCAGTTCGACGAGCGCGCCGCGATGAGACCGCGCTGCACGACCGCCTGCGGGTTTCCGGCCCAGAGCGACCGCACGCCGCCGGCGCGGGTCTGCGGCTCGAGGGCGGTGGCGGTCATTTCGCGAGCCTCCGCACGAAGATCCGGCGCGCGAGGAATGCGGCGCCGACGGTGAGGGCGACGAGGTACACCACGTGCACCCCGACCATCAGCATGCTCTCGGGCCGGCCGTAGGTGACCAGGCGGCCGAGCTCGGTGGCGTCCAGAGCGGGGAAATCCATCCGATCACCTGCAGCCAGCCGAGCGTCGACAGCGGGTAGAACGTGCCCGAGAAGAGGAACATCGGCATGAAGATGAAGCGCTGCACGAGGGCGAACTGCCCCTTGTCGTCTTCGATCGATCCGGCGTAAGCCATGATCGGGACGCCGAAGGCGAGGCCTGCGAGGATCGAGATGAAGACCGAGATCCAGCCGGTCTCGGGATTCGGGATCGCCTGGAAGAGCACGAGGAACACGTAGTACGCCGCACCCACCACGATCATGCGGGCGGTGGCTCCGAGGATGACGCCGTGGGCGATCTGCGGGGAGGACAGCGCGGAGGCGTTGAAGCCGTAGAAGTACCGGCGCCACTTGAAGCCCGCCATCACCGGATACGTGAACTCCTCGCTGGCGACGGCGATCGTGGCGGTCATGAGGAGAGCGGGCGCGACGAAGACGACGTACTTGACGGTGACGCCGCCGTCGGACACCGGCGCCTCGATCAGCGCCGCGAGGCCCAAGCCCAGGCCCAGCAGGTAGACGATCGGCTGCCCGAGGGCACCGACGACGATCGTCCACCCGTAGGCGCGCATCGCGCGCACCATGTGCTCGGTGACGTACCACGAACCATAGGCGCGGGGCTTGCGTCCCCAGGCCATCGCTTCGGCGCGCAGCTCGTCCAGGCTCGGCTGCGGCGCTTTCGCTGTCGCCGGGCCGCTCATCGGCTCCGCGCTCATTCGATCAGCGACCTTCCGGTCAGGCGCAGGAAGACGTCTTCGAGGCTGGAGCGACGGACGAGCGACGTGATCGGCTCGAAGCCGAGCTGCGTCACTCGTTCGAGAGCGCGCTCACCGTTGTCGGTGTAGATGAGGATGCGGTCGGGCAGAACCTCGACGCTGTCGCCGAGGCCCTCCAGCTGCGGTGCGACCTGCTCGTTCCGGTCGGAGCCGAAGCGGACCTCGAGCACCTCACGACTGGAGTGCTCGCGAATGAGCGAGGCCGGCGTCCCCTCGGCCATGATCCGCCCCTTGTCGACCACGATGAGGCGGTCGCACAGCTGCTCGGCCTCATCCATGTAGTGCGTGGTGAGGACGAGGGTGGTGCCGCGCTCCTTGAGGCGGAAGAGCCTGTCCCACAGGACGTGACGCGCCTGCGGGTCAAGGCCCGTCGTGGGCTCGTCGAGCAGCAGGATCCGCGGGTCGTTGATGAGGCCGCGGGCGATCGTGAGACGCCGCTTCATCCCGCCCGACAGCTGCTCGACCTTGTTCTTCGCCTTGTCTTCCAGCTGCGCGAACGCCAGCAGCTCGTCGGCCTTCTCGTGGCAGACCTTGCTCGGCAGCCCGAAGTACCGTCCGTAGATGTAGAGGTTCTCGCGAGCGTTCAGCTCGGCGTCGAGATTGTCCTGTTGCGGCACCACGCCCAGGCGCGAGCGGATCTCGGGACCGTACCGGTCGGGGTCGAGGCCCAGGATGCTGAGCTCCCCGCGCGTGCGCGTCGAGACCGCGCCGACCATCTTCATGGTGGTGGATTTGCCCGCACCGTTCGGCCCGAGGAGCCCGAAGGACTCGCCCGGCGCCACCTCGAACGACAGCCCGTCGACGGCGACGAAGTCGGGCTTCCCCTTCGACGAGTACGTCTTCACGAGGTTCTCGGCGCGGATCACGGGCTCAGGCACCGGACCACCCTACCCGCGACCTCCGACACTGCTGTCGTGCCGGATCGGCCGCTCCGCGGCATCCGTTCTCTTGCTTTCCCGCCGCGCCGCGGCATCCATTCCCTTTCCCTGCTTCCGCCGCTTCGTTCGCCGCCCTCTTCCCTCGTTCCCCGCTTCGTTCGTCGCCTATGCACGCCACGGGCGCCCTCCGGCGTACATCTGCGACGAACGAAGTCGCGTGGGGGTGGCCGGGGGCGGGGCCCCGGGCGGCTGGGTGGGGCGCGGCGGGGGTGAGAGCCGGCGCATGAGCGTCGAACCCGCCCTATCCGACTCGTTCGTCGCAAATGCACGCCTATCCCGCTCGAACGTGTACATCTGCGACGAACGAAGCAGGGGACGGCGACTCGAGGGTCGAGCCGGTGGTGGTGGCGGCGGTTGGCTCAGGTCACCCGGGACCCCTGGCACCCGTTCGCTCGTCGCATATGCACGCCTATCCCGGTCGATCGCGTACATCTGCGACGAAGGAACAAGGTGAGGGGGTTGGGGTCGGGGGGCGGACCCGGGCGCGCACGCGTCAACATCGGTTGACAGCGCGGAGAACGTCACCTACGGTTGACGACGGATGCCGCGCCGCGGCCGAGAGGGAGGGAAACCGTGTCCAGCGACGACCTGCGCACGCTGATCGGGTACGCGCCCGATCCTGAGCCGATCGCCGAACTCCAGCGCCTCGCGCGGGTGCGCACCGAGCTGACCCGGGCGGAGGAGGTGCAGGTGCGTCGCGCCCGCACGCTCGGATACTCCTGGCAGGCCATCGCCGGGGCGCTCGGTGTGAGCAAACAGGCAGCCCACAAGAAGTACGGTCGTAGCTGAGCCTCATCCCCCGGAGCATCCTCATGTCAGACACCACCCGCCCATCCCGCCGCCGCGGCCGCCGCGGAGCGACCCAGGAAGGCCCTCGCGCGAGCCTGAAGCAGCTGATCCCCTTCCTCCTCGAGCACAGGGGCGTGCTGGTGGTCGTGGCGATCCTCAGCATCATCGGCGCGGTGGCGACCCTCGGCCAGCCGGTGCTCGTCGGACAGGTGATCGAGCGGGTGCAGGCCGGCGAGACGCTCGGTCTGCTCGTGTGGGGGATCGTGGCGCTCGTCGTCGCCGCCTCGATCATCGGCGGCTACCAGCACTACCTCCTCCAGCGCACCGGGACAGCGGTGGTGTACTCCAGCCGACGGAAACTCGTCGCACGGATCCTCCGCCTCCCGATCAGCGAATTCGACTCGCGCCGCACGGGCGACCTCGTCTCACGGGTCGGCACCGACACCACCCTCCTCTACGCCGTCCTCACCCAGGGGCTCGCCGACGCCGTCGGCAACTCGCTGATCTTCGTCGGGGCGGTGATCGGCATGGCGATCATCGACCCCGCTCTCCTCGGGGCGATCGTCCTCGTCCTCGGGGTCTCGGTGGCGGCCGTGGGGATCCTCAGCGGTCGGATCCGCCGGGCCACGCAGGAGCAGCAGGAGAAGGTGGGCGAACTCGCCTCGGGCGTGGAGCGGGCCATCGGATCGATCCGCACGGTCCGCGCAGCCGGGGCCACCGAACGGGAGACGGATGCGATCACCGGCGTCGCGACCGAGGTGTACCACGTCGGGGTGCGCATCGCGAAGGTCTCGGCCCTCGTCGTGCCGGTGGCGGGCATCGCCCTCCAGGTCTCGCTCCTCGTCGTCCTCGGGCTCGGCGGGTTCCGCGTGGCCTCGGGCGCCATCTCGGTGGCGAGCCTGGTGACCTTCGTCATCTTCCTCTTCCTCCTCGTCGGCCCGCTCGCGACGTTCTTCGGCGCCATCACCTCGGTGAACCAGGCGCTGGGCGCGCTCGGGCGCATCCAGGAAGTACTCGACCTCCCCACCGAGACCGCCGACGACGCCCGCCTCGCGGCAAGCCTGACCGCCGGCTCGCCGTCCTCCGCCGAGGCGGCCTCGCCCGCGGCGATCGAGTTCGTCGATGTGCGCTTCTCCTATCCGGAGAACGTCATCGCGGCACGGCGAAGCGCCGAGCGGGAGGCGAAGGCCCTCCTCGAGTCGGCGCATGTCGGCACCTCCGCCATCGAGGTCGTCCGCGACGAGGAACAGGATGCCGCGAGCGCCGCGTCCGCGCCGGGCGGGGCCGACGGCGAGGTGCTGCGCGGAGTGTCGTTCCGCGTGCCGCGCGGCGCGCGGGTCGCGCTCGTCGGTCCGTCGGGAGCGGGAAAGAGCACGACCCTCGCCCTCATCGAGCGCTTCTACGACCCGACCGGTGGGGCGATCCTGCTCGACGGCCAGGACGTCCGGGCTCTGGACCGCGCGGCGCTGCGCGCTCAGCTCGGGTACGTCGAGCAGGACGCCCCGACCCTCGCCGGAACGATCGCGGAGAATCTGCGACTTGCCGCCCCCGACGCCTCCGACGCCGAGTGCGAGCGAGTCCTGCGGGCGGTGAACCTCGGTGAGGTGCTCGAGCGGAGCCCCCTGGGCCTCGACGCCCCGGTCGGCGAGAGCGGCGTGATGCTCTCCGGGGGCGAGCGCCAGCGCCTCGCGATCGCCCGGGCCCTGCTGGCCGCGCCCCCCATCCTCCTCCTCGACGAGTCGACCTCGTCGCTGGACGGGCTGAATGAGCAACGCATGCGCGACGCGATCGACGCGGTCGCTTCCGGCCGCACCCTTATCGTGATCGCCCACCGGCTGTCGACCGTCGTCGACAGCGACCTCATCGTGGTGCTCGACCACGGTCGCGTGGTCGGCCAGGGCACGCACGGCGAGCTGGTGGAGACGACGCCGCTCTATCGCGACCTCGCGCGCCACCAGCTGCTCGTGTGACGCCGTTTCGGGCTACGGATGCAAGGCCCGTGGGGCTGATGTCACCTCCCGGGGCGGACGAGGCGGGCGCCCGACGGTCGACCGGCCATCCGTCGCAGAGCCGGCGACCTCAGGGCCGCTGGAGGCGGTAGCGCAACGCCGCGAGCTCGGCGTACAGAGCCGCCGGAATCCGTCCCTCGAAGGTGCGGAAGAACTCGTCGGTGAGGTCGGCCTCCTGGAGCCACGACTGCGGGTCGATGGCGAAGAGGCGCTGCAGGTCCTCTGTCGAGACGTCGATGCCGTCGACGTCCAGATCTTCGATGCGCGGCAGGCGCCCGACCGGGCTGTCGACCGCGGGCACCTCGCCCTCGATGCGGCGGATGATCCAGTCGATGACCCGCGCGTTGTCGCCGAATCCGGGCCAGAGGAAGCGCCCGTCGGGCCCCTTCCGGAACCAGTTGACCTGGAAGATGCGCGGCGCGCGGTCGAAGCGGAGCTTCTGGCCGACCTTCAGCCAGTGCCCGAAGTAGTCGGCCATGTTGTAGCCGCAGAACGGGAGCATCGCGAACGGGTCGCGGCGAAGCTCGCCGACCGTCCCCTCGGCGGCTGCCGTCCGCTCCGACGAGATCGTGGCGCCCATGAACACGCCGTGCGTCCAGTCGGTCGCCTCCACGACGAGCGGGACGTTCGTGGCCCGACGGCCGCCGAAGAGGATCGCATCCAGCGGCACGCCCTGCGGGGCGTCCCAGTCCTCGGCGATCTGGGGGCACTGGGCGGCGCCGACGGTGAAGCGCGAGTTGGGGTGGGCGGCCGGCCGGCCGCTTCCGGGCGTCCAGGGGTTGCCCTCCCAGTCGATGAGCTCGGCCGGCGGGGTGTCGGTCAGGCCCTCCCACCAGACATCGCCGTCGGGGCGGAGCGCGACGTTGGTGAAGATCGTGTTGCCCCAGAGGGTCTCCACCGCGGTGACGTTGGTCGATTCGCCGGTGCCGGGGGCGACACCGAAGAAGCCGGCCTCGGGGTTGATCGCCCACAGGCGTCCGTCGTCGCCGGGGCGAAGCCACGCGATGTCGTCGCCGAGGGTCTCCACGCGCCAACCGGGAATGGTCGGCCGCAGCATCGCCAGGTTCGTCTTGCCGCAGGCGGACGGGAACGCCGCGGCGACGTGGTAGGCGCGGCCGGACGGGTCGATGACACGGATGAGCAGCATGTGCTCGGCGAGCCAGCCCTCGTCGCGGCCGATGACCGAGGCGATCCGCAGCGCGAAGCACTTCTTCGCCAGGATCGCGTTGCCGCCGTACCCCGAGCCGAACGACCAGACCTCGAGGGTGTCGGGGAAGTGCACGATGTACTTCTCGTCGTTGCACGGCCACGCCACGTCGGGCTCGCCCGGCTTGAGCGGAGCGCCCACCGAGTGCACGGTCTTCACCCAGGGCTTGCCGGCCGCGATCTCGCGCAGCACCTGGGTGCCCACGCGGGTCATGATTCCGATGGATGCCACGGCGTAGGCGCTGTCGGTCACCTGAACCCCGATGTGCGACAGCGGACCGCCGACGGGACCCATCGAGAACGGCACGACGTACATCGTGCGCCCGCGCATCGAGCCTTCGAACAGCGGCGTGATCGTGGCGCGGATCTCCGCGGGCGGGGCCCAGTTGTTCGTGGGGCCGGCGTCTTCTTCGAGCTCGGACGCGATGAAAGTACGCGCCTCGGTGCGCGCGACATCGCTCGGGTGCGAGCGGGCAAGGTACGAACCCGGACGCCACTCGGGGTTGAGCTTGATCAGCTTCCCCTCGTCGACCATCTGGCGAAGCAGCGCATCGTTCTCACCGCGCGACCCGTCGACCCAGTGGATGCGGTCGGGCTGAGTGAGCGTGGCGATCTCCTCGACCCAGGCCTCCAGCTCCGCCATCCCGTCGCCGACGATCGTGGGGCGGGCGCCGTACGCACGGGAGTCTCCGGCGTCGATCGGGGCAGACGTGGTGCGCGAGAAGATGTCGGCGATAGCCATGGAAGCTCCCTCAGCTGAGCATGAACCTGGTATTCCTCCACTATTGCGGCCTCGAGCGGCGCGTTTAAGGGAAACGAGCGCGCAAGAACCGTAATTCTTTCGCTATCCTCAAATCATGGCGCTTCCCACCGCGAGCTCGACCGCACCGCTGCACCTCACGACGCTGGGCCACCAGATCCGACACCACCGGCTCGCTCGCGGTTTCACCCTCGACGAGCTCGGAGAGCAGGTCGGCGTCGCCGGCAGCCAGCTGAGCCTGATCGAGAACGGCAAGCGGGAGCCCAAGCTGTCGCTGCTGCAGGCGATCGCCGGGGCCACCGGCGTCGAGGTCACCGACCTCCTCTCCGCTGAGCCGCCCAACCGGCGCGCGGCGCTGGAGATCGAGCTCGCGCAGGCGCAGGCCAGTCCCGTGTTCCGCCAACTCGGGGTCGCGCCCATCAAGGTCACGAAGTCCATGACCGATGAGGCGCTCGAATCGATCCTGGCCCTGCATCGCGAGCTGCAGCGGCGCGAGCGCGAGGCGATCGCGACACCGGAGGAAGCGCGTCGGGCGAACACGGAGCTTCGAGTGCGGATGCGCGACGTCGACAACTACCTCCCCGACATCGAACGCCTCGCCGAGAAGCAGCTCAAAGCCGCCGGCCACGTCTCCGGGGCGCTCACCCACCGCACCGTGAGCATCATGGCCGAGCAGCTCGGCTTCGAGCTCATCTACGTCAACGATCTCCCGCACTCGGCGCGCTCGGTCACCGACCTCGAGCACGGCCGCATCTACCTCCCGCCCGCCTCGATCCCCGGCGGACACGGCCTGCGCTCCATGGCACTGCAGGCCATGGCCCACCGACTGCTGGGGCACAAGCGGCCCACCGACTACGCCGACTTCCTGCAGCAGCGTCTGGAGATCAACTACTACGCGGCGTGCTGCCTCATGCCCGAGACCGCCGCGGTGTCCTTCCTCCAGCAGGCGAAGAAGGACCGGAATCTCGCTGTCGAGGACTTCCGCGACGCGTTCGGGGTGACCCACGAGGCCGCCGCGATGCGACTGACGAACCTGCTCACCCACCACCTCGGCATCCGACTGCACTTCCTGCGCGTGGACGGCAACGGCGGGATCTCCCGGGTGTACGAGAACGACGACCTCCCGGTGCCGATGGATGTCACAGGCTCGGTCGAGGGGCAGATCGTCTGTCGGCAATGGTCGGCGCGCTCGGCATTCGAAGAGCAGAACCGCACCACCGAGCATTACCAGTACACCGACACCCCCGCGGGCACATTCTGGTGTTCGACGCAGACGGGCGTGACGGGGGACGGGGAGTTCTCGATCACCGTCGGCGTGCCCTTCGACGACGCCAAGTGGTTCCGCGGCCGTGAGACGGCCACCCGGGCGACATCCACCTGTCCTGACGAGTCGTGCTGCCGCCGTCCCCCCGCCGACGTCGCCTCGCGCTGGAGCGGCAAGGCCTGGCCGAGCGCGCGCGTGCACCAGCACATGTTCTCCCCGCTCCCCCGCGGCGCCTTCCCGGGCGTCGACGACACCGAGGTGTACGCCTTCCTGGAGCGGCACTCGCCGGCTGAGTAGTCCGCCGGCGGGTCACCCGGAGCGGAATGCGGTGAATCGTGCGACCGCGGCGCGGGCGTGATCTTCGGTGAGGCCGGCGACGTCGAACAGATCGATGCCGGCAGCCCCGCGAGCGGGCGTCCAGGTTCCTGCCACCCGGCCGTCGGAAACGAGGATGGCGCGGACCATGCCGTTCTTCGACGGTCCGACCCCGTCGAGATGCTCCGGCGCGCAGGTGCCGGAGCGGTCGTCGTACGAGAGGTAGTACT
This sequence comes from Microbacterium sp. AK009, assembly GCF_013410955.1. Lineage (GTDB taxonomy): Bacteria > Actinomycetota > Actinomycetes > Actinomycetales > Microbacteriaceae > Microbacterium. Next base: position 603,424 of record NZ_JACCCG010000001.1, on the reverse strand, counting down.
CGTCGAAGGGCGGCAGGGCCAGCGCGTCGCCGTGCACCGTCGCACGAGGGGTGGCGGGAGCGACGAAGAGCGCCTCGGCCGCGCGTGATCCGGCCCAGAGCGCGATTCGGTCGCCCGCCTCCTGGAGCGCCGCGCGGACGGTCGTCAGCGGCAGCCCCGACCACCACGCGGCATCGCGCGCCGAGGCCGGCCCATGGCCGCGGACGTAACCGACGATGAGCTCGATGAGAGGGTCGGCCGGTGCCGTGGCATCCGTCCTCAGGTCATCCACGAGGACGACGTTCTGCTCGCGCGCACCGCCGCGCGAGCGCTCCGTCACCGCTCCCAGGCACAGGATCCCCTGCACCGAGAGGGCGGACAGCAGGTGATACCCGCGCTGCCCCGCGGTCGGGATGCCCGCGGCATCCCACGCGGCGAAGAGGTCGGCGCGGCTCATCCGCTTCACCTCCGCGAGCGCTCGGCGCGCGGCACTCTCGGCACGCACCAGCACGGCGCCGTCGACCCCCTCGCGCCGGAGCACGGGAGCCGCTCGACGCACCTGCTGCACCCGCGTGGCCCGCAGGATCCAGCGGAGGTCTGCGGCGGGGACGATGTGGAGCGTCCCCCGCATCGTCCACGAGCGCACCAGGCACCCGGAGTCGAAGAGCGCATCGACGTCGGAGAGCGAGGGCGCAGCACGCGTGCGTGTCGCCAGCGCCCACCGGCCGCCGACGAAGTCCTGCGACTGGACAGCCAGCATCCACCGCGCCGCGCTCTCCAGCGTCGCCGCAGGGGCGCTCAGACGGTGCGAGCGCAGGCGGCGCGCGAGGAGCGGTGACGTCGTCACCCCGTCATCCTCCCGCGCTCCCCCGACAGCCGCGCCCCGGCGACGTCGTCGGCCCCGCGTCATCAGCGGCCATGTCCCACAAGGAGGGGCTTCCGACGCGCTCACCCACCGCCTTCTGGGACACCCGAATACGGGTGTCCCAGAACAAGCGTGCAACGGCGTCGGTCCGCGCACCTTGTGGGACGCACAGCGTCGGGATCGGGGGGCGCGGGGAGAGAGCGGCGCCGCCGCCCACGGCGCTCAGGCGAACGGGTTCGGGGTGAGCGTGTACTTCGTCTGCAGGTACTCGTGGATGCCCTCGGCGCCGCCCTCACGGCCGAGACCCGAGAACTTCCAGCCGCCGAACGGGGCGGCGGCGTTGGAGACGACCCCCATGTTCAGGCCCATCATGCCGGTCTCGAGCCGCTCGATCATGCGCTGCCCGCGGGCGAGGTTCTCGGTGTAGACGTACGAGACCAGGCCGTACTCGGTGTCGTTGGCGATGCGGACGGCATCGTCTTCGTCGTCGAACGGGATGATCGCCAGCACCGGTCCGAAGATCTCTTCGCGGAGGATGTCGCTGCCCGGCCGCACATCCGAGACCACCGTCGGCTCGTAGAAGGTGCCGGGGCCTTCAAGGGCCTTGCCGCCGGTACGCAGCTCCGCGCCGCGGCTCACGGCATCGTCGACCAGCGCCGCGGCCTTGGCAACTGCGCGGTCATCGATGAGCGGGCCGATGGTGACGCCCTCCTCGGTGCCGCGGCCGATGCGGAAGCCCTGCACGCGCGCGGTGACGCGGCGCGCGAACTCGTCGGCGACCGAGCGGTGCACGATGAAGCGGTTCGCGGCGGTGCACGCCTGCCCGATGTTGCGGAACTTCGCGGCCATCGCGCCGTCGACCGCCTTGTCGAGGTCGGCGTCGTCGAAGACGACGAACGGGGCGTTGCCGCCGAGTTCCATCGAGGTGCGGAGCACCCCCTCCGCGGCCTGCTCGAGCAGCCTCTGCCCGACCGGCGTCGAGCCGGTGAAGGAGAGCTTGCGCAGGCGCGGGTCGCGGATGATCGGCTCGGAGACCTTGCCCGAGCTGGAGGTGGTGAGGACGTTGACGACACCCGCCGGGAGCCCCGCCTCCTCGAGCAGCTTGACGAAGAACAGCGTCGTCAGCGGTGTGAGCTCGGCGGGCTTGATGACCACGGTGCAGCCCGCGGCGAGCGCCGGCGCGATCTTGCGGGTGGCCATCGCGAGGGGGAAGTTCCAGGGGGTGATGAGGTAGCACGGCCCCACCGGGTGCTGCGAGACGATCATCCGCCCGGTGCCCTCGGGGTTCGCTCCGTAGCGCCCCTGCACACGCGAGGCCTCTTCGCTGAACCAGCGGATGAACTCCCCGCCGTACATCACCTCGCCGCGCGCCTCGGCGAGGGGCTTACCCATCTCGATCGTCATGAGGAGCGCCAGGTCCTCCTTGCGCTCCTGCACGAGGTCGAAGGTGCGCCGCAGCAGTTCGGCGCGCTCGCGTGCCGGGGTGCGCGACCATTCCGGGAACGCCGCCACGGCGGCATCCAGGGCTGCCTTGCCGTCGTCGACCGAGGCGTCGGCGATCGTCTTCACCGCTTCCCCGGTGGCGGGGTCGAAGACGCGGAGCGTGCGCCCCTCCGCGGCGGGACGCCAAGCGCCTCCGATGAATAGCCCGTCGGGCACCTCGGCGAGCAGGGCGGTTTCACGATCGGCGGTCATCGGACTCCTCGGGATCGGGGGCGGTCGTGGTCATTGTGCCCGGGTGGCGGCAGAGGCTCCGATATACACGACGTACAGTCGGTGCACCGGTGGTGTGCTCAGGGGTGGATGGATGCGTCAGCGCGCCGTCGCACCCGCGCCCGCGACCTCGCGCTGTGGCAGGAAGGCGCCGGAGAGGAAGGCGTCGAGCTCGGCAAGGGCCTGAAGCGGCAGGACCGCGGCGACATACTGGTCGGGACGCACCACCACGACGACACCGTCGCGCGAGAGACCGCGCTCGTCGAAGATGTCGGTGCGCGTCCAGGCGCTCGGCGCCGCGGCGAACACCTTCTCGCCGTCGACGAGGCCGAGGGGGCCCGAGCGGGGCCGGAAGATCTCGGGCACCGCGGCGAGTTCGACGTCCTCGAACGACTGCTGGTAGATCACCTTCACATCGAAGACGGCGTCGACATCGGCGCCCACGGGCGTGAGTCGGCGCACCGGCCCGTCGGGGGCGGCCACCTGCTCCGCCCATGCGGCGAGCGCCGACGGCTCGCCGGCGGCGGGTCGATCGGCGAAGGCGTAGATGCGCCAGCGCCCGTCGGCCTTGGCGTGGTGGCCGAGGTGGACGGCGTTGCCGTCGACTACCCTTACGACTTCGGAGCTCTTGAACCGCATGCCCACGGGGAGACCCTCCGCGAGATGCTGGTGGGTGGCATCCGCCACGATCTGCGACGGCGCGTAGTGCGTCATGAAACCCGACGGGAACTCGGCGGTGCCCAGGTAGTAGGTCGCAAGGTCCTGGGGGTCGGAGATCTCGGCGGGCTTCCGCGCCATGAGCGAGGACCACTCGCGATCGAAGTCGATGAGCTGCTGGGCGACGGGCTTGCGTTCGGCGTCGTAGGTGCGCAGGAGCGATGCCGGGGCGAGCCCGGTGAGCACGTGACCGAGCTTCCAGCCCAGGTTGAACCCGTCCTGCATGGACACGTTCATCCCCTGCCCCGCCTTCGCGCTGTGCGTGTGGCAGGCGTCGCCGGTGAGGAAGACGCGCGGGTCGCGGGTCTCTCCCGCCGCGACGTCGTCGAACCCGTCGGTGACCCGGTGGCCGACCTCGTAGACGCTGTGCCAGGCGACCTGCTTCACGTCGATCGTGTAGGGGTGGAGGATGGCGTTGGCGCGACGGATGATCTCCTCGATCGGGGTCTCGCGGACGCGGTGGTTGTCGTCGGCGGCGACCTCTCCGAGGTCGATGTACATCCGACTGAGGTAGCCGCCCTCGCGGGGGATGTGGAGGATGTTGCCCGCCTCCGCCGAGATCGCGCACTTGATGCGCCAGTCGGGGAAGTCGGTGTCGACGAGCACGTCCATGACGCCCCAGGCGTGCTGGGCGGTGCTTCCGACGTGGGTGCGTCCGATCGCCTCGCGCACGCGGCTGCGCGCACCGTCGCATCCGACGACGTAGCGCGCCCGGATCGTGCGCTCCTCCCCCGCACGGGTCCCCGCCACGTGGCGCACGCGCACCTCGACGGGGTGGTCGGCGTCGCCCGCGGACTCCTCGACGGTGAGGCCGACGAACTCCACACCGTAGTCGGGTGCGATCCGGGCGGGACCCTGCGCCGCCGCCTCGGCGAAGTAGTCGAGCACCCGCGCCTGGTTGACGATGAGGTGCGGGAACTCGCTGATCTTGTAGCCGTAGTCTTCGGTGCGCGCGGTGCGCGTGATCCGCGACGGGTCGGCGGGATCGGGGCCCCAGAAGTTCATCCAGCCGATGTTGTAGGCCTCGGCGATGATGCGCTCGGCGAACCCGAAGGCCTGGAAGGTCTCGACGCTTCGCGGCTGGATGCCGTCGGCCTGCCCGAGCGGCAGGCGCCCGTTGCGGCGCTCGATGAGCCGGGTGGTGACGGCGGGAAACTGCGACATCTGCGCGGCCAGGAGCATGCCGGCAGGGCCGGAGCCGACGATGAGCACGTCGACGACGTCGGGCAGATCATCAGGTCGATCGATCCCGGTGCCGGCGGCGGGCTGAACGCGGGGGTCACCCGAGACGTAGCCGTGGTGGTGGAACTGCATGGATTCTCCTTGACGCCGATGTCCGGGGTGGCGCGGCGGTGCGCTGGCGAGAAGTAGGTGGGTGTTCTATATTCGAACACGTCGTTCTACTATTGAACGGATCGTATACGACTGCGCGATGATGGGGCAAGGGCGCGTGAGAGACAAAGCGCCCGTGGGGGAGGACTCATGACGGATGCGGCGCCGGGTGTCCCCGCTTCGCAGACGCTCAGCCGCGGCATCCGGGTCCTGGAGACGCTCGCCGATGCCCGGGAGCCCCTCACGATCGACGAGGTCGCGGAGCGACTGGAGGTGCACCGCTCGGTCGCCTATCGTCTCGTGCGCACGCTCGAGCAGCACGGACTCATCGTCCGCGAGCGCAGCGGGCGGCTGACCCTGGGCGCGCGGATGGCCGCGCTCGCGGCCGGAGTCGCCCACGATCTGCAGGCCGAGGCCCTGCCCGAGCTCACCGCCGTGGCGAACGACCTCGGGATGACGTGCTTCCTCGCCGTCCTCGATCACGAGGAGTGCGTCACGCTCGTCAGCGTCGAGCCGCGTCACTCCGTCGCCGCCGTCGCGCAGCGCCCCGGCACGCGGCATCCGGTCACCGTCGGGGCGCCGGGCAAGGCGATCCTCGCGCAGCTGCCCGAGCGGGCCTGGCCGCGGTCGCTGCCCGCCCCGGTCGTCGCCGACATATCGGAGGCGGCCGCCCGCGGCTTCGCGACGAGCCACGACGAGGTGCTGCCGAGCGTCCATGCCGTCGCCGTGCCGCTGACGCTGCGGTCCCGACCGCCCGCGACGATCGCCGTGGTCCACGTCGCGGGCGGAACGGAGCCCTCGATCATCGCGGCGCGGCTGGCCCGCTCCGCCGAGGCGATCCGCGACGCGCTCGGCGGGTGAGGCCGCGGGGGGGCCGCTCTCCCGCCCGTCGAGCGTTCGGGGCGGCTTCTTCCGTTCGGGGCGGGCCGTTCGCGCCCCAGACGAACGATCCCGCCCCGAACCCGGCGGCCGGGGGGTGGCACGAGTCCGCGCGGTGCGGCCGGACGGGGGTGGCGCGGGCCGGGCGCGGGTCAGTCGCCGCGGAAGGTGGGCCGCCGCTTCTGCTGGAACGCCGCGAAGCCCTCGCGGTAGTCGGCGGTGGCGCGCAGCGCCTCCTGCCCGGCCGTCTCGGCGGCGATCACCGGCCAGAGGCGCTCGTCGCGGAGCGAGGCGATGAGGCGTTTGGATGCCAGGAACGCCTGAGTCGGACCGGATGCCGCGAGCCGCGCCTTCTCGCGCGTGAACGCCAGCAGCCCGTCATCCGGCACCGCGCGGCTGAACAGTCCCGCCGCCACGGCCTCTGCCCCGCTCAGCAGGTCGCCGGTGTAGATGAGGTCGAGCGCGCGATGCGCGCCGAGCCGATCGAACAGCAGCGCATGACCGCCGGAGTCGAGCAGAGCCCCGAGCTGCGCGAACGGGGAGCCGACCTTCGCCGCCTCGCCGACGTAGACGACGTCGGTGGCGATCGCCAGGCCGAGCCCGACACCAAGCGCAGCGCCCTGCACGGCGGCGAAGGTGGGAACGGGATGCTCCGCCATCCGGCGCATCAGCCGTTCGACGGCTCCGAGATACCCCGCGACGTCGTCGGTCTCGGGGTCGACGCCGGAGATGTCGCGGCCCGCGCAGAAGACGCGGCCTTCGCCGCGGAGGACGAGCGCACGGGTGTCGGTCTCCGCGGCGCGTCGGTATGCCGCATCCAGCTCGGCCAGATCGTCGAGAGTGAGGGCGTTTCGTCGTTCGGGAGCGTCGAGGACGATCTCCGCGACGCCGTCGTCGAGGGTGAGGGTGATCACCCTTCATCCGTACCACACCGCCTCCGCGGTTGTGAGCGGTGCCCGCGCACGCGAGAGTGGAGCGCATGCAGCGGGATGTGGGCGCGAACCTGGAGCTCGAAGTCACCGAGGCGTCGGAGCTGGTGTTCTCCGTCGCCATCGCCGCCGGGGTGCCGCGCGAGCGCGAGCATCTCAGCGTCACCCTGGACGAGGAACCCGTGGAGACGGAGGAGCTGGAGGATGAGCACGGCACGCGCCTGCACCGTGTCGTCGCGCGCCCCGGCACCCTCGTGCTCGACTACTCCGCGACGGTCGTCGGCCGGGCCGAGCCTGCCCCCGCGAGCGCAGCGGAGCTCGTGCGCTACCGCCGCCCGAGCCGGTACGCGGAGTCGGACGCCCTCGTCCCCACCGCGGCCGCCGAGTTCGCCGGTATCACCGACCCGGCCGAGTTGCTCGCATCCGTCTCGTCGTGGGTCGGCACACACCTGGCCTACGTCAGCGGATCGAGCCTTCCGACCGACGGCGCGATGCGCACACTCCTTGCCCGGCAGGGGGTCTGCCGCGACTTCGCCCACCTCACCGTCGCGCTGCTGCGGGCCCGGAACGTGCCGGCCCGCCTCGTGTCGGTGTATGCCCCGGGGCTTGATCCGATGGACTTCCACGCGGTCGCCGAGGCTCACATCGACGACGCCTGGTACGTCGTCGATGCGACGACCCTCGCTCCTCGCCGCACGCTCGTGCGCATCGCGACGGGCCGGGACGCCGCCGACACCGCCTTCCTCACCACCATCTCGGGGGCCGTCACGCTCGGCCGCATGACGGTGACCGCCATCGCCGACGCGTTGCCCGACGACGACGTGACCGAGCTCGTGCCCCTGGGGTGACCCGGTAGCCCCCGCCCACCGGGCGTGGCACGCTGGAGCCATGAAGAAGTGGGTCGTGCGGTTCGTCTCGCTGCTGGTGTTCAACATCGCGGTGCTGCTGGTGATCGGATTCCTCACCCCCGCACGCGTCGGGTGGGCGGCCCTGTGGGCAGGCATCGTGCTCACCGCGATCGTGATCTGGATCAAGCCGCTGCTGTCCCGGTGGTTCGGCGGGATGGCGGCACGCTCCGCCGACCGACGCACGCGGGTGGGCGAGAAGGTGGCGGAGTTCTTCGTCGCCTTCGCCGTCGCCTTCCTCGTCTGGATCGCCACGGTGCTGTTCTCGGGTGTGTCGATCGGCGGGTGGTTCTGGGGGTGGATCCTGCCGCCCGTGGTGCTCATGATCGGCTGGGCGATCTACGACGTCATCGACGACCGGGTCGAGGCGCACGCCGGCGCCCTGTACGACCGCGCCACGCGCACGAAGACGACAGGAGCGGATGCCACGGCCCCGCGCCCCGCGGTCGGCGATTCCCGCGCCACCGCGCAGGGCCGGAAGGAACTGCGTGACGGCCTGACCGAAGAGCAGCGCCGCATGCTCGACGAGCTCTGACGCGCCCTCCCGCGCCGCGCCCCCCTCTCCGCGTCGTGGCCGCTCCCCGGCCGCTGCACTTTCACGCTCGCGCGGAGATCCGCGCTCCTGAGGACCAGATCGCCCCGCCGCATCCGCGTGAAGGAGAATCTCCTCGCGAACGCGGATCCGGCGCGGCCCTCCCGCTCCGCTGCAATTTCGCGCTCGCGCGGAAATCCGCGCTCATGAGGACCGGATCACCCCGCAGCATCCGCGTGAAGGAGAATCTCCTCGCGAACGCGGGTTTCGGGATGTTCTTCCGCTCCGCTCCCTCCCGCTCCGCGCCCGCTCCTCGCCCTTCCCTGCCCCTCCCCGGCCCGCTGCACTCTCGCGCTCGCGCTCGCGCGGAGATTCGCGCTCCTGAGGACCAGATCACCCCGCCGCATCCGCGTGAAGGAGAATCTCCTCGCGAACGCGGATTTCGCGAGCCCCCGCTCCGCGCGTCCCGCTCCGCACCCTCCGTTCGCCCTCCCCGGCCGCTGGATTCTCGCGCTTGCGCGGAGATCCGCGCTCCTGAGGACCGAATCACCCCGCAGCATCCGCGTGAAGGTGGATCTCCTCGCGAACGCGGGTTCCGCGCGACCCGCCAACCTCCGCGCGCGTATCCTCGCGCCGCCCAAGGCCGCGCATGAAGAGCGTGTAACAAAGCGACGCGGGAGGGCGCAGCATCCGCTGTCTCGCAGGATGATGGAGAGGCGCACGTCCGCGGCAGCACGCGGCGCGTCATCCCGCACCTGGAGGCAGCCATGTCCCGCACCCGTTCCCGCCTGCGCCTGGCCCTGGCCGGCGTCGCCGTCGCCGCGCTCGCCCTCACCGGATGCGCCACCGGCTCCGGCGATTCCGACGCCGACGCCGGCTCCGACGCATCCTCGGCTCCCGCCGACGAGGGATACATCACGCCCGGCAAGCTCACCTTCGCCACGGGCGAGCCGGCGTACTTCCCGTACGTGATCGACGACGACCCCGCCTCGGGCGAGGGCTTCGAGGCGGCGATCGCGTACGCCGTCGCCGAAGAGCTCGGCTTCGCCCCCGAGGATGTCGAGTGGGTGCGGACCACCTTCGAAGCAGCCATCGCGCCGGGGCCGAAGGACTTCGACGTCAACATCCAGCAGTACTCGATCACGCCGGAGCGAGCCCAGAACGTCGATTTCTCCTCGCCGTACTACGCCGCAAGTCAGGCGATCGTCGCCATCGAGGGGAACGCAGCCGCCGAAGGGGTCTCCTCGCTCGCCGACACCAAGGGTCTGCTGCTCGGCGCCATGGTCGGGTCGACGAGCGCGCAGACGATCGAAGAGGTCGTCCAGCCCGACACCCCCGCGCAGCTGTACAACACCAACGAAGACGCCAAGGCCGCGCTCGAGGCCGGCCAGATCGACGGTCTCGTGCTCGACCTGCCGACGGCGTACTACGCCACCGGCGTGTACATCGACGACTCGTTCATCGTGGGCGAGCTCCCCACCGCCGGCATTCCCGACGAGTGGGGTCTCGTGCTGGCGAAGGACTCGCCGCTGACCGAACGGGTCACCGCCGCCGTCGACGCACTGCGCGAGAACGGCACGCTCGAGGCCATCACCCAGGAGTGGCTGGGCGAAGGTGCCGGCGTCACGCTGCTGGAGTGAGGCCCGGCCCTGGGCGGTCGGCTAGCGTCGAAAGGGTGAGCGTCGACATCCATCAGCCGAGCGCGCTCGAGCGGGAGCGTCGCGCATACCGCGCGCGCCAGTCGATCCGGTCGGTGCTGATCGCCGTCATCTCCACCGTCGTCTTCGCGGTGGTGGTGTGGCTCACCGTGGTGAACACCCCCGGGTGGGAGTCGGTCCGGCGATCGTTCTTCGACCCCGAGACGGCTCTCGCCTCCCTCCCGCGCGTGTGGGAGGGATTCCTGCTGAACCTGCAGGTGCTGGGGCTCTCGGTGATCACCGTCGCGATCGGAGCGACCGTCCTCGCGCTCCTTCGCACCCTGCGGGGCGCGGTGTTCTTCCCCCTCCGGGCGCTCGCGGCCGGCTACACCGACGTCTTCCGCGGCATCCCGCTGATCATCGTGCTCTACCTCGTCGGCTTCGGCATCCCGGGGCTCGTGAACGAACGCATCCCGCCGGTCGTCCTCGGCACGGCGGCCATCACGATCACCTACTCGGCGTACGTCAGCGAGGTGATCCGAGCGGGAATCGAGGCCGTCCACCCCTCGCAGCGGCTGGCCGCGCGGGCGATGGGTCTCGGCTACGCCCAGTCGCTCCGTCTCGTCGTGATGCCGCAGGCGCTTCGCAAGATGACACCCCCGCTGATGAACGACTTCGTCGCGATGCAGAAGGACGTCGGACTCGTGTCGGTGATCGGCGCCGTCGACGCGGTCCGCGCCGCGCAGATCGAAACCTCGCTGGCGTACAACTTCACCCCGTACATCGTCGCGGCGGTGCTGTTCGTGCTGCTCGCGATCCCCACCATCCGACTGGCCGACTGGTGGACCGCGCGTCTGCACCGGCGCGAGCAGATGGGATCGATCCTGTGACCGCGCTCCTGCACGCCGAGGACATCTGGAAGTCGTTCGGCGACCGCGCGGTGCTCCGCGGCGTCTCGCTCGACCTGTCCGCCCACGAGGTGGTGGCGGTGATCGGGGCGAGCGGCTCGGGCAAATCGACGCTGCTGCGATGTCTGAACCTCCTCGAGACGATCGACGATGGTCTCATCCTCCTCGGCGGCGACGACATCTCCGACCCGCGCGTCGACGGCAATCGGGTGCGAGCGCGATTCGGTGCCGTCTTCCAGAACTACAACCTCTTCCCGCACCTGTCGGTCATCGACAACGTCACGCTCGCGGCGCGGAAAGTGCATCGGATGCCGCGACGCGACGCCGAAGCGAAGGCGATGGCGCTCCTCGAGCGCATCGGGCTCGCCGACAAGGCGCGCGAGCATCCGGACCGCCTCTCGGGAGGCCAGCAGCAGCGCACCGCGATCGTGCGCGCGGTCGTGACCGACCCCGAAGTGCTCTTCCTCGACGAGATCACCTCCGCCCTCGACCCCGAGCTCGTCGGCGAGGTGCTCGAGCTGGTCACGTCGCTCGCCGAGGAGGGGGCGACGATCCTCATGGCCACGCACGAGATGGCGTTCGCGCGCGACGTCGCGCACCGCGTGCTGTTCCTCGACGAGGGACGCGTGGTCGAGGAGGGGCCGCCGAGCGAGGTGCTCGTGTCGCCGCGCGAAGAGCGGACGCGCCGGTTCCTCTCGCGGTTCACCACCTGACCCGCCGGCCGCGCCTCACGCGGGTTCGGTCGTGCGGATGATCCCGCACAGCAGACACGACCACGCCACGAGAAAGCGCTCGTCATCGAGGATTTCGTACCGCAGCGGGTCGCCGCAGGTCGGGCACCGGCGCGGGTCGGGTGTCACGCCGGGAGCCCGTCGCCGAAGAGCGTGCCCTGCCGCTCGAGGGAGGTGACCTCGAAGCGGGTGCGGGCGACGATCGGGTAGTCCACGCTCAGCCTCGTGAGGATGACCCGCACCTGCGCCTCCACCCAGGGCTGTGCTTCGAGGGCGACCCGCTCGATCTCGGTGCGCGTGCGCAGCCACACCACCGGCGTGCCGTCCGGACCGGGAAGCCAGTGCGCGTCGACGACACCCCACGCCCCCGTCGACACGACGAGGGGCATGAGCGCCCGGTCGATCGCGCGCCGCGCGGTGTCGTCCATGGTCCTACGCTAATCCGGCGCGCGGGGGGCGGGCTCGGCGCGGTGTGGTGACGGTGGGGTGGGGACGGTGCGGAGGGGACAGTGGGGTCGGGACGCTGCGGAGGGACAGTGCGGCGGGACGGATCTCGCGGCTCAGGCCTCCAGCGAGCGCTCCGCCGCCTCCACGACGTTGGTCATGAGGAGCGCGACGGTCATCGGCCCGACCCCGCCGGGGTTCGGCGAAAGCCAGCCGGCGACTTCGGCGACATCCGGGTGCACGTCACCGTAGACGCGCTGCGCGCCGCTCTCGGGGTCGTCCTCGCGGGTCACGCCGACGTCGAGGACGGCGGCACCGGGCTTGACGTCCTCGGCACGGACCAGGTGCTTCACCCCTGCGGCGGCGACGATGACGTCGGCCTGGCGGAGGAAGGACGGGATGTCGGGGGTTCCGGTGTGGGTGAGAGTCACCGTGGCGTTGATCTCGCGGCGGGTGAGGAGGAGCCCGATCGACCGCCCGATCGTCACGCCGCGGCCGACGACCACGACGTGCTTGCCCTTCAGGTCGTAGCCGTTGCGCAGCAGCAGCTCGATGACGCCGCGCGGCGTGCAGGGCAGGGGCGTCGTGATCGGCGCGTTGACGTTCAGCACCAGGCGGCCGAGATTCGTCGGGTGGAGGCCGTCGGCGTCCTTCGCCGGATCGATCCGCTCGAGGATACGGTCGGTGTCGATGTGCGTGGGCAACGGCAGCTGAACGATGTAGCCGTGGCATTCGGGATCGGCGTTCAGCTCGTCGATGAGGGCCTCGACGTCCTCCTGCGTGGCATCCGCCGGCAGTTCGCGCTGGATCGAGTTCATCCCGATGCCCACCGATTGCTTGTGCTTCATGCCCACGTAGAGCTGTGAGGCGGGGTCGGCGCCGACCAGCACCGTCGCGATACCCGGGGTGACGCCGCGCTCCTTGAGCGCCGCGACCCTTCCGGTCAACTCCGCGCGGATCGCCGCGGCGGCGGCCTTGCCGTCGAGCTTCTGAGCCGTCATGTCGTCTCTCCTTCTGCGTCCCTGCGGCGAGAGTGCATCTGCGCGCCGAGGGTGTGGGGTGACCCCGCATCCTCGGCGTCCAGATGCATTCTCGCGGGGAGGCGCGGGGTGGCAGGGGGCGCGTGCCCGGTGAGTGGGATTCTGCGACCGGGCGGTGCGGGGTTACTGGGTCAGGCCGGGGTACAGCGGGAACGCGTCAGCCAGCGCCGCGACGCGCCCGCGGAGCGCCTCGACATCCGCGCCCGGCTGCAGCGCGAGGGCGATGATGTCGGCCACCTCGGTGAATTCGGCGTCGCCGAACCCGCGGGTCGCGAGCGCGGGGGTGCCGATCCGCAGACCCGAGGTCACCATCGGGGGACGCGGGTCGTTCGGCACGGCATTGCGGTTGACGGTGATTCGGATGTCGTGGAGGAGGTCTTCGGCCTGCTTGCCGTCGATCTCCGCCTCGCGCAGATCGACGAGCACGAGGTGCACGTCGGTGCCGCCCGAGCGCACCGAGACGCCGGCGGCGGCGACATCGGGCTGCATGAGGCGCTCGGCGAGGATCTTCGCTCCGCGCACCGCCCGCTCCTGACGCTCGCGGAACTCGGGCGTCGCCGCCAGCTTGAACGCGGTCGCCTTGGCGGCGATGACGTGCATGAGCGGCCCGCCCTGCTGACCGGGGAAGACGGCGGTGTTGATCTTCTTCGCGAGGTCGGGGTCGTCGGTGAGGATGATGCCCGAGCGCGGTCCGCCGATGGTCTTGTGAACGGTGGATGACACCACGTGCGCGTGCGGGAAGGGCGAAGGATGAACGCCCGCGGCCACGAGACCGGCGAAGTGCGCCATGTCGACCCACAGGTAGGCGCCGACCTCGTCGGCGATCTCTCGGAACCGGGCGAAATCCAGCTGACGAGGGTAGGCCGACCAGCCGGCGATGATGACCTTCGGCTTGTGCTCGACGGCGAGGCGCCGCACCTCGTCCATGTCGATGAGAGAGGTCTCGGGGTCGACGCCGTAGGCGACGATGTCGAACAGCCGACCGGAGAAGTTGATCTTCATCCCGTGCGTGAGGTGCCCCCCCTGGTCGAGCGCGAGACCGAGGAGCGTGTCACCGGGGCGGGCGATGGCGTGGAGCACCGCCGCGTTCGCGGTCGCGCCGGAGTGCGGCTGGACGTTGGCGAATCCGGCACCGAACAGCGCCTTGGCACGCTCGATCGCGAGCTCTTCCGCGACATCGACGACCTCGCAGCCGCCGTAGTACCGGCGGCCGGGGTATCCCTCGGCGTACTTGTTGGTGAGGACCGAGCCCTGGGACTGCAGCACCGAGACCGGAACGAAGTTCTCGGACGCGATCATCTCGAGGAATCCGCGCTGGCGCTCGAGCTCGCGTTCGAGGACGTCGGCGATCTCGGGGTCGACCTCGGCGAGAGGGGCGTTGAAGAACGGATCGGACACGACGGTCTCCTTCCACAGCGGCGGATCGGACATCGGCCCAGGCGTGCGGTCGGATGCTCTGCGGTCGGACGGATGACTCCCGGTCGCTCCCCGGTGGTGTCCCACCTCAACGCCAGTCGCGACACCCCGAGCATAGTGGATGACGAGCGCTAGGCTGGTCGCACCGCTATTTGTAAAGGATCCTTACATGTCGGCGATCCCCGCCCTCGTTCCCCTTCCCCGCTCCGTGGCGACCATCGAGACCGCCCCGTTCCAGCTGTCCACGCAGACCCCGCTGCGTGGGGATCCGGATGCTGCGGCGGAGGCCCGCCGCATCCTCTCCGCCGCAACGGCGCATGCACTCGATCTCCCGACGAACCCCCTCCCCTCCTCTTCCGCGATCACCCTCGCGCGCACCTCCGACATCGCGCTGCCGGGCGGCTACCGGCTCACCGCCGCCGACACCGGCGTGGAGATCTCGGCCTCCGACTCCGCCGGCCTCGCCGCGGGCCTGCACACGCTGGCGCAGCTGGTCACCCCCACGTCCGAGGGATGGCTCGTCCCCGCCATCCGCATCGACGATGCACCCCGCTTCGCCTACCGCGGGGTCATGCTCGACGTCGCGCGCCACTTCTTCGCGGTGAGCGATGTCTGCGCGGTGATCGATCGGGCGGCGAGCCTGAAGCTCACGCACCTGCACCTCCACCTCACCGACGACCAGGGGTGGCGTCTGCAGCTGCGCGCGCACCCCGCCCTTACCGACGCCGCCTCGGGTTCGGCGATCAGCGGCGCACCGGGTGGGTTCTACACGCGCGAGGACTATCGAGAGATCGTCGCCTACGCCGCCACCCGGCATATCACCGTCGTCCCCGAGATCGACCTGCCGGGGCATACGCACGCCGTCGGCCTGGCCTACCCGCATCTCGCAGCCGACCCCGTCGTGACCCCCGCACTCACGGCCGAAGCGGCCGCACGCGGGGAGGCCCTCCCTGCGGCGGGGACGCCCTACACCGGGCTC
This sequence comes from Microbacterium sp. AK009, assembly GCF_013410955.1. Classification (GTDB taxonomy): domain Bacteria; phylum Actinomycetota; class Actinomycetes; order Actinomycetales; family Microbacteriaceae; genus Microbacterium. The sequence continues at coordinate 588,418 of NZ_JACCCG010000001.1, read as the reverse complement.
GGGGTGGGGTTCTCCTCGCTCCGCCTCGACGACGAGGCGACGTTCGACTTCGTCGCCGATGTGCTCGGCGAGCTCGCGCACCTCACTCCGGGCCCCTACCTGCACGTGGGCGGCGACGAGGCGTTCGGCACCGCTCCGGACGAGTACGACGCCTTCCTCGCGCGCGTCACGCAGCTCGTCGCCGACCTCGGCAAGGTTCCGGTGGCCTGGCACGACGCCGGCCGCGCGAAAGTCGCCCCCGAGACTATCGGACAGTACTGGGGCCTCACGACCCCCGACACCGAGGGCGCGGATGCCGCTCTCGCCTTCGTCCGCCGCGCGAGCGGCGTCATCCTGTCCCCCGCCGACGCGGTCTATCTCGACATGAAGTACGACGACGACACTCCTCGCGGCCTCACCTGGGCGAACGGGCCCACGAGCGTGCGGCGGGCGTACGAGTGGGAGCCGTCGTCGGTCATCGACGAGATCGCCGACGACGACATCCTCGGCGTCGAAGCGGCCGTGTGGACCGAGACCATCGACGACCTCGCGGGGCTCGACGCCATGATGTTCCCGCGTCTGGCGGCCGCCGCCGAGGCAGCCTGGTCGGCGCCCCTCGGCTCCACTCCGGAACGCTCGTGGGAGTCGTTCCGTCGCCGCGTCGGCGGGCTCGGCCCGCTCTGGCGGCGACAGGGGATCGCGTTCCACCCCGACGGCCAGATCTCCTGGGATCAGGAGTAGCCCCCGCCGGTCATCCGCCCAGACGGGGCGCGCGCTCCTCCCAGGTCAGCGGCGCGGCGTGGAGCATCCGGTAGGTGTACGACGCGTCCCAGCCATGGAACACCAGCCACGACTCTCCGTCGGGTCCCGTGACGACGTCCTGCCCGCCCGGGCCGCGGACCTGTTCGTCGAGCGACTCGGTCGAGACCCAGGGCCCGTCCGCCTTCTCCCAGGGCCCGGCGAGCTCGTCGGCGACGGCGTACCCCATCGCGTACTCGTCGCCCCCGTAGGAGTTGGCGGAGTAGAGCAGCGTGAAGCCGCCCTCCTCGTGGGCGACGACGGTCGGCGCCTCGATGAGGTCGCCCTCCCAGGCCTGATCCTGCTTGAGCATCTTCACCGGTTCACCGGCAAGGGCGAGGCCGTCGGACGTGAGCGGGGCGGTCTGTATCCAGGTGTCGACACCGACCGCGTTCCCGTCGTTCTTCCACACCAGGTGCCACTCCCCGTCGACCTCGACGGTCGTCGCGTCGATCGCACCGCCCTCCTCGGGCGGGCAGACGAGCATCTCATCGCCCTGCACCGTGAAGGGCCCGAGAGGATCGTCGGCGACGGCGACCCCGATGCACTGGAAGGTGGGCTGGAAGTTCGTCGCGGTGAAGTACATGACGAATCTGCCCGGAGAGATCTCGGTGACCTCCGGCGCCCAGGTCTTGCCCGGAATGATCCACGACGGCAGGTCGGGAAGCGCGTCGTCCTGCATCTCCCATGAACGGAGGTCGTCGGACGTCGCGACCGGCACATTCCGCCTGTTCCCATCCGACGAGTACGCGATGTACGCGCCATCCACCTGGAGCACATCGGGATCGGCGAAGTTCTGCCGCAGGACCGGCGTGAGATCCGGCCCCCCGGCACACCCGCTCGCGGTGAGGGCGAGAGCGAGACAGAGGGCCGAAGCCACGACGCGGCGCCGTGTCATCCCTTGATCCCCGACTGAGACACGCCCTCGACGATGAAGCGCTGCAACGCCACGAAGAGCAGCACGACCGGGGCGCTGGCGATGACCGCGCCCGCCATGAGCAGGTCGTATCGCACCGCGTTGGCCGACTGCAGGGTCGATAGACCGGCGGGCAGCGTCTGCACCTCGGGGCTGAAGAGGACGTAGACCGGCCAGAGGAAGTCGTTCCAGTTCGTCAGGAGCGCCAGGAGCCCGAGAGTGGCGAGCGCCGGCTTGGCCAGAGGCAGGATCACACTGACGAAGGTGCGGAACCGGTTCGCGCCGTCCAGGCGCGCCGCCTCTTCGAGCTCCACCGGAATGGAGAGGAAGAACTGCCTCATCAGGAACACCCCGAACGCCCCGGCGGCCGTCGGTACGATCACCGCGACCAGGGAGTTCAGCCAGCCCAGCTCACTGACGATGAGGTAGTTCGGGATGACGAGGATGACGGGCGGTACAAGGAGCGTCGCGATGATCGCGCCGAAGACCAGGTTCTTGCCGCGGAACTGCATGCGCGCCAAGGGGTAAGCGGCCAGCGAGGCGGTGATGACGACGAGGACGGAATTCGCCACCGCCGCGGTGACGCTGTTCACGAACCACGTGAACACCGGCGTCGACGCCGAGCCGAGGATCGTCTGGTACGCCTGGAGGGTCCACTCCTCGGGGATCCAGCTGGGCGGCACGCTGGTGGCATCCGCACGCGTCTTGAACGAGGTCACCAGCATGAACACGAGAGGGCTGATGAACACCAGCGCGATCGCGACGAGCGCGATCAGTCGGAGGATGCCGCGGACTCGCTGTCCTGCGCTCGCTTTGCGCCGCTTCGGGATGGCCTCCCCGGGTTTCGAGGGAACGGCTGCCGCGCCCGCGGGCGCGGATCGGACGGTGGTCATGTGCGCGCTCCCTTGCGCTCGCGGAACAGCCAGAACACCACGACGCTCAATCCGATGAGGAAGAGCGTCAGGATGTAGCTCATCGCTGCGGCATCCCCCATCTGGAAGTTGCGAAGACCGGTTTCGGCGATCTGATAGATCGCCGTCCGCGTCTCGCGCCCCGGCCCGCCCTGGGTCATCAGATAGGATTGGCCGAACATGTTCGCCGAGGCGATGAGGGTGTTGATGGTCACGAAGGTCAGGATGGGTCGCAGCCCCGGCAGGGTCACGTTACGGAACTGCTGCCAGCGGCCCGCGCCGTCCATCCGCGCTGCTTCGTAGAGCTCGGCGGGGATGTCCTGGAGGGCCGCGAGGTAGATGATGGCGTTGAATCCCAGCGTCCACCACACCGTGACGCCGACGAGGGCGACCCAGGCCGCAGGCGTGGAGGTCAGCCAGGCGGTGTCATCGGGGAGCCCGAGCACCCCGAGGTAGTAGTTGACCAGCCCGATGTTGTTGTCGAGCAGGTACCGCCACAGCACCGCCACCACGGCGACGCCCAGGACGTAGGGCGCGAAGTACACCGCGCGGAAGAAGTTGCGTCCCGGGAACTTCGCGTTCATCAGCAGGGCGACCAGCAGCGGAATGACCAGCAGGAAGGGCACGCTCGCGACGGTGAAGATCGCGGTGGCCTGCATCGCCTGCCAGAAGATGCCCGACGTGGTCGAGCCCGGTGTGAACAGGTCGACGTAGTTGTCCAGACCCACGAAGGGCTTCAACGGGAGCGTGTAATCCCACTGGTGCAGGCTCATCCAGAGGCCGAGCACCACCGGGATGATGACGAACCCCGTGAACAGCAGGAGGTAGGGGGCGAGGAACAGCCACGGCGTTGCCGGACCGTGATCGCGCAGCCGCCGCGCGGGCGCGCTCGCCGAAGCGAGCGCACCCGCGCTGGTGGGAAGGGTCGTCTGGCTCATTGCCCGAAGGTGGCCAGGTTCTCTTCCATGAGCTGCGTGGCGCGGCCCTGTGCCTCTTCGAGCACCGCGGCCGGCTCGCCGGCGCCCAAGACGCCGTCGGCGACGGCGACCTCCAGCGTCTCGGTCGTCACCGTTCCGATTCCGGGCGCCGTGGGCGTGAAGCGCATGCTGTCCAGCGCGTCGGCGATCGGCGCCTGCGGCATTCCCTCCAGCGCGCCGTCGTCGAGGACCGACTGACGGGCGGGGATCATCGCCGCTCCCGCCCAATCCTCGGAGTGCTCGCTCATCCACGCGATGAAGACCTTGGCCGCGTTCATGCGGTTCTCGTCATCCTGACGGGGAAGGAAGAACTGGTGCGAGGATGCCCACGTGGACTCCTGGCCGCCGATGTTCGGGACGGGAGCGCCGGCGTACGGCAGGCCCGACTCTTCGAGGTCGTTGAACTGCCAGATGCCATCCCACGTGATGGACGTCTCGCCGTTCTTGAAGGCCACATACTGCGCATCGATCGCGACATCCTCGGGGCTGTACCCCTCGTCCACGATGCCGCGCATCCACTCCAGCGCCTGCACGCCCGACTCGTCGGCGAAGGTCGCCTCCGACCCGTCCTGCGCATAGGGCTCGCCACCGAACTGCCAGTCGAGGGTCATGAACATGAGGTGTCCGGGCCACCGTGCGGGCATCCAGAACGGGGTGTCGTACCCGGCAGCCTTGAGCGCATCGAGTGCAGCCATGAACGACGCCTCATCGGTGGGCGCCTCGGTGATGCCCGCCGCAGCGAAGTGCTCGGTGTTGTAGTACATCGCCAGCGAGTGCACATCCAGGGGGATCCCGTAACGCTGGCCGTCGTACTCGCCGGCCTCCCACACCGTCTCGGTGAAGTCGTCGCCGCTGAGCCCGAGCTCGTCGACCATGTCGTCCAGGGGGAGGATGACCTGTCGCGCGGCGTTCGACCCGAGCTGGTCGAAGTGCATCACGCCGACGTCGGGGCCTTCGCCGGCCGTCACCGCCGCAGGAAGGCGCTGGTAGAAGTCGGCCCACTGCATCGTGTTGGACTCGACGGTGATGTTGTCGTGCTCCTCGTTGAACTGGTCGACCATCTGCTGCATGAACGGTCCGTCACCGCCGGTGAAGCCGTTCCAGAACGAGAGGGTCACCTCCGGCCCGTCGTACTCGCCGGTGAATTCCCCGCCCGTGGACGGCGCGCCGCCGCCGCCGCAGGCGCTCAACACCAGCGCGGTCGCGAGGGTCGCCGAGGCGGCGAGCAGCGCCCGGCCCCGTGCCCGTCGATGTGGCCTAGTCATGGAGTCCTCCTCGTTGAAAACGCATTGCGCGGCTCAGCTGTGATCGCCACGTTACGAGCTACTGTACAGCGCTGTAAACCATTCCGCTAGAGCGACGACGAAGGTCGGACCCTAGGATGGCGACGAAGGAGGCCCCATGCGGCGAGTTCGTCTGATCGATGTGGCCGAGCGCGCCGGCGTGTCCATGAAGACCGTCTCCAACGTCATCCACGACTACCCGCACGTCGCGCCGGCACTGCGCGCCCGCGTGCAGGCAGCCATCGACGAGCTCGGGTATCGGCCGAATCTGACCGCGCGGCGTCTCGCGACCGGGCGCACCGGGATGATCGCCCTCGCCATACCCGAGATCGACCATCCTTACTTCTCGGAGCTCTCGCGCCGGATCGCCGAGGAGGCCACGGGGCTCGGCTATCGGGTCATCTTCGAGCAGACCCTCAGCGACGCATCGGCAGAGCGCGCCGTTCTGCACGATCGCGAGGCGGGTCTGGTCGACGGGGTGATCTTCCATCCCGTCCAGATGGGGACGTTGGAGATCGCGCGGCTGGCGCCGGACGTGCCGCTCGTTCTGCTGGGAGAGGCCGCGATGCCTGTCACGACCGACCACGTCATGATCGACAACGTCGCCGCCGCCGCCGACGGGGTGGACCTGCTCCTCAGCGCCGGTCGGAAGCGGATCGCGTTCCTGGGTACGGTCCGGGACGACATCACCGGGTCCACCGGCCAGAGACTGCTCGGCTACCAGGATCGGCTCATCGCCGCGGGGCTCACTCCCCGCCCGGATCTCATCCTCCCGGTCGACGGGTTCTCCATCGAGGACAGCCGGGATGCGCTCCTTCGCGCCATCGACCGCGGTGTGGACTTCGACGCCGTGCTCTGCCGAGACGACAAGTTCGCGATCGGCGCTCTCAAGGCCCTCGCGACGGCCGGGCGCGCCGTTCCTGCTGACGTCGCCGTCGTCGGGTGGGACGACACCCACCTGGCGAGCTACAGCTCCCCCGCCCTGACCTCGATCGCGCCGGACAAGCGCGCCCTGGCGCAGACGGCGCTCGCGCTGCTGTCCGAACGGATCGAGGGGCACAAGGGCGTCGGTCGCCATCGCATCGTTCCCCACTCCCTCTCCGTACGCGAGTCGACGCCGGCCTGAGGCGCGCTTTACAGCGCTGAAAACCTACGTCATGATGTCGTCATGGCCGAAGACGTCTTCTCCCGACCGAGCCGCCAGGACGGCACCTACCCGCGACCGCAGCTGACCCGCCCGGCGTGGCACAGTCTCGACGGTGCGTGGGGATTCGAGTACGACGACGCCGACACCGGTCTGACCGAGTGCTGGAGCGCGCCCGGCCGGTCGACGTCCCAGACCATCACCGTTCCCTACCCGCCCGAATCCGCTCTGTCGGGAATCGGCGACACCGGCCACCATCCGGTGGTGTGGTACCGCCGCGACATCACCGAGGAGGACCTCGCCGCCGCCGCATGGAAAGAGGGTGAGCGCCTGCTCATCCACTTCGGCGCCGTCGACTACCGCGCCTCGGTCTGGGCCGACGGACACCTGCTCGGAACGCATGAGGGCGGTCACACGCCCTTCACCCTCGACGCCACCGCAGCAGCAAAGCACGGCCCCTTCGAGATCGTGGTGCGCGCCGAAGACGATCCCGGCGACCTCGAGCAACCGCGCGGCAAGCAGGATTGGCTCGCCGACCCGCACGTCATCTGGTACCACCGCACGACCGGCATCTGGCAGACCGTCTGGCTCGAGACCGTTCCCACCCTCCACGTGACACATCTGGCCTGGGAGACCAACCTGGCGGCCGGCACCGTGAGCGCCGACATCGAAGTGAATCGCCGACCTCCCGTCGGCGTCGAGATCGACATCGTCCTGTCCTTCGAGAGCGCGGCGCTCGCGCGCATCAGCACGTCGGTGAGCGAACCCCGCTCCCGCGTCGTCATCCCGCTGCCGTCGCTGACGAACGGGCAGGGATACGAAACCCTGTTGTGGACGCCCGAGCATCCGCGCCTGGTCGACGCGCACCTCACGGTCCGCACGCCAGCCGGTGCGGGCGACACGGTGGCCTCCTATTTCGGGATGCGCAGCGTCGCGGTCGATGGCGCGCGCTTCCTCCTGAACGATCGACCGACCCCCATCGTGGCCGTGCTCGAACAGGGATACTGGCCGCAGTCCCACCTGGCTGCCCCCCACGCCGCGGCCCTCCGCGAGGAGGTCCAGCTCATCAAAGACCTCGGCTTCACCACCGCTCGCGTGCATCAGAAGATCGAGGACCCGCGGTTCCTGTACTGGGCGGATCGACTCGGGCTGATGGTCTGGGAGGAGCTGCCGAGCGCCTATCGCTTCTCGACGACGTCGGTGTCGCGACTGAGCAGGGAATGGACCGAGGCGATCGCCAGGGACCGCTCTCACCCTTCCGTCGTCGCCTGGGTCCCGGTGAACGAGAGCTGGGGTGTGCAGCAGGTGGCACACGATCCCCGCCAGCGCGACTTCGTCCGCGCTCTGTTCCACCTGACCAGAGCGCTCGACAGCACACGCCCGGTCATCTCCAACGACGGCTGGGAGCACACCGACTCCTCGCTCCTGACCGTTCACGACTACGAGAACGACCCCGAGATCCTGTCCGCCTCCTACCGCGATGCGGACGCCGTCACCGCGACGATCACCGGCATCGGGCCGGCCGGACGTCGGATGACCCTCCTCGCCGAGGGCGAAGCGCCGCTCCTTTCCTCGGCGCCTGTCGTCGTCAGCGAGTTCGGCGGCGTCACCTATGCGCCGGACGCGGAGATCGACACCTGGGGATACGCCGTCGCCGAATCGTCGGACGACTTCGAACGCCGCCTGCGCGGCGTCTTCGGAGCGTTGCAGGCCAGCAAGGTGCTCGGGGGGTACTGCTACACGCAGCTGACGGACACGCTCCAAGAGGCCAACGGGCTCGTCGACGAGAACCGCGTGCCCAAGCTGCCGACCGAGATGATCCGTGCGATCGTCCGGGGTGAGTCCTGACCGCGCCGTCCGCGCTCCTCGGCCCGCGCGCTGCGCCGGCGGGCGGCGGGTAAACTTGCCCGCGTGTCCGAGACACCGAACGTCGTACCGCAGCAGCCGCAGGCTCCGGAAGAGGGGCGTCCCGCCGGCACCCGGGCGCCGCTGTCGGGAATCGACATCCTCGCCTTCGTGTGCGAGCTGTTCGCCTTCGTCTCGCTGGCCTTCTGGGGCTTCGTCGCCTGGCCCCTCCCCTGGAACATCGTGGCCGGCATCGGCGCCCCGGTGATCGCGATCCTCATCTGGGCGCTGTTCGTCTCCCCCCGCGCGGTCTTCGCGGTGCATCCGTTCGTCCGGGCGTTCGTCGAGCTGCTCGTCTACGCCGCGGCCGTCCTCGCCTGGTGGGACCTCGGCGCGGTCTGGGTCGGCATCGGCTTCGGCATCATCGCCGTCACCGCCGGGGTGTTCGCCGGCCGGCGGCAGCTGTCGTCGTGACCGCGGACGCCGGCGCAGCGCTCGACGCGCTCCGCGCCGCGCTCGGCGATCGCGTCGACGTCTCCGACGCCGCTCGCGAGGCTGCACGCGCCGACAAGTCCGGCCACGCCGCCGCCGGACCGCCCCTGGCCGTCGTCCACGCGCGCGATGTCGCCGATGTGCAGACCACCCTCCGCATCGCAAGCCAGACCGCAACCCCCGTCGTCACCCAGGGGGCGCGCACCGGCCTCGCCGGCGGCGCGAACGCCGGGCCAGGTGAGATCGCTCTCTCGGTCCGCGGGATGGACCGCCTCCTGGAGGTGCGCGCCGACGACCTGACGGCGGTCGTCGAGCCCGGCATCCTCAACGCCGATCTGAACGCCGCCCTCGCCCCGTACGGCCTGTGGTGGGCTCCCGACCCGGCGAGCCGGGCCATCTCGACCGTCGGCGGCAACATCGCCACCGGTGCCGGCGGCCTCCTCTGCGCGAAGTACGGCGTCGTCCGTGACGCGGTGCTCGGCCTCGAGGTCGTCCTCGCCGACGGCCGCCTGCTCTCCCTCGGGCACCGTACCGTCAAGGGGGTCACGGGCCTCGACCTCACCTCGCTCTTCATCGGCTCGGAGGGCACCCTCGGCGTGATCGTGGGGGCCACGCTGAAGCTCCGCCGCCTCGCCGTCGGGGAGATCTGCACGATCGCGGCGACCTTCCCCACCGTGCGCGCGGCCGCCGGCGGTTCCGCGGCGGTGACGGCGGCGGGCATCCAGCCCGCGATCATGGAGCTGATGGATGCCGCGTCCCTGGCGGCCGTCCACGCCCTCCTCGACCTTCCCCATCCGACGCCCGGCGCCGCGCAGCTGACCATCCAGACCGACGGGGCAGCCGCGCGCGCCGAGGCCGAGCAGATCGCCGCGGTCCTCACCGCCGCAGGCGGAACCGTCGCGCTCTCACACGATCCCGAGGAGGGCGAGAGGCTGCTGACGATCCGCCGGTCGATGCATCCGGCGATGGAGAGCCTCGGCACCACCCTGATCGAGGATGTCTCGGTGCCCCGCAGCGCCCTTCCGGCGATGTTCGACGAGATCGCGCGCATCGAGCGCGAGTACGGCATGACCATCCCCACCGTCGCCCACGCGGGCGACGGGAACCTCCACCCGAACTTCATCTACCCCGGTCCGGGTGAGGTGCCCGCCGAGGTGTGGGCGGCCGCCGACGAGCTGTTCCGCGCCGCCCTCCGGCTCGGGGGCACGCTCACCGGCGAACACGGTGTCGGGGTCCTCAAGCGCCGCTGGCTCGCCGATGAGCTCGGCGACGACCAGTGGCGGCTCCAGCGCGAGATCACCCGCGTCTTCGACCCGCAGGGCATCCTCAACCCCGGCAAAGTGTTCGCGTGAATCCGCGCGAGATCCGGGTGAGCGCGGGGGTGGTGACGGATGCCGCGGGCCGCGCGCTCCTGGTGCGCAAGTCGGGCACACGGCTGTTCATGAACCCCGGGGGCAAGCCCGAACCGGGTGAGAATCCCGCAGAGACTCTCGTCCGCGAGCTCCACGAGGAACTCGGCCTGTCGGTCACGGCCGCGTCGCTGCATCCGCTCGGGGTCTTCCGCACCGCCGCGGCCAACGAACCGGGCCACGACGTGATCGCCGACGCGTTCCGACTCGAGATCGATCCGGCCGACGCGGCCCCCCGGGCCGAGATCGCCGAGGCGCGGTGGATCACGGCGGAGGATGCCGCACAGACTCCCCTCGCTCCGCTCTGCGTCGTGCTGCTGCCGCTGGTGTGGGGGGCGGTCTACAGGCCCTGACCGTCGGGTTTGTTCTCCCAGGCGTACCGGTAGTAGTCCGCCATTCGCAGCTGCGACGCCGCCTCCTCGTCGACGACGACCGTGGCATGCGGATGCAGCTGGATCGCCGACGCCGGAAGCGATGCGGTGAGCGGGCCCTCCACGGCCCCGGCGACGGCGGCGGCCTTGCCCTCGCCGAACGCGAGGAGCACGAGGTGGCGGGCGCGGAGGATCGTCCCGAGGCCCTGGGTGATGCAGTGCCGGGGCACGTCGTCGAGGCTTGGGAAGAATCGGGCGTTGTCTTGTCGGGTCTGGGCGGTGAGGGTCTTCACGCGCGTGCGCGACGCGAAGGACGAGCCCGGTTCGTTGAAGCCGAGGTGGCCGTCGGTGCCGATCCCGAGGATCTGGAGGTCGACCCCGCCGGCGGCATCGATCGCCCGCTCGTACTGCTCTCCCGAGACGGCGATCCGCGCCGGGTCGCCGTCGGGCACGTGGACCAGAGCCGGGTCGAGACCGAGCGGATCGACGACCTCGCGATGGATGACCGAGGCGTAGCTCTCGGGATGGTCGGGTGCGATCCCCACGTACTCGTCGAGGGCGAATCCGCGGACGCCGGAGAGGTCGATCCCCGCCGACTGCTCCCGGAGGGCCCGGTAGACCGGGAGCGGGGTCGACCCGGTGGCCAGCCCCAGCACCGCTCGCGGATTTTCACCGATGAGACGGACGATCTCCCCGGCGACGAGGGCGCCGGCGGCGTCGGCGCTGTCGACGATGACGATCTCAGCCAACGGTCAGCACCTCCTCGCCCCGTTCGGCGCCGAGGAGGGCCGCACCGAGCGCCGCGGCCGGGGATCCGGCCGGGAGGAGCTCGATCCGCTCGTCCAGATGCAGCGACCGCAGGAAGGGCGAGGTCTCGCCGCTTCGCCGCAGTGCCGCGCGCACCGGCGCGACGAGCCGGTCGCCGAGGGCGGTGAGACCGCCGCCGAGCACGACGACGTCCACGTCGGCGGTGAGGACGAGCACGCGCACGGCCGCCGCCACTCCGCGCACCACGTCTTCACGGAGCTCGCGCGCTCGCGCGCGGACAGGGCCGTCGAGGTCTGTCCCATCGGCGCAGTCGAAGACGTCGGCGACGGGGAGCACTGCGGGTCTCCCCCACCGCTCGGCGACGGCGCGGCCGCCGGCGAGCGCCTCGATGCATCCGCGCTGACCGCAGCGGCACCGGGGGCCGGCCGGGTCGACGCTCAGGTGCCCGATCTCGCCGGCCGCGCCGCGGGACCCCCGCCACAGCGCGCCGCCCGTGACGAGCCCGGCAGCGACCCCGGTGCCGAGGTTCAGGTAGGCCAGGCCCGGCGTGACGGTGGCCGTGGCGGTGGCGGTGGTGGCTGGCACCACGGCGCTACGGAGCACGGCGGCGCCGAGGGCGGCGGCCTTGACGTCGTTCTCGACGTCGACAGGGACACCGAGGGCGGTGCCGACCACCGCGGCGACGTCGAGGGAGCGCACGCCGAGGTTGACCGCGTGGGAGATGATCCCCGATCCGGGGACGATCTGCCCCGGCATCCCGATCCCGACCGATGTCGCGCGCCCACCGGTCCGTGCACTCACCTCGTCGACCGCCGCGTGGATCGAGGCGATGACACCATCGGGGCCGAGCGCGGTGGGGCGGCGCACCCGAGCGATGACCGTGCCCGCGCCATCCAGGGCGACCGCCTCGGTCTTGGTGCCGCCGACGTCGAGTCCGACCCGCATCAGCCCTTCACCGCCCCGGACACCAGACCCGAGGTCATCCGGCTCTGGACGATGAGGAAGAACACCACGACCGGGATGGACACGAGCGTCGATCCTGCCATGAGCTCGGCCCAGTTGATGCCGCCGTTGGGGTCGAGGAAGGTGCGCAGCCACACGGGCAGGGTCATCGCCTCGGGGCGGGGGTTCAGCACGAGCGCGAAGACGAACTCGTTCCAGGCCTGGATGAACCCGAAGACGCCGGTGGCGACGAGGCCGGGGGCAAGCAGCGGGAAGGTCACCCGCCAGAAGGCCTGCGACCGGCTCAGACCGTCGATCATCGCCGCCTCCTCCAGTTCGATCGGCACACCGTTGACGAAACCGCGGAGGGTCCAGATGGTAAAGGGCAGGACGGTGGCGAGGTAGACGGCGGTGAGCCCGATGACGGTGTTCAGCAGCTGCCATCCGTCGATGAGGCGGAACACCGAGATGATGAGCGCCTCGGCGGGGATCATCTGGATGATGAGGATCGTCACGATGAACGCCGCGCGGCTGCGGAACCGGAAGCGGGTCACCGCGAGCGCCGCGAGGAAGGCGAAGACGAGCGAGACCGCGACCGTGAGCAGGGTCACGGCGAGGGAGTTGCCGAGCGCCGGGAGGAACGGCGCGCGGTCGTGGTCGAAGATCACGCCGAGATAGTTCTCCAGAGTGGCGTTCTCGGGCCACAGGCGCAGGGTGCTCCCGCGCACCTGGCCATTGGGCTGCAGCGAGGTGTTGACCATCCAGTACACCGGGAACACCGAGCACGCGAAGACGATCAGGCCCGCGATGGCGGCGAGGACGGATGCGACGCGACGGCGGGTGCGCGGGGAGGTCACGGTCCGCGAGGGAGCGAGCGTGGTCACAGCGACTCCTCCCGGAGATTGCGGCGGACGTAGAAGATCGACAGCGCCACGAGCAGCAGCACCACGATGACCGAGATGGCCCCGCCCACACCGAAGTCGCCGGCACCGAGCGAGACCCGGTAGATGTACACCCCGAGGGTGTTGGTCTGCTCCGCCAGCCCGCCGATCGACTGCAGCGCGTAGATCTGCGTGAACACCCGCAGATCCCAGATCACCTGCAGGATCGTGACGACCACGAGGATCGGGCGGATGAAGGGCACGATGACGAGGAAGAAGCGCTTCGTCGCACCCGCCCCGTCGAGCTGGGCCGCCTCCAGCACCTCGTCGGGGACCTGGGTGAGGCCGGCGTAGACGGTGAAGGCGACGAACGGGATCGCACCCCAGACGATGATGATCGTCGCGACGAAGAAGAAGCTCAGCGGCTCGATGAGCCAGGAGTGCCCCGCGAACTGCTCGAGGCCGAACACCTGGGAGAGCACCTGATTCAGCACGCCGTACTGGGTGTCGAAGATCCACCCCCAGACGATGGTCGCCGACAGCGGCGGCATGGCCCACGCCAGCAGCAGTCCGATCGAGACGAGGGTGCGGATGACGGCGCCCAGGCGCCGCATGAGGAGGGCGATGAGGATGCCGAGCACCATCGTCACGACCACGCACACCGCTGCGAACAGCAGCGAGCGGGTGAGCACCTGCCAGAACTGCGGATCGGTGAGGATGCCGATGTAGTTCCCCAGGCCGATGAATTCCGGCGGGGCGCCGAAGACCTGCGCCCGGCCGAACTCCTGGAACGACATGACGACCAGCTGAACGAGCGGCCACCCGGTGATGGCGGCGAGGACGATCAGCGCCGGCGTGAGGAGCGCGTAGGGGGTGAAGGTGCCGGGGCGCAGCGCCCGGCGCCTTCCGGAGCTCGGCGGCGGTGCGGGGGCGACGAGGCGTTCACCGTCGACCGCGCTCACGGCGGGGCTGACGTCGCTGTGCAGCGTCGACATGGCGGGTCTCCCAAGTGTGGTCGTGGGCCGGGCCGGCGGTGCGAGGACCGCCGGCCCGGAGAGGCGGCGCAGCCGGATCAGCCGTTGAGGATCTCTTCGATCTGGGTGTCGACCTCGGCTGCCAGGGCCGCGACGTCGCCGCCCTGGGCGATCTTCACGAAGAAGTCCTCCAGCACGCGAGATGCTTCGACCTCGGCCCAGTTGGGCGACGCGGGCGTCAGCTTGGCGTTGCTCGCGGCCTCGGCGAAGGCGGCGGCCTCGGGGGTGTCGCCGAGCGTGGAGGCCAGCGACTTCTTGGCGGGGATCAGACCGTTCTCGCCGTAGATCGTCTGGAACTCGTCGCTGAGGATGATCGCCAGCGCCTCCTTGGCGAGGTCGGGGTTCGCCGACCTTGCCGAGATGCCGATGTTCGAGCCGCCGGCGAACACCTGTGCGGGTCCGCCGTCCATGCCGGGAAGGGCGTAGACGAGCGGCGCGGCCGGCGGGTTCTCGGTCTCGCAGGCGCTTGCCAGACCCAGGGCCCAGTTCGGCGCGGAGAACTGGATCGCCGAGCCCTCGCAGTACGGGGTCCAGGGCTCGGCGTTGTCGCCGTCCTTGGGCGCAACGGACGCGGTCGTCATCAGCTCCTGCACCTGCAGCAGGCCCGCGACCGACTCGTCGGAGCTCAGCTGCGCATCCCACTCGCCGTCGGACTCGACGGCGATCTCGCCGCCGTTCTCCCAAATGAAGGGGAGGGCGTTGTACCAGTCCTGCCCGGCGAAGTAGATGCCCGACTTCCCGGGGTTCGCCTCGGCGAGGGCGGTGGCCGAGGTGATGTAGTCGTCGAGGGTCGCGGGTGCCTCGATGACGAGCGCCGGATCGGCGAACACCACGCGGGCGCCGGAGTACAGCGGCGGCGCGTAGAACGCCCCGTCATACGATCCGGCCTCCACGAAGCCGGGGAGCAGATCGTCGCCGCCGAGTGCCTCGTACTCGTCGCTGAGGTCGAGGAGGGCGCCGACCGAGGTGAATGCGGGAGCCTGGGTGTTTCCGAACTCGACGATGTCGGGGCTGTCGGAGCTGGACAGGCTCGTGGTGAGCTTGTCGACCAGCCCCTCCCAGCTCTGCTCCTCGATCACCAGGGTGGAGCCGGGATTGTCCTCCTCGAACGTCTCGACGAGGTAGTCGCGGGCCTCCTGCGGCGTGTCGGCACCGACCAGCCACACGCGGATCTCCGCGCCATCGGCCGAGCCTGCCGAGCCCGTGCCGCCGGCGCAGCCGGCCAGCACCACGGCGCCGACCCCGAGCAGGGCGGCGCTCACGAGCGTCTTCTTCATAGCGTTCCTTCTTCTGGATGGGGTCGGAAAACCCGACCGGGTGTGCGGGGACAGGAAGAGTGAGGAGGTCATCAGGACACCCCGAGTTGGCCGGAGAGCACCATGACGGCGGCGCCGCGCAGCACGATGTCCTGACCGTGCGCGGTCATGCGGATGCGCACCCCCTCGTGGAAGGGAGCGAGGGTGCGGGCGCGCAGCGTCTCGAGGGTGGCGGCAGCGAGGGTGCCGTCGAGGAGTTCCGGGGGGCCGGAGAGGACGATCTCGGACAGATCCAGGGTGGCCACGATCGGTGCGAGCGCGATGCCGAGCCGCTCCCCCGCGTCGTGGAGGACACCCCGGCGGGCGTCCTCATCGGATGCCGCGGCGAGGCGTTCCAGAAGGGACGGCACCGACAGCCACGCCTCGAGGCATCCGATCTTCCCGCACGCGCACTGCGGTCCGCCGTCCGTACCGACGGTGACGTGGCCGATCTCCCCGGCGGCGAAGCGCGATCCGCGGAGGGGCGTCCCGCCGGTGAGAAGCCCGGCCCCGACACCGCGGCCGACCTTGATGAGCATCACGTCGTCGGCAGCTCCACCCAGGGTGTACTCGGCGAGGACGGCCGCATTGGCGTCGTTGGCCACCAGCACCGGCAGCTGCAGGGCCTCGGTGAGGGCGCGTTCCAGGTCGAACCCCACCCATCCGAAATTGGGCGCGGCCAGGATCACCCCGTGCTCGTCGACGACACCGGGAGTGCCGACCCCGACACCCAGGACGGGGGCGTGCGCATCGGCGACGAGCGCCCGGGCGAGGGCGACCGCCGTGTCGACGACGTCGGCGGCCGCGGCCGGAGCGGGCACCTCGTGTCGAGCGACGATCTCGCCGTCCAGCGTGAGGACCGCGCCGATGAAGGTCTCGCTCCCGGAGAGGTCGAGGCCGACGATCCGGTGACCCGCGCGATCGAGGTCGACGAGGATCGCGGGCTTCCCGGGTCCGGCAGCCTCGCGAGTGCCGAACTCGGCCAGGAAGCCGTCAGCGATCAGCTCGGCGACGAGGTCGGAGATGGTCACCCGGGTGAGCCGGGTCTCACGAGCGAGGTCGGCGCGACTCATCGCTCCGCCGTGGAAGAGCGTCTGCAGCACCAGGGAGCGGTTGTGCCGGCGCGCTTGCTCGGGCAGCACCTTCGCTGTCTGGCGACGCCCCCGCGGCGGCAGAGTCTGAGCCGGGGCGGGAGCGCCGTCGACGGACGGAGGGGAGGTGTCGACCGGGGTCATGTTTGTTAGTACACCTTACGAACTAAGTCCTCCGCAAGGATTAGTGCGCATTTGCTCGGAGTCTTTACGAATTCGTGATCTGAGGACTGACCTAGGGTGGATGTCGACGAAGGAGGTCGCCATGCGATCCACAGCCGCCATCGGCACCCTGAGCCTGCTCGCCGTGCTGGTTCTCGCCGGGTGCACCGGTGCGCCCGCCACCTCCCCCGCGGAGGACTCGGCGGCCTCGCAGGGCACCGCCGACGGAGGATCCTCGGACACCTCGGGCGACTCCGACACCTCGGGCGACGACGGTCAGTCCACCCAGGACGCGTGCCTGCTCATCTCCGACAGCATCACCGAGGCGACCACCGAGTTCCAGGAGGCCTCCGCCGAAGACCCCGGCGCTGTCGCCGACGCGGCCCGCGCCGCCGCCGACAGCCTGGCCTCCGCGGCATCCCAGATCACGAACGATGAGATCGCCGCGCTCCTGCCGGAGCTCGAGGACATGTTCACCCAGACCGCAGAGGTGATGGACTCCGTCGCCAGCGGTGACCTCTCGCAGGTCGGGGACGCCGCCGAGATCGGCGAGTCGTTCCAGGTGACCGTGACGAAATTCCAAGAGCTCTGCGCGCCCTGAGCGTGCCCGCTCCCGGGTCGTGATAAGACCGTTGCCCTCACCCGCGGTGGCGTCCCTTAGCATGTAACGACGACATCGACGCAGTCGGGGGGACCGCGTGACTGACCTTGTGACCCGGCCGGACGCCGACGGGGCCGCTGAGCCGCAGCCGCCGACCACCGACGACGCTCCAGCTGCCGATGGCGTCGCGCCGACGTCCGACGTCCCGGGCGGGGACGCGCCGACCTACGCGTGGGCTCCCGCCGAACCCGCTCCGAAGAAGCGTCGCTGGGGCCTGTGGATCGGCGTGACCGCGGCGGCCGCCGCAATCGGCATGGCCGTGACATCCGTCTTCCTCATCGCCCCGGGAACGGCGGTCGCCGGCGTCCCTGTGGGCTTCATGACGCCGGGCGCCGCCGCCGCCGCCATCGAGTCCCGACTCGCCGAGACGACGGTCGTCCTCACCGGGCCGGGGGGTGACGCCGAGCTGACCGGCGCCGACCTCGGCGCCACTGTCGACGCGCAGACCCTCGCCGAGACCGCGTTCGCCGAGCACCCGATGTGGAACCCGACCGGCTGGTTCCCCTCTCCGATCGACGCGGAGGTGCAGATCGACCCGGTGCTGGCCGCCGAGGCGCTGCTCGCCGCCGCCCCCGACCTCTCCGTCGCGGCCGTCGATGCTGTGGTCGCCTTCGACGCAGCCTCCGCGAGCTACCAGGTCACACCCGCCGTCCCGGGCGAGGGCGTCGACGCCGACGCGGTGCGCCAGAGCCTGCAGGAGGCGTTCCTCGCAGGCCAGCAGCGTGTCGAGGTCGCGCCCTCCCTGGCCGCCGTGGAGGCGGAGACCACCACGACGATCGCGGAGGCGACCGCGTCGCGGCTGAATGCCATGCTCGACACCGCGGGCTTCTACATCGGCGAGGAGCGGACCGTGCCGCTCGACCGCGCCGTCGTCGCGTCGTGGATCACCCTCGGCGACGGTGACCGCGGCACCATCTCGGTGGAGGTCGACCAGGCCGGCATCCAGTCGGTCGTCGACACGCTGCCAGGACTGGTCGACAGGGAGGCCGTGAACGCCACGGTCATCACCAACAGAGCAGGCACCGTCCTGCGCGAAGACGTCGCCGGTGTCAACGGCCGGGCGCTGGAGTCGACCGACGGGCTCGCAGCCGACGCCGCGTCGCAGCTGGCCGCCGGCGACGGCGTCATCGAGCTCGGCGTGACCGAGACCCCGTTCACCACGGTCGCACTCGCCCGATCGGTCGAGGTCGATCTCAGCGCGCAGCGGGCCTACCTGTTCGAGAACGGCAACATGGTGGAGTCGTTCACGATCTCCTCGGGAACGGCCGCCACGCCCACGCCGACCGGCAACTTCACCGTCTTCGCCTACACCCGCGTTCAGGACATGGGCGCGCTGTGCTACAACCCGAACGCGGTGAACAGCTACTGCACCGAGGACGTGCCCTACATCACCTGGTTCGCTCCCGACATCGCGTTCCACGGCGCCTCGAACTTCCGCTCCTCGCTCGGCTACCCGCAGAGCCACGGCTGCGTGAACATGTGGGATGACGCCGCACGCTTCATCTACGAGTGGACCGCCACCGGCACCGAGGTCAGCGTCTACTCCTGAGTCTCGGCGATCGACACCGGGAGGGCGCTACGCTGACCCGGTGCCCCGCTTCGATCTGAGCCCCGTCGAGCTGTCGACGTACCACCCGACCGTGGCCGAGCCGGCCGACTTCGACGAGTTCTGGACCGGCACGATCGGTGCAGCCCGCGCCGCAGGCGGTGAGGTCGTCATCACCCCAGTCGCGACGCCGCTGACCCTCATCGACACCTACGACGTGACCTTCCCGGGCTTCGCGGGCGACCCCGTCAAGGCGTGGCTGTGGGTGCCGCGTGGCGCCGACGGCCCCCTTCCGGCCGTCGTGGAGTTCAACGGCTACGGCGGCGGTCGCGGCCTCCCCCACGAGCGCCTGTCCTGGGCGAACGCGGGCTACGCGCACCTCTTCATGGACACCCGCGGGCAGGGAAGCGGCTGGGGATCGGGCGGCGCGACACCCGACCCGCACGGGTCGGGCCCCGCGGCATCCGGATTCATGACCCGCGGCATCGACGACCCCGCGACGTCCTACTACCGGCGCCTGTTCACCGACGGCGTCCGCGCCGTCGACGCGGTGCGCGGACTCCCCCAGGTCGACCCCGCCCGCGTCGCCGTCACCGGCGGCAGCCAGGGCGGAGGGATTGCGATCGCTGTCGGCGGACTCGTGGAGGGACTTCGCGCCGTGATGCCCGACGTCCCGTTCCTCTGCCACTTCGAGCGCGCCGTCGGACTCACCGACGCCGACCCCTACCAGGAGATCGTGCGCTACCTGCGGGTCCATCGCGGGGCCGAGGAACGGGTCTTCCGTACGCTGTCGTACATCGACGGCGTGAACTTCGCGGCGCGGATCTCGGCGCCGGCGCTGTTCTCGGCGGCCCTGCACGACATGATCTGTCCGCCGTCGACGGTTTTCGCCGCCTACAACCGCGTCCCGGTCGCCGACAAGGCCATCGAGGTGTACCCGTTCAACGAGCACGAGGGCGGGCAGTCCTACCAGTGGCTCGTGCAGGCGGCGTTCCTGCGCGAGCGAATGTAGGCTGCCCGCCCTCGTCGCAGCGGGATCTCTGCGGCGTCAGGCGATGCCGTCGATGATCCCGTTCAGCGTCGCCGAAGGCCGCATGATCTGCGCGACCCGCTCGGGGTCGGGACGGTAGTAGCCGCCGATCTCCGCCGGCGAGCCCTGCACGGAGATGAGCTCGTCGACGATGCGCTGCTCGTTCTCGGCGAGGGCGTCGGCGATCGGGGCGAACGCGGCGGCCAGCTCGGGGTCGACGCTCTGGCGCGCCAGCTCCTGCGCCCAGTAGAGCGCCAGGTAGTAGTGGCTGCCCCGGTTGTCGATGGTGCCGAGAGCACGGCCGGGCGACTTGTCGTTCTCGAGGAAGGTGCCGGTCGCGGCATCCAGGGTGTCGGCGAGGACCTGCGCCTTGCCGTTGCCGGTGACCGCGGCCAGGTGCTCGAGCGACGCGGCGAGGGCGAAGAACTCGCCCAGCGAGTCCCAGCGCAGGTAGTTCTCGGCGACGAGCTGCTGCACGTGTTTGGGCGCCGAGCCGCCGGCGCCCGTCTCGAACAGACCCCCGCCGGCCAGGAGCGGCACGATCGACAGCATCTTCGCGCTCGTGCCGACCTCGAGGATCGGGAAGAGGTCGGTGAGATAGTCGCGCAGCACGTTCCCGGTGACCGAGATGGTGTCCTCACCGCGGCGGAGGCGGTCCAGCGAGTACTGCGTCGCCTCCGACGGGGCGAGGATCTCGATCGTCAGACCCTCGGTGTCGTGGTCGGCGAGGTAGGCGTGCACCTTCTCGATGAGGGTGGCGTCGTGGGCCCGGGTCTCATCGAGCCAGAACACCGCGGGGACACCCGTGGCGCGTGCGCGCGAGACGGCGAGCTTCACCCAGTCGCGGATGGCGACATCCTTGGTCTGCATCGCACGCCAGATGTCGCCCGGCTGCACCTCGTGCTCGAGGAGCACGTCACCGGCGGCGGTGACGACCTGCACGGTGCCGGCCGCGGCGATCTCGAAGGTCTTGTCGTGGCTGCCGTACTCCTCGGCCGCCTGGGCCATGAGGCCGACGTTGGGAACGGTGCCGATCGTGGCCGGGTCGAGCGGGCCGTGAGCGATGACGTCATCGATGACCGTCTGGTAGACGCCGGCGTAGGACGAGTCGGGGATGACGGCGAGCGTGTCGTCCTCGCCGCCTTCGGCGCCCCAGAGCTTGCCGCCGTTGCGGATGAGCGCCGGCATCGAGGCGTCGACGATCACGTCGGAGGGGACGTGGAGATTCGTGATGCCCTTGTCGGAGTTGACGAACGACAGGCGCGGGCCGCCCTCGAGATCGGCGCGAATGGCCGCCGCGATCTCGTCGCCGCCGTCGGCCTTCGACAGACCGGCGAGGATCGCGCCGAGCCCGTCGTTCGGGGTGAGACCGGCTGCGGTCAGAGCCGCGCCGTGGCGCGCGAAGACCTCGGGGAGGAAGGCTTTCACCACGTGGCCGAAGATGATCGGGTCGCTGACCTTCATCATCGTCGCCTTGAGGTGCACCGAGTAGAGCACGTCATCGGCCTGCGCGGCCTCGATGGTCTCGGCGAGGAAGGCGTCGAGAGCGTTCGCCGAGAGGAACGTGGCATCCACGATCTCACCCGGGAGCACCTTGACGCCGTCCTTCAGCACGGTCTCGGTGCCGTCGGCCGCCACGTGCCGGATCGTCAGCACGTCGTCGGTGGGGATCAGCACCGACTTCTCGTTCGAGCGGAAGTCGTCGTGGCCCATGGTCGCCACCCGGGTCTTCGACCCGTCGGCGAACGGCTTGTTGCGGTGCGGGTGCTTGCGCGCGTAGTTCTTCACCGACAGCGGGGCGCGGCGGTCGCTGTTGCCCTCGCGCAGCACCGGATTGACCGCGGAGCCCTTGATGCGGTCGTAACGGGCGCGGATGTCCTTCTCCTCGACCGTGCTCGGCTCGTCGGGATAGGCGGGGATGTCGTAGCCCTGGCTCTGCAGCTCGGCGATCGCGGCCTTCAGCTGCGGGATCGAGGCGGAGATGTTGGGGAGCTTGATGATGTTGGCCTCGGGGAGCGTGGCAAGGCCGCCGAGCTCGGCGAGGGCGTCGCCGACCTGCTGCTCGGGCGTCAGGTTCTGCGGGAAGGCGGCGAGGATGCGGCCTCCCAGCGAGATGTCGCGGGTCTCGATGTCCACACCCGCGGTACGCGTCACCGCCTGCACCATGGGCAGGAAAGAGGCCGTCGCAAGCGCCGGCGCCTCGTCGGTGTAGGTGTAGATGATGGTGGATTCCGTCACGTCACTGTCCTTCATGCGGCCGCTGCCGGCCGTCGTTCGACTGTCGTTCACGTCGCATCCCACCCTATCCCAAGCGGCCGAAGTATCTTGACGTCGAGATACTTCCTCGGCTGTTCCGTCGCGTCATCGAGCGACCTCGGCGCGCGGGGGGTGACCTTTCTCGCTAGCCTGTCGGGTATGGCCGAACTTCGCCTCGAGGAACTGTCCGCATCCACGATCGTCGCGGTCAACAACATGTCGCTGAAGCCCGGTCAGGAGGAGTACCTCTCCCCGGTGAGCTACGGCATCGCCGCGACCGTGGTCAACCCGCAGACGTCGTGGCAGCGCGTCGTGCTCGACGGCGACGAGGTGGTCGGGTTCGTCAGCGCCAACTTCGACCCCGACTTCCCGCAGGAGCACTTCCGCTCGGTGCTGTGGCGGATCAACGTCGACGCCGACGATCAGGGCCGCGGTGTCGGCCGGTTCGCGGTGGAGCAGCTGCTCGCCGAGGCTCGGTCGCGCGGCATGTCGTCGGTCAACGTGATCTACGAGGCCGGCGAGGGCGGACCGGAGGCCTTCTTCCGGCGCATGGGCTTCTCCCCCGTCGGCGAGACCGAGTACGGCGAGGTCATCGCCGAGGTGTCCCTCTAGCCACGCCGCGTCGCGGGCTGGCCACGCCGCGCCGCGGGCTGGCCATGCCGCGCCGCGGGCGGGGTCGCGGGGTCGCCGCGGCGCGCGCGCGGTGCCGCGCCGCGCGCCCGAGTCCGCGACAGCCACAGAATCACGCCGACGTCACAGAATCTCGGCGGATGTCTGTGATATCGACGTGATTCTGTGACCGACGCGCGCGTCAGACCAGGGACTCCCGCCACGCCCTGTGCAGCTGCGCGAACTTGCCGTCGCCGCTGATCAGCGCATCGGGGGTGTCGTCCTCGATGATGCGTCCGTGCTCCATCACCAGCACCCGGTCGGCGATCGCGACCGTCGAGAGGCGGTGCGCGATGATGATCGCCGTCCGATCGGCGAGCAGGGTCTGCAGCGCCTCCTGGATCGCGCGTTCGCTGGGAATGTCGAGCGACGCCGTCGCCTCGTCGAGGATCAGCACCGCGGGATCGGCGAGGAAGGCGCGGGCGAACGAGATCAGCTGACGCTGCCCCGCCGAGACCCGGCCGCCGCGCTTGTTCACGTCGGTGTCGTAGCCGTCGGGAAGCTTCTCGATGAACGCATCGGCGCCGACCGCCCGCGCTGCGGCGCGGATCTCGTCCAGCGTCGCGTCGGGCTTGCCGAGGGCGATGTTGTCCGCGACGGTCCCGCTGAACAGGTACGCCTCCTGCGTGACCATCACGATCGCGCGACGCAGATCCTTCGGGTGCAGATTGCGCAGATCGACGCCGTCGAGCGACACCGACCCGATCGTCGGGTCGTAGAACCGCGAGACGAGCTTCGCCAGCGTCGACTTCCCCGCCCCGGTCGTCCCGACGAGCGCGATGGTCTGACCCGCGGGAATGTCGAGGGAGAAGTCGGGCAGGATGACGCGGTCATCCCCGTATCCGAAGGTGACGCCGTCGAATCTCACGTGCCCACGCGCCTGCCACAGGTCGACCGGCCGCTTCGGGTCCGGCACCGTCGGCCGCTCCTCGAGCACGCCGGACACCTTCTCCAGCGCCGCGACGGCGGATTGGTAGGAGTTCAGGAAGAACGCCACCTCCTGCAGAGGCGAGAAGAAGTTCCGTACGTAGAGCACCGCCGACAGCAGGAACCCGAGCCCGAGCGCCCCGGTCGACACCCGGATACCGCCCCACAGCACGACCATCGCGATTGCGATCGAGGCGACTGCCATGAGACCCGGCTCGAAGGTGCCGAACAGGCGGATCGAGCGGATGTTGACGTCGCGGTAGCTGAGGGCCAGGTCGCCGAAGTCCTTGTCGTTGCGCTCCTCGCGCCGGAAGGCCTTCACCGCGCGGATGCCGGTCATCGACTCGACGAACTTCACGATCACCGACGCGCTGACGACCCGCGACTGGCGGTAGACCATCTGCGAGCGCTTGTAGAACCAGCGCATGAGGAGGAACAGCGGAATCCCCATGATGATGAGGATGACGCCGGACTGCCAGTCCACGAGCAGCAGAGCGATGAGGGTGAACAGTCCGAAGAGGATCCCCGAGACGAGCTCGTTGAGCCCGCCGTCCAGGAGCTCGCGGATCGTGTCGAGGTCGCTGGTCTGCCGCGAGATGATGCGGCCCGAGGTGTACGACTCGTGGAACTCCAGACTCAGCTTCTGGGTGTGCAGGAAGATGCGCTTGCGGAGATCGAGCATGACCGCCTGGGTGAGGCGCGCGGCGACCACCACGTACCAGCCGATGAGGGCGGCCCCGCCGATGCCGCTGACGAGGTAGAGACCGACCACGACGATGGTGGGCATCCAGTCGTTCTGATCGATGACAGCGGGCAGGGCGTTGTTGATGCCGAATCCGATGAGCGCAGGACCGGCGACGCGCAGCGCCGTGGACACGACGAGCACCGCCGCAGCGAGCACCAGCTGCCAGCGCACGGGCGCGATCAGCGACCCGAGAAGACGGAGCGAACGACGCCGGATGGCGCGGCTCTCCTCCCGGGTGTAGTCGGAGCGGTCTTCGCCGCTGGTTCCGGTGACGGTGGTGGTGCTCATCGGGTCACCTCCTTCTCGAGGGCATCCACGGGTTCCTCGCGGCCGGCGGCCGGGGTGCCGAGCACGTCCGACGGGTCACGCGCCTCGCGCTCCGCGAGCTCGAGGCTGGAGATGACGTGCCGGTAGTGCTCACTCTCCCGCAGCAGGTCGGAGTGGCGGCCGACCGCCGTGACGCGTCCTGCTTCCAGCAGCGCGACGCGGTCGGCGAGCATGACGGTCGAGGGGCGGTGCGCCACCACGAGGGCGGTGGTGTCTTTGAGCACGACGCGGAGCGCATCCTCGACGAGCGCCTCGGTGTCGACGTCGAGCGCCGACAACGGGTCATCCAGAACCAGGACGCGGGGGCGCGCCGCCACGGCGCGCGCGAGCGCGAGACGCTGGCGCTGACCGCCCGAGAGACTCAGTCCCTCCTCGCCGATGACGGTGTCGACGCCGTCGGGAAGGTCGTACACGAAGCTCGCCTGCGCGACCCCGAGCGCCTCGTGGAGGATCCGCTCGGCCTCGTCCGAGCCCGGCTCGAGGTCTTCGCGCCCGAGCAGGATGTTCTCCCGGACGGTCTGCGAGAACAGCGTCGCGTCTTCGAACGCCATGCCGATGTGGCGCCGCAGATCCTTCAGCGTGAGGTCGCGGACATCCGTCCCATCCAGGGTCACCCGCCCGCCGGTGACGTCGTAGAGACGCGTCGGCAGGGTGGTGAGCGTGGTCTTGCCGCTCCCTGTCAGCCCCACGAGAGCCATCGTCTCCCCCGGCTCGAGCACGAGGTCGATGCCGTTCAGGAGGTCCGCCTCGTGGGAGCCGGCGTCCTGGTAGCGGAAGTGGGCGTCCTCGAAGGCAAGCTGACCGCGTACGTTCGTCAGCTGCACCGGTCGGGCGGGATCGGTGATCGTGTTCTCCTCGTCGAAGACCTCGAAGATGCGGTCGGTCGCCGTCCGCGCGTCGAGGGTGAACGAGAAGAGGAACCCGATCGACTCCATTGGCCAGCGGAGCACCGTCGTCATGGCGAAGAACGCGATGAGGGCGTCGACCTCGAGCTGCCCCGTCGCGGCGAGGTAGATGCCGGTCCCGAGGCACAGCGCGAAGGCGATGTCGGGGAGGATGACCAGCCAGAACCAGATCCACCCCACCGCGCCGGCTTTCCGCAGCTCGGTCTGGCGCAGGGTCTCGGCCTGGCGGGCGAATTTCTGGAGGGCGTGCTTGCCGCGACCGAAGGCCTTCAGAACCCGGATGCCGTGGACGCTCTCCTCCACGGACGTGGCGAGGTCGCCCGCCTGGTCCTGACTCTGCCGGGCGAGGGTGCCGTAGGCCTTCTCGAACCGGTAGCCGGCGTACCACAGCGGCGCCGACACCACGAGGAACACGGTGCCGAGGAGCCAGTGCCAGCGGAAGAGCAGCGCGGTGCCGACCACGATGGTCAGCACGTTCACGACGAGCAGCACCAGGCCGAAGGCCAACCAGCGGCGGAGCGTGCTGATGTCCTGCATCATCCGGCTCAGAAGCTGCCCCGACTGCCAGCGATCGTGAAAGGCGACCGGGAGGCGTTGCAGGCGCGAGTAGAACGTCTGTCGCAGCTCGTACTCCACCATCGTGGCGGGGGCGAGCACGAACCAGCGACGCAGGTACACCATCGCCGCTTCGGCGAGGCCGAGCCCGAGGATCGCGGCGGCTCCCCAGCCGATGAGGCCGAGGTCGCCGGAGCTGATCGGCCCCTGGATGATCGCCTCCAGCACCAGGGGGATGCCGAGGGCGAGAAGGCTGGCGATGAGCGCGCTGCCGGCGCCGAGCGAGAGACGCGGGAGCACGGGGCGGACGAACGGCATCAGCCGCGCGAGCGCGCGAGGGGTGGACAGATGGGCTTTCGCGGAGGACGCGGGCGGAGCGGAGGAAGTCATGATCCTTGATGGGACGTGGCGGAAGGCGCTCACTCGTGGCGAGGCGCGGGAAGAAGCGCTGCTCGAACGAAACGCTCGAAGCGCGGCGGTTATGCCGGAAGAGAACCCGGGTAGTGCAAGCTACCGCGCCGCGGGGAGGATGGCGGCGATCTTCGCGACGTGGTCGACCTGATACATGGCATCCTCCAGGTGTGGGGTGGTCCGAAGCCGCCGCGATCGCGACAGCCCTCCAGACTAAACCTGGGAGGAGGCTGAGATCAAGACCCAGTTCGCGCCAGGGCGAATCGGGTCTCGCGATCAAGGAGCGAGCGCTTGACGTCGAGCCCCCAGGCGAAGCCTCCGAGGGTGCCGTCGGAGCGGAGCACGCGGTGGCAGGGGACGAAGAGCGCCGGCGCGTTGCGCGCACAGATCGAGGCCGCGACGCGGACCGCGCGGGGGCTGCCGAGCCGGGCGGCGAACGCGGCATAGGTGAGCGGCTGCCCCGGTGCGATCCCGCGAAGCGCCTCCCAACCGGCGTGCTGCAGGGCCGTGCCGTGCTGGCGGACGGGGACGGCGTCGATGGCCGCGGAGTCGCCGTCGTAATAGGCGGTGACCGCGGCCGCCGCCTCGGTGTCGCCCTCGCGGACCGCGTCGGGACGGTGGGCAGGACTGAGGCGGGCGAGGAGGGCGGCATGGTCGGCGGTCCACCCCGAGGCCTCGACGAAACCCTCGCGCTCGAGGATCGTGAAGGGGCCGTCGGCGGTGTCGAGGGTCTGGATGATCGCGGTGCTCATGAGGCGGTCCTCCGGCGGGTCGGTGCGGTGACGGATGCAGGATCGGTGGGGCGCAGGGCGACGGGTGGGGCGGGTGAGGCACCGGGCGCGG
The DNA here is from genome assembly GCF_013410955.1 of Microbacterium sp. AK009. Classification (GTDB taxonomy): domain Bacteria; phylum Actinomycetota; class Actinomycetes; order Actinomycetales; family Microbacteriaceae; genus Microbacterium. The sequence continues at coordinate 561,245 of NZ_JACCCG010000001.1, read as the reverse complement.
GGTCGGCCATGCGGGCGTCCGTGCTGTCGGAGATCTCCCCCGGGCGGGCGTCGGCCATGCGGGCGTCGGGGCTGTCGGGGATCTCCCCGGGGCGGGCGTCGGCGCGCCACGCCCGTGTCACGGGCGCCGCATACCAGAAGTGGGCCATCGCGTAGCTGCGCCAGGGCGCGGTGCGCTCGGCCCACGCCGTAAAGCCCCGGGTGTCGCCGGGAAGGCCGAGGGCCGCGGCCCCGGTGCGGGCGGCGACGTCGCCGGGAAGCAGCACGTCGGGGTCGCCCAGCACCCGCATGCGCACGTAGTCGGCCGTCCACGGCCCGATGCCCGGGAGGGCGAGCAGCCGGAGGCGCTGCTCGGCCCTGTCGTCGCCTGGGCCGAGCGCCAGGGTGCCGTCGGCGAGCGCCGCGGCGGCGGCGATGACGGCCCGCACGCGCGCTGCCGGGCCCCGCAGCACCTCGTGTCCACGCTCGGCGATGACCGCCGGGTCGGGGAACAGCGTCATCGGCCCGTCCGGGGTGTCGACCGTGGTGCCGAGCGCCGCGGCGAGCCGCCCCTGCATCGTGCGCGCGGCGGCGACGCTGATCTGCTGGCCGATCATGGCCCGCAGCAGCATCTCGTCGGCGTCGATCGCCCCTGGAACGCGCACCCCGGGGATGTCTGCGACCGCCCCGCGGAGCTCGGGGTGAACCGACAGCGCCTCATCCACCGCCAGCGGGTCGGCGTCGAGGTCGAACAGCCGCCGCACCCGGGCGATGAGGGTACTGAGGTCGTGCAGCGACGACGGTCTCGCGCGCAGACGCAGTCGGCCGGCATCCTCGCGCACCTCGAACCACGCGGGTCCGGCGGGCAGCCGCACGACCCGGGCGAAGGATGTCGCGTCGCCGCGCTCCACACCGGGAACGGCGTGCGCGCGCATCCAGCCGAACAGTCCCGCGGTGTCGATCGGTCCGCGCAGCGAGAGGGCCAGATCGATCGCCCCCGGGGCGGGGGCCGGCCCCGCGGAGCGGTGCCGCCGGGCGCGGAGGTCGCGCGGCGGCATCCCGAACACCTCGCCGATGGTGTCGGTGAACTGACGGACGCTGGTGAATCCCGCGGCGAACGCGACATCCGCCGTTGACAGGTCGGTGCCGACGAGCAGGGTACGGGCGGTGTGCGCGCGCTGCGCGCGGGCGAGGGCCAGAGGGCCCGCGCCGAGCTCGGCGGTGAGCAGTCGGGTGAGATGGCGCGGGGAGTAGCCGAGGCGCCGCGCGAGGCCCGGGACTCCCTCACGGTCGACGACGCCGTCGATGATGAGGCGCATCGCGCGGGCGGCGAGGTCGCCGCGGACGTCCCAAGCGGGCGATCCGGGTGCCGCTTCGGGCAGGCAGCGTTTGCATGCGCGGTAGCCCGCTTCGTGCGCGGCGGCCGAGGTCGCGAAGAAGGTGACGTTCTGCTCTTTGGGTGTGCGGGCGGGGCAGCTCGGCCGGCAGTAGATGCCGGTCGACCGCACCGCTGTGACGAACTGGCCGTCGAAGCGCCGGTCGCGCGACTGGATGACCCGGTAGCGCTCGGTGAAGCCCATGTCACGGGGCGTCGCGTGCGTGGTCGCGGACGTGGTCATGAACCCAGCCTGTCACGAGACGCCCGGGGGTTCCGGCGGAAATCGGACACGGGCGTAGTGGCCGCCGCGCGCCCCGCGGCGCGGGGCGCGCGGCGATGGGAGGAGATCGACACACGGGAGGGCGACGACCCCCCGTCGCCGCCTCCCACGTGCCGATGTCCTCCTGTGTGCCGCCGAGCGGAGCGGACCGCGCCGAGCTCAGCCCTCGGCGAGCGCGAACCCGCCGCGCGGGACGACCACGTCCGCCTCGCCGGTGACAGACGTCGTGCGCACGAGCTCGCCGTCCTCGTCGTACACGCGGATCGTCGAGGCGACCCCGTCGGCGCCGAGCGTCGCGCGCTGCGTGCCGGTCGCGGTCGACTGCACGAGCTCGGTGCGCGCGCCGTCGCCCTCGAGGACGAGTCGCGAGAGCCACGGCCGAACGAGGATCGCGTCGAGCATCAGCTCGCCGCTCAGCGCCTTCACGCTGACCTCATCGCGATTCGCCGACAGCGGCGCGGTCAGCGCCCACGGCAGAAGCACGCCCGGCGCCGGCGAGATGCCCTGCGCAGGCCCGGCGACCTTCAGCTGCCCACCCGGCCGCCAGGTCGACCTCGAGGCTTCACCGGGCTCCGTCCAGACCACCGGCTCCAGCCAGCGCCGCGTGTCGGCGGTGCCGACATCCCACGTCGCCTCCTGGCCCGGAGCGAGCGTCAGCGCGTCGCCTGACCAGCTCGACTCCCCCGTCCACGACTCCGGCGTGGTGACGGTGCCGTCGGTGGCCACGGCGTCTTCGGCTTCGACGACACGCAGACCGTCCTGCGCGGTGACGGAGGTCAGCGCCGTCGCCCTTGCCGCGACCTGCGGATGCGCGTCCAGCGCGAGCATCGTCAGCAGTCCGTGGATCGCGCTCTCGGCACCGCTGTTGCGGTTGATCGTGCCGTCGGGCTGGAGCCCGTCGTAGGTGACACCGGTCGCGGGGTCGTACATCGGCTCCCCCGCCCGGTTCGCACCGAAGTACCAGGCCGCCTGCACGCCCGCGAGCGTCTCGAGACCGGCCGAGCCCGTGGCATCCGCGACCGCCAGCAGCGACTGCACCCGCGAGTCGACCCCGTAGGCGATCTGCACCCGGTCGGTGGGGCTCGGGAACCACCCGTTGTCGGCCCCGCCGGCGGTCAGCAGCGTCGGGGTGGAGACGGCGGTGTCCGCGACGGCCGGCTCGAGCAGCGACGGGTCGTCCAGGACCTCGGATGCCACGGCGAGCGCCGCCGGCATCTGCGACGCCCACGCGTGCCACATGCTGCGCGACTGCGCCCACGGCAGCACGGCGCCGTACGGCCACTCCCCCTCGTCTCCGACCGACATCGCCGCGATCCCCTCGGCGAGCTTCGCCAGCGCGTCGCGCGCCTTCGGCGCGTCGGGGCCGACGGCCACCCGCGCCGCCAGTCCGAGCACGGCCTCGGCCGAGGCATCCGCTCCGTCCACGATCAGCCACGCCGGAACGCGCAGTCCATCGGATTCGGTCCATTCGCCGTAGCGCGAGAGCACCTGACGGTCGAGCGCCTCGATCGCGAGGTCGAGCCGCTCGTCGAGGAATTCCGCGAACGCCGGGTCGACGTCGACGAAGGCCGCATAGCCCTCACCGAGCGCCCAGATCGTGCGGGCGAGCCAGTAGCTGGCGCCCGAGTCCGACGGGTCGGGCAGTTCGATCGGCTCGGCCGAGGGGTTGAGGGTGCCGTCGGGCTGCATCCACAGCACCACGTTGCCGGCGTTCTCGCCGGTCACGGTCTGCATGTAGGTGAGGCCCCGCAGGAGCTCGTACGCCGTGTCGGCGCTCGCCTCGTCGCCGGTCTGCGCGAAGTGACGGAGGTACACCACCGCGGCGCGGGAGATGTCGTCGGCGTTGTACGCGCCCTGGCCCCAGTATCCGGTCTCGGGGTCGAGGGGGCCGCCCCCGACCCGCTCGAACGTGCCGCCGCCCCGGGCGTCGGCGTACGTCCACGGGAAGGTCAGGGTCGGCTCCTCCGCGAGGCGATACGTGGTGTGCCCCTCGACACCCGCGGGCGGGGTCGCCTGGTCGAGCAGGAAGTCGAGGTGCGAGAGGTTCGTCAGCGGGGCGGAGGGGACGGATGCCGCGGCCGCGGCCTCCGCCGGTGCCGGCGCGGTCGCCGCCGCCGGGCTCACGAGCCCCACGGTCAGGGCGATCACGGCGGCGCCGGCGACGGCCCAGCGCGCACCCCGTCGTGCGTGCGTGTTCATGTGCTTCTCCTTCTCGATCCTTCGGCGGTCAGTCGGTCGAGACGTCGGTGCGCTCCAGCAGCGCGACGCCGATCTTCGAGTCGGCCATGCCGTAGAAGACGAAGTGGCGCCCGTCGATCTCCTCGATCGCGGTGGGGAACACCACGTTCGGCACGATGCCGCTGCGCTCGTCGTCGGTCTCGGGCTTCAAGAGCGGCTCGGGGGTCCGCGCGACGACCCGGCTCGGGTCGTCGGCGTCGAGGAGCAGCGCCCCGGCGGCGTAGTTGACCTTCTGCTGCTGCGAGAAGGCGTTGTCGATGACGCCGGTGACCCCGTGGTGGAGCACGAGCCACCCCTCCGGCACGCGGAGCGGCGGCGGGCCGCCGCCGATCTTGACCTCCTCGAAGGGGAACTCCGGCCCCGCGACGAAGCGGTGCTGCTCCCACAGCACGAGGTTCGCGATGTCCTCGCGCACGGCGTCGAGGGGCACGTAGCTGATCCAGATCGACTGGCGCTCGTCGGTGACACCGGCGGGTACCCGCACGCCCTGGCCGGGCTTGGTCTCGCCGAGGTCCCACATGGGGCGGTGCAGCACCGCGAGGGCGAGCGTGCCGTCGGGCGCGGTCACCGGCTCGGGGAAGAACACCGTGTCCTTATTGTGGAAGAGGTTGAGGTCCATGTCCAGCGCCTCGTCGTAGCGGAAGAGCGCGGGGCCCAGGCGCCGCCACCGGCGGAGGTCGGGCGAGACCGCGAGCGCCGTCCGCGGTCCGAGTGGGCCGTAGGCGACGTAGGTCATGACGTGCAGCCCGAGGGTCTCGATCCAGGTGACCCGGGGGTCTTCGACTCCGGCGTTGTCGGCGCCCCGCTCCCACCCGCGGTCGGGCTCGAGGACGACGCCTTCGCGCTCGACCCCCACCGGTACGCCGCCGTCGATCACGACACGCGCGAGGCCGACCCGCGAGACGTTGCCCTCGGCGACGAGTCGGGGCAGGAGGTACAGGGTGCCGTCGGGTCCCCGACCCGAGCCGGGGTTCAACACCCCCTCGGCCTCCTGCGTGTCGCCGGGGGTCGGCGTCATCACGACGCCGACACGGGTCATCCGATAGGGAACGGTGGTCAGGGGCGATGTCATGGTCATCCTTTCACTCCGGATCCGAGGTCGTTGCTGGTGAAGTAGCGCTGGAAGATCAGGAACAGCGCGACGGCGGGGGCGGCGAGCACGACGGCACCCGCAAGGGTCGCGCCGAACGGGTTGGCGGTGGACGCGGCGACATTCGACAGGAAGTTCGCCAGCGACACAGCGAGGGGCTGCATCGAGGCGTCCTTCGTGATGAGGAAGGGCCAGAGGAACTCGTTCCACGGGCCGATGAAAGTCAGCAGCACCACCGTCAGCAGCGCCGGCCGCACGAGCGGCAGAGCGACGTTCCACAGCAGACGCAGCTCCCCCGCACCGTCGATGCGGGCGGCGTCGAAGAGCTCCTTGGGCAGCTGCAGGAAGTACTGACGGAAGATGATGACCGCGGTGGAGTTGATGAAGAACGGCAGGATCATGCCGGCGTAGGAATCGGCGAGTCCGTAGTCGCGCGCGATCATCACGTACAGCGGGATCATCAGCAGCTGGAACGGGATGACCTGAACCAGGAGCACGAGCGAGAAGGTGGCACTCCTCCCCCGCCAGTGCAGCACCGCCAGCGCGTAGCCGGCGAGTACGCCGAACACCACGGTGCCGAGGATCACCCCGCCGGTGAAGATCCCGGAGTTCGCCAGTCCCTGCAGCAGGTCGATCCGCGCGTTGATGGCGCCGTAGTTGTCGAGGGTCAGATTCCCCGGCGCGGGGAAGGCCCCCGACGGCGACGGGTCCACCGTCGTCTGCAGCGACCCGATCACCATGTAGTAGAAGGGGAAGAGGAACGCCAGAGCACCCAGGCTCAGCACGACGTACATCGCGGCGGAACTGCCGAGGGCGCGTCTCATCGGTCCTCCCCTCCCACGAAGCGGCGCTGGAGCGCCGCGATGATCAGCACGAAGACGATGAGGATGACCCCGATCGCCGCGGCGATGTCGGGGTTCCCCTGCTCGATGCCGCGCTGGTAGATCAGAAGCACCGGTGAGGTGGACGCACCGTTGGGTCCGCCCCCACCGGTGAGCAGGTAGGGCTCGGTGAAGAGGTTCGCGCCGGTGATGGTCGCGAGAAGCACCACGAGCAGGGTCGCGGGGCGCACGCTCGGCACCGTGACGGAGAAGAACTGCCGGATGCGGCCACCGCCGTCCATCGACACCGACTCGTAGAGCTCGCGCGGCACATTCTGCAGCGCCGCGAGGTAGAGCAGGATGTAGAACCCCAGCCCCTTCCACGTCACGAACAGCGCGATGGTCGGCATCGCCAGGGCGGAGTTGATCAGCCACGACGGCTCGGGAGCCAGGGGTCCAAGGAGGTTGTTCACCAGGCCGTTGCCCGAGAAGAGGAACAGCCACACCGCGACCACGGCCACCGAGGCGGTGACATAGGGGACGTAGTAGGCGACCCGGAAGAAGGTCTTCGCTCGCGCGACGCGATCGAGCGCTGTCGCAAGCAGCATCGACAGCGCCACGGTCAGCGGCACATTGATGATCAGGAAGATCCCGACGTTGCCGAACGACCGCCAGACGTCGGGGTCGCTCAGCACCGCGACGTAGTTGTCGAACCCGACGAACGGGCGGTCGACGACCGCCCCGGGCGCGGCGAAGAAGTAGTCGTGGAACGACATCCACACCGCGAACACGATCGGGTAGGCGAAGACGACCCCGATGAAGATCAGGTAGGGCGCAGCGAAGACGAGGCCGAGGGGTTGCGAGCCCAGGATGCGGCGCAGCATCCCCTTCGGTTGGTCAGACCTCTCCGCACCGCCGCGCCCGGGCACCCCCGGGTCGGGGCGCGCTGCGGCGCCCCGACCGGGAGTGCCGGTGAAGGAGGTCACGTCAGTCTCCCGCCGCCAGGCCGTCGACCTCGGTCGCGGTGTCGGAGAGGAACGTGGGGATCTCGCCCTCGCCGAAGATCACCGCCTCCGAGTAGCCGTCACGGAACGCCTGCCAGATCTCGACCGAGTTCGGGACGTTGGGCACCTCGACGGTGCGCGAGGCCTGGTCGCCGAACTGCTCGTAGGCGGGGTTGGCCGCGAAGTAGTCGGGGTAGGTGCCGGTGAGGTCCTGTCGGAGCGGCATCTGCCCGGTGGCCTCGAGCCACAGCCCGTCCTGCTCCTCGCTGGTGGCGAACTTCAGCACGTCCCACGCGGTGCCCTTGTTCTCGCAGGCGGTGAAGAGGCCGACGTTCTTGGCGTCGCTGAAGGTCCAGGTCTCCTCGGGCGCGGTGCCACCGGAGGTCGGAACGGGGACCGAACCCCAGTCCACCGTGTCGCCGTAGACCGAGATCGCCCACGGGCCGACGATCGCCATAGCAGCGTAGCCGTCGGCGAACGCGTCGCCCTGGTACTGCTCCTGACCGGCCAGGCCCTCGGCGTAGAGGGTGCGCCAGAAGTCGGACACCGCTTCGCCTTCAGGGCTGTCGAAGGTCGCGGCGCCGTCTTCGACCAGCTGCGTGCCGCCGGTCTCGGCGGCGTAGAGCGGGTAGAAGTCGAACCACGACTGGAAGAACTCGCTCGTCGGGGCGGGGTTGATGGCGTACTCGGCCACGCCCGCCTCGCTGAGGGTGCGGGCGGTCTCGAGGAACTCGTCGTAGGTCGACAGCGACGGGTTCTCGGGATCGAGGCCCGCCTCGGCGAAGAGCGCCTTGTTGTAGAAGATCATCACCGGGTTGCTCTTCCAGGGCATCTGGTAGAAGCCGCCGTCCTCCGAGCGGTACTGCTCGGCGAGGTCACCCGAGCGCTCGGTGATGTAGTCCTCGCCGTCCTCGAAGTCGGTGAGGTCGACCAGTCCCCCCTGGCGCTGGAACTCCGGCACCGCCGCGGGCGAGGTGTTGAAGATCAGGCACGGGGCGTTGCCGGCGGTGATGGCTGCGCTGATCACTTCCTCGCTGGAGGACCCCGCAGGGATCTCCTGCGCGGTGATCTGCTCATCGGGGTTCTCGGCGTTCCACGATTCGACCATCTGCTCGGCCCAGGCGATCTCGGCCTCGTTGTTGGAGTACCAGATGGTGATGTCGCCGCGGCTGTCCATGCCGCCGGCGCCGCCACCGCCGCCACCGCCGCTGCAGGCGCTCAGAGCGAGGATGGCCGCGGCGGCTCCCGCCACGGGAATGATGCGTCGTCGCATGTTCATCTCCTTGTGCGTGCGGGCGATGCCCGCGGGTGGTGTCAGGCGCGCGGCGTGCCGGTGGAGGCACGCACGACGAGCCGGGGGTCGGGGAGGTCGATCGCGCGGGCCTCGGCGCCGGCGATGGCGTCGAGGAGCGCCCGCGCCGCCGCCGCACCCCAGCCGCGCGCGTCGGTCGAGACGGTCGTGATGGCGGGGTGGAGGTGACGGCCGATCTCGGTGTCGTCGAATCCGGTGATCGACAGGTCGCGCGGCACGTCGAGCCCGCGTCGCTGGGCGACCCCGAGGCCGGCGATGGCCATGTTGTCGTTGGAGTACACGATCGCGGTCGGCGGCGTCGCGGCATCCAGCAGCTCTTCGGTCGCGCGGGCGCCGTCGGCGGCGCTGAAGTCGGTCTCGATGATGCGGGAGCGGATGCCGCGGGCCGCCGCCGCGTCTTCGAACGCCGCGGCGCGGTGCCGACCGTGAAGCATCGAGAAGGGGCCGGCCGCGTGAGCGATATCGGTGTGACCGAGGTCGGCGAGGTGGTCGACGGCGAGACGGATGCCGGCGCCGTCGTCGACGGAGATCGAGGTGAACGGGCTGTCGACGTCGGGGACGCCGAGGGTCACCGCGGCGAGGCCCAGTTCGGTGATGAGCGCGATGCGCTCGTCGTCAGCGCGGAGGTCGGAGAGGATGACCCCGTCCACGCGCCTGTCGGCGGCGAGACCCCGGTAGGTCTCGGCTTCCTGTCGACCGGGGGTGGCCGCGGCGAGGACGAGCACCTGGCCCGACACCGAGAACTCGTCTTCGACGCCCGCGATGAAGGACGGGAAGAACGGGTCGGCGGCGATGACGTCGGGGCTGCGGCCGATCACCAGGCCGCAGGCGAAGGCGCGGCCGACGCTGAGCGACCGGGCGCGGAGGTTCGGGCTCCAGCCGAGCTCGGCGGCGGCGGAGAGGATGCGCTCGCGGGTGTCCGGGGCGACCCCGGCCCGGCCGTTCAGCGCGAACGACACAAGGCCCTTGCTGACGCCCGCGCGGCGCGCGACGTCGGCGATGGTGGGGCGGCCCTGCTGCGTCATCCGTCACCTCTTCGTGTCGTCGTGCGGCGCTGCGCGGCACCCACCGCGTCTAAACCGGTTCAAACTGAATCCTAAATCGGTTTAGGCGCGCGGTCAACCCTCTCGCCGTGTGGACAGGGCGCGTCATCCTCACAGAATCACCGCTTCGCCACACTCTCGCGCGCGATCGCTGTGACGTTCGCGCGATTCTGTGAGGGACGGACCTGTCCCGTCACAGCCACCCGCGGGCGGGCGCACGGCGTTAGGGTCGGGACCATGGAGATCACCCGCGAGTACGACGTCGTGGTCATCGGCGCCGGGGCGGTCGGCGAGAACGTCGCCGACCGCGCAGTGCAGGGGGGCCTGTCGGCCGCCATCGTCGAGAAGGAGCTCGTCGGCGGCGAGTGCTCGTACTGGGCGTGCATGCCGTCCAAGGCGCTGCTGCGAAGCGCAGCGGCGCTGCGGGCGGCGCAGGCGGTGGATGGCGCGAAGCAGGCCGTGACCGGAGACCTCGACGTCTCCGGGGTACTCCGTCGTCGCGACGGCATCACCCACGAGTGGAACGACGATTCACAGGTCGCCTGGCTCCACAAAGCGAAGATCGACCTCGTGCGAGGTCACGCACGCCTCGACGGAGAGAAGCGCGTCGTGGTGACGGACGACGAGGGCATCGACACGATCCTCATCGCGCGGCACGCCGTGGCCGTCTGCACGGGATCCGCGGCGCTCCTCCCCGACATCCCGGGGCTTCGCGAGGTCGAACCGTGGACCAGTCGCGATGCGACCGCGGTGCAGCATCCGCCCGCGTCCCTGACGGTCCTCGGCGGCGGAGTCGTGGGCGCCGAGATGGCGACCGCCTACGCCGGCTTCGGCACGGAGGTGACGCTGGTGGCCCGGTCGGGGCTCCTCGGAGGCACCGAACCCTTCGCCGGTGAGATGGTGGAGGAGGCGCTCCGCGGGCTCGGGGTCGACGTGCGGACGGGCGTCGACGTCGTCGGGGCCCGCGCCGCCGACGACGGCCTGGCCGTGCTCGAGCTGTCGGACGGGTCCGAGGTCGCTGCGGAGCGCGTGCTCGTCGCGACGGGGCGGGTGCCGCGCACCACCGACCTCGGGCTGGAGAGCGTCGGCCTCGAGCCCGGGACGTGGCTCGACGTCGACGACACGATGCTCGTGCGCGGCACCGACTGGCTCTACGCGGTCGGCGACGTCAATCATCGCGCCCTCCTCACCCACCAGGGCAAGTACCAGGCGCGCGCCGCCGGCGACGTGATGGCCGCGCGCGCGCAGGGCGCGCCGGTCGACGACGCGCCCTGGGGCGTGCACGTCGCGACGGCCGATCACGCGGCGGTGCCGCAGGTGACCTTCACCGACCCCGAGGTCGCCTCCATCGGCCTCACCGCCGCGGCGGCGGAGAGGGCGGGTCTGCCGGTGCGCGTCATCGACTACGACCTGTCGTGGGTCGCGGGTGCGTCGACCGTGTCGGACGACTACGTCGGCCGCGCGCGGGCGGTCATCGACACCGAGCGCGAGGTTCTCGTGGGCGCGACCTTCGTGGGGCCCGATGTCGCCGAGCTCCTCCACTCCGCCACCATCGCCGTCGTCGGGGAGGTGCCGCTGTCGCGCCTCTGGCACGCCGTGCCGTCGTATCCGACGGTGAGCGAGGTGTGGCTGCGCTTCCTCGAGGAGTACGGCCGCCCGACGGCGGGCTGAAGGGGCGTCGGGGCGCGATTCCCCGGCAGCATCCGCACACGGCACCTCACCCTCGCCGAGCCACCCTCATCGCGTCGAGCCACCCGACCTGGCGGGGTGGGTCGTCACGATCGCGGCGGCTCGAGGCGTGCGACCCGTCCCGGGCCCGCCGAGAAGCCGCATCTCCGTCGAGACCTCCCGCGCTGAGCCGGGTCTCCGCGGAAGCGTGGTCTCTCGGTGAAGGGCGGGGCGGATGCCACGAGCAGGACCGTCGACGAAAGGTCGCTGACCGGAGTGATCGAGGTCGGCGCGGTGTGGTTGACTGCCCCGATGGCGACCGTGATCCTCCGGCCCTGGGCCCCCGAGCACCTTCCGCTGCTCCTGGCTGCCGACACCGCGGACATGACGCGATTCCTCGGCGGGTCTGAGGGTGAGGACGCCGTCCTGCGTCGACACCAGAACTACCTCCGGTCGCGCGACGGCGGGCAGGAGTGGATGTTCGCCATCGAGGCCGACGGCGAGGGGGCCGGCGGCATCGGCTTCTGGACGACGGAGCACGACGGCGAAGCGGCATACGAAGTCGGGTGGAACGTTCTCCCCGCATGGCAGGGTCGCGGGATCGCACGCGAAGCACTCAGCATCGTGGTCGACATTCTCCGCTCGGACGTGCCGCCTCTCCCGCGCGCGTACGCCTACCCGTCCGTCGACAACGCCCCTTCGAACGCTCTGTGCCGCTCCGCGGGTTTCGCTGATCACGGTGAGCGTGATTTCCCGTTCCGCGGCACCGTTCTCCGCACTCGAGTGTGGGCCCTGGAACTCCATCCCGCGTAGACGGCCGGTGAGCACAAGCTCGGCTGGCCCGCCCGCGGCTCAGTGGAAGAAGTGCCGCTCGCCGGTGAAGAACATCGTCGCGCCGGCATCGCGGGCAGCGGCGATGACCTCGTCGTCGCGCACCGACCCGCCGGGCTGCACGATCGCCGAGACGCCGGCGTCGATGAGCACGCGCGGTCCGTCGGCGAAGGGGAAGAAGGCATCGGATGCCGCGACCGACCCGGTCACGCGGTCGCCCGCCCGCTCGACGGCGAGACGGCAGGAGTCGACCCGGTTGACCTGTCCCATGCCGATGCCGACGGTGGCGGAGTTCTTCGCCAGCACGATGGCGTTGGACTTCACCGCGCGGCAGGCCTTCCAGGCGAAGATGAGGTTCGTCATCTCCTCCTCTGCGGGGCGCTCCCCCGACACCAGCTGCCAGTCCTTCGCGACCGACTCGATGTCGTCGGGGAACCGGTCGGCGTCCTGCAGCAGCAGACCGCCGGAGACCAGGCGCACGTCCATCCGCTCCTGCCGCCAGTCGGCGGGCAGCTGCAGGATGCGCAGGTTCTTCTTCAGCCGGAACACCTCCAGCGCCGCCGGCTCGAAGTCGGGCGCGACGATGACCTCGGTGAAGATGTCGCGCAGGTTCTCGGCCATCTTCAGCGTGACGGTGCGGTTGGCGGCGATGACGCCGCCGAACGCGGACACCGGGTCGCATTCGTGTGCGCGCAGGTGCGCGGAGGCGATCGGGTCGAGCGCGTTGGGCGCCGTGACGGCGATGCCGCAGGGGTTGGCGTGCTTGATGATCGCCACCGCGGGCTTGACCATGTCGAACGCCGCACGCAGCGCCGCGTCGGCGTCGACGTAGTTGTTGTACGACATCTCCTTGCCCTGCAGCTGCGTGGCCTGGGCGATACCGTGCCCGCCGACGCGGGTGTAGATCGCCGCGCGCTGATGCGCGTTCTCGCCGTAGCGGAGGGTGGCCAGGCGCTCTGCCTTGATCGTCAGGTGGGCCGGGAGGTCCTCCTCGGCGAGGGTCCCCTCGGCGAACCAGGCCGCCACAGCGGTGTCGTACGACGCGGTGTGCGCAAAAGCGCGGGCGGCGAGTTCGCGCCGCTGGGTCAGTGTGGTGCCGCCGCCGCGGACGGCCTCGATGATCGCGGGGTACGACTCCGGCGAGACGACGATGGCGACGTTGGCATGGTTCTTCGCCGACGCGCGCACCATCGCCGGGCCGCCGATGTCGATCTGCTCGACGACCGTGTCGCCCTCAGCGCCCGACGCGACGGTCTGGACGAAGGGATAGAGGTTCACCACGACGAGCTCGAACGCGGCGATGCCGAGTTCGCCGAGCTGACGCTCGTGGTCCTCCAGCCGCAGGTCGGCGAGAAGACCCGCGTGCACGGCGGGGTGCAGCGTCTTCACGCGCCCGTCGAGCGACTCGGGGAAGCCGGTGACCGCCGAGACGTCCGTCACGGGGAACCCGGCGTCGCGGATCGTCGCCGCCGTCGACCCGGTCGAGACGATCTCGATACCGGACGCGGCGAGCGCCTCGGCCAGCGGCAGCAGATCGGTCTTGTCGCTCACCGACACCAGCGCGCGGCGGATCGGCACGACGTCGCGGTCGCGGTACAGGGACGGGTCGTGACTCGGGCCGGCCATGGGTCTCCTTCTCGAGGCGTGCGGGATGGGGTGCGGGGGTTCAGGCAGGAGCGGATGTCGGTGACGCCGGCGTCGCGGTCGCCGCAGCGCGAGCGAGGTCGAGCTCGCCGGTGGCGATTCGGCGCACCACGTCGATCATCAGGCGTCGCTCGACGGGCTTGATGCGCTCGTGGAGGCGGCGCTCGTCGTCACCCGGGAGGATCGGCACGCGCTCCTGGGCGAGGATCGGCCCGGTGTCGACGCCGGCGTCGACGAGGATGACGCTGGCGCCGGTCTCGGTCGCCCCGGCGGCGAGTGCGTCGCGCACCGCGTGCGCCCCCGGGAACTCCGGGAGATACGCGGGGTGGGTGTTGATGATGCGGGGGCTCCACGCCTCGACGAACGCGGCGGGAAGCAGGCGCATGAGCCCGCTCAGCACGATGAGATCGGGGTTCCAGACGCGCAGCTGGGCGTCGAGTTCGGCTCCCCACGCCTCCCGCTCGGCGGCGCCGCGCCAGGGCACGAGGAGGGTCGGCACAGCGAAGGTCTCGGCGTGGGCGAACCCGTCTGCTTCGCGGTCGGCGCCGACGGCGATTATTCGCGCCGGGTAGTCGGACTCGCCCGCTGCCTCCAGCAGCGCCCGGAGATTGGACCCCGCGCCCGAGATGAGGACCGCGACGGTGAGCACCGGCTCAGTCTAGCGGCGACCCCCCGCCGCGCCGGGGGTGCGGGAACAGCGGCTGAGTGTCGGTCTGGTCGGGGCTCTCGGGCGGCTCGGGACTCTCGGGCGGCTCGGGCGGCTCGGGCGGCTCGACGCGCGGGGCGTCATCGACGGGAGCCGTATCCGCCGCGGCATCCGTCGTCGGGGTCTCGGACTCGCCCGACGGCTCCGGTTCCCACACCCCCCACTCGTCGGCATCCGCGTCGTCACCGCGCTCCCGCCCGGACGGCAGCGCCAGCAGGATCGCCGCCCCGATGAGCACCTCGACGCCGACGGCGAGACCGACCGCGCCGGGAACCGGTCCGACCTGCGCGAGTGCGCCCGGCCCGATCGACCCACCGGCGAGCTGAGCGAGAAGCGCCGCGGCACCCCCGGAGAGCACCGCGATGGATCCGGCGATGACGGCGCGCAGGCCCCAGCCGTCGGCGATCGCACGCGGATGGTCGGCGACCAGGCGCGAGCGCACCATCCATCCGGCGAGCGCGCCGAGCGCGACCGGTACAAGGGCGAGGAGAAGGAGCCACGAGGTCGTCGATTCGGGGATGACGCCCAGCAGCGGCACCGGAGGGAGCACCCCCACCTGCGTGCCGGCCGGGGCGACCGTCGTCGCCGCGCCGACGGCGAAGCCGGGGCCGGCGATGAACGACGCCGCCCAGACGACCAAGGTCGGCAGGTACGCGAGCTGGCCGAGCGCGATCACGCTCGCGCCGAGCACGTCGGCATTGCCGGCCTGAGACAGCGCGACCACCTGCGGCCCGCGGGCGACCAGCGCCACGGTGAGCAGCGCCGCGCCCGCCCCGACGAATCCGGTGACGACGATTCCCACCCCGCGAGTCGTCTCCGACACCGCCGCGAGGCCCGACTCGCCGATGCGGCCCTCCAGCCCATCGCGACCGCGGGCGATCAGCCCGACATCAGCCTCCCGCCACTCGGTGACGACCGCGGCGAGAGTCGCGGGAATCGCGAAGACGAGGGCCGGGAGGGCGATCGCGAGCCACGTCGGCGCGGCCGCGAGCGGATTCGCTCCGGTGAGCGCGATGCCGGCGGCGAGCGCCGTGAAGACGACGATCCCGCCGATGAGCCCGCTCCCCCACGCCTCCGATCGCGAGGCCCGCACGCCCATGCGCGCCGCCAGGCCCGCGGTGAGGGCGGCCAGGGCGAGCGGTGCGAGCGAGAGCGAGAAGGATGCCGCGGCTTCGTCGATGCCGCTGGCGGTGAGGTAGATCGGGGGCAGCGTGACATCCAGCGGCACGAGGTGACCGAGCTGCCACACCGAGGTCGTCGCAGCCCACAGCGCCGACCAGTCGGCCTGGGCGCCGAAGCCGAACACCCACAGCAGCGTCGCCGGCGCAAGGATCAGCGCAAGGCCGACCGCCGCCGCGATTGCGGCGTCGACGGCGGCGAGAAGAGCGACCACGAAGCGTTGCATGCCTCAACGACCCTACCGATCGGCGTCGGCGGAACCCGCTAACGTCGAGGGGGAGGTCTCAGTGAGCAACAGATCCGACGCGCCGACGATCGGCGCCGCAACATCGAACCGGCACGACGACGGCACCGCGAAGAACCGGCTCGACCGGTTCTTCGAGATCAGCAAGCGGGGCTCGTCGGTCGCCGCGGAGGTGCGCGGCGGGGTGGTCACGTTCGTGACGATGGCCTACATCGTCATCCTGAACCCGATCATCCTCTCCAGCGGCGTCGACGTCGACGGCAACAGCCTCGACTTCGCTCAACTGTCCGCGGTGACGGGGCTGACGGCGGGCGTGATGACGATCCTGTTCGGCCTCGTCGCCCGGCTCCCCTTCGGGTTCGCCGCGGGCCTCGGCATCAACTCCTTCCTCGCCGTGTCGGTGGTCGGCGAGGTGACGTGGCCCGAGGCGATGGGCCTGGTGATCATCAACGGCCTCATCATCGTGCTCCTGGCCGCAACGGGTCTGCGCCGCATGATCTTCGACGCCGTGCCCCTGCAGCTGAAGCTCGCGATCACGGTCGGCATCGGCCTGTTCATCGCCTTCATCGGATTCGTCAACGCCGGGTTCGTCACCGCGACCGGTGTCGGCTCACCCCCGGTCGGACTCGGCGTGGAGGGGTCGATCGCCACGGTGCCGGCGCTGGTGTTCGTGTTCACGCTGCTGCTCACCGGCATCCTGATGGCCCGCCGGGTGAGGGGCGGCATCCTCATCGGACTGGTCAGCGGCACCGTCGTCGCGGTCATCGTCGAGGCGGTGTGGAATCTCGGCTCGGCCGTGGACGCTCCGGGCGGCTGGGGGCTTTCGGTGCCCGAGCTCCCCGCGCAGTGGGTGAGCCTGCCCGACCTCGCGCTGGTCGGTCAGGTCGATCTGTTCGGCGCATTCGCCCGCATCGGCGTCCTCGCCGCCCTCATGCTCGTCTTCACCCTGGTCTTCACCAACTTCTTCGACGCCATGGGCACCCTCACGGGCCTGGCGAAAGAGGCGGGGCTGTCCGACGCCCACGGGAACTTCCCGCGTCTGCGCTCTGCACTGGTCGTCGAGGGGGTGGGAGCGGTCGCCGGCGGGTACACGTCCGGGTCGTCCAACACGGTCTTCATCGAGTCCGGCGCCGGCATCGGGGAGGGAGCCCGCACGGGGCTGGCGAACCTCGTCACCGGTGGGCTCTTCCTCGTCGCGATGTTCTTCACCCCGCTGGTGTCGATCGTCCCGACCGAGGTCGCGGCGGCCGCTCTGGTGATCGTCGGCGCCCTGATGATGTCGCAGATCCGGGCGATCGACTTCAGCGACTTCTCGGTGCTCCTGCCCGTCTTCCTCGCCGTGACGGTGATGCCCCTGACCTATTCCATCGCCAACGGCATCGGCGCGGGCTTCGTCTCCTGGGTGATCGTGCGGGTCTTCGCCGGGAAGGCGAGGGAGATCAGCCCCCTCCTGTGGGTCGTCTCGGCCGGATTCGTCGTCTTCTTCGCCCGCGGACCGATCGAGGCCTTCCTGGGCGCCTGACATCCCCCGGAGGTTGCTCCCGGTCCGTGCCGCAGGTCAGCGCCCGGAGGTCCAGGCTCCCGACGTGGGCATGGCGCCCTCGAAGATCTGCGTCACCGTCACCAGCGAGAAGCCGCGGTCGAGCAACCCGTCGTAGGTGGCGGCGGCAGCGGCAGCGGTGCCGGGGTGGATGTCGTGCATGAGCACGATCGAGCCGGGCCGGGGTCCGTCGACAGCCCGCGCGATGAGCGTGTCGACCTCGGGTCGCTGGTAGTCGAACGTGTCGACGTCCCACAGGATCGCCGGCAGTCCCGCGATGCGCAGCACGTTCTGGTTGTACTCGCCGTACGGCGGCCGGAAGCTCGTCGGACGCGTCCCCACGACGCTCTGGATCGCCGCACTGGTGTCGCGCAGCTGGGCGGCGACCTGCTCATCGGTGAGCGAGGGAAGACTCGGGTGGTTCCACGAGTGGTTGGCGATCTCGTGCCCCTCGTCGCGCATGCGGCGGAGGGTGTCGGCGTACGGCCGGGAGAGCTGACCGAGCACGTAGAACGTCGCGGCGGCGTCGCGTGCCCTCAGCTCGTCCAGGATGCCGGCGGTGTACTCCGACGGACCGTCGTCGTAGGTCAGCGCCACGCACGGCACGAGCTCGCAGTCGATCGCCTGGGCACCGGCGGGGACGGTCGTCGGTGCCTCGTAGGGCAGGGCGGATGCCACGGCGCCGGCCAGACCCGCTCCGAACGGCGTCAGATACGGCGTCGCGACCTCCCGGGGCACGGCGACCGCCATCGGCTCGGTCGTCGCGGCGATCCCGAGCGCCTGCAGCTCAGGCGGGCTGAACCCGGCCGGCACCTCGATGACGACGGCGCCGCCGACAGGCACCGAGCGGGCGAGCGCCGCGCCGATGACCGCGAGCCCTGCCTCATCGGGGGCTTGGACGGGGGCAAGGCTCAGGGCGCCCGCGTCGCGCCGGAGGGCTTCGACGATGTCGCCCCACAGCGCGGGGCCGGCCTCGGGGGTCCAGAGCGCGTCGGCCGCAACGGTCTCGCCGGTGCGGAGGTCGGTGTAGAGGGTGGTCGAGGTGTCACCGCTGATCGCCGTCGCATCGCCCGAGACCGTACGCAGCCGCACGCCCAGGTAGGGTCCGGCGGCGGCGACGATGTCGCAGGCCACCGCGGTGCCCGATCCGTTAGCCGGCCCCAGTCGCGGGTCGGCAAGCAGCTCGGCGGCCGCGAGCCGCGTGGATCCGGCGATGCACCCGCGGTCGCCCAGTCCCGCCCCGCGCGGGTGCGCCTGCGGCGTGTAGGCGAGGCCTGTGGCCGCTTCGCGGCCCCCGATCGCGTCCCGCACGGCGCCGATGACGCGGTCTCCCAGGGGCGTCCGTCCGGGAGGCAGAGCGACCCGCGCCTGAACCCCCACCTCGTCGTTGCGAATACGCATCGGACGTAGCGCCGGCACTTCCGCCGGGTCGATGGCGGCGGGGAACTCCGCCACCGCCACCCGGGCGGCGGGGAAGGCGGCGGGCCGCCACGCGGCATCCGTCGCCGGTGCGCAGGCGGAAAGCGCGAACGCGCCGATCAGGACGACAGGGAGCGCGGCGCGCCTGCCGCGAGATCGGCGCGACCCCGGACGCCGCATGGAGCGCCGACTCACGACGGCACCCGCACGGTGTCGAGCACCTCGGCGATCGCGTAGCGGTAGTCGCCGATGCTGCCGTCGGTGACCCGCGCGACGATCCCTGCGCTGACCGGACCGCGCTCGTCACCGACGGCGGCGAGGACAGCGCCGCCGTCGTCGTCCGAGACCTCGGTGTGCCGGGTGCGCGAGCCCGAGGACAGGGTCTCGGTGACGGCCGCGGCGCCCTGCGCGCCACTGGCGCGAACGAGCTCCGCATACGCGGTGTCGAAGCCCCCGCTCAGTTCGGTGACCGCGATCTCGAGTCGGCCGTCGGGACTGGTGAGTGTCAGGTCGTCACCGTCGAAGGGCGGGCGCCGGACCACCCATCCCGCCGGCGCCGTGAGCATGACCGAGGCGTCCGCGATCGTCACCTCGGTCGGCGTCTGGTACACCGTGGCACTGAGGTTCGCCAGGCTGGGCGGGATGGCGACCGCCGCGGCGAGGCCGATCCCCGCTGCAGCGCCGAGAGCGCCCACGCTCGCCAGCACGAGAGCAGTCTCCGACTTCACGGCCCGATCGTAGACCGGCCCCCTCGCGCCACCGCGCCGCGGCGCGGCATCCTCGGATTTTTCTCGGGATTACGGCGCGCTCACTCCGCGGGCGGGTCGAACGGCTCGAGCACGAAGACCGCGATCTTCCGGTCGGTCTTCTTCTGGTACTCGTTGTAATCGGGCCACACCTCGGCCGAGCGGTTCCACCACTCGGTGTACTCGTCGCCCGAGAGCTCGCGCGCGAGGTAGTCGCGCTTGACCGCGCCATCCTGCAGCTCGACGTGCGCATGCGCGCGCATGTTGGCCGCCCACGCCGGCTCGTCGGGGGCGCCGCCCTTGGACGCCACGACCGCGTACCGGCCGTCGTGCTCGACGCGCATGAGCGCCGTCTTGCGCAGTCCCCCGCTCTTCGCGCCGACGGTGGTCAGCACGATGATCGGCACACCGCGCAGGAGGTTCGCCTCGGTTCCGCCCGAGGCCTCGTACTGCTCGGCCTGCTCACGCGCCCACTGCGAGGTGCTGGGCTTGTACTCGCCTTTCAGCGGCACCGGACTCAGAGCCCCTCGATGATCTCGCGCATGAGAGCGGCGGTCTCGGACGGGGTCTTCCCGACCTTGACACCGGCGGCCTCGAGCGCTTCCTTCTTCGCCTGGGCGGTGCCCGCCGAGCCCGACACGATCGCGCCGGCGTGACCCATGGTCTTGCCCTCGGGCGCGGTGAAGCCGGCGACGTAGCCGACGACGGGCTTGGTCACGTTCGCCCGGATGAAGTCGGCCGCGCGCTCTTCGGCGTCGCCGCCGATCTCGCCGATCATGACGATGGCCTTCGTCTCGGGGTCGGCCTCGAACGCGGCGAGTGCGTCGATGTGGGTGGTGCCGATGATCGGGTCGCCGCCGATGCCGATGGCGGTGGAGAAGCCGATGTCGCGCAGCTCGAACATCATCTGGTAGGTCAGGGTGCCCGACTTCGACACCAGGCCGATCGGGCCCTTGCCGGTGATGTTGGCCGGGGTGATGCCGACCAGCGCCTCGTCGGGGGTGATGATGCCGGGGCAGTTCGGCCCGATGATGCGGGTGATGTTGCCCTTCGAGGTGGCGTAGGCCCAGGCCTCGGCCGAATCGCCCACGGGCACGCCCTCGGTGATGACGACCAGAAGCGGGATCTCGGCGTCGATGGCTTCGATCATCGCGGCCTTGGTGAACGCGGCCGGGACGAAGGCGATGGAGACGTCGGCACCGGTCTTCTCGATGGCCTCGGCCACCGACCCGAAGACGGGAAGCTCGACGTCGGCGCCGTCCTTGTCCTTGTGCAGCACGGTGGTGCCGGCCTTGCGGGCGTTGACGCCGCCCACGACGTCGGTGCCCGCCTTCAGCATGAGGGCGGTGTGCTTGGTGCCTTCACCGCCGGTGATGCCCTGGACGATGACCTTGGAGTCCTTGGTGAGGAAGATCGACATTTCTTGTTCCTTATCCGGATGCGGCGGGTCAGGCGTTGGCGAGTTCGGCGGCCTTGTCGGCGCCCTCGTCCATGGTCGAGGCGAGCGTCACCAGCGGGTGGTTCGCCTCCTGGAGGATGCGGCGGCCCTCCTCGACGCGGTTGCCGTCGATGCGGACGACCAGGGGCTTGGTGGCGGTGGAGCCGAGCTCGGCGAGAGCGCCGACGATGCCCTTCGCGACGGCGTCGCAGGCGGTGATGCCGCCGAAGACGTTGACGAACACGCTCTTGACCTGCGGGTCGCCGAGGATGACGTCCAGCCCCGCGGCCATGACCTCGGCGGAGGCGCCGCCGCCGATGTCGAGGAAGTTGGCCGGCTTCACGCCGCCGTGGTTCTCGCCGGCGTAGGCGACGACGTCGAGGGTCGACATGACCAGGCCCGCGCCGTTGCCGATGACACCGACCTCGCCGTCGAGCTTGACGTAGTTGAGGTCGTTCTCCTTGGCCTTGGCCTCGAGCGGGTCGGCGGCGTCCTTGTCCTCCAGACGCGCGTGGCCGGGGTGACGGAACTCGGCGTTCTCGTCGAGGGTGACCTTGCCGTCGAGGGCGATGACCTCGCCCTCCTCGGTGAGGACGAGCGGGTTGACCTCGACGAGGGTGGCGTCCTCGCCCTTGTAGACGTCGTAGAGCTTCACGAACACGTTCGCGACCTTCTCGACGAGGTCGTCGGGGAAGTTCGCGGCGCGGGCGATCTCGACGGCCTTGGCGTGGTCGATGCCGGTCAGCGGGTCGACCTCGATGCGAGCGAGCGCCTCGGGCTTCTCGACGGCGAGCTGCTCGATCTCCATGCCGCCCTCGACGCTGCACAGCGACAGGTAGGAGCGGTTGGCGCGGTCGAGCAGCACGGAGAAGTAGAACTCCTGGGCGATGCGGGCGCCGGCGGCGATCATCACGCGCTTGACGACGTGGCCCTTGATGTCCAGGCCCAGGATGGCCTGGGCGGCCTCGTAGGCCTCGTCGGGGGTCTTGGCGACCTTGACGCCGCCGGCCTTGCCGCGGCCTCCGGTCTTGACCTGCGCCTTGACGACGACCACGCCTCCGAGCTTCTCGGCGGCGGCCTTCGCCTCCTCGGCGGT
Source organism: Microbacterium sp. AK009 (assembly GCF_013410955.1). GTDB lineage: Bacteria > Actinomycetota > Actinomycetes > Actinomycetales > Microbacteriaceae > Microbacterium. Next base: position 539,590 of record NZ_JACCCG010000001.1, on the reverse strand, counting down.
GTCGGCGACGATGCCGGCGAGAACCGGCACCTCGTACTTCTCGAACAGATCGCGGGCCTGGTACTCGTAGAGATCCACAGAGAGTCCTTCGCTGGGCGAACGGTGGGGTGTGTGGGCCGAAGAAATCTCGATATCGAGATATCAGCCAGTCCCCTACCCTACTACCGGCGGCGGACCGCCTCATCCCGGGTGTCTCGACGACGGGCTTCTCCGACATGCGGGGCCGGGTGGCGCTCACGGCCCCCGTGCTCAGCGCAGGGCGGTGTCGCCGCGTCAGATCCAGCCGCGCTCGCGCGCCAGGATCGCGGCCTGCTGACGCGTCGCGAGACCGAGCTTGCCGAGCACCGCCGAGACGTGGTTGCGCACCGTGCCGGGCGAGAGGTGCAGGGTCGCCGCGATCTCGGCGATCGTCTCACCGCGCGATCCGGCGCGCAGCACGTCGAGCTCGCGATCGGTCAACGGGCTCCGCTCGTCGGTGAGCGCGTCGGCCGCGATCTCGGGGTCGACGTAGCGCCGGCCGGCGACGACGTCGCGGATCACCGCCGCGACGTCCTGCGCCGGGCGCGACTTGGGAAGGAACCCGTCGACCCCGGCGCTGAGCGCCCGGCGCAGCACCCCGGGTCGGGCGTGCCGCGTCACGACCACGCACTTCGACCCCGCCTGCCGGCGGATGCGTGCGGCGGCGTCGACGCCGTCGAGCCCCGGCATCTCGAGGTCGAGCAGGCACACGGTGGGGCGCAGCCGCGCGGCTTCGGCCACGGCCTCCTCGCCGTCGCGACACTCGGCGACGACCTCGAAATCGTCCTCGAGCCGCAGCAGCGCCGCGAGGGCCGAGCGGATCATGTCCTCGTCGTCGGCGATGAGGATGCGGATCATGACAGACCGCCGACGGATGCCGCGGGCACGCTGACCTCGAGGGTGAAGCGTTCCTGCGCGGCATCCCACTCCGCGGCGCCACCGACCGATCCCACCCGCTCGACGATGCCCGGGAGCCCCGATCCCGCGGGCGCCGCGGGCGGCGGCGCGGCGGTGGCGGGCAGGTCATTGCTGACGCCGAGTCGCCACACCCGCCCGTGGGCGCCCTCGTCGAGGACGAGACGGAACCGCGCCCGCGCGCCACCTCCGTGCTTGAGGATGTTCGTCGTCGACTCGCGCACGACCGGACCCAGGATCTCGGCGGGTGCGGCCCCGGCTCGTGGATCGACCTCGAGCTCGACGTCGAGGCCGGCCGCCCGAAGCAGATCGGCCGCGTTGGCGAGCTCGTCAGGTAGCGGGACGCCGCGGAATCGCGCGGCGAGGGCGCGTGTGCCCGAGCGGGCCTCGTCGACCGACGCGCGCGCGAGCCGCACCTGCTCGGCGGCGGCCTCGGGGTTGCGCGGCAGCATCCGTTCGGCGAGTTCGAGCTGGAGGGCGATCACCTGGAGGTGGTGGCCCTGCAGGTCGTGGAGGTCTCCGGCGAGCCGGAGTCGTTCCTGCGCGGCGGCGAGCCGCCCCTCGGCGACGCGGGCCTCATCAAGGGCGAGGACGATGTCCCACCACCACAGGCAGAGCACGGCCGTGGGCGGCAGGAGCAGCGCGAACAGGTTGTTGACGAACTGGGCATCGCCGCCGAGGTCGGGACCGGAGAGCAGGCGTTCGCTGATCCAGATCGCGGCGATCACGACGATGACCCCGCCCAGCAGACGGATGCGCACGCCCGAGCGCCAGCGCAGGAGCATCACCGCGAGAGCGACGAGCCCCGCAGCCGACAGGACGGATCCCGTGATCACCGCGATCACCGCGGCCGCGGCCGCCGAGGCGGCCAACGACCAGAAGACCGTGGCCGAGAACCGCTCCTCGTCGTCGCCGTCGTCGACCCTCCGACGACGGCCGTAGCGAGCCAGGAGCGGCACGCTCGAGGCGAGCGACACCGCCGCCGCGGCGAGGTAGATCGCAACCTGCAGGTCGTTGCCGTCGGCGAGCGCCGACACGAGCCAGAGGAGGGTGATGGCCTGGAACAGCACCACCGACCCCGCCGTGTACCACCAGGTCGCCGTCACCCCGCGTGAGAGGGCGCGCGCGGCCGGATGCCGCGCGGGCGCGGCGGTCGGACGGGATGCATCGCTCACACCGCCAGAGTACGACCATGACTTTTGTCACCCCCCGTCCACGGCATCCTCCCGGGCGGAGGTGACGCTCCGACACTGCCGCTGCGGGCCGCGATCGCGTGCGATGGAATCACCGTCCGATGACCGCCCATCCGCAAAGTCAAGGAGACACCGTGAACCCCATCGCCGACCTCATTCTCGGCTTCCAGAACCTCGTCGCCCAGATGCCCGAGCTTCTCCGGCCGCTCATCGTCGCCCTCGCCGGCGCCGTGCCCTTCATCGAGGGCGAGGGCGCTTCGGCGATCGGCATCATCGGTGGCATCCACCCCGTCGTCGCCGCCATCGCCGCCTTCGCCGGGAACTTCCTCTGCGTCGCCGTGATCGTCTTCGCCGGCGCCCGCGTGCGCACCGCGGTGACCACTCGCGGAGGGCGCGAGCCGCAGGAGCTGTCGCCGCGTCGTCAGAAGATCATGCGCGCCTATGAGCGCTACGGCACCCCCGGCGTGAGCCTCCTCGGCCCCCTGCTGGTGCCGACGCAGTTCACCGCCGCCGCTCTGGTGTCCACCGGCGTCGCCCCGGGCCGGGTGCTGTTCTGGCAGGCCGTCGCGATCGCGATGTGGACGACCCTCATCACACTCGGGATCCTCGGTGTGATCACCCTCGTCGGCTGAGTGGGGGCTCGCCGACCCTGACGCCCCGCTGCGCGAAAACTCCGTCGCCCCGCTCCGCGAGAGCTCTGCTGCCCCGCTACGCGACCGACGAGGTCGCGGGCGGGGCGTCGGGTTTCCGGGCGGCCGTCACGACCTGCGCCTTCTGCTCCGCCTGGGCCTTCTGAAGCGTCACCTTCCACCCGGGCCGGTCGACACGGGCGAGCTGCAGGATGTCGGCGACGACCTCGAGCGCCGCAGGAGCCGCCCGCGTCCGCCCCCGTCCGTGGCAGGAGGTCACGAAGCGGATGCGACCGAGCGAACGCGGTGCTTTGCCCACCGTCGGCGCGGGTCCGATCGACGCGGTGGCCTCGGAGATGCGCCGCGACCCGGCATCCGTGTTCCGAGCCGTCGACCTCGCGGCCGGCAGCAGATAGGACGCTGGGCGCCAGCGCGACGGAGTCGGGCCGGGGCGGTAGACGGAGTCGGCGTCGCGTGCGCCGGTGGCGAGGATGACCTGGTCGGCGAAGAGCGGACCGTGCTCGGTGTCGATCCGGCAGGGACTCGCCGAGGTCACGGCCTGGACGAACGTGCGGGTATGCAGGGCCGCGCCGGCGGCGACGAGTGCTGCCGCCAGCGCCGTCTCCTCGTTCGCGTCCCGGCCCGCACCGGGCCGGGCCGGGCTGATCACCCCGGCCTCGACGAGGGCCACCCGGCGACCGGACTGCGTGAGCAGAAGGGTCGCGACAAGCCCCGTGAGCGAGGCCCCGACCACCACGACGTCGTAGCGCTCACCGCGCGGAAGCGCCTGACCGGTGGTGTTCACGGCGTCGGCGAAAAGAGACATGAACACAGTGAAGGACCATGAACCGAACCGGACCATGGCCTTGACAAACACGCGCGCAGTTCTCCTGGATCCGGTTGTTGCACCGGGTCCACATCACCCGCCGGACCCCGCCGCTAAGCTCGGACCGTGAGCGACGCCGATCCTGCGTTCGTCGGCCGCACCGGTGTCGTGGCGGCCGCGGTCGAGCTGTTCCACACCCAGGGGTTCGATCAGACCTCGGTCGATCAGATCGCGCGGACGGCGGGGATGTCGCGCTCGACGTTCTTCCGTCAGTACGGCGGCAAGGAAGACGTGGTCTTCGCCGACCACGAGGGCCTGCTCGAAGAACTCCGGGCATTTCTCGCTCAGCCCCATGACGACCCGTGGGCGGCCGTGTGCGACGCATCCGTGCAGGTGTATCAGCATTTCGCCGCCGACCCCGAGCTCGCCCGGCGGCGGTACGCCGTGGTGCGGCAGATCCCAGCGCTGCGCGACCGCGAGATCGTGACGGTGTTCCGCTACGAGCGCCTCTTCGACGAGTACCTGCGTCAGGCGCTACCCGGGCTCGACCCTCTCGACGCAGTGGGGTTCTCCGCTCTCGTCACCGCCGTGCACAACCACGTGCTGCGGCGGCTGATCCGCGGTCCGAAGCGCGTGCCGGTGTCGGTGCTCAAGCGCGCGCTGGAGGACGCGCGCCGGCGTTTCGGAGTGCTGCCCGAGGAGTCGGCACCGGCGCCGGACGACTTCGTGGTCGCGGTGTTCCCGCGCCGGACGCCCAGCGCCGAGGTGGCCCGGCGCCTGCGCGACGCACTGTCGGAGTAGCGCTCAGGCGAACGCGCTCACACCGGTGATGTCGCGGCCGAGCAGGAGCGCCTGGATCGACTCGGTGCCCTCGTAGGTGTGTATCGCCTCGATGTCGGCCATGTGCTGCATCACGCCGTACTCGAGCAGGATCCCGTTGCCACCGAGGAGATCGCGCGCGGTGGCGGCGATCCGGCGGGCGGTGCGGGTGTTGTGGTACTTCGCCAGCGACGCCTGCGTCGGCCGCAGACCCCCGGATGCCTCGAGGTCGGCGAGGTGCCGGCAGTACAGCTGCATCGCAGTGAGCTCGGACAGCATCTTGGTGAGACGCTCCTGCACCATCTGGAACCCCGCGAGGCGCTTGCCGAACTGCTCGCGCTGCTGGGAGTACTGCAGGGCCGCCTCGTAGCAGGCTGTCGCGTGCCCGAGCGCCGACCAGGCGACCCCCGACCGCGTGGCGTAGAGCACGGTCGAGGCGTCCTTGAAGCTGTGAGTGCCCGGAAGCACCGCGTCGGCGGGGAGCCGGACGCCCCGCAGGGTGATGTGCGCCTGGTGGATGCCGCGCAGCGACGCCTTCCCGGTGATGGGCGCGCCGTGATAGCCCTCGGCCTCCTGCGGCACGAGGAAGCAGCGCACCTTGCCGTGGTCGTCGGCGCCGGGAGACTCCACCCGCGCCCAGACGAAGGTGACGCCGCCCGAAGCGCCGTTGCCGATCCACTTCTTGGCGCCGTCGATGATCCAGCCGCCGTCGGCGGCGCGCGTCGCGCGGGTCTCGAGCGAGACGGAGTCCGAGCCGTGGTCGGGTTCGGTGAGGGCGAAGGAGCCGAGCACCTCGCCGCGCGCGAGCGGCTGCAGGTACTGCGCCTTCTGCGCATCGCTGCCGAACAGCGCCAGGGTGCGCAGCGCCAGGCCGCCCTGCACGGCGAGCACGGTGCCGAGCGATCCGTCGCCGCGCGAGATCTCCATGTTGACCAGCCCCGCCGCGAGCGGTGAGAGGGCGGTGAGCCCGTCGTGTTCGATGCCGTCGACGAAGAGGTCGAGCTCGCCCATGCGCCGCACGATCGAGACGTCGTACTCCCCGGCATCCCACTGCGCGGCCGACCGGTCGCCGTACTCCGAGATCAGCACCCGGGCGCGCGACCATGCGTCGCGCTCGGCTCCGCCGATGTCGGCGAAGACGCCGTAGTAGTCGGTGTCGAGCGGATCGGTCACCCGGTACGCGCCGGCGCGGTCGCCCGGGAGGGCGCCGGTGTCGGTGCCCGGGCTGTCGGTACTGTCGGTGCTGTCGGTGCTGTCGGTCGCGGTGGGGGTCGGCGCAGACGTCATGACATCGAGTCTCGCATGAACTGACACTGAGTCTCAACGGTGTGACGCGGAGTCGTCCGGGAGGGTCTGCCCTGGCGGGTGACCGTGACGACGGGTTCGCGTGACGGCCCCCAGGGTCCGACGACGGACGGGTCCCTAGGCCCCCGCGACGTGCCGCGCAAGCACCCGGGCGTGCGCCGGGCCCGGCCGTAGGGTTCAGCCATGGGACTCTTCCGCCGCGCTCCGCGCCCACACGGCTTCGACCCTCGCGCATCCGACTCCGCCGAGAAGGCCGCGTCGTCGGCCGCCAAGGCCGCCAAGGCCCCCGTCGCCATCGGGCTGTGGGCCGACGGGCTCGGCAAGGTCGCGACCCGCGCACTGCAGATCCTCATCGTCATCGGCATCGCCACGCTGGCCGTCCTCGGTCTGCAGCAGGTGACAGTGGTGTGGATCCCCATCATCATCGCCCTCATCTTCGCCTGCGCCTTCGCGCCGCTGATGTCGTGGCTGCGCCGCGGCGGCGTGCCCTCCGTGCTCGCGACCCTCATCACCCTGCTCGCCGTCGTCGTCGTGCTGGGGCTGGCCGGGTGGCTCATCGTCTGGGCCGTGCGCAACCAGTGGGATGACCTCTACTCGCAGGCCGAGGCGGGTTTCCAGGAGCTTCTCGCCTGGATCAACACCCTGCCCTTCGCCCCCTCCGACAACCAGATCGAGCAGTGGCGCGACCAGATCATCGACTTCATCACGAGCGCGCAGTTCGGCACCGGCGCCATCGCCGGGGTGAGCGCGCTGGCCAACTTCGTCACCGGCCTCGTGCTCATGATCGTGGTGCTCTTCTTCTTCCTGAAGGACGGCCCGTGGCTCTGGGAGTTCCTGCTGCGCCCCTTCCGCGGCGAGAACGAGGCGCGCGCGCGCCGCATCGGCGACAAGACGGTGGTGACGCTCGGGTCGTACGTGCGCGGCACCGCCGCGGTCGCGTTCGTCGACGCGGTCGGGATCGGCATCGGCCTGGTCATCCTGCAGGTGCCCCTCGCGCTGCCGCTGGCGGTGCTGGTGTTCCTGCTGGCGTTCATCCCGATCGTCGGGGCGACGGTGGCCGGCATCCTCGCGGCCCTCGTCGCCCTCGTCGCGAACGGCTGGGTCAACGCCCTCTTCGTCGTGGGCGTGGTCGTGCTCGTGAACCAGCTCGAGGGCAACTTCCTCCAGCCCGTCCTCATGGGGCGGACGCTCAAGCTCCACGCCTTCGTCATCCTGATCGCCCTGACCGTCGGCACCGTACTCGGCGGGATCCTCGGCGCGGTGCTCGCCGTGCCGATCACGGCGGTCGTCTGGGGAATCATCAAGGTGTGGAACGGGCCGAACGAGCCCGCCCGCTGGGCGCAGAAGAAGGCGGTCGAACCGGCGGGATGATCGGGGCGCGTCGCGCCGCCCGGCGCGCGACGGCCGCCCTACACTGACCGCCGCCCGCCGCCCCGCCCCGCCGCCGCCGCCCCGCCGCCCCGCCGTCCCCCCGCCGCCGCCATCCCCCCGCCGCCGCCACCACCGTCCCCGCCCACCGTATGTGTCCCACAAGGTGCGGCTCTGGACGCCTCACGTCGCCGCTGCTGCGACATCCCCGCGGGGCGTGTCGCAGAAGCGGCGTGGTAGAGCCGCGGCATCCCGCATCTTCTCGGACACGCCCCAGGGGTGACCCGCCCGCGCACCCTGCCGCGGCATCACCCGCCACCCGCCGCCCCGCTGCCCCGCCGCACCGTCCACCGCCGCGCCGCCCGCGGCACCACCCGCCACCCGCCGCCCCGCCGCGCCGTCCACCGCCGCGGCGCCCGCGGCACCACCCGCCGCCACCCGCCGCCCCGCCGCGCCGCCCGCCGCGCCGCCGCGCCGCCCGCCGCACCGGCCCTACCCACCGCGCCGTGTCCCACAAGTTGCGGCTTTCCCACGCCTCCGGTCGGCTCTTCTGCGACATCACCGTGGGGCGTGTCGCAGAAGCGGCGTGGTGGAGCCGCGGCATCCGGCACCTTCTCGGACACGCGCGGAGCGACCCGCTCACGCGCGGAGCGACCCGCTCCGCGTGGGCGGCCGAGCGGGAGCGGCGACGGCGGCGGGAGCGCGCCGCGCTGCGGTCAGAGACCGGGGAGGATGTCGGAGAGCGTGAAGCTCGCCGGCACCTCCAGCTGCGCGAAGGTGCACGAGCGCGGGTCGCGGTCGGGGCGCCAGCGCCGGAACGACGGGATGTGGCGGAAGCGCTCGCCCTCCATGTGGTCGTAGGCGACTTCGACGACGAGCTCGGGGCGCAGGGGCACGAAGGAGAGATCCTTGCCGGCGTTCCACCGGCTGCCCGCCCCGGCGAGCTGCGTGCCGTCGGCGGCATGCTCGGCCCAGCCTCCCCACGGGTGCGCCGAGAGGTCGACATCGCGGTAGGGCGCGAGGTCATCGAGCAGGGTCTTGCGCCGGGCCATGGGGAAGGATGCCGTCACCCCGACGTGATGCAGGCTGCCATCGTCGCCGTAGAGGCCGAGGAGCAGCGAGCCGACGATCGGGCCGGACTTGTGCCAGCGGAATCCCGCGACCACGCAGTCGGCGGTGCGCTCGTGCTTGATCTTGAACATCGTGCGCTTGTTCGGCTGGTAGGTGCCGTCAAGGGGCTTGGCGATCACGCCGTCCAGGCCCGCCCCCTCGAAGGTCTCGAACCACTCCTGCGCGACGGCAGGGTCACCCGTCGCGGGAGTGATGTAGACCGGCGGCTCGACGCCCGACAGCGCCTCGATGAGGTGGGCCCGGCGCTCGGAGAAGGGGCGGCCGGTGAGGTCGTCGTCGCCGAGGGCCAGTAGATCGAAGGCGATGAACGACGCCGGCGTCTGGGTGGCGAGGAGGTTCACGCGGCTCGCCGCGGGGTGGATCCGCTGCTGCAGCGCCTCGAAGTCGAGACCGCCGTCGGTGGCGACGACGATCTCGCCATCGACCACGCAGCGCTCGGGGAGCTGGGCGCGGAGTGCCTCGACGAGCTCGGGGAAATAGCGCGTCATCGGTCGTTCGTTACGGCTGCCGAGTTCGACCTCGTCGCCGTCGCGGAAGACGATCGTGCGGAACCCGTCCCACTTGGGTTCGACGTGCCCGAGGTCGGGGATGGCCGAGACCGACTTCGCGAGCATCGGCGCGACCGGGGGCATGACGGGGAGGTCCATCGCCTCAGTCTCGCGTGCCGCGTTGTCTCGCGCCATCCCGCGCCCTCTTCGTGCGCGTGCGACACGCGTGCGTGCGGCGTTCGGGAGCGCGTCGTCGGGCGCGCAACCCTCCCCCGACAACTTCCGCCCCTTTTCACGCGCCGCAAGGGCCGAACGTGACGGCGGAAGCACGGCCCCTGACGCTCCCCCGACAACTTCCGCCCCTTTCCACGCGCCGCAAGGGCCGAACGTGACGGCGGAAGCACGCGCCTCGCGCTCCGGGCGCACACCGCGCGACGTTGCACCGCGGCATCCGGCACCAACCGCCCCGGAACGGACGCGCGCTACTCCTTCGGCCAGTTCGCTTCGTTCTTGCGACTCGGCTGCACGCGCGGCGGTTCGCCGGGCATCTTCGGGAAGTCGGGCGGGAAGGGCAGCTCGCCGAGCCCGTCGTCGAGGTCGCGCTGCCACCACTCCAGCAGCACGTCGATGCGCCCGGGCGTCTCGAGCATCCCCTCCCACGGGTCTCCCACCGACGACAGCCGCTCCGGCACCGAGCGCACGGTGAAGGCCGCAGGGTCGGCATCCGCCAGCTCGTCCCACGTGATCGGCGTCGACACGGTCGCACCCGCGAGCGCCCGCGGGCTGTAGGCCCCCGCCATCGTGCGGTCGCGGTTGGCCTGGTTGAAGTCGATGAAGATGCGCTCGCCGCGCTCTTCCTTCCACCAGTTCGTGGTCACCCGGTCGGGCATCCGGCGCTCCAGCTCACGCCCGGCGGCGATGACGGCGTGCCGCACATCGAGGAACTCCCACTCCGGCTCGATGGGGCAGAAGACATGGATGCCACGATTGCCGCTCGTCTTGAGGAACGCCGTCAGCCCCGCCTCGGCGAGCACATCACGCAGGGCGGGCGCGACCGCGGCGGCGTCGCCGAAGTCGGTGCCCGGCTGCGGGTCGAGGTCGATGCGCAGCTCGACGGGATTGTCGGTGTTGCTCGTCAGTGACGCCCACGGGTGGAACACGATGGTGTTCATCTGCGCCGCCCACACGACAGCCGCGGGCTCGGTCAGCACGATCTGCGGATGCCGCCGCCCGCTGTTGTAGCGCACGGTCACCGCCTCGACGTAGTCGGGGGTGCCCTTCGGCGGGTTCTTGGAGTAGAACCGCTCCCCTTCGACAGACTCCGGAAATCGCTCGAGCGACACCGGCCGGTTGCCGTTCGCGGCGAGGAACGGCCCCGAGACCGCCATGAGGTATTCGGCGAGCTCGTGCTTGGTGATCCCGAGGGCGGGCCACAGCACGCGGTCGGGATTCGACAGGCGCACCTCGCGGTCCCCCGCGGGCCCGGGAACGGTCAGCATCGTGAACGGGCTCGCCATGCACGCGACGCTATCGCGTCGCCGGGGAACGCATCAGGGGGACACGCGTCGGGGCATCACGCTCTCACGGCAGAATCGGGCCGAGGTCCTCGCGACCGAGCCGGATCCACGGACCCGCGGCGTCGACGAGGATGCCGGCGAGTGCCGTGTCTGCCGCCAGCGCAGCGCCGAGCCGGTCGGCCGTGATGGGCGCCGCCTTGTCGCCGCGGCCGATGGCGGCCACCTCGAGCGGATGTGTGAACACCTGCAACAGCCGCTCGCCGTTGGCACGCGCCTCGGCGACGCCGACCTTGCCGTCGGGGGTCTCGTTGACCGCGACCCAGAGTCGGGCACCGGGCATCGCCGCAACGATCTCGGCACCCGTCGCGGCCGTGCGCGGGCCTGCGAGGAGGTGCTTGACCAGCGCGTTCGGGTCGGCCTGGTCGAGCATCCGCTCGATGAGTTCCCTGGGGATCACCGCGCGCGCGGGCGCCGATGACGGGTCGATGATGATGCCGGCGTAGGTCCCGGTCACCACGTGGCGGAGCACGGTGGCTGCGGGCTGGGCGACAGCGGAGGTCTGCTGGTCGCCGTCGGCCGCCACGCTCGCCTGCAGCGCCGCGCCGCCGCTGAAGGCCAGCACGTACTGCTTCTCGCCCACGGTCGCGACGGCGAGCGGGAGCTGAGCGCCCTCCGACAGCAGCTGCCGGGCGTCGCCCTTGATCCGCAGGAACAGCTGGCCCTGCAGCAGCTGCCGGGCGACGTGGATGAGGTCGAGCGACTCGGGCTTGTCGGGAAGCTTTCGCAGCGCCTGGATGACCAGCCCGTTGTCGGGCAGGCCCGGGACGGTCTGCGACGGCGCGGGTGCTTCGGCCGGGCCGAGGGTGCGGGGCGCCGGGGTGCTCGCAGAGGGCTGCGCCGCAGGCGCGCTGGGCGCTGTGCGCGGCGCCCCATAGGTCGACACCGAGATGTTCACGTGCGGAACCGGCTCCTCGGCCGAGTCTGCACCGGATGCGGCGTCGCCACCCGGGCCGGAGTCCTCGCCCTCGCGCGGGGCCAGCCCGGGCGCCTCGGCGACGTCGACGTCCGTCTCGGGAGCCTCGGGGTCGGGCGTTCCCGTCTGCGGTTTCGCGTCGTCGCTGTGGTCGTCGGTCTTCTTACGTCGCCCGAAGAGTGCCATCGTGCCAGCCTACGCGGCGACCCTTCGGGTCGCGCCCGGCTTCGCCTTCGCGCGCGGCTACAGCTTCGCGATCGGCGCGATCTTGACCAGGAGCTTCTTCATGCCGACTGTGTCGAAGCGCACGTGAGCGACGCGCTTCGCACCCTCACCGGTGATCGCGTCGATGCGGCCCTCGCCGAAATCGTCGTGACGGATGCGGTCGCCCGGCGCCAGCTCCATGTCGCCGTTGTCGCGCACCTTCGCCGGGATGCGGTTGGCGAACTTCTCCACCGACGTCGACTTCGGCACGAGATCGTCGCCGTAGCGCCGCCCCGACCCCGACCCGCCGAACCCCGACCCAGAGGACCCGCGCCGCGCATTGAGCGCCCGCGACTGCGTCCCGCCGCGCGAGTTGACGTCGCCCGGCGACTGGCGCCAGTCGAGCAGATCCGACGGGATCTCCTGCAGGAACCGGCTCGGCATCGCCACCGACACCTCTGTGAATTGCGCGCGGGTCATCGCCAGCGTCAGGTACAGGCGCTTACGCGCCCGGGTGACGCCGACGTAGAACAGCCGCCGCTCCTCCTGCGGGCCTCCCGGCTCCCCAGCCGAGATCCGGTGCGGGATCAGGTCCTCCTCGACACCGGTGAGGAAGACCGCGTCGTACTCGAGGCCCTTCGCGGTGTGCATCGTCATGAGCGACACCGACCCCGAGGCATCCTCGAGATCATCGGCGTCCGAGACGAGCGCCACCTCGGTGAGGAAGTCGACGATCGTCCCCTCCGGGTTGTTGCGCGCGAACTCGCGGGCCACGGCGACGAGCTCGTCGAGGTTCTCCACGCGCGCCTCGTCCTGCGGGTCGCGGCTCGCGCGCAGCGCGTCGAGATACCCGCTCTTCGACAGCAGCAGCTGCAGTCCGTCGGCGACGGCGGTCGGCGGGGGCAGCTCACCTGACGGCGGCAGCATGAGATCGGATGCCTCGGCGAGAACCGCATCCAAGTGCGCGATCGCCGCCTGGATCTTGGGTCCGACACCGAGCGCCGAGGCATTGCCGAGCGCGTCACGGAAGGTGATCTGCTCATCGGCTGCGTACCGACTGATCGTCTCGATCGTCACGTCACCGATGCCACGGCGCGGCCGGTTGATGATGCGGCGCATCGCCATCTCATCGGCGGGGTTCGCCGCCGCGACGAGATAGGCCAGGGCGTCTTTGATCTCTGCGCGCTCGTAGAACTTCGTGCCGCCCATGATCTTGTACGGCACGGCCGCGCGGATGAAGATCTCCTCCAGCGCACGCGACTGCGAGTTCGTGCGGTAGAACACCGCCACCTGGTCGTACGGCACCCCGCCCTTGTGCAGCACCTCGATCTCGTCGGCGACGAACTGCGCCTCGTCGTGCTGCGAGTACCCGGTGAAGCCGACGATCTTCTCGCCCGCGCCGACATCGGTCCACAGCCGCTTGTCCTTGCGGTCGAAGTTGTGGCTGATCACCGCATTCGCCGCCGACAGGATGTTCTGGGTCGACCGGTAGTTCTGCTCGAGGAGCACGACCTTCGCGCCCGGGAAGTCGCGCTCGAACTCGCTGATGTTCCGGATGTCCGCTCCGCGGAACGCGTAGATCGACTGGTCGGAGTCACCGACGACCGTGAGCGACGCGGCCTCTTCGGTCGCCGGCGCGTCGAAGATCATCATGCCGCCCGACTCGGCGATGGGCCCGCCGTCAGACCCCGGCGCGCGGGTCAGCTCGTGGATCAGCGCGTACTGCGAATGGTTGGTGTCCTGGTACTCGTCGACGAGGATGTGCCGGAACCGCCGGCGGTACACATCCGCCACCTGCGGGAACGCCCGGAACAGGTACACCGTCTGTGCGATCAGGTCGTCGAAGTCGAACGCGTTGGCCCGCTGCAGCTCGCGCTGGTACGCAGCGAACACGTCGCAGAAGACGCGCTCGGCCGGGTCGTTCATGTTCGCCGAGCGGGCGTACGACTCCGCATCGGCGAGCTCGTTCTTGAGCTTGGAGATCTTCCCCTGCACCGCCGAGGGGGTCAGTCCGTAGGCATCCGCCTCGTGCTCTTTCACCAGCCGCTTGACGAGCGCCCGCGAATCGCCGGAGTCGTAGATCGTGAACGACTTGGTGAACCCGAACTGCTCGGCCTCGCGCCTGAGGATCCGCACGCACGCCGAGTGGAACGTCGAGATCCACATGCCCTGCGACCGGTCGCCGACGAGCTGGTGCACGCGCTCGCGCATCTCACCCGCAGCCTTGTTGGTGAAGGTGATGGCGAGGATCTGGCTCGGCCACGCCTCTTTGTTGCGCAGAAGGGACGCGATGCGCCGCGTCAGCACACTGGTCTTGCCCGACCCGGCGCCCGCGACGATGAGGAGCGCCTGACCGCGATAGGTCACCGCCTCGCGCTGCTCGGGGTTGAGCCCTGCGAGCAGGTCTTCGTCGACGCGAGCGCCGGAGCCCGGTCGGGGCCCGCGATCGCCGTCGACGATGAGAGGGACGGATGCCGCGGGATGCGCGGCCGGAGAGACGTCAGTCATTGCCCGTCAATTCTAGGTCGGGGCTACGACATCAGCCCTCGAGTCGTCGTGACCCTGCACCTACGATCGAGGGATGACCGACTCTGCGCTCGTCCTCGTTGCAAACGCCGGTGACGGCTCGATCAGCGTCTTCCGTTTCGAAGGCGAGCGGATGACGCGTCTCGCCGTCACGGAGGGGCTCGCCGGATGCTCGACCTTCGCCGTCGACGCCGCACGCGACCTCGTCTACGCGGGAGTGAAGGGATCGAAGGAGGGGGAGCCCGCCGGCGTCCTCACCCTCGCGCTCGACAGGGAGAGCGGCCGACTGGAGCCGCGCTCGCGCCTGGACCTCCCCGACGGCGGCATGAACTACCTCGCGCTCACGCGCGACGGAACGGGCCTCCTCGGCGCCGCGTACAGCGGCGGCTACGGCATCTCGTGCCCGATCGACGACGGCGTGGTCGGCGATCCGGTGAGCCGGGTGGAATTCGCGAACCTGCACGCGGTGCTGCCGAGCACCGACGGGCGCTACGCGTACTTCGTATCCCTCGGCGACGACCTCGTCGCGCAGTACGCGCTCGACGACGACCTCGCGCTCGTGCCGCTCGACCCCGAGACGGTGGCGGCGCCGGAGGGCAGCGGTCCCCGGCACCTCGTGCTGAACGCCGCACAGGACGCGGTGTACGTGCTGACGGAGTTCTCGGGCGAAGTGCTGCACTACGCCCGAGACACCGCCCACGGGACGCTGCGCCTCGTCGGCGCGGCGACGGCGTACGACCGGACGATGGGCCTCGCACACAGCACCTTCGGCGCCGACCCGATGGCCGGGCACCTCATCTGGGGCGCCGACCTGCACCTCGGCGCCGACGAGCAGTACCTCTGGGCGACCGAGCGCACCGAGAGCACCCTCGCGGCGGTCGCGGTCGGCGAGGACGGGAGCGTCTCCGCGCCGACCCGGTTCGTCGTGACCGAACCGCAGCCGCGCGGCTTCGCGCTGAGCGCCGACGGACGCTTCCTCGTCACCGCGGGCGAGCGCTCGACGACGGTGTCGCTGTACGCCGTCGACGGCGACACCCTCGACCTCCTCGAGCAGGTCGAGACCGGCCGCGGCGCGAACTGGGTGCGCTTCGCCTGACCCCTCCCGCGCACACGGGTGCACTCCCCCGCTCCTCAGCGGAACAGCGCCTCGTACTCGGCGACGGTCACCACGCCCTCCGCGCCCGAGATGAGCAGCGGATCGTCGGTGATGATCGCGTCGGCCTGCAGCTTCGCGACGGCGAGATACTCGGCCGGGCCCGGGTCATCCCAGTCCCGCTCCCGTGCGAGCGCGAACGCCGTCGCTCGCGACACCCGGTCGGCCAGCAGCCGCACCTTCTGCGACGCAAGCGCCTCGAGGGTCCGTTTCGCTGCGCGGTCATCGAGCCGCCCCGCCCGCACCTCGGCATAGACGACACGCAGGGCGTCGGAGCGCATGATCGCCGGCGCGACGAGGGAGTGCGCGCCCGCGACATCCCTCTCATCGGCCAGCAGCCGCAGCGCCGTCGCCGCATCGATCGCGAATCTCGTCATGCGCCGAGCCTGCCACCGGCCACCGACACCCGCGAGGGGGGGCGAGCGGACGCCGCGCCGCGGCGCTCATCGCGCGTCGCGATGTGACGACGCGTTTTCCGGGCGGCGCCTCCCGGCGTAGCGTCATCAGAGGAAGCCCGGATACGCAGGAGGAGCAGCACGATGCACACACGCACCCTCGGCCAGGGCCTGCGGGTCTCGGCGATCGGACTCGGCTGCATGGGGATGTCGCAGAGCTACGGCCCGAACCCCGGCAGCCGTGACGACATGATCGGGGTGCTGCGTGCGGCCGTCGGCCTCGGCGTGACCCTTTTCGACACCGCCGAGGTGTACGGGCCCTACGTCAACGAGGAGCTCGTCGGTGAGGCGCTCGCGCCGGTGCGCGACGAGGTCGTGCTCGCGACGAAGTTCGGGTGGGACATCCGGGATGGCAGGAGCGTCGGCGTGAACAGCCGCCCCGACCACATTCGCCGCGTCGCGGAGGAGTCCTTGGGGCGGCTTCGCACCGACGTCATCGACGTCTTCTACCAGCATCGCGTCGACCCCGCCGTTCCGATCGAGGAGGTCGCCGGAACCGTCGCCGAGCTCGTCGCCGAGGGAAAGGTGCGCCACTTCGGACTCTCAGAAGCATCCGCGTCGACCATCCGCCGCGCCCACGCGGTGTTCCCGGTGACGGCGCTGCAGAGCGAGTACTCGCTGTGGACCCGCGACCCCGAGTCCGACGTGCTGCCCGTCGTCGCCGAACTCGGGATCGGGTTCGTGCCCTTCAGCCCGCTCGGGCGCGGCTATCTCACCGGCACGATGGACGCGTCGACCACCCTCGCCGATGACGACATGCGCCGCGCGCTGCCGCGGTTCGAGAAGGAGAACCTGGCGGCCAACCGCGCGCTCATCGACGAGGTCTCGCGGCTCGCTGCGGCCAAGGGTGCGACGCCGGGCCAGATCGCGCTGGCGTGGCTGCTGGCGCAGCAGCCGTGGGTTGTGCCGATCCCCGGAACGCGCCGCGTCGAGCGGATCGCCGAGAACAGCGCCGCGACGGCGGTCGCTCTGTCGGCGGACGAGCGTGACGACCTCGACCGTCTCGCGCAGCGCATCGGCGTGCAGGGCGACCGCTACAACGAACAGCACCTCCGCTTCGTCGACCGCTGACCGGCCCGGGCGGCGGGCAGCCGGCGCCCGCGGCCCGCGGCGGAGCTATGCGATGCGCGTGCCCGGCGGCAGCCGCCGCGACGGCGTGTGCGTCCGCACCGCGGCGCGCCACATCAGCAGGGCGAGCAGCGCCAGCTGCACCCCGAGCCCCACGAACCAGCTCGGCACGGTGCCCGCGACCTGCTCCTCGGCCGTCGGGTACTGCTCGCCGGGCGCCAGGGTCGCATTCTCGCACTCGTCGTAGACCTGTCGCGTCTCGGGCGCGATCTGCGCGGTGCGCACCCCCACCTTGAGCGTCCCGAACGCGTCGACCGGGTACCCGTCGCGCCACACCGTCGGCGTCGCATCGGCGAGGATCACGAACGGGTTCGCCGACAGCAGCCACCACACCCGGTCGAACCGCGGCACGGTGTAGGTCGAGGTCATCCACTCACCGCACACGTACTCCGGCTCCTCCACCCCCGGCCCGAAACCGAGGTCGACGCATTCGGGCAAGGGTGTCGCCGCGCCGGGCTCAGCCGTCATGCACTCCTCGGGCACCTGCATCGGCTCGGTGAACACCGGCTCCAGGAATCGCTGACGCGACTCGATCTCGGTCGGGAAGGCGGTGCCCACGAGCCCGAAGGCGATCGGCGTCCCGACCACCAGCGCGGCGACCGTCAGGTAGGTCACCGCGACCGAGAAGAGCGGACGGGCGAGGATGCCGCTGAGGGCCACCCCCAACCCGGCGACGACCGCCACCTCGATCACGAGGATCACCAGCGACACCAGCAGCACATCGGCTCGCACCTCACCGAACACGGCCGCGAAGATGAGGAACGGCGCGGCGACGACGAGGAACGCGAGCCCCGTGATCCAGGCCGCCAGGAACTTCCCGACGATGATGTCGGTCGTCGTCGCGAGGGTCACCTGCACGGGCGCGAGCGTCGCCGCATCGCGGTCGCCGTTGATCGCGTTGCCGCTGAGGGTGGGCGAGACGAGCACCACGAGCAGCAGCACGAAGAACACGATGATCGAGTACGCCGTGCTCCCCGCCTCCTGGAACGCGTCGCGCGGCACCGAGATGAAGGTCAGTGCGGTCACCCCGAGCAGCAGGACCCCGAACACGCCGAGCAGCACGTACCAGGCGACGCTGCGCACCCGCTGGGTCAGTTCCAGACGGATGATGGTGGCGATGCGCTGAGCGTTCATCGGTCGCCCTCCCCCGTGGTCGGCCCACTGGTCTCTGCAGGCGGCTCCGGCCCATCCACACCCGGCCCCGCCGGCCCCGGGTCTCCCGCCCCTTCCCGCAGGTCGAGGAGGGTCTGCTCGAGGCGCCCCGTCGACGGGGCGAATTCCGCCACCGCGATGCCCGCACCGACGATGGCCGCGAGTCCCGTGGCCGCGTCGGACTCGCTCGAGAACGCGACGAGCGCACCGGCACGATCGCCCGTGACATCCGTCCGCCCCAGCGCCGCCGCGATCGCGGCCTGCGCAGCGAGCAGGTCACCGCCGGCGACCCGCACGCGCCAGAACCGCTGCCGCTGCGCCGAGGCGGCGACCCGGTCGGCCGAGACGGATTCGCCCGCGATGAGGAACGCGGCGTCGTCGACGAGCTCCTCGAGCTCGGAGAGGATGTGACTCGAGATCAGCACGGTCCGTCCGTCATCGGCGAGGCGCCGCAGCAGCACCCGCAGGTGCACACGCGACTCGGGGTCCAGGCCCGACGCGGGCTCGTCGAGCAGCAGCACGCGCGGGTTGTGCACGAGCGCGCGGGCGAGCCCCAGGCGCTGCTTCTGTCCGCGCGAGAGCACGCGCGCCGGCGATGCGGCGAGGGCCCGCAGGTCGAGCAGGTCGATTAGCGACTCCGCTCGATCCGCCGCCTCGCTGCGCGGCAGATCGTACAGCCGCCCGGTGGTGACGAGGGTTTCGCGCACGGTGAGCGAGCCCCACGCGCCGAGCGCGTCGGGCATCCACCCGATGACGGCCCGAGCTCGCTGCGGCTCGGCAACCGGGTCGATCCCGGCGACGCGGATGTCACCGACGTCGGGCGCCAGCAGCGACGACAGCATCAGCAGCAGCGTCGTCTTGCCGGACCCGTTGGGCCCGACGAGCCCGGTGACCTTGCCGGGGAGGGCGTGCAGACTCACATCGCGCACAGCGTGCACGTCGCCGAAGGATCGGCGCACGTGCGTGGCGACGATCCCCTGGGAGGCGATCCCGCCGCCACCCACCGCGGTCGAAGAAGGGTCGGGAGCAGCGGCGTCGGAAGAGGTCACGCGGCTCAGCCTAGGCGGCGGCCCCGACGAACCCGAGGAACACCGGATGTAGGTTTTCCGAGAATCACTCCGCCGTCGACCCGCCCGCGCCCCGCCCGGGAATGGCCAGCACGGCACCCACGACGCACAGCACGCCTCCGGCCGTCGCCGCCCACCACGCCGAGGCGACAGGGAACTCCAGCCACACGAAGGGCGGGTCGGCCAGTCCGCCGAGCGGCGCGAGCGAGGCCGCCCACGCCTCGGCGACGGTCTCACCCCCGACGATGCCGATCACCAGTGCCGGCAGCGCCAGCCCCGCACCGATTGCCGCGAGCACGAAGCCTGTGGCCGCCTTCGGCCCCACCTGCATCACGAGCGCCCAGGCGGCGGCGACGAAGACCCAGACAAGCAGCACCGCCGCGACGAGCGCAGAGAACCAGCGCAGCACCGGCTCGGTCCACAACGCCGACCACGCCGCCGCCGGTCCGCCGATCGCGACCGGGATCAGCGTCCACACGCAGCGCAGCACCACTGCTCCGCCCGCGGCGGCCAGCACCGGCCAGGGCGAGCGCGCACCCACGAGCGCCCGCAGCACGAGGACGGCCACGCACCATCCGCTCATGACGACCGCGAGGTGCACCCACGAGAGGAAGGACGTCTGCACGGCCCGGGTGCCGAGCAACAGTGCTCCGGGGACGAGGATGAGCAGCCACTTGTCCAGCTGCAGCAGGCCGAGGGTCGATTCGCGGGCACGCCAGGGCCGGGTCGAGCCGAGCCAGCTCGCACGA
The DNA here is from genome assembly GCF_013410955.1 of Microbacterium sp. AK009. GTDB lineage: Bacteria > Actinomycetota > Actinomycetes > Actinomycetales > Microbacteriaceae > Microbacterium. The sequence goes on along the minus strand of NZ_JACCCG010000001.1, from coordinate 519,974 downwards.
GCGGCCGCTGCTCCCGGACGGCGCACCAGCCGGGTGCGTGCGGCGAACATGCCGATCACGCCCCAGGTGAGAGCGAGGAGGAGGATGCCGCGGGCCAGCCACGCCATGACGGCGTCGCGTCCGGGGTCGGCATCTGCGGCTCCGGTCAGCTGGACCCCGATCGTGGTGTCGTCGACAACCGGGCTCTCTCCTGCGGGGAGCACCTGCAGGGTGGTGAGCACGACCGCGGTCACGAGTCCGACGGCCAGCACCCCGGCCACGGCGGCCGCGACGCCGGCGAGGATGCCCCGCCGCGTCACCATCGCCATCCGACAACGCTAACGGATGCCGCCGCACCCGCCCGACCTGCCCGAATCGGCCGCGCTGCGGCATCCGGGAATGGATCGGGCGATTCATGCGTTTGCATGGACATCATCCGGCTTCGGACTTCAGGAGAGATCATGACCGCCGCCACGCAGGGTCTGCACCACGTCACCGCACTCGCGGGCGACCCTCAGAAGAACATCGACTTCTACATCACCGGGCTCGGGCTCCGACTGGTCAAGAAGACCGTCAACTTCGACGCCCCCGGCACCTATCACCTCTACTACGGCGACGAGGCCGGGCGCCCCGGCAGCCTCATGACGTTCTTCCCGTGGCGCGGGATCGCCCCCGGGCGGATCGGGGCGGGTCAGTCGACCTCGACGGCGTTCTCGGTTCCCGCCGGATCGCTCGGCTGGTGGGTCGACCACTTCGCATCGGTCGGCTCCGAGGCGAACATCACCTCGACGAGCTCCAGCGAGGAGCGCCTGCTCGTCCGCGACCCCGACGGGTTGCAGATCGAGCTCGTCGCGACGAATGAGAGCGACCCGCGCGACCCGTGGGATTCGGCGAGCGTGCCCGCTGAGCACGCGATCCGCGGGCAGCACTCGAGTGTGCTGACGGTGCGTGACGCTGAGGGCACCGTGGGGCTCATGGTGAACGACCTCGGCATGCGCATCGTCGAGCAGGAGGGCGGGCGCACGCGCCTGGCCGCCGGCCCCGGGGGCCCCGGCGCCCTCGTCGACGTGCACGCCTCGGGCCTCGCCCCTGAGGGCCTGACCGCCGGCGGCACCGTGCACCACATCGCCTTCCGGGTGCCCGACCAGGAGACCCAGCTGGCGTGGCGCAACGACCTCGTCTCGCGCGGACACCAGGTGACCGAGATCCTCGACCGGCAGTACTTCACCAGCATCTACTTCCGCGAGCCGGGTGGTGTGCTCTTCGAGATCGCCACTGACACGCCCGGGTTCGACATCGATGAGCCGCTGCTCGAACTCGGCCGCTCGCTGAAGCTGCCGCCGTGGCTCGAGCCGTCGCGCGAGGCGATCGAGGCTCGCGTGCAGCCGGTGTCGCTGCCGAGCGAGAACAACCCCGAGGTCGCCGCGTGAGCGGGGCCGGCGGGGCCGGCGCTGTCGACCTGGACGCTTGGCCGCACGTCTTCGAGCCGGGCGACCGCGATGCCCCGGTGCTGCTGACCCTGCACGGCACGGGCGGCAACGAGCAGGAAATCACGGCGCTCGTGCCGCACCTGTGGCCGGGCGCGGGTGTGCTTTCGCCGCGCGGGCGGGCGAACGAGCAGGGGATGACGCGGTGGTTCCGTCGCATGGGCGAGGGCGTGTTCGACGTGGACGACGTGATCGTGCGCGCGGGTGAGCTCGTCGCGTTCGTCGCCGCGGCGCGTGAGCGCTATGAGCTCGGCGACCGGCGGATCATCGCGGCCGGGTTCTCGAACGGGGCGAACATCGGCGTGGCGACCGCGCTGCTGCATCCCGAGACCCTCGACCGGGTCGTGGCGTTCAGCGGGATGTACCCGTTCGCCGACCGCGACCCGCTCGGCGACGTGTCAGCCGTCGAACTGGTGCTGCTCAACGGCGCGGCCGACCCGATGGCGCCGTCGGCGAGCGTCGACCGGCTTGTCGAGGTCGCGCGGGCGCACGGCGCGACGGTCGAGCGGCACGTCCGCCCCGGCGGCCACGGCCTCGCGCAGAGCGACGTCGACGCCGCGCGGGAGTGGCTCGCGGCGCGCTGACGCGTGGCGCGAGCGGCACGGCGTCATCCCCCTTCCCGTGTTCGGGGCGCGTTCTTCCGGTTGGGGCGCCAACGCCCGCGCCAACCGGAATCGGCCGCCCCGAACCCGGGGATACGCGCTGACGGGAGCCGAAGAGTAGCGTGAGAGGCGCGGGGGGTATCGATGGCGCGACTCATCTACACGACGAACGTGTCGCTCGACGGGTTCATCGAAGACCCGGACGGCGGCTTCGACTTCCTACCAACCGGCGATGACGTCTTCGCCGCGCACACGGAGCTGATGGAGTCGATCGGCACCCTCGTCTACGGCCGGCGCCTGTACGAACGGATGTCGGTGTGGGAGACCGACCCGTCCTTCGCCGGGCGGTCGCCCGCCCTCGCCGCCTTCGCGGCTGCCTTCAGCGACACGGACAAGGTCGTCCACTCAACGACCCTCACCGGGGCGCCGACGGCGCGCACCCGCATCGAGCGGGGCTTCGACCCTGCGGCGGTGCGGAGACAGAAGGATGCCGCCGAGCGCGACCTGCTCGTCGGCGGCGCCGATCTCGCGGGTCAGGCGCTGCGCGCCGGGCTCGTCGACGAGGTGCAGCTCTACATCGCGCCGGTCTCGGTCGGCGGCGGGAAGCCGGGCCTGCCCACCGGCATCCGGCTCGAGCTCCAGTTGCTCGACGAGCGCCGCTTCGACAACGGGGTGGTGCTGCTGCGCTACCGCCCGCGGGTCGCGTGACCGCGCTCGCGCGCGTGGCGAGATCCTCGCCTCCCCCGTCGGCTTCACCGGTGATTCGCCGTGCGAGACGGCAGCAGCTGTCGGGGAGAGCTCGCGCTACGCCTCCCCGCGCCGAGCCTCGAGCCCGGTGAGGATGAGATCGAGGCCGAAGAGGAACTCCTCGGCGGGGTCGTAACCCGAGGCGGCCAGCGTCGCGGCCGACTCGCTGAGGTACGGGAACTCGTCGGCGGGCAGCTGCGGCAGGTAGGTACCGTCGATCGCTTCGGCGAAGTCATCCGGGGTGTCCAGAGACAGCCCGCCCTCCTGCAGGGCGTAGCCGTAGACGTAGCTGTCGAGGACCCAGTTCGCGTGCGTCGCCATCTCGACGGAGAACCCGGCCTTCCGCAGGCACGCGGTGACCGCCTCGTGGTGGCGGAGGTTCGCCGGGCCCGGCGCGGTGCGCGTGTCGAGCAGTCCGATCGCCCACCGGTGGCGCGCGAGCGCCGCGCGGGCCGAGAGCGCCCGCTCGCGGATCGCCTCCTGCCACGGGGCGCCCTCGCGCGGCAGCGCGATCTCCTCGAAGACGACATCGACCATGGCGTCGAGGAGCTGCTCCTTGTTCGCGACGTAGTGGTAGAGCGACATGGCCCCCGCACCGAGCGCGGTGGCGAGTCGCCGCATGCTCAGCCCGTGCACGCCTTCGCCGTCGGCGAGCCGGATCGCCTCGATCACCACCCGCCGCTTGTTCAGACCCGCGGATGCCACGGCCTCGGCGTCTTCGCTCACGGGCACGAATCTCCTCTCGTCGCTTGACAACCGTACAGCGTACGGGTCATAGTACGGTGTACGACGTACAGCGTACGACCGTTTCCGACCACCAAAGGATGAGCTGATGACCACCACCGCCACGCCCCGCCCGCTGCTCGACAGCGCCCCGATGTCCGTCCGCGCGAAGCTCGCCGCCGCCTGGACGAGCTTCGTGTTCCTGTACGTCTACGTCGACATCTTGAACTTCTACAAGCCGGGGGTGATCGACGGCATCACGGACGGACTCATCTGGCGGTTCGAGATCAGCTCGACGCTGCTGACGATCTTCCTCGTGTCGGTCTCGATCCCCGCGGTGATGGTCGTCCTCTCCATGACCCTGCCGGCCCGGGTCAACCGCGCCGTCAACCTCGGGATCGCCTCGCTTCTAATCCCCTACTCGATCTTCAACGCAGCCGGCTCGACGTGGGAGTGGGCGGCGTTCTACGCCATTTCGATCGGCATCGAGCTGCTGCTCCTGGCCTTCATCCTGCGCACCGCGTGGACCTGGCCGCGCAGCGCGGCCGTCGCGATCACGACACCCGGTGCAGCAGCCTCGATGGTCGACTCCGCCCGACGCTGACGGCCCGCCGGCGGACACCCCGCCGCTCCCCCGTCACAATCGGCCCCGAAACGCCTCGCCGAGGGGCAGAACGTGACGGGGGAAGCCATCACCCCGCCGCTCCCCCGTCACAATCGGCCCCGAAACGCCTCGCCGAGGGGCAGAACGTGACGGGGGAGCGGGCCCGGGCGTGCGGGCGGACGTCTCGCCTGTCGCACAACGCCGCGCCGCGGGGCGGCCCGCCGCGCCGCGGGGCAGCCCGCCCCTAACTCCTGCAGAATCGACGCCGCGAGGCCCGAACGGCCTCGCAGAAGCCCACGCCCGTCGATTCTGCAGGAGTTAGGCCAGCCCCGCCCCCTCAGTCGCTCCTGCGCATCGCGCGCACCCCGACCGCGAGCCCGACACCCGCCAGCACGAGCGCCGCGACCCACCCCCAGAGCACCACCGGTGCGCCGAGGTCGCCGGCGAACAGCGCCCGCTCGGCCTGCACGACCCAGTTGATCGGATTGACCGTCGCGACCGCGCGCATCCACGCCGGCCCGTCGTCGAGCGGCAGCAGCACCCCCGAGAGGATCAGCAGCGGGAAGATCAGCGTCTGCTGCACACCCCAGAAGAGCCACTCACGTCCCTTCGTCTTGATCGCGAGGGTGTACGACAGCGACCCGAGCCCGACGCCGAACACCGCCAGCAGCGCGATCCCGATCACCATCCCCGCCATGTCGACGGGGAATCCGAACGGCAGGGCGATCAGCACGATGACGATCGCCTGCGCCACGATCGGCACGATCTCCTTCAGCGCCCGCCCGACGAGCAGCGATGCCCGCGAGATCGGGGCGACCAGCGTCCGCTCGTGCGAGCCGGTCATCATCTCGTACTGCAGGTTCGACCCGGTCGCCCCCGTGCCGAACAGCACGATCATCACGAGCACCCCGGGCACGAACCAGCGGAGCGTCTCACTCACCGGCGCGCCCGACTGCCCCACCAGCAGCGGCGCGAAGAGCCCCAGGAACACCAACGGCTGCACGAGGCTGAAGATCACCGTGAACGGGTCGCGCAGCGTCGGCCGCAGCTCGCGAGCGAGCACATTCCACGTGTCGCGCGCGACGTTCGGTCGCACCACGGTGTCAGGACGACCGGATGCCACGGACTGACTGATCTGCGTGCTCATCGCACCACTCCTTCGGTTGCGGCCTGAGCGGCCTGATCTCCATCGGCGGCGCCCTCGGCCGCCTCCTCTGCGTGGTCCGCCGGCTGGTCGGCGTCGCGGAGCGTCCGCCCCGTGAGGCTGAGGAACACGTCGTCCAGCGTCGGCGGGACCCCGGTCGCGCGCACCACCTCGATGCCCGCGGCGTCGAGCTCGCGCACCGCGCGCGGCAGGAGCAGGTCGCCCTCCGGCACCGTCACGGCCAGATCGGCCGCGTCGCTCCGCGCGACGCGCCGCACGTCGCGCCCGCTGAGCGCCGACAGGAGCGGCAGCGCGCGGTCGGCGGCATCCGCTGTTCTGAACCCCAGGGTCAGCACATCGCCCGCGAGTTCGGCCTTCAGCCGTGCGGCGGTGTCGTCGGCGATGACCCGTCCCTTGTCCATGACCATGACGCGTTCGGCGTAGCGGTCGGCTTCTTCGAGGTAGTGCGTGGTGAGGAAGATGGTCGTGCCGAAGCGTTCGCGCAGGTCGAGGATGTGCTCCCACAGATTCGCCCTGCTCTGCGGGTCGAGGCCCGTGGAGGGCTCATCGAGGAAGATCAGCGGCGGGGCGTGCATGAGCCCGAGTGCGATGTCGAGCCGCCGCTTCTGTCCGCCGCTGAGCTGCTGCACGGTCCGCGTCGCGATCCCGCAAGATCGAGCGAGTCGATGAGCTCGTCGGCCCGAGCGGATGCCGCAGCGCGGCCCATTCCGTAGAACGCGCCCTGGCTCAGCAGCTCGTCGCGGGCGCGCTGCGAGTAGCTGCCGCTGGTGAGCTGGCCGACGTAGCCGATGCGGGCGCGGACGCCCGCCGGGTCGCGGAGGATGTCGTGACCGACGACCCGCGCGGTGCCGGAGGTGGGCGGAAGGAGGGTCGTGAGCATGCGCAGGCTGGTCGATTTGCCGGCGCCATTGGGTCCGAGGAACGCGACGAGTTCGCCGCGCTGCACCTCGAACGAGAGGTCGGTGACCGCCGCCACGGTCTTCTTCTTGACGGTGAAGCGCTTAGTGAGACCCTGCGCTTCGATGATCGGTTCGTTCGCCATGGAAAGACGGTAGGAGCGAACCCGGACAGGTGCTGTCCGCGATAGCCGGCAGAATGGAGCCATGTCCGACACAACGACGCGCGCGCTCGCCCTGCTGAATCTGCTGCAGACGCACCGCCACTGGCCCGGCACGGAGCTCGCTGCGCGGCTGGGCGTGACCGAGCGCACCGTGCGGAGAGACGTCGAGCGCCTCCGCGACCTCGGCTACCGCATCGAGTCGACGCCGGGCATCACCGGCGGCTACCGCCTCGAGGCCGGGAGCGCCGTGCCGCCGCTCCTCCTCACCGACGAGGAGGCCGTCGCGATGGCGATCGGGCTGCGCGTCGCGGCATCCCAGCGGCTCGTGAGCGGACCTGAGACGACCCTCACGGCGCTGGCCAAACTCGAACAGGTCTTGCCCGCACCGCTCCGGCGCCGGGTGACGGCGCTGGCCGACGCCGTGCAGCCGGCGGGGATCCAGTCGGGCGCGGCGGTGTCGAGCGAGGTGCTCGGCGAGCTGGCGCTCGCGATCCGCGACCACGAGCGGGTGCGGTTCGACTACACCTCGATGACCGGCGCCGAGACGCGCCGGCGGGTGGAGCCGCACGCCCTCGCTCCCGCCGACCGGCACTGGTATCTGCTCTGCTGGGACCTCGAGCGCGACGACTGGCGCACCTTCCGCGTGGATCGACTCGCGCGCGTCGAGCACACCCGGGTGCTGTTCGAGCCGCGGCCGCTGACGCCCGAGGAGGTCGAGGAATTCATCCTCGTGGCCCGCTCGTGGACGCGGCAGCCCGTCGAAGCCGACGCCGTCATCGACCTGCCGATCGACGTGATGAAGGAGTACTTCGGCATCTGGGGGCAGGGAGCGACCGAAGAGGATGCCGCGCACACGCGGTGGCCCGTCGGTGGCGCCGACTTCCGCGAGACCATGTACGGACTGTCGTGGATCCCGGCCGGCGTCGACTACACCACCGACCTGGCCGAGCCGTCGCGCTCCGAACTGCGCGAGGTGCTCGAGCGGATGCTGCGGGCGCTCGATGCTCCCGCCCCGCCCGCTCGATCGATGTCCGCGCAACACTCCGTCACACCCTGACACTCTCCTTCACAGAGCTGGCCGATGTCGTCGGGGTGACGTAGCGTCGCTGGCATCGCGGCGATCCGGGTGGTCCCGGGCTCCGGCTCATAACCGGCAGCGTTGCGGGTTCGACTCCCGCCGTCGCGTCCAGTTCGCAGGGCCCCGATTCGGGCGGGAGCCGATACGCAGCCGACAGCGTCTCACGTCCCCCTCGCCGGGACTTCCGGCCCTACCGCGCCGTCGCGGTGACGGGAGGGTCGAATCAGCGCGGCGCGATCGGGTCGTGAAGGAGGGTGGCGAGGTGGAGCAGAAGGTGGTGGTCGCCGTCACGGATGCGGCGGTGTCGCGTCGTGTCGTGGATTGGGCGGTCGACAGGGCGGCCGAGCGCGGGGATCGGCTCGAGCTGATCTCGGTCGTCGACGGCGCCGTCGGCGTCGGCGAGGAAGACCTCGTGGTCGACTGGGCGCAGGAGTGGACAGAGGACGTGCTGCGTAACCACGCCGAGCGCGTCCGCGCACGCGGCGTGCCCGTCGAGGTGCGCCTTGATCGAGGGAGACCGGTCGAACGGTTGATCGCGGCCTCGGAGGACGCATCGCTGCTGGTGATCGGCAGCGACTATCGCGGTACCGAGTCACGGCCGGCTCGAGGTCCGCACGGAATGCGTATCGCGGCCGGCGCGCACTGCCCCGTCGTGGTCGTGCCCGATCTCGATCTGACCGGCAGGTCGGGCGTCGTCGTCGGAGTCGACGGCTCGGAAGCGTCCGAGTCCGCCATCGCGTTCGCGGCCGCCGACGCCGACCGTTCCGGGGAGGCGCTGACGGCGGTGAGCACCTGGTCGCCCATCGCCATCCCCCTCTCCGTCCGGTCGTATCCCGAGGGGTATCTGCGCAACATGCAGACTCTGACCGAAGAGGCACTCGGCATATCGATGGCCGGCATCTCCACCCGGTACCCCGACGTGAAGGTGCGCCGCGTCGTGGAGAGCAGCGAGAGACCCGAGACGGTGGTCAATCGGCTCGCCTCCGGGGCGCGGCTCTGCGTCATCGGTTCACACGGCCGCGGCCGGCTCGCCCGGTTCCTCCTCGGATCCACCAGCCAACAGGTCCTCCTGCGCCTCGCCACCGCGACGGTGGTCGTGCGATGACTCCACCACGCGAACGGACGGTCACCATGGAACGCATTCTGCTGGGCTACGACGCCGGCGACGGCGCAGACGCTGCCCTCGACTGGGTCACCGAACGCGCGCTGCGCCGTCGGGCCCGCGTCGAGGTCGTCATCGTCACCAACCCGTTCCTCCAGGATCAGCCGCGGGCGGACGGAGACCTCGCCCGCGCCGAGCGCCGCCTCCGCACGGCCGATGCGTCGCTTCCCATCGAGACCGCGCGCATCGACGGCCGCATGCCCCGCGCACTGACGGCAGCCGCGACCCATGCCGACCTCCTGGTGGTCGGCGCCGACATCGGCCGCCCGATGCGGGAAGCCTTGCACGGGTGGATGTCGCTGCGCGTGAGTGCGACGGCAACGGTGCCCACCTGCGTCGTCCCCTCCGGGTGGTCCGAGACGCGCGGGCCGGTCACGGTCGGTCTCGCCGCGGATGCGTCGAGCGACGGGGCGCTGGCGTTCGCCGCGGCGGAAGGGGATGCCGCGGGCGAGACCGTCCGGGTCCTGCACGCGTGGTCGGGCCCGCTCCCCACCCGGACCCTGCCCGCGGCCGCATCCGCAGCGGTATCGCCACCACGCGACGTGCGGGCCCAGCACGAGGAGCTCCTGCACGACGCCGTCGAGGGCCTGCACCGGGACATTCCCGGCCTCACGGTCGATCCGGTCCTCATCCACGACAATCCCGTGTCGGCCCTGAGCAGGGCCGCGCGCGACAGCTCGCTCCTCGTGCTCGGCACCCACGGGCGGGGAGTGCTCGCCGGCGGGTTCTTCGGCTCGGTCGGACAGGATCTCATCGGCCGCCTCCCGACTCCCATCGCCGTCGTGCCGTCGGGGCGCTGACGCCCTGGCGCGATCGGCCCGGCTCAGGCCACGCGGGTGGCCAACGACAACCACGTCTGGATGATGCTGTCGGGGTTGAGCGAGATCGATCCGATGCCGTGATCGACGAGCCAATCGGCGAGATCGGGATGATCCGACGGACCCTGTCCGCAGATGCCGACGTATCTCCCCCTCCGGTTGCAGGCCTCGATCGCCACCTGCAGCACGCTCAGCACCGCCGGGTTCCGCTCGTCGAAGGCCTCTGCGACCAGCTCCGAGTCCCTGTCGACGCCGAGGACGAGCTGGGTCATGTCGTTGGATCCGATGGAGAACCCGTCGAAGTGGTCGAGGAACCGGTCGGCGAGGAGGGCGTTCGAGGGGATCTCGCACATCATCAGCACCTCGAGCCCGTTGTCACCCCGTCGGAGGCCGTTCTCGGCGAGCGCCCGCTCGACGGCCGCCGCCTCGTCGACGGTGCGGACGAACGGGATCATGATCTTCACGTTCGTCAGCCCCATCTCGTCGCGGACGAAGCGCAGCGCGTCGCACTCCATCGCGAAGCAGTCGGCGAAGCGGTGGGTGACATAGCGCGACGCGCCGCGCCACCCGAGCATCGGGTTCTCCTCCTGCGGTTCGTACCGCTCGCCACCGAGGAGATGCGCGTATTCGTTGGTCTTGAAGTCGCTCGTGCGGACGATCACCGGTTTGGGCGCGAACGCGGCGGCGATGGTCGAGACGCCTTCGGCGAGCCGTCGGACGAAGTACTCCCGGGGTGTCCCGTACGGGCTCGTTCGCGCGGCGATCTCGCCGCGCAGCTCATCATCCAGCGATGCGGAATCCAGCAGGGCCTGGGGGTGGATGCCGATGAGCTCGTTGATGATGAACTCCAGTCGCGCGAGCCCGACCCCCGCGTTGGGGAGCGCGGCGAAGGCGAAGGCCTGGTCGGGCGCCCCAACGTTCATCATCAGCTCGACGGGGATCTGCGGCATCCGATCGATCCGGGTGTGCTCCTCGGTGAACTCCGCACGACCGGCGAAGACATGGCCCTCGTCGCCGTCGCTGCAGCTGACCGTCACGAGCGCGCCGTCGGTGAGCTCGCGGGTCGCGGTCACCGTACCGACGACGGCGGGGATGCCGAGCTCGCGCGCGACGATGGCCGCGTGGCACGTCCGGCCGCCGCGGTCGGTGACGATGGCAGCGGCCTTCTTCATCACCGGCTCCCAGTCGGGGTCGGTCATGTCGGCGACGATCACATCACCGTCCCGCACCCGCTCCATGTGCTCGGCGGATGACATCACCCGCACAGGTCCGACGCCGATGCGGCGACCGATCGCGCGGCCCGAGATGAGAAGGTCGCCGTGCTCGCGCAGCACGAAGTGGTCGAGCGTCACGCCGTCCTCTCGCGACACGACAGTCTCCGGGCGCGCCTGCAGGATGTACAGGCGCCCGTCCTGACCGTCGCGCGCCCACTCGATGTCCATCGGCCGGCCGTAGTGCTCCTCGATCACGAGTGCCGAGCGCGCGAGTTCGGCGACCTCATCGTCGGTGATGCTGAACCGCGAGCGCTCTGCGTCGGGAACCTCCTCGAACGTCGTGCTGTGACCGACGGTGCTCTCAGCGGCGAAGCGCAGGGCGATGGCCTTCTCGCCGAGGCGCCGCCGCAGGATCGCGGGCCGGCCCGAGCGCAGCCCGGGCTTGAAGACCAGGAACTCGTCCGGGTTCACCGCACCCTGCACCACCGCCTCCCCCAGCCCGTACGCACTGGTGATCAGCACGCTGTCGCGGAACCCCGACTCGGTGTCGACGGTGAAGATCACCCCCGACGCTCCGATGTCGGATCGCACCATGCGCTGCACGCTGGCGGACAGTGCCACGTCGGAGTGCGCGAAGCCCTGATGCACGCGATAGGCGATCGCGCGATCGTTGTAAAGCGAGGCGAACACCCCCGTGATGGCGGCGAGGATGTTCTCGATGCCGGCGATGTGCAGGAAGGTCTCCTGCTGCCCCGCGAAAGAGGCGTCGGGCAGGTCTTCGGCGGTGGCCGACGAGCGCACCGCCCAGGTGACGTCCGTGGCCCCGGGATCCTCGGCTTCCACCGCGGCGAAGGCCTCGCGGATGTCGCGCTCCAGGTCGGCCGGAAGGGGCTGGGCGTTGATCATCCCGCGGATCTCGGTTCCCGCCCGGGCGAGGGCCGCGACATCGGAGACATCGAGCGCCGCCAGGATCCGGGCGATGCGGTCCGCGAGTCCGTCGGCCGCGAGAAAGGCCCGGTAGGCCCGGGCGGTGGTGGCGAATCCCCCCGGAACCCGCACCCCGCTGGATGCCAGTCGCGAGATCATCTCGCCGAGTGAGGCGTTCTTCCCACCGACCTGGGGCAGGTCCGCCATCCCGATGTCGGCGAGGGGAATGACGCTGCTCGCGCGCTCTGCGCCCATGGTGACCTCTTTCCGCATCCGCCGGCCGGTGCACGGTCAGTGTCGGGGGACGAGGGCGGGCCGGCCGGGTCCAAGGTCCCGCAGGCGGCATCCGGATGCCGTGGGACCAATGTCCCGGCATCGGCCGGGACCGGCCGAAAGACTCCTCCCGACCCCGACGCGAGGAGAACCAACGATGGATGACACCGCCCAAGCCCCCGTGTGGAGTCTCAGCGAGGACGAGTGCTGGAACCTGCTCGCGCGCGGCCAGGTGGGGCGTCTGGCGGTGTCGATCCAGGGGGAGCCCGACATCTTCCCCATCAACTACGTGACGGACGGGCCGCACGTGCTGTTCCGCACGGCACCGGGGTCGAAGCTCGCGGAGCTCTCGGCTAACCCCCGCATCGCGTTCGAGGTCGACGAGTACGACGACGACGGTGCCGCCAGCGTGGTGCTCAAGGGGATCGCGTCGCGTCTGGAGCTGCAGAGCGAGATCGATGCGGCCGAGGCGCTCCCCCTCACCCCCTGGATCCCGACCCTCAAGTACCGCTGGGTGCGCCTGTCGCCCACCTCGATCACGGGCCGTCGCTTCCAGCGCGGACCCGAGCCCGACCGGTACGACTCCGCCGCGAACGACCAGTGGACGTGAGCCCCGTCGGTCGTTGAGCGAGCGCAGCGAGTCGAAACGCCCCCGCGTCAGACCGCCGCGCGCGGCGGTCGCTCCCCCGTTCCGCGCTCCACGATCCACGTCGGCAGCTCGATCTGGCGGCTGAACCCGGTGGGGTCCTCGATCCGCTCGAGCGCCAGGCGGGCGGCCTGTCGGCCGAGGTCGACCGGGTCGTACGAGATCACGGTCACCCCCATGAGGTCGGCGGTGTCGAAATCGTCGAACCCGATCAGCGCGGTGGTCTCGTCGCCTCGTGCCCGGAGGGCACGCAGCGCTCCGATCGTCATGCGGTTGTTGCCGGCGATGATCGCGCTCGGCGGTTCGGCGGCATCGAGCAGCTGACCGACCAGTCGCTCGGGGGGCTCGGTCGGGTCATCCGCCAAGAGCTCCCAGCGGGCGGCGTCGTCGATGCCCGCGGCGGCGAGCGCTCCGCGGCGCCCGGCCAGCCGCTCCTCCTGCGAGTAGACCGCGGCCGGATTGCACACGTACGCGATGCGGCGGTGGCCGCGGGCGATGAGCCGGGATGTCGCATCCGCCACGCCCGCGCGGTTGGCGAGCACCACCGAGTCGGCGATGAGGTTGCGCGCCGGCCGGTCGACGCTGACCACGGCGGTGCCGAGCTGCCGCTCCCCCTCGAGGTATCCCTGGTCGCGACTGACCGGGATGAGCAGCAGCGCGTCGATGCGCTGACCGAGCAGAGTCTCGGCGACCTGCTCCTCCCCCTCCTCGGTGTCGTCGGTCGTGGCGAGGACGAGGCCGTACCCCTCTTCGCGCAGCACGCGTTCGATGCCCGAGGCGACCTTGTAATAGAACGGGTTGCCGAGCTCACCGATGATGAGGCCCATGGTGCGCGTCCTGCCGCCGCGGCGAAGCCCCTGGGCGAGGGCGTTGGGGCGGAAGCGCAGACGCTTGGCCGCCGCGAGCACCCGCTCGGCCGTCTCGGGGGCGACGAGCTCGCGCTGACTGAAGACCCGCGACACGGTCTTGGCGCTGACGTGCGCCAACCGTGCCACGTCCTCGACGGTCGCACGCTGCGTGGTCATCGGCTTCCGCCCGCGTGAAGCGCGCCGTCACCGCAAATGTCTGACGTAGACATGAAATCGGACATCTCAATCTCCTTGAAAGCCGGATGCCATATGAAAAGCCCCGGTCAGGCACAGTCTGACCAGGTTTCATCCGATCGGTCAAGCCCGGACAGGCTTTGTCTCCGACCTTGTCAACGTCGGACATTGCGCCTTATGGTCTACGAGACGCCGCGAGGTCGCGGCCGCACGGACGGATCAACGGTGAATCTGCAAAGGAGATGCACATGAGGCGCAAGATGATTGCGATCACCTCCCTCGGGATGGTGAGCGCACTGGCACTGGCCGGCTGCGCGGGTGGCACAGGGGCCGACGACCCCGACAACACCATCGACGGCGAGGTGCAGGGCGAGGTGACCTTCGTGACCTGGCGCACCGACCTGGTGCAGGACGGCACCTTCGAGGCGTACGCCGAGCAGTTCACCGAGATGTACCCCGACGCCTCGGTCACCTTCGAGGGCATCACCGACTACGAAGGCGAGATGCGCACCCGCCTGTCGACGGAAAGCTACGGCGACGTGCTCGGAATCCCCAACAGCGTGCAGCCCGACCAGTTCGTCGACTACTTCGAGCCGCTCGGCCAGACCGACGACCTCGAGGGCACCTACCGCTTTCTCGCCCCCAAGAGCTACGACGGGGTGCAGTACGGCCTGGCCCTCGGCGGCAATGCCAACGGCCTGGTCTACAACACCGCGGTCTTCGAAGAGGCGGGCGTCGCCGAGGTGCCCAAGACCGAGGAGGAGTTCCTCGCGGCGCTGCAGGCGATCGAGGAGAACACCGACGCCATCCCGATGTACACCAACTACAAGGACGGCTGGCCGCTCAGCCAGTGGACCAGCAACGTCGGCGCCCCGAGCGGCGATGCCGACGCGATGAACGCGATGACCACGGACGACGCGCCCTGGACGGAGGGCACCGACATCTACGCCATCGACTCTCTCATCTTCGATGCCGTCGCCGGCGGGTACACCGAAGACGACCCGCTCACCACCAACTGGGAGCAGTCGAAGGTCGACTTCGCCACCGGCAAGATCGGCGTGATGGGCCTCGGCTCGTGGGCGATCTCACAGCTGCAGGCCGCCGCGGAAGACAACGGCGAGTCCGCGGACGTCGTGGGCTACATGACCTTCCCCGCCACCGCGTCCGACGGCACCCAGTACGCCATGGTCGGCGGCGACTACAACCTCGGCATCAACGTCAACTCCGACGTGAAGGCCGCGGCGAAGGCCTGGATCGACTTCCTCCTCGAGGAGTCGGGCTTCACCGAGACGCAGGGCATGGTTTCGGCGCTGTCCGCCGACCCGCTGCCGTCGAACCTCGCCGGGCTGGAGGAAGAGGGCGTCGAGCTGCTCGAACTCAGCCCCGCCCCGGCCGGTGAGGAGTCGCTTCTCAACGACATCGCCGATGGCGCGCAGATCGACCTCTACGGCAACATCTACCGCCAGAAGCTCGTGGACATCGCCCGAGGCGCCGCCGACGGCGACAAGGAGTCGTACTTCGCAGAGCTGAACACCGCGTGGGCCGACTCCCGCGCCCAGGTGGGTTGAGCCCGCACCGCTGATCGGTTCCGGCCGGGGCTCACCGTCCCGGCCGGAACCACGGAGGAATCATGTCGTTCACCGCCGCAGCCCCCGACGCCCCCGCCGCGTCGGGTCCCGCCATCGTCCCGATCTCCCCGCGGGACCCCGCCCCGCGTCGAGGCCGCGCTCGCGGCCCGGCCGGCCGGCGCAGCATCCTGAATCGGCTGACGCCCTATCTCTTCATCGCCGCCGCCGTGGGTCTCCTGCTCCTGCTGACCTACCTGCCCGCGGCGAACATGCTCTGGTACAGCCTCACCGACTGGGACGGCATCGACAAAGAGCAGAACTTCATCGGGCTGCAGAACTACCTCGAGGTGTTCACCAACCCCCGCGTGTTCGGGGTGTTCTTCGTGAGCATCTACTACTTCATCGGCGCCTTCGTGCAGATGGCGATCGCGCTGTACTTCGCCGCGCTGCTGTCGACCCGCACGCGGTTCTCGAACTTCTTCCGCGGGGTGCTGTTCTTCCCCTACCTCATCAACGGCGTGGCGATCGGCTTCGTCTTCCTCTATCTCTTCCAGCCCGGCGGGACGCTCGACACCGTGCTCGGGTGGTTCGGCATGGTGGAGACGCCGCAGTGGCTCGGCGATCCCGACGTGGCGAACTTCTCCCTCGCGGGAACGAGCGTCTGGCGCTACACCGGCATGAACTTCGTGCTCTTCCTCGGCGCGATGCAGTCGATCCCCCGCGAGCTCTACGAGGCGGCCGAGATCGACGGCGCGAACGACTGGCAGCAGTTCTGGGCGCTGACCTTCCCCGGCATCCGTCGCATCATCGGGCTGAGCTTCATCCTCGCCGTCGCCGGGAGCCTGTCGGTGTTCGAAATCCCGTTCATCATGACCGGCGGCGCGAACGGCACCTCGACATTCGTCATCCAGACGCTGCAGACCGCGTTCACGTTCCGGCAGGTGGGGCTCGCCTCGGCGATGGCGATCGTTCTTCTCGCGATCGTGCTGATCGTGACCTGGGTGCAACGCCGCGTGTTCCCCGACGAGAAGGTGGACCTGACATGAGCGCGACCGCCCTCCGCCCTCCCCGCGTCGGCCGCTCGATCGGCGCGACCGTGAAGTATCTTTCGCTCATCGCCGGCGTGGTCGTCACGCTCGTGCCGCTGTCGGTCGTGCTGATCGCGAGCCTGAAGACCTCGCAGGAGATCGGCACCACCGGCCCCTTCGAGGCGCCGGGATCGTGGCTGAACTTCGAGAACTTCGTCATCGCCTTCGAGCAGGGCGGCATGGTCGAGGGGTTCATCAACACCACGATCGTGCTGGCGTTCTCGCTGGTCGGGACGATCTTCATCGGCACGACCGCCGCCTACGCGCTCGACCGGTTCCGCTTCCGCGGCAAGAAGCTGGTCGTCGGGCTCTTCCTCGTCGCCACGCTGATTCCCGGGGTGACGAGCCAGGTCGCGACCTTCCAGATCATCAACGGCCTCGGGCTCTACGACTCGATGGCGGCACTGGTGCTGCTGTTCATGGGCACCGACATCATCTCGATCTACATCTTCATCCAGTTCATGCAGTCGATTCCCGTCTCGCTCGACGAGGCGGCGATGATCGACGGCGCCAATCGCTGGACGATCTACTGGCGCATCGTGCTGCCGCTGCTGAAGCCCGCGATCGCCACGGTCGTGATCATCAAGGGCATCGCCATCTACAACGAGTTCTACCTTCCCTTCCTCTACCTGCCGTCGGAGGGCCTCATCTCCACATCGCTGTTCCGGTTCAAGGGACCGTTCGGTGCGAACTGGGAGATCATCGCCGCCGGCACGATCCTCGTCATCATCCCCACCCTCGTCGCGTTCCTCGCTCTGCAGCGCTGGATCTATCGCGGCCTGACCGCCGGAGCCGTCAAGTGACCCTCAGCCCTCTCGTCCGCCGCCCCCTCATCGATGGATGGACGCTTCAGGCCGCCGCGGGTGCCGTGCCCGATCCGCTGCGCGCGCAGCTCTCGGATGCCGCGGTGCCGGCGACGGTTCCCGGGTGCGTGCACACCGACCTGCTCGCCGCCGAGCTCATCCCCGACCCGTACCTCGACGACAACGAGGCGCTGCTGGCCTGGATCGGCCGGGTCGATTGGACCTACCGCACCACGTTCGCGTGGGCGCCCGACGGTCACGACCGGCACGACCTCGTCTTCGACGGGCTCGACACGGTCGCACGCATCGAGGTCAACGGCCGCACCGTGGCCGAGACGGCGAACCAGCACCGGTCGTACCGCCTGCCGCTCGACGGTGCCGGCACGGGGGACGGTGTGCTCCGCGAGGGCGAGAACGACCTCGCCGTGCACTTCACCGCCCCGGTGCCGTACGCCAACGCGCAGAGCGTCGCGCTCGGCGCTCGCCCCCGCCCCTACCCGCTGCCCTACGAGGCGATCCGCAAGTCGGCATGCAACTTCGGCTGGGACTGGGGCATCGCCACCTTCACCTCCGGCATCTGGCGCGAGGTGCGCCTGGAGTCGTGGTCGACCGCGCGACTTGCTGAGGTGCGCGTGCACGCCGCTCCCGAGGGCGAGGGCGGCACGGTCACCGCGACGGTGCGGATCGAGCGAGCAGATGCCGCGGCCGCAGCCGACCTAGAGGTGCGCCTGAAGGTCGCGGGCACCGAGACCGGCGCCGTCGTGCCCGCGGAGGCCGAGGAGGTCACGGTCTCGCTCCACCTCGATCAGGTCGAGCGGTGGTGGCCGGCCGGCTACGGGGAGGCCCACCTGTCCGACGTCACCATTACGCTGCGCGCGGGCGACGACACCCTCGACACGGCCGCGCGCCGCGTCGGCTTCCGCACCGTGGAGTGGGACACCGCCCCCGACACCGAGGGCACACCCTTCACCCTCGTCGTCAACGACCAGCCGGTCTTCGTCAAGGGGGCGAACTGGATCCCCGACGACGCCCTGCCGGTGCGGGTCGACCGTGCCCGCTACGAGCGGCGGCTCCGCCAGGCGCTCGAGGCGAACCTCAACCTCATCCGGGTCTGGGGCGGCGGCCTCTACGAGAGCGACGACTTCTACGAGCTCTGCGATGAGCTCGGGCTCCTCACCTGGCAGGACTTCCTCTTCGCCTGCGCCGCCTACCCCGAGGAGGAGCCGCTGCGCTCGGAGGTCGAGGCCGAGGCTCGCGAGAACATCGTGCGCCTGGCATCCCATCCGTCCCTGGTGCTCCTGACCGGCAACAACGAGAACCTCTGGGGCTACGAGGACTGGGACTGGAAGCGCCGGCTCGACGGCCGCACCTGGGGCGCGTACTACTACCACGACCTCTTCCCGCGTCTCATCGCCGACCTCGCCCCGCACGTGCCGTACGCGCCGGGGAGCCCCTTCAGCCCGGGTGGCCAGCACCCCAACGCCGAGGAGCACGGGTCGATGCACCTGTGGGAGCAGTGGAACCGCCAGGACTGGCTCACCTACCGCGACCATCGGCCGCGCTTCGTCGCCGAGTTCGGCTGGCAGGGTCCGCCCGCGTGGACGACCCTCCGCCGCTCGGTGTCGGACGACCCGCTCACCCCGGAGTCGCCGGGCATGATCGTGCACCAGAAGGCGATGGAAGGGAACGTCAAGCTCACCGCCGGGCTCGTGCCGCACCTGCGCGTGCCCGACGACATGGAGACCTGGCACTGGGCGATGCAGCTGAATCAGGCGATCGCGGTGCGCACGGCGCTGGAGCACTTCCGCTCCTGGGCCCCGCACACCATGGGCGCGATCGTGTGGCAGCTCAACGACTGCTGGCCGGTCACCTCGTGGGCGGCGGTCGACGGCGACGAGCGGCCGAAGCCGCTCTTCCATGCGCTGCGGAACGCCTTCGCACCGCGGACCGTCACGATCCAGCCCCGTGAAGGCGGGCTCGCCGCGATCGTGACGAACGACACCGGCGAGGCCTGGTCGGGCACGCTGCGCGTGCGACGCCTTGGTTTCTCCGGCGACGTGCGGGCCGAGGAGTCGCTCGGCTTCGACATCGCTGCGCGCGGGACGTCGACGCTCGCGCTGCCGAGCGAGCTGGCCGAGACCGATGCCCCGACCGAGGAGTTCCTGGTGGCGGACGCGGGTGAGGTGCGCGGCACCTGGTTCTTCGCCGAAGCCCGCGACAGCGCGCTCCCCAGCGACGACTTCGACCTCGAGGTCGTGTCGGTCGAGGGCGGCAGCGCGGTGACGATCAGCGCACGCTCGCTCGTGCGCGACCTCACCTTCCTCGTCGACAAGGTCGACCCCGCGGCCCACGCCGAAGAGGGGCTGATCACACTCCTTCCCGGCGAGCGCGCGACCGTGCGGATCCGGCACGAGGGGGAGTTGGATGCCGCGGCGCTGGCCGATCGGCGCGTGGCGCGCACCCTGAACGAACTGGTGACCTCGTGACGCTCGAGGGCGGGCCCGTCTGCGGGATGACCTGGGGATGGGTCGGCGTCCGCGGCGAATGGGACACCCCCGAGGCCGAGGCTTCGATGACCGCGATGGCCGAGCACGGGGTCACCTGGACGGCGCTGGCCTACGCCGCCGAGCAGGCGACGGCGTTCTCCACCAGCATCCCGTTCGAAGACGAACCGACGGTCACCGACGACGAGATCGTGGCAGCCATCCGTCGCGCCCACCGCCTGGGGCTGAAGGTGGTGCTCAAGCCCGTGGTGAACGTCGCCGACGGTACGTGGCGGGCGCACATCGGCTTCTTCGACTGGGATGTTCCGGGCGAGCCGTCGTGGACCGAGTGGTTCGCCTCGTACCGCCGGTTCCTGCTGCACGCGGCGCGGATCGCCGAGGCGGAGGGCGTGGCGATGCTCTGCATCGGGTGCGAGATGGTGCGCGCCGACGGGCAGGAGGCGCACTGGCGGGCGCTGATCGCCGACATCCGCGCGGTCTACTCCGGGCCCCTGACCTACAACTGCGACAAGTACCAGGAGGACCGCATCACCTGGTGGGATGCGGTGGACGTCATCTCCTCCAGCGGGTACTACCCCACCGGCACGTGGCACGAGCAGCTCGACCGGATCGAGGCGGTCGTCGAGCGCGAGGACAAGCCGTTCTTCTTCATGGAGGTGGGGTGCCCGAGTCGCGAGGGCTCGGCCCGCCTGCCGAACGACTGGAGCCTCGCGGGGCCGCCGTCGGGTGACGAGCAGCGGGCGTACTACGCCGAGATGTTCGCCGCGTGCGAGAGCCGTGACTGGGTGGGCGGGCTGATGCTCTGGGACTGGCCGGCGCGGCTGTACGCGCGGGAAGACGCGGCCCGGAACGACGACTACTGCCCGTACGGCAAGCCGGCGGGCGACCTCATGCGCGAGACCTACCTGCGCTGGCAGAGGGAGAAGGTGCGATGACGGCGGCGAGCGCGGTGGTCGCGATCGACGCCGGACAGACGGGGATGAAGGTGCGCGTCGCCCCGCACGGGGCGGCGCCGGTGGATCAGGTCTTCCCCGGCATCCGCACCCATGAGCCGCTGCTGCCGCAGCTGGCGTCGGTGGCGATCGCCGCGGCCCGCCACCACGAGGTGCGCATCGACGTGCTGGCCGCCGGGGTCTCGGGCCTCACCGACGCGGAGTCGGATGCCGCGTCGCTTCGCGCCGCGGTCGCCGCCGAGGCGCCGGATCGGGTGCTGCTGGCCCACGACTCGGTCACCTCCTACCTCGGGGCGCTCGGCGACCGCCCGGGCGCCGTCGTCGCCGCGGGAACGGGCGTCGTCACCCTCGCCGTCGGCCGGCACCGCGTGGCGCGCGTGGACGGGTGGGGCAACATCATGGGCGACGCCGGCAGCGGCTACTGGATCGGCCGCGAAGCACTCGAGGCCGTGATGCGGGCCTACGACGGGCGCGGCCCGCGCACCGCGCTGTCTGGGCTCGTCGCCGAGCGCTGGCCCGAGGTAGAGAGCGCCTACATCGAGCTGCAGGGCGCCGCCGACCGGGTCGCTCAGATCGCCGCACTCGCGCGCGGTGTCGCCGAGCTCGCGGCGGACGACGCGGTGGCAGCCGACATCTGCCGTCGCGCCGCCGCCGAACTGGCCCTGTCGGTTGCGACCGCGCTCGACCGTGTGGCCGAGGATCCGGACGCCGAGGCCCAGGTCGCCGCGATCGGCGGCGTCTTTCGCGCCGCCATCATCCGCGACGGGTTCGCCCTGGAGCTGGCCCTCCGGCATCCGCGCGTGCGCCTGCGGTCCGCGCGGGGTGCCGGCGTGGACGGCACGGCCGAGCTCGCGCGGCTCGGGCCGGGCCACCCCCTGCTGTCCCACGTCTCCGTGGCGTAGCCCGGGCGCCCCTCGGTCGTTGAGCGAGCGCAGCGAGACGAAACGCGCACCCCCGGGTCTCGTTTCGTCTCAGTCGCTCCGCTCCCTCGCTCAACGACCGTCCGCACCGCGCAGCGGGACGAAACGCCCGCGCAACGTCCGCCCCTGCGCCTACCCTGCAACCATGGTCGCGACCTCCGACAAGCCCGAACTCCACGTCGACACCGTCGAGGAGTGGGAACGCTGGCTCGAGTCCGGTCCCGGCCCCGAGGGCGTACGGCTGCGCGTGCGGAAGACGGCTTCGAAGAAACCCGGCATCACGTATGCCGAGGCGCTCGACGCAGCGCTGTGCTTCGGATGGATCGACGGTCAGAAGCTGTCGCTCGACGCGGACTACTTCCTCCAGGTGTTCACGCCGCGCCGGCCGCGCGGGGTCTGGTCGAAGGTCAACATCGCGCACGCGGAGCGTCTCATCGCCGAGGGACGGATGCGCCCGCCCGGGCAGCGTGAGATCGACCGCGCGAAAGCCGACGGGCGCTGGGACGCCGCGTACCGCCAGAGCGACGGCGACATCCCCGCCGAGTTGCAGGCGGCTCTGGACTCCGACCCGACCATCGCCGCGGCGTTCGCGGCCCAGTCGGCGCAGAACCGCTTCGCGATGTCGTTCCGGATCAGCAACCTCAAGCGGCCGGAGTCCCGCGCTGCCCGCGTCGCCCAGTACGTCGCCATGCTCGAGCGCGGCGAGACGATCCACTAGGGGGAGCTGCGGCGGCGCGACAGCCTTGAAGATGCCCTGCACCCGGGACACGCGGCGCTTCGAGAGTTACCCTGGGCGGGCGCGCCACCGGTGACGCCAAGCGAAGGACCCGACGATGAACCCTCCCCCCACGCCCCCGGCCGGCTGGTACGACGTTCCCGCCGGGGGGAAGCGATTCTGGGACGGCAAGAGCTGGTCGGCCGATGTCGTCGGCGCGCCGAGCGCGACGGCCGAGTACGAGGCGCTCGATCCGTACCTGCCGCCGCCGCGCGCGACGACCACCGTTGCGACTGTGCCGATGACTCCCCTCGTGGAGTCTGCGGCCGCCGGGTGGTATCCGGGTCCGACCGGAGCGCTGCGGTGGTGGGACGGCCGGCAGTGGGGTCCGTTCGCACCCTCGGTCGTGGCGCCTGCGAAAGAGGTGGGGATCGCCTACCTCTTCCTCCTCCTTCTCGGAGGCGTCGCCGCACAGCGCTTCTACCTCGGTCTGATCCCCTCGGCGATCGTCTTCAACATCCTGTGGTGGGGCGGGTGGCTGCTGTCGATCCTGCTGATCGGCATCCCGATGATCCTCGCGGCGGCGATCTGGTGGGTCGTGGACCTCTTCCTCCTCCCCACCCTGGTTCGCCGCGCCAACGCGGTCCGGGTGATGGGGCAGTAGCGAGCCGCGCTCGAAAGTGCGTCGACGCGTTTCGACTCGGGTGCTCCGCGCCCTCGCTCAACGACCGGGACGCCCTACTCCGAAACCTCCACCGCCACCCCGTCGGGCAGCCACCGCACCCGGTCGCGCACGGCGGGCGGCGCCGCATCCAGAGCCCTTCGCAGCCCCACCTCCCCGTCGCGGAAGTGCGACCACCCCTCGTAGTGCGCCGGCACGACGACACCCGACCGCAACGCGTCGATGAACCGCACCACGTCGCGTCCGGTCATCGTGTACGTCAGCGGCCCGGTTGCCGGGAATCCCACTCCGCCGGCGTTGACGATCGCGACATCCACCGTCATCCCGCGAGCGATCCGCACGAGCTCGCGGGTGAGGACGGTGTCGCCGCTGATCCACAGATCCGGATGCGGGCGGTGCTGCCGCCGCAGAGTGAAGCCGATCACGTCACCGCCGATCGCCCGGCTGAGGGGAGGCCCGTGCCGCCCCGGCGTCGCCAGCACGCGGAGCGTCTCCTTTCCCTCTCCCTCGAGCAGAACCGACTCGTCTGGGCGCAAGCCCCGGACAGACACCATCCCCAGCCTCCGCGCGCCGCTCGCCGTCGTCACGACATGCGTCGCCTCGGGCAGGAGCGCGCGGCCCGCGTCATCCAGATTGTCGGCGTGGTGATCGTGACTGAGCAGGATCACATCGATCGGCCCGAGATCCGGCGCGGCCACGAACGGCCCCGCCGTCTTCGTGCTCGACGTCCCGAGCCCGAACCCGTACCGCCGCCCGGGCGGGTCAAAAGTCGGGTCGACGAGGATCCGCCACCCCGCCAGCTCGACGAGCACGGTCGGCCCGCCGATCCGCGTGAGCTTCATCGCGAGATCCTCGTCGACGTGAACAGATCAGGCGTCCGACCGCACAGACGCCCGCGCGTGATGCAGCGCCCAGTCGAGCGCGTAGTCGGCGACGGCCTCCCACCCCGGTTCGCCGCACGTCCAGTGGCCGCGGCCCTCGAATTCGTGGTACTCGGTGAGGGCCGGCGACTTCTCCCAGTGCTTGGCGTTGGACTTGTTCACCGCCGGCGGCATGATGTGGTCGACGCTTCCTCCGATGAACAGCAGCGGTGCGCGATCGACCGAGTAGTCGACCCACGTCTCCTGATGCCCGGGCTGGAAGTTCGCGAGCAACCCGTACGCCCACACCCAGTTGCCCGGTGCGGGAATCGCGTAGCGCTCCCACGTGGCATCCGATTCCTCCCGGCTGAGAGCGTTCGCGAACGCGTAGTGCCACTCCTCCTTGGTGAAGCCGACCGCGCGACGGAAGTTCGCGGGGTTCTTCAGCGCCGGGAAGAGCGACCGGGCCTGCGACAGCGGGGTGACCCGCACGCCCTCGGTCGGCGCCGAGTCGATCGCGACCCCCGCAGCGCCGAGCCCCCGTGCCAGCAGCATCTGCGTGAGCAGCCCGCCGAAGGAGTGCCCCATGATGATCGGCGGGCGCGGCAGCGCCTCGATGACGCCCGCGAGGTGCGCGACGGTCTCGGGCACGGTGAGATCCGCGATGACGTCGGTGTTCTCGCGCAGAGCTTCGACCTCGATCTCGAACCCCGGGTAGGCGGGGGTCAGTACGGTGAAGCCCTTGGCTTCGTAGTGCGCCTTCCACTCCTCCCAGCTGCGCGGGGTGACCCAGAGGCCATGGACGAGGACGATCGTGTCGGGTGCGGCTTCGGTGCTCATGAGGGGGTCCTTTCGGATCGGTGGAGCGCGGGTGTTCAGGATCGGAGGAAGCGGAGGATGTCGCGGTGCAGACGCTCGCGCTCGGTGTCGGGCAGGCCGTGGGCCCCGCCTTCGTACACGAGCAGTTCGGCGTCGCGGATGCCCGCGGCCGACAGGCGTCCGCTGATCTCGAACGGCACGATCTGGTCGTCGTCGCCGTGGATCACGAGCGTCGGCACGTCGACCTTGTCGAGGTCGGGCCGGAAATCGGTGGCCGAGAACGCGGCGATGCACTCGTAGGCGTTGCGGGTGCCCGACGCCAGGCCCTGCAGCCAGAACGCGTCGCGGGTGCCCTGCGGCACGTCGCCCGTGCGGTTGTTACCGAAGAAGGGACCGTCGGCGAGATCGCGGTACAGCTGGGACCGGTGGGATGCTTCGCCTGCACGGATGTCGTCGAAGACGGCGATCGGCAGCCCGCCCGGATTGTCGTCGGTCTGCACCATCATCGGCGGCACCGCCGAGACCAGCACGAGCCCCGCCACGCGGGTCGAACCGTGGCGCGCGACGTAGTGCAGCACCTCTCCCCCGCCGGTGGAGTGCCCGATGAGGGTGAGGTTCTGCAGGTCGAGGTGATCGATGAGACAGGCGAGGTCGTCGGCGTAGGTGTCCATCTCGTTGCCGTTCCACGTCTGGGTCGACTTGCCGTGTCCGCGTCGGTCGTGGGCGATCGCGCGGTACCCTTCCTGGGCCAGGAAGAGCGCGGTCGCCTCCCACGCGTCGGAGTTGAGGGGCCAGCCGTGGCTGAGCAGCACGGGTGCCCCGCCGCCATCCCAGTCCTTGTAGAAGATCTGTGTTCCGTCATCGGTGGTCACGTAGGGCATGGGGTCCTCCATCTGCTCGACGCCAGCGTGGCCCGGGGCGAGTGCGAGCGCACCACGTGGAGCACGTAGTCCTTCGCGCGGAGCCGCGGAATCCCCCGGCAGGTGAGGCTTCCGCTCGTGGGACCGGGGGCGCTAACCTGACCGCATCGACGCGGGACGGACTCTGCTCGGGCGCGCGGACGAGTCCGAACGACTCCGCGCGCTGCTCGCGGGCGTCCGCAACGAGGCCGGCGGCGCGCTCCTCGTCTCGGGAGAGCCCGGCATCGGCAAGACCTCGCTGGTCGAGTCGGCGCTGCACGACCATGCGCAGTCACTGCGGGTGCTCGCGATCCAGGGCGTCGAGGTCGAATCCGGCATCGCGTTCGGCGCGCTCCAACGCCTCGGGCGCCCGCTCATCGCGTTCGTCGACGACATTCCCGACAGTCAGCGCGCGGCGCTGCGGATCGCCGCGGGGGTCGACGAGGGACCGCCGCCGCAACCGCCGCTGGTGGGTCTGGGGTTCCTCTCCCTCCTCGCCCGCGCGGGGGCCGACCGAGCGACCGTCTGCACCGTCGATGACGCCCAGCACGTCGATGCCGAGTCGCTGCTCGTCCTCGGGTTCGTCGCGCGCCGGCTCTCGGCGGAGAGGGTGGGGCTCATCGTCGCCGCGCGCACCGACGAGGGTGTCGAGGGGGCACTCGCGGGCGTGCCGCGGATCGAGCTCGGCGGACTCGACGCCGAGGCGGGATCGGCTCTCCTCCGCCAAGACGTGGACGGCGAGCTCGACCCCACCGTCGCGGCCGAGTACGTCCACGACACCGCCGGCAACCCGCTCGCGCTCCGCGAGCTCGCGACCGAGCTGTCGGCGGCGCAGCTGACATCCACCGCCATCGCCCACTCTCCCGTCCCGATCGGCGGGCGCCTCGAGCTGATCTATGCCGAGCGGATGTCGGAGCTCCCCGAACCGAGCCGAGATTGGCTGCTCGTGGCGGCCACCGAGTCCAGCGGCGACCCCGCCGCTGTCGCGGCCGCGGCCGAAGCCCTCGGGATCCCGGCCGACGCCTCTGCGGCCGCCGAGGGCATCGACTTCGTCTCGGTGCGCGAGGCGGTGCGCTTCCGGCATCCGCTCATCCGGTCCGCCGTCTACGGCGCCGCCACCGATGCCGCCCGACGGAGGGTGCACCGGGCGCTCGGCGCCCACGCACGCGAGCGCGGGCAGCGTGACGTCGCGGCCTACCACGCGGCTGCCGCCGTGCATGGCCCCGACGCCGAGGTCGCCGCCGAGCTGACTGCCGCCGCCGACGCGGCCGGAGCCCGAGGCGGCATGCTGTCGCGCGCGCACCTGCTCGCGCGGGCGGCGGAGCTCACACCGGATGCCGCGGAGGCGAGCGATCGCTCCGTCGCCGCTGCCGAGGCGGCGCTGAGCGCGGGCGCGGCGCGGCTCGCGCTGCACCTCCTCCCGCTGGGTGACGAGACGGCGCTGACCCAGGTGACGCGGGCGCGCAGACTCATCGTCGAGGCGATGGCGAGCCTGTTCCTCTCCGAGCCCAACGGCCTTCGTGCCGGCATGGCGAAGCTCATGACCGCGGCCGATCTCGTCGGTGATGTGTCGCCGACACTCCGCCGGCGGGCGCTCCTGCTCGCGCTCAATTCGGCGACCGTGACCGAGGAGCAGGCGATCGGCGCGACGACACGGGAGCTCGGCGAACGGATGCGGGAAGCATCCGGCGGCGATGACGTCACCGCCGTCCTGCTGCAGGCGGTGAGCACGTTCATCCTCGACGACTACGCGACCGCCGTGCCTGCCCTTCGCCGCGCCGTCGAGGCGCTGCGTGCCGAGTTGGATTCGGGCGACACGACGCTGGCGTTCTACGTCACCATGCCCTGCGTCGCGCTCTGGGATTGGGAGGGTGCCGCGCAGCTCTTGCGCCGATCCGCCGAGATCGGCCGTCAGGCCGGGGCGCTCCGCGACGTGGATGCGTGTCTGTGGACGTTGAGTGCCGTCGAACTGAGTCGAGGCCACGCGCAGGCCGCCGCCGACTACATCACCGAAGCGGCAGAGCTTCGCCGCGCGCTCGGCTTCGGCGACGAGCAGGCGGTCAACGCGGCGCTGCTGGCCTTCCAGGGCACGCCGCTGACGACCGTCGAGCAGATCAGCCACGCCATTCACGAGGCGGGGTGGGGCGGCATCTCGCGGATGACCGGCGAAGCGATCGCCGTGAACGAGCTCGCCGCCGGAGCGTACGAGTCGGCGTACGAGCGATTGGGGCCGCTCGCGCGGCATCCGTTCCTGCAGGCGAGCTACCGCCACCTGCCCGAGTACTTCGAGGCGGCGGTGCACAGCGGCAACCGCGCGTCGGCCGAGTGGGCGCTTCATCGGATGAAGACGCACGTCGACATCAACGGATCGGTCGTCGGGCGAGCCCTGTACACGAGGTCGCTGGCGCTGATGGCTGATGACGCCGACGCCGAGCGCCACTTCGTCGACGCGATCGCCCTCTTCCCGCCGGCGCATCAGGCCGACATCGGCCGCGCGCGCCTCATCTACGGCGAGTGGCTTCGCCGCGTGCGGCGGCGCGCTGACGCCCGGGCGCAGCTCGAGCTCGCCCTCCGCGACTTCGAGGCGACGGGCGCGATCGGATTCGCCGAGCGTGCCCGGCGCGAGATCCTCGCCGCGGGCGGTTCGATGCCGTCGGATTCCTCGTCGGTCGATCCGCTGAGCAGCCAGGAGCGTCAGGTCGCCTTGCTCGCCGCGCGCGGCGCGACGAACGCCGAGATCGCCGCGACGATGTTCATCAGCCCGAACACCGTCGACTACCACCTGCGGAAGGTCTTCCGGAAACTGGAGATCAGCTCGCGGCGGCAACTGGCGGACCGGTTCAGCGAAAAGTGACCCGACCGACCGTGCGGTGGGTTCGCTTCCTGCGCCTGTTGCGACCGCACCGCCGAGACTAGCCTTGCGAAATGGTGTCGCCGCTGTCTGACGAAGAGTTCTCGAATGCGTCTGGAGTGGAGTCGTGGCGCGTCCTGTTCTGGGGCGCGAAGACGGCGTTCCCTACGGGCGACTTCGCAACGGGGGCGAGACTGGTCGCGGCGATAGCAGATCAGGTCGCGGCCGTCGGCCACTCCCCGATGATCGACCTGCGCGACGACACGGTGACGGTCCAGGTGCTCACCATCGGTGCCGGGCTGACCGACCTCGACCTGGAGCTGGCGAGACGCATCTCCACTGTTGCGGCTGAGATGGGGATCGTGGCAGACCCGTCTCGAGTGTCTCAGCTCGAGATCGCGATCGACGCTCGCGATCGCGAAAGCGTCGCCGACTTCTGGAGCGCCGCGCTCGGATACGTTCGCGTCGGACCAGGGACGATGGTCGAACCGAACCTCATCGGCCCGACGCTCTCCGTCCATGAGAAGGACTGGACTCCACCCCGCAACCGCATCCACATCGACGTCTCTCTGCCCCACGACGAGGCGACGGCACGTGTGAACGCCGTCCTCGCCGCGGGCGGCCGGATGCTGGGCGACCGGCACGCGCCCGCATGGTGGTCACTGATCGACGCCGAGGGAAACGTCGTCGACATCGCGACGTGGCAGGGTCGCGATGAGTAAGCGCGGATCGATGCGTGCGGCCGCCCGCGACGTGGACGCGGGAGCCTGTGAAATGACCGCCGCCCGTACTGAGCGTTCATCTGGCAGGGGAGGCGCCTACGCCGTGAACCAGATGCGACCAGGCGTTGTTGCACCGCCACGGGCTTTTCATCTCGCCGCTCCTGAGTAGCCACCCCTAGCTCTGCAACGCGCCGCAGGCATACCTCGTCCGTGCTCCTAGGTCCGGCGGCGGCCGTGCGCGAAATACGGCCTGTCAAGGGGCTCGGCGCCGGGTGGCCGCTCTGGTTTCGTGGACCACTCCACAAGAGAGGCGGACGAACCGGTGAGCACTGCAACAGGCGAGAAGACCGAGGTCGACCTGCCGGCGAGGGGTCGCGCTTCGCAGCGGAACGTCTGGTCGGGCGTCCTCTTCGGCGTCGGGACGGTGGCGTTCATCGACGAGGCGGTCTTCCACCAGATCCTGCACTGGCACCACTTCTACGACCTGTCGGGGACGGACGTCGGCCTGGTGTCGGACGGGTTCTTCCACGCACTGAGCTGGTTCGCGACGATCGGCGGGCTGTTCCTCGTCGCCGATCTACGCCGGCGCCGAGCGTTCTGGGCGACGCGATGGTGGGGTGGTGTTCTGCTGGGCGGCGGCGCCTTCCAGCTCTACGACGGACTCGTCCAGCACAAGCTCCTCGGAATCCATCAGATCCGCTACGTCGACGATCTGCTCGCGTACGACCTGGCATGGAACATCATCGCCGTCGTGATGATCGTGGTCGGTTCACTTCTCGTGATCCGGACGCGCCGCAGCATCCTGCCCGCCGGACGATGACGCACGGCCACCCGGCCGGCGGCTTCTCCGGCGCCGAAGCGATAATCGCGATCCCGTTCGGAGTGGCGATCCTCGTCTATGCGGCGGGCGTTGTCCTTCAGCACCGGCGGGGTCGATCATGGCCGTGGTACCGGACCGCCGCGTGGACGACGGGCGTAGCGGTCATCGCTGCGACATTCCTCGGGCCGCTCGCGGCGGCCGCGCACACGGACTTCGTCGCTCACATGGGCGCGCATCTTCTCGTCGGCATGGTCGGCCCGCTCCTGGTCGTCCTCGGCGCACCCGTGACGCTGGCCTTGCGCTCCTTGCACGTCAGTCGCGCCCGTCGTCTCACACGGCTGCTGCGAAGCCTCCCTGCGCGGGTCGTGGGCACTCCGGTCATCGCCGCCGTCCTCAACGTGGGCGGACTGTGGGCGCTGTACACGACCGGCGTGTTCGCGATCATGCAGGGCAATGCGGCTCTGCATGCGGCGGTGTCGGTGCACCTCCTGCTGGCGGGGCTGCTCTTCACCGCGGCGATTATTCCGATCGACCCGGCGCCACATCGCGCCGGGTTCGGGATGCGGGTGGCAGTGCTCCTTGCGGCGATGGCGGCGCACAGCATCCTCGCGAAGTGGATCTACGCCCACCCTCCTGCCGGCGTCGACGCTGGTGCCGCGGAAGCGGGCGCGATGCTGATGTACTACGCAGGAGGGGTCGTCGACGGAGTCGTCGTGCTCGTCCTGTGCGCCCAGTGGTACCGGCATGCCGGGCGGAGTCGGCAGCGAACTGCTCGGGTGGCTGTCGCGTAGGGCCGCCTTGTCGGGGCTGCCGAGGCGAGGCGACGGTGTCTAGGCTCGAATCATGGCGACCAACGCGAATCTGATCGACATCGCAGGGGCCACGCGCAACCCGGAGCGATCATGAGCCTCGTCTTCATCCACGCCACCCTGACCCTCGATGGATTCCTGGCGGGCCCGGACGGCGAGGTGGACTGGATGTTCGACTTCCCCTCGGCGCCGGAGGATCAGGAGGTCGTCGACCGCGTCTGCGCGAACATCGGCGCCGTCGTCGGGGGCGCGAACACGGCCCGCACGATCGAAGACGGCGAGATCCCGTACGGCGGAATGGTGAAGGCGCCGGTCTTCCTCATGACGCACACGCCCGCCGAACCCATCGAACGGGACGGCATCACCTACACCTTCGTCGTCGATGACATCGCGACCGCGGTCGAGAGCGCGAAGCGCGCCGCAGGCGAGAAGTGGGTGAGCCTCCTCGGCGGCAGCATCTCGCGGCAGTGTCTGCACCTCGGACTGGTCGACGAGATCCATCTCGACGTCGTGCCAGTGCTGCTCGGTGACGGGATCTCGCTGTTCGCGGGACTCGGGATGCGTGTGGATCTCGAACGACTCGAGACGTCGGCGTTCGCGAGCGAGACCCATCTGCGGTTCCGGGTCGTGCAAGCGGCGGGCTGACCCTCACGCGTCACGCGACCGCCACAGCAGCCACACGAAGTACGGCGCCCCGATCAGCGCGACCACGAGGCCTGCGGGCAACTGCGCCGGAGCGATGATCGTCCGCCCGAGGGTGTCGGCGGCGCCGACCAGCACCGCTCCGAGCAGCACCGCGACCGGAATCGACCGGCCGTGCTTCGCACCCACCAGCGCCCGCGCGGCGTGCGGGGCGACCAGTCCCACGAACCCGATGACACCCACCGCCACCACGCCGAGCGCTGCGAGCACCGCCGCTGTGATGAGCAGCGCAAGGCGCGTGCGTTCGAGGCGGATGCCGACGAGCTTCGGGGTGTCCTCATCCATCGCGAGGATGTCGAGGTCGCGGCGGCGCGCGAGCGCGAACGGCAAAGCGATCGCCAGCACGATCGCCAGCGGGATCACCTGCTCCCAGATGCGCCCGTACGTGGTGCCCGACAGCCAGGTGTAGATGCGCGGGGTGTCCCACGGGTTCGCGCGCAGCAGCACGAAGGTGGTCAGCGCCACCGCGCCGTACGAGACGCCGATGCCGATGAGGATGAACCGGTCGGCGCTCAGCCCTCCGCGCCACGCCAGGGCATAGACCAGCGCGAACGCCAGGAGTCCACCGATCACGGCGGCCACCAGCATCCCGAAGTTGCTCGCCGTCGCGCTCGTGACGACCAGCACCGCACCGAGCCCGGCACCCCCGGTGATGCCCAGGAGGCCGGGTTCCGCGAGCGGGTTGCGGCTGACCGCCTGCGTGATGCTCCCCGACAGCCCCAGCGCCGCGCCCGCGACGACGGCGGCGACCACGCGCGGAGCGCGCTCGTCCAGCGCGAACGCGACGAGAGGGGGCGCAGAATCGGTGAGCCACAGCACGATGTCGCCGGTGAGGAGGCGGGTGCTGCCGAGCAGCATCCCGGCGAGCACCACCCCGCCGAGGACGAGCGCCGACGCGGCGACGACGATCACGAAGCGGCGCTGGGTGCGCACGCCGATCCGCATCGACGGGGGCCGACGGGTGGGTCCCGAATCGCGCAGGCGCCGCGCCATCACGACGAGCACGATCGCCCCGAACACGGTGGTCGCAACTCCGGTCGGCACGGCGATCGCACCCTCGGCGCCGATGAGGGCGCGCAGCAGCGCGTCGGCGAGGATCACCACGATCGCGCCGATGAGTCCCGACAGCGGGATGAGCAGGAGGTGCCGCCCGAGCGCCGGCACCACCCGCACGAGGAGCCGTGCGAGCACCGGGGCGCAGAGGCCCACGAACCCGATGGGGCCGGCAAGGGTGACGGCGGTGGCGGTCAGCAGAACCGCGATGAGGATGCCGGCGACCCGCGTCGCACGGATCGGCACCCCCAGCGACGAGGCGGTGTCGTCGCCGAGGGCGAGGACGTCGAGGCGACGCGAGAGCACGAGTGCGAGGACGACCGCGAGGACGACGACCGGCGCGGCGCGCAGGAACGCCTCGAGCCCGAGCTGCGAGAGGCTGCCGCTCCCCCACGCGAGCAGCCCCTTGGTCTCCTCGGCGAACAGGACGAGGAGCGCCGAGGTGCCGGCCTGGAAGGCCAGCGCGAGCGCGGATCCGGCGAGGACGAGCCGGGTGGTCGAGGTCCCGGCGCCGCCGGCGAGCCCCAGGACGATCGCCGCGGCGGCGAGTCCCCCGACGAAGGCGACGACCCC
The DNA here is from genome assembly GCF_013410955.1 of Microbacterium sp. AK009. Classification (GTDB taxonomy): domain Bacteria; phylum Actinomycetota; class Actinomycetes; order Actinomycetales; family Microbacteriaceae; genus Microbacterium. The sequence goes on along the minus strand of NZ_JACCCG010000001.1, from coordinate 487,105 downwards.
CGAGGCCCAGATCGGCACGACGATGCCGAACGCCGCGACGGCGGTGACGGCGAGGTACGACCCGGCGGTGACGCCGAGGGTGTCGGGCGAGGCGAGCGCGTTCCGCGACAGCGACTGCATGAGCAGGCCCGCGACGCCGAGCGCGACGCCGACCGCGACCCCGGCCGCGAGGCGCGGGATGCGTGACCCCCAGAGCACGTCGGCGTCGGCGAAGATCGCGCCGCTCGTCCCCTGCGTCAGATGCCAGCCCGCGGAGAGGACGAGCACCACGAGGAGCGCGGCGAGCACGCCGAGCCCGAGGGCGGCCGATGAGCGAGGGGCGTGGGGCGCAGCATCCGTCCGGTCTGCACCCTGGGCTTGGGAGCCTTGAGCCCCCTCGCTCACCGACCGCATGTTCACTGGGTGATGGCGGCGACGTACGCGTCGATGATCTGCTCGGCGGAGCGCGGGCCGCCGAAGGTCCAGATGCCGGCCGGGAACGCGGTGACGCGTCGCTCGGCGACGGCCGGAATCGACGCCCACGCCGGGTTGGACTCGGCGGCATCGATGAAGCTCTCGTAGTCGGGGTCCTCGGTGCCGGTGTAGAAGAAGTTCGCGTCGCCGACCGTGGTCATGCCCTCGATGTCGGTCTGGCCGAGGCCGTAGGCGGGGTCGACCTCGCCGGCCCAGGCGTTGGTGAGGCCGAGCTCCTCGCCGAGCTCGCCGACGAGCGAGCCCTGCCCGAACGGGCGGATCGACACGTTGCCGCCGTCGACGTAGCCGTCGAAGTAGACGAAGTCGGAGACCTCGGGCGTGGCACCCTCGACCTCGGCCTTGGCGTCGGCGAGGTGCTGCTCGAACTCGTCGGTGACGACCTCGGCGCGCTCCTCGCGGCCGGTCGCCTGCGCGATGAGATCGAAGGTGTCGAGCATCTGCGCGATCGGGTCCTCGGCGTTCGCGCCGACGGTGGCGAGCACGGGGATGCCGTACTCCTCGAGCTGGCCGATGATCGCGTCGTCGCGGGTGTACGCCTCGACGATCACCAGGTCGGGCTCGGTGGCGAAGAGGGCGTCGAGGTTCGGCTCCTGGCGGGTGCCGACGCTCTCGACACTCTCGGGAAGCTCTTCGGCGGAGTTCCACGTGCGGTACCCGTCGGCGTCGGCCACGGCGACCGGGGTGAGGCAGAGGGCGAGCACGTCTTCGATCTGCTGCCATTCGAGCACCGCGACCCGCTCGGCGGGCTGGTCGAGGGTGACGGTGCGGCCGAAGGCGTCGGTCAGCTCGACCGGGCCGCTGGAGGTCGTCGTGGTGTCGTCGGCGCAGCCCTCGCTCGTGGAGGTCGCGGCTGCGCCGCTGGCGTCAGCCGCCGGGGTGGTCTGGGTGGTGCCGCAGCCGGTGAGCGCGAGGGCGAGGGCGGCGGCGCCGGCGAGCGCGGCGAGGGTCTTCTTGGTCATGACGGACTCCATCGATGGGTGGGGGGTGCGGTGAAGAGAAGAGCGGATGCCGGGGCGCGGCGCCGTGCGCGCGGCGTGCCTGTGAGGCGTCGGCGTCAGGCGTCAGGCGGAGACGGCGTGCAGGTGGCGCGGGGCGGAGTGGACGCGGGCCCTGTTGCGGGCGTCGTGGCGGCCACGCGGAATCACGCGGACGCGCCCCGTTGCGGCATCCACTTCTGTATCGATGGCGAACTCGTAGACCTCGGTGAGGTTCGCCGCGGTGAGCACGTCTTCGGGTGTGCCGGCGGCGTGGACGCGCCCGCGGCTCATCAGCACGACCTCGTCCGCGATGAGGGCCGCGTGGTCGAGGTCGTGGAGCACGACGCCGACGGCGGTGCCGTGGTCGGCGAGGTCGCAGATGAGGTCGAGCGTCTCGACCTGGTAGCGCAGGTCGAGGTGGTTGGTGGGCTCGTCCAGGAGGAGGATGCCGGTGCCCTGCGCAAGCGCGGTGGCCAGCCACACGCGCTGCAGCTCGCCGCCGGAGAGCTCGTCGACGGGGCGGTGCTCCATGGCGAGGAGCCCGGTGAGGCGGAGGGCGTGGTCGATGGCGGCGCGGTCGGCGTCGCCGAGGCCGGCGAAGCGGCTGCGGTGCGGGTGGCGTCCGTGGGAGACGATGTCGCGCACCTCGAGGCCCGACGGGTGCGGGCGCGACTGCGACAGCATGGCGACGGCCTTGGCGAACTCCTTGGCCGAGAGCGTGCTGGCGTCGCGGGGACCCGCGGGGGTGTCGACGTGGACGTCGCCGGCGTCGACGCGGTGAAGGCGCGCGAGGGCGCGGAGCGCGGTGGACTTGCCGCTGCCGTTCGGACCGATGAGAGCCGTGACCACACCGGGGCGGAGGTGGAGCGAGACGTCGTGCACCACGCGGGTGCGACCGTAGCTGAGGGCGAGGGAGTCGCCGCGCAGCGCGCTCGTCGGTGTGCTCGTCTCGGTGTCGGTCCTCACGTTAGGTGAGCCTAACCTAGGGTCGCTGCGGGTTCAAACGGGAGTGTCGCAGGGTCTCTCGATCGTGAGAGATGGGGTGGTGCGGGGCGGGTGTTGCGCGGGGAGGGTGTCGCGGGTGCGGGTGTCGCGCGAGGAGGGGTTGCGCGCGCCGCGTGCGCGTGCGGTGCCTGAGGCCCGGGGTGCGGGGCTCGGGGCTCGGGGCTCGGGGCTCGGGGTTCGGGGTTCGGGGTTCGGGGTTCGGGGTTCGGGGTTCGGGGTTCGGGGTTCGGGGTTCGGGGCTCGAGAGTCGTTCGTTCGTCGCATGTACGCGCGGGCCGGGTGCCGGCGTACATCTGCGACGAACGAACGGCGGGCGGGACCGCTGAAGGACGAGCGGGACGGCGCCTCCGGCGGCGCGGCCTGCCACGCCCCGTCCCCCGGCTTCGTTCGTCGCATATGTACGCGGTCAGGGATCGAGGGCGTACATCTGCGACGAACGAACGCCCGGGTGGGGGCGACCCCGGGCGGAGCGCGGTTGACGCCGGGTGCGCGCGGGCCGGCACCGAGCTTCGGCGCAGCGGAACCCGAGGCGTCCCCGACTTCGTTCGTCGCAGATGTACGCCGAACGGCCCCACGGCGTACATCTGCGACGAACGAACGGGCCGCGAGCGGGGCAGGGTCAGCGTGCGCAGATCGGCGAGGCGCCGCATCCGGACGGTCGGGCACCACCCGCGCGCGAGCCCGACAGTCCCGCACGAGCGGAACGGCCCAGCTCGACCGAGGTCCTACTCAGAACGCATACCGCACGCGGCAGTACGGGAGCTTCTCCGCGATCAGGGCCTCGAGCTGCGCGACGGCCGCGCTCTTCAGGCCGTAGCGGTACCGCACGTTCACGGCCCCGTTCTGCGAGAGCTTGGTCTCCTGGTTCTGCGGGGTCCACAGCAGCTCTTCGGCTTTCGGGTGCCATCCGAGATTCACCTCATGGAGCTGCTCGTTGTGGGTGAGGAAAATGACCTCGCAGGCGAGCTGCGCCTTCGCACGATCGTGGAGGGTGGCATCGAGCTCGTCGAACAGCGCGGTCCACTCCTGCACCCAACCGGGAGTGAGGATGACGGGAGAGAAGTTCACGTGCACCTCGTAGCCGGCATCGACGAAGTCGTTGATCGCGGCGATGCGCTCGCTCATCGGCGAGGTGCGGATATCGGTGACCTTGGCCACCGCGTGCGGCATGAGGGAGAAGCGCACGCGGACCCGCCCCGCGGGATCCCAGCCGAGCAGGTCGCGGTTGACGAACTTCGTGGCGAAGGATGCTTTCGCCGTCGGCGTCATCCGGAACAGCTCGCAGAGGTCGCGGACGTTCTCGCTGAGCATCGCGTCAACGGAGCAATCGCTGTTCTCGCCGATGTCGTACACCCACGAGTCGGGGTCGCACTGGTTGGGCGTGGTCTTCTCGCCCTGCTTGGCGACATGGCGTGCGAGGTGACGGGTGATCTGGTCGATGTTCGCGAACACCGTGACGGGGTTGCTGTATCCCTTGCGCCGCGGCACGTAGCAGTAGGCGCAGGCCATCGCGCATCCGTTTGCCGTAGAGGGCGCGATGAAGTCGGCCGACCGGCCGTTCGGGCGCGTCACGACGCTCTTCTTCACACCGAGCACGAGCGCCTCGGTCTTGATGCGCACCCAGCGGGCGACGTTGGTCTCATCGCCGTGCACCTCGGGGATCTGCCAGTGAGAGGCGATCGGCACGATCTCGGCGTCGGGCCAGCGTGCGATGATCTCCTGACCGCGCGGCAGTTCGATCGCGGCATCCTCCGCGTAGATGCGGCTGATCTGCAGCAGGGGCGCAGCGGTCTTCGGCATCCTTCCTGTCTACCCGGAGGGTCGGACATCGGGGCACGGTGGGTTGCGCGGGCCCGAATCGGATGGCTCAGATTCGGGTTCAAGCTATGGTTGAGGGTTTCGGGTGTGGATGTCGGAGGGTGGTGGGATGCTTCATACATGCGTTCGAACCCGCGGCTCACTGTCCTCAGCGACGAGGACCGGTTTGAGCTGACCGGGATCCTGGCGGAGGCCGAGGCCGCACAAATCGCGTTGGCGGCGGCGGAGGCTGCGCAGACGCGTGCGTTGGCGGCGGCGGGGGCGTTCGCGGCACGGCTCGCAGAAGGGTCGTCGGCGGTCGTGCGCGACCGGGACATGGCGCTGCGGGGTGTCGCAGCCGAGATCGCCGCGGCGGTCCGACTATCGGACCGGTCGGTGCAGCGCCAGATCGATAGTGCGTTCGCGTTGGTCAACGACTACCCGGCGACGGTGCACTGCCTGGAGAAGGGGCTGATCACCCGGGCACACGTCGCGGTGGTGGAAGACATCGGGCGGCGGGTGCCCCTGGAGTTGAAGGGTGAGTTCGATCAGCTCGCGGCGGAGATCTGCCTGGACGAGACCCCGGGTCGTGCCCGGGCGGAGTTGGAGGTCATCGCCGAACGGATGCACCCGCGGACGTTGACGGAGCGGCATGGGGAGGCGTTCCGGGAGCGGAAGATCGTCCGTTACACGATTGGGGAGGGGATGTCGGAGCTGCGGTCTACGCACTCCTCGGTGCTGATCGAGGGGATCTTTCAGCGGGTCACGGAGCAGGCGAACGCCGTCATCGCCGCTCGGGAGCCGGGAGCGGGTGACACCCGGTCACTGGACGAGGTCCGTGCCGACCTGTTCGCCGACATGCTCCTCACCGCCATCCCCGCGATCGACCCCACCGGTGACCAGCCGGGCGGGCTCGGAGCGATCAAGGCGAAGGTGCAGGTGGTCATCCCCGTCATGGCGCTCATGGGGCAGAGCGACGTCCCGTGCGATCTTGCCGGGGTGGGACCGATCGACGCGGGAACCGCGAGGCTGCTGGCGGGGAACAGCTACGACACGTGGGAGCGGCTGCTGACCCACCCCATCACCGGGTTGACGATGGCGGTGGACACCTACCAGCGCACCAAGGCGATGGACCGGTTCATCAAAGGCAGGGACAAGCACTGCCGGTGGCCCGGATGCCGGATGCCCGCCCGCAAATGCGAAGTCGACCACAACCATGACGCGGCGCTGGGTGGGAAGACGGAGATCTGCAACCTGTGTTGCCTGTGTCAACGGCATCACAGCATGAAGCAGTTCACCGCCTGGACAGTCCGGCAACTCGACGGTGGGGTGATCGAGTGGACCTCCCCCACCGGGCGGGTCTACATCGACAACCCACCCGGCCACGGGGTGCACTTCACCCCGGAAGAAGACCTCCCCGACGACCTGTGGGCGAAGTGGACGAACCCGGGCATCGAGTTCCGCATCACCGACGAACCGGCCGACGACCCCTACGAACCCGCCCCGTTCTGACCGTCGGCGGTGGGGCCGGCGGAGCGCACCTCGAGCTTCTGCCGACTGCGCCGTGATGCACCATCGGATCGCGGCGTCCGCACCTCGCCACCTCGAGAGCAGCGCGCCGCTCTGACTCGCGAAGCGTCGCGCTCCTCGACGCCACCGGATCTCTCCCCGACCTCCCGACGAGTCAGGCCGAGGTGACGCTGACACTCCAGGTGACGCCGAAACGATCCGTGAGCATCCCGAACCCCGCGCTCCACGCGGAAGCCGCGAGCGGTTCGACGATCGTGGCCTCCACCGACAACGTGTCCCAGTAGCCCTGGAGCTCATCGAGGCTGTCCGAAACGAGCGACAGGAAGAGCGCCTGATCGGTCACCGTCGCGTTGTTCTCGCGACGCGTGGAGCCACCGCCGGCGACACCGCCTTCGATCTGGCCCGGGATGTCGTAGCCCATGATTCGAAACCCGTTGTCGGCGGCGATCACCCCGAAAACGACCTTCTCGGCACCGGGCATGTCTGCCGGCATCCCGAAGTCGGCGTAGGTGCTGACGGCAAGGTGACCGCCGAACACGGAGCGGTAGAACTCCAGCGCCTCCCGCGCATCGCCGCGGAAGTTCAGGTGGGCGGTGGTCTGGATGGTCATGTCTTCTCCCTGTGAGGACGGAGCCGGCCCTCGCCGACAGCACAAGACTTCCAGCCGTCTAGGTCAGTCTCGGTCCTACATACGATCTAGTCTCAGAACATGACGGCGACCAGCACCTCGCGGCTGCTGAACCTCCTGTCTCTTCTCCAGACCGGGCGCGAATGGCCCGGGTCCCTCCTCGCGGAGCGACTCGGGATCAGCCCCCGCACGGTGCGCCGTGATGTCGACCGACTGCGGGAGATGGGGTACCGCATCGACGCGACCATGGGACCCATCGGCGGATACAAACTGGATGCCGGCAGCGAGCTGCCCCCACTGCTGTTCGACGACGACCAGGTCATCGCCCTGGCGATCGCTCTCCAGTCCGCGACCGTCTCGGGCGTCGGGATCGAGGAAGCGGCGCTGCGGGCTCTCACCACCGTGCGCCAGGTCATGCCGTCCCGGCTGCGCCACCGGCTCACCGCCCTCGACTTCACCGCCATTCCGGGCAAGATCGGCGGCACGACCCGCGGGGCCGTTTCGCCCGAGGTGCTCGTCGCCGTGTCTTCCGCTGTCCGCGCCCAGCACGTGCTGCGCTTCGACCACGCAGGGCGGCCGCGCCGCGTCGAGCCCCATCACCTCGTCGTCTTCGAAGGCCGGTGGTACCTCGTCGGCTGGGACCTCGACCGCTCCGACTGGCGGATCTATCGCGTCGATCGCCTCGCACCCCGCGCGCCCACCGGGCCCCGGTTTACCCCGCGCCTGATCCCCGGCGGCGACGTCGCCTCCTTCGTGTCGGGACAATTCAAGGGCTCCAAACGGGGCGACAGCTGGCCGTGCGTGGGAAAGGTGATCCTCCATCTCCCCGCCCGAGCCGTGCTCCCCTTCGCCGGCGACGGCGTCGTCGAAGACCTCGGCGACGACCGGTGCAGTCTCGAGGGCGGCTCGTGGTCATGGATCGCGCTCGCGGCGTCCCTCAACCGATTCGACACCGCCATCGAGGTGCTCCACCCCGCCGAGCTCGCTGCCGCCTTCGGCGAGCTCGCGGCCCGGAACGCAACGACCGCGCGTTCGTCGAGACAACAAGGGGTGCTCGTCGTCATCTCCGGACTCCCCGGCGTCGGCAAGTCGGCTGTCGCCGACGAGGTCGCCCGCATGCTCGGCGCCGTCCACCTCTCGATCGACAGCGTCGAAGAGGCGCTGCTCGCCTGCGGTCTCCAACCGGGATGGACCACCGGAGTCGCCGCCTATGAAGCGGTACGCGCCGCCGCCGAGCAGAACCTCAGGCTCGGCCGCACCGTCATCGTCGACGCGGTCAACGACAGCGAACCGGCGCGCGACACCTGGCGCCGCGCGAGCGCGGCGACGGGCACGCCCCTGCGCTTCTTCGTGCTCGACCTCGCTGACACCGCCGAGCACCGGCGCCGGATCGAAGGCCGCGCACGCGGACTCGCCCACGTCGGCGAACCGTCGTGGAGCGACATCCGCTCACGCTCCGAGGCATTCGAACCGTGGCAGGGGCCGCACGAGCGGATCGACGCGTCGGCGACGCTCGCCGCGGTCGCGGCATCCATCCTTCATCGCTTGGAAACAGCCGAGCCGCGTACTCCCTGACGGCCGTTCGCGCGTAGGGTTTCGAGCATGGCCGCCGACCCGCCCGCAAAGAAGCCGCAGATCGATGAACGGCCGTTCCTCGAGGCGACGTCGGAGGCGAAGTCGCGCTACGGCCGTTTCAACCTCGCCGTCATCGGCAACACCGGCGTCGGCAAGTCGTCGCTCGTGAATGCCGTCTTCCAGCGCGACTGGGCCGCCGTCGGCAAAGGCCTCCCTGTCACGAAGGGCGTGTCGTACTACCACGACGACTCCCTCGGCATCTGGGACATCGAGGGCTTCGAGATCGGCTCGGCCGTGCCGCCCCGCGAGCAGCTCCGCGACCACCTGAAGACCATCGAGCAGCACCCGCGCAATGAGCAGATCGCGGTGGTCTGGTACTGCGTGAAGGCCGACGACGACCGGCTCACGCGCGCCGACATCGAGATGATCCAAGAGTTGGATGCCCGCGGGTTGCCGGTCATCCTGGTGCTGACGAAGGTCGACTGGGAGCGCAATGCGCTGAAGGGGAGCCGTCGCCCCACGAAGGGCACGCGCGAGTTCATCGACTGGCTCGAGAATCCCGTCGACGAGAACGGACGACCGATCACGATCCCGTTCGCCCGGGTCATGCCCACCTCCACGCGCGAGAGAGACGGAAAGGGTGCGGGCCACGGGCTCGGTGATCTCGTCGCGGAGACCCTCGCGCTGTCGCCCGCCGACGCGAAGGACGCGTTTCGCATCGCCCAGCGACTCAACCTCCCCTGGAAGCGCGAGATGGCCCGGCCCGTCATCACCGGAGCGGCAAGCCTCGCCGCCGGCGTCGCAGCGACGCCGATTCCCGTCGGTGACGCGCTGGCCCTGGCGCCGATCCAGCTCGGGATGATGGGGCGCATCGCCGCCATCTACGACCTCGAACTGAAGACCATGATGTCGGCCGGCACGCTCGCGCAGCTCGGCGTGCAGATCTCAGGTCAGGCCCTCGCACGCAGCTTCCTCAAGCTCATCCCCGGGGCCGGCAACGCGGTCAACGCCAGCGTCGCCGCGGCCCTGACCGTCGCGATGGGTGAGGGATGGATGCGCCTGTGCGAACAGGTGCACACCGGCAAGCTCGATCTCGCCAAGGTGGGCGATGCGTGGGGAGAGTACGTTCCCGGCGCGCTCGACGTCGTCCGCAAGATGGCCGAGCAGCGGGTCGGGAAGAAGAAGATCTAGCCGGCAGCGGTGGTGCCGGCGGGGCGGATCCGGATGCCGGACGACTTCAGCTCCAGCGCCGCCAGCTGCGCGAGCACCGCGGGGTCTTGGCGTCGCCACGCCCCCGACGCATCGGGGTCGACGGCGGCGAGGGCCGTGAGCTTCTGATTCGCCAGCGCGCGCAGGGCGAGGAGATCCACCCCCGCACCGCTGCGGAGGACGACCCGTGCACGACCGGCCCGTCGGATGAAACGGATGCGGGGGATCAGCCAGACGGCCAGCACTATCGCCGTCGGAATGAGCGCGATGCCGAGCCCGAGCGTCAGCGCCAGCTGCTGCACGAGCACCTGCTGGCTCTCCCCCGCGCTCTCCAGTGCCGCGCCGGCGGAGCTCGCGCCGTCGAACGGCGCCCGCACGGCCCCGCCGATCAGTGGAACCCCCGCGAGCTGATCGCCGATGTCGGTCATCGAAGCCTCGAACCCGCTCCCCGCCCGCTGCATGTCCACGCCGAACGTTGCGAGGGCTGCGACCGCGGAGTAGACGGTGATGCCGAACCAGATCCAGATGATGATCGCGGCGAGCGCGAGGGCATCGGCGATGATCTGACGGGTCCGCTGCGGCGCGAAGTCGGAATAGAGTTTCACGGCCCCACACTGTCATGGGACGGTCGATACAGTGGGGGCTCACGACCTCCGGAGCCACACATGTCGTCACACAGCGCGGATGCCGCTGATCGTCCTCTGTCCGGCGGGACGGCCGGGGAGGTGCTCGTTCCGTATGCCCGCTCCCAGGTCGAGGCCATCTTGGAGAACGAGACGCGCGCACGACTCGACGTCGCCGGAGGGGTGCATCAGATGCGCGTCGCGACGCGCCGGCTGCGAAGCCTGCTGCAGACGTTCGGGCCGATGTTCCGAACAGAGGAGGTCGCCTCCTTTCGCGCCGAGCTGACCTGGCTGGCCGGGGAACTCGGCGTCGCCCGCGACGCCGAGGTGATGCGCGAGGAGATGGCGGCGGCGATCCGCGACGAGGATGCGACCGACGATCTCGGCGCGGGTATCGAAGCGAGGATGGATGACGCGCACCGGACAGCGCATGCGGGTTTGCGTGACGCGCTGGATTCTCATCGGTATCGCCAGCTCGTCCTCGCGTTGCGACGCTTCGTGGACGAGCCACCGCTGAGCGCGAAGGCCGGGAAGCGCGCCCGTCGCACGCTCCCCCGACGAGCCGGCAAGGCGTTCAAGCGAGTGCGCACCCGTGTCGTCCGCGCCCGCGAGGCCGTCACCCCGCACGATCGCGACCTCGCGCTCCACGAAGCGCGGAAGGCGGCGAAGCGGGCCCGATACGCGGGAGAAGCGCTGACGGACGCCTTCGGAGAATCCGCTGCTCAGTTCGCGTCGCGGATGGAAGACGTGCAGGAAGAGCTCGGTGAGTATCAGGACAGTGTGGTGATGCGGGCGCGGCTGCGCGAACTCGCCGACTCCGAGACGTCACCGCACACCGCCTTCCTCTACGGGCGCCTTCACGCGCGTGAGGAACGGCGCGGTGAGCTCGCCCTTCACCGCTTCGATGAGGCGTGGGAGGCGGCGACGAAGAAGTCGGTGAGAGCGTGGACGCGCTGAGCTCAGCAGACGCGTGACGCGACCTCGACGAGCACGTCCTCGCTGCCGGCGTAGACCCCGTCCGCCCGCGGCCAATGCGTGATGACGTCGGTGAACCCGAGCTCGGCGGCGTGCCCCGCGGCATCCTCGAACTTCTGCACGCTCTCGAGGAAGTAGGTGCTCTCCGAGTCGAGCGAGAGGTACCGGTCGAGCGTCCGAGGGTCGCGCCCCTGCGTGTCGAGGGCGTCACCGAGCCGCGACGAAAGCCCCGCGATCGCCTGCCACCACTCCTCCTCGGGCGTGCCCTCGGGCCCCGTCGTCACCCAGGCGTCGCCCCGCTCGGCGACGAGGGCGAGGCCCTTCGGCCCGTTCGCCGCGAGGATCAGCGGCATCCGAGGCCGCCGCGCCGGCTGCCCCACCATCCGGGCGCTCCGGGCGGTGTACCAGTCGCCGTCGACGCTGATGCCGCCCGAACCCGGCGCCTCGAAGCGCAGCAGCTCGTCGAGCGCGCTGACGAACTCGACGTATCGTTCGTGCCGCTGACGGGGCGTGTACTCGGGCTGACCGAGGACGAAGGCGTCGAAGCCGGTTCCCCCCGACCCGACACCCAGCAGCATCCGTCCGCCCGAGATCTCATCGACGGTCGCCATCTCCTTGGCGAAGGGGACCGGATGCCGGAAGTTCGGCGACGCCACGAACGTGCCGAGCCTGATCGTGGTCGTCGCGAGGGCCGCGGCGGTCAGCGTCGGGATCGTCGCATACCAGGGCTGATCGGCGAGAGACCGCCACGAGAGGTGGTCGTAGGTCCAGGCGTGGTCGAAGCCCAGCTGCTCGGCCGCCTGCCACTTCCGGCGGACCTCGGCCCAGGGCTCCTGCGGGAGGATGACGATGCCGTGGCGCATGAGGCCGAGTGTACGGCTCAGGCGAACTGCGCCGCGGTGGCGCGGACGAAGGCGGCGTACCCGCCGGGGGTGCGTCCTTCGAAGCGGCCCGAGGTCATCACCTCGGCGACGTCGCTCGGGGTGATGATGGCGCCGAGCGCGCGCGCAGCCTCGACAAGGCGGACGTCCTCGTGCTCGGGCACCTCGGTGAAGCCGCCGGCCGCGCGGTACACACTCCCTCGCACTCCGAGGTTGGCGCCGTGGGTGTTGCCGGGCGGGCGGCCCCGGTGGTGCGTCGCCCGCCAGTACGCCACGTGCGCGGGTGCGAGGTCGGCGAAGTCAGGACGCACCGTGCCGAGCATGAGGTCGGAGCCTGCGCGCATCAGCGTCAGCTGATGGGTGAGCCAGTTCGCGGGCACGACGGAGTCGGCGTCGGTGTTCGCGATCCACACCTGGGCGAGGTCGGCCGGATCGAGTCGGCGAAGCGCCGCGCTCACCCCGGCACGGCGCGCGGTGCCCACGCGCGCCGCCGAGACCTCGACCAGCGTCACGTCGAACTCGGCGGCGATGGCGGCCGACCGATCGGTGCAGGCATCGAGCACCGCGACGACCTCGACGCGCGCCCCCGCCCGCGCGGCGGCCTCCTGCGCGACGGTGAGCGACGCGAGGCAGCGAGCCAGCAGCTCTTCCTCGTCGTGCACGGGCACGACGACGGCCACCGCGGTCACAGCATGCCCGTCTCGCGCGCGACGGACGGCGCCGGCGGGCGTGCGAAGACCTCGAGCAGGAAGTCATCCTCCTCGTGCCGCACCACCACCGCGAGGTCCTTCTGGGTCCGAAGCGCGATGTGCACGCCGTCGCCGCTCACCGGGTTCGTGTCGACCGCGTACCGCCAGTGGCACGCGACGAGATGCCCGTCGGGGCGGAGCGAGCTGATCGCCCGGGCGATCGCGCGTTCGAGGTCGGGGGCGTCCCAGAAGTAGCCGACCTCCGACATGACGATGAGGTCGAACGTGCCCTCGGGCCACTCCGCCGGGAGCGTCGCCTGCCGCAGCTCGACGTTCGCCCGACCGTCCAGCCGCTCGCGCGCGGTCTCGAGCGCCGCCTCGGCGAAGTCGATGCCGAGGAGCGCGTCGCACCGCTCGGCGAGCTGCGCGGTGAGCACCCCCGTTGAACACCCGAGCTCCACGGCCCGCTCGTACCGCGGCCGCGGCAGCGATGCGAGCAGCACCGCGCGCTTGCGCTCCTCGTACCAGCGGGTCTCGAAGCCCCACGGGTCGGGGCGTCGCGCGTAGAGGTCTGCGAAATGCTCCTGCGGCGTCGATCCATGCCACGCCTCGTCGGGCGCGGGGTCGTCGTCGAGGCGGATCAGCGTTTCGAAGCCGCGCGTGAAGTGCTGCAGCATCCCGCCGCTCACGATCGGCTCGTCGCCCGGTGCACCAGACAGCGCCGCCGTCTGGCTGCGGTGAGCGGCAAGCGCCTCGCCCTTCGCCCGGCGGGCCTCCGCGCTGAGCGGCACCAGTTCGATGTGGCCCCACGGCGGGTCATCCGCGGTGCCCCAGTGCCAGAGCCAGATCGGGTACGCCCGGTAGCGCACGCCGAGGTGCCGGGCGACGGCGTGTGCGGCCTCACCGGCGATCCGGTGATCGCGGTGCGCGTCACCGGTCCACGGCGAGACGACGAGCGTGCGCGAGCGGGGCGTGCCGACGGTCCGCACGAGAGCGTCGATCTCGCCGGTCAGCCGCGTCTGCACCGCATCGAGGCCGCCGTCGGTATGGCCGAGGAAGGCGACGGATGCCGCGGGGCAGACCTTCTCGAGGGCCTGCCGCACCTCACCGCGGCGCACCGAGCGCAGGTCGTCGGGCGTGTGGGTGGGCGAGCCGGGGTGGGAGTTCTCCCCGTCGGTCGCGACGACGACGATGACCCGGCCACCGCGCGCGGCGACGGTGTGCATGAGCCCGGCGACGCCGAGCGTCTCGTCGTCGGGGTGGGCCGAGATCACGACCAGCGCATCGACGTCGGTGTCGGCGGGGGGAAGTCGGCGCGCGTCGAACGCGGCCTGCCAGCGCTCCTCGTCGGTGCCCGGGTCGAGATGGCTGAAGGTCACCACGGCTGCTCCGACATCGTGAGGTCGCGCCCGATGCGCGCCGCGTCGCGCGCGCCGTGGTGCTGGCGGAGATAGAGGTGCAGGTCGGCGGCGCGACGCGCGTGGGCCTCGTCTGCGACGAGCGGCAGGGGCCCGAGCGCGAGGTCGGCCGTCTCGAGCGCGGCCGTGGCCGCGCGGGCGGTGATCGTGCGGGCGCGATGCGCGAGGAGCCCGGCGTCGGCGCGGGGGCCGGCGGAGAACACGTCGGCCGTCTCGGCGAGCACCGCGCGCGCCGCCCACAGCGCCGCATCGGCGTCCCCGAGGTGCAGGTGGGCGATCTGATCCGCGCGCTCGGTGCTCGCCGCGGCCCGAAGCGCCGGCAGCAGACCCATCGCCCCGCCCCACCATGCCGCTGCCACGCCCACGCCGCCGTGGGCGAAGCCGGGGCGCCGCAGGTACCAGCCGACGTCGCCGACCGGCTCCGCCGGTGTGCCGGCGAAGTCGACCGGCGCGCTGACCACCTGGGAGAGGCCGCGGGCGTGCCAGGGGCCGGCGTGCGGCGTCACGGTTCCATGTCGAATCGGAACGGCGAAGAGCCGCCGGTCCTCGTCGTCGACCCACGCGGTGACGAGCGCGTGCGAGAGGGATCCGGCCAGCGAGCACCACGGTTTGGTTCCGCGAAGCGTCCAGCCCGTGGCATCCGCCTCGGCCGTCAGCCGCGTGCCGGCCCCTTCGGCGGCGAAGACGCCCCAGGTCGCCGCCTCCTCGGGCTCCACCCCCGCCTCGCCGAGGATGGCGAGTGCGTCCAGGTGCGGTTCGAGGATGCGCGCGGCGCCGACGTCGAGGAACGCGGTGCCGGCGAGCAGCTGCCAGCGGTCGGTGAGCGAGGCGTCGGCGGGCAGCATCCGTCCGACCTCGGCAGCCCAGGCGAGGGTCACGGGCACGTCGACGCCGAACCCGTCGATCACCGCCGCGGCGGCGATCGCGTCCTCGACCCCGTCCGCCGGCTCGACGAACAACGACAGGCGCGGCGGTTGGGGGGAGGTCATCGGATCCATTCCTTCGGACGGATCCATTCTGTCGGGGGCCTCTTTCCGCGGTCGTGGGCTTGTCGCCCGCGCAACGCCCTGGTATCAGCCGGCGACCCTCCCGGTGAGCCATTCGCGCAGGAGGCCGAGGAAGGGCTGCGGGTACTCGATGCTCGGCACGTGCGCCGTGCCGGGGAAGACATGGAGGGATGCACCGTCGACGGCTTCTGCGAGATGCTCCGCCTGCGCCCGCGCGGCGGACGTGTCGTGCTCGCCGACGATGAAGAGGGCGGGCACCGTGATGTCGCCGAGACGCCCGTACGCCGGCGGCTCCATCGGCACCGGCTGAGGGTCGCCGTCGAGAAGCGGCTTGTTCGCGTCCCCGAGCTCGCGAAGCCGCTGCAGGAAGAGCGGATCGACGTCGGCGGTCTCGCGCGTCGGACCGACACCCCAGAAGAGAGCTTCCAATTCGACGAGGCGATCCCAGTCCCGCGCCTCCTCGGCCTCTTCGATCGGCGCCTGCAGCTCCCTCTCGCGCGCAGTGGGCTCGACCGCGGGGAAGCCGCTCGGCCCCGACCCGATCGTCACCAGTCCCGCGACGCGGTCGGGGTACTCCAGTGCGGTGTCGATCGCGACCGCTCCGCCGTACGAGGCGCCGATGAGGATCGCCTGATCGACCCCCGCCGCGTCGAGCACCGCGACCGCGTCGGCGCGGTTCGAGTACTCCACATCGTCGGAAGGGCTGTCGCCGAACCACCGGAGGTCGTGGCGGATGACGCGGAAATCGCGCTGCAGGTCGGCCCACAGCGGATCCCACATCGCCGAGGTCGCGATTCCGACGTGCAGAAAGAGAAGCGCCGGTGCGCCCTCGGGGCCGGCGGCCTCCCAGTGGAGGCGGGCACCAGCGTGATCGAGAGTCGGCATGGGGAACACCGTACCCACCGCGAGGAGCGGAAGACAGGGACACGTGTCCCGTGACACCGGGACACGTCAGCTGGAACGATGATCGGATGACCCGCGCCGCCGCCAGCCGCGCCACCACCCTCGTCGCGGTGGCGATCTCGATCGTCTCGGGAATCGGCGCCCTCGCCCTCGACCTTGCGGTGCTGCCGGCCCACCCGAACCCGCCGCTGTCGTCCGGCTGGTCGGGCGTTCTGCCCGGGGTGGCGATGCTCATCCCCGGTGCGCTCCTGCTGTGGCGGTTGCCGTGGCATCCGATCGCCGTGGTCCTGACGGTCTTCGGCGTCTTCTGGATCGTCGACGGCCTCGCCTCGGCGGCGGTCAACTACGCCTGGTACTTCGACCAGGCAGCGTGGTGGGCTCCGCCGGCCTTCTGGTTCTTCAGCCGGTTCGGGGCGGTGCTGATCTTCCCGATCATCCTGCTGCTGCTCCTCTTCCCCGATGGGCGCCTGCGCGGCCGGGTCTGGCGCATCGTCTCGATCGTCGCCATCGTGCTCGGGCTCGTGCTGCCCTTCGCCTTCCTCTTCTCCCCCGCCGAGGCGCTGAGCCTCGACAACGACGACCGCACCGACCTGCTCGCCGCGTTCGAGCCGGCGCTTCCCACACTCCCCCTGCCTCTCGGAGTGTGGCTGGGCCTCCTCGCCGCAGCCGTCCCGTGCCTCGGGCTCGGCCTCCTCCTGGCCCTCCTCGTCTGCATCAGCCGCCGCTTCGGCGCGACCCCGGTGGAGAAGGCGCAGCTGCGCTGGCTGGTGTGGTCGGCCCTCATCTTCCTCGTGGCTCTCGTCTTCGTCTTCCCGAACGTGCCGACGGGCCTGGTCGACCTGCTGCTCGGGGTGACGATCGGGCTCGTCAGCGCGTCGGTCGTCGTCGCCGTCACCCGCTACCGCCTCTACTCCATCGACCGGCTGCTGTCGTGGACGCTCGTCTACGGCCTGCTGATCGGCGGCATCGTGCTCGTCGACGTGCTGATCGTGCTCGCCATCGGCAGCGCGATCGACGACCGGGTCGCCATGCTCCTCGCCGTCGTCGCCGTCACCATCGCCTACGCGCCGCTGCGCGGCACGCTCTTCTCGATCGCCAGCCGCCTCGTCAGCGGCCGCCGCGGCGACCCCTACGCCGTCGTCTCGTCGCTCGGCGAACGACTCGACCGCGCCCCTGACGCGCCGGCTCAGCTTTCCGAACTCGCCGCCGCGGTGGCCGAGGCCTTCGGGTCGCGCTCGGTGCGCGTCGAACTCGACCGCCCGGGCGGAGAGGCGATGGTGGCGACGTACGGCACACCCATCACGGATGGCGCAGAGGTGCCCATCGACCACCGGGGCGAAATCATCGGACGCATCCTCATCGAAGCCGGCCGTCGCCCCGTCGTCTCCACCCGCGACCAGCGCCTCCTCGGCGATCTGGTACGGCTCGCCGCCGCTTCGGTCCGCAGCGCCGAACTCGGGCGCGAGCTGCAGGCGGGGCGAGAGAAACTGGTCCTCGCCCGCGAGGAGGAGCGCTCGCGTCTGCGCCGAGAGCTCCACGACGGCCTCGGTCCTCTCCTCGCCGGCGTCAAGCTGCGCCTGGAGACCGCGCGGAACCTCGCCGAGCGCGACCCCGCGAGATCGCTCGCGCTCGTCGACGCCGCGATCGACGACCAGTCGGAGGTGATCGGCGAAATCCGCCGCATCACGCAAGACCTTCGCCCGCCCGCCCTCGACGACCTCGGGCTTCTCGGCGCGCTCGACCAGCAGGCCGCGCGCCTGAGCGGCGGCGGCATGGCGGTGACGGTGACCGGCGCGGTGCCGCCCGACCTGCCGCCCGCCGTCGAGGTCGCGGCGTTCCGCATCGCCTCGGAGGCGCTGGTGAACGCCCACAAGCACTCCGGGGCCGCCCGCGTCGAGGTGGAACTCGGCGAAGAGGACGGGATGCTGCGACTGGAGGTCTCGGATGACGGGCGCGGTCTCGCGGCTCCAGGCTCGACGGGAGTCGGGTTGCACTCGCAGCGCGAGCGCGCCGCCGAACTCGGCGGCACGCTCGAGGTCTCCTCACGAGAGGGCGAGGGCACCGTCATCCGCGTTCATCTCCCCCTCCGATCAGTCACTGCACGAGAGGAGGAGGTCGCACATGTCGACTGAATCGATCCGGGTGATCCTCGTCGACGACCACCCCGTCTACCGCGAAGGGCTGTCGATGCTGTTGGAGTCGATGGACGGCATCGAGATCGTCGCCACGGCCGCCGACGGCGCCGAGGCGATCGAGGCGACCGACGCCGCCGACGCCGACGTCGTCGTGATGGATGTGCAGATGCCCCGACTCGACGGACTGGCGGCGACGAAGGAGATCGTGGCGCGGCATCCGCATCTGGCCGTCGTCATCCTCACGATGTCGGAGGACGACGAGACCGTCTTCGCTGCGATGCGCGCCGGCGCACGCGGGTATCTCGTCAAGGGTGCGAGTCAGCACCAGATCCGGGCGGCCATCACCGCCGTCGCGGGCGGCGAGCTCGTGTTCGGCGCCGCGATCGCACGACGCGTCGCCGAGTTCTTCACCACGGGGCCCGCCTCCTCGCCTGCCGCGGAGGTCTTCCCGCAGCTGACCGCACGCGAGCGCGAGATCCTCGACCTGCTCGCCGCGGGGCGGTCGAATCCGCAGATCGCGCAGACGCTCTTCCTCTCACCCAAGACCGTGCGCAACAACGTCTCGAACATCTTCGCCAAGCTGCAGGTCGCCGACCGGGCCGAGGCGATCGTGCGCGCCCGCGACGCGGGACTCGGGCGGTCCTGACGTCCCGGGCCCAGGTCGGGACAATGGCGGGACGCCGCACCCTGGGGGCCCGGGTCGGCCGGACGGGAATCTGGAATCACCAACCAGAACCGCCCGAAAGGCACACACCACCATGGATCTCTTCACCTCCACTCCCGCCTCTGCCGCCGCCGCGGCACCCGCCGCGCCCGCCGCGAAGAGGAAGGTGCGCGAGCCGCTCGGCCCCGTCCGTCCGAATCGCCTGCAGCGCATCGGCGGCGCCGGACTGATCGCCGCGCCGCTGCTGTTCACCGTCGGGTTCCTCACTTCGCCGCAGCAGACCTCGCCGGGCACCGCGGGCTACATCGAGTCGCTCGCCGCCGACCCGGCGCTGAGCCTCGTCTCGGCCAACGCCCTGCACTACGGCTGGGTCGCGCTCGTGTTCGGCGCCCTCGCCACCCTCGGCCTCCTCCGTGGCCGCCGCGGCCGGATCTTCCTGCCGATCGCCGCCGTGATGACCGCCTTCGGTGCCGTGCAGATGTCGGGTCTGCTGCTGTCGGACTGGTTTCTCGTGAGCGCCGGCAACGTGCTCTCGATCGACGACGCCGTGCTGATGGACACCGTCGCGAAGGAATGGTCGGTCGCGATCTGGCAGTTCTCGGGCATGATCGGCGGGCTCGTCGGGATCGCGCTGCTCTCGCTCGCCCTCGCACGGGCGAAGGCCGTCTCGTGGTGGATCGCACCGCTCGGCTTCCTGCCCTGGATCCTCCCGGCCTTCGGCCTCGGCCCCATCGGCGTGATCCTCGCGCTCGTCTGCTACGCCCCGCTGATGATCGCCGGAGCGCGCCTGATCGCCGCCCGCTGATCCCCCTCGCGCCTCACGGCCCGGTGACCGCACGGTCGCCGGGCCGTTCGGCGTCTGCGGCGAGCGCACTCAGCACGAATGTCCAGCCCTGCCGGTAATCCTCGGCGGATGTCGCATCCTGCCATGGGCCGCGATGCACGACGCTCACCCGCGTGGCACCCTCGAAGCGCGCGAAGGACACATCGACGATCTCCCCGTCCTGCACCCCGTCGACGTCTTCCCACCGCCACGTGAAGGAGAGGTGCGAGGGCTCGTCGACAGAGAGGTATTCCCCCGTCACGATGATCCCCGCGCGAGGTGCGGCGAAGCGGTACCTGCCGCCCACCACGGCGTCGGCGGCGATCTCGACATCGGGCCAGTGATTCCACCACCACGCCTTGAGGCCCAGCGGCGTCGTCCACGCCGTCCAGACTCGGGTGATGGGAGCGTGGATGAGGCGATCGAGCCGGAGCATTCGGCTGTCAGACATGAGCGTCCAGGGAGTCATCGAGGGCGTCGAGCTGGTCGTTCCAGAACCGCCGGTGACGCGCCATCCAGCGCTCGATCTCATCCAGCGGTGCACGATCCAGTTCGTAGATGCGCCGCGAACCCTGCGGAGTCACACGTACGAAGCCGGCGTCGCGCAGCACCCGGAGGTGGTTGGACACGGCGGGCTGCGACACCGCGAACTCCGCGCGCACATGCTCGGTCAACTCGCCCGCAGTACGCGGCCCCGTAGCCAGGTCCTCGACGACCCGCCGCCGGACGGGATCGCTGAGGACCGTGAAGGGGTGCATCCCGCAAGTATCACTTAGACGTGATATCAGCGTCAACTGACAAAAGAAGGACCAGCGGTCATGAGGTGGACCTGTCGAGACGGGAGGAGCGGTGCTTCACTGTCGGGATGACGCTCGGAGCAGTGGGAACGCAGGTCGCCGACGCGCTCGGCATCGACCCGGCGGCGAGAGAGCGCATCGCCGAACCGACCGGATCATTCCCCTGGGGCGCGCATCTCCCGGTCGGCACGCTCGCCACCGACAGCGTCGCGCTCGCCTCGCTCGCGATCGCCCTTCACGGCGCGCGAAGCGGCCGCGTGCGCGTCGACCGGGAACGGGTCGCGGCCTCCTTCGGCAGCGAGCGGCTGCTGCGCATCAACGGCGCAGCGCCGTCGGCGTGGGCGCCGCTGTCGGGGTTCTGGCGCGCCGCAGACGGCTGGATGCGCACGCATGCCAACTATCCGCATCACGAGCGGGCGCTGCGCACGCTGCTCGGTCTGCCGGATGATGCGGGGACGGATGCTGCTGCCGCCGCCATCTCGGCGCGGTCGGCCGCGGAGCTCGAGCACGTCGCTGCCGAAAGGGGGGCGATCGTCGGCCGGGTGCGGACGCCGGAGGAATGGCTGGCGCACCCGCAGGGTCACGTCGTCGCCGCAGCGCCGATCATCGAGCGCCGCCGATGGGGTCATGCGGCACCGCGCACCTGGCCAGGCGACGCTGCGCCGCTCGCCGGCGTGCGAGTACTCGACCTCACACGGGTGATCGCCGGCCCGATCGCCACACGAGACCTCCGCCTCGCCGGGGCCGAGGTGCTGCGGGTCGACTCGCCCCGCCTCCCCGAGACGGGATGGATCCACCTCGACACGGGGCAGGGCAAACGCTCGACCCTGCTCGACCTCGGACGGCCGATCGACCGCAAGACGTTCGAGCGACTCCTGGCCCGGGCGCATGTCGTCGTCACGGGCTACCGCCCCGGGGCGCTCACGCGCTTCGGTCTCAACCCGGGAGAGCTCGCCGAGCGGCATCCGGGGCTCATCACCGCCTCGATTTCGGCGTGGGGCACCGAGGGACCCTGGGCCGCGCGCCGCGGGTTCGACAGCATCGTGCAGGCGGTGAGCGGCATCGCGACGATCGAGAGCGCCGATGGCAAGACTCCCGGCGCGCTGCCGGTGCAGGCCCTCGACCATGCGACCGGGCACTTCCTGGCCGCCGCCATCGTGCAGGCACTCGGCGCCCAGCGGCAGGAGGGCGGGTCGACCGACATCCGCATGTCTCTCGCTCGCACCGCCCACGCGCTGCTGACCTCGGCAGACCCGGCGACCGAGCCGGCTTCGCTCATCACCGCTCCGCCGCCGCTGGCGTTCCCGGGCGCGCCGGAGCACTACCCCGTCGTCGGGGGCGAGTGGGGCGCGGATGCGCCGGACTGGCTCAGCTGACCGTCGGAGCTCGGCAGAACGGTGATCCGCATCACGGTCTTGCTCTTGCCGATGTGGCGCTCGAAGGTGAAGCCGGCCTTTTCGAACATCGCGCGGGTCCCGTTGTGGAGGAAGGACGACGAGGTCCGCTTGCCGGGCACGAGCTCGTTCGGAAACGACACGACCTCGCCTCCGCCGGCCTCCGCGATGAGAGCGAGCGCGCCGTCGAGCGCTTCGCGCGCAACGCCCGAGCGTCGGTGGTCGCGGTCGACGAAGAAGCAGGTGATGCGCCAGGGGGCGGGCCGCGTCTCCCCGGCGTCGTACTGCTTGCGGTGATAGATGTTCGGCAGGTCGTCGGGGCTTCCAAACTGACACCACGCGATCGCCGCGTCCCCGTCGAACACGAGAGCCGCCCGGGCGACGCCCTCATCGACGAGGCGTCGTTTGAAGCTCGGGCCGTCGTGGTCGGCCTTGACCGTGGCATCCGTGTCGCCATGGAAGTACGAGCAGTAGCAGCCGCCCCACACCCCGTTGTGCTTCTGGGCAAGGGCCAGCCACGCGGGGAACGTGTCGGGCGTCAGTGGCTTGATGACGTGGCCTGTTGCGTTCATGGCGCCCATGCTGTCACGCAACCGGGCGCCCGTCCCCCTCGCCGGAGGGCTCCAGCCCTCGCGCGATCGGCGGAACGGCGGAAGGGACGGCGCGCTCGGCCCGTGGAAAGGCGACGCGGCACGTGAGGAAATCCGAACGGCATGATCTCCGGGCAAGGGAGGGCACGAGGGGGAGGCGCGGCCAGCAGCCCGCCCGACGTGGGTGTGGCGTCAGCGGCGCCGTCGCAGCGTGGCTGTGACCGGGCATCCCTCCCCCTCGCGCCGGACCGTCTGACGCGGCACCCCCATGCCCACGTCGTCGATCCGTTGTCGGCAGGATGTCACGGCACGCGCGCCGGACGTGGGACCAAGGTCCCGCGCTCGCCCGGGCGGTCAGCCGATCGAGCGGAAGAGGCCGGGGTAGTCGAGCACGAGACCCTCGTCGTCGACGGTGAGAACGGCGCGGAAGTCCGAGTCGCGCGACTCATAGAGCCACTGCCGCTCGTCGAGCCGGGTGTAGCGCTGCGGGTCGCGCACGACCGTGAGGGCGGGCACCGCGATCCATGCGGTCTCGATATCGGCGCTCTCACCGATCGCGAGGGCGAGACGACGGACGGGGAGGGTGTTGGTCAGCGGCGTCGCCTGGATGTCGATCTCGCTCGCCCCGTCGAGGTCGCCGCGGTGCTCACCGTTCACGAGCCAACGGCCATCTGAGAACGACAGGCTGAGTGTGCGTCCATCGATGGCGAGATCGGCGGTGCGGAACTGGCCCGCCTCGTCCGCGACCACCCGGTAGTCGAGGCGGTCGGCGCCGAGGTCGACGACGCCGACGGCGGTCATGCCGGAGACGGTGAACTCGACAGTGCAGGTCTCGGTGCTGGCGGCCTCGAGCCCCTGCCACGTGATGCGCGTCATCGACGTCTCCTCGTGCTGAGCGCGGGACTCGGCGAAGTCCGCAAGGGCGGCTTCCGTGGGCAGATCCACGCGCAGTCGGATGCTGTCGGTCGCCGGCCCCGCGCCGTTGACGACCGCTGCGCCTCCGAGCGTATCGAGGTGCGGTGCCACCGTCGCCGCCACGCGCGACGGCAGGTACCCCACGTCTCGCCCGTTCGAGATCACGGCGACCCGCACCGGGCGTCGAGAGCGGCGATCGGTCTCATGACGCAGCACGTACAAGCGCCGGCGGCGGTGATGCCGCTCGGGATCGTTCACGACGTAGTGCGTGCGTTCGAGTGCGACTCGCCGCGAGGGCAGATGACGCAGATCGGGAAGATCGACGTGACGACGAGACCGGCCGGTCACGACGTGGACCAGGTGTTCCCACCATGTCGGCATGAGCGCCCCTCCTTGACTGTGATGCGCCTTCTTCAAGGCGGAGCGTTCACCCATCGTGTCACGGCAGCCTGGACATCACCCCGGCGGCCCGGCGGACGGGGTCGATCAGGAGAGCGCGAAGAGGTGCTCGAGCACCTGGGCGACGCCCTCGTCGGCCGTTGCCGGCGCAGTACGGTCGGCGACCTCATGGACCGTCGGGTGCGCGCCCGCCATCGCGTAGCCCGTGCCCGCCCACGACAGCATCGGGATGTCGTTGGGCATGTCGCCGAAGGCGATGACCTCGTCCGGATCGACGTCCAGGCGGCCGCAGAGGACACGGAGGGCGCTGGCCTTGGTGACGCCGGCCGCGCTGATCTCGACAAGGCCCGGCATGGTCCAGGTGACGGTGGCGGCCTCACCGACGATCGCGGTGACCTCGCCCTGCAGGAGGTCGGGGTCGACGTCCGGGTCCCGCACCAGCAGCTTCACCGCCGGATCGGTCCAGATCTCGTGGAGCACACCGCGCGGGGCGTCGGCGACCGCGGTACGCGCGGCGAATCGGGGGTCGAGGCGGATGCCGTCGGCGCACTCGATGGCGAACCGAGCGCCGGGAAGCTCGGCGGAGATCGCCGAGGACAGGGCGAGACCCTCCTCGGCCGCGATGCCCGTGAGCGACACGATCTCCCCGGCGTGGGCGTCGTAGGTGATCGCGCCGTTGGAGACGATCGCCATGCCGTGGTTGCCGACGTGGGGCCAGAAACCTGTCATCCACCGCAGCGGGCGGCCGGTGACGAAGACGACGGGGACGCCGGCGGTGTCGAGACGGCGAAGCACGTCGGCGGTGTAGGCGGGGAGCTCGAGCGTGCCGTCGGGCACGAGGGTGCCATCGATGTCGGTGGCCACCAGCGTTCGACGGCCTGCGTTCACGACTCCAGGCTAGGCGGCGTGGAGGGGATCTGGGCCCGTTCGGCCTAGCCTGGCGGGACCATGACTCACCCATCCCCGTTACCCGTCGTCGTCGCGATCGACTCCTTTAAGGGCTCGATCCGCGCGGCAGACGCGGCGCAGGCGATCGCCGAGGGATGGCGGAGCGTGGACCCGGAGCGCGAGATCGTCCTCTGCCCGATGGCCGACGGCGGGGAGGGGACGCGGGATGCCTTCGCCGCGGCGATCCCCGGGGCGCGACGCCAGCCCTCCTGGCTGCTGCTCCCCGCGACCGATGACGCGCAGGACAGGACGGGCGTGGTCGAGCTCGCCTCGACCTCCGGGATCGAACTGCTCGGCTCACCACCGCGGCTCAGACCGTGGGATGCCGACACCCGAGGCTTCGGCGAGGCGATCGCCGCCGCGCTCGCGCACGGGGTGTCACGGCTGATCCTGGGCATCGGCAGCAGCGCCTCGACCGATGGCGGCGCGGGGATGCTGACCGCCCTCGGCGCACGCTTCACCGATGCCGCCGGCCAGCCGATCGCACCGGGCGCGCGCGGGCTCGCGACGATCGCCGCCGCCGACCTCACTCGCCTCGCTCCCCCGCCTCCCGGCGGCGTGACGGTCCTCACCGATGTGACGAGTCCCCTCCTCGGCGAGCGCGGCGCAGCCGCGGTGTTCGGCCCGCAGAAGGGTGCGACCCCCGACGACATCCCCCTCCTCGACGCCGCGCTCGCCCGCTACGCCGACCTCCTCGAGGCCGACCCCGACACACCGGGCGCGGGAGCCGCGGGCGGCACGGGCTTCGGACTGCTCGCATGGGGCGCGCGCCTCGTGCCGGGCGCCCAGGCGGTGGCGCAGCTCATCGACCTGCCGGCACGGCTCGCCGCGGCATCCCTCGTGATCACCGGCGAAGGATCCTTCGACGCGTCGTCGGCGGCCGGCAAGACCGTCGCCTACGTGCAGGATCTCGCGGCAGCGCAGCGCCTGCCGGTCGCGCTCGTCGCCGGGCGGGTCGCCGACGGCGCCGCCACGACCGGCTTCGCGTCCACGACGTCGCTGACCGATCTCGCCGGGTCGGCACCCGCAGCACTGGGCGACCCGGCGCGATGGCTGCGGTTGGCGGGAGGAGAGCTGGCACAACGGTTCGGGTAGCTCAATCAGAGCCACCCGCTCGCGCGGGCGGTAGCGTCGAGGTATGACCGTCGCCCGTGAGAGCACGGCCACGGGAGCACCGCACGCCGCGGCCGGTCACCCCGACACGGCCGAAAATCGACCCGCCGTGTCGCGATTCGCGCCCCTCACCCTCATCTGCCTCGGCGCCGCGATGGCCGCGAGCCTGGGCATCGGCCTTCCGATCGAGGCGATCCTGGCCGCCGCAGGGGCTCTCACCCTCGCGCTCGTCGGGTCGACCGTCGCCCTTTCGCGCCACCACCCGTTCGCCCGCCTCGGCGGCGCGAACGTGGTCACCCTCATCCGGCTCACGGTCGTGGCCTTCCTCCTGGCCGTCCTCTTCGCCGGCGGCGGTCACCCCGTGGCCGTCATCGCGGTCAGCATCGTCGCACTCAGCCTCGACGGTGTCGACGGCTACCTGGCCCGCCGCCAGGGACTGTCGTCGCGATTCGGGGCGAGCTTCGACATGGAGGTCGACTCGGCGTTCGCCCTGGTTCTCGCCCTCCTCGCCTCCCTCGGGCCGGCGGGGCCCATCGCGATCGCCCTGGGCCTTCCCCGCTACCTCTTCGGCGCCGCGGCGCTGGCATACCCGTGGCTGAACGGCCCCATCAGCCCCCGCTACAGCCGCAAGGTCATCTGCGTCCTCCAGCTCGTCGCCCTCATCGCGCTGCAGTTCCCGTTCCTCCCGACCCCCGTCGCGATTGCCATCGTGATCGTCACCGCGGCGCTGCTGGCGTGGTCGTTCGGCGTCGACATCCGCGAACTGCGCCGGAATGCGGATGACTCGGGCCGGCCGGCCCTCATCCGCCTCGGCCAGGCCCTCATCACCGTGGCGATCCTCGCGATCGTGTGGCAGGTCGCCGGCGGGGTCGAGGTGCTCGGCATCCTGTTCACCGCGAACCCCTGGTGGCTGCTCGCCGCGTGCGTCCTCCTCGCCACCCACACGGTGCTCTCCGCTCTCCGCTGGCGGGTGACCGCCGCACCGCTCGGCATCGACCTCTCGGGCGGGCATGCGATCCGCGAGTACTTCCTCGCACAGCTCGTGAACACCACCCTGCCCGGTGGCGTGGTCGGAGACGCCGCCCGTGCCGCCCGCACCCGCCACCAGGCCACGCTCGGCCGTTCGGTGGGTGCCGTCGTCGTCGAGCGGGGGATCGGCCAGGTCGCACTCCTCGCGGTCTTCGCCGTCGCCTTCCTCGTCACCCTCTTCGCCTCCGGCGGCATCACGTGGCCGCCCGTCCTCGCCGCCGGCATCTGTGCCGCCCTCCTCGCCCTCGCGGTCGCCGGGCTCATCCTCGCCCTGCGCCTGCGGTTCGCCCCGCCCGCCCCCGGCTCGCGGCTCGGCCGCCTCGTCGACGGCACCCTTCGCAGCCTCGCCGCTCCGGGCGTGCTCCCCGCCCAGGTGCTCCTCAGCGCCGGCGCGACGGTGTGCATCCTCGCGGCGTTCGCATGCTGCGCTGCCGCGGTCGGTGCCCCGCTACCCCTCGGCGCGGTCTTCGCGGTGGTGCCGCTCGTGCTCTTCGCGATGGTGCTGCCGTTCTCGGTCGGCGGCTGGGGTGTGCGCGAGGGGGCTGCCGTCGCGCTGCTGCCGATCGCCGGCCTCACCACCGCCCAGGCCTTCGCCACCAGCGCCGCCTTCGGGCTGATGGCCCTCGTCGCCTCGCTCCCCGGCCTCACCCTCGTCTGGACTCGCCGCCGAACCCTGGAGACCACCACATGACAGACCGCAAGACCCTCACCCGCCGCACCCTGCTCGGCGCCGGCATCGTCGGTGTCGCCGGCATCGCGGCGGCCGGCATCGGCCTGAGCACGCGTCCCGGAGGCCTGTTCGGCGGCGGAGACGCCGCGCGCGCGGCATCCCTCCAACTGTCGTGGCTGCACTCGGTGCAGTTCGGGGGCAGCTACATCGCGCAGGACCGCGGCTGGTACGAGGGTCTCGACGTCACCCTGCTGCAGGGAGGACCGAACGCCCCCGTCGAACCCCCCGTCGTGTCGGGGTCGGCGCTCATCGGCATCTCGGCCGCCGACTACACCGCCGCCGCCGTCGCCGAGGGGGCGCCGTTCAAGATCATCGGCGTCGCGATGCAGAAGAACCCGTTCGTCATCGCCTCCCTCCCGGGGAACCCCGTCAACGAACCCGCCGATCTCGTCGGCAAGCGGATCGGCATGGCTCTGGCGAACACGCCCGTGCTCGAGACCCTCTGCACCCTGAACGACGTCGATGTCGACGGCATCGAGGTGGTGCCCACGCAGTACTCCGCGCAACCCCTCCTCGCCGACGAAGTGGATTGCCTGCTCTGCTGGGAGACTGACCTGCCCGTCGCGATGACCGTCCAGGGCGTGGAGAGCGTGACGATGCTGATGGCCGACTACGGCTACGCGCTGCATTCGCAGACCTACATCGCCACCGAGGAGAGCCTTGCGAACCGGCGCGCCGACCTCGTCGCCCTCATGCGCGGCGAGGTGCGCGGATGGGACGAGTACCACGCCGACACGAACGCGGCGGCCGCCCTCACGCTGGAGATGTTCCCCGACGCGGGTCTCGACCTGGAAACGCAGGAACTGCAGGCCGAGCGGCAGGTGCCGCTGATGTTCTCGGAGGTCACCGACGAGAACGGCTTCGGCTGGTGGACGGACGAGTCCGTGGCGCAGAACCGCGAGACGCTCGCCCTGCTCGGTCAGAACGTCCCCGCCGACCTCTGGGATCGGTCGGTGCTGGAAGAAGTCCATGGCAGCTGAGCCCCGGGTCCTCATCGAGGGCGCAGGGAAGGTCTACCCCGACGGGCTCGAGGCGGTCGCCCCGCTCGATCTGGAGTTCGCGGGCGGCTCGACGACCGCTCTGGTGGGGCCATCGGGATGCGGCAAGTCGACGCTCCTGCGGATGATCGCCGGGCTCGAAGACCCCACCTCCGGGTCGATCACGATCGACGGCGACTCGCCGCACGCGGTCGCCGAGCGCGGCGAACTCGCCGTCGCGTTCCAGGACCCTTCGCTCCTCCCCTGGCGGAGCGTTCGTCAGAACGCCGCTCTCGCGCTCACCCTCACCCGCCGCGACGCCGACCCGGCAGCGATCGACCGCATGATCGCACGCGTCGGCCTGGAGGGCTTCGGCGACGCCCGGCCGGCGGCACTATCGGGAGGGATGCGGCAGCGCGCCGCCATCGCCCGGGCGCTCATCACCGAGCCGCGCCTGCTGCTCCTGGACGAACCGTTCGGCGCGGTGGACGAACTCACCCGGCAGGACCTCATCGCCGAGCTCCCCCCGCTCTGGCGGGAGCGCGGCACCACGACGCTGCTCGTCACCCACTCCATCTCGGAGGCCGCGCGCCTCGCGGACCGCATCGTCGTGCTGAGCCCGCGCCCGGCGCGGGTGGTGGCCGACATCGCGGTAACGCGGGACGACGATGCGGCGTTCGACCGGGTGGTCGCCGCGGTGACCGAGGCGCTCTCGCGGTCACGGGCGGCATGACGACGGTCACCACGACACGCGCCAGGGCCTGGCGCGACACGGCGATCGCCGTCGTCCTGCTCCTGGTCGTGTGGGAGATCGCGGCGCGCCTGCTCACCTCGGCCTTCGTGCTCGCCGCGCCCAGCGAGGTCGCCGCCGCCCTCGTCACCCAGGCGGGGCTGCTCGGGCGTGCCCTCCTCGTCACCGGCCAGGCCGCCCTCGCCGGATTCGTCCTCGGCAACCTCGCCGCGATCGCCCTCGCCGCCCTCGCCGTGCTGCTGCCCGCGACCGAGCGGGTGGTCACCGCCGTGGCGCTCGTGGTGTTCTGCCTGCCGCTCGTCGCGACCGGACCGGTGCTGCGCGTCATCCTGGGCCCGGGCGACGGCCCGCAGGTCGTCCTCGCGGCCCTCGCGGTGTACTACACCACGATGATCCCGCTCCTCGTGGGGCTCCGCGCGGCCCCCGCGACCTGGTTCGACCTCGTCCGGTCGTACGGGAGGGGCGCGGGTGCGGCGCTCGTCCACGTGCGTGCCCGGGCGAGCCTGCCCTACCTCATCGCGGGGCTGCAGATCGCCGCGCCCGCGGCGTTCCTCGGCGCGATGGTCGGCGAGTTCACCGGCGCGCAGAGCGGACTCGGCGTGCTGACGATCCGCGCGTCGCGCGACCTCGACATCCAGCTCACCTGGGCGCTCGCCACCGTCGCCACCGTCGTCTCGGTCATCGCCTATGTCGTGATCGGCGCGATCGGGCGCCGCTTCGTCACCGAGCGACCGCCGCTCATCCTCGCGCCCGTCCGCCCCCGCCTGCCACGGCGCGAGCGGGTGCGCAGCACCGCCGTCACCACGGTGGCCTTCGTCGTCGTGATCGTCGCGCTCTGGTGGGGAGGGATCGCGGTCACCGGGATCAGCCCGTTCTTCGCCCGGACGCCGGTGGACGTCATCCGCATCTTCGCCGGGGTCGACGACGGCGGCGAGGTGCGCGGCATCCTCTTCGCCGCCCTCGGTGAGACCGCAGTGCTCGCGGTCGCCGGGTACCTCGCCGGCCTCGCCGTCGGAGCCGTCGGTGCGATCGCCCTGACGCTCGCCCCGCGGGCGGCGACCGTGTCGATGCCGATCGCCATTGCGCTGCGCGCCGTTCCCATCGTCACGACGGCCCCCCTCGTCATCCTGCTCCTGGGGCTCGGTCCCGTCGGCGCGATCTCCCTCGTGGCGCTCATGGTGTTCTTCCCCACCCTCATCGCCTGCCTCGAAGGCCTCCGCCAGGCACCCGGCCAGGCGCTCGACGTGCTGCGCAGCTACGGAGCGCCCGCGCGGGTGCAGCTCGTGCGGGTGCGGATCCCTGCCATGCTCCCCGCCTTCTTCGCCGCCGCGCGCATGAGCGTGCCGGCCGCGGTGCTCGCCGTCACGGTTGTCGAATGGCTCGCGATCGGCACCGGCGTCGGCGCCGCAATGGCCCTCGCCGCCTCGCAGTCGGGCTACGACCTCCTCGCCGTCGCCGTCGTGGCCGTGACCGCGCTCTCCGCGCTCGGGTATGCCCTGGTGGGGCTCATCGAGTCGCGGGTGCTCCGCGTCTACGCACCGGAGCAGCAGGCGTGAGCGCGCGCGCCGCCTTCGCCATCCCCGGCGACCTCGACACCGTCACCGGCGGGTACCTGTACGAGAAGCGCCTCCTCGAAGGGCTTCGCGAGATCGGTGTCGACACGGCGTACCTGCCGGTGGCGGGCTCGTTCCCCGACCCGTCCGATGAGGACGTGGATACCACGCTGGCGACCCTGCAGGAGGTCGACCCGCGGCATCCGCTCATCCTGGACGGCTTCGTGTTCGGGGCGATGCCGACCGCGGCGCTCGCGCGCGTGCGCGCACCCATCCTGGGGATGGTCCATCACCCCCTCGCCCATGAGGAGGGGCTGTCGCCCGAGCGGCGGGAGTACCTGTACACGAACGAGCGCGACAATCTGCAGCTCGCCGCCGCGGTGCTGGTGCCGAGTCCGCACACCGCACGCCTGCTCGTCGACGTGTACGGCGCCGACCCCGGGATGATCACGGTCGCCCGGCCCGGGACCGATCCCGCGCGGGGGGTCCGGCGCGACACCGATCCACCGCTGATCCTGTCGGTGGGGATCCAGCATCCCCGGAAAGGGCACGACGTGCTGCTGCGCGCTCTGGCGCAGCTGACCGACCTCGACTGGCGCGCCGAGATCGTCGGGACGCCGTGGGATGCGCCAATCGCCGCGACGCTGCCGCGGCTCTCTTCCGACCTCGGGCTCGCGGGACGGGTGCGGATCGCGGGCGGCATCGGGAACGACGAGCTCGATGGGCTGTGGGCGCAGGCCTCGGTGTTCGCCCTCGCCACCCGCTACGAGGGGTACGGCCTGGTGTTCGACGAAGCCCTCGCGTGGGGGGTTCCGATCGTGTCCTGCCGCACCGGCGCGGTGCCTGAGACCGTGCCCGCCGAGGCAGGGATGCTCGTGCCCCCCGGCGACCCCCAGGCATTCGCCGCCGCGCTCCGCGCCGTGCTCACCGATCACGAGCGCCGCGGCCGGATGACGCGCGCGGCGCGCGTCGCAGGCGCCACCCTTCCGTCGTGGCTCGACACCGCGCGCGTCGCCGGCGGGGTGCTCGAAGCCGTCATCCGCCGTTCACCCACCCCACGCTCTGCGTTCATCGACTTCGAGGCGCCGAAACCCGAGCATTGACCAACCGTTGTCTGACGGCTCGGATCGATGAGAGGCGCCACGATGACCGCACCCCTCCGGGTTCTGTCGCTGTACGAAGGGTTCTTCGCCGGAGGCGCCCGGGTGCTGCACACCGATGTCGTCGCGGGGCTTCACGGGCTGCCCGGGCTGCACGGAGGCACGCAGCATCACCGCGTCCTGTCGATCGCGGCGCGTGCGCGACGCGAGGCGACCGTGCAGAGGATGGCGGAAGACCCGCGCTGCCGACGCCTCGTCGCCGCGGGCGTCGAGGTGCGAAACCTCGGGCGCACGGCGGGCGACACGCCGCTCGGGCCCGAGGCCTTCTCGACGCGTCAGCTGCGTCGGGCGGCAGCGCTGATCGGGCAGGCCGACGTCGTGGTGTCGTTGAAGGAGCAGCCGCTCGGGCTCCTCCTCGCCCTCCGCGAGCGGGGCATGATGCCCGCTGTGCCCGTCGCCGTGAGCCTCCACCGCTCCGATCCGGGACACGCCGGCCCCGCTCGCGACTGGCTCGCCGACGCTGCCCGGACCGGGCTCGTCTCCACAGCGATCGCCTGTGCGGAGTCGACCCGCGACGCCTACCGCGAGGTGCTGGGGGACGGGGTTCCCACGCACGTCGTGGCGAACGGCATCGACACGGAGCGGTTCAGACCGGGGACGATGCCGGAGCGCGCAGCGATCCGGCGATCGCTCGGCATTCCCGCCGACGCGCCCGTCGTGCTCTTCGCGGCGCGATTCGACGCGATGAAGAACCCCGGGCTGTTCCTCCGAGCGGTTGCTGCGCACTCGCAGCGGCGGCCCGACACCCACTACCTCATGTGCGGGGCGGGGATGTCGGAGGCGAACGCCGCGTTGCGTGCCGCGTGCGGGGAGGCGGGTGTTGCGGCATCCTCCCGGATTCACGCCTTGGGGATCCGCGACGACATGCCGAACCTCCACCGGATCGCCGACATCGTGGCGCTCACGAGCGCCTTCGGCGAGGCGTCGCCGCTGTGCCTCATCGAGGGCGCGGCGTCGGGTGCGACGCCCATCACGACCGCGGTCGGTGACGCCGCCCGTGTCGTCGAAGGGTTCGGGGTCGTGACCGCACACGATCCGATCGAGATCGCCGGGGCCTGGGACCGGGTGCTCGCCGCGCGGCCGGTCCTCCGGCACCGGGCACTCGCGGCGCGGCCGCGCCTGTCCCGCGAGCGGATGATCGAGGAGTACCGGCTCGCGATCGAGTCGCTCGCGGTGCGGGTGCCGCTCGCGGCGTAGGTTCGCGCGCGGCGGGGGTCAGTGCGCGGCGCGGAAGTGCTCGGCGCGGAAGTGCTCGGCGAGGCGGTCGAGGCCCTCGTCGATCGACACCGTCGGTGCCCACGCGAGCGCGTCGCGGGTCTCGCGCTGGTCGAACCAGTGCGCCGTGGACAGCTGTTCGGCGAGAAAACGGGTCATCGGGGGCTCGTCCTCACCGGGCCGCACGGCCCAGATGCGCTCGACGACCGAGCCCGCAGCGCGCGCCACGCCCGCCGGAACGCTCCACCGTGGCGGCGCGACGCCGGCGGCGAGGCAGATGCCGGCGAGGAGCTCCCCGACGGCGCGGGGCTCGCCGTTGGTCAGCACGAACGCGCGCCCGTGGGCGTGCTCCGCCCGGACGAGAGCGGCGGTGATGCCGGTCGCGGCGTTGTCGATGTAGGTGGAGTCGATGAGCGCGGTCCCGCCGTTGAGCAGCGGCAGCCGTCCGGCGCGCGCTCGCGCGACGATGCGCTCCACCAGCTGCGGGTCGCCCGGCCCCCACACCAGGTGCGGCCGGATCGCCACGACCGCCATCCCGGCGCTGTCCCGCGAGAGGGCGAGGAGCTCGGCGGCGGCCTTCGTGCGGGCGTAGTCGCCGCGCGCATGCTCGGGCGAGGCGGGCTCTGCCCCCACCCCGGCGAGTGCCGACCCGGCATGGGCGACCGACGGCGACGAGACGAAGACGAACCGCGAGACTCCGGCCCGTTCGGCCGCATCGAGGATCGTGCGCGTGCCGCCGACGTTCACGGCCTCGAAGTCGCGCGGGTCGCCGGCGAGCGACACCTTCGCGGCGAGGTGGATGACGCCGTCCATGCCGTCGATCGCGCGCGCCGCGGCATCCGGGTCCGTCACCGACCCCAGGATGTCGTCGGCCGCGGCGACACCGGACGGGCGGCGCTGGAGGGTGCGCACCTCGTGATCCGCGGCGACGAGGTCGGCCGCCACGGCACCGCCGAGGAAGCCGGATGCCCCGGTGACGAGAACCTTCACGGCGCCGTCGGCCTCTCGCCGGAGAGCACGCGCTCCGCCCAACCCGACAGGCGGGTGCGGTCGATCTTGGAGTTGTGGCGGATGTCGGTGGGAAGCGCCGGCACGGCGAGCACGGCGACGAGCGGGGTGTCGGTCGCGGCCCGGATGCGGGCAGCGAGCTCCGGGGCGGCGAGGCCCGGGCCTTGCGCGGCCGGTGTCGTCTCGATCACGGCGACGGCCTGGCGGAGACCGTGCGGCCCCACCCCGACCACCGCCGCGCGGCGGACGCCGTCGACGCGCTCGATCTGCTGCTCGGGACCCACCGGGGCGAGCGGTCCGTCGGCGGTGACCAGCACGTGCGGCACCCGCCCCTCGACCCAGAGACGGCCGCCCTCGTCGAGGTGTCCGACGTCTCCGGTGCGATGCCAGCGGCCGCCGTCGTCGGGCGTCTGGCGCGAGGCCTCGCGGTCGGTGAGCCAGAGGCGGTCGTAGTGGTCCTTCAGGTGGGGGGCCGAGACGAGGATCTCGCCGAGGACGCCCGGGGTCTCGGCGGGGTCGCCGGTGGCGCGGCCGTCCGTCTCGAGGGCGCTGATGCGGATGCGGTTCTCGCCGATCGGGGTGCCGACGCAGACGCCGGCATCGGGAGCCTCGGCCGCCGCACGGATGCCGTCGAGGGTGATGTCGGTGACGAGCAGGCACTCGGTCATGCCGTACGGAGTGTGCGCGGTCGCGTTCGGCATCACCCGCGCGGCCGCGCTCAGGAGCGCCTCGCTGATCGGCGCCCCGGTGGAGAGGAACGTCTCCGCACCGGCGAGCGCCGCCCGGTCATCGTCGGTGAGGGCGTCGGCGGTGGCGACGACGTTGAGGATCGCCGCCGGCGAGAGAAAGACGATGCGCGCCTGTGACGCGCGGACGGCCGCCGCGACCGCGGACGCGGTGAGGGTGCGGGGCGCCGAGACGTCCATGTCGGGTGTCACCGAGAGCGTGCCGAGCGCGGGGCCGAGGAGAGCGAAGGGGGCGAAGCCGGTGACGAGGCCGGTGCCCGACGAGACGTCGAAATGCGCGGCGAGGATGTCGCGGAGCGCCGACAGCTGCCGGTGGGTGTAGGCGACCCCCTTCGCCGGGCCGGTCGAGCCCGAGGTGAAGAGGATCGCGGCGGGGTCGTCGGGGCCGGGGCTCGGCGGGAGGCCGGCTGCGGCACCTTCCCGCGTGACGTCGGCGAGGCTGTGCCGGATGCCGAGGGCTCGGGCTGTCACGGCGGGGAGCGTCGGCACCGAGATGCGCAGGCCCGGCCAGCCGAGAACCCGCGCGGCGGTGAGGCCGGGGAGTTCCCCGATGACGACGTCGGGCCAGGCGCCGCGCACGGCGCGGGTGAGGCCCCTCACACCGAGACCGGCGTCGGCGACGACGACGACCGCGCCGATGCGCAGGCACGCGTAGATGATCGCCGTCAGGGTGGGGCCCGGGGGGACGAGGAGAGAGACGCGGTCGCCAGCGCGCACGCCGAGGGCGGTGAGCCCCGCGGCGAGGGTGCGGACACGGTCGTCCAGCTGCCGCCAGCTCACGCGGCGGACGACACCCGTGGCGCCCATCTCGATGACGGCGGTGACGTCGTCGTCGCGGCGCGCGTCGAGGCGTTCCCAGAGCGGGGTCCACGCGGCATCCATTCCGCCGGCGGCACCCTGCGCTTGCACGCGCGCGGCGTCCGCGTCCCGCGACCGCACCCCGCCGCCGGCGGCACCCTGCGCCTCCACCCGCGCGGCGCCCGCGCCCTCCGCCACACCCACAGAATCGCGCGAACTCCCCACTTCTCCGGCGGAGGAGTGTGATTTTGACGCGATTCCGTGAGGCTCGGCGAGCCAGGTCAGCACGGCGGCGGCATAGTCGCGATCCTCGGCGATGAGGTGCCCGGCGCCTTCGAAGCGGTGGACGTCGGCCTGCGGCATCCGCTCGACCAGGTCGTCGAGGTACCGGTCGCTGAAGATCGGATCGCGAGGGCCCCAGAGCATCAGGGCGGGCACCGTCAGCCGGCTGACGCCGTCGGCGATCCGCTGCAGTTCGGCGAAGCTCGCATGGCGGGCGTCGACGGGGATGTCGGCGACGAAACCGCCGATAGCGCGACGGCGCTCGGCGGTGGCGTACGGTGCGCGGAAGGCGGCCTTCACCTTCGGAGTCAGCGCCGGGGAGGCGAGCGCCAGGGTGGTGTCGAGGAAGGCCGTGGTCTGCACCGTCGAGGCGGCGAGCACGCCCCGCGCACCGGCGAGGCGGAGCGGCGCGGGGATCGGCACCCCCTCGGGATGGTGCACGGCGGTGTTCAACAGCATCACCCCGGCGAGGAGCTCAGGGTGATCGACCGCCCACCCGAGCGAGATGACCCCGCCCCAGTCGTGCCCGAGGGTGACGACCGGGCCGGCGAGCTCCAGGGTGTCGGTGAGGGTGGCGAGGTCGAGCACGCGCTGCGCGAGCGGGCGGATGACGTCGGTGCGTTCGGAGAAGCCCATGTCGAGCTGGTCGACGGCGATGACCCGCCATGCGTGCTCGCCCGCCTCCGCGGCCGCGAACGAGCGCGCGACGATGCTCCGCCAGAGGTACGACCAGGTCGGGTTGCCGTGCACCGCGAGGATCGTCCCCCTCGGGGCGACGCCGAGCGTCTCGAGTGCGGGGCCGGTGTCCAGGACGTGCCAGGTGCGCGTCCTCCCCTCGTCCACCCCGCGGCCGGGAACGGCGATGAGGCGTGAGAACCGGGGGTCGAGTCCGGGAAGACCTTCGGGGGGCAGCGCGGCCGGCGACGTCACCGGTCCGTCACCAGGCCAGTTCCATCATCGCGGTGTTCAGCCCCGACCCGACGCCCATGAGGAGCACCCGGTCGCCGCGCTGGAGCGACGACTGCTGCTCGGCGAGGGTGATGGGGATCGACGCGGGTCCGACGTTGCCGTAGCGGTCGTACGTGACCGGCACCCGTTCGGGGTCGAGCTTGGCGGCCTTCACGATCGAGTTGGTGTGCACCGAGGAGACCTGGTGGGTGATGTAGCGGTCCATACCCGACCACTTCCACTCGGGTGCCGCCTCCTTCCACGCCGAGACGACCAGGTTGAGACCGCCTTTGAGCAGCGCCTTGGCGTCGGTGAACATGCCGTCGACGCTCCCCACGCACAGCTCATGGAACTGCGTGGCGGCGCGGGTCACCCCGCCGAGCAGCCGATGGCCCTCGGGATGCTCGTCCGCGCGGCCCAGTACCGCCGCCGCCGAACCCGAGCCGAGGGTGAGCGAGGCGAACTCGCTCATGAACCCGTCACGATCGGCGTTGGAGTTCACCAGTCGGTTGATGGTGTTGACCTGGATCTCGTCGGCGTCCTCGCCGTTGACGACGATCGCGTAGCGGATCTGGCCCGACTCGATCATGCCGGCGGCAAGGCTCATGCCGTTGACGAATCCGAGGCAGGCGTTGGCGATGTCGAAATTGATCGCCGAGGTGGGGAGTCCGAGGCCGTGGTGCAGGCGCACCGCCACCGAGGGCTCGAGGTGCTTGCGGGTCACCGAGGTGTTGATGAGGAGGCCCACATCGCCCGGGGAGACACCCGCCTCGGCGAGCGCCTTCGTACCGGCGGCGATGGTGGCGTCATCCGATGACTCGCCCGCGGCCCAGTTCCGGCGCTCGTTGACGCCCGCCACGCGGCGGAGCAGTCCGGGCTTCAGCCGCAGGCGGGCCAGAGCCTCGGAGAGGCGATCCTCGATGTCGTCGGAGGTGGTCACCCGGCTCGGGAGCACGCTCGCCACCGACAGCAACGACACGTTGCCGAACCGAGTGGTCGCATTTCCGGCCACGAAACCTCCGTTCGACGGGCTCGAGCACGCCCGTCGGTGAAACCAAAAGTCTACGCGGGGCGTATACGCACCTTGGCATGAGGCTCTCAGGAACCGGTTCGGGCTTGCATGTGCCAGCGCGGGATGCAAGGGGTTCATTCCCGGCGTGTGCCGACACACAATCGCGCCATGGACAAGGACGAGCAGAAGAAGATCGCGGATGACTTCGCCGAGGCCGTGAACATGACGACGCGGGAGCTGGAGAAGTGGCTCGACACCGATGAGTCGAAGGACGTCGGGCAGAAGGACGGCGGCGGCGAATCGACCGGTCACGCCTCGGGTCGGCGGATCGTGAAGATCCTCGAGAAGAAGAAGGCCGACCTCACCGACAGCGATTACGCGCACATGAAGAAGGTCACCGGGTACGTCTCACGGCATTCAGCGCAGCGCCCGAGCGGGGATGTCACCGAGACGTCGTGGCGCTACTCCCTCATGAACTGGGGCCACGACCCTCAGAAGTGAGGCGGTCGCGGAAGAACCGGACGCCGAGGTCGGCGTGGTCGACGAAGACGCCGTCCACGCCCGCGTCGGCGATGAGTGCCCACTCCCTCTCGTAGTCGCCGAACGCCGCCTTGCCGCCCGCGCCCCGGAACTGCTTCAGGAGGAAGGGGTTCTCGGGCCGGCACGTCCACGTGAAGACCTCGAGGCCACGCTCGTGGGCGTCGGCGACGATCCGCGAGCGGTCGCTGGCCCGGCCCAGGCGGTCGGGGGCCAGCAGCATCCGCTTGTCCACGCTGATGCCGTCGACGCGTCCGACCAGGCTGTCCAGGCCCCCCGGCTCGGCGATCGACGGATAGGTCGGGGCGTCCTCGCCGTGGGCGACCACGAGGTCGAACGGCTTCCCCGCCGCTTCGAGGAGATAGACGTAGCGGGCAGGGAGCCCCCGATCCTGCAGGGCGAACAGGATGCTGGACTCGAACGACTCCACGATGAGAGGCCATTCCCCCGCCGCCCACCCGGCCGCGCGCAGGTCGCCGTGGATGATGGCGGCGAGGTCGAAGCCGAGCGAGTCCATGTAGGTGGCGTGCTTGATCTCGAGGACGACGCCGATCTCGCGCCCCTGGGCGAGCGACGCGTCGCGGACGAGGTCGAGCACGTCGGTCAGGCGCAGCACCGGCTGACGGTCGTCGAAACTCGCGCTTGCAGGGCGCACCTCGGGCAGGCGCTCGCGGCAGCGGAGCGTGGCGAGCTCGTCCCAGATGAAGTCCTCGGTGAACCACCCGGTCAGGGCGATGCCATCGACCTCCTTCGTGGTGCGGCGATCGGCGAATTCGGGTCGCGCCGCGACATCCGTGGTTCCCGAGATCTCATTCTCGTGGCGGACGACCAGCACGCCGTCTTTCGACAGCACCACGTCGGGT
This sequence comes from Microbacterium sp. AK009, assembly GCF_013410955.1. GTDB lineage: Bacteria > Actinomycetota > Actinomycetes > Actinomycetales > Microbacteriaceae > Microbacterium. The sequence continues at coordinate 448,027 of NZ_JACCCG010000001.1, read as the reverse complement.
TCGACGGCGTCGACCCCCATCTCGAGGGCCAGCGCGTAGGAGAAGCGCGAGTGCTCGGGACGGTAGCCGGGGGCACCCCGATGGCCGATGACGAGGGGGCGGCGCACGGTTTCAGGCTAGACGCTCAGCTCTGCTCATAGTCGCTTCACAGCACCCCACCTGCCGGGAATCGGGAAGGGTCCGATATCGTTGATTCACAGCACACCGCTGTGGCCCGAATACTTTGGAGTGTGAGAGCAGTGGCCCTCAACAACCCCGCATTCAACAATCCGGCGTTCCAGGACCCGCGCGCCGTGCAGTCATACCCGGGCGGTGCGCGTGCAGCAAGCCTGACTCCGCCGCCCGCCGACGCCGCAGGCTCCGCCTCGCGTGGTGGCGTCGACCTCGCCGCGCAGGCGCAGCTCGAAGGCGCCTTCGCCGGCCCGCCTGCCGGTTCGGTCGAGACCGGACGGATGACGATCGAGGACACCGTCGTCAAGACGGTGTCGCTCTTCGCGATCCTCCTCGTCACCGCCGCCGTCGGCTGGGTGTGGACGCTCGGCGGCCTCGTGCCGACGACCCCGAACGTCTCGGTGCTGCCGATGATCGTCGGTGGCCTCGCCGGGTTCGTCCTGGCGCTGGTGATCATCTTCACGTCGCGCAAGAAGGTCCGCCCCGCGCTGATCTTCGCCTATGCCGCGGCTGAGGGACTCTTCGTCGGTGGCATCTCGGCGTTCTTCGAGGTGCAGTGGCCGGGCATCGTCTTCCAGGCGACGCTCGCGACCCTCGTCGTGGTCGGCGTGACCCTCGCGCTGTTCGCCAGCGGCAAGATCCGCGCCTCGGCGCGGGCGACGAAGATCTTCCTCATCGCGATGGTCGGCTACCTGGTCTTCTCGCTGATCAACGTCGGCCTCATGCTGTTCAACGTTCCGATCGCGGGGGGCGCCTTCGGCCTGCGCAGCATGGAGATCATCCCCGGTGTCCCGCTGGGCCTCATCATCGGCGTCCTCGTCGTCATCATGGCGGCCTACTCGCTGGTGCTCGACTTCGACCAGGTGCAGCAGGGCGTTCGCAACGGCGCCCCGCGCCAGTACGGCTGGCTGAGCGCCTTCGGCATCATGGTCACCGTCGTGTGGCTCTACATCGAGATCCTCCGGATCCTCGCGATCCTTCGCGGCAGCGAGTAAGTCCACGCGGATAGCGCGTAGCGACCTCACTCGCGCCACGAACGGCCGGCCCGGTGCTCGGGCCGGCCGTTCCGCGTTACCTGCCCGGGCACGACTCGACCGTTTTACGGCAGCCGGGCGCGGGCCGTTGGCTGCCAGCACCGTCCCCCACAGAATGTGGCGTATCTCACACCGGATCGTCGAGATTGTGTGAACGTGGCGTCATTCTGTGGAGCCGGTGCCCGCGGCCACCGGCTCAAGGGCGGCAGCCACGGACAGGCGAGCCAGGCGAGGCAGAGCGGGCCCGGCCGGGCTCGCCGGGCGAGACGTTCTGCTGTGAGCAGAACGCGTGGCGCAGCGCGGCATCCGCTCTCTACCCTCGCTTCATGAGCGACCATCTCCCGCCCGAACCTCTGTGGCGCGATGCCCTCGGCGAGCGCCTGCGGCGCCTGCGCCACGAGCGCGGCGAGCGCCTCACCGACACCGCCCACCGTGCGGGGGTGTCGCCGCAGTATCTCTCGGAGGTCGAGCGCGGCCGCAAGGAGCCCTCGAGCGAGATGATCGCCGCCATCGCCGGCGCCCTCGACACCACGCTCATCGACTTGACGCTCGGCGTCGCCGACGATCTGCGGAGCGTCCAGAGCGTGCGTAGCACGAGCGTCCGCGGCGCGTTCGCCCTCGCCGCCTGACCCGCGCGCGAGTACGGTGGGCCGCATGGCCGCGAAGACACCGCCCGCGATCCTCGACGTCGACGGCGAGGAGGTGCGGATATCCAGCCCCGACAAGGTCGTCTTCCCCGAGCCCGGCATCACCAAGCTCGACCTCGTCGAGTACTACCTCACCGTCGCCGACGGCGCACTCCGCGGCGCGGGCGGCCGCCCGATGGTGCTCAAGCGCTTCCCCCGCGGCATCGACGCCGAGCCGTTCTTCCAGAAGCGCGTGCCCGAGAACCACCCGGCCTTCATCGACACCGCCACGCTGCACTATGCGTCGGGCACGTCGGCGGAGGAGGCCGTCATCCGCAACGCGGCCGGGCTCGCGTGGGTCGTGAACCTCGGATGCCTCGACTTGAACCCCCACCCGGTGCGCGCCGAAGACCTCGACCACCCCGATGAGCTGCGGATCGACCTCGACCCGATGCCCGGCGTCGAGTGGTCGCAGATCGTGGACGTCGCCCTCGTCGCCCGCGAGGTGCTCGACGACGTCGGGCTCGCGGGATGGCCGAAGACGAGCGGATCGCGGGGCCTGCACATCCTCATCCGCATCGCCCCAGAGTGGGACTACAAGCAGGTGCGCCTCGCCGCCGAGACCCTCGCGCGCGAGGTCGAGAACCGCGCACCCGGCCTCGCGACGGCGCGGTGGTGGAAGGAGGAGCGCGGCGAGAGCGTCTTCGTCGACTTCAACCAGAACGCCAAGGACCGCACCGTCGCCTCGGCGTACTCGGTGAGGCCTCGGCCCGACGCCCGCGTGTCGGCCCCGCTGTCGTGGGGCGAGGTGCGCACGGCCCGTCCCGAGGCCTTCACGGTGCCCACGATGCTCACCCGGTACGCCGAGATCGGCGATCCGCATGCCGGCATCGACGACGCCGCCGGGTCGCTCGACGGACTGCTCCGGCTCGCCGATGAGCTCGGGCCGGCCGAGAAGCCGCCGCGGGGCGGCGACGGCTCGGGGCGTCGGCAGTCGACGATGCCGCTCATCGAGGTCGCCCGCACGAAGACGAAGCCTGAGGCGCTCGAGGCGCTCGAGACCTGGAAGGCGCATCACTCCGGGGTGGCGGCGCAGCTGCATCCCGCCGACGTCATGATCGACGGCATGCGCGGGTCATCCTCCCTCTGGTACCGGGTGCGGGTGAACCTCCAGCACGTCGCCGAGGGCGAGCGACCCCCGCAGGAAGACCTCGTCGCCGACTACGACCCCTGGGCGGGGAAGGTCTGGCCGAAGGCCGAGCGCTAGGCCGCCCGGTCGAGCCCGGCGACGATGGTGTCGAGCCCGAAGGCGTAGGCCTCGTCGAGGTCACCGCCCAGGCGGAACGCGCCGGCGAGCTCCATCGTGAGGAAGCCCGTCGCCCACGCCGTGACGAGGCGGGCCGCCTCGAGGCTCTTCGTCGCATCGAGGATGGGGCCGGCGACGTCGCGGAACGCCCCCGCCGCCGCATCGGAGTCGAGCAGCAAGCGGAAGCTCTTGGGATTCGCATGGGCGAAGGCGCGGTACGCGTGGGCGAGCTCAGTGACGGTTCCGCCGGTGGCGGCGAAGCGGTGGGAGAGATCGGATGCCGCGTCCTCGGCCACGAGGCGGAGGAGTTCGTCCCGGTCGCGGACTCGCTTGTACAGGGAGGGCGCGCGCACGCCGACGCGTTCGGCCACGGCCTGCATGGTCACCCCCGCGGCCCCGCTCTGCTCGAGTAGTTCCCGCGCCGAGGCGACGATCGCGGGGAGGGTGGTGCGCTCGGGCGTGGGCATCGCGGCCTCCGGGGAATATCGGACAGCTATTGACGTTAGCCATGAAGGCTATGTACCGTAGCTATGGTAATCCACCTAGAGAGAAGACGGCAATGCGACTCGCCCCCCAGCTCCGCCGCATCGGCAACGACATCGTCGCGGCCTACCTCGTCGAGACCGCCGACGGGATCACCCTGATCGACGCCGGACTCCCCGGGCACTGGCGCGACCTGCTGCGCGAGCTTGGCGCGATGGGACGCGGCCTCAGCGACATCCGCGGGGTCATCCTCACCCACGGGGACAGCGATCACCTCGGTTTCGCCGAGCGCCTGCGGCGCGAGCACGGTGTGCCCGTGTACGTGCACGCTGCCGACGCGGAGCGGGCGAAGGGCGGCCCGAAGCCGCCGACGGCGATGGGTCGGAAGCGCCTCGGCGCCCTCGTCGGCTTCTTCCTCTACGCCGCGCGCAAGGGCGGGGCGCGTACCCGGCACCTCACCGAGGTCGTCGAGATCGTCGACGGCCAGGTGCTTCCCCTTCCCGGCGATCCGCGGATCGTCGCGCTGCCGGGCCACTCCCCCGGGAGCGTCGCGGTGTATGTTCCCGCGGTGCGGGCGGCGTTCGTCGGTGACGCCCTCACGACACGGTCGGTGCTCACCGGCGAGGTCGGACCGCAGCCCGCCCCCTTCACCGATGAGCCGGCCGAGGCCCTCGCCTCGCTCGACCGGCTCGCCGCGCTGGACGTGGAGTGGATCCTTCCCGGCCACGGCGCGCCCTGGCGCGGCCGGCCCGCCGATGCGGTGGCGGCGGTGCGGGCGGCGGCGTCTGCATAACTCCTCAGATTCGGGGGCGGGGGGCGCCGATCGGCTGGAAACGCGGGCTGCGCGAGGCGAATGAGAGGAGTTGCGCAGGTGAGTGCGAGGGCGGGCCTGTCCCTAACTCCTGCATTCCGGCGCCGGGCGTGGCTCAGCGACCGCAATCCGGTGCCCGACGACCCGAAATGCAGGAGTTGAGGACCCGCGGCGGCTACGCCCGCTCGAGGACCGTGTCGGCCAGGCCGTAGTCCACGGCCGCGGCAGCGGTGAAGACACGGTCGCGGTCGGTGTCGACGCGGAGTTTCGCCGCATCGACACCGGTGTGCCGCGCGAGGATCTCCTCGACTTCACCGCGCACCCGCACGAGCTCGTCGGCCTGGAGGATCAAGTCGGGGATCGCGCCGCGACCCTGACCGGCAGGCTGATGCAGCACGACGCGCGCGTGCGGGAGCACAGCCCGCTTCCCGGCGGCGCCGGTGGCCAGCAGCACCGCCCCGACGCCGATCGCCTGCCCGACGACGGTCGTCGCGACATCCGGCCGCACGTGCTGCATCGTGTCGTAGATCGCGAGCATCGCCGCGGGGTCGCCGCCCTCGCAGTTGATGTAGAGCTGGATGTCGCGCTCCGGGCTGTCGGCGTCCAGGTGCAGCAGCTGGGCGATGAGGGCGTTCGCGACGCCCGCGTCGATGGCGGTGCCGAGGTAGACCACGCGTTCTGCGAGAAGGTGCGAGTAGACATCCATGATGCGATCTCCCCGCGGATGCTGCGCCACCACGTTCGGGATCGTGTACCCGCTCACGCCGCCACCTCCGATGCGCTGACGCTGAGACCGGCCGGCCGCCGGCGGCGCGGCACGACCTGGTCGAAGCCGTCGACGATCCCGTCGATGAAGCCGTAGGCCTGCGCCTCGGCGGCGGTGTACCAGCGGTCGTGGAGCGAGTCGTCGAAGACCCGCGCCACGGGCTGCCCGGTGTCGTCGGCGATAAGTGCGAGGACGGTGTCGCGCGTGTGGCGGAGGTCGTCGGCCTGCATCTCCACCTCGACCGCCGACCCGCCGATGCCCGCCGAACCCTGGTGCATCAGCACCCGCGCATGCGGGAGGGCGCGGCGCTTGCCCTTCGTCCCGGCCGAGAGCAGGAACTGCCCGGCGCTGGCGGCCATGCCGAGGGCGAGGGTGGCGACGTCATTGGGGATCAGCCGCATCACGTCGCGGATCGCGAGCATGGCCGGCACCGATCCGCCGGGAGAGTGGATCCACAGGGCGATGTCGGCGGCCTCATCCTCGGCCGCGAGGGTGAGCAGCTGCGTGGTGAGCAGCGTGCCGTTGTCGTCGTCGAGCGCACCGTCGAGCACGAGCACCCGGTGGTGGAACAGTTCGCGTCGGGTCTCGGGACCGAACGCCGGAGGGCGGGGAGTGTCTGACATGCACTCATCGTGCGACGGATGCCGCGGGCCCGGCCGCCCGCGCCGCCCTGGGCAGATCGGCTCAGCGCAGAGTGGGGCGGCTTCTCCCCGCGTTCGCGCTTCCCTCCCCGCGCTCACGCGGGAATCCGCGCTCACGCGGCGCGGAAGGGGCTCTCCGCTCCGCGTGAAGACCGAAGATCCTCATGTAGGCGAGAAGCGTGGGCGCGCGGCGCGCGCGGCGCGGGCCGGACCGCTTTCCCGCGTTCACGAAGAGATTCGCGCTCACGCGGACCGGAAGGGGCTCTCCGATCCGCGTGAAGACCGAAAAGCCTCATGAAGGCGAGATGCGGGGCGCGCGAAGCGCGCGCGGCGCGGGCCGCACCGCTTCCCCGCGTTCACGAAGAGATTCGCGCTCACGCGGACCGGAAGGGGCTCTCCGATCCGCGCGAAGAGCAAAAATCCTCACGAAGGCGAGATGCGGGGCGCGCGAAGCGCGCGGGCGGCACCCATGGCGTGCGGCGCGAGGCGCGCGCGGCGCGGCGCGACGCGCTCACACCCGCCGGGACGGCCTCGCCAGCACGTCGCGCACCGCGCCGGCCAGCGCCGTCATCACGTGCTCGGGCTCGATGCGCCGCGCCGCCTCGACGGCCTCGACCGAGAGCCGGTGGCGCAGGTCGAGGTCGGTGAGCACACGCACCAGGGCCTGCGTCATCGCCTCGATGTCGCCGTTCGGCGCGAGCAGTCCGCCTCCGCCGGCGAGCGCCTCGGCCGGTCCGAAGGGTGCGTCATAGGCGACCACCGGGCACCCGCGCACCAGCGCCTCCGCCAGCGACAGCCCCTGGCCCTCGTGCCGAGAGGTGGAGAGGAACACGGCGGCGTGATCGAGCACGCGCTCCGGGTCATCCGTGGATCCGCGCAGCACCACGTGCGAACCGACTCCGAGCTCGTCGATGAGCGCCTGCACCTCTTCGCGCAGCGGCCCGTCGCCGTAGATATCGAGCCGCGCCTCGGGAAGAACACGGATGACGCCGGCGAACGCGCGCACGGCATGATCGACGCGCTTCTGGAACGCCAGGCGGTTGAGCATCACGACCTGGTTCGGATCGCGGCCGGCGAGCGGCGCGACCGCCGAGGCGGCGGGCACCGCGTTCGGCACGACGATGTGCACATCCGACGCCCCGAACCGCTCCTGGATCGCGTCGCGCTGCGCCACGGTGGGCCAGAGCACCGCATCGAAGCGCTCGGCGACGCTGAACCAGCGCTCCCACAGTGCGTTCGTCTCGGCGTCGAGCGTGTACGGCGGCTCCATGTGCACGGTGTGGATCGAGTGCAGCAGCCGCACATCGGGGTCGTCCCACCCGGCGAGCAGCTCGCCGAGCTGTCGCGACTCGCACACGACGATGACGGGCCGCGCCGGGTCACCCGCCCGAAGTCCTGCCGTCACATGTTCCAGCCACGCGCGGTACAGCGCACCGAACCCGGACAGGATGCCGCGCACCCGCCCATCCGGACCGTGCACGGCGATCGGGGCGGTGGTGATGTGCCAGTCGGGGTCGTCGGGAATGACGGGAAGCGACAGGGCCGGGCGATCGCCGGGCACCGCCCGGTACTGCAGGGCCGGATCGGCATCGCCGGGGCGCGCGGCATCGAGCAGCCACGCGGCGGCACCGCCATCCGCTCCGATCGCCTCGTCGAAGAGGTTCCGCATGCGGTCGACGCCGAGGATGAGGTCACGTCCGTCGAAGACGGCGCGGTGGTGCGCGTGCTCCTCGGGGGTGCCCGGATCGACGGTGAGGAGGAGCGGCCCTCGCCCGCCGTGCACGCCGGCGGCAGCCATCTGCCGCGCCCGCGCGAGGGTTGCGAGGGTGTACCCGCCGTCCCGGTCGGGGATCAGCCGGCTGGAGAGGATGACGTACTCGGCATCGGGGAAGACGGTCACCGTTCCATCTTCCTCTCGGGGCAGGCCGGGCGCACGGGAGGAGATCCGCTCACGGGAGGTCGCTCGCGCGCGATCGGTCCTCCGGTGCGTCGATCACCCCGCACACCGCAGGCAACCCGCACGCCGCCGGCACCCCGCACGCCGCCGGCACCCCGCGCCGGCACGGCCTCACTCCCACTCGATGGTGCCGGGGGGCTTGGACGTGACGTCGAGCACCACCCGGTTGACCTCGCGGACCTCGTTGGTGATGCGGTTGGAGATCTTCGACAGCACGTCGTAGGGCAGGCGCGTCCAGTCCGCCGTCATCGCATCCTCCGACGACACCGGGCGAAGGACGATCGGATGCCCGTAGGTGCGGCCATCCCCCTGCACGCCGACCGAGCGCACATCGGCCAGGAGCACCACGGGGCACTGCCAGATCTCCCCGTCGAGGCCCGCCTTGGTCAGCTCGGCCCGCGCGATCGCGTCGGCGTCACGCAGAATCTCGAGACGGTCAGCGGTGACCTCACCCACGATCCGGATGCCGAGGCCGGGGCCCGGAAACGGTTGGCGCGCGACGATCGCCTCCGGGAGGCCGAGCTCGCGCCCGATCGCGCGGACCTCGTCCTTGAACAGGGTGCGCAGCGGCTCGACGAGCTCGAACTGCAGATCTTCGGGAAGGCCCCCGACGTTGTGATGCGACTTGATGTTGGCCGCCCCCGTGCCACCGCCCGACTCCACGACGTCGGGATAGAGCGTGCCCTGCACGAGGAACCGGATCGGTTCGCCGTCGGCCGCCGCCTCGGCGACGAGATCTCGCTCGGCGGCCTCGAACGCGCGGATGAACTCGCGCCCGATGATCTTGCGCTTCTGCTCCGGGTCAGAAACCCCTTCGAGCGCGGCGAGGAACTGCTCGCGCGCGTCGACGGTGACCAGCCGCACACCGGTGGAGGCGACGTAGTCGTTCTCGACCTGCTCGCGCTCGCCCTTCCGCAGCAGCCCGTGGTCGACGAAGATCGCCGTCAGCTGGTCGCCGACCGCGCGGTGCACGAGCGCCGTCGAGACCGCCGAGTCGACCCCGCCCGACAGGGCCGAGATGACGCGGGCGCCGCCGACCTGGGCGCGGATCTTCTCGACCTGCTCGGCGATGACGTTGCCGCTGTTCCAGTCGGCGGGGAGGCCTGCGGCCTTGTGCAGGAAGTTCTCGAGCACCGCCTGACCGTGGTCGGTGTGCTTCACCTCGGGATGCCACTGCACGCCGTACAGCCGCCGGGCGTCGTTCGCGAACGCGGCGACCGGGGTCGCGGCGGTGCGGGCGAGCACGTCGAAGCCCTCCGGTGCTTTGGCGACCTGGTCGCCGTGGCTCATCCAGACGTTCTGCGCGGCGGGCTGGCCCTCGAGCAGCGTCCCCTCAGCGACGATCGTGGCGTCGGTGGCCCCGTATTCGCGGAGACCGGTGTGAGCGACCTCCCCGCCGAGGGCCTTCGCCATGGCCTGGAAGCCGTAGCAGATGCCCAGGGTCGGGACCCCGAGTTCGAGGACACCCGGGTCGAGAGCCGGAGCGCCGTCCTCGTACACCGACGAAGGTCCGCCGGAGAGGATGATGCCGACGGGCTCGCGCGCGGCGATCTCGTCGGGCGTAGCGGTGTGCGGCACGATCTCGCTGTACACCCCGGCCTCGCGGACCCGCCGGGCGATCAGCTGCGCGTACTGCGCGCCGAAGTCGACGACGAGGACGGGACGCTGCGACGTCTCGGTCTGTTCGGTCACCGGGTGCCTTCCGAAGCGGGGACGGTGGGAGATTCGGATGCCGCGGCCGCGGCCTGGGCCTCGCGCTCAGCGAGGTAGCGGCGGACCTCGCGAGCCACCCGCGCCTCCATGAAGAAGGACAGCAGCGGCACGACGCCGCCGAGGGCGAGGGTGATGAAGCGCAGGAACGGCCAGCGCATGAGGCTCCAGATGCGGAAGCACGCGAAGAGGTACACGACGTAGAACCAGCCGTGCGCGACGAGGATGAACAGGGAGATGTTGAACCCGTCACCCGTGGAGATCATCTCGCAGCTGTTCGTCGCGGGGAGGAACAGCGACCACCACAGGCAGTCGGCGCCGGCGATGACGGGCGCGAACCAGAGGAACCCGCCCGAGCCTCCCGCGAACAACTCGATGTGCAGCGGGGTGTACTTCAGGATCATCTCCGCGACGAGCAGGAGCAGGCCCACACCGGTGATGATCGAGCAGATCTGGTAGAAGGTCAGCGCTCCGCGGATCGCCGGAAACGAGGCGAGTTTCGGGGCACGCGGCATGTCCCGAGTCTACCGGCCGGTGCCCCCGGCCCGATTCGGATGTCTCGGTGCCGAACCAGGTGCGGGGGCGGCTCACACGGCTGCGGGTCACACGCGGGCGGAGACGATTCCCCCGTCGACGTCGATCGTCGCACCGTGCACGTATGCCGCCTCGTCCGACGCGAGGTACCGGACGGCGAACGCGATGTCGACGGGGCGTCCGGGCGTGCCCGCCGGAGATCCGGCGGTCATCGCCTCGAGGATCGCGGCGGCGTCGGCGTTCCCGGGGGTCAGAGTCGCGCCGGGGGCGACGGAGTTCACGCGCACACCCTGCGGGCCGTATTCGGCCGCCCACGCCTTCGTCAGATGGTCGAGGGCGGCCTTCGTCGCCGGGTACAGGCCCACCGCCGGGGTCCCCACGTTCGCCATCCACGAGGTGATGTTCACGACAACCCCCTCGCCGCGCTCGGCCATGGCTGGGGCCAGGGCCCCGACGAGATCGTGCGGAACGCGGATGTTGGTCGCCAGGAGCGCCGCGACATCCTCATCCGAAAGATCCGCGGTCGGTCCGACGGGGAAGATCCCCGCGTTGTTGACGAGGATGTCGGCCCGTCCGCCCAGGGCGTCGACGGCCCGCGCGGCGAAGTCCCGCGCGGCGGTGGGGCTCTCGGCCAGGTCGGCGATGACGACAGAGGCACGTCCGCCGCGCGCGCCGATGGCAGCGGCGACCGCCTCGGTGCGCGCTGTGCTGCGGCCGTGGACGACGACGTGGGCTCCGGACGCGGCCAGGACGTGGGCGATCGCCTCGCCGATCCCGCTCGAGGATCCGGTCACGATCGCCGTGCGGCCGGCCAGACGCTCGTCGCGGGGAAGGGTGGGGACAGAAGAAGAGGTCATGTCTCAAGACTCCTGCCCGACGACGCGGGGAGCTTGCCCCGTCGCGTCGGGACCTTGACGGAAAACGTCAGGAACGGCGGGCGTGATGAGGTTTGATGGGCAGATGGATGCCCGCACGACGGCGACTCTCGATCGGGCGGCCGACACGGCTCGCCGTCACATCGGGAGCCTCCGCCGCACAGAGTCGCTGGGAGTCACGCTCGGACGCACCACCGCGCCGACACCGATGCTGTTCGTGCGCTACCCCCCGTGTCTTGCGATGGTGCTCCACGGTCGCAAGCAGACCATCGACGGCGATTCCGGGGGCCTGGAGTGGGGACCGGACCGGTTCCTCATCACTCCGGTCAAGCTGCCAATCATCGCCCGCGTCGTCGACACGGGCGCCAATGGCGACTTCCTCTCCCTGAACTGGCAGCTCGATCCCGCAATCGTCGCCGAGGTCGCCGGCCAGCTCCCGCGCCCGCCCTCCGCACAGGAGCCCACGCCCCCGCGACTGGGCACGACGACGGCGGATATCGCCGACGCCGTCGACCGACTCCTCGGTCTCCTGGACACTCCCGAGGACATCCCGGTGCTTCTGCCCCTGATCAGCCGGGAACTCACCCTTCGGCTCCTGCAGAGCGACCAGGCCGCGAGGCTGCACGCCGCGGCCGAGCATGCTCACGCCGAGACCGTCAGCACGATGATCGAGCACTTCGCGGCGGCCCTCGCGCGTCCGTGGACGGTCGACGAAGCGGCGGCGCTCTGTCACATCAGCCCCGCGACGCTGACACGGCGATTCCGTGAGATCACCGGGCTCACTCCGATGCGATACCTGAAGCGCCTCCGCCTCGGGGAGGCTCGGCGTGCGATGTTCACCGAGGGGCGGTCTGCGTCGCAGGCGGCTTCGGCCGTCGGCTACCTCAGCGCGGCTCACTTCTCGCGCGACTACCGGGCCGCCTACCGGCTGTCGCCGACGGCGGACCTGCAGCGGGCGTCAGGCGGATGACGCGGCGCGGGCGTCTTCGAGGTCCTCGACCTCTTTCTCCCAGGCGTCCTTGGCCAGCCGGTACCAGAGGTAGAACGCGAAGCCCGCGAAGATGACCCACTCGGCGGCGTAGAAGATGTTCAGCCAGTTCACCGCCGACCCCGCCTCGGGCGGCGCCGAGACGATCTGGTCGAGCCCGCCCTGCGGCACCTCGGCGACGATGTACGACCGGTAGACCTCCAGCCCCGCCGTGTCGCTCCATCGCGAGAGGAGGGCGGCCGGCGACATCCGGATCGAAGTCTGCGGATCCGCGCCCGACGGCGGCGGGACCGCGCCCTCGTCGGAGATGAGGCGCCCCTCGATCGCGATCGGAGAAGCCCCACCCGCGACGTCGGCGTTCAGGCGCTCGGCGGCCGCGTCCGCGGCATCCTGCGTCGGCGCCCATCCGACCGCGACGGCGATCGAGGTGGGTGTGACGGTGTCGGCGACGCGCAGCTGCCCGGTCACCCAGTAGCCCTCGACCCCGTCGTTGAAGCGGGAGGAGACGACGATGAAGTCACCGGGTACCCACGAGCCGCTCACGCTCACGCGCTGCCCCACGAAGGGCTCGGGGAGGTACTCGCCGGGCTCGCTCACCTCGTCCAGGGGGCGCACCTGCTCGGTCGCCCCCGGCGGAAGGGGCGCCGTGTCGATCGCCCGCCCGAGCTGCCACTGGCCGAGCCACGCGAACAGGCCGGCGACCACGAGGGAGAGCGCCAGGAGCGCGATCCATTGCGGCCGGATCATCACCTCGCGCAGCGTCGGCGGGAACTCCTGCGGCGCAGCCGGCTGAGGCAGCGGGGCGGGCTGGGTCATCACTGCGGGTAGGGCGCGACGACGACCTCCACGCGCTGGAACTCCTTGAGGTCGGAGTAGCCGGTCGTCGCCATGGACTTCTTCAGCGCCCCGATGAGGTTCGCGGTGCCGTCGGCGACCGGCGCCGGGCCGTAGAGGATCGACTCGAGCGTGGTGACCTGGTCGACCTTCACGCGGCGACCGCGCGGGAGCTTCGCGTGGTGGGCCTCAGGGCCCCAGTGGAACCCGCCGCCGGGCGCATCGGTCGCGCGCGCGAGCGCGACGCCCAGCATGACCGCGTCGGCGCCCATCGCGAGGGCCTTGACGATGTCGCCGGAGGTGCCGACACCGCCGTCGGCGATGACGTGCACGTAGCGCCCGCCCGACTCGTCGAGGTAGTCGCGGCGCGCGCCGGCCACGTCGGCGACCGCGGTCGCCATGGGGGCGTGGATGCCGAGGGTCGCGCGTGTCGTCGAGGCCGCTCCCCCGCCGAAGCCGACGAGCACCCCGGCGGCGCCGGTGCGCATGAGGTGGAGCGCGGCGGTGTAGGTCGCCGCCCCGCCGACGATGACGGGTACGTCGAGGTCGTAGATGAACTTCTTGAGGTTCAGCGGCTCGGCGACGCTGGAGACGTGCTCTGCCGAGACGGTGGTGCCGCGGATGACGAACAGGTCGACCCCGGCCGCGACGACGGTCTCGTAGAGCTCGGCGGTGCGCTGCGGGGTGAGGGAGCCTGCGACGGTCACGCCGCCGGCGCGGATCTCGGCGAGCCGGTCGCGCACGAGCTCGGGCTTGATCGGCTCGGTGTACAGCTCCTGCATGCGACGGGTGGCCGCAGCGTCGGGGAGGCTCGCGATCTCGGCGAGGAGCGGTTCGGGGTCGTCGTAGCGGGTCCACAGGCCCTCGAGATCGAGCACGCCGAGACCGCCGAGCTGACCGAGCATGATGGCCGTCCGGGGGCTCACGACGGAATCCATCGGGGCACCGAGCACCGGGATGTCGAACTGGTACGCGTCGATCGACCACGCTGTCGAGACATCCTCGGGGTTGCGCGTCCGCCTGGAGGGCACGACGGCGATGTCGTCGAACGTGTAGGCGCGGCGAGCGCGCTTGGCGCGGCCGATCTCCATCTCCATGGTCACCGTCCCAGCCTACCCGCCGGGTCCGACGCGGCCGCGGGGGCGCTCAGGCGACCTGGTACCGACCCGACGCGACCGCACGGGCGCGGGCCTTGGCCGCTTCCTCGTCGCGGTTCTTCGGAGGCGCGGTGGTGACGAGGTCGTCCAGCAGATGCTGCGTGGCGTGGGCGATCTCGGCGACGGCGCGGTCGAAGGCCTCCTGGTTGGCCTTCGACGGCTTGGTCGTGCCGGCGATCTTCCGCACGTACTGGAGGGCGGCGGCCTGCACCTCGTCCGACGAGGCGGCGGGCTCGAAGTTGTGGAGGGTGTGGATGTTCCGACACATGCCAGCGACGATACGCCGGGCCCGCGCCCGTCACCAGGGTTCGGCGGCGCGAGGAGCGATGTCGAGGATCTGCGGGAGCTTGGAGGGGAAGCACGTCTGCATCAACTCCGTGATGCGCGGGTCGGTGTCGTAGTCGTCGACCAGTCGCATCCCGATCATGACGTTGATGAGCATCCCCTGCGCGAGGAACGAGCTGGCCTCCTCCGCGGAGAAGCCGACCTCCTCGCGGAAGAACTGCCAGACGTCGGCGAAGATCTTCCGGGCGGCGGGTCCGATGACCGGATGACTGCCCAGCAGCCAGGCGTGCGACAGGGTCTGGTGAAGCCCCCGCACGCTCACCAGCTGCACGTAGGCGTCGCCGATGCGCTGCGGAAGCTCGAGATCGGATGCGTCGTCGGCGAGCGCCTCACGGAAGGCCGCCATCAGGGCATCGGATGACGCGGAGAGGGCGGCGAGGAACAGGCTCTCCTTCGAGCCGAACAGACGCACCACGTACGGCTGGCTGACGCCGGCGGCCCGGGCGACGTCGTCGGTGGTCGTTCCTTCGTAGCCGCGCGCGCCGAACATCGCGATCGCTGCGGCGACGATCTGCTCGCGACGCTCGTCGGAGCTCATGCGCCGAGCGGGAGCGGCACTCGCCGCATCGGCGGCAGCGGCGGTCGGCGTCAACGGTGCAGGAGCCATGTTGACATGTTATCAGTCGATTACTACATTGTCCTCCAGCAAGTAATCATCCGATTACAACTGAGGAGTTCCGATGCCCGTCTCGCCGCCACGTCGCCCCTTCGCCCTCGTTCTCGCCGCGGCATCCCTGCCGATGTTCATGGCGACGCTCGACAACCTCGTGATGACCAACGCCCTCCCCGTGCTCAGCCGGGAGATGGGCGCGAGCGTCGAAGAGCTGCAGTGGTTCGTCAACGCGTACACCCTCGTCTTCGCCGGCGCGATCCTCGTCGCGGCCGCCCTCGGCGACCGATTCGGTCGCCGGACGGTGTTCGCGATCGGCATCGGCGTCTTCGGTCTCGGCTCGGTGCTCGCCGCCCTCAGCAGCGACCCGGGTCAGCTGATCGCCGCGCGCGCACTGCAGGGCCTCGGCGGCGCCGGCGTCCTGCCCCTGTCGCTCGCCCTCCTCAGTGGCGCGGTCACGCCGGCCCGGCGGCCGCTGGCGATCGGCATCTGGGGCGGAGTGTCGGGACTCGGGGTCGCGGTCGGACCGCTCGTGGGCGGGGCGATCATGGAGGGCTGGACGTGGCAGGCGATCTTCTGGATCAACGTCCCGGTCGCCCTCATCGCCATCCCCCTCGCCCTCCTCGTCCTTCCGAACGACTTCGGTGCGCTTGCGCGGATCGACATCCCGGGCGCGCTGCTGGCCGCCGGCGGCGTGCTGGCGCTGGTGCACGCGATCGTGCGGGCCAACGACGACGGATGGGACACCGTCGGCGTCATCGGCGAGCTCGCCCTCGGCGTCATCCTGCTCCTCGCTTTCGTGCTGTGGCAGGCGCGCACTGCGGCACCGCTCATCCCGCTTCGTCTCTTCCGCGACCGCTCGTTCTCCATCACGAACCTCGTCGGCTTCGCCTTCAGCTTCGGCACGTTCGGCGCGGTGTTCCTCCTCATCCAGTTCCTCCAGGTCGAGCAGGGCTCGACGCCGCTCGAGGCGGCGCTGCAGACGACCCCCTGGACCCTCGCCCCGATGTTCGTCGCTCCCCTCGCCGGCTTCATCGCGCCGCGCGTCGGCACGCGGGCGCTGCTGGTGCTCGGGCTCGCCCTGCAGGGCGGCGCTCTGGCGTGGATCGCCGCGGTGATGTCATCCGATGTTCCCTACGGGGCGCTCGTGGCGCCCTTCATCATGGCGGGGGTCGGCATGGGACTCGTCTTCGCCCCGTCGGCGACGGCGCTGCTCGCCACCCTCGGGCTCGTCGACCACGCCAAGGCGTCGGGGGTCAACTCCACGGTGCGCGAGCTCGGCGTCGCGCTCGGCACGGCGGTGATGACCGCGGTCTTCGTCGGGGCGGGCGGCGCGCTCGTTCCGGGCGAGTACGTGGCCGCCGCGCGACCGGCCGTCTTCCTCGGCGCAGCCGTGCTGGGGGTCGCGACCCTCGCCGCTCTGCTCCTTCCCGCGGGGCGGAGCGAGACCTCGGCGAACGTGGACGAGGTCGACGACGTCGACGACGTCGACGACGACGAGATCAGCGTCCCCGCAGCAGTCGGGTGAGCAGTCCGTCGAAGACGAACAGCAGGAAGGCCGCCGAGCCGATCCATGGCGAGACGATCACGACGACGACCGAGATGATCACCGCGCTGAGGGCGCCCCGACCGTAGGCGCGAGCGTCTCCCTCGGAGAGGTCGGGAATGATGTCGGCGCGGCGGCGCACCGCCCAGGACCACTGCAACCAGCTGGTGAGGATCGCCAGGAAGAAGGTGATCGGCATGAGCACACGGCCGGCCGTGTACTGCGAGTACTCGGTCGTGAGGCCGGTGGCGAACGGCACGACGACGATGAAGAGCAGCCGGATGTTGTTCAGCCAGATCATGACGCCGTCGACCCGGACGATCCATTCGAACTGCGCGACGTGGGTCATCCACAACAGACACAGCAGCAGGAAGCTGAGGGCGAAGTTGAAGAACTGGGGACCCATCGCCGCGAGGGCGCCCCACATCTCGCCGTCGCTGCGGATCGTTCCGAACGTGTGGGTGGTGAGGTTGAGGACGAGAAGCGTCGCCGCGATCGCGAACACGCCATCGGTGAACGCGGCCAGGCGCGTCGCGCCGACCGTCGCCTCGGGGTGGGTCTTCGCCCTCATCACCTCGCCAGGGTAACGGTGGGGGTGGACGAACTGCGGAGACCCGCGCGAGGTTCGGAGCCGATCGGCCCCATGCTCCGAAGAGGAGGCCTCTCTCCGAAGCACGTGCGCTCAGACGGCCAGGTGAAGACGGGCGGCGATGGACTGCCGGATGACGCGGAGCACCGCCTCTCGGTCGTGGACGACCTGGGCGTACCCGAACCGCAGCACGGTGTAGCCGCGCAGGCGCAGCTCGGCGTCGTGCGCGATGTCCTTCGCACGCTGCGCAGCCGAGGAGTGGAACTGCCAGCCGTCGATCTGGATCACCAGTCGCTCCCCCACCAGGACGTCTACCGGACGACCAGCGAGCCACACCTGCTGACGCACGTGCACACCCCAGCGACGGAGCGGGGTGACGAGCAGGGTCTCGAGGCCGGAGTCAGCGAGTCCTGTGACCGCCGCGGCCAGCTCGTGCGCCGCGGTCGAGGTCCACGCGAGGGAGCGCAGGTACTCCGGGGCGAGCTTCTCGACGCGTACGGCCGACTCCCACACGGCCAGCGCCGATTCGAACGGCAGGCAATGGGCGATATGGAGCAGCGCATCCTCGACGTGAGCGACGAGTGCGTGGCCGCCGGGGAGCATCGGTCGAGTCCAGTGGGTCACCGCATCGAAGCCATCGGTCACCGCCCCCGACCCAGGCAGCCGATGGAGGTGGAGGCGATCAGGCTCGTCGAGCATCCACCATCCGCGGCGACGAGCGAGTGTGACGCAGGTCAGCCTGCTTCCGGCTCTGGCCGCCGCGACGAGAAGCGGATCGCTGGAGGGAAGCGCGAGCCACGCGCGGCGGATAAGGACCGCGCCGCCCGTGCGTACGAAGCTCCGCAGTGCCGCGACGGTGAAGCCCGCACGCAAGGCGTCGGCGCGGTGGGCGATCCCGTCTCGCGCCGCGAGCCAGTGGGCAAGATTCATGCCTGCGAGCTTGGCGTTCGGAGCCGCGGTCCCGGCCCTGTTCGCGCGGAACTGTGAGTGAATGCGGGCGACGTGGACCTGTGCAGGAGGCACGCCCTGGCATCCCTCCGCGCTGCTCACAAAATGACGCCTTCTCCACAGAATCCTGGCGAGATTCTGCGGAGAAGGCGCAATTCTGCGGCGGACGCGCCGGGGCGCGGCGGCGCGGCGTGAGCGCGCAGCGCGGCGGCGCGGCAGCGCCGCCGCGGCCCGCGGAGTGAGCGCGCAGCGCGCAGCGCGAGGCGCGACGGCGCGGCGAGAGCGCGCAGCGCCGACAGAGCGCGCAGCACGGCGCGCCGCGCCGCGGCTCAGCGCTTGTAGTTCGGCGCCTCCACGACGATCTGCACGTCGTGCGGGTGCGACTCCTTGAGCCCGGCCGAGGTGATCCGCACGAACTTGCCCTTGGCCTTCAGCTCGTCGATGGTGCGCGCCCCGACGTAGAACATCGACTGCCGCAGGCCGCCGACGAGCTGGTACGCCACCGCCGACACCGGGCCGCGGTAGGGGACCTGCCCCTCGATCCCCTCGGGGATGAGCTTGTCGTCGTTGGGCACATCGGCCTGGAAGTAGCGGTCCTTCGAGTACGACGTCTTCTTGCCGCGCGTCTGCAGCGCGCCGAGCGACCCCATGCCGCGGTACTGCTTGAACTGCTTGCCGCTCTGGAAGACGATCTCGCCCGGCGACTCGTCGGTGCCGGCGAGAAGCGACCCGAGCATGACCGTGTCGGCTCCGGCGACGAGCGCCTTGGCGATGTCGCCCGAGTACTGCAGGCCGCCGTCGGCGATGATCGGCACGCCCGCGGCGCGGGCGGCGAGGGATGCCTCGTAGATCGCCGTCACCTGCGGCACACCGACGCCCGCGACCACGCGGGTGGTGCAGATGGAGCCCGGCCCGACCCCGACCTTCACCGCATCCACGCCGGCGTCGATCAGCGCCTGCGCGCCCTCGCGGGTCGCGACGTTGCCGCCGATGACGTCGACGCCGGCGAACGACGGGTCTGCCTTGAGGCGCCGGACGATGTCGATGACACCAGCGGACTGGCCGTTGGCGGTGTCGACCACGAGCACGTCCACGCCCTTGTCGCGCAGCGCCTCGGCCCGCTGCCACGCATCGCCGAAGAAGCCGATGGCAGCGCCGACGCGCAGGCGCCCCTGCTCGTCCTTCGTCGCGAGCGGGTACTTCTCGCTCTTGTCGAAGTCCTTGATGGTGATCAGCCCGGCGAGCTTGCCGTCGTCGTCGATGAGCGGCAGCTTCTCCACGCGGTGCTTCGCGAAGAGGGCGATGACGTCGTTCGCACCGATCCCGACGCGCGCGGTGATGAGCCCCTCGGTGGTCATCACGTCCTTCACCAGGGTCGTCTGACGCTCGAAGCCCGAGACGAAGCGCATGTCGCGATTGGTGACGATGCCGACCAGCTGCCCGTCGGTGTCGACGACCGGGAGCCCCGAGATGCGGTACTTCGCGCACAGGGCGTCGACCTCTTCGATGGTGGCGTCGGGGGTGGTGGTGATCGGGTCGGAGATCATCCCCGACTCGCTGCGCTTGACCCGATCGACCATCGCCGCCTGCTCCTCGATGGAGAGATTGCGATGGATGATGCCGATGCCGCCCTCGCGCGCGATGGCGATCGCCATGCGGGCTTCGGTGACGGTGTCCATCGCGCTGGACAGGAGCGGGGTGGCCACCGTGATGCGGCGGGTCACGCGCGAAGAGGTGTCGGCCTCGCTCGGGATGACGTCGGTGTGGCCGGGAAGCAGCAGCACGTCGTCATACGTGAGACCGACGAAGCCGAAGGGATCGTGTTCCATGTGGAGGGCTCCTGCGCGCGAGAGGGGGTGTCCTGATTGTAAACGCGCGAGGCTGCGACCTATTCCGACCGATCGGTCACTTATGCTCGATCAGCACGCCTTACGAATGCCAAGTCGGTTCGTAGGTGAAACACGCCCGACACATTACGCTCATACCGTTCATCAATGCCGATGCACCCGATGTCGGCATTGGCGCCGGACTGGAGGATCTGTGAGTCCCACCATCGCTGCGGCTCAGCGGACGAGACGCAGGGCGATCCCCGCGATCATCGCCCTGTTCCTGATGCTCATGGGCATCTTCGTGTCGTCCGTTCCCGCCCTCGCCGCGGATTCCGAGAACCCGTATCGCATCAGCGGCAACGTCCAGCTCGACGGTGAACCCCTCGAGGGGGTGCGGCTGGTCATCGACGGGCCCGGCGGCGAGCAGGAGGTCGAGACCGACGAGAACGGCCAGTGGCGCGTCGGTGTGCCCGAACGGGGCGAGACCTACACCGTCACCCTCGACGAGGAGACCCTCCCCGAGGGCATCGCCGTGGTCGACCCCGAGGACGATTCCCCCAACACCAAGGAAGTCGAGATGGGCCAGGGGGGCCGCGCGACGGTCAACTTCTTCATCGGCGAGGGTGAGCGAAACGTCACCGGCTTCTTCGACCAGTTCGTGCAGCGCATCATCCAGGGGCTGAGCTTCGGTCTCATGCTGGCCCTCGCGGCCATCGGTCTTTCGCTGGTCTACGGCACGACCGGAATCTCCAACTTCGCCCACGGCGAGATGGTGACCTTCGGGGCGGTGATAGCAGCGGTCCTGGTCGGACCGGCGAGCCTGGCGCTGCCATGGTGGCTCGGCTTCCCGGTCGCGGTGGTGCTGAGCGCCCTTCTCGGCCTCGTGATGGACATGGCGCTCTGGCGGCCGCTGCGGCGCCGGCGGGTGGGCATCGTTCAGCTGATGATCGTCTCGATCGGTCTGTCGCTGGCGATGCGCTACACCTTCCAGTTCTTCATCGGTGGAGGCACGATCCAGCTCCCCGGCTCCAACGCCCCGCGCATTCCGCTCTTCGGCACGGTGGAGCTCAGCGTCATCGACATCGCGTCGCTGGCGATCTCGATCATCGTCATCGTCGCCTTCGCGCTGTGGCTGACCCGATCCCGGATCGGCAAGGCGACGAGGGCGATCTCGGACAACCCGTCGCTGGCAGCGGCATCCGGAATCGATGTGGACTTCGTGGTCCGCATCGTGTGGATCCTCGCCGGCGCCCTCGCCGGCCTCGCCGGCATCCTGTATGCGTATTACCGTCCGGGCATCCGCTGGGACATGGGCGCGCAGATCCTGCTGCTGATGTTCGCCGCCGTCATCCTCGGTGGCCTCGGCACCGCCTACGGCGCCCTCGTCGGCGCGATCATCGTGGGCATCGTCGTCGAGGTGTCGAGCCTGTGGATCCCGTCGGACCTCAAGTACGCCAGCGCGCTGTTCATCCTCATCGTGATCCTGCTGTTCCGACCACAGGGAATCCTGGGCCGGCGAGAGAGAATAGGTTAGGGCCCGGCAATGGACTGGCTGCAGATCCTCTCCAACACCGCCTCCTCGATTCTGAGTCCGGCGACCATCGGCTACGCGCTCGCGGCCCTCGGCCTCGCGGTGCACTTCGGCTACACCGGCCTCATCAACATGGGTATCGCCGGATTCATGGCGATCGGAGCATACGGGTACGCGATCGGCGTGCTCACCTTCGGACTGGAGTGGTGGCTCGCCGCGCTCCTGGGCCTGGTCGCCTCGGCGGTCTTCGCCGTCATCCTGGGTATCCCGACCCTGCGGCTGCGCGGTGACTACCTCGCGATCGTGACGATCGCCGCCGCCGAGGTGGTGCGACTGCTCTTCCTCACCACCGCGTTCGACGAGGTCACGGGCTCGGCCGACGGGCTCAGCGGCTATCACGCGAGCTTCCGCGGGGCGAACCCGATCCCCGACGGCACGTACGGCTTCGGACCCTTCACCTACAACGAGACCCAGTGGTGGGTGCGGATCATGGGGCTTCTCACCCTCGCATTCGCCGTGCTCGTGGTGTGGATGCTGACCCGCAGCCCCTGGGGCCGGACGATCAAGGGCATCCGCGAGGACGAGGATGCCGTGCGGGCGCTCGGCAAGAACGTGTACGCGTACAAGATGCAGTCGCTCATCCTGGGCGGTGTGCTCGCCGCGGCAGGCGGCATCGTGTACGCCCTCCCCTCGGCGGTCAGCCCCGGTGTGTACGTGACCTCGCTGACGTTCTTCGTGTGGACGGCGCTTCTGCTGGGCGGTGCGGCGACGGTGTTCGGCCCGCTCCTGGGATCGCTGATCTTCTGGGTGCTCCAGACGTTCCTCTCCAACGTCCTCCCGGCGCTGGTGGCGGCGGGCATCCTTCCCTTCATGACCCAGATCCAGGCGGGAACGCTGCGCTTCATCATCGTGGGCGTCGCGCTCATGCTCCTCGTGATCTTCATGCCGCAGGGCATCCTCGGCAACAAGAAGGAGCTGACCTTTGTCCGATAACCAGCCGCTGTCCGATAACACTCCCGACCCCACTGCCGCCCCGACGCCACGCGCGAAGACCACCGGTCTCCACGTCGGCGAGGTGCGGCCCGGGGTGCCCAAGGTCGACCCGATCCTCGTCGCCGACGGCGTGCAGCGCTCGTTCGGCGGCGTCAACGCCGTCGACGTCGAGCACCTCGAGATCCCGCGGGGCGCGATCACCGCGCTCATCGGGCCGAACGGTGCCGGCAAGACCACCCTGTTCAACCTGCTGACCGGGTTCGACAAGCCCAACACGGGCTCGTGGAGCTTCGAGGGGAAGAACCTCTCCGGCATCCCCGCCTACCGCGTGTCGCGCATGGGGCTGGTCCGCACCTTCCAGCTGACCAAGGCCCTCGGCCTCCTCACGGTCATGGAGAACATGAAGCTCGGCGCCACCGGGCAGCGCGGCGAGAAGTTCTGGGCCTCGCTCTTCCCGCCGCTGTGGCGCAAGCAGGACGCCGAGATCGAGCAGCGCGCCGAGGGCCTGCTGAAGAAGTTCAAGCTCGACGCCAAGTCGGCCGACTTCGCAGCCAGCCTCTCGGGCGGTCAGCGAAAGCTCCTCGAGATGGCCCGGGCTCTCATGACGCAGCCGACGCTGGTCATGCTCGACGAGCCGATGGCCGGGGTGAACCCGGCGCTGACCCAGTCGCTCCTGGACCACATCCTCGACCTGAAGGACGAGGGCATGACGGTGCTCTTCGTCGAGCACGACATGCACATGGTCCGGCACATCGCCGACTGGGTCGTCGTCATGGCCGAGGGACGCATCGTCGCCGAAGGCGACCCGGCATCCGTCATGAAGAACCCCGCGGTCATCGACGCGTACCTCGGTGCCCACCAGGAGCTCGATCTCGGTGTCGTCACCGGCCGCATCCCCGTCATCGAGGCGGATGCGGGGACGGATGCCGCCGCCTCGGCGTCGTACAGTGCGCAGACCCTCGTCGAGGAAGGCCTGGCCGAGGAAGAGCAGCAGGAGGAGCAGAAGTGAGCACCCCCACCGACACCGGCGCCGCCACGACCACCGGAACCCCCGTGGTCTTCGTCGACGACGTCCACGCCGGCTATCTCCCCGGCGTGAACATCCTCAACGGGTGCTCGCTGGTCGCCCACCAGGGCGAGCTCATCGGCATCATCGGGCCCAACGGTGCGGGAAAGTCCACCCTGCTGAAGGCGATCTTCGGGCAGGTGAACATCCGTCAGGGCACGGTCACGCTCGAGGGCGACGACATCACGGGCCTGAAGGCGAACAAGCTCGTCGCGCGCGGGGTGGGGTTCATCCCCCAGACGAACAACGTCTTCCCGAGCCTCACCATCGAGGAGAACCTCCAGATGGGGCTCTATCAGCGCCCGAGCGCCTACAAGGAGCGTCTGGAGTTCGTCACCGGCATCTTCTCCGAGCTCGGCAAGCGGCTCAAGCAGCGCGCCGGATCGCTCTCGGGCGGTGAGCGCCAGATGGTGGCGATGAGCCGCGCGCTGATGATGAACCCGAAGGTGCTGCTCCTCGACGAGCCGTCGGCCGGCCTCTCCCCCGTGCGGCAGGACGAGGCGTTCATCCGCGTCTCCGAGATCAACAAGGCCGGCGTCACCTGCATCATGGTCGAGCAGAACGCACGCCGGTGCCTGCAGATCTGCGACCGCGGCTACGTGCTCGACCAGGGACGCGACGCCTACACCGGCACCGGCCGCGAGCTGCTGAACGACCCCAAGGTCACCGAGCTGTACCTCGGGACGCTCGGCGCCTGACGCGCGGGCGCGCGCGGCGGCGCGCCGGTCGAGGTTGACGCATCTGGTCGGGCGTTTCGTGTCGCTGCGCTCGCTCAACGACCGAGACAGCGGATGCGTCCGGTCGTTGAGCGAGGAGCGCAGCGACGAGACGAAACGGGCGACCATCCTCGCCCCCTCGACGCTCACCCCCGCGCGCAGCGCGTGACCCCCCCCACCGCACAAGGAGCGGGCCCCGGAGTCGATGACTCCGGGGCCCGCTGCCGTATCAGGCTGAATCAGCCCTCGTACGCCGAGTAGGTGTTGTCCTCGCCGTACTGGTAGATGCCGATCGACGCCTCGGTCGGGTCGCCGACCTCGTCGAACGTGATCGGACCCGAGATGCCGTCGTAGTCGGCCGTGCCGCCACCGAGGATGATGTCGGCGCACTCCGCGTAGCTGGTGCACTTCTCGCCCTCGCCCTCGCCACCGGACACGGTGATGAGGTTCTCGGCGATGTCAGCCGGCTCGGTCGAACCCGCCGCGAGCGACGCGAGCGCCAGCAGGACGACCGCGTCGAACGACTCGGCCGCGTAGCTGTACTCGGTGAGCTCGGGGAGTCCCTCGGCCGCGACCCACTCGTCGAGCGACGCGGTGAAGTCACCGATCGAGTCGATGGACAGGCCGGGCAGGGTGCCCTTGGCGCCGGTGAGGGCACCGGGCTCGAGCTCCTCGCTGAAGTCGGACAGGTTGCCGTCGACGAAGTACAGCTTGTCGGCCGGGAACGAGCCGAGCAGACCCGGGAGGATCGTCGTGACCTCTTCGAACGTGATCAGGGCGATCGCGTCGGGGTCGGCGGCGAGCACCTCGGAGATCTGCGCGTCGAAGTTCGTGTCACCGGTGTTGTACGTCGGCTGGGCCACGACCTCGCCGCCGGCCGCCTCGAACGCCTCCGTCACGTACCCGGCGAGGCCGGTGCCGTAGGAGTCGTTCAGGACGATCATGCCGAGCGTCTGGTTGCCGTCCTCGGCGATGAGGTTGCCGAGCACCTCGCCCTGCAGCACGTCCGACGGCGCGGTGCGGAAGTAGAGCCCGTTGTCGTCGTAGGTGGTGAACGCGTCGGAGGTGTTGGCCGGCGAGAACTGGATGACGCCCGCTCCCACGACCTGGTCGATGAACTGCAGCGAGGTGCCCGACGAGGCGGCGCCGATGATGGCCGAGACATCCTCGCCGAGGAGGCGGGGGATCTCGGTCTCGTACGCCTTGTTGTCGGTGTCGCCCGAGTCGCCGTACACGACGTCGATCGAGAGACCAGTCTCGTCGGAGACCTCGTTGATCTGCGACGCGGCATAGCCCACACCGGCTTCTTCCGGCGGGCCGAGGAAGGCGAGGTTGCCGGTCTGCGGCAGCGCGGTGCCGATCTTGAGGGCGAGTTCTTCGCCGGGGGCCGCGGCCGACGGCTCTGCGCTGTCGCCACCACCGGTGTCGCCGCCGCCGCCGGAACATCCGGCGAGGACGAGGGCGCTGGCGCCTGCGAGCGCGACGGCACCGAGGACGGTGCGCTTGCGCGAGCGAGTGAAGACGCTCATGTTGCTCCTTGCTGTGTAAGGGTGCGAAACGGCTCGGGAAAGCCGCTTCCAGTGGGATAAACCTAATCGGGAACGAGTCTCGCCAATGTTGCCGTTCGTTAACGATCTGTAACGCTTGCGCAGGGGCGGCGCGGCACTGTGCAGAAAGAAGGCGCGAATCGCGCATCAGGGTGGAGGATGACACCCGTGGCACGCATCACGGTCGTCGGCGGCACCGGGCTCATCGGAGGCAAGGTCATGGCGCGGCTGCGGAGCGCGGGGCACGAGGCTCGCGCGGCCTCTCCCTCCACCGGGGTCGACCTCGTCACGGGTGAGGGTCTGGACGACGCCCTCGCCGGGTCATCCGTCGTGATCGATGTGTCCAAGCCCCGCACCTACGACCCCGACGCGGTCTCGCGGCACTTCGACCGCGCCGCGCGCAACCTCGCCGGCGCGGAGACGCGGGCGGGCGTCATCCATCATGTCGCCCTGTCGGCGGTGGGGACCGAGCGCGTCCCTCAGTCGATCCCCTTCTACCGGGCAAAGGCTCACGGCGAGGCGATCCTGCGCGACTCGGGGGTGCCCTTCTCGATCGTGCGGGCGACGCAGTTCTTCGAGTTCGGTGCGCAGATCGGCGCGCAGGCGCGCACCGGAGGGACGGATGACGCGCGCGTCGCCGACGCTGAGGTGCAGCCGATCGCGGGCGATGATGTCGCGGCGGTGCTCGCGGGTCTCGCAGACGAGGCGCCCTCCGGTGGCGCCGCCGAGATCGCGGGGCCGGACATCATGCCCCTCGCCGACTTCGTCTCGCGCTGCCTTGCGGCCACCGGCGACGGCCGGACCGTCGTCGCCGACCCGGGTGCGCTCTACTTCGGCGCGGTCATCGAGCGTGATGAGCTGCTCCCGGGCGACGACGCGTGGATCGCGCCGACGCGGCTCGGCGAGTGGCTCGCCTGACCCTCAGGTCACCGCGCCGACATCCGACACCCCGCGCCGGGCGTGACGGATCGAATCGACGGTCAGCACGACGAGAGCGATCCAGACGAGGCTAAAGCCGATCCACCGCTCGAGAGGCATCGGCTCGCCGAGGAGGAAGGCCCCGGTGAGGAACTGCAGGATGGGCGCGACGAACTGCAGCAGCCCGATGAGGCTGAGCGGAACCCGCCGCGCGCCGGCGGCGAAGAAGAGGAGCGGGGTGGCGGTCACGACGCCCGCGAGCGACAGCAGCACGGCGTGCCAGACGCCCGCGGTGCCCATCGTGATGCCCGTGGTGACGCCGACGGTCGTGAGAACGACGATGGCGACAGGCGTGAGCCACAGCGTCTCCAGCGTCAGGCCGCTCACCGCGTCGACGGACGGCCCGATCTGCTTCTTGACCAGGCCGTAGAGACCGAACGAGAACGCCAGCGACAGCGCGATCCACGGAAAGGCGCCGTAGCCGACGGCGATCACGATGCAGGCGACGGCGGCGATCGCGAGGGCGATCCACTGCGTGATCCGCAGCCGTTCGCGCAGCACCACGACGCCCAGCAGCACGGTGACGATGGGATTGATGAAGTAGCCCAGGCTCGTCTCGATCACGTGCCCGGTGAGGGCTGCGATGAGGAAGACCTGCCAGTTGATGTAGATGAGGATGCCGGCGACCGCCGTCCACAGCAGCAGCCGGCGTGTGCGCAGGATGACGAGGAACTTCCCCCACCCGCGCGTGATCGCGAGCAGCAGCGCGCAGAACAGCAGGGACAGCACGATCCGCCAGGCGACGACCTCGATCGCGCCCGTCGGCTCGAGCAGGAGGAAGTAGAGGGGCAGGAAACCCCAGATGAGGTAGGCCGCCAGCGCGTACACGGCGCCGAGGGTGCGTTCGCGCGCCGCGTCCGCGTGCGGCGCGGCTTTCCCGGTCGTCTCGGTCGTCTCGCGCGTCACCGGCTCAGCCTACGCGCGCGAGGCGCGACGGATGTCGGGCCGATCGCTCATCCGTGGCCTGTTCCGCCTCATGCGGGCACACGCGCCCCACCGATCTTGCATCCGTCGCGCGATCCTCGCTCGGGCACGCGAAACGGGGGCCGGATGCCTGAGCATCCGACCCCCGTGGAGTGTGTCGCTGGACGAATCAGCGGACGACGACCGCCAGCACGTCGCGAGCGGAGAGGACGAGGAACTCGTCCGCGCCGAACTTGACCTCGGTGCCGCCGTACTTGGAGTAGATCACGCGGTCGCCGACGGCGACGTCGAGCGGGATCCGGTTGCCGTTGTCGTCGATGCGACCGGGGCCCACGGCCACGACCTCGCCCTCCTGGGGCTTCTCCTTGGCGGTGTCGGGAATGACCAGACCGCTCGAGGTGGTCTGCTCGGCCTCGACCTGCTTGATGACGATGCGGTCCTCGAGCGGCTTGATGGAAACCTGAGTGGAAACCGTCACGGTCTACCTCTTCTTTCTTGAGATGAAGACTGGTTAGCACCCACACCTTGAGAGTGCTAATCCAGTGTAGGCAAACCGCTGGCACTCCCGCAACGTGAGTGCCAGATTCGAAGCGGGCACACTAGCAGTTCGCGACACACGGGGAAACGGTCACCGGACGACCTATCGCGCGTCGGAAGACGTGTGTATCATCCGAGGTGGGACGCCGCTCTCACAGCTGAGACCACTCAGTGACGAGCAACGCGGCATACAGAGTCGAATTGGGGCGGAACCTGGGGAGGTTCCGGAATCGACTCTCTTGGGGGAGATGAGAACTTGGCTACTGGGGCTACGTATTTTCTGGGGATCGACGTCGGAACGACGCGGATCGCTGCGGCAACGGCGCGCACCGCGCCGGACGGCAGCATCGTCGCGGCACCGTTCCCGTTAGGACGCCGCAACGACAGCGCCGCCACGGTGGTGTTCGTCGCCGATGACGGCGAACTGCTGATCGGAGACGCCGCCGAACGTCGCGGCATCACGCAGCCGGAGCGACTCGTGCGCGAGTTCAAGCGCAGCATCGGCGACGATGTGCCGGTGGTCGCCGGCGGACGGTCGATCCCGGCCGAGAAGCTGTGGGCGCACACCGTGTCCGCTGTCGTCGACGCCGTCGTCGAGCGCGAGGGCGCGCGCCCCGCCGCGGTGATGCTCACGCACCCCACCGCGTGGGGTCCCCACCGGATCGGCCTCATCCTGTCGGCGCTCGACAAGCTGGGCGTCAAGGACGTCCACCTCATCACCGAGCCTGAAGCAGCCGCGCGTCACTACGAGGCGGGTCGCGTCATGGAGGCCGGACAGGCCCTCGCCGTCTACGACCTCGGTGGCGGCACCTTCGACTCCGTCGTCCTGCGCAAGAGCGCCGACGGCTCGTTCGCTCCCGTCGGCATCCCGGTCGGCATCGACAATCTCGGCGGCGCCGACTTCGACGATGCCGTTTTCCGCCATGTGCTGCGCTCGTCGGGGGTCGCGGAGGCCGACCTCAACGACGCCGATCCCGACATCCGCCTCGCGCTGGCGCAGCTGCGCCGCGAGTGCGTGGAGGCCAAGGAAGCCCTTTCGTTCGACTCCGACGTCACCGTGCCGGTGCTCCTCCCCTCCGGGGCGACGAGCGTGCGCCTCACGCGCCAGGAGTTCGAGGAGATGATCGACGGCTCCGTCGAGCGGACGATCGACACCCTCGAGGACGGGCTCGACTCGGCCGGGCTCGAGCCCGAGGCCCTCGAGAGCATCCTTCTCATCGGCGGATCCTCACGGATCCCACTGGTCGCCGAGCGTCTGTCCGAGCGGCTCGACCGGCCGATCGCGATCGACGCCGACCCGAAGTCATCCATCGCCCTGGGCGCGGCCCGCGCGCTCGTGCCGGTCACCGCCGACGAGTCGGTCGCCTCGCTGGCCCTCGTCCCGGTCGGTGCCGCGGCTGCGGCAGGTGCCCTGGCGACGACGGATGCCGCGGCTGCCGCCACGACCGACCTCGCCGTGTTCGACCCCGCCGCCGGCCGTGCGGAGCAGAAGGCGGCGCGCCGCTGGTACCAGCGCGTGCCTGCCGTCGCCGCGGCCGGAGCCGGCGCCCTCGTCATTGCGACGGGCCTGGTCTTCGCCAGCGCGGGCGGGCTCGGAGCGGGCACCTTCGACTCCACCGGGTCGACCGAGAACCTGCGGGAGTGGGCGGACGTTGAGCTCACGCCGTCGCCGGCGGCTGACGGAGATCTCCCGACCTCCGACCCTGTCGCCGTAGGCCCGGTGCCCCAGGCACCCCAGGCCAAGCAGGACCGCGGCTCGAGCCAGTCCAAGCCGAAGGCCAAGGCGACCAATCAGCGCAAGCAGGCTGCCGAGCGCAATGCCGCGACCCGCCCGCCGACGGCGCCCGCAGCGAGCCAATCACCGACGTCAGGGAAGCCCTCGTCGCCGAAGCCCACGCAGACCAGCGATGGCGGCGGTAACACGCCGGGCGGTGGGAGCTCCAGCGGCACCGGCGGAACACCTGGAACAGGAACTGGCGGAACGCCTGGGACCGGGACGGGCGGAGCACCTGGGACTGGGACGGGAACCGGCTCAGGCGAAGGAACCGGCTCAGGCGAAGGAACCGGCTCAGGCGAAGGAACCGGCTCAGGCGAAGGAACCGGCTCAGGCGAAGGAACCGGCTCAGGCGAGGGAACCGGCTCAGGCGAGGGAACCGGCTCAGGCGAAGGAACCGGCTCAGGCGAGGGAACCGGCTCAGGCGAAGGAACCGGCTCAGGCGAAGGAACCGGCTCAGGCGAGGGAACCGGCTCAGGCGAGGGAACCGGCTCAGGCGAGGGAACCGGCTCAGGCGAAGGAACCGGCTCAGGCGAAGGAACCGGCTCAGGCGAAGGAACCGGCTCAGGCGAAGGAACCGGCTCAGGCGAAGGAACC
>NZ_JACCCG010000001.1:0-417508 GCF_013410955.1 Microbacterium sp. AK009 | reverse complement strand
GGCGAAGGAACCGGCTCAGGCGAAGGAACCGGCTCAGGCGAAGGAACCGGCTCAGGCGAAGGAACCGGCTCAGGCGAAGGAACCGGCTCAGGCGAGGTAACTCCCTCGGTGGCGCCAACGTCCACCCCAACCGCCGACCCTGACGTCCCGGCCTAACCCGGTGAGCACTCCGATGACGACTCTGCTGAACAGTTCGTCGGACACCCGGACCGCCTCGATGATGCCCCGTGCCCTGCACGCGCTGACCGCGTTGCACGCCATCGTCGCGACGGACCGACCGGTCCGCGCCGCGATCGTGGGGGGCGCAGGCTCGGGCAAGACCGACGCCCTCCGATTCCTCCACACTCAGCTCGAGGCCGACGACCGGCCGGTCAGGCTGCTGTCCGCACGCGATCGCATCTCGACGGTCCCCGACGACGTTGCTCTCCTGGTCGATGACGCCCACACGCTCGACCCGGCACGCCTGTCCCAGCTGATCGATCGCGCCCACCGCCCCGACGCGGCGATGGTGATCGCGTACCGCTCCTGGCCGGCTCCGTCGGAAGTGGTCGAGCTGACCCGCGCGGTGGAACGCCAGGCACCGGCGATCCTCCTCGGCGAGCTGACTCACGCCGAACTGCGAGAACTCCTGCCCGACGCCTCGGTGGAGTGCGAGGAGCGCATCCTCGCCGCCACCGGCGGCATCGCGTGGCTCATCCTCGAGTGCGCGCAGGCGCACGCCGCCCTTGCCTACGAGGGACGCGACTGCGGCGACGACGACGCCCACGCCGATGTGACGCGCGCCCTGATGCGCCGCATCAGCCACCGCCTCGACACCGTGTCGCCGCGCCTGCGCCGCCGGATCGAGTCGCTCAGTCTCGGCCTGAGTGACAGCGACGGTGACGATCGTGAGGCGCAGGCCGAACTCTCCGCCGAAGGCCAGGCCGAGGGACTCCTTCTGCACAATGGGCGTCCCGCTCCCATCGTGGCGATGACCGCCCGCGCCGGCGTGCCGGTCGACCGGCTGGTCGATCTCGTCGAGGCCGGCACGCTCGACCTCGTTCCCGGCTCCGACATCGCCGCGAGCCTCGACGGCATCGTCGACCCGCTCCTCGGCGACCGCCTCGCCGCCCGTGCCCGCCGCGAAGTGGGCCGCGATCCCCGGTTGGCCGTCACTCTCTTCGAGTACGCGATTCGGTGCGGTTCCGACTCCCGCGCCCTCGCCGCCTCGCACGCTCACGCCTTGTGGGCCGCGGGCGACGTCGATGCGGCGGGGGCCATCCTCGACGAGGTCGCCGCCGACGGCGGCGGTTCCGACCTGTCACCGACCGACCATGATCTTCTCGCCGACGCGGTCGCCGCCACCTGGGCCGACCGCGGTCTGATGTCGCTCGCGCACCACAGTTACCTCGCCGTCCCCCCGCTTTCCCCCGCGGCCAAGACGAGAGCTCTGGTCGCGGCGGCAGGTGCCGGGTCGGCCGGCCAGAACGGGGATCCGGCGCCGGATGCCTCGGGCGCGGCCGGCTCGGCGCCATCGGCGAGTGGTGTGGCCATGCAACTGTGGGCGCGGGGGCTGTGCGCCTCTCTGCAGGCATCCCACTCCCGCGGTTCCCTCGACGACCTCCGGCGGGCATCCGAGCTGGCGAATGCGGGCCATGACTCCTCTCCCACCACCGAACTGCCCGCCGTCGTGGCCGCGATCGTCGCGATCGGCCTGGGCGACGTGGCCGCGGCACATACGGTCCTCGATGACGCACTGCGCGCCCGGCAGGGAGGCGCCCGGTGGCTCGCGCACCTGCAGTTGTGGAATGCGTGGGTCGCTCTCCAGCGGGAGCAGCCGGCCGAGGCAAGGGCGTTGCTGACAGCGGCGACCGAGGGCGGCCGCCTCTCGCCGCGCGACGACCTGCTCGCCGCCGCGATCGCGGTCGGTCTCGCACGCCGGTACGACGATGCCCCGACCCTCGAGGCGACGTGGGCGTCGGTGAAGTCTCGGGCCACCCGGCCCGAGATCGACCTCTATCTGCTGCTGCCTCTCGGAGAGCTGATCATCGTGTCCGCGCGTCTGGGCGACACGCACTGGACGCGGGCCGCCTTCGACCGCGGCCTCGCGCTGCTCGCCGACCTCGGCGAGCCGTCGCTCTGGTCTGCTCCTTTGCACTGGGCGGGAATTCAGCGGGGCATCATGCTTAATCACCCCGACGATCTCGCTCCCCACGCACGAGCGCTCGTGGCCGCTTCGGGTCAGAACCCTCTGGCGGCGAGGATGTCGCAGGCAGGCCGGGTGTGGACGTCAGTGCTCGCCGGCCAAGTCGACCCCGACGCCGTGGAAGAGGCGGCGCGGGGGCTCGCGTCCGTAGGCCTCGCCTGGGACGGTGCGCGCCTCGCAGGCCACGGCTCGCGTCGATCGGACGACCGAAAGGTCAGCTCGCGCCTCCTCGCCTGCGCGCGGGAGCTGCACCCCCGCGAAGCGCCGCGCACCGCGGATGCGGAGTCGCACACGGCAGCCGTGCGGACGACGACCCCCAGCATCCTCAGCGAGCGCGAGCGCGAGGTCGCAGAGCTCGTCCTGCAGGGGAAGACCTACGCCGAGATCGGCAAGGAGATCTTCATCTCGCCCCGCACGGCGGAGCACCACATGGCGCAGATCAAGCGGCGTCTGGGCGCGACGTCCCGGTCCGACCTCATCGCCAAACTGCGCGTCACCCTGGGGGCGTCCGGATGAGCCGCGACATATCGGGGGAACCCCGTAGAACCCCCACGACTTTTGGGGCTAACCCCCGATTCCAGACCGAAGACCACCGCATAGCCTCTGTAAAGAGTCTCGCAGAGACAGGAGCCGACTTATGACTACCCCGCTGGCGACCATCGCCGATGCACTGATCGAGTTCATTCTGAGCTTGCTGAACGATCCCGAGGCAGCAGCCGAGTATGACGCCAACCCTGAGGCCGCTCTCGCCAGCGCCGGCCTCGCCGAATGCACCGCGGAAGACGTTCGGGCTGTCGCCCCGATCATCGTCGACCGCCCCGACGTGCACCCCACGCCCCACCCGAATCCTCCTGGCCCCGGTCCTAAGCCGCCGGTCGAGAAGGAGATCTGGAACATCGCGAACAACTTCCACATCGACAATCGGGCGACCATCGTCGACCAGTCGGTCAACCAGAACATCTGGGCAAAGGGTGATGTGAATCAGATTTTCGACCAGGAGGCCAACGTCGCGTCGGGCGACGAGTCGGTCGCAGCCGGCGACGATGCCTCGGTCGACAACTCCACGACCGATGTGACGGTTGGTGACGTGGCGGTCGGTAACGACACCACGAACGTCGACATCACGGATTCGTTCGACGACGAGTCCACCAACACGGACACCGACACGACCGTGGTCGCCGACGAGTCCTTCAACAACGACGCGTCGACCGACACCGACACCACCGTGGTCGCCGACGAGTCCTTCAACGACGTCGTCGTCGAAGAGACGGACACGTCGTACGACTACGACAACAGCGGCAACATCGCCTCCGACGACGCCGTGGTCTACACCGAGGAGACCGACCAGCCGTAACGGTCCGCCCCGTAAGGTTCTTCTGTGACCGACGATCAGAAGCCCCCTCAGCCGCGCGCCGATGCCCCAAGCCGGCGCGCGGCTGAGGATTCTTTTGTGGACGATGTCCTCGCGCAGCACGCGGCGACCGAAAAGAAACGCCGGGCCCGCCAGCGACCGGCAAACGCCGTGCCGGCGCAGACTCCGGCGCCGGAGGGGCACATGCAGGGACAAGTTCCTCCGGAGGGCGGAAGCGCCCCACGGCCCGCAAAGGAAGGCGGTCCGCCCGTACCGCCGCGCCAACCGCGCCCCCAGGGACAGCAGGCGCCCGGCCAGGGACAGCAGCGCCCCCAGGGACAGCAGGCGCCCGGCCAGGGACAGCAGCGCCCCCAGGGAAAGCAGGCGCCCGGCCAGGGACAGCAGCGGCCGCAGGGACAGCAGGCGCCCGGCCAGAGCCAGCAGCGCCCCCAGGGGCAACAACAACCTCCTCAGCGCCCGCCGCAGGGCGCGCAGCCGTATCCTGGTCAGCCGCCCGCACGATCGGGAGCGACACTCGGTCGCATCCAGCCGGTGCAGGTCCCGGCGAGCCAGGCGAAGTTCGCGCCCGGCCAGGGGCAGCAGCAACCGGTGCCGCTGTACACCGACCCGGAGCAGCCCCCGCAGGGCCCGGTTGTCTCGACACCGCGACGCGGGTTCCAGCCCAAGCGCGACGCTCCCGAGCGACCCGCACTGGTTAATCCCTCTGCAGCACCCGTTTTGGCCAAGGCGCCGCCGCCCTTCACCGTCCGCATGGCCCAGTTCCTCTGGGTGCTGAGCTTCGCCGTCGGCGCGGTTGCCATCGTCTTCTACTTCGTGATCCGCGAAGACCAGCTCCCGCTGATCCAGGATGTCATCCGAGGCGTCAACGAGGGGCGGGACGATGCGACCTACGAGTCGGCGGCGGACATCCTCTTCTGGTCGGTGTTCGGGATCATGGTGACGATTCTGCTGCTGCAGATCGCGCAGCTTGTCTCGTTCTCGGGCCGCAAACCCAGCATCCGGTGGTGGCAGCTGGGGACGACCCTCGTCATGGGGGTCGTCTATCTCATCGCCCTAGAGTTTGTCGGGACCGGAGAGTACGGAGCCATGCTCGAGCAACTCTTCATCGCTCAGGCCGGTCTCGCCGTCCTCGCGCTGCTCTTCAGCACCTTCCCCAACGCGCTGCGCTGGACGGCCCGTCGCGTCGATGTCCGCCCCGCCGGTGGCGCGGAAGACTTCTGACGCCATCTCCTCCAGGCTGCGGATCACGACCCGGCACACCTCCACGGCTGCGCGCTCGGTCAAGGGCGACTGGCTGAGCGAGCGCCAGTAAGCGAGCTGCGCGTCGACCTCGTCGCGCACCGTCTCGTCCGTCGCCTCGTCGTCCAGTCCGAGACGCGCCGTCGACGTGACGCCGTGCCCGCCGATGATGCGCTCCGCCGTCGTGGCGTCTGCCGCGCGCAGCGGCAGTCCCGACGCCTTCGCCTGGGACAGCAGGGACAGTTCACGCAGCGTGTGCGCGGTGGCTCGAATCCGCTCGATGCCGGCGAGGATCGACTGCGTCCCCTCCCGCGGGTCGTCGCGGATCGTCTGTTCGAGCCCATCGAGCACCCCGCGGACCTTGAGGTCCGCCCCGCGGGTACGGAACTGCTCGCGGACGAAGCCCTGCAGCTCGTTCAGGCCGCTGTGCTGCACCAGCTGCTCGGCGAGTTCGGTCGACGTCGTCGCGCCCCCGCGGATCAGCGCCACCGCGAGCCGCACCCCGAAGATGCCGAAGCGTGAGAGAAGCGCCTTCCGCGACTTCTCGCTCAGCGTCGTCAGATCGGACGGACGGGCGAAACGGTCCGCCGACACCATGAGCCGCTCGCGATCGTCGCGGGGCAGCGCAGCCAGCTCTTTGAACGCGGCATACTCGTTCTCACGCAGCGTCTTAGCGCTTTCGGCGAGGAGCCCGGCGACCGGGACGACGCCGAGCGAGAGGGAGGCGAGGTCGCCGTCCTTCTCGTAGCGGCGGGCAACCTTCTGCGCCGACAGCATCGAATCGATACGGCCTGAGCCGATCTCGTCCGCGCGTGACAGCACGGCTACCGCGTTCACCGTCTCGGACGACCCAGCCGCGGTGTCGCGAAACGACTCCAGGAACTTGAGGTCGGAGGCATGCAGGTGCCGCATCAGGTAGATGATCGCGTCGGCCGAGGACGGCCGGGCTTCGGGCACGAGGAAGGCGGTGGATCGCGCGGACACGTCCGTCGACAGGGATGCGATGCCGGGGGTGTCGATGAGAATGACGGAGCGCAGTCCCGTCGACGGCCAGCCGACATCGATCCAGGCGACCTCCTCGGCCGCGACGCCGTCGAGCTCGAGCACGAGCCGCCCCGCCTCGCGCTTGATCGGCATCCGTCGCGGCTCCCCCTCATGGGGGTGGAGGGTGATGCTCGGGGTCGTGGCGTACCGGTACCAGGTGACGACCCGGGTGCACTCCCCCGCATCCGTCGGCGCGAGCTTCTCACCAAGGATGGCGTTCAGGAGGGTGGATTTGCCCGCCTTCACCATGCCGGCGAGAGCCAGCCGCAGCGGCTCGTGCAGACGGCGCTGCAGCTCGTCGAGCGCCGTCCGAGTGTGGGACGGTTCGTCATAGAGATCCAGTGCCGATGCGAGCAGTTTCGCCGCGTCGTCGCGTGCCGAGGTGGTCACCGCCGGGACGTCTCCAGCTGCTTGATGGCCGGGACGTTCGGGATCTTCGCTCGCACCGCTTCGATCTGAGCAATCTGGGTTTGCAGCTGCTTGACGCGCTGGTCCTGATTCGCCGAGAACGATCCCGCGGCCTGCTTGGCGGCGAGGACCGCCTCCGACAGCGACCGATGAAGCTCGTCGGCGATGCTGCCGAAGTGGTCGCGCGCCGCCCGCTGGACCATGCGCAGGCGGTCCTTCAGCTGCTTGGAGACCTGGAAGATGACCTCGTCGATATGCCGGCGGACGATGTTCTTCGCCTCGAACCGGCGACGCGAGAGGCGGTTGCCCATGTCTTCGCGGTAGGCGCGGCGACCCACGAGAACGCCGGCGAGGAGGGAGAGCGGGTTGATCAGCGACAGGCCGATGAGGCCCGTCGCGAGGCCCACCATCAGCACACCACCGTAGGACCCGCGGACACCGATGAAAATCTTCTCGGCAGCCCCGAGGGTTCCCGGGTCGAGGTCGGAGATCTGATCGATCGGATCGAGTACGCCCGACGTGTCCGCGACGTAGACGAGCGGGATCTCGGTCTCCCCCTCCTGGAAGAGGTCGGCGACCTCTTCGCACAGCCAGCGCGAGCGCTCGTCGGTCCAGACGAAGGTCTCGGAGACAGCTGCAGAGATCCGCTGATCGAGCCACTCGGTCATCTGGTCCCAAATGGGACCGGGGTCGCCCTCGTCGATGGCGTTTTCGGCCTCGCGCTGCACACGGCGCAGCCGGTCGCGCAGGTCGTGCTCCATGTCCGAGATGAGGTCGGCGACGCCGTCGTTCAGGGCGGTCTGCCACTTCGAGGAACGTCCGCGGAACTCCTCGGCGCGCGACTTGGCGTCTTCGAGCTGCGCGATCATGCGGGGGGTGTCTTCCGGATGCAGGATGGCGTTCAGCTCGGTGTTGAGCGACATCTGCAACTGGTCGACGACGGAGATGAGGTCGTGCACGGCGGAGCGGGCCTGGATGTCTTCCGCACGTCCCAGCACGTCGCGACGCAGATGCGAGACGAGGGCGGGAAAGCCCGATTCATCGTTCAATTCGCGGTCCTGGAGCTGCGCGGCCATGAGACGGAGATCGCTCGACACGGAGAAGACCGGCACGTCGCCGACGTCTCCCAGGTGGCCGCGGTCGATCTGTTCGATCTCGCGCCAGTGCGGGTAGAGGTCGGTCTTGGCGATGACCGCGGCGACGTTCGGCGACACCCGCATCGCGTGGCGAAGGAACTGCACCTCGGGCTCGGTGTACTCCTGTGAGGCGTCCGAGACCAGCAGCACGGCGTGAGCGCTGGAGAGGGCTGCGAGGGTCGTCAGCGCGTTGGTGGAGTCCAAACCGCCGACCCCCGGAGAGTCGACGAGACGAAGCCCCCCTTTGAGGAGCTCGCGGGGCAGCGCGACCTCGGCGCCGATGATCTGCTGCGCGTTTTGGGGATTGCCCTTCTCGGACACGTAGTCGGCGAGGCTCTCGAGGGGAACCTCCAGTCGTTCGACCACGCCGGGCTCACCCTCCTTCTGTGTGACGACCCAGGCCCCGGGGGTCTCGGAGTATCCCACCGCGGTCGGGACGCTCGTGGCGACGTCGTCGTCGACCGGGCACACCGGGGCGTTGACGAGGGCGTTGATGAGCTTGCTCTTGCCCTTCTTGAACTCGCCGACGACGATGACGCGGACGTTCGGGTCTTCCAAGCGGTCACGGGTGTGGTGGAGCCGGACCGAAAGATCACTGCGTCCCGCCGAATCCGCGAGGGTTCCGATGCTGTCGACGAGCGCAACCAGTACCTTCCCGGTTTCGCTCTGCGCCAGGGCCGGTTGCGCTGCCACATCCTGATTCTTGCGATCCCGGTCGGTCGCCACTCTGCTGCCGTTCGTTTCGTCCGCCACGTATCCCCCTTGTTCCTGCATCCCCACTGACACGGTACGCCAACTTCGATCTACCGCGTACTGTCACGCCTCCGGCCCCAAACGCGCCTTGCCCGGCCACTCCCCAAGGGGTGGCCGGGCAAGGTGTGTTGCTAGACGATGCGTTGGGTTCAGATGTTGATGTCGTCGACGACGGCGCTGCCGTCGCTGAAGAAGTTACCGCTGTTCTCCCACTCGTACTCGTTGGTGATGTCGGCGTCGAACTCCTGGTTGAAGGAGTCCTCGATCTCAACCTCCACGTCGTACTCGGTCGAGTTGTCGGTGTTGAAGGAGTCCTCGATCTCCAGGTCGTACTCGTTCCAGGTGTTCGTGGAGGAGTCGTTGAAGGAGTTCTCGATGTTGAGCGTGTAGGTCTCGTTGCCGATCGCGACGTCACCCACGTTGATCGAGGTGACCGAGTTGTCGACCTCGACGTCGTCGCCACCGGCGACAGCCATGTCACCCGAGGCGACGACCGCGTCAGCACCGAAGAACTGGTCGACGTCACCGTCGTCCGTCACGATCGACTGGTTGACCGACTGGTCGACGACCGTGGCACGGTTGTCGATGTCGATGGCAGCGGCACCCGCGACGGCGACGGCAGCGTGGCCGCTGAGGCCACCCAGGTTCAGGTCGCCACCGATGCCGGTGTTGTACTGGCGGACACCGACGGTGACCGAGTCGTCGTTCAGCGTGGTGGTCTCGTTGTAGGAGTCCTCGATCTCGGTCTCGACCGAGTTGTCCGAGTTGTCGTTGAAGGAGTCCTCAGCCTCGTTCTCGACCGAGTTGTCGACCGAGTTGTCGGAGTTGTCGTTGAAGGAGTCCTCAGCCTCGTTCTCGACCGAGTTGTCGGAGTTGTCGTTGAAGGAGTCCTCAGCCTCGTTCTCGACCGAGTTGTCGACCGAGTTGTCCGACTGGTCGCGGTTGTCCGAGTTGTCGTTGAAGGAGTCCTCAGCCTCGTTCTCGACCGAGTTGTCGGTGTTGCCGGAGTCCTCGACCTCGACCTCGATGTCATCGGCGATCACACCGTTGTTGGTGTTGTTCGAGTCCTCGGTCTCCGTCGAGTTGTCGGTGTTGCCCGACAGGTTGCCCGAGAAGTTGCCGTTGGCGGAGTCGTTCACGGAGTCGTCCGTGACCGGGCTCTCCTCGAGAATGATCCCGTCGTTGAAGTTGTTGTCCAGAGCCATTTGCCCATCCCTTTCGCTGGAAGCCTGTGGCGTTGCTCCATCAGTGTCAGCCTCAGGTGCCATCCCCGGCATCCGGGATGACCCCGGAGCCTTTCGGGTTCCCCCTAGGGGTCCGGTGCGGGGTTTCGGGGTTCGGGCTCCCGGGGCTTTCGGGGTCCCGCGCCCCGCCGACCTAGGCTTACCGGGTGGATAAGGCCGAACTCGCCGCCCTCCTGACCACCGAAGGACTGCGGCTCCTCGACGACCTGCCCCCGGTGAAGACCGCAGCCGACGTCGCCGCCACCGTCTCGCGCCTCCGGAAAGCCGGCCTCTCCCCCGGCCTGGTCTCGGCGGTGATCGGGCAGGCCCGGCTTCGCGAGCGGGCCGCGGCGAAGTTCGACGCCTTCGCGGCGGGCATGCTCTTCACCCGCGCCGGACTGGAGCAGGCGACCCGTCTCTCGGTCGCCGCGCACCACGCGCACCGCTTCCGCGCCGCGGGCATGACGTCGGTCGCCGACCTCGGCTGCGGGGTCGGCGGCGACGCGATGGGGTTCGCCGCCCTGGGACTGCGCGTCACCGCCGTCGATGCCGACGAGGTCACCGCCGCCCTCGCCGCCTACAACCTCGCCCCGTTCGGCGACCTCGTGACGGTGCGTCATGCAACCGCGCAGGACGCGGCATCCGATCTTCCGGCCCTCGGAAACCCGGATGCCTTCTGGCTCGACCCCGCCCGTCGCACCGCCGGCCACGGCGAGACCGCCCGCACAGCCGCCGGCGATTGGTCGCCGCCGCTGGAGTGGGTGTTCGACCTCGCCTCCCGTCACCCCACCGGGGTCAAGCTCGGACCGGGGATGGACCGCGACCTCATCCCCGACGACGTCGAGGCGCAGTGGGTGAGCGCCGACGGGTCGACGGTCGAGCTGGTGCTGTGGTCGGGCGCGCTGGCACGAGAGGGCGTGCGGCGGGCCGCGCTCGTGCTCCGCGGCACGTCGGCGGTCGAGCTGACCGCCCCCGCCGACGCCCCCGACGAGCCGGTGCGTGCGCTCGGCGCCTTCATCCACGAACCCGACGGCGCCGTCATCCGCGCCCACCTCATCGGCGAGGTCGCCCGGGCGCTCGGCGCCGGCATGCTGGCCGACCGCGTCGCCTACCTCACCTCCGACACCGAGCTCACGAGCCCGTTCGTGTCGACGTTCCGGGTGCGGGAGACGCTGCCCACCGACATCCGTAAGCTCGGCGCCGCCCTGCGCGAGCGCGGGATCGGGCGCCTGGAGATCAAGAAGCGCGGAGTGGATATCGACCCCGCGACGCTGCGCACGAAGCTCAAGCTCCGGGGTGACGGCGAGGCGACGCTCCTCCTGACGCGCGTCGCGGGTGCCCGCGTGGCGATCCTCGCGGATCGCGTGCCCGCCGCCTGACTCAGGCGCCGGCGGCCCGTTCCCGACCGTTCGGAGCCGCCCGTTCGGGGCGGCCGATTCCGTTCGGGGCGGAATCGTCGCGCCCCGAACGGAGAAACGCGCCCCAAACGCGGGGTGGGATGGGGACGCGGGACGCGGGGCTCGGCGGGGCGCGGCGCCCGGGTCAGGCGAAGAGCTCGGCCTGCGTCGCGGCGAACCACAGCCAGCCGGCGCTGTAGACGAGGGACAGGATGCCGAGGGCGATCGCCCATGCGGCCATGCGGCGACTCTCGAGGGGGCGGAAGAGTGCCACGATCCCGGCCGCCACGCCGACGAGTCCGAGAAGGAACCCCCACCCGACGAAGAGCGACACCGCGAGCCCGACCACAGAGAAGAACAGCGCCCAGGCGGCGAGTGCCGCGCGCGGCGGCGGGTCTTCCTGAGGCGCCCACAGCACGAGCGGTTCGGGATCCGGGCTCGGGCCCGTCGCCGTCACCGGGATGTCGGTCGGCGCCGTGGGCGGCCGGTGAAAGCCGCCCCGGTGGTGTCCGGGGAGCACCGACTCCTCGCCGACGGGAGCGACATCCTCCGTCGGAGGCTCGATGCGAGGGCTGCCCGCCCCGGGGGAATCCGGCGTGCTCACGACCGGGCCCCTCCGGGGCTCCCCTCCGACACCGCCACCTGGATCTCCGTGACCGGCAGCGTCGAATCCGCTCCGAACGCGAGGGTCGACGGCTCGGCTCCCGAGGCGATCAGCTCGGCGGCGAGCGCCGCGATCATCGCGCCGTTGTCGGTGCACAGCGAGAACGGGGGGATGCGCACCGCCACCCCGGCCGCCGCCGCGCGCTCGAGCGCGACCTCGCGCAGGCGCCGGTTGGCGATCACCCCGCCCCCGAGGAGCAGCCGCGGCACCCCGTGGTCGCGGCAGGCGTTCAGGGCCTTCGTCACCAGCACATCGACCACCGCCTCGCGGAACGATGCGGCGATGTCGGCGCGCCCGGCGTCATCCGCCAGCATCTCGGGGTTCGCCTCGGCGAACCGGGCGACCGCGGTCTTCAGCCCCGAGAAGGAGAAGTCGTAGCGGTGCGCCGCCATGTCGGATGCCCGGGAGAGCCCGCGCGGGAACGGGATGGCCGCGGGGTCGCCGGATGCCGCGGCGCGATCGATCTCCGGACCCCCGGGGTAGGGCAGCCCGAGCACCCGTGCCACCTTGTCGAAGGCCTCGCCGGCGGCATCGTCGACGGTCTCGCCGAGCAGTTCGACGTCGCCGGTGAGGTCGCGCACCAGGAGAAGAGAGGTGTGCCCCCCGCTGACGAGCAGCGCGACGGTGGGGTACTCCAGCGGACCGGCGTCTTGATCCAGGATGTCGGCGGCGATGTGCCCCACGAGGTGGTTGACCGCGTACAGGGGTGTGCCGAGGGAGACAGCGAGGCCTTTCGCGGCGCCGATCCCGACCATGAGCGCTCCCGCGAGCCCGGGGCCGGATGTCACGGCGACCGCGTCGAGGTCGTCGAGGCCCACCTGCGCCTCGGCGAGCGCCGCCTCGATCGCGGGCTGCAGCGCCTCCAGGTGCGCGCGGGCGGCGACCTCGGGCACGACCCCGCCGTAGCGGGCGTGCTCGTCCATGCTGCTCGCAATGGTGTTCGACAGCAGGGTGCGGCCGCGGACGATGCCGATCCCCGTCTCGTCGCAGCTCGTCTCGATGCCGAGGACGAGGGGTTCGCGCCGGTTCATGCCGCGCCCCCTTCGCGTGCCCGCGCAGCCAGCCGCAACCGCATCACGATCGCGTCGACGCCCTCGCCCGGGTAGTAGTTGGGGCGGCGCCCGATCGCCTCGAACCCCTCGGAGGTGTACAGGCTCTGGGCGGGAGCGTTGTCGTCCCGCACGTCGAGGAACACCTCGCTCACCCCCCGGCGGCCGGCCTCGTCGAGCAGCGCACGGAAGATCTCGCGCCCGAGCCCGCGCCCGCGCACCGTCTCGTCGAGCGCGATGGTCTGCACGTCGGCATCCCTCGATCCCTCCGGGGCGCGGAGCCCCGCGTACCCGACCAGGCGCTCGTCCTCCTCGGCGACGACGTACCAGGTGTGCGGGGAGGCGAGCTCGGCGCGCATGACGTCGTCCGACCAGGCGTCGCCGCCGAAGGCGGCGCGCTCGAGCACCATGATCGCGCCGAGGTCGTCGACGCTCGCGGGGCGGAGGCTCACGCGGTCACCTTCTTCGGGGCTCCGGGAAGCGTCACGTCCGGCGAGCGCAGGTAGAGGGGCTCGGATGTCGCGAGCGTCCGCCCCGCCGCCAGGGCCCGGGATGCCGCGAGCGCGACCATCGCGGCAGGAACGGCGGTCACGTCGCGGCGCGCCGCGCCGAGCGCGGCCAGCCGATCGTCGAGCTCATCGCGGGGCGCGAGCAGCGGCCCCGCGATGCGGACGGCCACGCCGTCGTCATCCGTCCCCTCGAACACCGAGAACGCGAACTCGCGCCGGCGCGCGTCGGTGACCACGGCGAACGGCGCGGTGTCGTCGGCTCCGGCAACGGCGTCCCCCAGCAGCAGCCCGAGGGCGGCGGCATCGTGGCTCGGCACCGGGAGGATCGGGATGCCACGGCCGAGCGCGAACGCCCGGGCAGCCGCGATGCCGACCCGGAGCCCGGTGAAGGGCCCCGGCCCCATGCCGACGGCGACGTGCGTGATCGCGTCAGCCGGGGCGAGCACCTGCTCCAGCAGACCGCCGATCGCCTCGGCGTGCCCGAGCGAGTTGGGGCTGTCGGCTGCGGCGACGACGACGCCGTCGGGTTCGATCACCGCGACCGCGGTGCCGAGCGACGTGTCGATGCCGAGAATCACCCCTCCAGGGTAGTCGGGCGAGCCGTCGCGCCTGCGGCGGCGGGGGCGCTACGGTGTGGGCAACAACGGTGTTGACACACAAGGAGAGTGCCATGGCCGCGTCTCGTCCCGTCGGCGTCACGATCGTCGCCGTTCTCGCATGGATCTCGGGGTTCTTCAACATCCTCGGCGGTGCGCTCATCCTGATCAGCGGAGCGCTGGGTCAGGGTCCGCTGCTGAACCTCGTGCTGATCGCTATCCTGACGATCATCCTCGGGGTGATCATCATCGCCGTCAGCGTCGGGCTGCTGCGCGGAAGCCCCGGCGCGCGGCTCGTCGTCACGATCGTGTTCGTGCTGAACATCGTCAGCGCGGTCCTGCTGATCATCGGCGGCGCCGAGACGTTCTGGACCGGCCTCTTCTCCGCGCTCCCCGCGATCATCGGCCTCATCCTGCTCTACACCCGCCGCGCGAACGCGTTCTTCGGCGGCTGAGCGCCGGGGCGCGCGGGCGCAACGCGCCGTCGGCTCGCTGTCCGATCCGTCCTGTCCCGCCTCAACCGCGGCGATCCTCCGTCCCGCGGTCGCGTCAGCGGCATCCGTCCGAAGCTGAACGGATCTCCGCGGCACGGACGACGGGTGTCGCCGCGCGAACCGCCAGACAGGGCACCAAGGCGCTCCCGCGCTGCCGCCCCCCGCCCACCCCACCTAGGGGCGCCGGCTGATCGTCACCACGCGCGGAGCCTCGGCATCGAGCTCTTCCGCGGCGCGCGACGGCCCGCCGCACATCGTGTCGGCCCCGCGGCCTCCGACCTCGCGGTCGAGCTCGACCTCCCACCAGGTGTCGCGGAGACCCTCCACCATGCCGCGCCCCCACTCCACGACCACGACAGACCGTTCGACGTCGAGGTCGAGGTCATCGAGCTCCCGCGCCGAG
This sequence comes from Microbacterium sp. AK009, assembly GCF_013410955.1. Taxonomy (GTDB): domain Bacteria; phylum Actinomycetota; class Actinomycetes; order Actinomycetales; family Microbacteriaceae; genus Microbacterium. The sequence goes on along the minus strand of NZ_JACCCG010000001.1, from coordinate 403,036 downwards.
CCGAGCCGGTAGGCGTCGACGTGCACGAGCGGGGCGCCGCCGACGAGCGACGGGTGCGTCCGCGCCAGCACGAAGGTCGGACTCTGCACGGGACCCCGCACCCCGAGCCCGCGGCCGATTCCACGGGTGAGTGTGGTCTTTCCCGCCCCCAGTGCACCGGTGAGGACGACCAGGTCGCCGGGGCGCAGCATCCGGCCCATCTGTTCGCCGAGCGCTTCCATCTCAGCCGACGAGACGATCTCGCGCTGCCCGACGAGGGGGTCCAGTCCCGTCATCCGTCCACCTGCCGGCGGGGCACGCGCGCGCCGATGCGCGTGACGATCTCGTAGTTGATGGAGCCGGCGGCATCCGCCCAGTCGTCGGCGGCCGGGGCGCCGAGGGTCGGATCGCCGAAGAGCACGACCTCGTCGCCGATCGCGACCGGGTCGTCGCCGACGTCGAGGACGAATTGGTCCATGGCGATGCGCCCCGCGACGCTGTATCGGCGGCCGGCGATGGACGCCGGTCCCGTCCCCGAGGCCTGCCGCGGCACGCCGTCGGCGTAGCCGAGGGGCACCAACGCGAGGGTCGTCTCGCGGGGCGTGCGGTAGTCGTAGCCGTACGACACCCCCGTGCCGGCGGGCACACGCCGGACGTTGGCGACCGCGGCCCGCAGCGTCATGGCGGGACGGAGCCCCAGCTCGGCCGAGCCGCGGTCGGCGAAGGGCGACAGTCCGTAGATGCCGATGCCGATGCGCACGCATCCGAGGCGGGTCTCGGGCAGCGCGAGGGCCGCGTGGGTGGCCGCGAGATGGCGAAGGGGCGGGGCGAGCCCCACGGATGCCGCGGCACCCAGTGCCTCCTCGAACCGACCCAGCGCGGCCCGGTCATCGTCGGCGGAGGCATTGGAGAGGTGACTGAAGATGCCGACGACCCGGAGCTTACCGATCCGCTCGAGGCGCGCCGCCTCGGCGAAGGCGATGCGGGCGTCGGTCGGGGTGAGGCCGTTGCGCGACAGGCCGGTCTCGACCTTGAGGTGCACCGCGACCGAGCGTTCTCCCGACGCAGCGGCGGCCGCCGCCTGCAGCTGGTCGAGGGTGGAGATGCCGAGCTCGATGCCGTGCGCCGCCGCCTCGGCGAACGACGCGCCGGGCGCGTGCAGCCACGCCATGATCGGTGCGCGGATCCCCGCGCGGCGAAGCGCGAGCGCCTCGGTGATGTCGGCGACGCCGAGCCGGGTCGCGCCGCCCTCGAGCGCCGCGGTGGCGGCGCGGAGCGCGCCGTGCCCGTACCCGTCGGCCTTGACCACGGCGATGACCTCCGCGCCGGTGAGGCGGCGGAAGTGGCGGACGTTGTCGGCGATGGCGCCGACGTCGATGACGGCCTCGCGCATCGTGCCGGCGGGGAGTCGTGTCATCCGACATCTCCTTCGTCCGTCTCCACGACCACGTAGGCCACGGCGAAGCCGGCGTCGTGCGACATCGACAGGTGCACCGACGAGATCCCGCGGTCGACGATGACGTCGGCGGTGCTCCCCGACAGGGTGAACTGGGGGCGGCCCGACGACTCGTTCCACACTTCGATGTCGGTCCAGTAGACGCCGTCCGAGCCGCCGAGCGCCTTGATGAGCGCCTCTTTGGCGGCGTAGCGCGCGGCGAGCGACCGGGGCTTCAGCGCCCGCTCGGCCGGCGAGAAGAGGCGCTCGAGCAGGCGCGGCGTGCGGTCGAGGGTGGCTTCGAAGCGGGAGATGTCGACCAGGTCGACGCCGATGCCGGCGATCATCCGCTCTCCTCTCTCGCGGCTGTCACCCTATCGCGGCGGCGCCGGTGCGGTGGCGCGGTGACGCGGAGGTGCCGGGGGTGCGGTGGCGCGGTGGTTCGGCGCAGGCGTGCCGGACGCGACGTGTCCCTAACTCCTGCAGATTCGCCCGCAACGGGCCCCGAAGCCCGGAATCGGGCTCCGCACCGCCGATTCTGCAGGAGTTAGGGCCGGGCCGCCCGGCCGACGCCGACCGCATCCGAGCGCCTACCCCGCGACGTATCCCGAGCCCTCGAAGCCGCCCGCGTAGGCAAGGATGCGCGAGAGCACGAACGCCCCCGAGTACTGCGCGATGGCTTGGAACTTGTTGGCGACGTCACCCTCGCGGGCGACCCCGGCCTGCTCGTAGGCGCCCGCGATCAGCACCGGCGCCGTGCCTTCGGCGGCGAGGATGCCCGCGCCGCGGGCGGTCTGGGTGCGACCGAGATCGAGCGCGGAGGTGAGGATCGTCTCGGAAGACACCCCCACGACCTGGAGGTTGTCGTCGAGGACACCGTTGTTGTAGTACTTCTCGATCAACACAGCGTTGCGGGCGTAGTTGACGTAGCCGTATCCCATCGCGGCGTAGGGAGCGTTGCTCCCCTCGCCGAGGTACTGCTCGATCGACGCGACCGACTGCTGCGCGGTGTACGACAGCGCGACGTCGGTGTCCACCGCCGACAGCGCGGTGCGGAAGACGTCGTTCGACTCTCCCCGCGACTCGGCGATGGGCTGGATGACACCCGACTCGAACGCCGCCCAATCGGCGTCGGCCGCGCGACGGAAGAACGACGCGATCGCCTCGAGGTCGGCGTCCTCGGCGATCGGGGCGCCGCCGTTGTCGCGGCCGATGTCGAACACCGCCTGGGCGAAGGCGAGGTTGCCGCGCGCAAGGTCGTAGTAGATCAGCGGCGTGAGGGCGTCGGTCAGCAGCTGCTCGAAGTCGGTGTACCCCGCCGCGGCGATCGTGTCGGCGATGCGCTGCAGGCTCGCGGTGGCGTACTGCAGCAGGGTGTACGAGTCGAAGGCGTTGCCGTAGGCGGTGACGAGGGCCTCGGCGTCGGCGAGGGTCTCGGGCTCGTATGTGCTGAGCTGATCGAGGAAGGCGGTGAACTCGCCCTCGGCACTGGCCGCGCCCTCCAGACGCGCACCGATCGCGTTGCCGCCCGAGGTGAAGAGGTCCTGCACGGTGCGGAACGTCGATGCCGTCGCCTGCATGACCGCAGCTGCCTGAGAAGCCTCGAAGAACGCCCCGCCCTGCAGAGCCTGCACCTGCAGCTGACGGGCACGGTCGGCGTACGCGGCCGCTTCGGCCGGGATCGTCCCCGCCGCCTGCTGCACGACCGGGTCGAGTGCGGCGAACTCGGCCAGGGCCCGGTCGTAGGTGGCGAGCATGGCGTCACCGGCGCTCTGGAACTTCGTGTATGCCGCGTCCGAAATGGCCGGAGCCGCGTCATCCGCCGGTCTCGGCAGTTCCTCGCCGGTCAACAGCGGGTAGGCGTCGTACACGTCGGCGACCTCGACGACCTCGACGCCGCCGCTGCGTCCGAGCGAGACGACGTCGACGAGATTCCCTGCCGCGTCGGGGACGTTGCGCTGTCCGGCCGGGATGAGCACGGTCGAGATCGTGCCCGCATCCATCACGCCCTGCACCTTCTCGGGGATGCCGCCGACGGTGCCCACCGTGCCCATCGGGTTGATGGTGCCGGTCATGGTGACGTCGTCGGCGATGTCGTCGCCGTAGTAGAGCGACAGGATGCCGACCGTGGTGAGCGCGCCGGCGCTCGGGCCGTCGATGCGGCCGTCGAAGGCGAAGCGGTAGGAGACATCGAGCGGGGCGCCGGTGAGGAGCGTCGCCACCGACACCGCATTCCATGAGGCGGCCTGGGTCATGTCGCCGACGCCCGAGACCTCGTCCTCGGAGATGTCGATGCTGAGCTCGCCGTCGTCCGACGGGGAGACCGAGATCCTCTGGGTGGCGACCCCGCCGGTGTCGCCGGCGGCGTAGAGCACCTGGAGCTCGGTCTCGGAGGACGCGAAACCTCCCGCTCCCCCGCCCCCGCCGGTCGCGCTGTCGACGATGGCGTCGGAGATGAAGGTGCAACCGGATGCTGCGAGCACGGCGGTCAAGACGACGGTGGCCAGAATCCCTCGCGCTGCGCGCGACCCAGAGCGGACGATCACCCGGTCGAGCGTAGTGATATACCGGTTTGGGTCGATGGTCGGCGGATTAATGTTCCGTGAAAGTTCGGCGCACTGATCGGCAGGTTGCCGCCGCCACGTGCTCCGAACTCCTGCAGAATCGCACCGCGCGCGACGCCGAGCCCACATGGCAGACCTGGCCGGCCGATTTTGCAGGAGTTACGGACGACGAGTGGCCGGGAGCCAGCCGCGCCCGCTACTCGACCGTGACCGACTTGGCGAGGTTGCGGGGCTGGTCGACGTCGAGACCCTTGGCCGTGGCGAGGCCCATCGCGAAGATGTGCAGCGGCACGACCGCGAGGAGCGGCTCGAACAGGGGCCCCGCGAGCGGGATGCGCAGCACCTCATCGGCGGAGGGCAGCACCGCGACATCCCCCTCCTCCGCGATCGCGATCACACGCGCGCCGCGGGCCTTGATCTCCTCGATGTTGGAGACGACCTTGGGGTGCAGGACGGCCGATCCGCGCGGCGAGGGCACGATGACGAACACCGGCTGCCCGGGTTCGATCAGCGCGATGGGGCCGTGCTTGAGCTCGCCTGCGGCGAAGCCTTCGGCGTGGATGTACGAGATCTCCTTGAGCTTCAGCGCTCCCTCGAGGGCGATGGGGTAGCCCACGTGACGGCCGAGGAAGAGCACCGAGCGGGTGTCGCCCATCCAGTGCGCGAGCTGTTCGATGCGCTCCTGCTCGGTGGCGAGGATGTGCGCGATCTTCTCGGGCACCGCCTCGAGCTCGGCCGCCTGGACAGCGATATCGTCGGCGCTCAGCGTGCCGCGCAGGCCCGCGATGTGCAGCGCCAGCAGATACAGCGCGGTGATCTGCGCCACGAACGCCTTCGTCGAGGCGACGGCCACCTCGGGGCCGGCGTGGGTGTAGACGATCGCGTCCGACTCGCGTGGGATCGTGGCACCCTGGGTGTTGCAGATCGAGACGGTCTTCGCGCCCTGCTCGCGGGCGTACTTCACCGCCATGAGGGTGTCCATCGTCTCGCCGGACTGGCTGATCGAGACGACGAGCGTGTCGGGGGTCAGGACCGGGTCGCGGTAGCGGAACTCGTGCGCGAGCTCGACGTCGACCGGCACCCGCGCCCACTGCTCCAGGGCGTACTTGCCCGTCATCCCGGCATAGGCGGCGGTACCGCACGCGATGATGATGATCCGCGAGACGCCGGTGAAGAGATCGTCGAGTCCATCGAGCTCGGGGATGGTGACCACCCCGTCTCGGATGCGACCGCGCAGCGTGTTCGCCACGGCCTCGGGCTCCTCGGAGACCTCCTTGGCCATGAACGACGACCAGCCGCCCTTGTCGGCGGCCGAGGCGTCCCAGGTCACTTCGAACCGCTCGACCTCCACCGCGTTGCCGTCGAAGTCGGTGACCTCCACGCCCTCGGGGGTGATGGCGACGATCTCGTCCTGCCCGATCGCGAGGGCGTCGCGGGTGTGCTCGACGAAGGCGGCGACGTCGGAGGCGAGGAAGTTCTCCCCCTCGCCCAGTCCGATCACGAGCGGCGAATTGCGGCGCGCGCCCACGACGAGGCCCGGCTGGTCGCGGTGCATCGCAAGGAGGGTGAAGGCACCCTCCAGGCGCGAGGCGACGTCGCGGAACGCGGCGACCAGGTCGCCGCCGCGGGCGCGGTACGCGCGGCCGAGGAGGACAGCGGCGACCTCGGTGTCGGTCTCGCTCTTGAAGGTGCACCCCTCGGCGAGGAGCTCGGCCTTCAGGGCGGCGTAGTTCTCGATGATGCCGTTATGGATGACGGCGAGCCTGTCATCGTCGGCCAGGTGCGGGTGGGCGTTGTCGTCGGTGGGGCCGCCGTGCGTCGCCCATCGGGTGTGCCCGATGCCGGTGGTGCCGTCGGCGAGCGGGTGGCTCTTCAGGTCGTCGCGCAGGATCCCGAGCTTGCCGGCACGCTTGCGCATACCCAGATCACCGCCGCCATCGATGACGGCGATGCCGGCGGAGTCGTATCCGCGGTACTCGAGACGGGCCAGGCCCGAGAGGAGGATGGCCTGGCTCTGGCGAGGGCCCACGTAGCCGACGATTCCACACATGGGTTACATCGTAAGTGGGAGCGGCTGAGCGCCCGCCCCGCGCGGTGGGTCGGGTGTGGCGGGGTGGTCGGCGCGCCGCTTCGGCCGCGGAACGCCGCTTCGCGGCATCCATCCGCACGTCCTTCCACCGGCGCACGGGAGGAGATCGACACAGCGGAGGATGCTCCGGCCCGGCCGGTCCTCCCGTGCGCCGATTTCCTCGCGTTCGCAACCCCTTCCGCGACGCGCAGGGCCTTTCTAGGCTCGGCCGGAAGCGAGTGCGACGTGAGGAGTGGCGATGAGCCTGGGTGGAATGGTGCGACTGGCCCTCAGCGGCGCGGCGCTGGTGAACGGCGTCCCGCATACCGTCAGCGGTCTGCGCGGTCAGCCCTTCCCGACGCCGTTCGCCGATCCGCCGGGGCAGGGGCTGTCGTCGCCGGTGGTCAACGTCGCGTGGGGCATGTCGAACCTCGCTCTCGGCGCGTGGCTGCACCGTGGCACGCGGTGGCGGTCGGAACGCATCGCGTTCGCGGTCGGCGCGGTGGCCATGGGGCTGCTGCTCGCGCGCTTCTTCGGCGCGAACCCGCGCCTTCGCGCGCGGAGGCGCTGACTCAGAGCTTTCGCAGCAGCACGCTCTCCACGGCGTGCGAGGCGGCCTTCCGCAGCACGAGCGTGGCGCGGTGCCGGGTGGGCAGCACGTTGGCCTCGAGGTTCGGCAGGTTGATGTCGTTCCAGTAGCCGAGCGCGGTCGTCACCGCTTCGTCGTCGCTCAGCTCGGCGAACACGCGGAAGAACGAGTTCGGGTCGCTGAACGCCGCGTGGCGGAGGGCGAGGAAGCGCTGCACGAACCACGACTCGATGTCTTCGGTTTCGGCATCGACGTAGATCGAGAAGTCGAACAGGTCGCTGACGGCGACGTCGTTCGGCGCCGGCGGCGGCTGCAGCACGTTCAGCCCCTCGACGATCACGACGTCGGGGCGTCGCACCGTGACGTGCGCGTCGGGGACGATGTCGTACTTCACGTGCGAGTAGAACGGCGCGCGCGCCTCGACCGCCCCGCTCTTGACGTCGGTGAGGAACTCCACGAGCGCGCGCCGGTCGTAGGACTCCGGGAAGCCCTTGCGGGCCATCAGCCCGCGTCGCTCCAGCTCGGCGTTCGGGTGGAGGAAGCCGTCGGTGGTGACGAGCTCTACGCGCGGCGTGCCGGGCCACCGGCTGACGAGTTCGCGCAGCAGCCGTGCGATCGTCGACTTGCCGACGGCGACCGACCCGGCGACGCCGATGACGAAGGGCGTAGTGGTGTCGGCTTCGCCGAGGAATGCGCTCGTCTCGGCGCCCAGGCGCTTGGTGGCCTGCGCGTACAGCGACAGCAGCCGCGACAGCGGCAGGTACACCTCGGCGACCTCGGCTATGTCGAGCCGGTCCCCGAGCCCGCGCAGCTGCACGACCTCGGTCTCGGTGAGGGGCTGCGGGATGCCCGCGGCCATGCGCGCCCAGTCGTCGCGGGCGATCTCCCGGTACAGCGAAAGAGCCAGGTCGGTGGTCGCTTCATCGACAGACATGGCGCTCATCGTAACCATCGGCCACCCCGGTGCCCGGTTGCCGCGGGAAGGCGGGGTCATAACTCCTCAGATTCGGCCGCGAACGCCCCGGATCCGGCCGAATCCCGCCCGGCGGCGGTGAATCTGAGGAGTTACGCCGGGCCGCCCGTCCCCAACTCCGGCAGAACCGGCCCCGCAACGCCGGAAACGGCCCGTCCGGGCGCCCCGCGCCCCGGAATGCAGGAGTACGGGACAGCGACCCCAACGCACCCGCCCGCTAGCCTGAACCCGTGCGCCTCGGAGTCCTCGACATCGGCTCGAACACCGTCCACCTGCTCGTCGCCGACGTCCAACCCGGCGGCCGCCCGCTCGGCACGACCAGTCGCCGGACTGTGCTGCGCCTCATGCGCTACCTCGCCCCCGACGGCTCGATCACCGAGGAGGGCGTCGCGGCACTCGTCGACGCCGTCGCCGAGGCTCGCCAGGTCGCCGCCGACGAGAACGTCGAAGAGCTCCTGGCCACCGCCACCTCCGCCGTCCGCGAGGCGACGAACGGCCCCGAGGTCATCGCCCGCCTGGAGGCCGCGCTCGGCGCCCCCCTCCAGGTGCTCGGCGGCGAAGCCGAGGCCCGGTACACCTTCCTCGCCGTCCGGCGCTGGTTCGGCTGGTCGGCCGGGCAGATCCTGCTGTTCGACATCGGCGGCGGGTCGCTCGAGGTGGCGGCTGGGTCCGACGAACTGCCGGAAGCCGCGGCATCCGTCCCTCTGGGCGCCGGACGCATGACGGTGCAGTTCATGCCCGACGACCCGCCCGGCGAGGACGCCGTCGAGCGCCTGCGCGCCCATGCGAAGGCCACCCTCGAGCCGGTGATCGGGCGCTTCCGCGCGCTCGACAAGCCCGATCACGTCGTCGGGTCGTCGAAGGCGATCCGATCGCTGGCGAAGCTCGCCGGCTACCCCGCCCCCGGCTGGACCGGGAGCGAACGGATGCTGCTCCCCCGCGCCGCGCTGGCGTCGTGGATCCCGCGGCTCGCCCGCATCCCCGCGAATGCGCGCCAGGAGCTTCCCGGCATCACCGCCGACCGCACGTTCCAGATCGTCGCGGCCGCCGTCGTGCTCGACACCGCGATGTCGATGCTGAAGATCGACGAGCTCGAGATCTCGCCGTGGGCGCTTCGCGAGGGTGTGCTGCTGCGCTACATCGAGTCGCTGTCGTGGAGCACCGCGCCCGACGGTGCAGCGATCGCTTCGCCCTAGACCAGCCCTCACGGGTGCACCAGACTGATCGCTATGCCGGCGCCCGTGCAGATCCGCACGCCCGATCAGCGCCTCCGCGTCTTCGTCAGTTCCACCCTGAAAGAGCTGGAGGCGGAGCGACGTGCCGCCCGGGCGGCGATCGAACGTCTGCACCTGGCCCCGGTGATGTTCGAGCTCGGCGCTCGTCCCCACCCGCCGCGCTCGCTCTACCGTTCCTACCTGCAGCAGAGCGACATCTTCGTGGGGATCTACGGTGAGCGCTACGGGTGGGTTGCACCCGACGAGGCGATCTCCGGGCTCGAGGACGAGTACCGCCTCTCCGCAGGCAAGCCGCTCCTGGTCTACATCCGCGAGCCGAGCCCCGGGAGAGAACCACGGCTCGCGGCGCTCCTGGCCGACATCCGTTCCGACGACCGCACCTCGTACAAGTCCTTCTCCACTCCGGCCGAACTCGAGGAGCTCCTCGTCTCCGACCTTGCGACGCTCCTGGCGGATCGGTTCGTCGCCGGCGTGCCGGAGCGCGACGACGCGTCACCCGAGCCGCAGCGCGGGGGAGCGCGCATCCCGGCGCCCTATACCGCGCTGATCGGCAGGGAATCCGACGCACAGGAGGTCCATGACCTCCTGCTCGCCCCGGGGTCACGACTGGTGACACTCGTCGGGCCGGGGGGGATCGGGAAGTCCCGCCTGGCGATCGACATCGCCCAGCGGATGGCGGAGGAGGGGTGGGATGTCGGGTTCGCGGCGCTCGAGTCGCTCACCTCGGCGTCGGGAGTCCTCTCCACGATCGCACGGGCGCTCGGCGTGCGCGACACCGGCGAAGCACCCCTCGAAGGAGCAGTGCTCGCGGCGATCGCGGACCGCGACCAGTTCCTCGTCATCGACAACATGGAGCACCTGCTCGAGGCGACCGACGTCGTGCTGCGTCTGATCACGGCATCGCCGCGATTGAAGGTGCTCGTCACCAGCCGCGCCCCTCTGCGCTTGCGTGCGGAGCGGACCTTCGAGGTACGGCCGCTCGCGCTCCCCGAGGACGGCGCGGTCGCCGCGGATGCGCCGGCGGTTCGGCTCTTCGTGGAGCGCGCGAGCGCGGTCCGACCGGGCTTCGCCCTGACGCCCGAGAACACCGCTGATGTGGTGGCGATCTGCCGCGCCCTCGACGGTGTGCCCCTCGCGATCGAGATCGCTGCGGCACGCATCCGCGTCTACTCCCCGCACGAGCTGGTCACGCGCCTGGATTCCGCGCTTTCGGTGCTCGTCGGGGGCGCCCGCGACCTGCCCGCGCGCCAGCGCACCATCCGCAGCACCATCGAGTGGAGCGTGCGGCTCCTCGACGATCCCGCGCGTCGGGCCCTCGCGCTGCTGTCCGTCTTCTCCGGGGCCTTTTCCCGCGATGCCGCCCAGGCCGTGCTCGGCGATGCGGCCGCCGAGGAGGATCTGGAGGCCCTCCTCGACGCGAGCCTCGTGCATGCACGCGAGCACGGCGGCATCCGCGTCTTCACCCTTCTCTCCCTGGTGCGCGCGTACGCCGGCGAGCTGGGGCAGGAGGGCGACCTCGACGCGGCGCGCGAGCGGTGGGTCGCTCACTACCGCCGACTCAGCGAGGAATCCGTGGCGGGAGTGCGCAGCGACGACGAACTCGAATGGTTGCGCGCCCTGGATGCGGAAAGCGAGAACATCGCCGCCGTCATGAGGTGGCTGCTGCACGAGCGTCGCCTGGACGAAGCAGCCGAGCTCGCGTGGCGCCTCTACCTCCCCCTGTGGCTGAACGGCCTCCTCGGGGTGGTGCAGGGATGGATGTCGGAACTGCTCGACATCGCCGCGCGCGACCAGATCCCGCTGTCGGCCTTCACCGAAGCGACGGCGAGGTACTACGCCAACGCCATCTCGTTCTGGCGCGACCCGGATCTCGACGTGGCGCCCGGCCTCCGGCGGAGCGCTGAGCTCTTCGACGGCATCGGCGAGGGCTCGGGCGCCGCCCTCGCTCGTGTGTCGCTCGCCCTGGCGCTGTTGGCGCGACCGAACGGGCCGGATGTCGGCGGGGCGGGCACGGCCTTGGCCGAGGCGATCGACGGCTATCGCGCGGCGGGCGATGATTGGGGCCTCGCCATGGCGCTGGTCACCCGCGGCAGGCTCGACCTCGTCCGAGGTGACGTCGCACAGGCCCGGAAGAACTTCGACGAAGCCCCCGTGGTCGCCGCGCGGCAGCGGGAGCACCTCGCTCTCGTCATCGCTCGACACCACCGGGGTTGGGGGCGCCTGCTCACCGGCGACATCGACGGCGCCGAGGATGACTTCGCCGAGGGGCTCGACGTCTCGATCGCGATGGGCCATGACGAAGGCATCGCCTACGGTGTGGAGGGACTTCTCGGCGTGGCAGCGGCGCGCGGTCAGGCGCGACAGGCGGGGCGGCTGTTCGGCGCCGCGCAGACCCTGCGCCGGCGCACGGGAATCGTGAATCTCGCGGGCTTCGCCCTGTACGACCCTGCCGTCGCGGCCCTTCGGGCGGCCGGGGGCGGCGAGGAGTTCGACGCCGGTGCGGCCGAGGCAGCCACGATGCGCATCCCGGACGTGCTGAATTCCGAGTGACCTGCCACTGGGCACCGCGACGCACGGAGTCGCCGACGACCGTGTGCTCCCGGCGACACGCGCGGTGGCCGTCCTCATCGTTCCGTTCCTCCTCGTCGCCGCGACGCTGCTGTTCGCCTTCCCCACCCGCACCGCCGAGCTCTTCGCCTGGGGGATCGCCCCTCCTCTGTCGGCCTACCTGCTCGCGAGCGCCTACGTCGGCGGCATCTGGTTCTTCCTCCGCGTGGCGATCGCGAGAAGGTGGCATCGGGTCAGGCACGGCTTCCCCGCGGTCGTGGTGTTCGCCGCGGCCCTCCTCGTGGCGACCCTGCTCCACCTCGACCGCTTCTCAGAGAATCTGTCGTTCTGGACGTGGCTGGTGCTGTACCTCACGACTCCGTTCCTCGTCGCAGGTCTGGCGTTCGCGCAGCGGCGAAGCGACTCCGGCGAAGCCGAGGTGGTGGACGTGCTCATCCCCCGTCTCGCCCGTTACGGACTCGCCGCCGTCGGGGCCTCGGCGTTCGCGTTCGGCGTGGTGCTCTTCGTCGCGCCGGAGCTGGCCATCACCGTCTGGGCGTGGGAACTGACGCCGCTCACCGCCGAGGTCACCGGCGCCGTCCTGAGCCTGACGGGGGTGGTCAACATCGGCCTGCTGCGGGATCCTCGCTGGAGCGCCTTCCGCATCCTCTTCCAGGCGCAGCTGATCAGCCTTGCCGCGATCGCGGCGTCGCTGGCGCTTCGGGTGGACGACCTGCGGTTCGACCGCCCCCTGACGTGGGCATTCCTCGCGCTGGTCGCCGGCGCGATCATCGGGTACGGCGGTTTCACCCTCTGGTGCGAGAGCAGGCTCCGCCGCACCCGCTCGGCGACGTGAGACTCAGCCGCAGTTGGCGAGGTCGGTCTCGGCCAGCGGCTCCCCCTCGGGAATCACGTAGGTCACCCACAGCACGACGGGGATATCGCCCTCGTTGACGCCCTGGTGGATGTACTCGGCGCCCTCGATGATCGCCTCGCCGGTCTCGTAGACGCGCACCCCGTCGGGGTGGGTGGGGGCGTAGTGGGTGAGCGCGCCCTCCTTCACCACCGCGATCAGCTGGCCCGCGTGACAATGCTCGCCCGTGCCGGCGCCCGGCTGCAGCGTGATCTCGCGGAAGGTCACCCCTACGCCCTCGGCGCCGGGGGCGACGGAAACCTCCACCGGTTCGTCGAGCTCGCCGGTGGCGACGTCGGTCGCCGCGACGGGCGGGACGATGGATGCCTCGGGCGTAGCTTCGACCGACATCGTCGGCGCATCGACGGTGGTCGACGCAATGGTCGATTCGGCGGCGCAGCCGCCGAGGGCGAGGGTGAGGGCGGCGAGGGTGGCGAGGGCGGCGGCGATCGCGCCGCGCCGGTGCGGCGTGTGTCGGGTCACTCCTCGACGTTAGCGCGCGCCCCGATCGCCCGCATCACCGCGTAGAGCACGAGCCCGACAGCCAGGGCGATGGCACCGAAGAGCCACACCTGCGCGCTCTGCTGGGTGAGCAGCAGGATGCACGAGAGCACCCCGGCGACGGGAACCCACGTCCACACGCGGAAATGACGGTGCTCGACCCGGTCTCGGCGAAGCACCAGCACCGCGACGTTGGTCGAGATGAAGACGATGAGAAGGAGCAGCACCACGGTCTCGGCGAGAGTGGCGAGGTCGCCGAGCAGGGTGAGCGCGGCCGCGATCGCGGCCGTCACGACGATCGCAACCCACGGGGTCTTCCGTCCGGGCAGCACCCGGGTGAGCGCTCGGGGCAGGAGCCCCCGATCGGCCATCCCGTACGCGAGGCGGCTCGACATGATCGAGGTGAGCAGCGCCCCGTTGGCGATCGCGATGAGCGCGATGATGCTGAAGATCACCGTGGGGAGGGGCACGCCCGTCGCCTCGAACACCGCCAACAGGGGACCGGATGACGCGGCGAGCTCGTCCGCGGGAAGCGCGGCGGCACTGGCCATGGCTACGAGCACGTAGACGATGCCGGCGACCGCGAGCGAGCCGAGGAGGGCGATCGGGTACGAGCGGGAGGGGTTTTTCAGCTCTTCGGCGATGTTCGCCGAGGTCTCGAATCCGACGAAGGAGTAGTACGCGATGATCGCCGCGGCGAGGGTCGCGAGCGCTGGGTTCACCCCGGCCGGGAACTCCCCGATGCGCGAGAGGTCGCCGCCCCCGCCGCCGAGCATGAGGCCGACGGCGACGACGATGAGCACCAGCCCCGACACCTCGATGATCGTCATGACGATGTTGCCGGTCATCGATTCGCGGATGCCCCACATGTTCACCAGCGCGAGCACCGCGATGAGGCCGATCGCGGCGACGGGCGGCGCGATCGGCACGAACGCCGAGAGGTAGTCGCCGGCGAAGGCGAGCGAGAGGCCGGCGACGCTGACGACACCGGCGGCGAGCATGCTGAAGCCGACGAGGAACGACACGACCGGCTTCTTGTACGCCTTCTCGGCGAAGTAGGCCGACCCGCCCGCGCGCGGATACTTCGTGACGAGCTCGGCGTACGACCCCGCGGTGAGGAGGGCGAGCCCGAGCGCGACGGCCAGTGGAATCCACGTGGCGCCGCCGACCTCGGCGGCGAGCACGCCCATCAATGCGTAGATCCCCGCTCCCAGCACGTCGCCGAGCACGAAGAGGAACAGCATGGGTCCGGTGATGGCGCGGCGCAGCTTCGTGCCCTCCTGCGCGGTCGCCGAGGCGGGGCCAGGGGCAGGGGTCGTCGAGGCCGTGTCGTCGTAGGGCATCCGCACACCGTACGGACAGCGGATGCGGGGCGCCCGCCCCTTGACAAGTGCCCCGTTGCCTCCCCGTTCGCGCCGGCGCGGGTGGCGCGAGCGGCGCGGGCCAGTCGACCCGCGCGCGCTACAGCGCCAGGCGCTCGCGCACCACGTCGGCGAGCTGCTCGGCGTGCCGCCGCGCGGTCGCCTCGTCGGCGGCCTCGACCATCACGCGCACGAGCTGCTCGGTGCCGCTCGGGCGAAGGAGCACGCGCCCCGAGTCGCCGAGCTCGGCGGCCACCGCGGCCACGGCCGCCTGGACGCCCTCGTCGTCCGCGGCGCGCGAGCGGTCGACATCCTTGACGTTCACGAGGATCTGCGGGTAGACCGTCATGATCGACGCGAGCTCGGCGAGCGACTTCCCGGTGCGGGCCATCTCCGACACCAGCTGCAGGCCGGTGAGGAGGCCGTCGCCGGTTGTGGCGAAGCGGCTCATGATGACGTGGCCCGACTGCTCTCCGCCGAGCGAGTAGCCGCCCTCGTTCATCGCCTCGAGCACGTAGCGGTCGCCGACGGCGGTCTGCAGCACGCGGATGCCCTGGTCGGCCATCGCTCGATGAAGGCCCAGGTTGCTCATCACCGTCGCGACGAGGGTGTCGCGCGCGAGCGCGCCGCGCTGCTTCATCGCCACGGCGAGGATCGCCATGATCTGGTCGCCGTCGATGACGTTGCCCTCGGCGTCGACGGCGAGGCACCGGTCGGCGTCGCCGTCGTGGGCGATGCCCAGGTCTGCCCCGGCGTCGCGGACGGCCGCAGCCAGCTGCGACAGGTGGGTCGAGCCCACGCCGTCGTTGATGTTCAGCCCGTCGGGGTCGGCGCCGATGACGGTGACCCGCGCGCCGGCGTCGCGGAAGGTCTCGGGCGAAACCCCCGAGGCCGCGCCGTGCGCGCAGTCGAGCACGACGTGGATGCCGTCGAGCCGGTGTTCGAGCGAGCCGAGCAGGTGCACGACGTAGCGGTCTTCGGCATCGGCGAAACGCCGGATGCGGCCGACGCCGGCGCCGGTGGGCTGGAGCTTGTCCCACTCCATCGCCGACTCGATGCGCTGCTCGACCACGTCGGGCAGCTTCACGCCGCCGCGGGCGAAGATCTTGATGCCGTTGTCGGGCGCCGGGTTGTGCGACGCCGAGACCATCACGCCGAAGTCGGCGTCGATGTCGGCGATGAGGAACGCCGCGGCGGGCGTGGGCAGCACGCCGGCATCGAAGACGTCGACTCCGGATGACGCGAGCCCGGCCTGCACGGCCGCGGAGAGGAATTCCCCCGAGACGCGAGGGTCGCGCGCGACGACGGCGGTAAGACGCTTGCCCGCGGCGCGACGTGCCTCGGCGGTACGGCCCTGGCCCAGGACGACCGCGGTCGCCTGGGCCAGGGTGAGTGCGAGATCGGCGGTGAGGGGGCCGTTGGCCAGCCCCCGCACCCCATCCGTGCCAAAGAGCGGCATACGGGTGGAGTTTCCCGCGATCAGCGCTTGGAGTACTGCGGGGCCTTGCGGGCCTTCTTCAGACCCGCCTTCTTGCGCTCGATGACGCGGGCGTCGCGCGAGAGGAAGCCGGCCTTCTTCAGGGTCGGGCGGTTGTTCTCGGCGTCGATCTCGTTGAGCGCACGAGCGATGCCCAGGCGCAGCGCGCCGGCCTGACCCGAGGGTCCGCCACCGGAGATGCGGACGATGACGTCGTACGCACCGGTGAGGTTCAGCACGGTGAAGGGATCGGTGATCAGCTGCTGGTGGAGCTTGTTCGGGAAGTAGTCCTCGAACGTGCGGCCGTTGACCGTGATGGTGCCCGAGCCCGGGATGAGGCGCACGCGGGCGATGGCCTGCTTGCGGCGGCCCACGGCGGAGCCCGGAACCGAGAGCACGGGGCGCTCGACGGCTGCGGCCTCGGTGTCGACCGGGGTCTCGGTCGAGAAGCTGGAGTCGGTGTTGATGGGATCGATGGAGTCGGAGATCTTCGCCACGAGTCTGTCCTTAATGTGTGCGGCGCTTACTGGGCGACCTGGTCGAAGGTGTACGTCTTGGGCTGCTGCGCGGCGTGCGGGTGCTCGGCACCGGTGTACACCTTCAGCTTGGACAGCTGGGCACGGCCGAGGCTGTTCTTGGGGAGCATGCCGCGAACGGCCTTCTCCACCGCGCGGACCGGGTTCTTCTCGAGAAGCTCGGTGTAGGGGACAGCCTTCAGACCGCCCGGGTAACCGGAGTGGCGGTAGGCCATCTTCTGCTCACGCTTGCTGCCGGTGAGGGCGACCTTGTCGGCGTTGACGATGATGACGAAGTCGCCGGAGTCGAGGTGGTTGGCGAAGCTCGCCTTGTGCTTGCCGCGGAGGAGCGCGGCGGCGTGCGAGGCGAGGCGGCCGAGAACGACGTCGGTGGCGTCGATGACCAGCCAGTCACGCTGGATCTCGCCAGCCTTGGGAGTGAAAGTGCGCGTCACAGTAGTGCTGCTTTCTTGATCGAACGGAGTGGTTCGTGAATCCCGCTCCGGTGGTCGTTACCCCGATGGATGCCGGGGGAACAGGCCGGTGGAGGGCTCACGTTCGCGGTGCGCTGCCAGCAGACTGCGGCACCAAAGGGTTAGTTTACGTCATCCGGATGCCCCGGCCAAACCGGCGAGGGTGCGCTCGCTCCCCGCGGTGCATTTCCTCCCCCGGAGGGTGCACTCCTCAGTTCTCGCTGCGCGCGAGGTGGATCTCGTCGTCGGTCGGCTCGCCGGCATCCGGTTTCTCCGTGGCATCCGCTTCCTCCGCCCTGTTCTCGGAGACCTCACCGGCCGAGACGGGACGCCCGGTGAGGCGCGCGGACACGCGCCGCAGCCACGACGGTTCGCCGACGACGCCCGCGGAGGAGGGCTCCTCGACCTCGAGCCCGTAGTACTCGCCGATCTGGTCGACGAACTGCGCGCGCGCCGCGCGTTCGTACGCCCGCCGCTCGCGGCTGAAGGCGACGACCGTCGACCAGCACATCAGGAGCATGACGATGCTGAAGGGCAGCGCGATGATGATCGCCGCGGTCTGGAGGGCCTGCAAGCCTCCGGTCAGAAGGAGCGCCCCGGCGAGCACCGCGGTGGTGAGCGTGAAGAACACCCGCACCCAGCGCTTCGGGTCGATGTCGCCGCCCGTGGCGATCATGCCCATGACGAGCGCGCCCGAGTCGGCCGAGGTCACGAAGAAGATCGTGATGAGCAGCAGCACGCCGGCGGTGAGCACCGGGGTGCCGGGGAGGAACTGCAGCAGCTGGAACAGAGCGGTGTTCACGTCGACCGTGCCGTCGGCGGCGGTGAGCGATCCGGGCTGGGTGAGTTCGAGGTAGATCGCCGACCCGCCGAGCACCGCGAACCACAGCAGCGTCACGAGCGTCGGGACGATGATGACGCCCATGACGAACTGCCGCACCGTGCGGCCCCGCGAGATGCGGGCGATGAAGATGCCGACGAAGGGCGCCCAGGCGATCCACCATCCCCAGTAGAAGGAGGTCCAGCTGGCCTGCCACGACTCCCCCGCCTCGCCCTGGAAGGCGGTGACGTTGAAGGAGAGCCCGACGAAGTTCTGGATGTAGTTGCCGATCGACTGCACCCATTCGCGCAGCAGGAACTCGGTCTGCCCGAAGACGAGCAGATACAGGACGAGGATGCCCGCGAGCATGAGGTTGAACGACGACAGCCACTTCATACCGCGCGTGACACCTGAGAGCACCGAGATGAGCACGAGCACCGAGATGACGCCGATGATGGCGAGCTGGATCGGCTCGCTCGGCTCGACGAGGCCGGCGAAATCCAGGCCGGCGGAGATCTGCAGCACGCCCAGCCCGAGCGAGGTGGCGACGCCGAACAGGGTGCCCACGAGCGCGATGGCGTCGATCGCGTTCCCCCAGCCGCCGCGGACCCGGTTGCCGAGGAGCGGCTCGAGAGCCCAGCGGATGGAGATCGGGCGCTTCCGGCGGTGGATCGCGTAGGCGAGGCTCAGACCGACGATGACGTAGATCGACCACGCCTGCACGCCCCAGTGGAGGTAGGTCTGGCTGAGAGCGGCCTGCGCGAGCTGCTCAGGAGTTCCTGCCACGCCCGGCCGGGGGGAGACGAAGTGACTGAGCGGCTCGCTCACTCCGTAGAACACCAGCCCGATCCCCATTCCTGCGGCGAAGAGCAGCGAGAACCAGGCGCCGAGGGAGAACTCCGGCTTGTCGTCATCGCGGCCGAGGCGGATGTCGCCGAACCGGCTGAAGCCGAGGAACAGCGCGAAGGCGACGAAGAACGCCGCGATGAGCACGTAGTACCAGTTGAAGGCGTTGACGATGCTCGTCTGGATCGCGCCGAACGACGCCTCCGCGAGGTCGGGAACGAGCAGCGCGAAGGCGCTGAAGGTCAGGGCGATCGTCGCGGCGGGCCAGAAGACCCATCGTTTGATCGTCGAGCGCCGGGCGAGGTCGGCCGTCATGGCCTTTCGGGGGTCAGCCATCCGTCCAGGCTAGTCAGGGCGACACGCCGGTCGCCACTCGCGCGGGTGCGCGGGGCGGGCAGGCAGGCGGGCGGGCCCGGTCTACCCGGCGACGACCAGGTGCTCGCCGTCGGCCGGCATCTCCGCCGACCCGTCGACGGCGAACGCCATCGGCACGCCCTGCCCCGTCCACACCGACGCGCGGTCCATGAGCTGGGCGTGCACGTGCGGCTCGCTCGTGTTGCCCGAGTTGCCGCACCGCGCGATGACGTCGCCCGCGCGCACCCGATCACCCACCCGCACGGCGACCGATCCGCGTTGGAGATGCGCGACCACCGCACACACGCCGCTCTCGCCGCGGATGACGACGTGGTTGCCGAGGATGAAGCGCGCACCGCCGAGTTCACGCAGCATCCCCTCGATCATCATGTAGACGAACGCAAGCATGCTCGAGCGCGACCGGTGGTCGCGCATGCCGTCGACGCGGCGGACGACTGTGCCGTCGATCATCGCGAACACCGGCGCACCGAACGCGGGGTAGTCCGCAGGCGGGCGCATGGCAGGCCCCTCGCCGAAGGCGGGGCGGGCGCCGTCGGTCGGTTCGCTGACCAGGTCGATCGCGTACGCCTGCCCCCACGCGCGGACGCCGTGGCTCGGCACCTTGGTGGCGGGGCTGTTGACCGCCAGCCACCGTCCGCGGACGGGCGGGACCACCGTCATCCGCTCCCGCTCGGGAAGAAGGCGCGGCGCGAGGACCGACAGGAGGACGCACAGCACCCCGACGACCACCGCCGGGAGCGCGAGCCCCGCCAGCACGGCGACCGCGGCGCGCACCACGGGCGTCTGGGCGTCGCGGAAGAGCGCCGCCGACAGGGCCAGGAGAACGAGCACCGCCGCCGCCGGGTAGTAAAGCACGCCCCGCACGCGGTAGAGGGACAGGATGACGCGGGTCATCGCTCCGACCCCGCGATGACGGCGAGGAGGGGAACGACCCGGGTGGCCGGCACCTCGTAGCTGCCGCGGCCGCTCTGGCGCACCCATCCGGCCGAGACGAGCTGCCGAAGGTGATGGTGCAGCTGGCCGGTGGTGCCGAGACCGTCGAGGGTGGCGAGCTCGGCGGTGGTGTGACGGCCGGCGAGGACCTGTCGCAGCAGTTCGATGCGGACCGGATGCCCCAGCGCAGCGAGCGTGGTGGCGTGAGCAGTCCACTCCGAGGCGATGAGCCCCTCGGCGCCGAAGGCCTGCTGCCAGACCACGTCGCCGTCGCCGCCCGGGAGGCGGACCGACCCGACGAGCATCACCGCTCCGCGGGTCGTGGTGGGGTGGTCGGCCAGGCGGGATTGGAGCCCGCGGAGCGCCCAGAAGGTGTCGGGGTCGAGGCCGGGCGCCGGGTCGGCGTGGGACGGGGCGGGGCCGGCGCCCGACGCGTCGGGGCCCACCGAGCGGCGCGCTTCTAGGGCCGCGACCCGGGCGGCGAGCGCGGCGACCTCCTGGCGAAGACTGTCCGTGGTGTCATCCATGTGCCTATTGTACGTTCTTACGTATCTGCGTCGTTCTGGTGTTCCGCCCCACGCTTCGCCCCCTCGCGCCGTCGCGTCGCGTCGCGTCGACTCGTGTCGGGGTTCTGCAGCCGACACAGCCTCCGAACCTGCGAAAACCCGACACGAGGTGCCGACCGGCGGGGGTCTCCGGGTCAGGGGCGGGTCAGTACCGCTACCCCGTGGGGTCACCGTTCGGTGACGAACGGCAGTGAGGCGTCGATGATCCGCTGCAGCAGCGCGACCGGCGTCGCTCTGCGGGCGACATCCGCGTGCCCCACGGTGGAGGTCAGGGCCTCGGCGTAGGCCGCGACGGCTCGGTCGGCGTCGGCCGATCGCGTCGACCAGGTTGCATCGCCGATGGGGGTCGCGACGAGGTCGGCGCACCGGCGGATCGCCTCGGCGAGCGAAGCGCGCGCCTCGAGTCCGACCGCGGCGTCGTTCTCCCGGTCCAGCGCGTACAGGACGTCAGCGAGGTCGCGGCTGTAGAACGCGATGCGCTCGAGCGCGCGCAGGCGCTGCAGGTTCTCCTTCTGCTCGGCCCGGCGCCGCCGCCCCCGCGGGTTGCCGCGCAGACTTTCGTCAGCCTCATGCACCTCGTCGTGGACGTCGGCGATCACCGCGTCGAGGCCGGCATCGGGCTCCGACACCTCGGCGGCGTCGATGTTCCCCTCCGCCGCACGATCGGCGAGCACGCGCAGGAGGTCCGCGATCTCGTCGCGGAGCTTCGACAGTCTCACGCGGGCGGTGTCGAGGTAGACCGGCGGCACGATCGCGTAGTTGATCACCACTCCGATGAGCACGCCGAACGCCACGGTGAGGAGGTACGACACCGAGAAGTCGTCGGCCTGCGTGCCGCTGAGCAGCAGCACGAACAGCGCGGCGATCGCCACCCACTCCCGGCCGACGCCCAGTTCGCGGATGCCGCCGATGATCACCCCGATCGCGATGACGAGGGCGAGTGTCAGCACCGCGGGAAGCCCCGCGAAGAGGGCGACGATGCCGAGAAGACCGAGGCCGACCCCTACGGTGAGGCCGAGCAGCGCTTGCGCACCCGACCGCGCCGACGCAGCGACGGTGGGGTACATGCTCACCAGGACGCCCAGCGGCGCGTAGTAGGAGTACTCATCCTGGGTCGGCAGCAGGGGCGCGAGCGCCCAGGCCAGCGCACAGCCGACCGCTGTCTTGGCAGCCATGAGGAGCCGCGCGGACGTGGTCATTTCCTGCCACCAGTGAGCGGAGACCTGGGAGACGCGCTGTGCCATGGTGCCTCGTTCCGGGGGGTGAAGGGCATCGGTGCTCGCGACTGTAGGCGAGCGCGACGTCTCCCTCAACGACCTCCCCGACCCGGCGGGGGCGGCTACCCTGTCGCCCCGCCCGCGCCGCGCTTCGCGCCCGCGTCTCAGCTCTCGCGTTCGACGGCGAGCCAGAGCTCGGCCCGGCCGGTGTCGCCGTCGTCCGACCACTCGTGCACGGCGAGGATCTCCGGGGCTGCGACCGTGCGATACGGATGCGAGGGGAACCAGTCGCCGTAGGCGTCGGCCCACACCTGCTGCAGCGCATCGGAGAACCCGGTCTCGGCCGCGACCTCGAAGACCACCCACGTGTGGGCGGGCACCTCGACGACGTCGAAGGAGTCCGGGATGTCGTGAGCCGGCCGCCGGGTGGCGACGCCGTGGATGTAGTGGAACTCGCTGCCGTCCGCCCGGTCAGGGGCGAAGTCGGTCGAGGCGGAGAAAGGTCCGACGGGCTCCTCCATGTCGCTGATCGACGCCAGCTGGTCGTCCGTGGCGGCCGGCAAGTTCTTGTGGAAGGCGATCATGTCGGGGTTGGGTCCCCGGTACACCAGTGGAATCCTGGTACCGGGCCCGGCGATCCGGAATGGTTCGAGGTCGATGATGCGGTGGCGCATGGGGGCGCTCCCTTCGATGGTGAGTCGGAGCCGCAGCCGAGGCTGAGCGGTGAGGATGGCGCCGGGACGGCGGGCCTGCTCGGGCGTGAGCCCGTGCACGGCGACGAACGCGCGGCGGAACGCATCGGCCGAGCCGTATCCGAACCGCACCGCGACGTCGACGAGGGGCTGCCCCTCGACCACGTCGGCGGCCGCGACGCTCATCCGGCGTCGCCGGACGTATTCCGACAGCGGCATGCCGGCGAGCACCGAGAACACGCGGCGGAAGTGGTACTCCGACGTGAGCGCCGCGCGCGCGAGCGCGCCGACGTCGATCTCCCCCTCGAGGTGGGCCTCGATGAGGTCGATGGCATCGTTCCAGCGCTCGAGCATCGCGTTCCTCCGTCCTGACCGCTTCATCGTAGGAACGCGACGCCGTCACACGAGCGATGATCCGTGCCCGGAACGGTCGGGTCGCCGGCGGGCGATCAGCAGATGCGACCTGTCGGCCCGGGGCGGCGCGGGGGTGGGACTTCGGTCCCGCGGCAGGGAGCGCACCCCGGGGCGCGTACGATCGGCCGAGACGAGGACGTTCCGTCGCGAAACGTACGCGTCTCGGCCGAATCCCCGCGCGCCGAACGGTCCGGGGACCGGGGACTGGGCGCGGGAGGCCTCCCTCAGAGCCCGGCGACCAACCGGTCGCCGACCCACGCCACCGGCAACCCGTCGATCACTCCCCCGACGAAACGCCCCTGGGCGTCGGCGTTGCGGAACGCGAAGAGCAGCCACTGCCCGTCCGAGCGCCGCCGCAGCAGCCGGCCCACGTACAGGCGCTCGTCGGTCACCGGATACGCCGCGTCGACGTCGAACGGCCCGAGCACGCTGTCGGCGTTGATCGCCCACGTGCCTCCGCCCCCCGGTTCCCCCGCCCGCGCCGGCATCGCGTGCTCGCTGCCGCACGAGAAGATCAGCACCGGGCGCCCGTCGATGACCTCGACCTGCGTGACCTCCAGCTGGCCGAACCCGTGCGCGCTCGGCGCGCTGAGCGGCGGCCGCAGCTCCCACGAGCGGAGGTCGGGCGACCACGCGTGCCCGACCACTCCGCGTCCGAATACCGGACCCTCGGTCGCACGCGCGGTGACGTACATGTGCCACCCGTTCCCTTCCGGGTCGGGGAACACCCACGGGTCGCGAAACGCCTCGTCGTGCCAGTCACCCGAGTCGAGCGTCTCGTACCAGGGCGCCGCGGCCGAGACCACCGGCCCGGGCGCTTTGGTCCACGTGAGGAGATCCTCCGAAACCGCGTACCCGATCCGCTGAACGTTCTTGCCCCCGGCATCCGGTGACGACCCCGTATAGAAGAGGTACCAGGTGCCGTCCGGGTGACGCACCACCGACCCGGTCCACGTCGCCAGGTCGTCGAACGCCGGCGCGTCGGAGTGCACGAGCGCGTCGGCGACCTGCGTCCAGGAATGCAGGTCGTCAGAGACCGCGTGCCCGATCGCCGCCCGATAGTGCCGGGCATCGGGATCCCCAAGAGCCCGCGAGGCGTAGAGGAAGAACAGGTGGTACTGCTCTCCGTCGTCCGCGAACCAGAAATCCCACACCCAGGAACCGGGCAGATCGAACACAGCAGACCTTTCAGAGGCATCGGGAGAAACGTTCAGCACACCGGCGACCGCGCCCCGCGTCATCCCTTCACTCCGCTCGCGGCGATCGACGACACGAACGCGCGCTGGAACACCAGGAACACGATCAGCACGGGCAGGGTGATGAGCGAGGTGTAGGCCATGACCTCACCCCAGGCGGTGTTGAGCTGGAAGAAGTACTGCATGCCGACCATGACCGGCCGCAGCTCCTCGCGCTGGACCACCATGAGGGGCCAGAGGTACTGGTTCCACGCCGGCAGGAAGGTGAGGATCGCCACCGTCGCGAACGCCGGACCCGAGAGGGGCACGATGATCCGCCGGTAGATGGTGAACCAGCCGGCCCCGTCGATGCGCGCCGCCTCGTCGAGCGACTTGGGGATCGTGGAGAAGTACTGCGTGAACAGGAAGATCGAGAAGGCGTTGGCGATGAACGGCACGATCTGCACTTCGTAGGTGTTGAGCCATCCGAAGTCGTACTTCAGCACCCCGCCTTCGATCACCAGGGTCGGCAGCTGGGCGACCCAGTAGACCATCGGCACCGCGATCGTCTCGAAGGGCACGATGAGGGTGGCGATGATGAGCGCGAGCACGACGAACCGGCCCCGCCACGCCAGGCGCGACAGCGCGAAGCCCGCCATGGAGTTGACGATCAGCCCGAGCCCGACCGTCAGGACGGTGACGAGCACCGAGTTGAAGAGGAACTGCGCGACGGGAACCCGGTCGAACACCCCGAAGTAGTTGTCGAGGCTGATGTCGCCGACGGGGAGGAACGCCATCGGCGAGTCGATGTCCTGCAGGATCTGCGCGTCGGGCTTCAGGCTCGAGACGAACATGAACACGAGCGGGAAGAGGAAGATCACCGCGAACACCGACATGGCGGCGTAGAGGAAGATCTTCCCAGTGCGCCGGCGCCGCTTCTCGCTGGCGTCGGTTCGATACCGAGCGGATGCCGCCGGGCGGCCGTCGGACCGGGTGTCGGGGCGGCTACGGGTGTCGGTCATGTCAGTCCTTCTCCCTCGTCAGGCGCCGCTGGATGAGGGCGATGATGAGCACCGCGACGAAGAAGATCAGCGAGATGGCGGCGGCGTAGCCGATCTCCTGCTGCTCGTAGCCCTTGCGCACGGCGTAGTAGACGATCGTGGACGTGCTGTTCACCGGTCCGCCCTGGGTCATGACATCGATCTGCACGAACAGCCCGAGCGCGGCGATGGTGATGGTGACGAGGACGAACACCATGGTGGGGCGAAGGCCCGGCCAGGTGACGCTGACGAACTGGCGCCAGGGGCCGGCGCCGTCCATCTTGGCTGCCTCGTAGAGCTCTTCGGGGATGGTCTGCAGCCCCGCGAGCCAGATGATCATGTGGAACCCGACGGCCTGCCAGATCGACAGCACGATGATCGCGCCGAGCGCGGTCTGCGGGTTGTTCAGCCAGTCCATCCCCGACCACGCCCCGAAGGTGATCGTGTCGATCATGGAGTTGATCAGGCCGTTGGGCTGATAGAGGAAGCGCCACAGGATCGACACCACGACGATCGAGGTGACGACCGGGATGAAGAAGATCACCCGGAAGGCGGTGACCCCTCGCATCCGTCGGTTGACGAGCACCGCGAGCAGGAGGCCGAGGCCCGCCTGCACGGGCACCACGACGAGGGCGAAGAGGAAGGTGTTCCACACCGACTGCACGAACACTCCGTCAGCGGTGAAGGCGCGGACGAAGTTGTCGAGCCCGACGAAGCGCGGCGGGTTGGGTGAGATGAGGCGGGCGTTGGTGAACGAGAGGGTGAAGGCGAGGATGACGGGGATGATGAGGAACAGCACCAGCAGGATGCCGGCGGGTGCCATCATCGCCCAGCCCGCCCAGGTCTCTCGACCCTTCGTGGTGCGGAAGCGGCGGGTCGCGCGCTGAGGTGTCTCGGCCGCGACCGTCGGAGGCGTGACAGTCATGAGAAGTCTTTCCCGAGGCGTGCGGGCGGGAAGCGGCGGCTCCCCGCCCGCACGTCAGTGAGTGATCAGAAGCCGTAGCCGTCGTTGGATTCGATGTTGGCGTCGATCTCCTCGACAGCCCGGTCGAGGGTCTCCTGCACGTCGGCGCCGTTCATGATGTCCTTCGCGGCGGTCTCGAACGTGGTGGAGATCACCGCGTAGGCCGGGGTCTCGGGGCGGAGCACCGCGTACTCCTGCGAGAGCTCGACGAAGGGACGGAGCACGCCGTCGGTGCCGAAGTACTCCGACGCCTCGGCCGCGCTCTCGGTGGCGGGGATGACGATCTGCTTGTCGGCGAACTCGGTGATGTACTCGTCCTGGAAGCTGAACTCCAGGTACTCGCGGGCACCCTCGACCTCTTCGCAGGTGGACGAGATCGCCCACTGCCACGAGCCGCCGCCGATCTTCGGGCCGGTGCCGAGGTCGGGCGGGGGCAGGATCACGAGGTCGTCGCCGATGGCCTCGACAGAGGCGAGGGCGTTCCAGACGCCGGTGTAGCTGAGGGCGACCTCGTCGTCGACGAACTCCTGGTTGCCGATCGTGCCGCTGTTGCTGGCGAGGCCGTCGGCGAAGAGTCCCTGGAACCACTCGCCCCAGGCGACCGCCTCGGGTCCGTTGAGGGCGCCGTCGGCGCTCAGCATCGTGTCGCGGTCGATGAGGTCGCCGCCGAAGCTCTGCAGGAACGGCGAGTAGGCGTAGGGCCACCACTCGCCGGTGTCTTCGGCGCCGATGTCGATGGGCGTTTCGTAACCGGCATCCTGCAGGGTCTGGAGAGCCGCGGTGAACTCATCGGCCGTCCAGGGCTCGTCGATCGTGGGGATGCGGATGCCGTTCTCGGTCAGCACCGACTCGCGCGCGAAGATCGACAGCGCGGCATCCCAGTACCCGGCGGAGTAGATCTCGTCGTTCCAGACGCCGACCGCGGTGGGGAGGAGCGAGTCGGTGATCTCGGTGGAGATCCCGAGCGGCTGGATGTACTCCGCCCACGCCCAGTTGGGCATGATCGGACCGTCGAGATCGAGCAGGCAGGGAAGATCTCCGGATGCCGCGGCCGCGACGATCGCGTCGTTGTAGGCGCCCTGCGGGAAGGACTCTTCGACGACCTCGTACTGGTCCTGCGAGGCGTTGAAGTCGGAGATGATCCGTTCGTAGACCTCGAGCTCGGCGGGGTTGCCGGCGGAGTGGGTCCACATGGTGATCTGGGTGCGACCGTCTTCGGAGGTGGTGCTGCCCTGGCCGGCCTGCCCGCAGCCGGTGAGGACGAGGGCTCCGACGGCGCCGGCCGCCACAAAAGCCGGGACTGTTCTGCGCATCTGTGATTTCCTGTTCTGGTGATCGACCGCTACGTCGATCACCGATCGGGGACCGCTTCAGCGGTCGTTCGGTATCTCAAGTGGTCCGCCGTCGGCTCTGTTTGGCGACGTGCGCCGGCGGCGGGCCCACGGACTCCCGTCTGATGACGGGGCATTCCATGCGGTGCGTGGCGTCGCTGTTCCCATCCGCGCGGACGCCGAGCGCGACCTCCATCGCCCAGCGACCCATCTCGTAGTGGGGCAGGGCGACGGTGGTGAGGGGTGGGTCTTGTTCCGCGGCGACCAGCAGCTGGTCGTCGTATCCGACGACCGAGAGGTCGTCGGGGATGCGGAGACCGCGGCGATGCGCGGCGTTGTACACACCGACGGCCATGCGGTCGTTGAAGGAGAAAACGCCGGTCGGCCGCTGGTCGGCGGGCAGGTCGAGGAGGTGCTCGGCGGCGACGCGCGCCCCGTGCGCCGTCGACTCGCCGCCGCGGATGTGCAAGGCCGGGTCGATCGGGATCCCCGCGTCGGTCAGCGCCTGGTGGTACCCCTCGAGCCGGAGGAACGAGGCGATCGGGCCGTCGGAGGTGTCGAGGAAGGCGATGCGGTGATGCCCCGCCTCGATGAGCACCCGCGTCGCGGCGTAACCGCCCTCGCGGTCTGCCGGGACGACGCTCGGGAACCCGCCGTGCTCGGGCCGGCAGTCGAGAAACACCGAGCCCGCGGGCAGCGACTCGGGAACTGCGACGACGCGATGCCACATGCTCGCATAAATCATGGCGTCGACCTGCTGGGCGCGAAGGGCCGCGATGGCATCGCGTTCGACGTCTACGTCGCCGCCTGTGTCGACGAAGATCACGAGGTGGCTGTTCTCGCGAGCTGCGTCCTGTGCGCCGGCGAGCATGCGCCCGGCGAAGGGAGTCGTCGCGATCTGGTCGGAGATGAGGCCGACCGTGCGGGTCTGGCGGGTGCGGAGGCTCCGCGCCACCGAGCTGGGGGCGTACCCGACGGCATCCGCGGCCTCCCGCACCCGGCGGCGGGTGGTCTCGGAGATGCGGGACTCGACGTCGTTCAGCACCAGCGACACCGTCGTCACCGACACGCCCGCCGCGGCGGCGACGTCGGAGATGCGGGCCCGGCTCATGTCACTCCATCGTGTGAGGCGTTGGTCGAGGTGCTACTGGTTTAGGTGATAAATCGATTTATCAGATTATGCACCGCGTTCCAGCGGCCGTCAACCCTTGCGCCGCCGGTCGGCCGGTATATCAGATTCCCGGATGCTGCGAACCGGCGAACCCCTATGCCCGAAACGTCGCGCTCCGAAACCCGAAGGTTCCGTCTCTCGCGGGACCGCCAGGAATACAGTCATGCCAGGAGGTCCCCGCCTCTCGCGTGCGACGCGCCCAAGAACTCGCGCCGCCGCCGCCCGTCCGCCCCGTCGGGCAACCCGCCGATGAATCCGAGAGGGATCCATGTCGCCGATCGCCACGCTCACCGCACGGTGGACCGATGGCGCCGCGATGCCCTCCGGCAGGCCCGGTCGTCGCAGCCTTCCCCCGCTGCCGGCCGTTTAGGCGCAGGCGCCGGGACTGCGATGCCCCCCGCCCTCGGTCCCGGCGCCTGCTCTTCACTCACCGTCCCTACGTCGAGCCTCGACGGTCACCTGCTGTCGCGCGGGCGACCCCTCAGGCGTCGCCGCGCGCCTCCCCGCGTCACGCGCGCGCTCTCCACACCGCCCGCGGTCCCCACCGAGCGCGCCCGCGGCCCTGCTTAGACTCGAAGGATGACGTGGTCCATCGATCCGATCGCGGCCCGCGCCGTGATCTCCGATGCCCGGGCCGAGACCGCCACCCTCGACACCGCTGCTACGACGACCTCCGACCGGTACGCCGACGCCATCGCCGCCGCATCCCACACGGCGTCCTCGTCGCCAACCCCGGCGTGTCATCACCGCCGGCATGGGCCCGATGGGGCGGACGGAGCCTCGCGGTCGCCGGTGCCGGCCTGGCGTACTGGGGCACGTACACCGATCGATACAACGAGACCCTCGTCGACCACCCGGAGTGGACCGACGAGCAGCGCACCCAGAGCGCCGTGACTCATTCGGCGGTCGTCGGCACGTCGTCGGTCGTGGGGGGCGCGGGTGGAGCCTGGGCGGGCGCGGCGGCCGGAGCGGCGATCGGCTCGATCTTCCCGGGGCCCGGGACACTCATCGGCGGTGTGGTCGGCGGCATCGTCGGCGGTGTCGCGGGCGGCTCCATCGGTGAGGCGATCGGCGACTGGGGCATCGGCCTGTTCGGAGGCTACTGATGGAGATCCTCGTCGGTATCGTGGCGCTGTTCCTCATCGGCGCGGGGCTCGCCGCGTACACCGGCCGGTGGCGGTCGTGGGCGTCGGCCGACCCGACGTTCTTCTACGCGATCGGCTTCGGCATCCTCTTCCTCGGCATCGGGATGGGTCTGTTCGCGATCCTCACCGCGCTCGGCGACGCCCTGCCCGTCGCCGCGCAGCGGGTCGGCGCCGTCGTCGTCTTCGCCTTCCTGGGCACCACCCTGCTGTCACTGTTCTGGTTCCCTCGCGCCCTCACGCCGCGGTGGTTCCGCGAGGCCGGCACACGGCGGAGAGGGCGCCGAAAGGCATGACGGTCGACCAGCTGATCGACACCCCGCACGCCCGCCTCCGCGTGCCCGCGGACTGGACCTCGGAGACGGTCGATGGCGCGGATGCCGTGCTCGTCGCGCCCGGGGGCGACGACGGATTCCGCGCGAACATCGTCGTCACCTCGGTGCCGTCGAGCGGGCCGGTGGAGCGTGCGGGCGAAGCGGCCCTCGCGGCGGCTCTCGACCAGCACCCGGGCGCACTGGTCGGAGCGTTCGACCTCTGGCCGCCCGCGCTTCGCGGTCGCCGCCTGCTCTTCACCTACCCCGCCGGGGAGGGCGGCCAGGTCGACGTGCGCAAGTACGTCTGGGCGACGGGCACGCATCACGTCCACCTGTCGGCGAGCGCCGCACCCTGGCAGACGCCGGCTCTCCGCGCGCAGTTCGACAGCATCGGTGCGCACGTGGAGGTCGTGTCATCCGGTCGCGAGCTGCCGGAGTCATCGGATGCGGATGTCACGACCGAGCGTCGCCCGCAGAAGCTCACGGTGAACGGTCCCGTCATCCCCCGGCCCGCGCTCGACGTCCTCGCTTCCGCGCGGCCGAACGGTCGGCTGTCACGCGGCGACCGCGCCTCTGCGGAAGGCCGCGCCCTCGTGGGCGCCGGGTTCGCGACCGAGCGTGGACGGCTCACCGATCTGGGCGCGTGGACCGTGGCGCACTGGGCGCGCCACGACGCGACGATCGTCTCGATCGAGCGGTCGGACGGTGGCACGTTGACCGGATGGCGCGGAGCGCAGTCCGTGCTCTTTGCCGCGTCGACGCCCGCGCCCGGCGGCGACGCCTCGAGCCTGGGCGCCGCCCCGGTCACCGTTTTCAGCTCCACGTTCCATCGCACCTCGGCGGTGGTGCTCGGGTGGCTCGGCGCCGGGCCCAGCGCCCTCCGCGTCGACGCGCAGGCGCCGACACTTCCGGCAGGGACGATCGCACGCCGGATCGCCGACCCGGCCGAGCCCGTGCCCGACGGCGCGGGGCGACATCTCGCCTTCGCGTGGCAGCAGCCGTGGGTGGGCGTCGACCTGCGCACGCGCAGCGGCCTTACCCCTCTCATCAAGGTCGGTGAGAACCGGTGGTGGCGCCGCACCATCGAGCCTGGCGGCAGCGCCGCCGAGAGACTGACGCCGTTCCCCGCCGGACAGCTCTACGACCTCGTGACCGACCAGGTCGTCTCCGCGCTTCTCTGACACCCGCCCCGCGGGGGGCGCCGCGTCGTCACCCGACCGGTACCACGGGAGGACCCCGCGTCGGCGCGGTTCATGCCGGGGACGGATGTGGCGGGCCGGCGCCGTCCGTAGCGTGAAAGCCATGATCAGAGCAGAAGGCCTCACCAAGAGGTACGGAGCCAAGACCGCCGTCGACACCATCGACTTCACCGTCCACGCCGGGCAGGTGACGGGGTTCCTCGGCCCCAACGGCGCGGGGAAGTCCACCACGATGCGCATGATCGTGGGGCTCGATCGCCCGACCGCGGGGTCCGTGACCGTGAACGGCCGCGCCTACGCGGCCCACCGTGCCCCGCTCCGCGAAGTCGGTGCGCTTCTCGACGCCAAAGCCGTGCACACCGGCCGCACCGCCGAGAACCACCTCCTCGCCATGGCCGCCACGCACCGGCTCGGCAAGAAGCGCGTCCGCGAGGTGATCGAGCTGACGGGCCTGGAGTCCGTCGCACGCCGGCGCGTCGGCGGGTTCTCCCTCGGCATGGGCCAGCGTCTCGGCATCGCGGCGGCCCTTCTCGGCGACCCCGCGACGATCATCCTCGACGAACCGGTCAACGGCCTCGACCCCGAGGGCGTCCTCTGGGTGCGACAGCTCGTGAAGCACCTCGCCGCCGAGGGACGCACGGTGTTCCTCTCGTCGCACCTGATGAGCGAGATGGCGCTCACCGCTGACCACCTCATCGTGCTCGGCAAGGGCCGGATCATCGCCGACGCCCCCGTCGCCGACATCATCGCCGGCGGCACCGGCCCGCGGCTGCGGGTCCGCTCGCCGCAGGCGAGCTTGCTCGCCGAACTCGTCGCCGCTCCCGACGTCACGATCACCCGGTCGGAGTCGGGTCTGCTCGAGATCACCGGGGTGGACGCGCCGGCCGTCGGCGATCTCGCCGCCGCGCACGGCGTCGCCATCCACGAATTGACCCCCCTCAACGCCTCGCTGGAAGAGGCATACATGGACCTCACCGCGGACGCGGTGGAATACCGAACGGAGGCGGTCCGATGACCACCGCGACCCTGTCGCCCACCCCCGCCGACACCCTCGCCGACGCGCGCCTGACCTTCGCCGGGACGGTCCGCTCGGAGTGGATCAAGCTCCGCAGCGTACGCTCGACCATCTGGTCGTACGCCCTCCTCATCGCGATCTCGATCGGGCTCGCCGCTCTCGTCGCCTTCGCGCTCACGTCCATTCCCGACGGGGTGGCGGGTCAAGCCCCGGCTTCGCAGCCGGTGCAGACCGTGGTGCAGGCGTCGATCGCCGGTGTCGCGTTCGGCCAGCTCATCGCGGGCATCCTCGGTGTCCTCGTGATCAGCGGGGAGTACACCACCGGCATGGTCCGCTCGACATTCCTCGCGGTGCCCGGGCGGCTCTCCGCTCTCGCGGCGAAGGGCATCGTGCTCTTCACGGCGACCTTCATCGTCGGGCTGATCGCGAACGTGGCGGCGTACCTCGTCGCGTCGCTGATGCTGTCGCAGGAAGACATCGCCGCGCCGATCATCGACCCTGCCGTCTTCTGGCCGCTTCTGGGTGGCGCGCTGTATCTCGCGATGATCTCGCTGTTCGCCCTCGCGATCGGTGCGCTCGTCCGCACCAGTGCCGGGGGAATAGCAGTGGTGGTCGGCATCCTGCTGATCCTCCCCACGATTCTGAGTCTCATCCCGGCGGACTGGGCGCGGGAGGCGGTTCCGTACCTCCTCTCGAACGCCGGCGCCGGCATCTACTCCTCGGCCACCCTCGCGCCCGAGGGCGATGCGCTGGGGATGTGGCTGAACCTGCTGGTCACGGGTCTCTGGGTCGCGGTCCCCGCCGCCGCGGCGGCCGTCATGCTGCGCACCCGCGACGCGTAACGTCGACGGCATGACCTCTGCTCGGCTCTCCCCCGATCGCCCGGTGACGGCGGTCGGGGGTGAGCTGCGCCTGCCGCGGCCGCCGGGAGTCATCCGGCGGTTCTGGACGCGACATCCGCTGCTCGTCGACATCCTGGTCGCCGCGGCGTACTGTCTGCCGGTCCTCTCGGCACTCATCCTGGCCGCCCCCATCGACCCGGTGCCGCTCTGGGTGAGCATCACGAGCATCCTCATCATCGCCGCGACGACGGTCATCATGGTGGTGTTCCGACGACGCAGGCCCTGGGTGCTGGTCGGCGCCGGCTGGGTGACGACCCTGGTGGTCTACCCCCTCGAGGCCGTCAACGTGCTCGCGATCGCCATCGGCCTGTACGCGCTGGCCGTGTATCGATCGACCCGGTCCGCGTGGATCGGCTTCGCCGGCTCCGCGGTGGTCGGTACGGCGGCGGCCTTCATCGTCTCCTTCGGCGAGCCGAGCCCGTTCATCGCACCGTTGACGCTCTTCCTCCTCGCGCTGGCCCAGGCGGTTGCCACACCACTCATCGGCACCCTCATCGGCGTCAACGTCGGCAACCGTCGCCGCTACGTCGGGGCCCTCATCGCCCGCGTGGAAGATCTGGCCCGTGAACGAGACCGGCAGGCGCAGCTGGCGACCGCGCTCGAGCGGTCGCGGATCGCGCGCGAGATGCACGACATCGTCTCGCACAGCCTGACGGTGATGGTGACCCTCGCCGAGGGGAGTGCCGCTACGACAGGACGCGATCCAGAGCGTGCCGCCGAGGGGATGCGACTGGTCGCCGACACCGGACGCGACGCACTCGTCGAGATGCGCCGGATGCTGGGGGTCCTCGCCGAGCCCGACTCGGCGACTCCCGATGCGCGCGAACCGCAGCCGGGAACCGCGGCCCTTCCCGAGCTGCTCGAGAGCTTCCGCGCCGCGGGACTTCCGGTGAAGCTGACGACCGCGGGTCCGGCGATCACCGACCCGAACCTGCAGCTGACGGTGTACCGGATCGTCCAGGAAGCGCTGACCAACGCGTTGCGCCACGCCCCGTCCGCCCGGCGGGTGGAGGTCACGATCGAGCGCGTCGACGGTGACGTGGTGGTCGAGGTGGTCGACGACGGGAAACGACCGCGCGAACCCGAGACCGGCGACGGCGACCGCGGTGCGGGTGGACACGGCCTGATCGGCATGCGCGAGCGGGTGGCTCTGTACGGAGGCACCCTCGATGCGGGCCCTCGTGGCGTCAGCGGGTGGCGGGTCCGCGCCGTGCTGCCGTCGCCGGAGCGGTCGGACGGAGAGCGAGCATGAGCGAGACGAGGAGCGACACGATGACCGTCACTGCGAGCGACCCGGTCCGGATGGCGATCGTCGACGATCAGGCGCTCGTGCGTGCGGGCCTGCGCATGGTGCTCGAGGCGGAGCCCGACATCGACGTCGTCGGCGAGGCATCCGACGGTCACGAGGCGATCGAGCTGACACGCGCGCGCGCCGTCGACATCGTCCTGATGGATGTGCGGATGCCACGGATGGACGGCATCGCCGCAACCGCGGCGATCGTGGCCGGCCCCCACCCGCCGCGCGTGCTGATCCTCACCACTTTCGACCTCGACGAGCACGCCTTCGCGGCGATCCGCGCCGGGGCCAGCGGGTTCATGCTGAAGGACGCCCGCCCCGCAGACCTCCTCGCCGCGATCCGCGCGGTGCACGCCGGGGATGCCGCTCTTGCGCCCCGCATCACTCGCCGCATGATCGAGCTGTTCGGGCGGGAGGTGCCGGCGCAGCAGGCGCAGCTGTCGGGCGAAGCGGCGTCGTTGACGCCTCGCGAGCTCGAGGTGCTGACGGCGATCGGCGAGGGACTCAGCAACGCCGAGATCGCCAAGCGCCAGTTCGTGGCCGAGTCGACGGTGAAGACACACGTCGGCCGGCTGCTGACGAAGCTCGGCGCCCGCGACCGGGTGCACCTCGTGATCTACGCCTACGAGCACGGGCTGCTACGTCCGCAGGGTCGTCCGCCGAACCCTGCGTGAGGCGGGCGACCGCGCGTACGCGTTTCGTCTCGGTCGCTGCGCTCCCTCGCTCAACGACCGGGGTGCAGCAGCGGTCGTTGAGCGAGCGCAGCGAGACGAAACGCGCGCGTCAGGCCTTCACGAGCCGCGCGATGGCGTCGGACGCCTCCTTGAGCTTCACCGCCGCCTCGTCACCCCCGCGGGTCGCCGCGTCGACGACGCAGTGCTTCAGGTGATCGTCGAGCAGCCCCAGCGCGACGTTCTCCAGCGCCGAGCTCAGCGCCGAGATCTGGGTGAGGATGTCGATGCAGTACTGCTCCTCCTCCACCATCCGCTGGATCCCCCGCACCTGCCCCTCCACCCGCCGCAGGCGGTTGAGGTAGCGCTGCTTGTCGCTGATGTATCCGTGGGGGCCGGCGTGCGTGTCATCCGTCCCGTGATTGTGGCTCGCAGACGATCCGGTCATGAGAGGTCCTTCCCCGATTGCTGATGACGGCTGCCGCGGAACGCCGACCGGAATCCCCGCAGCCGCAGGCTGTTGCTCACCACGAACACGCTCGAGAATGCCATCGCCGCCCCGGCGAGCATCGGGTTCAGCAGCCCGAGCGCCGCGAGCGGGATCGCCGCGACGTTGTACGCGAACGCCCAGAAGAGGTTGCCCTTGATGACTCCGAGGGTCCGCCGCGACAGGCGGATCGCGTCGGCCGCGGCCCGCAGACCACCCGAGACGAGGGTCAGGTCGGAGGCTTCGATCGCGACATCCGTCCCTGTTCCCATCGCCAGGCCCAGGTCGGCCTGCGCGAGAGCGGCGGCGTCGTTCACGCCGTCGCCCACCATCGCCACGACCCGCCCCTCGTCCTGCAGGCGCTTCACCACTTCGACTTTCTCGGCGGGCAGCACCTCGGCGATCACCTCGTCGATGCCGACCTCGGCCGCCACGCGCCGCGCGACGGTCTCGTTGTCACCCGTGAGCAGCACCGGCGTGAGCCCGAGTCGGCGGAACGCGGCCACCGCTTCGGCGCTCGTCGGCTTCACCTGATCGGAGACGGTGAGGATGCCGCGTGCCGCCCCATCCCACCCCACGATCACCGCGGTCGCTCCCCCGCCCTCGGCCTCGCGGACGGCCGCGGCGAGCGTCTCGTCGACGGGCACCGCCCACTCCGCCAGCAGCGACGCCCGCCCGACGACGACGAGGTGCCCGTCGACGACGCCCTGCACGCCGCGCCCCTCGAGATTCTGGAACGACTCGACGACCGGCAGGTCGCCGAACCGTTCGCGGGCACCGGAAGCGATCGCCCGCGCGATCGGGTGCTCCGACGCATCCTCGACAGCGCCCGCGAGGCGCAGCAGCTCGCCCTCCGACACGGCCGGGTCATAAGCGACGACGCCGGTGAGCGTCATCCGTCCGCTCGTCACGGTGCCGGTCTTGTCGAGCACGATCGTGTCGACGCGGCGGGTCTGCTCGAGAACCTCCGGGCCCTTGATGAGGATGCCCAGCTGCGCGCCGCGCCCGGTGCCGACGAGCAGCGCGGTCGGGGTGGCGAGCCCGAGCGCGCACGGGCAGGCGATGATCAGCACGGCGACGGCCGCGGTGAAGGCGGCCTCCGGCCCGAAGCCGGCGCCGAGCCACGCGCCCAGCACGCCGACTGCGATCGCGATGACGACGGGCACGAAGACGCCCGAGATCCGGTCGGCCAGGCGCTGCACCTCGGCCTTGCCCGACTGAGCCTCTTCGACCAGCCGCGCCATCTGCGCGAGCTGCGTGTCGGCGCCGATGCGGGTGGCGCGGACGACCAGGCGTCCGCCGGCGTTGACCGTCGCGCCGACGACGGTGTCGCCCACCGTCACCTCGACGGGCACCGATTCGCCGGTGAGCATCGAGGCGTCGACGGCGCTTCGCCCTTCGACGATCACGCCGTCGGTGGCGATCTTCTCCCCGGGGCGCACGACGAAGTCGTCGCCGACGCGCAGGTCGCCGATCGGCACGCGCACCTCGCCGGCGGAGCGGCGCACCGCGACATCCTTCGCCCCCATGTCGAGCAGGGCCCGCATCGCCGCACCCGCCCGGCGCTTCGCGCGCTTCTCGAAGTAGCGACCGGCGAGGACGAACATCGTCACGCCCGCGGCGACTTCGAGGTAGATGTTGGCCGACCCGTCGCTCGGCGCGATCGCGAGCGTGAAGGGGTGGATCATTCCGGGCTCGCCGGCGGTGCCGAAGAACAGCGCCCAGAGCGACCACAGGAACGCCGCTGACACGCCGACCGAGATCAGCGTGTCCATGGTGGCGGCGCCGTGGCGCAGGTTCAGCCCGGCGGCGCGGTGGAACGGCCACGCCGCCCACACCACGACGGGCCCGGCGAGGGCGAGCGCCGCCCACTGCCAGTAGGTGAACTGCAGCGCGGGGATCATCGAGATGAGAATGACGGGAACGCCGAGGATGACGCTGCCGATCAGTCTCTGCCGCAGCGACCGGAGTTCGGGGTCGTCGCGACCCTCGCCCGACGGAGCCGCGGGGTCGGGCTCGGGCGGGGCGGGGAGTGCGGCGGTATAGCCGGTCTTCTCGACCTCGGCGATGAGGGTGGCGGGGTCGGTGCCCGCGGGCACCTCGACGTGCGCCTTCTCGGTGGCGTAGTTGACGCTCGCCGTGACGCCCTCGAGCTTGTTGAGCTTCCGCTCGATGCGGTTGGCGCACGATGCGCAGGTCATGCCACCGATCTCGAGCTCGACGCGGTCGGTGGGCGCGGGATGCAGGGTGGTCATGAGGCCTCCACGCGGAAGGTGGCGGTGTGCACCTCTCCGTCGATCTGGACGTCGAGGTACAGCAGGTACGCGCCCGCGCTCGGCGCTTCGGCGGCGAACGACACGGCGCCGGGCTCGTGGCCGTCGACATGCTCGGGGTGGACGTGCAGGTAGGCGAGGTCGCCTTCACGCAGCGCCACGAGGTGACCGTCGGCGCCGAGATACGGCTCGAGTTCGACCGGCTCGCCGTCGCGCGTCACCGCGAATCCGAGGATCGATGATGCACCGGCAGCGAGGTCGCCGGTCATGGTCACCTCGTACGCGCCGGCGGCCGCCGTCATCCCTGTCGAAGGAGCGGATGCCTCGACACCGCCCTCCACCAGCAGCGACCGGGTGAGGGTGAGGCCTTCGCCGAGCTCGCTCGGCACGAGGTCGGCGTAGACGCGGTAGCCGCCCGCGGCATCCCAGGTCCAGGGGATCGTCCAGCGGCCGTCCGCGCCCCGCGTCGGGTGCTCGTGTCGGAACCCGGCGCCGTCGGTGCGCACCACGATGAGGTGCAGCTCCTTCTCGTGGGCGACGTCGTACGCGGTGACGACGTCGCCGTCCGGTCCGGTGATCTCGAAGGACAGGATGCCGGCTTCGCCGACCTCATTCGGAGCCTCGACCCGGGAGAGGGTGTACCCCCGGTCGCTGGCGGTGGCGCCGGTGACGGCGCCCGCGGCCTCCCTGGCGTCAGTGCTCCCCGACTCCTCGTGCGCCGACCCACCGTCATCGTGACCAGCCACCGGCCCTGACGGGGTGGCTGGTGACGAATGCGGTGTCTCGGCGTGCGCGTCGGCGGCCTCGATCTCTTCCGAGGCCGCCGACGACGACGCGTCGGGCACGACGAGCGCCGCAACGCCGAACGACGCGCCGAACACCAGCGCGAGCGCTCCCGCGTAGAGACCGAGCCGAGCCGGGGCGTTCATCGTCAGACGCGAGCCGCCTGGTAACCGGCCTCTTCGACCGCGGCGACGACGGCGGCGTCGTCGATGGCGTCCTCAGCCGAGACGACGAGCTTCCCGGTCTGGGCCGAGACGTCGACGACCGTGAGGCCGGCGATCTCGCTGACCTCTTCGCGGACCGACATCTCGCAGTGGCCGCAGGTCATGCCGGTGACGGCGTACTCGGTGGTGGTGCTCATGGCTGCTCCTCGATACGTCTAGGGGGTATCCCTCGACCTCGAGCATACCCCCTGGACGTATACCCCAGGGCCGCGTCGTTTCCACCGCCCCCGGCCCCGCCCCGCCCCGAGAAACCACACCCCCGCCCGCACACCATCCACGACGTGGTGTGTCGGTGAAGATGTGGTTTCTCGGCGGGAGGGCCGCGCCTCACCTCACGGCACCACGATGCTGAAGTCGGGGTCCCCTTGATCGAGCACGCCGAGCAGCGTGATCAGCAGCGCTTCATCACCGGTGACGGAGACTCCCGCGCGGCGCGCACCCGCGACATCCCCTGCCGCGAGCGGCGCGAGCGCGGCCCGCGGCGCCGAGATCGTCACCGCGCACTCCCCGCGCCCGTCGCGCACCGCGGTGAACACGCCGTTCCGCAGCGTCGCCCGGTACGTCTCGCCGTGGTCGGGGAAGCGCCACCGGATCGCGAGGTCGAGCTCCCACGCGGAAGGGCCGTCGACCTGCACCGCGAGCGCGTCGAGGAACTGCCGGGGCGCGAGCGCGCCGAGCACATCGCCCGAGATCGTCACCGGCGTCCCCCGGCTCCCGGCCCGCAGCTCAGCCGCGCCCATCAGGTAGGCGTTCCGCCACGTGCCGTTCTCGCTGCCGAATCCGAGCTGTTCGAGAACGTCCGCGAGAAGGGCGCGGGCATCCGGATGACCCGGGTCGGCGAACACGGCATGATCGAGCAGCTGCGCAGCCCACCTCAGGTCCCCCGCCGCGGCGGCGCTGCGCGCCCGACCGACGACCGCGTCGACACCGCCCATCGCGTCGACGTACCGCTCGGCCTCCGCCTCCGGCGGGTGCCGCCACAGTCGCGCCGGGTTCCCGTCGTACCACCCCATGTACCGCTGGTAGATCGCTTTGACGTTGTGGCTGACCGATCCGTAGTACCCGCGTGCGTGCCACGCACGCTCGAGCGCCGGTGGGAGGCGGAACTGCTCGGCGATCTCGATCCCGGTGAGCCCGCGGTTCAGCAGCCGCAGGGTCTGGTCGTGCAGGTAGGCGTACAGGTCGCGCTGCTCGCCGAGGTACCGCAGGGCGCGCTCGCGCCCCCAGGTCGGCCAGTGGTGCGAGGCGAACACCACCTCGAGGTCGTCGCCGAAGAGGTCGATCGCCTCGGTGAGGTACCCGGCCCACGCGCGCGCGTCGCGGACGAGCGCCCCGCGGATCGTCAGCACGTTGTGCAGGGTGTGCGTGGCGTTCTCGGCGGCGCAGAGCGCGCGGCGGTCGGGGAAGAAGAAGTGCATCTCGGCCGGCGCTTCCGATCCGGGTGCGAGCTGGAACACCATCCGCACCCCGTCGATCGTGCGCTCCTCCCCGGTGCGGGTGATGAGGTCGGTGGGCGGGATGAGCGTCACCGTCCCGGTCGAGGTCGTCTGCCCGAGCCCCGCGCCCACGCTCCCCCGCGGACCCTTCACGAGCACCGCGCCGTACATGTACGCCGCGCGGCGGGTCATCGCCGTGCCGGCGTAGAGGTTCTCCGAGATCGCGTGCTCGAGGAAACCGTCCGGTGCGAGCACCGGCACCTCCCCCGCGTCGACCTCAGCCTGCGTGGTGACGCCCTTCACCCCGCCGAAGTGGTCGACGTGGCTGTGCGTGTAGATCACCGCGGTCACGGGGCGCTCGCCCCGCACCGAGCGGTACAGCCCGAGGGCGGCCGCGGCGGTCTCGGTCGAGAGGAGCGGATCGATGACGATCACCCCGCGCTCGCCCTCGACGAAGGTGATGTTCGACAGGTCGAGGCCTCGCACCTGGTAGATCCCGTCGACGACTTCGTAGACCCCCTGGCGGGCGACGAGCTGCGATTGCCGCCAGAGACTCGGATGCACCGTGGCCGGCGCCTCGTCATCGAGAAACGCGTAGGCGTCGGCATCCCACACCACTGCGCCCGCCGCGTCCACGACCTCGCCGGGTACGAGCGCGGCGAGGAACCCGCGGTCGGCGTCGGCGGCGTCCTGCCCGTCGGCGTCGCGTCCGTCGCGCGCGATCACGGCCCGACCGCCGGGTCGGACGGCCGCGGGGGTGCCGCCGGCGGCGCGGTCGGGGGCGGCGCGGGCGGCGTGGGTGGCGTGGCGGGTGGCGTCGGCGTCACCGCAGGCGGCGCCGCGGCAGGCACCGCCGCCCCCGCAGGCACCGCCGCGCCCGGCACCGCCGCGCCCGGCACCGCCGCGCCCGGCACGACGGTCGGCCCCGCGGCATCCCGCGCCCTTCGCTCCACGTGCCACGGCCGCTGCCGATGCACGTCGAGCAGCTGCGCTCCGAGCCCGAACAGCACCATCGCCAGCCACACCAGGATGTTCAGCCACGGGATCTGCAGGGCGATGATGAGGATCACCCCGCCGACGAGCGCCGACACGACCGGTGGCACGCGGTCGCGGAAGATGAGCCGCCCGAGGTAGTGCGCGCTGTAGACGAAGGTCGCCAGCACCATCAGGGTCCACACCAGCAGCCCGGCGAGCGCGAGCGGGAAGCCGACCACGGTCACGGCGAGCACGAGCAGTGCGGGCGGCACGGCGATCGCGCCGATGAAGCCGACCAGCAGCGCCTTCCACGGCGAGGGGATGAGCTGATCGGTGACGCGGTCGAGCCACCGCGGAATGAGCAGCCCTGCCGCGAGCGTGATGAGGCTGAGCGACACCAGCGCGAACAGCACGCCCAGCAGCCAGCCGACGAACACCGCCCAGGGCGAGACCTCCATGCGGGGCGTCTCGGGCGGTTCGATCCGCTCGACCGACCCTGCCACGGCGCCGTCGGCGATCCGCGCCTCGTCGCCGCTCACGTAGGTGAGGTCGCCGCCGATCGACCCGTCGACCCGCAGCCGTTCGGTGATGAGGTAGACGTCTCGACCGACGTCGCCGGAGACGCTCGTCGCCCCGGTCGCCCCGACGACGTCAGCGTCGATGAGCGCATCCTCGTCGATGATCAGGGTCTGGGCGAACACGGTGGCGCTTCGCGTCACCACGCCGCTGATGGTCACCGCTTGCCCGGCGAGACGGATGTTCCCGTCGACCGTCCCGCTGATCGTGATGGTCTGCGCGGCGGCGATGATGTCGCCGGTGACGTCTCCGCTGACGGTGACGCTCTGGCCTGCGGCGTACACGTCGCCGTCGACGTCGCCCGAGACATCCACGGCGACGCCGGAGTAGAACTGCGGCCCCTCCCCGTCATTCGACGGCGTGACGAGGGCGGCACCGCCGGTGCCGAGGAGCAGGATGACGGTCGTCACCGTCACCGCGAGGAACGGCCGCGCGACGCGTCGCCACGGCGTTCGCGCGCGAGGAACAGGCTGCGTATCGGTCATACGCCCACGGTCGTCGCGTCCGCGGGCCGGGTGCGGGTCGAACGTCCCGCCGCCCCGCCCCGCCGCGCACGCAGCACCCCGCCCCGACTCATCCACTGACATACTCTTCGCCCCGACGCAACCTCCTCCTCCCGCCGCGCACCCCCACGCAGAATGAA
Organism: Microbacterium sp. AK009; assembly: GCF_013410955.1. Lineage (GTDB taxonomy): Bacteria > Actinomycetota > Actinomycetes > Actinomycetales > Microbacteriaceae > Microbacterium. Next base: position 360,925 of record NZ_JACCCG010000001.1, on the reverse strand, counting down.
GCAATGGCTTCATCACTGGCCCCCGATCCGCTCAGCGGCGCCGACGCCGCAACACCCTCCTCGTACGGCGTGCTGTGGTCGCGCGTCGAAGACGGCTTCTACGTCGCCAACCGCGACGGCGTCTTCCTCGGCTACCTCGACCGCGAGGCCGACGGCACCTATCGCGTCTTCAACGGCCGCTCCCGCCAGGTCGGCGAGGCGCCCGACCGCCGGCAGGCGATGGCCCTGCTGCTCGCCCACCACGACCGGGAGGCAATGGCATGAGCATCACCACCGGCGACGAGCTCGTGTCGGTCGTCTACGTCAGCCGCGCCCGGACGGACGTCGGCGACGACGCCCTCCGTGACATCCTCACCGAGAGCCGTGAGAACAACGCCCAGTCGGGCGTGACGGGCGTGCTGCTCTACCGCGACGGCCGGTTCGTGCAGGTGCTCGAAGGCCCGCGCGACTCCGTGGAGAGCCTGGTGGCCACCATCACCGCAGACCCGCGTCACGACGACATCCGCATCGTGCTCGACGAGCCGATCGACGAGCGCCAGTTCGGCGACTGGACCATGGAGTTCCGTCCTGTCGCGACGCCGCAGCGCGCGCTGCCGCGAGGCTTCCGCGACTCTTTCGACGATCTGGATGCTGCGGAGAGCCCGGGCAGCGCCGCCCGCGCCGTCCACGACATCGGCCTGTGGGTCAAGGCCCGCAGCGCCCGCACGTAGGGGCCAATCCCGAAAATTCGCCCCGCAATCACCCTCATCTCGCCCTGAGCCCATCCGTTCCGGCGCCTATGAAGTAGCGTCAGTACTGAGAGCCCGGCGGTACGCAGGCTCTACCCAGGAACCGCAGGTCACCCGAACACCTGCGGCCGAAAACCTCGCTCGGTCGGCTGGCCGGCACTCGTCGCGACCCAGAACGCGACGCCGATCGCCGACCCCCAGAGTCGCAGGTGCCGTGACCCGTCCCACAGCGGGGCACGGCACCTGTTCTGTTGATCATCGACCGGCCGAGCGCGCATCGCTCCGCGCCACGCCGCGTCTTCTGCACGGATGCGCACCTCTTTCGGCGCGCCGTCCTCCGCAGCGAGCGCACATCTGTGCACATTCGTCCAGCTGCGGCGGAATGTGCTTTCACGCTCTCAGCGAATGGATAGGGTTCTCGACGGCTCTGGAAACGGTTCCAGGGATCCGACAAGGGAGTTCAGGATTCAATGAGGCAACGACTTCTGCGGCGCAACAGCTTCTGGCTGGTGTTCTCGCTCGTTCTCATGCTCGTGTCTGCTGTGGGTGCGTCGCTGGTGCAGACCGCCGGCGGCAACGTCGAGGTGAAGGACATGCAATGGGAGGCGGCCTCGGGCCGCGAGATGAATGCGCTGCTGTTCAAGCCAGTGGCGGCCTCGGCCGACGACCCACGCCCCGCGATCGTCGTCAGCCACGGCTGGTGGAACAACCGCGAGATGCAGACGGCGAACTACGTCGAGCTCGCTCGTCGCGGATATGTCGTCGTCTCGATCGACATGTACGGCCACGGCGACTCAGACCCGCTGCCGGCGGGTGAGGAGGCGGTCGGCGGCACCGGAATGCACGACACCGTGAAGCTCCTCGCCGACCTGCCCTATGTCGACACCGAGCGCATCGGCGTCTCGGGGCACTCCAACGGCGCCCGCGCCGCGAATTTCTCCGTCGCGCTCGACAACGAGGCTGACACCCCGCTGATCGCCTCGGTGCTGCTGGTCGACAACGACGCGGTCTACACCGATGAAGAGGGCGCGTACACCAACGTCTACGGCTCCCGCGACACCGGCATCGTGCAGGCGCAGTACGACGAGTTCTTCTTCCGCAGCTACGACGCCGAGGGCAACGCCTTGACCCCGCCGCGCGAGTTCCTCTCCACCCCGAACGCGCAGTCGTTCCTGTCGTTCGGTGCCGACCCGGCCGAGGCCGAGGAGCGGGACGGCTTCGAGGTCTACACCGAGAACGTCGACGGCGAAGAGGCGATGCGCGTCATCTACTCGCTGCCGCAGACGCACCCGTGGTCGACGATCTCGAGCGCCGCCGTCGGCCACCTCGTCGACTTCTTCGAGGAATCGCTGGGCGCTCCGAACCCGATCCCCGCGAGCAACCAGATCTGGCAGATCAAGGAGGTCTTCACCACGATCGGCCTCGTCGGTTTCGGCATCTTCCTCGTCGCCTTCACCCGCGCCATGCTCACCGTTCCCGCGTTCGCCCGGCTCCGTGTAAGCGAGACCCTGCCCGCCGCTGCACCGACCCGCAAGGGCCTCGCCTGGTTCTGGGGCGGACTCGCGCTCTCGGTCGGCATCTCGGCGGTCAGCTACGTGCTGCTCAGCCAAGCACCGTGGGCCGGCGGCATCGCGTTCGGTGTCACCAACCTCATCGCACCCGGCGTGCCGTGGTTCATCGGCATCTGGGCGGCGATCAACGGTCTCGCGGCCATCGTCATCATGGTGGTGTCGTACCTGGTCTTCGGGCGCGAGAGCGGCCAAGACCTCCGCGCGTCGGGCGTACTGCCCGGCTGGGGTCGGTTCTTCCAGGGCATCGCGCTGGCGCTCGTCACGGTGGTGGCCGCGTTCCTCATCGTGTTCGTGCTGGACTACTTCTTCACGACCGACTTCCGCCTCTGGGTGGTCGCGGTGAAGGTATTCACGCCCGACAAGATCTGGTTCGCGCTCCTCGTGCTGCCGCTGTTCCTGGTGTACTTCTTCGCCAACTCGGTCGCGATCAACGGGTTCAACCGCTTCACGCTGGCGGGCAAGGAGTGGCTGAACACCCTCGTGCTGGCCGTGTTCAACGCCCTCGGCCCGATCATCCTCGTGGTGCTGCAGTACACGACGTTCTTCATCACCGGCGAGACGATCCCGGGCTTCGGAGGCATTTTCAGCATCTGGCTGTTCCCCGTCATCCTGATCCTCGCGGTGGCGGCGGTGATCAGCCGGAAGATCTACCGCGCGACGAACAACCCGTACATCGGTGGCTTCGTGAACGCGGCAGTCGTCACCCTCATCTCGGTGTCGAACTCGCTCGTGTTCGTCTGACCTCCCCCTCGGGTGCCACTGCGGCCCGGGCTCGACGCTTCGGCGTCCGGCCCGGGCCGCGTCGCTTCGTCACCGCCCGAAGACCGCCCGCATCTCCTCCCACGCCTCGGTGCGCACGTACACCGGCACCACCTCGTGCTCGACGCTCCGCCGCAGAACGACCCCGCCCGACACCCGCTCGCCGCGGAACGCGTCGACCCACTCGCCCGGCGGCAGCGCCACCTCGTGCTCGGCCTCTCTCTCGCCACCTACCTGTGGTCGTTGAGCGAGCGCAGCGCGCCGAAACGCAGCCTCACCAGAGCAGCAGCGCCAACCCCGAGGCGTTGTACAGCACGTGCGCGACGATCGCCGCCCACAGCCGCCCGGTGACAACAGTTAGCACGCCACACCCGACGCCGACCACGAGCGACCCGACGATCAGTCCGACCGGCACGAGCACCCCTGCCGCGACGACGTGCAGAAGCACGAAGGCAGCGGTCGACGTCGTGACTGCGACGATCGACGCCCCCACTCGCCCCGCGTCCGCGAGTGCGTCGAGCAGCGCGCGCACCATCAGTCCGCGGAAGTACAACTCCTCCACGATGGGCGAGATGATCACCGCGGCTGACGCGGCGACCGCGAGCGCGAGCGTCGCATCGCTCGACAGTGCTCCGCCGAGGGGTCCGCCGAACCCGCCGAGCGTCGGCGCGAAGAGTTCGACGATTGCGCGCGCGACGATTGCGACGAAGAGCCCATACAAGAGGTCGGTCCAGACCCAGTGCCGGACGCCGGTGGCCCGCGCGAAGCCCACGATCGACGTGAATGCGGCGGCAGCGACGATCGCGACCACCAGGGGCGCATTGGCAGCGAAGATCGACGCAACCGCCGCGAGCCACGCGGGCATCCCCGCCCACATGGGCCCGGTCGCATCGACGACGAAGAGAAGGAGAGCCGCAGCCCCGAACCCGCCGGCGGCGACGAGGAGCGCCCGCCAGGGCTGGTGGTACGACCGGGTGAAGAGATACGGCTGCCCCGGGGTGACGCCCGGGACGGATGACATGGAGAAAATGCTATCCGCAATGCCCGCCTTCGCACGACGCAACGACAGCGACCCCGGGCAATTGCCCGGGGTCGCTGTGTGGTGTGTTGCGCTGAGGCCGCGAGCCTTACTCGGCGTTGGCAGCAGCGCGGCGACGAGCCACAGCGGCGGTGATGGCGATGCCACCGAGGCCGACGGCGCCCGCACCGAGCCAGATGGCGGCGGCCGGAACGGCGTCCGAACCGGTCGCGGGCAGCGTGCCGCCGGTACCACCGGCGCCACCGCTGCTGGCAGAGGCAACGGTCACGGTGATGCTGTCAGTGTCGCCGTCACCGTCGGTGATGTCGATCCGGTACGTACCTCCCGCGGTCGGCGCAGTGAAGGTCGCCTGGGCGGTGCGGTTCTCGTCGGCCTGCTTGATGGCGTCGTCACTGGTCACGACGGCAGCGAAAGCAATCGAGGTCAGCGTGTTCTCGCTGACGCCCGCGCCGCTGGTCGAGAACGTGACGGTTCCGTCAACATTCTGAGCCGTGATGACGGTGGCCTGACCAGGAGTCAGGGTCACGTCGCCTGCAGTCGTCTCGACATCGGATGCGTAGCCGTCGGCCATCGCCGCAGCCGAGCTTCCGAGAACGAGAAGGCCGGCAATACCGATGCCGGTAAGAGTCTTTTTGATCATGCGCTGGTACCCCCCACAAGGTCCTAGGCGTGGATATGGAATTGCGAGATGAGAGCGACATGAGAACTAGCTGTGTGCTAGCTGAGCCGCCGTGCACCCCAATGCTAAGGGGCAAGCAAGTGGTTTCCACAACCGGATTCGTTTCCAGCAGGTAACGTTTTGGCGCCGCCGTGTCCGCCATTCGGGGGACATCGAGGCCGAAAACCCGCGTAATTCCGGGGTTTTCTGCGCCGGCAACTTTTCTGAAGAAGAGTTACGCGAGAACCGTCCCCGCGACCGTGAGCACGACGAACGACGTGTTGTACACCGCGTGAAGCACGATAGCGCCCCAAATCCGGCCGGTGAGGAGCACCACCCCGGAGGCGACCAAACTGAGCAACGTCAGTCCGACGACATCCGTCCCCTGGGCTGGTCCGGGGAGAGCGTGCAGCAGGACGAACAGCCCTGTCGACACCAGCGACGCGGCGATTCCCGCCGCCAGGTGTCCGAGCGGTCGCCGCAGGATCGTGAACACGGCAACGAGCAATACGCCTCGGAAGAAGAGTTCCTCGACGACGGGTGCGAAGACGACGGCCCCGATCAGGTCGACGGTCCACCACTCCGACGCGGGCGCACCGTCGATCGTCGTCGTGGACGGCAAAGGAGCGGGGCCGGCCGCGAACCCCTGGGCGATGCGGACCGCGACGCCGAGCCCGATTCCCCACAGCAAGTCGAGTGGTCGTAGGCGAAGCAGCCCGACCGGACGCGAACGGCTGAAGGCGAGCACGACGACGGCGAGCATCGCCAGACCGACCACGCCGGTTGCGATCAGGGGTGCGACCGACGCGTCCCACGCCCATTCGATAAGTGCGCCGACCAGCACGCCGATTCCGAGTGCGACGAGCGCGGCCGCAAGCAGCCACTCGCGCCACGCGCGGACGGTGCTGCCGCCCAGTCGCCAGTCGGTCCTCGGTCGCCGCGTCCGCCGCGAAACCGCGGTGTCGACGTCGCTAGAGTGATCGAGCACTCGCTCACGTTACCCCGAGGGGGAAAGGTAACCCGGTGTTCGAGATCCTCACTGTGTGCACGGGCAACATCTGCCGGTCACCCCTCGCGGCGTACCTCCTGCGGACCCGCCTGGCACCCCTGGATGCCCGGGTGAGCTCAGCCGGCACTCGCGGTATGACCGGTGCACCGATGACGCCCGAGACGCTCGAGCTGGCTGCCGCGCTGGGGATCCCCGCCACCGAGACCGCGACGCACCAGGCTCGCTTCCTGAACGAGAACCACCTGTCTTCGCCCGACCTCATCCTCGCGATGACGCGGGACCACCGCCGCGAGGTCGTCGAACTGGCCCCGTCGCGGATGCGCTCGACGTTCGCGATCCGAGAGTTCGCGCGCCTCGCCGCCTCGCTGACCGACCACCAGCTGATGATGGCGGCGGATACCGGCGGTGATGATCCGTCAGCGCGCGTCCGCGCGGTCACCGCCGCGGTCGCATCGCAGCGCGGCCTCGTCTTTCCGCCTGAAGACCCCACAGACGATGATGTCATCGACCCGTACGGCCGGTCCCGTCGGACCTACGAGCTGTCGGCATCCCAGCTCGAACCCGCGGTCACGTCGACGGTTCGCGCGCTCAGGCTCGCCCTCACCTGACGCGACTGGTCACTCCCCCGAAACACCGCCATGGCAGGATGGTCCGCAAGTTCGGGACACGAGAGGCACCATGGAGCTCATCGACTACATCCGCATTCTGCGGAAAAACTGGCTGATCATCGTGGTCGCGACGCTCTTGGGCATCGGTGTCGCCGCCACCTACTCGCTGACGCGAACCCCGCAATACGAGACCCAAAGCACGGTCTTCGTGTCCAGCCAGAGCGGCACGTCGATTCAGGAACTGCAGCAGGGCAACGTCTTCACGCAGGACCGTGTGACGACGTACTCCAACCTGGTATCGACCCCGATCGTCATGAACCCCGTGATTGCAGAACTCGACCTCGGCATCACCGCGGCTCAACTTGACGCGAAGGTCGAAGCGTCGTCCGCGCTCAACACGACGTTGATCACCATCACCGTCACCGATCCCGACCCGATCCTCGCAGCCGATATCGCGAATGCCTTGGCCGCAAGCCTCACTGCTGCGGTGGAGGAGATCGAGACTCCGAACGACTCCGACGTGAGCCCGGTCCGCTTGACGCGGGTGAAGGACGCCCTGCCGCCGCTCGCACCGTCGAGCCCGAACGTGCCACTGAATCTCGCGCTCGGCGCACTGGTAGGTCTCGCCCTCGGCGTCGGTGCAGCCGTTCTCCGATCGGTATTGGACACGCGTATCCGGTCACCGCGCGATGTCGAGCAGGTCACTGACCGCCCGATGATCGGCGCGATTCCGTTCGACTCGAAGGTCAAGGAACGCCCGCTGATCGTTCACGCAGACCCGTTGAGTCCGCGAGCGGAGTCGTTCCGCGCGCTGCGTACCAACCTGCAGTTCCTCGACATGGAGGGGCGATCCAGCTTCGTCATCACCTCGAGCGTTCCCAGCGAAGGCAAGTCGACGACAACCATCAACCTCGCCATCGCCCTGGCGGATGCGGGTAAGCGCGTCGCACTCATCGACACCGACCTCCGCAAGCCGAAAGTGGCCGAGTACCTGGGTATCGAGGGCGGCGCCGGCCTCACTGACGTGCTCATCAACCGTGCCCGCGTCGGTGACGTCATGCTCCCGTGGGGTCAGCGGAGCCTTTACGTCCTCCCTGCAGGCAAGGTGCCGCCGAACCCCAGCGAGCTGCTCGGGTCGGCGCAGATGCACACCCTTCTCGAGGTGCTCGAGCGTGACTTCGACGTCGTCCTGTGCGACGCTCCGCCGCTTCTCCCTGTCACCGATGCCGCAATTCTTGCCAAGGCGACGAGCGGAGCGATCCTGATCGTCGCTTCCGGTCAGACGAACCGTCATCAGCTGAGTGGCGCGCTGGATGCTCTGCAGACCGTGGGCGCCAAAATCGCGGGCCTGGTCATGACGATGGTCCCGACGAAGGGCCCCGACGCGTACTACGCCTACGGCGCCGGATACGGGTACGGGTACGGCTACTTCCAGGAGCAGCCGACGAAGGGCCGTCGCGCCAAGGCGGACAAGGGCGCCGGTCGCCGCCGCGGAGCTCCCCTCGCTGCAGCTCCCGTCCCGGCTCCCGCGCCCACGACACCACAGCGAGGTGATCGTCCGGCGGGCGCCGACTCCACGGCCCGCAGACCCGCGGATGTCGGGCAACCGACACAGCGCTGACACTTGTCTCCACGCTCGGTGAACCTCGCCGGCGCCCGCTGGGTAGCGGTCGCCGGCGTTGCCGCGCTCACGATCATCGTCGTGGTGCTGGCCATGCTCGCGCTGCAACGCTCACGCGGTGAGACCGCCGCCCAGCCGAATCCCGTGCCCTCTTTCACGCTCGGAGTGACCACGCCGACACCGACGCCGACTCTTGTGGCGCCGAGCCCGGCACCGGCGGCCAGCCGCGCCGACGAACGATTCCTCACCACTGGTAGTGCCGTGTGGTGGCGCGGGAGCGCGGGCGGATGCGGTGGCATCGAACCCCTGATCGAAAGGTCGGATGACGGGGGCGCAACCTGGACCGACGTGACTCCGCGCTACCTCGGCATCGGCCAGATCATGACGATGAGCGCATTCACCGCTGTCGACGCCGAGATCGTCGCCGCCGTGGGGCCGGCCTGCGAGGTGCAGGCACTTCGCACCTACACCGACGGCGAATTCTGGGAGCCCTACCCTGAGGTGCTCGCTGCCTCGCGCTACCTCGACGCCGCAGACCCGAGCGTCGTCGTCTTCCCTGGCGAACCTGTCCCTGCCCCCTGCCCCGCGCCGACCGGCCTGCGCACGAGCGGTGACACCGCGGCGCTCATCTGCGACGGATTCGCGTGGGTAGGTACCGGCGCAGAATGGACAGCCCTCGCCCCCACCGGCGTCGCCGCTCTGACATTCGTCGGGTCCGATGTGCTCCTTGCGCACGCCGACGCCGCGTGCGATGGCACCGCCGTCAGCCGAGTCGCCGCAGGCAACCCGACGGGCTTTCAGCCCCTCGGCTGCGCGGCCGGTACCGACCCCGCTGCACCCACCGCCGTCACCACGCTCAACGGCGATGTGCTGCTGTGGTCAGGAGAGGTCCTCGTCACCCTCGAGGGCCTTGTCTGACATCAAACGAATGACCGGCCCCGGCGAACCCAGTAGCGCTTCGAGAGCACGTCGAGGTCGGCGGTGCGGTGACTGCAACCTTCTCAAGCGCCCAAGCCGGGCCCCTGGAGCGTGGGTGGGCCCGCGTCCGTGTGCCATACATCCGCGGACCCGTGCCGTGCTCGAGGCGGTCAGCCAGGCTGCGACGCCACCGCGGGATCCTGAGCCTGAGCGCGCCACCAAGGCGTCTCGATGAACCCGCGTTTGAGAAAGAGCAGCTCCATGTTCGCCGTCCACCCCTGGACCCCCTCGAGATGGGCAAGCGAGTCGGTGACGAACCGGTACAGCTCGTCGACGGACGTCGTGATCACCTCGCACAGCAGCGAGTTCTGATCGAGAGTTGCCGCGAGGTAGCGCACGAAGGGGTAGTCCGCCAGCGCGCGGGCGACCTCCTCCATGCGGGAGGGTTCGACCGTGACGGTGAGGAAGGTTTCGGCTTCCATGCCGAGGGCCGCCGACTGGACGAGGGTGACGATGTCGACACAGCGGTTCGCGCGCATCCGGTCGTAGCGCCGCCGCACGCTCGATTCGTTGAGGTCGAGCTCGTCGGCGACACGCTGGAACGGCATCCGCGCATCCTCTTTCAACACCGCGAGGATGCGCCGGTCGATGTCGTCGAGATGGTCGGGTTCGCAGTCCTCGGCCCCGGCGGCGTCTGGCGCGGAGTCATCGATCAGGTCCGCGAAGAGTTGGCGCCCCCAGTCGTAGCTGACCTTGTACACGTGCATGATGAGGTCGCTTCGCCATCGTTCGACGCCGTCGATGGGTTGCAGGTCGAGCACCACCTGCGGGTAGCGGGTCGCCGGGCCGCGCACGACCAATTCGGCGATGATGTCGAAACTGCCGGTCACGACGGTGCAGAACCGCACGAAGGGGTTGCGCACCAGCGCCTCGGCCACCGCCATGTGGGTGCCGGGGCGGCAGTTGACCCGCACGAGAAACTGCGCGTGCGGTCCGTCGGCGTCGAGCGATGGAACCGCGGCGACCTTCACCACGCCGTCGATCAGCAGCTGTTGACCTCGTCGTGACACCGTCGAGACCGGAGCCCCGATGCGGTCGGCGATGGTCCGCCAGCTCGCCCGTCCGTCGCGCTGCAGGGCGACGACGATGCGCTTGTCGAGCTCGGTCAGTCGGTCGAGGGCCGAACTCACCATCAGCGCGGGGACGTCGTCGGCGGGCACACGTCGTGGAGGAATCCCCGTACCACTGCCGTCCATTCTTCCGCCTGCTCGATCTGAGGAGAGTGGCCCGACCGTTCGAAGATCTCCAGCCGAGCGTCGGGGATCAACCCCGCGATCGTTTCACTGCACGATACCGGCGTGATCCAGTCGGTGCGACCGACCGTGAGGAGGGTGGGCGCCTGAATCGACGGCAGAGATGGGGTGAGGTCGTAGTTCGGGAGGTTCTTCGAGAAGGCGTAGTTGTGCGCTTCGTAGCGATACGGGGTGGCCTGCACCTTGCGCTCAGTCGCCTCGGGGTCGTAGGTGAAGTCGTAGAGCGGGAGGATCTCCCGCCAGCAGTCGCGAAGATCGTCGTCGTCGCGAACCCGCCCCTCGTCGATGCGATCGAACTTCTCCATGTCGATGTCGACCCGGTCGCTCGCAAGGGCGTTCTCCCGCGCGAGCGCGGCATGGGAATTGTCGGCCGCGGTGTCACGGAGCACGAGCGCAGCGACGCGCTCGGGGTAACGGATGGCGTACTCCATGGCCATGAAGCCGCCGTACGATCCGCCGGCCATGATGATGCGCTCAGCGCCGATCCACTTCCGCAGACCGTCGATGTCGGCGGCCCACTGCTCGTGGCTGAACTCACCCGACCCTTCGCTCTCGCCGCTCCCTCGAGCGTCGAACACGACCACCCGGTACTCGTCGGAGAGTCGACCGAAGCTCGCCCGTGGTTCGGCGCGGGACCCCAGTCCGGGCGCACCATGATGGGCGATGATGACCGGCGCGCCCTCGGGTCCGAGCACTTCGACGGCGAGTTCGTTGTCGTTGATGCGCACGCGCTCAGCCGTGCTGGTCGCACGAGCGAACTCGGGTGACACGGTTTCCTCGGCCATGGGGGTCCTTTCGTTCAGAGCGGGATGACGCAGTCGTCGAGCGATCGGGGGAAGGCGGTGAGTGGCTCGGCGCCACCTGCGGTGACGAGCATGCTGTCGCTGATGCGGTATCCGGCGTGGCCGGGGATGTAGATTCCCGGCTCGTTCGAGACGATCATCCCCTCCGCCAGTTCGGTCGGGTCGCCGTCCTCCAACCAGGGCGGCTCGTGCATGCCGAGCCCGATACCGTGCCCCTGTCGGTGTCGCAGGTGTGGGCCGAGACCTGCGTCGCGGATGACGTCGAGGCAGATCCGGTTGCTGTCGGCGCACCGCACACCCGGCGCGATCGCCCGCGAGCCGGCGGCCTGGGCGTCACGCACCACGTCGTGATAGCGGCGCTGGTCGGCCGTGGGTCCTCCTAGCACGAAAGTGCGCTCACCCTCGACGAACCTTCCCCCCACAGCGGCGCCGAGCGAAAGCATGAACGTATCTCCCGGTCGCAGCCGGTTCGATGAGGGGAGGCCGTGCGGTACCGCCGAGTTCGGGCCCGCGTACACCAGCCCCCCAGCCATGAACGACACCACCACGACGTCGTCGTGCTCGCGATACATCCGCCCCAGCCCATCACGGCCGACGTGGGCCGCGAGCTCGGCCTCGCTCGGAAGCGCGGCGCCCGCGCCGATGGCCTCTGCGACGAGCTGTACGCCCGCGTGCAGCATGTGATCAGTGATTCGCGCCGCCTCGCGGTGCAGAGCTATCTCCTCGGGGAGCTTCACATACCGGGCCTGAGTCACGAGCTCGGTGGGTTCGAACATCGTGTCCGGAAGAGCGGCCTGGAGCATCCGTAGCCGATGCTGTGTCATCAGGGTGGTGATGCCGAGGCGCTTCGGAGCGCCGCCGATCGTGCGCGCAAGCGGCGCGAACGGATTCTCGATGCCGGGGTACTCGGCGAAATCGACCAGGTCGGCGTGCGCCCGCTGCTCCTCGGCGTGTTGCCGTTCCAGATTGGGCACGAGAAGCACAGCCCGATCGTCATCGAGGTACACAGCGACGGGACGCTCGCCCGGATGGTGGAAGAAGCCGGTCAGGTAGGCGACGTCTTCGGGGTCGTCAGTGATGAGACCGGCGAGCTCGGCAGCATGGAGACGGTCGCGCACGCGCGCCTGGATGCGGTCGTAGACATCGGCGCCGAGGCGCTGGGTGAAACGCGCGTCGTCGCGCGGGATGTCAGCGTTCATGGCTCCTCGGATTTCTTGCGTCGTTGTAGGCGATGGAGAGGAGGGTGGCGGAGAGCACCAGGGCGAGGATGGCGACAGAGGGGAACAGCGTCAGCCACCAGGCGCTCACCATGGCCCCCGACTGTTGCGCTTCGTAGAGGATGCGACCCCACGACCACGTCGTCGGGTCTCCGAGACCGAGGAACGACAACCCGGCCGCCGACAGCACCGCGCGCGACGCGGTGACGACCACCGAGACGACGACGACGGGGGTGACGGCGGGGAGCACGTGTCGCCCGAGAATCCAGACCGAATTGCGCGTCATAAGACGCGCCGCGTCGATGAAGGGCAACTGCACGACGGCGAGCGCCTGCGAGCGCACCAAACGGGTCACCTCCGGCCACGAGAACGCGGCGACGACCAGGATGAGGGTCGATGTCGACGGTCCGACGAGGGCGGCGACGAGGATCATCAGGGGGAGGACGGGAAGGGACAGCGTCAGGTCGACCAGCACGCTGACGATCGCGTCGATGCGACGCCAGTACGCACCGACGACGGCGATGATCGTGCCGAACACGATCGCGATGGCCGAGGCGGCGAGGGCGACGAGCACCGATTGCTGGGTGCCCCAGATCACCTCGGCGTAGACATCTCGGCCCAGGGCGTCGGTACCGAACCAGTGCGCACCACTCGGTGGTTGCAGCACGTCGGGGCCGTAGCTGGCCGGGTAGGGCGCGAGAAGCGGAGCCCCCGCGGCGATGAGGATGAGCGCGGCGAGGATGACGAGAGAGACCATCCCCAGCGGCTGACGGCGGAAGGCGCGCCAGGTCTGTCTGCTCGCGCGCTTGCCGTCGTCGCCGGCCGGGTCGACGACGACGGGGGCGACTTCGGTTTCGGGCAGCGGAGCGGTCATGCTGTCTTCACTCTCGGGTCGAGGAAGCCGTAGGCGAGGTCGGTGATGAGGTTGGCGACAACGACCGTCACCGCGAGAAGCAGGAAGGCACCCTGCAGCACGGGGAAGTCGAGCTGAGTCACCGCCTCGTAGATGCCACGGCCGATACCGGGGTAGGCGAAGACGGTCTCGGTGAGGACCGCGCCGCCGACGAGGAAGCCGAGCTGGAGGCCGATCAGCGTTGTCGCGGGCAGCATCGCGTTGCGGACCGCATGCTTCCAGAGGATGGTGCGGGGCGGCACGCCCTTCGCTTTGGCAAGGGTGATGTAGTCCTCACCAAGGGCCTCGATGAGCGTCGCCCGCATCGTCAGGACATAAGACCCGAGTTGGATGAGGGTGAGCGAGACCACTGGGAGAACGAGGTGCGAGAGTACCGAGCCGTACCATTCCAGCCCGTACACCCCGTCGTCGTACGCGCCGCCGATCGGGAACCATCGGAGGTTCAGGCCGAAGACGAAAAGCAGGACGATGCCGACGGAGGGGACGAAGAGCGACTGGCCGGTGACGCCGAAGACCTGCACCATGCGGTCGAGGAAGCGGTTCTTGTGCGACGCCGCAATCACCCCGAGCGGAATGCCGATGACGATCGTCAGCAGCAGCGCCGAGAGCGTCAGCAGCAGGGTCCACGGCAGCCGCTGCATGAGCACATCAACGACGGGGATCGACTGGGTGAAGCTCGTGCCGAGGTTTCCCTGCACCATCTGCCCGAGGTACAGCAGATACTGGACGATCAGGGGCTGATCGAGTCCGTACTGGGTGAGAAGGGCCGCCCGTGTCTCATCGGTCATGTTCGGGCTCGCGATGGCGAGCGCAGGATCTCCGGGAAGCAGTCGCAGCAGGAGGAAGGTCACGGTCACTGCGAAGAGGATCGTGAACACTCCCCTGCCGACCCGGCGGAGAACGAACAGAGCGTAGGACATGGGCGGCCCTTCTCGCCTACTCGGTGACCTTGTAGGCGCTGGCGATCGAGATGGGGTTCACGATCGAGAGCAGCTCGCTGGGCTTGGAGATGAAGCCGGCCCAGTCGGAGCTGTGCGCAACGAAGAGGTTCTGCGTGTACATCACGTTGTCGTAGACCTCCTCGTGCACCAGCTGTGCCGCCTCGCGCATGATGGCGATCTTCTCCTCCTCGTCGAAAGTGGCCGACGCCTGAAGGATGAGGTCGTTCAGCGCGGGGTCATCGACGTAGGTGTAGTTGATCGCCCCACCGGGAAGGTACGACAGTGCGAAGTTCGTGACCGGGTCATCCATGATGGCGAAGTTGCCGGCATAGATGTCGTAGTCACCCTCGTTCGTCATCGCCAGGTAGGTGTTGCGCTCAGTGCCCTGCAGCTCGATCGCGATCCCGGCCTCGGCGGCGCCGTCTTTGACGAGCTGGGCCCACTGGCTGGTGACCGGGTCTTGCAGCGAGTAGATGAGGCGGAAGCTCACCGGGAACATGCCACTGGCGTCGGCCGTGTAGCCGGCATCTTCCATCAGCTGCCGAGAGAGCTCGGGGTCGTACTCGTACTCGGTGATCGAGTCGTCGTAGTACTTCGACAGCACCGGCATGAGCGGGCTCGAGCCGGTCGAGACCGCCTGACCTTGCAGAACCACGTTACGAATGGCTTCGTAGTCGGCCGCATGCGCGAGCGCCCGGCGTACCTCGGTCTTGGCCAGATCCGGGTTCTGCATGTTGTAGGTCATGTGGGCGTAGCCGAGACCGGTGACCTCGGCGACCTCGATGCCCTCGGTGTTGCGCAGCTGCTCGACCTGCGCCGGGGGGAGCGAATTCGCGATCACGTCGACCTCGCCGCTCTGCAGCGCCAGGATCTCGGTGTTCACGTCGGGGAAGACGCGGTAGATGACCGACTCGGGCCCGGGCGTCCCACCCTCGACGAGAGGGTAGTTCTCGACCCTTTCGAGCGTGTACGACTGGCCCACCTGCACGTTCGTCAGGCGGTAAGGCCCGGCGCTGACCCAGCCGTCCTCGCCGCCGTCGTTTGCGAATTCGGCGACAGACCCTGCGGGCTCGAACACATGCTGCGGCACCACGTTGCCCCAGAACCCGATTTCTTCGACAATCGACGAGTCTGGCTGGGTGAGGGTGATCTCCACGCGCGTATCCGAGACGGCTTCGGCCGACTCGAAGTTCGCCATTTGGCCGTAGAACGTGCCGGCCGGGGCATCCTGCTTCACCGCGTTCATCGTGTACGCGACGTCTTCGGCGGTCAGCGGCTCGCCGTCGCTCCAGGTCATGTCGTCGCGGATCTCGTAGAAGCCGGTGGTGTCGTCGACGTACCCCCAGTCGACGGCCAGCTCGGCGGACTTCGAACCGTCGTCGCCGATGCTCAACAGGTGCGGGTACATCAGGTTCGTCACCCAGTAGTCGCTGCGACTGTTACCGATCAGCGGGTTGTAGTTCACCACGTCTGTCGTCGTCGCGATGGTGAGCGTGTCACTGCTTCCCCCGCTCGACGCGTCTCCGCTTGCTGCGGGCTCGGGCGCCTGCGGGGCGCAAGCGGTGAGCGCGAGTGCCGCCGCGGCCGCGATGGCGCCGATGGCGACGCGTGTCTTGTGTGTGGTCACACCCATACCTCCTCGAGTACCCGCATGGTGTTCCCTCCGACGACGGCGCGGATCTCGTCGTCGGAGTAGTCGTGCTTGACCAGCCAGCCGATGATGTTGCCCATCGCCTCGGCGGGGTTCTCGACACCGTCGACGTAGGGAACCTCATCGAACTCAACCTGCCCGTGCGCCTGGCCGAGCGAGAGCTGGGCGGCGAAGGCATGGTGCAGTCCGACGTGGTCGCCGAAGAGAGTGTCGGGGCCGAAGCTCACGTGCTCGATCCCCACGAGCTCGGCGCAGTAGACGAAGTGGTCCATGACCGACTCGAGGGAGTGGAGAGGATGCTTCGGCGATAGCGTCGTGTGAGGAGCGGCCTCGATGCCGATCACCCCGCCGCGACGGGCGCATTCGACGATGGTCTCGTCGGTCTTCATGCGGTTGGTCGGCCACACGGTGCGGGCGCCGGCGTGGGTGATGAAGACCGGCTTGGTGGAGGCTTTGATCACGTCGACACAGGTCCGGTCGCCGGAGTGCGAGATGTCGATGGCGATGCCGAGCTTGTTCATGCGCTGAACGGCGCGCTCGCCGAAGTAGGTCAGCCCCCCGTCGCCGCGCTCCTTCAGGCCGCTGCCGAGCGTGTTGGCCTCGGAGTAGGCGATGCCCATCTGACGCACGCCGAACCCGTAGAGCACGTCGAGCCGATCGACCTCGTTCTCGATCATGGTCGCCGCTTCTAGCGCGAAGATGTGGGCGATCCGGCCGGTTTCGTGGGCGTAGCGGATGTCTTTGAGCGTCTCACCCTTGATGAGGTAGTCCTGGTGGGCGAGGTCGGCCATCCGCACGCCGAGGTCGAACAGCACATCCTGGTACTTCCATCCGGCGTCGCTGGAGATGCAGCAGGTGCCGTCCATGCCGTTGTCGAACACCGCGGTAAGGCCCGATCGCGCCAGACCCTCGTAGCCCGTGGGTTCGCGGCCCTGGCGGATGTGGTCCTTGAGGTGATCCATGTTCTCGGGGAAAACCTGCACGTGCTCATGCAATGAGATGACGACCTCGTCGCGTTGCAGGCGCTCGGCGCGCTCGGCCTGAGTGGAGGTCAGCTCGAGACCTGCGTACTCGGGCACTCGTCCGATCTGCCGGGCGTAACCGAAGTCGCGGTAGTCGACTCCCGCCTCCAGATACTCGTAGGCCTTGTAGCCGGTGTAGCGCTCTGCTGGTTCGAGCACGTTTCCTCCTTCGTGTGACGGCACCCCCACGCACGCCGGGATCGGCAATCGGGGGATGATGGATGACTCTGGCGCGTATCCGGCACATCTGTCAAGCTTTTTGAGCTTATTCGGCATGTCACCCTCAGAACCGACACAATCTCGGAGCTTTTGCGCTATGAATGGTCTCGTGCACATCGATGACGCCCCCCAGCCCGTGCTCCGAGTACGAGGGCTCCGCATCGGGTTCCGATCTGAGGGGACAGTTACTCCTGCCGTCGACGGGGTCGACCTCGACGTCAAGCCCGGCGAGCTGGTGGCCCTGCTCGGTGAGTCCGGGTCGGGCAAGACCGTCACTGCCCGAGCAATCATGGGCATCCAGGATTCGGCTGCCGTGGTGACCGCCGATGAGCTGAGACTGGGCGACGTCGACCTTCGTGCGTTGGATGAGGAGGGGATGCGACGGCTCCGGGGCGTGCGCATGAGCATGGTGCTGCAAGACGCACTCTCCGCGCTGAACCCGGTGCTCACCATCGGCGATCAGATCGGCGAGGTGGTTCGCGTTCACCGCAAGACCACGAGACGGCAAGCACGCGCGAAGGCGATCGAGCTGCTCGATCTGGTCGGCATCTCGTCCCCCGCCTCGCGGGTCGACGATTACCCGCACCAGTTCTCTGGCGGGATGCGTCAGAGAATTCTCATCGCCATGGCCATCGCCCTGGAGCCCGAGCTTCTGATCGCCGATGAGCCGACCACTGCGCTGGACGTGACCGTGCAGGCGCAGATCCTCCGCCTGCTGCATCGGCTCCGGCGCCAGTTGAACATGGGAGTTCTTCTCATCACGCACGACATCGGGGTGGTCACGGAGGTAGCGGACCGCGTGGTCGTCATGCGACACGGCGAGGTGGTCGAAGCCGGTGACGCCGACGACGTCTTCACCTCACCCCGCGAGCTCTACACCCGTCAGCTGCTCGACTCGGCGCCACATCCCGCACCCGCGCGCGTGCTCAATTCGGGAACGGGCAGCGAGACCGTGCTCGAGGTGGAAGGGGTGCGCCGCACTTTCCGTACCGGGCCCGTTCTCGCGCGTCGCACCGTCAACGCCGTCGACGGCGTCGACCTCGTGCTTCGTCGCGGCGAGACCCTCGGCATCGTCGGCGAGTCGGGGAGCGGAAAGTCGACGCTCGCGCGGATGATCGTGGGGCTTGAAAGCGTCGATGAGGGCAGCGTGACCTATCGCGGGGCCGACATCACGCGGCGCAGCCGTGGGCGGCGTCGCCCGTCGCAGCCGGGCATTCAGATGGTCTTCCAAGACCCCTACGCCTCCCTCGACCCGCGCATGCGGGTGAAGGATATCGTTGCCGAACCTCTAGCCGCGTCGCGCACCGGCAAAGCCGGCGACCGCCGCGACCGGGTGGCGGAGCTGCTGGAACTGGTCGGCATGAAATCCGACATGATGTACCGCTTCCCTCACCAGTTCTCCGGGGGGCAGCGTCAGCGGATAGGAATCGCTCGTTCGCTTATGCGCGACCCCGACATCCTCGTCTGCGACGAACCGGTATCGGCGCTCGACGTGACGATCCAGGCGCAGGTCGTCGACCTTCTCGTCGAGCTCCAGGAGCGGCTCGGGGTCAGCATCCTGTTCATCTCGCACGACCTTTCGGTCGTACGAAACCTTGCCCACCGCGTACTGGTGATGTACCGCGGGGAGTGCGTCGAGACCGGCGATGTCGACCAGATCTTCGATCGGCCGCAGCACGAGTACACCCGCACTCTTCTCGACTCCATCCCCCCACTCACTCGGGCGGACCGTGGCCGGTTGGTGCTCGCCGGCTGAGTGTGGGGATGTAGCGGCGAGCCATCTCGCGGATGCCGACATCGGATGCCTGCGCGTTCGCGGTCGACACGGTGCACCACGCGGCCCGTCGATCCGCTGTTGACTTCTAGCGACCCGGTAACCAGCACGACACATCAGCTTTGCTATCGTTCATGCGGGGAAAGCGTTGATCTGGGGGGAAAGGGCATGAGTGACGTCACACGTTGAGACCAACTCGACAACGACGTCGCTTGATATGACAACCACCACCTCGCACACACCGGGTCCGGATTCGCCGGGAGACGGCGGATCTCTCCTACTCTCCACCGGACTGAAGCCTCCGAGGACCCCTTCGCCGAAGGACTGGCGCAAAAGATACTCCCGCCGACTATGGCTGACTGATCTGTTGGCTTTGGTGTGGTCGGTCTACGGCACACAGCTGCTGTGGTTCGGGTTCGGAAACGCGCAGGTCTCAATGCGGCAGGACAGCCGCATTACAGAGTTCTCTTATTGGACATTCTCAGGCTTGCTGGTCATCGCCTGGATGATCGCGCTCAACCTCATCGACTCTCGCAATTACCGCATCACCGGTCACGGGATGACGGAGTATGTGCGTGTAGCGGACGCGAGCCTTCGTCTTTTCGGCGCTATTGCGATCCTTGCCTTCCTCACTCGGATCGACGTAGCTCGTGGGTACCTCCTCATCTCACTGCCACTCGGGATTCTCATGCTCGTCGCCACTCGGTGGCTGTGGAGACAGTGGCTCAACGCTCATCGCCAGGGTGGTGGGTACAGCGCGCGGGTTCTCCTGGTGGGGTCGGAAGAGTCTGTCGCACAGGTCGCCCGCGAGCTGGGGAGGACTCCGACCGCAGGGTATGTGGTCGTTGGTGCATGTGTTCCCGAGGGACGAGTCGCGAGCACTATCGCGGGGACGACGATCCCCGTTATGGCAAATGTCAATGCAGTTGATCGTGCGATCGCTGCGACGGGCGCAGACACCGTGGCGATCACCAGCACCGACGACCTCCCACCGTCAAAGGTCAAGGAGATCTCGTGGGGACTGGAGACCGGCAAGCAACACCTCGTTCTCGCCCCGAGCATCCTGGATGTCGCAGGCCCGCGAATGCACATGCGTCCTGTCGCGGGCCTGCCGCTCGTGCATGTGGAGACTCCGCGTTTCAGCTCAGGACAACGCATCATCAAGCGCCTCATGGACCTGGGAGGGGCCCTCCTCGGGATCGCACTCATCAGTCCTCTGTTTCTAGGGCTCGCCCTCGCGGTGCGCTTGAGCAGCGAGGGCCCCATACTCTTTCGTCAAGAGCGCGTCGGATACCACGGACGGGTGTTCACGATGCTGAAGTTCCGGTCAATGGTTGAGAACGCTGAGGAGCTTCTGAACCAGTTGACAACGCGCGAACGCGACGCCGGGAACGAAGTCCTTTTCAAAATGAAGAACGACCCACGGGTTACAACTGTTGGTCGTGTCATGCGGAGATACAGCCTGGACGAACTTCCGCAACTATTCAACGTGCTTGGAGGCTCGATGTCGCTAGTCGGCCCCCGGCCACCGCTAGCGCGCGAAGTCGCACAATACGCTCAACACGTTCATCGACGCTTTCTGGTCAAGCCGGGCATCACAGGACTTTGGCAGGTCAGCGGCCGGTCTAGCCTTTCCTGGGAGGACACCGTCCGACTCGACCTGTCATACGTGGAGAATTGGTCCCTGCTGGGCGACGTGGCAATTCTGGCTAAGACTGCGAAGGCCGCAATTGCACCAGGAGAGACTGCGCATTGACCGAGTCACAGGACCGACTGAGTGAAGCTGACGGTAGCTCGTCGCGCCGGAAGCTGCTCCTTGCCGCTTCTACAGGAGGGCACCTCGCGCAGCTTCACAGGCTGGAAAAAAGGTTGGGTGCGTCGAGTGACTCACTTTGGGTTACCTTCGACACCCCGCAATCCCGCGGTCTTCTCCGGGAAAGGCGCGTTGTCACTGTTCCATACATAGCACCCAGGGACTGGCGGGCAGCCTTGACCGCGTCAAGAATAATCGGCGATGCAATTCGCGGAGAACAGTTCGAAGAAGCCGTCTCGACCGGTGCCGCGCTTGCAGTGGCGGCGTTGCCAACGGCCAGACGGCACGGCATTCCGGCACGATACATCGAGAGCGTGTCGCGAACGGATGGCCCCTCACTCTCCGGCCGTATCCTCGCACTCAGCCATCTGGTTGCTTTGGAGTGCCAACACCCGGGCTGGGCACGAGGTCGATGGAAGGCCGTGCCCTCAGTGCTGGACGAGTTCGATGCTTTCGCGAGTGAAGCTCCGGAGCATGCCCTTAGGGTGTTCGTGACGTTGGGAACAATCAGGCCATACCGATTCGACGCCCTCGTCGAGGGAGTCCTCTCATCCGGCGTGGCGACCGATTCGACAGTGTGGCAACTTGGCGTCACTTCCCGCGCTGGCCTTCCCGGCAAGGTCTTCGAGCAGATGAGCTCTGCGGCCTTCGATGAAGCAGTTGCCGAAGCTGATGTCGTCGTCACCCACGCGGGGGTTGGATCAATTCTCGCTCTCTTAAACGCAGGCAAGTTCCCCATCGTGGTTGCCCGCAGGAGAGCAAGAGGCGAACACGTGGACGATCACCAGTTACAGGCAGCGGCGCTCATCGAGCGCACCGGGGTTGGCGTAGTCGCTGAACCCCACGAGGTCACGCCAGGTCTGGTCGAACACGCCGCGCGCATGCGCGTGCTCGCTCGGTGAACGAGCGGGCGCCAGCGAAGAAGTCTGTCGGAAAAGGGAATGCGTGAACACTGAGATTGACGGCGACTCGACGACCGCTTGGCTCTCTGGGATCCGAACGGAGACCCGTGGCCGACTAAAATCACTGATCGGAGATAGCCCCGTTGCGCTGATTGATATTCCCACTCATATGAATGTTGGGGATAGCCTCATCTGGCAGGGTGAACTGAACTACCTTTCACAAATTGGTGCGCAAGTAATTTACCAAGCAGACCACGACAGGTGGGATGTTCGTGACGTCAGGAAGCTTCCTTCCGAAACCGTGATCCTACTTCACGGGGGTGGGAACTTTGGAGACCTCTGGCCCACTTTTCATGATTTCCGACTGCGAGTCATAGATGAGGTCAGGCACCATAGGGTCATACAACTACCACAAACCATCAAATTCAATGACAGCAGTGTGTTGCACAAGACGGCAGCAGCTATTCACGGTCACCCCGATTTTGTTCTGCTTGTCCGCGACGCACCATCGTTTGATCTGGCTTCAGAGAAGTTCGCTGGCGTTCAGGTCGAGTTCATGGCCGACATGGCCCTTGGATTAGAGGCACCGACACGGTCGATGTCGGACGGCGACAGGCCGCTGGTGCTCGCGCGAGCTGATCAAGAGCGCGCTTTCGACCTCTCGACCGAGTCTCTCGGTATCGACGCGGTCGTCCGCGACTGGGGGGACCGCTCGAGTAGGCCGCGTTCCTGGCGCCTTTCGAGAGGGCCTCGCAGGTTCCAGCGTGGACTGCGGTCTCTCGGTGCCCCCGCGACGCATCTGCTCGATCCGTTCGTGGAACTCGGCTACGCCCGAATGAGGCGCATGAACGTTGCAAATGGAGTCGCGGCCGTCGGAAGGGCGTCTCTCGTTGTGACCGATCGGCTGCATGGCCATATCCTTGCTGGGCTGCTAGGGAAGCCCACGGTGATTCTGGACAACACGTACGGCAAAATTCGCGGCGTATTTGAAGCCACAACTCACAACTTTCCCGATACATATCTAGTAGCGGATGAGACCGAGGCGCGCGAGACGATTCTCGCGATCCGGTCTAGATCATGACCGGCTCGCGCTCTGGCTCTATCCTCGCTTCGGTTGCTTCTGGAGGCGCACTCGGGCTCGCGAGCATGACAGCGGGAATCGTCCTGCTGCCGTTCGTGCTTTCCGCACTAGGAGCAGCACCGTACGGCGTTTGGCTCATGCTTTCCGCCATGATGGTCTTCCTGTTCCAGGCGGATCTGGGAATGGGGTCGGCCGTTGTGAAGTTCACGGCGGTTGCTCGACACCTCGACCCAACGATTGCGACTCGAACACTGTCGAGCGCGGTCGTGTGGAACGTCGCCGTCAGTGTCGTGGCCGCCGCTGCGTACGTTCCGATCGCATTGGCATTGTTGGCAGCCTCCGGATCTGCCAGCGTTGTGAGCGAACAGGAGGCGACAGCCCTCGTTGGTATCGGAACGGCGACACTAGGATTTCTTGCTTTCCGCCCGTTCGGGAACGCGCTCCAGGGACTCGGGTATTGGTCCCTTGAACGCGGGTTGCAGCTGGTCGCGGTCGGCTATCGAGTCGTCGGCACAGCACTGGTGATTGCCTTCAGCCCAAATGTCGTCTTGATCGCGGCAGTTGAAGCCTCGGCATTGATCCTCCCGGGGATCCTTTCAGCGATCATCGTCAGCGCACGTAAGCTCTCGGGCTTCAAGTTGAGTGCCGCGTCGCGGATGACGATGCGCGAGCAGCTTCGATTCAGCATTCCGGCATTTAGCGTGAACGTGGTCGGGAGCGCCGTCATGCAGAGCGGGTCGGTAATAATCGGGCTCACAGTGGGGCCCGCGGCAGTCAGTTATTGGAACGCCATTTTCCGGGTCTACGGCGTCTTGCGCCAGTGCCTACAATGGGTCATCGATCCATACATGCCCAGATTGTCACTTCTCTTTGCAACCGACGAACACTCGGCGAGGCGTGTTTACCTCGGAATGACTGGGCTTGCGGCTGGGGCGGTCGCGTGTGCACTCCCAGCGGCGATCTACCTATCCCCCTCTTTCCTTGGCCTGTGGCTCGGACCTGATGCGGCGACCCCTCAGCTCACCCTGGCGCTACAAGTGTTACTCGGGAGCGTCCTGGTGAACTCAGTTCATCTTCCCGCTATCACGGCAGTGAACGCGATCGGTAAGCCTGGAGTATTCCTCCCGATTCACCTGGCCTGGCTTATATTGACTGTCACTGCGGGCGTCTTGGCAACCTATCCTCTTGGAGTGCTTGGGATGGCACTTGCTATAGCTATCCCACTACTGGTTCTCGAGCCCGTATACGTATGGCGCGCATCCAGAGTGCTCTCTGTGCGGCCAGGACAGATTGTTGCCGCTGCCTTGACGCGCACCTCGGTGCTACTCCTCGTCGCAATAGCACCCATTCTCATCTTCGAAATGAGCTTTAGGCAAACGAATCCTGCTCCGATCACGTCATGGCTGATCGCCGCTCTGTCAGTATTCCTGTCCTTCGCGCTTTATGCCACGAGGCTAGTCAGAAAGGATCACGGAAATGAAGGTTTCGCAGTCCGCCAGAGGGCCTAATCCCCCAGCGCCAGCATCTTCCCACACTCGCATGTTGTTCATCTCTTGGGCCGAAGACAATGGCCGCACTCGTGACTTGGCAAAAACGCTCGGCGTCCCTCCCGAATTTGTGGCCGTCGACAGGAACCTTTCGGCTGCGCGACGCTATCTTCATCAAAGCCTGAAGACGTGGAGAGTTTTGCAAAGCACTCGGCCGAGCGCTGTGCTGCTGATGCTTCCGCCCACTCCGCTTTTAATGGTCACCAGGGCGTGGTCGCTTTTCCACAGAACGAGGCTCGTCGCGGACCTGCACACCGGGTTCTTCTATGATCCAAAATGGACTCGGTTCCGCAGACTCGGTCTCTGGCTCTTGCGTGGTTCCACGGGGATCGTGACTAACGCTCACCTCGCGGACATCCTCACTGCTGCTCAAGTGAGTTCGGTCGTGGCGCACGATCCGCTCGAGGACAGAATCCCGGCTACCGTCGTCAAGCCTGACGAGCTTTACGTACTGTGCCCCGTCAGCTATGCGAACGATGAACCGATTGAAGCCATACTCGAGGCCGCGAAAATGACGCCGGAGGTGACCTGGAAGTTGACCGGTAAGGCGCCGGCCTCAGTGATCCAAAGCGCATCGGCGAACGTACAGTTCACAGGCTACGTGTCGAATACCGAACTTGTCGCGCTCTTCCGCGATGCGTCGGTCGTTCTCGCCCTCACCACCCGGGATCACACGATGCAGCGCGCCGGTTACGAAGCGTTGATGTTCGGTGTTCCTCAAGTGACCTCCGATTTCGAGTGCCTGCGCGAATTCATCGCTTCAGCTGGAGAGTTCGTTGATCCGGGGTCCGCTGACGAGATCGCATCCGCCGTCGAGGCTACGATCGCGGAGCGACCTGCGAGGCGGGAGGCCTCAAGGCGGATACTGCATGCTCGGCTCGACGACCAGGCGATCGCAATCCGACAGATTTTGCGGGTCGTCCGTGGCGCGGAGGTCATCTCACCGTGACGGTCGACTATGTGATGCACTATTCGAGTCCCCGCCAGGCCGACGAATGGGAGGCTCGCCACGCCGCGGGCGAGGTTCCCGGTCGATGGCTGTACGGCCTGGATCGTTTGGCAGACGACGAACGGATTGGGGAGTTGTCGGTCGGATATCTTGACGATTGGTCGATGCGACGTCGGCTGCGCGCAGCTCAACTTCTACTAACCTCCCCACCTCGTCTCCGGTCCGATAGTCCTGTCCACCTGACTTGGGACGAACGCAATGCTCTAAAACTGATCACAGCACAGCGGGAACCGGGCGCTCATTGGACTGGCTTGATATGGCTAACAGACGATGTAGCACGAGCACCTAAGTCGCGCCGAGTTCGCATCCGCAACAGGCTTCTCAGGGGCATCTCGGGTGCCTGGGTTCTTAGCAGCGGACAGCTAGAGGTCGCCCGCGACCTTCTCGGATCAGACATACCCGTGAGATTGGTCCGCTTTGGCATAGACACCGACTTCTTCCAACTTCCAACTGCGGGCTCGCCTCCCCGAAAATTGATCGTCAGTTTCGGCAATGATCGCGATCGGGACACCGCCACTTTGTACGAAGCCATGGAACTCGTGGCTCGATACGACCCACTGGCCGAGATCGTCGTACAGACGAACTCGAATTTGCCAGTGCCCGACGGAGTCAGGCGAATAGACCGCGTGCCTCATCCCGAGCTTCGCGATATGTACCAGCGAGCTTCGGTGGTCGTCCTTCCCACCGTATACAATCTTCACTTTTCCGGCATGACAGCGGCGTTGGAAGCGATGGCATGTGGGGCGGTACCCGTAGTTTCAGACACTCCTGGGGTGCTTGACTACGTGCGAGACCAGGTAGACGGGTTCGTGGTCCCCGTCGGGGATGCGAATGCGATCGCGCAAACAGTGCTCGACGCACTGGCTTCACCGGGTGATCTCGCACAGCTAGGCACGAACGGACGAGACAAAGTTCATCAGCATCACAATCACAGAACCCTGAGCAAGTCCCTTCTGTCGGCGATCGAGGGGTGCGAGTCGTGACAGGGAAGAAAATCCTATTCGTGACTGATGCCCGCGCCGTTTGGGGCGCTGAACGATCTCTACTCGGACTCGTTCAGCACGCATCAGCAAACGGATTTGAAGCCACGATCGCCTGTCCCATTGACTCTCCTCTAAGGGGGTACTCGCGCAGAACCGGCCTGGAGATCCGCTTCCTGGACGTGTCCCTGCAGCAGCACCCGGCCCAGTCGCGGGGAGGCCTTCGCGCAACGGGATTGCGGCAGATTGCCGCTGAGGCCGCGGCCACAGCTCGCGCATCCAGGACCGTCCGAGGATGGACGCGCGATTTTGACTATATTGTTTCCTTCGAAACCTGGCGCAATCTCGAGGTTGCCCTAGGCTGCCTCGGTACGCGAGCACGAGCGGTGCTCGATATGCACGATGTCTTCGCCGGGAAACTTGGCCGAGTACTCAATCGCTTCGCAGGATGGATCTCTTACTCGGCGGTCGCACCCTCCCGTTTCACGCTCGAGAAGACCGGGCTGGTCGGTCGAAAATCGAGCGTTGTTCCGAGGGGAACGAGCTTGCCGGTTCCAATCGCCGATAGGCGCTCCAGCGATAGCGAGCATCCGATTCGCGCTGCGATCCTAGGTGAGGTCCGGAGTTACAAGCGCGTCGACCTCTTTTGCAGCGTCATTCGAGAAGTGAACGCGCGTGGGACGCGAATGTTGGGGTTAGTCATCGGTGATGTGCATGAAGATAACGTGGGAATGCGTGTGCGATCGCAGATCGAAGCCAGCGGCGGCGAGCTCTTGCATATCGAACGGGTGGACAACGTATTCGAGATTCTTGCGGACGTAGACTATGTGGTGAATGCGTCAGACGAGGAGGCGTTCGGCCGTACGCTCATCGAGGGCCTCGCCGCCGGAGCCGTGCCTGTCAGTTTCAGCGGGACCGGGCCTGCTGAGATCATCGAACGAGCAGGAATCGGCGCGATCCTGAATTCAAACGACCACATCGAGCTTGCGATCAAATTCGCGCAACTTGTGTCCAATCAGGCCGAGCGTCAGCGTGCGACACTCGAGGGGTATTCCATCGCCGACCGACATTTTGGGTGGCCGAATGTAGCGACCTCCTACTACAGAGCAGTCGAACGGCTCCCATCGTGATCCGAGTTGTCGCGGGCGTATTTCTCTTCCTGTGCGTGGCCCCGATGCCAGCGGTACTGGACGGAGTCGCGGGTCTGCCGACTGACATATTCGCAGTGGCAATCATAACGGGACTCTACGGACGGGTTCTTCGATTCGGTAGGTCAGCGGCCTGGGCGGTCGGGCTACTCGTCGTAGTAACGATCGGCTGGTCAGTCGTTGGACTTCTCCAGGGTGTCCCAGACATCGGCCGCCTTCTTGGGGACGCGCGACCTTTGCTGCGGGTGGCGGCAACAATATCTATTGCTATTGCAGTGGTCGACCGACTTGGCGCCCGACGATCAATAGCATTCATGTTTCGCATCGCGACATGTATCGCTGTCTTCTCACTCGGCGCTCTCCTGCTGACACTTTCAGGTCTTGACCTGTTTTCACTCCGAACCGAAACAGCCAACCTCTGGGCGGGCAACTTCAGCTCGCTCAGCGAGCAAACGAGAGTCTCGCTTCCCAGCAGCGAGTTCTTGGCGATTATGAGCGTGGCTGCAATAGCCGCTTCATCAAACCTACCTCTACCTGGTTTCAAACGCTGGCAGTTGAGCTTGCTGGTCGCCTGCGGCCCACTTGTGGCGGTTACTGGCTACTCGCGAAGCCTATTCCTAGTGATGCTCATCGGGCCGCTGCTCCTATTGCTTCTAGGTCCGAACCGGGTCGCCGTGCTCCGCACCGTGCTGACAGTTCTCGGGGCAACTGCACTGGTCCTGCTTACGCTCTTCTTGGCGTCGGAGTCGTTCCATCTCAACATCTGGCGGTCGATCGCTGCGTCCTTTGAGGCCTTTTCCGGCAGGGTACTGAATGGGCTTACACCCGAGGCCATCGCACTGGACGCCAGCGCTCGATGGAGAGATCGTGAAGCCGAAGCAGCACTCTCTTATGTTTCAAATCACTTCATCACCGGCTCAGGGCTAGGATCGCCCTATCGCACGTACCTCTTTGGTGAGATCTTCAGAGACTCGTACGGGCTGACCTACATCCATAACAGTTATCTTTGGGCGCTGGTCAAGCTCGGTATCGTAGGAAGCCTCGCTCTTGCAGTAGCGTTCTTCCTTTCTGCCCGAGGCATGGTTTCAGCTCTCTTCGACCCATGCCTGCGAGCGCCCAGCGGTGCGGCGATTGCGATAGCGGGAGCGGTCGCTGTCATCAGCGCTGGCTCTCCGACGCCGTTCGATCCGAATGGTTCTGCGGTCGTTGGCCTGATCCTCGCCTCCGGTCTCGTCCTCGCAGAGCTGCGAGTCAGAGGCCGGGACGATGCCCTCGCGATCAGTCGAATCCATACAAACGTTCGGACGAAGCGTCGCGCGCCGCGAGGGCGGATGAGTGCGCGCTCGGTCGCGGACACTCAAGAGGGCTGAACCGCCTCAAGGAGAGAGGGGCCGCAGCAGTTTTGTGCCGTCACGGCGCGGGGACATCCATCGGCAGATTCCGCGGATACGGCGCGCCGCGGTTGCTCGGTCGGCCTGAGTCAGTCGTAAGTACTCCGCTTCAGGAACAAGCCCTTGTTGGCGCTGGACGCTGACACGGATGGGTGAATGCCAGTTCGAAAGTGAAACATACATCTGCTAGGAAGGACAGGCCCCACCCTCTGCTCACACTCTCGAAGGAGCGCTAATGCGTCTGTCCGTTATCGGCTGCGGATACTTGGGAGCTGTTCATGCAGCCGCGATGGCGTCGATCGGCCACGAGGTGGTCGGCATCGATGTCGATCCCCGGAAGATCGCGTCGCTGTCGAAGGGGGAGGCACCCTTCTTCGAGCCCGGACTGCAGGAGATCCTCGCGGACGGCATCGCTTCGGGAAATCTTCGATTTACGACCGACATGTCCGCGGCTAGGGGCGCCAAGGTTCACTTCGTCGGCGTGGGGACCCCGCAGGTCAAGGATGGATACGCCGCTGACTTGACCTACGTGAACGCCGCCGTCGATGAACTGCTCCCCTACCTCGCCGAGGGCGAAATCGTGGCAGGCAAGTCGACGGTGCCAGTGGGAACCGCGGCCGGGCTTGCACCACGCGTGACGGCGACGGGGGCGACGCTGGTGTGGAACCCTGAGTTCCTCCGCGAGGGCTGGGCGGTACAGGACACGATCGACCCGGATCGCCTCGTCGCTGGCGTTCCTGCTGGTGAAGAGGGCGAGACCGCGGCATCCGTTCTTCGCGAGGTCTATCACCCGTCAGTGGCGAAGGGCACGCCGTTCATCGTTACCGATTACGCCACGGCCGAGCTGGTGAAGGTGGCGGCCAATGCTTTCCTCGCGACTAAAATCTCGTTCATCAACGCCATGGCGGAGATCGCCGAGGTCACCGGTGCGGACGTCACCCAACTGGCCGACGCGATCGGGCACGATGCGCGAATCGGGC
This sequence comes from Microbacterium sp. AK009, assembly GCF_013410955.1. Lineage (GTDB taxonomy): Bacteria > Actinomycetota > Actinomycetes > Actinomycetales > Microbacteriaceae > Microbacterium. The sequence continues at coordinate 331,310 of NZ_JACCCG010000001.1, read as the reverse complement.
GTCGGTTCCTGGGCGCTGGCATCGGATTTGGCGGCGGGTGCCTGCCGAAGGACATTCGTGCCTTTTCGGCCCGTGCGGAAGAGCTCGGGCGCGGGGAGTCGGTGGCCTTCTTACGCCAGGTCGACGAGATTAATCTGCGTCGCCGGGATCGCGCCGCACAGCTCGTGGTCGAAGCTCTCGGCGGGTCGGTGTTCAAGAAGAACATCACCGTGCTGGGCGCGGCGTTCAAGCCGCACAGTGACGATATCCGCGACTCGCCGGCGCTGGACGTTGCGGTGAGGCTGCACGGCCTAGGCGCGTGGGTCACGATCACCGACCCCGCAGCGATTGCGAACGCGCAGCGAGTGCACCCGCAGTTGAATTACGTCGAGGATCGCGACGAGGCGCTACGCGAGGCGGACGCGGTCATCGTGGTGACGGAGTGGGACGAGTACCGGCGTGAGTTGGATCCGCAGCACGCTGGGTCGTTGGTGCGGGGAAAGGTCGTCGTCGACGGCCGAAACTGCCTCGACGCAGGAGCTTGGCGGGCGGCGGATTGGGAGTACTTCGGGATGGGCAGACCTTAGATCCCACGGTTGGGGTTGCCACGAGTGCGTTCGTTTCAGCGGTCACACCACAACAGTTCGAAGCTGTCGGCAACGACACAGCGGACGATTCGATGGCGATACCTTCAGCTCTGACCGCGGCTGCTGGGCGACGCCTAGTCTGCACCGGCGCTACCGCATCACCACGGCGCTGATTCCCAGTCGCGGAGGTGTGTAGTGGACTGACGTTATTGGTGGCCTGTTAGGGGAATGGATCGCCAGCCTCATCGACGACCGGGCCAGCTCAAACTTCGGATGTGGCGTCAGCTGCTCCGACCCTGCGCGCGACGGCGTGTTCCACTCAGCCATCGTCACCAACACCCGCCACAGTATGACTACCAACGGTGGCACGCGCCTGTCGAAAGAGATGGGTCTCAGCTCCGACTGCCTCGGCGGCCATCGCCAGCCGGGCGTACGCCGTCGATACGCTGCTGCAGCGCGACCACAGCCGTGGCCCTCCGGTCGATCGACACGACGGCCCAGATCGAAGGCCATGCGTCCATCGCGGCGCGCTTGCGGGCCACTGCCACCGGCGTCAACGTCGCCAGGGGCGCCCGGTCCGTCCGTGTTCGCGTGGCGTCGAAGAACCCGTCAGCGACCGGGTGCAACGCCCGGCTGTCGGGCCTGAAGTTCACGCGCACGATCTGACTGCTGGTCGAAGAGTCGTCGTCCGCGACGGCCAAGCGCTTCAACGGTGTACCAGCTGACCAGCGCGGCGGCGATCGAAAGGGGAATCGTCGCCGCGTACCAAACTCCGCCGAGCCCGCTGGCTTCGCGCCACCACACGACGATCGGCAGGTTCCACAGGTACACGCCGTACGAGATCACCCCCAGGCCAGCCAGAGCGCGCAGGGGGATGGAGAGCGCCCGACCAGCGGGGAGACCTAGGCGTTCGGTCGCGATAATCACGGCGATGGTTGCGGCGGCTATTGCGGTCGGCAGGATGAAGTATGCAAGGCTTGAGTCCTTCGCGTTGGGGTAGAAGCAGAGCGCGGCGAGGACGAGCGCACCCAGCGCGCCGTACGTCGGCCGCGACATGTTCATGAGTTGCTCACGGGCCAGGAACGCTGCACCACCAATGGCCATCGCGGACACCCACGTGGTTGGCAACTGATAGATGTCGGCCGGCCGCAACATCACGGCACTCGTCCAGCACACGGCGGTGAAGATCCCGGCCAGGGTTAGCAGATAGACGGTCAGGTGTCGACGTGCTAAGCGGACGTATCCGAGCAATAGGAGCGCAGGCCAAACAAGGTAGAACTGTTCCTCGACTGCAAGCGACCACAGGTGAGAGATCGAGGCGCTCAGGTCGTGCGCAAAAGGGAGGTCAGCGGTGTATGAGAGTGCGATCAGGATACTTGCGCCGAGCTGGTCGCGCGACCCGATCGGATCCCAGAGGACCTCCATTAGACCGAACATCGCGACTAGGAGGAGAAGGGCGGGATATAGACGGAGGAGGCGGTGCGCATAGAAACGTCCCCACTGTATTTTTCCTCGCGCATCAAGATCGCGGATTAGAAGGCCTGTGATCAGGTAGCCGCTAAGAGCAAAAAACATCGTCACTCCGACGATGCCCGCTGCAGGGAAAACGGTGGGCCATGCGTGCCGAAGCAGGACAAGACCGACAGCCACGCCGCGGACGACATCTAGCCACGGTCGTCGACCGTCGCGACCAACGATCAAGTCCGTGCTGCTCGCGAGAGCTGAGCGCGCTTCACGCGCGAAAGTAGTGGCACCCGACACGAATGCATCGTATCTGCACCCGACTATCGCGTCTGGCCGATACCTGCGTTGGCGTCAAGGATTGTCGTGCCATGTGAAACCGCCGCCAGTTCTGCGATGAAGGCGAGAAGCAGACCCATATCGACGACCATCACGGTGACGCTGGAGCGTGGCTGTGCAGCTACAACTGCCAAATCGCGTAGCTCGGTGCTGGGGGCAATTAGTCCTTCGGCCGCTCGACACCTCTTGAACGGTGCCAACGAGCTCCTCCGAGTTCGCATCGATGACCGGACCGCCCGAGTTCCCAACATTGGCGTGCTGCTCCCCAAGACGGGATCTCAGCGGCTCGGCTGAACCTGATACAAGCGCCTGGCGGGTCTTCACCGCGCCCCGCCGCGCGCGAGCGCGTCACCGCTCTGCACCATAACGCCCTTGAGCAAACCGTCCTACTCGCTGATGCCGAGCGCGCGAGCCGGGCGCGACGATCACGCCGCGGCGTTCGGTCGTTTGAGCGACCGCGAGATGCGCGTCGAAGCAAGAGATGACCCGGGCGGGGACGACTTCGTCCAGGTCGGCGACGGCGAGCCGCGCCGCCTCGGGTCGCCCTGTGGTCACGGCGTCGAGGATGACGCTGTGACTGTTGAAGCCGTGGCGGGCACCGAGGCGCGCAAGCCAGTGGGAGTCTTGGAGCGGTCCGGACTCGAAAAGGAGGCCGCCACCGATGCCAGTCCCGCCATTCGTAGCGCGAAAGAAAGCCTGACCTGACGGCCAGCGTGTTCGCAGCTAGCCTGCCGCCACCGGCATCCACACCCGCATCGTCGACGGACCGTGGTTGCCCCACCGGTGGTACGGGACCAACGCGACCATGATCGGTTCGCCGAGCGGCTGCGCCGCGGGCGCACCGAACGGCCACGGCCTATCGTCGAACCCGACCGGCACCACGGGGAGGACAACGCCCTCCTCTGTGTCGATCGGATCGCCCGTGACACGGAGTTCCTCCGCGCTGTAGTCGGCATCCGCGGAGCGCTCGAGACAAAGCACCAGCGGTCCACGCTCGACGGCGACCTGCCCGCGAAGCGCGTCGATACGCGGATCGGGAGACACCACCCGCGGTGCCATCGGCAGGTCGAGAACGACCTCGTCGCCGACCTGCACCGACTCGGCCCGAGCCCAGCCGACCGCCACCGGCTCAGACGTCCCGCGCGTCGTCAACGTCGCTCTCGACTCCGACCACGCCGGCACCCGCAGCATGAGGTCAGCTCCTCCCTCGGGCGCGGCCGTCACCCTCACGGTGATCCGCCCGTCGTGGGGGTACGCCGTCTCGACGTCGACGGTGATGCTCCCACCCGCGAGCGTGGCGGTCACCTGCCCCGTGGCGTAGTGCGCGACATAGAGCGCGCTCTCATCGGTCGCGGCCACGTAGCTTCCGAGTGACGCGAGCGTGCGCGCGACGTTGGGTGGGCAGCACGACACCGCGAACCACGGCGCACGCATGCTCGCCGCGGCGCGCGGACTCACCTCATCGGTGGCCGGCACCGTGCCGGGGGCGCGGCGGTGCAGCGTGTTCGTATAGAAGAAGGAGCGTCCGTCTTCGGCCGGTGAGGCCGCCACCACGTTGAAGAGGTTCCGCTCGACCAGGTCGGCGTAGCGCGCCTCCCCCGTCGCGAGCATCATCCGGTGGTAGGTCATCATCGATCCCACCGACGCGCAGGTCTCGCTGTACGCCCGCTCCGACGGCAGCTCCCAGTCCGCGCCGAACGACTCCCCCTCGTGATGGGCGCCGATGCCACCGGTGAGGTAGGTGCGGCGTGCGACGGTGCGATCGAGCTGCCGCTCTACGGCGTGCAGCAGCTCGTCGTCCTCGAGTTCGACAGCGACATCGATCGCGCCGGCGGCGAGATACATCGCGCGCACCGCGTGGCCGCGCAGAACGTCGGCGTCGCGCACCGGCACGTCGTCCTGGTAGTACTCCCGGCCGAACTCGATGTCGGCGAGGGTGCCGGTGCCGCGGCGCTCGACGAACAGGCGCGCCTGCTCGAGGTAGCGCGCCTCGCCGGTCGCGCGGGCGAACTCGGCCAGGGCCGTCTCGACCTCGGCGTGGCCGCACACAGCCTCGATGCCGCCCGGCCCGAACACCTCACAGACGTGGTCGGCGGCGCGGCGCGCGACGCGGACGAGGTCGTCCTCACCGTGCGTCCGCATGCGGGCCACGGCAGCCTGCATCAGGTGCCCGTAGCAGTAGAGCTCGTGCCCCCACTCGAGGTCGGAGTAGCGCGGCTCCTGCCCCGGGCGACCGAACCGGGTGTTCAGGTAGCCGTCGGCCTCCTGCGCGGCGACGATCTTCGCCACCACGCCGTCATAGAGGGAGGCGAGTTCCGCGTCATCCGCTCGGGCCATCTCCCACGCCATCGCCTCGAGCAGCTTGTACACGTCGGAGTCGCTGAACTCCCGGCCGGTGCGATCCTGCGGCAGACGCCCCTCGACCGCGGCGACGAAGTTGTCGATCCAGCCGAGCCGGTCCATCCATGCGTAGCAGTGGCGGATGATCGCGGATCCGTTCAGCTCTTGCATCCGTCCCCAGAAACCGCCGTCGATCCGCACGCCGGTCACCCCGATCGGTGAGAGCGTTCCGCGGCTCGGACTCACCGGTCCGTCGACCGGGGTGGTGGCATGGGGGTACTGCAGGAGGGCGTCGCTCACGGTGCGAACCTTTCGAGACGATTACTTGACAGCGCCGAGGGTGAGTCCCTCGCGCAGGAGCCGGTAGGTGAAGAAGAAGAGGATGAGGATGGGCACCGACGTGATGACCGCGAGCGCCATGAGGCCCGGCCAGTTGATGCCGAACGCCGAGACCTGCGCCGCCAGCAGCGCGCTCAGCGGATAGTTGACGGGGCTGAGGAAAAAGTTCACCGCGTAGAGGAACTCACCCCACGCGAGCAGGAAGACGAGTGTTCCGGTCGTGGCGATTCCGTTGCGTGCGAGCGGCAGCATGACCGAGCGGAAGACCCGGATGCTGGAGGCGCCGTCGAGCATCGCCGCCTCTTCGAGGGCGACCGGCACGGCGCGGAAGAACGGCCGCATGAGCAGGATCGCGAACGGCGTGAGCAGCGCGGTGTCGCCGATGATGAGGCCGAGGTTGGTGTCGAGCAGCCCCCACTGTCCGAAGATCTGGAACAGCGGAATGACGTTGGCGGTCTGGGGCAGCATCTGGAAGACGATGAGCGCACCGAGGAGGATCGTCGTCACCGCCGAGTTGACGCGGGCGAGTCCGTAACCCGCCGGGATGGCGATCGCCAGGGTGAGCAGCGTCGTCCCCGCGGCGATGACGAACGACTGTTGCATGGCCGTGAAGAGGCCGGCGTTCGACAGCGCCGCGACATAGGCGTCGATGGTGGGCCGGAACAGCAGGGATGACTGCGACCCGATGACATCCGACGGCGACTTCAGCGACGTGAGCACGATCCACAGCAGCGGCACGGCGTACATGAGGAAGAGCACGATGCGCAGCGCACCCGCGACGGGGCTGGCGAAGAGCTTGCGGGGCGCGCGCCTGGGGCGCGAGGAGTCGGTCGTGAGGGTACGGGTTGCGGTGACGGTCGACATCACTTCTCCTCCTGCCGGACGTTGCGGGCGTAGATCACCGCGAGGACGAGGACCATCAGCACCGCGATCAGCGCCGTGCTGGCGCCCAAGCCGAAGTCGAAGCGGACGAAGGCCTGCAGGTACCCGAGGAAGGGCAGGGTGGTGGTCGCCGTGCCCGGGCCGCCGAAAGTCATCACGTAGATGAAGTCGAACGACCGGAAGCCGTAGACCACGGTCAGCACCGTCAGGATCATGGTCGTCGAGCGCACGGACGGGATGATCACGTGGCGGATCTCCTGCCAGCGCGAAGCGCCGTCGACGCGCGAGGCTTCGAAGAGCTCGCCGGGGATGCCGATGATCGCCGCCCGGTAGACCAGGGCGTTGAAGGGGATGACGACCCAGGAGTTGACCAGGGCCACCGACACCAGCGCCAGCCGGTCGTCGAAGAGGAACGGCACCGCGGTCGACGCGAGCCCGAGGTCGGTGAGGATCGTGTTGAAGAGCCCCTGCGTTCCGAGGAGGAACTTCCAGACACTGCCGTTCACCACCGGGGGAAGCGCCCACACGAAGACGAGGAGCGCGAGGATGAGGCCCGGCCACTTTCCTGTCGGGGCAAGAAGGATGGCGGCGGCGAGACCGCCGACGAGACCGAGCACCGTCACGATCGCGACGAAGACGACGGTGTTGATGATGACGCCGCCGAACGCGCCGTCGCCGAAGTTGCGGATGACGTTCTCGAGGCCGACGAACTGCCAGTCGGCGCCGAGGTTGTCGACCCGCACATCGCTGAGGCTCATGCGCACCAGCTGCACGACCGGGTAGACCGCGAAGACGAGGAGGAAGAGGGCGGCGGGAAGGATGAAGAAGAGGTGACGGTGACCGCCGGCGCCGGTGACGCGGCGGCGACGGGCGGGGGTGCGCCCGCCCCCACCCCGTCGGACGGAGGGTGCGCCGGCGTGCGGCGCGGTGGTCAGGTTCGACACGGGACTCCTCGGTTCGACGGGGCTGGGGGCGGGCTTGGGCTGACCCTCGGGTCAGCCGGCGGTCAGAGCAGGCCCTCGAGGGCCGCGAGCACCTGGTCGGCGGCGGCGTCGGGGGTCAGCTGTCCACTGATGACGGCGCTCCATGCCTGCCCGACGGCGAGCTGGACGTCGGCGACCGACTCGGGAGGAATGACGCCGGCGGGGTAGTTCGTGCCGTTCGACGCGATCGAGTCGGCGAAGGGCGCCATCAGGTCGTTGCCGGTGACGGCTTCGGAGCCTGCCGCGTCGGAGCGGGCCGGGATGCTGCCGACGAGCTCCGCGGCGATGACGCCGCCCTCTTCGCTGTAGTAGGTCGCCTCGAGGTAGTCCCATGCGAGGTCGGGCTGCTCGCTGAAGGCGCCGATGGCCTGGCCCTCACCACCGAGGTAGACACCGCCCTCGGCACCGATCGGCAGCGGAACGACGCCGTACGAGAACTCGGCGGTCGACTCGGCGGTGCCCATCTGCCAGTTGCCGTTCTCGGCGAAGGCGTGGCCGCCGGCCGCGAAGGTCTGGAAGGGAACGGTCTGGTCCCACGTGGAGGCCTCGCGGGTGAGGGCGCCCGACTCGGTCCACCGCTGGATCATCGAGAACGCCTCGACGAGGGGCTCGCGCTGCGGGTCGTCGTAGGTGAAGCCGAACGACGACAGCCACGGGTAGGCCTGCCACTCACCCTGCGAGTTGGGCAGGCCCGAGAGGGTGATACCCCCCTGTCCCGCATCGACGGCGGCCGTCAGGGCGGCATCCAATTCTTCGATCGTCGTCGGCGGCTCGACGCCGATCTCGCCCAGCACGTCGGCGTTGTACCAGAGGCCCAGGAGGTTGACGTAGCCCTGCACGGCGTACACCGTGTCGTCGAGCGAGTGGATGACCGACTCGGGGAACTGATCGGCGTCGGCGAAGTCGGCCCAGTAGTCATCGAGCGGTGCGAGTGCGTTGCCGAGGGCGAGGGTGCTCATGTCGGCGCCGTTGAACACGACCACGTCGGGCCCGGTGCTCGAGGCCGCCGAGGAGATCAGGCGCGGGTTCAGCTGGTCGTAGGGGACGAAGACGTTCTCGACCGTGACGTCGGGGTTGGCCTCCTCGAACATGGCCTTGTACTCGTCGAGGATCGCGACCTGGTTGTCGTCGCTGAAGTAGTGCCAGACCGTGAGGGTCTGGGCGCCGCCGCCGTCGCCACTGCCGTCGCCGGACGGGGTCTGGGCGCTGGGGGTGCAACCGGTGAGAGTGAGGGCGACCGCCGCTGCTGACGCGACGAGGATGCGACCCTGGACTCGAGATGCGCTGTTCATGCTCGGGTGCTGCTCCTGATCTTCATTGATGCGGGCGACGGGGGACGTCGCACGTTCGGAAACATTCCGAAAAGGATTTCTGTAGGTTATGTCCGGGTGTTGCGCGCTGTCAACAGGTGGGTTTCGGAAACATCGGTCTATGATTTCTGAACCCCCTGCGGTGCCCGCGCGGGCGTCGGGTGGGGGTCGGGTGGGGTTCGCGGATGACATCGGAGGCGAAGTGACGGATGCCGGGGCGAAGCGCGCCACGCTGCGCGACGTCGCTCAGCGCGCCGGGGTCTCGGTCGCGACGGCGTCGAAGGCGTTGAACGACCGCCAGCACGTGAGTGCGACCACGCGCGCCCGGGTGCGTGAGGCGGCAGATTTGCTGTCGTTCACCCCGAACGAGACCGCACGGAGCCTGCTCGCCGGCCAGACGGGCACCGTGGGACTGATCACCGGCGACCTCGAGGGCCGGTTCAGCCTCCCGATCCTCATGGGAGCCGAGGACGCCTTCGGGGCGGGGCGCGTCTCGGTGCTGCTCTGCGACGCGCGCGGCGACGCGATCCGCGAGAAGTACCACCTCGACGCGCTGCTGCGCCGGAACGTCGACGGCATCATCGTCGTCGGGTACCGCACGAACCCGCGGGTGCCGCTGCCGGAGTCGCTCCCGGTTCCTGTCGTCTACGCCTATGCGCCGAGCGAGTCGGCCGATGATGTGTCGGTGATCCCTGACGACGAGACGGCCGGGGTGCTCGCCGCCGATCACCTCCTCACCGCCGGGCGCCGGCGTATCGCGCATATCTCTGGCGACCCCGATTACACAGCGGCGACCGATCGCGCCCGTGGCGTCGAGCGGCGGCTGGGCGATGAGGGTTTGGCGCTTTCGCTGGGCCGGCCGTTGTTCGGCTCGTGGTCGGAGCAGTGGGGGCGGACCGCGACGCGGCGCCTCATCGAGGCCGACCCCGAGATCGACGGCATCGTGTGCGCAAGCGACCAGATCGCACGCGGCTCTCTGGATGCGCTGAAGGACCTTGGTCGGGACGTGCCACGCGACGTTGGCATCATCGGCGTCGACAACTGGGAGCCGATGACGTCGGGGGCGTCCCCCACGCTCACCAGCGTCGACCTCAACCTGAAGGAGCTCGGCCGGGAGGCGGCGGAGCTGCTGTTCGCCTCGATGGCCGGGCCGGTCGAGCCGGGGATTCGGCGTGTGCGCGGCAGGGTGGTGGCTCGGGAGAGCACATGAGCGTTGTGGGGCGTTCGCGGTGCGGGGCGGGCGGTCAACCGGTGACGGGCATCCGGTCGCGGAACGTGACCCGCCCCGGCCGGCGGACCGAGAAGAGCTGCACCGCACCGCCGCTGCGTGCGAGCGCGTAGCCTCCCTCGACGTGAACGCCGATGAGCGGGCCCTCCCACTCGCCGACGACGTTCGCGCGTGAGCCGGGGGCGACGATCACGCCGCGACCTTCCTGCGTCTGCACGATGGCGAGACGCGCATCGAAGCCGGGGACGACCTGGGCCGAGACGACGTCGTCAAGCCCTGCCGCGGCTGCGAGGCGCGCGGCCTCGGGCGGTTCCGGCGGCAGCGGCTGAGGATTGAGCTCTACCTCGCCGCCATCGCGTCGAAGGAGCATCGTCTCGCCGTCGGGCTGCCACTCGTCGAGCAACGCCTCGCCGGCGAGGTCGCGCGCGATGAGCACCGCGCCATCGATGGCGCGTGTGGCCGCGGCATCCGCTTCTCCCACGTCGGCAAGCCAATGGAACTCGGTCGTCTCCACGCTCATCTCGGCAGGCAGGGGCAGGTGCGACGCACGCGCGAGCGTGACGTCGTGGAGCGTCTCGCCGATCGCGACGAACGCGGGCACCACCGCCTGCCCGGCCTCGTCGGCGAAGACCGTGACCCGCAGGCCGTGCGCGGTCACCGTCACGGCTTCGCCGGCGTCGAGACCGCCGAGCGTCACGATGTGGCTGTTGAAGCCGCGGCGGGCGCCCAGAACCGTGATCCAGTCCTCCTCGTCGACCGGGCCCGGCCGGAAGTCCTCGGGGTTCACCGCCTCGCCGAGGGCGAGCTTGAGCCATACCCCCGACAGGTGCAGGCAGTCGTTGATGAAGTTCACCTGCACGTCGAGCGTGCCGTCGCCGTTCTCGCGGATCGACGGGCGGCCGAGGTTGATGACCCGCGCTCCGCGCGCGGTGCGGACGAGCATCCGCACGTCGGATGTGATCCGCCGGCCCTGCCCGACGGTGAGGTCGAAGCCCGCTCCCGTCGCATCGGCCGAAAGACGCGACGCCAGGTCACCGCTCGGCGGGTAAAGGGTGACGCCGCAGAGTGCGCCGGCATCGAAGAAGGTCACACCCGCCTGCACGCGCACGCCGGCATCGGTCGCGGCGAAGCTGCGCGGCGGGTTGCCGCTCCCTGCCTGAGCGCGCTCGCGGCACCGCCCCCACCAGATCGGGCGCCCGAAGCGGTACACGCTGGTGGTGAGGAGTTCTCGAGGTGCGAGCTTGACGGGGCGGACGGGGCCGCCCAGCGTCATCCCGGCTGGGCTCGAATCGATGCCGCCCCAGGTGGGGAGGGAACCGAGGATGTCGGGGAGCACCGGGAGCGGGATGTCGTAGTACAGCGACTGGGCGCCATCGTGGGTGGCGTCGGCGAAGATGCGCCGCACTTCGCCGCGCACGAATCGGCGAACGGCGGGTTCGGCAATGCTCGCGATTCCGGTGAGGTCGAGTCCCCAGGATGCCGCGAGGCGAAGGGTAGCGGGTTCGACGAACGTGGGCCGGGCCGTGACGACCGCAGTGATGCCGGCGATCTCGAGGCCGATGACCTCGGCGTTGAAGGAGAGTCCGGCGTCGATCGTCGGGGTGGCGCCGTCGGGTCGCCACTGCATCGTGACCGGGACGCGGTCGGGGATGCGGCGGCGGAGGAGGCCGAGGGCCTGTTCGACGTCGAGGACGACTCCCCAGTCGTGGCTCGCACTGAGCTGCGGGGTGAAGGGGCCGTCGGCGCCGAAGCGGAGGGCGAGCACGCCATCGGCCAGGGCGAGGTCGGGCTCGGCGCTCGGGATCGCGGCCTCGAGGGCGGTGATGATCGGGGCGACGTCGAAGAGCTGCTGCCCCTCAAGGGGGTCGAGGAGGTCGTTCAGGAGCGGGACGACGGCGTCTCTCACCACGTCGGGGAGGTTGTCCGAGGGTTCGGCGGTTGCGTCGACGATGACGAGGGCTCGATCGCGGATGCCGAGACCGATCGTGACGGTGAGGTCGGCGGTTGCGGGCTGGGACGCGGGGTGACCCGGGTTCACGAGGAGGTCGGGTTCGAGCACCACGAAGATGCGCGCGGCGAGTGAGGCGGCGACGGCACCGTCATCCCTCACCGTGAATCCGACTGCGCCGACCGTATCGAGATGGTCGACGATCACCGGGAGCGGGGTGGGGACGCACAGGGTGAACAGGCGGGTTTGCACCCACTGGACGATTGCGTGCGAGATCACGGATTCGCGGATCTGGAGTTCGAGCGTCATTGCGTCTCCTGCCGGGTGATGGCCTTCGCTCTATCAGAGGAGGGAGCAGGTCTGGTGATACCCGCACGGTGACCAGAGGAGTCGCGATCCGGCGTCGTCGGCTGTTCGCCCCTCGTCGGTGACAGATGAGATGGAGCACAACGCGGCAGTCGCGCGTCGATCGCCAGAGGAACTCGAGCGTCGGAAGTGATCAGTCCGGACGCATCCGAACCCCGGCGCGATCGCGCCGCTTCTAGCCTTGGGACGTCCGAGCGCGCAGCGCCGATGGGCGCACACGGGCGCCCGTCCTTCGGAAGACCTCTGGGGAGAAAATGCAGACTTCGATTTCGACTCGTCCACGGCGGCGGGCACTGACACTCGGCGCCACTGTTCTGGCGGTCTTGCTGGCGGGCACGGGAGCAACCGTCGCTCACGCTGCCCCTCAGCTGGGCGAGGCCGAAGTGCGTTTGACCAGCGAGCCACAGCAGACCGTCGGCGCCAACGGCGAATATGAGCTGGAATTCTCATACGAGCTTGTCTCGGGCGTGGAGCAGTCGATCATCTCCGTGTACCTGTTGAGTGGAGACGAGTACATCGGGCTGGGTTACCCGGAGTACTACACCGTCAGCGGCCCAGGGACGATCGAGAGATCCGCCACCTTGCCTCCGGGAACCTACACGCGGTACATCAGGGGCGGCGTCGTCTGCGGAGGCGACTGCCTTGGGCTAGATGACCTTGTCGAACCCTTCACGTTTGTCGTCGCACCTGCCGCACCACAGCCGTCACCATCGCCCACTACGACCACCACGCCCACGCCGACGCCGACGCCGACCGCATCGTCGCCTGAACCCAGCGAGTCGGCAACGCCTTCGCCTTCCACATCGGCCTCACCGGTCGACAGCGCGGGTGCCGGCGGCAACCTGCCGACGCCGCGTCCCTCGGCCACAGCACTCGCGGCGACAGGCCCGTCGGGCGCGACGCCGGGCGTGCTCATCGGCGTGATCGCGTTGACGGGTGGTCTTGTCCTCGCCGCCACACAGATGAGCCGTCGACACCGGCGGCCATGAACCGGCTCCCTGAGGAGCGCCCGCGCGCGCTCAAAGGCGCGAGCGCAGGCCTCGTCGCAAGATGCTTGGCACCCCCGGGCGCACGGCGTCTCTCGCGAATCGGGCACGCCACCGGATCGAGCGCTCGGGCGCCTCGCCATTTCATCTCTGGGCGCACGGAGCGAAGGGTCCGTGCAATCACGCGACGCCTCTCGCCTCTTCCGGACGAGAACGACAGAGGCGTGGAAGGGTCGGGAGGTCAGTCGGCGTAGCAGCGGAGGTATGAGACCGTTCCGCCGCTGATCGTGTACGTCCAGATGTCGAAATCCTGCGCGGGGTCGGGAGCGGTGGTGTGGTTTTGACCGCCGCTGACATCGAACGTCTGCGTATACGCAACCCCGGGTGCCTGGATGCACTGGTCGTACGGAAGGTAGTACATGAAGTCCGTCCGGACGGTGATCGTGCCCACCTGCTCCCGTCGGATCCGCTCCGCCTCGGCAACAGCCTCGTCGTTGCTCGCTCTGAGAGCTGCATGGCTCGCGAGATAGCCCGTCACCGCCTCGAAGAGCTCTTGCGCGTCGGCGCCGGTGTCGAAAGCGCCGAGAGTGGCGTGAGCGGCGACGAACGTCGCCTTCGAGTCATCCGAAGCGAGTGCCGACTCCGCAAGAACGGTGTCGGGCAGGAGCGTCGTCGCCGCTGCCAGTGCGGTACCCGCCTCGATTGCACGCTGGTGGGCCGCCTCCAACTCTTCCCGCGCCGCCGTGACCTCCGCGGTCGCTCCGGAGAGGGCGCTGACAGCACCGGTCACACTCGCTCGGACTGCCCGAGACGCCTCGTCATCCGCCGCGTACGCCTCGACCACATCCCGCTCGATGAGCGTCGGGAGGGTCGGCTCCTCGAGCCCGATCGTCGCTGCGGGGTCTTCTAGGACGGACTTCTCCCATTCGCCGACGTCCTGACCTTCGAGAGGGCTGGGAGTGATGGCACTCAGCTCGCTGACGGCACGCTCGAAGCCCGCGATCGCGTCCGGATCGAATGCCGCGGCGGTCGTCTGGACCTTTTCCGAGATCGCGCTGTAGACGGCCGATTCGGCTGCGGTCGTGAGCACCGCAGACACGTACTCATCTCGGTTGGACTCCCAGTCGGACCTCGCCGCAATGAATGCGGAGAAGTCGGCTTCTGCTGTGGCCAGCCGCTCCTCTCTGGCGCTCTGCTGTGCCCCGAGAACCGCGGCCGCGACGGCAAGCCCTGCGACCACAGCTGTCACCGCGCCGACCCCGATCCAACGGCGCCTCGTCACGCGTCGTCGCGCTCCATCGCCATCGCTAGCACGTGGCGCTGACGACGGGGTACCCGATGCGTCGCTGACACCTTCCGACATTGACGAACCCCCATGTTTCCGCTTCTGAGCTTGTTCCACGATTCATCGCGCGTTGGAGTCGACGGATGCCGCGCCCCCGCACGGCTGACTCCCCCGGCCTGCGCCGTGCCGCGGCATCCGTCCTGCCCACTCTCGCTCCGCGATCGGTCCCCATTCGGGCATAGACCAGGCTTGCGCACATCGACTCCGCTGAGACGCCGAAAGTGCACGGAACGGAGGATTCGCGCGTTTCCGTCGACTACCCGCCGCTGTCAACAACCGCTTATCGGAGGACGTACGCATGCGGTGGTATACATATGACGTGCTCGGGGGAGCGCATAGAGGACGCAGCATAGGGGGACAGGTGTCCGAATCGGAATACGCCGACATCGAAGCCAATGGGGATTCGGTTCAACAGTTCGCTCGGGATCTGGGAAGGCTCCGATTGCAGGCGGACAATCCCACGCTCGCACGCCTGCAGGCAGAAACGGGCATCTCCCGCACCGTACTGTCCGAGGCCTTCAACGGCGCGAAGCTCCCGACCGCGAGGACTGTCGATGGCATCGTGCGGGCATGCGGCGAAGACCCCGGACCGTGGCTCGACCGGCGCGACACCCTGGCCACGCGCCGCGAGACGAGCAACGTGGAGACAACGGCACCGCGAGCCTCGACGACCGGAATCTCACGGCGCGCGGCCGTGCTGCTCGCTGCCGGCACGTTCCTTGCCGGAGTCGCCGGATCGGCCGTGACGACGACGCTTGTCGTCTCGAACGCGCTTGCTGCCGGGCCCGGGTCTCCCCAGATCACGGTCGAGACCGGCGAAGACCCTGCCGCAACGGCCTGCGTGGAGGACGCACGCGTCGCAACCGGCGACACCCGGGCCGACAACTCGCTGCTCGAGATCGTCTGGTCGGACAAGTGCCAGGCGGGGTGGGGCCGTGTCACGCGATACGACGGGCTCGCCCAGGGCAACACCGTCACCATCGCGATCTACCCTGAGACGTCGCCGGACGGGCCTTCACGGCAGGAGGCGACGGAACACGATGTTCAAGGGGCGTACACAACCCTTGTCGTTCGCCCGAGCCCCGACACGCTTCTGTGCGCCGAGGGCAGCTTCACGGTGGACGGTGAACGGATAGATCTCGGCGATCCGCTCTGCATCTGATGCGCTATCGAGCCGGGGCGGCGGAGGTCTCGCTCGGCTGGTGGGGGTGATGGCGCAGCATTGGCGTCCCGCCGTTGAGCCAGCGGCCGGGGACGATGGATGGGTTCGATCCTCTGGAACATTAGTTCGATTCTGTGGAGTACTCCTAGGGTGCAATGTCGGAACCCCCTGCGATGATGTGGGTAGGTCATCGAGAAGGGGTTTCCAGTGGACGCGGACGAGAAGCGGCGGCGGGCGGAGGACAAGCGCGCCGGGGTGTTCGCGGACGAATTGGCGAAGCTGCGCCGGCGTCGGGCGGCGTTGGAGGCGAAGGAGACCCGGCTGCTGGCGGAGGCGTACGCGTTGACGCTGGAGCAGCGGTCGCGGGTGGGGTCGGCGTCGTCGCGGGAGCGGGACATGCCGCTACGGTCCATGGCGCTGGAGCTGGGTATGGCGGTCCGGGTGAACGACCGGTCGATGCAGACGCAGATGCACGACGCCCACGAGCTGGTGCACGGGTTCCCGCAGACGATGGCGGCCCTTTCGGAGGGTCGGGTGTCGCGGGCGCATGCGCAGGTGATCCAGGACGCGGGACGGGTGATCGATGATCCGGTGGATCGGGCGTCGTTCGAGCGGATCGTGCTGGTGGAGGCGGAGCGGCAGACGGTGCCGCGGACGAAGAAGTACGCCATCCAACGCGCCGCCGTGCTGGACCCACGGCCGATACAGGAGCGGCATGACACGGCGATCCGGGAGCGGCGGGTGTGGGTCACGGACCTGGATGACACCCTGTCGGCGTTGACGATCGTGGGCGGGAACGTCTACATCCACGGCGCCTACCACCGCCTCACCGGGCAGGGCACGACGGTCAAGGACGTCGACCGCGCAAGGCGTCGCGCCTACGCCGCCGGGCAGGGCACGGCGCAGAAGACCGGCGGGACCGGCGGAGGCGACGGCGGCGGTAACGGCACAGGCAACAGCACCGGCACCGGCACCGGCACCGGCACCGGTGGTGGTGACGGCGGCCCCTCGCTCGGCGAGGGCAGCGAGCCGTGGTTTGATGACCGCACCCTGGACGAGATCCGGTGCGACCTGGCCCTGGACATGCTCCTCGCCGGATCCCCGGTGATCGACCCCACCGACGGGCGGGCGGGCGGGCTGGGGGCCATCCGCGCCGAAGTGCAGATCACCATCCCCATCACCACCCTCACCGGCGTCACGAACTCCGGGGCGGAACTGAACGGGGTCACCCCCGTCGACCCCGACACCGCCCGACGGATGGCCGGGACCGCGAAGATTTGGGAGCGGGTGATGACCGACCCCGTCACTGGGGTGGTCACCGCGGTGGACAGATACCAGCTGCATCCATCCCAGACCCGGTTCCTCAACGCGAGAGACGTCACCTGCCGAACACCGGGATGCCGAAGACCGGCGAAGCTCTGCCATATCGATCATTCGAAAGACTTCGCTCTGGGTGGGCCCAGCTGCAACGACAACCTCTGCAACGAGTGCGCCAGACACCACACGCTCAAGCACGCGACGAACTGGCACGTCGAACAGCTGCCCGGCGGCGTCCTGAAGTTCACCAGCCCCGGCGGGAAGATCTATGACAGCCACCCACCATCGCGGGTCGCCTTCGTCCCCACCGACGACAGCGAATACGCGGTCGCACCCTTCTGAGATGACCTGCCCGGCGAGGTGTGAGCCCGGAGGGCGACCCGATCCCCCGCTTGCGCATGACCCCTTCCACCTTTTCCTGGCGCGGAGGAGCGCAGTACGGGTCGGCCGAGTCGACCGCGTCGAGTTCGTCGGCGCACCGATGTCTTCGGCGAGGCCTCGGTTGATCTCGCAATCAGTTGCGTACAATTCAATTGCGCGCAATGCTTTGGCCATGGCTGCCGTTGCGCTCGATGACTTCGTCTGCTTCGCGATGTACACCGCATCGCACGCGACCACGCAGGCGTACCGCGAGGTGCTGAAGCCGTGGTCGCTGACGTATCCGCAGTACCTCGCGATGGTCGTGCTCGCCACCGGCGAGCGGACCGTGAGCTCGCTCGGTGAGGAGCTGCACCTCGACTCGGGAACCCTGTCCCCTCTGCTCCGCCGGCTCGAGGCACGTGGCTTCGTCGACCGTCGGCGCGACGACACCGACGAGCGCGTGGTGCGGGTCAGCCTCACCGACGAAGGCCGCTCGGTCTACGCAGACGTCGTCGCGGCCGCCGGATGCCTCGTGCCCGGATTCCTCGACAGCGGTCGCAGTGTGCCAGAGCTCCTCGCGCAGCTGAATGCGATCACCGCGAACATGCGCGCGCTGGCCACCGAACTGCGCGCGGCTTCGTAGCGGCTTCGTGAGCCGGAACGGGTTCGCCGCGGCATCCGGCATCTCCTCATCCCCCCACGAAAGGACAACCATGGACGCCCTCTACACCGCAGAAGCCCTCGCCACCGGCGGAGGACGCAACGGGCACGTGCGCACGGCCGACGGCATTCTCGACACCGAGGTGCGCGTGCCCAAGGAGCTCGGGGGCGCCGGCGGCGCACCGAACCCCGAGTTGCTGTTCGCCGCCGGATACGCGGCCTGCTTCCACAGTGCGCTGCAGAGCGTCGCGCGGGCGCAGAAGGTGAAGGTCGACGGATCGAGCGTCGGGTCGCGGGTGTCGCTGGTGTCGAACGGCAGCGGCGGGTTCCAACTCGGCGTGCTGCTCGAGGTGAATGTCCCCGGTGTCGACGGTGAGGTCGCGCAGCAGCTCGCCGACGCCGCCCACCAGGTGTGCCCCTACTCCAACGCGACGCGCGGCAACATCGACGTGACCGTCTCGGTCGTCGACGACTGAGAGGTCGGGCGGCGGGCTCGTGCCGCCGGGCGACGTCGGCGGAAACCACCGTTCGTTCACGCCGAGTCCACCTCGCCGAC
This sequence comes from Microbacterium sp. AK009, assembly GCF_013410955.1. GTDB lineage: Bacteria > Actinomycetota > Actinomycetes > Actinomycetales > Microbacteriaceae > Microbacterium. The sequence continues at coordinate 313,162 of NZ_JACCCG010000001.1, read as the reverse complement.
ACCGCCCCCACACCTCCCGACGCGGGCACCTCCGTAGGGTCGCCGGGTCGGCCCCGTGAACCAAGGGGCACGACCTCCCCTCATCGAATCGGAAGGTACTTCGCTTGCCCGCGCCTGCAACACCCCTTTCCTCCGCTGCTCCCCCGCGGCGACGCCTCGCCGCCGCGCTGCTCGTGTCGGTGGTCACCGCGACGAGCGTGGGAGTCGGGACGCTCGCTCCGACGCCGGCGGTCGCCGCGCCCGACACGGCCGGCCTCGACCTCGCCGGCGGAGACTCCACCCTTCTCTCCGCTGATTCGCAGACGCTCGCCCCCGGACTCGAGCTCACCGACTTCCGCCGTCTGCAGCCGGCCGGGTGGGTGACCGGTCACGTCATGCGCGCCGATCTGACGACGCCCACCCTCTCGCTCGACGTCCTCGACGCCGGCACGGTGTCGGGAGGCGCGACGCTCAGCGAGCAGATCGCGGGCACCGGTGCAATCGCTGCGATCAACGGCGACTACTTCGACATGAACAACTCCACCGCACCCGTCGGCACCAACGTGTCGCCGACGCAGGGCGTGCGCTCGGCGGCCCCCGATGAGCGCCCGGCCTTCACGTTGAGCGACGGGCTTGCGGCGGTGCAGGCGCTGACCTCTGCGGCGACGGTGACGATCGACGGCACCTCGCACCGCGTCTCGGGCGTGAACAGCCCGACAATCGGAGCGAACGGCATCGGGTGGTACACCGCGGCGTGGGGCACGCACCCGCTCGCCCGCGCTCTGGGCGCACCCGCCGCGCTCGCCTCGCCGATGGCCACCGCCACCGTGCAGGACGGGGTGGTCACCGAGGTGAGCACCGACCCCGCATCCGTCACCGGCGAGACCGCGATCGCCGACGGCACCGGTGTGCTCATCGGACGCGAAGCCGGCGCTGCGACCCTGGCCGCGCTCGAGGTCGGCGACGCCGTCGACGTCGCCGTCGCGACATCCGCCGACGTCGATCTCGCCGTGAGCGGCGCGCAGCGCCTCATCATCGACGGCGTGCAGACCGACGCCGAACAGGTCGAGGCCGCGCGCACCGCCATCGGCGTGAGCCGTGACGGCACCGAGATCACCGTCGTCACCATCGATGGACGCACGGGCGACAGCCGCGGCATGACGCTGCGGGAGCTCGGCGACCTCATGCTCGACCTCGGCGTGCACAACGCCGTGAACCTCGACGGCGGCGGCTCGACCATGCTCGCCGTCCGCGAGCCGGGTGAGAGCGACGCATCCCTCCACAACCGTCCGTCCGACGGCACCGAGCGCGTCGTCGCCAACAGCCTCGCGTTCTTCTCCTCCGCACCGGCGGGGGTCGTCTCCGACGTGCGGATCGCACCCGCGCTCGACGCCACCGACGCCGACGCGGTCTTCCCCGGGCTGCACCGCACGCTCGCCGGCACGGGCCTCGACGACAACCTCTCAGGCGTCGCGGTCACGGGTGCGTTCGAGACGACGGATGCCGCGGTCTCGCTCACCCCGGAAGGAGACGCGTCTGTCGTGGTGAAGGGTGTCACCCCAGGCACAGCCACCGTCGCCTTCACGGCGGAGGGCAAGAGCGCCTCGACCCAGGTGCGGGTGCTCGGAGAACTCGAGCGGATCCGCCCGAGCGCGACGGTGATCGCCCTGTCCGAGCCCGGGCAGACCGCGACCGTGCGCCTCACCGGGCTCGACGCCGACGGCTTCACCGCCCCGATCGAGGCGCGCGATGTCACCGTCGAGAACGGCGAGGATGTCGCGGTCGAGGCCACCGGACTCGGTGAGTTCACCGTCTCGCCGGTGGTCGACAGCGGCTCGGCGACGGTGACCTTCACTGCCGGCGGCCGCAGTGTCGACGTCGCGGTGACGATCGGATACGACACCCTTTCCGTCGCCGACTTCGCCGACGCGGCCGAGTGGACCGCCGGCGTCGCGCGCGCCACCGGAACCCTGACCCCCGCCACCGGTCCGGAGGGGCAGCCCGCGCTCACCCTGTCGTACGACTTCACCACCTCCACCGGCACCCGCGGGTACTACGCGATCGTTCCGGGCGAATCCGCCACCGGCGGACGCGTGCTCGAGGGCCAGCCCCAGGCGCTGACGATGTGGATGCACGGTGACGGATCGGGCGCATGGCCCCGCCTGCAGCTGAAGACCGGCGCCGGCACCACCATCAACCTCGACGGACCGATGGTCGACTGGACCGGATGGCAGCAGGCGCGGTTCACCGTGCCGGCCGGGACGGCGTATCCGCTCACGTTCCAGCGCGTGCGGATGATGGAGACCCGCCCCGCCGCCAGCTACCAGGGCGAGGTGACGATCGCCTCGCTCGAGTCGGTCGTCGCACCCGACGTGGAGCAGCCGATCGCACCCCGCGTCTTCGACCCGGTGATCGTCACCGACGGCACGGTCGACGACCGCGCGCAGCGCATCGCCGTGATGAGCGACGCCCAGTTCGTCGCCCGGAACCCCGACAGCGAGCTCGTTCAGGCCGCGCGGGAGACGTTCCGCGAGATCGTGGCGGCAGACCCCGACTACCTCGTCATCAACGGCGACCTGGTCGATGAGGCGTCCGTCGCCGACTTCGAGCTCGCCGCCCGCATCCTGGAGGAGGAGATCGGCGACCAGATCCCCTACATCTACGTGCCGGGGAACCACGAGATCATGGGCGGGGCCATCTCGAACTTCATCGACGCCTTCGGCGATCCGTACCGCTCCGTCGACCTCGGCGGCACGCGCATGATCACGCTGAACAGCGCGGCGGGGTCGTTCCGGGCCTCGGGCCTGGAGCAGCTGCGGTTCCTCAACGAGCAGCTCGCCCACGCGGCATCCGACTCGTCGGTCACCGGGGTGCTGGTGTTCTCGCACCACCCGGCCGACGATCCGCTGCCCTCGAAGGCGAGCCAGCTCGCCGACCGCTTCGAGGCGGCGCAGTTCGTCGAGACGCTCACACAGTTCCGGGCAGACACCGGCAAGTCGGCCGCAATGGTCAACGGGCACGTCGGCGTCTTCGACGCCACCAGCTACGACGGCGTCAGCCGCGTGCTCGGCGGCAACGCCGGCAAGGGTCCGTCGGGAACCCCGGATGCCGGCGGCTTCACCGGCTGGACGATGCTCGGCGTCAACCCGGGTGCCGGTGTCGTCGGCGCGTCGCCCGAGGTGGTCGTCGACCGAGTGCGCTGGATGCAGGCCGAGACCAAGCCCCGGGTGTCGGCGGTCGACCTCGAGGCGCCCACGGTGCTGGAGGTCGGCGAGACCGCTGCGGTGTCGGCGAGCTTCGAGCAGGACGGCGGTCGGGTGGTTCCGGTCGCATGGCCGGTGTCGGCCGACTGGGCAGGCGACGGCGTCGATGTCATGAGCGAGACGGTCGACACGTCCTCTCGGCTCGAGGCCGCCGCCGAGGGCGCGCTGCGCCTCAACCCGGCGACCGGTGAGGTGACCGCTGTCGCCGCCGGTGAGGCGACGCTGTCGGTGACGGTGAACGGTGTGACCCAGGCGGTCGACGTGACGATCGTCGGCGAGCCGGGGGAACCGGGTGAGCCCGGGGAGCCTGGAGAGCCCGGGGAGCCCGGGGAGCCCGGCGGCCAGCCCGGGGAGCCCGGCGGCGAGCCCAGCGGTCAGCCCAGCGACGGAGGAGCTCCGGCGAACGGTGACGACGGGGCGGGCTCGGGCGCTCAGCCGACGAGTGCCGGCGAGGACGATCTCGCGACGACCGGATTCGAGAGCACCCCGCTGATGTGGACGGCGCTCATCGCGCTCCTTCTCGTCGGCGCGGGAGCGGGTCTGCGAACCTGGCGCGTTCGCCGCGCCATCCGGCAGCAGATCTGACGCAACGAGCGACAGAGCCCCCGGCGCCGATTGCGGCGTCGGGGGCTCTTCTTCGCCGTTACCGCGCGAGGACGTGCACCGTCATCTCCGCCGCGTCGCCGCCGCTCACGTCGACCCCGTCCGCGGGCGGAGCGATCGGAGCGCCGAACAGGCCGCCACCACTGGAGACCTCCAGGACGGGGCCGTCGATGATCACGCGCACCTCCCGGCGAAGGGGAAGAACCTGTGTGGCATCGCCGAAACGGACGATCAGTTCCGTCTCGCCGGAACGCTCCAGGGAGACGATGGGCTGCTCGCCAGAGGTGATGCGCAGACCCGCATCGTCCGGGGTCCAGACGATGTCGAGGGCGGCGCCGGCCGTACCGGTGGACCGGTAGCGCTCGATGTCGGGATGCGGCGTCGCGACCAGTGCGGCATCCTGAACGTGGAGGACGTACGGGATGCTGTGCGCGCCAGCCCAGCCTTCGTCGAGGTCGGCGACCCCCCGCATCCAGAACACCACGCACGGTCTTCCCTCGTCGTCGCGGAAGAAGGATGGCGCGTAGTAGCTGTCGCCCCACGTGAGCCTGCCCCAGTGCTCTGCGACGAAGCGCCCCGCTTCATAGGTGCCGAGCGCGTAGCCGGAGTAGTGCAGCACGTCGTCCTGCCACACCGACGAGACCATGACCGCGCGGCCGTCGACGTCGACGATCTGAGGACACTCCCACAGCGCGCCCATCCAGACGTCGGCCGTCTCCTTCGTCGACCGCTGGAGGGCAGGCCCTTCGTAGGCCCATGTCTTCAGATCGTCCGAGCGGTAGCTGAGCGCCATCGCGGTACCCGCGGTGTCGCCTGCGCCGATGAACATGCGCCAGCCGTCGGGGTCGGATCGCAGGAAGGGGTCACGGTACGCGACGAGGTCGAGGTCGCTCGGGGCGTCGACGACGACGTCGCCCTTGGTCCAGGAGAGCCACTCGCCGTCGTCGGGCGTGGCCACCCGCACCCGTCCGATCCCGAAGTCGTACTCGGACTCGGACGTGTAGAAGATTCTCGTCACACCGGCGGCGTCAGTCACGAGCGAGCCCGTCCAGATGCCGCCGTCACCCTCGCCCGGGGCGATCGCGACGGGCAGCTCGGTCAGTGAGAACAGGTCCGCACCGCGCGCATGGCCCCAGTGGCAGGAAGGCGCCCAGGTCGTGCGATCAGGGACGTACTGGAAGAACGTGTCGTAGCCGCCGTCGCGGTAAGTGATGCCATGGGGGTCGTTGATCCACCCCGACGTCGGGGTGAAATGGAAGGCGGGTCTCATCCGCAGTCCTCTCTGTGAGGGAGGAGTCCGGGCGCGGAGTCTGCATTTCGCGCGCCGGACCCCTCCGGTCTCTGGCGAAGGCGCCGTCGGGGGTCTGGCTCAGGATCCGGCGACGCGCGGCGGCGCGACGGACTCGCGCTCGAGCAGCGGGCAGGCGAGCAGGGTCGGATGCGCCGCCAGCAGCGCATCTTCGCCCTTCCCGTTCAAGAGCGCATCGAGGGTCGATACCGCCCACGCACCCATCTCGTAGTGCGGAAGTGTGACCGTGGTGAGGGTCGGGAACAGGCTCTCGGGGATCGGGGCCTGATCGTCGAAGCCGACGACCGACAGATCTCTGGGGATCGTCAGGCCCCGCTCCCCCGCGGCGCGATACGCCCCCATGGCCATGCGGTCGTTGTAGCAGAAGACGGCGGTCGGCTCGTGATCCAGCAGCTGGAGCGTCGCCGCGTAGCCGCCCCGGGCATCGGCGGTGCCGAACGCCACGAGATCGTCGATCGGCAGGCCGGCGGCGCGCATCGCGTGCTGGTACCCGAGCAGACGCCCCCGCGTCGCGGGCACGTCTTCCTCACTCGCGGCGAAGGCGATGCGCCGGTGCCCCCGTGCGAGGAGCATCTCGACCACGGACACGGCCCCGGCCTGCTCATCGGGCATGACCGCCGGGATGGTTCCCGTCGAGTCGCGTGCGCCGATGAGCACGGCGGGACGGGCGCGCAGATTCTCGGGTGCGACGATCTCGTCGTGGTAGACCGTGGCGTAGATTATGCCGTCGGCCTGACGGTCGAGGAACGTCTGCACCTGCGCGGAGTCGACCTCGGGGTCGGGATTCAACTCGGAGTTGATGATGGCGAGGGTGAGCCCGCGCCGTGTCGCCTCCTCCTGAGCGCCGAGGATGATCCGTCCCGCGTGCGGAGTCGTCGCGATCTCCTCTGTGACGAGACCGATCATGTCGGAAGCGTGGGTTCGAAGGCCCCGCGCGAACCGGTTCGGCCTGTACCCGAGCTTCTCTGCGGCAGCGCGGACCCGCGCGGCCGTGTCTTCGGCCACCCGAGTGTGAGGCGTCGCGTTCAGAACGTGCGAGACCGTCGTCTGCGAGACGCCGGCGTGAGCCGCGACATCGCGGATTCCCGCCGTCTTCTCCGCCATGCGATTCCCCGTCGTCATCGATCCCTCACGTTCGTACCACTTTTCCGGCCCCCGGGGCCATCGCGACGGCCGGCGTGGCCCGGAAGGCGTTGCGGTGCCTGTCCATCACGACCTCGTCATCGGTGCCGGAGTCGAGAACGACAGTGTGTGATGCGTCGTCGTCGACGAGGACGGCGACGATCTCGAGTCGCCGCGATCCCCGCGTCGTCAGGAGCGCATCCACCTGCGCCTCGAAACACGAGTCGCTGGGTGCAGAGGCGACATCCGTGGCGACGATGTGGTTCGTCGCGACGTAGTTCTCGGTCCCCTTAGCGATGCGGATGATCACCGGCGACGCCCCCGGCGGGCGGATGTCATCGGTCGACACGATCTCGGAGAAGTGGTTGCCGATGACGGAGTTGTCGTCGCCGCTGACGACGAGCAGCCCATAGGTGTCGTCGAGCCCGTTGTCGACGTTCAGGAACGGTGTCCACGGCTCGCGGTCACGGAGGAAGTGGTTCGAACCGACCAGGTTCTCCGAGCTGCCGCCGCTCAAGACGACCATGCCCGGATAGAAGGAGTGAAGCCGGTTGTTGGTCACGCTCGACCTCGTCACGCCGTGCAGGTGAACGCTGCTCGCGCCACGGGGGAAGACGTTGTTCGCTGTGATGAGCAGTCCGCCGTGGTGCTCGGCATACACGGAACGACCCCACGGCCCAGCGCCGATGAGGTTGTCGGTGATCTTCGACGCCTGACCCCACCCCCGCAGTTCGATGCAGGTGCCGCACTCGGCGATGAAGTTGTCGTGGATCGACAGGGCGTCGGCGTTGTAGACGGTCAGCGCGTGCTCGAGGTACACGAACCCCATGCCGGTGACGCGGAACGAGTCGTTGGCGTCGGCGACGAAGACACCGGTCTTGCCGTTGCGGTAGGTGTTCTCGGGGTGCGCCCCTGTTCCGTCGGACTCGAAATGCAGCCCGTCGATGCAGAAGTCGGCGAACTCGACCGAGCTGATCCGCGGACTCCCGGCACGCGCGACGAGGAACGCCGCGCCGTCGGCCTCAGCGCCTGGGATCGGCGCCGGGAGGTCGTTGATGATGCGGCTTCCTCCTGGCCAGAGTTCATGAAGCTCCGGCCACTCCTCGTGGGGAGTGTTGAACCGGATGCTGGAGGAGGTGAACCCGTGTCCGGCGCCCTGGATCCGCAGAAAGCTGAGGTCGATCCGCACCTGAGTACGAAGGCGATAATCTCCCGGCGGGATGTGGATGACGGCGCCGGGCTTTCCGCCCCCGTCGCGGTCGACGTCGGACTGCCGCGCCTTGACGTCGGCGATGATGCTGTTGATCACCGCGCCGATGTCGCCGTGGGGGTCGCCATGCGGCCAGGTGGTGACGTCGTACGTGTTGCTGCTCGGCATGCTTCTCGGTTCGTTCATCGGTCTCAGCCCTTGACCGCGCCGAGGGTGAGCCCCGCGACGATCTGACGCTGAAGGAAAAGGGTCAGGATGATGACGGGGATCGAGTAGACGGCGGCGAGCGCCGTCATCCCACCCCAGTCCAGACCGAACTGGGTCTGGAAGTTCGCGATCACCACCGGGGTGGTCTGCGCCCGCACCGAGGTGAGCAGGAGGGCGAAGAGGAATTCGTTCCACGACGCGAGGAAGGCGAAGATCGCCGTGACGGCGAGCCCGCCGGTGACGACGGGGAGCACCACACGCCAGAGAGCCTGCAGGCGGCTGCATCCGTCGACCTTCGCCGCCTCGTCGAGCTCATCAGGCACCGCCTCGAAGAAGCTCGCCATGAGCCAGATCGACAGGGGCAGTGAGATCGTCGTGTGCGCGAGTGCCAACCCGAATGAGGTGTCGGTCAGCCCCATGCTGCGCATGATCTCCACGAGCGGCGCACCCACCGCGATCGTCGGCACCATCCGTGTCACCAGGGCCGCGATGATGAAGACCCGGCCGCTCGGCGTGCGGAAACGGGTGATCGCATAGGCGGCGGGCACCGCGAGCACGAGGGAGAGCACCGTGGAGATCGCCGCGGTCACCACGCTGTTGATCAGTGCCGCGGGAACGCCCTCGCGACTCAGGGCCGAGACGTAGTTCTCGAGGGTCCACTGTGCGGGCCAGACGGTGGGCGGCACCGCAATCGCATCCAGCGGCGTCTTGAACGAGGTCAGCAGCAGGTAGACGAAAGGGAAGCCGTAGAGGATGAGGGTGGCCGCGAGGAGCACCCAGAGGAGGATGCGGCTTCGGCCGCGCGTCTCGAGGGGATTCATCGCACCGTGCTCCCGGGTCGCCAGATGAGCATGATGGCGGCGACTGCGACGGCCAGCATGACGAAGAGGTAGACGGTGCCCATGGCGCTCGCCAGGCCGGGGTCGCCGAAACGGGTCATCGTGCGGTAGATCAGCAGGCTGAGCGTGGTGGTACTCCCCTGCGGACCGCCGTCCGTCTGGATGAGGATGATGTCGAAGGCGCGCGCCGCGTCGATACCGCGCACGATCAGCGCGACGGCGATGACCGGACGCAGCAGCGGGATGATGATGCTGAACAACAGTCGCGGGTAGCGGGCGCCGTCGATGCGCGCGGCCTCGACGACCTCGCCGGGGATGTTCTGCAGGCCGGCGAACAGGACGAGCGTGATGAACGACGTCGTCAGCCAGATGTCGGGGAGCGCCACCGCGAAGAGGGCGATGTTCGGGTCGCTGAGCCACTGGATCTGATCCGGGCTCGACAGGATGCCGGCGCGGAAGAGCAGTTCGTTGACGATGCCGAAGTTGTCGATCAGCAGGAACCGCCACAGCAGGCCCGCGACCACCGGGGCGATCATGAGCGGATACATGAAGATCGTGCGGAACACCGCCGAGCGGTGACCGAGAGCGGTGAAGAGCAGGGCGACCGCCAACCCGAGGGTGAACTCGGCGACCACGACGATGAGCGTGTACACGACGGTTCGCACCGACGCGTTCTGGAATGCCTCGGATGCGAAGGCAGCTGCGTAATTGGCGAAGCCGACGAACTCGCGGGGAGCCCCCGCGAACGGCGAGATGACGAAGAAGCTGTCGTAGACGAAGCGTGCGAGGGGCCACAGGACGAAGACGGCGAGGAAGGCTCCCGCCGGCAGCATGAGCAGGAGCGCGAAACGCCGATCGCTCATCCGGCTCTGCCGCCGACGCCGCGGAGCCGCCGCCGGGGGTGCGGGCTGCGGCGGATTCGACGCCACCCCCGCGGGAGGGGCGGCGGAGGCCACCCCTCCCGTGGTTCGTGTGTGCATGGATGTGTCCTCGCGTCTGTCGTCCGAAGCCGGAACTACTGAGTGATCTGCTCGATCTGGGTCTTGGCCTCGGAGAGGAGCGCCGCCGTGTCAGCATCCGGCTCGACGGCCTTCTGGATCAGCGGGATCAAGACGGAATCTGTAATCTCCTGCCATTCCGCCGTTGCCGGCCGCGGCAGGGTCTGGGCTGATTCGAGGGTCTCGAGGAGTGCCGCATAGTTCTCGAAGCCGGCCTCGCCGGCCTTGCTCTCGAAGGCGCTCTTGCGTGCCACGAGGCCCAGGGAGGTGTCGGCCGACAGATCGTTGTTCTCGTAGGCGAACTGGATGAAGTCGGTGGCCGCCTCGTTCTTCGAACCCGACGCCGGAACCGACAGGTACCACGCCCCGGGTACGCCGGCGATGCCACCGGGGCCGGCGATCATCGGCGCGACACCGATGTCGTCCTTGACGGGCGAGTCCTCGGGGGTCTGACGGTAGGCGTGACCCCAGAACCTCATCATGGCGAGGTTGCCCTGGTAGAAGAGGTTCTGCGAGCCGGCCCAGTCGAGCTGGGCGGCGCCTGCAGGCGCGAAGGGCAGCAGACTCACGTAGTAGTCCAGCGCCTCCTTGTGCGCGGCACTGTCGATCGTCACCTCGCCCGACTCGGCATCGATCACCATGTGCTCCTCACCCGCCTGCGAGACGGTGGCGAGCCATTCGGTTTCGACCGCTCCCTTGACGTCTGTGCCGTAGAGATCGATCTCGCCGTCGCCGTCGGTGTCACGGGTGAAGAACTCCGCCGCGTCGCGGTACTGCTCCCACGTCGTCGGCGGTACGAGGTCGTAGCCGTACTTCGCAGCGAAGTCGGCCTTGTTCTGCGGGTCCTCGAAGAGGTCGGTGCGGTAGAAGAGGATCTCCGAGTTGGTCCACACCGGCACCCCGACGTAGGTCCCGTCGACCTGCGCTTCGGTGACGAGTCCTTCGAAAAGGTCGCTCTTCACCTCGTCGGTGTACAGGTCATCCAGGGGCGCCAGCCCCGGGGCGAACGCGGTCAGCCAGATCGCGTCGAGGGCAGCGATGTCGAAGGACGGTGTGCCCGCCTTGAGCTCGGACGAGATCCGGTCGTAGAGCCCGGCGTAGGGCAGCTCGAGGAGCGTGACCTCGGTGCCGGTCTCTTCGAGGTAGAGGTCGGCGATCGGCTGCAGCTCAGCCTTGCCGCCGCCTTCCACGACGACGGTCAGGGAGTCGGCGTCGGCCGGAGCCGCGCCGGAACCGCCCGCCCCGCATCCGCTGAGTGCCAGGGCGCCGGCAGCCAATGCGGCGACTGCCGCGAGTCCGCGCCGTCCGTGCGCTGCTGCAGCACGGTGATTGTCACGAAGCGCCATCACTTCGTCTCCATTCTTCATGTGATCGGGTGAGTTGCAGACTCCTGGCAAAACGTCTTGGCAAATCGTATTGGCAAAACGTCTTGGCACGATCATGGAGGACGTGACCGCGCGTGTCAAGCGCGGCCTCGCCTACCCCTTTCGCGAGCGACCGAAGCGCGCACCGCGCTGCTGCTGCACCTCACGCTCGGGGAGGCGGCCCGTGAGCGCTCAACGCGGCGAAGCCTCGGCTCTATTCAGGATTTGCTGTACTATCGCAGCCGTGACCTCGGCGATCCTGTCCGCAACCCCCACCCACACGGCTGCGCTCGCACGCTTCGGACACGCGCTGTCCGACCCCACCCGCGCCGCGATCCTGCTGGCGCTGCGGGATGCCCCCGCCTATCCGTCGGATCTCGCCGATGCGCTCGACGTTTCGCGACAGGTGATGTCGAACCAGCTCGCCTGCCTTCGGGGGTGCGGGCTCGTGGAGGCGACGCCCGAGGGCCGTCGATCGTCGTATCGCCTGAGCGATCCGCACATCGCCGCCGCACTCGGCGAACTCCTGCAGGTCGTGCTCCTCACCGACCCGGGATGCTGCACCGGCCCGACCTGCACGTGCGCATGAGCACGCACGCCACCTCGCCGACCGAGGCACGCACCCACACGCTCCGCCGTCGCATCCGATGGATCGTCGCGGGCACCATCGCGTACAACGTCGTCGAGGCGGTCGTGGCCATCACGGCGGGGAGCATCGCCTCGTCGGGCGCCCTCATCGCGTTCGGCCTCGATTCGACGATCGAGGTTCTCTCAGCGGCGGCGGTCGCGTGGCAGTTCACACGACGCGACCCGGAGCGGTGGGAGAAGCCGACGCTCCGCGTCATCGCCTTGGCCTTCTTCGCCCTCGCGGTCTACGTCACCGCCACGTCGCTCGTCACCCTCGTCGCGGGAGTCGAGGCAGAGCACAGCCCCCTCGGCATCCTCATCACCGCCCTCAGCGTCGTGATCATGCCGTTCTTGTCGTGGGCAGAGCGCCGAGCCGGGCGCGAACTCGGCTCCGCGACGGCTGTCGCCGACTCGAAGCAGACCCTCATCTGCACATACCTGTCGGCGGCGGTGCTGCTCGGACTCACCGTGAACAGCCTCTGGGGCTGGTGGTGGGCCGACGCCATCGCCGGGCTCGTCATCGCGGTGTTCGCCGTGCGCGAGGGCATTGAGGCATGGCGGGGTGATGCGTGCGCGACGTCGGTGGGGATGCTGCTGGAGGACGAAGACGACGACCACGATCATCGTCACCAGCAATGATGCGCGACGGGTGTCCGCAGCGAGGAGCACACTGAACACATGACACCATCGCCGCGGCGTGTGCAGGGCACCTACTACACGCTCATGCTCGGCAACACCCTCGCCGCCTCGTTCATCTGGGGCATCAACACCCTGTTCCTCCTCGACGCCGGATTGAGCAACCTCGAGGCGTTCGCGGCCAACGCGTTCTTCACCGCCGGCATGCTGATCTTCGAGATTCCGACGGGGGTCGTCGCCGACACCCTCGGCCGCCGGGTGTCATACCTCCTCGGAACGCTGACGCTCGCCATCACGACCGCGCTCTACTGGTGGCTCTGGGTGATGGAGTCGCCGTTCTGGGCGTGGGCGGTGGTGTCGATGCTGCTGGGGCTGGGATTCACGTTCTTCTCGGGGGCCGTCGACGCGTGGCTCGTCGATGCGCTCCGCGCGACCGGGTACACCGGGAGCCTCGAGACGGTGTTCGGGCGGGCCCAGATCGTCGGCGGGGTCGCGATGCTCGCGGGGTCGGTGCTCGGCGGCGTCATCGCCCAGCTGACGAACCTCGGCGTGCCATTCCTCGTACGCGGCGGAATCCTCGTGGTCATGCTCGTCGTCGCCGCCCTGCTCATGCGCGACCTCGGCTTCACACCCGCCCGCAGCGAGGGGCCGCTGCGGGCGACACGGACGGTGTTCCGGGCGTCAGTGACGTACGGACTCGGGAACCGGCCGGTGCGGTGGCTCATGCTCGCCAGCCCGTTCGCCGCCGGGGTCGGCATGTATGTGTTCTACGCGCTGCAGCCCTACTTGCTCGAGCTCTGGGGCGACGAGGAGGCGTACTCGATCGCCGGGCTCGCCGCCGCCCTTCTCGCCGGCTCGTCGATCGTGGGCGGCGCGCTCGCGCCCTGGGTGCGGCGGCTGTTCCGACGCCGGACCACCGTCATCCTCATCGCGACCGTGGGGAGCATCTTCGTTCTCGTCGTGCTCGGACTCGTGCAGAACTTCTGGGTCGCGGTCGCGCTGCTCGCCGCCTGGGGCATCGTCTCGGCCATCGACGACCCCGTGCGCCGCGCCTACCTCAACGACATGATCCCGTCGCAGCAGCGGGCGACGGTGCTGTCGTTCGACTCGCTGCTCGGTTCGGGCGGCGGTGTGGTGTGGCAGCCGGTGCTCGGGCGCGCCGCCGACATCGGCGGATACGGGCAGTCGCTGCTGTGGAGCGGAGTGATCAGTGCCGTCGCGGTGCCGTTCGTTCTTCTCAGCCGCGCTCAGAAGGATCCGGCGGACGAGGTGACATCGGTGAGCGGTGCGACGGAGGTCGTCTCGGATGCCGGGCCGGACCCGTCTCTCGACGTGACGTGACGGGTGAGCCCTAGCGCGGGAGGGTGAGGATCTCAGGCTCGCCCTCGGTGATGGCGATGGTGTGCTCGGTGTGCGCGGTGCGGCAGCCCGTGGCGCTGCGGAGCGTCCAGCCGTCGGGGTCGGTGATGAGGACGTCGGTGTCAGCCATGACCCAGGGCTCCAGCGCGAGGAGGAGACCCGGGCGCAGCTTGTAGCCCCGGCTGGGGCGGCCGATGTTGGGCACGTGCGGGTCGCCGTGCATGGTGGTGCCGATGCCGTGGCCACCGAACTCGGTGTTCACGAGGTATCCGGCATCGGTGAGCACCGTGCCGATCGCGTGGGAGATGTCGCCGATGCGGTTGCCTGAACGGGCGACCTCGATGCCGGCGGCGAGCGCGCGCTCGGTGACGGCGATGAGGGCGGCGCCTTCGGGGGCTTCGGGGTTTCCGTTCGCTCCGGGGGTTTCGGGCCCGACGACGAAGCTGATCGCGGCGTCGGCGGCGATGCCGTCCTTCAGCACGGCGAGGTCGAGGGTGAGGAGGTCTCCGGGCTGCAGGGCGTAGTCATGCGGCATCCCGTGGAGAACGGCGTCGTTGACGGCCGTGCAGATGTAGTGACCGAACGGACCGTTGCCGAAGGATGGCGCGTAGTCGACGTAGCAGGATTGCGCGCCCGCCTGCACGATGAGCTGCCGCGCCCACTCGTCGATCTCGAGGAGGTTCACGCCTGCGGTCACGCGCTCGCGCAGCGCCTGGAGCGTCGCCCCCACGATGGCGCCGGCAGACCGTGCGTGCTCGAGTTGGCGGGCGTTGAGGATCTCGATCATGAGGGGCGCCTTCGGGGTTTCGGGGGCGAGCGGGGCGGTATAAGAATACCGGGACGATAATACCGCTAGGCTGGCCGCATGATGGTGCGCCTGCCCCACACTCCCGAGACCCTCGCGCGCGGCCGACGCGTCGGTGCGTTCCTGCGCGAGGCTCGGGGTGACCGATCGATCGTCGATGTCGCCGGGTGCGCCGGAGTCTCGGCGGAGACGCTCCGCAAGATCGAGACGGGGCGCCTCCCCACCCCCTCGTTCGAGACGGTCGCGGCGGTCGCCGCTGCGCTGCACCTGTCGCTGGACGACATCGCCGCTCACGCTCGCGGGGAGGACGTCGCGCTCTCGGCGTGACGCCCTCGCGATGAAACGGGGCGACCGCGCCCCCACGCGATCGCCCCGTTTCCGCTGTGCGTCCGAGGTCAGGGCACCCGATTCAGAGAAGCAGCTCGCTGAGCGGCCCGACCAGGTACCGCAGCGACAGCGCCTCCCAGACCGCGCCGATCACGAGGAGGGCCAGCGCCGGCAGCGCCAGGAGACCGATCCGTTGCAGACCCCGGACGTAGCCCTGCCGCCGGTTCTTCGCCCCCACGGTGCGGGGGAAGAGCCAGTGCTTGCCGAGAAGGTAGGCGCCCAGGGCGAGCATCAGGTAGGCCTGGAGCTCGATGATCACGGTCAGTCCGTGCGGGATCTGAGCGACCCATCCCACGGGAGTGCTCGGGGCGAGCGTGATCCCGGTCTGCAGCGCCCAGTAGGCGAAGAATCCGAGCCCTGCAAAGGGCACGATCAGGGACGGCAGGACGATGGTGACCAGGCTCAGCCGGACCACGTTCACCCCCAGGATCACCAGGCCGAACAGCACCGGGTTCATGAACACCCGGGCCACCAGGTCGGCGTCGCCGTTCTCTTCGAGCGCGGCGATACGCGCTTCGTTGAGCTCGGGGAACATCAGGCCGATCGCGAAGCCGATCAGGACGAGTCCGTAGATGGCGAGGTTGAGCAGAAGGTACACGCGGGCGTTCTCGCGGATGAGGCGGAAGGGACGCCGCCAGAACGGCACGCGCGCCGTCGGGACGGGAACAGTCGATGTGGAAGTCATGCATCCATGGCACACCGCGCGAAGGCTTTCGTGCAGTGGCGTCACGTCACGACGAGAAGTGACACCACGTCACTACCGCCGCCCGCCGCACACGACGACGCTGGCACCGTGACCAGACTTCGCAGCACCCTCCTGGGTGGACTCATCGCCGTCTCGGCGGTCATCTTCCTCGCCTACATTGGTCTGTACTTCTTCGATTTCGGTCTCTTCGTGACCCTCCCCGAGGCCATCACGCGGATCTTCGTCGAGAACCCCTTCCTGATGTACGTGGCCCTCGCCCTCCTCGTCGCGGCGATGCTCGCCAAGATCCGCACCGACCGCGCGATGAGGCGAGAGCGCAGCGGGGAGCAGAACTGATCCGACACGTTCAGCAGGACCCCCCGATCGATGCCCGGATGCGACGGGTGTCGATGCTCAGCGCCATCGCCGCGATCGCGCCGCTGAGCATCGTGGGTGTGGCGCTCACCGCCCGGTCGTGGTGGGAGGGCCTGACGATGGCGTTCGGCTATCTGCTGGCCCTCGGCGTGCTGCGGGCCTGGAGCCTGGACGGCTATCCCCGGCACGCGATCTTCGCCCTGGCGTTCACCGCGGCGACCTGGACCGCCGACGCGCTGCGGGGCACGACCTTCATCGGGTTCGTCCCCCTCGCCCTCGTCGGAGGGATGCTGCTCCTCCGCACCGGGCGCTGGAGGATCTGGGTCGGGTTCTTCGCGATCGGAGTCGCGGCGATCGGTGCCAGCGGGTTCGCGTTCCGCTCCCCGACCTGGATCCTCTTCGCCTCATACGTCGTCGTCCCGCTCATCGGCACGCTGTTCGTCTTCGGGGTCATCCTCACGTGCGAGCAGGCGTGGCTGATCGCCCGGCGGCTGGAGCGTGCGAAGCAGACGGAAGCCGATCTCGCCGTGGCCCGCGAGCGGGTGCGGTTCGCCGGCGACCTGCACGACATCCAGGGCCACTCCCTGCACGTCATCAAACTCAAGGCGGCGCTCGCGAGGAAGGTGATCCGCACCGACCCGGATCGTGCCGACGCGGAGCTCGGTGAGATCCGTCGGATCGCCGACGAGACGATCACGGCGACCCGGTCGCTGGCGTATGCGCACCACGAGTTGAACCTCGTCGCCGAACTCGAGAACGCCAAACGGCTGTGCGAGGCTGCCGGCCTGACGGTGGATGCCCGCTTCGACGGCGACCCGGGTGCCGCCGCGCATCCGCTCCTGGCCCAGGTGCTGCGCGAGGCGACGACGAATCTGCTCCGCCACGCGCACCCGACCGCGGTGTCGATCACGGCGTCCCCCGTCGCCGTGGAGGTCGCCAACGACGGGATCGGGGAGGCGACGGAGATGAGCCTTCGCGGCCTGGCGCGACTGCGCGAGCGCGTGGAGAACGCAGACGGCAGCCTGCACATCACGCGCACTCCCGAGCGATTCGTCGTGACCGCCCGCATCCCGGCGAGTTCCGCCGATCAAATGAAGGAGATGACGTGATGACCGACGCGGAACCCGTCCGTATCGTTCTGGCCGACGACGAACGCCTCCTGCGTGGCGCACTCGCCGCGCTCCTCCCCCTCGACGGCACGATCGAGGTCGTCGCGCAAGCCGACAACGGCGCCGACGCCGTCACCGCGACGCGGCAGCACAACCCCGACGTCGTGGTCATCGATCTGGAGATGCCGGAGCTGGACGGTCTCGAGGCCGTGCGCGTCATCCTCGGGGAGCGGCCCGACCAGCGGGTGCTGATGCTCACCCGGCACGCGCGGCCGGGGGTGCTGCGACGGGCCCTCGGACTCGGGATCGTCGGCTTCATGAGCAAGGGCGCCGACCCCGAGGAGATCGTCGAGGTGATCCACAAGATCCACGCGGGAGGGCGATGGATCGCCCACGACGTGCTCGAGGCATCCGTGGTGGATGACTCGCCCCTCACCGACCGCGAGGCAGACGCCCTGCGCGAGACCCGCGAGGGCTACTCGGTCAGAGACATCGCACGACGACTGCACCTGGCCCCCGGCACGGTGCGCAACTACCTCTCGAGTGCGATGCAGAAGACCGGGGCCGCCACCCGGCACGACGCCGCGAGGGCCGCCCGCGACCGCGGCTGGCTGTGAGGGCGGGGCGGGGGCGGGCCGCTCAGCGACGGGTCGCGTCGGGTGGCTGCGGACGCGCCCCGCGGGGACGAGGGGCGGTGCGCACGAATGCCGGCAGGAGCGCGCGAACCGACGCGGCCCGCAACGACGACCACCACACCCCCGCGCCGTAGGCGAGATCGTCCAGGCGCTTCGCGACCGCGAAGCGGACCGGATCAAGGTGTGGCCGAAGCCGCACGTACTCCCACGCGGCATCCGCCACCGCCGCCACGACGAGAGCGCGCCGGAGGCGGCCGGAGAAGACGGCGGCCACGACCGCGAGGGGCCACCAGTGCCTCACGAACAGGGCGATCCCCTGCGCGGCCGTGGACACCAGCGCGCCGGCGACGAGCCGCACCGAGACGCGGTACGGGTGTCGCACGTGACCGATGCGCCGAGCGATCCGCCACGACACGAACGCCGCGGTGCCGACGATGACCGGCAACGACCACCTCCGCTGCGCAAGGGCTGCACCCAGAACGAGGGCGCTCCACGGCGCGAGCACCACCGGGGCGATGTTCTCGGGATGGCGGGCGGCGAGGGGCTGGGCGCCGGTGCCGTAGAAGAACTTCCGTCCCAGCCAGCGCGACGCGCGCGTGCGATGCTCATGACGCACGGCGGCGGCCGGTTCGTACCGCACCCGGTGCCCGGCGGCATGGAGCCGCCAGACGAGGTCGACATCCTCGCCGGCGTGCGTGGTCTCGTCGAAGCCGTCACCGAGGAGCTCCACCCGTCCCACGACGCACGTCGTCGGGACCCAGGCGACCCGCGTCCGCGGCACGACGGGTGCGCTGTCCACACCGAGATCCAGTGACGATCGCGCATCCTCGTACCGCGTGATCCACGTCGGCGGGCCCTCCGTCATGCCGACGACCCTCGGCGCAGCCAACGCCAGGCGCGGGTCGGCGAAATGCCTGAGCAGGAGCGAGAGGCAGTCGGCATCCACCACCACATCCGTGTCGACGAACGCCACGAACTCGGTCGCAGCCGCGCGCATCCCCGAGTTGCGCGCCGCCGACACCCCGAGGTTCTGCGGGTGCACGATCAGCCGGACGCCCGCAGAATCCGCCACACGCGCGATCGCCTCCGGGTCATCCGAGCCGTCGTCGACGACGATCACCTCGGCGACCTCGTCCGGGATGCTTCGCAGGAGCCGCGCGAGAAGGACCGCCCGGTCTTTCGCCGGGATGACCACGGTCAGACGGTCGAACCCGATCTCGGGCAGGGCATGCGGCACCGGGTGGGCGAAGCCGGTGTCGAGGAGATACTCCGCGAGGGTGCGGGATGCCGCATCGCGAACGACCACGGTGCCGGCCGACACGATCGACCGGGCCTGACGCGTCAGTCGCACCACCCGAGCGCTCGTCCCACCGATGAGCACGTCCCCGTCGTCGACGACCTGCGTCTGCCGCCCGATCCTCACGGTGAAGCCGTCCGGGAGCCCGGGCGACGAGGCACGCCCCTCTCCGTCGGTCACCATCACCGTCGCACCACCTGCCAGGCCGCATCGCTCATGGCACGGAGGAGCTCCGCTCCTTCCTCGGCCGATGCCCCGGTCGGGTCACCCAGAACGCCGTTCGGCGACACCGCCGCGACCCCGCGCTCGCGCAGCAGCGGGAAGATCTCGTCCAGCGGGCGGGTCTCCCCCGGCGCCTGGCGTGAAACGCGGACACTCTGCGGCGACAGGTGGAGCAGGATCGAGGTCTCCGTGCGGCCGGCGTGCGCATCCGACCCCGGCACCCCGCACCCCACCGAGCGGACGTCTCGCCCCTCCGACCGCAGCAGCGCGACCGCCTCCGCGAGAGCCTCGACGTTTCCCCCGTGGCCGTTGACGAAGACGATGCGATCCGCCCACCGGCCCGCCGAGCGGCCGATCTCGACGACGACGGCCCGCATCGCCTCGGTGCCGATCGAGATGGTGCCCGCGAAGCCCTCATGCTCGCCGCTCGCCCCGTACGACAGCACCGGCGCCACCACGGCGGCCGTGCCCCGTGATCGCCACCGATGGGCAAGGTCGTCCGCGACCGCCTCGGCGATCATGGCGTCGACGGCGAGCGGCAGGTGCGGACCGTGCTGCTCGGTCGACCCGAGGGGGACGAGGAGGATGCCGCCCGCCGACTCCC
Source organism: Microbacterium sp. AK009 (assembly GCF_013410955.1). Classification (GTDB taxonomy): domain Bacteria; phylum Actinomycetota; class Actinomycetes; order Actinomycetales; family Microbacteriaceae; genus Microbacterium. The sequence continues at coordinate 293,527 of NZ_JACCCG010000001.1, read as the reverse complement.
ACGTGTGCGACGCGAGGCGGTGCGGCGGCGCGGCCTGCGGGGGTGGCCCGGAAAGCGGTGGATCGAGCGGCGGCATCCTCACATCATTTCGCGCCGGCCGGCACCTCGCCGTCGAGCGTGGCATCTTCCGGCCGGACCGCGGGCTTCTTCGGCGAGCGCCGCTTCGGGGTCTCCGGCGCCCCGGGGGACCCTGCGCCGAGGACCCGGGCGAAGTCGGGGGGAATCCAGAGGTCGCTCGGACTGAGGTCGGCGATCGAACGATGACCGAGTCCGAGCACGGCGGAGTCGAGCCCCATCCGCAGCAGATCGAGCACGTTCTCCACCCCGGCCTGACCGTTGGCCGCGAGGCCCCACAGGTAGGCGCGGCCGATCATCACGGCACGCGCCCCGAGAGCGAGCGCCTTGGCGACATCTCCCCCGCGGCGAACGCCGCCGTCCAGCAGCACCTCGATCTGGTCGCCGACCGCCTCGGCGATCGCCGGGAGGCACCGGATGGTCGCCGGCGTGGTGTCGAGGTTGTTACCGCCGTGGTTGGACACCGAGATCGCGTGGGCTCCGATGTCGACGGCGCGTTTAGCGTCGTCGACGCGGGTGATGCCCTTGAGCATGAACGGCCCGCCCCACTCCTCACGGAGCCATTCGACGTCCTCCCACGAGGGCGGAGGCGTCTGCATCCACTCGTAGTAGGCGCCGAAGAACGTCGGGGCCGCGCCGTCCGGCGGCTGGAGATTCGGGGCGGTGAGATCGGGAAGCCCCTCCCGGAGGAAACGCAGGGTCCATCCCGGCCTGCGGATCGCCTCCGGCGCCAATTTGACCATCGCGTTCAGGTCGAGCTTCTCGGGGATGGCCGGGCTTCCCCAGTCGCGGCCGATGGAGAACGACCAGTCGAGCGTCGCGATCAGGGCCTTCGCCCCGGCATCCCGCGCGCGATCCATCCGTTGGATCATCGACTCCTTCGAGCCCGTCCAGTACAGCTGGTAGAAGGTGTTGCCGTTGGCGGCGACCACTTCTTCGACGGGCTTGCTGGCGAACGAGCTCAGCCCCATGATCGTGCCGCGCGCCGCCGCCGCCCGTGCCACGGCGAGCTCACCGGCGGGGTCGACGGCCTGCACGCCTGTCGGCGAGATGAGCACGGGAAGCGAGATCGGGATGCCCAGCACCGTCGTCGACAGGTCGCGCTCGGCCTGATGGCCCGCCACGTGCGGGGCGAACTGCAGTTCGGCGAATGCGTCCTGATTGTCGCGGGGCGTGCGGCCGCGCTCCGACCCTGCCACGAGTGCGGCGTACACCGACGGCGGGAGGCGCTTGCGCGCCCGCCGCTGCGCTTCCAAGACGGTCTCGAACCACGGGTTCTGCCGCCAGGGCCACAGGTTCTTCACGTCGAGCTTCATGGGACTCCTCTGCTGTGCCTCGTAGGGATGCGGGTCATGTGCCCGCGAAGATCTCGGAGACGGCCGGCGCGACATCGCGATGGCCGTGGATGATGCGGCAGATGCCTCTTCCCTTGGCCGCCAATTCCCGGCCGAGCTCGACATCTTTCTCCCCCGTCGCGTCGAGGAGGACATCGAGCCGCGGAAGGCGGGCGGCGAGCGGCCGCGGATCGGGACCCGCGTTGTGCACGCAGTCCGACAGCAGCAGCACGCGCGCATCACGGGCGGGCACTCGTGCGAGCTGCTGCTGCGCCAGCTCCAGGGGGAAGGCGATGTTCGTCAGTCCCCGGGCGGGGATGCGGAGGATGTCATCGAGCAGCGCCATGGGCCGGACGACGTCGCCGAGTCTCGACACGATCGCCGCGTCCGACCAGAAGGCGATGACACCGATGGCGTCGGCGTGCAACTCCGACGCCACCGCCCCCACCGTCGCGGCGGCCGTCTTGATCCGCTCTCCCCGCATCGACCCCGACACGTCGACCAGGAGCACGACCGATCGGGTGGTGCGCATCCGCTCGCGCACCACGATGTCCTCGTCTTCGGGCACCGGCCGCTCGGCGAGGACCTCGATCGTCTTGTCGAGGTCGATCTCGTCCGAGGCGCCCCGGTAGGGCACGCTGAGCAGGTCGCCGATGCCGCGCCGCGTCGTGACATCCCTCCTCGCCCGGCGCATGGAGAGGCGTGAGGCGATCTGACGTGCCGTCGCCCGCACCGCCGGATCGATCTCAGCGACCTCGGCCGGTGCCGTGACGAGCACTCCCGGCTCATCGGTCTCCCCCGGCGCCGTCGCGCCGCGCATCGGGAGCGCCGCGGCACCGCGTCCGCCGCCGCTTCGCATGGCCACTCCTCCTCGGCCGGTCGCGTCGAACACCGTGGGCGTGTCGTCGAGCCGCTTCGGCGTCCGCTTCAGCGGAGCGCCGCGCGTCGTCGACGTGCGTCGCCGGCCCGAGCGGAGCGGAGTGTCAGCGGCCACTTCTCTTCATCCCGGCGCGGCCTGACGCGGTTCGAGCACGAAGCGGTCCTCCCAGATCTCACGCAGCACGGCCTCCGGAGTCGTCTCGACCGCCTCATCCAGGTGGATGCGCCCCGACAGCGCGACCACCATGGCGTCAAATATCAGCTCGGGGTACTCGGCCGCGACCGGGTCGACGCACCCGCGAAGGGCGGCCAGCCGCTCGGCAACGAGGGTCGTGTCGATCGCACCGCGCACGCTGGAACCCTGCCGGACGTCCGGATGGTCGCGCGTGGCACGCGTCACCGCGACGGCATCCGCCACCATCCGCTCGGCGAGCGGTCCGGCCGCCCCGGTGCGCAGCGTCACGATCTGCTCCTCCTCCGGCGCGTTCTGGTAGTCGACGGCGAGCCGGTTGAGGCGGTCGTGCACGCTCGTTGACAGGCGCGTCGTTCCCACGTTGTCGTAGGGGTTCATCGACGCGATGACCCGGAAGGTCGGCAGGGCCTCGATGCGCCCCACCCGGGGAACGGTGATCGAGCGGTCCGCCATCGCGGTCAGCAGGGTGTTCAGGGTGTCCTCGGGCGCGCGGTTGAACTCCTCGATGTAGAGGAACCCGCCGCGCTGCATCGCTTCGAGGAGCGGCCCCGGAACGAAATTGTCAGGAGAGTAGTCCTCCCGCAGCACGCGCGCTGGATTGTGGTGGCCGACGAGCTTCGCCGGCGTCAGGTCGGCGTTTCCCTCGACGAAGAGCAGCGGAATGCCCCACTCGTCGGTGATCGCGCGCAGGATGGTCGTCTTGCTCGTGCCCGGGGGACCCTCCAGCACGATGTCGCGACCCGCGGCGACGGCCGCGAGCGTGAGCTCCAGTTCACGCTCGCGGCCGACGAGCCGCGCGGCGATCCGCGCACGGTTGTCGCGGAGGGTGTCGGCATCCTCCACGTGGGACAGTGCGTCGATCGTCACGGTGCTCTCCCCTACTTGACCGCTGCGCCGGCGTCGACCGGCAGGGCAACGCCGGTGATGTACCGGGCCTCGTCCGAGGCGAGGAAGAGCAGCGCGTTGGAGATGTCGATGGACTCCACCCACGGGATCGGCAGCGCATTCATCTGGATCGCCGCGTCCGCGAAGTCCTGCTTCGTCGCATTCTCGAGATCCGGCCGGAAGAGGCTGTAGATCGCCTGGTTCTGCACCATGTCGGTGTCGACCGTCGTGGGACAGATTGCATTCACCCGGATCATCGCCGGTGCGAGTTCCAGCGCAAGCGTCCGCATGAGTCCGATCACCCCGTGTTTGGCCGAGACGTAGTGCGAGATGTTCGGATAGGCGAACAGCCCCGCGTCCGAGCTGGTGATCACGATCGACCCGCCACCGGCAGCGCGGAGGTGCGGAATCGCCGCCTTCGCCGAGCGCCACACTCCGGTGAGGTTGATGTCGATCATGTTCGTGAACTCGTCGTCGGGGATCTCCTCCGACACGTTCGGCCGTCCGGAGATGCCGGCGTTGGCCGACACGATGTCGAGGCGACCGAGCTCGGCCACGCCGTCGTCGACGGCGGACTTCACCTGGTCCCAGTCGCGGACGTCGGCCTTGCGGGCCATGATCCGCCGGTCCAGCGCCTCCACCTGCCGAACGGTCTCGGCGAGGTCCTCCTCGGTGGCGGGGTTATACGGGTTCTCCGGGATGCGTTCGCATACATCGATCGCGATGATGTCCGCGCCCTCCTGAGCGAAACGGATCGCATGCGAGCGGCCCTGCCCACGCGCTGCTCCGGTGATGAACGCGACCTTTCCGTCGAGTCGTCCCATGGTGTTCTCCCTTGTTCAGCGCTTGTTGAGGAAGCCGGCGTCGACCGGCAGGGTGACACCGGTGACGTAGCGGCCGGCGTCGGAGACGAGGAACAGGATGGCGTTGCTGATGTCGACAGCGTCCAGCATCGGGACCGGCAGAGCGTTGGCCATCGCGTTGCTGAGCTGGGGGTCGCTCTGCAGGAACTCCTGCATGACGTCGTTGACCACCATGGGCGTGTCGACGCCCGTCGGGTGAACGGTGTTGACCCTGATGCTGTGCGGAGCCAGCTGGTTGGCGTACGAGCGCATGAGCCCGACGACGCCGTGCTTGGCGGCGGTGTAGCCGAGCCCCCCGGGCGTGGCACCGCCGATGCCGGCGAGCCCCGCGGTCGAACTGGTGAGCACGATCGCCCCTCCGCCGCGGTCGATCAGCGCCCGCTTCGCGACCTCGACCGTGTGGTAGACCCCGGTGAGATTCACGTCGATGACATCGAACCACTCCTGCTCGGTGGGATGCATCGACAGAGGGGCGATGCCGGCGTTGCCGAGGACGATGTCGACTCCGCCGAGCAGGGCAACTCCGCCGTCGAACGCGGCCTGCAGGGCGGCGCGATCCCGCACATCGGCCTGTACGGCGTGGATACGGCGGTCGAGTTCCTCGACCTGCCGAACCGTCTCCGCCATGTCTTCGGGAGTCGCCATCGGGTAGGCGACGGAGTCGATCTGCGCGGCGATGTCCACCGCGATGATGTCCGCGCCCTCCTGGGCGAGACGAACGGCGTGCGCGCGACCTTGTCCGCGCGCTGCTCCGGTGATGAAGGCGACTTTGCCTTCGAGGACTCCCATGGTCATCTTCCTTTCTCGGTTATCGGATGGGGTCGGCGTTCACGCCCGGCATCAGCAGGTGCCCGGCGTCGACGGGCACGGCGATGCCCGTGACAGCGGACGCGAGGTCGGAGTTGAGCCACAGCGCGGCGTCCGCGATGCGCTGGGGTGAGAGGAATCCGTGGCCCTTCAGGGCGTGGAAGTGGTAGCCGGCCGCGAGCATGTCCTCCTCGGTGCCCTCGCCCGCAGGTTTGCCGCTCATCATGTCCCACGCCCCCTGCCAACTGGTCATCGGGGTGAGGATGGCGCCGGGATGCACCGAATTGACCCGGATGCCGTGGCGGGCGTACTCCAGGGCGAGCGTCTTCATGATCCCGACGACGCCGTACTTCGCTGCGCAGTAGTGGACGTAGTTCGCACCCGGTTCGAGTCCGTTGATCGACGACGTCATGACGATCGAGCCGCTGCCCTGCTCCATCATCTGCGGGAGCACGGCCTTGGCCGATTTCCACACCCCGGTGAGATTGACCGCGATCATGTCGTCCCACATCTCATCGGTGAGTTCGTGAGCGGGTGAGAGGGAGAAGATCCCGGCGTTGGCGATCAGGATGTCGAGGCGCCCGAAGGCGGCGAGGCCCTCGGCGACGGCCCGGTCGAGGTCGGCTTGGCTCCGGACATCCCCGACGACCGGGACGATCCGTCGATCGAGTTCCTCGACCTGCCTCACGGTCTCGTCGATGTCGGCCTGCTGGGCCATCGGATAGCTGACCGTGCTGATCTGGTCGAGGGTGTCGATGATGATCACATCGGCGCCCTCACGCGCGCAGGTGATCGCGTGCGCACGGCCCTGGCCGCGTGATCCTCCGGTGATGAGGGCGACTCTGCCCTCGAGCATTCCCATGTCGTGTCCCTTCAGTTCTGGGTGTTCTTGGTCAGTACTGGGTGTTTCCGGCGTCGACCGTCATCGCCATCGCGGTGATGTACCGGGCTTCGTCGCTGGCGAGGAAGAGGACGGCGTTGGACTGATCCCGCGGTTCGGTGACCTGGATCGGGAGCATGTTGGCCAGCATGCCGCCGAGGTTGGGGTTCTTCTCCAGCAGGGGCGGGAAGGCGTTGCCCATCTCGCCCATCGGCGTGGCGACACCCGTGGGGTGCAGGGTGTTGACCCGGATGTTGTGCACCGCGAGTTCCGCGGCGAAGGCCTTGCCCAGTCCGGTCACGCCCCACTTCGAGGCCACGTAGGGTGCGAGGAAGGGCAGTCCCTTGAGCCCGGCCGCCGAGCTGGTCAGGATGATGGAGCCTCCACCTGCCGCGATGAGGTGCGGCGCCGAGAGCTGCACGGTGTTGAACACCCCGGTGAGATTGGTCGCGATCGTGTCGTCCCAGATCTGCGGGGTCACCTCGTCGTAGGCGGCGATGATGCAGATGCCGGCGTTGCCGACGACGATGTCGAGCTTCCCGAGGGTCGCGACCCCCTCGTCGATCGCCGCTTTGAAGGCGTCCCGGTCGCGCACGTCGGTCGTGGACGCGACGATCCGGCGATCCAGCGCCTCGACCTGCCGAACCGTCTCGGCGAGGTCTTCCTCCGTCGCCGGCGGATACTGCAGATTCGGCACGGGGGCGCAGAGGTCGACGGCGATGATGTCGGCGCCCTCCTCCGCCAGCCGGAGCGCGTGGCTGCGCCCCTGTCCGCGAGCGGCTCCGGTGATGAGCGCGACCTTGCCTGCGACTCGTCCAGCCATGGATGTTCCTTTCTCAAGGCGCACGACACCGCCGCGACCGCGGCGCGGTCGTCGAGTGAAGCGATGTCACGCGGTGCGGGAGTGACGACCTCCCGAGGAATGAGCGCCCTCGTGGGCGGGGTGGGAAGTCGGTGTGAAGCCGGCGAGCGGGCTCTCCGCACAGGCGCTCACGGGCGGTGCCGTGATGTCGTCGCGACGACCGATGCTGACCCTGACGGGTCGGGACCGGGGCGGAGATGTGCGGTGCGAGTGATCCTGCGACGGCTGCGGCACGGCGCCTTTCGTCTTCCGCAGCTCCTCCTCCCCGAAGCCGCGCACGCACTCCGGATCGGGCCCGTCCAGCGGCAGACCGGTGAAGAACTTCGCGGCCATGCAGCCGCCCTTGCACGAGTCGAAGAACTGGCAGGACGCACAGGCGCCGCCCAACTGCGGCTGACGGAGGCGGGCGAAGAGGGCGGAGCGCTGCCAGACCTCCCGGAACCCTGCGTCGCGGACGCTCCCGGCGAGGAACTCATCGTGGATCGCGAACGGACAGGCGTACACGTCGCCGATCGGATCGATGAGGCACACCACACGTCCCGCCCCGCAGAGGTTCAGCCCCGGGAGTGAGGAGCCGTAGGCCGAGAGGTGGAAGAAGGAGTCACCGGTGAGGACCTCGTCCCCGTGAGCGACGAGCCAGTCGTAGAGCTCGCGCTGCTGTTCGCGGGTCGGGTGGAGGTCGTCCCAGACGTCGGCCCCGCGGCCCGACGGCCGAAGCCGCGTGAGCCGCAGCTGCGCCCCGTAACGATCGGCGATGGCCTTGAACTCATCGAGCTGACCGATGTTGGTGCGCGTGCACACCACCGACAGCTTGAACCCGCGCATCCCGGCATCCGAGAGATTCCGCATCGCCCGCATCGCCGTCTCATAGGACCGCGGACCGCGGATCGCGTCATTGACGTCGGCGGTCGCGCCGTCGAGCGAGATCTGGACGTCGACGTAGTCGTTCGCGGCGAGCCGGGCGGCGACGTCGGGGGTGATCTTCACCCCGTTGGTCGAGAACTTCACGCCGACGTGGTGTGCCGTCGCGTAGTCGACGAGCTCCCAGAAGTCACTGCGGACCGTCGGCTCACCCCCGCCGATGTTGACGTAGAACACCTGCATCCGCTCGAGCTCGTCGATGATGGACTTGCATTCCTCGGTGCTGAGCTCGCGAGGATCGCGCCGACCGGAGCTGGACAGGCAGTGCACGCACGAGAGGTTGCACGCGTACGTGAGCTCCCACGTCAGGCAGATCGGGGCGTCCAAGCCCCGCTCGAAGTGGTCGACCAGGCGAGTGGGGCGCGATGCCGGAGCGTCGGCCAGGAGCGTCATGACGAGCGCCTCTCGATCATCGCTGACGACGCGAGGGTCTGGAGTGCCTGAACGTAGCGCGGACGATCTGCGACCGCGACGCCCGCCGCGTCGCACGCGGCCTCGAGGGTGTCAGAGCTCTCGAGCCGCTCGACCACCGCCAGCAGCGTGCGGTCCTTCAGGAACGACAGTTTCCGGGTGCCGAAGTGGTAGAGCAGCGCTCCGAACGGCTCGGGCCGCACCGACACCTGGGGACTGAGCCGCCACGGGGCGTGCGCGTCCATGATGTCAGTAGACGCCGCACATGCCGTCGATGGACACTTCCTCAACGAGGGAGTCGGTCTCGACGATCTCCGGATCGGGGGCCTCGGTCTGTGCAGGATCCATGGAAAGCTCCTCCTCAGCGATCCGCCGCCGTTGGCGGATCCGTTGCTGAGGCCGATACTAATGACACTCAGTGCCGAATGGAAGGGTGAGTCCTGCCGGTGACCTCCGAAACCCGCGCGCGTATGGGCCGCACCCCCGCCACAACGCACGGCCAGCTCAGCCACATCGCGCTCGCCCTCTTCCTGGAGCGCGGCTTCGAGCAGACCACCGTCGATGACATCGTCGAGGCCGCCGGCATCGGACGCCGTACGTTCTTCCGGTACTTCCGATCCAAGAACGATCTGCCCTGGGGCGACTTCGAGAACATGCTCGCGGGAATGCGCGCCCACCTCGCCGGGCTCCCGCGCGACCTGCCCCTCGGTGATGCCCTCCGCACGGCGGTCGTGGAGTTCAACCGGTTCCCCGACGTCGAGATCCCCGTCCACCGGGAGCGCATGTGGCTCCTGTTCAACGTGCCGAGCCTCACCGCCCACTCGACGCTGCGGTACGCGGAGTGGCGGCAGGTGATCGCCGAGTTCGTCGCCGAGCGGCTGGGCGATCCCCCCGACGCGATCGAACCGCAGGCGATCGCGTGGGCGTGCCTGGGTCTGTCGCTCGCGGCGTACGAGCAGTGGCTGGCGCACCCCGATGCCGACCTCCTGGCTCTCATCGACGAGGCCTTCGTCAGATTCGGCGACGTGTGGAGCGCCAGCTGATGACCACGCTCATCGTCGGTGCAGGATCCTCGGGGTCGGCTCTGGCGGCCCGCCTGACCGAGGACGACAGACGCGATGTGATCCTCGTGGAGGCGGGCCCTGCCGATCCGGACTTCGCTCCGGAGGTGCGCGACGCCTCCAGCATCCGAGGCGCGATGCCCGGACATCCTGCGAACTGGTCTTTTCTCGGTCACCTGACGCCCGACCTCGCCTACACGGTCGTGCGCGGACGGATGTTGGGCGGCTCGAGCGCCATCAACGGCGCCTACTTCATTCGCGCTCGCTCGGGCGATCATGCCCGGTGGGCCCAGGCCGGCGGCGACCGATGGTCGTACGACGCGGCCCTGCCGGTGTGGCGCGCGATGGAATCCGACCTCGATTTCCCCGACTCTCCGGTTCACGGCGCCACGGGCCCGATGCCGGTGCGGCGGCCCGCGCCGGGTGTTCTCGCCAGGGCCTTCCTCCACGCCGCGCGGGGGCGGGGACACGCGGACGAGGTCGACAAGAACGGTGAGGGGACACCCGGCGCGGGGCCCGTGCCCTCGAACATCCAGGACGGGATCCGCGTGAACGCCGCGATGGCGTACCTGCCCGACCTCGTGCGTGCCCGCCCCGGGCTGCGAATTCAGGATCGCACCACCGTGCGGCGCGTGATCCTCGAGGGACGCCGCGCCGTCGGGGTGGAGACCTCCCGCGGCGAGATCCGAGCGGGCGACGTCGTGCTCTCGGCGGGCGCGATCGGATCGGCCCGGATCCTGCTTGCCTCCGGTGTCGGGCCGGCAGCCGACCTGGAACGCCTCGGCATCCGGGTCCGCGCCGACCTTCCCGTCGGAACGGCGTTCTCGGATCATCCCGACATCTCCCTCTCGTGGCGACCGGATGGCCCGACGATCGACCCGGCCGAACGATTCGCCTTCCCCGCTGCCGCCAACATCGACACCGGTGGCCATCCCGACGCCGACGTGGAGATCCTGCTGTCGGTGAAACCGCTGGGGTACCTGCTGACGGGAAGCACCCGCACCCTCGCCGGCGGGCTCGGCGCCGCGCTGCGGCATCCGGTTCGCACCGCGCGTGCGGTGACGGGCATCTCGGCGCGGCGCGCGGCGATGCAGGTGGCGCACCGAGACGACCTGCCGCTCATCGTCGGCCTGCAGTCCCCCGTCGGCCGGGGGGCACTCGCCCTCCAGTCCCCCGACCCCGAGGCACCGCCGCGCATCGAGTACCGCTACCTCGCCGAAAGCGAGGACCGCCGACGGCTGCGCGCCGGGATCCGGGAGGCTGCTGCGCTCGTGCGCGACATGGGCGGCCGGATGACGGAGCTCAGCGAGTCGGACCTCGACGACGACGCGCTCGACGCGTGGATGCGGTCGCACCTCGGCACGGCGATCCACATGTGCGGCACGGCGCCGATGGGCCCGGTCGTGGACGGCGCCGGTCGCGTCCACGGCGTCGATGGCCTCCGCGTCGCGGACACCTCGATCCTCCCCGTCGTCCCCACCCGCGGGCCCGCCGCGTCGGCGGTGCTCGTCGGCGAGATCATCGCCCGCGCGATGCGCGAGGAGTGACGAGGCGGCCCTTGTGAAGCCAGCGGTGGGCGCTGGGTTCAGATGAGAAACACGGGGATCGGCCGCCCGATCGTGGTGGGGCCCGGGCGGCGACCAATACGCTGACCGGAGACTCTCCTGATCGGTGACGCTGTCAGCGCTCCCCCGGCTGACCGCGCCGCGCGGGCACCCGTACCCGCGGCCGTGACGTGGAGTCGGGCCCCCTCGAGCATCCCTCGTCGGTACTGCGCTCGAGGGGGCCGCCTTCGATCCGTCGTGGCAGGGTCGGCGGGTTGGGCGTCAGCGGGGTGAGCGTCAGCGCGCGGAGACCTGGCGGTGCAGCTCGCCCGCGACAGCCGAAGGATCATCCACGGTGAGGACGAGTTCGTCGAACCGCGACTCCGAGGCCAGACGGATGACCACGACGTCGCCGCGGCCGGAGACGTTCCAGAACTGCCGCCTGCCGTCGGAGACGAACCTGCCCGAGACCTTGCCGAAGAGGCGCAGACCCGGCCATCGCCGCCCACGCGGCCGCACGGCAGCGGCGGGGCGCACCGAGACGCCCTTGACAGCCGACATTGGCACGACGATGCGGCGGGTGAGCGACCAGACCTTGTCGAGGCCCTTCGGCTCGACGACGAGGTTGCCGCCGGTCACGGTGACACGGGTGCCGCTCACGAGCGGGCTCCCGACGTGGTGTCTGCGAGGGGCTGTGCCGCGGCATCCGACTGTTCTGCTGCCTGCTCGACCGCGGGACGCGCCGGACGGAACTGGCCCGTGACGACCAGGATGACGACGAGGATGGCGGGGACGATCCAGCCGCTCCAGCCGAGCACCGTGGCCTGCGTGGTGTCGATCTCTTCGCCGACCATCGCGAAGAGCAGGAACGATCCGGCGGCGCCGTTGAATGCGGCGTGGGCGAGCGCGGCGGGCCAGACCGACTCGGAGCGGATGCGGAGCCATCCGAACACCGCACCGATCACGATGCACATCGCGACCATGGCGGACAGGGCCAGCCAGCCCGGCGCGTCGGGGTAGTTGTAGCCGAGGAGGATCAGCGGTGCGTGCCAGAGCCCCCAGATCACGCCGGAGATGAGGATCGCGGGAAGCGTGCCGAGCGGCAGGAGCTTCGGGAGGAGCCAGCCGCGCCAGCCGAGCTCTTCGCCGAGGGCGGGGATGAGGTTGATGAAGGCCGTCAGCGGAAGCATCGCCAGCTGCAGGGCGATGATGACACCGATGGGGATCGGCAGCTCGCCCCCGCCGGCCGCGGCGAGCTGGGCGTCGAGGACCTCGCGGAACGCCGAGAAGTTCACGACGTCCGCCGGGTACACCCCGAGGAGCGCCCCGATAGGGAGCGCCACCAGCACGAGGGCGATCGGCACGAAGATGCCGAGGGCGCAGTAGGCGATGAAGCGACCGAGGGGGCGGAACGGGGTGAGGCCGAGGGCCCGCGCCTTTCGCGCGGGGCGCTCGACGAAGAACACCACGATGAGCGCAGCGATCGCGGGCGTCATCATGGTGGCCACCGCGACGGCCGTGAACCAGGGGGATGCGAGGCCGTCTCCGAACCACAGGGGAAGGGCGAAGAGCCACGCCAGCGCGAACGAGATCGCGAGGAAGATGGCGATCAGGCGGCCGTCGCCGGGCGCGAGGCGTGGCCGTGTCGCCCGGTCACGGGAGGTGTCGGTGATGGTCATGTCGTCTCCTTCGCTTCGATGAGGTGCAGGCCGGCGATGGTCCTGTCGTCGCGGAATGCGATGCGCGCCGCGTAATCGCCGGCCTCCATGGCCAGGGGTGTGGTGGTGAGGGTGACGGCGGCGGCACGCACGACGTCGGTCTCGCCGACCCGCTCGAGGACGCCCGAGAGCGCCTGGATGTGCGCCCACGCGGCGGCGAGCGCGTCTTCCGAGAGCCCGGCGCGCATGGTCGGGTCGAACCGCTCGGTGACGCGGGCCCATCGGCCGCTCGCCAGGTCGTCGATGACAGCGGAGGCGAGCTCCGCGGCATCCGGGATCGGAGAAGCATCGACCGGCTGCCCGGTCGCGGGATCGGTCGGCCTGCCGTAGCGCTGGAACGCCGCCTGCCGCGTCACCCCCAGCGCCTCGCCGATCGCCTGCCAGGTCATACCCGACGCGCGAGCGTCGACCACGACCGCACGCACCACGGCGTCGGCTGCTGCTCGCATCTGGAGAGCCCGCCGGATCGCCCCGGCAGCGTCCGGCTGCTGCTGCAGCACGGGAGCGGCGAGGAACGCATCCGTCTCAGCTCGAAGAGCGTTGAGCGCGTCTGTCACGGTGAGTTGCATTTGTCAAGGCTACGTTGACAGACGCAACTGGTCAATCCAGGACAGCCGTCGCTTCCACCTCGACGAGGATCCCCGGCGCGAAGAGCGCTGCGACACCGATGAGTGACGCCGGCGGAGCGGTGAAGCCGATCTCGTCGGCCACCCGGGCGACGCCGTCGGCGAAGCCGGGGTATTGAGCGACATCCCAGTCCACGACGTAGACGGTGAGGCGCACGACATCGGCAAACGACGCACCGACGCCGGCGAGCGCGGTGGCGACGTTGCGATACGCCTGCGCCACCTGGCCCGCGAGGTCGGGGGCGGCCAGTTCGCCCTGGGCATCCCAGCCCACCTGGCCCGCGACGTGCACGTGCCTGCTCCCGGTCGCGACCGCGACGTGGTGATAGGCATCGGTGGCGAGGAGGTCGCCCGGGTTGGAAAGCGTGACGGTCATGAGAATCCCTTCGATCTCTCGGACGACGCCCGAGTAGTATCTCCGTGATATCGGGTATCTGCGGGATACCTCAACGAGACCAGGTGAAATGAGGGATACCGATGTCACGCGAGGAACTCAGTCGCCTGACCGGCGCACGACGCGAGCTGCTCGACCAGACGCTCGACAAGTGGTCGATCTCGGTGCTCGCCGTGCTCTGCGACGGGCCGCAGCGCTTCGGCCGCCTGAGGGCGGAGATCGACGGCATCACGCAGAAGTCCCTCTCGCAGACCCTGCGACGACTGGAGCGGAACGGCATGATCCACCGTCGCGTCATCGACGCGTCACCGATCGCGGTGGAGTACCGCATCAGCGACCTCGGCCGCACTCTCGAAGCGCCGATCACCGCGCTGCAGGAATGGGCGACGGCGGCGCTGCCGGCCGTCGAGGGCGCTCGCGACGCCTACGACGACCGGCAGGACGCCGCTATCGCAGAGCGAACGTGGCGATCGTGACGTTGCCGACGATCATGGCCATGACCGTGCGCTCCACCGCCTCGCCGGCGCCCGCGGCACCCCAGTCGCCGCGTTCGAGTTCCTCCGCCCGCGTGTAGACCGCTGAGTTCCAGGGGATGCTCGGATCGAACTGGGGCAGCGTGCCGCTCGCTGACAGCAATCCCGTCAGTGCGGCCAGCCGCGGAGCGGGCGCGACCCCATCGACGAGAACACCTCGGACGTCGGCGAGCAGTTCGTCGCGGCGGCCGGACGGACCGTCCTTCAACGCCGTCGTCGGGAAGATCCCGAGGGCCTTGGCCTTCTCCTGTCGAAGATCCCCCCGTGCGACGAGGCGATCGATCAGGGGCTGACGAAGCGTCGGACCGATCGCCGGAAGCACCGTCTGCACCCCGCGCGGCTTGTCCTGGACGGACGCCCACGCAGCGCGGAGGATCTCGTCGGACGGCGCCTTGTCGGCGACGGCGGACATGTTCACCGTGCCCGTCTTCGTCTTCTCGGTCGTCACGCGCGCCTCGAGGCCGAGCTGGGCGAGAACGGCCCCGCCGAGCACGTAGAACAGCGTGTTCTCGCCAGCGATGGTGCCCGAATCGGGCTGGAAGAGGAGCAGCAGCAGGTCCTCCGCCAGCGTCGGTGGAGCGGATGTACTCGGAGTGGTCATCGTTCGTCGTCCTTTCCTGTCGCTGCCACGGCCCGCTCGAACTCTTCGAGCTGCTCTGTCTGTCCGGTGGCAATCAGATTCGCGCGGTGGAGCACCTCGAGCTGGGCGACGTTGTAGAGCTGGCCGATCGCCTGGCCGACGGTCGCCTCGGCGTGCGCCGCATCGCGGCGGGCGTACGCACCCGGGTCACGCAGCCACGGGTAGGCCCCGTGCGCCTCAGCCAGATCCGGCGCCAGCTCCTCGCCCAGGCGGCGCCGCGTGGCGCGGTCGGCGTCGGCCGGTAACGCCGCGAGCGCCAGCTCGGCCGCTGACACCGGATTTTCGCGGATCATCCGCTCCAGCTCATCGATGGCGCGATCGTCGAAGACGCGCGAATAGATCATGACCAGCGACTGATCCGGCTCGGTCAGCCGGTCGGCCAGCGGAGCGAAACGCGCGGGAAGCGAGGCGGGGGAGCTGTGCTGGAGGATGACGGCGAGCTCTTCGCGAATGCGCTGCAACCGCTCGATCGTGCCCGCCAACTCGGCATCGAGCACCGAGATCGCATCGTCGAGCCTGTCGTCGGCTCGGTCGAGCGTCGCGATCTGGGCGAGAGGAACCCCGAGCTCGGACAGTCGCACGATCTGCATGAGCCGGATGAGGTGCGGCACCTGGTACTGCTTGTACCCGTTCGACAGACGTTCGGGCTCATCGAGGAGCCCGACCTTGTGATAGTGCCGGACGGCCTTCACTGTGGTGCCGGCCAGGTCGGCGAGCTGTCGTGTGCTCCAAGCCATGGTCGATCCTTCGCGATCGGTGGTGCGCAGCATCCATTCCAAACCATGCCCCTGGGGCACGGTCAACACTCGGCCCGGACTTGACCGTGCCCCAGGGGCACGGTCTGGAGTGGATGCGGCTGAACCCACCTCGCCCGCGCCCTCGCCTGGCACGGATGACCTCCAAGGAGTACATCATGCGCACCCTCTCGCGGCGTCGCCGCATCATCGCCCTCGCCGCAGCGCTCCCGCTGGCGATCGGTCTCGCAGCCTGCACCGAGGCCCCCGCGGCGAAGGTCGCGGGCGACACCGATGCCGTCACCCACGGCGAGAACGACCGCGTCCCCGAGGGCGCGGCCTGGACCCAGCACTACTTCCCCTCGGCACCGGGCCTGGACGGTGAGGAGGTCGAGCTGCACGCCGACGTCCTGCTTCCCGACGACCTCGCCGAGGGCGAGCGCGTGCCGGTCATCCTCTCGGTCGGGTCGTACTTCGGCCACTCCGGCGAGATCACCGACGAGGACTGGACGCATGCCGGCCCGTCGGACCGATTCGCCGACCTCATCGAGGGCGGCGACCTGTTCGACGAGGGCTACGCGTTCGTGATGGTGGACCTCCGCGGCTTCGGCGGATCGACCGGATGCCTGGACTTCATGGGTGACGGCGAGCAGGCCGACGTCGCCGCGGCGATCGAGTGGGCGGCATCACAGCCATGGTCGACGGGCGACGTGGGCATGTACGGCAAGTCGTACGACGCCATCACGGGGATCGTCGGCACCGTGCTTCAGCCGGAGGGCCTCCGGGCGGTCGTGGCGCAGGCACCCATGTGGGACAAGTACCGCAACAACCGCTCGGGCGGCGTCCCCCGTCTGCCACTGACCGTTGCCGTGCAGACCTACAACGAGATAGCGACTCTGGAACAGCTGCCCGATGACACCGAGCGCTACCGCGAGAACGCCGCGTACGAGCAGACACATCCCGAGTGCGTCGCGATCAACACCCTGAGCGCGCAGACCGCGGATCCGGCCTCGCCGTACTGGACGAGCCGCGACTTCGCCGCCCGCGTCGAGGGGTCGACGACCCCGCTGCTGTTCACCCAGGGGTGGGCGGAGTGGAACACCGAGTCGGAGGCGATGGAGGAGTTCCTCGCGAACCACGACGGCCCCGTCCGGGGCTGGTTCGGTCCCTGGGACCACATCCGAGGCAACGAGGTCGATGAGGACGGAACGGTCAAGACCGGTCGCGAGGGGTGGTTCGACGAGGTCATGGCCTTCTACGACGAGCACCTGAAGGGCGTCGCTCCGGCCGAGGACTACCCCGCCTTCGTGATCCAGGACAACACCGGCACGTGGCGTGCGCAGGACAGCTGGCCGGTGGTCGATGCCACCGTGGACATCTCCCTGGAGGGGGGCTCGTATCTCGACGACGGGGCGGAGGGCGACCCGACCGTCGACACCGGCAACCGCTTCGTGCAGACGTCGGCGCCGGTGGCCGCGGACACCCGGATCACCGGTACGCCGTCGATGACGCTCACATCGGAGGGCCACGGCAACCTGATGGCGAAGCTGTACGACGTCGCCCCCGACGGCACCGCCGTGCTGATCAACGAGCAGGTCGCCGCCGTGACCCCCGGCGAGGTGACGCTGGAGATGAAGGCCGGCGACTGGCGCCTGGCCGCCGGGCACGCGCTGGCCGTGCAGATCGGTACCATCGAAGCCGGTCCGCTGAGCGACTGGATCGACACCCCGTCGTACCAGCGGATCGCGGTCTCGGACGTGACGCTGCGGCTCGCACTCCAGGACCCCGCCGATGACGTCGAGATCGACGGCGAGCGGGCGCAGTACCTCGACAGCTACCTCGCCATCTCCACTGCGGCGCTGCCGCCGGCACCGGCCACCTTCTCCCTCGACGGCGCGGAAGGAACCACACCCTGAGGAGCGGAAGGAGCACCATGACCTCAGGGCATGCTCAGCGCCTCCGCCGTGCCGCCGCAGGAGTGGGCCTCGCGGCATCCCTCGCCCTGGTGGCGCCCGCGTGCGCGCCGGGCGAGGCGGGCGGTGCGGGCGGTGCGCAGCCGACATCCTCACCCTTGCGAACGGATGCCGCGACGCCGGCGCCGAGCGCCCTGCCGACCATCGACGTGACCGACGAGCTGGCCGCCCTCGAGGCGCAGTACGACGCGCGCGTCGGGGTGTACGCGGTCGACACCGGCACCGGCGAGACCGTGGCCCACCGCGCCGTTGAGCGCTTCGCCTACGCCTCGACGTTCAAGGCGCTGCTGGCCGCGGTGGTACTGCAGCAGACCGACGACCTCGACCAGGTCGTGACCTACGGCAGTGATGCGCTGGTGACCTACTCCCCCGTCACCGAGCAGTACGCCGGGAGCGGGATGTCGGTGGCCGACCTGGCCGAGGCGGCGGTGCGGGTGAGCGACAACACCGCCGCCAACCTGCTGCTCGATCAGGTCGGCGGGCCCGCCGGCTTCGCCGCCGCGCTGGCCGCCTCAGGCGACGACACCACCCGGCCGGAGCGGCGCGAGCCCGAGCTCAACACCGCGGTGCCGGGCGACCCGCGCGACACCAGCACGCCGCGCGCCCTGGCCGAGACCCTGCGGGGGTTCGCTGTGGACGGCGGGCTGAGCGAGGCCGACGCCGCGATGCTCATCGACTGGATGAGCGGCAACGCCACCGGCGACACGCTCGTCCGCGCGGGCGCCCCCGCGGGGTGGGAGGTGGCCGACAAGTCGGGCACCGGGCAGTTCGGCACCCGCAACGACCTCGCGATCGTCTGGCCACCGGGCGGTGACCCGATCGTCGTCGCCGTGTTGACCACCCGCGGCGTCGAGGGCGCCGACACCGACGACGCGCTCGTCGCCGCCGCGGCCACGACCGCGCTGGAGGCGCTGAACTGACGGGGCGCGCTGGGCTGGCGGGGCGCGCTGATCCGGCTCAGCGGTCGAGGCGACCGATCGCGCCGCCGAGCTCGGCGAACACCCGTCGCGCACGCTCCCAGGCCGCATCGTCGCCGGTGACCGTCGCGCGGAGGTACACCGCGGTGAGCCGGGTGAGCACGGCGACGCGCTCGGGGTTCTCGTCGGTGGTCTCCGCCGCCTCCCAGCTCGGAATCCCGCCGAGCGAATGCTCGGCCTCGAAGAGGGTGAGCAGATCGGTCGCGCCGGGGCTGTGGCGGAAGACGTCGGTGAACCAGTCGGGACCGCGGGTCGACATCCGCGACTGGTCACGGTCGCCCGCCACCACCAGGGTCGGCGTGGTCAGCTCCGCGAACGACGGATTCATGAACGGGAAGTTCGCCTTCGCGAACGGATGCAGCTCGTCGCCGCCGAGGCCGGTCGCCGCCAGCAGCACGCCGGCCTGCACGCGCGCGTCGCCGAGGTCGGGGCCGGGCGCGCCGTCGGCCTCGAGCACCCGCGCACCGAGCAGCATCTGCACCGTCTGCGCACCCCACGAGTGGCCCGCCGCGGCGGTGGCGGTGGGGTGAAGCCGCCCCGCGAGGCCGGGGACCGCGGCCTCGACCGCGGCCCGCTGATCGAGCACCCGCACGAGGTCGTCGCGGCGCTGCATCCAGATCGATCCGAACCGATCGTCATCGAACCCGATGCCGTGGCGACGCGAATCGAGGTGGGTCGGCTGCACGACGACGAAGCCCTGCGATGCCCAGAACGTCACGAGCGGCGCGTAGCCGTCGAGCGACCAGCCGTTGCCGTGCGAGAAGAGCAGGAGCGGCAGGTCGGTGCCGGTCGCGGGGGCCGAGACCCGCACCTCGAGCGGGAAGGCGCGGCCGGGTGCCTCGAGCGCGACGGGGGCGACGGAGACGACCGGCGTCGAAGGGCCGGTCACCGCGTCGAGGGCGGCGAGGATGGTGGAGTCGTGGAGGGGTGGGAGTGTCTGCACGGGGATCTCTTTTCCGGATGTCACGTGCTCGGCCATACTTAAGCGGAGCAACGTTCCGCAACTATACGGAGCGGTGTTCCGTTTTGCAAGGAGGGCTGATGGCCGAAGATGAGACGCGCGGCAGACGCCGTGATGCGAAGCGCAACGAGGAAGCAATCCTTGAGGCGGCAGCGGCGGTGTTCGTCGAGGCAGGCATCCAGGCGCCCGTCCGGGCGGTCGCGGAGCGCGCAGGGGTGGGAATGGGCACCCTGTACCGCCACTTCCCCACTCGCGCCGACCTGGTTGTCGCGCTCTACCAGCAGCAGGTGGATGCCGCCGCCGCAGCCGGACCCGCTCTGCTGCGCGAGAGCTCAAGTCCCGCAGCGGCACTCCACGCCTGGGTCGCCCTCTTCGTGGAGTTCCTCGTCACCAAGCACGGCCTCGCCGACGCTTTGCAGGGCGACACTGAGCGCTTCGCCGCGCTGCATCAGCTGCTGACCGACCGGCTCGTGCCCGTCTGCGCCGACCTGCTCCACGCCGCCGCACCGCACGGCGCCCCCATCGAGGCGTATGCCTTCCTGCGGGGAATCGGCAACCTCTGCATCGGCGGCACGGCGCCCGGGTACGACCCGGAGCGCCTCGCGCACCTTCTCGTGGACGGTGCGCTGGCGTCATCCGGATCCTGACCGGGGCGGGGTTCAGGCCGGCCCTCAGACCGCCTGCGGTCGCAACAGGGCGCCGGGACGGAGAACCCGATCGGCGAAACGTGCCCCGATCAGGGCGTGCGCCTCGGGACCAGGGTGGAGATCGTCGGGCAGCGGCAGGTCTTCCGCATCCTCGGGGCCATAGAGGTCGAGGCCGTCGAGGTAGTGCAGGTGGGCGTCGTCGGATCGCGCGGCGACCACCTGCGCGAGCGCCTCGCGGATGACCTCGAGGGTCAGCCGGCCGGCGGCGGTGTCTCCCGGCGTGCCCGTGGCGATGAAGCGGGTCTCGCCCGCGGCCGCGGCGACGGGATCGACACCACCGGGACCGGGCGTGCTCTCATGGATGCCGCAGAAGATCGGCGACACCAGCACCAGCGGGGTCTCGGGATGGCCGTCGCGGATGGTGTCGAGGAATCCGTGCACCGCCGGCACGAAACTGCGCACCCGCATCGCGTCGAGGTTGACCACGTTGATGCCGAGCTTGACGCTGATGAGGTCGGCAGGCGTGTCGCGGATCACGCGCGCAAGGAAGGGGTCGACCAGCGCGCTGCCGCCGAAACCGAGATTCTGCAGCTGCACGCCCGCACGGCGCGCCGCCACGACCGGCCAGATGCCCGCGGGCGTCGCGGCGTTGGAGCCGTGACTGATCGAGCTGCCGTGATGGAGCCACACGGGATCGGTCGACGGCGCCGGTCGCACGGGGGCATCGGCGCGGAGCGAGACGATGTCGACCTGTTCGTTGTGCGGCAACCACAGCTCGACGATCTTCTCCCCCGCTCCCGGAAGCGGCACCTCGATGGTGTCGGGCGCTCCGGACGCGAGGGTCGTCGCCCCGGTCTGCATGTCGAGCTCGAGGGCATCACCGCCCGACAGCTCATGACTGCCGGCCGACACACCGTCGATCACGACATCCACGGCGCCGCGCGGCCGGGCGAACCCGCGGTAGGCCACCCGGGTGGTGTGCAGCTCGAGCGCCGCGGTCGTCGCGGCAGTCGTGAATCGCAGCCGCACCCCCGAGGGCTGAGCCTCCATGAGGGTCAGCTGCGGGTCGGCGTCGCGCTCCCGGACGTGGCGCGGGAGGCGATGCGGTCGCAGGCCCCGTTCGGTCGACTCGATCTCGGCGGCGCCGAGCACGAGGTCGGGGACAAGGGACGCAGTGATCACGTCTGTACTCCTTCGATGTCAGTTGGCCAGCTCGTCGAGCCACGACGAGCGCAGGCGGAGAGCGCGCTCGGTGCTGGCGAGGACCACGGCGATGGTGACAGTGATGTTCAGTGCGGGCGGGAGATGAATCGGAGACGCGAACGTACCGATACTCTCGGCGATCGCCGGCACCTGCGAGATCGTCTCGATGATCTGCGGCACGGTGATGCACACACCGACGAGCACGACGAGTGTAGCGATGACGCCGATGACGGTACTCACGACCGGATGACGGCGATGAAGGCGCGCCCGCAGGCCTCCGGCCGAGCGAGGGTGCGGGGTGAGCTGACGTTCCTCACCGGCATCCGGAACGAAATGGCAGCGACGAAGACCGGAGGCGCGCGCGGCGACCTCGATATGGCCGCCCGGGACGGCGAATCGCGCGGGGAGCTTCGACACGGCAATCTGGCGGCCGTCGCGGTAGAGGCGGGCGCGGACCACTCCATCGTCGCGGTCGCCGAGTTGGCGCACGTCGACGGCGAAGGTGGTTCTCGCACCCTCGACCGTGTCGAGGTCGAGGAGGAACAGCGAGCGCCCGAGGGTCTGCCACCAACGGAACGGCGGCAGCGGGCGCCCGTCGCCGGGCTTGGCGCGGCGCTCGGCGAAGCGGGCTCGCCAGGAGGGGGTGGGGGTGGGCATAGATCCATCGCACCGGATGTCGGCGCGCAGCGGCAGTGTCAGGGTGACACGTTTTGGGGTGACATTCGTCAGGGGTGGGGGCGAGGAGTGCGGGACTGCGCGTCTCGGGAAGGGGAACATTATTTCTACAGGGTTGTGCTTCTGACGGCTTCAATGTCGGAACCTTCTGCGATGATGTGGGTAGGTCATCGAGACGGGGTTTTCAATGGACGCGGACGAGAAGCGGCGGCGGGCGGAGGATAAGCGCGCCGGGGTGTTCGCGGATGAACTGGCGAAGCTGCGCCGGCGTCGGGCGGCGTTGGAGGCGAAAGAGACCCGACTGCTGGCGGACGCGTACGCGTTGACGCTCGAGCAGCGGTCGCGGATCGGGTCCGCCTCCTCGCGGGAGCGGGACATGCCGCTGCGGTCCATGGCCCTCGAACTGGGCATGGCCGTCCGGGTGAACGACCGGTCGATGCAGACGCAGATGCACGACGCCCACGAGCTCATTCACGGGTTCCCGCAGACGATGGAAGCGTTGGCGGAGGGTCGGGTGACGCGGGCGCATGCGCAGGTGATCCAAGACGCCGGACGGGTCATTGATGACCCGGTGGATCGGGCGGCGAACGAGCGGATCGTGCTGGTGGAGGCGGAACGGCAGACGGTGCCGCGGACGAAGAAGTACGCCATCCAACGCGCCGCCGTCCTCGACCCCCGCCCACTCCAGGAACGACACGACACCGCGATACGAGGGCGGCGGGTGTTCGTCACCGACCTCGACGACACCCTGTCGGCGTTGACGATCGTGGGTGGGAACGTCTACGTCCACGGCGCCTACCACCGCCTCACCGGGCAGGGGACGACGGTCAAGGACGTCGACCGCGCGAAACGGCGCGCCTACGCGAGCGCGCAGGCCGAAGCGGAAGCAAACGGCGACGAAGGCGAAGCGCTCAGTAAGGACGCTGAGCCGTGGTTCGATGACCGGTCGCTGGATGAGATCCGGTGCGACCTGGCCCTGGACATGCTCCTCGCCGGATCCCCGGTGATCGACCCCACCGACGGCCGGGAGGGCGGGCTGGGGGCGATCCGCGCCGAAGTGCAGATCACCATCCCCATCACCACCCTCACCGGAGTGACGAACTCCGGGGCGGAACTGAACGGGGTCACCCCCGTCGACCCGGAGACCGCAAGGCGGATGGCAGGAACCGCGAAGATCTGGGAACGGGTGATGACCGACGCCATCACCGGGGTGGTCACCGCGGTGGACAGGTATCAGCTGCATCCCTCCCAGACCCGGTTCCTCAATGCCCGGGATGTGACCTGTCGAACACCGGGCTGCCGAAGACCAGCGAAACTCTGCCACATCGACCATTCGAAGGACTTCGCCCTCGGTGGGCCCAGCTGCAACGACAACCTCTGCAACGAATGCGCCCGACACCACACCCTCAAACACGCAACAAACTGGATGGTCGAACAGCTGCCCGGCGGCATCCTGAAATTCACCAGCCCCGGCGGGAAGACCTACGACAGCCACCCACCCTCACGGGTCGCCTTCGTCCCCACCGACGACGGAGGCCTCGGCGTCGCACCGTTCTGACCGGATCGGGGACGATCCGGCTCCAGCGAACGGAGATCTGACCTGATCGGGATGGTCAGGCTTCGGCGGGCTGAGACTCGGTGACGCGCCGCTTTTCGCGGATGTACACCTCTCGGCGGCAGCGGGCGACCACGTCGCCGCTCTCGTCGGTGATCGTCGTCTCGAACCACTCGCGCACCTTGGCGCCGCCGGCCGCTCGGGCGCGGAGGTCGGCGACCTGCTCGGGCGCGACGCGGAAGCGTGCCGTGAGCACACCGCGACCGGGCTTGAGGAACTCGATCTCGCCGCGGGTGTCCCACACGACGTAGTCGCGCCCCAGCTGGTGCATCACCAGCATGAAGAAGTACGGATCGGTCATCGCCGACATCGATCCCCCGAACGCCGTGCCCACGTAGTTCCGTGTGAAGCAATTGACGTGCAGTTCGACGACCGCCTCCGTCCAGTCGTCGGAGAACCGCCGCACCCGGATGCCGCTGAAGAGGTTCGGCAGCCAGAGGCTCATGCCCCAGGCCAACCGGCGAGGTGTGACACGCATCCACCGATTGTCGAACCGAGCCCCCGCGACGGCAAAGCCGTTGTCGCCCGGGCACACCCACCGATCGTCGGCGTACGGGGTTCCTCAACATTTCCACAGGACTGTCTCAATGAGCGGCCCACCCCCACGGGGCAGCCCTATCGTGGAACGCAACCCGTCCGGAAGCACCACCGAGACTCGAAGGAGAGTCTTATGGTCACCACCCTCCTCGTCATCGCGATCCTCGCCGTCGTCGTCTGGATCGCCCTCTCGATCACCGCCGGCCTTCTCGTGGGCCGCAGCATCTCCGTCGCCGACCAGCACGAGCGGCCCGCCGCACCCGCCCGGGCGGTCTCGGCCCGCAGCGCACCCACGCACTGACGCGCGCGGACGCACGGGCTGGCCCCGCGGCATCGGTTCCGATCACGTCGTGGAGGAAATCGCGGCCTCGAGGTGCGGCCGCGCGGCGTCCATGAAGGCCGTCGGATCATCGGCCCAGAAGCGGATCTCGTCGATACTCAAAACACCCTGCGGCATCGCCACTTCGATCGGGGCCTCGAGCTCGATTGAAAGGTTGGTCTCATCCTGCATCGGCAGGTGCAGGGTCCATGCGTCATCCGACCGCCCGGGCGTGAACTTCGGACCGTTGTGCCGAATCTCGCGCCGGCGCGCGACCGACAGGACGTCATCCCAGGTGAGCGCGATCTCGAGGTCGGTGCTCTGGCGAATGCGGAGGCCATCCACGCCCACGGCGTGCGGGCGGGTGAGATAGCCCGCGAGCATTCCGAGCATGAAGATGACACCCCAGATCCCGAGGATCAGAAGGGGAATGCGCACGAACGGCCACGGGTGCACGATCAGATCGACGATCGGAACCTCGAGCGCCGAGAGCACGATGAAGATCGTGAGGATGCCGGTGACCGGCCGGTGGTACGGCACAGCGACCGCTCCCGCGGGGACGCGCGGCCGGAAGAAGGCGAGCCGGGCGAGACTGACCCAGCCGGCCGCCTCCATCTGCGCAGCGCGACGCGCCAGACGCCTCGCGCGATCGGCTCGCGTCTCGGCGGGGAAGGCAGGGCCGGGAACCGCCGGCTCTGTTGCGGCGGGCGACGCCGGAGGAGACGCGGATGTCACGGGGAGCCCTTCCCCTCGCGGGCTGCCAGCATCGTCTCATAGCGATCCGCCAGCTTCTCCAGGCCTGCGCTGAGAGCCTCCCGCTCGGCCGGCGTGAGCTCGGCGACCAGATCATCGGCCATGTGCTCGCGCTGAGCGACCATCTGCTGCATCACCTCGGAGCCGAGATCGGTGAGCGTGACGAGCGTCGCCCGCCGATCGATCGGGTGAGGTGCACGCGCGACGTGGCCGCTCGCCTCGAGTCCATCCACGAGACCGGTGATGTTGCGCGGAGTCACATCGAGCGCCGTCGCAAGCGCCTGCTGCGTCGACGGCCCGGTCGAGTGGAGCACCCAGAGGAGAGCCGCCCGAGACATGGTGAGCGAGGTGCCCGCGAACGGCTCGGCCATGTCGCGCTGGACCAGGTCCGCCAAACGCATCACACCGTCGAGAACGCGAAGGGCGTCGATCATCACGAGTCCTCCTGCGCCTGAGCTGCCTTCGCGGTGAGCTGACCCAGGAGAGCGCCGATGTCGGAGGCGATCCACTCCTCGGCGATGAGCCCGTCGCGCACCCGATAGTGCTCGAGGCTCTGCCATGACACCGTGCGGCCCGTGGCGGGTATCCCGAGGAACTCGCCGGTGTGACGAGCGGTGTACGTGATGTTGAACGCAGCGAGATCCCCCGCGGCGAGCTCGTGCCGGATGTCGAGCGTCACGTCTGAGAAGGCCGCATTCATGATCGCGACATTGCCGAGCCAGGCATCGCGCCCGACGAGAGTCTCGGGGGCGCCGTGGACGGTGATGCGGAAGTCGTCAGCCAGAAGGTCCACGACCTCATCGGACCGGCCCGCGGCGACCAGGTCGAGTCCCGTGCGCAGCAGGGTGATGTTCGGGTGTGTCGACTCGCTCATGCTCGCGCCTTTCGTGAATGCTATTCACAATGTATCAGCATCACGAGTCTTTCTGCCACGAGACCGCCCACGGAGACGGCTAGGCTCGCCGGATGGCGGATGAGGGAAAGACGTCACGAAACGGCATCGCCCTGGGCATCGCCCTGGGCCTCCCCTTCGGCGCCGTCATCGGGATGCTGCTCTTCGACAACATCGCGATCGGAACGGGGCTCGGGTTGGTGTTCGGACTTGTGCTCGGTGCGGCCCTGGACGCGCGGTCGTCGCCGGAATCCGATGACGGCTCCGAAGAGGAGCGATAGAGGCGA
The DNA here is from genome assembly GCF_013410955.1 of Microbacterium sp. AK009. Lineage (GTDB taxonomy): Bacteria > Actinomycetota > Actinomycetes > Actinomycetales > Microbacteriaceae > Microbacterium. Next base: position 267,328 of record NZ_JACCCG010000001.1, on the reverse strand, counting down.
GCCGAGGTCAGCGGCGCACCGCGCGGTCGTGTCGAACGCGGGCGACGACGGTCGCGATGACGATCAGGACGACGGCGATGATCGCCGCCACCCCCGTCGGGGGCGAGAAGGGCTCGTCGGTGAAGCGTGCGACGGCGACCCACGCGATACCCCAGGTGAGCGAGAGCGCCGGAGCGATGCGGCCGCCGCCCCAGAAGGCCAGGGCGATGCCGACGGCCGCAGCGACGGCGAGCACGAACGATGACCACACCTCGGGCGCGATGCCGAAGCCGTCGAAGCCGACCGCGTAGAAGATCGCCGTAGCGTTCGCGGCCGTGGCGATGATGACCCAGCCGAGATAGAGGCCGATCGCACCGTCGGCGACGACGACCTCCACCTTGTTCTTCGGGCGCGTCTGTCGCAGGATCACGAAGATCCGGCACAGCACCACGAGCAGCAGGGCGATCACCGGAAGGCTCAGGGCCAACAGGTTCAGCTGGACGACGCCGATCCAGACGGCGTTGAGGATGAGCGATGCGGCCACCCACCAGCCGATCCGCTGCTGCCGCTCATCGAAGCGCTGCGCGGGCAAGGCCTGCCAGATCGCGTAGGCCAGCATGCCGGTGTAGATGACGCTCCAGATGCGGAACGCTCCGGTGCCGGGGGCGATGAGGGTGGAGTCGGAGTTGAGGAACCCGCCCGCCGCCTCTTGGATCGGGGTGCCGAAGAACACCCCCGAGCCGATGAAAGCCGCCGCGATCGCGAGGAGGGAACTGACGAGGATGATCACCTGGCGTGCGATCGCCCGGGTGCGAGTCGTGGGCTCGGTGGTCGTGTGAGACGCGGTCTTGCTGGACATCGTGACTCCTTGCTCGTGGCATCGAGCGCTCCGCCAGAACACCGGGCGCTCACCAGGTTGTTCTCACCGTAGGCCGGTCGCGGATGCACCGCCAGGAGTTGCTATCACCATGTCGGTGTGCGGGTGTAGCGTTCGAGGCACGCCACCGCGGCCTCAGAGAGCGAGTTCCACCGTGACTTCCAGCTCCGTCATCCGTCGTCCTCGTCGCCTCCGAATCGCCCTGCTCGCCGGTATCGGCGCTGCGGTCCTGGCGCTCGGAGGGTTCGCTGCGGCCCAGGCATCGGGAACCCCGGAGGTGACGACGGCGGAGAGCTCGATCGCGGTCGGCGACACCACCGCGGTCACCGCCACAGGACTCGGCGGTCTCGAGCAGGCGTTCTTCGGGCTCGGCGACCCCTCGGCGGCCGTCTTCACCGAGAACAACGACAGCATCTACGAGGCGCCCGTGGCGAACGGTGAGGCGACCGCGACGTTCAGCGCGCTGGCCGAGGGCACCAACACCATCTCTGTCGGCGACGGCGAGAACGTGCTCGCGACCGTGGAGATCACCGTCACCGCCGGTGGGGGCGGGGGCGGCGTCACGATCACCGCCAACCCGACGTCGATCGACACGGGCGAGAGCACCACGATCACCGCGACCGGACTCGGCGGACTCGAGCAGGCCTCGTTCGGGTTGGGCGGCACCGGGAGCGGCACCTTCGACGGCGGCGGAACGTCGGCACAGGTACCCGTCACGAACGGCGAAGCGACCACCACGTTCACCGCCACCGAGGCGGGCGACCTCGTGATCGCGGTCGGCGACGGCGAGACGCCTCTCGCGTCGGTGGATGTCACCGTCACGGCCGCGCCCACACCGACACCGACGCCCACGCCGACGACCGCAAGCCCGACCCCGGCCCCGGAGCCGGCGGGAGACAGCTCGGGTCTGCTGATCGGGATCATCATCGCGCTCGTCGTGCTGATCCTCGCGATCGTGATCACGTGGATCGTTCTGGCGCGCAGGAGCAAGACGGCGGGGGCGGGCTCGGGCACGAGCGGCCCGGGCGGCGACAGCATGCGGATGGACGGGGCGTGACCCGCAGGATCTAGGGCTTGAATGATGTTCGACGACAGGGTCGACGCGGGGCGGCGGCTCGGGGCCCACCTGCGGAACCTCGGCGTGACGGCGGATGTGGTGGCGGGGCTTCCCCGTGGCGGGGTACCCGTGGCGGCCGAGGTGGCGACCGTCCTCGGAGCGCCGCTCGACGTGATCATCGTCCGCAAGCTCGGCTACCCCCGTCATCCCGAGGTCGCGATGGGGGCGATCGGCGAGGAGGGTGTCCGCCTCATCGACACCGACCTCGTGCGTCACTTCGGGGTCACCCGCGCCGAGATCGACGCGGTCGAAGAGCGCGAGCGCGATGTGCTGACCCGCCGCGCCGCGGCGCTGCGCGGCGATCGACCGCCGCGCACCCTCACCGGCGCGAGCATCCTCATCATCGACGACGGCATCGCGACGGGCGCCAGCGCCTCCGCGGCGTGCCTGGTCGCCCGAGAACGCGGCGCCGCCGATGTGATCGTGGCCGCACCGGTCGGGGGCAGCGACGCCGTCCGCCGCGTCCGCGGCGCCGACCGGGTGATCTGCCTTCAGCAGCCGGTCGACTTCCAGGCCGTGGGCGAGTACTACCGCGACTTCGGCCAGACCACCGAGGCCGAGGTGGTGGAACTGCTGGAGAAGACCAACGAGCACTCATAAGCGCTCGGTAAATGATCTGTGTGCCGAGGCTCGGACGGCAGGACCGAGCCGAGCGGGTTCTGAGTCACAGCACCCCCGGCGTCCGCACGGATGCCGGGGGTGCTGATGTGCGGTGACGGTGCCGCGTGGTGACGGTGCCGCGTGGTGACGGGGTGTCAGCCGCTGACGATCAGCTGTTGCTGGGCACGGCGTCGGGGTACTGCTCGAGCCAGGCCTCGACGGCTTCGGCTTCGCGACCCTCGCCGTACTCGTTGACCACGAGGTCTTCGAGCGCACCGTACTGCTCATCGTTCAGCTGGATCTCGCCGATGAGCTCGGCGGCCTCTGCGCAGCGCTCGGAGAACCCGGCGGTGCCGAGGAAGTGCAGGGCCTCGGCCTCGCCCATGGCGCCCATCGGGTCTTCGAGGTCCTTCACGTCGTAGGCGTCGTTGGCCCAGAAGGGACGCCAGAGCGTCACGACGATGTCCTCCTCGGCCGCGATCGCGGCATCCAGCTCGGCCAGCATCGCCGCCGTGGAGGAGGTCACGAGCTCGTAGTCGCCGTCGAGACCGTACTCGGGAAGCATCGAGTCCTGCGTCTGGGCGGTGAGACCAGCCCCGGGCTCGATGCCGACGATGCGCCCGCCGAAGCGGTCGGCGTTGCCCTCGAGGTCTTCGATCGAGTCGATGTCGACGTAGCTGGGCACCGCGATGGTCAGCTTGGCGTTGTCGTAGTACGCACCGAGGTCTTCGATGTCGTCGCCGTACTCCTCCATGTAGGAGGCGTGAGTGAGCTCCGGCCAGGCCGACGGGTAGATGTCGACGTCACCCTGCGCGAGACCGGTGTACAGCGGCCCCGCCTCGGTGAGGGTCTCCATCTCGACGTCGATGCCGCGCTCGCCGAGGAGGTTCTCCAGCAGGTAGGCGGTGCTCAGCCCGTCGGTCCACGACGGGAGGAACCCGAGCGTGACGGTGTCGCAGTTCTCGGCGGATGCGTCTCCGCCGGCGGCCGGGGCCGCGTCATCCGTTCCTCCGGCGCAGCCGGCAAGCGTCAGGGTTGCTGCCGCCCCGAGCGCGAGGAATCCGGTGAGGTGCTTCTTGTTCATTCGCTGTGCTCCTTGATGCATGTCAGTCACTCGTTCCGTATCTGTTCTCTTGGTGGTGAGCGCGCGTCGCCGCGCGCTCGGTCAAAGGGCTTCCACCCTCTGGTCTTCGGGGGCCCTCGTGGCGGTCGCTGCCCTGCCCGCGAGGCGTCGCCGGCGGAGGGCGCCGAGGAGCGACGAGGAGTACTCGCCGGGACTCCCGAGCGCCGCGGTGACGCGGTCGAGGTAGACGGCGATGATGACGACGGCGAGACCCGCCTCGACACCGATCGCGAGTCGAGCGGTCGAGACCGACTGCACGACGAGCTTTCCGAGGCCGTCGGCGCCGACGATGCCGGCGAGCACCGCCATCGACAGCGCGAGCATGATCACCTGGTTGACACCCGCCATGATGGTCGGCATCGCCAGCGGCAGCTGGATGCCCCGGAGGATCTGTCCGGGCTTCGCACCGAAGGCGTATCCGGCCTCGACCGTCTCGGAATCCACCCCGCGGATGCCGAGCTCAGTGAGCCGGACACCCGGCGGCAACGCGAAGATGACCGTCGCGACGACCCCCGGCACCACGCCGATGCTGAAGAACGTGATCGCAGGGATCAGGTAGACGAAGCCGGGCATCGTCTGCATGAAGTCGAGCACGGGCTTCAAGACGGCGCGGACGGTGTCGTTGCGCGCCGACCAGATGCCGAGCGGGATCGCGATGAGAAGCGCCACCACGGTGGCCACGAGCACGAGCGCGAGGGTCTGCATCGACTCGACCCACAGGTCCATCGCCACGATGAAGGTGAATGTCACCGCCGTCCCGACCGCCAGCTGCCACGAGCGCACGCCCCAGCCGATGAGCGCGAACAGCAGGATCGCCAGGGGAATCGGTACGGCGAGGAGGCCGTCGGTGAGTCCTTCGACGAGCACCCGCACGACGACGGTGATGAGGTCGAAGAACCCGCTGAAGGTGTCGCGAGCCCAGTCGACGGCGTCTTCGACCCAGGTGCCGATCGGAATGCGGAAACCATCCATCAGAGTGCCCCCTCCTCGACGTTCGACGGTTCGGGGTACCCGGCCAGCAGTTCGTCGATCTCCGTCGTCGGCATCGGCTGGATCGGGATCGTGATCTCCCCCGTCGCTCCCGTGCCCGGCTGGAGGGCGGCGAGGAGGGTGACCCGGGGGATGACGCCGACGAGGCGTCCCTCGCTGTCGGTGACCCCGACCGGCAGGGGCGACTCGACCGCCGGGACGAACAGGTTCATCAGCACCTCGTCTTCCGAGACGGTGGGAGGTGCGGGCCGGATCGCCGAGAGCAGCGACCGCTCACCGCGACGAACCAGCTTGACCGCATCGCGATCGCTCACCACTCCGAGGAGCCGACGGTCGCGGTCGACCACGTACGCCGCCGACATGTAGGCGTCGCGCATGAGACGAAGGGCCGTGCGGGGTCCGCCGCTGTCGGTGATCACCGGACGCGGGCGCTCCATCACGTTGGCCGCCGTCAGCACGCGGGCGCGGTCGACGTCCTGGACGAACTGCTCGACGTAGTCGTTGGCGGGGTCGGTGAGGATGTCTTCCGGCGTGCCGATCTGCACGATCCGGCCGTCGCGCATCACCGCGATCCGGTCGCCGAGGAACATCGCCTCGTTGAGGTCGTGGGTGATGAAGACGATCGTCTTCTTCAGCGTGCGCTGCAGCTCGAGCAGCTGCTCCTGCATCTCGCGGCGGATCAGCGGATCGAGTGCGCTGAACGCCTCGTCCATCAGCAGGATGTCGGTGTCGGCGGCGAGCGCTCGGGCGATGCCGACCCGCTGCTTCATCCCACCCGACAGCTCATCAGGCAGCTTGTCGCCCCAGCCCGCCAACCCCACCAGCTCGAGGATCTCCTCGGCCTTGGCACGGCGCTCGTCCTTGCCGACGCCGCGAAGCTCGAGCGGATACGCCACGTTCGCCGCGACCGAGCGATGCGGCAGCAGGGCGAAGTGCTGGAAGACCATCGAGACCCGGTCGCGACGAAGGGCTCGGAGCCGGGTGGCGGAGACGTCGGTGATCGAGTCGCCACCGATCGTGACCTCGCCGGCGGTCGTGTCGTGCAGGCCGTTGAGCATGCGGATGACGGTCGACTTCCCCGACCCCGACAGGCCCATGATGACGAAGATCTCGCCGGGGTTCACGCTGAAGCTGGCGTCGATGACCGCCGCTGTTCCGGAATCGGCGACCTCGTCGCGGTGGGCTCCGGCGCGGAGGCGCTCGACCGCCGATCGGGGATGACGACCGAAGACTTTGAAGAGGCCTCGCGCCTCGATGGCAGGAGTGATGGTCACAGGCACCTCGGCAGTCACGCGACTGCATTCGGTTACGCCCGGGTGGCGGCTCCGGGGGCGCAGGCACGCCGAAAAGCGGGCATCGGACCCGCCGGATGAAGCCACCGACCGTACGCTCGCCGGTCTGGCTTTCGGGAGCCACCAGCGACCGCGGACTGGTCGGGAGTGGGCCGCAACCGGCCCGGCCCCACCGTTTCACAGACCCGAAGACGAACGCAAATCCCGGTCGTGCCCATGCGGGGACGACGCGATGATGGAACGGTGGCTGATGACGGGGCGATCGAGAGAGGTGATTCGGACCGGTGGCTCGTCATCAATGGACGCCGCTGGCGGCGCACCGACCCGTCGCTGCCCGAGGACGTCGTGGCCGCGCTCACCTCGCACCTGGGGCGCGCCCGCTCGGCGGTGAGGACCGCCCGGCGCGCAGCGGAGGAAGACCCCGACGCGCTCGCTGCCGCGCGGGCTCGCGTGAACCTCGCCAAGCACGGACTCGGCGAGCGCGGCCCCGCCTGGTGGGACCGGCCAGAAGCTGAGCGCCGCGAGGCGGCGCTCAGCGCCCTCGCCGAGCTCGACGCACCGACGACCGACCCGTCACCCGGGTGAGGGTCGGCACGACGCGGAGGAAGACCACCATCCCGACGAGCTCGACGAGTGTCTGGGTGACCACCGCCAAGGGAGTGAGCGCGAACGACGCGGGCAGGGCGAGGGCGAGCGGCAGCACGACGAGCGAGTTGCGCGTGGCGCCGCTGAAGACGAGGGCCCGGGTTTCGGGAACGGGCAGCCGCGCGAGACGCCCGGTGCCGAGACCCGCGAAGAGCATGATCGCGAGGAACCCGACGTAGATCGGCACGAGGCGCGCGAGCGCGGCGGCCTGGGCACCGACATCCGCGATCTGCGACCCGACGACCACCGCGAGCGTCGCCATCATCAGGGGCACCATCGCCGCCGCGAAGAACCGCTCGATGCGGCGGCCGATCCGGTGCCGGCGGGCCAGCGCCTGCACGATCGCGGCCGCCGCGAGGGGCACGACGATGATCCACAGGAAGGCCTCGGCGAAGGGCGCGATGTCGATGTCGGCGACCACGGCGCCGCCCGCGAAGAGCCAGAGGTAGACGGGGAGCAGCACGATCTGCACGAGCATCAGCAGCGGCGTCGCGGCGAGGAGCCGGGCGCGGGCGCCGCAGGCCAGGCCGGTGAAGACGATGACGTAGTCGACGCAGGGGGTGAGCAGCACCAGCAGCACGCCGAGGAGGAGGGCGCGGTCGTCGGCGACGAACCGCGAGAGGCCGAAGGCGACGAGCGGGACGAGGAGGAAGTTCAGGACGAGCACCGTGCCGAGGAACCGGATGTCGCGGAACGCCCGCCCCACCTCGATCAGCGGAACCCCGAGGAAGGTGGCGAACAGCAGCAGGGCGAGCACCGGCGTCGTCGCGAGCGACAGAGTGGGGCCGGCGGCAGGGAGCACGAGCCCGACGACGACCCCGAATGCGATCGCCGCGACGTACAGCCAGACCTGATGGCGATCCCACCACGCAGTTGCCGACGTCACGGGATCAGCCTAGAGACCTCCGATGCCGCGGGAATTCAGGTGCCGCAGTAGGTGACGTAGGGGCCGAAGGCCTCGGGCGCCGGCTGCTCGTACCGGGTGAGCCCGGGGCGGGCGGTGAAGGGATCGCGGATGACTCCGACGAGCTCCCCCAGGGGCACGAGGTCGCCCTCGGTGGCCGCGGCGAGCGCTTCCTCCACGAGGTGGTTGCGCGGGATGTAGAGCGGGTTGACCCGGTCCATCAGATCGGGGTCGGGTGCGAGAGCCAGCCAGCGCTCGACCCACAGGTCGACGGGTGCGGGATCGGCGAAGAGGGCACGCGCGGGCTCGCGATCACCCCGCGCCGCCGAAGCGAGGCGACGGAAGAACGAGGTGTAGTCGACCCGCGCCATCGCCAGCATGTCGAACATGTCGTTCACGAGCGCGGCGGTCCGCTCATCGTTGGGGGTGCCGCCGAGCTTGGCGTGCATCCCCTCGGCCCAGGCGGCGTTGTAGGTCTCGCGGTAGGCGGCGAGCGACTGCTGGGCGGCCGCGACGGCAGCATCCGTGTCCTCCGCCAGCAGCGGCAGGAGGGCCTCGGCGAAGCGCGCCAGGTTCCACTCGCCGATGGCGGGCTGCGCGCCATACGCATAGCGGCCCTGCTGATCGATGGAGCTGAAGACCGCGCCGACGTCGAAGGTGTCGAGGAAGGCACAGGGTCCGTAGTCGATCGTCTCGCCCGAGATGGTCATGTTGTCGGTGTTCATGACGCCGTGGACGAACCCGACGAGCATCCACCGGGCGATGAGGCGCGCCTGCGCGTCGATCACGGCGTCGAGGAGGGCGAGGGCCCGGTTCTCGGTGCCGCCGAGATGCGGATAGTGCCGCGCGATGGCGTGGTCGACCAGGCGCCCGAGAAGGGGAACGTCGCCCATCGCGCGCGCGAGCACGAAGGTGCCGACCCGCAGGTGGCTCGATGCGACGCGGGTGAGCACCGCGCCCGGAAGGGCGCTCTCGCGAAGAACGGTGCGGCCGGTCGCGACGACGGCGAGCGCGCGCGTGCTGGGGATCCCGAGGGCGTGCATGGCCTCGCCGACGATGTACTCCCGCAGCATCGGGCCGACCGCGGCGAAGCCGTCGCCGCCGCGCGAGAAGGGTGTCGGACCCGATCCCTTGAGATGGAGGTCGCGCAGCACGCCCTCGCGGTCGGTGACCTCGCCGAGCAGCAGAGCCCGGCCGTCGCCCAGTCGCGGGTTGAACGCGCCGAACTGGTGTCCGGCGTAGGCCTGCGCCACCGGGCGCGCCCCGTCGGGGACGGCGGTGCCGGTGAGGAGGCCGACGCCCTCGGGGGTGCGCAGGTAGGCGGTGTCGAGGCCGAAGTCGGCGGCGAGGGCGTCGTTCAGCACAAGAAGCTGCGGCGCCGGGGGCTCGACCGCCTGCCAGTCGACGGCGAGCTCGGGCAGCTCGTCGGCGAAGCGATGCGAGAGGGTGATCTCTGCGGCGGCCGTGGAGGTCATGAGGCGAGGGTACGTCGGAACGCGGGTGCGTGGGGCCGCGTCAGCGGGGAGGGCGAGCCGAGGCGACGAGCATCTCCAGGCCCATCTCGAAGGCGCGCGTCGCGATGGGGTCTGCCGGATCCTCGTCGTCGAGGGTGGCGAATGCTGAGGCGAAGGTGGGGAACTGCTCCTCCTGGCCGCGCGGATCGAAGACGACCGTCGGGCCCGACATGTCGAGCACACTGCCGAGGATGAACGACTCGAACGCGGTGAGGAGGGGAAGGATGTCGCGGTCCGGCCACCCCACCGTGCGCGCCGCCACCGCGAAGTCCTCGTACTCCGCCAGCAGCACTGACGCCGTGACCGGGTTCGTCATCAGCAGCGGCACCGCCCGCGGGTGTTCGGCGAAGGCACGGCGGTAGGAGCGAGCCCACTCCCTCAAGCCGTCCTCCCACGCGAGGGTCCGCAACGGCGCCGAGTCGATCTCGGCCGAGACCAGCGAGCGGACGTCCTCGATCATCGCGGCGAGACTCGGCACGTGGTTGTAGAGAGAGGTGGGGTTCACGCCGAGCTTCGTGGCCACCCGGCGGATGCTCGCCCCTTCGGCACCGTGACGATCGACGAGGGCGAGCGCCGTGGCCGCGATGAGCTCACGACTGAGCAGGGGGCGGGGCGGCCTGGCGATGACGGACTCCTCGAGGGTTCGGCCGAGCCTACGCGGCGGGGTCGACAGGAAACGGTGGCGCGAAGAAAAACATACGGTGTATGTTTACGCCCATGACCGCCCCCCTGTCCACCTCGCCGACGATGCCGCTCGACACCGTGGTCGAGGCGACGATCGCCGAACTGGCCGACGCCCTCCGCGAGGGCCGGATCACGAGCGTCGAGCTCGTCGCCCGCTATCTCAACCGCATCGCGTTCTACGATCGCGCGGGGATCGCGCTGAACTCCGTCATCGTGCTGAATCCCGGGGCCTTCGCCGAGGCGCGCGCCGCCGACGAACGCCGCGCCCGTGGCGAGACGCGGGGAGTGCTCGACGGCATCCCGTTCACCGCGAAGGACAGCTACTGCGTCGCGGGCCTGCCCGTGGCATCCGGATCCCCTGCCTTCCAGAACCTCATCGCTCAGCGCGACGCGTTCGCGGTCGCGAAGCTGCGCGAGGCGGGCGCGGTGTTCCTGGGCCTGACGAACATGCCGCCGATGGCCGCGGGCGGCATGCAGCGCGGCCTGTACGGCCGGGCGGAGTCGCCCTACAACGCCGACTACCTCACCTCGGCGTTCGGTTCGGGCTCGTCCAACGGCTCGGGCACGGCGACCGCGGCGAGCTTCGCGGCCTTCGGGCTGGGCGAGGAGACCTGGTCATCGGGTCGCGCCCCGGCATCCCACAACGCCCTCTGCGCGTACACCCCCTCGCGCGGCGTGATCTCGGTGCGCGGCAACTGGCCCCTCGTTCCCACGATGGATGTCGTGGTCCCGCACACCCGCACGATGGACGACCTCGCTCACGTGCTCGACGCGGTCGTCGACGACGACCCCGAGACCGATGGCGACCTGTGGCGGAGTCAGCCGTGGATCGAGCTCCCCGCGCCCTCCGAGGTGCGCCCGGAATCGTTCGCGCGGCTGGCGCCCGCCGACCTCGCGGGGGTGCGGTTCGCCGTCCCCCGCATCTACGTGGGCGCCGACGACGACAGCGCCCACCCGATCGCCACCCGCCCGACGGTGATGGCGCTCTGGCAGCAGATGCGTGCCGAACTCGAGGCCGCGGGAGCAGAGATGGTCGAGGTCGACTTCCCCGCGGTGAACAACTACGAGAAGCTCCACGCCGGCGACGAGGACTTCGTCGACCGCGGGTTCGTCCCCCGCCAGTTCCTCGCCGACGAGGTCGGCGATCTCGCGGTGTGGGGCTTCGACACCTTCCTGCGCGCCAACGGCGACCCGCAGCTGCACCGGCTCGCCGACGTCGACGGCGACCGCATCTTCCCGCGCCCGGCCGGCTCCCTTCCCGACCGCTACGGCATCTACCCCTTCGACATCGCGTACGACATCGCCGAGTACGTCGACGCCGCCCGCGCCGGCGTGCGCGCGCCCACCGACATCCCCAGTGTGGAGCCGGGGATGCGAGGGCTCGAGCACACCCGGAAGGTCGATCTCGACGACTGGCTCACCGCCGAGGGATTCGACGCCGTCATCTTCCCCACGCACTCCGATGTCGGACCCGCCGACGCCGACGTGAACGAGGCCTCGGCCGACATCGCCTGGCGGAACGGGGTGTGGGTCTCCAACGGCAACCTCGTCCCCCGGCACCTGGGCATTCCGACCGTGACCGTGCCGATGGGGACGTCGGATGACACGGGCATGCCCGTCGGCGTGACCATCGCCGGCGCCGCCTATGCCGACGTCCGCCTGGTGCAGCTGGGCGCCGCGATCGAAGCGCTCGGGCGCCGGCGCACCTCGCCCCCGCGCACGCCGGCCCTCGCCGACGAGGTGCTGTTCGACGCGCCGCGTCCCGCGGCAGCCGGACCCCTCGAGGTGCGGATCGACGAGGTGCGGATCGACCCGGATCACGACCACACGACCGTCACGTTCACCGCGACCGTCGACGGCTGCCCGATCGACGAGGTCGTCGCCTTCGTCGATGGTGTCCGCGCGACCCTCACCGTGAGCGGTTCGCGCCTCGACGGTCGCCACCACCTCGCCGCCGACGCGCACACGGTGCCCTTCAGCGAATGGCTGCCACCGTTCGGACCCCTTGTCGTCGTCGTCGCGCGCGGCTTCACCGGCGCCGTGGCGGGTGCCGTCGCGACCACGGAAGGATCTCCCCTATGACCGATGGCCCTGCCCTGACCCCGCGGTGGCGGATGCCCGCCGAGACCGCGCCGCACGAGCGGACCTGGATAGCCTTCCCCCGCGAGGGCTTCACCCTCGGCGACAGCGCCGAGGAGCGCCAGGAGGGCTATGCCGCGTGGACGGCGGTCGCGCATGCAATCGCCGAGTTCGAGCCGGTGACCATGGTGGTCGACCCGACCGAGACGACGCGGGCGCGGCGCATGCTCGGCGGCGAGATCGAGATCGTCGAGGCGCCGATCGACGAGTTCTGGATGCGGGATGTCGGCCCGACCTTCGTCGTCGACGACGCCCGGCCCGGCCGGCTCGCGGCCGTCGACTGGGTGTTCAACGGCTGGGGCGCACCCGACTGGGCGGAGTGGCAGAAGTCGGCGCTCATCGGCCGGTTCGTGGGTGAGCTTCTCGGCGTCGAGGTGATCAGCTCGCTGCTTGTCAACGAGGGCGGCGGCCTGCACGTCGACGGCGCGGGCACGGTGCTGCTGACCGAGACGGTGCAGCTCGACCCGCGCCGGAACCCCTTCGCCGACAAAGTCCGGGTGGAGGCCGAGATGGCCCGCACCATCGGCGCGACCGATGCGATCTGGCTCTCGCGCGGGCTCACCCGCGACTACGACGATCTCGGCACGAACGGCCACGTCGACATCGTGGCGACCTTCGCCGCGCCGGACCGGGTGCTGCTCCACGAGCAGCAGAACCCCGACCATCCCGACTTCGCGGTGTCGCGTCAGCTGCGCGGCGAGCTCGAGGCGGCGTTCGCCGCTCGCGGGAGAGACGTCACGATCACCGGACTGCCGGCACCCGCGACGCTGCGCGATGACGCAGGGTTCGTCGACTGGAGCTACGTCAACCATCTCGTGGTCAACGGCGGCGTGATCGCCTGCGGCTTCGGCGAAGAGGTCGCCGACGCCCGCGCGCGGGAGATCCTGGCCGACGCCTATCCCGGCCGCCGGGTTGTCACCGTTGAGGCGCGCCCCCTGTTCGACCGCGGGGGCGGCATCCACTGCATCACCCAGCAGCAGCCCGCGGTCTGAGCCCGGCGGGCCGCGCCGGGCCGCGGCACGACAAGGCCGGGGCGCCCGCGGCGGGCGCGGATGTGTATCTGCGACACGCGCGCCCACGCAACGGCGTCCGCGCTTCCGCGCTCCCCTGCGTCGGAGAATCACACGTCCCTCGCAGAATCACGCCGAGTTCCTGCGACGTTGGCGCGATTCTGCGACCGTGCAGGCGAGGGGTGTGGGCCACACGCGAGGGCGGCGGGGCAGGGGCGGCGGGGCAGCGGCGAGGGCGCGGGGGCAGGGGCGAGGGGCCGAGGGCGCCGGGACAGGGGCGAGGCGCGGGGCGAGGGCGCGGGGCGGGGAGCGCGATCAGGGTGAGAGGGGCGCGACCGTCAGGTCGACGCTCGCGAACGGGAACGGAAAGAGGAAGAAGTACCCGCTCTCCGGGTCCCACTCGCGCACCGGCAGCAACCCGAACCACACCTGCGCGACGACGACGGAGACCCCTCCGACGATCATGATCGCGAGGGCGGCGCGGCGCAGCATCCGTGTTGCGGATTCGAGATCCATCGCCACCCGGATGACGCGACCGAGCGTCATCAGCACGATCGCCGCGATGGCGGCGAAGACGAAAGGACTCGGCCCCATCTGCAGCGACAGGCACTCGGGCGCCATCTCGGTCGGCTGCCCGTTGCCATCGAGGAACCCGCCTTCGGCGTCGAAGCCACCCGGGCAGAAGGAGCTCGAAGCGCCGACGAAGGTGGGGTACACGAGGCAGACCACGAGCGTGACGATGAGCAGGCGCCGGATGTGAACGACGAGCTCGCGGCCCATCAGGGCCGTGCGCGGGCGAGGGATGGTCGCGGCGTCGGGTACGGGAGGCGAGAGCTGGGGCACGGCCGCCACGTTACCCACGCGAATGCGTCGGGGAAAGGCCTCTCCATGGTGCGAGCGTCACAGAATCACGCCAACACCACACTGGAGCGCCGGGATTCTGTGGAGTTCGCGCGATTCTGTGATCGACCTCAGGGTGCGCTGAGACAGGCCATCGCCCGCGACGTCGAGGCAGGGCGGTTGCGCGCCGAGCTCAACGAGGTGATCTGATGCCGATCATCGTCGACATCGACGTGATGCTCGCCCGACGGAAGATGGCCGTCGGCACCCTCGCCGACCTGATCGGCATCACCCCCGCGAACCTCGCCGTCCTCAAGAACGGTCGGGCCAAAGCGGTGCGCTTCTCGACCCTCGAAGCGCTCTGCCGGGCGCTGGAGTGCCAGCCCGGTGACATTCTGCGCCTCGAGCCCGACCACGCCGACACCGATACCACACACCACGGCGCTCCTCCCACCCACTGAGATCAGCGTCGAGACATCGAGGTGACATGCGAGGTGAGGTAAGGCTAGCCTCACCTACATGCCATCATCACCTCGCTTCGTGACCGCCGTCGCCGCCCTCGGCGGCACCGCCCTCGTCCTCGCCGGATGCGCCTCCCCCGCCGCGCAGGGCGACACCGACCCTGCGGCCGAGACGCGCGCTACCGTCGTCGTCGAGAACGCCAAGCCCACCCTCACGCTCGTGGAGGAGGGCGGCGAGTCGTCGTATCAGGAAGACCGTGAGGTCGCCCGCGACGCCGTCGAGGTGCCCGCGAACCCGGCCTCGGTCGTCACGTTCGACATCGCCACCCTCGACACCCTCGACGCGATCGGCGCGGGCGACGCCGTCGTCGGCATCCCCGACGTCCCCCTCCCCGACTACCTGTCGGGCTACGCCGATCTGCCGAAGGTCGGCACCCTGTTCGAGCCCGACTTCGAAGCCGTCGCCGAGCTCGACCCCGAGCTGATCGTCACCGCCGCGCGCAGCACCGGCCAGTTCGAAAAGCTGTCGGAGATCAGCACCACCATCGACCTCACGGGTGCGTACGCCGGCACCTTCGACCCGAGCTCGGGCCTGGAGCGCGCCGCGCAGCTGGGCGAGATCTTCGGCCGCGAGGACGAGGTCGAGGCCCTCACCGCCGAGATCGAGTCGCTCGAAGACACCCTCCGCGACGAGGCCGACGGCACGGCTCTCGTGCTGTCGGTGTCGGGTGGCGAGTACGGCGCTTTCGGCGAAGGCTCGCGCTTCGGCTACTTCTACGACGAGCTCGGATGGACCCCCGCGGTCACCGCCGCCGAACTCCCCGGCGCCGAGGGCTCGCCGCACGGCGACACCGTCACCAACGAATTCCTGCTGACCGCGAACCCCGAGTGGATCTTCGCGTTCGACCGCGGCGCCGCCACCGGCGAGGGGTCCACCGCCGAGGAGACACTCGACAACGAGCTGGTCGCCGAGACCTCGGCCGCCCAGAACGATCACATCGTCTACCTCCCGGCCAGCGAGCTGTACATCGTCATCAACGGGCTGACCGCGATCCAGAACGTGCTCACCTCGGTGCACGAGGCCGCGGGCGCGTGACCCGGTGGATCATCGCGGGGGCGGCGTCCGTCGCCGCCCTCGCGACGATCTCGCTGTTCATCGGCGTCGCCGAGCTCGACGGGTTCATCCTCTTCGCCAGCCGCGTACCTCGGACGCTCGCACTCGTCCTCGCCGGCGCGGCGTTCGCGATCATCGGGCTCATCATGCAGCTGCTGGTGCGGAACCGGTTCGTCGAACCGGGAACGACCGGAGCTACGGATGCTGCGAGCCTGGCCCTGCTCCTGATCCTCCTCACCGTCCCGGGGCTGGCGCTCTGGGCGAAGGCCGCCGTCGCCGCCGTCGGCGCTCTGGTCGGCGTCGCCGGTTTCCTCCTGCTCGCACGCCGCATCCCCTCGCGTTCGAGCGTGCTGGTGCCGGTCGTCGGCATCCTCTACGCCGGTGTCATCGGCGCGGTTACCACGTTCCTCGCCTATCGCACCGAGCTCCTGCAGGAGCTGCTCAGCTGGGGGATCGGCGACTTCTCGGCCATCCTCCGCGGCCGCTACGAGATCCTCTTCTTCGCCGCGGCGGCTGCGGCGGTGGCGTGGATCGCCGCCGACCGGTTCACCGTCGCCGGTCTCGGCGAGGACACCGCCCGCGGGCTCGGACTGGACACGCGCGTGGTGATGGGTCTGGGCGTCGGGATCATCGCCGTGGTGACCGGCATCCTCATGGTCACCACCGGCGCCCTTCCGTTCCTCGGGCTCATTGTGCCGAACATCGTCAGCCGCCTCGTCGGCGACAACATGCGGCGCGCGGTGCCGCTCGTCGCGCTCCTGGGAGCGGCGATCGTGCTGCTGTGCGACATCATCGGGCGAGTCGTGCGGTACCCCTACGAACTGCCGATCTCGGTCGTCATGGGCATCATCGGCGGGATCGTCTTCCTCTGGATGCTGGTGGGCCGGGCCCGCCCGGTGGACAGGGTGGCGGCGTCATGACCTCGACCCTCCCGCGCGCGGCCGGCTCGCGGCATCCGATCCTGCGTCCTGCGATCCTGCGGCACCCGACCACCGCCACCCTGTCGCTCACCGGCGTCGCGCTCGCGCTCGTCGCGCTCTTCCTCTTCACCGACCTCCCCGGCGCGTGGGAGTACGCCCTGGGCCTGCGGTGGCTGACCGTCGCGGGCATGCTGATCGCGGCCGCGGCCGTCGGCGCAGCCACGGTGCTGTTCCAGACGATCACCGCCAACCACATCCTCACCCCCGGGATCCTCGGATTCGACGCCGTGTTCCTGACCGTTCAGACGGTCGTGGCGTTCGTCCTCGGACCGCTCATCCTCGTCGCGGCCCCACCCTGGGCATCCTGGTCGGTCGAGCTCGTGCTCATGGCGGGGTCGGTGCTGGGGCTGTACTGGTGGCTCTTCCAGCGCCGCCGCCTCGACCTCCACGTCATCGTGCTGGCCGGCCTGGTGCTCGGCGTGATGTTCCGGTCGGTGACGGCGTTCCTTCAGCGCCTGCTCGACCCCGACACCTTCGCCATCCTGCAGAACGTCACGTTCGCCAGCTTCACCTCGGTCGACCGGGAGCTCCTCCTGCCGACGGCGCTGCTCGTGGTGCTCGCCGTCGCGTCGCTGTGGCCCGTCCGCCGCGAGCTCGACGTGCTGTCGCTCGGCGAGACGACAGCGATCTCGCTCGGCGTCGCCCACCGCCGCGTCGTCTTCCACGTCATCATCGTCGTGGCCGTGCTGGTGTCGGCCTCGACGGCGCTCGTCGGGCCGGTGACGTTCTTCGGACTGATCATCGCCAACCTCGCCTACGGCGCGGTCGGGCATCGGCATCTCCGCACCATCCCGACCGCCTTCGCGCTCGGCGTCATCGCGCTCATCGGCGGGCAGCTGATCCTCGACCGGCTCCTCGGGTTCGGCACCGAGCTGCCGATCGTGATCGAGTTCGTCGGGGGCGTCTTCTTCATCGTCCTTGTTCTCACCGGAAGGGCCCGCTGATGATCCTGACCGAGCAGGTCACCAAACGCCACGGCGCGCTGGTCGCCGTCGATGACGTCACCCTCGCGCTCCGCCCGGGGGTCACCGCGATCATCGGACCGAACGGCGCCGGCAAGTCGACAGTCCTCGCGGCGATCGGGCGTCTCGTCGGAACCAGCGGTGGCCGCATCACCGTGGACGGGATGGATGTGGCCACCACCCGCACCCGCGACCTCGCGCGGCGCCTGGCCATCCTCCGGCAGGACAACCACCTCGCCATCCGCCTGAGCGTCGACGACCTCGTCGCCTACGGCCGCTTCCCCCACGGCGGGTCGGGGCGTTCGGCCGATGACCGCGCGCACGTCGACCGCGCCATCGCCGACCTCGACCTGGGCGCTGTGCGCGACCGCTTCCTCGACGAGCTCTCCGGCGGGCAGCGGCAGCGCGCCTTCGTCGCGATGGCGCTCGCGCAGGACACCGACCACCTGCTGCTGGACGAGCCGCTGAACAACCTCGACCCCCGTCACGGCGTGGCCCTCATGCGCCTGGTCCGCCGACTGGCGGAGGAAAGGGGGATGACGGTGGTCGTGGTGCTCCACGACATCAACGTCGCGGCGCGCTATGCGGACGACATCCTGGCGATGAAGGGCGGCCGCGTGGTTCACCACGGAGCCGTTCCCGACGTCCTCACCGCCGACACCTTGACCGACCTCTACGACACCCCCGCGCGCGTCACCGACATCGACGGACGCCCCGTGGTGTTGTGGGACTGAGCCGACACGATACGAAAGAGCGCCATGCCCGAGTCATCCTTCTCCCTCCGCCTCGAAGGTCTGGAGATGCAGTTCCGCCGCGTCCGTCTCCACAGCCGCGAGTGGCTCACCCCGGGGTACGTCCGCGTCCGCCTCGTCGGTGAGGAACTCACCGGGTTCACCTCCCTGGGAGCCGACGACCACATCCGCATCTTCTTCCCCGAAGGCGAGCCCGAGGCGATCGAGGAGCTGCGCGCCGCGCCGAGCCGCGAGTACACCCCCGCGCGCTTCGGTGCCGACTGGCTCGATCTCGAGTTCGCCGTCCACGGCGACCCGGCGGCGGGGACGGCGGGAGTGGCCGCCGCCTGGGCCGCGACCGCGCCGATCGGCGCCCTCGCCGGAGTCGGCGGTCCGCGCGGCTCGAAGGTCGTCGAGGGGCGGCCCGACTTCTGGATGCTCGCGGGCGACGAGACCGCGGTGCCGGCGATGCGCCGCTTCGCCGGGCTCATGGACGACCAGGCGCGCGGGCGCATCCTCGTCGAGGTCGCCGACACCGCCCACGAGCTGCCGATCGACGCGCCCGCGGGCGTCGCCGTCGAGCAGGTGCACCGCGGCACCACGGCGCCCGCGTCGGCGCTGGCTGCGCGGTTGAGCGCCCTCGGCGGTCAGGAGCGGCCGCGCGGCAGCATCCTGGGGTTCATCGCGGCCGAGCAGTCGATCGTCAAGCCCGGACGCGACCTGCTGCTCGAGCGGTGGGGCGTGCCGGCCGAGCAGACCGTCATCAAGGGGTACTGGAAGCGCGGCGAGACGGCGGAGAAGACACCGCGCTGAGACCAGGGGCGCTCAGCGCTCCCAGGTGTGCACCGGCTGGTTGGTGTGCATCCCGGCGGTGTAGTCCAGGAGCGTCGCCCGCAGGGCGTCGAATCGCTCCATGCCGCGGCGCTGGTGCATGCGTCCGACGAACCACTCCGCGCCGGTGACACCCGTCAGGCAGCGCTGCTCGATGATGCCGAGAAGGCGCTCGCGCTCGGCGGTGTCGACGCCCCAGGCCTCGAGGCCGCGGTGGGCGAGGGGGAGCAGGCGCCGGAGCACCAGCTCGGTCGCCGCCACCTGGCCGACCCCCGGCCAGTAGACGCGCGCATCGATGCCGTCCCGGGCGCCGGCGTGGAAGTTCTCCTCCGCCGCGCTGAACGACATCTGCGACCACAGCGGCCGCTCGTCCTCGGCGAGCGCGCGCACGAGTCCGAAGTAGAAGGCCGCGTTGGCCATGATGTCGGCGACGGTGGGGCCGGCGGCCAGCAGCCGGTTCTCCACCCGCAGGTGCGGCATCCCGTCGGCGATGTCGTACACCGGGCGGTTCCAGCGGTACACGGTGCCGTTGTGGAGCTTCAGCTCGGCCAGCGACGGCACCCGGCCCTCCGCGAGGGCTGCCGCAGGGTCTTCGTCGTCGACGACGGGAAGCAGGGCCGGGAAGTACCGGACGTTCTCCTCGAACAGGTCGAACACCGAGGTGATCCACCGCTCGCCGAACCACACCCGGGGCCGGACCCCCTGCGCCTTCAGCTCCTCGCTGCGGGTGTCGGTCGCCTGCTCGAACAGCGGGATGCGCGTCTCGCGCCAGAGCTCCTTGCCGAGGAGGTACGGCGAGTTCGCCGACACCGCCAGCTGCACCCCGGCGATCACCTGCGAGGCGTTCCAGTACGCGGCGAAGTCGTCGGGCGAGGTCTGCACGTGGAACTGCGTGCTCGTGCACGCCGCTTCGGGAATGATCGAGTCGGCGGTGGTGCGGAGCTTCTCGGCGCCGGTGATCGAGATCGCGATGTCCTCCCCGCGCGCGTCGAGGATCTGCTCGCTGAGCAAGGCGTAGCGGGGGTTGGCGCTGAGCGTCTCGCGCCGGAGATGCCCCTCGGCGAGGGTGGGCAGGATGCCGATCATCACCAGGTGCGCGCCGACGCCGGCGGAGCGCTCCTCGGCGCGGTTGAGGCTGCGACGCAGCCCCTCCTCGAAGACGGTCAGCCCTCCCCCGCGCAGGCGCGCCGGGGGGACGTTCATCTCGATGTTGAACTGACCCAGCTCGGTCTGGAAGGCAGGGTCCGCGATCGCGGCGAGCGCCTCGGCGTTGCGGAAGGCGGGGTCGCCCACGTCGTCGATGAGGTTGAACTCGACCTCCAGCCCCGTCAGCGGATCGTCGGTGTCGAACCGCGACTCGCGCAGCATCTGCGCGAAGACGTCGAGGTTCTGCCGCACCTTCTCGCGGTGGCGCGTGCGGTCGGCGCGGGTGAACTCCTGCGGTGCGACATCCTCTCCCATGGGGGCACTCTAGAGGCGTGGCCCCCGTGGGTGCGAGGGGTTGCGGGTGGGCGTGGCGGGGGTCAGCCGGCCGGGGAGGTGCGTTCGTCGAGCTCGCGCACCAGCGTCTTCGGCGCGGTGACCCGGTAGGAGGCGTCGATGAGTTCGGCGACCTCCGTCCAGCCCGAGTCGTCTCGGTCGGAAACGGGCAGGTCCACCCCGAGCCAGCCGGCCGGCCAGAGGTACGCGGGCTCCCAGAACCGGGGGTCCTGACGAAGCGCCGGCTCGTCTGCGGGATCGGGCCGGATGAGGATGGCGCGGTCGTGCCGGGCGCCCACGTGGTCACCCCGCTCCGAGCCGCCGTAGTAGCAGAAGGTCTTGGTGGTGAAGAAGTTCGGCCGCCCGTGCGAGACCCGCTCGGCTGCCCCCGGAAAGGCGAGGGCGATCTCGCGGATGCGCTGGAGCGCAGCATCCCCCTCGTCGAACATCACCGGATGACCCACGCGCCGCACGCTACCGTCGCGCGGCCCCGGCGGCAATGATGAACCCATGACGACGATGGTCACGGTGCGCTTCGCCACCGATGAGGATGCCGCCACGGTCGGCGCCCTCCTTCACGATTTCAACACCGAGTTCGAGTCGCCCACCCCCGGCGCGGCGTTCTTCGGCGAGCGGTTCGCCGAGCTGCTGCGCCGCGACGACGTGCTGGTCGTCCTCGCCGAGGATGCCGGCAAGGCGGTGGCCTTCGCCTTCCTCACCCTGCGGCCGACGCCGTACTACCGCGGCCCGCTCGCGCAGCTCGAAGAGCTCTACGTGCGTCCGGCGGTTCGCGACGAGGGCATCGGCACCCGGGTACTCACCGCGGCGATCGACGAGGTGCGCCGCCGCGGGGCCGGCGAGATGCACATCAACGTCGACGAGATCGACCACGACACCCGCCGGTTCTACGAACGCCACGGCTTCGTGAACATCGAGCCCGGCGAGGACTACCGGATGCTCTGCTACCTCCGTGAGCTCTGATCGTTCGCGGGAGAACGCGCCGGCGGAGCGAGGAGCCGCCGCACCCCCGCCCGCGCAAGGGTCAGCACGATGACGAGAGCGGTGACGGCGAAGAACCCGCCCAGGCGCACCTCCTCGCCGAAGACGACGTCGACCAGCAGCAGCACCACGAACTTGCTCCCCGGGAGGATCAGCACGAGCGCGACGATGTTGACCGCGCGGGTGAGCGCGGTGCTCGAGTCGCGGATGCGCGCGACCACCCGCTTCTTCAGCCACAGCACCCCCTCGAGCACGACCTTCAGCAGGATCGCCGTGAGGAGGGCGAGGAGGAACGTCTCGGAGATGACCTGCGGGAAGAGCTGGATGAACGCGCCCAGCACGACGAGGTAGACGAAGACGTCCACGAGGTCGATCGGGCGAAGGCGCATCGGCGGCAGGCTATACCCGGCGGGAGGATCACAGGAACGGATGTCACGATGTGGAGGTGCGCTCCTCCGCGGCATCCCGGATCCAGACCGTCCTCGCGGGTCTCGTCACGGTCGCGGTCGTTGCGGTCATCGCCGTCGTCGTGCTGTTCTCGCCGCAGGAGAGCCCGCCCGAGTGCCGCTCCTGGACCGCGGAGCAGCGCGAGAATGCCGCCACCGTCATCCGCGCGGGCCAGGATCTCGGACTGTCGGAGCGTGACCAGACGATCGCCGTCATGACCGCGATGGGCGAGTCGTCGCTGCGGAACCTCGACTACGGCGACTGGGAGACGAGCGGGGTGCGAAACCCCGACGGCAGCCCCACCACCTCCGTCGGGCTCTTCCAGCAGCAGGACGAGTGGGGCCCGCGCGACGCGCGCATGGATCCGTACACCGCGGCGACGATGTTCTACCGCGCGATGCTCGCCGAGGTTCCCGAGCCCGAACGCCTGGCGATGGAGCCGACGCTCGTCGCCCACCGCACCCAGATCAACGCCCAGCCCGACCACTACGCGCCGTACTGGCCTGCGGCGGTGGCACTGGCCGCGGAGCTCGCGGGCGGGGAGCGTGCTCCCGCGGGAACGGATGCCGCGGGCTCAGGAGGCTGCTGACGGCGCCGTCGCCGCAGGGTCGCTCACGCCCTGCCCGGCGAGCGCCCGCACGAAGATGCCGGTGAGGGCATCGTGCCCCTCAGGCGAGAAGTGGCGATCGTCGACGAGGAACGGCTGCAGGCCCGATGACGCGACCCACCCGGTCGTGTCGACGAACGCGATGCCCCGCGCAGCGGCGACCTGGGCGAGCGTCGTACTCACGTCGCGCCGCTGGGGTGCCCACGCCTCGACCTGCACGAGCGGGCCGACGACGACCAGGGTCGCCTCGGGGAAGGTGGCACGCAGGTGGTCGAGCGAGTCTTCGGCGGCGGCGCGCACCTGATCGAGCGGGAAAGTCTGATCGTTGCCACCGGACTGCACGACGATGAGCGCGGGATCGGCGGGCGGTTGCCACAGCCCGGCGGCGAGCGCGTCGCGAATGCTCGGATGCCCCGGCGATGCGTCCGACCCCGGCGGCGCCGCCACGAATCCGATGCCGCCGCGCGCCGAGAGGGTGACCCCGTACCCGAGCTCGGCCGGGGCGCGGCCCACCCACGATGCGTCGGCCGCGGCCTGGGAGTCGCCGATCACCCAGGCCGTGGGTGGGGGCGCGGGCGGCGGCGGAGGGACAGGGGAGGCGGGCGGCTCGGGGAAGACCGGCGTCGGGAGGAGCGGAGTCGGTTCCGGGGTCGGGGCGGCGTCGGGGGCGGCGACGTGGGCGGCGGGCGCCGCGTCGGCGGAAGCGGTGGGCAGGGGGGTGAGGGGAGCCGCGGCCCGCGCGACGCCGTTGAGGGGCCCGAGGGTCAGGGCGAGCCAACCGACCGTCAGGGTCGCGACCAGCAGGATGCCGCCCAGCACCGTGCCCGTGCGCCGCAGCCGAGCGCGGCGTCGACGTCGTGCCCGCTCCCCCACCCGGCCAGGCTAGGCAAACGCACCAGATCCGCGGAGGAGACATGCAGGAGTACCTGGTTTTGTGTTCCCTATGGATTCACGCGTCGCCTTGGTCACCGGAGCATCCTCGGGAATCGGAGAGGCCACCGTCCTCGAACTGATCCGCCGCGGATTCGTCGTCTACGCGGGGGCGAGGCGGGTGGAGCGCATGGCGCACCTCGCCGAACACGGTGCCCGCGTCATCCGTCTGGACGTCACCGACGACGAGTCGATGTCGGCCGCCGTCACCGGCATCCTGAACGATCAGGGGCGCATCGACGTGCTCGTCAACAACGCCGGCTACGGCTCGTACGGCGCCGTCGAAGACGTGCCGATCGACGAGGCGCGACGGCAGTTCGAGGTGAACATCTTCGGCCTCGCACGGCTCACCCAGCTCGTGCTGCCGACGATGCGGCGCCAGCGCCGCGGCACGATCGTCAACATCTCCTCGATCGGCGGCCGCATCTACGAACCCCTGGGCGCCTGGTACCACGCGACGAAGTACGCCGTGGAGGGGCTCAGCAACTCGCTGCGGGTCGAGGTGGAGCCGCACGGCGTGCGGGTGGTGCTCATCAGGCCCGGCGCGATCCGCACCGAGTGGAACGAGATCTCCCGCCGGAGTGCCCTGGAGGTCTCGGGCGATACCGCGTACGCCGCCCAGGCGCACGCGCTCGTGCGCACGCTGAGCGCCGCGGACGGCGAGACGGCGGCGGGGCCGGCGGTCGTCGCCGAGGCCATCGGGCGGGCCGTGGATGCGGCGAAGCCCCGGATCCGCTACACCGTGCCGTTCGCTGCGAAGGCGATCGTCTTCGCGCGGTGGCTCCTGCCCGACCGCGTCTTCGACGCCGCGGTGAACCGCGTGTTCGGCGTCACCGCCGCCGACCGGCTGGCGGCGGAGGAGTCGGTCGCCGGCGCACGCGTGGAACGCCCCTGATTCCGACATCCGGAATTTCTCCTCACAGAGTGGAATAAGCCTAGACTCGCGCCATGAGAATTGCGCGCCTGGGGCCGTTCGGATCAGAGAAGCCCGTGGTCTTCGTCGGCGACGAGGACTACGTCGACGTCTCCGACGTCACCCCCGACATCGACGAGGGGTTCTTCGCCGGCGACGGCGTGGCCCGGCTGCGGAGCGTCGTGGACGACCGCGTCACGCGAGGGCTCGTGCACCGACGCCGAGGCGAACGCCTCGGCTCGCCGATCGCGCGCCCGCATCAGATCATCTGCGTCGGGCTGAACTTCTCCGACCACGCCGCCGAGACCGGCCAAGCCGTTCCCGCCGAGCCCATCCTCTTCACCAAGTCGCCGAACACCCTCGTCGGCCCCGACGACGATGTGCGGATGCCTCGGGGCGGCGAGAAGCTCGACTGGGAGGTCGAACTCGGCGTCGTCATCGGTGCTCGCGCCGCCTACCTCGCGAGCCCCGAGGACGCCGGTCGACACATCGCCGGATACACCGTCGTCAACGACGTCAGCGAGCGGGCGTTCCAGATGGAGCGCGGCGGCCAGTGGCTGAAGGGGAAGTCGGCTGAGACCTTCAACCCCGCTGGGCCGTGGCTCGTGACCCCTGATGAGATTCCCGACGTCCGCAGTCTCAGCATGCGGTTGGACGTCAACGGAGCGCGTCGCCAGGACGGATCCACCGCGACCATGATCTTCGATCCGCTCTTCCTCGTGCACTACATCAGCCAGTTCCTGGTGCTCGAGCCGGGCGATCTCATCAACACCGGCACCCCGCCAGGCGTGGGCATGGGTCACACGCCCCCGCTCTGGTTGCGCCCGGGCGACGTGATGGAGGTCTCGATCGACCGGCTCGGCGCGCAGCGGCAGACCGTGGTGGGCCCGCGATGAAGCGGGCCCTCGTCACCGGCGGAGCCCAGGGACTGGGAGCCGCGACCGCGGAGCGGCTGACCGCCGACGGCGTGGAGGTCATCCGGGTCGATCGCGCGGGCGATGTCGACGAGCGTGTGGATGTGACCGACGCGGCGGCCGTCGACGATCTGGCTCGACGAGTCGGCACGATCGACATCCTCATCAATTCCGCGGGCATCGTGGGACCGAACCTCCCCCTGGTGGAGACGGGGCTCGACGCGTGGCGCGCGACCTTCGAGGTCAACGTCCTCGGCGTCGTGGCGATGATGCGCGCCTTCGTCCCCGGGATGGTGGCGGGCGGCTGGGGCCGCGTGGTGAACTTCGCGAGCATGGCGGGGAAGGACGGAAACCCGAATCTCGCCGCGTACTCGGCGTCCAAAGCCGCCGTCATCGCCCTGACGAAGTCGTCGGGCAAGGAACTCGCGACCACCGGCGTCCTGGTCAACGCCATCGCCCCCGCGGTCATCGCCACACCGATGAACGCCACGACCGCACCTGACGTGCTGGCCCACATCACCAGCCTCATTCCGATGAAGCGCGTCGGTGAGCCGCGAGAGGTCGCCGAGCTCGTCGCCTGGCTCGCGTCCGACCGGGTGAGCTTCTCGACCGGCGCCGTCTACGACATCAGCGGCGGCCGCGCCGTCTACTGACCGGGTTCGCC
The DNA here is from genome assembly GCF_013410955.1 of Microbacterium sp. AK009. Lineage (GTDB taxonomy): Bacteria > Actinomycetota > Actinomycetes > Actinomycetales > Microbacteriaceae > Microbacterium. The sequence continues at coordinate 241,582 of NZ_JACCCG010000001.1, read as the reverse complement.
CTCGACTGCGCGCGCGCCGCTGCCGCGGGCGACGATGGCCTGGATCGTCGGCACGGCCGAGACGAGGTCTGCCAGCGGCATGCGAAAGGCCAGGGCACTGACGCTCACGGCGCCCACCGGCGCCGCCCCGTCGACCGACGGAAGTGCCACGGCGACGCAGGTGATGCCGAGCTCGTTCTCCTGGTCGTCGACGGCGTAGCCCCGCTCTCGGCTGAGCTCCAGTTCCCGCCACAGAGCGCCGACATCGGTGATGGTGCGGGGCGTCCGGGCGTCGAGGGGCCCCTCCCCGACGATCGCGCGGAGGTCGGCTTCGCTCTGCACCCGACTGCTCAGCAGCAGCTTGCCCACCGCCGTGCGGTAGGCGGGGTTCCGCCCGCCGACGACGGAGGTGAGGCGCACCGCGCCGGCGGGCGGGTCGGTCTTCGCCCGGTACACCACCTCCGCCCCCTCGAGGACGGCGTAGTGGGCCGTCTCTCCGAAGGTCGCCGTCAGTTCGTCGAGCACCGGTCTGACCCGGACGACATCCGGCCGTTCCGCGGCGGTCTGGAACGCGATGCGCAGGAACTCGTCGCCGATCGCGTAGACCCCGCGGTCGATCTGCTCGGCGAACCCCGCGCGGCGGAGCGCCGCGAGCGCCCGATGCACGGTCGGCTTGGGGCTGGCCACCTCGTGGCTGAGCTGGTCGAGGGTGGCCCCACGGGGGTGGGAGCCGAGCGCTGCAAGCACGGCCAGAACGCGGTCGCTGCCGACGAGTCGCGGTTCCTCGCCCACGACCTCCGCCATACGATCCCCCTCCGTCCGCTAGGGGAATCGTAGTCCGGCACCACTCCACGACCGCGGCCGGTCACCCCTCGCGGAGGAACTCCACGGCGAAGTCGCACACATAGTCCGCGTCGGTGTCGGTGATGTCCTTCACGAACAGGCGGGCCTCGCGGCCGAGCCGCACCGAGGTGCGGCGCGCGGCGCGGTCGTCGTCGCTGTCGGTCGGCTGCAGCGCCGGGTACCACAGGGTGTGCCCGGGACGGCGCAGCACCTCGACCGGGGGCGACCAGTCCTGGGCGTTCCACCCCGCGCCGAGATCGGCGTGCGGGTTGAGGGAGACGAAGATGCTGTCCCCCACCCAGAACGCGTCATCGACCCTGCCCATCAGCATCACCCAGACACCGAGGTGCTCGTTCCAGCTGACCGACGGTCCCCAGTAGTAGCGCTCGTCGCCCTGCGACACCGCGCCACCGCCGGCCTCCCGGTCGATCTGGAGCGCGCGAATGGGCTGCCCCGCGGCGTCCCAGAGGGCCGCGAACGCCTCGCCGTCCCAGCGGCGAGCGGCACCGACCGGGTCATCGAGGTCGCTGAGCGGCACGCGCGCCACGCTGATGCACTGTCCGGATGCCTCGATGTCGGCACTCCACGTCGCGGCGTCGAACGGCTCGGGGTAGGCGTACTCCCCGAAGAAGACGTAGAGGTGATCGCCGCTGGCCACGGCGCTCGGGTCTCCCACCCCGCCCGGGAAGCAGTAGTTGCGATTGACCGGCAGCCGGATCATCCGCTCGTCCCGATCTTCCAGCAGGATGCCGCGGTCCTCCCAGCTCTCGCCGCCGTCGACCGACCGCATGATGCCGATGCGGGGAGCGGCCTGGATCGAGTCGTCGCCCTTGAGTCCCGGCGGCCAATCCCGGTCGCTCATCCCCTCGCCGGTGGCCGGATCGTAGGGCAGGGTCTCGGGGTAGTTCTCGTTGTGGTAGAGCGCGTAGAGCGTCCTCCCGGACGCGTCCTGCGGGTCCTGATAGACCGTCTCGAACCAGATCGCACCGTGCAGACCCGGAGTGCCGGGGGGCGCGTTGGGCGGCAGGACCGGCGTGCGGAAGGCCTCGGGCTCGGCGGCGAAAGCCTCGCTCACCGTGGCGCCCTCACCGATCTTCAGGTCATCGGCGCTGCCCCAGACCGGGTCCTCGCCGTACTTGCCGGGGAAGATCCGAAACCGATCCCCCACCCACGCCGCAGCCATGTTGCAGTCGACGAAGGAGCGGAACGTCACGCGCTCGACCGGGGAAAGCCGCAGGACGATGCCGTCCACACCGGTGCGGATGTCGCGGGGCCGGCGATCTCCGGCGGGATCCGCGGCGGCGGGAGAGGAGGGATCGGGGTCAGACATGACGGTCTCCGTTCGCATCGGATGCATCGGGGGTGAAGAACTGGAACGAGCCGCGAACCGGCTGGGCCGTCAGCCGGTAGGCGGGGAGGACGCCCGGGCCGCACCGCGCCGTGCCGACCCCCGCGCGGACGAGGTCGAGCACGATGTGGGTGCGTCCGTCGGAGATCAGCTCGTCGTCGTGCGCCGCGGCCCACAGGGCGGTCTCCGACCACGGGCGCACGGTGATCGCAGGGTCGCTCACCGGCCCGCGGGGCGACGTGGTGTCGAGTCCGATCTCGAGCGCGCGCCGCCCGGCCTCCACCCGCACCCAGGAGGCCGCCCGCGCACCGGCCTCCTGCGGCCGCACGGTGCGCTCCTGAAGCTCGGCGACCGCACCGGCGAACCAGCCGGCGGTCGCCGCCTGTCCCAGGTCGGGATAGGCGGGCCCCGGCCCGCGCCCGCACCACTCCAGCCGGCCCTCCCCGGCGATCGAGAACCCGACGCCCACGCGCGCCCAGTGCGCGGTCCACGCCGGCCAGTGCCCCTCCGGGTCGACGGCGAGATCGAGACGGATGCCGCCGTCGACGGCCCGCCACCGCCAGCGGCAGGTCACCCGCGCGTCGACCGCCGGCCCGCCGACGACGGTGCGGACGCGGATCTCACCGTCGGGGTGGTCGATGGACACCGGCTCGATCGCGACCAACCGGGACCGCAGGTCGTGCAGTCCGAGCAGCCGCCACCGTTCCGCATACGAGAAGTCGAGGATCTCGTCCCACCCCGCGTGCCGGTCGTTGTCGGTGGGCACCCGGTCGAGTACCAACCGCCAATCCGCCACCGCCAGGTCGCCGAGGCGCCGCAGCGCACCCGTTGCGGGATCGAGGTCGACATCGGCGAGGGTAAGGCGGCGGGATGATCCCGGACCACGCCGCTGAGCGGTGATCCCCGTCGGCACGGCGCCCGACACGCGCGAGACCACCCATCCGCTCGGCGCCCAGGCGGCTTCTCCGACCTGCACGGCCTCGACGGTCAGCACCGCAGACGGCGGCGCGGCGGGGAGATCGAGGGTGCATCGACCTCGGGGCGGAAGGGGCGGCGCGTCCAGCGCGCCCGTCTCGCGCACACCGGCGGCATCCTCGATCCGGTACCGGAGGGTGTACCGCGACGAATCCGTGTGGTCCAGGCGCGAGACGACGTGGAGCCGAGCACCGTCGATCGTCAACCGCAACGGCGCGAACACCTGGGCGAGGTCGGTCAGCTGGGCGCGCGGGCGGCGCTCGGCCGATACGAGTCCGTCGATCACGTCGTTGGCGTCGTGGAGGGGTTCGCCGAAGTCCCCGCCGTACCGGGTCACCGGGCCCCGGTCGGTGTCGACCTGCACGCCGTGTTCCAGCCACTCCCAGATGAATCCCCCCATGAGCCGGGGATGGGCATCGAACAGGTCCTGGTACTCGGTCAGTCCCCCCGGCCCCGTGCCCATCGCATGGGCGTACTCGCAGAGGACGAACGGCATCGCCCGCCGCCGTGCATCCAGCGCCTCGTCGGCGAGGGCCGGCTCGACCCCGATGGCGATCTCGGCGACCTCGTCGGGATGGGTGTACATCCGCGACCACACGTCGACGTGGGCGCTGGACTGGTCGCCCTCGTAGTGGAGCGGGCGGGTGTCGTCGCGGGAGCGGAACTCGTCGGCCATCGCCGCGACGTTGCATCCCTCGCCCGCTTCGTTGCCGAGCGACCACAGGATGATGCAGGGGTGATTCTTGTCCCGCTCGACCATGCGGGCGACGCGATCACGCAGCGCCGCCTCCCAGCGCGGGTCGTCCATCGGGTTGCCGCGCCACTCGATCTCGCCGAAGCCGTGCGTTTCGACATCGCACTCGTCGACGACCCAGAACCCGAGCCGGTCGGCCAGGTCGAGGAACATCGGGTCCGGCGGATAGTGGGAGGTGCGCACCGCGTTGATGTTGTGCCGCTTCATCATCAGCAGTTCGGCGGTGACCACCTCGGGCGGCACATGTCGACCCAGGCGCGGGTGGTGCTCGTGCCGGTTCACGCCGCGCAGCGAGACCGGGACGCCGTTGACCTGGAAGACCCCATCGACGATGCGCACCGTGCGGAAGCCGATCCGGTGCGTCACCGTCTCGGCGGCCGTGCGCACGCGGAGGGTGTAGAGGACCGGGTCCTCCGCCGACCACGGCAGCGCACCGGGCACGGGGGTGGGGTGGCCTGCCTGGACCCTCACGCCCAGCTCGGCGATCTCGATCGTGGCATCGCCGTCGGCCTCGAGGTCGGGCACGACGGTGAGCACCCCTCCGGAGGCGGTCCACTCGGCGCGCACCCGAACGTCGCGCACGCCGCCGAGGGGTCGGGCGCGCAGCACCACCGACCGGATGATGCCCGGCAGCCACCAGGCATCCTGGTCTTCGAGGTACGTCGCCGCGCTGAACTGGTGCACCCGCACCTCGAGCAGGTTGTCGGCCTCGAGCAGTCCCGACACATCGAACGCCATCGGCAGGCGACTTCCCCGGGTCGACCCCAGCAGGACCCCGTTCAGCCGGACATCGGCCGCCCCCTCGATCCCGCCGAAGCGCAGCTCGGCGCGCGGCGGCGGGTCGGCGAGGGGGAAGCGCCGTCGATACTCACCGACCGGATTCTCGTCCGGCGGGTGAGGGGGATCGATGGGAAAGGGGTACCACTTGTTCGTGTAGGCCGGACGGCCATGATCACGGCCGGGCGCGGCGTCGCGATCCAGAGCGGGCATGACGAAGCTCGCGGGGACGGGGATCGACCCCCATCCCTCGTCCATCCGCTCGGAGGGTGTCGGCGACCAGCGGAAGTCCCAGGTGCCGTCGAGCACCCACTCCGCCGCATCCGTCGTCCAGCTCGCCACGGTCGGAACGGTCCCGACGGCGGGGCCGAGGTCATCGAGCGCCTGCGGCTGCTCCGGATGCCGGCTCATGCGCGCACCCCCGAGAAGCGGAGAGTCCGGAACTGGAACGGCCGGAACTCGAGCTCGATCGCGCTGCCGTCGCCGGTGACCTCGACGACGGGGACGTCGCCGTGCACGTCTCGTTCCAACAGATCGGTCAGACGCACCGCGGCGGCGTGCGCGTGGAAGCCCACCCGCGTGCGAGCGCGTCGGCCGCCGGCCTCGTAGAGGCGCACGATGACGTCGCCGCTGCCGTCCTCGGCCTGCTTGACCGTCTCGACGAGCACCGACGGCGCATGGGAGGTGACCAGCGGCGGGATGGCCGCCGACGCCGCGCGCAGCGGAAAGGCCAGGTCGTACCCGAGGGCGACCGCGTCGAGCACCTCGGCACCCGGCCGCACCCGGAACCGCAGGACGTGCACGCCCTGATCGGCCTCGGGGTCGGGGAAGAGCGCAGCACGCAGCAGGGAGAAGCGCACCGAGGTCGTCGTGCCGCCGTCGTCGCGCGTGTGCCGCTCGACGTCGTATCCGTAGGTCGAATCGTTGGCCACCGCGACACCCCAGCCGGGTTCGGCCAGGTGGACGAAGCGGTGCTGACAGGCTTCGAAGCGGGCGTCGTCCCAGCTGGTGTTGGTGTGGGTGGGCCGGAAGATGTGGCCGAACTGCGTCTCGGCGGCGATGCGATCGGCGTGGACGTCGAAGGGCATCGCGAGCTTGAGGATCTTCTCGCGTTCCTGCCAGTCGACCTCGAACGTCAATTCCACATCTGCAGCACCCGGACGGAGCACGATGCGCTCGCGCACCGACGAGGAGGAGAAGCGGCGTACGACGACGACCGCCACCCCGCCGTCGGCGTCATGCTCGATGCTGCGCTCGTCGACGGCGGTGAGCTCGGTGACCGTCCGGCGGTAGTGGGCGTCGAGGTCCCACGCGTCCCACAGGTTCGGGAGGTCGCGGTGGAGGCGGAGGACGCCCAGCGCCGCTCCGGGCGGCACCGCGTCGCGCCCGTCCGCGTGGGCGATGAGCGAGCGGATGTGACCTTCGCCGTCGACGACGACCCGCACCTCGCCGTTGTCGAGCACGATGTCGTCGTCGGCCCGTGCGTCGCCGGTCGCCTCGACACCGCGGACCGGCGCGGCGGCGACTGCGGCACCGAGCGCCGGGGTCGCCGCGCGCGGGAACGGGCTGGCGTTCACGCGCACCCTGTCGTCTGCGTGTTCGGTCGATCCGTCGGCACACAGCGCCTCGAGGGCGTCGGTGATCAGCTCCTCCAGCTCCGCTGTGACGGCGGCGTGGCGCTCCTCCGCCTCCCGGTGCACCCACGCGATCGCCGAGCCGGGGAGGATGTCGTGGAACTGCAGCAGCATGACGGTCTCCCAGGCACGACGCAGCCGTTCGGCGGGATACGGGTGATTCCGGCGGACGGCAGCCGTCGTGGCCCACAGCTCCGCCTCGCGCAGCAGCGCTTCGTTCCGACGGTTTCCCTGCTTGGTCCTCAGCTGGGAGGTGAAGACGCCGCGATGCAGCTCGAGGTACATCTCCCCCGCCCACACCGGCGCATCGGGGTACTCCTCCTCGGCCGCCGCGAAGAACTCCCGCGGAGAGCCCACGCTGACGCGCGGTGAGCCTTCCAGGTCGGCGGTGCGCCGGGCCGCGGCCAGCATCTCGCGCGTCGGCCCCCCGCCCCCGTCACCCCACCCGAACGGCACGAGCGACATCGTCGCGCGGCCCTTCTCACTGAAGTTCCGCTCCGCGTGGGCGAGCTCCGCGCCCGACAGCTCGCTGATGTAGGTGTCCACGGGCGGGAAGTGGGTGAAGACCCGGGTGCCGTCGATGCCCTCCCACCGGAAGGTGTGATGCGGGAAGCGATTGGACTGGTTCCAGGAGATTTTCTGCGTCAGGAACCACCGCTCGCCGGCGGCGGCGACGATCTGCGGCAGGGCCGCGGAGTAGCCGAAGGAGTCGGGCAGCCACGCCTCCTCGCACTCGATCCCGAACTCCTCGAGGAAGAAGCGCTTGCCGACGATGAACTGGCGTGCGAGCGCCTCGGACCCCGGCATGTTCGTGTCCGACTCGACCCACATGCCGCCGACGGGAACGAAGGTGCCGGCGGCGACCTTCTCGCGGATGCGCTCGTAGACCCGGGGGTGGTGGTCTTTCAGCCACGCGTACTGCTGGGCGGAGGAGCAGGAGAAGACGAAGTCGGGGTCGTCGTCCATCAGCGCGGTGACGTTGGTGAAGGTGCGCGCGCACTTGCGCACCGTCTCGCGGATCGGCCACAGCCAGGCCGAGTCGATGTGGGCGTGACCGGTCGCGAGGATCCGGTGCGCCGACGCGCTCGCCGGCGCCGAGAGCACGCCCTGCAGCATCTGCCGACCGCTTACCGCTGAGCCGGCGACATCGTCGGGGTCGACGGCGTCCATCATCGTCTCCAGCGCGCGGAGGATCTCATGGCGTCGCGACGATGTCTCGGGAAGCTGCTCCATGAGACCGGTGAGGGTCCAGACGTCCTGAACGAGCTCCCACACCGTCTCATCCCGCAGCGCCACCTCGAGTTGACGCAGCTCGTAGAGGGGCTCGTCTCCCGCGGCATCCCACTCTCCCAGGGGCGTGGGGTCGAAGGTGTACTCGCCCGCCACATCGGGGTTCGCCGCCGCTTCGATGACGAGGTCGACGTCGCCGTCCGCGGGGTTCCACGACACCCATGAGTTCAGCGGCGCGATGGCCTTGATCGGTGTGCCGTCGGGCCGATAGACGAGGCCCTCGGCCTGGAATCCGGACCGGGACCGGTTGTACCCGAAGTCGACCAGCACCTCCACCGAGGTTCCGGCAGGCGCGCCCGTCTGCCACGAGGCGGGGAGCGGTCCGGTGACCCGGAACCAGACGGTGGACCACGCGCGCCCCCACCGCCAGCCGAGCGGTACGGGCTCGAACGACTGCCCGATGGCCTCGTCGAACGGCACGGGCTCGCGCGGCACGCGCCACGCGGCGGCCCGGAGCGGCTGGGCGTCCCGGTAGATCGCGGGGATCAGATGGTCGGTGGTGAAGCGGCGCAGCCGGGCTTCGACGAGGGGGTGATCGCTGTGCACGGTGACTTCCTGGAAGGTCCGGGGCTCGGTGGCGGGGGAGGGGGGTCAGGATGCCGGCGCGATGGCGAGCAGCCACGATGTCGGGTCGCCGGAGGTGGACAGCGCGACTCCGACGTCGAGGAGCTCGCGACCGTCGGCCGGCCGCACCTCGCCCGTGGCGAGGTCGGTCACCTGATAGCGCGCGTCGGCGTGAAGGGCGCTCAGTCGTACGCGCGCGGGCGGGCGCCCGCCCGAGAGCACGAAGGCGGCGACGACGTGGCGGTCCTCGCGATCGGACGACAGCTGGAACGCCGGCGCGCGCTCTCCGATCCCGCCGCGTTCGGGCGACGGCGAGAGGGGCCGGAGCACGCCGTCGCGCACGAGGGGTGCGATCTCCTCGCGGAAGAGCCGCACATGTTCCCGCAGCACGCCGCGGAGTGGGGGCGCGAGGTCGGTCAGACGCAGGCTCACTCCGAAGCGATGGAGCATCGCTGCGCGCAGCATCGAGGCGAACTCCGCCGTGCCGACGGACGCCCACTCCCGCTGCTGCGGCGGATAGTCGCCCCGCCACTGCGACTGCGACCAGTGCAAGATGCCCAGCGGCGGCAGCAGGCGCGAGGCGCCGTGGAGCACCTCGAGGTGGTGCTCGGTGTAATCGGGGTCGCTGAGGAAGAAGGCGTGCACGTGACGCGCGAGACCCAGGTCGATGCGGAGGCCCCCCGAGGAGCACGCTTCGAGGAAGACCTCGGGATAGCGCTCGCGCACCTCGTCGAGGACCCGATAGAGACCCTCGTAGTGGCGGAACAGGCCGTCGCCGGCCCCATGGCCGTGGTCGGTGCGGGTGCACCCCGCATCGGGGTCGATGTTGAAGTCCAGCTTGATCCACCGCGCCCCGAGCCGCTCGACGAGATCGCCGACAGCGGCGCGGACGTGGGCGCGGCCGGCGGGCGAGCCGAGGCAGACGTACCCCAGGAACCCCGCGTCCTCGGGATCGAGCGACACCGTCATGCGCCGGTAGGACGGATCCGGCGCGCGGGACTCGTCGGCGAGCGCGAGGAGGTCGGGGTGCTCCCTCCTCAGCCGCGCACTGCGGCCGACCGCCTCGGCCTCGATCCAGATGCCCGGGAGCACGCCCTCCGCCCGGACGGCGTCGCCCAGCGCGGTGAGGCCCGACGGGAAGCGCTCGGCGTTGACATCCGTCCAGTCCCCGCGCTGCTCCTGCCAGTCGCTGCCCGCGTCCGACGCACCGAACCACCCGGCGTCGACGGTCGCGACCTCCAGGCCGACCTCGGCTGCCACCGCCGCGTTCCGGGCGATGACCTCTTCGGTGACCTCGACGTCCTCGTAGGGCCACCAGTGATTCCACTCGGTGGGGACGGTGTCGGCGAATGGCGAGCGCGCGAGCCAGTGATCGCGCACGGCGCGTTGCAGTTCCACGGCCGCGGCATCCAGATCCGCGGCGGCGGCGACGACGACCGACGGCGCGGTGAGGCGCTCGCCGGGCTGAAGGGTCACCGACAGCTGCCACGGCGAGATCCCCGCGGTGACGACCCCGCCCGACAGTGCGGTGATGTGCCAGTTGCCGCTCCACGCGGGAGTGATGATGAGGGCGGCGGCGTCGTCTTCCCGCTCGATGCCGAGCCACGGCGCGGCGCCGTGCGAGGATCGACCTGATCGCACATCGAGGAAAAGGTCGTGACGAGTGGTGCCGTGGCGGGGTCGGAACTCATCCCCCCAGGCCGACCGGTACCAGCTGGTCCGCCAGTGCACGGCTGCGCCTGCTGCGGGACCGCGGAGGGTGAGAGCGCAGGCATCCATGCGCGTCACGGTGATCGGCTCGGCGCCGTCATTGCGCAGCGCGAGTCGCATCTCCCAGACCCCTCCCGATCCGATCCGCAGCGTCGACCAGTCGCGAGTGAGCCCTTCGCGGTCGGCGACCACCTGCCCGGGGTCCAGCCGCGCGATCGTGCCACCGTTCAGGCGGAGGTCGGCACCGTGGTCGCCGGGCACGGCATCGGCCGACGACGCGGCGGCCGGTATATCTGGGGTCATCATCGTCCTCAGGGTGGCGGGAGTTCTTAGATCATATCTAAAGCGAGGCTTCCCCCGTCAAGAGAACCGGCTAAGCGCCGAGGATGCGCTTTGATACGATCAATCGACCTATCGATGGAGGACACGTGATCTCTTCCCCCCAGCCTCCCGCGCCCCTGCGAGTCGGGATCGTCGGCACCGGATACGCCGGGACCACCGCCGGCGAGGCGTACCGCGCGATCCCCGGCGTGGAGGTCGTGGCCGTCGCCGGCAAAGAAGCCGACCGGCTGGCGGCGCTCTCCGCCGCCTGGGGCGTCGAGGATGTCTACCCCGACTGGGAGTCGATCGTCGCCCGGGACGACATCGACGTCGTGAGCGTCGCCACACCCAATGCGCTGCACGACGTGATCTCCATCGCTGCGCTCCGCTCAGGCAAGCACGTGTTCTGCGAGAAGCCGCTGGCGATCACGGCAGCTGCGGCCCGCGCCATGGTGGCCGCCGCCACAGAGAACGACCGGGTTCTCGAGGTGGCGTTCAACCATCGCCGCCGCGCTGATGTGCAGTGGGCCCACCGCTATCTCGAGGAGACCGGGGTCGGGCCGATCTACCACGCCCGCGCCTCGTGGAAGCGGCGCTCGGGCATCCCGGGCCTCACCTCGTGGTTCACCTCGCGCGACCTCGCCGGGGGCGGGGCCCTGATCGACCTCGGCCCTCACGTCATCGATTCCCTCCTCTACCTGATCGGGGAGCCCCGGGTGGTCGCTGTGAGCGCCGTGGCCCACGGCGAGCTGGGCCGCGCCGGGTACGGGGCGATGGACAACCGCGAGCAGATGGCGGGGTCCGGACGCTTCGAGGTCGAAGACCTCGTCTCGGCCCTGCTGCGCCTGGAGAACGGTGCCAGCGTCGCACTGGAGATCAGCTGGGCCGGCCACACGGCCGACGATGAGGACATCTCCATCGAGCTCCTCGGCATCGACGGCGGCCTTCGCCTGTTCGTCCCCCGGTACAAGCCGCAGGACACGCTGTGGGTGTACCGCCACGAAGCCGGCGCGCCCGTCACGCTCCGCCCGGACGTCACCGTCGCCGGAGGCGAGCACAGCCTCGTCATCACCGAGTTCGTCGACGTGGTCCGCTCCGGCGACTGGACCGGCCACCACGGCGAGTTCGCCCTCCACCGCACCGAGATCATCGATGCCTGCTACCGGTCGGCCGCCGAAGGGAAAGAGGTGACGCTGTGACGATCCGCGTGACGGTGTGGAACGAGAACCGGCATGAGCGCCGGGCGGGCACCCGGCCGGCCGAGCTGTACCCCGAGGGCATTCACGGAGCGATCGCCGCAGGCCTGCGCGCTCACCTCGGCGCCGACGTCGAGGTGACCACCGCGACGATGGAGCAGCCCGAGCACGGTCTTCCCGTCGAGGTCGTCGAATCCACCGACGTGATGCTGTGGTGGGGTCACGAGGACCATCCGGGCGTCGATGACGCCGTCGTCGACCGCGTCCACCACGCGGTCCTCGGAGGGATGGGACTCATCGTCCTGCACTCCGGGCACTACTCGAAGATCTTCCGCCGCCTGATGGGGACGACGTGCTCGCTTCGGTGGCGCAACGACGGAGAGCGCGAGGTGGTGTGGACGGTCGCTCCGCGGCATCCGATCGCCCAGGGCATCCCCGACCCCCTCGTCATCGGCGAGCAGGAGATGTACGGGGAGTTCTTCGACATCCCGGTCCCGGAGGAGCTGATCTTCCTCTCGGCCTTCTCCGGCGGCGAGGTGTTCCGCTCCGGAGCGACCTGGACCCGCGGGGCGGGGCGGGTCTTCTACTTCTCCCCCGGCGACCAGGAGTACCCGGTCTACCACCACCCCGACATCCAGCGCGTGCTCGCCAACGGGGTGAGATGGGCGGCGCCGAGCGGCCGGGGGCTGCCGCTGGACGCCACCCATCAGCCCCGAGACTGGTTCACCGACTGACACCCACCTGCAGACCCTGCATGATGTAGCGCGACGCGAAGGCCAGCAGGAGCAGGGGCACCGATGCCGTGACGAACAGCCCCGCCGACACCAGCGGCTGGTCGGTGACGAACCTCTCACCGATCGTCGCCAGGGTGGGGGTGAGCAGCCACATCGACTGGTCTCTGATCAGGATGATCGCGAAGATCAGCTCGTTCCACACGCCGAGGAACTGCAGCACCGCGAGGGTGGCGATGCCGCTGGAACCCATGGGCAGCACGATCGACCACAGGGTGCGGAAGAGCCCTGCCCCGTCGATGCGCGCCGCCTCCATCACTTCGTCGGGTATGCCGCGGAAGGTCAGCGTCAGGAAGAACGTGGCGAAGGGCAGCCCCGTGGCGACGTAGACGAGGATCAGCCCGGCGTACCCTCCGAGCCCCAGACGGGCGAGGAGCAGGTAGATCGGAATGATGAGCACCGGGCCGGGGATGAGCATCACCGACACGAAGGTCGCGGTGATGTACTTCGCTCCCGGCACCGGGAGCTTCGCCAGCGCATGCCCGGCGATCGTGGCCAGGATGAGCACGATCACCACCGAGACGGTCGTGACGAACATGCTGTTCAGGAAGGCCTGACCGAGGCCGTAGGAATTGGCCAGGGTGGCGTAGTTCGAAAGGGTCCACTCCCCCGGAAGGCCGAACGGATCGCGCAGATAGTCGGCGTTGGGCCGGAGCGAGGTGATCACCACGAACCACAGCGGGTAGAGGATCGAGACCGCCACCAGGCACAGGGCGATGAAGATCGGCCACCTCGTGCGCCTGCTGCTGAGACGGGAACTCACCACGTCGGTCATCAGTCCTCCTCCTGCAGTCGGAACACGCGGTTCTGGATCAGGGTGAGGATGCCGATGAAGAGGAACAGCACCACGGCGAGCGCCGCACCGGATCCGAGGTTGCTGCTGGAGAAGGCGCGGAGGTACACGAGGTAGTCGATCGTGGTGGTCTCGAACCCCGGCCCGCCCGCGGTCATGACGAAGACGAAGCCGAACAGCGACGTGAAGGTGTAGAGCACGTTGATGATGAAGACGAAGCCGAGCACCCGTCGGATGTTGGGAAGGGTGATGTACCACAGCCGCTTCCACCACCCCGCCCCGTCGATGGCGGCCGCCTCGAACACGGCCGGGTTGATCGAGGTGAGCCCCGCCAGCAGCAGGAGCGACTGGTAGCCGAAGCCCGACCAGACGAGCGCGAGGATGATGACGGAGATCGCCAGCGTGCCGTCGGTGAAGAACTGCACCGGCTCCAGGCCGAACAGCGCCAGCGCCTGATTGACACCGCCGTAGTACCCGAAGGCGTTGCGGAACATGATGCCGATGACCGCCACGGACAGCACGTTCGGCAGGAAGAAGATCAGCCGGAAGAACCGCCACCCCCGCACGCGCTCGAACAGCAGCACCGAGACGATGAGCGCGACGAAGATGACCAGCGGCACCGAGATGAGGAACTTCAGGTTGTTCAGGAAGACCTGGTGCACGACCGGGTCGGTGAGCAGGGCGGTGTAGTTCGCGAACCCGTTCCACTCGAAGGTGAGTCCGTTGGTCCGGGTGAAGGAGATGAAGACGGCGAAGGCGACCGGGAAGGCCATGAAGCCGACCACGACCAGGAAGGCGGGGAGCACCGAGGCGAGTCCCACGAGGCGGTCGCGCCGGCGCAGGCCCCCGGGCCGGCGGTGCTTCTGGGCGGTGGCTTCGATGATGGGCGCCTCGTCCGAGGCGCCCATCAGCGAGCCTTCGAAGGCGGAAGTCACTGGTTGGCGATCTCCGTGGCGTACGAGTCCGCCAGCTGGCGTACGGCGTCCTCGGGCGTGATGGAGCCGAGGAACACGCCGGCGTTCACGCGGTAGAAGAGGTCGATCGTGGCCTGCGGCATCACCGAGTCGAAGGCGAAGACGACGCCGTCGGTGGCTTCCTGGAGCTGCTCGAACTCCTGCTGCAGCAGCGGGTTCTCGATCAGCGAGGCGTCGGCGTCCTCGTGGTTGGACGCCTGCGTCTGGTACAGCTCGACGAACCGGTCCTGGTTCGCAGGCTCGGCGAGGAACTGCAGGAACTCGCCCGCGAGCTCCTTCTGATCGGAGTAGTTCGTCATCGAGATCGAGATCTCCGGGCCGCCCGCCGCCATGTTCGGATACGGCGCGTCCTCGAACATGGGGATGAAGAACACGCTGACGTCCTCACCGAACGCGTCGACCATGTTGTTGTTCTCCCAGCTGCCGACGATGTAGTAGGCGCCCTCACCGCCGACGAATCCTGCCGTCGACTCGCCGTTGGAGACCTGCCCGGCGTCGGGATTGGCAAGGCCCGACGCTCCGAGCTCGGCGAAAGCCTCGTAGGCCTTCACCATCGCCGGGTCGTCGACGGGGATGTCGCCGGCGTACATCTGGGTGAAGGCGGTCTCTCCGAGTTCGCCCCCGACCAGCGCGCTGATGATCCAGGCACCGACGTACCCCTCGAGGTTGGCCATCCAGAAGGCGTTGTAGTCGGTGTTCTCGACGATCTGCTCGCCGTTGGCCATCAGCTCCTCCCACGAGGTGGGCGGGTCGGCGGGGTCGAGCCCGGCCTCCTCGAGCATGGCGTTGTTCGCGAACACCGTGAAGAGGTTGCCCGCTCCGTAGGGCATGCCGAGGATGGCGCCCTCGGGATCGAAGTCGGCGCGATTGACGTTGAAGCCCGCCATGGAGTCGATGATCTCTGGGGTCAGGTAGGGCTCGAGGTCCTCGAAGAACTCCGCGAAGGAGATGGTCGGGCCGCCGGCGTACTGGATGCGGATGTCCGGGCCGTCTCCGGCGATCGAGGCCGCCTGGAACTGCGCGGAGTTGGCGGAGATGTCGCCACCCTGCTGGACGACGGTGACGGTCACCCCGGGGTTCTGCTCCTCGAACTCGGCGGCCATCTGATCGATGAAGGAGTTCTCGAGGTCGGCCTCGCCGCTTTCGAGAGTCCTGCCGAGGATGCCGGTGTCCCAGATGACCAGCTCCTGGTCGCCGGACTCACCGCCCCCCGCCGGGGCGCACGCCGCCAACGAGACGACGAGCCCAGAGGCGAGAACGAGCCCGCCGAGCGCGCGTGTGTTCATTGCTGTGTCCTTCCTTGGATGCAACGCATGAGCGGCAGCTGCCGCTCACGGGGTGAGCGCGCGGAAGAGGGCGACGGCGAACATGCAGCGGCGGCACGGGCCCCACTGCTCGGGCGTTGCGACATCATCGTCCCATCCACATCGACTGTGCGCGGGCCGATGGCCTCGCGTGACAGGATTACATCATACGTGTACGGAGAAATCCATGATTTGTCGCGGGGAATCTTCTTCGCGCTTTGCAGAAGAGGCGGCTATACATATGATGTAACCCTGAGGCGGCAGACCGCAGTGAGGCTGTGTGCGCGCGAGGCCTCCGGTCACTCATCCCCGAGATGCGAAGGCGGCATCACCTCATGAACACGGACGCCCGATGAACATCGACACCGTCGACTTCTTCTACGTCTCCATGCCCGAGGTCACCCTCGAGGCGGACGGCAGCCAGGATGCGCTCCTGGTCCGCGTGCGCGCCGGCGACCACGAGGGCTGGGGCGAGTGCGAGGCGTCTCCCCTGACCTCCATCGCCGCCTTCGTCACCCCGCGCTCGCACGGTGTCTGTCAGCCCGTGGCGGCGAGCGTGATCGGTGAGCGCCTCGACGGACCGGTCGACATCCGCCGCATCGCCGCACTGGTCGAGCGCAACAGCATGGACCTGCTCCAGGCCGCCCACACGTGGTCGGGCATCGAGATCGCCCTGTGGGATCTGCTCGGTCGCGCCCGTGACGAACCGGTGTGGCGGATGCTGGGGTACGACTCGTCGCGCGGAAAGGTCCCCTACGCCTCCCTCCTCTTCGGCGCCGATCCCGACGCCACCCGCGTGCGCGCTCGCGATCAGGTCGCTCGCGGCTTCCGCGCCGTGAAGTTCGGCTGGGGTTCGTTCGGCACCGGCGATCCCCGGATCGACGGCGATCACCTGGTGGCGGCGCGGGAGGGGCTCGGCGATGACGGGATTCTTCTCGTCGACGCCGGCCAGATCTGGGGCGACGACGCCGAGCGGGCATCCCGACGACTGGCGGCCCTCCAACAGGCCCGCGCGACATGGCTGGAGGAGCCGTTCGTCCCCCACGCCTTCGCCGCGTACGCAGAGCTCGCCGGGCAGTCGGGCACGGTCGGCATCGCCGGGGGCGAGGGGGCGCACACCGTCCACATGGCGACGAACCTCATCGACTACGGGCACGTCCGCTTCATCCAGATCGACGCCGCCCGGATCGGCGGGATCGGACCGGCGTGGGATGTCGCCCAGCACGCCGTAGCGAAGGGCGTGACCTTCGTCAATCACACCTTCACGTCCCACCTGGCGCTCTCGGCCTCTCTCCAGCCCTTCGCGGGCCTGGCCGATCACCGGATCGCCGAGTTCCCCGTCGAGCCGAAGGCGGTCGCCCTGGCGATCTCGACCGATCACCTGCGTCCCGATCGCAACGGCGAGATCCACGCTCCCGACGCTCCGGGCCTCGGAGTCGATGTCGACCTGGTGGGGCTGACACCCTACCTGCGCGAGGTGGAGATCCTCATCGACGGCGAGCAGACCTTTCGGAGCCCCACGGTGGCGGCCGCCGCGCATAAGGTGAAGGCAACCGCGAAGGCGTGAGGAGATGACGGTGGCCGAGACCCGCGACCCTGAGCACGGCTCGGGGTACACGATGCGCGGTCTGCAGGGCCGGGTCATCGAAGGGATCGGCCGGGCAATCATCCGGGGTGACTACGCCCCCGGCGAGCTCGTCCCCAAGGAGGCCGAGCTCACGGAGGCGTACGGCGTCAGCCGCACCTCGGTCCGCGAGGCGATGCGGGTGCTCGCGGCGAAGGGACTGGTCGACATCCGGCAGAAGATCGGCACGCGGGTGCGACGCACCGAGCAGTGGAACGTCTTCGACGCCGACATCCTGCGCTGGCACAGCGACGAGGGCCGCGGCGAGAGCATCCTCCGCGACCTCGTCGAGGTGCGCCAGATCATGGAACCCCAGGCGGCGCGGCTCGCAGCCGGACGCGCGAGCATGGAGGACCTGCGGAGGCTGGAGACGGCGCTCGGCGCCATGCGCGCCGCCACCGCCGACCGCGAGACCTATGCGCACGCCGACGTCGACTTCCATGTCGCCGTCTACGGGGCCTCGCACAACGTCCTCCTGCGGCAGTTCGGGGCGGTCATCGCGGACTTCATGTACCTGAGCTTCAGCGTCCAGCAGCAGACCGCGTCCGGCGACGCGGTCTTCGCGGGCGACGTCGAGCAGCACGCCGCCGTGCTGCATGCGATCCACCGGGGACGCGGCGAACAGGCCGCCGAGGCGATGCTCGACGTCGTGCTCGACGGGAAGACGGCGCTGATCCGGGCCCTCAGCGGATCGCACGACGACCGCACGTGAGCGGCATCACCCTGCGGGCCGGCGACACCCGTGCGCTCGTTCTGCCCGATGAGGGCGGCGTCGCCGCCGAGCTCTCGGTCGGGGCCTTCGACGTGCTGGCGCGGACCCCGTGGGCGGCGAGCGCGCGGCCCGCGCCGGTGCCCGCCGAAGACGAGGCGACGTGGGTCGGCCGATGGCGCGGGGGATGGCAGCTCTGCTTCCCCACCGCCGGGGCGGCGGACCCTGACGCTCGTCCCCGCCAGGGTTTCCACGGCGTGGCCTCGCAGGACGCGTGGACCGTCCGGCGCGTCGGCGAAAGCTCCGCCGAGCTCGCATGGGCGGACGAGGCGGGCCTGTCCGCGGCCCGGCGCTGGAGCATCGGCGCGGGGACGCTCGGGGCTGTCACAACAGCCGTCAACGGCGGCGCGGACGCGCGCCGGATCATCGTCGCGGAGCACCTCGTCCTGGGGCAGGACGTGCTGGCACACCTCACCGAGGCCGACGGCACGCTGGGGATCCAGGCGTCGGGGACGCTCGCTGAGCTGGACTACGCCGGGAACCCGACCGGGCGCGCCACCGCCTGGCCCGGCCACGGCTGGGATCGCGCGAACCGGAGCACACCCGCGCGGGTCGCCGCCCTGCAGCATCCCGTCCCCCGGGTGATCACGGTCACCGGGCCGCACCTTCGCGCGACCGTGTCGTGGGAGGGGCTGGAGCACGCCCTGCTGTGGGAGGAGTTCGGCGCGAGCCGCGAGGCTCCCTGGGGCGGCGCCGTCCATGCGCTCGGCGTCGAGCCCACCTCGACCCCGCACGGCGCAGGAACGGCGCACCCGGGCGGCATTGTCGAGCTCGGTCCCGGGGAGAGCATGACGTGGGCGACGCGCCTGGACCTGCAGGTCACCGAGCGCACGACCCTCACCCGTCCCGTCAAAGGAGAACGCCGATGACGTCACCGCCGAACGCGATCGAACCGCTCCGCTGCCTCGTCACCGGCGCCCGCCGCGGGATCGGCTCGGCGATCGCCGCACGACTGGCCGCTGCCGGGAACGTCGTGGTCGGCCTCGACATCGAGACCGGTGAGGGCAGCCTCCCCCTCGTCGCCGCCGACCTCGCCGACCCCGGCTCCCGCGCCGCGGGATTCGCTCGCGCCCTGTCCGAGCTCGGTGGGCTGGACGTCCTGGTGAACGCCGCGGGCGTCTTCCGCTCCGGCGGCGTCCTCACCTCGACGCCGGCGGAGTGGGCGCCCGTCTGGGCCGTCGATCTCGAGGCACCTCTTGATGTGATGCGACTCGCCGCGCCGGTGATGACGATGAACGGCTTCGGCCG
This sequence comes from Microbacterium sp. AK009, assembly GCF_013410955.1. Lineage (GTDB taxonomy): Bacteria > Actinomycetota > Actinomycetes > Actinomycetales > Microbacteriaceae > Microbacterium. The sequence continues at coordinate 222,688 of NZ_JACCCG010000001.1, read as the reverse complement.
GATCGTCAACATCACCAGTGTCCACGCCGCTGTCGGTAGCCGGGAGAGCCTGGCCTACGACGTCGCCAAGGCGGGACTGGAAGCGGCGACGCGCTCCGCGGCCCTCGATCTCGCCCCCCACGGCGTGCTGGTCAACGCCGTGGCCCCGGGATTCGTGCGTACGCGGATGAGCATGCTGCCCGACGGCCGCGACGAGACCGAGACCGAGGCCTTCATCGCCACCTATGTCGAGGGCGGACGCCTGCCCCTCGGGCGGCCGGCCGCTCCGGCGGAGGTCGCCGAAGCGGTGGCCTTCCTCGCCGGCCGCGCCAATACGTACGTCACCGGTCAGGTCCTGACGATCGACGGCGGGCTGACGGCGACGTTCTGATCGACGGTGCCGTTCTGATCGACGATGCCGTTCTGATCGACGATGCCGAGGCTGCGCTCGGGCTTCGCGATCGAAGTGTCACACTTTGTCGCCTTGAGCGCCCCAACCCGACCATCTGCGCCACTTCTCGCCGCCCGGGCGGAAGGAAGTGTCACACTTTGTCGCCTTGAGCGCCCCAACCCGACAATCTGCGCCACCTTCTCGCCGCGGGGGACTCAGCGCGCAGCGCGGGACTCAGAGCGGGGGGCTCAGCCCGCAGCGCGCAGCAGGCACGCCTCGGCGGCGACCCAGCCGAGCATCGCGCACTTCACCCGCATGACGTAGCGGGCGACGCCCTGGAACGCGGCGGCATCCTCGAGACGCTCGGGCGGCTCGACGCCCGGCGAGCGCAGCATGGTGCGGAAATCCTCGATGAGCGCCCGGGCCGCCTCGACGTCGGCGCCCTTCAGCAGCCCCGACATCACCGACGCCGACGCCATGGAGATGCTGCACCCCTGGCCGTCCCAGGCGAGCTCGGTGACCACACCGTCCGCGACGACGAGGCCGAGGGTGATCTCGTCGCCGCACGAGGGGTTCAGCTCGTGATGGGTGACGGCGAAACCCGAGACGTCGCCGCGCCCCTCGGGGTGACGCGAATGGTCGAGGATCACCTCGCGGTACAGGCTCTCCAGCTCGCTCATCGGTCGGCTCCGAAGAACGGGCGCACCTCGGCGAGCGCATCGGCGAACCGCGCCACTTCTTCCGCCTCGGTGTAGACGTAGGCACTGGCGCGCGTGGTCGCCGCCACCCCGAGCCGGCGGTGCAGGGGCTGAGCGCAGTGATGCCCGGTGCGCACCGTGATCCCCCGGTCATCCAGGAACTGCCCGACGTCGTGCGCATGCACCCCGTCGACGACGAAGCTCACGAGCGGTCCGCGCTCCGCTCCCTGCGGCGCACCGATGAGCCGCACGCCCGGCGTGCCGACGACCGCGTCGACCAGCAGGCCGGTCATCTCGTGCTCGTGGGCCGCGACAGCCGGCATACCGATCCCCCGCAGGAAATCGGATGCCGCGCCGAACCCGACTGCCTGACTCACCGGCTGCGTGCCCGCCTCGAAGCGGTACGGGGCGGGGAGGAACTGGGCCGACTCCATCGTCACCGTGGTGATCGTCGACCCGCCGGTGCGCGCGGGCGGCAACAGGTCGAGGAGGTCCTTGCGGCCCCAGAGCGCACCGATGCCGGTCGGACCCAGCATTTTGTGGGCCGAGAACGCCGCGAAATCGACCCCGAGCGAGGGGAAGTCGACGGGATGATGCGGCACCGACTGACACGCATCGAGCACCGTCAGCGCACCCCGGCGCCGGGAGAGCGCGACGACGTCGGCGACCGGGGCGATCATGCCGGTGACGTTGGAGACGTGGGCGAACGCGATCACCCGCGTGCGCTCGGTGACCACGGCGGCCAGATCGTCGATCCCCCAGAGGCCGTCATCGTCCACCGCCGCCCAGCGCAGCGTCGCGCCGGTGCGCGCCGCGAGGCGCTGCCACGGGAGGAGGTTCGCGTGGTGCTCGGCCTCGGTGACGACGATCTCGTCGCCGGGCCCGAGGCCGAACCGGGCGCGGGCGTCGTCGCCGCCGAGGCCGAGCGCGGCATCCGACATCCCGAGGGCGACCATGTTGATCGCATCGGTGGCGTTCTCGGTCCAGACGATCTCGTCGCTCGCCGCCCCCACGAACGAGGCCACGCGCGCGCGGGCCTCTTCGAAGGCCAGGGTCGCCGCCCCGGTCGCCATGCTCGAGCCCCGGTGCACCGCGGCGTAGTCGGTGGCGGCGAACGCCGCCTCGGCGTCGATCACCTGTCGCGGGCGCTGCGAGGTCGCCGCGGAGTCGAGGTATGCGCGATCGGGATGCGCGGCGAGGAAGGGGAAGTCGTCGCGCAGGCGGGCCGGGAGGGTGATCATCACCCTCCAGTCTCTCGCGGATCGGCGCGGCGCGCTCGCCCGCGTCCCGCCGTTGCGAACGGGTTGCCCGGCGTCGGCCTTCCCGTCATGGGCGGGCGCGAGCGCGGCGGGGCCTGATACCCTCGGGACGTGACCCTGACGTGTCGTTGTTGTGAGTGAGCGCCCCTCGGCGCGCCTTCGACGACCACTGACCTCCGGCTGCCACCCGCAGCCCCGACTCAGGAACACACTGTGCGCTACGCCTCCCATGTCGCCGACCTCGTCGGCCGCACCCCCCTCGTCCGCCTGAACCGCGTCGTCGCTGACGTGAAGCCGACCGTGCTGGCCAAGGTCGAGTACTTCAACCCCGGGGGATCGGTCAAAGACCGCATCGCCCGCCGCATGATCGACGCCGCCGAAGAGAGCGGGCAGCTCCAGCCCGGCGGCACCATCGTCGAGGCCACGAGCGGCAACACCGGCGTGGGGCTCGCCCTCGTCGCCCTCCAGCGCGGCTACCGCATGATCTTCGTGGTGCCCGAGAAATTCTCCGGCGAGAAGACGGCCGTCCTGCGCGCCTACGGCGCCGAGATCGTCACCGTCCCGACGAACGTTCCGCCGGATCATCCCGACTCCTATTACTCGGTCAGCGATCGGCTGGCCGAGGAGATCCCGGGGGCGTTCAAGCCCAACCAGTTCGCCAACATCAACGGGCCCCTGTCGCACTACGAGACGACCGGCCCCGAGATCTGGGACGACACGGAGGGCCGGGTCACCCACCTCGTCGCCGGCATCGGCACCGGGGGGACGATCACCGGAACGGGGAAGTATCTGAAGGATGTCTCCGACGGCCGCGTCACGGTCATCGGCGCCGACCCCGAGGGGTCGATCTACTCCGGCGGGCCCGTGCACGGCTACCTCGTCGAGGGCGTCGGCGAGGACTTCTGGCCCACCACGTTCGACCCGAGCGTGGTCGACCGCTACGAGCGGGTCGACGACCGCGAATCGTTCGAGATGACCCGGCGCCTGGCGCGTGAGGAGGGCCTTCTCGTCGGCGGATCGTGCGGCATGGCGGTCGTCGCGGCCCTCCGCACTGCCCGCGAGCTCGGCGAGGACGACGTCGTCGTCGTCATCCTCCCCGACTCGGGCCGCGGCTACATCAGCAAGATCTTCGACGACGAGTGGATGACGAGGAACCTCCCGTGAGCGTGAACCCTGAGACGCACCGCTTCGACAGCCTCGCCGTCCACGCGGGCCAGGAGTTCGACCCCACCACGGGTGCGGTGATCCCCCCGGTGCACTTCTCCACCACCTTCGCACAGGACGGCATCGGCGGACTCCGGCAGGGATACGAGTACGGGCGGAGCGGCAACCCCACCCGCACGGCGCTGCAGCGCCAGCTCGCTGCGCTCGAGGGCGGCGCCCACGCGTTCTCGTTCTCGTCGGGTCTCGCCGCCGAGGACGCGCTGCTGCGCGCCACGCTGAAGCCCGGCGACAGCGTGCTGCTCGGCAACGACGTCTACGGCGGCACGCACCGGCTGCTCGCCCGCGTGCTCGCTCCCTGGGGTGTCGAGATGCGCACGGTCGAGATGTCCGACCCCGCGGCGGTCCGCGCCGCGCTCGCGGAGCGCCCCGCGCAGGTGCTGTGGGTCGAGACGCCGTCGAATCCGCTGCTGAAGATCACCGACATCGCCGAGCTCGCGGCGATCGGGCACGACGCCGGAGCGCGCGTCGTCGTCGACAACACCTTCGCCACCCCCGCGCTCCAGCGCCCCCTCACCCTCGGCGCCGACGTCGTGGTGCACTCGGTGACGAAGTACCTCGGCGGACATTCGGATGTCGTCGGCGGGGCGCTCGTGCTCGATGATGACGAGCTCGCCGAGAAGATCGGCTTCCTCCAGTTCGCCGTCGGCGCGGTCTCGGGCCCGATGGACGCGTGGCTGGCCTCACGCGGCATCAAGACGCTGGGGATCCGGATGGCACGCCACAGCGCCAACGCGACGGCGGTCGCCGACGCGCTCCGGAGCCACTCCCGCGTCGCGCGCGTCTACTACCCCGGCCTGGAGGACCATCCCGGCCACGCCATCGCGGCACGCCAGATGTCGGGCTTCGGCGGGATCGTCTCGGTCGCCTTCGAGTCGGGCGAGGTCGCCCGCCGCTTCGCCGAGTCGACGCAGCTGTTCCAGCTGGCCGAGTCGCTCGGCGGCGTGGAGTCGCTCGTGAACTACCCCGACGCGATGACCCACGCCTCGGTCCGCGGCACCGAAGCCGCGGTGCCGGTCGAGGTCGTGCGCTTGTCGGTGGGCATTGAGGATCCCGCCGACCTCATCGCCGACATCGACGAGGCACTGCGCCGAGCGACCCGCTGAGTCAGACCATCGCCCCGCGGGCGAGCCGGATCTCCCGACGCCCCGCGGTGCTCGCGGCCCATCCGGAGCGGATGACGCGCAGCGCGTCGCCGACGAGGGCGGCACCGTCGTCGAACGGCGAACGCCAGATCGCCAGCATGTCGGCGACCGGTTCGGCCAGCACGCTCCGCGAGAACGCCTCGATCCCGATCCGGCCGCGGTAGCCGTCATCCAGGGCCTGACGGACGATCTGAGGGATGTCCACGGCACCCGTCGACAGCGGACCGCGCCCCGACTGGCCGAGCTCGAGGTACGCCAGGCGCGGCAGGGCATGGCGGATCGCCGCCGACAGGTCGGCCTCCTCCACCGCCATGTGGAAGGTGTCGAGGTGGATCCGCAGGTGCTCCGACCCGCTCGCCTCGACGAATCGCATCGCCTGGGCGGCGGTGTTGATCGCGGCGGTCTCGTAGCGGTTCAGCACCTCGAAGGTCATCACGATGCCGTGGTCACCGGCCTCGTCCGCCACGGCACCGACCAGCCGCGCCGCCTGGTCGAACCGCTCCGGCGCCACCGGCGCTCCGGCCGGCCCGAAGGGGCCGTAGGGCACCCCGTTCATCTGGTCGCCGCCGAGGTCAGCGGTCAGGCGCACCATGCGCCGGAGCGCCTGCGCGCCCGCCGCCCGTTCCTCGGCGTCAGCCGAGGCGACATCGGCGCCCGGACCCTGACCGGCGATCGTGATCGGGGTGATCCCGAACCGTTCGAAGATCCGCCGGAGGGCCGGCGCGTCGGTGGCGCCGGCGTCCAGCGGCGGGAGCACGACACGGCGGATCCCCGCGGCGGCGAGCTCCGGCAGCGCCCGGTCGAGGCTTGCCGGCTCGGCGTCGGCGACGAGGACGTTGAGGTGACAGGCCAGATCCAGGTTCATGGCGATGTCTGCGGAGAGGCTGGTCATCAGAACACCGGGAGGTCCAGCCGCTGTTTGAACACCGAGTAGCCGTCGTCGACGTGCACGACCGTGCCGTTGATGACGTTCGCCTCGTCGGAGGCGAGGAAGGCCACGACGTCGGCGATCTCGGACGGCTGCGTCATGGTGTTGCGCAGCTGCTCCGAGGCGAACACCTTCTTCAGTTCGTCGCTGAACTGGTTGATGATCGCGGTCCCCACGCGGCCGGGCGTGATGGCCACGACCCGGATCCCGTGCTCGGCGAGCTCGTACGCTGCGGACCGGGTGAAGGAGATCACCGCCGCTTTGGCGGCGCTGTAGCTGAAGGCGAGTTCCGCGGCCTGCTCGCCGTAGATCGAAGAGGTGTTGATGATGACCCCGGGGGTCCCCTGATCGCGGAACTGGCGGGCGGCGGCGAGGATGCCGTAGTAGACGCCGTCCTGATCGACCCGGATCATCGGGACGTAGTCCTTCGCGGGGTCGTGGTCCAGCAGCGGCGCACCGCCGGCGATGCCGGCGTTGTTGAAGATGACGTCGAGCTTGCCGAAGGTCGACACCGCGGTGGCGACCATGGCCTCGACCTGCGCGAAGTCCGACACGTCGACCGCGCACGCCGCGGTCATGCCGGGGTGGCCGGCGGCCTCGACCTCGGCGACGGCTCGCTCAGCCGCCTCGAGGGAGATGTCGGCGATGAGCACCTTCGCGCCCTCGCGGACGAATTTGTCGACGGTCGCGCGGCCGATGCCGCTTGCGCCGCCGGTGATGATGGCGACCTTGCCTTCCAGGCGCATGAGGATTCCTTTCCGTGGTGGACCTCGGGGGCGGGCCCGAGAGAAGAGCCCGCCCCCGAGAGGATGGCGTCAGCCGAGCTGGTCGGACGGGGTGATGTCGTCGGCGTTCTCGGTGGTGACCAGCGTCGTGGCCTCCTCCTCGAAGTTGTTCGACGGCGCCGATCCCGACGAACGCCACTGGGCGATCGCCTCGAGAACGGCCTCGTTGATCAGCGGCCAGGGCTGCTCGACCGTGGCGAGCATCGTGCCGGCCTTCACCGCCGCGATGGCCTCGCTCGTGGCATCCACACCGGTGACCGCCACGGTGGCGCCTGCCTCGGTCACGGCCTGCACGGCACCGAGTGCCGCGTCATCCCAGCCCACCCAGACGGCGTCGAGGCCGTCGGGGTTGGCAGAGAGGTAGTCGGCGACGAGCGCCAGCGCCTCGGTGCGACCGGTGGCGGGCGAGACGACCTGCTGGATCTCTCCGCCGGCGAGGGTGGCGCCCGCTGCTTCGACCGCCTCGGCCGCAAGCGAAGCGCGGGTGCGGATGCCGGCGTGCGGGTCGTGCCCGATCACCATGATGTTCTTGCCCTCGAGCCCGCCGATGGCGTCGGAGATCGCACCCATGGTCTGGTCGACGATTCCCTGCTGGTCGGTGGTGATGTTCAGCGCGTAGGCGTCGGTGGGCTCGACGCCGGCGTCGATGGCGAACATCGGGATGCCCGCATCCTTCACCGCGGTCACGATCGAGCCGATCGAGGCGACGTCGGTGTAGCCGTTGTAGACGAGGTCGGCGCCCTGGCCGATCGCGCTCTCCACGGCGGGGTTCATCTTCTGGAAGTCGAAGTCGCCCTGGACCATGGTGAGCTCCCAGCCGAGCTCCTCGGCCTGCGCCTCGACCTCTTTGACCCACCAGGCGCCGATGGGCGTCTGGTTGCCGGAGGTGAAGGCCACGACGCGCAGCGGCTCGTCGCCCCCGCCGGCGTCGCCGCCCCCGCCGTTGTCGGTGCCGCCGCCGGAACCTCCGGCGCATCCGGCGAGCGCGAGGGCGCTGGCCACGGCGAGGACTGCGAATGCCCTGATTCTGTTACGCACTTCTCTACTCCTTTGTGATGGTTGCGTTTTCTTGGTGCCCGGCGCGGGTGTCGCCGGGAGGGTGAGAACGGCTAGCGTTCTCGGTTCTTGAACGAACTGAGGGTGACGGCGGCGATGATGATGATGCCGGTGACGACCTGCTGCACGTAGGCGTTGACGCCGAGGATGTTCAGGCCGTTGCTCATCACGCCGATGATCGCGACGCCGACCATGGTGCCGACGATGTTCGCCGCCCCCGAGCGGACGATGGTCATGCCGAGGAAGACCGCGGCGACGGAGAACATCAGGTTGTCCTCGCCCTGGATGGCGCTGGCGCTTCCCAGCCGCGCGGCCAGGAGCACCCCGCCGATGGCGGCGACGAGGCCGGCGGCCGAGAAGGCGAGGAAGCGGGCCCGCTTGACGTTCACGCCGGACAGCCGGGAGACCTCGGCGTTGCCGCCGATCGCGTACCAGCGGCGGCCGAGCGTGGTGTAGCGCAGCATGAACCACAGCACCGCCGAGATCGCGATCGCGATGAAGACCGGCAGCGGGATCTCCAGGAACCGCCCCTGGCCGAGGGCGTTGAACTCGGGAGGCAGGTTGAACAGCGTCGTCCCCTGCGTCACGAGGAAGGCCAGGCCGATGACGGAGGTCATCGTCGCCAGTGTCGCCACGAACGCCGAGAGATTCAGGAACGCCACCAGCGCCCCGTTGATCATGCCGATGAGAAGCCCGACGAGGAGCGCGATGGCGATGGCCGGCATCACCGGAACGCCCTGGAGCATGAGGGACGCCGCCACCGCGCCGGCCAGCGCCGATGTCGCCGCGACCGACAGGTCGAAGTCGCCGACGACCATGACGAGCGTCTGCGCGCCGGCGATGATCGCCAGGATCGACACCTGGTAGAGGATGTTGCGGACGTTGGTGAAGGTCAGGAAGACGTCGGGCCGCATGGCGAAGAAGAAGATGACCAGGAGCACGAGGGCGACGACGGTGCCGCCCTGCATGAGCCGTGTGCCGACGGTGCGGGCGTGACCCGCGACCATGACGGCGCCGGTGCGCTCTTTTTCCGTGGTGGTCATGTCAGACCGCCTTTCCGTAGCAGTAGGACAGGAGGATCTCGTCGTCCGCGCCCTCGGCCGGGACTTCGCCCGAGACGCGACCCTCGTGGAGGATGATGATGCGGTCGCTCATCCCGATGAGTTCGGGGAGCTCGGAGCTCACCGCGATGACGGCGGTGCCCTGGGCGGCGAGCTGGCGGATGAGGCGATAGATCTCCGCCTTCGTTCCCACGTCGATGCCGCGGGTGGGCTCGTCCATCAGCAGCACGCGGGGGTTGCGGGCGAGCATCTTGGCGAGCACCACTTTCTGCTGGTTGCCGCCGGAGAGCTCGCCGACGTGCTGCCGGGGGCTTCGCGCTTTGATGCGGAGGTCGGCGATGCCGCGCTTGGCGATGTCGGCGACGCGGGCCCCGGCGACGTAGCCGGCGGAGCTGACAGTGCCGAGGTTGGCGAGGGTGATGTTGTCCTGGATCGACGCGCCGAGGATCACGCCCTGGCTGCGGCGCTCCTCGGGGACGAGGGCGATCCCCGCCTCGAGGGCTCGACCGACGCCGCCGCGGCGCGGGAGGGTCACGTCGCCGACGGCGATCTCGCCGGCGGTGTGGCGCTGCGCGCCCGCGAGGAGACGCAGCAGCTCGCTGCGTCCCGACCCCGCCAGTCCGCCGATCCCCAGCACCTCGCCGGCGTGCACGGTGAAGGACACATCCGACACGCGGCGACCGCTGAGCCCGGACACGGTCATCACCGGGGTGGCCGTCGTCGTTCCCCGGTTGGGGTAGAGGGCATCGGGAGAACGCCCCACCATGAGGGAGATGACCTCGTCGATGTGGGACTCGGCGACGGGTTTGGTGATGATCGTCTCGCCGTTGCGCATGATCGTCAGGCGGTCGCAGAGCTCGAAGACCTCCTCGAGGCGGTGCGAGACGTAGACGATCGACACGCCCTCGTCGCGCAGCGACCGCAGGACCGCGAAGAGGTCGCGGATCTCGGTGTCGGTGAGCGACGCGGTCGGCTCGTCGAGGATCAGCACCCGGGCATCGGTGGCGAGCGCCCGCGCGAAGGCGACCATGGTCTGCTGCACGGGCGAGAGCTCACCCGCGAGCTTGCCGAGAGGGATCTTCTGGTTGATGCGCTGCAGCTGCTCCTTCGCCCGCCGGCGCAGCTGCGTCCAGCGCACCACACCCCCCACGCTCGGGGTCTCCTCGCCCAGCATGATGTTCTCGGCGACGCTGATCGAGGGGACGATGGAGAGCTCCTGGTACAGCGCCACGATCCCCGCTCGATTGGCCGCGCGGACGCTGGTGAACTGGACCTCCTCGCCGTTCAGGCGCATCGATCCCGCATCGGGCTCGTGGATGCCGGTGATGATCTTGATGAGGGTCGACTTGCCGGCGCCGTTCTCGCCGAGCAGGGCGTGGATCTCGCCGGGGCGCACCTCCAGCCGGGCACCGTTGAGGGCGTGCACGCCCTCGAAGCGCTTGACGATGTCCTCCACCTGGAGGGTCGGTGTCGGGGTTCCCACCGTCTGGGGACGTTCTTCCACGGTCGTCATGCTCCTCAGCTCCCGTCGGGGATGTCGTTGCACCGGATGAGGACCTTCGGGTGACGTCCACTCAGGTGTTCTGCGAAGGCGGCGACAGCGTCGTCGAGGTCGTAGACCGCCCGAGTGAAATCGTCCAGCCGCAGGTGCGGAAGCAGCTGCACGGCGCGCGGGAAGGCGTAGGGCGACACGAACACGCCGGTGAGGGTGAGTTCCTTGAGGTAGAGGTACGACGAGAGGTTCAGCGGCAGCTCGTAGTCGGCCGGATACATCGCTCCGTAGATCACGGTGCCCCCGTGCGCGGCGAGGTCCAACAGCCCCGGAACGGCGCGGGTCGAGCCCGACGCATCGACGACGCCGTCGAAGCCTTTTCCGCCCGTGATCTCCTCCGCCCGGGCGGCCTGGTCCTCGGCGAGGGGATCGATCACATGGTCGGCGCCGCCGCGGAGGGCCATCTCGCGGCGTTCGGCGATCGGCTCGATCATCGTCAGCGACGTCGCGCCGTGCAGCTTCAGCACCTGCAGCGCCAGCTGGCCGATGGGACCGCCGCCGCAGACCACGACCCGGTCGCCGACCCGCAGGCGGGTCTTGTCGGCGATGCGCACGGCCACCGAGACCGGCTCGAGGAGGGCACCCTGGCGCAGGCTCACCTCGCGCGGCAGGCGGTAGACCTGCGATTCGTGCCACGTGACGGTCTCGGCCATGCCGGGCCGGTTGTACTCCTGGATGAACTCGCAGAACTGCTGGCGACCGTCGCGGCACGGCAGGCACGTGCCGCAGAAGCGGAGGAAGTTGCCCGCGACGCGGTCGCCGACCTCCAGGCCCGTGCGGTGCGCCCGTTCGCCGAGCGCCTCGACGACCCCGGAGATCTCGTGGCCGAGCCCGATGGGAACCTCGGTCCCGAAGTACCCCTCCGCCACGTGGGGATCCGATCCGCAGATGCCGGCGTAGGCGACCCGGATGCGAACGTCCTCCGGACCGAGCGGCTGCGCGGGGAAATCGGCGAGACCGATGAGCCCGCGCTCGTCGAGGTCTTCGGCGCGGAGGTTCCCCACGCGGGTGACGGCGACCGTCTTCATGGTGACGTCCCTCCGTCTCAGGCCGCGTGCGCCCGGCGGATCGCGGCGACGGTGGCGGCGAGGCCGTAGCCGTGCTTGTCACGGAGCTGCTCGTCCTCCCCGAAGCCGGCGTAGACCTGCGGGATGCCCAACCGCTCGAACGCGGTCAGGTGCAGGCGGCGATCGGCGATGACGTCGGCGATGCGGCTGGCGAGTCCGCCGTAGGCGAGGTGGTCCTCGAGCACGACGAATCGCCCGTCGGTCCGCTCGGCGGAGTCGAGGATGAGCTCCTCGTCGATCGGCTTCAGCGTGAACATGTCCACGACCCGGACCGAGATCCCCGCCTCGGCGACCTGCGCCGCCGCGGCCAGCGCCTGCGCGACGGTGGTGCCGTGGGTGAACAGGGTGAGGTCGGTGCCCTCGCGGGCGATGATGCCCTTGCCGATGCGGACGTCGTGCTGGCCGGGCTCGTAGAGGACCATGTCCTTCTTGCCGACCGCGAGGCGGATGTAGAGCGGCCCCGTCATGCTCATCGACTGACGGATGATCTCGCCGACCATCAGCGGGTCGCCGATCGAGGTCACCGTCATGTTCGTCAGCGCCGACATCAGCGCGAGGTCTTCGACGGCGTAGTGCGTCGACCCGCCGTTTCCGACGAGCCCGCCATGGGTGCCGATGATCTTCACCGGGAGGTTCGGGTAGCAGATGTCGGTGCGGATCTGCTCGAGCGCGCGCATGCTGAGGAAGGGCAGCATGCCGGAGACGACGGGGATGTTGCCGTCGTAGGCCAGTCCCGCCGCGATCCCGACGCACGCCTGCTCGGCGAGCCCGACGTCGATGAAGCGGTCGGGGAAGCGGTCGCGGAACTCCACGAGGGTGGCGCCGATGTCGGGGGTGAGGACGAAGAGGTTCTCGCGCTCCTCCCCCAGCTCCGCCAGGGTCGAGCCGATGACCGATCGAGCTCCGAGGAACTCACCGAAGGTGAAGGTGACGGGCATCAGACACTCTCCTTCGCACGGGATGCGTCGAGCGCGGCGAGCGCGCGCTCCAGGTCGGCGGCGCCGAGCGAGCCGGCGTGCCAGGCGAGGTTGTGCTCCATGAAGTCCACGCCCTTGCCCTTGACGGTGTTGCAGATGACCACGGTCGGCACCTCGCTGGCCGGGTCGGGGAGCGCATCGACCGCGGCGACGAGCTCGCCCATGTCGTGGCCGTCGACCTCGACGACGTTCCAGCCGAACGCACGCCACTTGTCGGGATAGGGCTCGAACATCACGCGCTCCTCGGCGAAGCTCGTCATGAGCTGCTTGTTGCGGTCGACGAAGGCCACGAGGTTCCCGAGGCGATTGCTGCGGGCCGCCATCACCGCTTCCCAGACCGATCCCTCACCGGTCTCGCCGTCACCCAGCAGGGTGACCACGCGGTGCGTCTCACCCCGGTGGCGGGCGCCCAGCGCCATCCCGACCGCCAGCGGAAGACCGTGACCGAGCGACCCGGTGGAGCACTCCACGCCCGGCAGCTGCACCTTGCACGGGTGCATGCCGTAGGCGCTGTCGAGCTGGCCGTAGGTGGCGACGATGTCGTCGTATTCGAAGAAGCCGCGGATCGCCATGGCGATGTACATGCAGACCGCCGCGTGTCCCTTGCTCAGCACGAAGCGGTCGCGCTCGGGGGCGGAGATGTCGGACGGGTCCACGCGCAGCCCGTAGCCGAAGAGCACGGTCAGGATGTCGGCGGCCGAGAGGTCGCCCCCGATGTGGACGGCCCCCTCATAGGTGCCGCACAGCCGCAGGAGCTTCGATCGCAGCTCGAATGCGAGGTCTTCCAGCTCAGCCACGCTGCGCTCTCGACCTGCTGTCAGGGTCGGCGAACTCACCACATGCCTCCTCATTGAATGACGCGGTGTTGACCAGTCGTTGTCGATCAGTCGGCCCACTCCGGCCGGCTGCGATCCCTCTCCGGGGAGGGATGTCGGTGAAGTTACCACCAACTCATTTACAAGTAAAGAGGACTGCACGTAAACTCATCGCACGGGGTCACCCCGCCCGCGACGGCCCGCACGTTCGCACGGTGATGGACAATGGCCCGGGAAACCAGAACGCACAGAGAGGTGAGTTTCAGCCATGACAGATGTGATGACGTCGGCAGGAGTGTCGACGGGCCTTTTCATCGGCGGGGAGGAGCGGTTCACGGACGACGTGCTGACCGTGGCCGACCCGGCGAAGCCGGGAGCGACGGTCGGCACGGCCGCCGCCGCCTCGGCCCAGGATGTCGCCGACGCCGTCGCCGCGGCGAAGGCGGCCTTCCCCGCGTGGGCGGCGATGGGCGCCGAGGAGCGTGCCCGCCTCATGGCCGAGGCGATCGCCGGGATCGCCGACGACCGCGACACCGACGCGGCGATCCTCTCCCAGGAGAACGGCAAAGTCCGCTTCGAGGCGTGGGTGGATGCCCTCGTGTTCGAGATCCGGTGGAACCTCGCGCTCATGCTCGCCGGCGAGGTCGACAAGGGCCACACCCTTCCGGTGGTGCCGGGAGCCATCCCGGTGAACACCGAGGTCGCCTACCAGCCCCTCGGGGTCGTGACCGTGATCGTGCCGTTCAACTGGCCGATCGCGATCCTGGGCGCCGCCCTGCCGCACGCCCTCCTCGCGGGCAACACCGCGATCGTCAAGCCGCCGCCCTCCGCGCCGCTGGCGACCACCCGTGTCGTCCAGCGCGTGGCCGAGAAGCTCCCGCCGGGCGTGCTCAACGTCGTCACCGGCAAGGACGAGAACATGGCGGGCCTCATCCAGAACCCCGACATCGCCAAGGTCTGCTTCACCGGCAGCGTCAACGGCGGCAAGCGGATCATGGAGATGGCCTCGAAGACCCTGACCCGGGTGACCCTCGAACTCGGCGGCAACGACGCGGCGGTCTTCCTCGAGGACGCCATCCTCGATGACACCCACCTCGACCGTCTCTACGCGGCGATCTTCGACACCACCGGTCAGATCTGCATGAACGCCAAGCGCGTGTTCGTCCACCGTTCGCGGATGGACGAGCTCGTTGCGGGACTGGAAGCCCGGCTGAACAAGGCCGTCATCGGCTACGGCCTCGATGAGGGCACCACGATGGGGCCGCTGCACCAGCCGGCACAGAAGGCGTTCGTCGAGGAGATCATCCAGGAGGCCAAGGACGCCGGCGCCGACGTGCGCGAGTTCGGCGAGCTGCCCGGCGGCGACCTCGCCGGTGGCAACTTCCTGCGCCCGGCGATCGTCGTCGATCCCGACCCGCAGCTGCGCGTGGTCACGCAGGAGCAGTTCGGTCCCGTCATCCCGATCCTCCCCTTCGACAGCGAAGAGGAGGCGGTGCGCCTCGCCAACGACACGTGGGGCGGGCTGTGCGGGTCGGTCTGGACCGGAGACCCGGCGTCGGCCCAGCGCGTGGGCTCGCAACTGGTCTGCGGTTACGTCTGGGTCAACGACCACGGCGCGACGCGGCTCGACCTGCGCGCACCGTTCGGCGGCATGAAGCAGTCCGGCTTCGGCCGGGAGCAGGGGATCGAGGGGGTGCGGGCGTTCCAGGACACCCGCTCCATCGCTACCATCGACCCCGAGGCGCTCGCCGGAATGGCGCACTGATCGACAGGCGTTGATCAACACAGGGCGGGGTCCGGTCCGCGCAGGGCCGGACCTCGCCGCATCCACCCCGCGCCGCGGCGCCGACGAAGGGACCTCCCGATGACCTCCGCCCCGATCGCCGCCGCGACCGACGACGTCGTCACAGACCCACTCGGAACGGTCATCGACCCCGACGAATTCACGCCGCGCCTTCTCGCCCTGCTCTCCAACGCGCTGGTCTACCGGGAATCCCACGAGCTTCGCCGGCAGTTCAAGCTCGGCACCAACGAGTGGCGGGTGATCTCGGCGCTGTCGATGCGACCCGGCATGTCGGCGACGGAGGTGTGCGAGTTCCTCGGTATGAACAAGGCCGTCGTCTCACGTTCGGTGACGCGGCTGCAGCTGCGCACGCTCATCGTCCTCAGCGACGGTCCGCGCGGCTCGCGTCCGCTGTACCTCACCCGCGCGGGCGCGGAGATGCACGACAGGATGCTCCCGGTGTCGCTGCGCGGCCAGGAGATCATCACCGCGGGGCTGGAGGCGTCGGAGGTCGCTGCCCTCAACGAGGTGCTGCGGGGGATGCTCTCGCGGATCCGCAGCGACGCCGCCCTCCAGGGCGCACCCGGGTCGCCCAGTCAGTACCCGATCGATTGACGCACGCGACACGCCCCGGTATCCCGAGGGGATGCCGGGGCGTGTCGTCTGCGGACGTCAGCGGCCTTACTTGAAGGCGTCCTTGACGTTCTCGCCGGCCTGCTTGACGTTGGCCTTGGACTGGTCGCGCTCGCCCTCGGCCTCGAGGCGCTCGTTGTCGGTGGCCTTGCCGAATGCCTCTTTGGCCTTGCCCGTGGCTTCTTCGGCGGCGTTTCGGATCTTGTCGTCGAGTCCCATGAGGGTTCTCCTTTCGATCGGCTGCCTTCGACGCTACGCGCGCCGCTGCGGCGCGCCAGGCACTTGCGCGCGGACCGCGGGTGCGTTACACGGCTGCCGGAAGGCGAGCGCCCCGACCGCTGTGGGACGGTCGGGGCGCTCGAGGGGCCGGCTTATTTGTTGAAGGCGTCCTTGACGTCCTCGCCGGCCTGCTTGAGGTTGGCCTTGGACTGGTCGGCCTTGCCCTCGGCAACGAGCTTGTCGTTGTCGGTGGCGTTGCCGATCGCTTCCTTGGCCTTGCCGGCGATCTCCTGTGCGGCGTTCTTGATCTTGTCGTCGAGTCCCATGGGGGTCTCCTTCCTGTGTGGGTTTTCCTTCAGGTCTGTATGGGTTTTCACTTCAGGCGAGCCGGCGATGGTCGGCGGCGAGCTTGGCGCGCAGCCCCGAGTGCAGCGAGACGTAGGTCGGAATCTGCTGACCGGTGACGACGGCGAGGTTCGTCACGAGTCGGTCGACGTCTTCGGCCAGGGCGCGTGGGTCGGTGTTCTGGCGGGGAGTGACGGCGACGTGCATGACCGGCTGGCGGCGGATGTCGGAGGCCGATACCGAGACCGACAGGACATCGTCGCGACGGGACAGGGCGTTCTTCAGCGCATCCGAGGCGAAGCCCTCGCGGACCACGACGCGGCCCAGCGGCGTCTCGGACGCCTCCGTTCGCACCACCACGCGCGAGCGTCCGCCCCCCACGCGGGTGAGAAGGAAGATCAGGAGAGCGATGGCGAGGACGATCAGGACGACCGCACCGATCGCAACCCAGGACGCCGTGGTCGCTCCGATGGCGGTGGCGTCGGCCGCGCCGACGAGCCAGGAGTCGCCGGCCTCGGTGGCCGCCGACCACGCCTCACGGGCGGGGTTCCAGGCCGTGGCGAGGATGGCCACCGCTCCGAGGGCGACGAGCACCAGGCCCACCACGAACAGCACGAGGCGGTTGAGCACGCGGTTGGTGCTGTTCATCGGAAATCCCCCTCCTGTCGGGACTGCTCGACGCGGGCGCGGACCTTCACGCGCGGGGTGAGCCGGTAAGCGTCGATCTCCTCGGTCGCCGCGCGGCGGACGCTCTCGCGATCGAGAACGACGCCGGGGTCGGGCCGCACGGTCACGTCGGCGATGCGGTGCGCGACACCCACGGTCACGCGGTCCCGGGCGACGCCCGTCTCCGCGCTGATGCGCTCGGCCACGGCCGCAGCGATCACGCCGTTGTCGACGACGACGGCACGGTCGGACCCGTCGAGCGCGAGCTCGTGCTTGGACAGTCGCCCCGGGGTCACCGCGAGGATGACGAACACGACACCGAGGACGGCCAAGATGGCGCCGCCGACGATGACCAGCGGCGTCGGCTGGTCGCCGGGAAGAGCGACCAGCCACTGGGCGATCAGTCCGGGTGCGGCCACCAGTGCCGGCTGCGCGAGCAGTGACAGCACCAGCTCCACACCGACGTAGATCAGGGCGAGGATCAGCAGGATGACCGCGACGAACATCGCCACGGTGCGCGGCGAGTGCGTCTCACGACGCACGACACGCGTCAGCGTGCGGTCGGTCATCTCACTCTCCTTCGTTCCGGGGTCACCGCGCCGGTGACCGTGATGTCGATTCGCGTGACGTCCCGGCCGATGAGTCGCGTCAGGCGCTGCTGGAGCTGCTCCTGCAGCATCCGGCTGCGCTCGATCACGTCGGGCATGGCCCGGACGGCATCGGGATCGTCGAGGGATGGTACGGGGAGGGGTGTCGCCAGGCGCACGGCAAGACCGCCGCGGTACCCGGCGACCTCCGCCCTGAGGGCATCGCGTTCGATCCCGATCAGTTCGGCGGAGGCCGCCCGCACCACTTTGGCGTAGACGCGCTCCATGACGTCGACCCGGCCGGCGGGGGCGGCCGGGTGCGGGCCGCCCCCCGCCTGTCCCACCGAGTCGGCGAGGGTCATGACGTCCGCCTCCCGCTGAAGGCTCCGGCGACGGCCCGGAGGTCGAGCTGTCCCGTGGCGACACGTGCGACGCCGGCACCGATCGCCATGAACAGGGCGACGAGGAGGAATCCCCAGAACCCGAACAGGAGAGCGGCGAAGGCGAGCACAGCGCCCACGAGGACTCCGGTCATCGTCGAACTCATGAGACGCGCGACTCCTCGTTGGTGTCGTCGTCGCCGGGCAGGTGCACGTCGTTGACCTCGACGTTGACCTCGACGACCTCGAGACCCACGAGCCGGGTGATGGCACCGGCGACGGCGGCACGAACGCCGGCGGCGACCTCCTGAATGGCCGCGGGGTACTCCACGACGATCGTGAGGTCGGCGGCAGCCTGGGTCTCGCCCACCTCGACCCTGACGCCCTGCGTCAGGTCGGTGGCGTTGATGGCGTCACGCAGCGCACCGAACGCGCGGGATGCGCCGCCGCCGAGCGCGTAGACGCCGGGCACCTCGCGGGCCGCGATACCGGCCACCTTGGCGACCACGTTGTCGGCGATCACCGTGCGACCGCCGGCCGTGCCGTCGGTGGGGGTCAGCGAGCTCGAGACCGAACGGTCGACGCGCGAGGCGACCTGGGGGGCGGCGGGGGTCTGGGGGGTCTGGTCCGAAGTGGCCATGAGAAGTCCTTTCACTATCTGATGGTTCGAGCGTGCGCAAGAGCCTGTGTCCCGGCACCGAAGCAGTACGTTCGCTTCAGAGATAAGAGGGTGGTCGCAGCGGATTCGTCACGAATTCGTCGCCGGTTTTTTCTGAGAGGTCGCTGTGAGCGAGGCGCTGGTGGAGGTGTCCGACGCGATGCTCGTCGCGCGCTCGCTCGATCAGGACACCGTGGCCTTCGGTGAACTCGTCCGACGCCACTCGGGTCTCATGCGGGCGTACGTCATCCGCATGGTCGGTTCGCGCACCGAGGCCGACGACGTGGTGCAGGAGGCCTTCGTCACCGCGTGGCGTCAGCTGCCGAGCCTGCGCGAGCACTCCGCGGTGCGGGCGTGGCTCATGCGGATCGCCAGCCGCGAAGCATCCGCTCACCTGCGGCGGCGCCCCAGGGACGCCGACATCACCGATTTCGACGCCCCGTACAGCGCTGACACGCAACCGGAGAACGTCGCGATGCGCCACGCACAGCTGTCGGCCCTGTCGGCCGCGCTCGACACACTGCCCTCGGATCAGCGACGATGTTGGCTACTGCGTGAGGTCGCCGAGCTGAGCTACGACGAGATCGCCGACGAGATGCAGATGCCGGTGAGCACTGTGCGGGGCACCCTCGCCCGCGCGAGAGCGCGGATCACCGCGCAGATGGAGGGATGGCGATGAGCGAGGACGATCGGGTGGTTCTCGACTGCGGAAAGACCATCGAGGAGCTCAGCGAGTACCTCGATGCAGGTCGTGCGCCCTACGACGCCGACATCGAGACGTGTCCGGAGTGCCTGAACGCGCTGGACGCGCTCGCCCGGGTCGGGGCGCTGTCGCGCGATCTCGTCGCCGACGACGCCGCGCGCCTTCCTCCCCCGTCCGACAGCTGGTTCGATGCGCTCTTCGCCACGATCCAGTCCGAGCTGAAGGCGGGACGGAGCTTCCCGATCCATCACCCCGATCCGCGCGTGAAGATCACCGTCTCGGAGGGCGCGGTGCGCACGCTCCTGCGGGCAACCGGCGACGCGCTGGACGGCGTCGTCGTGGGGCGCACGCAGATCGTCGGCGACGCGGAGATCCCCGGGGCTCCGGTGGAGATCAACATCAGCGCGTCGGTGGCCTACGGCGAGCCGTTCGCGGCCGTCGCCGGCACCCTCCGCTCCCTCGTCTACGATGCCCTCACCCGCCACACCGAACTCAACGTCGCCGCCGTGAACGTCACGGTGGAGGATGTGCACGGAGGCCGTTCCTCGAAGGAGAAGCGATGAGCACACCGCTGACCAGCACCGGCCTGTCTCCGATCGTGCGTGCCGTCGCGGGGGTGACCGACGCGTATTCGCCGAGGCCGGCTCTCGCCCAGGTCGCCGACATGGCCACCGCGGCCCTGCGCGGGGCGCCCGTGCCTCCGCCCGACGTCGTCGTGGAGACCGCCGGCGAGCTGGTGTCGGTGTCCACGCGCATCGCGGTGGACCGCGCGTCCAGCGCCGCCGATGTGGCGCGCAGCGTCGCCGACGCCCTGCTCGATCAGCTGCCGGCGGGGGCGACCGTGTCCGTGGACGTCGGCCGCATCAGCTGAGGGGCGTCGTCGTCGACCCGCGGAGCGAGGTCGGGGAGGAACACCAGGGCGCACGCGGGGCAGCGGTATCCCCGCGGGATGTCGCGGAGCGTCGTGCCGCACTCCGGACACGCCGGCTGCGCCAGGGCGTCGAGGCCATCGGGGTCGGTCATCGCGTCGCCGTGCTCATCGTGCCACTGCATCATCGCGCCACTGGGCGTCTGCCCCAGTCGGCGATCGCGCCGCCACCGGGTCCGTGGGCGCGAAGGTACGCGCGGTGGATCTGCTCGCACGCCAGTCGCAGGGTGGTCGACCACCCCAGGATCTCGCCGCGATACGTCGCGCGGTACCGCACGTCTGCGCCGTTCATCACCCGTCGAATCTCCACCGTTCCGTACTCATCGCCGGCCGGATCGACCATCCGCCACGTTCCGGTCGGGCCCTCGACCGCGGCGAGGATCGGGTTCCATCCTTCGGCCATGGGAGTCCTCTCTCCGGCCGATGACCACAGGGTACTCCTGCGCACCGACACCACCCAGCGGGGCCCCGGCGCGCTGCGACGTCAGCGGGAGAGGAGCCCCGCGGATGCGAGGAACCGGTCGGGATCCATCCGGATGACCACGCGCCGCGGATTCTCGCGGGGGGTCCGGTAGCGCTCGGCGTAGAGACGCTCGGCGAGGCGCACCGCGTCGGGATCGCGCTCGATGCGCGCGACGCCGGCGATGCTCAGCCAACGCGCCCCCTCCACCTGCGCCACGGTGGCACGGGCGTCGCGCTCGACGTTGCGCACCTTCTGCGTCCCCTCCGTCGTGATCACGCGCACGACGCCGTCGACGAGCGTGAACCCCACCGCCACGACGTGGATCTCCCCGCGCGGACCGATGGTCGACAGGGTGGCCAGATGCCGATCGGCGACGAACCGCACCCCCTCGGGGCTGAGGCTCACGAGGCGGGTCCGAGGTAGCGACGAAGGGTGACCTCGACCGTGGAGAACGCCCGGCGGATCCGCACCTGCGAGACACCGAGCGCGAGGAGCGACCGCGCCGTGTCGGGGTCGAGGCGCTGGTCCTTCACCGGTTCCCATCCGCGCATGCCGTGATACTCGGCGATGATCCGGGGGGTGGCGTCTATCGCTCCGAGCTTCCTGCGGCGATAGACCGCGGTGGCCCCGTCGAGCGCCTCCGGGGGCACGCCGGCGGAGGCCGAGGTGCGCCGCCGCAGCGGCGGCCGGTCGGCGTCGGACATGACTCTCCTCATCTCGCCCGCATCTTCGGGTGACGCGAACTCGGCCATTGTGCTCCTGCGGCCGAGGTCGCCGCCAATCGAATCGCCCGCTGTAACGAGATGTTCACGGTCCATGCGAAGGCATACGTCGACCTCGGCGGCCCCGGAGCTCCACGATCCCCCACCCGATCAGGCCGCCGAGGGTGTTGGCCAGGACGTCGCGGAGGGTGGCGGTGCGTTCGGGGAGGAGGAGCTGGCCCCCCTCGACGAGGAGGGTCGTGGCGAGGATCACCGGGAGGAGCAGCGGGCGCTCGGCGCGGAGGATCACCGCCAGCAGTATCCCCAGCGGCACGAAGAGCAGGATGTTGGCCGTGAACTCGATCGCGTCGTACGTCAGCCACGGGAAGGCCCGGGTGATCGCTCGGAGCAGCGGACCCGCTCCGCGGTCGACCGGGGTCGGCCAGAAGGCGATCGCGAGGAGGGCGAGCCCGTAGGCGCCCAGGAGGAGGATCGCACCGAGGTGCGGGCTGCGGGGGCGGGCAGGCGCCGTCGGATGTGCGGTCACGCGGTCCCTTCGGGTCCGGCGCCGCGACCCTGCCGCGCGATGAATGGTGCGAGCATACTCCCTCGCGCACCGGCACGCCCGGACGGACCGCTTAGGGTGATCGGGTGAGCGAATCGGCCAACCCCCGCGCCCTGCGTCAGGCCGGCGTCGTCTTCGCCTGGGTCGTCGCCGCCTTCCTCGTCGCGCTGGTCCTCCTCGCCGGCTGGGTGGGGGTGCGTGGATTCCTGGCGTACCAGCACCTCGCCGACGCCCAGGCGACGGCCGCAGCGGTGCGCGAGGACCTGACCGACCCGGCGCTGGCGTCCGCGGCCATCGCCGATGTCGCGGCCGACACCGCGGCCGCCCGCGCCCTCACCTCCGACCCGCTCTGGCGGGTCGCCGAAACCCTCCCGTGGGCGGGGCCGCAGCTGTCGGCGGTCTCCACCGTCGCCGCCGCGGTCGACGACGTCGCGGGGTCGGCGCTGGCTCCTCTTGCCGATGTCGCCGGCGGATTCGACCTCGCCGCCCTCCGCCCCCAGGACGGCAGGATCGACCTGACTCCGTTCACCGACATCCGCGAGGCCGCGGCCACCGGCGCCTCGTCGATCGGCGGCGCGGCAGAGGCGGTCGCGGCGATCGACCGCGCCCCGCTCGTGGGTCCGCTGCGCGAGGCCGTCGACGAGGTCGGCGCCCTCCTCGACGAGACCGAGACCGCCACGGGGGCGCTGACGCGCGCGGCGACGCTCCTGCCGGCGATGCTCGGCGCCGACGGACCACGGTCGTACCTCGTGCTGTTCCAGAACAACGCCGAGTGGCGCTCGCTCGGCGGCATTCCCGGCGCGACCGCCCTGGTGAGGACGGACGGCGGTGCGATCACGCTGTCGGAGCAGGCGTCTTCCTCCGACTTCCCCCGTTACGACGAATCGGTGCTCCCGCTCGGCCGAGACGTCGAGGGGATCTTCTCCGCCAGGCCCGGCCGATTCATCCAGAACGTCACCCAGATCCCCGATTTCGCCGTCTCCGGCGCGCTCGCCCGCGAGATGTGGGCGCGCGAGCGCGGCGGCGAGCAGGTCGACGGCGTGATCGCGATCGACCCGGTGGCCCTGTCGTACCTCCTCGGGGCGACCGGTCCCGTGACCCTCCCCACCGGCGACGTGCTCACCGCCGAGAACGCGGTGCCGCTTCTGCTGAACGAGGTGTACTTCCGGTACGAGAACCCTGCCGACCAGGACGCGTTCTTCGCCGCCGCCGCCGCTTCGGTGTTCAGCGCGCTGACGGCGGGCGGCACCGACCCCGCCGCCCTCGTGGACGCCCTGACCCGCGCGGGCGACGAGCGACGACTGCTGCTGTGGAGCGCCCGGGAAGACGAGCAGGCCCTCCTCGCCGGCACCACCCTCGCGGGCTCCCTCCCCGAGACCGACGACGACGTCGCCCGATTCGGGGTGTACCTCAACGACGGCACGGGCTCGAAGATGGACTACTACGTCGGCGTCACACCCACCCTGACCTGGGATTCGTGCGTGACCGGGGGCTCCCCCGCCTCGCCGACCGCTTCGGGTACGGCCACTCTCACCGTCACGCTGACCAACGATGCGCCCACCGACGCCGCGACCTCTCTCCCCCGGTACATCACCGGCGGCGGCGCGTTCGACGTGGACCCCGGCATCGCCCGGACCGTCGGCTATGTCTATCTGCCCGAGGGCTTCGAGCTGCAGGATGCCACCATCACCGGCGATGTCGGATTCGGCGGCGGCACCCACGACGGGCGCCGGGTGCTGAGCTTCGCCGTCGACGTGGCTCCGGGCGCATCGGCGACGGCGACGGTCACCGTCACCGCACCCGAAGGATCGGCGCCGCAGCTGGAGCTGGTGTCAACCCCCACCCTGGTTTCCCCTCCCGACCTCGTCGCGGTCTGCGAGCCCGCCTAGACTCGAGGCGTGTCCCGCCGCTCCCCCCGCGTCGCGCTCATCGCCCTCGTGGTGATGGCGGCTGTCGGCGCGCCGGGCGCCGCGCACGCGGCATCCGCCTCCGACGCCTCGTCGATCTACCCGCCCTCCGGGTCGTGCACGACGAGCCCCGCGACCGTCGAGCCCGGGGGCGGCTTCGACTTCCAGTGCGCGCCGGCGACGTTCTCCAGCTCCGAGCAGGTGACCATCACCGTCACCGGAGAGAACGGCGCGGGTGCCGACATCGGCATGGTCCGCTTCGCCATCACCACCGCCAGCGGCACGACGACCGCGACCGAGGACGGCTCGATCTCCCCGGTGCGGATCACGCTCCCGCAGAACGCCTCGGGCACCTACAACATCGCCGCGGTCTCCTCCACGTCGGCGGGGAGCACCGCCGCGGTGACGGTGACCTCACCCGATGGGGCATTGCCGATCACCGGGATGGAGACGGGCTCGCTCATCGGCCTCTTCGTCGGCGGCGGCGCGCTGCTGCTGGCCGGGGTCGCGCTCGCCATCGCCGCAGTCCTCCGACGCGGTCGCGCACGTCGATAGCTGCGGACCCCGGTGCCCTCCGCCCCGCTCCCGGCCGGCCGTCACTTCGCGGTGACCTGGTCGATCCCGGACGATTTCGGGGGGATGACGAGCGCACTCCTGCACCGTTCCCGGGCCTTCCGACGGGAGGCGGGGGTCGACGTGGCCGTCCTCACCCTGGACGACCGCATCGACTACGCCGATGTGGAGGCGCGCCTGCGGGAGGCAGGCGAGGTGATCGACGGGGTGTCCCTGCTGAATCTCTACGACTGGCTGCGCTCCCACCCCCTCCCCGCCACGGCGACACCCGCGACCCGTCATCCGTTCCGGCCCCTCCGCGCCGACGAGGACGCCGTGACGGACGTCTGCTCGGGCGAGACGGTGCTGCGGCGAGAGCGGCACGGACCCGGCGGCGAGGTGCTCCAGGTCGACCACTACCGCCGTGACGGATCGCTCGTCCTGTCGGATCGACGCGACCTCGACCGACCCGGACGTCCGGCGGGACGATCGGTCGTCGTCTGCGACGAGGAGGGGCGGCCCCAACGCGGATGGTCGCACATCTCCGGGCTCTACGCGGCGTGGATCGACGCGCTGACGACTGGATCGAAGGCCTGGCTGATCGTCGACAGCAAGACCACCGCCCGGCATCTGCTCGGCTACCGCAGGCGAGGAACCGTCATGGTCCACGTCGTGCACGGCGCGCACGGCCGGCACGGCGCGGCGGTCACCGAACCGGCGGAGGTCGTTCCGTCCCGGCGGGCCGTGTTCTCGCAGCTGCACGCCTTCGACGCCGTGGTCTTCCTCACCGGCCGCCAACGAGACGATGTCGCCCGGCTGACCGGCCGGCGGCGCCGCCTGGTGACGATCCCGCTCGGGATCACGCTCCCCGTCGCGCCGCCCCGCGCGGAGGAGGAACGAGCGGGCGCTGTGGTGCTCGCGCGGCTGTCGGCCCTGAAGCGCGTCGACCATGCGATCGCCGCTGTCCAACGGGTCAACGGCGTCCTCCGTCCCCCGCTCACCCTCGACATCTGGGGCGACGGGTCCCGGCGCGCCTCCCTCGCATCGAGGATCGGCGGCGATCCGGCCATCAGACTGCATCACCACGACCCGGCCGCCAGAGAGGTGCTGCCGCAGGCGTCGGTCCTCCTCGTCACGAGCCGGTCGGAGGGATTCGGGCTGGTGATCCTCGAAGCGATGGCGGCCGGCTGCATCCCCGTGGCCTACGACGTCCCCTACGGCCCCGGCGAGATCATCCAGGATGGACGAAACGGGATGCTGGTGGCTGACGGAGATGTCGACGCTCTGGCCGAGGCCGTGCGTGCCGTGGTCTCGCAGCCGGCGGCCGCGCGGGAGGCACAGCGGCAGGCCGCGAGGGAACGCGCGGCGCAGTTCTCCGACGAGCGCGTGACCCGTCTCTGGGGACGCGCGCTGCGACGGGCGCGACGACGCAGCATGTGGCACCGCGCGATCGCCGGCGTGGCGTGGCGCGCGCGTCGGTGGGCGCGCGTGCGCGGCCGCGCACGCCGATAGCATCACTCTCGTGGTCGTCGCCCCCGCACCCGTGCGCCGCCGCCGCCGCGGAATGCCGCGGTGGCTCATCGTCGCGTTCGTCGTGCTGGCCGCCTCGGGGCTGCTGGCCATCCTCGCGGCGATCGGCTGGGTCGCCACCTGGGGGTTCCAGATGCTGGGCGCCCGGCCTCCCGCCCTCGGCACGACCATCGTCGTCCCCGACGAGTCGAAGGCGGCGAAGGCGCTGGAGACCGAGACACCCGGAACCGAAGAGTTCGCTGCGACGGAGTACCTCGCCGCACAGCCCACCGCCTACTGGCTCACCCCTGAGGAGGACCCGATCGGGGAGGTGTTCGGACGCATGACGCACCTGGCCGAGGAAGCGCGCGACCAGGACGCCTCGATCGCCGTCGTCGTCTACGGCCTCCCGGGCCGCGACTGCGGGAACTTCTCCGCCGGGGGCCTGGATGAACCGGACTATGCCACCTGGACCGAGGAGATCGGCGCGGGCCTGCGGGCGGCGGGCGACCTGCAGAAGATCGTGATCCTCGAGCCCGACAGCCTGGCCCTCGCCCCCGAGTGCGGAAACGTCACAGAGCGCGTCGACCAGCTGCGCGGGGTGATCGATCGCCTCGCGGGCCCGAACACCTGGATCTACGTCGACGGCGGCCATTCCACCTGGCTCCCGGCCGAGGAGATGGCGGGCCTCATCTCGCAGCTCGACCGTGCGGGCAGCATCCGGGGCTTCGCCACCAACGTGTCCAACTACAACCACGCCAGCGAGGAGTTCGTCTACGCCCGGCAGCTGTCAGGTCTCCTCGGTGGCTCCAAGGCCGTCGTCGACACCTCGCGCAGCGGCGCCGGATCCAACGGCGAATGGTGCAATCCCCGCGGCCGCCTCATCGGCGAGCCCGGCGGCACCCTCGCCGATGACGTGGTGGACACCAACCTCTGGATCAAGCCCCCGGGCGAGTCCGACGGCGAGTGCAACGGCGGTCCGGCGGCGGGGGTGTGGTGGCCGAAGGCGGCGATCGAGTTGACCCGCGAGGTCGGCTGAGCGGGCGCGACGGGATTCAGGACCCGGCGACGAGTTCCGAGGTCAGACGATAACCCACGCCCCGCACCGTCTCGATGTACCGGGGATTGGTGGGGTTGTCGCCGAGTTTGCGACGGAGGTTCGTCATGTGCGCCTCGATCGCCCGCTTGTCGGCTTCGCCGACGAAGTAAGAAGTGACGTACGACTCCCCCCGCAGTACCAGCGTCAGATCGGCCTTGCTGCGGACGCGGCGCTTGGACTCCATGAGGGTTGCCAGCAGGTCAAACTCGGTGCGGGTGAGATCCAGGGTGTCGCCGGCGACCATGACGATCCGGGTGTCGGGGTCCAGCTGCAGATCGCGGTGCGCCAGGACGTTGACTCCGGCGAGCTCACGCGGTCCCTGGTCTGCGGGTACCAGGTCGGTGCCGGCGTCCGGATCGGCGTCCGCGGATGATGCCGACTGTGCGGCCATGACGATCGGCTCGAGGGGCGAACCGGGGCCCGCCGGCGGGGGCGCCTGGCCCGGCTGCCCGCCCTGCCCACCGGCGTAGCCGGGGTAGGGCATCGCAGGCCCCGACGGCATCTGCGGCATCCCGGGCATCCCCTCATACGGATACGGGTAGGGCGCCGGCGCCTGGGAATCGTAGGCGCGCGGCGCGATCGGGCGGGCGCCGGGGAAGGACGGACCCACGCTGTCCTGGCGCGGCGCGTGGGAGACCTGCTGCGAGCGCGGGCGGCGGAGCAGGGCGTCGATGCGGGCGCGGAGCTCTCGGGGGCGGAAGGGCTTGACGATGTACTCGTCGGCGCCGGCACCGAGCCCCAGCACCACGTCGGCCTCGTCCTCGAGGCCGGTGAGCATGATGATGTAGGTGTCCGACTGCGCACGGATGCGGCGGGCCGCCTCGAACCCGTCCATCCCGGGCATGTTGACATCCAGCGTCGTGATGAGCGGCTGATACGACACCACCGCGCGCACCCCGTCGATGCCGTTGCCGACCGAGACCGTCGAGAATCCCGCCGCCTCCAGCACCTCGACGAGGAGGTGACGGATGTCGGGATCGTCTTCGACGATGACGGCTGTGCGCAGTGCCATCGAGGGGTCGGTCATCGGCGGATGCTCCCAGCTGTGAAGGGAAAGCGGAGCAGCCATGACGGTCTGCTGTGCGTAAGCGCTGTCCACGGTCATGCTACACATCTCCCGCCCTGCGATGCCGCGCGGTCTCTCGGCGTCAGACCTTGTAGCCCTGGTGACGGCGGATGAGCTTGAAGAACATCAGCAGGGTCTGCAGCACGGTCACCACGCCCACGATCGGCCAGCCGATCCACAGGATGGTGGACTGCACCATCGGACCGAGCATCGTCCAGATCACCGCCATGGAGACGAGCACGGCGATCAGCAGCACCAGGGGCAGCCAATGGGCGCTGCCGCCGCCCTTCTCGGCCTTGGCCTGCATCGCCCAGTTGTCGACCTTCTTGCGCGAGAGGAAGCGGGTCCACGACCGCAGGAAGTGGCTGAGCCGGATCCACATGAAGATCTCGGCGGGGAAGATGAGCCCTGCGAAGAGCAGGTCGCGCGAGTTGTGGCTCTTCATCGTCCGGGCCACGCGCAGGTTCAGCAGAGTCGCCACCACCGGCGGGATGAGCCACCACGGCGAGAAGATGAATGCCCCGATCGAGAGCGAACCGGCGAGGAGGATCAGGAAGGCCACACGCACGAAGAGGTTGGTGAGCATGCCGAAGTTCTCGAACCAGCGCAGCCGCAGGTTCGGGTGGAGGGGCTGGCCCTTGGTGTCTCCGCGCTGCCCCGGCCACATCAGCTCGATGGCGCCGTAGGTCCACTTCACCTGCTGGGCGTCGTAGCCCTTCAGCGTGGTCATGCCGCCGACATCCGCCCGGGCATAGGGGCTGATCTTGGTGAGGTACCCGGCGCTCTTGATCTGCAGCGACAGCAGCGAATCCTCGACCTCACTGTCGCGAACCCACGGGGTGGACTGGTGGTTCTGGCGCATCACGTCGCGCAGGGCGTTGGTGGAGAAGATCGAGAACTGTCCTCCCAGAACTGCCATGTTGCGGCCGCGCAGCAGGTTCTGCAGGTTGAACGCGGCGAACTGCGTGCGCTGGCCGGCGATGAGGAACTTGCCGACGACCCCCTTGATGGGCCGGTCGTCGATGGAGTAGATCGCCGAGATTCCGCCGATGCGCGAGTCCGACACGGCCTCGGTCTCGAGGAACTCCACGGCCTTCTGGTCGGCCATCGTGTCGCCGTCCACACCGAGCAGGTAGTCGTACCCCTCCACGAGCGAGTAGCCGTAGTTGAGCGCACCGACCTTCTTGTCGGGGTTCTTGCCGATGTCGTGCACGAAGACCTCGGTGAACTGCTCCCCCAGGTCGTTGGTGATCTGGTGGGGGCCGGCGAACTCCGAGGCCACCTTCACCGTGGCGTCGGAGGAGTTGTTGACCACGACGTGGATGACATCGGGCACCCGGGTCTGCGCGAGGAGGGATTCGATGACCCCGGCGATCGACTCCTCCTCGTTGTAGGCCGGGATGACGCAGCCGATCGTCGAGCGGTGACCGGTGAGGTTCTCCAGCACCGACGAGAAGTCGTCGGCGAAGCCGGCCTCCAGCGGCACGTCGGCCGGCGGCCGGGGCACGGCCGACATGGGCACGGTGCGAGGGAAGGCGACGGGAGAGTTCTGATCGGTCATCGTGACGTCCTGTGTCGTTCAGAGCGGCCTGCTGCTGCCGGGTGGCTTCCTGCCGCTACGAACACCGTGCCCGCCCGACCGCGACGCCAGCCCCAGGTCTCGCCAACTGCCCCGCAAGGTTCTCTCAAGGCTGGGTGGGGGGACCCGCCACCGCGGCCGAGCCGTCGGGATAGATCGCCACCGGCAGGTACTGGTAGACCGTCTGCTGCGAGAACGAGTTCTCGTCGTTGGCGTTGCCTTCGACCCAGACGGTGAGAGCGAACTCCAGCGTGATGCCGTAGGTGTCGCCGGGTAGCTGGCTGATCGTCGTCTCGGGCACCAGGAGGCCGCCCTGGAAGCTGTTGAGAAGCAGCCCGCGATCGGAACGGAGGGTGTCACTCGGCACCAGCGTGCGGGGGTCGGCGCTGAACTGGAACGGGCTCTGCACCTGCCCGCTCGTCTGCGCGGTCTGAGAGGTCACCGAGACCGAGGAGAGGTACACGCGGCGCTTCTCGGTGAGCACGGCTTTCTCGTCCACGCGGTGATCGTGGACGTTCACGGCGAAGCCGAGCGTCTTCGCGCGGGTGGGAGTCCACTCGAGGGTGCGCTTGGGGTCGGCGGCCCAGACGTCCAAGCGCACTTCCAGCTGGTCGGCGACCTCGGTGGACAGCGCCACCGAGCCGTCGTAGGTGAACTGCGAGTCGAAGTCCATCGACGGCGATGCGAGCGGCGTCGGAGTCGCCGCCGCGGCCGGTGCGCCCGCGGATTGCTGGAACTGGTTGAACGCATCGGCGACCTGGGCGCACCCCGACAGCGCCACGACGAGGGCGCCGGCGGCCGCAACGGCCAGAGGCCGGCGGAAGCGGCGGGAACGGGGGGCTGAGGTGCTCACGGCGGGACTCCTGACGTGCCGGAAGGGACGGGGTGGGGCCCGGCAAGGGACGGGGTGGGGCCCGGCCGATTCTGCGAACTGTGGGCACACCGCCCGGTTCGGGTTCGAGCGGCCGCGAAATCGACCGGTCCCACCCCTCGCCGGTTACACAACCACGCCGATCGCCGATCTTGAGCTTCTTGAGGTGATCTTGCGCCAGCCTTGCGCTGGGAGGTCCGTAGACTGACGCCACTGTCTTCCCGGCCGGAAGGCGTTCGGTCCCACCCGCCCAGGAGGTCTCATGGGTCCCCATCGTCGTGCCGTCACGGGCGCCGCGAGTTCCGCACTCGCTCTGACGCTCGCCCTCGCCCTGACGGGCTGCGGGCCGGCGCCGTGGGACTTCGGTGCCGAGCCGACGCCCAGCGCCACGCCGAGCCGCACCGCGTCGGCGGCACCGGCGCCCGTGCCCAACGACCTCTCCAGCGGGTCGACCAACCGGGAGCTCGTCGCCGGCGCCGTCGCGGCCTCGGTCGACTACTGGTCGACCCTGTCGATGGACCGATGGACGGCTGAGGCCCTGAAGCCGGTGAACCTGTCGATGACGACGACGGTCACCCCCGACGACGGCCAGAAGGTCTATCTGCAGCGGGCGGTGATGGTGGCGGTGCCGCAGGGACCGGATGGCGCGATGGCGCCGTTGGAGGCGCAGATCGACCAGTCCTCGGTCGCCCCCGGGTATCTGGTCCTTGCTCCGTACAGCTACTCGCAGACCTTCAACGTGGGATCGGTGCCGGCCGAGGCGACGCACGTGCAGCTGCAGTTCAGCTACGACTTCCTCGTCCAGACCACCCCGACCTCGAACGAGTTCGCCAAGCAGACCGCGAGCGACACCGTCACGGTCGCGATCGCCGCGGCACCGGGGTCGGATTCGGATTCGGACGGATGATCCGGCGCACGGCCGTCAGCGGCTGATCCGCTCCCACCGGTCGCCCCCGGCGGCGCGCGCCGTGCCGGCGGCCGCCTCGGCACGATCGAGCAGCGTGTCGAAGTCATCCTCCTCGCCGTCGGCCGAGACCCATCCGACGCTCGCCGAGACCTGGATCTCCATGCCGCCGGCGTTCTCCATCCGCCCGACCCTGCCGAGCGCCCCGCGCAGCGCTGCCCGCAACACGGGCTCCGGCCGGGAGATCAGCACGACCATCGTGCCGGGCTTGCGCTCGGCGATGTCTGCGTCGGCGGGGATCGCGGCGCAGATCGCCTCGGCGAAGCAGGAGCAGACGACGTCGAAACCGGAGACCCCGACCGCATCGCGCACGTCGTCCTCGTCGTCGAGCCGGAACACCAGGAGGGCCCACGAACGCTCTCCGCGTCGTCCGGCGCGGACGAGTCGTTCGCGGCATCCCGCGGCGAACTCGTCCCAGCGGGAGCGCGATCCCGGCAGCACCACCCGCTCGCGGCGGGTGGCGAAGCCGACGAGGGATACCAGCGCGCAGACCATGTAGACGAGGAAGCCCAGCTGGTTGACCGAGCGGACGAACTGCAGGTCGTCGCCGCTGGAGGCGGGAAAGACCAGGCCCGCGACCGCGACGAAGGCGGCGAGCGCGGAGTTCAGCACCGAGATCACCACGAGGGGGTACAGCACGGTGTCGCCGCGATCGGGAAGGCGCAGCCACTCCACGAGGAGCAGGAACGCGAAAACGGCCGAGAGGAGGAAGACCAGCCGGAAGACGACGCTGTAGACCTCGGTGGCGCCCGCCGCGACGAGCAGGAGCGGGCTGAGGATCGACAGCGATGCTGCGAGCCACCATCGCGATGCCGAGCCGCGGAGGGTGCGGAACCCCGCCCAGATGAAGCCCGGCGCGCCCAGGACGATGCCCAACGACACGCGGCGGAGCACCTCGGAGTCCACGGTCTCGGCCAGCACCACCCCCCACGATGAGACCATCGCCACCAGGAAGGCGATCGACCACAGCAGCGTCGAGCGATGCGGGCGATCCAGGAACGCGACCCCGATCATGATGACGACGCCGAGGGTGGCCACCGTCGCCTGCGCCAGGGCGAGGTTGGGACCGCTGAAGGAGGGGATGCCGTCGATCACGGCGTCGCCGCCCGGGGGAGGCGGATGCTCGCCGTGGTCCCCTCGCCGGCCTGCGACGTCAGCGTCAGGGTGCCGCCGTGCGCCTCGACGATGTCGCGCGCGATTCCGAGGCCCAGGCCCGTCCCGGGTGCCGTCTCCCCTGCGGCGGAGGAGCGGAAGTAGGGCTCGAACACCCGGTCGATGTCGTCGGCGGGGATCCCGATCCCCGAGTCGGCGATGTCGACGTGGATCAGGTCGCGATCGACCGCGGCCCTCACCGACACCGTCCCCTGCCGGGGCGTGTACTTCACGGCGTTCGTGAGGAGGTTGTCGAACACCTGCCGAAGTCGGAACGCATCCCCGCGCACCGGCAGCGCGGGTGGGAAGTCGGCGTGCAGGGTGATGTTGCGCGCTCGCGCGTTGGCCTTGACCCCCACCAGCGACGCCTCGAGCACGGCCCGCAGGTCGATCTCATCGGTGCCGCGAGGGGCGGTGAAGGACGATCGGGAGTCGCGGAGGGTCTGTTCGAGCATCGTGAGCATCCGCTCGGCCGACGCCTCGATCACCGTGAAGTCGTCGCGGCTGGCGGGATCGACGTCCCGTTCGAGGGCGAGCTCGGCGCGGCCGAGGATCACGGTGAGGGGGTTGCGGATCTCGTGCGAGGCCATCGCGACGACCTGATCGCGTGCGCGTTCGGCGTGCAGCAGGGCGGTCACCTCACGCACGACCAGCAGCATGCTCGCTTCCTCCTCGCTCCGCGATGCCAGTGGGCTCGCCGACACGATCACCGCCCGCCAGGTGCCTTCGGCGTCGGGGATCCAGTACGTCTCGGGCGCGAAGGCTTCGCCGCGTGCGGCGCGTGCGAACGGACGCGCGTCAGCGGGCACCTCGGGGCCGTCGACGGCGGCGTGCTCGATCACAGCGGCGTGGGCCGGATCCTCCTGCTCGCCGAGGCCATAGAGCCGCCGATAGGCGGCGTTGAGGGCGAGCAGCTCGCCGTCGGGTGAGAGCCGCACGATGCCGAGGTCGATGCCGTCGATCATCTCTGCGATCCGCCGCTCCTGCGCGGTGGCGCGGTCGAGGGTCTCGCGCAGGCGCCGTGCCTGCCGGCGCAGCAGCCGCTTGAAGGCCCGGGTGCGCGTGGAGCCGACGGACAGCGTGATGCCGATGAAGCTCAGCACGACCATGACCAGCACCACGCGGATCGTGGACGCGGTGCCGGGGGTGATGCTCGCGACGATCAGCAGAAAGAGACCGACCGCGCCGAGGGCGACGGCGAGCGTGCGGGCGCCGTAGTGCAGGCCGATCCACACGATGGGGAAGGTCCACAGGAACGCGAACTGCAGATCGCCGTCGAGGTTCAGCAGCCCGATGGCGAACAGGTCGGCGAACGGCACGACGAGCACGGCGGCGGAGGACAGCCGCGCCCACGGTGCGATCATCGTCGCCGCGGTGATCGCCACCAGCAGGAGGATGCCGCCGGTGAAGGTCCAGCTGGCCAGCTGCGCCGGTTGAAGGAACAGCAGGAGGATGACGACGGCGAGCACGGTCGCCCCGAGGACCAGCTGGCTCAGCCAGATCGATCGCGTGCGGCTGGAGATCGGCGCGGGAACCGGCATCCGGGTGTCGGGGCCGACAGACCCGGGCGATAACGGCGCCGGGGCGGCGTCGACCGTTCGCGACCTGCCCCCCGTGAACATACGCAGAGTTTAGCCACGTACCCGCCGGCCCCGAGCGCCGGCTCGGTGGCCGCTCAGCTCGCCGTCGGCACCTCCGCCGGCTGGGCGGAGGTGATATTCGCGGTCACGAGGATCGGGAGGTGATCCGACAGCCCCTGCGGAAGCGTACGGACGTGGTCGATGGTGAAGCCCGACGAGGTGACGAAGTCGTAGTGGCCGCGGAAGAACCGGTACCGCGTATAGGTGCGCGAGTCGCTGAGACTGAGCTCGTACCCCTGCTCGCGCACCTTCTGCCCGAGGTTCTCCTTGAACACCGGGTAGTTGTAATCGCCGACCATCAGCGCGGGAAGGCCCTCCCCCAGCTGCTCCAGTTCGGCCAGGGCCGTGCGGATCTGGTGGCGGCGCAGCGAGTTCAGCGCGGTGAGGGGCGCCGCATGGAACGACGCGATGATCAGGTCGGTGCGGTGATCGATGTCGTGCAGCCGCACGCCCAGCATCCGCTCTTCGGCGGGCTTCAACAGGTGATCGTGCAGCGACTTCTTCAACGCCAGGGCGCGGACATCGACCGCGCGGAACGTGTTGGCCCGGTAGTAGACCGCGAGGCCCAGCCTGTTGCGCGAGGTCGCCTCGGCGAGGCGGA
This sequence comes from Microbacterium sp. AK009, assembly GCF_013410955.1. Lineage (GTDB taxonomy): Bacteria > Actinomycetota > Actinomycetes > Actinomycetales > Microbacteriaceae > Microbacterium. The sequence goes on along the minus strand of NZ_JACCCG010000001.1, from coordinate 188,183 downwards.
GCCCGGCGATCTCGTCGGGGATGTCGGAGGTGTCGTACTCCTGCAGACACAGCACGTCGGCGCCGTGGCGTTCGACCAGCTCGGCCAGCTCGCCCGCGGCGCGATGCTTGCGCAGGTTGTACGAGATCACTCTCATCGACGCCCAGCCTAGGGCCGTGGCGTCGAACGCGGGCTGACCGGGAGGTGACCCATAAGCGATGATCAGGTTTCGTCAGTCCGCCGCACGCCGTGCCCGGGTCTGCTCGGCACGGGCCGCGAGCAGGTCATCGGCGGGGTAGCCGACCTCGGCGAGGGTCAGCCCCCGGGCGGCGAGGACGTGGATCTCGGGGACCTTCCCGCCACGATCGCGGATCGTGGCGAGATCGTCCGGATCCAGGCGCCCTTCTCCCACCGCCACGCACCCCCCGACCAGGGCGCGCACCATGCTGTGGCAGAACGCGTCGGCGGTGACGTCGGCGATCAGCACGCCCTCGGCGCCGCGGTGCCAGCGGAAGTCCAGCAGGGTGCGGATGGTCGTCGCCTCCTCGCGCGGTTTGCAGTAGGCCGCGAAATCGTGGAGTCCGATGAGCGAACGCGCCGCGGCATCCATCCGCTCCTCATCGAGGTGCGACCGCACGCTCGTGGTGCGGTGGCGCTCGAGGGGGTCGTAGCCGGTCGCGCGGTCGGCGATGCGGTAGACGTAGCGCCGCCACACCGCCGAGAAGCGGGCGTCGAACCCGGCGGGGGCGAGCGAGGTCGCCCGTATGGCCAGATCGGCATAGGCGCCCAGCACTCCGTTGAGGCGACGCGCGAGCTGGGCTGCCGGATCGAACGGCTCCCTGTCGGAGCTCGCCGGCCCGCGCGGGGGGCGGGCCGCGGCCAGGCGTTCCTGCTGCGCCGGATCGAGGTCGAGGTGGGCGACCTGCCCGGTGGCGTGGACGCCGGCGTCGGTGCGCCCGGCCACCACGACGCGCGGATCGCCGCCCAGCACGCGGCCGAGGGCGGACTCCAGCGTCTCCTGCACGGTCCGAAGGCCGGGCTGGCGGGCCCAGCCGCGGAAGTGCGTGCCGTCGTAGGAGAGATCGAGGCGGATGCGCACCGCACCAGCGTAGTTCGCCCCCGGTCCCACTCTCGGAGATTCCCCGGGGGCCGGGGCGAGGACCGACGTACACTGTGGTGTCCCCTCCGCAGGATCGTCGACCTGACCGGTTTACCCATGACGCTCACCGCCCCCACACGCCTCACGAGTCCCCGCTCGCAGACCCCCGATCTTCCGCGCCGTTACGCGGGATTGGACGGGATGCGAGCGGTCGCCGTGACGCTCGTGGTGATCTACCACCTCTTCCCCGCGATGCTCCCGGGCGGGTTCATCGGCGTCGACGTCTTCTTCGTCATCAGCGGGTTCCTCATCACCAGCCTGCTGCTGCGAGAGCACGCCCGCAGCGGCCGGATCGCGCTCGTCGGCTTCTGGCGGCGGCGCGCCCGACGCCTCCTGCCGGCCCTCGCGCTGGTGGTGCTCGTCTGCTCCAGCGCGGCACTCCTCGTCGGCGGCGACGTGCTCGTGCGCCTGGGGACGCAGGTGCTGGGGGCGGCGACCTTCAGCTACAACTGGGTCTCGCTCGCCGGCGACGGGGGCTACTTCTCCGCGGCCACCCCCGAGCTCTTCCGCAACTTCTGGTCGCTCGCCGTCGAGGAGCAGTTCTACGTCGTCTGGCCGCTCGTGCTGCCGCTGTTCCTCCTCCTCCCCCGCGCCTGGGCGCGTGCCGGGGCAGCGGTGCTGCTGGCAGCCGCCTCGGCGGGGTGGATGGCGGTGCTGATGACCTCCGGCCTCGGCACACCCGGTGGCGACCTCACCCGGGTGTACTTCGGCACCGACACCCACGCCTTCGGCATCCTGCTGGGGGTGGCGCTGGCGTTCGCGACGACACGGGCGCTGGCGCGTCCTGCGGTGTCGCGGCCGCGGTGGGCCGGGCCGGTCGGCGCGGCGGCCGTCTCGGGACTCGTGCTGCTGTCGTTCCTGGCGCCGGTCGATGCTCTCGTGACCTTCCCGGGCGCGCTCGTGGCGGCAAGCGTGCTCTCCGCTGCGGCGATCATCGCCGGGGTCTGGCCCGGTTCGCGGTTCGGCACCGCTCTCGACGCCCAGCCGCTGCGGTGGATCGGCGACCGCTCGTACGGCATCTACCTCTGGCACTGGCCGATCCTCGTCCTGCTTCTCGCCGGGCTCCAGGGCACCGCCGCCGAGGCCGGGGTCCCCGGGAGCGTCGGCCTCACCGCCCTCGTGCTCACCCTCGTCGCCGCTGAGCTGTCGTACCGATTCGTCGAGATGCCGGTGCGCCGGCACGGATTCCGCGGATCTCTCCGCCTGCTCGGGCGGGCGCTGCGCCACGGCGCGGGTGCGCGCATCGGAGCGGTGACCGCCGGCGCCGTCGCGGTCGCGCTCGTCGCCGGGACCGGTGCCGCAGTTTCCGCGGCACCGACGGTGTCGTCGGGACAGGCGATGGTGGATGCCGGTCAGCGCGCGCTCGCCGAGGTCGACGTCCCCGCGGCGCCCGCGCCGTCACCTGTCGAGTCCGCGGCATCCGCACCCCCGGCGGCCATGCCGGGCGTGCCCTCCGGCGAAAGCGTGCCCCGCCCCGCCCCGACGCCCGTGACGGGGGATCAGATCTCCGCGGTCGGCGACTCCGTCATGCTCGCCTCGGCTCCGGCGCTGCTGGAGCGCTTCCCCGGCATCGCCGTCGACGCCGCCGTGTCGCGTTCGGCGTGGGCTGGGCCGGGCATCCTGCAGCAGCTCGCCGACACCGGGCAGCTGCGCCCGTATGTGGTCCTGGGCCTCGGGACCAACGGTCCCGTCGATCGCGACGCCCTGGAGCGGATGGCGGCGATCGCGGGGCCCGAGCGCTCACTGATCCTCGTCAACGCCTTCGCGCCACGCGACTGGATCCCCGGCGTCAACTCCGAGCTGGCGGACTTCGCCGCGACGCACCCGCGCGTGTTCATCGCCGACTGGTCGGGCGCGATCGCGCCGCGGCCCGAGCTGCTCGCCGGCGATCAGATCCACCCCGACTCCGGGGGCGGCACGGTGTTCGCCGACGCTGTCGGACAGGCCGTCGAGCGCGCGGAGGAGCATCGCGCGCTGCTGGTCTACGAGCAGGAGATGCGCGCCTGGCGACGCGCGCACTTCACTGTCGGTCGCGAGTTCGAGTAGGTCCGGCCGCAGGCGCCGAAAGTGGCGCAGATCGCGACCTTCACGCCCTCAGCCCCGCAATCTGCGCCACCTCGAGCCCGATCATCCCCGCGAAGGTGGCGCAGATGGCGACCTTCGCGTCATCTACCCCGCAATCTGCGCCACCTTCACCGCGCACAGAAATGACGAGACCCGCCACCCCACGGGGCGACGGGTCTCGGTACGACCGGAGTCGCTACTTCTTGTCGGCGTCGGCGTCGGTGTCGGCGTCGGCGGTGGAGTCACCCTCCACCACGGCGTCCTCCGCGGCCTGCTCGGCGGCGGCACCCTCTTCGGGCGACTCCGAACCGGCGTCGGCGCTCTGGTCGGCGGTGCTGTCTTCCACGGGGGCCTCCTCGGTGGTGTCCTCCGCGACAGTCTCCTCCGCCGCGGCGTCATCCGACGCGGGCTTGACAGCCGGGGCCGCCTTGGTCGACGAGCGCGAGCTCTTGACCTTCGGGGTCACCGGCTCCAGCACGAGCTCGATGACGGCCATGGGGGCGTTGTCACCCTTGCGGTTGCCGATCTTCGTGATGCGCGTGTAGCCACCCGGACGGTCGGCGACCAGCGGCGCGATCTCGGTGAAGAGGACGTGCACGACCTCCTTGTCACCGATCACCGACAGCACCCGGCGACGCGCGTGCAGGTCACCGCGCTTGGCGAAGGTGATGAGGCGCTCCGCCAGGGGACGCAGGCGCTTGGCCTTGGTCTCCGTGGTCTGGATCGACTTGTGGGTGAAGAGGGCCGCGGCGAGGTTCGCAAGCAGCAGTCGCTCGTGGGCGGGGCCGCCTCCGAGGCGGGGGCCCTTCGTGGGCTTGGGCATGTCAGTTACTCCAGTCGAAAGTCAGTCGGGTGCCGCAGCTCAGACGGTCTCGTCGTCGTAGCCGCCGTAGAAGTGCGCGCCGTCGAACCCGGGAACCGAGTCCTTCAGCGACAGGCCGAGCGAGACGAGCTTGTCGCGCACCTCGTCGACCGACTTCTGGCCGAAGTTGCGGATGTTCATCAGCTGCGTCTCCGAGAGGGCGACGAGCTCGCTGACGGTGTTGATGCCCTCGCGCTTGAGGCAGTTGTACGAGCGCACCGACAGGTCGAGGTCTTCGATCGGCATCGACAGCTCGTTCGACAGGACGGTCTCCACCGGCGCGGGGCCGATCTCGATGCCCTCGGCCTCGACATTCAGCTCGCGGGCCAGACCGAACAGCTCCGTGAGGGTGCGACCGGCCGACGCGACGGCGTCGCGGGGCGCGATGGAGGGCTTGGACTCGACATCCAGCACCAGCTTGTCGAAGTCGGTGCGCTCACCGGCACGGGTGGCCTCGACGCGGTACGACACCTTCAGCACCGGCGAGTAGATCGAGTCGATCGGGATCTGCCCGGCCTCGGCGTACTCGTTGCGGTTCTGGGTCGCCGACACGTAGCCGCGGCCACGCTCGATCGTGAGCTCGAGCTCGAAACGCGCGGTGTCGTTGAGGGTCGCGATGACCAGCTCGGGGTTGTGCACCTCGACACCGGCGGGAGCGGAGATGTCGGCGGCGGTGACCTCACCGGCGCCGGTCTTGCGCAGGTACGCGGTGATGGGCTCGTCGCGCTCGCTGGAGACGACCAGCTGCTTGATGTTGAGGATGATCTCGGTGACATCCTCCTTCACACCGGGGATGGTGCTGAACTCGTGGAGGACGCCGTCGATGCGGATCGACGTCACGGCAGCGCCGGGGATCGACGACAGGAGGCTGCGACGCAGCGCGTTGCCGATCGTGTAGCCGAAGCCAGGCTCCAGCGGCTCGACGACGAAGCGGCTGCGGAACTCCCCGATCTTCTCCTCGGTCAGAGTGGGACGCTGTGCGATGAGCACGATGTGTTCCTTTCAATCACGTGCCCGCTATATGACACGTGCGGTGGGTGAAGTATTGAGTTATGTCCGGGGATGCCGCCAGAGCGCGCTCCACGAGGGGCCGCGCCCCGCGGCATCCGGAAATTCCGACAGCGTCAGACGCGGCGACGCTTGGGCGGGCGGCACCCGTTGTGCGCCTGCGGGGTGACGTCCTGGATCGAACCGACCTCGAGGCCGGCGGCCGTCAGCGAACGGATCGCGGTCTCACGACCCGAGCCCGGGCCCTTGACGAAGACGTCGACCTTCTTCACGCCGTGCTCCTGAGCCTGGCGGGCGGCCGACTCGGCGGCCATACCGGCGGCGTAGGGGGTGGACTTGCGCGAGCCCTTGAAGCCCACCCCACCCGAGGACGCCCAGCTGATCACGGCGCCCGACGGGTCGGTGATCGAGACGATCGTGTTGTTGAACGTCGACTTGATGTGGGCCTGACCCACGGCGATGTTCTTCTTCTCCTTGCGGCGCGGCTTGCGCGCGGCGGACTTGGCCTGTGCCATGTGCGTGTTCTCCTAAACCCAGCAGGCCGCGCTCAGCGCGCCTTCTTCTTGCCGGCGACGGTGCGCTTCGGGCCCTTGCGGGTGCGCGCGTTGGTCTTGGTGCGCTGTCCGCGGACCGGGAGGCCGCGGCGGTGACGGATGCCCTCGTAGGAGCCGATCTCGACCTTGCGGCGGATGTCGGCGGCCACCTCGCGGCGGAGGTCACCCTCGACCTTGAAGTTGGCCTCGATGTAGTCGCGGAGGGCGATGAGCTGGTCATCGCTGAGGTCCTTCACGCGGATGTTCTCGTCGATCTGCGTCTCAGCGAGGATCGCGTGCGAACGGGTACGGCCCACGCCGTAGATGTAGGTCAGGGCGATGACCACGCGCTTATCGCGCGGGATGTCGACGCCGGCAAGACGTGCCATGCGGCTCTCCTAGGAGTTGGTGGAGGTGTGGAGCAGGATCGGTGCCCGGGCCTCCGCCCCGAGGTGTCACCCTTGCGGGTTCTGATCCTGCCGTGATGTCTTCAGTTGTTGAGATCTCGATACGCGTCGCCTGCGGCGGCGCTACTCGATCTTGAGCCGCTGCGCATCAACGCGCGCTTCGCGCGCATTGATCCGCCTGCGGCTCAACCCTGGCGCTGCTTGTGGCGCGGGTTGGACTTGCAGATCACCATCACGTTGCCGTGGCGACGGATCACCTTGCAGTGATCGCAGATGGGCTTGACCGAGGGGTTGACCTTCATGATGTTCCTGTTCGCTGTCTTCGCCGGGCACGCGGACTCTTCCGACCCCGCGTGGGGCGTTACTTCTCGACCGGTCTAGCGGTAGCGGTAGACGATCCGGCCGCGGGTGAGGTCGTAGGGGCTGAGCTCCACGACCACGCGGTCCTCCGGGATGATGCGGATGTAGTTCTGCCGCATCTTGCCTGAGATCGTGGCGAGCACCTTGTGACCGTTGGTGAGCTCCACGCGGAACATCGCGTTCGGCAGCGCCTCGGAGATGACACCCTCGATCTCGATGACACCGTCTTTCTTCGCCATAAACTCGCTATCGCTTGCATGCAGACCGGCCGGTCTGCGGTGGATGGGATTGTGGTGCGGCGACACGCCAATGAAGGCGCAACGCACCAAAGATCAAGCATAGGTGATAACGGATGCCGCGGCAAACCGTCGGCGCGGCGCCCGGCCCGCCGCCCCCGGCCCGCCGCGCCCGACCCTCAGCCCCCGGCCCGCCGCGCCCGACCCGCCGCCTCCGCCCTCGCCCCCTCGCACCCGTCGCGCCCCGGCCCGCCGCGCCCGGCCCGCCGCGCCCGACCCGCCGCCTCCGCCCTCGCCCCCGCGCCCGCCGCGCCCGGCCCGCCCCGCCCGTCCCGCCGCCTCCGCCCTCGCCCCCGCGCACCCGTCGCCCTCTCCGCCGCCCCGTGCCGTTCATCCGTCGCATATGTACGCGCTGCACGCCTTCGGCGTACATCTGCGACGGATGAAGGAAGGTGATGGCGCGGCGCGGCGCGGCGCGGCGCGGCGCGGGGGCGGGGCGGGGCGGCGCGGCGCGGGGCGCGGCGCGCGGGGCGCGGGGCGCGGGCCGCGCGTAACGGGCGGGCGCGCCCAACGGGCCGCGGGTAACGGGCGGGGCGCGCGCAGCGGGCGGGGGACGGGGGCGGGCGCACCCGTCGCCCCTCCGCCGCCCCGTGAAGGTTCATTCGTCGCATATGCACGCACGGTGGGACCCAGGCGTACATCTGTGACGGATGAAGGAAAGAAGAAGGGCCGCGGGGCGCTGCGCGGGGCCGCGCAGGTTCGGCGGGTGGGGGCGCGCGGGGTACCGGGCGCGCAGTCACGTGCGCTCCCGACGGGCGACTCGCTACGAGAAGAGCGGTGCGAGGTCGACCGATGGATCGCCCGTGAGTTGCAGGAACTCACCGTTCAGCAGGACCGTCGGCGTTCCCACTCGCCCGGTCTCGGGATTCGGCGGCGTCTTCTCCGTCATCGACGAGACGAAGCCGCTGTAACGCTGCTCGCTCACACACGCGTCGACGCCCTCGGCACCGACGGAACCGGCGATCTCGATGAGCTGCTCGTCGGTGAGGCCCGTCGATCCCTCGGCGGGCTGGTTGGCGTACAGCGTCTGCATGAACGACACCGCGGAGTCGGGCGCAGTCTCGGCGACGCAGTACATCGCGTTGGCGGCACGGGTCGAGTACTCGGTTCCCTGCGAGAGACGGTCGAGGATCGCGATCGGGTGGATGTTGAGGGTGATTGTCCCGTCATCGACGAGCTCCTGGATCGGCTCGCCGTACACCTGCTCGAACTGGTTGCACACCGGGCACATGAAGTCGATGTAGGTGTCGAGGGTCTGCTCCCCCGATCCGATCTCGATGGCGCCGGTCTCGGCGTTGATCGACGCCGCCTGCGGCGCCGGCCCCGCGTCATCCGACTGATTGTTCGACCAGACCACGACGGCCGCCGTCACGACGAGCGCGAGCACCACGGCGACGCTCACCAGAATCGCGAACCAGTTCACCTTGCGCGTGGCCGTCGCCATGAGCGTCCTCCTCGAGAAATCCCGGCGCTACCGGATGGGTGCCGGGGTGACGCCGAACGGCGCGAGCCCGGCTGCGCCGCCGTCGGGCGCAGTGAGCACCCACACACCCTCATCATGCACCGCGACGCTATGTTCCCAGTGTGAACCGGCCGAGCCGTCGACGGTCGAGACGGTCCAGCCGTCGTCCTCGACGAACGTCGCATCCGACCCGGCGACCACCATCGGCTCGATCGCCAGGGCGAGGCCGGGCCGCACCTCGGGGCCGGGGTCGTCGACGCGGTAGTTGAACACCGACGGCGACTCGTGCATCTTCCGCCCGATGCCGTGACCGACGTACTCGCGGAGGATCCCGTAATCCTCGCCGTGCGCGCGGATGTAGTCCTCGATCGCCGCGCCGACATCGGCGATGTGACGCGCCGACGCGAGAGCCGCGATGCCGGCCCACAGCGACCCCTCGGTGACCCGCGACAGCTGCTGGCGCTCGGCGACGAGCTCGGGGCGCGAGGGGTCGGGCAGAACGACGGTGAACGCCGAGTCGCCGTTCCAGCCCTTGTACTCCGCCCCGCAGTCGATCGAGAGGATGTCGCCGGGTTCGAGCGGGCGGTCACCGGGAATCCCGTGCACGACCTGCTCGTTCACCGATGCGCAGACGGTGTGCCGGTACCCGCGCACCATCTGGAAGTTCGATTTCGCCCCGCGCGAGACGATCAGATCGGATGCCGCGGCATCCAGCTCGAGCGTGGTGACACCGGGTGCGATCAAGGCCTTCACCGCGGCAAGGGCGTCCGCGGTGATGAGGCCGGGTTCGACCATCGCCCGCAGCTGAGCGGGGGTCTTGTAGATCGAGCGGCGCAGTCCCACGTTCGGGCTCACGCGGCCGCGGAGCTCCCGAGCCCCCGGGCCCGGAGCGCGGCGAGGATGCGATCGGTGATCTCGTCGACCGTGCCGGTGCCGTCGATCTCGTCGACGATGCCGCGCGTGGCGTAGATGCCGATGATCGGCGCGGTCTCGTTCTCGTAGATCGCCAGGCGCTGTGCGATGACGGCCTCGGTGTCATCGGCGCGGCCCTGCTCGAGCGCACGCTTGCTCAGCCGCGCGATCGACTCCTCGCGGGGCACCTCGAGGACGATCACCGCGTCGAGCTCCTCGTCGCGGCCACCCAGGAACTCGTCGAGGTGCATGACCTGCGGGAGGTTCCGCGGGTAACCGTCGAGGAGGAAGCCGTCCGCGGCGTCCTCCTTCGACAGCCGATCACGCACGACCGCGCTCGTCAGCTCATCGGGGACGAGCTGACCGGCGTCGATGATCTCCTTGACCTGCACGCCCAGCTCGGTGCCGCCCGCGACGTTCGCGCGGAAGACGTCGCCGGTCGAGACGACCGGAACGCCGAGCGCCTCGGCGATGCGGACACCCTGGGTGCCCTTGCCCGAACCCTGCGGACCGACGATGAGGAGGCGAGCCATCAGCGCAGAAGCCCTTCGTAGTGACGCTGCTGCAGCTGCGCGTCGATCTGCTTGACGGTCTCGAGACCCACACCGACGATGATGAGGATCGAGGCGCCGCCGAACGGGAAGTTCTGGTTGGCCCCCACCAGCGCCAGCGCGAACAGCGGCAGCAGGGCGACCAGGCCCAGGTAGATCGAGCCCGGCAGGGTGATGCGGGTCAGCACGTAGTCGAGGTACTCCGCTGTCGGGCGTCCGGCACGGATGCCCGGGATGAAGCCGCCGTACTTCTTCATGTTGTCGGCGACGTCGACCGGGTTGAAGGTGATCGCGACGTAGAAGTAGGTGAAGCCGACGATCAGCAGGAAGTACAGCGCCATGTACAGCGGGTGATCGCCCGAGACGAGGTACTGCTGGATCCACGCCACCCAGCCCGGAACCTCCTGGCCCGGCTGCGGCTGGTTGAACTGCGCGATGAGCGCGGGGATGTACAGCAGCGACGAGGCGAAGATCACCGGCACCACGCCGGCCATGTTGACCTTGATCGGGATGTAGGTGTTGGTGCCGCCGTAGGTGCGCCGGCCGACCATCCGCTTGGCGTACTGCACGGGGATCCGCCGCTGCGACTGCTCGACGAAGACGACGAGCGCCACCACGACGATGCCGACGGCGAGGACGAGGAGGAAGACCTCGAAGCCGCGCGACTGCGCGATGGCCCACATCGAGGCGGGGAACGCCGCCGCGATCGAGGTGAAGATCAGCAGCGACATGCCGTTGCCGATACCGCGCTCGGTGACGAGCTCGGCGAACCACATGATGAGGCCGGTGCCGGCGGTCATCGTGATGATCATCAGCAGCTGCGCCCACCACACGTCGTTGGTGAGCAGCTGCTCGCACTCGGGGATGCCGGTGGTGCCGAACAGCTGACCGCTGCGGGCCACGGTCACCAGGGTGGTGGACTGCAGCAGCGCCAGCGCGATGGTGAGGTAGCGGGTGTACTGGGTGAGCTTGGCCTGCCCGGCCTGGCCCTCCTTGTACAGCGCCTCGAAGTGCGGGATGACCACGCGCAGCAGCTGCACGATGATCGTCGCCGTGATGTACGGCATCACGCCGAGCGCGAAGATGGACAGCTGCAGCAGCGCACCGCCCGAGAACAGGTTCACCAGCGACAGCAGGCCCTCGGTGCCCGCGCTGTCGCGCAGGCAGGACTGGACGTTCGGGAAGTCCACGAACGGGGCCGGCACGTGCGCACCGAGTCGGTACAGGGCGATGATGGCCAGGGTGAAAGCGATCTTCCGCCGCAGATCCGGAGTGCGGAAGACACGCGCGATGGCGCTGAACAAGAGGCTGCCTCCATTGGGGATGCCGACGGCCACGCGGGCACGCCGACTCCCAGGGTAACGCGAGGAGGGGCCGGAGCGAACTCCGACCCCTCCTGCAGGCCTTACTGGGCGGTGCCGGCCGACTCGCCGGCGGAGACCGAGCCGCCCGCGGCGACGATCTTCTGCTCGGCGGAGCCCGACACCTTGTCGACCGAGACGTTGAGCGCGACCGAGATGTCGCCGGTGCCGAGCACCTTGACCTTCTCGTTCTTGCGCACCGCGCCCTTGGCGACCAGGTCGCCGATGGTCACGTCCCCGCCCTGCGGGTAGAGCTCGGCGAGCTTGTCGAGGTTGACCACCTGGTACTCGACGCGGAACGGGTTCTTGAACCCGCGCAGCTTCGGCGTACGCATGTGGAGGGGCATCTGCCCACCCTCGAAGCCGGCCTTGACCTGGTACCGGGCCTTGGTTCCCTTGGTACCGCGACCGGCCGTCTTACCCTTCGAACCCTCACCACGACCCACGCGGGTCTTGGCGGTGTGGGCACCGGGGACCGGGCGGAGGTGGTGCACCTTGAGCACGCCCGGGCGCGAAGCCGGGGCATCCTTCTTCGGTGCGCTCTTCGCGGCGGTGTCCTTCTTCGGCGCAGCCTTGCGCGCCGCGGTCTTCTTCGGCGCGGACTCGACGGCCTCGGCCGTCTCTTCCTTCTTCTCCGCCATCAGTCGATCTCCTCAACCTTCACGAGGTGGGCGACAGTGCGCACGTACCCGCGGGTCTGGGCGTCGTCGGGACGGACGACGGTGTCGCCGATCCGCTTGAGACCCAGGCTCCGGAGGGTGTCGCGCTGATTCTGCTTCTCGCTCACCTTGGACTTGATCTGCGTCACCTTCAGACGCGCAGCCATCAGGCACCTACCTTCGCTGCAGCCGCGGCCTCGGCCTCGGCGCGGACCAGACGGGCGGGAGCGACCTGGTCGAAGTCCAGACCACGGCGCGCGGCGACGTGGCGGGGCTCCTCCAGCTGCTTCAGCGCCTCGACGGTCGCGTGGACGATGTTGATCGTGTTCGACGAACCGAGCGACTTCGACAGCACGTCGTGGATGCCCGCGCACTCGAGGACGGCACGCACCGGACCGCCCGCGATCACACCGGTACCCGCGGCGGCGGGGCGCAGGAGCACCACACCGGCGGCAGCCTCACCCTGGACGGGGTGCGGGATGGTCGAGGCGACGCGGGGCACACGGAAGAAGTTCCGCTTGGCCTCTTCGACGCCCTTCGAGATCGCCAGGGGCACCTCACGGGCCTTGCCGTAGCCGACACCCACGAGCCCGTTGCCGTCGCCGACGACGACGAGCGCGGTGAAGCTGAACCGGCGTCCACCCTTGACGACCTTCGACACGCGGTTGATCGTCACGACGCGCTCGAGGAACTGGCTCTCGCTGCGGTCGCGCGACCCACGGTCGCGGTTGGGGTTGCGCTCACGTCCACCGCGGCGCGGCTCGCGCTCACGCTCGGCGGGAGCGGTGGCGGCCTCGGCCGGAGCCTCGGCAGCGGCCTCTGCGGTCACGTTGTTCTCCTTGTTGTCACTCACAGGTTGAGCCCCCCTTCGCGGGCGCCGTCGGCGATGGCCGCGACACGACCTGCGTATCGGTTGCCGCCGCGGTCGAACACCACGTCGGAGACGCCGGCGGACTTCGCGCGCTCAGCGACCAGCTCGCCGACCTTGCGGGCCTTGGCGGTCTTGTCGCCGTCGAACCCGCGCAGGTCGGTTTCGAGCGTCGATGCGGATGCCACGGTGTGGCCCTTGCTGTCGTCGACGACCTGGACGAACACGTGGCGTGCCGAACGGGTGACGACCAGGCGGGGACGCTCGGAGGTGCCGACGACCTTCTTGCGAAGGCGGGCGTGACGGCGCGAACGCGCGTCGGACTTCGTCTTCACAGCCATGGTTACTTACCAGCCTTTCCGGCCTTGCGCCGGACGACCTCGCCGGCGTAGCGCACACCCTTGCCCTTGTACGGCTCGGGCTTGCGGATCTTGCGGATGTTCGCAGCCACCTCGCCGACGGCCTGCTTGTCGATGCCGCTGACGGTGACCTTGTTGTTGCCTTCGACCGTCAGCGTGATGCCCGCGGGGGGCTCGACGAGAACCGGGTGCGAGAAGCCGAGGGCGAACTCGATGGAGCTGCCCTTCTGCGCGACGCGGTAACCGGTGCCGACGACCTCGAGGCCCTTGGTGTAGCCCTGGGTGACGCCGATGATGTTGTTGTTGATGAGCGTGCGGGTCAGGCCGTGAAGCGACCGTGACTCGCGCTCGTCGTCGGGACGGGTGACGATCACCTGGTTGTCCTCGACCTTGACTTCGATGGGACGGGCCACGGTGAGCGCGAGCTCGCCCTTGGGGCCCTTGACCGCGACATCCTGCCCGGTCACCTCGATGGTGACGCCGGAGGGGATGTCGATCGGGAGACGTCCGATACGCGACATGTCAGATCACCACACGTAGGCGAGGACTTCCCCACCCACGCCCTTCTGCTCGGCCTGACGGTCGGTGAGAAGACCGGAGGAGGTGGACAGGATGGCAACGCCGAGGCCGCCGAGGACCGTGGGGATCTCGGTGGACTTGGCGTACACGCGCAGGCCGGGCTTGGACACGCGCTTGATGCCGGCGATGGACCGCTCGCGGTTCGGGCCGTACTTCAGGGTGAGGGTCAGCGTCTGGCCGACACGGGCGTCCTCGACGGCCCAGTCGGAGATGTAGCCCTCCTGCTTGAGGATGTCGGCGATGTGGGTCTTGAGCTTCGAGCTCGGCAGCGACACGGAGTCGTGGTGCGCCGAGTTCGCGTTGCGCAGACGGGTCAGCATGTCAGCGACCGGGTCTGTCATCGTCATTTCTTAGCTTCTTTCGTTCATGAGGTATCGGCAGCCGTTACACGACTGACGACCTTCCATGGTCAGGTGTTACTGCTGTGCGCCCTCGGCGCGGAAGGGGAAGCCGAGGTGGCGCAGGAGCGCGCGGCCCTCGTCATCCGTCTTCGCCGACGTCACGATCGTGATGTCGAACCCGCGGACGCGGTCGATCTTGTCCTGGTTGATCTCGTGGAAGACCGACTGCTCCTGCAGGCCGAAGGTGTAATTGCCGTTGCCGTCGAACTGCTTGCCCGACAGGCCGCGGAAGTCGCGGATGCGGGGCAGAGCCAGGTTGATCAGGCGGTCCAGGAACTCCCACGCGCGGTCGCCCCGGAGGGTGACGTGCGCGCCGATGGCCTGGCCCTCACGCAGCTTGAACTGCGCGATGGACTTGCGGGCCTTGGTCACGACCGGCTTCTGGCCGGTGATCTTGGTGAGGTCGTCGACCGCACCATCGATCACCTTGCTGTCGCGAGCTGCCTCGCCGACACCGGTGTTGACCACGACCTTCACGAGGCCCGGAATCTGCATGACGTTGGCGTAGCCGAACTCGTCCTGCAGCTTCTTCTGGATCTCGGACTTGTACTTCTGCTTCAGGCGGGGCTGGATTTTGCCAGCCTCGACGGCAGTTGCGCTGCTCATATTCAGAGGTCCTTGCCTGACTTCTTCGCGTAGCGGACGCGCACGGTGCGCTTCACGCCGTCCTTGACCTGCTCCTCGACGCGGTGACCGACGCGGGTCGGCTTCTTCGTCTGGGGGTCGACCAGGGAGACGTTGGAGATGTGGATCGGGGCTTCCATCGTCTCGATGCCGCCCGTCTTGGTGCCGCGCTGGGACTGGCCCACGCGGTTGTGCTTGGTGACGAAGTTCACGCCTTCGACGATCACGCGGTTCTGCTCGGGAAGGACCTCGAGGACCTTGCCCTGCTTACCGCGGTCTCCGCCGCGCTCGGGCTTGGCGCCCGAGATGACCTGAACCAGGTCGCCCTTCTTGATCTTCGCCATGATCAGATGACCTCCGGGGCGAGCGAGACGATCTTCATGAACCGCTTGTCGCGCAGCTCACGGCCGACCGGCCCGAAGATACGGGTGCCGCGGGGCTCCCCGTCGCTCTTCAGGATGACAGCGGCGTTCTCGTCGAACTTGATGTATGAGCCGTCGGCACGTCGGGTCTGCTTGACCGTCCGGACGACGACCGCCTTGACGACGTCACCCTTCTTGACGTTGCCGCCGGGGATGGCGTCCTTGACGGTGGCGACGATGACGTCGCCCACGCCGGCGTACCGGCGGTTGGAGCCGCCGAGCACGCGGATGGTGAGCAGCTCCTTGGCGCCGGTGTTGTCGGCGACCTTGAGCCGGGATTCGTTCTGGATCACTTGGCCTTCTCCACGATCTCGACCAGACGCCAGCGCTTGGTCGCGCTCAGCGGGCGGGTCTCGTTGATGACGACCAGGTCACCGATGCCGGCGGTGTTGCCCTCATCGTGCGCCTTCACCTTGGACGTGCGGCGGATGACCTTGCCGTACAGCGGGTGCTTCACGCGGTCCTCGACCTCGACGACGATGGTCTTGTCCATCTTGTCGCTGACGACGTAGCCGCGGCGGGCCTTGCGGTACCCGCGGGCATCGGCGTCGCGCACATCGTGCTCGGCGCTCTCGTGGCCCTTGACCTGCTCCGTGGCGGCGTCGGCCTTCTTGGCGGTGGCCATCACTCAGCCCCCTCTTCCTTTGCGGCCGAGTCGGCGGCATCCGCCTTCTTGGCCTTCGTCTTCTTCGTCTTCGTCGCCGTCTCCACCGGCGCGGGCGTGGCACGGATGCCGAGCTCGCGCTCACGGATCACGGTGTACAGCCGCGCGATGTCGCGCTTGACGGCGCGGATGCGGCCGTGGCTCTCGAGCTGGCCGGTGGCCGACTGGAAGCGCAGGTTGAACAGCTCTTCCTTGGCCTTGCGCAGCTCCTCGACCAGGCGCTGGTCTTCGAACGTGTCCAGCTCGCTCGGTGCGAGCGTCTTGGTGCCGATCGCCATTACGCGTCGCCCTCCTCGCGCTTGATGATGCGTGCCTTCAGCGGCAGCTTGTGGATGGCACGGGTCAGCGCCTCGCGAGCGAGCTGCTCGTTGACGCCCGAGACCTCGAAGAGGACCCGGCCCGGCTTGACGTTGGCGACCCACCACTCCGGCGAACCCTTACCGGAACCCATGCGGGTCTCGGCCGGCTTCTTGGTGAGCGGTCGGTCGGGGTAGATGTTGATCCACACCTTGCCGCCACGCTTGATGTGACGGGTCATCGCGATACGAGCGGACTCGATCTGACGGTTCGTCACGTACGCGGGGGTGAGGGCCTGGATGCCGAACTCGCCGAAGGAGACCTTCGTGCCGCCGGTGGCCTGGCCCGAGCGACCCGGGTGGTGCTGCTTGCGGTACTTGACCTTGCGGGGAATGAGCATTACGCCGACGCTCCTTCTGCGACGGGGGCCTCGCTGCGGGGGCCACGGCGGCGGTCACCGCGGTCGTCACGACCGCGCGACTTCGGCGCATTGGCCTGCTCGCGAGCGAGTTCCTTGTTGGTGAGGTCGCCCTTGTAGATCCAGACCTTCACGCCGATGCGGCCGAAGGTGGTCTTGGCCTCGTAGAAGCCGTAGTCGATGTTCGCGCGGAGCGTGTGCAGCGGCACACGGCCTTCGCGGTAGAACTCCGAACGGCTCATCTCGGCGCCGCCGAGGCGGCCGGAGACCTGGATGCGGACGCCCTTGGCGCCGGCGCGCTGGGCGCCCTGCAGGCCCTTGCGCATCGCGCGGCGGAACGC
Source organism: Microbacterium sp. AK009 (assembly GCF_013410955.1). Lineage (GTDB taxonomy): Bacteria > Actinomycetota > Actinomycetes > Actinomycetales > Microbacteriaceae > Microbacterium. The sequence continues at coordinate 171,597 of NZ_JACCCG010000001.1, read as the reverse complement.
CACGCGGGCCGAGAGCTGCTCGGCGATGCCCTGGGCGACCAGCTGAGCGTCGGCCTCGGGGTTCTTCACCTCGAGGATGTTCAGCTGGATCTGCTTGCCGGTGAGCTTCTCGAGGTCGGCGCGGATGCGCTCGGCCTCGGCGCCGCGGCGGCCGATCACGATGCCCGGGCGGGCGGTGTGGATGTCGACGCGGACGCGGTCACGGGTGCGCTCGATCTCGATGTTGCTGACACCGGCGCGGTCGAGCTGCTTCTGCAGCAGCTGACGGATCTTGATGTCCTCGGCCACGTAGTCGGCGTAGCGCTGACCGGGCTTCGTCGAGTCGGAGAACCAGCGCGACACGTGGTCGGTGGTGATGCCGAGGCGGAAGCCGTACGGGTTGACCTTCTGTCCCATTACTTGCTCGCCTTCTTCGTCGTGGCTGCCGAAGCGGTCTCGGCCACCTCGGGCGTCGAGAGGACGACCGTGATGTGGCTGGTGCGCTTCTTGATCTGGAACGCGCGACCCTGGGCGCGGGGCTGGAAACGCTTGAGCGTCGTGCCCTCGTCCACGTACGCGTTCTTCACGTACAGGTCGGCGTCGTCGAGGTACTCGTTCTCCTTGTCGGCCTTGACGCGAGCGTTCGCGATGGCCGATTCGACGAGCTTGTAGATGGGCTCACTGGCGCTCTGCTGAGCGAACTTCAGGATGGCCAGGGCCTCCTGAGCCTGCTTGCCCTTGATGAGAGCGACGACACGACGAGCCTTCTGAGGGGTCACGCGGATGTGTCGCACGCGTGCGATGGACTCCACCATTTCTCTCTCCTTGCGCCCCCGCGTCAGCGGCGGCGGCCCTTCTTGTCGTCCTTCTCGTGACCGCGGAAGGTGCGGGTGGGCGCGAACTCGCCCAGCTTGTGGCCGACCATCGTCTCGGTGACGAAGACCGGGATGTGCTTGCGGCCGTCGTGCACGGCGATCGTGTGGCCGAGCATGGCCGGGACGATCATCGAGCGACGTGACCACGTCTTGATGACGTTCTTGGTTCCCGCCTCGTTCTGCGAAACAACCTTGCGAAGCAGGTGCTCGTCGACGAAGGGGCCCTTCTTAAGACTGCGTGGCATCTGAAGTTCCTACCTACTTGCGCTTCTTGCCGGCGTTGCGACGGCGGACGATGAGCTTGTCGCTCTCCTTGTTGGCGTGGCGGGTGCGGCCCTCGGCCTGACCCCACGGCGAGACCGGGTGGCGACCACCGGAGGTCTTGCCCTCACCACCACCGTGCGGGTGGTCGACGGGGTTCATGGCGACACCACGCACGGTCGGGCGGACGCCCTTCCAGCGCTTGCGGCCGGCCTTGCCCCAGTTGATGTTGGACTGCTCGGCGTTGCCGACCTCGCCGATCGTCGCGCGGCAGCGGACGTCGACGTTGCGGATCTCGCCCGAGGGCAGACGCAGCTGGGCGTACGGGCCGTCCTTCGCGACCAGGCGCACCGCGGCGCCGGCCGAGCGGGCCATCTTCGCGCCGCCGCCGGGGCGGAGCTCGATGGCGTGGATGACGGTACCCGTGGGGATGTTGCGCAGCGGCAGGTTGTTGCCGGGCTTGATGTCAGCCGACGGACCCGACTCGACCACGTCACCCTGCGACAGCTTGTTCGGGGCGAGGATGTAGCGCTTCTCGCCGTCGACGTAGTGCAGCAGCGCGATGCGCGCGGTGCGGTTGGGGTCGTACTCGATGTGCGCGACCTTGGCGTTCACGCCGTCCTTGTCGTCGCGACGGAAGTCGATGACGCGGTACTGGCGCTTGTGTCCACCACCGATGTGACGGGTCGTGATGCGGCCCTGGTTGTTGCGGCCACCGGTCTTAGCCAGCGGGCGGAGGAGGGACTTCTCGGGCGTCGATCGGGTGATCTCGGCGAAGTCCGCCACCGACGAGCCGCGGCGACCGGGGGTCGTGGGCTTGTACTTGCGAATAGCCATGTTCTCTCGTCCTTATCCCGCCGGTCAGCCGACCGCGGTGAAGATGTCGATGGTGCCCGACTTCAGGGTCACGATGGCGCGCTTGGTGTCCTTGCGCTTGCCCATGCCGAAGCGGGTGCGACGAGCCTTGCCCGTGCGGTTCAGCGTGTTGACCGAGGCCACCTTGACGCCGAAGATCTTCTCGATGGCGAGCTTGATCTCGGTCTTGGTCGCCCGCGGGTCGACGAGGAAGGTGTACTTGCCCTCGTCGATGAGCCCGTAGCTCTTCTCGGACACGACCGGCTTCAGGATGATGTCGCGCGGGTCCTTGTTGACGGCGATGTTGCTCATGCCGAGACCTCCTGGGTGGTGGCCGTGCGAGCCGACACGAAGGCGTCGTACGCGGCCTTGGTGAAGACGATGTCGTCGGAGACGAGCACGTCGTAGGCGTTGAGCTGGTCGAAGGACAGCACGTGGACGTACGCGAGGTTGCGGACGCTCATGACGCTGATCTCGTCGGTGCGCTCCACCACGACCAGGACGTTCTTGACGGCGCCGAGTGCGGTGAGCACGGATGCCGCGGCCTTGGTCGAGGGCGCATCGGTCACGCCGAGGGACTCGACGATGTGGAGGCGCTCACCGCGGGCGCGGTCGCTCAGGGCGCCCAGGAGCGCCGCGGCGATCATCTTCTTGGGGGTGCGCTGCGAGTAGTCGCGGGGCTGCGGACCGTGGACGGTGCCACCGCCGCGGTGCTGCGGCATCCGGACCGAACCCTGACGGGCGTTACCCGTGCCCTTCTGCTTGAAGGGCTTGCGACCCGAACCCGAGACGTCGCCGCGGGTCTTGGTCGCGTGCGTCCCCTGGCGGGCGGCGGCGCGCTGGGCGACGACGACCTGGTGGATCAGCGGGATGTTCGTCTTGACGTCGAAGAGCGCGGCGGGCAGCTCGACAGAGCCGGCCTTCTTGCCGTCGGCCTTCAGGACGTCGAGCGCGAGCGTGGAGTCAGCCATGTCGATCAGGCACCCTTCACTGCGTTGCGGACGTAGACGGTACGGCCACGGGCACCGGGGACGGCGCCCTTGACGAGCAGCAGACCCTTCTCGGCGTCCACGGCGTGCACCGTGAGGTTGAGGACGGTCACGCGCTCGCCACCCATACGGCCGGCCATGCGCATGCCCTTGAAGACGCGGCTCGGGGTCGACGAGGCGCCGATCGAACCGGGCTTGCGGTGGTTGCGGTGTGCACCGTGCGAAGCCGAGACGCCCGCGAAGTTGTGACGCTTCATCACACCCGCGGTGCCCTTGCCCTTGCTGGTCCCGACGACGTCGACCAGCTGGCCGGCCTCGAAGACGCCGTCCACCGTGAGCTCCTGACCGAGTGAGTAGTCAGCAGCGTCAGCGGTGCGCACCTCGGTGAGGTGACGGCGGGGGGTGACGCCCGCGGCCTCGAAGTGGGCCGACAGGGGCTTGTTCACCTTGCGGGGGTCGATGGCGCCGGCGGCGATCTGGACGGCCGAGTAGCCGTCCTTCTCCGCGGTGCGGATCTGGGTGACCACGTTGGGGGTCACTTCGATCACGGTGACGGGAACGAGCTTGCCGTTCTCATCCCAGACCTGCGTCATGCCGAGCTTGGTGCCCAGCAGAGCCTTGGAAATCTTTTCGTTGATGTGTGCCATGTCGACGACCTCAGAGCTTGATCTCGATGTTGACGTCGGCCGGCAGGTCAAGGCGCATCAGCGAGTCGACGGCCTTGGGCGTGGGATCGATGATGTCGATCAGACGCTTGTGGGTGCGCATCTCGAAGTGCTCGCGGCTGTCCTTGTACTTGTGGGGCGACCGGATGACGACGACGACGTTCTTCTCCGTGGGGAGGGGCACGGGGCCCACGACCGTCGCGCCGGCACGGGTCACGGTGTCGACGATCTTGCGCGCCGACGAGTCGAGACCGGCGTGGTCGTACGACTTCAGTCGGATGCGGATCTTCTGTCCCGCCATGTGTCTGCTCACTCTCTTTCCGCGTCTTACCGTCCCGGAGGGCCCGGGGGCATTGGACGCACGGTGGCGCTGACGCGCCGTGGCACTTTCGCACCGCTTGCGCAGTGCGTGCTGCACCGCTGTTCTTCTGTCAATCCGGGCACACGCGGCACCCGGCATCCGTCGCCCCTCGACACGCGAGCACGCGGCTCTCGAGCCGAAGTGGGGAAGGATTGTGTTGTTCTGCTGCCCGCGGCCTAGGCGTCTGGCGCTTGCGCACCGCCTATGCACTGCCCTGACAGTGATCCGTCGCACGCCGAAGCGCGCCGGAATGTGGAACTGGAACAGTCTACGTGTCGCCCGGGCGTGTCGCAAACTCGGGCGTGTCGCGCCCGCGTGTCGGGCGGCGTCCCTCGGCTACTGGTTGCCGATGTGCTTGTCGATGTTGTCGCGCACCCCGTCGACGTGCTGGTCGACGCTGTCCGGAGCGATCTTCTTCACGAACTCGGCGGCGGCATCGAGGGCCTTGTCGCTGACGCCCTCCGCCTGCTCGGACTTCAGCGTCTCGCCGATCTTGTCCTTGTTCTGGTCGAGGAACTGCTTGCCCTGATTCACCAGGTCGTCGATGCCCATTGCCTGCTCCTTCGCGAGGGTGTGGCCTCCATCATGCTCCTCCCCGCGCCGGATGGGGAGGGTCGGCGGCACATCGGAGGAGATCGACGCGTGGGAGGCCGCCCATGTCGCATCCACCCTCCCGTGTGCCGATCTCCTCCCGTCTGCACGGCGTAGTCTCCTGCACACCCCGGCCGCCGCGCCATCCGTCCACAGATCGCACCGGCATCACGCCGGCGCCGCAGCGATGACGCGACCCTCGGAGGGTGAGCAGGCCGGAGTCGATGAGGGATGCCGCGGTGCGGCGTCGCCGCGAGGAGGTGCTCGCCGCCGTCGGCAGGACCGACGGCATCGCGTCGGTCGCGGGCCTGACGCAGGGCGGCCACAGCCGGCACGTCATCGACGCGCTCTGCGCCGACGGTGTGCTGCTCCGGCTCCGCAAGGGATGGGTGGCGCTCCCGACCGCTGATGCTCAGCTGATGGCGGCCGCGCGGCATGGGGTCGTCCTCACCTGCGTCACCCAGGCCGAGCGGCTCGGACTGTTCGTGCTGCACTCCCCCAGCGCGCCGCACGTCGCCGCCCCTCCGCATTCCGGCCGCGCCGGCCGTCTGGCCGTGACGGTCCACTGGGCGACGCCGGTGGTACCGCGTCGTCCCCACAGCCTCGTCGACGTCATCGAGAACGTGCTCGTCTCGGTCGCATCCTGCCTGCCCTTCGAGGACGCGCTGGTCGTCTGGGAGTCCGCGCTCCGCCGCGAGATGACGACGCGCGAGGCGCTCGCGCGTCTGCCACTCCCACCCGCGGCGCGCGAGATCCTCGACGCGGCCGACATGTTCTCCGACTCGGGCCTGGAGACACTCGTCGTGCCACGGCTGCGCTGGCTCGGGCTGGCGCTCCGCCGCCAGGTGTGGATCAGCGGCCACCGGGTCGACCTCCTCATCGGCGATCGCCTGGTGCTGCAGATCGACGGGTCGACGCACACCGGTTCGCAGCGCACGAGCGACATCACCCATGACGCCGAGCTGATGCTGCTCGGCTACCACGTGATCCGCGTCGGGTACGAGCAGGTGGTGCACCGCTGGCCCGAGGTGCAGGAGCGCATCATGCGCGCCGTCGCGCAGGGGCTGCACCGCGCGTGACGAGCGACGTTCCCGGTCGATCAGCCGCGGCCCGGCGGCACACGGGAGGAGATCGACGCACGGGAGGCGCAGCACACGGCAATCGCCCTCCCCTGTGCGGATCTCCTCCCGTGTGCCGGCGAGCGGCCCGGGGCCGGGGGTGGGGGTGGGGGTGGGGCCCGGGGGGTGGGGAGGGCGGGGGGAAGGCGGGTGGGGAAAGGGAAAGCCCCCCGGGAGACCCGGGGGGCTTTCGTGGGTGCGCCTAGGGCGCGGAGATCACTTGAGGATCTTGGTCACCGTGCCGGCGCCGACGGTGCGGCCACCCTCACGGATCGCGAAGCCGAGGCCCTCCTCCATGGCGATCGGCTGGATCAGCTCGACCGTCATGTCGGTGGTGTCGCCGGGCATGACCATCTCGGTGCCCTCGGGCAGCGAGATGACGCCGGTGACGTCGGTGGTGCGGAAGTAGAACTGCGGACGGTAGTTCGTGAAGAACGGGTTGTGACGGCCGCCCTCCTCCTTGGACAGGATGTACGCCGTGCCCTCGAAGTTGGTGTGCGGGGTGACCGAACCGGGCTTCACGACGACCTGGCCGCGCTCGACGTCGTCACGCTTGAGACCACGAAGGAGCAGACCACAGTTCTCGCCGGCCCACGCCTCGTCGAGCTGCTTGTGGAACATCTCGATACCGGTGACCGTGGTCTTCTGCGTCGGGCGGATGCCGACGATCTCGACCTCGGAGTTGATGGCGAGGGTGCCGCGCTCGGCGCGTCCCGTGACGACGGTGCCACGACCGGTGATGGTGAAGACATCCTCGATGGGCATGAGGAACGGCTTGTCCTTATCACGCACCGGGTCGGGGATGGACTCGTCGGCGGCGTCCATCAGCTCGATGATCGACTCGACCCACTTGTCGTCGCCCTCGAGAGCCTTCAGGCCCGAGACGCGGACGACCGGAGCGTCGTCGCCGGGGAAGCCCTGGCTGGACAGCAGCTCGCGGACCTCGAGCTCGACGAGCTCCAGGATCTCCTCGTCGTCGACCATGTCGGCCTTGTTCAGCGCGACCATCAGGTAGGGCACGCCGACCTGCTTGGCGAGCAGAACGTGCTCGCGGGTCTGAGCCATCGGGCCGTCGGTGGCGGCGACCACGAGGATCGCGCCGTCCATCTGAGCGGCACCGGTGATCATGTTCTTGATGTAGTCAGCGTGACCCGGGGCGTCGACGTGAGCGTAGTGACGCTTGGGCGTCTCGTACTCGACGTGCGAGATGTTGATGGTGATACCGCGCTGACGCTCCTCGGGAGCCGAGTCGATCGACGCGAAGTCGCGCTGCACGTTGGTGGCCGACGGGTACTTGTCGGCGAGCACCTTCGAGATCGCGGCGGTGAGCGTGGTCTTGCCGTGGTCGACGTGACCGATCGTTCCGATGTTCACGTGCGGCTTGGTCCGCTCGAACTTGGCCTTAGCCACTGGGTCCTCCTCAGGACGGTCGTGTAGAAGTTCCGGGCACTGGTTTGCGACCGGTCGTCTACGGGGATGGCTCTCAGTGTAGTAGAGAGGGTTTCTGGTGGTTGGTGTGCGCGCAGCCCCGGAGGGTTACTCGCCCTTGGTCTTCTGGACGATCTCGTCCATGACGTTGCGCGGAACCTCGGCGTAGCTGTCGAACTCCATGGAGTACACAGCACGGCCCGAGGTCTTCGAGCGCAGGTCGCCGATGTAGCCGAACATCTCCGACAGCGGCACGTTGGCACGCACCACCTTCACGCCGGCGGCATCCTCCATCGACTGGATCTGCCCACGGCGCGAGTTCAGGTCGCCGATGACGTCGCCCATGTACTCCTCGGGAGTACGCACCTCGACGGCCATGATGGGCTCGAGGATGACGGGGTTCGCCTTGCGGATGGCCTCCTTGAAGCCCATGGAGCCCGCGATCTTGAACGCCATCTCCGACGAGTCGACGTCGTGCGCCGCACCGTCGAGGAGGATCGCCTTCACGCCGACCATCGGGTAGCCCGCCAGGACGCCGACGTTCATCGCGTCCTGGAAACCGGCGTCGACCGAGGGGATGTACTCGCGCGGGATGCGGCCACCGGTGACCTTGTTCTCGAACTCGTACGTCTTGTCGGCCGTGACCTCGAGCGGCTCGATCGCGAACTGGATCTTCGCGAACTGACCCGAACCACCGGTCTGCTTCTTGTGGGTGTAGTCGTGACGCTCGACGGTCTTGCGGATCGTCTCGCGGTAGGCCACCTGGGGCTTTCCGACGTTCGCCTCGACCTTGAACTCGCGCTTCATGCGATCCACGAGGATGTCGAGGTGCAGCTCGCCCATGCCGCGGATGACGGTCTGGCCGGTCTCGGCGTTCTGCTCCACGCGGAACGTCGGGTCCTCTTCGGCGAGCTTCTGGATCGCCAGACCCAGCTTCTCCTGGTCGGCCTTGGTCTTGGGCTCGATGGCGACCTCGATGACCGGCTCAGGGAAGGTCATCGACTCCAGGACCACCTGGTTGCTGCTGTCGGACAGCGTGTCACCGGTGGTGGTGTCCTTCAGGCCGATGACGGCGTAGATGTGACCCGCGGTGACGGAGTCGACCGGCATCTCCTTGTTGGCGTGCATCTGGAAGATCTTCCCGATGCGCTCCTTCTTGCCCTTGGTCGCGTTGACGACCTGGGCACCGGAGTCGAGGTGACCCGAGTACACGCGGATGTAGGTGAGGCGACCGAAGAACGGGTGCGTGACGATCTTGAACGCCAGCGCCGTGAACGGCTCATCGCGGTCGGGGTGACGCTCGATGATGATCTCTTCGTTCTTGGGGTCCTTCGCCTCGATGGCGGGGACGTCCAGGGGCGAAGGGAGGTAGTCCACGACCGCGTCGAGCATCGGCTGCACACCGCGGTTCTTGAACGCCGAGCCGCACAGCACGGGGTAGACCTCGCTGGCGATCGTCATCTTGCGGATCGCGCCCTTGATCTCCTCGTGGGTGAGCTCCTCGCCGCCGAAGTACTTCTCGAGAAGGACCTCGTCGCTCTCAGCGACGGTCTCCATGAGCTTCTCGCGGTACTCGTTGGCCTTGTCCACGAGGTCGGCCGGGATCTCCTGGATCTCGTACTTGGCACCCATGGTCACGTCACCCTTGGCATCGCCGGGCCACACCAGGGCACGCATGTAGACGAGGTCGACGACGCCGACGAAGTCGTTCTCGGCGCCGATCGGGATCTGCAGCACGAGGGGCTTGGCCTTCAGGCGGTTCACGATCGTGTCGACCGTGAAGTAGAAGTCGGCGCCCAGCTTGTCCATCTTGTTGACGAAGCAGATACGGGGGACGTCGTACTTGTCGGCCTGACGCCACACCGTCTCGGACTGGGGCTCGACGCCCTCCTTGCCGTCGAAGACGGCGACGGCGCCGTCGAGCACGCGGAGCGAGCGCTCCACCTCGACGGTGAAGTCGACGTGACCGGGCGTGTCGATGATGTTGATCTGGTTCTTCTCCCAGAAGCACGTCACCGCGGCGGAGGTGATCGTGATGCCACGCTCCTGCTCCTGCTCCATCCAGTCGGTGGTGGCGGCGCCGTCGTGGGTCTCGCCGATCTTGTGGTTGACGCCCGTGTAGAAGAGGATGCGCTCGGTCGTCGTCGTCTTGCCGGCATCGATGTGCGCCATGATGCCGATGTTGCGGACCTTCTTGAGGTCGGTGAGCACTTCTTGTGCCACGGGGTGTCTTCCTAACTTGTGGTTGCGGTGGAGCGTTTCGTCTCGCTTCGCTCGCTCAACGACCGGTCATCCGGCCGATCGTCGAGCGAGCGGCGAAGCCGCGAGTCGAAACGCGGCGACGCGAAGGCTGATTACCAGCGGTAGTGCGCGAAGGCGCGGTTCGACTCGGCCATCTTGTGGGTGTCTTCGCGGCGCTTCACCGCGGCACCCAGGCCGTTCGAGGCATCCAGGATCTCGTTCTGGAGGCGCTCGGTCATGGTCTTCTCGCGACGGCCCTTGGCGTAGCTGACGAGCCAGCGGAGGGCGAGCGTGTTGGCGCGGTGCGGCTTGACCTCGACCGGCACCTGGTAGGTCGAACCACCGACGCGGCGGCTCTTGACCTCGAGGGTGGGGCGGACGTTGTCGAGCGCCTTCTTCAGGGTCGCGACCGCGTCCTGGCCGTTCTTGGCCTCGACGCCGCGCAGGGCGTTGTAGACGATCGACTCGGCGATGGACTTCTTGCCGTCGACGAGGATCTTGTTGACGAGCTGGGTGACGATCGGCGCACCGTAGACCGGGTCGTTGACGACGACGCGGCGAGGAGCGGGTCCTTTACGAGGCATCTAACTCAACCCTTCTTCGCGCCGTAGCGGCTACGGGCCTGCTTGCGGTTCTTGACGGCCTGGGTGTCCAGGGCGCCGCGGACGATCTTGTAGCGGACACCGGGGAGGTCCTTCACACGACCGCCGCGCACGAGCACGAGCGAGTGCTCCTGCAGGTTGTGGCCCTCGCCGGGGATGTAGGCGGTGACCTCGGTCCCGTTGCGCAGCTTCACACGGGCGACCTTGCGCATCGCCGAGTTCGGCTTCTTGGGGGTGGTGGTGTACACGCGGGTGCACACGCCCGCCTGCTGCGGGTTCGCCTTCAGGGCGGGCGCCTTGGTCTTCGAGACCTTGGGCGAGCGACCCTTGCGAACCAACTGCTGAATGGTTGGCACGTTCTCTCCTTGTCAATGCTGCACGGTGACAGCGTCGTGGTTTCACCACAGATCCACCGGCGCAGCAGAATGGCCTGACGCGATTTCGAGGGTGGATATGCCGTGGGGGTGGCCTGTTCGCAGAACCAATCCCTGTGCGGCGCCGGGACGGCCGCTCGCCGGACTCGATTGTCGTGAGGCACAGCGGACGGCGCGCGTGAGCGCACACCCGCTCAATGATACGCCCCTTTCGGGGACCGGGCAATTCAGGACGGGAGTGCCAGAAGCGCGACGATCCCCACGACCACCGCCGCGAGGGCCACGACGCCGACGATCACCGCCACCGCGGCCCGCCACCGAGACCGCCGCCGACGCTCGGCCGCGGCGCGAGCGGCATCCACGACGGGTTGCGCCGGCTGGGCCGCGGGGGTCGTCCGCGGCACTCGGGCGGCCGTGTCGGCGCGCGGGGCGTACACGTCGGTCTCAGGACCGGGGCGCCTGGCCGTGCGCGACGACCCGTCGGCATCCCTCGCCCCGCTCCCGCCGGGGACGGGACGGATGACGCCTGTCGTCCGCGCATCCGCGGTGCGCACCGTCCATTCGTCTACACCGTCGCCGCGGCTCCGCGCGCGGCCGGAGACCACCGTCTCCTCCGCGGGGGCCTGCCGGATGGAGGGGGCGGTGGTCTCGACCGGGGACTGGCGGCGAGACAGCTCCGTCTGCTCCACCGGCTCCGCCGCGCCGGGCGCCTGACGCTTCGAGGGCGCCGTCCGTTCGTCGGGGAGGTCGGTCATCGTCAGCTGTTGCTGCGCACCAGGCGGATCTCGGCGTCGCCGAGGAAGAAGCGATCCCCCGCCTCGACCTCGACCCCCGAGGGCGCCTCGACCTCGGTGCCCATGAGGGTGGCGAACACGACGCCGTTGGTGGAGCCGAGATCGAGGATGTACCAGGTGTCCTTCCGCAGCTCCAGGCGCGCGTGCGTGCTCGAGACCGTGGAGTCGTCGATCCGGATCAGCTGGGCGCGCGGGTGCTCGGGGTCGGGCGTGGGCTTGCGGCCGAGGATCGCCACGTCGGAGGTGATCGCGATCGACTCCCCCGCCGGCGTGACGACGGCCCAGTTGGTCCGGCGGCGGCGCGCGACGATGGTCTGGTCGAGTCCGTCGTCGAGGTCGGGCACACCGGGTCGGGCGTACTGCGCCGAGACCGCTCCGCCCGCCGCCCGGGGGGCGCCGGCCACCGGTGCGCCGGCGATCGCGGACACCGGGCCGGAGGTCTCGGGGAAGGGTTCGGACTCGGGCATCGGCGAGTGCGCGGGCCGCCACGGCTCGTCGTCGGCGGGAACCTGCGGCACGGGGTCGGCCTCGGGCGTCGGGCCGGCGGGCGGAACCCGGGTGAGGGGCGCCTGGAAGAGCGGGGCGGATGACGCGGGGTCGGCGTCCTCCCCGGCCGGAGCTCCCTCCGCGGCGGTGCTGCGCCGACGGATACCGGGGACATCCTCGCCGTCGGCGGAGGGCGCGGACTCGGTGGAGGGCGTGGCGCCGGGGACGGCGGCGATCGGGGCGGGCGCCCCGGTGACGGCTCCGGTGACCTCCCCCGTGACGTCCTGGTCGAGCACGAACCCGTTCCACACCGACTCGGAGCGGCGGATCTCAGCGCGTGAGGCGGCTGCGCCGCCCGGTTCCGGCGCGTCGGCGCGCGCGCTGTCGCTCTCGCGCTCGTTGGCTGATGCACCGATCACGGCCTCGGCGATGACCTCGGGCCCGGAGGCACCCTCGGCCCGCGCAGCGGCGGGTGCATCGTCGCCATCCGCGCCCGCTGACGGCTCTTCCGCCGGATCGGGGTCCCACGAGCGCACCGGGCGGAAAGGCTCGACCGACGGCCACACGGGCCCTGCGGGCACCGAGGTCTCGGGTCGGGATGCGGGCGCCGCCGATGGCCACGACGGAATCGAGAAGGGATCGGATGCCGCGGGCGCGGCCTGGGTCGCGGGTTCGGGCTCTGCCGCCGGCTCCGCCGGAGCCACGTCCTCCGCGTCGGGAGGAGTGAAACGCGGCGGTTCCGGCGCAGCGAACAGCCCGCTCAGCAGGTCGTCGTCGGCGGACTGGCGACCCGCTCTCGCCGACGCGTTCGCGATCGGCGCCGTGTCGCGGGGTCCGCTCGTCGGCGTCGCGGCCGGCGGGGCCGACCGGCGGGCCTCGTCGGTCGAGGAATCCTCGTCCAGGTGCGGATCGCCGAGATCGGCGGCGCCGTCGTCCCCCGCGCCGGCGCCCCGCACCGTGTCCTCCCACGACGCCTCGCTCCGGGTCGTCTCGTGCGAGCCTGTGTAGTCGGGGGCCGGAAGGAGCGGGGTGTACACCGCACCGCGCGCCGTCGGGACCCCGTAGACGCGATCATCGAACGCGTCCTCGCTCGAGCCGTCGGAGTCGGGGACCGAGCCGCCGAGGTCGGGGTTGACGCTCCGGCGCGGGCCGGCGGCCTCGGTTCCCACCCACCGGGCCGATCCGAAGCCGATCACCGAGGCCCAGACCGGAAGGAGAAGCGCCGCCAGCACCGTCATCCCGGCGCCGTAGCCGAACTCCCGCCCGATCCGGTGGCAAGAGACGATCATCGCCACCCACACCAGCAGGGGGCCGAGCAGCGGCAGGAGCAGCAGCAGGACGAGCCATCCCGAGAAGCCGCCGAGCTGCAGCAGCACCGCGACGTTCAAGATCGGCACCCACGCCTTCCAGCTCTGCTCGCCGGACTTGCGGAAGACCGCGCCGAGAGCCAGGGCGGTCCACACGTAGACGACGATCGCGACCAGGGCGCTGGAGACCCCCAGAGTCACGACCAGCGGTGCGTCGGTTGCGCTCATGTCGTTGCGCGCGCAGGGAGGAGTCCCCGGCGCTTCCCCCTCTCGACGGTGCGCGGGCTGTCGCCCCCAGGCGACAGATGTCGGATGAACGATCTCAACGATACGGTCGCGGCAAGTCCTCGCCAGAAGCCACGCTCACGGCGGAGCCGCCGCCGCTCGGCGTCCACGCCGCGCCAGAACTCGCGGGCCTCGGCCTCGGAGAGGTCGGACCGCGAGAAGACCGCTCGGTCGGCGGCGGAGGCGAGGGTCCGTCCCGCCGGCGCGTCCAGCGCGGCCGCGAACTCTGTCCGGGTCAGCGACGCGGGGGCGTCCCGGCCGGCATCGACGGCCGCATCGACGTACTCATCCCAGCCCGAGGCGACCCGTGTGGCCGCGTCGCCCCGGCGACGCCGGCCGCGGCGGCGGAGCGACTTGGCGAGGATGATCGCGAGGAAGGGCCCGACCACCAGCAGCAGGACGAGCAGCACGAGCCCGGTGATGCGCAGGATCGGCCAGAGCCACGCGAGATCGAGTCCCTGCTGCTCGTCGTCGGCGTCGTCGCGCGCCGAGTCCTCCTGGGTGGGATCGGGCGGCACGACCTCCTCGACCGGGTCGGGGAGCACCTCGGTGACGTTCTCGGGGTCGCGCTGCTCGGTGACCTCGAGGCTCGGCGACTGCGCGTACTGCGGGGTGACGTCGAGGGGCACCCAGCGTCCGTCGCTCGTCTGCACCTCCGTCCACGCCGAGATGTCCTGCGCCTGGCAGGCGCCGGCCTCGCACACCGACACGCCCGTATCGGCCGACGACAGCCGCGCACCGATGACCACCCGCGAGGGGAAGCCGACCTCCCGCGCGATGAGGGCGCCGGCGACGGCGAACTGCTCGTCGTCGCCGATCGCCGCGACGTAGTTGCCCGTCTCGGCAGCCCGCGGATCGCTCTCCCGCTCGAGCAGGGCGTCGAACATGTCGTCGATGCGGGCGAGCGAGTGCCCGGCGGCGCTCGGCTGGAACCGGTAGTCGGGCAGCGCGCTCATCCACGCCGGGGGCACGTCGCCGATCTCGAGGGCGTGGCTGAGGTAGCCGCGCTCGCGCAGCAGCGACACCAGGCCCTCAAGGGCTGCGCCGCCCTCACCGGCGGCGTGCCGCTCGACCCAGCGCGAGAGGTTCTCGGGTGCGGCCGGGGCGCCGTCGTTCGGAGCGCCCGGCGCGTCAAGGCTCGAAAGGGCGGGGAGGGCGGGTTCCACACCCTCGACCGTGTATCGGTCGCCCGGCGCGAGCCCGCCGTCGGCGGTCTGCACCGCCGCGGCGAGATCGGCGTTGTAGTAGAACCGGTCGGTGAGGGCGTCGGCCCGGTCGCCGTCGAAGCGCACTGAGGCGACCCGGCCGAGGGTCGGCATCCAGATCCCCTCCCACTCGCCGATCTCGATTTCCGCCGTAGACGGGGCGCCGGTTCCGGGGTCGAGCGCGGAGGGCAGGCGCACGAACCGGGATGCCGCGTCGGCGCCGCTTCGGAAGACCTCGCCGTCGTAGGTGTCGAGGGTCGCCAACCTCACGCGGTGGGGCGCCCGCTCGCCGTCGGCGGTCACGGTGAAGAGCACGTCGCCGGCCCGGTCGTCGACGAACAGGGCGCGGTACTCGGCGAGGGGGCTGACCTCGCTCGAGAGATCGAGGTCGGGTCCGGTCGCCGAGCGCAACACGTCCCGCGACCCGCCCGGGGCGACAAGCGGTACGACCCCGGCGCCGATCACCAGGGCGGCGACGACCATGCCGGCGCCGAGAAGCGCACGCCGGCGCTCGGTCCGCGAAGGGCGCCGGGTGATGCGGACGCCGCTGGAGAGCGCGGCACGCTGCAGGGCACGGGTGCGTTCGTCGTGGCTCCGCCAGGCCATCCACAGGATGCCGGTGAGCACCGCCATCGCTCCGACCGCCGTCTCGACGGGGGCGGACAGGGTGAACGGCCCGACGACGAGCGGGGGGCTGACGACCGCCTGCCCGAAGAGCAGACCGAACGCGGTCATCGCCAGGCCCACGGGAACCGCGGCGAAGGCGAGGCGGTCCTCGCGCCACGACAGGCGGAGAGCCGCCGCCGTGCCGGCGAGGAAGACCACGAGCGCGGGGACGAGGAGGTTCCGGTACGACCCGACCGGCAGCTCGACGGTGACGAGGTCCTTCCAGCCGACGACCGCCCCGGCGCCGAGCTCGGCGAGCCCCCGCAGGAACTCGGCCGGCCCCGTCAGGCGCGACGGGACGGCGAGCGGGACGCCCGCGACGACGAGGACGCCCAGGAGGAGGGCGGCCACGAGCCATCCGCTCCATCGCCGGAGGTGCGCGACGACGACGATCGACGCGGCGAGCGATGCGGCGACCGCGACGAGGATCACGAACGACGCCGACCGGTAGACCGGCCACGCCGCCACGGCGGCGATCAGCACGATGAGCAGTGTGAACACGCCTCCCGCGATCAGGCGCGGAAGGTCGCTCGTCCGCTCGGTCGGGGTGTCGCGGGCGCGCTCGGGCGCCTCGGCGACCCGGCTCACGAGGCCGCTCCGCGCACGAGGAGCCCGGAGAGATCGTCGAGGGTGCCGACCGTGAGGACGCTCAGTCCCGTGAGCACCCGCATGCGCGGGTGGGCCCGCTCGTCGCAGATCACCGCGGCCACCGCGGTGTCGGCGGGGAAGGTCAGGGCCGCCTGCTGCAGGCGCGGCAGAGTCACGGTCGACCCGACGACGAGGAAGGCCACCGACAGCCGCTCGTTGGCCTCGGCCGTCAGCCGGCAGACGTCGACGAGCGGCATGGTGCTCTCGAGGCGCTCGACCCCGCTGAAGCCGTCGAGCATCGCGCGCGGCGAGATGGTCGGCAGGTGACGGATGGCGCGCAGGCGCCCCCGCACGACGCGCGGGATCTCCGATCCCACGACGATGTCGAGGTCGCGGGCGTCGCGGACGGCGCGAAGGCCGAGCGAGGCGGCGGTGCTGACGGCGAGCTCGAACTCGTCGTCGTCGAGGTACTCGTTCTCGGCGACGCCGAGCACCACCGCCATCCGCGAGCGCCTCGTCTCCTCGTACTGGCGCACCATGAGCCGGCCGGTCTTGGCGGTGGACTTCCAGTGGACGTGTCGGCGCGAGTCGCCCGCGGCGTACTCGCGGATGGCGTGGAACGACATGTCCGCGTCGACGAGACGCCGGGTGGGGCTTCCCTCGAGGTCGCGGACGAGACCTGCGCTCGTGGAGGGCAGGGCGACGGTGCGGGGGTGGACGAACACCTCGTGCACGTCGTCGAAGCTGTGCTCGCGCCGGAGGAGCCCGAGGGGGTCGGACCGCACCGTGGTCGCCGGGCCCACGGGCACGATCCCGCGGCGGAGCGAGGGGATCTCCAGAGGCTGGGCGACGGTGTGGCCGGGGCGCAGGAGCGGCACGCCGAATTCGACGAGCCCGCGGCCGACGGGGATGTCGAGGCGCCCGGGGAGGGCGATCCGCCGGCTGTCGTTGCGGACGGTGATCTCACCAGAGATGCCCTGGCCCGCCACGACGCGCTCGTGGGTGAGGGCGAGGTCGACGTCGTAGGCACGGGCGCCGAAGAGGAACGGGATGCTGAGGACGACGAGCACCAGCGAGATGCCGCCGGCGACCACCCACTCCGTCCAGCCGAACACGATGCCGATCACCAGGCCCACCGTGGCGGCGAGCACGACGAGCGCTCCCGCGGGACGGATCGTGCGCGCCGCCCACGAGGCGGTGACCCGCGCCGCGTCGCCGACGGCCCGCGCCGCAGCGGTCACGGCAACCGCCGCCCGCACGAGGCGACCCGAGCGCCCTCCCGGCGCCAGCTGCGTGGTGCTCTGCAGCCCCGTCCCCTGCACCGTGCTGTGCAGGGTGTGCCCGCCCGCGCCGGTCCGCCCCCCGGTGCGGGAGGTGCGGGTCACGCGGGA
This sequence comes from Microbacterium sp. AK009, assembly GCF_013410955.1. GTDB lineage: Bacteria > Actinomycetota > Actinomycetes > Actinomycetales > Microbacteriaceae > Microbacterium. The sequence continues at coordinate 154,536 of NZ_JACCCG010000001.1, read as the reverse complement.
CTCGGTGGCGCTCATGGGTTCGAGGGGGCGCCTCAGACGGTCGCTTCGCGACGGGTCGGGGGCGCGACGTCCAGCAGCACCTGGCCGACGACGGCCTCGGGCGTCACGCCGTCGAACTCCGCCTCGGGCTGGAGGATGAGGCGGTGCGAGAGCACCGCGACGGCGAGGGCTTTGACGTCGTCGGGGGTGGCGTAGGTGCGCCCCTGCGAGGCGGCGCGGGTCCGGGTCGCGCGGGTGAGGGCGAGGGCGCCGCGGATGCTCACGCCGAGCCGGACCTCGTCGGCCGAGCGGGTGCCGTCGACGAGGCGCGCGATGTAGTCGAGCACGAGCGCATCGACGTAGACGTTCGCCGCGAGATCGGCCATCCCGACGAGGGCCTGCGGGGTGATGACCGCCGGCAGATCGGAGGTGGCGACCGCGGCGCCGTCGAGGATCCGCACGGTCGCGGCATGGTCGGGGTAGCCGAGCGAGGTCCGCATGAGGAAGCGGTCGAGCTGCGCCTCGGGAAGCCGGTAGGTACCGGCCTGCTCGACCGGGTTCTGCGTGGCGAGCACGAGGAAGGGAACGCCCACCTGGCGGCTCACGCCGTCGACGGTGACCCGGCCCTCCTCCATGACCTCCAGGAGCGCGGCCTGGGTCTTGGGGCTCGCGCGGTTGATCTCGTCGGCCAGGACGATGTTGGCGAAGATCGGCCCGGCGTGGAACTCGAAGGTGCCGCTCTTCTGGTCGTAGACCGAGATGCCGGTGATGTCTCCCGGCAGCAGGTCGGGGGTGAACTGGATGCGGGTGTTGGTGCCCTGCACCGACTGCGCCATCGCGCGGGCGAGCGAGGTCTTCCCCGTGCCGGGGACGTCTTCGAGGAGCACGTGACCGTCGCTGAGCATCGCCGTCAGCACCAGCTCGACGACGTGGCGCTTGCCCAGCACCGCCCGCTCGACGTTGTCGGCGAGCTGGCTGAAGGTCTGCGCGAACCAGGTCGCCTGCTCCTGCGTGATGGTCATCGTGTCGTTCCTCGGTGGTCGGTGGAGCGTGGGATCAGGGATTGGTGGGCGGGGCACCGCCGTCGCCGGGCTGGCATTGGGCATCGAACTGCTCCGTGACGTTCTGCAGGCCCCAGCCACGGGCCGACCAGTCCACGGTCACCGTGATCCCGGAGACCCGCACGGCCCCTTGCGGCACGGTGAAGGAACCCTCGGGGTGAGGGATGACTGCCCCGTCAGCGCCGAAGTACCGCAGGTTCGCCGGGCTGAACGTGATGGCCGCTCCGTTGCCCCCCGGTCCGGTGGACGAGTCGCCGACGAGGGTCAGTGTGCTGCCGCCGACGCAGGAGGTCGCCCGCCATGACGCGGTCATCTGCCACGGGGCGCTCCCCTCCCGCGGGGTGACGGTCGCCTCGGCCGAGCGCGTACCCCAGAACTGGTGCTCGTACCAGACGCGCACGCGCGGGTCCTGCCCGAAGACCGTCGAGGGAAGGCCCGAGAAGCGCACCTGATTACGGTTCGGGACCTCCGCGTTCGAGGTCGGCTGGTCCCGGATGATCCAATCCGCGCGGTTCTGCCCGACGTTGGGCCGCCCGTCGACGACGAAGGTGTACCCGGTCGGAGCGGCGGCGGACTGCGCGGCGCGGACCGTCGCGGTCGCGGTCGCGGTGCCGTACACCTCGCCCTGGAAGACCGAGTCGACGCACATCTCGAACTCGTACTCCTCGCCGTCCTCGAAGCCGGGGAAGGTCGCGGTGGCCCCGTTGTCGCTCGTCACGCAGCGGTCGCCCTCCTCGACGATCCCGAACCGCAGGGTGGAGCCTGCGCCGTTCGGCCCCGCACTCGCGCGCGCCGTGATCGTCGAGCTGCCGTCGCCGTCGGAGACGGACTCGAGGTCGAGCGCGGGGCTGAGGGGCGCGCCCACGCCGTTGGCGTTGATGGTGACCGAGGCGCCGGCGTTCACCCCGCCACCGCCGAGCCCGGGCGGCCGGTCGAAGCGCGAATAGGGGGTGACCGTGACGGGCGTCGGGGCGTTGGACCCGACCCGGTAGGAGCGGACGTCGATCGTGGTGTCGCGGCTGCCGACATTCACCACCGAGCGGTCGCCGGTGGAGCTGGTGATCTCGAGCGACCCGGTGCGCGAGGGGTCGATTCCCTCGATCCGGAGGGCGATGTAGCCGCCCTCGCCGCGCGTCTCGAGCGGAATCCACTGCACGTTGCTCGGCGCCGGCGGGGCGTCGTACGCCCACGCTTCGGTGCGCACCGCGCCCCGCGACTCGCCGACGGCGTTGATCGCGACGGCCTCATAGGTCCGCCGCTCGCCGTTGGGCGCCGAGATCGGCGGGCAGGTGCCCCCCGGCCCGCATTCGGCGACGACCTGCCCGGCGTAGCGGATGCGGAAGCCGCTCAGTCCGGGGTAGGCGAGGCGCGCGTCACCCGGGTCAACGCGAAGGGTGACCGACTCGTTGCCGAACGCCGTCTGCACGAGCGCCGCCGGCGGACGCGGGAAGCCCTGGAGATCGAGCAGCAGACGGCCGTCGCGCTCGCCCGCGGTGCGGCGCCCCTGCGCATCGACGACGGAGAACGTGGCCGAACACGTCGCCCCCGGAGCATCCGGCGCCCACGACGCCGTCACCGTGCGCGGTGACGACACCTGGAAGCTCACCCCGGCGCACGCGCCCGTCGGGCGGACGTCGACGACCTCGAGGGGCGTCCGCGGAAGCGGGTTGATCTCGCCGGGGCCGCCGATGACCGTGATGGTGCACGACGACCCGCCCGCCTGCGTGCACTGCTGGGTCACCGACCCGCCCTGCGGGAGGGTCGACGGCGCCTGCCCGACACGGAGGATGAGCCGCGAGGGCGGAGTGTTCGGGTGGCTCGGCGCCGACACCGTGACGACCTCCTCGCGCCCCGGGACGGCCGTGTCCGCACCGGTCACGGTGACGATCGAGCCCTCCAGCGCCACCTCGAAGGCTCCGCCGGGATAGGACAGGGCGTAGGCGATGCCGTCCCAGTCCTCCCGCAGCTGCCACGTGGTCATGTTCCGCAGGTCGAATGTCGCGGTCTCGCCCGGACCGACGGTCAGCGCGCCGGGCCGCAGCTCCGGCTGCGGGTCGGTCGCCTCGACGAGGATCGGGACGGCGAGGTAGGTGAAGTCCTCGGTGCCGGCCACACGCACCGGCACCTGGCAGGCGTCGGTCCAGGGGGCACCGGCGCCCGCGTCGTAGCGGATCTGCCCATCGCCCACGGCCGTGCAGACCGCCTCGCCCCGTGCGCCGGAGGCCCGCACGTCGTCGCCGACCTCGAGGTCGGCATTGCGGGGGATCGCGACGAGGTCGGCCATGTCGAAGGTGACGGATTCGAGCTCGGGCACCTCGACGGGACGCGCCGAGGAGCGCAGGGCCAGCGACAGGTCGGCGTCGCCGGGCACGCGGAGGAAGCCGTAGCTGGTCACCTCGCCGGAGGCGCCCTCGCCGGTGACGGAGAACGGGATCACGCGGGTGGTGTCGGGGAGCGGGCCCGAGATCTCCGATCCGCGCACGGCGACGTCGCCGGGGTCGCCCCAGAGGGCGAGCTCGAGATCGTCGATGTCGCCGCCGGACCACGAGACGTTGCCCGAGAGCACGTCGACCCCGTCGACGAAGTCCTCACGGGTCTCGGCGGTGAGGACGGTGTCCTCCACGACCGGGTAGTCCGGCACGCTCTCTCGCACCACCGTGACGACGATGAGTCCTCGCCCGGTGTTCCCCGAACTCGACGAGACGTCGTACAGGAACGACATCGTGCCGGGCTCGGTGCCCGCGGCGATGACCACCTGACGCTCGCCGACGGAGCGGATCCGCTCGTCGAGGCGGGCGAACTCGGGATTGTCCGAACCGTCCTCGAGCGTCTCGGGCACGTCGGGACGCACCTCTTCGACCGTCAGCTCGCCCATGGTCGGGTCGCTGTCGTTGGAGAGGGGATTGACGCGGATGGTGCTGTCCGCCCCCGCCTGCACCTGCACGTAGTCGGTGAAGGTCACCGGGCTCGGGTTGGCATCGCTGTCGAGCACGCCCACGCGGGCGATGCCCTCCCCCGTCTGACCGAACTCGTCGACCACGCGGTACGGAAAGGTGACCTGGCCGCTGAACCCCGAGACGCTGGTGTAGACGATGGCGTCGCCCTCGGCCGAGATGGTGGCGACCCCCGACTCGGGCTGGGCGATGATGCGGTCCAGCGACACCGTGTCGCCGTCGGGGTCGACGCCGTAGCCGTCGAATTCGATCCGCGTCGACTGACCGCTCAGCACGCGCCCCTCGACGGTATCGGGGGCGGGCGCGCGGTTCTCGTCGTCGGGAAGCACCTGCACCGTCACCCGCGCCTGATCCGACAGCGACGGCGCGCCGGTGGTGTAGACGTCGTAATCCACGGCGTACTCGCCGGGCTCATCCGGGGCGAGGTAGCGCAGCACCTCGCCCGCGCCGAACGCCAGGGCGGCGGGTGAGGGCGAGGTCACCGTCGCCGGATTGAGGGTCGGGCGACCGCCGGCGGGGGCGACGTCGTTCTCGAGGACGGGGATGTCGATCTGCGTGCCGGCGCGCACCACGACGGTGTCGTCGACCGCGATGGGGGCGAGCTCGGGGGCCGGGGGCAGGAGGTAGACCGTGGCCTGACCCTCCACCGACGACCCCTGGTTCTCGGTGCCGTCGGTGACGGTGTAGGTGATGGTGCCGAGCCGCCCCGGCGCGCCGTCGGCGGTCGACCCCGAGACTCGGAGGTAGTTCTGCGACAGCGTGTCGAACGACAGCGACGCCCCCGCGTCGGGCTGAGCCTGCACGTCGCTGAGCAGCAGCACGCGCCGGGTGGGGTTCGACACCGCGGCGAGGATGTCGAGGGTTGCGTCCTGCTGCGGGCGGACGAAGGCGACCACCGGCGCGGTGGCGAGCTCGGTCGGCGCGTCGGCGGCCAGCGCCGTGACGCGCACGGTGCCGTTCTCCTGGGTCATTCCGTCGGTGACGGTCACGTCCACGCGGTAGGTGCCCGGCTCCTCGGCGCGGAAGTCGAACGAGGTCGAACCGCCCACGATCGTGGCGCTCGCACGCGCGTCGTCGAGCACGCGGACCGCGTCCAGGCGCACGGTCCCGGCGGTGCCGGTGACATGCGGCCCGACGTCGACGGTCGTGGTGGCCCCGACGGTGTCGACGACGGCGAACGACTGCATCGACAGCGTCGGCTGGGGCGAGACCCGGATGACCAGCGACTTCGTCGCCACCGCTCCGCGGGTATCGGCAACCGACACCACGATCTCGATGAGCTGCTCGGCGCCGCTGCCGTCGTCGGCGTGCTGGTAGACGATGTCACCCGCGGGGGTGGCGGCCACCTTGCCGACGCCGGAGGTGTTCTCGGCCGACAGCAGCAGCATCGGGTCGCCGTCGGGGTCGACCCAGCCGGTCATCACCGGAACGGTCACCGTGCCGCCGCGGGCGACCTCGGGAGTCGGCCACTCGGCGAGGCAGCGCTCGACGCCGCACCACACCGGGGCGCCGTTCTGGTCGTCCCCGGCGACGAGGAGGGTCACCGTCGTGGGACTCGAGGCCAGACCGCCGGGGGCGGTGCCGTCGGTCACGGCGTACGAGAAGCTCGCGGCACCGCTGGCTCCCGGAGCGACGCGGACGGCGAGGCGCTGGCCGTCGTCGGTGATCGAGACCGTGCCGAAGCCGGGGTCGAGCCCGGTCACCGAGGCGGGGTCGACGCTCAGGACGTCCTCGTTCGGGTCGTGGTCGTTCAGCAGCACCGGCAGACTCACAAGTGCTCCCGGTCGCACCCCGAACGCGTCGGGTTCGGCGATCGGGGCCTTCGGGTCGATGACGACGCTCAGCTGCTCCTCGCTCGGCTGCGCATCCGAGACGACCTCGTCATCGAGGCTCCATCGCTGACTGGAGGGGACCAGGCGCCCGTCGGGGACGGTCCACACCCATCCGGTGCGCGTCTCGTTCAGGATGACGGTGTCGCCGTTGGAGGTGAAGACGGGACGCCGCTGGTCGGAGATCTCCTGTCCGGCGTAGTCGAGGGGACTGAGGGTGCCGCGCTCGGAGGTCCACAGCTGTCCGCCGAGTCCGCCCTCGGCCAGCCATGCGGCATGGACCACGCCGTCCTGCACGAGCGGCTGGGCCGGCGTGCCGAGGAGCGTGGTGTCGCCGACCACGGGCTCGGGCTCGCCGCCGTCGACCGGGATCCGGGCGAGACCGGTGTCGGAGGCGAGGTAGACCGCGTCGCCGTCGGGGTCGGGGGAACTCGCGACCACGGCTCCGGTGACCGGCGCCGGCCGCGCGGCATCCGTCCCCTCCACCAGGTACGACCCGTCCTCGCGATCGACCAGCACCCAGGTGTCGCTCGCGCCGGTGATCGCGGGATCGGCGGGATCGTCGATCGACACGACGTCGCGGGAGCGCACGGACGAGGCCGGGATGTCGTAGGTGAGGACCGACCCGTCGCCCTCGGAGAAGCTGAGGAGGATGCCGCGGTCGTCGAGGGCGACGGCGTCGGCGGCGTAGGAGGGCGCGTCCTCGTCGTCGGAGGGGAACGGCTCCAGTCGCGTCGGGGTGCGTCCCTCGGAGAGGGTGCCGGTGTAGAGCACGCCCGACTCGGTGCGGTAGACGACGAACTCGCCGGCCGTGACGACCTCGACGGTTCCGTCGGGGGTGGCCGGCGACTCGCGCAGCGCCTCATCGTCGAGGTCGACGGGGAGGGCCTCGTCGACGCGGGTCACCCGGCTGTTGCTGCCGGTGAAGAGGAACGTGCCCGCGGAGGACTGCGCCACCTGGCTGGGATCGGAGACGGTGCGGACGGTGTCGAGCTCGAGGATCGAGGTGTTCACCCGCGCGTAGCGGGTGCCCTCGCCGGTCTGCAGCGCCCAGACCGTCGTGTCCACGGGCGGCGTCTCCTGCGCGTCGAGCCCGGGCCAGACGATGCTCGCCACCACGACGGTCGCGACGGCCACCCCGCCGGCGACGAGGGCGAGGAGGGGCCCGCGGCGGGGGATCCGCGCCGCACGGGGGCGCACGGCGTGCGCGGGCCGGGCCAGCCGCGCCGCCATCACAGCACCCCTGCCGCGCGGAGGGCGGCGAGGACGACAGCCACGAGGGCGGCGGCACCGGCTCCGCCGAGGATCCACGGCAGCGCGCGGTGGGGCGCGGGGGCGGGGGCCGGCGACGACAGCGAGGTGTCCTCGTCGCGCAGGAGCGAGGCGACCCCCGTCGTCGCGGCGCGCTTGCGCGTGACCTCCCGCTCGAGGCGGCTGCGGGCGGGACCCCGCAGGGCGTCGTCGGACAGATCGATGCCGCCGCTCGCGGCCCAGTCGGCCACCGGCACCTCCAGCGGCGTCGGCGACAGGCCGAGCCCCGCCTGCACCTCCCGGAGCGCGTCGGCGACCTCGCGCGAGGTGGCGTATCTCTCGCGCGGGTCCCGGCTCATCGCACGGGCCAGCACGTCCTGGAGGGCGTCGGGCACATCGGCGCGGTTGATCGGGGTGTAGCTGGCCTTGGCGATGCGGCGCCGCAGGAGCTCCTTGGTGTTCTGGCCCTTCTCGCGCCGTTCGAACGGGCTGTGGCCGGCCAGCAGCGAGTAGATCGTCGCGCCGAGACTCCACACCTCGCTGGCGATCGTTCCCGCCGTCTCCTCGGCCACCACCTCGGGCGCGCTCCACGGGATCGACATCGCCAGCACCTCGCCGGCGCTCACGCGGGCGAGGGAGGAGGAGATGCCGAAGTCGGCGAGCACGGGGGCACCGAAGGTGGTGACGAGGATGTTGCTGGGCTTGACGTCACGGTGCACGAGCCCCGCCCGGTGGGCGGACTCCAGGGCGCTGGCCATCTTCACACCGATCGTGAGGACCTCGTCCACCGGCATCCGCTCGATCCGGTAGCGCTGGGCCAGTGACCCGGGGCAGTACTCCATCACGATGTACGGGCGGCCGTCGGCGGAAATCCCTGCCTGGTAGACGGTCACGATGGAGGGATGCGCCGAGAGGTGGGCCAGGACGTCGGCTTCGGCGTTGAACATCCGCCGCAGCTCCGGGTCGCCCACGTCGCTCGGGAGGACCTTCACCGCGACATCGCGCCTCGGCATGTCCTGCCCGTAGAGGAAGACGTCGGCGAAACCGCCGGAACCGAGGGGGCGGATGTAGGACAGCCCCGGCAGGATCGGGGGCGCGGAGGGCAGGCGAGTCGTCACCGCATCCCCTCCCCGGAATCCCACCCGCCCGACGGCGGGATCACAGCGCTACGACGCTGGAAACCCGGCAATGCTAACAAAGCCCACCTGGACCGCCGTCCAGGGCTGCGGAGAGCCTCCGGAACAGCGCCCGGATCGTCACGGATCCGCGGGCGGGTCAGCCGAGCGGATTCGGATCGTTCGGGTCGAACGGGGCGTCGAGCGACCGGGTGAGCTCATCGAGCATCGCCTCGATCTGGGGCTCGACGAATTCGGTGACGCCGGCCTGAATGCGCAGGCGGTGGTGCAGCAGGATGGTGCAGACCTCGCGCCCGACCATGTTGGCGTAGTCGTCGGCGAGCCCCACCTCCTGGCGGAGCGCCGCCTTTGCCTCCTCGGTCAGCGGGGGGAGTTCGGGCACATCGGAGTCGGCCTGGGCGGCCAGCCCCGACAGGGTGAACAGGAACGGCGCGCCGGGCGTCGGTTCCGGGTCGAGCGGGAGCCCCTCGAACTCGGGCTCGAGTCCCTCTGCGGGCCGGTAGCTGCGCGCGCGGTTGCGAGCGGCCTGCTGGTCGAGCTCGGCCTGCAGCATCGGCAGGTTCACGGCGGTGTACTCCGCGACGGCGTGGTCGACGATCGTCTTGATGCGGGTGGAGAGACCGTGCTGGACCCCGTGGGGGACGTCGGCGCCGAGCCCCGCCGCCGACAGAACGGGTGAGCCGAAGCAGCGTCGGCACGGGGCCACCCGTCCCCGATGGGTCGCCGGCTCCCAGCGCGGCAACCACCGCAGCCAGGCGTCCACCGCCTGGCTGACCTGGGTCTCGAGCGACCGCTCCACTCCTACACGGTATCCCTGCGGGTCGGCGGCGTCATGCGTCATCCCGCTCCTCCCCCTCCCAGGGCCACTGCGGGCGGTCGCCGCGGGTGCGCACCATCACCACGCCGCTGATCCCGGCGATGGCCCCGGCGGCGGCGAGGACCAGTCCGAACCAGGATGCCGCGACGCCGCCGGCCACCGTGGAGGCGGTGCTCAGCTCCTCGCCCGAGGCGACGACGGCGATCCACACCACGATGACGTAACCGAGGTATGCGCCGACCGCGGTCCAGAGCGCGACGGAGTAGCGCGGCGGGGCGGGCGCGTTCGCGGGGGGCGGCGCGTCGGGCTGCGGAAGGAAGGGTCGCGGCATGACGCTCAGCAGAACGCCGGCGACGGCGAGCGTCGACGCGGCCGCAGCCGAAACCCCCGGGAGCGGCCCGAGACCCTGCACCTCGATGACGCTGCGGTCGAGGACGAGGCTCGTCATCCCGAGCCCGAAGATCATCAGAGCGACGTACCCGACCGTCGCGAAGGTCACCGCGATGAGCGGGGGCACGGGCACCCGGGGGCGGTCGTCGACAGGCTCGATCACGTCACCCCGTCACTGCCGGCTGCCGGCCGTGTTCCGCCCACGTCGCCTCAGCGCGCCCGGCTCACTGCCGGACGAGCTGCGGCCCTGCCTCGAGCGTGCGCTCGTACTCGCGCTGCGCCTCGTCGTTCAGCTCGGTGACCCGCTTTCCGCGGGAGGCCACCCACGCGCCGAACCAGATCGTGAGCTCGCGTCCGAGGATGAAGGCCACGATCGCCAGCGGTGCCAGCACCTGCTCGCCCGTGATCTCCGCGCCCTCGCGGGCGGTGAGGGTCCAGAACGGCGCCTGGAAGAGCTGGCCCAGGATGTGACCCGCCCACGCCGCGAGCCCCACGAGCAGCCCGAAGATCACCCACGCGCCCCAGCGGCCGCGGTTGATGATCGCACCGAGCAGCCAGAACGCCAGGAAGAAGACGATGACGGGGATCCACAGCGACCAGCTGGCCAGCGCCGCCAGCGTCGTGGAGGCGAGGGTGTCGACCGTGACGTCGCCCGCGAGCGCACCCAGGCCCAGCCACGCCGCGAGGTAGAGCAGCCCGAACAGCAGGGCGGCGAGGAGGCCGATGGCGCCCGCGGCGGCGCGGTTGCCCCGGGGCCGCGGGGCCTCGGGCGCCTGCACGAAGATCGGCTGCGGCGCCGCGGTCTGCTGCGGCGGAAGGGGGGCGGAGACGACGGTGGGGGCGTCATATCCGCGGTCTGCGGCGGGTTCGCTCGCGGTCACCGGGGGGCGTGCGGATGCGGCGGCGCCCGCTCCCGCGGCGGCGCCCGCCGCGGCTGCTCCGGCGGCCGGTGCCGCAGAGCGGTCGGTGGAGGTGTCGGCCGGGCTGTCGGCGGAGGCCGCGTAGGCGGCGAAACGGTCGCGCTCGGCGTCGTCGCGGAAGTCGGCACTGTCCTGGAAGGCGGCGCTGTCCCGGTCCTCGGGGGCGTTCCACCGGGCCGGCTCGCTCGCGGCGGCAGAGGCCCGGTCGTCCGCGGGGGTGGCCGCCTCGGTGACACGGTGGTCGCCGTCGTCGACGGCGCGGTCGGCGGTGCTGTCCTGGTGCGAACCGTCGACACGGTGGTCGGCCGGATCGGCCGCGCGGTCGGCATCCTCGCGCACGGCGGCCGCACGTGCGGCTTCGGCGTCGGCGAGACCCTGGTTCGCGCGCGTGACGACGTCGTCGTTCGCCGGACGGGGCTCCTCGACGGGGTCGCCGTACGACGACTTCGAATCACTCATCGTTCGCACTCCTCACGCAGGACTGGCGTCCCGCAGAGCGAAACTAGCGGCACCGGGGCCCGGAACCGCGCAGGCGTGCCGCGCGGCGGCGTGCCGATTCGCCGATCCGGCCCGACCCGGGGCGCCTGCGCGCCATTCCCCGATCGGAATATGCCGATGAGCCCGCCCTTCCGCGCGTCTGCCGACGGCCCGCGCGACGCCTTCGTACAGTGGGGGCCATGGCGCACCGTGTGGTCGTCGCGGCAGCCGCGGCATCCGTCCTCCTTCTGACCACAGCCCTCGGCGGCTGCGCGCCGGAGGGGTACGACAGGTCGGTGACCACCCCCACGGCCGACGCCGGGACGACTCCGTCACCCGTGGCATCCGATTCCCCTTCGCCATCGCCCACCTCCACGCCGACCGCGGTCGTCGGGGCTGCTGCCGTGCCCGAGGACTGCGAGGCGCCGCTGTCGGACGGGGTGCTCGCGCAGCTCGAGGGCATTCCCCTGAACGACCCCGCGAACGGCGGTGAGCTCGGGCCGCAGCCCGACGGGTCGCTCGTGTGCCTCTGGCGCTATCCGCAGGCCGACACCACGTTCCTGGAAACCTCGTACGTCCCGATGAACCGCGGTCCCGCGCTCGACCTGCTCAACCGGCTCGCCGCCGACGAGGGGTTCACCTGCTACACGCCCGACGCCGGCACGCGGTGCGAGAAGACGTGGGAGAACGAGCAGTATCCCGTCATGGACGGGCGGACGCTGTTCTGGCGCGACGATCTGCTGATCGACACCTGGTACTCCAACCTCGCGCCGAGCGGCTACACCTCGTCGATCGTCTCGACGATCTGGCCGGAGTCGTAGGCGAGATGGTGGACCCCGGCGCCCGTCAGCTCCACAGGCGCGCGGCGATGCGGCCGGCGTAGTCCTCGGGGTGCCAGCCGCGCTCGACGCTGACGAGCCACCACCCGTCGCGGAATGTGTGGGTCTCGGTCGCGTCGTCGGTCGCGAGGGTGCAGCTGAGGGTGGGCGCGGGCGCGCTGCAGACGTAACCCGCGGCGCGCAGGGCCGCCTCGCCCGCGGCGACGGCCTCGGGAGAGACAGTCGCGAGCGCGGTCTGCAGGGTCGCACCGTCTCGGGTGTGCCACCGGCACGAGATCCGGATGTCGGGCGTCAGCGCCTCGACGAGCGGCGGCGTCGCGGTCTCGGGGATCACCGCCGACTGAGCGAGGAGCGCCCCGGGAAACCAGGCCAGTTGTCGCCAGAGGTCGTCGGGGTAGATGTCGCGGCAGTCCAGCGGCGCCTCACCGGCGAGCGCCGCCGCGAGGGGGTCGTCGGGAGGAGCCGCCTCGGCGCGGGCGGTCGCAGCCCGCAGGGTGTCGCCGGCCCACGTCACCACGGTCGGGACCATCGGGGCGGCCAGCCACACCAGTGCTGCGACGACCGCCGCGCAGAGAAGTCCGACCGGGGCGGAGAGCCACAGGCTCCGACCCGGGATGCGCGCCACGTTCTTCCACCTCCGGATCCACGGTACGGCGGCACGGCGGCGCCGCCGGTGACGGCTCGCCGCGCGGCGCGCACCCGCCCGCGCGCCGCCGCAATCGCGACGACCTACCGCGCGTGACCCGGCGGCTCGCGGCGTCCCAGGGGCGTCGCCGCCGCCGCATCCGCCCCCTGCGCCCATCCGAAACCGCACTCCCCCGTCGAGACCCACGGCGGCACGCTCGGTGTCGACGCCGGAGGTAGTCTCGGCGAGCACCCACGGCGGCACGCCCAGTCAGACGCGAAGCCAGGTCTCAGCGAGCACCCCCGCCGGCAACACGACGGGCCCCGGCGATGCCGGGGCCCGTCGCGTCACTGCAGAGAGGCGACTTCAGTTGTAGGTGCCGAAGTCGTCCGTGGAGAAGCTGTCGAAGTCGACGTAGCTCAGGTCGGCGTCGCTGTAGGCGCCGTCCGAGGCGAAGATGCGGTTGGGGTACCGCTCGCTCTTGGCCTCCTCCGTCGCCTCGACCACGACGTTGCGGTACTTCGCAAGGCCGGTGCCGGCGGGGATGAGCTTTCCGATGATGACGTTCTCCTTGAGGCCCACCAGCGGGTCGCTCTTGCCCTCCATGGCGGCCTGCGTGAGAACACGCGTGGTCTCCTGGAACGACGCGGCCGACAGCCACGACTCGGTCGCGAGCGACGCCTTGGTGATACCCATGAGCTCGGGACGACCCGACGCCGGACGCTTGCCCGAGCCGACCGCTTCGCGGTTGATGCCCTGGTAGCGCTTGAGGTCGACCAGCTCGCCGGGGAGCAGCGTCGTGTCGCCGTGGTCGACCACGGTGACCTTCCGCAGCATCTGGCGCACGATGACCTCGATGTGCTTGTCGTGGATCGGCACACCCTGCGAGCGGTACACGCCCTGGACGCCGTTCACGAGGTACTTCTGCACCTCGCGGGCTCCCATGACGCGCATGACCTCCTTGGGGTCGAGCGTGCCGACCTGCAGGGGCTGGCCCACCGTGACGTGCTGGCCGTCCTCGACGAGCAGCGTCGCGCGCTTGAGCACCGGGTAGACCACCGGCTCGTCGCCGGAGTCGGGCGTGAGGATGATCTTCTTGCTCTTGTCGGTCTCCTCGATCGTGATGCGGCCGTCGGCCTCCGCGATCGGGGACGCGCCCTTGGGGGTGCGTGCCTCGAAGAGCTCCTGCACGCGGGGAAGACCCTGCGTGATGTCATCCGCCGACGCCGACCCACCGGTGTGGAAGGTACGCATCGTCAGCTGGGTACCCGGCTCACCGATCGACTGGGCCGCGATGATGCCCACGGCCTCGCCGATGTCGACCATCTTGCCGGTGGCAAGCGAGCGGCCGTAGCAGCGGGCGCAGACACCGACGGCGGAGTCGCAGGTGAGCACCGAGCGCACCTTGATGGTCTCGACACCCGCCTCGACGAGCGCGTTGATGACCACGTCACCGACATCGGACCCTGCCGCGGCGAGCACCTCGCCGGAGGCGCTGACGACATCGGCCGCCAGGGTCCGCGCGAACACGGAGTTCTCCACGTTGGCGTCCTTGACGAGCGTGCCGTCGAAGCCGGGAGCGGCGATCGGCAGCTCCAGACCCTTGGACGTGCCGCAGTCCTCCTCGCGGATGATGACGTCCTGCGAGACGTCCACGAGGCGCCGGGTGAGGTACCCCGAGTCGGCGGTACGCAGGGCCGTGTCGGCCAGACCCTTACGGGCACCGTGGGTGGCGATGAAGTACTCCGCCACCGACAGACCCTCGCGGTACGAGGAGATGATCGGACGCGGGATGATCTCACCCTTGGGGTTGTTCACCAGGCCTCGCATACCGGCGATGTTCCGGATCTGCAGCCAGTTGCCACGCGCGCCCGACGAGACCATCCGGTTGATGGTGTTGTCGTCGGGGAAGTTGTCGCGCATCGCCTTCTGGACCTCGTCGGTCGCCTCGGTCCAGATCTTGATGAGCTCCTGACGACGCTCGGCGTCGGTGGTGAGACCCTTCTCGAACTGCGACTGGACCTTCGCGGCCTGCTTCTCGTAGCGACCCACGATCTCCGCCTTGTTGGGCGGGGTGAGGATGTCGCTGAGCGCGACCGTCACACCCGAACGCGTGGCCCAGTAGAAGCCGGCGTCCTTGATGCGGTCGAGCGTCGCTGCGACCTCCACCTTGGGGTACTCCTCGGCGAGCTTGTTGACGATCTGCGAGAGCTTGCCCTTGTCGGCCTGCTCACGCACGAACGGGTAGCCCTTGGGCAGCGCGTCGTTGAAGATCGCCTGGCCGAGCGAGGTGTCGACGAGGCCGTGGCGCTCGTAGCCCTCGGGAGCTTCGCCCTCGAGGAAGGCGAGACCGGGGATGCGGATGCGGACCTTGGCCTGCAGGTCGAGGGTGCCCTCGTCCTTGGCCAGGATCGCCTCGGAGACCGAGCCGAACACGCGGCCCTCACCGGCTGCGCCCTCCTTCACCGTGGTGAGGTGGTGCAGACCGATGATCATGTCCTGCGAGGGCAGGGTCACCGGGCGGCCGTCCGACGGCTTCAGGATGTTGTTCGAGGCGAGCATCAGGATGCGGGCCTCGGCCTGGGCCTCGACCGACAGCGGCAGGTGCACGGCCATCTGGTCACCGTCGAAGTCGGCGTTGAACGCCGCACACACGAGCGGGTGGAGCTGGATGGCCTTGCCCTCGACGAGCTGCGGCTCGAACGCCTGGATGCCGAGGCGGTGCAGGGTGGGCGCACGGTTCAGCAGCACCGGACGCTCGCGGATGATCTCCTCGAGCACGTCCCAGACCTCGGGACGGGTGCGCTCGACGGCGCGCTTGGCGGCCTTGATGTTCTGCGAGTGACCGAGGTCGATCAGACGCTTGATCACGAACGGCTTGAACAGCTCCAGCGCCATCTGCTTGGGAAGGCCGCACTGGTGCAGCTTCAGCTGCGGACCCACGACGATGACCGAACGGCCCGAGTAGTCCACACGCTTTCCGAGCAGGTTCTGGCGGAACCGACCCTGCTTGCCCTTCAGCATGTCCGACAGCGACTTCAGCGCACGGTTGCCGGTACCGGTGACGGGGCGACCACGACGGCCGTTGTCGAACAGCGCGTCGACGGCCTCCTGCAGCATCCGCTTCTCGTTGTTGACGATGATCTCGGGAGCGCCGAGATCGATCAGGCGACGAAGACGGTTGTTGCGGTTGATCACGCGACGGTACAGATCGTTCAGATCGGATGTCGCGAAGCGGCCACCGTCCAGCTGCACCATCGGGCGCAGCTCCGGCGGGATGACCGGGACGACGTCGAGCACCATCGAGGCGGGGCTCATGCCGGTCTGCAGGAACGAGTTGACGACCTTCAGGCGCTTGATGGCGCGGATCTTGCGCTGGCCCTTGCCCTCGGCGATCTGCAGGTGCAGGCTCTCCGCCTCGGCGGCCAGGTCGAACGCCTCCAGGCGACGCTTGATCGACTCGGCGCCCATGTGGGCCTCGAAGTACTGGCCGAAGCGGTCCTGCAGCTCCTGGAAGATCTCGTCCTCGCCCTTGAGCGAGCCGACCTCGAGGGTGCGGAAGTCCTCCCACACGCGCTCGAGCTTGGCGATGGCGTCGTCGGCCTGCTTGCGGGCCTGCGCCATGTCCTTCTCGGCGGCGTCCTTGACCTTCTTCTTCTGGTCGGCCTTGGCGCCCTCCGCCTCCAGGGCGGCGAGCTCCTCCTCCAGCTTCGACAGGCGCGCGGCGATCTTGGCGTCACGGCGGTCGCCGAGCGTCTTGATCTCCAGGCGGATGTTGTTCTCCTGGGTGGCGAGGTCGCGGTGACGCGCCTCCTCGTCGACGGAGATCACCATGTAGGCGGCGAAGTAGATGACCTTCTCGAGGTCCTTCGGCGCCATGTCGAGCAGGTAGCCCAAGCGTGAGGGCACGCCTTTGAAGTACCAGATGTGGGTGACGGGGGCGGCCAGCTCGATGTGACCCATCCGCTCGCGGCGGACGGAGGACTTGGTGACCTCCACGCCGCAGCGCTCGCAGACGATGCCCTTGAAGCGGACGCGCTTGTACTTGCCGCAGGCGCACTCCCAGTCGCGGCTGGGCCCGAAGATCTGCTCTCCGAAGAGGCCGTCCTTCTCGGGCTTGAGCGTGCGGTAGTTGATGGTCTCGGGCTTCTTGACCTCGCCGAACGACCAGCGGCGGATGTCGTCGGCCGTGGCGAGGCCGATGCGAAGCTCGTCAAACGTTGTTGCGTCGAGCACTAGTTCTCCTGTTGTCAAAAGTGGGTTGCGGTCGGCGTCGACGGATCAGATCTCGTCGATCGACGACGACTCGAAGCGGCTCGAGATGTTGATGCCGAGCTCCTCAGCGGCGCGGTACGCCTCGTCGGTGCTATCGCGGAGGCTGACCACCGTGCCGTCGGCCGAGAGGACCTCGACGTTCAGGCACAGCGACTGCATCTCCTTCATGAGCACCTTGAACGACTCGGGGATGCCGGGCTCCTGCAGGTTCTCGCCCTTGACGATCGACTCGTACGCCTTGACGCGGCCGGGGATGTCGTCGGACTTGATCGTGAGGAGCTCCTGCAGCGCGTAGGCGGCGCCGTAGGCCTCGAGTGCCCACACCTCCATCTCACCGAACCGCTGGCCGCCGAACTGCGCCTTACCACCCAGCGGCTGCTGCGTGATCATCGAGTAGGGGCCGGTGGAGCGGGCGTGGATCTTGTCGTCCACGAGGTGGTGCAGCTTCAGGATGTACATGTACCCGACGGAGATCGGCGCCGGGAACGGCTCACCCGACCGGCCGTCGAACAGCTGGGTCTTGCCCGACGAGTCGATCAGGCGCACACCGTCGCGGGTGAGGTTCGTCGAGTCGAGCAGACCCGCGATCTCCTCCTCGGCGGCACCGTCGAACACGGGGGTGGCGACCTTGGTGCCCGGCGCGGCCTCGCGAGCCTCCTCGGGCAGGCGCACGGCCCACTCCGGGGTGCCTTCGACCTTCCAGCCCTGCTTGGCGATCCACCCGAGGTGGGTCTCCAGGACCTGGCCGAAGTTCATGCGACCCGGGATGCCGAGGGGGTTCAGCACGACGTCGACCGGCGTCCCGTCGGCGAGGAACGGCATGTCCTCGACCGGCAGGATCTTGGCGATGACGCCCTTGTTGCCGTGACGGCCGGCGAGCTTGTCGCCCTCGGTGATCTTGCGCTTCTGGGCGATGTAGACCACGACGCGGCGGTTCACGCCCGAGCCGAGCTCGTCATCGCCGTCCTCGGCGTTGAACTCCTTGACGGCGATGATCGTGCCCTGCTCACCGTGAGGAACCTTCAGCGAGGTGTCGCGCACCTCGCGGCTCTTCTCGTTGAAGATGGCGCGCAGCAGCCGCTCCTCGGCCGAGAGCTCGGTCTCGCCCTTGGGCGTGACCTTGCCGACGAGGATGTCGCCGGGGCGGACCTCGGCGCCGATGCGGATGATGCCGCGCTCGTCGAGGTCCTTCAGCAGGTCGGGGCTGACGTTGGGGAGATCACGGGTGATCTCCTCCTTGCCGAGCTTGGTGTCGCGGGCGTCGACCTCGTACTCCTCGATGTGGATCGAGGAGAGGGTGTCGTCCTTCACCAGGTCCTGGCTGAGGATGATGGCGTCCTCGAAGTTGTGACCCTCCCAGGTCATGAACGCCACGAGCAGGTTCTTGCCGAGCGCGAGCTCGCCGTTCTCGGTCGCCGGGCCGTCGGCGATGACCTCGCCGGCCTCGATGCGGTCGCCCGCCGAGACGATCACGCGCTGGTTGTAGCTCGTGCCCTGGTTGGACCGGTCGAACTTGCGCAGGAAGTAGTCCTGCGTACCGCCCTCGTCGAGCTGGATGGTGACGACGTCGGCCGACACCTCCATGACCACACCGCTCTTCTCGGCGGTGACGACGTCACCGGCGTCGACCGCGGCGTAGCCCTCCATGCCGGTTCCGACCACGGGCGACTCGCTGCGCAGCAGCGGCACAGCCTGGCGCTGCATGTTCGCACCCATGAGCGCGCGGTTGGCGTCGTCGTGCTCGAGGAAGGGGATGAGGGATGTCGCGACCGACACCATCTGGCGCGGCGAGACGTCCATGTAGCCGATCTCGTCGGCGGGGATGAGGTCGACCTCGCCGCCGATCTTCCGCGCGAGGACCCGGTCCTCCTGGAAGTGGCCGTCCGCCTTCAGCGGGGCGTTGGCCTGGGCGATGATGAAGTCGCTTTCCTCGCTGGCGGTGAGGTAGTCGATCTGGTCGGTGACCTTGCCGCCGGTGACCTTGCGGTACGGCGTCTCGATGAAGCCGAACGAGTTGATGCGGGCGAACGAGGCCAGCGACCCGATCAGACCGATGTTCGGGCCTTCCGGGGTCTCGATCGGGCACATGCGGCCGTAGTGCGAGGGGTGGACGTCACGGACCTCGACGCCGGCGCGCTCACGCGACAGACCGCCGGGGCCGAGCGCCGAAAGGCGACGCTTGTGGGTCAGGCCCGCGAGCGGGTTGTTCTGGTCCATGAACTGCGACAGCTGCGAGGTGCCGAAGAACTCCTTGATCGCCGCCACCACGGGGCGGACGTTGATCAGGGTCTGCGGGGTGATCGCCTCGATGTCCTGCGTGGTCATGCGCTCGCGCACGACGCGCTCCATGCGGGACAGACCGGTGCGGACCTGGTTCTGGATCAGCTCGCCGACCGCGCGGATGCGACGGTTGCCGAAGTTGTCGATGTCGTCGACGTCGAGACGGATCTCGACGTTCTTGCCGCCGCGCACGCCCTCGAAGGTCTCATCGCCGCGGTGCACGCGCACGAGGTACTTGATGGTGGCGACGATGTCGTCGACCGTGAGCACCGAGTCCGACAGCGGAGCATCCAGCCCCAGCTTCTGGTTGATCTTGTAGCGACCCACCTTCGCCAGGTCGTAGCGCTTGGGGTTGAAGTAGAAGTTGTCCAGCAGCGCGCGGGCGGCCTCGGCGGCGACCTGCTCGCCCGGACGGAGCTTGCGGTAGATGTCGCGGAGCGCGTCTTCCTTGGACAGGATCGTGTCCTTGGAGAGGGTCTCCTCGATGGAGTCGAAACCGGCGAACTCGTTCAGGATGTCTTCGCTGGAAAGGCCCAGGGCCTTCAGGAACACCGTGACCGACTGCTTGCGCTTGCGGTCGATGCGGACGCCGACCTGGTCGCGCTTGTCGATCTCGAACTCCAGCCATGCACCGCGGCTGGGGATGATGCGCGCCGAGACGATGTCCTTGTCGGAGGTCTTGTCGGGGGTCTTGTCGAAGTAGACACCGGGCGAGCGCACGAGCTGGGAGACCACGACACGCTCGGTGCCGTTGATGATGAACGTGCCCTTGTCGGTCTGGAGCGGGAAGTCGCCCATGAAGACCGTCTGGGTCTTGATCTCACCGGTCTGGTGGTTCATGAACTCGGCCTCGACGTACAGCGGGGCGGCGTAGGTCTTGCCGCGCTCCTTGCACTCCTCGATCGAGTACTTCTCGGGCTCGAGGTAGGGGTTGGTGAACGAGAGCTGCATGGTCTCGCTCAGGTCCTCGATCGGCGAGATCTCCTCGAAGATCTCCTCGAGACCGCTCTTGAGGGCGATGTCCGTACGGCCGGCGGCCTGCGCCTCGGCGAGGCGCTCCCGCCACGCGTCGTTGCCGACGAGCCAGTCGAAGGACTCGGTCTGCAGCGCGAGAAGGTCGGGGACCGTCAGCGTGTCGGAGATCTTCGCGAACGAGAGCCGCGATGCGCCGCGGCCGTTCTTCGGGGTGGTGGTGGGATTGGATGCGTTGGGCGCAGCAGCCAAGGGATAACCTCCGTGAGCCCGGATCGGGCTTCGTTTCCTTGTCGTCAGGTGGAGTGCTCAGTCATCCCCGAAGCCTGCACGTCGCACACCGCAGTGAAGCGGGGGCGTGCAGTCACAGCCGACCACCATATGAGGGCAGGGGGAAACCAAGAGCGCAACTACCAAGCATAGTCCGGATGACGCGCCGTGTCCAGCGCGATCCTTGACGAGTTGAAGTTCCTCGGGTATAACCCCGTGAATACCCCCTGCATTCCCCGGCATCTGGCGGAGAACCCCTGGTGAGGCCATGATGTCTGCATGACGGGGGGCGACGCCGCCACCGCGGGTCTCGTGGAGTCCGCGACCGTGACGGGGCACGAGCGGGTGATCCGCACGCCCGACCAGCGTCTCCGCATCTTCGTCAGCTCCACCCTGCGCGAACTCGCCGACGAACGCGTCGTGGTGCGCGACGCCATCGAGAGCCTGCGGCTTGCGCCGGTGATGTTCGAGCTCGGCGCCCGGCCGCATCCGCCCCGCGCGCTCTACCGCTCCTATCTGGCGCAGAGCGACGTGTTCGTGGGGATCTACGGCGACAGCTACGGGTGGGTGGCGCCGGAGGAGCAGGTCTCGGGCCTGGAGGACGAGTACAACCTCGCGCCCCCCGAGATGCCGAAGCTCATCTACATCCGCGCCTCCGAGCGTCGCGACCCGCGCCTGGTCGCCCTCATCGACCGCATCCGCGACGACGACACGGCGGCCTACCTCTCCTTCTCCTCGGTCGACGAGCTCCGCGATCACGTCCGCGACGACCTGGCCACCCTGCTCGCCGAGCGCTTCGATGCCTCTCGCCCCCTCGCCGACCGCGAGATCTCGGACGTCGTCCCGGCCGCCGCGCCGAAGGTGCCCGTCCCGTACACCTCGACCATCGGCCGGGAGGAGGATGTCGCGGCGATCCGCGATCTGCTGACCGGCACCGCCCATGTGGTCAGCCTCATCGGGCCCGGCGGGGTCGGCAAGAGCCGGCTGGCGATCGAGGTCGCCCGCGCGAGCGAGGACCTCTTCCCCGACGGGGTGTACTTCGTTCTGCTGGAGGGCGTCCTCGAACCCGGTCTCGTCGTGCCCACGATCGCCTACTCCCTCGGGGTGCGCGACAACGGCGAGGCGCCGCTGGAGGAGCGCATCGCGCGGGCGCTGTCGGGTCGCCGCGTGCTCGTCGTCCTCGACAATTTCGAGCAGGTGATCGAGGCCGCGCCGCTGCTGGTGCGCCTCTCCCACGCCTCCCCCATGGCGACCTTCCTGGTGACCAGTCGCATCGTCCTCCACATCCGCGGCGAGCAGGTCTACGACGTCTCGGGGCTGCTCGTCCCCGACTCGTGGACCCGCGCCACCCGCGAGCGGGTGCGCAGCACCCCCGCATGCCGCCTGTTCGTCGACCGCGCGAGCGCGGTGAGTCCCGACTTCGCCCTCACCGACACCAACGCGCAGGACGTCGCCGACATCTGTCGTCGGCTCGAGGGCCTGCCGCTGGGCATCGAACTGGCGGCGGCGAAAGTGCGGATCCTGGGCACCCGGGGGATCGCCGAGCGGCTCGAGCAGAGTCTGCCGCTGCTCACCGCGGCGGTGCGCGACCTCCCCGACCGGCACCGCACGATGCGGGCCACCATCGAGTGGAGCGTGAGCCTGCTGCCGGCGTCGCAGCGCGCCATGCTCGAGGACCTCGGCGTCTTCGCCACCCGGTTCACCTTCGACGCGGTGGAAGCGATCGGGCGGGGCCGAGTCTGGGGCGCCGACGCGATGGAGAATCTCGCGGCGCTCGTCGACTCCTCACTGGTCAAACCCGTCGACGTCGACGGTCGCCCGGTGTTCTCGCTGCTCGCACTGGTGCGCGAATACGCGGTGGGACGACTGAAGGAGCGGGGGGATGCCGCCGCGGTGCGCGCCGCGCATGCCGATCACTACCGCGAGCTGGTCGCGCGCATCGCGCCTCGGCTCGGCGGACCGGGGCAGGCGGACGCGGTCGCGGAGCTGGGGCTCGACCTGCCGAACCTCCGCGCGGCGGTGCGCCACCTGATCCACACCGACCGGCTCGACGACGCCGGCGATTTCGCGTGGTCGCTCCTGATCTACTGGTGGGTGGCGGGCTTCTTCGCCGAGGTGCGGGTATGGATGCTGGAGCTCCTCGGCAAGGACAAGCCGATCACCCAGCACACCCGCGCCGTGGCCTGGTTCTTCGCCCTGTGGGGCGAGATGTGGCAGCGTCCGAGCGAAGAGGCCGTCGCCGGGCTCGGGGAGTGCATCCGGCTGTTCGAGGAGAGCGGCGACGAGGATGCCGCGGCGATGGCGCTCGCCGCACGGGCGACCGCGCGGCTCCAGCTCGACCTCCCCGACCTCGACACCGCCGATCGCGAGCTGACCTCCGCGGTCGAGAGGCTCCACGATGTCGGCAACACCTGGGCCGAGGCCATCACCGAGGTCGCCCGCGGGCGGCTGGCGTGGCTTCGCGGCCACACCGACGACGCGCTCGGACACTTCGATCGCGCGACCGCGGCCGCCGCTGCCGGCGGTGACCTCTTCACGACGTCGGTCGCCGGGAACCACCTCGCGCGCCTGCAGCTCGTCCGCGGCGAGATCGACACGGCCGAGGCGCAGTGCGTGCGCACGCTCCTCGTGTCGCTGCGCCTGCACTTCGAGGAGGGGATCGCCTACGGGCTCGAGGGGCTGTGCGCCGTCGCCGCGGCCCGCGGGGACGGCGAACGGGCAGGCGCACTGTCGGCGGTGGCCGCCGTGATCCGCCACCGCATCGGCGTGTTCGACGCCGAAGCCTTCACGGTGCACACGCCGCAGCTGGACGCGATGCGAGCGGCCGATCCGGACGCGGTCGCCGCAGGCGAGCGCCGCGGCGCCGAGCTCACCCTCGCCGAGGCGCTCGCGCTGGCGTTGCCCGCCGACGCGCAGGCGGAGGCCTCACGGCTGATCGCCCGCTGGTGAGCGGAGGGGGAACGCGGCTCAGTCGGTCGGGCGCGCGTGACGGAAGCGGATGCGGCTGCCCGGCCGAGCCTGGGCGAGCGCGTCGCGCGCCGCATCCGTCACGACCGCGATCACCGGGTAGCCGCCGGTGACGGGGGCGTCGGGCCCGAGGATCGTGGGGCGGCCGGAGGGCGGCACCTGAAGGGCCCCGGGAACCATGCCTTCGCTCGGGAGCTCATCGCCGCGCGCGCGGGCGAGCGCCGGGCCGTCGAGGCGGATGCCGACGCGGTCCGCGGCGCCCGAGACGGTCCACGTCGCATCGAAGAGGGCGGCGCGGGCGTCGGCGGTGAACCAGTCCGCGCGCGGCCCCGGCGCGAGGTCGACCTCGAGGTCGTCGCCGTCGGGCGCGCCCCACGGGGCGTCGGGGGCGGGTGGGACAGGGGTGACGGGAGCGGGGCCGACGCTCACGACGTCGCCCGCGGCCAGGGGGGCGGGCCCGAGACCCGAGAGGATGTCCGCGGCGCGCGATCCGCGCAGGATCGGCGCATCGACGCCGCCGCGGAGAGCGAGGATCGCGCGGGCGCCGCGCTCGATCCACCCGACCTCGAGCTCCGCGCCGGCGGGCCAGCGGTGCGCGACGTAGGGGTCGATGTCGCGCCCGGCGAGCCGGAGCGGACCGCCGCCGCCGGTGACGGCGAACCAGAGGTCGGCCAGGGCGACAGCGCGGAACCCGCCGAGCGTGACCTCGATCGCCGCCGCCTCTTCGGGGTTTCCCACGAGCCGGTTCGCGGCGCCGAGCGCGCGGCGGTCCATCGCGCCGGAGCGGGCGATCCCGAGGGCGGCGGAGCCCGGCCGGCCGAGATCCTGCACCGTGGCGAGCAACCCCGGCGCCTCGACGAGGAGCGCCGCCGCGCCCCTCGCCGGCCCCGCCCCCACCCCCGCGACCGCCGCCGCCTCCGCCTCCGCCCCCGCGAGGGTGCGCTCGTCTCCCACGGCGGGCGCGTCCCGTTCCGTTCGGGGCGCGTTCTTCCGGTCGGGGCGCGACGATTCCGCCCCGAACGGAGAGTCGCGCCCCAACCCGGGGGCGGGGCTCGGGGCGGCGGGGGTCGGGGAGGCGGGGGTCGGGGAGGCGGGGGACGCCGGCAGGGCGGTCGGCGCGGGGGATTCGGATGCCGCGGTGGCGGCCGAGACCGGGCGGAATCGCACGCGCGTGCCCGGCGCGAGGAGCGCAGGGTTCTCTCCGGCGGGGTCGAAAAGCGGCGCGTCGGTCGTGCCGAGGAGGCGCCACCCGCCGGGGGTCTCGCGCGGATACGCCCCCGAGAACACACCCGCCACCCCCACCGCCCCGGCCGGCACGCGGGTGCGCGGGGTATCGAGCCGAGGCACGTCGAACGGCCAGTCCTCGCCCACCAAGTACCCGAACCCGGGTGCGAAGCCGGTGAACGCGACGGTCCAGGTCGCGGCTGCGTGGCGCCGCGTGAGCTCCGAGGCCGACACTCCGAGCAGCTCTGCCGTCTCCTCGAGGTCGGGGCCGTCATAGCGGATGTCGAGCACGACCTCCGGGACGGCCGCTGCCGCCCGCGGCGGGGCCTCGCCCGCGGCATCCGTCACCCACGCCCGCGCGCGCGACAGGCTCAGCATCGCGGGATCGACGGTGACGAGCACCGTGCGCGCCGCGGGGACGATGTCGATGACGCCGGCCGGGGCGGATGCGGCGAGGCGGGCGTGCAGCGAGAGCACAGCGTCGAGTCCCGCCACCTCGACGAGGATCGCGCGGTCGCCCATCGGCAGCACGTTCACCACGGCGCCCGCACGGTCACTCCGGCGGCATCCAACGCGCGCCGCACCGCCTCCCCCATCGCCACCGCGGCCGGCGAGTCCCCGTGGAGGCAGAGCGACGCCGCGGCGACGGTCAGCACCGACCCGTCGGCGGCGACGACCTCGCCCGACCGCGCCAGGCGGATCGCCCGCTCCGCGGCCGCCGCGGCGTCGTCGAGCACCGCGCCGGGATGCCCCCGGGGCACGAGTCCCCCGGCGGGAAGATACCCGCGGTCGAGGAACGCCTCGACGACGAACGGCAGGCCGGCTGCTTCGGCGGCCCGGGCGATCTCCCCTGGCATCCCGAGGATGGGCACCGCGCGTCCCTGCGACGCCGCGAGGTCGGCCACCGCCTCGGCCACGGCCCGCGCCGACCCCGCGTCGGCGGACACCGCGTGATACAGCGCGCCGTGCGGCTTGACGTACCGGATGTCGGCGCCCGCCGCCGACAGCGCCCGCAGCTGCGCTCTGACGTCGGCCCGCAGATCCGCGGCCGCGAGCGCCATCGGCACCCGGCCGAAATTCGCCCGGTCGGGGTAGGACGGATGCGCTCCGACCGCCACACCGTGAACCGCCGCGCGCGCCACCGCCTCCCGCATCGACCTCTCATCGCCCGCGTGGCCGCCGCAGGCGATGCTGGCGCTGGAGATCACGGCGAACATCGCGTCGTCGTCGGCCGTCGGCATCCCGTCGACCGTCTCCCCCAGGTCGGCATTGAGGTCGATCACGCCCATGTGCACACGCTACGCCGCGCGACAACGTTACGGATGCGTAAAGGCTGCCCGGCCCGAGTGCGCCGGTGCACGCGCCGGGGCAGGATGGGGGGATGCCTCGATCTTCCGAGCGGCCCGCGGCAGGGACGCCGCTGCTGCAGGTCCGCGACATGGCCGTGGAGTTCCGCACCGTCGACGGGACGGTCCACGCCGTCGAAGGGGTCGATATCGACCTCGCCGCCGGCGAGACCCTCGCCATCGTCGGCGAGTCGGGGTCGGGGAAGTCGACGACCGCGATGGCCGTGATCGGCCTCCTCCCCGGCAACGGCCGGGTGACGAAGGGCTCGATCCTCTTCGAGGGCGAGAATCTCGTCGGGGCTCCCGAGTCGGTGATGCGCCAGGTGCGCGGCCGCTCGATCGGCCTCGTGCCGCAGGACCCGATGTCCAACCTCAACCCGGTCGCGAAGATCGGCACCCAGGTCGCCGAGACCCTCCTCGCGCACGGCCTCGCGACCCGCAAGGACGTCGATCGGAAGGTCGTCGAGACCCTCGAGGCCGCGGGCCTCCCCGACGCCGCCGCCCGTGCGAAGCAGTACCCGCACGAGTTCTCGGGCGGCATGCGCCAGCGCGCCCTCATCGCGATCGGGCTGGCGTGCAACCCCAAGCTCCTCATCGCCGACGAGCCCACGAGCGCGCTCGACGTGACGGTGCAGAAGACGATCCTCGACCAGCTCGACCGGATGACCAGCGAGACCGGCACCTCGGTGATGCTGATCACCCACGACCTCGGCCTCGCCGCCGAGCGCGCTTCGCGCGTGGTCGTGATGCACCGCGGTCGCATCGTCGAGCAGGGCCCCGCCCGCCAGATCCTCGAGGACCCGCAGCAGCCCTATACCCAGGCGCTCGTGAAGGCCGCGCCATCGGTGGCGGCGGTGCGGTTGCGTCCGGAGGCCTTCCGCCGGGCCGAGAAGACGGATGCCGCCGGGCCGGCCGCGCCCGCGGCATCCGCTCCTGTCGTGGTGAATGAGCCGGCTGCGCCGGGCGAACCGGCTGCGCCGGGCGAACAGGGCGTCGAGACGGCACCCGACCACATCGTCGAGGTCGAGGGGCTGACCAAGACCTACCCGGTGCGGGGGCAGAAGGAGGACTTCGTCGCGGTCAAGGACGTCTCGTTCGCGATCCCGCGCGGGCAGACCGTCGCGATCGTCGGCGAATCGGGCTCGGGGAAGACCACGACCGCGCGGATGATGCTGAAGGTCGTCGAACCGACCAGCGGCACGATCTCGTTCGATGGCGTCGATGTGTCGACCCTCAAGGGCCGGGCGCTGAAGGACTTCCGCCAGAAGGTGCAGCCGATCTTCCAGGACCCCTACTCGTCGCTGAATCCGATGTTCACCATCGAGCGACTGATCGAGGAGCCGCTGGAGTTCTACCGGCGCGGCTCGTCGGCCGAGCGCACCAAGCGGGTGCGGCGATTGCTGGATGACGTGGCGCTGCCGGCCTCCATGATGCGGCGCTACCCGTCGGAGCTGTCCGGAGGTCAGCGGCAGCGCGTCGCGATCGCGCGGGCTCTCGCGCTGTCTCCCGAGCTCATCGTCTGCGACGAGCCGGTCTCGGCGCTGGACGTGCTCGTGCAGGACCAGGTGCTGCGGCTCCTTCGCGATCTGCAGAGCGAGTACGGGCTGAGCTACCTCTTCATCTCGCACGACCTCGCGGTGGTGCGACTCATCAGCGATTACGTCTGCGTGATGAAGGACGGGCACCTGGTGGAGGCGGCGTCGGGCGAGGAGATCTTCACCAACCCGCGCGACCCGTACACCCGGCGCCTCCTCGCATCGATCCCGGGCAACGAGCTCGACATCGCCGTCTGACCCCGGCGCGTCGGCCCTTCCCGTCGCGTCCGCGCGCCGGGGTTCGTCGCGCCACCGCCGCGACGGCGGCGTTCTCGCTCCCCCGTCACGTTTCGCCCCCCCCGCGCGCGTCAAACAGGGCCGAACGCGACGGGGGAAGCGATGCACGCCCGCAGCCCAGGCCGCTCCCCCGTCACGTTCCGCCCCCGCGCGCGTCAAACAGGGCCGAACGTGACGGGGGAAGCGACGCGACGACGGGCGCCGCCGCGACGGCGGCGCTACCGCGCGCGGGTGCGGGGATCCATCGCCTCGCGCAGCGCCTCGCCGAGCAGGGTGAACCCGAGTGCGGTGATCGTGATGCAGGCACCGGGCAGGAACGCCAGCCACGGCGCGATCGCGAGCTCGAGCTGCGCGTAGGTGAGCATGCGCCCCCACTCCGCCGTCTGCGGAAGCCCGCCGCCGAGACCGAGGAACGACAGCGCCGCCGCCTCGATGACCGCGGTCGCGAGCGACAGCGTCCCCTGCACGATGACCGGGCCGATGGCGTTGGGCAGCACGTGGCTCATCGTGATCTTGCCGCGGCCGAGTCCCAGCGTCTGGGCCGACAGCACGTAGTCGGCCGACCGCTGCTGGAGCATCGACGCGCGCAGCAGCCGCGCGAACACCGGCACCTGCGCGGCACCGATCGCGATCATGACCGAGAGCTGGGTCTGACCGAGGATCGCCGCGATCGACACCGCGAGCAGCAGCGACGGCACCGAGAGCAGGATGTCGACGAAGCGCATCACGACGACATCCACCCACCCGCCGAAGGCGCCGGCAATGAGGCCGAGCAGCATGCCGCCGAGGAGTCCGAACGCGGTCGAGACCACGCCGATCGTCAGCGACGCCTGCGCGCCCCAGATGAGCTTGGACAGCACATCGCCGCCGAAGCGGTCGAGACCGAGCGGGAACTGCGGCAGCTCGCCCGGACCCGGGATGTACGTCGGGGTGATGTACCGCTGTCCCGGCAGGTCGGTGGGGCCGTACGGCGCGAGCACGGGCGCGAGGGCGGCGACGAGGATGAACAGCGCGATGATGACCGCGCCCACCCATGCCGAGGGGTTGCGGCGCAGCCGCCGGAACACGTCGCGCCAGAACCCGCCGCGCACCTGCGCGCCCAGGAGCTCCCGATCATCGATCGCGGTGTCGTCGACCGGCCCGCCGCTGGGGGCGGGGGGAAGCATCGCCGAGGTCATTGGACCCTCACTCTCGGGTCGATGAAGCTGTACGAGACATCCACGATCAGGTTGATCAGGGCGTACGCGATCGCGATGAAGATGATGAAGCCCTGCAGCACCGGGAAGTCACGGGTGAAGATGGCGCGGGCGAGGAACGAACCGATTCCGGGGAAGGCGAACACCGTCTCGGTGAGCACCGCGCCCGAGATGAGCAGTCCCGTCTGCAGACCCACGGTCGTTACGACCGGGAGCAGGGCGTTGCGCAGGATGAACCGCCCGCGGATCGTCCCCTGCGGCACGCCCTTGGCCATGCCGGTGCGGACGTAGTCGGCGTTCTGCACCTCCAGCACCGAGGCACGGGTGATCCGCACGATGATCGCCAGCGGGATGGTGGCCAGCGCCACCGCGGGCAGGATCAGGTGCAGGATCGCATCCCACGCGGCATCCCACTCTCCGGTGATGATCCCGTCGAGGATGTAGAAGTTCGTGTAGTGCGTCGCATCGATGCGCGGGTCTTGGCGGCCCTCCGAGGGGAGCCAGCCCAGCTGCACCGCGAACACCCACTTCAGCAGGAACGCCAGGAAGAACACCGGGATGGTGATGCCGAGAAGGCTCGCGGCCACCGTGAGGTGGTCGGTGGCCTTGCCGTGCCGGCGGGCCGCCCAGTATCCGAGGGGGATGCCGACGCCCACGGCGATGAGGAGCGCGGCGCTGGAGAGCTCGAGGGTGGCGGGGAAGCGGCGCCAGAACTCCTCGGTGACGGCGCGCCCGGTCTGGATCGACGTGCCGAAGTCGCCCGACAGCAGCCGTCCGAGCCAGACGATGTACTGCTCGAACAGTGGTCGGTCGAACCCGTAGAGACGGTTGATCTCGGCAACCGCCTCGGGGGTCGCCCGCTCGCCGAGGAGCGCGACGGCCGGGCCGCCGGGGAGGGCGCGGACCCAGAGGAACAGCAGGATGGACAGCCCGAACAGCGTCGGGATGAGCAAGAGGATCCTCTTGCCGATGGTGCGTATCACGAGAAGACAGCCTTCGACGACGAGCGGAGGAGAGAAGACGAGCGGATGTCGCGGCGCGGCGTCTCAGGCCGCGCCGCGACATCCGGATCGTCGTTACTCGGAAAGCTCGACCAGGTTGTAGACCTCGTCCTGCACGGGGCTCGCCGGGTACGAGGTGACGCGCTCGTCGAAGACGAGGGTCGGCACCGGGTGGGCGAGCGGAATGCCGGGAAGGAACTCCATGATCTGCGCGTTCGCGTCGGCGTAGGCCGACTCCTGCTCCTCGGCGGTGGCGAGGCCGCGACCGGTGGTCAACGCGTCGAAGATCTCGGCGTTGTCGAAGCCCCACTCGTTCGAGGGAGCGCCGAAGAACGTCCCCACGAAGTTGTCGGGGTCGTTGTAGTCACCGGTCCAGCCGAGCAGGTGGATGCCGTGCTCGCTGCCGCCCTGGATGAGGTCGAGGTACTCGCCCCACTCGTTGGACACCGGGTTGAGCACGATGCCGACGGCCTCGAGCTGGGACTGCAGGTTGGTGAAGATCTGCTCGGGGTTGGGCATGTACGGCCGCGAGATGTTCACCGGGTAGTTGAACGTGATGGTGAGGGGGTTGGCCTCGTCGAAGCCCGCCTCCGCCAGCAGCGCCTGAGCCTGCTCGGGGTCGTACTCGTAGGTGGTGACGTCGGGGTTCCACCCGATCACACTGTCGGGCATGAACTGCGTGGCCACCTCGGTGCCCTCGGGGAGCACCTGCGAGATGAGCTGCTCCTTGTCGATCGCGTGGGCGATCGCCTGACGCACGCGCTCGTCGGCGAGCTCGGGAACGGCCTGGTTCATGCCGAGGTAGAGCACGTTGAACGGGTCGCGGTTGATGAGGGTGAAGCCCGCCTCCTCCAGTGCGCCGAGGTCGGCGGGGGCGACGAGGTCGTAGCCGTCGATGCTGCCGGACTCCAGCGCCTGCCGGCGCGCGGTGGTGTCGCCGATCACCTGGAAGATGATCTCCTCGACCACGCCCTGCTCGCCCCAGTAGTCCTCGTAGGCGGTGAGGGTGGTGCTGCTGCCCGGGTCCCACGACTCGAACTGGAACGGACCGGTGCCGGTCGGGTGACCCGTGGCGTACTCGCTGAGGGTCGGGGCCTCCGAGGTGCCGCCGACGTCGTCGGCGCCGTACTCCTCCAGCGCCGTCGGGCTCTGCATCGCGAACGCGGGGAGCGACAGAGCGGGGATGAAGCCCGCGAAGGGCTCGGTGAGGGTGACGGTGACCTCGGTGTCGCTGACCGCCTCGCAGCCGCCGTAGATCGAGGTGCCCGTGTCGGCGTAGCCGCGCATGAGCTTGCCCCAGTAGTACGACAGGCTCTCGCTCTGGGCGATGCCGGTGAAGTTGTTCTGGCGGTCGAAGTTGAAGCACACCGCGTCGGCGTTGAACGGGGTGCCGTCGTGGAAGGTCACGCCCTCCACGAGGGTGAAGGTGTAGCTCAAGCCGTCCTCGGACTGCTCCCAGCTGCTCGCGAGGAGCGGCGCGGGGTCGGCGGTTCCGGGCTCGACACCCACGAGGCCTTCGAAGATCTGCCGGGAGACGCGGAACGACTCGCCGTCGCTGGCGAACGCCGGATCCAGGCTCGACACGTCACCGGAGGCTCCGAAGATGAACGTCGAGTCGACGTCGCTCGGCTCCTCGCTTCCGCCGCCCTCCTCGCGCTGGCTCGCACAGGCCGTCAGGATCAGCGATCCGACGGCGATGGCGGCAGCGCCGGCGAGCAGGCGCTTTCTCGTTGAGTGAAGCATCGTGTACTGCACCTTCCTTTTGAGATCCCTTTCGGGTCGCGAGCGCAGCGAAGCGTGTGACAGCACCGGCCCACGGAGTGTGATCCCTCGACCGTACCCGCGCGCCGTCGTGCGGATGGTCACGGTGAGGTTGCGATTCTGTTTCGGCGGCGCAGGCGCAGGGGACGGATGCCGCGGACTAGCGTTGAGCCATGGCGCGCGCTCGGGTCGAACAGGTGCGCCCGTCGGCGCGGCTGGGTGACGGGACGCTCGCGACGATCGCGCCGTCGGAGTACGACACCGGCTGGGAGCTCATCGTCGACGGCACCCCGCAGTCGCACGTGGACCTCGACGACCCGACGCATCTGCACTTCGAGTACGTGTCGCGCATGGCCGCGGTGATCGACCGGCTGAAGCTTCCCGGCCAGCCCCTCACCGCCGTCCACCTCGGCGCCGGCGCCCTGACGGTGCCGCGCTACATCGAGGCGACCCGGCCGGGCTCGCGCCAGCAGGTCATCGAACTCGAGCAGCCGCTCGTCGACCTCGTGCGCGAGCACCTGCCCCTTCCGCGCGGCGCGGCGATCCGGATGCGCATCGGCGATGCGCGGATCGGGCTGGCGCGACTGCCGCGCGCCCTGGTCGGCGCGGTCGACGTGCTCGTCTCCGACGTGTATGCGGGAGCGCAGACCCCGGCGCACCTGACCACGGTGGAGTTCTACCGCGAAGCCGCCGCCCTGCTCGCCCCCGGCGGCGTGCTGCTGGTCAACGTCGCCGACGGCGCGGGGCTCGCCTTCGCCCGTCGTCAGGTGGCGACGGTGCGCGAGGTGCTCCCCCACGTCATCGTGCTGGCCGAGGTGCAGACGCTGAAGGGTCGCCGGTTCGGCAACCTCGTCGTCGCCGCCTCCCCCTCGCCCCTCCCCACCCAGTGGCTGCCGCGACTGATGGCCGCAGGCCCCCACCCCGCAAAGGTGGCCGAGGGCGAGGAGGTCGTGGAGTTCGCGCGCGGAGCGCGCATCGCGACCGACGCCGACTCCACGCCGTCGCCCAAGCCCGCGGCATCCGTCTTCGAACGATGAATCCTGATCCGGATGCCGCCCTGCGGCGTGCCACGCCGACGCCGGCACCGCTGTCGCGCAGACTGGTGGAGCGTGGGCGCGGGACCCTCGAGCGCGGAAGGAGTCGATCATGAGCTACATCCTGGGATACGACCCCGACACTCTGCGGGAGCAGGTCGACCCTGTCCGTTGCGAGGGGCGCCTGGATGAGATCGGCGAGCAGCGGAGTCTGCCGGCCCTGCTCGAGCGGGTGTGGCTGCTGAAGGTCCTCGATCGACTCGACGACGCGCTGGTGCTCTCGGAGCAGTCGGTGCGCGTGGCCCGGATGGCGGGGACGCGCAAGGATCTGCTGCGTGCCCGGATCCTCCACGCCACCGTGCTGCAGGTGCGCGGACAGCTCGCCGCCGCCGACCAGGAGCTCACCGCCTGCGCCGAGGAGGCCGACGGCCAGGGCTGGTCGGGCATCGCCGCCTTCGCCTACCAGCACCGCGGCAAGACCCGTTACGACGGCGAGGATTACGACGCCGCGCGCACCGACTTCAAGCGCGCACTGTTCCTCCGGCAGGAGTCGGGCGCTCCCGACGAGCAGCTCGAATCGACGCTGCTGGCCATCGACGCCTCCGAGCGGCGGCGCATGCGGACGTCGGTCGCGAGCTGAGTGTCGTAGGTACGTTCTAACCTCACGGCATGACAGAACCTGAACGTGTGCGCGTCTGGGCGAACGCTCTGATCCGCCGGCACCTCGACCCCTCCTGGACCTTCGGCTTCGACAACGCCAAGCGGCGCGCGGGCCTGTGCGACTTCCGCCGCAGGCGCATCAGCGTCTCGCGCTACCTGTCGGCGCGGTACGACGACGACACCAATCACCAGACGCTCCTGCACGAGGTCGCCCACGCCCTCGCCGGGCCGGCCGCCGGACACGGTGCCGAGTGGAAGCGCATCGCGCGGGAGCTGGGCTACGTCGGGGGCACCACCCACGACGGCGAGACGGCTGTCGAACTCGCGCCGTGGGTGGGGGTGTGCCCCGCCGGGCACACCGCCTACCGGCATCGCCGTCCGCCGCGGGCGACGTCGTGCGTCGCCTGCGCGCCGCGATTCGACCGTCGCCATCTGTTCACCTGGACGCGGCGCGAGATCTCAGCCGCGACGCGGTTGGCCGCGATGACACCGCGACCGGATGCCGCTCCGGGCCGGTCAGAGCCGGGTGATGCGGTCCCCGCGCACGATCGGCACGGCGTCTGAGGCGTCGACCTCGGCGGCGCGGACGACGTCGGGCCGCAGGTCTTTCTCGATGAGTTCCTGACCGGACCCGCTCGCGGTCAGCAGGTGACGGACGGCGCCGCGAAGACCGCGGAACGCTTCCCCCGCCGTGGCGGCTTCGGGCGAGGAGTGGTCGATCCCCCGGGTGGTGAGGGCGTCGATCACGGCGCCGGCGCCGAGGAGATCCTCGACGGCGAAGCGCAGCGGGGCGCCGCCGTGACCGAGCTCGCCGGCGGGGATGATCGAGATCGAGGTGCGGCGGCCGCGGCGCTCCTGCTCATCGGCGATCGCCTGGGCGACGGCCGAGGCGTTGCGCAGTCCCGCGAGGAGGACGATCGGACCCGCGGGTTCGTCCTCGACCGCGTGAGGGCCGGAAGGGACGGGGCCCGCGCCGGCGGCGGCGGCAGCGGCGGCAGCGGCGACGCGGGCGCCGTTCAGTGACACGGCGAAGGCGGTGTCATCCAGCATCATCTCCTCGCCCCGGTCGACGACGTCGATCGCGGTGCTGGAGAAGCGGAGCACGTCGACGACGACCACGATGTCGGCGGGCGCGAGGCGTGCGAGGGCGTCGAGCCCCCAGTCCAGACGCACCTGATAGCGGGACTGATCGAAGGGCGAGGGCATTCCGTCAGCCTAAACGGGCGGGCCGGGCGGCGCGGAATGACAGAGTGGGCACATGCGGATCATGCTGAAGCTCGTCATCGACTGCGATGCGGATGCCGCGTGGCGGGCGCTGCACTCCCCGCGCGCGGTCGCGGAACTGTACGGCCCGCTCGTGCAGCTGGCGCCCCTCGAACCCGACGCGCTGCCGACCGCCTGGGAGCCGGGAGCCGAGGTCGGGGTCGAGATGAGCCTCGGCGGCCGGGTGTCGCTCGGCCGGCAGATCATCCACGCGAGCGATCGCACGGTGCAGGGCCCGGACGGGCCGATCCGCATCTTCCGCGACAGCGGCATCCCGATCTCCGGGCCGCTCGCGGCCCTCGACGTCTGGGACCACCAGATGGCGGTCTCCCCCGCGCCGGGCGACCCGGCGAAGACCCTGTGGCGCGACCGCCTCGTCATCGGCGGGGCGGCCGCGCCGGTGCTCTGGCCGGGGCTGTGGGCGGCCTGGCAGTGGCGCGCAGCGCGCATCCGGGCGCTCGCACCGACGTGGGCGCACGACGCGCCGCCCGCTGACGAGGCGCCCGCGGACTGACGTTCGTCATCGGCCGACGCGGATGCGGCACTGACGCGGACGAGGCCGCCCGCTCGGCGACACACGGAAGGAGATCGACACGAGGGAGGCGGCTGCGCCGCGGCGCGTCCTCCGGTGTGTCGATCTCCTCCGGTCCGCCGGTGAGCCCACCCGCGCAGGCGCCGAGCACGGCAGCGCAGCCGCCCAGCACGGCAGCGCACTCGCCGGCGCACCCGCGCACGCACTCGCCGGCCCACCCGCGCACGCACTCGCCCGCGCACCCGCCGCCCGCGCGCGTCACTCGGCGAGCGCCTCCACGGGCGCGACCCGGGTCGCAAGGCGCGTCGGCACCACCGCCGCGATGAGAGTGAGCACCGCGGTCGCGGCGACCACGACGAGCACCGGGACGAGCGGCACGGCGGGCCAGACGAACGTCGGCCCTGGCGGAAGGCTCGGGTCGCCCGGGACCGACCCGAGCAGCGACTGCGCGCCCGCCCACCCGTAGACCACACCCAGGACCAGACCCGTCGCGAGCGCGGCGATGGTGAGGTGCGCCGCCTCGAGCAGCACGACCCGCCGCACCTGGGGGGCGGTGAGTCCGAGGGCGCGGAGCAGTCCGAGCTCGCGACGGCGCTGCACGACGCCCAGGGTGAGGAGGTTGACCAGGCCCACGGCGGCGATCACCGCCGAGATCGCGACGAGCACCATCATCACCGCGGCGAAGGTGTCGATCACCGCTGCCATCTCGTCGGGAAGCTCGCCGCCGGCCGACGCGGTGAGCACGGCCTTGGTCGACTCGATCGCGACGGCGAACATCGTCACGAGGGTGACGCCCATCACCACCCCGATCGCCATGCGACTCGACCGCTCGGGGTAGCGGAGTGCGTTTTCGGCAGCCAGCCGCGCGGTCGCCGACCCTCCGAAGAGCCGACCGATCAGCCGCAGCACCGGGGGCATGAGAAGGGTCGCGCCGAGTGCGATGCCGGTGAAGGAGAAGATGCCGCCGATGAACGCGATGGCGACACCGAGCGGAGTGACCAGCCCGAGCGCGATGCCCGCGGCGAGGAGTGCACCGCCGACCGAGAAGAGCACGACGGCGGCCACATTGCGTCCGGTGCGACGGACGACGTCTTCGCGCGTGGCCTCCACGGCGCCCCCGAGCGCCTGCATGGGCGTGACGGTCAGCACCCGTCGAGATCCGGCCCACGCCGCAACCCACGTCGTGAGCGCGACGATCGCCGCGGGCACGAGAAGTTCTCCGGTGACGACACCGTACGAGACGCCGTCGAGCCCGAGCAGCTCGGTGCCGACGACCACGCCGAGCGCGGCGACGCCGGTGCCGGCGACGAGACCGGCGAGCGCCCCGATGACGCCGACGATGAGCCCCTGCCGGGCGACCTCCTGGCGCTGCGCGCGCGCCGAGGCGCCGATGAGGCGCATGAGGGCGATCTGCCCGGTGCGCCCGGCGATGACGGTGGCGAACGTGTTCGCGGTGACGATCCCGGCGACGTAGACCGCGACGCCGACGAGGATGACGGTGAGGAAGCTCAGCACGAACGCCAGCGTCCCGCTGTCGCCGATGTAGGGATCGGCGCGGAGGATCGCCGCGAGGTAGCCGGTGACCGACACGAGGAGCACACCGAACGCGCTCGAGATCGCCGCGACGAGGATGCTCGCGCCCATGCCGCGCTCGCGCAGGAACAGCCATCGCGGGGCTGCGGTGCGTGGCATCCGATCTGTTCGCTCTGCCAGGGCGACCGCGCTCATGCCGTCACCTGCACGGATGCCGGGGCCTGCTGCTCGCTGGCGAGGAGAAAGGCTGAGATCTCCTCGGCGCTCTGTCGTGGCTTGTCGGCGGCGATGCGGCCGTCGCCGAGCACGATGACGCGGTCGGCGTGGCTGGCGGCGACCGGGTCGTGGGTGACCATCGCGATCGACTGGCCGTGCTCGCGGCTGGCGTCGGCGAGGAGGCGCAGCACCTCGCGGCCGCTGCGGGAATCGAGGTTGCCGGTCGGCTCGTCGGCGAACACCACGTCGGGGGCGGTGGCCAGGGCGCGGGCGATCGCGACGCGCTGCTGCTGGCCGCCCGAGAGCTGATGCGGGCGGTGGCCGAGCCGCGCGGCGAGCCCGAGCGATTCGACGAGGCGGTCGATTCGCGCGCGCTCCAGCGCCGACGGGCGCCGACCGTCGAGGTCGAAGGGCAGCAGGATGTTGCCGAGCGCGTCGAGGGTGGGCACGAGGTTGAACGCCTGGAACACGAACCCGACGCGGCGGCGGCGCAGGATGGTGAGATCGAGGTCGCTGAGGCCCGTGATCTCGGTGTCGCCGAGCCACGCGCGACCCGAGGTGGGGGCGTCGAGCCCCGCCATGACGTGCATGAGCGTGGACTTGCCCGAGCCGGACGGGCCCATGATGGCGGTGAACTCGCCGCGGCGGATGCCGATCGTCACGCCGTCGAGCGCGCGCACGGCGCTGTCGCCGGCGCCGTAGGTCTTGGTCAGCTGCTGCACCCGGGCCGCCAGGCCAAGGTCGGTGGAGGAGATGTGCATGCCTCGACGCTAGGAATCGCCGGGGTGCGGGCGCGTCGGCCGCGGGACCGATCCGTGTACATCGGAGGGATGACGCGGGGCGGCCGGACGGGCCGGGCGCGGGGCGTTTCGACTCGCTGCGCTCGCTCAACGACCGGGCATAACGCCCCGCCCCGGTCGTTGAGCGAGGAGCGAAGACGAGACGCTCCACGTGTCGACGCGGTGCGGCCTCAGGCCAGGCCGTGCTCGAAAGCGAAGACCACCAGTTGCACGCGATCGCGCAGCGCGAGCTTGGTCAGGATGCGGCTGATGTGCGTCTTGACCGTGGCCTCCGAGAGGTACTCCCGCGCCGCGATCTCGGCGTTGGAGAGCCCCCGCGCGGCGAGGGCGAAGATCTCGCGCTCGCGCTCGGTGAGCTCGCCGTAGGCGGGGGGAACGGGGCGCGGCGCGGCGTCGGCGAATCGGGCGAACAGATCACGGGTCGCCGACGCCGCGATCACCGCCGACCCCGCGTGG
The DNA here is from genome assembly GCF_013410955.1 of Microbacterium sp. AK009. Classification (GTDB taxonomy): domain Bacteria; phylum Actinomycetota; class Actinomycetes; order Actinomycetales; family Microbacteriaceae; genus Microbacterium. The sequence continues at coordinate 116,640 of NZ_JACCCG010000001.1, read as the reverse complement.
ACGGTGCGGATCGCTGCCAGGAGGAACTCCGGATCGGCGTCCTTCAGCAGGAATCCGCTCGCGCCCCCGCGGATCGCCCGCGCCGCCGCCTCGTCGAGGTCGAACGTCGTCAGCATGACCACGCGCGGCGGCTCGGGGTCGCGCAGCAGCTCGGCGGTGGCGGCGAGGCCGTCCATCACCGGCATCCGGATGTCCATCAGCACCACGTCGGGCCGCACCGCCCGCACCACCGCCAGCGCCTCGCGTCCGTCGGCGGCCTCGCCGACGACCTCGAGGTCGGGCTGAGAGTCGACCACCATGCGAATCCCCGCGCGGAAGAGCGCCTGGTCGTCGACCAGCACCACGCGGATCATCGTCGTCCTCCCTCGATGCGCGCGCAACGGCGGGGCGCCGCGGCGACACGCCGCACGGTGGTGACGCCCCCCGGGGTGCCGGCCGCAAGACCCGCGGTTGTACACAGCGCAAAGGCGCGCAGCCACGAGGGGGTCATGCCAGGGCCTCCACGGGGATCGACGCACGCACCACGAACGCGCCGGACTCCTCTGCCGCGGCGAAGTCGCCGCCGGCGAGCTGTGTGCGCTCCCGCATGCCGATCACCCCGTGCCCCGTGCGGGCCGGGGCCGACGACCCGGCGACGACGGGGTTCCGTACGGTGAGATCGACACGCTCCGCGCCCCACGACAGGCGCACATCGACGGGGCCGCCCGACTGCCCGTGGCGGAGCGCGTTCGTGAGCGCCTCCTGCAGGATGCGGTAGACAGCGATCTGGACGGATGCCGGCGGCTCGCCCGGCGGGGCGGGGTCGATGTCGACGCGCAGGTCGACGCCCGCGGCGCGCACCTGCGCCCACAGCTCCTCGAGGTCGGCGAGGCTCGGCTGCGGCCCGTCGCCCTGACTGTGGCGCAGCTGCGTGAGGAGCAGCCGCACATCGGCGAGCGCGGCGCGGGCCGTAGACGAGATGGTCTGCAGAGCGTCGGTCGCCGCCTGCGGATCGGCGGCGGCGGCGTACCGCGCCCCATCGGCCTGGGCGACGACCACCGCGAGCGAATGCGCCACGACGTCGTGCATGTCGCGTGCGATGCGCGCCCGCTCGAACTCCGACCGCGCCTCCTTCTCGGCCCGCTCCTGGGCGAGGCGGTTCTCCCGCGCGCGCCGAGCGGTGCGCACGAGCGCCCCCGTCGTCCAGGCGAGCATCAGGGCGAACGTCGCTCCGCCCAGGATCAGGACAGCCACGGGAAGGACCGACAGATCGAGGGGAGTCGAGCTCAGTGGCCCGAGGGAGAGGTAGACCGTGATGACGACCGCGCCCGTCAGCGCCGACGCGAAGCCCGACCAGAACACCCGCGTGCTCCCGTAGGCGGCGGCGGTGTAGAGCACGCCGAACACGGCGATGTCGACCAGACTCGGTCCGCGCGCGAGGCTCATCTGCAGGAGCGCTCCGGCCCAGGCCAACCCCAGCGCCACCCCGGGTGCGAAGCGGCGGAATCCGAGTGCCGTGCTGAAAAGCAGCACGTAGCCGATGACCCCGAGGACCGCCGACAGTCCGTTCGGCGATCCCGTCGTTCCCATCCCGGCGTTCAGCTCGAAGACGACGACGACCAGGAAGAAGCCGCCCGCCACCGCGATGTCGGTCGCGGTCTGAAGGGGACGGAGCGGGCGGAACACCGTTTCACGTTAGAGGAGCGGATGCCGCGCGGCATCCGTCCTCCGATGTATCTCCGCGATGAGGACACCGCCTCTTGTGGGCGCGCGGCCGAGGCTTTACTGTCCGGACACAGGCCGAAACCGGCGGGAAACGTCCGGGAAGAAGGATCAGTCCACGGGGTGAGTACGCACCGGACGGTCCCGACACCGGTCCCCGTCGGCGTCAGCACGAAGAAGTACTGGACGACACGGATGGAGATGCGTAGATGACGACGGTGCGCGCAGCGATCACACAGACGACCTGGACCGGCGACAAGGAGTCGATGCTCGACAAGCACGAGGGCTTCGCCCGGGATGCCGCCGCGCAGGGCGCCCAGGTGGTCTGCTTCCAGGAGCTGTTCTACGGCCCCTACTTCGGGATCACGCAGGACAAGAAGTACTACCGCTTCGCCGAAGCCGCCGACGGCCCGATCGTGCAGCGCTTCGCCGCCGTCGCGAAGGAGCTCGGCACCGTGATGGTCCTCCCCATCTACGAGGAGGCGGAGACCGGGGTGTACTACAACACCGCGGTGCTGGTCGATGCCGACGGCACGATCCTCGGGAAGTACCGGAAGCACCACCTTCCCCACCTCGACCGGTTCTGGGAGAAGTTCTACTTCCGCCCCGGCAACCTCGGTTACCCGGTGTTCGACTCCGCGGTCGGTCGGATCGGCATGTACATCTGCTACGACCGGCACTTCCCGGAGGGATGGCGCGAGCTCGGCCTGAACGACGCGCACATGGTCTTCAACCCAAATGCCACCAAGCCCGGCCTGTCGAACCGGCTCTGGGAGGTCGAGGGACCTGCGGCCGCCGTCGCGAACGGGTACTTCGTGCTCCAGCCGAACCGCGTGGGACGCGAGGACAACGAGTACGGCGAGCTGGCCGTGGACTTCTACGGCACCAGCCAGGTCATCGACCCGCGGGGCAACTTCGTCGGCGAGCGGGGCTCGGGCACCGAGGGGGAGATCCTCGTGCGCGACCTCGACATGGAGATGGTGCGCGAGATGCGCGACGACTGGCAGTTCTATCGCGACCGTCGTCCCGACTCCTACACGAAGATCGCCCGCCCCTGATCCCCGACGCCATGGACCGCACTCAAGCGCATCCGAGCGGAGCGATCCGGCGGTCGCCGACGCTGGCATCGGGTCTGGCGGGAGCGGTGGCCAGAGGCCGCCGCGGGGGCATGCGTCGGCGACCGCCGGATCGTGCAGCGGCCGCCGCTAGCCGGATGGCACGTCGGCGCTGCCTGCGCCGCGCAGCAACAACCAAGGAGATCATTTCATGACCACCACACTCATCACCGGAGGCACCGTCGTCTCCGCGACCGGCCGCGGCGACGCCGATGTGCTCATCGACGGCGAGACCATCGTCGCGGTGCTGGCCCCCGGTTCGCACCTGCTGGGCACCGACCTGGCGGCGACCGTCGACACCGTCGTCGACGCGACCGGCAAGTACGTGATCCCCGGCGGCATCGACGCCCACACGCATATGGAGCTGCCCTTCGGCGGCACCGCGGCCTCGGACACCTTCGAGACCGGGACGCGCGCGGCGGCCTGGGGCGGGACGACGAGCATCATCGACTTCGCCGTGCAGCGCTACGGCGAGCGCGTCGAAGACGGACTGGCCGCCTGGCACGAGAAGGCCGCCGGCAACTGCGCGATCGACTACGGCTTCCACCAGATCATCGGCGGGGTCGACGACGATTCGCTGCGGGCGATGGACTCCCTCATCGACGAGGGGGTGACGAGCTTCAAGCTCTTCATGGCCTACCCCGGGGTGTTCTACTCCGACGACGCGCAGATCCTCCGGGCGATGCAGAAGTCGGCCGACACGGGGCTGCTGACGATGATGCACGCCGAGAACGGCCCCGCGATCGACGTGCTCGCCGCCCAGCTGGCCGAGGCGGGCAAGAAGGCGCCGTACTACCACGGCATCGCCCGCGCCTGGCAGATGGAGGAGGAGGCCACCCACCGCGCGATCATGCTCGCGAACCTCACCGGCGCGCCGCTGTACGTCGTGCACGTCAGCGCCAAGCAGGCCGTCGATCAGCTGGCCTGGGCGCGAGACCAGGGCTGGAACGTCTTCGGCGAAACCTGTCCGCAGTACCTCTACCTCTCGCTCGAAGAGCAGCTCGGTGCGTTCAGCCAGGAGTGGGGCCAGTTCGAAGGCGCGAAATGGGTGTGCTCGACGCCGTTGCGGAGCCGCGGCGAGGGCCATCAGCACCACATGTGGCAGGCCCTGCGCACCAACGACATCCAGATGGTCTCCACCGATCACTGCCCGTTCTGCATGAAGGGCCAGAAGGAGCTGGGGAAGGATGACTTCCGCGCGATCCCCAACGGGATCGGCTCGGTCGAGCACCGCATGGATCTGATGTACCAGGGCGTCGTGACCGGCAAGATCACCCTCGAGCGCTGGGTGGAGCTGACCTCCACGACCCCGGCGCGGATGTTCGGCCTCTACGGCAAGAAGGGCGTGATCCAGCCGGGCGCCGACGGGGATGTCGTGATCTACGACCCGCACGGGCACACCACCATCTCGGCGGCGAGCCACCACATGAACATGGATCACTCGGCGTGGGAGGGTTTCGAGGTCGATGGCCACGTCGACACCGTCATCTCGCGGGGGAAGATCATCGTCGACGGCGGCACCTACCACGGCAGCAAGGGCGACGGGCAGTACCTCCGTCGCGGCCTGAGCCAGTACCTGGTGTGACGGCCATGGATTTCGGCGTCGTCCTGCAGACCAATCCACCCGCCGCCCGCACGGTGCAGCTGGCGAAACTTGCCGAGGCCCACGGGTTCAGCCACGTGTGGACCTTCGACTCGCACCTGCTGTGGCAGGAGCCGTACGTGATCCACTCGGCGATCCTCGCCGAGACCAAGCGGGTCATCGTCGGTCCGTTCGTGACGAACCCGGCGACCCGCGACTGGACGGTCACCGCCTCGGTGTTCGCGACCCTCAACGAGATGTACGGCAACCGCACGATCTGCGGCATCGGCCGGGGCGACTCGGCGGTGCGGGTCACCAACGGCAAGCCGACGACGCTGAAGGAGCTTCGGGAGTCGATCCACGTCATCCGCGAGCTCGCGAACTCGCGCCCGGTGGAGTACAACGGCGCGACCCTGCAGTTCCCCTGGAGCCGCGGGTCGGAACTCGACGTCTGGGTCGCCGCCTACGGTCCCCTCGCGCTGAAGCTCACGGGCGAGGTCGGCGACGGCTTCATCCTGCAACTGGCCGACGTCGACATCGCCGCGTGGATGATCAAAACCGTGCGGGATGCCGCCGAGGCCGCCGGTCGCGACCCCGACAGCATCGCGTTCTGCGTGGCAGCGCCCATGTACATAGGCACCGACCGCGCCCACATGCGCGAGCAGTGCCGGTGGTTCGGGGGCATGGTCGGCAATCACGTCGCCGACATCGTCGCGAAATACGGCCAGCACGGCGCCGTCCCCGACGCCCTGACCGACTACATCGCCGGTCGCACCGGGTACGACTACAACACCCACGGCAAGGCCGACAACGACCATGTCGACTTCGTGCCCGACGAGATCGTCGAGCGGTTCTGCATCCTCGGCACCGCCGAGGAGCACATCGCCAAGCTCGAGCAGCTGCGCGCCCTCGGGGTCACCCAGTTCGCGGGGTACCTCCAGCACGACAACAAGGAGGAGACCCTGCGGGTGTACGGCGAGACCGTGATCCCGGCTCTGCAGGCACACGTGGCGGCGAAGAAGTGAGGGCTGGATGACGAGAACGGATGTCGCACCCGACGTCGTCACCGCCGCCGCCCGGTCGACGTCGGTCCGTGCCACGCGCCCCGGCGGGCGCCGCGGCGGTCGCCGGGGCGCGGCGTGGCTCTGGGGCGTCGTCGGGGTCGCCGCCGTCATCCTGCTCTGGGAGGGGTACAAGCTCCTCGCACCCGAGAACGGCGTGCTCGTCGGCGACGTGCGGGTCCTCCCGCGCACCACCGACCTCGCGATGCCCCACGTCTGGGACATGGTGGTGCGCCTGGCAGAACCCGTCACCCGGCAGGACGGGTCGCCGCCGCTCTGGGCGGCGGTCGCCCTCGCCGCCCTCACGACCCTGGGGATCGCGGCGGCCGGATGGCTCGTAGGCCTCGTCGTCGGCATGGCGCTGGCCCTGGTGATGCAGCGCTGGCAGCTGGCGGAATGGGGACTTCTCCCCTGGATCATCCTCAGCCAGACGGTTCCACTGATCGCCTTCGCCCCGATCGTCCGCAGCTGGGGATCGCGCATCGAGATCGCCGGCGCCCAGTGGCAGGACTGGATGTCGGTGGCCGTCATCGCCTCGTACCTGGCGTTCTTCCCCATCGCCGTCGGCGCACTCCGCGGGCTGCAGTCACCCGAGCGCCTGCACGCCGAGCTCTTCCAGACCTACTCGGCCGGGTACTGGCAGACCCTCTGGCGCCTGCGGCTCCCCGCCGCGGTGCCCTACCTCCTCCCGGCCCTGCGCCTGGGGGCGGCCAACGCCGTGGTCGGCGCCGTCGTCGCCGAGGTGTCCACCGGCCTCCAAGGCGGGATCGGCCGGCTTCTCATCCAGTTCGCCGGCCAGGCATCGGGCGATCCCGCCAAGGCGTGGGGGCCGATCTTCGGCGCGGTGGCCCTCGGGCTCATCGCCGCCGGGTCGATCGCAGTCCTCGGCGTCATCCTGAAGAACTATCGACGAGGCGAGGTCACCGCATGAGCGCCCCCACCCCCACCACCGAAGCACCGACCACGACCGCGGCGGTCTCGGCGACCGACGTGACGAAGACGTTCGCCACCGCCGCGGGCGAGGTGCAGGCGCTCACCGCCGTCGACCTCACCGTCGCCCCCGGCGAATTCGTATCGCTGATCGGTCCGTCGGGGTGCGGCAAATCGACGCTGCTGCGCCTGATCGCCGACCTCGACACCGCCTCGTCAGGGCGCATCGAGGTCTTCGGCAAAGACCCGTCCCAGGCCAGGCGCGACCAGGACTACGGCATCGCCTTCCAGCAGGCGGGTCTCCTCCCCTGGCGCACCGTGGCGGCGAACATCGCCCTGCCGCTCGAGATCCACGGCGTCGGCGCCGCAGAGCGACGCTCCCGGGTGGCTGAGCTCACCGAGATGGTCGGCCTCACCGACTTCGCCGACCGGTACCCCGACCAGCTGTCGGGAGGGATGCAGCAGCGCGTCGCGATCGCGCGGGCCCTCGCCGAGCAGCCGCGGCTGCTGCTGATGGATGAGCCGTTCGGCGCCCTCGACGAGATGACGCGCGAGCGCATGCAGGCCGAGCTCGCGCGCATCGCGACCGAGACCGGCGCGGCCGTCGTCTTCGTCACCCACTCCATCCCCGAGGCGGTCTTCCTCTCCGACCGGGTGGTCGTCATGTCGCCGCGCCCGGGGAGGATCACCTCGGTGGTGGATGTCAGCTTCGGGGACACCCGACGCGATGAGGCCCTGCGCGAAGCATCCGTCTTCTTCGACAGAGTGACCGCGGTGCGCGAAGCCCTCCACGGCCAGGCCGACGGCGAGCGCGCCGCGACGCGGGAGATGCGATGACGGCCGCCACCGCCGAGCGCCTGCGGATCATCGCCCCGATCGCCGTCGGGCTGATCTTCCTCGGCGTCTGGCAGCTGCTGGTCGGGGTCGTCGGGGTCTCGGACTATCTGCTCCCGAGCCCCGCGGCCATCGCGGAGGAGTTCATCGCCTTCGCTCCCGCGATCGCCGACGCGACCCTGGTGACCGGCACGAACGCGCTCCTCGGGCTCATCGTCGGCACGGTCCTCGCCGTCGCGCTGGCCGCCCTCGCGGCCCGGTGGCAGGCGGTCGACGGCATGTCGGCGCCGGTCGTCGCCGCGCTCGCCGTCGTGCCGATCGTCGCGCTCGCCCCGGTGCTGAACTCCATGTTCGGCGCCGACAGCCAGTTCGGGCGGCAGGCGATCGCAGCCTTGGCGTCGTTCGTTCCGGCCTTTGTCAACACCCTCCGGGGCCTTCGTCAGACCCGCCCGGTGCACCGCGACCTCATGCGCAGCTACGCCGCCACCTCGTCACAGGCCTTCCGCGCGGTGACGCTGCCGACAGCCGCGCCGTTCCTTCTCACCGGCATCCGGATCGCCAGTTCGCTCGCGGTGATCTCCGCGCTCGTCGCCGAATACTTCGGCGGGCCCCGCGGGGGCCTCGGGAGCTTCATCTCGACCTCGGCCGCCACGAGCGCCTACGCCCGCGCGTGGGCCTACGTCGCCGCAGCGATCGCGCTCGGCCTGCTGTTCTTCCTCGCCACCGCGGCTCTGGAGCGCCTGGTGCTCCGCCGTCTCTCTCCGGGGGGCGCGCGATGACGCCCGCCCCTGACAGCGTCCCCGCACCCGGCGGGGCCGACACCGCACCATCCCATCGCACGACGTGATCCCGGGAGGGATTCGAAGGGAAACCACCATGAGACACAGCACACGCCGCATCCTCGCGGCCGGAGCGGCCGCGCTCACCGCGGCGCTCGTCCTCACCGCCTGCTCTTCCGGCGGCTCCGATGCGGGCGGGGGTGACGCCTCGGGCGGCGCATCCGACGGAGAACTGACCCCGGTGAAGCTCCAGCTGCAGTGGCTGCCGCAGGCGCAGTTCGCCGGTTACTTCGCCGCCGCCGACCAGGGCTTCTTCGAGGAGGAGGGCTTGGAGGTGGAGATCATCCCCTCCGGGGGCGACATCGTGCCGCAGGATGCCCTCGCCGCGGGCGACGTCGACTTCGCCATCGCCTGGGTGCCCAAGGTGCTCGGCTCGATCGAGGCGGGCGCGAACCTCACCAACATCGCCCAGATCTTCCAGCGCTCGGGCACGCTTCAGGTCTCGTGGGCCGACGCGGGCATCGAGTCGGTCGCCGACTTCGAGGGGAAGCGCATCGGGTCATGGGGCTTCGGGAACGAGTGGGAGATCTTCGCAGCGATGGCCGCCGAGGGTCTGGACTCCACGACGGTCGAGATCATCACGCAGGACTTCAACATGAACGCCTTCCTGCAGGGCGACATCGACGCGGCCCAGGCGATGACCTACAACGAGTACGCTCAGCTGCTGGAGACCGTCGACCCTGACACCGGTGAGCTGTACCAGCCGGAGGACTTCTCGGTCATCAGCTACCAGGACACCGTCGGCGCCATGCTGCAGGACGCCATCTGGGCCGACACCCAGCGCCTCGAGTCCGACGAGGCGTACGCCGAGACGGCCGTCGCCTTCCTCAAGGCCGTCATCAAGGGGTGGGCGTACGCGCGAGACAACCCCGAGGAAGCCGCCGACATCACCCTCGCGTCGGGTTCGGGCTGGGGCCCGAGCCACGAGCTGTGGATGATGAACGAGACCAACAAGCTCATCTGGCCGGCGACCGACGGCATCGGCATCATCGACGAAGCGGCGTGGACGCAGACCGTCGAGGGCGCCCTCGCGGCGGTCAACGAGACCGGTGCACGCCTCATCACCGAAAAGCCGCCGGCGACGGCGTACTCGAACGAGTACATCCAGCAGGCGCTCGACGAGCTCGAGGCCGACGGCGTCGACGTCTTCGGCGAGTCGTTCGAGCCCATCGAGGTCGAACTGCAGGAGGGCGGCAACTAGGTCGCGCCGCACCATCGCTGCTCCGCGAGACGGCACCTGCGCGTCGAGACCGATTGCACCGCGGTCGGTCTCGACGCCGGAGTGCTGTCTCGCGGGACCTTGGACCCGGCGCCACCCGTGGCGCCCCGCGATCATCGACGTGAACGCCCGACGGGAGGAGATGAGGTCAGCTCATGGCATCCGACAGTCGTGTCACCGTGGTCAACTCCGGCGCGTGGGGCTTCTTCTTCTTCCTGGCCTACATCGGCGCCGCGATCTACTTCGTGTCGGTGTCGGACGGGTCGTTCTGGGGGTTCATCCTCGGCCTGCTGCAGGCGATCGTGTGGCCGGCGTACGTGCTGTTCCACGCCCTCTCGCTTCTCGGCGCCTGAGCGGAGAGGCAGCACGCTCGGCGTCCCCCTCTCCCCAACACGCCCGCGATCGGCGAGACTGCATATGCGCGCCGTGCCGACGTTCGCCGCATGAGGAGAGACCATGACCACCGACATCCAGACCGATCTCGACGCCCGGGCCAAAGAACTCGATCGCGCACACGTCTTCCACTCGTGGTCGGCGCAGGCGGGCCTGGACCTCCCCGTCATCGCCGGCGGGTCGGGAACGACGGTGTGGGATCACGCCGGCCATCGGATGCTGGATTTCTCGAGCCAGCTCGTGAACGTCAACATCGGCCACCAGCACCCCGCGGTGGTCGCGGCCATCCAGGAGCAGGCCGCGCGGCTCGCGACGATCGGTCCCGCAACGGCGAACCTGCAGCGCGGCGAGGCCGCGGCCCGCATCGTCGCCCGGGCCCCCGAGGGGATGAACCGGGTCTTCTTCACCAACGGCGGGGCGGATGCGATCGAGAACGCGGTCCGGATGGCGCGCCTCCACGCCGCGGCCAAGGGCGAGGTGGGGCGCGAGAAGGTGCTGTCGACCTACCGCTCGTACCACGGCAACACCGGGGCGGCGATCGTCGCGACCGGCGACTGGCGTCGCATCCCGAACGAGTACGCCCGCGGGCACGTGCACTTCTTCGGCCCGTACCTGTATCGCTCGGAGTTCTGGGCGACCACGCCAGAGGACGAGAGCGCACGGGCGCTCCACCACCTCGAGCGCGTCATCCAGGCCGAGGGCCCGGAAAGCATCGCCGCCCTGCTGCTGGAGTCGGTGCCCGGCACCGCCGGGGTGCTGCTGCCGCCGCCGGGCTACCTGGCCGGTGTGCGCGCCCTCGCCGACCGCTATGGCATCCTCCTCATCCTCGACGAGGTCATGGCAGGCTTCGGCCGCACCGGACGCTGGTTCGCGTTCGACGGCTACGACGTGGTGCCCGACCTCATCACCTTCGCCAAGGGCGTCAACTCCGGCTATGTGCCCGTCGGCGGGGTGATCATCTCCGACGAGATCGCCGCCACGTTCGACGAGCGGGTCTTCCCCGGCGGCCTCACCTACAGCGGACACCCGCTCGCCGCGGCATCCATCATCGCGGCGCTCGACGCGATGGAGTCCGAGGGCATCGTCGACAACGCCCGCCGCATGGGTGCGGAGGCGATCGGCCCGGGCCTTCTCGCCCTGGCCGAGAAGCACGAGGTCATCGGCGAGGTGCGCGGCGAAGGGGTCTTCTGGGCCCTCGAGCTCGTCGCCGACCGTGAGACGCGAGAGCCGCTGCCGGCCGCCGGCATCGGTGCGCTCAAGAAAGACCTGATGGCGCGGGGCCTGCTGCCCTTCACCGCCGACAACCGCATCCATGTCGTACCGCCGTGCGTGGTCACCGCCGACGAGGTCGCCGAGGCGCTGGAGATCTACGACGCCGCCCTCGCCACCGTGCGGCTCTGACGACACACTGGAACCACGTGTCCCTCACGAGGGGACCCACCGGAAGGAAGAGATGACCGACACCACGACCCTGGAGCAGACGACGCCGTCCGCGACCGCGATCCTCGATCACTGGGTGGGAGGCGCCCCCTGGGCGGGAGCGGGCGACCGCACCGGCCCGGTCTACAACCCTGCGCTCGGCGCGGTGCAGAAGGAGGTGCGCTTCGCCACCGCCGACGACGTCGACCGCGTCGTCGGCGTCGCCTCGGCCGCCGCGGCGGAGTGGAAGAACGCCAGCATCGCCAAACGCCAGCAGGTGATGTTCGCCTTCCGCGAGCTGGTGAATCAGCGCAAGGACGAACTCGCCGCTATCCTCACCTCCGAGCACGGAAAGGTGATCTCCGACGCGCACGGCGAGATCGCGCGAGGCCTCGAGGTCGTGGAGTTCGCGTGCGGCCTGGGTCACCTGACCAAGGGCGCGTACTCCGAGAACGTCTCGACCGGCATCGACGTCTACACCCTGCGCCAGCCGCTCGGCGTGGTCGGGATCATCAGCCCGTTCAACTTCCCCGCGATGGTGCCGATGTGGTTCTTCGCCATCGCCCTCGCTGCGGGCAACGCCGTGGTGCTCAAGCCCAGCGAGAAGGACCCGACGGCGGCGAACTGGATGGCCGAGCGCCTCACCGAGGCGGGCCTTCCCGACGGCGTACTCAACGTCGTCCACGGCGACAAGGTGGCCGTGGACGCGCTGCTCGAACACCCCGAGGTGCGCGCGATCTCGTTCGTCGGCTCGACTCCCATCGCCCGCTACGTCTACGAGACCGGAACCCGGCACGGCAAGCGCGTGCAGGCGCTCGGCGGGGCGAAGAACCACATGCTGGTCCTCCCCGACGCCGACCTCGACCTCGCCGCCGACGCGGCGGTGAACGCCGGCTTCGGGTCGGCGGGCGAGCGGTGCATGGCGATCTCGGTCGTGCTGGCGGTCGACGCGGTCGCCGACGCGCTGGTGGAGAAGATCTCAGCGCGCATGGCGACGTTGCGGACCGGCGACGGCACACGCGGCTGCGACATGGGCCCGGTGATCACCGCGGCGCACCGCGACAAGGTCTCGTCGTACGTCGACGTGGCCGCCGGTGACGGCGCGGACGTCGTCGTCGACGGACGCGGCATCGAGGTCGACGGCGACCCGAACGGGTTCTGGGTCGGACCGACCCTCATCGACCGTGTGCCGACCACCTCGGCGGCGTACCGCGACGAGATCTTCGGCCCGGTACTCTCGGTCGTCCGGGTGGACGGGTACGAGGAGGGGCTGGAGCTGATCAACTCCGGCGCCTTCGGCAACGGCACCGCGATCTTCACCAACGACGGCGGTGCCGCTCGGCGCTTCCAGCACGAGGTGCAGGTCGGGATGATCGGGGTCAACGTGCCGATTCCGGTGCCGGTGGCCTACCACTCGTTCGGCGGGTGGAAGGCGTCGCTGTTCGGCGACGCGAAGGCGTACGGGCCGCACGGGTTCGACTTCTTCACGCAGGAGAAGGCCGTCACGAGCCGGTGGCTCGACCCGTCGCACGGCGGCATCAACCTGGGCTTCCCCCAGCACAGCTGACGCGCCTCGTTCTCCACTCTCCACCGCGAGAGTGCATCTGCGCGCCGAGAATCAGGGGTCTACCCGCCTCCTCGGCGCCCAGATGCACTCTCGCGGATCGGAGGAGGGGGTCAGCGGGAGCACGGGGCGAAGACCGTCAGCGCGGCGGGGATCACAGTGAAGCGCAGCGTGAACTCCTCGCCGCGCGGCTCTTCGAGCTCGCCGTCGTGCACCCACACCTCGGGCCGGCCGGGCCCCGGACGCACCGTCATCTCGAACTCGGTCTCGAGCAGCCGCTCGACGTCGCGCTTCTCGGGCATGAGCCGCACGGCGCGGAGCACCGCCGCCGTGCGCTTCCCGAAGGCGAGCGAGGCGATCGCGCGCAGGCGCGTGCCCCGGGCGTGATGGATCCGGATGTCGAGGACGGGGTCCTCGAGGGTCTCGCGCTGCATCGTCGCGACACGCTTCGGGTCGTTCGTGCCGACGCCGACGAACACCGACCACACCCGAGCGCGACGACCCTCTCGGACGATCACGAGCGGCTCGGCCGTGCGCATCGTGCGCCAGGCGGCGACGATGCCGCCGAGCCACTTCCCGAGCCGGCGGCGCCGGCGGTCGCGCTCCTCGATCAGCTCGGGGTAGGCGCCCACCGACGCGGCGTTGAGGACGAGCACCGCTTCCGCCCCGGCCTCGCTGACCTCCATCGCAGCGACCTCGACGGTGTCGCCCGCGAGATACGCCTCCACCGCCGTCTCGACGTCGTCCAGGCCCGCCGACCGGGCGAAGTGGTTGAAGGTCCCCCCGGGCATCACCAGCAGGGGGACGCCGTGCTGCCGGGCGAGGCCCGCCATGCGCGACACCGACCCGTCACCGCCGTAGACGCCGAGCACCGCGGGCGCATCACCCCCCACGAACGCCGCGTCGACGACATCCGCGAGATCTTCGCCCTCGTCCAGCTCGTGCACGCGCGCCGCGGGGAGGCGCTCGGCGAACAGGTCGGCGGGATCGGTGCGGATCACCGCTGTCCCCGACCGGCTGTTGCGGAGGATGAGCAGGCCCGAACCGTCGGTCGTCATTGGTCGACCGTACCCCGGGGCACCCGGATCGGCCGGTTCTCGTAGAAGGTCTGCAGCACGACAGTGGTGCGGGTGTTCACCTGGGCGGCAGCGCGGATGTCGCGGATGAGCGTCTCGAGATGGCGCGGGCTCTCGACGCGGACGAACAGGATGTAACTGGCGTCGCCGGCGATGGAGTGGCACGCCTCGATCTCGGCGAGGTGCTCCAAGCGCTCGGGGGCGTCGTCGGGCTGTCCGGGATCGAGCGGGGTGATCTCCACGAACGCCGAGAGGGGTTTGCCGACCGCTTCGGCGTCGAGCTGCGCGCGGTAGCCGGTGATGACCCCGCGCGCCTCCAGGCGCCGCAGGCGCGTCTGCACCGCCGAGACCGACAGCCCGACCGCCGCGGAAAGCTCCGCCAGCGTGGCGCGGGCGTTGGTGCTCACGACCGAGACGATCCCGGCGTCGATGTCGTCGTCGAGACGGGGGGCCGGGCCGTGAACGTCGCCTCCGGTCATGCGTCGAGCGTAGCAGTGGACCGCCGCCATACAGGAAATCCTCCTGTCAGAATGGCAACCAGCCGGAATGTTTCCTATACTGAACGGCATGAGCACCGTCATCCCCGCGCCCGCGGCCTCGCTGTCCGCGTCCGGAGTCGAGACCTCGCCCGAGTGGCTCGCCCTGAAAGCCGCGGCCACCGCGATCCAGGATCTCCAGGTGAAGGACGGCTCGATCCCCGATCCGCAGGTGCACGACCGCGCGCGCGAGCTCGTGGCCGCCATCGCTGACGCGATCACCGCGCTTGCGCCGCGCTTCCCGCATGACGAGGCCTACCTCGCCGCATCCGTCGTCGACCTTCGCCGCTGGGCGGACGGCGGCTTCGCCGAACCCGACTTCCTCGACTCCCTGGTCGCCTTCCAGCCTCAGGAGCACCGCGTCGACGGTCTTCGTCACCTCGTCGTCTTCCCGATGTACACCCAGAACGGCTCACCGAACCGGCACCTGGAGGCCGTGCTCGTCGAGGTGATCTGGCCCGAGTTCATCGCTCAGCTCGAGACCGAATACACCAACCGCCTCTTCCTGTCGCTGCGGCTCCTGGATTTCACCCCCGGCTATGACACCAACAGCGCCGTGCTCTTCCCCGAGACCGTCGCGATGCGGGAGATCCCGACCTTCACCTGGGGCGCGATCTTCCAGGACCGCGAAGCCGCCCGCTATCGCCGGGTCACCCGGGCCGCCGCCGAGATCACCAAGCTCGACCTGCCCGCCGATGCCGCGCGCATGCTCGACGACCAGCGGCTCACCGAGAAGACCTTCGTCATGTGGGACCTCATCCACGACCGCACCCACATGCGCGGCGACCTGCCCTTCGACCCGTTCATGATCAAGCAGCGGATGCCGTACTTCCTCTACTCGCTGGAGGAGCTGCGGTGCGACCTCACCGCGTTCCGCGAGTGCGTCGGCCTCACCGCGCGTCTCCGGGCGCGGGTCGAGGCCGGCGAGACCCTCGACGACATCGAGGCCGAGACGCTCGAGCACGCGGTTCTCGTGCAGTACGCGGTGATCTTCGACCGCATCTTCCGCTTCGCGATCACCGGCTCGCGGGTGCGCAACTACGACGGACTCGGCGGGCAACTGCTGTTCGCGTGGCTTCACCAGCGCGGTGTGCTGCACTGGACCGACACCTCGCTCGCATTCGACTGGGAGGGCGTGCCCGCCGCGGTCGTCGCGCTCGGCGACGCGATCGACGAGCTGTACTGGCGCTCGATCGACCGACCGAAGACCGCCCACTGGCTCGCGGCCTACGACCTCGTGCGACAGACCCTCACCCCGCACCCGGCGTCGCGCTGGGCGCGCGGGCTCCCTGACGACGTGCTCGCGGGCGCGCCGAAGGGGTACACCGTCGCGGTGCTGGACGACGAGTTCCCGCTGTCGATGTTCTTCGAGGCGCTGGAGAAGAAGATGCGTCCGGTGATCGAGTCGACCGCCGGCATCCGGGGCACGGATGACTGACGCCGTCGCCGGCCGGGTCGTGCTGCTCGCCGGCGGCACGAGCGCGGTCGGCCGTGTCGCGGCCGAGGCCCTCACCGCTGCGGGCGCGCACGTGGTGGTGGCGGGGCGCGATCCCGAGAAGCTCGCCGCTCTCGCGTCCGCCGTCTCCGGCATCGCGACCGAGACGGTCGACCTCACCGACGAGGCAGCCGTCATCGGGCTCGCGGCAAGGGTGCGCTCCGCGCACGGCCGCGTCGACGGCATCCTGCACCTCGTCGGCGGATGGCGCGGCGGCGGCGGCCTGGCCGGGCAGAGCGACCACGACTACCGGGTGCTCGAGACCTCGCTCACCGCCCTTCGGCACGTCACCCGCGCGTTCTTCGACGACCTCGTGGCCTCGCCGGTCGGGCGGCTGGCGATGATCTCCTCGACCGCAGTCGCCCGGCCGCTGGCCGGCGGCGCGAACTACGCCGCGGTGAAGGCCGCGAGCGAGGCGTGGACGCGCGCTGTCGCGCACGGCCTGGCCAAGGCCGCGAGGGATGCCGGTGAACCGGCGTCGAGCGCCGCGGTCGTCTTCCGCGTGAAGAGCCTCGAGGGTCTCGAGGAACGCGTCGCCACCGAGTTCGTCGCGCTGTTCTCCGCCGAAGCCTCGTCGGTGAACGACGACGTCGTCACGCTCGACGCCTGATTCGTACACCTAGGCTTGATCGACGTGACGACCATCCACGACACCGCCGTGCGCGGCTTCGCCTCGGACAACTACTCCGGCATCCACCCCGAGGTGCTCGCGGCCATCACCGCCGCCAACGAGGGCCACCAGATCTCCTACGGGGAAGACGTGTACACCGAACGCCTCCAGGAGGTCTTCACGGCGCACTTCGGCGAGGGGGTCGAGGCCTTCCCGGTGTTCAACGGCACGGGTGCCAACGTCGTGGGCCTGCAGTCGATGCTTCCGCGCTGGGGCGCCGTGATCGCCGCATCCAGCGCGCACATCAATGTCGACGAGGGCGGGGCGCCGGAGCGCGTGGCGGGCATCAAGCTCCTCACCGTTCCCACCGAGGACGGCAAGCTCACGCCCGAGCTGATCGATCGGGAGGCGTGGGGCTGGGGCGATGAGCACCGTGCCCAGCCGCTCGTCGTCTCGATCACGCAGTCCACCGAGCTCGGCACCCTGTACACCCCCGAGGAGATCCGCGCGATCGCCGATCACATCCACCCGCTCGGGATGCGGCTACACCTGGATGGGGCGCGCATCGCGAACGCCGCGGCCGCGCTCGACCTGCCGGTGCGGGCATTCACCCGCGACGTCGGCGTCGACGTGGTGAGCTTCGGCGGCACCAAGAACGGCGCGATGCTCGGCGAGGCGATCGTCGTGCTCGACCCCGCAGCGTCGACGGGGCTGACCTACCTCCGCAAGCTCAACATGCAGCTGGCGAGCAAGATGCGCTTCGTCTCGGCGCAGCTGGTCGCCCTCCTCGAGGGCGACCTGTGGCTGCGCAACGCCCGCCACGCCAACGCGATGGCCCAGCGCCTGCGGGCCGGTGTCGAGGCGGGCCTGGCCGACGGCTCGATCGCGGGAGTGGAGTTCACCCAGCCCACGCAGGCCAACGGCGTCTTCGCCATCCTCCCCGAGGGGGTCGCCGATCAGCTGCGCGCGAAGTTCCGGTTCTACGACTGGGACGCCGCGCGCCGCGAGGTGCGGTGGATGTGCTCCTTCGACACCACCGAGGACGACGTCGACGCGTTCGTCGCGGAACTGTCGCGGCTCACCGTCTAGCTCACCACGGCAGCGATCCGCCGTCGCGGGTCAGCGTGCCCGGAACAACAAAGCCGGGGTGCAGCACCGGGAACAGGACGCTCTGTGCGCCCTCGCGAACGGGCCGCGCGCCGAAGTCGGCCATCCCGGGAGCGGTGGCTGTGAGCCCCGGATCGACGGCGTACACCGCCACCTCCCCCCTGAGCTCTGAGGCGAGCTTGCGCGTCAGCACATGCACCGCCGCCTTCGAGACGGCGTACCCGGCCGCGCCGGGCGACGTACCGACACCGAATTGCGGGTCGCCGTGCGAGCCCGCGCCACTGCCGACGACGATGATGGCGCCACCGGCGCGCCGTCGCAGCAGCGGCGCGAAGGCCTGGACGGTCCGCCAGGTACCGAGCACATTGGTGTCGATGACAGCCTCCACCGCGGGGATGTCGGCCCCGAGGACGGTCTCGTCCCACGGCGAGAACTGCGCGGCATTCGCGACAAGGAGGTCGACCGCCCCGTCGATCTCGGCGGCGACGGCCGCGAGGGCGACGGCATCGCCGACATCCGCTCGCATCACCCGCACCCCCGTCGCGCTCGCGAACCGCTCCTCCGCGGATGCGACGTCGCGCACGAGGGCGACGACCTCCCATCCCGCCGCGGCCAGGATGCCCGCCGCGGCCGCGCCGATCCCCCGCCCCGCGCCGGTGATGACCGCGCGCCGCCCGTTGTCGGTTTCCATGATCACTCCTCGTTCAAATCGAGACGCAACGTCTCGTAATCAGAGTAGAACGAGACGTAGCGTCTCGTCAACGGTTAGACTTTCGCCATGTCCACTCGCCGTCGCGCCGCCCCAACGCAGGCCGTACTCGATGCGACCGTGGATCTGCTCGAAGAAGTGGGCTACGGCGCGACCACGATCGAGGGCATCGCCAGGCGCGCGGGCGTGGGCAAACAGACCATCTACCGATGGTGGGGCGGATCGAAAGCCGACCTGATCCTGGAAGCCTTCATCGGCGTCGGGCCCGAGCGCGTTCCCGCACCCGACACCGGGAGCCTGCGCGGAGATCTGCTGGCAATCCTCGAGCCGGTCTTCGCGCGCAGCGCCGACCGCGATCGCGGCACCTCACTGGCCAATCGCACACTCATGGCCGAGGCCCAGCTCGACCCCGACTTTCTCCCCGCCTACCGCCGCGTGCACGAGAGCTGGTGGGGTCCGATCGAGGAAGCACTTCGGCGTGGGGTGTCGCGGGGAGAGGCACGAGGTGATCTCGACGTGGAGCAGACCATCGACCAGCTCCTGGGATTCGCCTGGTACCGGCTCCTGCTCGGCCACCGCCCGCTGGATCCGGCGGTCGCGAGGCAGCTGGTGGACGCCACGCTCGCGGGCATCGCGCCGCGCTGAGCAGCCACCGGACCGCTCAGCGTTCCTTCCGCCGGGCGTAGGCCGCGGCGCTCCGGCTCGACAGCGCGAGCAGGATGAGGATGTCGATGCCGAGCGAGACGAAGGTGGTCGTGATCTCGATCTGCTGACCCTCGGCCCACCACCGCACGAACGCCGCCGAGATCGTCAGCGCCGCGAAGACCATGACGAGCACCCGCGCCCAGTTCACCCCGAGGAAGACCAGCAGCGCCATCGTCGCCTCCGCCGCGAGGAACACGGCACTGAACGCCGCGAAGACGATGAAGGTGCTCTGCTCGACGCGGTCGGGAACGTCTCCCCCGTCGCCGCCGACGATCGCGGCGACCTCTCCCACCCACTCGGGCCAGACGCCGGAGGAGGCGACGACCCACGCGGCCCCGGCGAGCACGCCGAGGAGGACGAGCAGGGTGCCCGCGATGATCGTGGGCGGACGCTTCATGTCGGGGTCGTAGCCGGTGGGCTGGAGCAGACGCTCGGCCGGCTCGAAGGCGACCCGCTTCTTGGGGTGGTCGTCCTGCCTCATGCGATCACCTCCCCCGCACTCCGCGGCGCCTCGACGGGCGGCACCCGCACCGCGCGCACGTCGACCACCGGGAGATCGCCATCGGTCCGGATGCTGTCGCCGCCGCCGTTTCGCGAGTGGTAACCGGTGGAGAAGTCGGCGATGACGTTCACGGTGATCTCCGGCGCCCCCTCCCGCAGCGACCGGACGATGTGGTCGCGCTCGATGTCGGTGTCGGCGTCGATGCGGTGGGTGATCTGGAGGGTGAACAGCGACAACCCCACGGCGGTGTCGAAGGTGCCGGCGGCGAGCCAGTCGACACGGTAGCCGCCGGGCAGCAGCCAGTCGTCGGGGCAGCGCCAGAACCGCACGTGGTGACGCTTGGCCGGGTTTCCGTCGACCTCCTGCTGGAAGGCGAAGTCCTGCTGGCGCCCGAACAGGAACAGCGGGCTCACCGGCGCCTCGCCGTAGCTGCGGCGGCTGAGCGTCGAGGTGACGATGCGCCACGACGAGGCGAGGGTGACCGGATCGGCCTCGGTCCAGCGGGCCGCGCGCAGGGCGGCCTTGATCTGCTCCGCCTCGCCGATGAACGCGAGGTTCACCGGGTCGCCGAGCAGTCCGTCGCTCGTGCGCGTGCGGCCGATGAAGTAGTCGGGCACGTAGATCGTCGTGAGGATGCGGTGCAGGCGCGGAAGCACGAGGTAGGCCAGCAGCACCCAGAAGGCGATGGCGACGAGAATTCCCCACCAGCCGACCCGGAACGACTCGGTGAGGCTGAGGTAGGCCAGCCAGATGGCGGCGAGACCTGCGAAGACGAAGAAGAACCAGTCGACCGCCGCCCCACGCGAGATGCGGCGACGCCGCGCACGCTCCGACCTCGGCGACATCGTGGTCAACCCCAGAGCGGCCGGGACGGCGAGAAGGCGAAGGCGTCGGCGACGGTCTCGAGCGGCACGTCGCCGAGCCGCGCGGGGTTCCACCGCGGCGAGCGGTCCTTGTCCACCAGCTGCGCGCGGATCCCCTCCACCAGGTCGGGCTGCGTCGCGGCGAACCACAGCACCAGGCCGTACTCCTGCGCGAGCGCGGAGCGAAGGTCGGGAAGTGCGCGGGCGCGGCGCACCGCCTCGAGCGTCACGGCGAGCGCTGTGGGCGAGAGCTCCGCCAGCGTGTCGGCGGTCGCAGCCGCCTCGGGCTCGGGCCGGGCGCGCAGGCGCTCGACGATCTCGACGACGGTGTCGGCGGCGAAGGCGTCGTCGATCCACGGCCGAGCGGCCGCGAGCGAGGGCGCCCCGGCGGTGTCGTCGAAGAGCAGCACGATCTCGGTGGGGCTGGCGGGATCGGCGCGATTCTGCAGCGCCTCGCGGAGCGCCTCGAGGTTGTCGGCGACGACGAGGTGATCGGCGAAGCCGGCGTACAGCGCGTCGGCGGCATCCATCGTGCGGCCGGTGAGCGCGAGATATTCGCCGAGACGCCCAGGCGCCCGCGCGAGGAGCCAGGAGCCCCCGACATCCGGGGTGAATCCGATCCGGGTCTCCGGCATCGCAAGGCGCGACCGCTCGGTCACGACGCGCACCGCCGCGTGCCCGGCCAGGCCGATGCCGCCGCCCATCGTGGCGCCGTCGGCGAGGGCGACGATGGGCTTGGGGTACTCGGCGATCCGCGCGTTCAGCGCGTACTCGGCGCGGAAGAACATGCCCGCGGCATCCGGATCGCCCTCGAGGATCTGCTCGCGCAGGCCACGCACATCTCCCCCGGCGCAGAATCCTCGCTCGCCGGCGCCGTCGAGGACGACGAGATCCACCCCGGGATGCCGCTCCCAGGCGTCCAGCGCCGCGTGCAGGTCGCGGATCATGCCCAGGTCGAGCGCGTTGATGGCGCGCGGGCGGTTGAGCGTGAGATGGCCGAGGCCGTTCGCGATGCGGGTGAGCACGTGAGAACGGTCGGTGTCGGTCACAGTGCCACGTTACCGGCAGCGGGCCTTTTCGCCCGGGAAGGGGTGATCGGCCAAGATGGAGGCGAACAGCTTCCACGACGAGGGGACTTCGGCATGCCCGATGGACACGTGCTGGACTTCTCCGGGGTGACCAAGAGGTTCGGTGCCGTCGCGGCAGTCGACGGGTTCACCGCGCGGGTCGAGCCCGGAGTGGTCACCGGGTTCCTCGGCCCGAACGGGGCCGGAAAGACCACGACGCTGCGGATGCTGCTGGGCCTCGTGCGCCCTGATGCCGGCGCCGCGCTCATCGGCGGCGAGCGCTACGCGCAGCTGCGCCACCCGCTGCAGACCGTCGGCGCGGTGCTCGAAGCCTCCAGCTACCACCCGGGGCGCAGCGCCGCGAACCATCTGAAGGTGTACGCGCAGGCGGCCTCGCTCCCCGAGTCACGGGTGGACGAGGTCCTGGGCCTGGTGGGACTGGCGGATGTCGCGGGCCGACGCATCGGCGGGTTCTCCCTCGGCATGCGCCAGCGGCTGGGGCTCGCCTACGCTCTGCTCGGCGACCCGGGGGTGCTCGTCCTCGACGAACCGTCCAACGGCCTCGACCCCGAGGGCATCAAGTGGATGCGGGGGTTCCTGCGCCAGCTGGCGACCGAGGGCCGGACCGTGTTCGTCTCGTCGCACCTCCTCGCCGAGGTGGCTCAGACCGTCGACGCGCTGCTGATCATCTCGCGCGGGCGCCTGGTCTTCCAGGGCGAGATCGCCGACCTCGCCGATCCGGCGGAATTCGCCACCGTCGTCGACGCGCCCGACCGCGCGGCGCTCGTCGCCGCAATGGCGGCGGCCGGCATCGAGGGCGAGGTGCTGCGCACCGGCCTCACCGTCCGCGGGCACACCACGGAGGAGATCGGGCGGGTCGCCGCCGAGGCGGGAGTTGCCCTGTCGTCGCTGCAGCGGAAGGGGCCTGCGTTCGAGGAGGTGTTCCTTGAACTGGTCAACGGCGTCCGCACCCACCCGAGCGCCGCGGGGCTGCCGGATGCACCGGAACCCGAACCAGAACCCGAACCGCAGGCCGGCACCGCGGTCGAGCCCGTCTCCGCGCCCGACGCAGCCCCCGACCCAGCCCCTGACGCAGCACCCGATGCGCACGACGACGCCTCAGAGGCAGCGCCGGAAGGTGCGCCGGACCCTGCTCCCGCCGCCGACCGCTCGTTCTCGGTCGCGAGCACCGGGGTGATCGATGTGATCCGCCCTGGAGGCGACGACCCGGGCGCCGACCCGACGACCGACAGGGGAGGAGCACGATGAGCCTCATCGCCGCCAGCCGCTCCGAGAGCACGAAGCTGTTCACCACGTCGATCTGGTGGGTGCTCGCGATTGCGCTCGTGGGGTACATCGGATTCAACGCCGCCGTGCTCGCCTTCGTCTTCGCGGCCGCATCGACCGGGTCGATCGGCGGCGAGGGGGCCCCGCCGGTCCCACCCGAGGGGATTCCGGCACTGCTGTACAGCACCGCCACCGCGGTCGGCTACGTCTTCCCCCTCCTCATCGGCACGCTCATGGTGACGGGTGAGTTCCGCCACAAGACGCTCACCTCGACCTTCCTCGCCACCCCGCGCCGCGGACTCGTGCTCGCAGCGAAGCTCGTCGTGGGGCTCTTCGTCGGTCTGCTCTTCGGCGTGCTGGGCGTCATCGCCGCCGTGGGGCCGTCGGCGGCGTTCCTCGCCGGCTACGGCCTGGACACCGACCTCACCTCGGGCGACACCTGGGCGCTTCTCGGCCGCATGCTCATCGCCTTCGTGCTGTGGGTGTGGATCGGCATCGGCGTGGGCGCCCTCATCCGCAACCAGGTCGGCGCGATCGTCGGCGTCCTCGTCTTCACGCTGTTCCTCGAGCCGATCGCCCGCCTGGCGGCATCCTTCGTCGAGGGCCTCGGCGACGTGCTGCGCTTCCTCCCCGGCGCCGCCAGCGATGCGCTTGTGGGAGAGAGCATCCTGACAGCTGCTTCCGGCGCGGGCGGACCCGAGCCCCTGGCATGGTGGGCGGGCGGTCTCGTGCTCGTCGCCTACGCGGCGGTGCTCGTCGTGCTCGGGCACGTGGTCAGCTGGCGACGCGACGTCACCTGAGTCGGGGACCGGCTGCCGTCAGGGCGCGGGAGCCGGTGATGGAGTGGGTGACGGCGCGGGTGCCGGTGACGGACGACGACGCGGCTTGGGCTTCGGTGCCACGGTCTCGATGGGGCCGGTCGCGGCGATGATGTCGACCACGTCGGTGGGGGTCGCGTCGGTGTCGAGGCGCAGGGCCTGGGCGAGGGCGACGCCGTGGCGCGTGGTGAGGATCACGCGCGCGTACTCGGGGTGCCCGTCGAGGTCGATGACGACACCGGGACGTCGCCGCCGGACGATCGCGAAATCGGCACCGTCGGCGATCTTAAAGGTCCCCATCGCGACCATCCCGGGCACGAACGTGCCGGGGCTCGCGGCGCCGCGGAGCCAGGTCCACGGGTCATCCGTCAACTGCACCTTGGTGATCGCCGACCGCTCGATCAGCACATTCCCCTTCCGGAATGACAGCGCGCGCTCGGTGACCGACAGCGCGACCTCGAGCCGCGTCGAGTCGAGCAGCAGGGTCACCATGCGACTAGTCTGCCAGCGCCCGGCGGGCGCTCGAGAACGCTTTTGCTCACGGAGCCGCAACGATCGCCGCGCCCGGCTGTCGGGCGACGGTGCAAGACTGGGAAGGTGACCCTGCTCGATCCGGTCCGCACCTCCCGACTCTCCGCCCGCGACGTCCTCGCGCGAGCGGAGTCCGGCGCGCGACTGGACGTCGACGAGGCCGAGATCCTGCTCCAGGCCGACGGCGCGGATTTCGAGCGGATGCTGGAGCTCGCCGCCGCAGTGCGGACGGCCGGTCTCGACGCCGCCGGACGCGGCCGGATCCTCACCTATTCGCGGAAGGTGTTCGTTCCGCTGACGACGCTGTGTCGTGACCGCTGCCACTACTGCGTGTTCGTGGACACCCCGCTGCAGCTGAAGAAGAAGCACAAGCCGGCCTTCATGTCGCCCGAACAGGTGCTCGCCGTCGTGCGCCAGGGTCAGGCGATGGGCTGCAAGGAGGCGCTCCTCACCCTCGGCGACCGCCCCGAGGATCGGTGGCCCGAGGCCCGCGCGTGGCTCGACAACCACGGCTTCGCCTCGACGCTGGACTACGTCGGCCACATCGCCCGCCTCATCACCGCCGAGACGGGGATGCTCGCCCACCTCAACCCCGGCGTGATGACGCTGAGCGAGCTCGAACAGCTGCGGCCCACCGCCCCCTCGATGGGGATGATGCTCGAGACGACCTCGCGGCGGCTCTTCGCCGAGCCCGGCCAGGTGCACTACGGCTCGCCCGACAAGGACCCCGCCGTCCGCCTGGCGGTGATCGAGGATGCCGGTCGCGCACGCGTGCCGTTCACGACGGGGATCCTGGTGGGGATCGGCGAGACGATCCGCGACCGCGCCGAGTCGCTCGTCGCGATCCGCGCGGCCGACGAGGCGCATCGCGTCGACGGCCCCGGGGGTCGGCGACTCGGGCATGTGCAGGAGGTGATCGTGCAGAACTTCCGGGCCAAGCCCCGGACGGCGATGCAGGGCGCCCCCGACGCCACGATGCGCGAGTACCTCGCGGCGGTCGCCACGGCGAGGCTGGTCCTGGGGCCCCGCGCCCGGGTCCAGGTGCCGCCGAACCTCTCCGACCCACGCGAACTCGAGCTCCTCGTCCGCGCCGGCGCCGACGACTGGGGCGGGGTCTCGCCGCTCACCGCCGACCACGTCAACCCCGAGCGGCCGTGGCCGCAGATCGACGAGCTGGCCGCGCGCACGGCCGAGTTCGGCTTCACCCTCGCCGAGCGCCTGACCGCCCAGCCCGAGTACGTCACCGCCAGAACGGAGTGGATCGACCCGGGCCTCCACGATGCGGTGGCGCTCCTCGCCGACCCGGCGACGGGCCTGGCCAAGCCCGAGACGTCGCCGCACGCGGCATCCGCTCGCCCGCCCCGCACCGAACTGCGCCTCTCCCCTGCGGGCGGCGGCCGCGATCTGGGCGTCCTGCTCGAGCGGGCCGCCGCCGACCCCCTCGCCGTCGACGACGCCGAGTGGGAGCGCCTGCTGGCGGCGACCGGCTCCGATCTCGACGCACTCACGGCGACGGCCGACGATGTGCGCCGGTACACCGTCGGTGAGGCGGTGAGCCTGGTGGTGAACCGCAACCTCACCTCGACGGGCTTCCGCGCCGCGGGAGCCGAGGGGCCCGACACGTTCGACCTCGACGACGTCGCCGAGATCGCCGCCGACGCGGCGCTGCTCGGCGCCACGGAGCTGTGCATCCAGGGGCACCTCCCCGCCGAAGAGGACCCGCGCGCCTACCTCGCCATCGCGC
Source organism: Microbacterium sp. AK009 (assembly GCF_013410955.1). Lineage (GTDB taxonomy): Bacteria > Actinomycetota > Actinomycetes > Actinomycetales > Microbacteriaceae > Microbacterium. The sequence continues at coordinate 90,933 of NZ_JACCCG010000001.1, read as the reverse complement.
GGGCAGCGCGCGCGGCGGCCCCGACGCTGCACCTGCACGCCTACCGCCCGCAGGACGTCTGGGACCTCGCCGATCGCGGCGGCCTCGGTCTCGCCGGCGCGCTGCAGGCCCTCCGCGAGGCGGGGGTCGACACCGTCCCCGGGACGGGCGTGAAGGTGCTGAACGAGCGCGTCCGCGCCGCCGTCGCACCGGGCGACCTCGAGATCGAACGGTGGGAGGAGGCCATCACCGCCGCGCATCGCGCGGGCTTCCGCTCCACCTCCGTGCTCTTCTACGGCCACGTCGAGACCGCCGCCGAGCGGATCGCGCACCTCCAGCGGCTCCGGCATCTGCAGGAGGTCGGTGGCGGCGGCTTCACCGAGTTCGTCCCCATCCCCCTTCCAGGACCCGCGGGCGGTGTGCCGCTCGTCGCGGAACGCGCCGCGATCGACGAGCACCGCGCGATGATCGCGGTGTCGCGTCTGCTGCTGTCGGGGAGCATCCCGCACATCCAGATCCCGTGGACGCGGGTCGGCCGCGCTGATGCCGCCGTGCTCCTCGGGGCCGGCGGCGACGACCTCGGCGGGACGCTCCTGGACGGGCGGGTCAAGCCCGAGGCGGGGATCGAGTGCGGCCAGGAACTGCCCGTCGCCGATGCCGCGGCGATCGCCGCACGCCTGTTCCGCCCGTTCCGGCTGCGCACGACCGACTACCGCACGGTGTCGCATCCTCCCTCCAGTTCCGGGGCGGTCGAGTGAGCCACGCCCCCGTTCCACCTCCGCTGCCGCGGAGCGCCGACGTCGTCATCGTCGGCGCCGGGTTCGCCGGTCTCGGTATGGCGATGGCCCTCCGCCGCGCCGGACACGACGACGTCGTCATCCTCGAGCGGGCCGACGCGGTCGGCGGAACCTGGCGCGACAACACCTACCCGGGCGTCGCGTGCGACGTGCCGAGCCACCTGTACGGCTTCGCCGCGCACCCGAACCCCGACTGGTCGGGCGTCTTCGCGCGCGGCGACGAGATCTGCCGCTACCTCGACGACGTCGCGGACCGCGAGGGCCTCCGCAGCCGGATACGGCTTCGCACCCCGATGCTCGGTGCCGAGTGGGACGACGTCACAGCGCGGTGGCGCGTGCGCACCCCGGCAGGCGAGATCACCGCCGAGGCCCTCGTCCTGGCGTGCGGCCGGCTGACCGAACCGCTCATCCCCGAGGTGCCGGGGCTCCAGACCTTCCCCGGCCCCCTGTTCCACTCCGCGCGATGGGATCACACCGCCGATCTCGCGGGCCGGCGCGTCGCGGTCGTCGGCACGGGGGCGAGCGCGGTCCAGCTCGTTCCCGAGCTCGCCCGCACCGCCGCGCATGTGACGCTCTTCCAGCGGACACCGGTGTGGATCGTGCCGCGCCAGGCCCGCGAATACACCGATGCCGAGCGCGCCCGCTTCGCCGCGCACCCCGATGAGCTCGCGCGCCTGCGCGACGATCTCTACCGCGAGGGCGAGGAGCGCTTCGCCTCGCGCTCGGGCGATGCCGCGGCATCCGAATCCGCCCGCGCGATCGCGCTCGCGCACCTCGGACGCCAGGTCGCCGATCCGGCGCTGCGCCGAGCCCTCACACCCGACTACGCGTTCGGCTGCAAACGCGTGCTGCTCTCGGACGACTTCTATTCCGCCGTCGCCTCCGATGCGGTGACCCTCGAGCCCTCCGCGCTCGCGGCGGCCGACGGAATGACCCTCGTCGCTGCGAGCGGACGTCGGGTCGAGGTCGACGCCGTCGTGCTCGCCACCGGTTTCGCTTCATCCCGCCAGCCGTACGCCGAGCTCGTCCGCGGCGAATCGGGAACCACCCTCGCCGAGCACTGGTCGGAGGGAATGAGCGCGTTCGCCTCGACAGTGGTGAGCGGCTTTCCGAACCTGTTCGTGCTGAACGGGCCCAACGCGTCACTCGGTCACAACTCCGCCGTGCTGATGATCGAGGAGCAGGCGGCGTATGCCGTCTCGGCGCTCGAGCGCCGAGGTCTCACCTCGGACGGCGTGCTGCGGGTTGATCCCGCCGCCGAGCGCGCGTATGTCGGCGAGATCGCCGCCGCCGCGGCATCCACCCCCTGGCTCTCGGGCGGATGCCGCAACTGGTACGTGGACGACCGGTCGGGGCGGCTGACGCTCCTCTGGCCGGGAACGGTCGACGCCTTCAGGCGGCGGCTGTCGCAGACGGATGGAACGGAGTTCACCGGGACCCCGGTGGGAGCACGAGGAAGGGAACAGACATGACCGTACCGCTGAGGTTCGGATACAAGGCGTCGGCGGAGCAGTTCGGTCCGACCGAGCTCACCGACTTCGCCGTCCTCGCCGAGGAGATGGGGTTCGACTCGGTGTTCCTGTCCGATCACTTCCAGCCGTGGATGCACGAGGGCGGGCACGCCCCGGCTGCCATCCCGGTTCTCGGCGCAATCGGTGCCCGCACGTCGACCATCGTCATGGGCACCTCGGTGCTCACCCCCACCTTCCGCTACCACCCGGCGGTGATCGCACAGGCCTTCGCGACCCTCGGGGTGATGTTCCCGGGCCGGGTCATCCTCGGTGTCGGAACGGGCGAGGCCCTCAACGAGGTGACGCTGGGCCTCGAGTGGCCCGACCCGCCCGAGCGGTTCCAGCGCCTGAAGGAATCGATCCAGCTCATCGACAAGCTCTGGGAGGCCGAGCGGGTGACCTTCGACGGCACCTACTACTCGGTCGACGGCGCGACGGTCTACGACCGGCCCGATCAGAAGGTGCCGATCTACATCGGCGCGTCGGGCCCGGCGGCAACACGGCTTGCCGGCCGGATCGCCGACGGCTACATCACCACCAGCGGCAAGGATCCGTCGCTCTACACCGACACGCTGCTGCCGGCGCTGCAGGAGGGGCTCGGCAAGGCCGGGCGCCCGGAAGACGCGATCGACACCCTCATGGAGGTGAAGGTTTCGTTCCACCCCGACCACGCGACGGCGTTGGAGAAGACGCGCTTCTGGGCGCCGCTGGCGCTCTCGCCCGAGGAGAAGCGCGACATCCACGACCCGATCGAGATGCAGCGCCGGGCCGCCGAGCTGCCGATCGAGCGGGCCGCGTCGCGGTTCATCGTCTCGACCGACCCCGAGGAGCACGTCGAGCGGATCGCCCGCTACGTCGACCTCGGGTTCCGCCACCTCGTCTTCCACGACCCCGGTCACGACCAGGCCGAGTTCCTCCGGACGTACGGCGAGAAGATCCTGCCCCGGCTGCGGGCACGCTTCGCCGATGCCTGACCCGTCCTCCTGGGTGGTCGTCGTCCCGGTGAAGGCGACCACCCGCGGGAAGTCGCGGCTGTCCGTCGACGGGGTCCACCGTGTCGCGCTCGCGCGGGCGATCGCTCTCGACACCGTCGCCGCCGCGGCATCCTGCCCCCTCGTCTCGCAGGTGATCGTCGTGACCGACGAGGCGACGCTGCCGCTTCACGCGGCCGACATCCCCGGTCTGCGGTTCGTCCCCGAGGGCGAGGCACGCGGGCTGAACGCCGCGATCGCCGCCGGCATAGATGCAGCAGGGGATCGGATGCCGCGGGCCGCCCTCCTCGGTGACGTGCCCGCGCTGCGGGGTGACGATCTGGCCGTCGCGCTGCGGGCGGCGTCTCAGGTGGAACGCGGGGTCGTCGCCGACGCGGAGGGGACCGGGTCGACGCTCGTGACGGCGCGGGCCGGTGTGGCGTGGAGGTCGGCCTTCGGCGAGGGATCGTTCGCCGCGCATCGCGCGCTCGGGTGCGAGGTGCTCGAGGTGCCGCGCGACTCGACGCTCCGGCGAGACGTCGACACGGCCGAGCAGCTGAGGGAGGCCCGCGGGATCGGACTCGGGGCGCGGACGACGGCGGTGCTCGAATGAGCGGATATGACGCGGGGTTCCTCGGTATCGAGGTGCCGCTGCCCGCGTCTGTGTGCGGCGGGCGGTTGCTCGACTACCCGCGATTCAGCGTGCTGCTCGATGCCGAGCGGCGGCTCGCCGCCGTGACCGGGGTGAACATCGACGGCGCACGGCTGCTCGATCTACCGCGCACCGGCGAGTGGCGACTCGACCCCCGCGCACCGGAGAGCGAGCAGGTGGGGCCGGACGTCTACGCCCGCAACGACCTCGATCGGGGGCACCTGGTGCGACGGCGTGATCCCGGCTGGGGAACGCCCGCCGAAGCTCGAGATGCCACGGAGGCGACCTTCTTCTACACGAACGCCGCACCACAGGCCGCCGACTTCAATCAGTCCAAGGAGCTGTGGCTGGGGCTCGAGGATCACGTGCTTGCGTTCGCCGAGGCGTCGGATCAGCGGGTGAGCGTGTTCACCGCGCCCATTCTCGGCGAGGAGGATCCGCCGTACCGCGGCGTGCGCGTGCCGTTGCGGTTCTTCAAGGTCGTCGCATGGGTGCGCGCCGGGGCGCTCGAGGCGACAGGATTCGTACTGGATCAGTCGGAGCTGGTCGACACCCGCGAGGGTGTCGTCGCGGTGAATCGTCTGGGCGCGTTCCGGACGTTCCAGGTGCCCATCAGCGACATCACCGCGGCGACCGGTCTGGACTTCGGGCCGTTGGGCGCGGCTGACGTGCTCGGAACGGCGGGCGCGCGTGCGGAGGGATGGCGCGAGCTCTCGGAGGTCTCCGACATTCAGTGGGGGCGCGGCTGATGGTCCCACCTTTTCGTTCTTAGTTTCGAATCTGTTGGGCACCGTCATGCTCCGATGTCGGAACCTCCTGCGATGATGTGGGTAGGTCATCGAGACGGGGATACGAGTGGACGCGGACGAGAAGCGGCGGCGGGCGGAAGACAAGCGCGCCGGGGTGTTCGCGGACGAATTGGCGAAGCTGCGCCGGCGGCGAGCGGCGTTGGAGGCGAAGGAGACTCGGCTGCTGGCGGACGCGTACGCGTTGACGCTCAAGCAGCGGTCGCGGATCGGGTCGGCGTCGTCGCGGGAGCGGGACATGCCGCTACGGTCGATGGCCCTCGAACTGGGCATGGCCGTCCGGGTCAATGACCGGTCGATGCAGACCCAGATGCACGACGCCCACGAGCTCGTGCACGGGTTCCCGCAGACGATGGAAGCGTTGGCGGAGGGGCGGGTGACGCGGGCGCATGCGCAGGTCATCCAAGACGCCGGACGGGTGATCGAGGACCCGGTGGATCGGGCGGCGTACGAGCGGATCGTGTTGGTGGAGGCGGAGCGGCAGACGGTGCCGCGGACGAAGAAGTACGCCCGGCAGCGCGCGGAGGTGTTGGACCCGCGCCCACTCCAGGAACGACACGACACCGCGATACGAGGGCGGCGGGTGTTCGTCACCGACCTGGACGACACCCTCTCGGCCCTGACGATCGTGGGCGGGAACGTCTACATCCACGGCGCCTACCACCGCCTCACCGGCCAGGGCACCACGGTCAAGGACGTCGACCGCGCGAAACGGCGCGCCTACGCCGCCGGGCAGGGCACGGCGCAGAAGACGAGTGGGAGCGGTCGCGGTGACGGCACCGGCGACGGTGACGATAACGGCACCGGTGACGGTGGTGGTGACGGCGGCCCCTCGCTCGGCGAGGGCAGCGAGCCGTGGTTCGATGACCGGACCCTCGACGAGATCCGCTGCGACCTGGCCCTGGACATGCTCCTCGCCGGGACCCCGGTGATCGACCCGACCGACCCCACCACCGGTGGACTCGGCGCAATCCGCGCCGAAGTGCAGATCACCATCCCCATCACCACCCTCACCGGCGTCACGAACTCCGGCGCCGAACTAAACGGGGTCACCCCCGTCGACCCCGACACCGCGAGGCGCATGGCGGGCACCGCCCGGATCTGGGAACGGGTGATGACCGACCCCATCACCGGAGTCGTGACCGCCGTCGACAGGTACACCCTGCATCCCTCCCAGACCCGGTTCCTCAATGCCCGGGATGTGACCTGTCGAACACCGGGATGCCGAAGGCCGGCGAAGCTCTGCCACATCGACCATTCGAAGGACTTCGCCCTCGGCGGGCCCAGCTGCAACGACAACCTCTGCAACGAGTGCGCCCGACACCACACCCTCAAACACGCCACGAACTGGCACGTGGAACAGCTCCCCGGCGGCATCCTGAAATTCACCAGCCCCGGCGGGAAGACCTACGACAGCCACCCACCCTCACGCGTCGCCTTCGTCCCCACCGACGACGGCGGGTACGGCGTCGCACCCTTCTGATCTGGTCCAGCCCCCATCTGATGGAGGACTGATCCCGTCAGGCCGGCGTCGAGATGACATCCCAGAGCCAGGTGCGGGCACGGGAGAGGAGCGCCCGAGCAGGTTCGGTGTCACGGGCCCAGCTCTCGAATCCGTGCGGCCCGCCCGGTACGACATCGAGGGTCGTCGGCACTCCGGCGGCGGCGAGGCGCTGTGCGTAGTCGCGCACCTCGGCGAAGAAGAGCTCGATGTCACCCACCGCGAGGTAGGTCGGCGGGAGCCCGGTGAGGTCCTCGCGGCGAGCGGGGGCGGCGTAGGGCGGCATCGTCGCTCCATCCGCCGCGCCACCGAGATAGGCGGTCCAGCCGACCCGGTTGTGGCGGTTGTTCCACACCGCGTGATCGAGGGCATCCAGCGAGCGATCCGCCGCCGTCCGGTCATCGATCATCGGAGCGAACAGCCACTGGCCGATCGGCTGCACGCCGCCCTCATCGCGGACGCGCTGCGCCACGCCCGCCGCAAGTCCCCCGCCGGCGCTCTCACCGCCGAGGACGACCCGAGTGGGGTCCACCCCCAGCCGGCCGACCTCCGTCTGCAGCCATTTCCAGCCGGCGTAGACATCGTCGTGCGCAGCCGGAAAAGGGTGATCGGGCGCGAACCGATAGTTCACCGAGACGACGACGATGCCGAGGGCTCGCGCCGTCTCGGCGCACAGCCGCTCGTCCTGGCGCGCATCGCCGAAGAGGAGTCCGCCGCCGTGTACCCACAGCAGCGCAGCTTCCGACGAACGCTTCTGAGGGCGATACACCCGGAGGCGCTGAGCACCCACGCGGCGCACATCCACGCGAACACCTTCGATTCGCGGCACCGGCATCACGCGCGTGACGAACCGCAGGGTGGAACGGATCCACCGCTGCGACACGTCGGGCAGGCGCACCCGACGCGTCCCGGCGCGAAGCGCGGGGTCGACCCTGTCCAGATCCATGCCTACTGGACCGACCAGCCGCCGTCGGAGGTCAGGACGGCTCCGTTGATGTTCACCCCGTCGTCGCTGAGCAGGAAGGTGATCGACGCGGCGAGCTGCTCCGCCGTCGCGATCGACGGGATCTGCCGCTGGAACGGCGTGAGTCTCGCGAGCCCCCGCTCAGACGGGTGGGCCGCCATGGGGATCCCGGTGGCGACCCCGCCGGGAGCCACGGCGTTGACCCGGATGCCGTCCGGCCCGTACATGAAGGCCGCGCTCCGCGTCATCCCGATCACACCGTGCTTGGAGACAGTGTAGGCATTCCCGGATGCGTTCCCCCGGAGACCCGCCTCGGAGGAGACGTTGACGATCGACCCCCGACCCGCGGCCAGCATCGCCGGCAGCACCGCACGGGTCAGCTTGAAGCTTCCCGTCAGGTTGATCTCGATCACGCGATCCCACATGTCATCCGTCGTCTCGTGCAGCGGCGAGAAGTCGTCATTGACCCCCGCGACGTTCGCCAGCGCGTCGATCCGGTCACCCGCCGCCGCGACCACCGCGTCGATGTCGTCCTGTCGGGTGACATCACCGGCCACCGTCACGAGCTCGGTGCCGGGCAGAGACGCCGCGAGCTCGGCCAGCCGCTGCGCGCTGATGTCGACCGCGACCACGCGGCCGCCCTCACGGGCGATGCGGTTCGTCGTTGCACGACCGATCCCCGACGCCGCGCCAGTGACGATGACCGTCTCGCCCGCGAAGCGCCCGGGGGTGATCTTCTCCACCCAGCCGGTCGGCTCGTCCGAGACCTCGGGCACCACCCCGCCGTTGGCCTGGAGCACCAGATCGTCCACGACGGACTGCGGCATCTTCCCCTGACTCATCGCCACGAGCTGCTGCAGCGGAAGCCCGCTGACGGGAGCCAGCGCGTCATCTCCCACGCCCGCCTGGGCGAGAAGCCCTCGGATCAGCTCCCCACCGACCGGATGGCTGAGCCACGTACCGATGGTGCTCTGGGCGGTGAGCGGCGGGGTGTTCGTCATGAGGACTCCTTCTCGATGGGACCCTGATCGGGGTCCGCTCCAAAGTGTAGGAATTCACGCTCGTGAATTCAATGCGGGTTGCGATAGAATCCTGCGTGGCCGAAACACCCTCCTCGAAAGCTCGACGCGGCCGGGGCCGCCGTGCCGGTCTCACGCGGGCACGGGTGGTCGAGGCGGCCCGAGAGCTCGATCCCGACAAGGTGACCATGCAGGCCGTCGCCCAGCACCTGGGCGTGGATCGCGGGTCGGTCCACCATCACGTGAGCGACGTCCAGACCCTGCGGGAGCTCGTCGCCCACGACGCGTTCACCACCGAACTCTCCCCCGTCGTCATCCCCGACGGCGCCGACTGGCGCGAGGCCTGCCGGCTGCTCGCCGTCTCGATGTACGACGCGGTCATCGCCTCCGAGGGCTTCGGGGTCTACATCCGGTTGACCTCAGCCGACATCGCCGTCCTGGAACCGGTCGAGCAGACCCTGCGGATCATGCTCGCCGCCGGTTTCGACGAAGCCACCGCCGCGCGCGCTCTCGCGACGCTCGCCACCCTGGCGGGCGCGACCGCCCGCGAACACCTGCTGCAGCAGCGCGCCGCCGGTCATCCTCAGTTCCCCGAGTTCCAGCAGGCCCTCGCCGACGCGCCCACCGCGGATCTCCCCCTCCTCCGCCATCTGGCGGAGTCGGCGCCCCTCATCTACGACGAGACGCAGCTCGGCATCGCGATCGACCTCCTGCTCGACGGATTGGCCTGCCGGCGGAAGCGCTGACACCGAGCGCCGACATCCAGCGCCGACTTCCAGCCCGAACACGGGTCAGACGCGGGACTCGGTGAGCTGCGCCCGCAGCTCGAACGGCTCCGATCCCGAGAAGGCCGTAACACGGCCCGCAGTCACCGTGTAGACGGCGAACTCGGCCACGTTCACATGGCGCCGGGTGGGCGCGATGCCCTCCCAGACCCCCGTATGCGTGCCGCTTCCCCGCACATGTGCGGCGATGCGATCGTCCTCGGCGACCACCTGGATGATCCGCCACCGCCAGTCGGGGAAGGCGTGGAACAGGTCGGCGAGGTCGCCGACCCAGGCCTCGACGCCCGCCGGCCGGTGAGCCCGCCGCACCCCGGCGTGCACGAAACCGCGGATCGCGTCGAGATCGTGGCGATTGGCCGCGTCGATGTAGTCCGCGAACCACTCGTGCATCTGCCAGGGCTCCACAGGCTCATTATCGTCGGCAAGCCGGGCACCTGATCGTCGGCGAGCCGAGGCCCTTACCGTTCGCGCGCCAGCATCGCCCAGGTGTCGAGGGTCGTCCACTCGCCCTTGAACCAGTCCGCCTCCACCGCACGACCCTCGTGCCGGAAACCCAGTCCGGTCAGAAGACGCGCCACCGCGGCGTTGCGTTGATCCGACGTCGCGATCACCCGGTGCGCGCCGTGATCGTCGAACAGCGCGGCGACGACCGCGCCCAGGGCTTCACCGGCGACGCCGCGCCGTTGATGCTCGGCCGCGACCGTCACACCGACCTCGTACGTGTCGGGCGGGCCGGCCACGGTGTGCACGGCGACATCGCCGAGGAGGGCTCCGGAACCGGCATCCCTGACGGCCAGCTGCAGCCACTCCCCCGCCGGCGGCGGAAAACCGGTCGGCTGGCCCTCGATCAGGCGGTCCGCGTCCGCGACGCCGAAGTCGGGCGTCCACGACTGCCATCGCGCGACGGCGGGGTCGCGGCGATAGGCGACGAACGCGTCGCGATCGCCCTCGTCGAGCGGGGCGAGCAGGAACCTGTCCGTGCGAAGCGATGTCACGGCGGCAGGCTACCGGGTGCGACCCTCAGATCAGCAGATAGACCGCTCCGACGACGGTGAGGATGATCACGAGTCGCTCGAACAGCCGCTGGTCGATCCGGTCCGCGATCCAGCGACCGCCGAGGGCGCCCGCCACCACAAGCGGAGCGAGGATCGCGTCGAGGAGGAGACCCGGCACGGTGATGAGTCCGAGCCCGACCGAGAAGGGCACCTTGCTGATGTTGACGATCGCGAAGAGCCACGCCGCGGTGCCGAGGAACTCCTTCACCGGAAAGCGTGCAGCGAGGAAGTACATCGACATCACCGGTCCCGCCGCATTGGCGACCATCGTCGTGAAGCCGCCCAAGGTGCCGTAGACCGCAGCGGCGCCGCGCCGAGGCGGCCCGTCGACGAGGGCCGACGCCATCCGACGACGCCACAGCGTGACCGCAATCACCCCGAGCAGAAGCACCCCGATGGTCCGCTTCACCCACGCGTCATCGGCGACGGCGAGGAAGAGCACGCCGACGAGCAGGCCGGCGACGATCGCCGGGGCCAGCCGCAGCAGCGCACGCCAGTTGACGTGCCGCACGTACATGGTGATGGCGAACATGTCGGCGAGGATCAGCAGCAGCAGGATGGTGCCGGTCGACTCGCGAGCGGGAAGCACGGCGGCGAACGACGCGACCGCCAGAGTGCCCGCGCCCGGGACCGCCGTCTTGGACAGGCCGATGACGACCGCCGCGACAGCGAGGAGCACCCACGCGAACGGGCTGAGTTCGGGCACCCTCAGTCTTCGCGACCGACGCCCGGCAGCCCGATCACGCCCGTCTGCGGCGCGAACTCATCGGCCGAGTGGGGAAGGGAGAAGGTCGCCACCGCGGCGATGAGCGCATCGACGGTCTGCGTGTCGGCGACGACGTCGACCTCGAGGCCCGCACGACGGGCATCGCGTGCGGTGCGGGGACCGATGGCGGCGATCACGGTCGTCTCGGGGATGTGGGGAAACTGGGCGTGCACCTGTTCGGCCACCGACCCGCTGGTGACGAGGATGGCGTTGATGCGGCCGCTCTCGACGTCGCGGGCGACGCGGTCGGCCACCGGCACTCCCACCGTGCGGTACGCCACGACGCTCCGCACCCGGTGACCGGCATCACTCAGGCTGCGCGTGAGCACGGGCTTGGCGATCTCGCTCCGGAGCGTGAGGATGTCGACCGGCTCGGGCTCGAGGCCGATGAGCTGCTCGGCCATTCCCGCAGCGGAGTTGTCGCGCTCGGGCACGAGGTCGACTTTGTAGCCGACGGCCTGCAGAGCCGCCGACGTCGTCTCGCCAACCGCGGCGACCTTGGTGGAGGCGGGGATGGTGGCGCGATACGCGTAGAGCACATCGACGGTGGTCGCACTCGTCACCGTCAGCCAACGGAAGGCGCCCGCAGCGAGGTCGGCCAGGGCCTTCTCGAGGGTCTCGTGATCGCGCGTGGGGGCGAAGTTGATCAGCGGAGCGATGACCGGCGTCGCGCCCTGTCGTCGCAGCGACGCCGCCACCCCATCGCCCCACGGGCCACCGCGGGGCACGAGGACGCGCCAACCCCCGAGGGGCTTGGCTGACGGGTCGTGAGCTGCGTGGTTCATTCAGTCGACTCTCGTGGGGCGTGTTCGGCCGCCCGCACTTCGAGCAACCGACGCGCGCAGGTGCATGCGCGCGATCGGCAGCATCCGCTCCATTGCACTGCCTGCTTCCCGAGCATACCCCTGGCCGCGCGAGACCGCCTCGCGACCGATATCTCAGTTCACCGGGTGTACGACCGCACGAACAGCCACACGAGCCCGCCCACCGCTGCGGCGGCGGCGACAACGGCGGCGGTCGCTGCACCGGGATTGCGCCGCGCGAAGTCGCGGGCGCGCTCGACCTCGCGGTCGGTGGCCTCCGAGACCCGCCGTGGCACGTTGGCCTTCACTTCGATGGCGGCGAGCGCAGCCTTCAACTCGGCTCGCGCCTGCTCCACAGGGTCGGCGATGCCGATCGGCACGGCGGTGCGGGGGACGGGGACCGGGGCCACAGCGCTCTTGCGCGGCGAGACCTCAGAGCTCATCGCGCACCTCCTTCACGTCGAGGGCGATCGACTGGACCGGGGTCTCACGGTTGGAGAGCCGCCGGAAGCGGAGATAGCCCAGAAGCGCCAGGACCAGGGCGATGAGGATCATCACCGCGAAGACGACGATGGCCGACAGCCACACCGGCCACCACGACGACAGTCCGGCGATGACGAACGTGCCGAGGACCGGAACGGACCAGAAGAGGACGAACAGGGCCGCGACGAACCATCCCGCCCCGATACCGGCGTCCTTCGCGGTCTTGGCCAACCACTTCTTCGCCGAGTCGATCTCGGCGACGATGAGGTTCTTGACCAGCTCGGGGATCTCGCCGACAAGCGTCAGCAGGCTGTCGTCAGCCCGGTCGCGGAAGCCCCGCGGGGTCGTCATATCAGGCTCCGGGGGTGGACGAGGACGACGTCTTCTCCGCAGCAGACGACGCGTCGGAGGCGGCGTCGGCAGCGGCATCCTTCACGGCTTCCGCCGACGTCTTCGCGGCGCGCTTGACCTCCGCGGCCTTCTGATCGCCACTGGTGTCCTTCGAGGTGGCCGCCTTGGTGACCTTCACCGCGCCGTCCCACAGCGTGCCGGGGATGGAGGCGGCGCTGGACTTGGCGAACTCCGTCACCTTCGCAACCTGCTTCTGCACCGGAGGCTGGTTCCACAGCTTCTCCGCCTGGGTCTTGATCTGCTCGTAGCGCTCGCGCCCCGCACGGGATCCCAGGACGTAGCCGGCGGCCAGCCCGATGACCAGCCCGATCTTGCCTCGCATGACGTCTCCTCACGTTCGTCGGGTGAAATCCCTTACACAGTAGCGGCGTATTCCTTTGACGGCATCCGCTCTTGACGCGTGCAGTCGCGCGGGGCACAATCACCCGGCGACGCCGCCGAAGAGCACACCTCGTCGAAGAGCATCGGCCTGGTCGATCGCATCGTCGACGACCTGCGCTAGCCCGGTCCCCGCCAGCCAGGCGCCGACGAGCGCGATCCCGGGCGCCGCCGTCAGCGCGGCACGGGCACGCGCGGCGCGCTCGGCCCGCCCCCGGGCCGACGCGGGCGGTGGCTGGTCGTAGCGGTATCGGTGCGTGCCGCGCAGACGGACGCCGTCGAGTGGAAGGGCCAGCAGAGCGGATGCCTCGGCGAGCGCCATCGTCGCCGCTGCCGCGTCATCGAGCGCGGCCGTGGCCGGGGGATCGCCCGGGCCCCCGAAGGTCACGCGGGCGACGACGCCGCTCTCCCCGGCCGCAGCGCGCAGATGGTTCCATCGGCCGGTCTGGTGAAGAAGCGTCGACGCCCTGCGGGTTCCCGGCACCGCGTGCACCACGGGCCCCGGCCGGTCGACCGCGCCGCCGGGGGCGTCGAAGACGAGGGTGATGGACTCCCGCGGCACGGTGGGGGCGACGTCGACGGCGAGGGAGGCGAGCTGCGGGGCGGCATGGGCGAGGACGGCCCGTGCGCCGTCCTCGTCGACGGCCACGACGACGGCGTCGGCGGCGATGGCCTCGTCGTCGGTCTGGACCAGCCACGGCCGACCCCCGGCGTCACCGGTGCGCCGGATCCCGGTGACCGGCACCTGGGTGCGGATCTCGACGCCGAAGTCGAAGAGGCGTGCGACGAGCCCGTCGATGATCCGCGCCATCCCGCCCGACAGCCCGGCGAGGCCGTCTTCTCCGCCGTCGCGCTCGGCGCGGACGGCCGCCACCGCACCGGCGAGCGATCCGGTGCGGGTGAGCGCGGCGTTCAGGCCCGGGGCCACCTCATCGACGAGGACGTCGTCGGGGTCGACCGCGTACCCGCCGACACTGAGCGGGGCGACGAGCCGGTCGCGGACCCGGTCGCCCATGCGGGTGCGCACGAGACGCCCCAGGCTCTGCTCCTGGCCGATCGTGAGCGGCGGGCGGAGGCGGTCGAGATAGGCGCGCCACGCGCCGGACCATCCGATGTGGCGGCGGACGTCTTCGGCCCAGGCGTTCGCGGGGATGCCGAAGACGGTCTCGGCCGGCAGGGGGGCGACGCCGGTTGCGCCCGCGATGAAGCGCCCGCCGTGCTCGGGACGGATCACCGCATCGCCGAGCCCCACCTGGTCGAGCACGGCCGCGACCACCCCGCCGCGGGTGGAGAAGCCGTCGGCGGCGAGGTCCACCGCGACCCCGCCCACCTCTTCGCGGCGGATGACGCCGCCGACCCGGGTGTCGCGCTCGAGCACGGTGACGCGCATCCCGACCTTCGCGCACTCGAGTGCGGCGACGAGGCCCGCGACGCCGCCGCCCACGACGATCACGAGCTTCGCCGCGGGGTCGGAGGGAACGGATGTCACGTCAGCGGCGTCGGTCACGGCGCAGTCTCCCTTCGGCGGCCAGCAAACGGCCGTCATGCAATTCGGCGACCCGATCGGCTCGTGCCCGGAGGATCGGGTCGTGAGTCGCGATCACCGCGGCGATGCCCCGGGTGTGGACGAGATCGACGATCAGGTCCATCACCGCGGTCGCGGTGCGGGAGTCCAGCTGCGCGGTCGGCTCGTCGGCGATGAGCACGCGCGGCTCGGCGACGATCGCCCGGGCGATCCCGACCCGCTGCTGCTGCCCACCCGACAGCTCGCCGGGCCGCTGCCCGGCGTGGTCGGCGAGCCCGACCTGTCGCAGGGCGTCGGCGACCCGCCGGTCGCGTTCACGGGGGTCGGTGCGGGCGATCCGCAGCGGCAGCTCCACGTTCTCGGCCGCGGAGAGCACGGGGATCAGGCCGAACGATTGGAAGACGAACCCGAGGTCGCGTCGGCGGACCTCGGCCAGTGCGTCCTCATCGAGGGCGGTCACCTCGGTCTCGCCCACCCAGACGCGGCCCGCGTCAGGGCGTTCCAGCGTGCCGAGGATGTTGAGGAGGGTCGTCTTCCCCGCGCCGGAGGGGCCGGTGACGACGACGAGCTCTCCCGGGCGCGCCTCGAGGTCGATGTCGACGCAGGCGTGCACGTCACCGGCGGCACTGCGGAAGGTGCGAGTGAGGCCCTCGCCCCGAAGGGCCGCAGGCCCGCCGGCGCTCACGGGCGATCCTCCCCGGGAGCGTCGGGCGCGGCATCCGCTCTCTCCTCCGGGCGCACCTGGACGTGGTCGGGTTCGAGAGCCAGGCGCACGCGGTCGCGGAGGTCGAGCGCCGCGACGAACTCGTCAGGAAGCTGCAGCCGCCCCACCCGGTCGAGCACGGCGTACTCTTCGGCGATGTGCTCCTCGGCGCCGTGCTCGTCGACGCGCGTGGAGCGCAGCACCTCGGTGGAGGTGCGCCCGTCGCGGATCTGCACGGTGCGCGCGACATGGTCGGACACCCCCGGGTCGTGCGTGACGATGAGCGTGGTGATGCCGCGCTCGCGGTTGACCGTGCGCATGGCCTCGAGCACGTGAGCGCTCGTGGCGTCGTCGAGTTCACCGGTCGGCTCATCGGCGAGGAGCACCTGCGGGTCGTTCGCGATGCCGACGGCGATCGCGACCCGCTGCTGCTCGCCGCCCGACATCTCCGCCGGTCGGCGAGCAGCGCAGTGCCCCACCTCGACGAGATCGAGAAGCTCCTTCACACGCGCCCTGCGGGCGGCGGCGCCGCGGGGGATCCCGGTCACGGCGAGACTCGCCGCGACGTTCTCGGCGGCGGTGAGATAGGGGAAGAGATTGCGCGAGGTCTGCTGCCACACGAATCCCACGCTGTGCCGGCGGAAGCCCACGCGCTCCTTCTCCTTCATCGTCAGCAGGTCGTGGCCGGCGACGATCGCCACTCCGGCGGTGGGCCGGTCGAGGCTGGAGAGGATGGACAGGAGCGTCGACTTGCCCGACCCCGATGCCCCGACGAGGGCGACGAGCTCTCCGGCGTCGACGCGCAGGTTCAGTCCCTGAAGGGCCTGCACCTCGATGCCCGGCCCCGAGGCCGTGGGCACCTGGAAGATGCGAACGAGGTCGGCGCACCAGATGTCGGCGTCGGGCGCCGTGCCCGAGCGCGGGCGGGTGGTGGAGTCCATGGTCCTATCCTTCCTCGACCGTACGCAGGAGACGCGAGGTGCGGGCGCGGCGCGAGACCGCGAGGGCGATGAGCGTGGCGGCCGTCACCAGCGCGACGAAAGCGCCGAGGGCGACCCCGAGGATCACAGGGTCGACGGCATAGGCGGGCTGCGCCGTCGATCCTGTGAACGACCTCAGGTCCACCCCGGTCAGAACGACGAGGGGCACGACGGCTCCGAAGAGGGTGCCGGCGACGAGGGCGGCCAGCCCCGCCGGCGCGACCTCCCACGCCGCCAGTGCGCGTCCGACGCGGGCCGGGGCGCCAAGGGTGCGGAGGAGGGCCAGCAGCCGCGCCCGCGGCGCGGCTGCGAGGGTGAGCGTCATCACGACGGCGAGGGCACCCAGAAGCGCCGCGAGTCCCGTCGCGGCCAGGAGCGCGGCGCGCAGGCCCGCGACGGCGGGGCTCGCCTCGATCTGGCCGATGATCTCGCGGGCGGTGTCGATGCGGAGGGCGGGGCTCACTACCTCCCGCACGGCGTCGACGACGGCGCCGGGGTCGCCGCCCGGGGCCAGCCGCAGCACCGCGGTGCGGTCGCTCGGGTCACGCCCGAGCGCCTCCTCGGCGGCCGACGCGTCAAGCGCCAGCCAGGCCGCTCGCGCACCGATCGGCGCCGGACCGTCGAGCACCCCGACGACCTCGGCGGGGAGGGAGCCGACGCGCAGGCCGTCGCGGCCGTCGATCTCGTCGGCGAGCGCGGTGGAGACGACGATCGGGAGCGGCCCCGACGTCGGGGCCAGCGAGACGCCGGGCGGCAGCATCCCGGGTCCCTCCCCCTGCACCGCCCGGAGGACGTCGGCGTCGACGACGAACGCCGACGTGCCGACCCGCTCACCGTCGATGTCGAGGGTGACGGGCTCGGCTCCCGAGATGCCGGTCGCCGCCGCCACACCGTCGAGGGCGCTCAGCTGCGCGAGCTGGTCGCCGGTGATGATGCCGCCCGCCACCCGGATGTCGGCGCCGATCTGCGCACCCGCCGAGCGGTCGATACCCGCCTGGACGGTGGAGAGGAGGATGCCGGAGGACACCGCCACCGACACCCCGACCACGAGAGCGAGCACAGGAGTGAGCCCGATGGCGGGCTCGCGCAGCGCCCGCACGGCGCCGAGGTAGCCGGCGAGGTCGCGACCGCCGCGAGAACGCCGGAGGAGGACCGCCAGCGGGATCGGATACACCCGCAGCGTGACCACGCACGCGACGAGGGCGAGAAGCAGCGGGGTCGCGGCGGTGAGGAGGTCGGCGCCGTCGCCCGCGCCTCGGACGAGCAGCAGCGTGAGGGCGAGGGCGGCGAGGACGAGTACAGCGCCCTCGAGGATGACACGCGGCCGCGAGCCGCGACCGCCGAGGTCGGCGCGGGGCCGGCGGTCCGCCGCGGTCGGCGCGAGGACGGCGAGCACGGCGGCGGGAAACAGACCGACGGCGACAGCCGCCCCGACACCCGCGAGGTCGGGAACGGTTCCCAGAGCCAGCTGCGCGAGGGTCACGCCGATCCCGATGCCGAGGAGGGCGGGAAGGATGCCGCAGGCGACGCCGTCGAGCGCGAGGAGAGCCCGGAGCTGTCGGGTGTCGGCCCCGCGCGCGGCGAGGAGGCGGAGGGCGGGCCGGCGCCGGTCGAAGACGAGCCGGCACCCGAGGATCAGCACGGCGGCGGCCACGCCGATCGGGCCGGACGCGATCATGGCGACCACTCCGGCTGTCGCCCGCTCCTGAGCGAGCGCGGCCTCGATGGCGCCGATGACGTCGGCGGTGAATCGGAGGCTGAGGATGCCGCCGGGTCCGGCGGAGCTCTCGGAGACGGTGTGCCCCACCGCGGTGAGGAGACGGAGACCGGCGGCGACCGACTCCGCGTCGCGCGCATCGACCGCGGTCTCGTCGAAGGGATACCAGACGATGGTGCTCACGCTGTCGCCCTGGGGGGACGTCGCCCGCAGGGAAGCCGGGTGGGCAAACCCCGTCCCGGTCACCACGCGCGCTCGATTTCCATCGTCGAAGATGTTCGGTTCGAGCACCGACGGGACGTGCTGCCAGTAGGCGGCGTCGGCGTCGACGGGCTCGAAGACGCCGACCAGCACGACATCGACGATCCCGGCGAAACCCGTGATCTGCCGCGTGGCCCCGAGCTCCCACCCGAGCTCGTCCGCGGTGTCGGTGGAGAGGACGATCTCGATCCGCCCGAACGCCTGTCCGTCGGCGATGTCCGCGCCGGGGTCGGTGAAGACGGCGGGCTCGGGGAGTCGGCCCTCGACGATGTCGACGTCCTCTTCGTAGCGCGGGTCGACGGCCACGGCGATCTCGGCGGTCCCCGGCTGGTCGGTGAGGGGAGCGGCAGACCCGACGGCGACCGTGCGGGCCGGCTGCAGGATGTCGGGGAGCGGCGCCGCCGCTTCGGCGCGGATGCGCTCGACCTCGGCCGCGAACCCTTCCAGAGGGATCCCGTTCTCGTCGGCGACGACGTCGCGCTCGACCGCGCCGAGCCCTGCGAGCCGGTACTGCACCGTCGCATCGCCGAGTCGCCCGAGGGCGACCGGAGCGGCCGTGGTGAGTACGGTGAGCACAAGGACGAGCAGCGCGACGACGAAGCCGCCGCCCGAGGCGAACCCGAGGTGGCGGCGCAGGAGCGCGGCGCGGGTCATTCGGCCGCTCACCGGGCCTCCTCCCCGACGACGGCGTCACGGGCGGCGCGACGGACGCTCAGACCCGCGCCGACGACGGTGGCGGCGAGCCCGGCGACGAGCACGGTCACGACGCCGACGAGCGGAACCCAGGCGGGCTGAAGGGAGAGGGCCACGGGAAGGATGCCGGGCGTCGTCGCGCGGACGAGGGGCGCCGCCAGCACGAACGCGACCGCCGCGCCGGCTGCGGCGCCCAGGAGGGCGGCCCCGCCGAGGATCGCTCCGAGCTCGGCGGCGCGAAGCCGCGCCTGCCGGCGAGCGGTGACACCGAGCGCACGGAGGACGGCGACCTCGGGGCCCCGTGCGAGAGCGAGCGACTGGACGATGGCGAGCGTGGCGATCAGCGCAAGAACGGCGGCGCCACCGGCAGCCACCCACCACCCCGGAACGAGCACCCCGACCATCCGGTCGGCCACCCCCGGGACGGCGACACGCACGGCTCGGTCGTCGAGCGCAGCGCTCAGGGCGGCGTCGGAATCCGAGCGGCCCGCAGCCCACACGCTGCCGGGGAGGGCGAACGATGTTCCGCGCTGCAGCGAGGCGACGAGGAGGTCATCCGTCACCGCGAAGACGGCGTCGGCGCGTGAGGCTCCGGGGATCGCCGCGACGACGGCGGTGACGAGCACCTCGCCGCGCCGGCCGGTTCCCGCCACCCGGTAGTCCAGGCGGTCACCCGCAGTGACGCCGAACCGCGCCGCGAACGCATCCGAGACCGCCACCCGCAGGGCCTCGGCCGGCGCTGTCTCGGCGCCGCGCTCCTGACCGTCGGCGAGCCAGATCACCTCCTCACGGTCGCCGCCCGCGAAGACGACGGAGCCGGCGAGGTCGAGGCCGTCGCCGCCGACCGTCGACACCTCTTCGAGGGTCACCGTTCCGGCGGGCACCGCCGGGGTGGGCCCCACCCGCATGACGAGTGCGGCCAGCGTCCACGGCGCTGCGCCCTCGGGGAGGGCGGCTTCGGCAACCACCCGCGCGTCATCGGCCGGCGCCGGGGCCAGGGACAGCGGCTGCGCCACGGCGGTGCCGCGCGCGTCGACGAGAATGGCCAGCGGCTGCAGCGCACCACTGACGTCGGCACTCGTCCACCGCGCGGACACGGTGATCGCCAGGCCCGTGGCGGCGTCCCCGAGCGCGACGGGTGCGGCGCGCACCACGTCGATCCCGCCGATGTCACTCTCCCCTGTGACCGTCCGCACGAGCGCGGCGGGGTCGGCGGCACCTCCCGCGGCGGTCATGACCTGTGGCGCGAGAGCGGCGGGGAGCGCGACGAGGCTCACCTCGTCGTCGCCGAACTCGAGCACATCGGTGACCGCGCCCGCCACCGCGTCGATGCCGTCGACGGCGGCGGCCGCACCCAGGTCCGCGGGGGAGGCGCTCTGCGGTGTCAGGTCGACGCGGAGATCGGTTCCGACGCGGAGCGCGGCCGAGTCGGTCGCGGCGGCGGCCCAGGTGCCGGCGAAGGCACCGGCGAGGACCGCCTGCGACACCGTCAGCGCCACCAGCAGCACGGCGACCCCCGAGAGCGGAAGCCGGCGGGCGAGCTGGCGCCGACCGAGCGCGGTCTCCAGACCCCGGGCGCGCGTTGCCGGGAGGGCCGCGGCGCGCGCGACGGCGCCGAACACGGCCAGCACCGCCAGCGCCGCGGCGAGGAGGACGACCGTGGGGGTGAGCGCCACGACCGGGTCGAATCCCCCGGGGCGGGCGAATCCGATCTGCCAGAGGCCGAGGGCCGCGGCGGCGACGACGAGGGCCACGGCGGAGATCGTGGTCGCCCGTGCTCCCCGGCGACGCGTGACCGAGCGCCGCGCGAGCGCCGCGACGAGGATCCCCGCCAGGAGCAGCGCGACCAGAGCCGCGACCGCCGTCTGCGACAGCGCCGCGGACGCGGCATCCCTCCCTCCGATCGCCGACGCGAGCCCGGCGGCGAACGCCGCACCCGCGATCGTGCCGGCGACACCGACCGCCACCGCCTCCATCGTGTGGAGCAGGATCGCCTGGCGGCGCGAGAGTCCCCGCGCACGGGCGGTGTCGGTCTCGTGCTCACGCGCTGCGGCGAGCAGGCGGCCCAGCTGCGCCACCGCGACGCCCGCCACGACCGCGACGGTGAGGAGCAGGGAGGGAAGCGCCGAGGAAAGCGACGCCGCACCGACGGCGACGGCGGCGGCGACCTCGTCTTCGGGAGTGCCGGCGGCCGCGTCGGCGCGGGCGAGCGACTCGGCCTTGCCGGTGACGACGAGGACGAGGATGACGGTGGTCACCGTGACGGCGACGGTCGCCGCCAGCGCGGCGAGATGCCCGGCGCGGGCACGGGCTCGACGGAGGACCAGGCCGGCCGTGACGAGCGTGCGCGGATCCGCCACGTCGCGCACCTCCTTGGTCCGATCGATGGGCCGTCCGATCGATGGCTCCTGACAACCTAACGGGTGGGAGACTGTCGGCATGACGCTTCACATCACCGGTGATGAGACCGCGGATCAGCTTCTCAGCGACGATCCGCTCGCGCTGCTGATCGGGATGCTGCTGGATCAGCAGGTGGCGATGGAGACCGCCTTCGCGGGGCCGCTGAAGATCTCCGAGCGAGCCGGCACCTTCGACGCCGCGGCGATCGCGAGCTTCGAACCCGACGCCTTCGCCGAGCTGTTCTCCGCCACCCCGGCGGTGCACCGCTTCCCCGGGTCCATGGCGGCGCGGGTGCAGTCGCTGTGCACCGCGGTGGTCGAGGAGTGGGACGGCGACGCCTCGGCGATCTGGACGCGCGGCGAGCCGGACGGCGCCGAGGTGCTGAAACGCCTGAAGAAGCTGCCGGGGTTCGGAGAGCAGAAGGCGAAGATCTTCCTCGCCCTCCTCGGCAAGCAGTACGGCTACACCGGCGCCGGATGGCGGGAGGCCTCCGCGCCCTACGGCGAGGAGGGGGCGTTCCGCAGCGTCGCCGACATCGTCTCGCCCGAGTCGCTGACGAAGGTGCGCGAGCACAAGCGCGCGATGAAGGCGAAGGCGAAGGAGTCGTCGTGAAGGCCACCGGCGGCAGCGTCGAGGAGTACATCGCGGCGGTGACGCCGGAGCGTCGCCGGCGCGACGCGCAGACGCTCGTGACGATGATGCGGGAGATCTCGGGTCGCGAGCCCGAGCTCTGGGGCACGATCATCGGCTTCGGCAGCTGCCATTACCGCTACCCCACCGGCACCGAGGGCGACATGCCGCTGCTGGCGTTCGCGCCGCGGAAGGCCTCGACCACGGTGTACGTCGATGCCGTCGCGGCGCACGCCGACGACCTGGCACAGCTCGGACCGCACACCTCGAGCGTGTCGTGCATCTACCTGACCGATCTCGAGAAGGTCGACCTCGATGTGCTCCGCCACATCCTCGTGCAGAGTTTGGCGTCGGTCACGAGCGGAGGCGGCGAGTACGCCGCCATCACGGTGACGGGCTGATCAGGCGCCCTTCAGACGCTCCGCGAGATAGGCGCGCAGGCCTTCGAGGGGCACGCGCTGCTGACCCATGGTGTCGCGGTCGCGAACGGTGACCGCCCGATCCTCGAGCGAATCGAAGTCGATTGTGACGCAGAACGGCGTGCCGATCTCGTCCTGGCGGCGATAGCGACGACCGATCGCGCCGGCGTCGTCGAAGTCGACGTTCCACTGCCCGCGCAGGTCGTCGGCCACCTCGCGGGCGATCGGCGAGAGCTGCTCATTGCGCGAGAGCGGCAGGACGGCGGCTTTGACCGGGGCCAGGCGCGGGTCGAGGCGCAGCACGGTGCGCTTGTCGGTGCCACCCTTGGCGTTGGGCGCTTCCTCCTCGTGGTACGCATCGACGAGGAACGCCATCATCGACCGGGTCAGACCGAACGAAGGCTCGATCACATAGGGGGTGTACTTCTCCCCCGAGGCCTGATCGAAGAAGGTCAGCGACTGGCCCGATGCCTCGCTGTGGCTCTTGAGGTCGTAGTCGGTGCGGTTGGCGACGCCCATCAGCTCGCCCCACTCCTTGCCTGGGAAGCCGAAGCGGTACTCCAGGTCGATGGTGCCGGCCGAGTAGTGGGCGCGGTCCTCGGCGGGAACGTCGAAGCGGCGCATGTTCGCCTCGTCGATGCCGAGGTCGACGAACCAGCTCCAGCACGCCTCGACCCAGTGGTGAAACCACGTCTCGGCCTCGACCGGCGGGGTGAAGTACTCGATCTCCATCTGCTCGAACTCACGGGTGCGGAAGATGAAGTTGCCCGGAGTGATCTCGTTGCGGAACGCCTTGCCGACCTGGCCGACGCCGAAGGGAGGCTTCTTGCGGCTCGCGGTGAGCACGTTGGAGAAGTTGACGAAGATGCCCTGCGCGGTCTCGGGACGTAGGTAGTGCAGCCCCGACTCGTCGTCGACGACGCCGAGATAGGTCTTCACCAGGCCCGAGAAGGCCTTCGGTTCGGTGTACTGCCCCTTCGTCCCGCAGTTCGGGCACGGCACATCGGCCAGGCCGTTCTCGGCCGCGCGCCCCTTGCGGGCTTCGAAGTCCTCGATCAGGGTGTCGGCGCGGAAGCGCTTGTGACACTGCAGGCACTCCACGAGCGGGTCGGTGAAGGTGGCGACGTGGCCCGAGGCCTCCCACACGCGCTTGGGCAGGATGATCGAGGAGTCCAGGCCCACCATGTCGCCGCGCCCACGGACGAACGTCTGCCACCACTGGCGGCGGATGTTCTCCTTCAGCTCCGTGCCGAGCGGCCCGTAGTCCCACGCCGACCTCGACCCTCCGTAGATCTCGCCCGCTTGGAAGACGAACCCGCGGTGGCGAGCGAGGGCGATGACTTTATCGAGACGGGACTGGTCGGGCACCCGTCGATTCTAGTGAGCCCTATCGGACGAACGAGATCGACAGCGGGTAGGTGTACCACTGGCCGCGGTTGGCGGCGACGGCGGCGATGATGCAGAACACGATGTTGAGGACGTAGGCGGCAAGGATGACGAAGACCCCGATGAGGAGGAAGGTCAGGATGCCGCCGACGACGTAGGCGATGATCAGGGTCAGCTGGAAATTCAGCGCCGTGGCCGTCTGCGCCCGGACGAACGGCCCTCGATCCCTCAGCACGAGGTAGCCGATGAGCGGCGCGAGGAACCCGAAGAAGAGCCCACCGAGGTGGACGAGGGTTGCCCAGAGCTTCTCATCGGCGGGATTCAACGGTGCGGCGGCGGGCGGGACGGGCGGTGGATTGGTCATGTTCCCAGCATCCTGTCGAGGTTGACGGCGGCGGTGATGAGGGCGAGATGGCTGAACGCCTGCGGGAAGTTGCCGAGCTGCTCACCCGTGAGACCGATCTCCTCAGCGTAGAGGCCCAGGTGGTTGGCGTAGGTCAGCATCTTCTCGAACGTCAGCCGCGCGTCATCCACCCGCCCCGACCGCGCCAGGGCGTCGACGTACCAGAAGGAGCAGAGGGTGAACGTGCCCTCCGACCCGCGCAGGCCGTCGGGCGATGCCGCCGGGTTGTATCGGTAGACGAGGCTGTCGGAGACGAGTTCCTCATCCATCGCCCGCAGGGTGGACAGCCACAGGGGGTCGCGCGCCGAGAGGAAGCCGGTCCGCGGCATCACCAGAAGCGATGCATCCAGCACGTCCGTTCCCTCGTGCTGAACGAAGGCACGACGCTTGTCGTCCCACCCGGCGGTCATGATCTCGGAGTAGAGCGCGTCGCGCTCGGTACGCCAGCGGACGATGTCGGCGGGTTTTCCGATCGATTCCGCCAGACGGATGCCACGGTCCAGCGCCACCCAGCACATCAGGCGCCCGAAGGTGAAGCGCTGCCGCCCGCCGCGGGTCTCCCAGACTCCCTCTTCGTCCCGCTGCCAGTTGTCGCACACCCAGTCGAGCATGCGGGCCACTTCGGTCCACCCGTGGTGGGAGAGCATCAGACCCTGGGCCTGGGCATGGGCGATGGAGTCCATGACCTCGCCGTAGATGTCCAGCTGCAGCTGGTCCTCCGCGCCGTTACCGATACGCACCGGTCGTGAGCCGCGGTAGCCCTCGAAGTTCTCGAGCACCGTCTCGTCGAGGTCGTGGGTGCCGTCGACGCGGTACATGATCTTCAGCGGACCCGACTCATCGCCGACGCTCTCCTTGACGCGATCGGCGAGCCACGCCACGAATGCCTCGGCCTCGTCGGCATACCCGAGGGCGAGAAGGGCCGAGACGGAGAACGACGCGTCGCGGATCCACGTGTAGCGGTAGTCCCAGTTGCGCTCGCCGCCGACCTGCTCGGGGAGTCCGGCCGTCGGTGCGGCGACCATGGCTCCGGTGGGCGCGTAGGTGAGGAGTTTCAGGGTGATGGCCGAACGTGTGACGACCTCCCGCCATCGACCGCGATAGGTCGATCTGTCCACCCATTCGCGCCAGAACCGCTGAGTGCGCCGGAACATCCGGTCCAGCTCACCGGCCGGGATCCGCTCGGCGCGGGCACCGCCGGTCTCCAGGAGCAGCCCCGTGCTCTCACCGGCGCGGAGCTCGCCCCGGATGCGGAGGGCACCGTCGACCATCTCCAGGTGGCCGGCGGGGGCGCCGTCACGCTCGATGACATCGCCGACCCGGTGGACGGTGAGGGTCTGGCCGGCTCCGGCGAACACCACACCGTGATCGGGTGTGACCTCGATGCTCTCGGGGTGCTGTCCGTAGCCGAATCGCGGGCGCACCTCGGCTTCGAACTCCATCGCCCCGCGGACGACCCGGATGAGACGCGCGATGCGGTGGCGCTGGGTGTGCCCCCTGCCCGCGATCGGCATGAAGTCGACCACCTCTCCGACGCCGTCCTCGGTCATGAACCGGGTGACGAGGATGGCGGTGTCGGGAAGGTAGAGCTGCCGGATCACCACGTCGTCGGCGATCGGACGGATGCTGCAGGACCCGCCCCTCTCGGCGTCCAGCAGCGACCCGAAGATGCTCGGGGAATCGAACCTCGGGGCGCAGAACCAGTCGATCGTGCCGTCGGTGGCCACGAGCGCCGCCGTCTGCAGGTCGCCGATCACGCCGTGGTCGGCGATGTTGGGGTAATCCGCCATGAGGGCCCTTCCCATCCGGCCGTCGTGACCGTCGGTCTCATCGTGCCAGCTGGAGAGGCCGAAAAGGAGAGTTCTCTCATGTGTGTGGAAGGCGGTTTCGCGGTTGTCTAGGCTGTCGAAGTCGTTGTCCACGATTCGGGGAGGTACGCGATGAAGTTCGCGATGGGGGCTGACACGCTGGGCGTGCTGGGAAAGGCGACCTCCGGGTCGAGCGACGAGCTGGCTCTGCTGGTGCGGCAGCTGCTGGAGGCGGCGGAGCCGCTGGAGGGGCAGTTCCAGGGAGCGGGACGCGTAGCGTTCGACCGCTTCAAGGCCCGTACGGACGCGATCTCGGGTGAGCTGAAGCTCGCCCTGGACGGCGTGCTCGGCGGTATCGCAGGGATGGACCGGTCGTTCCAGGAGGGTGAGGCGTCGATGGTCGACTCCACCACCAGCCTCGAGTCGGGTTCATCGTTCGACGCGGCGCGCTTCGGCGCTCGATGACGGGAGGGGATCATCATGGCCAATCAGGGTGACCGCCGGGACTACAGCATCCCGGCATCGCAGAACGCGCAGGACAACTTCAACCGTGTCGCCGCTCAGCTCGAGACGCTGATCGACGCCCACGACCGCGACGTGAACGCGGCGATGGCCGACTACGCCGCCGACGGCGTCTCGGAGGACTATCGAGCCAAGGAGCTGCGGTGGAAGAACGCCGCCGGCGAGGTGCGCTCGATCATCCAGACGCTCCGCTCGTCGCTCGAGCGCAATGACGAGTCGGCGCAGACCGCCCTCAGCAAGGCGCGTACCGCGGTCGAATCCATCGGCTGAGAAGGGCTGACCTGTGACGGGCTGGAGAATCCAACCGTCAGGGGTCGTCGCCGTACTGCAGGACGTCAACGTCGATGCCGAGGCTCTCGGCACCGCGTTGAACAACCTCAGTCCCGCCCTCGAGGGGGCGGTGACCGCCACGCAGTCGGCCGCGATCGCTGAGGCGGTGCAGTCGTATTTCCAGATTCACGAGGGTCCCCGCATCCAGGGGATGAGCACCCGGATCGGCGCTGCCGCGACGGGTGTCGTGAGCGCGACCGAGGCGTACGTGCAGGGCGACCTGGACATGGCGGCCAACGCGCAGTCCGCGGCGCACGCGACGGTCTACCCGCCCGTGCTGCCGCCGGGGGTGAGGTGACCCATGCCGAGTGCCATCGATCCGGACGCTATTCCGGGTAGAGACATCGATCCGGACACCATCGAGCTGCATGCGGCGACGGTGACCACGGTGTCGGGTCAGGTACGCGACCACGGTGCCGCGGTGCACACGAAGTGGCAGGGCATGGCCGCCGTGTACGAGGCGCCCGAGTCGGGCATCGTGCTCGACCTCATGCAGCCGGTGAACACCCAGTCCACGCAGGTCGGCGACAACCTGTCCGTGGTGTCGCAGGCTCTGAGCGGATTCGCCGAGGCGGTGCGCCCGATCAAGGCGGCGCTCGACCAGCTGCGGCTGGACGCGCAGGCCTTCCGTGCCGAGATCGCCGGCGGCGTGCAGGTGCAGGAGGTGAACCCCGCCTACACCGCGTACGGCGCGTACGGCACGACCGCGGCGTCGTACCAGGGCTCGTGGAACGCCTACGGCGCGGCCGGGTCGACGAGCTCGGCCGAACCGGTGGAGCAGTACCGGACCGTCACGAAGGAGTGGCACGAGGTCCAGGAATACGTCGACCGCAACAACGACCTGATCGCGCAGGTGAACGCGCAGCAGGTGCTCCTCTGGGAGGCCGAGCGCGACTGCGCGAACACCATCCGCGCTCTCTACGGCGCCGATCCGCTTCGGGCGGCGCAGTCGGAGGATGATGCCCTCGGCTACGGCATCGACGAGATCCCCGAGGGCACCGAGATGCCCTGGGGCGCCGAGGTGGAGCGCACCGAGGGCTGCGGTGAGGCGACGGCGAACTTCGTCTTCAAGGACTTCCTCTGGGAGGGCATCGCCGTCGGCGGCATCTGGGGCACGGTCGAGGGTCTCGGGACCCTCGTGCTCGGCTACAACCCCGCCACCGGGGACTTCTTCTCGGGCGACGCCTATGGCGCGGCGTGGGGGAACCTCGGCAATCTGCTGTTCGCCGGTGCCGCCAACGTCGGTGTGCTCGCGCCGATCTTTCACGCCGACACGCTCATGCAGCAGTTCGGCGGCGACGGGTTCCTCCCCCAGGAGGTGCGGGACTTCAAGGCGCAGGCCGACGAAGCCGCGATCAACACCGGCAAGGCGCTCATCGCCTGGGACAAGTGGGCCGATGACCCCGGCACCGCGCTCGGCGAGTCGGTGTTCAACGTCGGCACCGCGCTCATCCCGGTGGGCGGTGCGGCGGTCGCCGGTGTGAAGACGGCCTCGACCGCGGCATCCGTCCTCTCCCGGATGGCGCGGGTCGCCGACTTCGTCGACCCGGCCGCCTGGGCGGTGAACGGCACGATGCGCCTCGGAAGCGCCGGGCTCGGGAGCCTCGACAACCTGATCGGGCGACTGGACACCCCGCCCGTCGACGTGAACCTCGGCCCGGTCGAGGTGTACACCGCGACCGATTCGGCGTCCGCCATGCGGATCCTCGACGAGGTCGGTGTCGACCCGCAGAACGTCTACGCCCGAGTCGACGAGGCCGGCACGCCGGTGCTGGAGTTCCCCGGCGGTGTGATCGAGATGCCGGCGGGGTCGTTCGACAACGCCGCAGGCGGTAGCGTGCGCGCTGGGGACGGCGGTGCAGAGACATCCGTCCCCGCTCCGGTGCGCGAGCCCGAACTTGTCGGCGCGGGCGGTGTGCGTGGCGAATCGACGGTCATCCGTGAGCCCGAGACGGCGGCGGGCGGCGGGTCGGGCCCTGACTCCGGCCACGGCGGCGGGGATGGCTCCGTCGGCGACGGTGGTGGCTCCGGAGACGCTGATGACGGGTACGCCGCGGGTGACGCGGACGCGGGAACCGGTGATTCGTCCCCCGACGCGTCGTCCTCCGACAACGCGTCATCGCCTCAGGACGCATCCGCTCCGGTCGCGTGGCAGAGCTCGGAAGACCCGGGGCTCACCCTCACCGAGTCGCAGAAGGCCGTCGTCGACGACTTCCTGGCAGGCTCGCGCACCGCCGAGCCCCGGCTCACCGAGACGGTGCAGAGCATTGCGGCCCGGCATCCCGAGGCACGCCTCGAGGGGTTGGATTTCCGCCTGAAGAGCGACGAGTCGCTCTACCGCAAGGTGGCCGACGACCTGCAGGATTCGGCACCCGGGGTAGACGCCCGAGAGATCGTCGCGGGCATGAAGGACACCGTGCGGTACACCTACGTCGTCGCTGACGACGCGTACACGCCGACGGTCTCGGGCATCCTCGACGACCTGCAGAATGAAGGTCTCGTCCCCTTCGGACCGCTCAAGAACGCCTGGGGTTCCGACGGCTACGTCGGCATCAACAGCACCTTCTTCGACCCCCAGAGCAGCCGTGTGATCGAGGTGCAGTTCCACACCGACGCGAGCTTCGACGCCAAGATGGCGGTGCACGACCTGTACGAGCAGGCGCGCCTGCCGAGCGTCGATCCTGAGCTGCGCGCGGAACTCGACGCCGCGATGAACGACGTCTTCGGCTCCGTCCCTCGCCCCGACGGAGCTCCTGACATCGGCTGGCCCGAGCCGAGACCCGGGAACGGCTACTTCGACACCGCTGCCCGGGTCGATCCCGAGCCCATGCCCTCGGGTCACTCCGCCGCGGCGATCGATGAGGCACTGGTCGATCGTTCGCTCGTCGACGCTTTCGATGCACGCACGCCGGAAGATGGTGTGGTGTTCTGGTCGGGTCGGGTCACGGTGGGCGATGATTTCGTGTCGGCGATGGACGGCGCGGGCGTGTTCGCACAGTCGCAGCGCTCCGCTACTCTCGAGCAGATGCTGGCGGAACAGGGCCTGCTCGAGCAGATGCCCGGAGACTGGAGTCGACCCGAAACAGCCGAAACGTGGCGCGCCGTCTCCTCGTCGATCGCCGAGAATGCCAAGGGTGACGTCGTCGCCTACATCGGGGCGGTGCGTGAGGGCTCCGTGTGGAACCAGTACGAGCTCCCGCGATTGATAGCGAACCAGGACGTCACATCGATCACCATCATCGATGCGCACACCGGGAGGCCGCTGCATGTCTACCAACGCTGACGCCCCGTTGGTCTCCCGCGCGGTCGAGGCCTTCACGGGCTGGGGCCGGGCGAAGACTCCGCAGTCCGACCACGAGGCGGTGGCGGCGCTCGCCGCAGCCCATGATGTCGACCCGGCATGGCTGATCGAAAGGGTCACGGAGGCGATCGCCTCGTCCGAGAGTCTGGACACATCGTCGATCGATCCGTCGGGTTCGGATGCCGGACCGCGCTATAAGGAGATGTTGCGGCTGGGGCGACCCGACCTCGGCCCGGGGGCGGTCGATGCGCTCGCATCCCGGTGGTTCTATCGTCGTGTCTGGCTGGGCTCCGACACCCCGGTCGTCGCGGAACCGAACCTGAGCCGCTACTTCACTCTCTTCGGCTTGCGCGGCCGGACGCGCGTTCCGCAGGCGCTGTTTCGGCGAAGGGTGATCGACGGCGTTGTGACGGACGAGGTTCTGCGCGACCTGGATCAGTGGGCCCCAGACCTGAAAGGGAAGGTGGCGAACGCCGTCGACCGACCGACCGAGTCTGACCTCGAAGAGATCTCGGCCGCGCGTGCCGAGGAATTCATGCGTATGGTCGCGAACCGAACCTACGATGCTTTCACCGCTGAATGAAGCCCGGTGAAATCGACCGCCGGCTGCCTGTTCTCCAGGGCGGGGTTTCGTGCGTCCTCGTCGGCCATCCGTGAATGGTCGGTGCGGCGGACCTGGCGCGACGAGGATCGCGGGACTGCCTTCGTCGCTCACACCGCCGAAGACGTCGACCGATACCTCACACTTCACTTCGCCAAAGAGGTCCGGGCGGAGCGTGGGCTCCGCCCGGTCAGTCACGGAATCGAGATGCGCACCGACGGAACGGCGAAGCCCCCGAGCGGATTCGAGCTCTCCGGAAATCTCGACGATGGATTCGTGTTTAGCGACGCCGCGTCCGGCCGGAACTGGCGGTTCGCGAGCGACATCGAGGCTGCCAGATTCGGCCGATACGTCGACGTCCCGGCGGCGGATCTGCGCGCATCCATCGGATGAACTCCCGAAAGTCCCCGCCCACCAAGCTGTGGAGAATGGCGAGAAGACGCCGGTCGCCGTGTACTCGAACGGGGCGTTCCGGCGTAACGAAGGAGCAGAATGACGCCAGATCTGCGACGCGACGGGATGTATGCCCGGTTGGACGGCGTCGAGTAGGCGCCTACCAGGGCATCAACTCGGTGGAAGGTCTTTGCGGACGGCGCTGGCGACACGGCGGGATCCGAATCAGGATGAACGATCGAAAGGGCCACCCGGGCGAACACCATGGCTGACGAGATGGATGCGGCCGAGGCGCAGTGCATCGCAGGCCGAATGCTGGCCGACACAGAGGAGGCGGGCGGAGTTTCGTGCGTCCTCGTCGGCGATCCGGAGGACTACGGACGCTGGTGGGTGCAGGCCTTCCAGAGCCGGGGCCTCATCGAAGATGGGGACGAGGACGCGGCCCTCGCCGGCAACGGTCCGATCGTCGTCCCGAAGGATGGGTCCACGCCCTACCGGCTGTCGAGCGCGCACCCTGCGCGTGAGCAGATGAAACGGCTGAACGTCGCGGAAGGGGAGGTGTGAGGTGGACGGAGACGTCAGGATCCTTGTCAGCAGGTGGGCTGTGAGTGAGCTCTGGTGGACCGCGGCGGGAACGTGGCTGCGAACCCATGACCGGCCGATCGGTGAGCTCGATGACGCCGAGGTCTCGCGCTGGTTCGGTGACGAGGCGTTCCGGCGCCGGGATGCATTTCTCGCGACCGGCGCGGACGCCTCCGAGCCCGAGCTGGCCGAACTGCTGGGCCGTCGCGTCCGAGATGGTGTGGCCGGCGCCGGATGGACGATCACCGCTGACGACCCCATGAACTTTCGTGCCGAGCGGGCCCACGAGATGATCTCCGCCCTGGCGCACGCGGGGCGGAACCCGACACTGGAGGTGTCGACGCCGTGCGGCACCGACACGATGTCGAACCTCGCGGTGGCCGAAGGCAAGGTCCTGAATTGCGCGCTCGCCGGTCCAGTATCGACGAAAGGCGCCGCCTCGTGAGCGCGCGGACGGCTGAGGAAGCTCGCCGACTCGTCGAAGCCTCACTCCAGCAGTCGACCGCCGAGGACGGTATCGAGCGCATCGTCCTCGGTGATCCGGCCGAGTCCGGTCGGCACTGGGTGTTCTTCTACCAGGGGCGAGGGTATGTCGAGAGCGGCGACATCGACGCCATGTTGATCGGGAACGCGCCGATCGTCGTGCCGAAAGACGGTGGGGCGCCGTTCGCGCTTCCTACGGTTCGCGACGTGGACGCACAGATTCGAGCGCTGGATTCGGAGGATCACCCGATCGGCTCGTCTCCTGCATGAGGAAGTCGTCGACCTGACGCAGTTCGCGGCCGGCGACGTCGGCCGTATGCATAGGCTTGACGGCGATGTTCTGCGACGAAAGAGGAGACTGATGACGCCCGCGACCTCGTGGGCGGATGTCCGAACCGCCCTGCGCGAGAACGGTGTCCCCGACCGCGCTGTCCTCCTTCCCGGTGACGACGGAGTGCCGTGGGAAGGGTCGCTCGTCGTCGCCGACGCCGGCGATCGATGGGCGCTTTCGACGGTCGACTACGGAACGGCGCGCGTGCTGCTGCGACGTTCATCTGCCGCGGAGATCGTCTCCGCGCTCTATCAGTACGCGCTCTCGCCGCTCCCCGATCCGCAGAACATCCCCGACGCCGAGCGGGAACGGCTTCTCACCTGGGCGGCCCCGCACGTGATGGATCTGGCCGCCCGCGGGGTGAGAGACACCGTGATCGACCTGCCCGCCGGCCTGCTGGTCGACCGGATCGGAGCCCTCGACGGGTTCCTCCTCTACCCGACCGGCACGTCGTTCGAGGCGCGTTCGCTTCCGGTCACCGCCCTGGATCAGCCCCTTCAGTCGTTCCTCACGACAGCACCGATCCGGGTCGCCGCCACCGTCACGCCGCCGTGGTTCGGGCGCGAAGGGGGCGGCGTCCGATTTGCGGTCCAGGAGGCATCGATGGGCATCCGCGACCTCGTACGAGAAGGACAGATGCGGATGGTGGTGCCCTCCTCGAATCCCGCGGCACCCTGAAGAAGTGGCCCCGTGAACGAATCGGTGTTCGACGAGGTCGTCCAGGCGGAGCGTCTCGAACGATGGCTGACCCGTTCCGAGCCGACCGGGGCGACTGCGAACAGATTGTGCCTCTTCGAGCGGGACGGCACGTGGTACACGGTCGTGACGGACGAGCGCGCGGGAGTCATCGAGACCACGCGTCGCTCCTACCGCGATCGGTCGGAGGCCTTGGCAGACGCTGTCGAAGGACTGCGCTTCTTGCGAGACTTCCTTTCCTCGCGCACCTGACCCCGGAAGCGGGACGGGCGGGCTCGTGTCGGATCAGAAGGAGCTCCGGCGGTGCACGACACCTCGAGGAAGGCCCACAAGAGGGCGCATCTACTGCATAAGGAGGGCGTTGACCCGCTGAAGCCCGTGGCCGGCGACGTACGTGTAGCGCTTCGCGTCCGTACGCTGACGGAAGGATGCTCGGTGTCCCCGGGTCTCGACGTCGTATCCCTGATCGGTCCGGGTGACGGTCGTGTCCGGCGCGGGTTCGGCGGGGAAGATATCCCCGAGTCCACGGTCCGCTCGCCAGATCGATGCCAGGCAGACCGCGAGGAAGGCCTTCGCTTCCGACAGCGACGAGAAGCGCGCGAGCGTCGCCCACTGACCCCGACTCTGCTTGTCGACGGTGAATCCCGCTGGTGCCTCGCGAATGGCGAACGCCGTCTCGAGGTCCCCCCACCCGACCAGGAACGACCCGTCTTTCGTCAACGCGAGATAGGACAGGCGGTCAGCCCACGATGCGAGAATCCCTGCGTCATCCACACCCCTATTCTGACGACGGACGACATACCTGACGTGTGTCTAGGCTTATCGCGATGTCCTCGACGAAACCGGCGATACCGTGAGCTCGGACCTGAGAGTCCTCGTCAGCAGGCGGGTCCCCGATGAGTGCGGCTGATCAGATGGATGCCGCCGGGGCACACCGGATTGCTCTCCGGATGCTCGCCGAGGTGGAGCAGCGCAGCGGAATTCCCTGCGTCTTGATCGGGGAGCCCGAGGACCACGGACGCTGGTGGGTGCAGGGCTATCAGAGCCGCGCGTTCATGGAGGACGGGGACGTCATGCAGGCACTCGCCGGAAACGGCCCCTTCGCGATACCTAAGGACGGCTCCGCACCGTTCCCGCTGGGTACCGCGGAAGCGGCCGATGTCCAGCTCGCGCGGCTTCGGGAGGGCGAGTCATCCTGACGATGACCGGGGCGGTGCCCGGATAGGGGGCGCCGGGCAGCCCCCGACTAGGATCGGAGGGTTCGCCGGAACGGGAAGAACACAAGAACACGATGACCACACAGGATTCGCTGCGCTTGGCCGACGTCGACCCCCTCGTGCTCACCGCCCGCGCTCGGGCCGGCCAGTTCGCCGGGGCGGTCTTCATCGACCTCGCCGCTCCGCTCGTGGCCACGATCGGCGGCATCCTGGCCCTGGTCACGGGCGCCCCCGCCCTCGGCATCGCGCTTCTCGTCATCGCCGCGATCCTCGTCGCCGTCACCGCCTGGCAGTTCGCGCGCGGGGGCCGCGCCCTCGGCGGCCTCGCGATCGGCCTTCGCACGGTGAGTGCACGCACCGGCGCGGCAGCAGGACGCTCGTTCCTGCCGGCGCTCCTGCGCGGACAGCTCGAGACCTTCGACCTCCGCCGGGGCCGCGACCCCTTCGCGCCCGCCCTGGCGCCGGTCACCTTCCCCCGGGCGCAGACCCCTGCCCCACGCCCCCGCGCCGGGGCGCGCGGCGGCGCGCCGCTCGTCCGCCTCGACTCCGGCGAGCGCCTCTCGCTCGAGTCGGCGCTCATCCTCGGACGCACTCCCCTCGCGCCCGCCGATGCACCGGCCGAAGTGTTCCAGTGGCCCGACCTCTCGCGCTCGCTGTCGAAGTCGCACGCGCGACTGGAATGGGACGGCGCGCGCCTGTGGATCACCGACCTCGGCTCGACCAACGGCACCTTCGTGCGCACGGCCGGCAACCGGCATCCGCTCATCGCCCACCAGCGCACCCCGCTTCCGCTCCCCGCCGAGATCGACCTCGGCGATCGGAGCCTGTCGGTGACGGAGGCGCGATGACGCTCACCATCGATCACCCGCTCGCCGATGCGACCGGCGAGGACTGGGTGCTCACCGAGATCCACGGCGAGGTGCTGAGCCTGTCGCAGGGACTCAGCGACCTCATCGGGCGCACCGCCGCCGCCGGCCGCCGGCCCCTCGTCGTCTCGGGCGAGCACGCGCGCATGACCGAACCTCTCGCCGAGGCCCTCTCGGCGACCCAGGGGCACTGGATCATCCGCACCCGCAGCGACGGCTTCTACGACGCCCGCTCCGGCATGCGCCTCGACACCCCCGACGCGGTCCTCTCACCGGGCGGTCCGCTCGACCCGAGCCGTGTGCACCCGGCGTTCGTGCGCGCGACGATCCAGAGCCGCCTGCAGCTGGTCGTCACGGTGTCCACCCGCCACCGGGTGAGCCGGCCCGTGCGCCTCGGCGGCGTCCTCGACGCGGTGTCGGAGGTCGTCACCCAGGCGCCACCGACGCACTGGGGCGCCCTCGAACCGCTGCTCGCCGCCTGGGACCGCGATGACCTCACCGAGCGCAGCCGCCGCCGCATGCCGAGCGACAGCCGCTGGATCGCCGTCTCCTCCTCGTCGCGACCCCTTGTCGGCACCCTGCAGGTCAGCCGCACCGGTCAGGGCCTGGAGGAGACGACGCGGGTCGTCGGCGACGTCGCCGGAGCGGATGACGCGGCATCGGCCGATCTCGCAGGACTCGCCCGCCGGTCGCTCGCGGCCGCGGCGACGGTCGGCATGCCGCTGATCGGCATGGCGCTCGGCGCCCTCGGCGCACCCGACCTCGCTCGCCGCGCCACCGCGTCGCCGGCACCCGAGCCCCTCGCTCTGCTCGTCGGCCCCCCGGGCGTCCGTGCCCTCGGCGTGGACGCCGCCTCCTGGACCGCCGAGGTCGGCGGCACGACGGTTGGCAGCCCCCGCCTCCCCGGCGTCCTGATCCCCCTGGGTTCGATCGACGGCGGCGGATGGCAGCGCCTCGATGAGGTGGTCGCCCCCCTCGATCGCGAGAAGCTGTGGCGCCTGCTGGGTCTCGCGCCGGCCGTCGCCCGGACGTTCTTCGACCGCGGAGGGAGTGCCGATGCCTGATCAGAAGGACGCCGTGCTCATCGAGCAGGCGAAGATCCAGCGGATGCGACTGGGGTCGGCCCTCCTCTACGGACACATCGACGAGCGCCGCACCGTCAACGACCACATGAAGCGGCTGGTCGGCTCGATCATCGTTGCCGCGATCGTCTGCGCCGTGTGCGCGGGAATCTCGTTCGTCAGCCAGCTCCTGGCCGATCAGGCCGCCGCGCGGGAGCAGGCGAATGCGACCCCGACCGGAATCGTCTTGCCCTACGCACCGGAGGCCTCGTGAGCATCTACACCCGCGTCACCGTCGCCGGCGCCCGCGCCCGCGCCGAGGTCGTCGTCCCGAGTGACGAGTCGCTCGGCTCGGCCCTGCCGCGCCTGCTCGACCTCCTCGGCGAGACCGAGGGCACCGTCGCCCGGCCGCTCACCCTCGTCACCCCCGACGGCGAACAGCTCGACATCGCCCGCACCCCCACGCAGCTCGACCTGCTCGACGGCACCCTGCTGCGCCTGGAGCGGCTCGAGGCCGCACCGCCCTCACCGGTCGTGATCGACGTCACCGACGCCGCGGCCGACGCCCACGACGACCGGCCCGACCGATGGGACGCCCCAGCCCGAGCCCTCGCAGCCGGCATCGGCATCGCCTCGGCCGTCGGCGGCGGCGCGCTGCTGCTCCCCCTTCCCGGAGGGGCAGCCGCGGTCACCCAGATCGCCGCGTTCGCCGTCCTCCTCGCCGCCTCGGCCGGGCTCGGGCTCGGCGGGCTCCGTCGCGTGTCGGCCGCGGTCGGGGCCGCGGCCGCGGGGCTCGCGGCGGTGCTGGCGATCCTCGCCGCGTCCCTCACCTCCGATCTGCTCCTGGGCGCCGCGGTCGCACTCGCCACCGCGGCGACCACCGTGCTCATCGCGATCGGCGTCGCCCGTCGTGCGCCCGGCGCCCTCGCCGGCGGCGCTCTCGGCGCGGTTCTCGGCACGCTCCTCCTCGTCCTGCTCCTCGCCGGCGTCCCCGACCCGGCCGCCGCGGCGATCACAGGGGTCGTGGCCGCCTTCGCCACCGGCCCGCTCCCCTGGATCGCGCTGTCGGCCGCCGGGCTCACGACCCTCGACGCCCAGGCCGCCGCCGGGGAGCGCATCGGCCGCGGCCGGGCGTTCTCGGCGATCGACGACGCCTACGCCGCCCTCACCTGGAGCGTGCTCGCGGTCGCGGCCGCCCTCGCCATCGCCGGGGTGGCACTCGTCCTCGCCGACGCGCTCTGGCCGGGCCTCGTCGCCCTCGCCATCGCCGTCGTCGCAGCCCTGAGGTTCCGCGCGTTCCCGCTGCGCGCGCAGGGCTGGGCGCTGTGGGCCGCGGTCGGCGCGATCGCGCTCACCGCGTTCCTCACGCAGCTGGCCGCCCTCGGCTGGGTCGCTCCCGCCGTCGGCGTCGCGGTCGCCGCCGTCATCGCCGCGGCGAGCATCGTCTCGCCCAAGCCCGCCACCCGCGCGCGCCTGCGTGGGCTCGGCAACATCCTCGAGACCCTCGCCGTCGTCTCCCTCCTCCCGCTGCTCCTGGGCGCCCTCGGCATCTACGACGAACTCCTCGGCATGTTCGGCGGCGGCTCATGAGCCAGGCTCTCGCCTCGATCCCCCGCATCGTCTTCGGCAGCGCCACCGCCGCCCAGACCGTGCTGGCGACACAGGATGCCGCGATCCGCGCGCCGCTGTCCACGACGCGTCGCATCGGGTTCCTCTCGCTCGCACCGCACGGGTCCGTCACGCCCCTCGCCCTGCAGGTCACCCGCGCGATCACCGCACGTCGCCCCGAGTCGGTGCTCGCCGTCGACGTCACCCCCGGCGGCGACCTGGCGCGGGCGCTCGAAGTCGCCGAAACGACGCCGAACGAGACGCGCGCCGGCGCGCGGACGACCGCGGAGGCCCTGACGGGGCTCGAGGACCGCCGCGGCATCGTCGGCCTCCGGCCGCCTGCCACCGGCGACCCGGTGGGGGCGTGGCTGGCCGAGGCGGCGCCGATCACCCGATTCTTCGAGGTCGCCGTCACCGACTTCGGCGCCCATCACCCGCTCGCCGACCTCGGTTCCTGCGCCGCGCTCAGCGATGTCGTCTGCCTCGTCGCCGACGCGACGCGGGCCGCCGCCGAGAACGCCCGCGCGGTCGTCCCCGCGATCCGGGCGCTGCCGGAGGAGCCCGCCGTGGTGCTGGCGCTGATCGAGACCGACCCCGACTCCTCGGCGGTGGCACGGGCCATCGCGGCGACCTCGTCGCATCCGGTCGTCTTCATCCCGCGCGCTCCGCGGGCCGCACGCCGCGCCGCGCTGAGCCTTGCCGCAGCCCTCGTCGCCGGCGGACGGGAGGTCACCGCGTGACCCTTCGCGTCATCCACCGCCCCGCGCGCCTCACCACCCCGGTCGAGCCGCCCGCCCAGATCACCCTCGCCCCACCCCCGCCGCTCGGCGAGGGGGCGTCGGGATTCCCGATCCAGTCGCTCCTCCCGGTCGTCGGCAGCCTGTCCTCGATCACGATGATCGTGCTGCTGCGCAACAACCCGATCATGGTCGTCGTCGGCGCGGTCATCCTCGTCGTCGCGCTCGTCGGCGGCGTCGGCATGGCCTTCAGCGCACGCGGCAACGCCGCGCGCCAGCGCCGCCTGCAGCGCGAGCGCTATCTCGACTACCTCGAACGCACGCGCGGCGAGGTGCGCGAGCTGGCCGACGCCCATCGCGAGGCGTCCCTCGCCCTTCACCCGGCACCCGCGACCCTCGTCGAAGTCGCGCTCAATCCCGCGCGACGATGGGAACGCCGGCCGGGCGACGCCGACTTCCTGCGCGTGCGGATCGGCACCGCCGACCTGCGCGCGGTCGAGGTCTCACTGCCGCCGGAGCAGAATCCGGTGCAGCCGTTCGACCCGGTGATGCGCGAATCGGCCGACCGGATGGTGCGCCTCGCCGGTCTCTCGCAGGGGATGCCGGCCCTCGTCGACCTCGAGCGAGGCGGCCAGGTCTCGATCGTCGGAGACCGCGAGGAAGCCCTCCAGATCTGCCGCGGCATCGCCGCCCAGATCGCCGCGCTCCACTCGCCCGACGACGTCCACCTCGCCGCGGTCCTCCCCGAACGGGTGCGCGACGAATGGCGCGGATTCGATCTGCTGCCGCACGTCGCCGCGAGCGACATCCCCGCCGGCGCCCTCGCCGCGCGCCGCGTCGCGCCGTCACTGCCGGAGCTGCTCACCCTGCTCCGCGACGAACTGCGAGACCGCGCCGCCGCCACCGCCGCGGCCCGCCGAGCCGGGCGCCGCACCAAGCCCGGACGTCTCGTGATCATCATCGACGAGGACGGCGAGGCAGCCACCGCGCTCCCGCGCATCGATGCCGCCTTCGACCTCTCCGACCTCGGTGTCACCGTCGTCCACGTCGTCGATGACCGGCTGAAGGAGCCCTCGACGGTCTCCACACGCATCACCCTCGCGGATGGGACCGCCACCGTGGAGACGCCGGGAAGCGGCGAACCCGCCGTCACCGACATCCAGCCCGACCCCGTCGACATCGCCCTGCTGGAGGTGATCGGCCGCCCGCTCGCCGGTCTCCGTCTCACCCGGACGAGCTCCACCGACAGCGGCACCGTGCTCGCGCCCGATGTCACCGAGCTGCTCGGGGTCGCCGACGTCGACGCGATCGACGTCGGCTCGGCCTGGCGCCCCCGCAGCGCCGGCGACTTCCTGCGCGTGCCGATCGGCATCGACGACCGCGGTGCCCCTGTCCTGCTGGATCTCAAGGAATCCGCCCAGCTCGGCATGGGCCCCCACGGCATCTGCATCGGCGCGACCGGGTCGGGCAAGAGCGAGCTACTGCGCACCCTCATCCTCGGGCTCGCGCTGACCCACGCCCCCGACGACCTGTCGATGATCCTCGTCGACTACAAGGGCGGCGCGGCCTTCGCCCCCTTCGCCCAGCTCCCGCATGTCGCCGGGATCATCGACAACCTCGCCGACGACCCGCAGCTGACCGAGCG
Organism: Microbacterium sp. AK009; assembly: GCF_013410955.1. Classification (GTDB taxonomy): domain Bacteria; phylum Actinomycetota; class Actinomycetes; order Actinomycetales; family Microbacteriaceae; genus Microbacterium. Next base: position 50,754 of record NZ_JACCCG010000001.1, on the reverse strand, counting down.
CGCCCGCGCGAGCATCCAGGGTGAGGTGGTGCGCCGCCAGCGTCTGCTGAAGGAGGCCGGCAACGCGGCATCCATCGGTCACTACCGTCAGCTCCGTCGCGAACGCGGCGATCTCCCACCGCTGCCGCACCTCTTCCTCGTCATCGACGAGTTCGGCGAACTTCTCACCGCCGAGCCGGATTTCGTCGAGCTGCTTCTCACGATCGGCCGGATCGGTCGATCGATCGGGGTGCATTTGCTGCTCTCGAGCCAGCGCATCGAGGCGGGGCGCCTGCGGGGCCTGGACACCTACCTGTCGTACCGCATCGGTCTGCGCACCTTCAGCGAGGCCGAATCGGCCGTCGTGCTCGACAGCCCCGACGCGTTCCACCTACCCGCGATCCCCGGGTTCGGCTACCTGAAGGTCGACACCTCGGTGTACACGCGGTTCCGAGCGGGATACGTCTCGGGCCCCGTGCCCGAGCGGGTCGAACGCGGTCCCGAGCGCGAGGCCGCGCCCCCGGTGCTCCCCCTCCCGCCCTACGACCTCCGCGCCGCCGACCCCGACCCGGGCGACCCCGACGGCCTCGACAGCTCGCAGCCCGAGGTCCCGGTGACCGGTCGCACCCTCGTGCAGGCGGCGACCGAGCGCGTCGCCCGCGGTGTCACCCGCACGCGCCCGGTGTGGCTCCCGCCGCTCCCGCCGGTGCTCACCCTCGGCGGTGTGCTCCCGAGCAGCGAGGAGGAGGCCGTCGCCGGCACCCTCACGGCGCCGATCGGGCTCCTCGATGACCCGAGCAGGCAGCGGCAGGAGCCGTGGCTGCTCGACCTCACCCGCTCGGGCGGTCACGTGTCGATCATGGGCGCCCCGCAGTCGGGCCGGTCGACGTTCCTGCGGACCCTCGCGACGGCGCTCGCCTTCACCCACTCACCGCGCGAGGTGAGCGTGTACGGCATGGACCTCACCGGCGGCGGGCTCGCACGCATCGAGCCGTTCCCCCACGTCGGCGGCGTCGCGACCCGGGGACACCGGGAGCGACTCGGGCGTCTCCTGGAGGAGCTCACCGGCATGCTCGCAGTGCGCGAGCGGGTGTTCCGCGAGCAGAACCTCGACTCGCTCGCCGACATGCGCCGCCAGCACGCCGCGGGCCGGCTGCCCGAGCTCCCGAGCGCCGACGTCGTGCTGCTCGTCGACGGCCTCGGCGCCGTCCGCACCGAATTCGACGACCTCGAAGCACCCATCGCGCAGCTGCTGGAGCGCGGCGGCAGCTTCGGCATCCATGTCGTGGTGACCCTGTCGCGGTGGAACGAACTGCGGATGAATCTGCAGAACCTCGTCGGCACCCGGCTCGAGCTGAAGCTGAACGACCCCGCTGACTCGCAGATCGCCCGCAAGCTCTCCACCACCCTCCGCGCCGACGAGCCGGGCCGGGTGCTCACCGACGAGAAGCTGTTCGCGCAGATCGCGCTGCCGCTCCTGGAAGAGGTCGAGGGAGACGACATCGGCGCGGCGCTGGAGCGCATCGCCCGCGAGAGCGCGGCGCGGTGGGAGGGGCCTGAGGCCGCGCCCATCCGGCTGCTCCCCGAGGTGCTCGAGCCCGCCGAGCTGCCCGACGCCTTCGACGAGCCCGACGCGATTCCCTTTGGCATCCGTCAAGACACGATGCAGCCGGTCGCTCTCGACCTCGCCACCGGCGACCCGCACCTGCTCGTCTTCGGCGACAGCCGCTGCGGCAAGACCACGACCCTCCGGGGCATCGTGCAGGGCGCGATCGACCGATTCTCGCCCGAGGAGCTCGTCGTCGGTCTGCTCGACGCGCGCGGCGAGCTCGCTGCGGACGTGCCCGACGCCTACCTCGGCGGGCACGCCACCTCGGGGCGCCAGGGACGCCAGCTGGCGGAATCGATTGCGACCGAGCTCGAGAAGCGCGCCATCGACCGGTCGGCCCCGGGCCCCCGCATCCTGGTCGTCGCCGACGACTTCGACATCCTCGCCGCCGGCGGCACCGAGCCGCTCCGACCGCTGCTGCCCTACCTCGCCTCGGCCCGCGACCTGCGCCTGAACGTCGTGGTCAGCCGGCCGGTGGCCGGGGCGTCGCGGGCGATGTTCGACCTCGCCCTCCAGGGCATCCGCGACACCGGCGGCACGGCCCTGATCATGTCGGGCGACCGGGCCGAGGGGCAGCTGCTCCCCAAGCTCTACGCCGAGCCGATGATCGCCGGCCGCGGGCGCCTCGCCCGCCGCGGCGAACGGCCGACGCTGGTGCAGGTGGCGCGCTTCGATGCCGGGGCGGCTGTCGTGCCGACGCCGGAGGGAGAGGCGGAGCCGGAGCCCGCGGTGCCGGGACCCCGACGCAGACGGAGGATGTCGGATGCCCCGTAGCAGCGTGGTGCTCACCCCCGAACCGGTCGACGCGGGCGCGATCGGCCGGGCCGCGGCATCCGTCCACGATCGGATCGCCGGCGATGGTGGCGCGCCCTTCGAACTGCGCCCGCTCGACGACGGTGCGGTGCTGCAGGTCGTCGCCGAGGGCGTCGTGGTGCTGTCGGTGCTCCGGCCCCGCCTCGTGCCCGACGGCCGCGAGCTGGCGCGCGTGCTGCCGAGCGTGACCCCGCCCGAGGCCACGCGCTGGTGGACCGAGGCGTACACCCCGTGGCATGCCGGCGGTGCCCTCGGCGTGGCAATCCTCGACGCCCTCGACGGCGTCGCCGTGCACGGCGGGGTCGCTCCCGAGCGGTCGCCCTAACCGGCGCCCGCGAACCCGCACCAGCCCGACACCCAGGTGAGGATGTCGCCACGGAGCGCCTCGCCCACGAAGAGCTCGATCTCCCCCGGCTCGCCGCCGAGGCTCAGCCGGACGTCGAAGATCGTGCCGCGCTTGTCCTCCTGAACCGCGTGCGGATCGCAGCGCGAGGGGAGGATCGGAACGTCGACGACTACAGGTTCGGTGTCGCCGGGTGTCACCGGCACGTCGAGCGGGAACGCGCCGTCGACGGTCGCCGGACCGAAGTCGAGGAGGTTCGTGGCCTGCACCGCCACGACGGTCGCCTCGCCGCGACCGGTCGGCGTGATCGTGAGATGGAGCGTCGCAGGCTGCCCGGGCGGCGCGGGGGTGAACCCGGTGAACGCCAGCGTCGCCGCCTCGGCGAGCGCCGACGCCCGGCACTCCCGTTCGTGGAGCGGCGCGAGGAAGCCGAGCGGGTCGGCGGCGACGACGCGCGCCGTGCCCTCGGCGCCGTCGGCGAGGAACGTCAGCTCCACCGTCGGCTCCGCCGACCCCGCCGCGGGGGGCGAACACGCAACGTCGGGCAGCTGCACGCGGATGTCGACCTCGCCGCCCGCGGGCACCGTGCTCGTGCGCCCGGCGAGCACGCGGGTCGCGGGGGCGGTGAAGCGGGAGTCGTCGACGGCGACCTCGCCGATCTGCAGGTCGGTGTCGCCGCCGTTGACGACGTGCACCTGCGCCTGACGCAGCGCCACGTCCGCGCGGAGCTGGATGATCTCGACCCTGACGCCCGCGGGGAGGGCGGCCGCGGCGGGAGCGGGGCTCGCCGGAGGGTCTCGGGTGTCGGCGGCGGCGCAGCCGACCAGCGCGAGCCCGACGACCGCGACCGCGACCGCACAACTCCTCAGAAACACACGGCCGCCCCGCCGCATCCCGGCGCGCCGCGCCCGAGGGCGCCCGGATCTGAGGAGTTGTGCAGACCGCACCGGCGCTACCTCCGGATCTCCAACCGCTCCACGGTGACCTCGTCGAGGAACGCGCGGTCGATCTCGACCCCGAGGCCGGGGCCCGTCGGCACCCGCACGTGCCCCGCCTCGAGTACAGCCGGCTCGGTCAGTATGTCGCGATGGTAGAAGCGGCTCGCGGCCGACACGTCGCCGGGCAGGGTGAAGCCCGGAAGAGCGGCGAGCGCGGCGTTCGCCGCCCGGCCGATCCCCGTCTCCAGCATCCCGCCGCACCACACCGGCACCCCCGCGGCGACGCAGAGATCGTGGATGCGCACCGCCTCGAGGTATCCGCCGACACGGCCTGCCTTGATGTTGATCACGCTCGCCGCCGCGAGGGCGAGCGCATCGCCTGCGGCCTTCGCCGACACGATCGACTCGTCCAGGCAGATCGGCGTGCGCAGGCGCTCGGCGAGCACGGCGTGGTCGACGAGGTCGTCCTCCTGCAGCGGCTGCTCGATCAGCAGCAGGTCGAAGGCGTCGAGCGCGGCCAGGGTGTCGAGGTCGGCGAGCGTGTACGCGGAGTTCGCGTCGACCTGCAACGGCACCTCGCCGAACGCCTCGCGCACCGCGGCGGTGTCGGCGACATCCCGCCCCGGCTTGATCTTGATCTTGATCCGCACGTATCCCTCAGCGAGGTACGCGCCGACAGCGTCGACGAGCGCGGCGGGATCGCGCTGCAGGCCTACCGAGACGCCGGAGGGCACCCGGTCGACCGTCGCCCCAAGGTACGCCCCGAGCGAGCGCTCCTCGGCGCGCAGCGCCGCATCGAGGACGGCGAGTTCGAGACCGGCCTTGGCCATGCGGTGTCCGACGATGGGCGCGAAGACGCCCGGCACCTCGTGGGGCGCGACGCGCCCGCGTTCCAGCAGGGCCGGCACGAGAAAGCGCGACGCGACATCCCACGCGCTCTGCGTGTACTCGCTGGAGTACAGCGGCGCCGCCCCCGTGACGATCTCGCCCCACCCCTCGCCATCCGCGGTGGTAGCCCGCACGACGATCACCTCGCGCACCGTCTCGGTGCCGAACGAGGTGGTGAACGGCGAGACCAGCGGCAGATGCAGCACCCGCAACTCGAACCCGTCGAGAGACACGGATGCCGCGGGCTGAGCGATCGGCATGCGCTCAGCGTACGCCGGGCTTCAGGCGGTGCGCGCGGTCACGAGGGGTCGGAACGTCGAGCGCGCGCGGCGCGGACGAAGGCGCCGCGCCATGCGGGCGGTGAGGCGGTGACCCGCCCCGGGTGTCGCGGCCTGGGCCAGTGCCGTGGCCGGGAACAGTGTGGTGCGCAGATTCATGTCGGACTCCCCTGTCAGTGACGCCCCCAGCGTCATCAGGAGAGAGCCGCCGCGCGCCCGCTTGATACGCGGGTCAGCCGAAGATCCGCCCGTCCGGGTCGTCCGTCCGCCGCGGGCGGAGCGCAGCGGGCGCCGGCCACGGAAGCACGATGCGCTCGTAGGGAACGTCGATCGCCCCGAAATCGTCGGTGTGCACGAGTACTCGGCCCGGTTCGCCCACGCCGCCGGGGGTGACCTCGGCGATGCGCACTCTCAAGGGCTCATCGCCCTCCTGCTCCAGCATCCACACGTCCGCGAGCCACGACAGACCGCGTTCTTCGAGCGCCGCCTCCGCATCGAGCCAGTCGCCGGCCTCCGATGCCGGCCGACCGAACAGATCCATCGCGACCCAGTCATCTCCCTCGGGCCGGACCCACCCGATGAGTTCGCCGTCTTCGCGGCGATGCGGCGTCCAGTCCGGTGGGATCACGGCCGCACCAGCAGGTAGCCGCGCGGGGCGTCGAACCCGCCGATCACGAGGCCGTCGGCGAGGTGGGAGAGGAGGGCCGCGCGCACGTGCCGGCGCCACGCCGCGGCCTCGGCAGGGGTGTCGCGACGGATCGCGGCGATGTCGTGCGGTACCGGCACCTCGGCCACCACCCGGTCTTCGGTCGGCGTCGGCACGGGCGGCGCGGCCAGGGCCCACGACACCATGATCCGATCGGTCTCGTCGCCGCGGTTGAGCCCGTCGTCCATCGCGCCGTAGTGATTCACCAGATACTCCGTGACCCGTGTGCCGAGCACCTGCAGGTTGAAGTGGGCGTTGCGGGCCACGAGTGGATCGAAGGTCCAGGTGATGTGCCCGACATCGCGTGCCAGCGCCCACTCGCGCTGATGCTGCTTCAGCATCCGTCCCAGCCCCTGGCTCTGACGTCCCGGCAGCACGCCGGTGATATGCGAGTGCATCGACCGGGCGGCGGGTGCGGCGAAGAACGCCACCGATGCGCCGACCATCCGGTCGTCCTCGTAGAGACCCACGGCGTAGTTGCCGGCGTGCACGAGCGCCCGCAGGAGGTTCGGCGGCATGCCCGACCGGTCGCCGTTCCACACCTCCGACAGCACCGCCGAGGCGGTGTGGACCGCCTCCAGTGTGTCGAGCGGGCGAAGCGTGATTCCGGGCGGAGTGGAAACGGATGCCTCGGCCATGCGTGTCAGGCTACTCGCCGCTCGTCGTCGCTCACCGCGCAAGGCTCGCCAGGCTCGGGTGCTGCTGCACAGCCGAGGAGCCGTGGGTCATGAGAACAGTGATCACCGCAGCGGCGGGAACCGCCGGGCCGCGAAGGAGAAGAGGCGCGGCCGAATCGAACTGGCAGACGAGCGTCCACCGGTCGACCTCGGGGTACACAGCGGTCATCGCCGCGTAGTCGAACGTCAGCCAGCGACCGCCGATGTCGCACAGCAGGCGTTGGTTGGACACCAGGAGTCGCACCGTACCCCACTCGCGCCAGTGCTCGCGTGCCGCAACCTCCGCACTGGAGCGGCGGACGGCATTGCCGGCCGCGTTGACGGCGAGCCCCGCAGCGACGAAGAGCGGATGGCCGAAGAAGAAGCCGCCGCTCTGCGTGTAGGCCACGTCCTGTCCGGTGTAGCGCGCGTACTCCACGTGATGGTCGATGAAGAAGAGCTCTCCGGGCCGGGCCACAGCATCCCACACGGGGATCGGCGCGGGAACTCGTTGGTTGCTGAGTGCGCGCTGCAACGCGCGTGCGTGGTGCCACCACGCCTCACGTCCTTCTCGTTCCGCGCGGTCGGCGAGTTCTCGTGCGGTGTATCTGCCTGCTCGGTGACGCCGCGCTCGGTACCCGTGGCGGAGAGCTCGCACGAGCCCGCTGACGAAGAAGATCCCCGCTGTGATGAAGACGATCAGCGCGAGGAAGCCGAGGAAGAGTGTGAGGAGCGCCGATCCGGCTCCGCCGTCGGCCTGCCGCCCCACGTGGGACGCGAGCACGAAAAGGAGCACGGAAAGCGGCATCCCGACAACGAGCGGAACGACCCAGCGCGCGTGCCTCCTCCCGCGTCCCGTGGAACCGGGCGAAACCGATCGAGGGACGACCGGCCGATCTGGAGAAGACATCGATCGAGGTTAGGACGATGTCACAGCGTCCGCGGCTCCTGCGTCGTGGCCTGTGGATAACCTCGCACGGAGCCGACGTATCGATCCCGCATCACCGTCCCGGGGATAGCCTGGGTCGATGCGCGATCGAGCTGAGGACACCCGGAAGAACCTCAGCCGAAACGCCCGACAGGGAGCGATCGTCGCCGTTCTCGCGGTCGCCGGGCTCGCGTCATCCTTCATGTTCACCCTCGTGGTGCCCATCCAGTCCAAGCTCCCCGAGCTGCTCGATGCCAGCCGTGAAGACACCGCCTGGGTTGTCACCGCCACGCTCCTGGCCGCCGCCATCAGCACGCCGGTCGCGGGGCGCCTGGGCGACATGTACGGCAAGCGCCGCATCGTGCTGGTGCTCCTCAGCCTCCTCGTCGTCGGTTCGGTCATCGCCGCGCTCTCGCCCGGGATCGTCGGGGTGATCGTCGGACGCGCTCTGCAGGGGGCGGTGACAGGTGTCGTTCCGCTGGGGATCTCGATCCTCCGCGACGTGCTGCACGAGAACCGCGTCGATACCGCCATCGCGCTCATCAGCGCGACCCTCGGCGTCGGCGGGGCGCTCGGGCTTCCGATCAGCGCCCTCATCACCGAACGCAGCGACTGGCATGTTCTGTTCTGGATGTCGGCCGGTCTCGGTGTCGTCGTCTTCGGCCTCGTGCTCTGGATCGTGCCCGTCAGCACGCTCCGGACGGCCGGGCGGTTCGATTTCGTCGGCGCGGCGGGCATGTCGATCGGCCTGCTGGGCGTGCTCCTGGCGATCTCCCGCGGCAACGAGTGGGGATGGACATCGCCGGCGGTCCTCTCGCTCGGGCTCGGCGGGCTCGCCATCCTGGTGGCATGGGGCTGGTACGAGCTGCGGATCAGCGATCCGCTCCTCGACCTCCGCGTCGCCGCGCGCCGGCCCGTGCTCCTGACCAACATCGCCTCGATCGCCATGGGGTTCTCTCTGTTCGCCTCCAACGTCGTCTACCCGCAGATGCTCGAGCTCCCCGTCGCCACCGGGGGCTTCGGGCTCTCGCTCATCGCCGCCAGCCTCGTCGTCATGCCGGCCGGGCTGATGATGATGCTGCTGTCTCCCTTCTCGGGGCGCCTCGCCCGCATCTTCGGGCCGCGTCTGCTGCTCGTCCTCGGCGCCCTCGCGCTCATCGCCGCCTACGGCTACACGCTGCTGTTCTCCAGCGAGGTCTGGGAGATCCTCGTCGCGAACATCCTCATCGGCGTCGGGATCGGCTTCGGGTATGCCGCGATGCCGATGCTCATCATGCGCTCGGTGCCCCAGTCCGAGACCGGCGCCTCCAACGGACTGAACGCCCTCTTCCGCTCGCTCGGCACGAGCACCGCCGCCGCCGTCATCGGCGTCGTGCTCGCGACCTACGTCACGCCGTTCCAGGGGGTCGACGTCCCGACGGGCGCCGCCTTCCAGATGTCGTTCATCCTCGGCGGCGCTGCGGCGTTCGTCGCGCTGGTCATCGCCCTCTTCATCCCCCGCAGCCACGACCCGCGCGAGCGGCACCCCGCGCTGCCCGAGCACGAGCGCGTCACCGGCTGAGACGAGTACAATCCGCCGGGGCGAGGACGTTTCCGCCACGGATGTACGCGGCTCGGCCGGTTTTCCTCGCATCGGCGCAATGGTCTGCACGGCCGCACCTCGCGGGCGTATCGTCGTCGCATGGACAGCGACGACCGCGACCGGGCACCCGAGCAGGTCCCCGTCGGACCCCCGACGGGCGCGACGGCGGCGGCCGACCCCGACGCCCGAACCCGCGCGGGCCAGCGCGCTGCGGAAGACAGCGGAACCGACGCCGCGGCCACCTTCGGACGCGGCAAGGGCGACCACGACACCCGGTTCTTCGGTCAGCCGTGGGCGCTCGCCCATGTCTTCGGCGTGGAGATGTGGGAGCGGTTCAGCTTCTACGGCATGCAGGGCATCCTGCTCATCTACCTCTACTACTCCACGACCCAGGGCGGCCTCGGCCTCCCTGAGACCGTGGCGGCGGGCATCGTCGGCGCCTACGGCGGATCGGTCTACCTCTCCACCATCCTCGGCGCCTGGATCGCCGACCGCATCCTCGGCTCCGAGCGGGTGCTGTTCTACAGCGCGATCGTGATCATGGCGGGCCACATCGCCCTCGCGCTCCTCCCCGGATTCCTCGGCGTGACCGTCGGCCTCATCCTCGTCGCCCTCGGCTCGGGCGGATTGAAGGCCAACGCCACCTCCGTGGTCGGCACGCTGTACACCGCCGACGACCCGCGCCGCGACGCCGGGTTCTCGCTGTTCTACCTCGGCATCAACCTGGGCGCCTTCTTCGGACCGCTCCTGACCGGTCTCCTCCAGACGACGATGGGGTTCCACTGGGGCTTCGGCCTGGCCGCCGTCGGCATGGCACTGGGACTCATCCAGTACTCCTTCGGCCGCAAGCAGCTCCCGCCCGAGGCGAGCATCGTGCCGAACCCGCTCCCCCGCCACCGCTACGGCCTCTTCATCGGCATCGCCGCCGCGGGGCTCGGGCTCATCGTGGTGCTGCTGCTCGTCGGCGTCATCACCGTCGACAACCTCTCGCTCGTCGTCATCGTGGTGACGCTCGCCGCGACGATCGCCTACTTCTGCGTCATCCTCTCCAGTCGTCGCATCACCTCGATCGAGCGCTCGCGGGTCTGGGGGTTCCTGCCGCTTTTCATCACCAGCGTCGCGTTCTGGTCGCTGTACCAGCAGCAGTTCACTGTCGTGACGATCTACTCCGACCAGAAGCTCAACCGCGACATCTTCGGCTGGACCATGCCGGTGTCGTGGGTGCAGTCGATCAACCCGATCTTCATCATCATCCTCTCGGGCGTCTTCGCCACCCTGTGGCTGAAGCTCGGCACCCGCCAGCCGTCGACGCCCGTGAAGTTCGCGATCGGGACGATGATCATGGGCGTCGCCTTCCTGCTCTTCCTGCCGTTCGCCGGCGGCGGGCCGAACTCGACCCCGCTCCTCGCGCTCGTGGGCATCCTGTTCGTCTTCACCGTCGCCGAGCTGCTGGTCTCGCCTGTGGGCCTCTCGGTGACGACCAAGCTCGCCCCCGAGATGTTCCACACCCAGATGGTCGCGCTGTTCTTCCTCTCGGTCGCCCTCGGCACCTCGATCTCGGGCTGGCTCGCCCAGTTCTTCGACGTGAACAACGAAGGCCCGTACTTCGCGATCCTGGGCGGGCTCGCGATCGTCGTCGGCGTCGGACTGCTGGTGTCGGTGAAGCCGGTGCTGGCGCTGATGAAGGGCGTGAAGTAGCCCGAGGTCGGTGACCGGCGCCCGGGCCCCCGCTCAGGCGACCCTGGAACTGCGTGGTGGGTCCGGATGGCGGGATTACCCGGACCGAGCGACCCTCACGTGGCAGCCAAGGGATCCCGCCCCGGTGGTGACCGCCGCGACGACGTCGGGCGCTCCTGACAGGATGGCGGGGTGCTGACCACCTTCGCCGTCGCCGGGTACCGGTCGCTCCGCGACCTGGTGCTTCCGCTCGACGCGCTGACCGTGATCACCGGACCGAACGGGTCGGGCAAGTCGAACCTCTACCGGGCGATGCGCCTCCTCGCGCAGACCGCCACCGGCTCGCTCGTCGCGGCCGTCGCCCGTGAAGGCGGCCTGCCCTCGTTGCTCTGGGCCGGGCCGGAGCACGGCGTCTCGCAGGGAACCGTCCGGCGCGAGCCGATCGCGGTGAAGCTCGGCTACGCCTCGGACGAACTGGGATTCCTCGTCGACCTCGGCATCCCTCAGTCCGCCCCCGGCCCCTTCGGAAGGGATCCCGAGATCAAACGCGAGCAGGTCTTCGCGGGGCCGGTCGCGAAGCCCGCTGCCCTGCTCATCGACCGCAGAGGTGCAGCGACGCGCGTGCGCGAGAATTCCTGGACGACCCTCGCCCAGTCGCTCGCGCCGTGGGAGAGCATCGTCACCGACCTCGCCGACGGTGACACCGGGCCCGAACTGCTGACGCTCCGCCGCACCCTCGCCGGCTGGCGCTTCTACGACCACTTCCGCGTCGACGCCGACGCGCCCGCGCGCGCGCCGCAGATCGGCACGCGCTCGCACACCCTGGCCCACGGCGGCGAGAACCTCGCGGCCGTCTGGGCGACCATCCGCGACGCCGGCTTCGGCGCGGACCTCGACGGCGCCGTCGCCCGCGCCTTCCCGGGCGCCCGGGTGGAGATCGACACGGCGGACGGTCGATTCACCCTGGCGATGCGGCAGCCGGGACTCCTCCGTCCCCTCGCGGCCGGCGAGCTCTCGGACGGCACCCTGCGGTACCTGCTGCTGTGCGCGGCACTCCTCCCCGCCCGCCCGGCGCCCCTCCTCGTCCTGAACGAGCCGGAGGCGAGCCTGCACCCCGAACTGCTCCACCCGCTCGCCGAACTCATCGCCGCGGCATCCGCTCAGTCTCAGGTGATCGTCGTCACACACGCCGAACGCCTGGCCGCAGCGCTCGAGCGATCCGGTGCGCTCACCCATCGGCTGGAGGGCGGGACCGGCGGCACGCAGGTCGCGGGCCAGGGAGTGCTCGACCGGCCGGCGTGGACCTGGGGGGCGCGGTAGCGCGCGGAGATGCCGATCAGAACGTCAGCGTCAGCGTCTCCATCTCGATGTCGTCGAAGCCCATCGCGATGAAGAACGACAGCACCGCCAGCACAAGGCAGACGGGCGTCATCGTGAACCGCTCCGGCCTCGAACGCGAGAGGGCGTTCATCACGATCCCGAGCGCGAAGTAGCCGAAGACGACCCACAGCCCCACCTCGGACACGACCCGCGGAAAGAGGTCGATCGCGCCGACCCGGCTCCAGGCGAGGAGGACGATCACGGCGTAGATCAGAATCGACACCACGCTCCCGATGCGCAACCGGGTCGGGAGCACGAGGTGCTGCCCGCCCCACGCGAAGCGGCCGAGCGGTGCGCCGGCGGCAAGGGCCAGCTGGAAAGCGCCGAGCAGGACGAGCAGCACGGTGAGAGCGACAGCGAAAGGCACGCCCTCACGCTATCGGCGCGCGTCTCGACCGTCGTCAATGCACGACGATGACCTTCAGCAGCGCCATGACCGCGCCGAAGGCGGCCGTCATGGCCGAACCGGCGAGGCTCCGCGCCACGGAGGCGCCGCGCCGGCGGAACGCGATCCATCCGAGCGCTGCAAGCAGCACGGTTCCCGACAGAAGAGCCGCCCAGATCGCGAGTTGGTCATCGACCAGGCGCGCGGTGCCGAGCAGGAGGATCGCGCAGGGGATCAGCGCGGAGACCAGCAGCCCGTTCGACTGCCGCACCGCTCGGCGGAACGCGTGCGACAGCGGACGCGCATCGCGCCCGAAGCCGTGCCCGGCCACCGTGGCGGCGTAGACGTGCGCGCCCCAGAAGACCACGACGGTGCTGACGACGACGATGAAGACGCTGAGGCTCGTCGGATCTCCGGCGCCGCTCACCACGATCATCCCCGACACCAGGATCACCCCGTACACCGACTGCTCGGTCACGAAGCTCGAGGTCAGGGCGGCCAAGGGGGTCAGCACCGGCTGGTCAGGATCCTCGGGAGTGGATGCCATCGTTTCGCCTCCTCAGATCAGGCTCGCCACAACCATCCGATCAGAACCAGGCGAACGGCACCAGGGCCGTCAGCACTGCGGCGACGGTGAAGATCGACATGCCGAATCCGATGAGGATCCACTGGATGCGACGGCGCTTGACCACCGCCGCGACACCGAGGAGGAACAGGGTGATCGCCATCAGCACGGTGTTCAGCTGCAACCGGTCGCCGAGGGTGTTGTACTCCTCCGCGGTCTCGAAGAGCGCGGTGCTTCGCTCGTCCTCGTCCGCCCATGCGCCGAAGCGGGCGGCGAAGTACTCCTCGGAGTCGAAGGGCCCGACGTAATCGCCGGTGGCGGTGGCCTCCTCGTCGGACCAGGTGATGGCCGCGTCGAAGATCTCATCGACGAGCACGAACTGGAGTGTGTCGAACTTGGCGGTTGCAGCCTGAGCGATGACGGGGTCGGGGTTGTCCATATCGACCGAGAGCTCGGTAAGCCGGCCCCAGGTCTGCACATCCTGCACGTAGACCTGATTGGCCTCGAGGAACAGCGACTCCGCCTCGGTCTGGCTGTTCTGCGCCTGCGAGTACGACGACGCGGTGAGCCCGTCATAGAGCGTGGACTGGAAGGAGGTGTACGCGGTGGCGACCGACACGATGCCGAGGAGGATGACGACGAGGAGCTCCATGTCGCCGAAGAGCCCCGACAGGCGCGGCTGGTCGGGCGTGGGAGCGGGTGTCGGTGTGGGGGCTGAAGTGGTCATCGTGTCAGAAACTCCGCAAGTCCTTCGAGAAGGCGATCGACGTCGTCGTCGCTGGTGTACGCGGCCACCCCGATGCGCATGCCGGCTTCGACGGGGAGGCGGAGCGCCCGAAAGGTCTCCCAGGCGTAGAAGCTCCCGGAGGGAGCCAGGATGTCACGCCCGGCGAGGAAGCTCGATGCGGCCTCGGCGACCCGGTCGCCAAGGGTGACGTACAGCGTCGGCGTGCGCCGAGCCGCGCGCGAATGCACCTCGAGGCCGAGCTCGGTGAGGCGGGTCTCGATCCGCTCGCGCAGTGCCGTCTCGTGTCGATCGATGAGCTCGTGCGCCGCGACGAGGCGCTCGCGGCGGGCGACGCCCGGTTCGCCGGTCGCCGGAGCGAGGTCGGCGATGACCTCGATGGCAGCGGTGACGCCTGCCAGGGTCTCGTAAGGGAGCGTGCCGAGCTCGAAGCGCTCGGGCACGCGATCGGTCGAGGGCACGAGCTTGTCGGGATGCAGGGTCTCGAGCAGCGCTGGATCGGCGACGAGCACGGCGCAGTGCGGCCCGAAGAACTTGTACGGCGAGCACACGAAGAAGTCGGCCCCGAGGGCGGTGACATCCACTGACGCGTGGGCGGCATAGTGCACGCCGTCGACGTGGACGAGGGCGCCGACGGCGTGGGCGCGGGCGGCGATGCGGGCGACCGGCGGAATGGTCCCGAGGAGATTGGATGCCGCGGTGACCGCGACCAGCCGGGTGCGCTCATTCACGATCTCGTCGAGGTGCGACAGGTCGAGTTCGGCGGTAGCGGGATTCAGCGGCAGCCACCGCACGGTGGCCCCGCGCGCCTCGGCCGCCTGCACCCAGGGACGGACGTTGGCGTCGTGATCGAGCTCGGAGACCACGATCTCGTCGCCCTCCGCCCACGAGCGCGCGAGGGTGCGGGAGAGGTCGTACGTGAGCTGGGTGGCGCTCCGGCCGTAGACCACGCCCCGGGGGTCTGCGCCCAGCAGATCGGCCACCGCTTCGCGGAACGCGGCGACCGCGTCATCCGCATTCCGTTCGCTCCGCACCGACGACCCGCGGTTCGACAGCGGGCCGGTCAGCGTGCGCGCGATCGCCTCGGCGACCGCGAGGGGCGTCTGCGTGCCGCCGGGGCCGTCGAAGTGGGCGATGCCGGAGGACAGAGAGGGGAACTGCGCGCGCAGCGCGCTGACGTCGAGGATCATGAATCCGCATCCTGCACGGTGTGAGGCTATCGCGCCGGGTCGGCGGCGACCGGGAACGCTGCTCACTCGTGCTCGGGGAGGACCGGAGTGGACCATCCGGGGTCACGACCGAGCTGCGCGGCGCGGGCGACCGCATCGGCGCCGAAGCGATCGCGAAGGCGGTCGAGGACACCGTCCAGAGCGCCGTCGAACTCATCACCTCCGCTGAAATCGAGCGGCAGCTCGGGCTGCACGCTGTCGGCGCGCTCGAGGTGCGACAGCGAAAGACCGATGAGGGTGATGCCCCGCTCGGTGATCGTCGGAAGGGCGGCGGCCAGCAGCATCCGTGCCGTGTCGAGCAGCAGCGACGTGCGGTCGGTCGGGAACCGGAGCGTGCGCGATCTCGTCGCCTTCGTGTAGTCGCCGAAGCGCAGGCGCAGCACGACGCTCCGGCAGACCCGGTCGCCGTCGCGGAGGCGGCGGGCCAGCCTGTCGACGATCTGGCTGAGGATGACGTCGAGCTCGTCGGGGGTCCGGGGGCGAGTACCGAGGGCGCGCTGCGAGCCGATCGAGCGGCGTCTGCGGGTGGTGTCGACGGGCCGCGGATCGCGCAGGCGCGCGAGCGCGTGAAGGTGCGCGCCGGCCGCCCTGCCGAGCAGGCGCTCCGCGGTCGCCGCCTCGAGCTCGGCGAGCTGCCCGACGGTGCGGATGCCGAGGCCGTGCAGCTTCTCAGCCGTTTTCGCCCCCACGCCCCAGAGCCGCTCGACCGGCAGGGGCAGGAGGAACGCCTCCTCCCCGTCGGGCTCGACGACGAGGAGCCCGTCGGGCTTGCTCACGGCGCTGGCGACCTTGGCGAGGAACTTCGTGCGGGCGACCCCGACCGAGATCGGCAGCCCGACCTCGGTGCGCACGCGCTCGCGCAGCCGCGCCGCGATGTCGGCGGGAGGGCCGGCGATGCGTCGGAGCCCACCGACTTCGAGGAAGGCCTCGTCGATGGAGAGCCCCTCGACGAGGGGCGTGGTGTCGCGGAAGATCTCGAACACGGCCTTGCTGGCCGCCGAGTACGCCTCCATGCGTGGGGGGACCACGATCGCGTCCGGGCAGAGCTCTCGCGCCTGACGTCCGCCCATCGCGGTGCGCACGCCACGAGCCTTGGCCTCGTAGCTGGCGGCGAGCACGACCCCACCGCCGACGATCACAGGCCGGCCGCGCAGCGCGGGCGCGTCGCGCTGCTCGACCGAGGCGTAGAACGCGTCGAGATCGGCGTGCAGCACCGTCGCCTCGTCGCGCATCGGGCCTCCCTCCCGCGCGCATCGTCGCACGGGGGTCCGACATCATGGCCCGGGGCCCGCCGGAGCGTCAGCGGCCGCGCACGTGGTTCCACTCGAGCACGACCGGCCGTCCGTGCTCGTAGCCGAGCTCGTTCACCGCAGACGTGCCGAGCCAGAAGTAGCGGCCGCCCGCGGCCGTGAGGCCGAGCCAGGTGCCGGTGAGGGCGCGGATGAAGTGGGCGTGGGAGAACATCAGCACGTGCTCGCCGCGCTCGAGGCGGGGACGGATGCTGCCGAGCAGCGACTCCGCGCGAGCGGTGACCTCGCCCACGCTCTCCCCCGGGGTCTCACCGGCCGGGGCGCCGTCGTCCCAGATCGACCAGGGGTGGCCGAGCTGGGCGATGATCTCCGGCGTCGTGAGTCCTTCGTAGGCGCCGTAGTCCCATTCGTGGAGGCGCTCGTCGGGCTCCGCACCGGGGAAGCCCGCGTGCCGGGCGGTCTCGACCGCGCGGCGGAGGGGACTGGTGAGCACGAGGTCGAAGCGACGGGTGGCGAGGAGGGTGCCGGCGAGCTGCGACTTGTAGATCCCGGTCTCGGTGAGGGGGATGTCGGTGAGCCCGGTGTGGCGTCCGCTCTTGCTCCACTCGGTCTCGCCGTGCCGGACGAGGACCATGGTCCCCTGGAGTTCGGTGTTCGCGGCGCTCGTCACCCCTTCATCCTGCCTGTCCTCAGCCCTGGCCGGGAGGGCCGAGCGTTCCCCCGTCCGGAAGCTCGGGACACTCGGCGGACGCGGTGAGGGCGGCGACCTCGGCGCGCACGGCGACACCGTCAGGGGCGCGGACGATCGTATAGACGATGCCCTCCTGCGCGCCGTCGGCGGGGATGGAGCCGACGGTCAGGTTGTCCAGCTCGGGATCGTCGGGGTAGGGGCCGACACCCGTCGTCACGAGGTCGGCCGTCGGGTTCGCCTGCAGCCAGTTCGCCGTCTCGGCGACCGTCGCCCCGGGAATGATCCAGTAGCCCTCGAGCTCTTCGACCGGGGTGCAGGGCCATCCGGTGAACGAGAGGAATTCCGCAGCGCCCGCATCGGCCGGCTCGGCTCCGGGTGGGAGCGCGGCGGCCTCCAGCCACGCCTGCGCCTGAGCCCGGGCCGCGGGATCGTCGGTCGCGGTGGGCGGCGTCTCCGGCGGGTCGGGCAGCCCACCCGAGCATGATGTCAGCGCCGCTGCACAGATCAGGACGCCGGGCAGCGCCACCGACCGAGACCGCATGAGCCCACCGTAACCCGCTCACGGATGAGCCGGGCCGGGATGAATCACACCAGCCGCAGATCCGCCTCGATCGCGCGCGTCGTCGCCAGGAGCGCCGGAAGGTACGTCTCGCGCACCCGATCCACGGTGTCGCGCGTCGCGCTGGTGGAGATGTTGACGGCTGCCACCACCGTGCCCGTGCGATCGTGCACCGGTGCGGCGACCGAGCGCAGGCCCGGCTCCAGCTCGCCGTCGACGAGCGACCACCCCTGATCGCGCACCTGCGCGAGCTCGGCGGCGAGCGCCTCGGGGTCGGTGAGTGTGCGGTCGGTGAGGGGCTCGGGCGGAAGAAGAGCGAGGATGTCGGCGACCGCCGCCTCGGGGAGCGCGGCCAGCAGCACCCTTCCCATCGAGGTGGCGTAGGCGGGGAACCGGGTGCCGATGGTGATGCGGACGCTCATGATGCGGCGTGTGGGCACGCGCGCGACGTAGACCACCTCGGCACCGGCGAGCACCGCCGCCGAGACGCTCTCGTCCACCTCGCGCGAGAGGGCCTCGAGGTGCGGCTGCACCACCTCCGGCAGCGAGAGCGCGGACAGGTAGCTGAATCCGAGCTCGAGCACCTTCGGCGTCAGCGCGAAGGCGCGCCCGTCGCTGCGCACGTAGCCGAGGGTCTGCAGGGTGTGGAGGAACCGTCGCGCCGCGGCGCGGGTGAGATCGGTGCGGCGCGCGACGTCGCTGAGGGTGAGCGAGGGGTGCTCGGCGTCGAAGGCACGAATGACGCCGAGTCCGCGCGCCAGCGACTGGACGAACTCGCTCGAGGGCTCGGGGCTCTCGCCGCTCACCGCTCGAGGACCACCGCGAGCCCCTGACCGACGCCGATGCAGAGAGCAGCCACCGCGACCCCCGACCCGCGACGGGCGAGCTCGTGCGCGGCACGGCCGATGACCCTGGCACCGGAGGCGCCGAGCGGGTGCCCGATCGCGATGGCACCGCCGTGGACGTTCGCCTTTTCGGGGTCGAGCTCGGTCCACAGCTTCAGGCAGGCGAGGCTCTGGGACGCGAACGCCTCGTTGAGCTCCATGACGTCCACGTCGGCCCACGTGCGGCCGGCCCGCGCGAGCGCGCGGTTTGCGGCCTCGACCGGGGCGACACCGAACACGTCCGGGTCGTTGCCGAAGGCGGCGCGACCGGTGATCCGCGCGAGCGGCTCGGCGTCGACGGCCCCATCCGCGCCGAGGAGGATCGCGGCGGCGCCGTCGTTGATCGACGACGAGTTGCCGGCGGTCACCGTGCCGTCGGCGGCGAAGAGCGCCCGGAGTCCGGCGAGCTTCTCGAGCGTCGTGTCGGCGCGGATGCCTTCGTCGCGGGCGAGCTCGGCGCTGGGAACCTGGGTGATCTCCCCGTCGAAGACGCCGTCCGCCCACGCCTGGGCGGAACGCTCGTGACTGCGCAGGGCGAAGGCATCCTGTTCTTCTCGGGAGATCCCGTAGATCGACGCGAGCTTCTCGGCGGACTCGCCGTTGGAGATCGTCCACTCCTTCGGCAGCGCCTTGTTGGTCATGCGCCAGCCGATCGAGGTGTTCCACATCGTCTGGTTGCCGGTGGCCGGCCACGGCCTGGGCGACTTCTCCACGACGAAGGGCGCGCGGCTCATCGACTCCACCCCGCCGGCGAGGATGACCTCGGCGTCGCCGGCCTCGATCGCCCGCGATCCCTGGATGACGGCCTCCATGCTCGACCCGCAGAGGCGGTTGACGGTGACGCCGGGCACCGTGGTGGGGAACCCCGCGAGGAGCGCACCGAACCGCGCGACGTTGCGGTTGTCTTCGCCGGCCTGGTTGGCGTCGCCGAAGATCACGTCGTCGATGCGAGCGGGGTCCAGGCCCGTGCGTTCGACGGCGGCCTTCATGGCCACGGCGGCGAGGTCGTCGGGGCGGACGCCGGAGAGGGCGCCGCCGGCGCGGCCGAACGGGGTCCGGACGGCGTCGTAGATGTAGGTCGCGGGCATGTCAGTGTCCTTCCGCCGGGGCCAGGCGCAGGCCCGTGAGTTCTTGCAGCGAGGCGACGGTGTTCTCGCCGAACGCCTCGCGCACCGCGAAGCCGTCGGGGGTCACGTCGAAGATCGCGTGATCGGTGTACACGCGGGTGACGCAGCCGACGCCGGTGAGGGGGTACGTGCACGCCTCGACGAGCTTGGACTCGCCGGTCTTGGTGAGGAGGTCGGTCATCACGTAGACGTCCTTGGCGCCGATGGCGAGGTCCATCGCGCCGCCGACAGCGGGGATCGCTCCGGGCGCCCCGGTCGACCAGTTGGCGAGGTCGCCGGTCTCGGACACCTGGAACGCGCCCAGCACGCAGACGTCGAGGTGGCCGCCGCGCATCATGCCGAACGAGTCGGCGTGATGGAAGTACGCCGCACCGGGGAGGGCTGTGACGGCCTGCTTGCCGGCGTTGATGAGGTCGGGGTCCACGGCGCCGGCCTCGGGCGCCGGTCCCATGCCGAGGAGGCCGTTCTCGGTGTGGAGGATGATCTCGAGGTCGGCGGGGAGGAAGTTCGCCACCAGGGTGGGGGCGCCGATCCCGAGGTTCACGTACGCACCCTCGGGGATGTCGGCGGCGATGCGGCGGGCGAGGTCGTCGCGCGAGATGCGGGTGCTCATCAGAGGGGCCGTCCTTCCAGGTCGACGCCGCCCACGAAGGCGCCGTCCTTCACCCAGGGGCGCTCACCGACCGCGACCACGCGGTCGACGAAGATGCCGGGGGTCACCACGGTCTCGGGGTCGAGGCTTCCCAGCGGCACCACCTGATCGACCTGGGCGATCGTGCGAGTCGCGGCCGTCGCCATGATCGGGCCAAAGTTCCGGGCCGTCTCGCGGAAGACGAGGTTGCCCCACCGGTCGCCCTTCAGCGCGCTGATCAGGGCGACGTCGGCCTTGATGGGGTATTCGAGCACGAAGGTGCGGCCGTCGATGTCGCGGGCCTCCTTGCCCTCGGCGAGCTGGGTTCCCACTCCGGTCGGCGAGAAGAACGCGCCGATCCCGGCACCCGCGGCGCGGATGCGCTCGGCGAGGTTCCCCTGCGGCACGAGCTCGAGCTCGATGTCGCCGTCGCGGTAGAGGCCGTCGAAGACCCACGAGTCGCTCTGACGAGGGAAGGAGCAGATGATCTTGCGCACGCGCCGCTTGGCGAGGAGCGCGGCGAGCCCGACGTCGCCGTTCCCGGCGTTGTTGTTCACGATCGTCAGGTCGGTCGCGCCCTGCGCGATGAGGGCGTCGATCAGCTCGACCGGCTGGCCGGCCCGGCCGAACCCACCGATCATGACGGTGGCTCCGTCGGGGATGTCGGCGACGGCGTCTGCGACGCTCGCTACGGTCTTGTCGATCACCCGGATTCTCCCTCTCTGCCCGCCTCGCGAAGTGTTCGCGATACGTACACATGTACGTATGACGTACTCAGTCTACGCCGCGGTGCACGTCGCCGCGACCCCCGCGGTGACGCCCTGTTCGCCCGCCCCACCCACCCCGTTCGTCCGTCGCAAACGTACGTTTTCTGACCTGGCCCGCGTACGTATGCGACGAACGAAGGCGGGAAGGAACGACGGGTACGCGGCAGGGCGCACGGGCACGCAGCAGGGCGCACGGGCACGCGCCAACCCCGGGGCTCACGGACAGCGACGCGACGGGGAGGCGCCGATTCGACCTTCGCGGGAACATCGGTGTCCCCAACTCCTGCAAAACCGACGCGTGCAGCGCCGGAATGGGCCGAATCACGGGGCAGAAGCCGGTTTTGCAGGAGTTGGGGACAGCGACGCAGCGCGGGGCTCAGTCCTGCAGCGTCAGCTCGGCGGGGATCGGCACGATCCGCTCCCGCTCGTGAATGAGCTCGACAGCATGCCTCACGAGCCGCACATCCTCGGCGAGCTCGGGCTCCCAGCGCGGAACGGGCCGGGCGCGGCCGTCGGGGCCGGGATCGACGAAGACCATGATGCACTGCGTGGTGAGGGTCTTCTCCGCGGGGGTGCGCGGGTCGGCCGAGAGCACCCGCACGACGATGTGCATGCTGCGGGGCCCGGTGTAGATGAGGCGGGCGTCGAGCTCGACGAGGTGTCCGATCCGCACCGGGGCGAGGAAGTGGATGCCGCCGGAGTACACCGCGACAGCCTGGTCCGTCGACCACGCGGCCGCGCACGCGAAGGCGGCCTCGTCGATCCAGCCCATCACCGTGCCGCCGTGCGCGGCGCCGCCGAATTTCACCGCGCTCGGCGGCGCGAGGAAGCGCAGCTGCGACCGGGGCGCCGCGGTGTCGTCGGTGTAGACCTGACCGAGCATCGCCTTCTTGATCGTGTCGCGCGCAGCGATGCGCGAGGTCGCGATCTCACCCAGCGCCCGGTCGGCATCGGTGTGCGGCGTCCATTCCGGTACGGGCGCGGGCCGGCGCTCGTCGTCGACGGCGACGAAGACGAGCATGCAGGTGGTCGCCGGCTCGTAGCGGCGCGAGCGGATATCGGCGGCCTCGACGGTGACGGCGACGTGCACGCTCGACCGGCCGGTGTGCACGACCCGGGCATGAACCGCCACGAGCGACCCGGGCGCGATCGGACGGGTGTGCTGGACGTTCCCGACGTACGCCGTGACGCAGTACCGCCCGCTCCAGCCGACCGCGCAGGCATACCCGGCCTGGTCGATCCACTCCATGACGCTGCCCGCGGCGACGGTGAGGCCGCCCGCCGCCGCGTCATGGGGAAGCGCCAGGAAACGCATCGTCACCCGATCGGCGGGGGCGGTGGCATCCGTTACAGGCGGCTCAGCCGTCCCCGTCGCCTGCGGCTCAGCCGCCCCCATCGCCTGCGGCTCAGCAGACCCCGTCGCCTGCGGCTCAGCCGTCCCCGTCGCCTGCGGCTCTGCGCTCATGGTCACATCATGGCGCGTCGGCGTAGACCTCCGCAGCGATGCGGAACGCCGTGTTGGCGGCGGGCACCCCGCAGTACACCGCCGACTGGAGGATGACCTCGCGCACCTCGTCGACGGTGAGGCCGTTGCGAAGGGCTGCGCGCAGGTGCATCGCGAGCTCCTCGTGGTGCTCGAGCGCGATCAGCGCGGTGAGCACCGCCACCGAGCGGGAGCGTCGGTCGAGCCCCGGACGCGACCACACGTCTCCCCAGGCGACACGCGTGATGAAGTCCTGGAAGTCCGCCGTCAGCGGAGTCGTCCCGGCGATCGCGCGGTCGACGTGGGCGTCCGAGAGCACCTCGCGGCGCACCGTCATGCCCTGGTCGTAGCGCTCCTGGTCGGTCAGTCCCTCGCCGTCAGGCCGTGTCATCCGCTGTCCTCTCGATCTCGCTGACGAAGTCCGCGATCACCGTCGCCGTCGCGTCAGGATCGTCGGCAGGCGGCAGGTGGGCCGCTCCCGGGATGCCGGCGGCGCGTCCGTGCACGACACCGTCGGCGATCTCTCGAGCGAGGGCTTCGGGGGTGACCTCGTCGTGACCGCCCCACACCGCCAGCACCGGAACCGTGATCTCGCCCAGGCGGTCGCGCACGTCATGGGCGGCGAGCGCCTCACAGCAGCGGGCATAGCTCTCGGCGTCGGCATCGCGCAGGGAGTGCAGGAGCCGCCCGGTCAGGTCGGGGTTCCCGGCGATCGTGTCGGGGGCGAACCACCGGCCCGCCGAGGCGATGATCAGCGACGAGGTCGATTGCTGACGGACTTGGGCAGCGCGCTCGTGCCACCCCTCGGCGGTGCCGATCTTCGCGCCCGAGGCGATGATCGTCGCGGAGCGGACGAGAGAGGGATGCCGCAGGGCGAGCTCCAATCCGACGGCGCCGCCGAGCGAGACCCCGGCGTAGTGGAACGGTTCGGCGATCTCGGCGGCGAGCGCGTCGGCGAGATCGGCGACAGTGAAGGCGTCGCCCGCCGCCGGGGAGACACCGTGACCGGGGAGGTCGAACGCGCGCACCCGGAATCGGACGCGCAGCGCCGGGACGACCTCGTCCCAGAGGATCGTCGAGGTGCCGAGCGAGTCGCCGAGGACGACGAGCGGGGCGCCTTCCGGGCCGCCGGCGTTGGTGAGGGTGAGCACGGGGCGGGTCATCGGGGGTCCTTTCCGGCGTCGGGGGCGGGCGAGGCGGCGACCGAGCGGTCGACGAAGGTGCCGGCGAGCCCCGTGTAGGCCGCGGGATCGAGGAGGTCGGCGACATCCGTCCCCTCGAGTTCGGGGAGGGCGCGCAGCAGCGCCGCCAGGTCGTCGCCGCGGGCGGCGGCGACGAGGTCGCGCACGCGCGCCCCGCCGATGAGCGGCGTGAGGACGATCGAGAGGCGCTCCGAGACGAGGAGGCCTCCGGTGGCGGCGAGGTTCTCCGCCACCGCGGCGGCGTCGATCCGCAGGCCGGCCGTCAGCCGCGCGGCGTGCGCGCTCGCGCCGAGGGCGAGACGGAGGAGCTCGCGCAGCGTCGGCCACTCGGCGTGCCACGCGCCGTCGGGCCGCTCGTCGGCGGCGAGCGCGGCGGCCAGATGCAGGGTCGCCCCCAGCTGCGGAGCGCGCAGCGCCGCGGAGCGGAGGAGGACGGATGCCGCGGGGTTCTGCTTCTGCGGCATCGCCGACGAACCACCTCCGGCGCCCTCGGCGACCTCGCCGATCTCGGTACGGCTGAGGGTGGCGACGTCGGTGGCGATCTTGCCGACAGCGTCGAGCGCCTGCACGAGCGCGTCGCCGAGCTCGGTGATCGGCCAGCGCTCGGTGTGCCAGGGCGCGGCCGGGGCCGCGAGGCCGAGCTCGGCGGCATAGGCGTCGACGAGCGCGGCGGCGGCTTCGGCCGATCCCAGGTGCTCGGCGAACGCAGCGGCCGTTCCGGCTGCGCCGCCCAGCTGAGCGGGGAGCGCCGCGCGCACGGCGTTCAGCTGCGCTCGCGCGCGGTCGACCCCGCGGAGCCAGCCCGCGACCCGGGCGCCGACGGTCGTGGGAACGGCGTGCTGGGTGAGCGTACGGGCGGCGGCGACCTCGTCCCGGTGCACGCGCGCGAGGTGCGCGAGGGCGACGGAGGTGGCGGCGAGGGAGGCGGCGACCTCGGCGGCCGCATCGCGGGCGACGAGGACGAGGGCGGTGTCGAGGATGTCCTGACTCGTCGCCCCGCGGTGGATCCACGTCGCCGCCTCCGGCGACACCCGGGCCTTCAGCGCGCCCACGAGTGGGATGACGGGGTTCCCCCCGGCCACCGCCGCGGTGACGAGATCGCCGAGTGCGACGCCGTGGCCGCGGCATCCGCTCTGCCCGTCCTGCCAGCCGAAGGTCGAAGCGACCTCTGTGACCGCGCTGCCGGGTGCGGCGCCCACTCGGCTGTAGGCGCGGGTGAGGGCGACCTCGGCCGTCACAAGGGCGTCGAGCACGGCGGCGTCCGAGACCCCGGCGTCGTGACCGGCGGTGACCGGGCTCAGCAGGCCGACGTCGATCGCGCCGTCGTCGGACGTGTCAGGCGGGGGCGTCGGGGAAGGCAAGGAACACGGTCTCCTTCTCCCCCTGCAGCCGGATGTCGTGGCGCAGATGTCCGTCGGGGGTGCGCGTTGCGATGAGCGTAGCGCGCTCGTCGGCGTCGAGTGAGGCCAGCAGCGGGTCGGCGGCGAGGAGCGCGTCGTCGTCGGGCAGGTAGATCCGGGTGTGCAGCTTGTTCGGCAGGCCGCGGGCATACACGATCACCGCGAAGAACGGGGCCTTGCCCGCCTCGGCGCCGGGGTTGCGGGTCCAGAACTCGTAGTGGCCGTCGTCGGTCGTCGCCGAGCGGCCGAACCCGGTGAAGGTGTGGCCGTCGCGGCGGTGCGCACCACGGGCGCGCGAGACGGTGCCGTCGGTGTCGGCCGACCAGACCTCCACGAGTGCGTCGGGGATCGGCGCGCCCGCACCGTCGGTGACGGTGCCCGACAGCACGATCGCCCCCGGCGAGTGCGGGAAGGCGACCTGGTGCATGGCGTCGTAGGTCACGCCGTAGTGGAAGAAGGGGCCGACCGTCTGGCCGGCAGACGGGGTGTGGGTCTTCGGACCGGTGGGGCGGGGCATCAGTGCTCTTCCTCGGGCTCGAACCAGGTGGCGTCGGGGCCGTCCACGACGATGTCGAACCGGTAGCCCATCGAGAACTCCGGCACCGTGAGGTCGTGGTCGTAGATGCTGATCAGCGCATCGCGGTCGCGCTGGCGGCGGATGGTGTTGTAGATCGGGTCGAGGGCGAACAGCGGGTCGCCCGGGAAGTACATCTGGGTCACGATGCGCTGGGTGAAGGCGCTGCCGAACACCGAGAAGTGGATGTGCGCGGGACGCCAGGCGTTGGTGTGGTTCTTCCACGGGTAGGGCCCGGGCTTGATCGTGGTGAAGAGGTACTCGCCCTGGTCGTTCGTGACCGTGCGCCCGGCGCCGGTGAAGTTCGGGTCGAGCGGGGCGGGGTGCTGGTCGCGCTGGTGGATGTAGCGCCCGGCGGCGTTGGCCTGCCAGATCTCGATGAGCTGGTTGGCGATCGGGCGACCCCACGAGTCGAGCAGGCGGCCGCGGACGGTGATGCGCTCGCCCATCGGCTCGCCGGAGTGCTGCAGCGTGAGGTCGGACTCGATCGCGGCGACGTCGCGCTGGCCGAAGGCCGGGGAGAGAAGCTCGATCGTCTCGGGGTCGACGAGTTTGGGGTTCTTCGTCGGGTGGCGCAGGATGCTCGAGCGGTAGGGGGGGAAGTCCCACATCGTGGCGGGGAGCTTCTCGCCCGCAGCCTCTCGCCGCTCGTACTCGGCGTGGAGATCGCGGATCTCCTGGGTGATCTCGGCCTGGCTCACCTGCACCGGGGTCGCGAGCAGCGACTCCGGGGCTGCGGCGGCGGTCTGCGCCTGCGCGGCCGGGGCGGCGGGGGGCGTGGAAGCCTGGTCCGCGAGTGTCATCGGCGGTCTCCTTCGACGGGTCCGGGTGCGTCCAGGGTGACACCGCGGGGCCGGTGGGCCGGGTCGATGTCTCACTGAGTGGGAGGGATGGCGCGCGGGCACGCCGGCTCGCCGCAACCCAGCCCGCCGCACCCCAGCCCGCCGCACACCAGCTCGCCCGCACACGGGAGGAGATCCGCACAGGGGAGGAGATCTGCGCCCGATTTCGCCTCCCGTGTGCGGATCTCCTCCGGTGTGCCGCGGCGAACGAGGCGGGGCGAGGAGGAGGGGTCGCACGGTGCGCCGCCCGCGGCGGGGACGGATGCCCGACCGACTCGTGGCAGGACGCCCCACCGGAAACACGCGGTGACAATGGCACCGTCGATCTTGCAGGTGTCGCGGTAACAGGCGGCCCCGGGCCGTGTCAGCGGATCACCGCAGGTCGTCGGCCAGCTCTCGGGCGGTCTGGATGACGAGAGGTCCGAGGCGTCGCTCGTCGGCGCGCTCGAGGTGCACGACGAGTCCGATCGCCGCCGGCGGCAGCCCGTCGATGCGGGGCAGGGGCGCCGCGACCGAGACGTTGCCGAGCGTCATCTCCTCGCGCGTCGTGGCGAAGCCCCGCGCGCGAGCGCGGGAGAGGTCGGCGCGCAGGGCGTTCTCATCGGTGAGCGAGTGCACGGTCTCACGCTCGAGCGGAGCGGTGAAGTAGCGCGCCAGCCACGCGTCATCCCTCGTCATCAGCAGCGCCTTGCCGACGCCGGTGGTGTGCAGCGGCCCGCGTCCGCCCATGCGGCTCAGGGTCGGGATCGAGTGGCGCCCGGTCACCCGCCCGACGTAGAGCGCGGCAGAGCCCTCCGGGCTCGGTCCGTCGAGGACGGCGAGATGGACGTTCTCGCCGGTGGCCTCGTAGAGGCGCAGCATGTGCGGCAGCGCGGTCTCGCGCAGCCGCAGGGCGAGGGGGGAGAGTTCGCCGAGCTCCCACAGCCGGGGGCCGATCGCGTAGCGACGGTCGGGCAGACGCACGAGAAGGCCCTGATCGACGAGACGGGCGAGCAGCCGGTGCAGGGTGGAAGACGACAGGCTGGCGCGCGCGCCGAGCTCGGCGGCGGTGAGTGCCGGCTCGTCCTCGGTGAATGAGCTGAGGACGCGCAGGGCGCGGTCGAGGAGACCCTCCCCCGAGGGTGCTCGGTCGTCCCGCTGTCCGGCATCGTCGCGCACCCCTCCGACACTACGGTCCCCGCAACCTCTCCTGCACAGGCGCCCCGGCGAGGCGAGCTGTCCCCAGATGCGGCGGAGGGCCTCATCCGCGCCGCGCGCTCGGCCAGCGTGGGGGCATGACGACCATGGATCCCCGACTCGACCACGACCGCGTGCTCCGCCACGACAGCGACCTCGAGGAGGTGCTCGAACTGCTGCTGGATCGGGCGCTGAACCCCCGGCAGGTGTGGCTGCTCTTCCTCGACGCCGACGAGCGTCTCACGGGCCCCGTGATGCCCTGCGACGACTACCCGCTCGATCCGTTCGGGCTCGAGGCGACCGACGACCTCGGGCTCCTGCCGTGCGCCGAGATCCTCGCGGCCTGGATCGGCGGTCTGATCGCGACGATCGGCGCGGCCCAGGCGGTGCTCGTCTGGGAGCGGCGCGGATCGCGCGATTTCACCCTCGACGAGCGCGCGTGGGCGGGGGCGATGGCGGTCGAGTGCGCCGCCGAGGGCGTCGACCTCCGGGCGCAGTTCGTGCTGCACGACGATGGAATCCGGCAGCTCACCGCCGACGACCACCTGGGGCGGTGGGCAGTCGCGTGAGATGGTGTCACCATGGCCAACTCGCCCTCCGGCGACTCGGGTCTGGACCGCCTCGTGCGCGTGCTCGAGACCTTCGACGCCGACCGCACGCTGCAGACGGCGTCCGAGATCGGGCGCCGTGCGGGGCTGCCGCCCTCGACCGC
Source organism: Microbacterium sp. AK009 (assembly GCF_013410955.1). GTDB lineage: Bacteria > Actinomycetota > Actinomycetes > Actinomycetales > Microbacteriaceae > Microbacterium. The sequence goes on along the minus strand of NZ_JACCCG010000001.1, from coordinate 22,755 downwards.
GCACCGCCTCGTCGGCGATCTCGTCGCCGCCGGGCTGCTCGAGCGCGACGAGGACCACCGGGTACGCCTGGGCCTGCGGCTATGGGAACTCGCCGAGCGCGGCTCACTCGCGCTGCGCCTGCGCCAGGCCGCCCTGCCGTTCATGGAGCGGGTGCAGGCGCGGGTGCGCGAGCACACCCAACTCGCTGTGCTCGAGCAGGGCGAGGCGCTGTTCCTCGAACGTCTCAGCCACCCTCAGGCGGGAGCGAACATCACGCGCGTCGCGGGACGGCTCCCACTCCACGCGTCGTCATCGGGATTGGTGCTCCTCGCCTTCGCCGACCCGGAGGTGCAGGAGCGGGTGCTCGCCGGCCCCCTGATCGCGCTGGCTCCGGAGACGGTGACGGATGCCGCGGAGCTCCGGCGCCTTCTCACCCGCATCCGCCGCGACCGGTTCGTGATCGCCGCCGGCACGGTGGAGGCGGTGTCGACAGGGGTGGCGGTGCCGATCCGCGAGGGCCGGTCGGGGCCCGTCGTCGCGGCGCTCTCGGTCGTCCTCCCCCGCGACGCACCGACCGCGGGGGCACGGGACGAGTTGCGGTCTGCCGCAGCGGGCGTGGAACACGCGCTGCGTTCGAGTTCTCATTGAACGAGAAAGATTGGATGCCGCGGGCCCGGGCGGCGGCACACTGGACGCGGCGGCGGTGACAGCCGCCCGCCGACATCCGTGAGCCGGCACCGACGCGCCGGGCATCGCGCACCGGCGCCACCCGCCGCACGCCGCGCACCGACATCCGTCGAAGGAGACGTCATGACCCGCATCCGCACCCGCGTCGCGATCGTAGGCGCAGGCCCCGCCGGCCTGCTCCTGTCGCACCTGCTCGCCAAGGCCGGCATCGAATCGGTGGTGATCGACCAGCGCACCCGTGAGGAGATCGAGACGACGATCCGCGCCGGGATCCTCGAGCAGGGCACCGTCGACGTCCTCGAGTCCAGCGGAGCCTCCTCCCGCGTGCGCACCGTCGGCAACCGCCACGACGGTATCGAGCTGCGCTTCGAGGGCGAGGGACACCGCATCGACTTCCCGTCGGCGACCGGTCGCGCGGTGTGGCTCTACCCGCAGCACGAAGTGCTGAGAGACCTCGTCGCCGAGCGCCTCGCCGAAGGCCAGGACCTGCGCCTCGGGGTCATCGCCGAGAGGGTCGAAGACGCCGAGACGGATCATCCGCGGGTCATCGCCGTCGACGCCGACGGTCAGCCGCTCGAGATCGAAGCCGACTTCGTGGTGGGCTCCGACGGCTCGCGCAGCGTGGTACGCCCCGCGGTCACGGGATCAACGACCGGCGGCTACTTCCGTGAGTACCCGTTCGCGTGGTTCGGGATCCTCTGCGAGGCGCCGCCGAGCTCGGATGAGCTGATCTACTCCAACTCCCCGGACGGCTTCGCGCTGATCAGCCAGCGGAACGCCACCGTGCAGCGGATGTACTTCCAGTGCGACCCCGAGGTGGACCCCGCCTCGTACAGCGAGGAGCAGCTCTGGCATGAGCTGCAGGTGCGGGTGCCGGGGACGACTTTGAACCAGGGCCCCATCTTCCAGCGCGACGTGCTGCGGTTCCGCAGCTTCGTCGCCCACGAGCTCCTCCGCGGCCGGGTCGCCCTCATCGGCGACGCCGCCCACACCGTGCCGCCCACGGGGGCGAAGGGCATGAACCTCGCGGTCGCCGACGTGATCGTGCTCGAGCGCGCGCTGCGGGCCCTCCTGCTCGACAATGACAACCGCCTCATCGAGGCCTTCCCCGAGACGGCGCTCGCCCGCATCTGGAAGGCGCAGCACTTCTCGTGGTGGATGACGAGCATGCTCCACGTCGCTCCCGACGCCACCGACTTCGACCGCAAGCGTCAGATCGGCGAACTGCGCTCGGTCGTGGAGTCCGAGGCGGGACGGACCTACCTGGCCGAGGCCTACACCGGCTGGCCGCTGCCGCAGGCGGGCTGAGCCGGGTCCGCCGCGGCGCCGCAGCATCCGGCGGGCTGCATCACAACCGGCCGCGCAGGCTCACCAGCGTTCGCGGGCCTCGCGCACCCCGATCCTCGCGCCCACGGCTCCGGCGACGAGGAGCACCCCGACCGCGCCGAGCAGGATCAGGAGCGCCGGGGCCCAGTCGCCGGCCGCATCGTGCACGCCTCCCAGAAGCGGCGGGGCGAGGGCGCCCGCGGCGTAGCCGAGCCCCTGCACGGTGCCCGACCTGCCCGCGACCACCCGCTCGTCGCCGCCGAAGCCGTTGAGCATGATGAAGACCCAGGTGATCCCCGCCCCCTGGGCAAGGCCCCCGACCAGGCACCACACGAGCCATCCGTCCGGCGCCAGGAGGAAGCCGAGGGGGATCGCGAGCCACCCCACCCCGATGATGACGGCCGCAGGCGCGGCCGAGAAGCGGCTGGTGAGGACGGGCGTCACGAGCGCGCCGGCGACGCCCATGACCTGGAAGATCGCCGCCACCGCCCCGGCCTGCACCGCCGGCATGCCGCCGTCGATGAGAAGCGAAGGAAGCCACGCGGTGGTTCCGTAGAAGGCGAACGCCTGGCCGGCGAAGGCGAGGGCGAGCAGCCACGTGCTGAGCGTCAGGGCCGCTGCGCGCCCCCTTCCGTCCAGGCGCCCGGCGACCCCGGTCGCCGCCGGCCCGGGGTCGGGTCGCAGCGCCTCGGCGCGGTGGAGTCCTACCCACACGCCGAGGGCGGCGAGTCCGAACCCTCCCCACACGGCGATCGCCACCCGCCAGTCCGTGACGGCCGCGATCGGTGCGGTCGCGAGGGTCACCGTCATCGTGCCGACGTTCATGGCCGAGGTGAACAGGCTCGTCATCCACGGCACCCGCTCCGGCGGGAACTCCCGCTTGATGATGAGCGGCACGACGACGTTACCGACAGTGAGGAAGACCCCGAGGAGAGCCGTGCCGAGGATGACCGCGGGAAGACCCCCGGCTGAGCGCACGACCGAGGCGACCAGGGCCCCGCCGAGGGCCAGGGTGAGGGCGAGGTCGGGTCCGAGGCGGCGGATCGTCGCCACGGCCAGCGGCGCGCAGACGGCGAAGGCCAGGACCGGGATGCTGGTGAGGAGCCCCACGACGCCGGCCGAGACGTCGAGATCTGCCTGGATGTCACGGGCCACCGGTGCCACCGCGACGATCGGCGAGCGGAGCACCGCCGCGGTGAGCACGATCGTCAGCGCGACGCCCCACAGCGAGGGTGCCGGCGAGCGGGGCGTTCGGACGGACATCCCGCCCAGGCTAGTGCCGGGTGGAGTGCACCCTCACAGGGGGGCGGCACCGCGCGACCCCGCGGTCCCGCTGAGTGAGCGCAGCGGCCGACCGGGGGCGGGGCTCGGCTAGGTTCGGTGCTCATGACCTCACGGGCGCGGCCTCCCACGCGCGAGCAAGGGCGCATGACGCCGCACACGACGGGGCGCACGACGGCGCGCACCGCCATCCTGGTCATCGCGGTCTGCCTGGTCGCGGCCAACATGCGCCCGACGATCACCGCGCTCGGCCCGGTGCTCGACCAGATCGGCACCGACACCGGCCTCTCGCTCGCCGTGCTCGGCGTCCTCGCCGCCGTTCCGCTCGCCGCCTGGGCGCTCTTCTCGCCGGTCGCGCACGACGTGGCGCGCCGCTTCGGCCTCGGCGGCGCCATCCTCGGTGCGCTCGTGCTCCTCCTCGCCGGGGCCGTCGTCCGCTCGCTCCCGGGACCCGTCGCGCTCCTGTGGATCGGCACCGCCCTCATCGGCATGGCCCTCGCGGTGGTGAACGTTCTCATGCCGGCCGTCGTCAAACGCGACTTCCCCGCCCGGGTGCCGCTGATGATGGCCGTCTACACCGCACTCCTCGGTGGGTTCGGCGCCCTCGCCTCGGGTGTCGTCGTCCCACTGTCGCACCTGCCGAGCGCCGACGGCGAGCTCGGCTGGCGCTGGGCGCTCGTCCTCGTCGGCGGAGTGCTCATCCCCCCGGCGATCGCGGGCTGGGCACTGGCCTCCCGGCGGCGGAGAGCGGATGCCACGGCCCGGCCGCCCCGCCGCAGCACCGGGATCTGGCGCGACGGCGTCGCGTGGCTCGTCGCGGCCTACATGGGACTGCAGTCCGCCATGTTCTACATGAGCGTCACCTGGTTCGCCGCGATCTCGGTATCGACGGGGAGGAGCGAAGTCGCCGCGGGCGTCGACGTGATGCTCTACCAGCTCTTCTCCACGGCCGGGGCCCTGGTGCTCCCGCTGCTGCTGCGCGGCCGATTCGAGCGGTGGGCCCCGGCCACCGTGCCGGTGCTCGCGGTGGTCGGCACCGTCGGGCTCATGGTCGCCCCGAACCTCATCACCGGATGGGTGGTGCTCATCGGGTTGTCATCGGGGGCGTCACTCGGCATGTCGCTGACGCTCATGGCGGTGCGTGCTCGCGACCACGTCGCCTCGTCGGCCCTGTCGGGAATGGCGCAGTCGGTGGGATATCTCGTCGCGGCGGCGGGTCCGATCGTCTTTGGTGCGCTGTACGCCGCCACCGGCTCGTGGCTGTGGCCGCTGGCGCTGCTGCTGCTGGTGCTCCTGGGACAGAGCGGGGTGGGCCTGCTCGCCGGGAGGCCGCGCTTCGTCCTCGAATGAAACCGCATATCGTTGGGAATCTCAACGATCGGGCGCTACGATCAGCGGCATGCCGACCAGGGATGACACGACCGCGGCGCCGGCACTCGCGCCCACCGGGCTCGCGGCATCCGTCCTCGCCGACGATCTCAGCTTCCTCCTCGCCCGGGCGAACGCCCTGTCGCTGGGTGCGGGCAACGCCGCCCTCGCCGTGCACGACCTCAAGGCCCGCTCGTACGCCGTCCTCGTCGCCGCCTGCGCCACCCCGCCGCCCTCGCAGCGCGAGCTCGCCGATTTCCTGCGCCTGGACCCCAGCCAGGTCGTCGCCCTCGTCGACCAGCTCGAGCAGCGCGGCCTCGTCGCGCGGCGCGCCGACCCCCACGACCGGCGGGCCAATGCCGTCGTCGCCACCGCCGCCGGCGAAGAACTCGCCCGCGACGCGCAGCAGACCGCCCGGCGCGCCGAAGAGGCCGTGCACGGCGACCTCGACGCCGACGAGCGCCAGACCCTCATGGCGCTCCTGCGCCGCCTGGCCTTCGCCTCCTGAGCGCCGAGCATCACGCCACGCGGCGCGCGGCACTGGCGAATCGCGCCGCCGATGTGCACAGTGGTGCTGAGCGGCCTTCGCCACGCTCGAGGAGGACCCGATGCACACCACCGTCTTCGAACGCCGCCCACCTGCGGCCTCGGTGATCGACCATGCGCTCGGCGCGACCCGCCACAGCGTGTTCTGGCTGGACGACATCACCCCGCCCTCCCACCCGCGACTGGTCGGCACGCACCTCGCCGACCTCGTCGTGGTCGGCGCCGGGTACGCGGGGCTCTGGACTGCGCTGCGCGCCAAGGAGCGCGACCCGGGTCGACGCGTGATCGTCGTCGAGGCCCGCACCGTGGGCTGGGCGGCCTCGGGTCGCAACGGCGGCTTCTGCGAGGCGAGCCTCACCCACGGCCACGACAACGGAGCCACCCGCTGGCCCGACGAGATCGACCGCCTCGATGAGCTCGGCCGCGAGAACCTCGATGCCATCGGCGAGACCGTCGCCCGCTACGGCATGGACGCCGAGTTCGAGCGCACCGGCACCCTTTCCGTCGCCGTGGAACCTCACCAGATCGAGTGGCTGGCGGAGGAGGAAGGATTCCTGGATGCCGCGGCGACCCGCGCCCTCGTCGACTCGCCCACCTATCTCGCCGGCGCCTGGGAGCGCGACGAGACCGCGCTGGTCCACCCCGGGAAACTTGCCGCGGAGCTCGCTCGGGTCGCGGTCGAGGCGGGGGTGGAGATCTTCGAGCACTCGCGCGTGGTCGACATCGACTCCGAGGCCGGAGCCCGCCCGATCGTCCGCACCGCGGACGGCGCCGTCCGGGCAGCCAAGGTCGCACTTGCGACGAACGTCTTCCCCTCGCTCCTCACCCGCACACGGCTCTACACCGTGCCGGTCTACGACTACGTGCTCATGACCGAGCCGCTCACCTCCGAGCAGAAGGCCGCGATCGGGTGGGAAGGCCGGCAGGGGATCGCCGACCTCGCCAACCAGTTCCACTACTACCGCCTCACCCGCGACGACCGCATCCTGTTCGGCGGGTACGACGCGATCTACCACTACGGCCGGAAGGTGCGCCCGGCCTACGAGGAACGGGCGTCGAGCTATCGCACCCTCGCGTCCCACTTCTTCACCACCTTCCCGCAGCTCGAGGGACTCCGCTTCTCGCACCGGTGGTCGGGCCCGATCGACACGTGCTCACGGTTCTGCGCCTACTACGGCGTCGCCCGCGGCGGCACCGTCGCCTACGCCGCCGGGTTCACCGGCCTCGGGGTCGGCGCCACGCGCTTCGCCGCCGACGTGATGCTGGATCTCCTCGGCGGAACGCCTACCGAACGCACCGAGCTGAAGATGGTGAAGGACAAGCCGATCCCGTTCCCGCCGGAGCCGGTCGCCGCGCTCGGCGTCACCCTCACCAAGTGGTCGCTCGACCGCGCCGACCACAACCAGGGCCGCCGTAACCTGCTGCTGCGCACGCTCAACGCGGTGGGGATGGGCTTCGATTCGTAGCGGCATCCGACCTCGCCTAAATAGTTGACAACTTCAATCATCGTCCGATTCAATGGGTGGTGATCGAAGGAGCTCTCATGTCACTTCACGGCAAAGTCGCTGTCGTCACCGGCTCGGGCCGCGGCCTGGGTCTGGCCTACGCCCAGGAACTCGCACGACAGGGCGCCTCGGTCGTCATCAACGACGTCGACGCAGCAACCGCCGATGCGGCCGTGAAGAGCATCACCGACGCGGGGGGTTCGGCGGTCGCCGTCGTCGCGCCGGTCGGCCCGACCGAGACCGCCGAGCAGCTCGTTCAGACCGCCGTCGACACCTTCGGGCGCCTGGACATCCTCGTCACCAACGCCGGGGTGCTCCGCGACACCGTGCTGTGGAAGATGAGCGATGACGACTTCGACACCGTCATCGGTGTGCACCTGCGCGGCACCTTCACCTGCGTGCGGGCCGCGGCGACCTACATGCGCGCCAACGAGATCCCCGGACGCATCATCTGCATCGGCTCGCCGACCGGCCAGCGCGGCAACTTCGGCCAGACCAACTATGCCGCCGCCAAGGCGGGCATCGTCGGGATGGTCCGCACCTGGGCGCTGGAGCTGAAGAAGGCCGGCATCACCACGAACGCCGTGATCCCCGTCGCCGCGACCGCGATGACGGCGACCGTGCCCTACTTCGCCGCCGCGGTCGAGGCCGACGAGAAGGGCGAGGCGATGCCCGCGTTCTTCCGCCACGACCTCGGGTTCGGCACCTCCGACGACGTCGCCGGCCTCATCGCCTTCCTCGCCTCCGACGCTGCCGCCGGCGTCTCGGGTCAGGCGATCGGCATCGGCGGCGACCGCCTGCAGCTGTGGTCGCACCCCGAGGCCGTCGCGACCGCATACCGCGAGGGCGGCTGGACATACGAGGCCCTCGTCGAGGGCTTCGGCGAGGCGGTCGGGGAGCTGCAGAGCGTCGGCGAGAAATTCCCGCCGCTTCCGGAGGATCTGCAGCGGTGAGACGCGTGTCGACTCGGACGCGCTCCGCGCGTCCTCGCTCAACGACCGGGGCCTCGCACCGGGGAACGCGATGAGGTACGAGCCCGCGATCGACGTCGACGCGATCACCGCGATCGACGTCCACGTGCACATCGAGGTCGACGGGCACGGCCATCACTCCCTTCCGGGCGACCTCGTCGCCGCGGCATCCCGGTACTTCTCCGCCGACGGCCCCCGCCCCGACCTCGATTCCGTCGCGGACTACTATCGCGAGCGCGCGATGGCCGCGGTCGTCTTCACCGTCGACGCCGGGCACACGCTCGGGCATCCGCCGATCTCCAGCGCCGAGGTCGCCGCGGGCGCCGCTCGCCACAACGACGTCCTCATCCCGTTCGGCTCGGTCGACCCGCACCGCTCCGACGCCGCCGACCGCATCCGCGCCCTCCTCGAGGACTCCGGCGTGCGCGGGTTCAAGTTCCACCCGACGGTGCAGGGGTTCGACCCCTCGGACGAGCGCTGGTATCCGCTCTACGCGATCCTGCAGGATGCCGGTGTCGTCGCCCTCTTCCACACCGGCCAGACCGGCATCGGGGCGGGCCTGCCCGGCGGGCGCGGGATGCGCCTGGGCCTGTCGAACCCGATGCTCCTCGACCCGGTCGCGGCCGACTTCCCCGACCTGCAGATCATCATGGCCCACCCCTCGGTGCCGTGGCAGGACGAGGCGCTGTCGGTGGCGACCCACAAGCACAACACCTGGATCGACCTGTCGGGGTGGAGCCCGAAGTACTTCCCCGAGTCGCTCGTGCGCGCAGCGAACTCGTACCTGAAGAGCCGCGTGCTCTTCGGGTCGGACTTCCCCCTCCTCACCCCCGACCGCTGGCAGCGCGACGCGGCCGCGACGAGCCTGAAGCCCGAGGTCATGCCCGGCATCCTCAAGGACAACGCCGTGCGGCTCCTCGGCCTCGGCGGCTGACATGCCCGCGCTCGAGCCGGAGGAGGCGTTCGGGTTCGACCCGTACGCGATCGCCGCACGGCACCTCAGCCCGGCGGCGCGCGCGACGCTCGCGCGACTGCAGGCGACCCTCGACCGCGACGTGCGCCCGCTCCTGGCCGACGCCTGGGAGCGTGCGGTGATGCCCGAGGCGATCCTCGACGCGCTCATCCCGCTCGACCTCATGCAGCCCGCCGGAATGGATGCCGCCGAGGCGCGCTCGACGATGTTCTCCGGCTTCCGCAACTACGTCCTCGCCCGCACCGACGTGTCGGTCGCGACCCTGTACAACGCCCAGTCGGGCCTCTTCCGCTCCGCCGTCGCTCTCGGCGGGTCGCCCGCGCAGGTTGCCGCGCTCGATCCGCGCGTGCGGAGTTTCGAGGTCACCGGCGTCTTCGCCCTCACCGAGCCCGACCACGGCTCCGACATCGCCGGGGGCCTGTCGACCACGGCGCGCCGGGACGGCGACGCCTGGGTGATCGACGGGGCGAAGACGTGGATCGGCGGGGCCGCGGCATCCGATCTTCTCGTCGTCTTCGCCCGCGACGTCGCCGACTCCGCCGTCAAGGCCTTCCTCGTGCCGACCGATGCGCCGGGCGTCGGACTCGAGTCGATCACCGGCAAGATCTCGCTCCGGCCGATGCAGAACGCCCGCATCACGCTCGACGGGGTGCGGGTGGCAGAGACCGACCGGCTGCAGCGGGTCGACGGCTGGCGCGACGTCGCGGGGATCCTCCGGGCCATGAGGTCGGATGTCGCGTGGATCGCCGCCGGTCTCCAGGCGGGCGTGCTCGACGCCGCCGTCCGCTACACGCGGGAGCGGCGGCAGTTCGATCGCCCGCTCGGTGGGTTCCAGCTCGTGCAGGAGAAGCTCGCCCGCATGCTCGGCAACACCGTCGCCTCCCTCGCCCTCGTCGTCGAGCTGTCGGCGCATCAGGACGACTCCGGAGCCTTCGCCGACGAGAACTCGGCCCTGGCGAAGATGCAGACCGCGCGCCTCGCGCGGGAGACCGTCGCCCTCGGCCGCGAGGTGCTCGGCGGTAACGGCATCCTCCTCGCCCACGATGCCGCGCGGTTCTTCGCCGATGCCGAGGCCGTCTACTCCTACGAGGGCACGCACGAGATCAACGCCCTCATCGTCGGGCGCGCCCTCACCGGCGCCTCGGCGTTCACCTGACCACCCGCCGCTCACTCACCGCACCCAAGGAGACACCCATGACCACCACCGTCAGCTACGACGACGTCGCCGGCCTCGCCGGCACCGATCTCGGCTACACCGACTGGCTCGAGGTCACCCAGGACCGGGTGAACCTCTTCGCCGACGCCACCGACGACCACCAGTGGATCCACGTCGACCCCACCCGAGCCGCGGCGGGCCCCTTCGGGGCGCCGATCGCCCACGGCTTCCTCTCGCTGTCGCTGACGGTGAAGTTCTGGTCGGAGCTGTTCGACGTCACCGGCGTCAGCACCCGTGTGAACTACGGCCTGGACAAGGTGCGCTTCGTCTCGCCGGTGAAGGTCGGCGCGCGCGTGCGCATGACCGCCGTCATCGCCGAGGTCACCGAGGTCAAGGGTGGCTACCAGTTCGCCGTCGACCAGACGATCGAGATCGAGGGCGCCGAGAAGCCCGCCGTCGTCGCACGAGGGCTGTACCGCTTCTACGCCTGAGCGCCGTTCGGCGGCGAGTCCCGGCATCCGACTTCGGAGGAGAAGTGCATGCACAACCACGGCATCGGAGCGTGGGCGGCCACGCGCCGCCGGAAGAGCCCCGACAGGGTGGCGATCGTCGCCGGCGACGCGCAGGTGACCTATCGGGAGTTCGCCGACCAGGTCGACCGCATCTCATCGGTGCTCCGCCACCGCGGTCTCGGTCGCGGCGACGCGGTCGCCTACATCGGTGAGAACTGCCCCGAGTTCCTCGAGGTGATGTTCGCCGCGGCGCAGCTGGGTGCCGTCTTCGTGCCGGTGAACACCCGGCTCGCGCCGCCCGAGATCGCCCACGTGCTCGCCGACTCGGGCGCCCGCGTCGTGATCGTCGACCCGGCGCTCCGCGAGCGCGCCCAGCCGGGGATCGACGGGGCCCGCATCGGCGACGTCATCCCGACCGGCGAGGGCGATGCGCGGCATCCGGGACTCGATCAGCTCATCCGCACGGCGTCCGGCGGGCACGCCGACGAGGAGGTCGGCCCCGACGACCCCGCGGCGATCATCTACACCTCCGGCACCACAGGGAAGGCCAAGGGTGCGGTCCTCACCCACGGCAACCTCACCTGGGTGGCACTGAACTGCATCATCGACTACGACGTGGTCTCGACCGACATAGCGCTGATGATCTCGCCGCTCTTCCACGTCGCCTCCCTCGGGATGGGGGCGCTGCCGGTCTTCCTCAAGGGCGGCACGCTGGTGCTCGAGAAGGGGTTCGACCCGGGCCGGGCGCTGGCGCTCATCGCTCGGCATCGGGTGACGATGCTCAGCGGTGTGCCCACGACGTATCAGCTGATGGCCGATCATCCCGACTGGGCCGGCACCGACCTGTCGTCGCTGCGGAAGCTCACGTGCGGCGGATCGGCTGTGCCCACCCGCATCCTCAACGCCTACGAGGAGCGGGGGATGTCGTTCTCGCAGGGCTACGGCATGACCGAGACCTCGCCCGGGGCGACCTCGCTCGCGCCCGAGATGACGCGCGAGAAGCAGGGGAGCGTGGGGCTGCCGCACTTCTTCACCGACGTGCGCATCGCCGACGAGCAGGGCGCGATGGTGGCGCGCGGCACCGTGGGCGAGATCGAGATCTCGGGACCGAACGTGTTCGCGGGGTATCTCAATCTGCCGGATGCCACGGCCGCGGCGTTCACCGCAGACGGGTGGTTCCGCTCGGGAGACCTCGGGTACCTCGACGCCGACGGGTACCTCTTCATCGCCGACCGGCTGAAGGACATGATCATCTCGGGCGGGGAGAACATCTACCCCGCCGAGGTCGAGAACCTCATCAGCGACGTCGCCGGCGTGACGGGGGTCGCCGTGATCGGCGTGCCCGACGAGCGCTGGGGCGAGGTGCCGTGGGCGATCCTCACGGTGGCGCCGGGCACCGAGGTGTCGCTCGAGGATGTGCGGGGACACCTCGAGGGACGGATCGCGCGGTACAAGATCCCGAAGAACGTCGTCGTGGTCGACGAGCTGCCCCGCACCGCGTCGGGGAAGGTGCGCAAGGCCGAGCTGCGCACGCGCTTCGGCGGGTAGGGCGGGGGGCGCGCAGCGCCGTCAGCCCCGGGAGAAGGTGACGCACATGGCGAGGTTCAGCGCCCCAAGGTCACCATCTGCGCCACCTTCGCGCTCACCCGACGAGCGCTGCGAACTCCCGCACCGCCGGGAACGCCAGCTCACGGTGGCGGCGAGTGAAGAGCTCGAGCGAGCGCTCCGCCGGCCAGTCGGCATCCATGTACTGCGCCGGCAGCGCGGGATCGGCCCGCAGCAGCGCCAGCCAGTCGGCGACGAGCAGGATGCGGGTGGCCAGCGCACCGGGAGCGTCGGGGTCGACCTCGTCATCCCACTGGGCGAGGAACTCGTGGTGCGCACGCCGGATCGACGCGATGTCCCACGCGGTGCGCACGGCGTCCCCCATCGGGAAGCCGTCGAGCTGCCGGGCGGCGAACGCCGTCACCGATCCGGGCGTCAGATCCGGGATGATGGCGGCGAGCGCCGCAGCAAGGTCGACCTCTCCCGGGGCGATCCACAGTCCGTCGCGCAGCGGCGCGAAGCCCGACCAGGTCAGAGCCGCGCGCAGGCGGTGGCGGAGGGTTCGCTGGTGTTCGGGAACGCTGAAGGTCACCAGCGTCCACCCCTCCCCCTCCCGTTCGAACGGGGTGGGACTGTGCACGCGGTGCGACGCCTCACGCAGCACGTCGCTGCCGTGGGGGGTGAGCACGAAGCCGATCTCGCGGCCCAGGCGCCGCCGCTCGACGAGGCCGGTGTAGACCATCCGGTCGAGGTTCGTCCGCACCGCCGGGCCCGTGACCCCTGCGCCCTCGAGCACGCTCAGCAGCACGCTCGCACGCAGCGGCTCGAAGTAGCGGTCGCACACGTACTCGCCGAAGAACGCTAGCAGCAGCTGGCGGGGCTTGCGCGTGAGAAAGGTGCGGTCGGGCGGGGCCGACCGGAGGACGGGGGAGGTCACGCCACTGCGCCCGGCCTCACGGCCTCGCCGCGCTTGGCGCGCTGGATCTGCTCGTACACGTGGGTGCGCAGCTCGGTGAACCGCGGCATCGCACGCGTCGTGATCTGGTCGCGCAGGGGCGGCAGGTCGATCGCGAGATCTTCCTGCACCCAGGTCGGCGACTTCGAGAGCACCACGACGCGCTCGCCGAGGTACACCGATTCGTCGATGTCGTGGGTGACGAAGAGGATCGACATCCCGCGCTCGCGGTGAAGGGTCCGCACCAGGTCCTCGAGGTCGGCGCGGGTCTGGGCGTCGACGGCGGCGAACGGCTCGTCCATGATCAGCACCTCGGGCTGGTAGGCGACGGCCCGCGCGATGGCGACGCGCTGCTGCATCCCTCCCGACAGCTGCCAGGGGTAGCACTTGTCGGCGTGGTCCAGTCCGACGGCCCTCAGTGCGTCGTCGACGAGGCGATCGCGGTCGGCCCGCGACATCCGCTTGTGTTTCAGCGGCAGCTCGACGTTCCCGCGCACGGTCAGCCACGGATACAGCGACCGGCCGTACTCCTGGAACACCAGCGCCATGCTCTCGGGCGGGTTCGTCACGGCCTGGCCGTCGAGCTCCACCGAGCCGGCGGTCGGGCGCAGGAGCCCTGCGATGCACTTCAGCAGGGTCGTCTTGCCGCAGCCGGACGGACCGACGATGCAGACCAGCTCGCCGGCCTTCATCCGGAAGCTGATGTCGCCGATCGCCTCGACGTTCCCGGTCGCCGCCTCGTAGACCTTCTTGAGGTTCTGGACCTCGAGCAGCGTTTCAGGCACGCTCCACCTCCTTGATTCCGTGGTACCAGCGCAGCACCCGCCGCTCGACGAATCCGAAGATCGTGGCGAGCAGCACGCCGATGAGGCCGAGCAGCACGATGCCGCTCCACATCTCGGCGATGAGGTAGTTCCGCTGGAAGAAGACGATGCGGTAGCCGAGCCCCGACGAGGAGTAGAACATCTCGGAGATGACCATGAGGATCAGCGCGATCGACAGGGCCTGGCGCACCCCGGTCATGATGCGCGGGCTCGCCGCGGGAAGGACGAGATAGCGGATGCGTTCGCCCGGCGTCAGCGCGAACGAGCGGGCGGTCTCGGTCATCACACTGTCCGTCGCCCGCACGCCGTCGATCGTGTTGAGCAGCACCGGCCAGAGGGAGCCGGCGACGATCACGACGACCTTCATCGAATCGGTGGGGCCGAGGAGCACCGCCACGATCGGGATGAGGACCGGCGGCGGGATGGCGCGGAAGAACTCCAGGATCGGCTCGAGCAGTTCGCTCAGCCACCGGGTGAGCCCGATGACGAGGCCGGCGACGATGCCGACGACGATGGACAGCGCCGCACCGACGACGAGCCGCCCGAGACTCGGGAGCACGTCGGTGACGAATGCCGGCCCCACCCACGTCTCCACGAACGCTTCGGCGATGACGAGCGGGCTCGGGAAGAACGGGGTCGTGGCGAACGACGACCAGACGCCCCAGATGACGAGGAGCAGGAGCGGGAAGCCGAGGGCGTACCCGATGCCCGAACCGAGCTTGGCCCAGCGACGCGAACGGGGCTTCGGCGTCACGACGGTGCTGGTGTAGAGGGTCACAGCACTTCCTCCCCTCGCACCGACTGGTGCCACGAGAGCGAGCGGCGCTCGATGACCCGGAAGACGAGATTGATGATGAGGCCGAGGATGCCGGTGACGATGACCAGGGCGTAGACGCGCACGTAGTCGCCCGCGGACTGCGCGACGACGATCGCGCGACCGAGCCCGGGGTTTCCGATCGTCAGTTCGGCGGTGACGGCGAGGATCAGCGCGACGGCCGCACCCAGGCGGAGACCCGTCATGAGGTAGGGGAGCGCCGTGGGGAGGATGAGATAGCGGATGCGCTCGGCGCGAGGCAGCCGGAAGCTCCTGGCCGTGTCGCGGGCGACCGCGTCGACGTCGGCGACGCCGTAGAGCACCTGCACGAAGATCTGCCAGAAGCTGGCGTAGACGACGATCACGAGTGCCGCCTCGATGCGGAGGCCGAACACGAGGATCGCGAGCGGGATGAGCGCGACGGAGGGGATCGGCCGGAGGAACTCCACCGTGGTGTGGGTGGCCTTGCGCAGGAAGGGGACGAGTCCGATGATCGTGCCGAGGACGACGGCGAGCACCGTGGCGATGGCGAGGCCGATGGCCCACGCGGTCATCGTGCGGCCGATGTTGCGCCAGAACTCCAGGTCCCGGAGGTCCGCGGCCAGGCGCGCGAGCACCTCGGTGGGCGGCGGGAAGAAGCGCGGGTCGAGCAACCCCAGGGTGGGGATCAGCTGCCAGGTGACGAGGAACCCGGCGATGCCGAGCGCTCCGAGGGCGACCTTGCGGAAGGTGCGGGCGCGGCGCGCCGAGCGCAGCCGGTTCGGGGGTTCCGGTCGGGACTGCCGCGCGGGGGCGGTCGTCTCCGGTGACGGGATCACCGCGTTTTCGGACACGGGGGACCTCTCGGGGTCGAAGTAGGAAGCGGGCGGCGCGTGGGAGAACGGCCGCCCGCTCCGCGCGGACTACTGCTGCTGGATGAGCCGCGAGAAGTCGGGCTCGGCGTCGATGTAGCCGTATTCGACCGCGAGGGCGGCGAGGTCTTCGATACCGGCGCTGCCGAGGTCGGCGGTGAAGTCCGGCAGCACGATGCCGGCCGCAGCCTCCTCGGGGATCTCGAGGTTCGTCGCGATGGCGGCACGGACGGCGTCCTCGTTCTGCGAGGCGAACTCCAGGGCGTCGGCCATCGCGGCGGCGTAGTCGGCGACGAGCTCGGGGTCTTCGTCGATCTTGGCCTGAGTGGTGAAGTTGGTCAGCACGGTCAGGCCCGGGATGGTCGCCTGGTAGGGGGCCACGACCTCGACCCCGCCGCCACCGACGACGATGCCGCGGAACGGGTCGGGCACCCACGCCGCGTCGATGTTGCCGGCCTCCAGCTGGGCCTGCGCGTCGGGGAAGGCGACCTCGACGAATTCGATGGTCGACGAGTCACCGCCGGCGTCGTCGACGGCCTTGCGGATGGTGAGGTCGCCGGCGGCGCCGAGGCTGTTGACCGCCACGCGCTTGCCGGCGAGGTCGGCGGGGCCCGCGATGCCCGCGTCGCCGAGGGCGACGACGGCGTTGACGTCCTCACCCGAGGTGAGCGAGGAGGCGTAGTTGCTGAAGATCACGACGCCGAGGTCCTGCAGGTCGGCGCGGATGGGGCCGAAGGGCTGACCGATCGCGAAGTCGATGTCGCCGCTGAGGAGGGCGGGGATGGCCTGGGCGCCGCCCTGGGCGGGCACCACCTCGACGTTCAGCCCGTATTCCTCGAAGATCCCCTCGTCGATCGCCGCCCAGAGCGCACCGGATTCGGCGATGGGAAGTGCAGCAACGCGGACGTCGCGGACCTCTTCGGTCGTACCGCCACCGGCATCGGCGCTGTCGCTGGGATCTGCGGTGGGGCCGGCTGCGGAGTCGGTGCAACCGGCGAGGGCGAGTGCGGCTACGGCCATCAGGCCGAACGCGGCGAGCCTCTTCTTCATTGACGGGCCTCTCGTAGGTGTCGGGGTGGAGCCGGTCTCGAGGCGTGACGTCGGTGCTGCGTCGGGTCGTCACATCCTCGTGGCCTGACGTGTTCATGGTCGGGCAGGCGGCATCCGCTTGTCAAGACTTTCATGACGAGCGTCACCGAATTGTTGAATCAGACGCTCGGGAAATGCCTCTTGTCATTACCTATGGAGATAGTTATTGTGTTGTCGTGAGCACCGATGCTCATCGCAGAGGAAAGGACCTCGACGTGGCACGCACCACCTCCGAACATTCCGCAGCGGCTCGCCAGCTCGTGCAGGACTACTCGCTGGAGATGACGGGGAAGGACATCCCCGGTCTCCAGGAGGCGCAGGACTCGATCCCGGCCGGCACCAAGGTGAATGTGACCTTCCTCGGGAACGAGGATCTCGAGATGCGGGTGGCCGCCTCCAAGGCCGTGAAGGACGCCGGTTTCATCCCCGTTCCGCACATCTCGGCGCGGCGGCTGAAGTCCGCGGAGCAGCTGCAGGAGTTCCTCGCCCGCCTCCAGGAGGTCGGCGCCAGCGAGCACGTCTTCTCCGTCGGCGGCGACCCGGCCGAACCCGAGGGCCCCTACGAGGACTCGCTGTCGGTCATCCGCTCGGGCATCCTGCAGCAGTACGGCGTGAGGGAGGTCAGCATCGCGGGGTACCCCGAGGGTCATCCCGACATCGCCGACGACATCCTGTGGCGCCACCTCGAAGACAAGATCGCCGCCCTCGCCGAGCAGGGCCTCGACGCGGTCATCCTCACGCAGTTCGCCTTCGACACCGACCCGGTGATGGCATGGATCCAGGAGGTCCGCCGCCGCGGCATCACCGCCGAGATCCGCATCGGCACGCCCGGCCCCGCCGGCATCAAGCGCCTGCTCGGCTTCGCGCGCCGCTTCGGCATCGGCGCGAACGCCATGATCGTGAAGAAGTACGGCTTCTCGCTGACGAACCTCATGGGCACAGCGGGGCCCGACCGCTTCGTCACCGACCTCGCCGACCTGCTGGCTCAGAACGGCACGCTCGGCGATGTCAGACTGCACTTCTACACGTTCGGCGGCCTGCGCGCGACCTCGGAGTGGGTGCGCGAGTTCCGCGCCCCGCAATCCTGAGGAGTTCCGCATGACGCTGCACAACGACGCCCGGCGCGACCACGCCTGCCTGATCGTCCACGGCCCCGACAAGCCCGGGATCGTCGCGGCGGTGTCATCGCTGATCGCCCGCAACGAGGGCAACATCGTCACCCTCGACCAGTACTCCGACAACCCCGAGGGCGGGGAGTTCTTCCAGCGCGTGGTCTTCCACCGCCCCGGTCTCACCGCGACGATGCCCGCCATCGAGGCGGACCTCGCGAAGACCCTCGAGCCGCTCGGCATGACGTGGGTGCTCACCGACCAGTCGGTGCCGAAGCGCATGGCGATCCTCGCCTCGACGAGCGACCATTGCCTGCTGGAGCTGCTGTGGCGCCACCGCCGCGGCGAGCTTCCCGTCACGATTCCGATGGTCATCTCCAATCACACCAACACCGCCGAGGACGTCCGCTCGTTCGGCATCCCGTTCGTGCACGTGCACTCGCAGGGGCCCGACAAGTCCGCCGCCGAGGCGGAGATCCTGAAGCTGCTCGACGGCAACGTCGACTTCGTCGTGCTCGCGCGGTACATGCAGATCCTGTCCGAGGACTTCCTGGAGAAGATCGGCGTGCCGGTCATCAACATCCACCACTCCTTCCTCCCCGCCTTCATCGGCGCGGCGCCCTACAAGAAGGCCAGGGAGCGGGGCGTGAAGCTGATCGGCGCGACGAGCCACTACGTCACCGCCGACCTCGACGAGGGGCCGATCATCGAGCAGGACGTCGCCCGCGTCGACCACCGGATGACCGCCGCCGACCTCCAAGCCCGTGGCGCCTACGTCGAGCGCGCCGTGCTCTCGCGCGCCGTGCAGTGGCACGCCGAGGACCGCGTCATCCGTCACGGCAACCACACGATCGTCTTCAGCGACCGCCCCTGACGATCCCCCGCACCCTCCCGAAGACCACCTACCGAACAGAGAGGTTCCACCCATGGCAGAGAATCTGCAGCAGCTGCTGGACGAGAAGGGAAACCCGGTCGAGTTGCTCCGCAACTCCCAGATCGGCTCCTACATCTACCCCGTCGTCCCCGCTGACTTCCAGAACTGGATCAAGGAGCAGAAGGCCTGGCGCGACACCGCGGTCCTGTACGACCAGTCGCACCACATGGACAATGTGTTCCTCCGCGGCTCCGACGCGATCAACCTGATCCGCGACACCGCGATCAACTCGGTCGAGGTCTTCCCCGTCAACCGCGCCAAGCAGTACGTGCCGACCACCGCGTCGGGCCACGTCATCGGCGACGGCATCCTCTTCCACGAGGAGGAGGACCAGTACGTCTACGTCGGCCGCGCGCCGGCGTCGAACTGGCTGATGTTCCACGGTGAGACCGGCGGCTACAAGAACCTCGAGATCGAGGTCGACCGCCGCTCCCCCTCGCGTCCCTACGGCGACGCGGTCTCGCGCCGCTACTACCGCTTCCAGATCCAGGGCCCCGCGGCGTGGAAGGTCATCGAGAAGCTCAACGGCGGTCCCCTCGAGCAGCTGCGGTTCTTCGCCATGTCGACGATGAACATCGAGGGCATGAACGTCCGCACGCTCCGCCACGGCATGGCCGGCGCCCCGGGCCTGGAGATCTGGGGCCCCTACGCCGACCACCACCGCGTCCGCGACATCATCGTCGAGGCCGGCGCCGAGTTCGGCCTGGTTCCCGTCGGTTCGCGCGCCTACCCGTCGAACACGCTCGAATCGGGATGGATCCCCTCGCCGCTGCCCGCGATCTACACCGGCAAGGAGGAGCAGGCCTACCGCGAGTGGCTCGGCGTGGACAGCTACGAAGCGACGGGCACGCTCGCCGGCTCGTTCGTGTCGGACGACATCGAGGACTACTACCTCACCCCGTGGGAGCTCGGCTACGGCTCCTTCGTGAAGTTCGACCACGACTTCATCGGGCGCGACGCGCTGGAGAAGATCGACCCCGCCACCCAGCGCAAGAAGGTCACGCTGGCCTGGAACGCCGAGGACCTCGGCCGGGTGTGGTCATCCCTCCTGGATGTCGACGGCCCGAGCTACAAGTTCTTCGACTTGCCGCTGGCCAACTACGGCTCGGCGAACTACGACTCGGTCGTGGACGCCGACGGCACCGTCGTCGGCTTCTCGATGTTCACCGGGTACAGCGCCAACGAGAAGCGCGGCCTGTCGCTCGGGACCGTCGACCCCGACGTCCCCGAGGGCACCGAGCTGAAGGTCGTCTGGGGCGAACCGAACGGCGGCTCATCGAAGGCGTCGGTCGAGCCGCATGAGCAGACCGAGGTCCGCGTCGTGGTCTCGCCGGTGCCGTACTCCACGGTGGCCCGCCAGACCTACCAGGGCGGATGGCGCACCGGCTACAAGAACGACTGACCGTGAGGGCGAAGGGGCTCGGGTGCGTGATGCCCGGGCCCTTTTGCTACCCTCACCCCAGACACCGGCAAGGAGCTTCATGAGTCTGCGATACGCCCTGCTGGCGATCCTCCGGGTCGGCGCCCTGTCGGGTTATGACCTCCAGAAGCAGTTCTCCCTTTCGGTCGGTCACGTCTGGCACGCCCCCGACTCGCAGATCTACCCGGAGCTGCGCAAGATGGAGCAGGAGGGCCTGGTCGAAGCCGAGGAGCAGACCCGCGGCGAGCGCGGCCGTCGACGGCTCTATCACGTGACGGATGCCGGCGACCGGGCCTTTCTCGATTGGATGACCTCGCCGCTGGATTACCAGCGGGTGCGCGACCCCGCGCATCTGCGCGCCGCCTACCTCGAGACCACGACGCCCGACGCGGCACGGAGCTTCCTCGAGCGTCACATCATCACCTGGTCGGCCGAACTGGCGCAGTGGGAGGGCGAGCTCGAGCGCATCGACGCGCTGAGCAACCCGATGCTCGTCAGACGCCTCGCGGTCACCCCCGACGAGGATCGCGAGCGCACGATCGCCTACAAGCGCTTCGCGTACGAGGGCCTCGTGGAGCGCGCCCGCGGCGAGATCGAGTGGGCCCGTCGCGGCCTCGACCTCGTCGACCGGGTGGGCTGAGCCGTTCCCTCTGCAAGGCTGGATTGGCGACATAATCCTCGGCGATCTCGTCGGCAATCCCCGTTTCGGAGTACGCTCGGATCGTACGTGGGTGATCCTCTTCCGGGGATTCTCCGCGCGCCCGGGTCGACGTCGACGGAGAGGTGGAGCGGATGACCGACACAGACGTTCTGGATGACGCTCCCGCGCGCCCAGACCTCACCCAGCGGATCCGCGAGGCGATCCTGAATGCCGACTTCGCGCCGCATCAACGGCTCATCGAAGCCGACCTCAGCGAACGCTTCGAGGCCTCGCGCGCGTCGGTCCGCAACGCCCTGCTGAACCTCGCCGGAGAGGGCCTGGTGGAGCGCCTGCCCAACCGGGGTGCGCGCGTGCGCGCCATCAGCGTCGACGAAGCCGTCGAGATCGTCGAGGTGCGGGTGGGGCTGGAGTCCCTCTGCGCCCGCAAGGCCGCCGAGAACCTGACCGCCGCGGGTGAAGCGGAACTCCGCGCCATCCGCGACGGCATCGAGGAGGCCGTCGCCACCGGCAACCTCGTGGAGTACGCCCGGCTCAACCAGGAGATGGACCGGTGCCTGCGTGAGGAGAGCGGCCACGCGACCGCGACGCAGCTGCTCGAGCGGCTTCGGGCCCAGTCGGCACGCCACCAGTTCCGCCTGGCCTTCCACCCCGGACGGGCCTCGCAGTCGGCACCCGAGCACATCGCGATCATCGACGCCGTGCTGGCCCGTGACCCCGATGCGGCCGACACCGCCACGCGAGCTCACCTGAACGGCATCGTCGGGGTGCTGCGCACGCTCGGCTGACCTCGCGTCGCCCGCCGCGCACGAGCGCGCGCAACCCGTCGCCCCCCGGCGCACGACGAGGCGCGCCGCCCCGGAAGGGACGACGCGCCTCGCGACGGGATGACGGGTTACTCGAAGGTCTCCACCGTGTCGTACCCGCGTCCGTTGTACTTCTGCACCACGACACTCGAGACGGCGGGCTGCCCGTCCTCGGTGGTGTCGACCGCGGTGCCCTCGAGCATCAGCGGTGCCTGGTAGTCGGAGACCGTCCGCAACGCCTCCATGAAGTTCTCGCGCGTCGGCTCGGTCATCTCACCGAACACCTGCTCGAGGGTGCCACCGATCATGTAGCTCCACATGCAGTGCGGGAACGCCGGCATGTCGGGGTAGTCGGCGTACTCGGCGAGGTTGGAGAGGAAGTTCTGCACGTCCTCGTCCTCGGCGTAGGCGGGGCTTGCGGGAGCCTTGGCGAACGACACCGAGTAGACGCCGGGGAACGCCGTCGCCCCGCCGGGCTCCAGGATCGCCGTGGGGCTGGAGGTGTTCGAGGGCAGGAACCACGACGGGAGCCAGCCGAGCTCCTGCGCCTTCTGCAGCGAGGAGATCACCAGCGGGGTGATCGACATCGCGTTGAAGAAGACGTCGGCGCCGGAGGCGGCGAGTTCGGTCAGCTGCGCGTCGACCGAGGTGTCGGTCGCCTCGTAGGTGAGCTCCTCGACGACCTCGACGTTGTCGGCGCCCTCGATGGCCTCCTTGAAGCCCTCGACGTAGCCCTCGCCGTAGTCGTCGTTCTGCGCGAGGATGGCGACCTTGTGGTCTTCGCCCGACGCCGCCAGCAGCTCGCCGAACGCGGCTCCCTCGTTCTGGTAGATCGGAACGAATCCGAGCTGCCAGGGGCTTTCCGCAGTGTTGGAGAACAGCGGGTCACCGGTCATGATGAGCACCTGGGGCACCTCATCGTCGATCGCCGCCTCGCGCCACGCGCGGTTCGTCGGCGTGCCGAGGCCGGAGGTCATCGCGAACACGCTGTCCTTCAGCTGCTCGAAGTTCGCCGCGGCCTGCTGCGGGTCGTAGGCGTCATCCAGGGCCTCGATCTCGACGGTACGAGTGTTGCCGTCACCGAACTCGATGCCGCCCGCGGCATTGGCCGCGCCGAAGTACGCCTCCAGGCCCGCCACCGTGCACGTGCCGGGACCGGCGGTCGGTCCCGACAGCGGCGTGGTGATGCCGAGCGTGATGCTGTCGTCGGTGATGCCGGGGCTCGCCGTGACGGCGTCGCCTGAATCGTCACCGCCGCCGGTGTTCGCGCCGCGGGCACATCCCGTGGCGACCAGCGCGAGGATGCCGATACCGGCGACGACGGTCGTCACCCGCGTCCGGCGTCCCCACTGGACTGACCCCGTCTTGTAGGTCCAGTCGTTGTGTGAGTCGTCCTGTCGCCCGAGGGTTCGGGCAGGGAGACTGGTCAGATCATGACGAACAGC